>NZ_CP150204.1:212500-3921912 GCF_037969735.1 Solibacillus sp. FSL W8-0372 | reverse complement strand
GCTTGTTCTTCCCTTCGTTAATTCATTTCACATATTAATTCATATATTAGAAAAGATTTATTTCGTTCAACATAGAATGAGATAATTTTTTTTATGTGATTTTTGTTGAAACTGTTTCGTTCGTATTCACAAAAAAAAGAAACGCCCTGTTAGATATTTAATAGAAAAACAGAGCCATAAAATATGAACTTTATCAATAAAAAACACTTTCATACACATACCCACACATTGTGGATATGTGTTATACAATTGCCGGGGAAATCATTGTCCACAGATTATCAACAATTGTGGATAAAATATTTCCCAGAAAAGAATTCCACAAAGTAAAACACAGTTATCGTATCAAATAAAGTGAGCTATTTCAATACTTAATCAATCTTATCCACATAATCATATGTTATTCGAGTCATAGTTGTCCACAGGGAAGTTATATGTGAAAAAGCTGTAGATAAACGTTGTGGATAATTTTTTGAGAAAAAAAACTACTCACAGGCTGAAGTTGAAAAATATTTATGGATTGTGGATAACTAGCTAGAGGAAAGATTAGGAGAATTAATTAGGAAATTCATTTTAAAATAGAAAAATAAATAGAAGGATTGACAAATGGGTTTCATTATTTATATAATATCATGGTCTGTATGTAGAGATAGATATAGTAACGCTCGAATTCAGGAGGTGTATATAAATGAAACGCACGTACCAACCTAAAAAACGTAAGCACTCTAAAGTTCACGGTTTCCGCGCTCGTATGAGCACTAAAAACGGCCGTAACGTATTAGCTCGCCGTCGTAAAAAAGGAAGAAAAGTATTATCAGCATAAGTCCACTGAGCCACATCAGTGGTCTTTTTTTTCTTTTATCTTCATTCAGTAGAAAATACTTACCTGTATAGGTAGGGGATGCATGTTTGTTTTGTCAGTTCCGTAGGTGTTATAGACACTGAATGAAGATAAGCCTCTGGCAGATGGCTCAGATTTTGAAGGAAATTTTTTACCGGAAAATCTGGCGCAATTACGCCTAGGTGTAATTGATTGTTTCGACAGAAGCAAAAAAAGTACCAATGATTAGATGGAGCAGGTGAATGGATCATGAATAAACGCCAACGAATAAAGAAAAATGAAGATTTTCAAAAGGTGTTTAAAAAAGGTAAGTCATTTGCGAATCGCCAATTTATTGTTTATTGCTTGAAAAAAGAAGAACAAGAGGCGTTTCGTATTGGCTTATCAGTAAGTAAAAAAGTGGGGAATGCTGTCACTCGAGTTCAAGTGAAGCGCTATATTCGCCAGGCTTTTCTGGAAATAAAAGATGAAGTAAGACAAGATATGGACTATGTTATTATCGCCAGAACGCAGGCGGCCACAATAGATTTTCATGAAACCAAAAAAAGCTTGCAGCATGTATTAAAGGTTGCAAGAGTATATAAAGGTTAATATCGCACTAAAAATTTACTATAAAATTGTTCGATAGTTTGAAATAAAGATACGATAAAATTTAAATTATCGGAACAATTAGTAGTGTACAAACGTATGCACATGGTAAACTGTTGTCATAAAAAATTGAATAGGTTTGCTTTAGGAGGAAGAAGGTTGAAGAAAAATCTTTGGATAATGCTGTCGCTTGTCTCTGTAGTATTACTACTTTCAGGCTGTACAGAATTTGACCAGCCGATTTCATCTGAAAGCGATGGCTTTTGGAATGAATATATCGTTTGGCCACTAGTATCATTCATCAAGCTGTTTGCTGATATGTTCGAAGGCAATGCTGCGAATTATGCTTTTGCAATTATTATCGTAACAGTTATTATTCGTTTAATTATTTTACCTTTAACAATCAAACAAGTTAAAAGCTCTAAAAAAATGCAGGAAATGCAACCAAAGTTAAAAGAGCTTCAAGCAAAATACAGCTCTAAAGACGCTGCAACTCAACAAAAGTACCAGCAGGAAATGATGCAGTTAATGCAAACTTCAGGTGTTAACCCATTAGCTGGATGTTTACCAATTCTTATTCAAATGCCGATTCTGATCGGTTTCTATCATGCAATTAGCCGTATGAATGCAACACCGGACGCATTTGAATTAGGAACATTTTTAGCGGTTCCATTAGCTGAACCAAGTATTATATTTGCTGTTATCGCAGGTCTTATTCAGTATGTTGTATTAATGACTGGACCAGCAGTAGATAACCCGCAAATGAAAATTATGATGTACATCATGCCATTAATGATTGTTGGTTTCGGTATTATCTTACCTGCCGCTTTATCATTATATTGGGTAGTCGGAAACTTTGTATCTGTATTACAAAACCTTGTTATTTACAAACCTTGGAATAAAAATAAACCGGATGCTACCGATGCAGGAGGAGCGAAATAAGTGAAACAAACTACGCAAATAGGCGCAACAGTAGAAGAAGCGATCTCATTAGCGTTACAAAAGCTTGACCATACTCGGGAACAAGTTGATGTAGAAGTTTTACAAGAAGGTAAAAAAGGATTTTTAGGTTTTGGTGCACGAAATGCAGAAGTTCGTGTTACTGTAAAAGAAATTGTTCAGCAACAAGTGAATAAAGAAACGACTTCACATCCTACACCTGTAGTAGAAGAACAGTCATTTATCGAAGAAACCTTTGAAAATGAGTCGGTTTTAGTTAATGAAGATCAATCAATTCATCATGAACAACAACAAGTGGATCCTATTGAAGAAGCAAAGTCGTATTTAACGAATATTGCTTTGGGAATGGGAATTACAGATTTAACAATTGAACATGAATCAGATGGCAAATATGTTTCTTTTAAGTTATCGAGTGAAAAAGCAGCATTATTAATAGGGAAGCGTGGTCTTACTTTAAATGCGCTGCAACATTTAACACAGCTTATTCTTAATAAAACTGCCAAATCATTTATGGTTTTACAAATGGATGTAGAAGATTATCGTGAACGACGTCAAGTTGCGCTTGAGCAGCTAGCATTGCGGATGGCCGACAAGGCAGTACGTACACGAAAACCGGTCTCATTCGAACCAATGGCTTCTTATGAAAGAAAAATTATTCATAATGTATTGGCTAACCGATTGGATATTGAAACATATTCAGAAGGTACAGAGCCAAATCGCTATTTAGTCATTGAGCCAGTAAAATAAATGCATACAGACAGTGTCGGCCTATTCATTTGGATAGGCCGTTTTTTTATGTAAATAATACATGTAAAAAACAACATTGCTTTAGATTTTTTTTAAAATATGTTAGTCTAAATTGTTAGAAAGTGTAGCACGGATGTGATTTATCCACATGTGGATAACACAAAATTAGGAGGATATAAGATGGAATTCGATACAATTGCTGCGATATCCACACCAATGGGCGAAGGAGCCATTGCCATTGTTCGTCTAAGCGGAGATGAGGCAGTAGCGATTGCAGATAAAATATTTAAATCACCAAATCATAAGCGTTTAAAAGAAGTAGCATCACATACGATTCACTATGGACACTTAATCGATCCAAAAACGGATGAGGTTGTAGAAGAAGTGATGCTGTCACTGATGCGCGGTCCAAAAACGTTTACACGTGAGGATGTAGTCGAAATAAACTGTCATGGTGGTATTGTGTCAGTTAATCGTGTTTTACAGCTTGTATTACGCTATGGTGCACGTTTGGCCGAACCTGGGGAATTTACTAAGCGGGCATTTTTAAATGGTCGTATTGACTTATCACAGGCAGAAGCTGTTATGGATTTAATTCGTGCTAAAACAGATCGTGCTATGAATGTTGCACTCGGTCAAATGGACGGGAAGCTTTCACGTCTCATTACGTCTTTACGCCAAGCACTATTGGAAACATTGGCACAAGTGGAAGTAAATATAGATTATCCAGAGTATGACGATGTAGAAGAAATGACGATTCCGGTACTGCTTGAAAAATGCGGTTGGGTACGCGAAGAAATTATTAAATTACTTCAAACATCATCACAAGGGAAAATTTTGCGTGAAGGTTTATCAACCGTTATTTTAGGTAGACCAAATGTAGGGAAGTCTTCTCTTTTAAATAGTTTAGTTCAAGAAAATAAAGCGATTGTAACCGACATCGCAGGTACGACTCGTGATATTATTGAAGAATACGTAAATGTACGTGGCGTACCTTTACGTTTAGTCGATACTGCCGGTATTCGCGAAACTGAGGATATTGTAGAACGAATTGGTGTTGAACGATCTCGTGAAGCGTTAAAAGACGCTGATTTAATATTGCTTGTTTTAAATTATGGGGAGCAATTGACAATCGAGGATGAGCGATTATTTGAGACTATCCAGACGATGGATTATATCGTCGTTGTAAATAAAACAGATATCGAGCGCAAAATCGATTTAAATCGTGTCCATGAATTGGCAGGCAAACATCGTGTCGTAACGACTTCGCTATTAAAAGAAGAAGGTGTTATGGAGCTAGAAGAAGCGATTGCAGCCTTATTCTTTGAAGGTCAAGTAGAAGCAAACGATTTAACATATGTTTCAAATGCACGTCATATTGCTTTATTGCATCAAGCTCAACAAGTAATTGAAGATGCGCTGGCTGCAGCAGAATCTGGAGTACCAGTTGATATGATTCAAATAGATGTTACGCGTACGTGGGAAATTCTTGGTGAAATTATAGGAGATACTGTTCAGGAAAGCTTAATTAATCAGCTGTTCTCGCAGTTCTGTTTAGGAAAATAAATTTAAGTAAAGGAAAGGAAGAACAACATGTCATTACAATATGAAGCAGGTAATTTTGACGTAATCGTTGTTGGTGCAGGACATGCTGGTGTGGAATCAGCTTATGCAGCTGCAAAAATGGGTGCTAAAACACTCATGCTTACAATTAATTTAGATATGATTGCGTTTATGCCATGTAACCCTTCAGTCGGCGGACCTGCAAAAGGAATCGTTGTTCGTGAGATTGATGCACTTGGCGGATTAATGGGACGCATCATTGATAAAACACATATCCAAATGCGGATGTTAAATACGGGGAAAGGTCCGGCTGTACGAGCATTACGCGCACAGGCGGATAAATTCCAGTATCAGCATGAGATGAAACGTGTATTGGAAGAAGAGCCAAACTTGCAAATTCATCAAGCAATGGTCGATGAACTAATTGTAGAAGATGGAGAAGTAAAAGGTGTCATTACACAAGTGGGTGCAGTTTACCGTGCACCAGCTGTCATTATTACATCAGGTACGTTTTTACGCGGAGAAATTATTTTAGGAAATCTGAAGTATTCTTCAGGTCCAAATAACCAACAGCCATCGATTAAATTGGCGGATAACTTAAAAGAATTAGGATTTGACTTAGTCCGATTTAAAACGGGGACACCACCACGTGTAAACAACCGTACAATTGACTATTCAAAAACGGAAATTCAGCCGGGTGATGATGCACCGCGTGCATTTAGTTTTGAAACGACAGAATATATTATGGATCAGCTACCTTGCTGGTTAACTTATACAACAGAAGAAACACATCGTACAATTGAGGAAAATCTACATTTATCTCCAATGTTTTCAGGGATGATAAAAGGTACAGGTCCGCGTTATTGTCCATCAATTGAAGATAAAGTAACGCGTTTTAGCGATAAGCCTCGTCACCAGATTTTCTTGGAGCCTGAAGGACGCAATACACGCGAAGTATATGTGCAAGGTTTATCGACGAGCTTACCTGAGCATGTTCAAAAGAAATTACTTGCCTCTATTCCAGGATTGGAAAACGCAGAAATGATGCGTGCGGGGTATGCTATTGAGTATGATTCAGTAATTCCAACACAATTATGGCCAACACTGGAAACGAAAAAAATTCAGGGTCTTTATACAGCTGGTCAAATTAATGGTACTTCAGGTTATGAAGAAGCAGCAGGCCAAGGTTTGATGGCAGGTATGAATGCAGCGGCAAAAGTTTTAGGACGTGAAGAAATTATCTTAGATCGTTCAGATGCATATATCGGTGTATTAATTGATGATTTAGTGACAAAAGGTACAAATGAGCCTTATCGTTTATTAACATCTCGTGCAGAATATCGTTTACTTTTACGTCATGATAATGCGGATTTACGTTTGACGGAAAAGGGTTATAAGGCAGGAATGATTTCAGAAGAACGTTATGCAAAATTCCAGTTGAAAAAAGCAAAAATTGAACAGGAAATTGCCCGTTTACGTGAAGTGATCATCAAACCAAATGCTACAACTCAAGAAGTGATTCGTTCTGTAGGCGGAGCAGAACTTAAAGATGGCATTCGCGGAGCAGACCTTTTAAAACGTACAGAAATGACATATGATTTAGTTGCTTCATTAACACCTTCAGATATTGAGCTTTCTGACGATATAAAAGAACAAATTGAAATACAGTTAAAATATGAGGGTTATATTCAAAAAGCACTTCAACAAGTAGAAAAAATGAAGAAGCTAGAAAATAAGAAAATCCCTGAAAATATTGATTATGATGCGATTTCAAGCTTGGCAACAGAAGCCCGTATGAAGCTAAAAAGTGTTCGACCACTTTCCATTGCACAGGCTTCACGTATTTCTGGCGTAAACCCTGCAGATGTATCGATTTTACTTGTTTATATTGAGCAAGGGAAAATTGCAAAAGTAAGTACGAACTGAATGATGTGAGCGTCTTTATACAGAAAGGCGCTCATTCTTTTAAATATAGAGGAGTGCATTTTATGAACGAAAAGCAGTTTATTGAAGCATTGAAGGAAAAGGGCATTGAGCTTTCAGAGCAGCAAATAGCACAGTTTAATAAATATTTTGAGCTATTAGTTGAGTGGAATGAAAAAATGAACTTAACGGCCATTACAGATTTAGAAGGCGTATATTTAAAGCATTTTTATGATTCCATTAGTGCCTCATTTTACTTCGATTTCACGAAAGTCACATCGGTATGTGATGTAGGGGCAGGAGCTGGATTCCCAAGTATTCCAATTAAAATTTGTTTCCCACATTTACAAATTACGATTGTGGATTCCTTAAACAAACGAATTACATTTTTAAATCATTTAACAAATGAGCTAAATCTGGAAGGTATGACATTTGTACATGCCCGTGCAGAAGAGTTTGGTCAAAATGCTACCTATCGTGAAAAGTTCGACGTAGTCACTGCTCGCGCGGTTGCACGTCTTTCTGTTTTATCTGAATTATGTCTGCCATTGGCAAAAGAAGGCGGATATTTTGTGGCATTAAAAGCCGCTGCAGGTGCAGAAGAATTAAAAGATGCGACGAAGGCTATTTCCACTTTAGGAGGCAAACTAAAAGAAGAATTTGCGTTCCACCTACCTGTTGAAGAAAGTGAACGCTCGCTCTATGTATTTGATAAAATAAAGTCAACACCAAAAAAATATCCCCGTAAACCAGGTGTACCAAATAAGACACCAATTATATAAAATTTAAAAAAAATTAAAATAAAAATATAAAATATGAAATGTTTTCACCTTTTGAAGCATACATATTTATATTTATGTTGTTTTTAAAAAATTTACTGTTCATTGAACACTGTACATTTTCGTATGAATCATAAATAATATTGTATAAGAGATAGATAGTTTCCTAAAGGTGGTGCCACACGGATGAAAAGTACTTTTTCACGTTTTTTCGGAGGCGGGAGCAAAGAGCCAGAAGTAAAAAGTGAAGTAGAAGTAATAGAGAACTCGTTGGCTTCAGAAGAAGTAATAGAGAGTATCTCGATGGCTTCAGAAGAAGTAGTTAAAATTCCAATAGACAAAATCATTCCGAACCGTTATCAGCCACGTACAGTTTTTGATGATGAGAAGATTGAAGAATTAGCAAGAACAATTCATACACATGGTGTTATCCAACCGATTGTTATCCGTCCAATGAACGATAATTCAGATAAATACGAAATCATTGCTGGGGAACGTCGTTATCGAGCTATGAAATCACTACAATGGACTGAAGTTCCTGCTATTGTCCGCCAATTAAATGATCGTGAAACGGCTTCCATTGCACTTATAGAAAACTTACAACGTGAAGAATTATCAGCAATTGAGGAAGCGCTTGCTTACCAACAATTATTAGGCTTGCATTCGCTTACACAAGAAGCACTTGCACAACGTCTTGGAAAAGGCCAATCAACGGTAGCTAATAAATTACGTTTATTAAAATTACCTCAGTTTGTCCAAGATGCTATTTTAAATCGTGAAATTTCAGAGCGTCATGCGCGTGCTTTAATTGCTATAAAAGATGAGCAATTACAAATGCAGCTTATTGCGGCTACTAAAGAATATGATTGGAATGTAAGACAACTAGAAGAGCAGATTAAAAAACTTCTTAATCCAGAAGAACCAGAAGTGAAAAAACGCAAACCCACTCGTAAAGCGATTAGTAAAGATGTGCGTATTGCCCTGAATACAATTAAGCAATCGTTAACAATGGTGACGAAAAGTGGAATCGACGTGAAAACGGAGGAAGAGGATACAGATGATTACTATCAAATCACTGTTAAAATTCCGAAGAGAAAATAAATTATTTAGCTGCCCGAAAGATTCTACCTTTTGAGGCAGTTTTTTAGTGGATAGAAAGTATTAAGTTTTAAAAATAAATTTATTTTCATAGCATCGCTTTGTCACTATTTTTGTTAATATAAAAGTAGATGTGTCATAATAGAGAAATATTCTAAGTTTTTTAAACTTTGAAAAAATACCTAAATTGAAGTGATGAAAGCAGGTGCGGATATTGGGACGTATAATTGCGATTGCCAATCAAAAAGGTGGCGTTGGAAAGACGACATCTTCTGTAAACTTAAGTGCATGTTTAGCTTTTTTAGGAAAGAAAGTGTTATTAATCGATATCGACCCACAGGGAAACGCTTCAAGCGGACTAGGTGTGCGAAAGGGAGACTTAGAAAGCTGTATTTATGATGTAATAATTAATGATGAAGATATAAAAGAAGTTATACAACAGACAGATGTGGAAAATTTATATATAGTTCCTGCTACAATTTCATTAGCGGGTGCGGAAATTGAGCTTGTCTCAACCATTTCACGTGAAGTAAGACTAAAAAAGGCGGTACAGGAAATTAAAAATAATTTTGATTTTATTATTATTGACTGCCCACCGTCTCTTGGCTTATTAACTATAAATGCATTAACCGCTTCTGATGCACTGATTATACCTGTTCAATGTGAATACTATGCATTAGAAGGTTTAAGTCAATTGCTCTCTACGGTTCGTCTTGTTCAAAAGCATTTAAACAAGGAATTAATGATAGACGGTGTGCTATTAACGATGTTGGATGCACGTACCAATTTAGGGCTTCAAGTAATAGATGAAGTAAAACGCTACTTCCAGGATAGGGTTTATCGTTCTATTATCCCCCGCAATGTGCGGTTAAGTGAAGCACCCAGTCATGGAAAACCCGTAATTTTATACGATTCAAAATCACGTGGGGCAGAAGTATATTTAGAGTTAGCAAGGGAAGTGATTAAAAATGGTTAAAGGGTTAGGTAAAGGGATTGACGCGCTTTTTAGAGAAGAGGCCGTACATAAGGAAGATCAAGTACAGCAAATTGCCGTCTCAAAAATTTTGGCAAATCCATTTCAGCCACGTAAGATTTTTGATGAAACCGCTATTGAAGAACTGGCAAGCTCGATTAATGAACATGGTATTATCCAGCCAATTGTTGTTAGAAAATCCGGCAGAAAGTATGAAATCGTTGCTGGGGAACGACGATACCGCGCTGCTAAGCTTGCCGGATTAGCGGAAGTACCTGTCATTGTAAAAGATTTTACAGAGCAGCAAATGATGGAAGTCGCAATTTTAGAGAACTTACAACGGGAAGATTTAACTCCAATTGAAGAAGCAGAAGCATATAATAGTTTAATTGGTAAACTGAATTTCACACAGGATGATTTAGCGAAGCGATTAGGAAAAAGTCGCCCGCATATTGCAAACTTAATTCGTTTATTACAATTACCCGATGAAATTCGTGACCTTGTAAATGAAGGGAAACTGACAATGGGCCATGGGCGAGCATTACTTGGTTTAAAAAACAAACGACGAATTCCAGAAGTGGCGAATAAAGTAATTAAAGATCATTTAAATGTCCGTCAATTGGAAAAGTACATCCAGGATATAAACGAAACCGTTTCACGTGAAACAAAGGCTACGAATAAGGATATTCATACAGAAGCAACAGAATCCCAACTGCGTGAATATTTCGGAACGCAAGTACAAATAAGAAAAGCAAAAAATAAAGGGAAAATCGAAATCGAATTTTATTCAGAGGATGATTTACACCGCATTTTAGAAATATTAAATATAGAAGAACAGTAAAAAATGTGCTGAGCATTATGTTTCAGCGCATTTTTTACTGTGAATGTAAAGATCATTATCGTAGTACATAGGCTATAAAAGAATAAGCAGATAGCAACTAGAAAGAGGAAAGATCATGGTATTATTAGGCTCTTTATTAAACTCACTATTTATTATAATTGGGACATTAGTGGGACGATTATTTAGAAATATTCCGGAATCAATGCAACAAACTGTTATGTCAATTATCGGTTTAGTTGTTGCTCTCTTAGGAATTCAAATGGGATTAGAGGGTGATAACTTCATTCTATTAGTAATTAGTTTAATAGTGGGGGCTGTTATCGGAGAATGGCTCAACCTAGAGGAAAAGTTCAACCGCTTTGGTTTATGGATTGAATCCCTTTTCGGAAAACGTGCACAAAAAGGAACGATTGCAGAGGGGTTTATTACTGCATCGCTCATTTTTGTTATAGGTTCCATGGGAATTATCGGTGCCCTTGATAGTGGTTTACGTAATGATCATAATGTATTAATTACGAAAGGAATAATTGATGGTTTTATGTCAATCATTTTAGCCTCAACGTTAGGCATTGGCGTAATACTGTCAGCAATATCTGTATTAATATATCAGGGAAGTATTGCATTGTTTGCAGGTGTCATTAGTACATATATTCCAACAGAAGCGCTTAATCTATTTATTAAAGAGATGACAGCTACGGGTGGTGTTATGATTATCGCAATTGGATTAAATATTGCGGGACTAACGAAAATTCGAATAGCCAATTTGTTGCCAGCGATTTTGATGGTCGGGATACTCGTAACGGTTATTTTTCTGTTTCAGTAAATGACGCTGCCATGCTAAAACGAGTGCACGTACAATTTTATCACTCATAGAATAGGTAACATGAAGCCTTGTATTTTGAAGTACTTTAGCTTCCATAAAGCCTCCTACATTAACAATTCCCTTAATAGAAACATTTCCAATGGGAGGCAATTCCTTTTTTACAGCCTTTCCAGGAAAAAGAGGACCATGCTGTATTAAAATTGAACCAATTGCATTAGACTCTCCTAAACAAGCATCAATGGCGATGATGAATGCATTTTCATTCTCTTTTATAAGCTGTTCGTAACGGTCAACGATATTCAATGCATGCAGTGGTGCTTCTAGGGTTCCAACAACCGGGAATGGGAAAGAAAAGGTTTGGTGCAGCTGGCTACCGATAATCGGACCTAATGCATCCCCAGTCGAGCGGTCTGTACCGATACAACAAAAAATAAGTTTTTCATGTTCAAATGGAACCATTTTCAAAAAGATTTCACTTAACTCCCAAACAGCGCTTGTCTGTTCATAATGGACGCTATAGTTTTGTGGACAGGCTTGTGTCACTTGTAGTCACTCCTTTAAATTTAAGTGGATTACTCGAGAAATAGTGCAAAATACGATATTATTTATGCAGTATATTCATTTTTAAAGTTTGTTATACAAGAGGTGGTAAATTTGGAAGAAGATTTGAAATTAGAAGAAGGAATTGATTTTGAAGATATAGCAACAACAGACTTAAAAGGACTTGCTCGCTATACAACAAAGCTTTGGGATTACGTCACAAGCCAGGATTTCTGGGATATGATTATATTGGCTAGCGCAAAAATCCTAGCAATCATCGTTATTTCATATATCGTTGTTTTTGTTGGTAAAAAAGTGATTCATCGTATCTTTATGTTGCGCGTAAGAAATAATGAGCGCCGTCAACTTACAATAGTAAAGCTCTTACAAAGTGTACTAAGTTATTTAGTGTATTTCTCTGCTATTATGGGAATTTTATCTGCTGTGAATATACAAGTAGCCGGTTTATTAGCCGGGGCAGGTATTGCTTCTGTGGCCATTGCTTTTGGAGCCCAAAACTTAGTGAAGGATGTTATTACAGGATTCTTCATTATTTTAGAGGATCAGTTTGGTGTAGGAGATTTTGTAAAAATTAATACAGCAGAAGGTACCGTTATGGAAATTGGTCTTCGTACAACGAAAGTAAAGGGCATAACAGGGGAACAATTCATTATTCCAAATGGAAGCATTGTAGACGTTGTTAACTATTCCATTAATAACTCAAAAGCTACGATTAGTATGCAAATTCCCCTTGAGACAAATATTGAAAAAGTCCAAATGATAATTCAAAACTATTTGGATACGTTGCCTGAAAAACACGAAGAGCTTGTTACTGCTCCTGTCTTTTTAGGAATCACAAATACGACAAGCACAGAAGCTACAATTGGCATTACACTCGAAACATTGCCTTTACAACAGTATTCAATTTCTCGAGTGATTCGAAAAGATGTAATGGATATCTTAACACGTAACGGTATCCCTCTTGCTGTACCAAAAATGATGTTTTATGAGCGAAATCAAGGAGGAGAATAAAAGATGGAAGCAAAACAATACGCTCTTAATGACGTTGTAGAAATGAAGAAACAACATCCTTGTGGCACAAACGAATGGAAAGTAATTCGACTAGGTGCTGATATTCGCATAAAGTGTGAGGGCTGCGGACATAGTGTTATGATTCCACGTCGTGAATTTGAGAAAAAAATGAAGAAAGTTTTACGTCAAGCAGAAGAAGTATAAAAGCAAAATAGACTTTTAAGTGTGTAATCAATATAATAGACAAGGTTATAGAAATTTAATGGACAGAAAAATCCATATAATTTATGATTTCAAATAAAAATGAAGTGAATATAGAAAGGTTGTGTCAAAATGGCATTAACAGCTGGTATCGTAGGTTTGCCGAACGTGGGGAAATCGACTTTATTCAATGCAATTACAAAAGCAGGTGCTCTTGCGGCTAACTATCCGTTCGCAACAATCGAACCAAACGTAGGTAGCGTAACTGTTCCAGATGAGCGTTTAGACAAATTAACAGAATTAGTTGTACCGAAGAAAACAGTTCCAACTACATTTGAATTTACAGATATCGCGGGTATCGTAAAAGGCGCTTCTACTGGTGAAGGACTAGGGAATAAATTTTTAGCTCATATTCGTGAAGTAGACGCAATTTGCCAAGTTGTTCGCTGCTTTGAAGACGAAAATATTACCCATGTTTCCGGCACAGTAAATCCAATTGATGATATTGAAGTTATTAACTTAGAGCTAATCTTAGCGGATATGGAATCAGTGGATAAGCGTATTGCACGCGTTGCAAAAATGGCAAAGCAAAAAGATAAAGAAGCAATGGTAGAAGAACCAATTCTTCAAAAAATTAAAGAAGTATTAGAAGCTGAAAAACCAGCTCGCGCGGTAGACCTTTCAGATGATGAGAAAAAGATCATCAAAGGATTACACCTTTTAACGATTAAACCAATGCTTTACGTTGCAAATGTTTCAGAGGATGAGGTAGCTGATCCATCTGAAAACAAATATGTAAAAATGGTTCAGGAATATGCAGCAACTGAAGGTGCTCAAGTAATTACAATCTGCGCAAAAATTGAAGAAGAAATTTCTGAGTTGGAAGATGAAGAGAAAAAAGAATTTTTAGCGGAATTAGGAATTGCTGAATCAGGGTTAGACCAATTAATTAAAGCTTCATATAGCTTATTAGGTTTAGCAACTTATTTCACTGCTGGTGTGCAAGAGGTTCGTGCGTGGACATTCCGTAAAGGGATGAAAGCACCACAATGCGCGGGTATTATTCACTCTGACTTTGAGCGTGGCTTTATCCGTGCTGAAACTGTGGCATATACGGATTTAGTAGAGTACGGTTCGAAGCCTGCTGCTAAAGAAGCAGGACGCGTACGCGCTGAAGGTAAAGAATACGTTGTACAAGATGGCGACGTACTGGAGTTCTTATTTAACGTATAAAATTTAAGCGAAGGATATTGACCGGAAAATGATTTTCGGGGCAATCCCTTCGCTTTTTCTTATTCAATTTAGTCAGTGCATGATTATATTTCTGGAAAACAATTAGTAATAAACATATAATTTTGGCTCTTTCGAATCGTCCTTTACAGTTGCATCGTTAGGGTATTTCCGCAATTCTTTATACATATAAAAATCGCCCATTGCTCCAGCTATTAAAAACGCTCCGACAATAACTAACATAAAGTTATCAAGCGTTAAACCGATAATTGTGGGTACAATACCTGTAGTCCAAAATGGAAGTAATAATGCTTTTTTCATGTCCGCATTTGTTAGTGGTTTTTTTGTAGTGGCATAGGCGACACCAAGTTTTAAATTGATACCATAATCCAGTTCTTTATATGGAACCCCGCCAAATAGCATAAAACCAATTAAGTGAAACGCTTCATGAAGAATAATGAGTACTATATATGCTACAAAAAAATTAAAAACATCAAACAAGGTAAATTCACCTGTAAAACGCTGATGAATAAGGGCATTTAAACCAACTAATAAAACAATTAAAATGATAGTTAATATTAGATTATCCCGCGCTATCTTTTTCATATTCAATTCAATTACTACTGGCTTTTTATCATACATAAAATCCCTCCCTTACAGAGAAGTATAACAAAAATTGAATAAACATAAGAGTTATATTAGGTTGCGTCTAATAGGAAACTATGTTACAATTCATTGATGTGAGTAATAAGAAGTTACTTACTCCTTGCTCCCTATTTAATAGGAGAGCCCAAGTCCATAAGGAGGTGCAAACACAAATGAGAAAGTACGAATTAATGTACATCATCCGCCCAAACATTGAAGATGAAGCGAAGAAAGCTTTAGTAGAGCGTTTCAACGAGATCTTAACTTCAAATGGTGCAGAGATCACAGAAGCAAAAGATTGGGGTAAGCGTCGTTTAGCTTACGAAATCAATGACTTCCGCGAAGGTTTCTACCAAATCGTGAAAGTTAACGCTGGTACTGAGGCTATCAACGAATATACTCGTTTAGCAAACATCAGCGAAGACATCATCCGTCACATCGCAGTACGCGAAGAAGAAAAATAATTTTTAACTTAAATGCTGAAAAAAGGAGGGTGCATTGATGATTAACCGTGTAGTATTAGTCGGAAGACTTACAAAGGATCCAGAGCTTCGTTATACGCCGAGTGGAGTTCCAATGGCACGTTTTACGGTTGCCGTAAATCGTACATTTTCGAGCCAGTCAGGTGAACGCGAAGCAGATTTCATAGGCTGTATTGCTTGGAGAAAACAAGCTGAAAACTTAGCAAACTTCATGAGAAAAGGGAGTTTGATTGGTGTAGAAGGTCGTATTCAAACAGGAAGCTTTGAAGGACAAGATGGAAAGCGTGTGTACACAACAGATGTCATTGCCGATGCAGTGCAGTTCTTAGAACCGCGTGGAGGAGCAAATGCATCTCAAGGTTCACAAGGTCAACAATACAGTGGTGGGCAAAATTATGGTGGTCAGCCATCTTATAATCAGCCAAACCAGCAATTTGGAGGCTCGCAACAACCACAGGATTCTTACGGTTCTTATCAACAGCCATCTCAAAATCAGCAAAATTATACACGAGTAGATGAAGATCCATTTGCGAATAGCAAAGGACCAATCGAAGTTTCTGAAGACGATTTACCGTTCTAAGAACTTGGCATCTATTATTAAAAATTAAAAGGAGGAACACGATAATGGCACCACGTCGCGGAGGCCGCAAACGCCGTAAAGTTTGCTACTTCACTTCAAATAACATTACGCACATCGACTACAAAGATGTAGATCTTTTAAAGAAATTCATCTCTGAGCGCGGTAAAATTTTACCACGTCGCGTAACTGGTACTTCTGCTAAATACCAACGTAAACTTACAAATGCAATCAAAGTTTCACGTATTATGGCATTACTACCATTCGTTGCTGAAGAAAAATAATATGTTTAAAAGTACAACACAGGCTTAATTGACCTCTGTTGTACTTTTTTTGTTTTCTAAAGTTTTTGCCTATATTCCCATAATAAAAGCTGCCACTAAAATTTCTTGTGGCAGCTACAGGAATGCAACAGCTATTTGCAGACTGTTACATGCATTATTATTTATTTTGTAATTAACTCAAGCTTTACCGGTATAGTATTTTCAACTGTTTCACCGTTTAAATAAGCAATCGCAGTCTCCATCGCAATATTCCCGATTTCATCAGGCTTTTGTGCAACAGTAGCGGCTAGTTTCCCTGCCTTTACAGCAGCCACAGCATCGTCAGTCGCATCAAAGCCCACTACGACAATCTTTTTACCCGAAGCAGAAATAGCTTCTTGTGCACCTAATGCCATTTCGTCATTGTGTGCAAATACGGCAGTAACATCAGGATTGGATTGCAGAATATTCTCCATTACCGTTAAGCCTTCTGAACGATTAAAATTTGCTGTTTGCTTTGCAACGACATTTAAAATACCTGTAACAGCTTCATTGAAGCCTTGCCCACGGTCACGTGCAGCAGAAGAACCTGCAACACCTTCCAATTCAACGACTTTGGCACCTTCACCGACTAACTCTGTAATATATTCACCAGCCAGCATTCCGCCAGCCACGTTATCAGAAGCGATATGTGATACGACTTCGCCACCTTCAGATGAACGATCCACTGTAATCACAGGGATATTTACCGCATTCGCAGATTCAACAGCAGTTGCAACAGCGACAGAATCTACCGGATTAATGATGATTAAATCAACTTTTTGTTGGATTAAATCTTCAATATCGGAAGCTTGCTTTGACGCATTATCTTGCGCATCTACAACCGTTGTTTTCACTCCGAGCTCTTTTGCCTTTGCTTCCGCATTTTCACTTAGCGTCACGAAAAATGGATTGTTTAAAGTTGAAATAGATAAACCGATTGTCAACGTATCATTACTACTCTCAGAAGATGAAGCAGATGTACCAAAAGAAGGCTCCAAAGAGAAACCAGGCTTTACCGAACAAGCCGATAACATTACAGTGGCCATAAGTGCCATTAAAAATATCAATCGTTTTTTCAAGCTAATGACCTACTTTCTATGCTGTTTTTTTACGGTCAATTAATACCGCGATTAAAATAACAATTCCTTTTACAACTTGTTGGAAGAATGAAGAAACACCGATTAAGTTTAACCCGTTATTCAACACACCAATAATTAAGGCACCAACTAATGTACCAAAAATCCAACCTTTACCGCCTGTTAAACTTGTACCACCTAAAACCACTGCTGCAATAGCATCTAACTCATAAGAAGTACCAGCTGTTGGCTGTGCAGAGTTAAGGCGAGATGTTAAAATTAGTGCGGATAACGCAGCTAACATACCTGTTAATGAATAGACGGCAATTTTTACACGATCTACATTGATTCCTGATAATTTAGATGCTGCTTCATTACCGCCTACTGCATAAACACGGCGACCGAATGTTGTTTTATGCATAATTACATATAACGCAATGAAAGCTAGAATCATGGTACATACCGGAACTGGAATACCGAAGAAGTATCCTTTCCCTAACATTTGGAATGTAATTTCATTTCCTAAGTTAGAAACAGGGCGACCATCCGTGTATACTAACGTTAATCCACGGTAAATTGTCATTGTTGCCAATGTTGCGATGAATGGTGCAACTTTCCCTTTTGCGATAATAACACCATTTACAGCACCTAGAATAGCGCCTAACAGTAAGGCAGCAAAAATTGTTAACACTGGGTCCATACCTGAAGCAAGCATTGTGGCAGCAACGGCTCCTGTAAGGGCTAATGTCGAGCCAACCGATAAATCGATGCCGCCGGTTAAAATAACAAAAGTCATACCAAATGCAATAAGTGCGCTAATTGATACTTGACGTAAAATATTTAAAATATTATCTGTTGTCATAAAGCTTGGATTTAAAATTGTAATAACAATTACAATTAAAAATAATCCTAAAAGAGGACCTAGCTTTCCTAACATTTCTTTTGAGCTAGTTTTTAACAACTTCTTCTCCTCCTGTTGCGTAATGCATAATAGTTTCTTGTGTTAAGTCAACGTTGTCTAAAATGGCTGTTTGACGTCCTTCGTGCATGATCATTACACGGTCCGCCATACCTAACACTTCCGTTAGCTCTGAGGAAATCATTAAAATGGCTACACCTTCCTCGGCTAACTGGTTCATAATCGAGTAGATTTCTTTTTTTGCACCGATATCAACACCGCGAGTCGGTTCATCCAAGATTAAAATATCCGGTTTTGTACTTAACCATTTCGCGATAACTACCTTTTGCTGATTCCCGCCGCTTAATGAGCCAACAGCTTGTGTCGCATCACTGCAGCGAATATTTAGCTGTTCAATATATTTTGCTGCTTGTAATTGCTCTTGTTGTGTTTGAACAAAGCTACCCTTTGCAATTGATTTCAAATTTGTTAAAAACATATTTTCTTTAATTGAAAAATCTAGTACAAGACCCTCTGTTTTACGGTCTTCTGTTACAAATCCAATTCCGTGTTTCATCGCTTGGATCGGATTTTTTATCGTCACCTTTTCACCGTGGATTAAAATCTCACCTTTTGACTTTTTAAGGTTTCCGAAAATTGCTTGAGCCACTTCTGTACGGCCTGCTCCCATTAAACCGGCAAAGGCCAAGATTTCCCCTTTACGAATTTGGAAGTTAATATCTTTGCATACCGCAGGACATGTTAGCCCTTTTACTTCTAACGCAACCTCACCAATTTTTGCGTCACGGCTTGGATAACGTTCACCAAGTTCACGTCCAACCATCATTTTGACTACTTCATCAAAAGTTGTACTAGTAATTTCACGTACGCCAACATATTCACCATCACGCAAAATCGTAATACGATCACAAATTGCAAAAATTTCTTCCATACGATGCGAAATATATACAAAGGAAATACCTTTCGCTTTTAGTTCGCGAATCGTTTCAAAAAGCGTTTCAATTTCACGGTCTGTTAAAGCAGCTGTCGGTTCATCCATTACGATGTATTTCGCTTCTGAATTAATTGCTTTGGCAATTTCAATGAGTTGTTGTTTTCCCACTGATAAGGAACCTGCATGCTGACGTACATCAATGTGTAAGCCGAGTTTTCCTAAAAGGGTCTGTGCTTCTTTGTTCATTTCGCGCGTACACAGGAATCCCGTACGACCAATTGTTTTTTCTTTTCCTAAAAACAAGTTTTCCGCTACAGATAAATGCGGCAGAATATTTAATTCTTGGTGAATTACGTGAATACCTAAACTTTCCGCGTCCTTTGCAGAAGTAAAGGTATAGGACTGGCCATCTACCAGCACATCACCTTCGTCACGTGAGTAGATGCCAGACAGAATCTTCATCATTGTTGATTTACCGGCACCATTTTCACCCATTAGCGCGTGGATTTCTCCATCTAAAAGTGTGAATTCAACATTGTTTAATACGACATTGCCGCTGAATGCTTTTTTTATGCCCTTCATTTCGATCATATTCCGACACCTACCTTAAAAAATTACGCCACTTTGCAGCATGATGTTAGCGTATGGCGTCATTTCACCAGTGCGAATAATGACTTTTGCTTCGCTTGACATCTGTTTGAATTGCTCATGTGTTAAATATGTAACCGGTTCCACATTTTTCAAAATAAATGAATGAATTGTTTCGTTTGCCACTTTAATTTCTTCAGCTAAGTAACTATGTTCTACCTCTAAATCTTGTAACACAGTTTCTAAAATAGCATTAAATCCGGGTTCCCCTAATTTATAAGCTAAATCTATACATGTGACACCTTCTGGAATCGGTAAGCCACAATCTGCAATGACAATTTTATCTGTATGACCTAAACGTGCAAATATACCTGCTAATTCACGGTTTAAAATGCCTTGTTTTTTCATTTTGTGCCTTCCTTTCGAGCAACCACTTCCTCTAATTTTGGCATACCACCTTGAGCGCCAAATTTTTCAACGGATAATGAGGCTGCAATATTTGCGAAAAATACTGCTTCTTCAATTGATTGTCCATTTGTAACAGCATGCGCGAATGCACCGTTAAATGTATCCCCGGCACCTGTTGTATCAACAGCTATCGTTTTGTATCCTTTTACATGTACATGTTTTTCACCATCAAAGTAGCGCGCACCATTATCGCCTAATGTCACAATTAATTGATTTGGATATTTCTCTAATGCTGCTTCTACATCATTTCCAAATAATAGAGCACACTCAGTTTCATTTGGTGTTAAGTACTTTATATATGGCATCCATTCTATATCGAAGTTTGCTGCTGGAGCAGGGTTAAATAGTACTGGCACTTGAAGCTCTTTACATAATTTCAAGCTGTATTCAATCGTTTCTACTGGGATTTCAAGCTGCATTACAACTAACTGACTGTTTTCAATAACAGTTTTAGCAGAAGCAATCACCTCTGGGGTTACTTTAGAATTGGCACCTGGTACAACGACAATACGATTATCTGATTCATAAAGTAAAATATTGGCGATGCCTGTTGCCCCATTTGTATTCATAACTAAGCTAGTATTTATATTTTCTTCATTTAGATTCGCACGAAGTTCCGTACCGAAACTATCTGAGCCAACAGCACCTAACATTTTAACTTGACTGCCTAAGCGCGCAGCAGCTACAGCCTGGTTTGCACCTTTACCGCCTGGAACCGTTGTAAATAGATTTCCTAAAACGGTCTCTCCTTGTTTTGGAAATACCTCCATTTGAACGACTAGGTCCATATTGATACTTCCTATTACCGTTATCATTTTGCAGCTTCCTTTCTCGTCGTACCACGTACAATTAATTGTGCATCTATATTCAATATCGTTTGTTTCATTTCTTTGCCTTCAATTTGCTCAATTAACATGGTTGCAGCAGCAGCACCCATTTTATATAAGTCCTGACCAACTGTTGTTAAAGCAGGTGATACCATCTCACCTAGCGAGATTCCATCAAAGCCTACAATTTGCAGTTCTTCCGGTACACGCTTTCCTAGTTTGTGTGCAATATGAAGTGCAGCAATCGCTAATGTATCACTGCTCGCAAAAATACCATCAATATGAGGGTGTATAACTAAAGCCTGTTCAATCACCGTAGCAGCTTCTTTAAAATCGAATGATGTTGTTACCACAATTGGATCTACTCCTTGTTTATCAATAACTTCAAGAAATCCTAAAAGGCGATCGTCTGCGGTTTTTAAACCTTGTGGACCACGTATACATAATAAATTTTCCGCACCATTTGTGAGCAAATATTCAGTCCCAAGCTTGGCTCCTTTTCGGTTATCAGTCGTCACAGTAGGTATTGCTACATCAATGATCCGGTCAAGTGCAACAATTGGTGTATTGATGGACATGTAAACAGAGGGATCCATTAAACTTGTTGTCACAATTAAACCTGCAACATATGTTTGTGATAACCGCTCGATATATAACAATTCTTTATCCTTTTGCTCGTCTGAATTACAAAGAACTACTGTATAACCATAATTCCAGGCCATGTCTTCAACAGCACGAGCTAACTCTGGAAAATAGGGATTTTTTATATCTGGCACAATTAGACCAATTATATTTGATTGTTTTTTACTTAATGAACGTGCAACACTGCTTGGCTTATAATCAAGCTCTTGAATGGCTTGTTCAATACGTTCTGAGGATCTTTTACTTACATAACCATTTTGGTTTAGGTAGCGTGATACTGTCGCCACAGAAAGATTCGCAATCTTTGCAACATCTTTAATGTTAACCATCACTACGCCCCCATAAAATGAAATATGTTACCGGTTACATAATATATGCTATACAATACAAAATGTCAACGAAATAAAGGACATAAAAGACAGAAAAATAGCTTTTAAAACATAGAATTTAGTTATTCAAAAGAAAAATACTCCATATTAAGCTATACTAAAATATTTAAAATGACATACTATTACTTTGTTTGGAGTTTTCGTTACTTGAATAATAAGGTAAAAACCCAATCTACTCCTATAAATGGTAGGAAATCATCCAGCCTATTACACGAGAGCGAAGTTGAATGTATTATATATCGACTAATTCGTACCTCTTATCGTAACCGTTAGTTTGTTTGGTCATTCAAAAATGGTACAATGGAAAGGTGAGAAAAGTTGAAAGTAGACAAGTCGAAACATCGATAAAAGATGGTAGCAAAGCTCTGTAAGATACATGCACCATAGCGTCTTACCAACAACAGATAAGGAAGGTTCTCCATGCAAATTAATCAAACAAGAAAGTTAGCACATGGTGCTATGATGATAGCTATTTTTACTGTGCTGATGGCTATCGTATTTTATATTCCTATGGCGAATATTATTGCAGCCGTCATAGCTCCTTTACCGATGATTTGGTATAGCGCCAATTACGATCGAAGGTCATCATTTTTAGTTGCAATAATTGCTGTAATCGTCACTTTTTTTATTGGCGGTTTACTGCTAATACCCGCTTCACTGATTTTTGCAGCGGCCGGTGTGGCAATTGGGGATGCTATTTACAATAAAAAAAGCAAAGTATTTATGTTTATATCTACGAGCACTGTTTTACTCGTAACATTTGCGATTCAATATCTCATATCATTACGTTTGTTTGAAGTGGATTTTATCCGTGATTCGATGGAACTCATGAAGACAAGCTATATTGAATCGATAAAAATGACGGAGAAGCTGACAGGACAGGCAACACCAAAAGAAGTAATGGATAATATGAACAATATGCTGAATATGTTAGAAATGACTCTACCTGCATCCATTACATTGGCAATGCTGTTTGTGTCCTTCATTATTATCACTGTTAACTTACCGATTCTAAAGCGATTGAAAGTAGATGTACCAAGGTTTGGGAAGTTTAGTGAGTTACGCTTACCAAGATCGGTCCTATGGTATTATCTCATTGCTTTATCCATTAATTTATTTGTTCAGCCTGAACAAAACTCTTCATTGGCCATTATCATGTTAAATATTTCAATGATTTTATGGATATTGCTAACATTACAAGGTATTTCTTTTATCCATTTTGCTATCGATGCATTTGGTTATCCTAAATTTATAAAAGTATTAAGTACAATTGTTGCCATTCCACTTTATTCTTTTGTTATATTAATTGGTATTATCGATTTAGGCTTTAACGCAAGAGATTACATTCGGGAAAAGAGTCAAAAGTGAGGAGCTGATTGAAATGGGCAATTTTCGTAAAAGACCAATTCGATATCCACTAGTAGTATTGTTTTTACTAGGTGTAGTGGCAGCTATCCTTATGATGATATGGAATGTATGGATTGGGGTCGCATTTATAATCGTGTATTTAGGAGTTGCCTACTATACGTTAAAGATTGAAGCATTGACGTACAAAGATACAGAGCAACATATAGAAGCACTTTCCTATCGGATGGAAGATGTGGGAAAAGAGGCATTTCTTGAAATGCCATTCGGAATTGTATTATTAAATGATGACTTTACTGTGGAATGGGCAAACCCATTTATGCTTCGGGTATTGCAGCAAGAATCATTAGTCGGAGTTGAATTGGATACGATTTCAGATGAGTTACCTATACTTATAAATGAAGAACAGAAGAATGAAACGGTTGTGGCGATACATGACCGAAAATATCATATTTATTATAAAGAAGATGAAAAGTTATTTTACTTCTTTGATGTTACAAAACAAGTTCAGATAGAAAAGCAGTACTTGGCAGATCGTACCGTGTTGGCAATACTATTTATTGATAATTATGATGAGCTTACATCAGGTATGGATGACCAAGCGAGAAGTGTAACAAACACAATGATGACTTCTATTGTGAATGAATGGGCCGCGCATTATGGTATTTTCGTAAAAAGAATAGCATCCGATCGTTTTATGGCCGTATTAAATGAATCGATATTAGCAGAGCTTGAGCAAAAGCGGTTTTCTATATTAGATGTAATACGTGAGCGAACGATGATGCAGAAGAACCTGTCATTAACTTTAAGTATTGGGATTGGAGCAGGCTCTCAATCATTAGTGGAGCTTGGCCAATTAGCACAGTCAGGTCTAGATTTAGTGTTAGGACGCGGCGGTGACCAAGTGGCTATCAAACAATCAAATGGTAAAATTCGCTTTTATGGTGGGAAAACAAACCCTGTTGAAAAGCGAACGAGGGTACGTGCCCGTGTAATTTCGCATGCACTTAGTGATTTAATACAAGATAGTGATCAAGTATTTGTAATGGGACATAAACATCCAGACATGGACTCAATAGGGGCTTGTGTCGGCGTACGTAAAATGGTCGCAATGAATGGAATTGAAGGATTTGTAATCGTAAATTTTGATGAAGTGCGCGGCAGTGTAAGCCGTTTGATGACCGAATTGGAGCAAAAAACGGATTTTTACAATCGTTTTATAACACCTGACGAAGCTTTATCGAAAATAACACCAAAATCTCTCGTAGTCATTGTGGACACACATAAGCCAAGTATGGTAATTGATAGCCGGTTATTAAGTAGAACGGATAAGGTTGTTGTCATTGACCATCATCGTCGTGGTGAGGAATTTATTAATAATAGTCCAACGTTGGTGTATATGGAGCCATATGCTTCCTCTACTGCAGAACTTGTTACAGAACTGTTGGAATATCAACCGCAAAACGAAAAATTACTGCCTCTTGAAGCAACAGCATTATTGTCTGGAATTATAGTTGATACAAAGAGCTTTACACTTAGAACAGGTGCGCGTACATTTGAAGCTGCTTCCTATTTACGTACATTTGGAGCAGATACGGTTTTAATTCAACGATTGCTAAAAGAAGATGTAGGAACATATGTCGAGCGATCAAAAATTATTCAGACAGTTCAATTCCCTTATACAGGCATTGCAGTCGCGCATGGTGAGGAAACTAAAGTATATGATTCAGTATTAATCGCCCAAACTGCGGATATTTTACTGACTATGAAAGATGTGGGTGCCTCTTTTGTTATTGCACATCGCAATGATGGATTAATTGGCATTAGTGCACGTTCTTTAGGAGACATCAATGTACAGCTTGTAATGGAAAAGCTTGGCGGCGGCGGGCACTTAACCAATGCTGCTACACAGATGAAGGCAGAAACTATTGAAGAAGTAAAAAATCATTTAATTGAAGCTATTAGCGAAATAGTCGAAGGGAGCAAGGAATCATGAAAGTAGTATTTTTAAAAGATGTAAAAGGCAAAGGTAAAAAAGGTGAAATTAAAGAAGTTGCTGAAGGTTATGCTCGTAACTTTTTAATTAAAAATGGTTATGCGAAAGAAGCAAATAATCAAGCATTGAGCGAAATTCAAGGTCAAAAGCGTTTAGAAGAAAAAAATGCAGCTGCGGAACTACAAGCAGCGAAAGATCTAAAAGAACAGTTAGAGGCTATTACAGTAGAAATAAAGGCAAAATCAGGTGAAGGTGGACGTTTATTTGGTTCAGTTTCTACAAAGCAAATTGCAGATGCACTTCAAAAAAAGCATGGCTTTAAAGTAGATAAGCGTAAAATGGATTGCAATGATGGAATCCGTTCATTAGGCTTTACAAATGTTCCTGTTAAGTTACATCAAGATGTAAAGGCAACGTTAAAAGTACATGTAATTGAAGAATAAGGAGCGACAACAATGAACGAATCCATGATGGACCGCGTTCCGCCGCATAATAATGAAGCCGAACAATCGGTTATTGGCGCAGTTTTCCTTGATCCACAAGCTCTTATAACAGCATCTGAAATTGTTATTGCAGATGATTTTTATCATATTGCACATCAGAAGATTTTCCAAACGATGCTGAATTTAAGCGATCAGGGGAAAGCGATTGATGTTGTAACTGTTACAGAAGAATTATCAGCGAAAAAAGAGCTAGAGGATATAGGTGGCTTAAGCTATATAACGGAACTAGCAAATGCAGTACCGACAGCTGCCAATATTGCACATTACGCAAAGATTGTAGAAGAAAAGGCGATATTACGTCGCCTTATTCGCGTTGCTTCTAAGATTGCGGATGATGGATATACGCGTGAAGATGAAGTAGAAGTGCTCTTAGCAGAAGCTGAGAAAAAAATGCTTGAAGTTTCAAACCGAAAAAATGCGGGAGACTTTAAGCACGTAAAAGATGTATTAGTTCAGACATTCGATAATATTGAACAGCTCCAATCACGTGCCGGAGACGTGACAGGTATTCCAACCGGTTTCCGTGACTTAGATAAAATGACTGCTGGTTTCCAACGCAATGATTTAATTATCGTGGCAGCTCGTCCATCGGTTGGTAAAACAGCCTTTGCATTAAATGTTGCACAAAGTGTTGCCGTAAAGGCGCGTGAAAATGTCGCGATTTTCTCTCTTGAGATGGGTGCCGATCAACTTGTCATGCGTATGTTATGTGCGGAAGGCAATATTGATGCACAACGCCTACGTACAGGGGATTTGCAAAATGAGGACTGGGGTAAGTTGACGATGGCGATGGGAAGTTTATCGAATTCGGGAATTTATATTGATGATTCACCAGGTGTTCGGATGGCGGATATTCGTGCCAAGTGCAGACGATTAGCAAAAGAGAATGGATTAGGAATGATTTTAATCGACTACTTACAGCTAATTTTAGGTAGTGGTAAGCCTGGCGAGAACCGTCAACAAGAAGTATCCGAAATTTCACGTTCGTTAAAAGGTTTAGCGCGTGAATTAAAAGTTCCAGTTATTGCGCTATCACAGCTATCACGTGGTGTAGAACAACGTCAGGATAAGCGTCCGATGATGAGTGACTTACGTGAATCGGGTTCGATTGAGCAAGATGCGGATATTGTAGCGTTTTTATACCGTGATGATTATTACGATAAAGAATCGGAAAGTAAGGATATTATCGAGATTATTATCGCGAAACAACGTAATGGTCCAACAGGTACAGTAAGTTTAGCATTCCGGAAAGAATACAATAAATTTTTAAATTTAGAATTTACCCCTCCACCACGCGAGGAATAGACATTAAACACGAACGTTTCACATAATCGACATGTGTACGTTCGTGTTTTTTATTGACTTTTATGTTTCGAAATTGTTAAAATGTTCATGCTTCATCATTAAGGAATAAAAAGTAAGTTTTATTAAACTGAATAGGATACTTAATACTTCTTAAGGATTCAATTCGTCGGAGGTGCTCGTATATGACAGCGGTAGTTGTAGTAGGTACACAATGGGGAGACGAAGGAAAAGGTAAAATTACAGATTTCCTTTCTAAAAAGGCAGATGCAATAGCTCGCTTTGCAGGTGGCGATAATGCAGGACATACAATAAAAATTGGCGAAGAAACGTATAAGCTTCACTTAATTCCATCTGGGATATTTTATTCTGATAAATTGTCGGTAATCGGCAATGGGGTTGTTATTAATCCAAAGTCTATCGTAACCGAATTGAAAGGTTTACAGGCAAGAGGTATTGATACATCAAATTTGAGAATTTCAAATCGTGCGCATGTAATTTTGCCATACCATATTCATCAAGATATCGTAGAAGAAGCGAGTCGTGGTGATGAGAAGATTGGTACAACGGCAAAAGGAATTGGACCATGCTATCAGGATAAAGTAGCTCGAATCGGCATACGTATGGCTGATTTATTGGATAGGCCAACTTTTGAGAAGAAGTTACGCGAAAACTTAAATTTAAAAAACCGCCTATTTACGAAATTCTATGAAGTAGAAGGCTTAAATTTTGAAGATATATTTGAAGAGTATTACGCGTATGGTCAAGAAATTGCCCAATATGTAACGGATACTTCAAAAGTGTTGAATGATGTAATTGATGAAGGTGGCAAGGTGTTATTTGAAGGAGCTCAAGGAATTATGCTTGATGTTGATCAGGGGACATATCCTTTCGTAACTTCATCAAATCCTGTTGCAGGAGGCATTGCGATTGGATCAGGTGTAGGTCCTACTGCAGTAGAACGCGTAGTAGGTGTATGTAAAGCTTATACATCCCGAGTGGGAGATGGTCCGTTCCCATCAGAACTACACGATGAAATTGGTCAACAAATTCGTGAAGTGGGCCGTGAATATGGTACAACGACAGGTCGTCCACGCCGTGTTGGTTGGTTTGACGCGGTAGTTGTTCGCCATTCACGCCGCGTGTCAGGAATTACTGACTTAGCATTAAACTCCATCGATGTATTGTCAGGCTTAGAAACAGTAAAAATTTGCACAGCATATGAGTATAATGGAGAGCAAATTACAGAGTACCCGGCTAACCTTGAAATAATTAAACAATGTAAGCCAGTATATGAAGAGTTACCTGGATGGTCAGAAGATGTAACGGGTGTCCGTACAATGGAAGATTTGCCGGAAAATGCACGTAACTATATTAATCGTATTGTAGAACTTACAGGAATCCCATTAA
Source organism: Solibacillus sp. FSL W8-0372 (assembly GCF_037969735.1). NCBI lineage: Bacteria > Bacillati > Bacillota > Bacilli > Caryophanales > Caryophanaceae > Solibacillus > Solibacillus sp. FSL W8-0372. The sequence goes on along the minus strand of NZ_CP150204.1, from coordinate 3,893,348 downwards.
CAACATTTTCAGTTGGTCCTGCTCGTGAACAAACTAATATTGTAAACGGTATCTGGGAATAATAGAAGTGCGCTTTAGAGGGGTATTAAAAGTCATTAGGCTTTTGATACTCCTTTTTCTATGCTATTAAAGAGTTAAAAAGAATAAAAAGGTACGAAGCAATATAAAATAGCTCAATTAATTAGAATGTAACAATTTTTTAGATAATAATACAATTTCATTACAAAAATATTGAAGTAGTTCATTTGGTATGAGAAATATGATACAGTATCAAAGTGTGTTTTAACGCTTGAAAATAAATAGATGGACTAAAAAATATAGATTAGACATAGTTGGAAGGAGCTTTATCATGAGTTCAAAAGGAAACAAGTTAGGCTTGGGCAATTTAAAACAAAGTCTAATGAATCGTCATAATGGAAAACTAAAAATGGCTGCAATTTTTGCGTTACTCGTTTCTACGGTGACATTCAATCTAGGTTTCGCGAATGAAACAGATAAAGAACAATTCGCTAAAATTTTCCACGTTTATGTAGCTGATACATATGTTGGATCTGTTGCAGATGAAGCAACAGTAGAAGAGGTTGTACTAAATAAAGAACTAGAGGCTAGTAAAAAGTATGAAGACTTAAAGGTCGATGCTAGTGCCGAAGTTAAAATTATTCCAGAGCAAGTGTTTACAGTAGATGCAAATGAAGAAGAAACGATAAAAAACCTTCAAGAAGCATTGACTGTTCAAGCACAAGCTTACTCATTACAAGTAGAAGAAACAGTCGTTGCTTCATTGAAGGATAAAGCAGATTTTGAAGCTGTAATTGACGGATTAAAGCTTCAGTATATTACTCAATATCAATTGAATAAATTAAAAAATAACTCAACTAATGATTCATTACCCGAATTAAAAAAAGATGAAACACGTTTAATCGATGTTGCCTTATCAGCTCCGATTACGGGACAGGAAGATTTAGCAAAGCCTGAAGAAATTGTTTCTGTTTCAGAGGCGGTTCAGTTATTACAAACAGGTTCAATAGAACAAGAAACCTATACTGTAAAATCTGGGGATGTGTTGGGCTCCATAGCATCTGCACATGATTTAACAACGGCACAATTACTAAATTTAAATCCTTCTCTTAAAGAAAATACAGTACTTCAGATTGGTCAAGAATTAAATGTAACAGTAGAAAAACCATTTGTTACTGTGAAGGCAGTATATGAGAAGAAAAAAATTGAAGAAATTGATTTCGCCAAAATTGTTGAAGAAGATCCAACAATGTTAAAAGGTGAAAAGCTTGTTAAGCAAGAAGGTAAAAAAGGTAAAAAAGAAGTTACTTATTTAATTTCAGAAGAAAATGGTGTACGAACAGAGCGACTTCAATCTGTAGAAAATATATTAGTAGAACCTGAAAATCGTATAGTCGTTGTAGGAACGAAGGTAATTCCTTCTGTTGGGACAGGGACATTTGCTTGGCCAGCAGTTGGAGGTTATGTTTCAAGTAATATGGGACATCGTTGGGGACGCTATCATTATGGAATCGATATTGCGCGACCATCCAATTATACAATCAAAGCATCAGATAATGGGGTTATTAAAACAGCTGGCAGTCATTCAACTTATGGAAACTATGTTGTAATCGACCATAATAATGGTTTTGAATCACTATACGCTCACTTATCACGTATTGACGTATCAGTTGGACAAGTAGTAGAACAAGGGTCGGCACTTGGACAAATGGGTTCAACAGGTCGTTCAACAGGAACGCATTTACATTTCGAAATTCACAAAAATGGTTCAGAAGTAAATCCATTATCATATTTAAATTAATCTGGGAGGTGTGTTAAAAGCTTTGTCTTTTAGCACACTTTTTTCAATATACAGTAATTTTATATTTTAGAACTAAAATTCGAAAAAAATTAAAAAATATTTCCTGGAAAATAATCTATGGGAAACATCTGTATAATGCATCAAATCGTAAAGCGTGATAGAGTAATGATAGTAAATTATAAAAATTACTTTTCATTTCATATAGAATTTATTAGGAAAGAGGTATATAGATGATGGATAAAACAATTTTAGTTGTAGATGATGAAAAACCAATTGCAGATATTCTACAATTTAACTTAATTAAAGAAGGCTATCGTGTAATTTGTGCATACGATGGAGACGAAGCACTACAAAGAGTAGAAGAAGAGCAACCAGATTTAATGCTGTTGGATATTATGCTTCCAAAGCGTGATGGGATGGAAGTATGTCGTGAAGTCCGTAAAAAATATGATTTCCCTATTATTATGCTAACAGCAAAAGGCTCGGAGATTGATAAAGTATTAGGTCTTGAAATGGGTGCAGATGATTACGTTACGAAACCATTTAGTACGCGTGAACTAATCGCACGTGTGAAGGCAAATATGCGTCGATTAAATGTCCCTGCTCAAGTAGAAGAAGCAACAGCTGAATCGAATGATATTGTTGTAGGTTCATTGACAATTCAGCCTGATGCATATTTAGTGTTAAAGCGTGAAGACTCCATTGAGTTGACCCATCGTGAATTTGAATTATTACACTATTTAGCAAAACATATTGGCCAAGTAATGACACGTGAACACTTGCTGCAAACGGTTTGGGGATATGATTACTTTGGAGATGTACGTACAGTAGACGTGACAATTCGCCGTCTGCGGGAAAAAATTGAAGATAATCCTAGTCATCCTTTATGGATTGTGACAAGACGAGGTGTCGGTTATTATTTACGAAATCCTGAACAGGAGTAGACTGCATGCAAAAAGTAAGCTTTTTTAAGTCAATTCATGTAAAGCTTGTATTAATCTATGTACTTTTAATTATTATTGCGCTCCAAATTATTGGTATTTATTTTTCAAAGCAGCTTGAGACGAATTTGAAATCAAATTTCCAGGATTCCATTCGTCAAAGGATCGAGCTTGTCCACTATAGTATTCGTGAAGAAATGATTAAAGAGCCGGATGATACAACACCCTCAATAGAGGAGAGGTTAAATACAATTTTACAGGAATTTTCTACTGAAGATATTAACAAAATTCATATCGTTAATAGACGTGGACGAATTCTAGCTACTTCTGATAACAATAGTCAGGCACTTATAGGTCAGCGGGCAAATGAAGAAATTATACGAAAAGCGATATCTGCCGAAACGTTATGGGATAATATTTCATTGGATCGAGATACAGGACAACGAGTCTGGATACTTGCAACACCCATTAGCGAATCAGTTGGCCCGAATGGGGAAATTATAGGGGCCATTTATGTCCAATCAAATATTCAAAAAGTATATGAACAATTAAATGAAATTAACCGTATTTTTGCTGCGGGTATTGCGATGTCTCTCGTAATTACCATCATTTTAGGAATACTGGTAGCACGAACGATTACAAGGCCCATTTCCGATATGCGAAAACAGGCGCAAGCGATGTCAAAAGGGAATTACGCTCGAAAAGTGCGAGTATATGGCACAGATGAGATTGGTCAGTTAGCAATTGCTTTTAACCATTTGACTAACCGTCTACAAGAAGCGCAGTCTACGACAGAGGCTGAACGCCGAAAATTGGCAAGCGTTCTTAGTAATATGACAGATGGGGTTATCGCAACAGATCGCAAAGGGAAAATTATATTAATTAATGAGCCTGCTTTGGATCTACTTCATGAAACAAGAGAATCTACGTTAAATCGTCCGATTGCCTCTGTATTGGGATTAGATCAGGAATATAGTTTTGAAGATTTAATTCATATGAAAGATCCAGTGAATCTTGATTTTAGTATGAGTGAAGCGCGGTACATTTTACGAGCTAATTTCTCTGTAATTCAAAAGGAAACGGGCTTTGTAAATGGTTTAATTACCGTACTGCATGATATTACTGAACAAGAGAAAATTGATATGGAACGCAGAGAATTTGTTGCGAACGTATCGCACGAGCTACGGACACCACTTACTACAATGCGCAGTTATTTAGAAGCATTGGCAGAAGGTGCTTGGCGCGATGAAAATATTGCGCCGACGTTTTTAAATGTAACTCAGACAGAAACAGAGCGTATGATTCGTCTAGTAAATGATTTATTACAACTATCTAAAATGGATAGCCAAGAGTATGACTTGAATTTAGGGTTTGTAGAATTCAATAAATTTTTCACTCAAATAATTGATCGCTTTGAAATGTCGAAATCACAAAATGTTGAATTTATTCGTTTGCTTCCAGAGAAAAGCTATTTTGTTGATATTGATACCGATAAGCTCACACAGGTAATTGATAATATTATTTCAAATGCATTAAAGTATTCCCCGGACGGTGGCAATATTCGTTTTGGCTTTACAGTTCATGGTAATATGCTGCGTGTCATGATTTCAGATGATGGAATGGGGATTCCGAAAGAAAATGTGACGAAAATTTTTGATCGCTTCTATCGTGTAGACCGTGCCCGAGCACGTTCTATGGGTGGAACAGGTTTAGGACTTGCAATTGCTCGTGAAATGATTGAAGCACATGGCGGAAAAATTTGGGCAGAAAGTGAGGAAGGTCAAGGTACTACGATATTCTTCACTCTACCATACGAATTAGATGAAGCGGAGGATTGGGAATGAAATATGTTGAACAAGTAAAATCTATTTTGTTAACATTCCTCGTTTTACTTAGTATTATTTTTACGCTTCTTATTTGGAACTATAGGCCCGAATATGGGTTAATAGAAGAAACACAAATTGAGGAAGTTATGGTCGGAGAGCAAAAAGAATTGAAAGATGTATTAAAGCCTTATCGATTACTGTACCGGCAAAATGGCCAATTTTTCGGTACAGTATCACCAAGCGTGTTGAATGAAATTTACAGCTATTTTCCAACATGGCAAACGAATGAGTTGGAATTGATTAATAGCAATGAAAAGCTATCAGATGAAAGAATGAATGAAGTTATAAGAGCAAATAATCGGATCACGATGTTTTTCAATGAGGAGATACCGTTTCAAGTCTTTACCAACCTTTTATCCTTTAACAACGATAAGGATTTACCTGAATCAAGCTTTAATCGTTTAATTTTAGACTGGTCCACTGTAGAAACAAACAATCAATTGGAGCTTCTCTTTTTAAATACAGAAAAGCGCTTATTATTTAGAGGATATACAAATTTAAGAAATACAGATAGATTTTTAGCAGAGGTAGTTAAGCCTGCAGAGGATTATAGTCCTTACGTTGAGGTGGAAAGAGATTCATTACTTTCACTATACGTCTCTCAAAACCCAATACAATCGACACGCTATACGTATTTAGTCGATTATATTAGTGAAAGTTTATTTAAATCAATCGTTTTTACAGATCCCAAGATTGTAAAGCCAAATAAGGAAAGTGAACAATCGGTAAGATATACAGATAATACATCGTTTATGACAGTGGATACAAAGAATCGTATTCTTAATTATGTATACCCACTTGCAGAAAGTATTGCGCCAATTAAATCCTCCAAATTATTAAGCGATAGCTTTAATTATATTAATGATCATGGAGGGTTTACAGCGGATTATCGATTCTCTTCCATGAATATAGGTAAGCATATAGTAGATTATCAACTGTTTTTACACGGATTGCCGATTTATAGTAATATGACGACTTCCCGCATTTCCACAACATGGGGAGAGAATCGTATTTTCCGTTATCGCCGACCATTTTATACTATCGCAACTGCAAATGAAATTAATAGAGAACGAGAACAAAAAGAATTGATTTCTGGTGAGCAGGTAATTGAATACCTTCGAAATACAAAGGAATATTCATTTAAAGATATTGATGAAATCGTTGTTGGTTACCATTTCACGCAAAATGAAGCCTTCGTTTTAGAACCTAGTTGGTTTATCATTTCGAACAATGTGTTTAAACAGATTTCGCCCGAGCGTACAGGGGGGATTACAGATGGATTGGAGTAGAACGAAATCTATTTTTATATGGGTGTTTTTAATCTTAAATCTCTTTTTGTATACGCAATATCTAGAAAGCTATAACGAAGGGCAATTAATGGAAGTTTTAGGAGAAACGACAAAAATTGAAGCACGTTTGAAAGATGATAATATTACGTATATTGCGCTTCCTAATAACAATGAAAATGCAGCTTACTATTCTGGTGAAATCAAAAAATTCTTACCAGAAGAAATACCGTTTTTTCCAAATCAGATAACACAAATTGAAAATGAAAATAAGCTAATCGTTACGATGGAAAAGCCCGTAAAGTTGCAGGAAAGCGGTGGCCGTAATCCATATGTTGAATTTGTTAATGGCCATGTTCATGAAGGAAATGCCTATGTATTATGGGATGTTAATGAGGAAAAAAGAGAGGCGACATTTTTCCAAAAGGTAAATAACTTAACACTGTATTACAATGTGCGCGGTTATGTAAAAATTTATTGGGATGAAGAAAATCGTGTGTATGCGTATGAACAAACTATGCTTGAAAAACACGAGAAAGTAGATAAGCAACAAAATTTATTAACGTCGATACAAGTTTTGCAGATTTTATATGGTAAAAATTTATTAAAACCAGATTCTCAAATTTTAGAGATGAATCTTGGTTATTCCACAAATGTTCAATTAACACAAACACAGGTTTTTGCCCCGACATGGGAAGTGCGTGTGAAGTTAGCTGACGGTACACAAGAAATACATTTTGTAGATGCAGTACAAGGTAATATTGTGGAAATACAAAATGATTTATCCGAAATCGTCGAGCAGACAGAGGATATGGAAGAGTAGGGAGTTTTAACAATGCGATTTAGCGTTTTAGCAAGTGGCAGTACAGGAAACGCGGTCTACGTAGAAAATGATAATCATTCATTTTTAGTCGATGTAGGCTTAAGCGGGAAAAAGATGGAGCAACTGTTTGCTAATATAGATCGTGATATGAAAAATTTATCAGGTATTTTAGTAACGCATGAGCATAGTGATCATATTAAAGGTCTTGGAGTTATTGCACGTAAATATAATATACCAGTATATGCAAATGCAAAAACATGGACGGCAATGGATGGTTTAGTTGGTACAATTCCAACAGATTTATGCTTCGATTTTGATATGGAAACAGTAAAAACATTTGGCAGTCTTGATATTCAATCGTTTGCCGTGTCGCATGATGCCGCGGATCCAATGTTCTATACATTCCATGATAATGGCCGTAAGCTTGTTGTCATTACAGATACGGGCTATGTAAGTGATCGGATGAAAGGATATATCTCAGCAGCAGATGCGTATGTATTTGAAAGTAATCATGATGTGAGTATGCTGCAAATGGGTAAATACCCTTGGAGCATTAAACGACGTATCTTATCTGATGTCGGTCACGTTTCAAATGAAGATGCTGCAGTAGCAATGGCAGATGTCGTAGCAGAAAAGCAGACGCAAATTTATTTAGCCCACTTAAGTAAAGACAATAATATGAAAGATTTAGCTCGTATGAGTGTCGAACAAACGTTGCAGTCTTGCGGAATTATAACGGGGGAGTATTTGCATTTACATGATACAGATGCAAACGAACCTACCAAGCTTGTGATGGTATAAATATGGGTAAAGGGATGTGTTGAAAGTCTATACTTTCAACACATCTTTTTTTTAAGGAGGTTTTAAGTAATTTTCATCTAATTTTAATGTTAAATGTGTATGCTATGAATAAGAAAAGTAATGAAAGGATGAACATCATGGGTTATTTTCCTGAAGATGAAAATGAAAAAAAGGATAGCCAAAACAACCATATTACAGAGCTTGAGGCTCGTTTAAAAAGAGAAGAGGAAGAAAGACAGCTGCGCCTAAAAAACAAAGGTAATAAAAGCGGCAGTAAATTAGGCTACTTTATATCGGGACTGAGCGGTGTTGTTGTAGGTGCTTTATTATTATGGTTACTTTTACCGTCTCTTGCTAATCAGTTGCCAGGTTCAAACGAAATAAACTCTATTTCAAGTGAATCATCAAACTCAACAATTAATCAAACTGCAACGGAAGTAACGACTGATGTTACGAATGCAGTAGAAAAAGTATCGAGCGCTGTAGTAGGGATAACAAATATCCAAAAAGTTGCACCAAATTTCTGGAATCAAAGTACCGGGACTGAACAAGCTGTAGGGAGTGGCTCAGGTATTGTTTATAAAGTAGAAAAGGACTTTGCTTTTATTGTTACGAATCATCACGTAGTAGAAGCTGCAGAACAAATTGAAGTAACGTTGGAAGATGGCGAAAAAGTTGAAGCACAGCTTGTTGGCTCAGATATTTGGACAGACTTAGCAATTATTTCTATTCCGAGTGAAGGAATTGAGACAGTGGCGCAATTTGGTGATTCCGACATATTAAAACAAGGTGAAACAGTTATTGCAATCGGGAACCCATTAGGCTTAGAATTCTATGGGTCGGTAACAACGGGTGTTATTTCAGGGAAGGATCGGTCTGTACCAGTTGATTTAAATGAAGATGGTGTAGAAGATTGGTCGACTGAAGTATTACAAACAGATGCAGCAATTAACCAAGGGAATTCCGGCGGTGCTTTAATTAATATTGCCGGTGATTTAATAGGCATAAATTCGATGAAAATTGCGCAATCTTCTGTAGAAGGTTTAGGTTTTGCTATTCCGATTAATTCGGCAATACCTATTATCGAACAGTTAGAGAAGCATGGAGAAGTTCAACGCCCAACAATGGGTATTTCATTAGTTGATTTGACAGAGGTTCCGGCTTATTACCAGCAGCAGACATTACAATTACCTGAAGAGGTAACGAACGGTGTTGTCATTTCACAAGTTGTGCGCGGATCTGCTGCAGATAAAGCAGGTTTACAGCAATATGACGTCATTGTGGAAATGGATGGACAAAAAATCGAGAATTCGATTCAGCTACGAAAGCATTTATATAATGAGAAGGCAATTGGGGATACATTGCAAATTAAAGTGTACCGTGAAGGAAAAATAGTTGAAGCACAATTGGAATTAGTAGAGAATGCACAATTATAAATTGTGGATAACTAAATATTAGAACTATTTTATACACAATGGGTAGAGAAGAAAAAGGCTTTTCTTTTCTACCCGATTTTTGTTTGTTACAATGGATTGTGGATAACATTTAAAAATTGTGAATAAGTTTCTAGAAATTTCAGAAAAGAAAGAAGGATTAAAAATGAAAAAATATAGCTGCGAAACCCATATAGATCACGCTTTAGATATGCTGGTAGCTGAGACAGAACAATTTCCAACGATGGACTTTTTAACAGAAGATGAAAAGTTATCAACAACTTGTTCTTACTGTGAAGAGCAAGCAACATATATAGTATCAAGTAAATAACTTTACACCATATATAGGTTTTAGTTGTGGATATGTGTATAACTTTTGTGAATAACTTGTTTGTAAATGGAATGTAAAGGTGGATAAGTTGTGAATATAACAATCGTTTCAGTAGGTAAACTTAAAGAAAAATATTTGAAGTTAGGTATCGAAGAATACGTGAAGCGTTTAGGCGGATATGCAAAGATTGATTTAGTAGAGGTTCCGGACGAAAAGGCACCTGAACAGTTGAGTGAAGCCGATATGGAAATTGTGAAACGTAAAGAAGGTGAGCGCATCCTAGCAAAAATTAATGAGGGTACATATGTTATTGCGCTCGCTTTAGATGGTAAAATGAAAACAAGTGAAGAAATGGCCGCTGATTTAGAATCTCTCATGACATACGGAAAAAGTAAAGTTGCCTTTGTTATTGGCGGTTCATTGGGGCTGCACGCCGATGTATTAAAACGAGCAGACGAAAAGCTGTGTTTTGGAAAAATGACGTTACCTCATCAGTTAATGAAGCTCGTATTAGTAGAACAGATTTATCGTAGTTTTAGAATTATTAAGGGAGAACCGTATCATAAGTAAGTGCGGGATTAACGTGTCCTAATTTAATATTTAAATTACAAATTCAAAAAAGAAGCAAAAACTAAGGCCGATTTTCGTTATATAGAAAATCGGCCTTTATAAATATAAATAATATAAAGCACGGTCATATCATAGATACGTAAATTATATGTATTTCCTTTACTGTCAAAGTTAACTTTCCAATTTTCCTTTTACGAAAATGTTTCTACCATTTCTTTTAGCCGTATAAAGTGCTTTATCGCAGCTTATGTAGACATCTTCTAAGCATGTATCGTTAGATGGAGCAATTGTAATGCCACCCATACTTATTGTATAGTGCACTACTAACTCACCCACAATTAAAGGTTTTATTGACTGATTGATTTGTTTGATTATTTCGGTTGCTTCCTGTTCATTTTTGTCTACTAGAAGGAGAGCAAATTCATCACCACCATAACGACCAAATAAATCATTAGTTTGTAAAAATGGCTTGATGATTGTTGTGAGATTTTGAAGAACTTTATCTCCAATAAGGTGTCCGTATGTGTCATTAATAGATTTAAAATGGTCGACATCAAATAAAACATAAGTTATACTTTCTCTTTTTTTAGCATAGTACCTTAATTTATTTTCTGTTTCGGTGCTAAAGGAACGCCGATTAAGGACACCTGTTAAATCATCAAAATTTGCGAAGTGATATAAATCTCGATCCACTTCTTCTTTCATTAAAAGAATAAAGCCGATTGTCCCTAAATTTGAGAAAATATAAATTGCTAGTACCACGGTCCATTGAAATGTCCCTGGAATATAAAAGCTGGTGGGAACTGACGATATAGCTGTTATTACGGCGCGTATGACAGATGCGAAAGAAACTATTAAATAGAGACTTCCAATTAATTTCATAAGAGCCGTTGCACCTTTTGAGAAAACCATCCGGTACATAAAAAGGTAAATAACAGCATTTACAACTGAATAAAAGATAATGCGTAAAGCCGTCGTATCATTAATAATAATAATTAAATTAAATCCGATTATACTAACAACCATAAAGAAGTAAAGTAAGCGTTTTTCAACATTATGAAGCATATTTTTTAAGGTTAGGAATGCGATGATTTCTAATGTATAAGAAATAAAAAGTAAGGAATTAGAAAAACCTAAAAAGAAACTTTTATAAGCTCCTTCACCATATCCTAAACCTATCCAGGCGATAATTTGAATAAATTTTGCGAGGAGAAAGGAATATTTAATACGTTTTGTTAATTGTTTATGCTCATAGGCGATTATCAATAATAGTGTTATTAAATAGCCTATACTAAGCGTTAGTATGATTATTTGAGATGGGAGAAATAAATTCACTGTTTTATACCTTTATTTGATTTATTTTAAATTGATTGTAGTATAAAGGTGGAAGTGTAGTCTAGCAAGTTCACTTTCCAAATGTCTATGTTGGATTAAATATAACTGCAATTTATAACTACGCTTACATTAGTTACGGTGAAGCGTATTTTTTATGAGAAAAGCTTTAGTCCAAGTTCTAAGTCGAACTGGACTAAAGCTTTTCTTATATGCCTCTGTGCTTTGTCACTTCTTGTGGAGGATTATTATGAATCACTTGGTTAAACTCTTTGGAATACTCTTCACGATGATTAATATCTTTTTTCGGCTTTTTTCTTTTTGTAAAAGTTGTTTTACTTTTCTTAGCCATCAATCGTTCACCTCCATTTTATGAGTCAAAGCTATGCGACAGAGTCAAAATTAATTTGTTCAGAACGGTTAATTTTATTCTTGATTTTTAATGGTTATTAAATTTAAAAAATAACTGTAAATGGATTGGCAGCTTACCAGGTAGCGTTATTTCTTTTTTTAAGTACATATAAGAGGAATTAAGGATAAATAATAATGCGCATTTATCATAATTAAGTGAAGTTTTTAAAAGTACCACCTAAGACGTTGATTTGTCATCGTTTTAGGCGGTTTTTATTTTTTTATAGTTACTTAGATACTTGCCTTAAGTAATCCTTTTCTTTTTTTTGAGCAAATTGTCTAGGAGTTTTTTACTTCATATTCGTTTTATCCGGGTCATTTCCAACATATATTAGAAAACGTTGAGATTATAGGAGGTGTTTAGTTGCTGCTGTTTTTTATTTTATTTACTATTTGCTGCCTTACCTATGCACTAATAAAGAAACGTTTTATTGCACTTACTTTTCCTGTAGTTGCACTAGTTATTTTAATGGTAGTCAAAGTACTGTTGGTCCCGCTTCCTTTAATGGAAACGCTTCAATTCATTTTTGATCTGAGATAAATTTATGAAGAAAGGTGGTCCGAATGAAAAAGGTTGATCAAAAAGTTGCTGATGCTTATTTCCGTGAGAAAAATACGTACATGCTCATTTACTTTGCTATCTGGTTTCTTGTGTCTTATGTCGTGGTAGCGTTTGCAGACTCATTAACTGAAATTCAATTTTTAGGATTCCCATTCCATTATTTTATGGGAGCAATTGGAGCATTGTTTACTTTCATTGTTTTACTGTTTGTAAATGCGATTGTCGGTGACAAAATTGATAAAAAGTATGGAATTGATGATGAACGTAATAAAGAAATAGGCGCAAAAAAAATGATAGATCACTAATGGAAGGGGGCTGAATAATGGATAGTCAATTTTTAGTGTCACTGGTAATTATATTGTGTACATTCGCTTTGTATATTTGGATTGCAGTATTTAATACTGCTAAGCAAACATCTGATTTCTATGTTGCTGGCCGTGGAGTTCCTCCTATTTTTAATGGGATGGCAATCGGAGCAGACTGGATGAGTGCTGCATCCTTTATCGGAATGGCCGGAACGATCATGTTACTTGGCTATGATGGCTTAGCTTATATTATGGGATGGACTGGCGGATATTTATTCTTAACGATATTACTTGCGCCGCAACTCCGTAAATTTGGGCGCTTTACTGTACCTGAATTTATCGGAGACCGTTTTAATAGTAAGGCAGCACTAATAATAGCGGCTATATGTACAATAATAATAAGCTTCACGTATTCCATTGGACAGCTATCAGGTTCTGGTGTAGTAATCGGACGCCTTTTTGAAATAGATGCAAAATTAGGAACAATGATCGGCGTTGTGTTAATTGCCTTTTATGCAGCATTTGGTGGGATGAAAGGTATTACTTGGACACAAGTAGCACAATACATTATTTTAATTATTGCTTACTTAGTACCAGTTATTTTTATGTCATTACAATTAACGAGTAATCCTTTACCTTGGATTTCCTATGGTGAAATTGTAACAAAAATGGGCGAACTTGACCGAGAGCTCGGAATCTCGGAATACTTTGCGCCATTTACAAATGGAACAAAGTGGCAATTTTTAGCGCTCATGTTCACATTAATGTGTGGTACAGCCGGACTTCCCCATGTTATTGTCCGTTTTTATACGGTAGGGACTATGAAGGCAGCGCGTTGGTCAGGTGCATGGGCACTAGTGTTTATCGGACTTTTATATTTTAGTGCACCAGCTTATGCAGCCTTTGCCCGTTTCATTTTAATGACGGAAATCGCTGGTAATAAGATTGCGGAGTTACCGGCCTGGACTCAATCATGGATTGATACAGGAAAACTAGGGATAGTCGATACGAATGGTGATGGCATTCTTCAGTGGCTTGAACTTAAAATCGCTAATGACATTGTCGTAATGGCTACCCCTGAAATCGCAAATCTAGGTGTATTTGTTATTGGATTAGTGGCTGCAGGTGCAATGGCGGCTGCGTTATCTACTGCTGGTGGCTTGATGATCTCAATTTCTTCGTCTTTTGCACATGATATTTATTATCGTATCATCAATCCTCAAGCCTCTGAACAAAAACGTTTACTTGTAGGTCGTATTTCTATTGTCGTTGCAACATTACTAGCTGGAATTATTGCATTAAATCCACCTGGTGCCATTACACAAATTGTCGCATGGGCATTTGCGCTTGCTACCGGCACTTTCTTCCCAGCACTTGTATTGGGCGTCTGGTGGAAACGAGCGAATGCAAAAGGAACTATGGCTGGTATGCTTGTCGGTTTAACTGTGACACTTGTTTACATTTTTAGTGCGAAGTATGGCGGATTTACGATATTAGGAATTATCGATACAGGTGCGGGTGTTTTCGGAGCAATAGCTGCCTTCGCTACTAATATCATTGTGTCACTCTCAACGCGTCCACCTTCACAAGAACTTCAGGATGCGGTTATAAACCTACGTTATCCTGAACAAATGACGTATAAAGACGGTGAAGTTTATTTAAATGACGGCTCAATAAAAGATGTAAATTAAGTGGGGGAATTATTCCACTTACAGAATGACTAAACTAAAAAGATGCCAAAACGTTGTTAAATAGACGTTTTGGCATCTTTTTATTCCTCATTAAAGGATAGGATGGCCTCTACCTTATGGCTGAGAAAACTAGAAGCATCGTATTGTCATGCAAGTGTTCCTTTAATTAAATTACACAATTTACTTAAGTAAAATCCTTTTCTAAAGGAAACAAAAAAGGCAGCATCTCACAAGGAGATGCTGCGGTAGAATTCTTTGTTCCTGAAGAACTCTAATGGGTTTGGCACCCAATAATGCTGATTTCGCAATCTTAAATTACCATTATTCGATGTCAACAAGTATTAGTGTTTTTCTACTTATTCAATATAGCATAGTTATCAGTGAAATCTTAAATAATTATGTATTCTGTGTATAAACTTATTAGTGAAAACAGTAGTTTGTTTTAATGAAATGTAAGAAATGTTTCTTCTAGAATTTCGATGGTTTATATAGAATAACTTGCCAAATTTTATAATTTCCCCTACTTTAAAAATAGGATTCTATTAAACATCATAGGGAGGATGACATGAGTAAAAAAGACGAAGCATTAACACAAATTGAGCGGATATTAAAGGAACTAAAAGAGGGCGAAGAAGAAAGTGCAGCTACTGCCGTTGTTGGACAAAGTAGGAGAAGTACCAATATTTCAGGAGCATTATTGAAGGTGCTATTTAAATTTTGGGGATTAAAATTTATTTTAATAGTATTGCTTCTCGTCGGCCTCGTATCTGGAGGTGCTTGGTTATACTTTGGAAGTACATTTAAAAGCGAAAGTACTGTATTTGTAGAACAAGTCCAAGAATTAGCCACGCTTGCAACGGCTGAAGCCCATGTAACTGTAACTATTGAGGAAGCAGACAATAAGCTGTTCGGTAATAACATTGCAGTTAATTTCCCAGGTACAAAGAGGGAGCTGTTATTAATTGTTCCTGCTACAGTTATTGCAGGAGTAGATCTTAAAGGTATCACTTCAGACGATATAAAGGTGAATGATGATAAAAAAGAGTTAGAAATTATTCTACCAAAGGCAACGCTTATACATGATCCAGCAATCCAAATGGATCATGTTAAAACTTTTTCTGACGAGGGAATATTCCGTGGGGAAGTGAAATGGAATGAAGGATTTGACTTAGCAGCAATAGCTCAGAAAGATATTAAAGATAAGGCTATTGAAATAGGCTTATTACAATCAGCAGAAAAAAGCGCGGAGAAAGTTCTCAAGGGGTTCTTTAGCAACCTAGGCTATACGGTGAAAGTAACGTTTAAATAAAATGGTGATTTTTAAAATCAAAATAACCAGTTTTTCTAACAGTCTAATGATATTCATTAGGCTGTTTTTTATTTTGGAATATAAAAATGTATTTAGCCTAACTTTTCTAATTTTTCTTAAAAAATATTTTAATATAACAATTACTATTCATTTATTTGTAAAGATGTTATATAATCATTTTATTAATTTTCGTAAATAACCAATATAAAACCTGAAAATAAATATTAATAACGATATTTTTAATTAAAAAAACGAAAATAATTTAATATTTTGTTTATAATGTTCGTGTTTTTAGGTTAATAGGATAACGAAGGAGTTTTATTGTGGGAAAGTTTGAAAATAAGTGGATTCGTGCTGTAATTCCAGCTTTGTTGATTCACTGTAGTATCGGTACTGTTTACTGTTGGTCATTGTTCAAGGCAGATATTGCCTCTTACATTGGAAATTCTGTCGGTGAAGTGGAATGGGCATTCAGTATAGCCATTTTTGTTCTGGGAATGTCTGCGGCCTTTGGCGGGAAATTTGTTGAAAAAGATATTCATAAGTCGTCATTGCTTGCGGCCATATTTTTTGTTGTGGGGATGGCAGCAACAGGTTTCTTTATTTATCAAAAGTCGTTACTAGGTATTTATATTTCTTATGGAGTGATTATGGGGATTGGGCTTGGAATCGGGTATTTAACACCAGTAAAAACACTGATGCTTTGGTTTAAAGAGCAAAAAGGTTTAGCGACGGGTCTTGCTGTTGCCGGCTTTGGTTTAGCAAAAGTCATTGCTAGTCCGTTAATGGAAAAGTTACTTGGTGAAAGAAATAATGAAGGAATTTTAGTGAATCCAACAAATATCTATACAATGTTTTACGTTTTGGCTGGAATCTATTTAGTAATGATGGTTATTGGACACTTAATATTAAAGAAACCACCAGGATTCGAAGAGGAAAGTATACAAATGCAAAGCTTTAGCTATAAAAAAGTATTAACGAATAAAACGTTTATCGGTATTTGGTTGATGTTCTATATTAATATTACATGTGGCTTAGCATTAATTTCACAAGAAAAAGGGATATTAGCATTCATTGGATTTGGAGCAATTGGTTTAGTTAGTTCATTAACAGCTATTTTTAATGCAGGTGGGCGAATTGCATTTTCTGCATGGGGGGATCGTTTAAAAGATCGTAACTCCATCTATAAAATTATATTCATTTCTTCCATTGGCATAATTTTATGTACGGTTGTGTTTGATGGCATTAATAATTCTATGGCAATTCTTATTATTGCTTTACTTTGTATTGTAAATGCAGGTTACGGTGGTGGGTTCTCATCTTTACCACCACTGTTATCCGACCGCTTTGGTTTAGACAGTATTTCAACTGTGCATGGCTTAGCTTTATCAGCTTGGGCATTTGCAGGATTGTCAGGGAACCAGTTAAGTGCATTTATTCTGGTAAAGACACAATCCTATGACATGGTATTATACGTAATTATGGCTTTGTTCACGCTTGCGACTTTAATTAGTATTTTCGTTGTGAAGCCTGAAAAAGTAAACTTGGAAAATGATGAGTTTAATAAGAAAGAAGAAATAGTAGTAGGTTTAAGATAAATATAAAAGTAAAAAGAGAAATTGCACTGTGCAATTTCTCTTTTTGTTTAACTAAAATTAATTATAGCTCAGACTCGGTAACTTCATTATTGTGCTTAGGACCATTGCCGTTACCGTTACCGTTACCATTACCGTTACCATTACCATTGCCGTTACCGTTACCGTTACCGTTACCGTTACCGTTACCGTTGCCGTTGCCGTTACCATTACCATTACCATTGCCATTGCCGTTACCAGGCTTAACAACAGTAACATCGAATGTCAGTGTATGTTCACCATAAGTTACTGTAACAGATGTAGTACCTTGGCCTTTACCTTTTACAGTACCGGCTTTTACAGTAGCAATCTTGTCATTTTGAACTTTGTAATTCGCTAGCTTTGTAACATCTTTTTCTGTTGTTTCACCGTTTAAAGTAGTTACTTCAGTAATCGTAACGTTTACTTCTTTACCGATGTTCGTTTCAACGTGAGTTTGGTTAATTTCCAGTGTTACGACTGGTACCTCTACAACAGGTGCTGTAACTGTAACATTTACAGTTACTTCGTTTTCACCGTATGCAACAGTAATTGTTGTCGTACCTTCTCCTACTGCAGTTACTAATCCATTGACTACTGTTGCTACATTTTCATCTGCAACAACATAAGTAGCTTTTGAGGTTACATCTTCTTCTGTTGCATCACCTTCAGCAGGTGTTGATGTTTCTGTTACTGCAAGCTGTGCCGTTTCGCCAGCTGTTAAGCTTAGTTCAGTAGGGTTAACAGAAAGTGTTTTTACCGGTTCAACGATTTCATTTTCAAAGATAATCGCTTCGCCAACATTTCCCGCAGCATCATTAATTACCACTGTTACAGCGTTCGTGTCTGCTGTTACCGGGAATGTGAAGCTACCGTCTTGATTTAAGTTGAAAGCAACCGGAGCTTGTACTTCACCCTTTACAGTCGCAACATATGAAGCTTTTAATTTATCATTTAAATTGTAATCTAAACCGTATAAATATAATTCTTCATTATAGACAATATACTTATCTGTTACTTGTCCTGTAACGATACCTTCAGCTACTGTACCTGTAATTTCCGGTTTAGTTGTTTTCACGACAATTGGTCCAACATAATCCGAAACTACTCCTGTAGCGGCAAGACCTGTGAAATCAATTGTATATAGACCATCTGGAATCGTTGTTGCAGGTGCACTGCCCCATGGCTTATACTGACCGCCAACATTCAGTGTATATGAACCTTTTCCAAGTGAAGTACCTGAATGAAGATAACCAATATACCCATCTCCATATT
This sequence comes from Solibacillus sp. FSL W8-0372, assembly GCF_037969735.1. NCBI lineage: Bacteria > Bacillati > Bacillota > Bacilli > Caryophanales > Caryophanaceae > Solibacillus > Solibacillus sp. FSL W8-0372. The sequence continues at coordinate 3,874,960 of NZ_CP150204.1, read as the reverse complement.
CTCCGCCTTCCGGATTCATAATATCCCAAAGCTCAATATAGTTCGTTGTTACATCTCCAGTTAATGTGAATGAAAGTACCGCTGAGTCTTTCACACCATCACCGTTAAATGATAAGTCTGTTTCCGTAATTTTAAAATCTTTAATTTCTGTTGTTGCTGCACTACCGAAGTCAGCCGCGAATGGCAATGAAGCTTCTGTAGCGCCACCGTTAATGTGGATAAAACCTAAGATTTCAGAGCCATTTGGTGCCACAGCTTGAGAAGCAGTTAAGGTTATATTTAAAAGCTGCTCACCAGCTAAATTAAATGTCGGCTGATCTACTGTAATCGTTGCATCACCGAAAGTTTTCGTTACATCAACGGAAACATTATAATTACCGCCATTACCTTTAATATCTTTTACTAAAACTTGTTTCGTTACAGAAATATTGCCATCTTTTAGTGATTGAGGACCGAAAGTAACAGTACCTTTCAGATTTTCAACAACAGCACCTGTACCATCTAAAATAGCTTCATCAAGTGCATATGCAAGAATTTCTGGATGAGCCGCTGCATAAGCATTTACACGCCCCGCACCTTGAGAAAACACATCATATTTTGCTTTATCTAAAACTTTTGCTGTATTGGAAAGCGCTACTTTTACATCAAAAGCGCTCCAATTCGGATTTGCTTGCTTCACTAATGCAGCAATACCTGCAATGTGCGGTGTTGCCATAGAAGTTCCTGTTTTACGAGCATAAGCTTCCGTATAATCTGCATCAGGGAAGTCTGCTTTGTACATAGGAATTGTTGACATAATATTTGTTCCAGGCGCCGTTACATCTGGTTTAATGTCAAAGTTTGGAGTAGATGGCCCACGGGAACTTGAAGAGTTTACATCATCTCCAGCTGTCGTTGTGGAAGCAAATTTTCCAAAGCTTACTTTTCCAATTCCGCCAGCTAATGCAGCGCGGATTGCAGCACCATCCGTTACGGACATATCAAATGTTGGAAGGAACTCAAATGAATCACCAAGGAAAGTTCCTGAAATGTCTGGTGCATTCGATCCACCGGCAAAGTTATGAATAATTGTTGCAACGGCACCATTGGCCTTTGCATTTGCAATTTTATCAACGAATGCAATATTGCCTCGAGAAATTAAGGCTACTTTACCTTCTACATCAATTCCTTCAAAATCTTTAACTTCTCCGTTTCCTGGAATCGCAACTAAGTCGAATTCACCTGGAAGCTGTGTTGCTAAATCTTTGCCAAAAGTTGTTCCCATTAATGGAAGCTGTTTTGTTAATTTGTAATCACCAACTGTGATATTAACTTCTCCGTTATACATTTTTTCTGGATTTGTTGTGTTACCAACAGCAATCCCTAAACGAGCAGTTGCTGGTGTTCCCATTGTTCCACGATTTGGACCAGAGTTACCTGTTGCAATGACTCCGATTGTTCCCGCTATCATTGCGTTGTTAATCGCGAATGAACCAGCATCGGTTTCAGAGTTAGCTCCGCCACCAAGTGAAAGATTGATAATATCCATTTCTTCTAAAACGGCAGTTTCGATAGCTTTTACAATACCTGATGTAGAACCACTACCATATGCTCCAAGAACTCGATAAGCATAAAGGTCTATTTTTGGAGCAATTCCTTTGATGCCAAACTCGTTAGCTCCGATTGCTGCAATTGTCCCGGCAACATGTGTACCGTGAGAAGTATAGAATGAACTACCGTTTGCATTAAATTCAGGTGTCCCAGCTGGGCGCTCTGAAGGTAAAGTTTCCGACGCATCGTCATCTGCACGAGGTTTATTGTAAGTTGAAGAGTGAGGAATAAAGTTTTTACCACCTTTATAAATTCCGGCAAATTCCGGGTGATCTGCATCAATACCCGTATCTAGTACTGCTACTTTAACTCCTTGTCCTTCTATACCTTCGTTCCATAGCTGTTCGATGCCAAGGAAGGAATTACTTGTATTCATATAAGCTTCTAATGTTTCTTCCTTAATAAGCTCCGATGATTTCATGTTTTGATCTTCTGATGCATAAACCGTCGCATCAGGCTCAATTAGTGTGATCCCGTCTACTGAAAGCAGTTTCGGAAGATCATTTGCTTTAATAGTTGCTGCGAAACCGTTTAAAACCGTATCAAACGTATACCCTTGAGTCATCTGTACGTTTTTGACAGCTAACTCTTTTTTAACTTTTGCTTGCTGGGCTTTTACATTTGAACGAACTTCATTTGCTCTAGCATTGGAGAATTTTTTGCCTTTAACTTGGCTCATCCCTTGCTCTAGTGCAACAGGCTTTTCAGATAAATGAACAATAACTGCAATATCCTGATTGCCCGATACATTTTGTAAGCTTTCGTGAAGAGTTGGACCATCTTTAGACAAGCTTAGCTGTTCAGCAATAGCCGCCTTTAGTTGAATCGTGCTTTCACTTTGATTATTCTGCTTGAATGATTTTAGTTCTTCAGCATTCACACTCGAGAATGGCAACAATAAAGAAAGCACCATAACGAAGGCTAGAACACTACTAAAGAACTTCGTAAACTTAAACTTACTCAAATCTCATTTCCCCTTCACCTTTAATTTTCATACTTTTCAGTTTAGTATGACATTTCCAATTTATCACAGGGAAACCAATTCGAATATCGAAATTTTTAAATATTCTAAAATATTGATAATTAGTATCAGATATTCAAAAATATGTTAAATCTATCTACCTATAAAATTAATGTGAAACTAGAACTTTTAAAGTATACTCTCTTAAATTACTAAGTCTTATGTAAGCAGAACGAATTGCAATCTTGTTAAATTCACCCTTACCAGTTTATATAAATATAGTTTTAGTTTTTAAAATGAGGCTGGGACATAAGTAGAAATTTCTTTGTGAAAGGGAAATACTCTTATTAAGAATTGATATTATATGAATTGATTGGAGTGAAGGGGCGACTCTTGGGGAAAAGCAAAATTTATTTTGCGACGAGTAACCGCAGGAGCACCGACGCCTGAGACGATCGTGTAAGGCCGTGCCCCCGGAAAGCGTCCCCGTAACGGAAATCAATTCTGGGAGAAGCAGAAAAATATCCATTTTCTCTTTAGGAAAATGGATATTTTTCGTTTTGTCCCAGGCTCATTTAATAGGTAGGATTCTTATTTTATTTTAAGCAATATGTAGCAATCACTTCAGCGCCAGCTTTGGCTGCAACTAATAATGCACGTTCATCAATATCAAACTTTGGATGGTGATTCATATAAGGGACATCTAAATACGTCGGTTGGCAGCCAATATAATAAAAAGTGGACGGCTTTGCAAGTGCATAATAGGCAAAATCCTCAGAGCCTGAAAATAAAGGTGCTTCTTCAATAGAGATGATTTCTTCCTGTTCCGAAGCTTTTAATGTTTTGACGACAAAGCTAGTCAGATCTTCATCGTTTACTAAAGGTGGATAATCCTTTTCATAAGTGAGTGCACAAGTAACACCAAACTGCACTTCTAAACCATTTGCTAAACGCTTAATTTCCTGTTCAATTGTAGTTTGAACATCGTCATTCATATAACGCACATCACCTTCAAGGGTTACGGCATCTTTAATAACGTTAAATGTACCTTTCCCATCAAAGGAGCCGATTGTAACGACACCCATATCATACGGGTTTAACCGTCTACTAATAACTGTTTGTACGGTCGTTACAAAATTTGAGGCTGCAACAATTGCATCATTAGCTAAGTGGGGGGAAGAACCATGCCCTCCAGTCCCATGAACAACCAACTTGAAAAATGAGCGACCGGCCATTGCGGCGCCAGCTCGGTACCCAATGTGACCCACTTTAAATGTTGGGAATAAGTGCGCCCCGACAATGACTTCACAATCATCCAGCAAACCTGAAGCCATCATACTTTTAGCACCACCAGGAGGCTTTTCCTCTGCATGCTGATGAATAATTTTAACTGTTCCTTGCAATTCATCTTTTAATTGGATGAGACAGTCCGCTAAAATGAGCAAATACGCGGTATGTCCATCATGACCGCAAGCATGCATGACACCGGGGTTTTTCGATTTAAACGGTACATCTGTTTCTTCTTCAATTGGCAAAGCATCAAAATCTGCACGGATTCCGATGACAGGACCGGGATGGCGACCTTGAATTTCTACTATGATTCCGTAGCCATTGCCGACATTGCGATGAATTGTTACACCTTTATTTTCATAGAAATCCGCGATATACTGTGCTGTTTGCTGTTCTTCGAAGGATAGCTCCGGGTTTTCATGTAGATGACGACGGATCGCAATCATCTCATCATTCCGTGCTGTCAACATATCCATTAACTGTTGTTTTATCGTCATGATGCTTGTCCACCTGCTTTCATTTTTTCAAGAATAACGGCAAAGATTACTGTTCCTGTAATACAAATAAATGTTTGGAATGATGGTGGAACAGGGCCAAGTGCAGCAAAAATTCCTAACCCAATTGCTCCAATCCCCCAAACAGGTTTTTTTAAGGCAAACTGTGCAAGTACTCCCCCAAATATAGCCGGCAATACAAAGTTGAAGGAGTCGCGAATTGCCTCTGGCAGCGCATTAATTAAGTAAGAACCACCTAATATAACCGCAATAAGCATTGTTGTATTCACAATGGAAGCGGCAGAAATCGCTAACGTTGCTGTTACTTCACCTTTGCGTGTACCTGGCTCTGCTTTCACGATAGTCTGTGCAATAGAAGCGCTCGGTAAGCACATATTACCGATGTTACCTGTTAGAAAAGCTAAATATGTTCCAGATACTCCTAAAATAGGGTAATAGCTAATTGGCTCAACAAACCATACGATGGCTACAACAGCCCCATAACTTAAAAATCCTGTTAAGATGACGGACCAACCAGGATGATACCCTAAACCAAATGATAAATAGAGGGGAACGGCAATCGTACAAATGATGACAGCCCAAATCGTAAGGCGACCCCAGAAATGTGCTTGACTATGAAACGTTGTAAAATTTTCCTCGCTTTTTGAAACTGTAGGTGTTGTATGACGCTCTAAAACAACCATTTTAATCATCTCCTTCATTTAAATTAAGAAATAACCGACGCCCATACCGATTAAAATAACCAATCCTAGCGACCACTCTCGCAGCCAATTTTGATTGAAACGTTGGGCTGCCCACATAATCACCGGCATTATAATTAAAGCAATAAAGAAAATAATCGTTTCATTCATCCCTTTTGCAATTTGACCACCACCAAAATAACCGAAAGCGCCGATCATCGCTGCAGTAGAAACGACACTTAGCCATTTTGCTCGATTACCACCACCGCTCGTTAATTTATTTTGAAGTCGGCCAAGTGATTTTGTGAATAATGCTGTAACAAGCAACCAGCCCATGCCACCTAAACACATTGTCCAAACAGCTGCTGTAAAGGCTTGTGCTGAGAAGCTTTTATCACCTAACTCTTCACCAGCTGCTTCTGCTCCTAGACTTGCTCCCACTGTTTCAATTGGTGCTGATCCAACAATACCGATTCGCATCATTGTCGTAGGTTCACCAATTAAAGTAATTAAAGAAATGGCAACGATAATTATGGCAAACGACGGCCCTAGCGAACTAATTGCACCTGTTCGAATAATTGAAGTTACTTCCTGGTTAGTTAAACCGACTTCTGGGGCAACTCGTTTCGAAATACGTATAAATACAATGGCTTGGAAAATCACGATTATTACAACGATTAATGCCAAAAGCCATAAAATCGGGTGACCCATAATTTCTGATGCTAAGTACATAAAAACCCGCCCTTTTAATTGACTAACAATTCAGTTTTCAATACTATACTTTGTTTTCTTATTGCTAAACAATGTGTAATCCTCTATATTTGAAATTGAAAATATAGAATATTCAATATATTTATAGGGGAGGGGAAATGTCTATGTCAGATGGACAAGAAACAATTTTGCGTCAATTAACACTTTCCAATAAACAGTTATCTATCCTCGTAGAAAGTATTCGTACGATTACTTCTAAGCTTCAAATCGATGAAGTATTACATACAATCATGCGCTATGCACTTAATGTTGTTCCTGAAGCGGATGCAGGCTATTTGATGCTTTTTGATAATCATAAACAATGCCTCATTCCAAAAACTTATATCCATTTCCCGCCATCAATTGAACAATTTCAAACAAAGCCAAATGAAGCCATCACTGGTCGCGTATTTGCGACAGGAATGGGTGAGTTTTTTAACAGTAATGAAGAAATCATGGCTGCTATGTATCATCAAAATGTAAGCCCCCATAATTTACGGACAATTTTAAAGAGTGAACATGTTCCGCAGGCAGCACTTTGTGTACCGATAACTGTTGATGTTAAGCCAATTGGTGTCATGATTATTCACCAACTTCAAAAGAAAAGAGATCTCACACAAGAAGATCTATTATTTTTTCAAGCATTTGCAGATCAGGTAGGGGTAGCAATTCAAAAAGCTCAGTATTATGAAAAGATGATTGAAAAAGTAAAAGAAGCGCATGAATTATCCCTAGCATTAGAGACAAAACATACCCTTCTTAAACAACGCTATGATGTACATGCTTCCTTAAATCAATTGCTTTTACAAAATGAACCAATATCGGTCATTTTAAAAGAGCTACAAAAATTAACCCAACTACCGATTGGCTTTTATGATGCCTCTGATGATGTATTTTTGGAGGACAGCTTCTCTATTCCTTACCACACTAAATCAAAAATAAAGAAACAGTTATTTTTAAAGCTAAAACCTTTTGAGTACAGGCTAAAAAACAAACGAAGCTATATAATTTATCCGCTCTATAATTTAGACATTTGTTTAGGGAGTATGATAATTGAACAGAAAGGAAGCATCTCCTACAAAGATCAACAAACATTGGAGCAGGGGGCAAATATTTTAATACTACAAATATTACGTAACAAAAATGTCCAAGAGCTTCATAACAAACGCATCCATGAAACATTTCAACAATTTATAGATGCACCGAATCAAAAATCAGTTGCCTCTACGGCATATCATCTAGATTTAGATGTCCAAGACTATTACCGTTTATGTATTTTCGAATTTCAACAGAAAGCAAACATGCTGTCAATTGAGCAATCCTTAAAACAGTTTATATCTTTGCTAAAAGAACAATTTTCAAGTGAACGTACATTAATTTTTTATGAAAAAAATAAAATAACTTTTTTAATTGGGAGTCCTTTATCAGCAACACTTACCTCGTTAAATGAAACATTACAGTTGCTTCAAAGAAAGTGGCAAATACAACATAAACCACTTTTTCGGAGTGCAATCAGTAAACAACATAAATCACTTTATAACATTACTGCTTTTTATGAGGAAGCGCTTCAAACATTGCGCTTTTTACGTGTACGCGATGAATGGACGGTTACGAGCTATGAGAAAATAGGTCTTAACCAGTTGATCTTACAAGTTCCACCGCGTGACTTGGCAAATTTCATTCAAGATCAAATCGGTGAGTTACTTGCTCAAGCAAATAAAAATCACCTCTACGAAACATTATTAGCTTATTTCAAATTTAACCGTTCTATTCAGCAAACTGCGCAGCATTTGCATATTCATGCGAATACTCTTTACCAGCGCTTGAATCGTATTGAACAAATTTTAAATATCTCGCTGCAAAAACAGGAGGACACCCTTAAAATACAGCTATCTTGTTACTTGCAGGAGAATTATTTAACGCATAGAAAAAAAGTTACTCAGTGGAATGAAGAGGAGGAGTATTTTTGATAAAAACAGAGGGGCTGCTTCTATCGCAGCATTATGCAATACTTGCATTTGGTTATTGAAATCATTTAGAAAAGTTTGAAATGTCTCCATAAATCGCTACCTTCCTCAATAAAGTATCCTGCAATTTTTACAATATTAATAATTCAGTAAAGATATGCTAACACCTTTAAAAGTAAAATAAATTATTGGTAAGTATGGTTTTAAAATACTATTTAATGTTTTTTATGGAATAATAAATTTGAAATTTCCTAATACTTTATATAGAATGTCCTTATAAAAGAATGCCCGGAATTGAACGGGAGAGGTTCATAGCTTATACCCTCTATAAAAAACTATGGAAACATGACAACTTGCCATGTCCATAAAGGACGTGGCTTTTTCTGTTTTTACATATGTTTTAATAGAATGAATCATAGTGCCTCTCTTGAAATGTGTCGGGAAGATTTTCAGGGAGGAGTTTTTATTACATGACTAATTTTAGAATTGTTGAGAAGCTACAAAAAATTGATGAAGATATCCAGAGCAATCAATTAAAATATCATTCAAAACGTGTTCTCATTAGCAAAGAATTTACGTTTGATGCTGCTCACCATTTACACAACTATGAGGGCAAATGTAAAAACTTACATGGTCATACGTATCGCGCAGTCTTAGGATTGAGTGGTTATACCGATGAACGAGGAATTGTAATTGATTTTGGTGACATCAAGGAGATTTGGAAACAAAAAATAGAGATTTATTTAGATCACCACTATTTAAATGAGACTCTGCCACCGATGAATACGACTGCAGAAAATATTGTTGTCTGGATTTTTGAAAAGTTGAATGAAGCCTTGCTTGATGAACATCGACTTCAAGGGGCACGAGTAGAATTTATTAAGCTATATGAAACTCCAACAAGCTATGCCGAAGCAAGAAGGGAGTGGATGGAAATTGAGTAAAGTACCGGTTTTAGAGATTTTTGGTCCGACGATACAAGGAGAAGGAATGGTGGTTGGTCAGAAGACTATGTTTGTACGCACAGCTGGCTGTGATTATTCTTGTTCCTGGTGTGACTCATCTTTTACATGGGATGGCAGTGGCAAACACCTTATTGTTCAAATGACAGCAGAAGAGATTTGGTCAGAGTTAAAACGCCTTGGGGGAAATGGCTTTTCATTTGTCACAATTTCAGGAGGAAACCCTGCACTTCTGCGCAATCTGGAATCGCTTGTTAAAGTTTTAAAAGAGAATAATATAAAGATTGGCGTTGAGACACAGGGAAGCAAGTGGCAAGATTGGTTGTATGAAGTAGATGAATTAACAATTTCACCTAAGCCCCCTAGTTCCGGCATGAAGACCGACTTTTCTATGCTCTCTTATATTTTGGAAAAGCTTAGAGATAGAAGCAACAATCAGAGTATCTCTCTTAAAATTGTGGTCTTTAATGAAGAAGATTATGCCTATGCTAAACAAGTACACCTTCAATTTCCGAGTACTCCTTTTTATCTTCAGGTTGGAAATGATGATATTACATCTAATAATACATCAGAATTGGTTGAGCATTTATTGGAAAAATACGAACAGTTAATCGATAAAGTAATGATGGATACAGAATTAAAAAATGTGAAGGTATTACCCCAGCTGCATACACTTATCTGGGGAAATAAAAGAGGTGTCTAGCAAAAAAAGAGCTCGATCATACCGAGCTCTTATTGCTATAAATTAATCATAATTAAATGATGATTTTGAGGGTCTTTTCTTTAGCTGCATTTTTTTATGTGTCGTGGCTCTTCTAATATTCCTGTAGTCACGGTTTTTCTTTTTCTTGTTTTTTACTTTCCTCATATTTCTTCATATACTCTTGATATTCTTTCTCTACATCTGAAGTTGCTGGAAGAAAGGGTTCTTTACTTGAATCGATACGTTTCCCATACCTAATCATTTGATAAATAATCATACCGTTATTAGGCTTGCCGTTAAACGTAACCATTGGGACTATATCAAATAGTACATAATAAAAGGCATAAAAAACAAAGCGATCCCAAAATGTTTTGTATTCTTCTGCCCAGCCATTGGCAATTAAAAAGTTGATTGTAAGACCTAAGAAGAGATTAATTAGTATAGGACCTGAATAAATACAAATATAGGAAAACTTGCTTTCATATTTCAACTCATCATACGAAAACCAACTATAAATATGATAGTTTTTACGAATATCGAACATCCCAAGTTTCATAAATCTTGGTCCAGATCCGATTGTTAATCTTGGTTCTTTTACACCAAAAAGCCAACTTACAATTATATAGCCCATTTCCCGAAGAAATACAACAACAGGCAATATAATAAATGCAGAAATGATAAGTGAGATAAGGTCAGATATTCCGAACATAATATTCTATACCCTCCCTATAAATACTTATATGTTGTTACCCCTCACTAATTTTCCAAAACATAAGCAAGCGCTCTCTTTTAATCACTCCTGATTCAACAATCCATAAATAAAAGAAATAATAAATGCATGAAAAAAGAAAAAGAGGGTAGAGATACGTTGTAATCATAATGGAGAGGTGTTGAAGTGTAATGTCTGAAAAATTATTTACTTCTACTGCTACTGCATCAGGGGGTAGAGAAGGGAAAGTACAATCTGAAGATGGAGTAATCCATTTCGATACAGCGATGCCAGGTACACCACGTGCAAAGAAGATTGAAAATGCAACAAATCCGGAACAATTATTTGCCGCTGGGTATGCCGCTTGTTTTGATAGTGCTCTCCAATCAACAGCAAGTAAAGCCCGTATCAAGTTTACCTCTGAAGTGACAGCTAATGTTAGTCTGTTAAAGGACGAACAGGATCAAGGTTTTAAACTTGGCGTTGTTTTACAAGTAAAAGGGACAGGTATTGAGCGTGAAAAATTAGAAGAGCTTGTATATAAAGCACATGAAGTATGTCCTTATTCAAAAGCCACTAGAAAGAATATTGAGGTAACGCTGGAAGTTATTTAAAATTAGTTAGCTATTCTGTTAAAGCTATGCTCAGAATAGCTTTTTTTAATTCTAAAATCCTTTTACTTTTCTTAAAAAAATTCTCTAAATAATCGGTTCTCCTTACCCTATTACTTAATGATTTTTAAGATCAAATTTACGCTTTTAATAATTTTATGTGAATATTTAGTTTAATGCTGTGTAATTTAGGGAATAGGATAATTGACTCTAAATTTCTGACAAATGTTCCTAATAAATAGAGGGGCGCTTTTTTAGGTGTGGAAAAAACGGTTAAACGTAAAACATATTCTATTAGAGTACTTGCTAGATAGGGTTAGGATACTTTTGTACAAAAGTAGGAATCAAGCGAAGCTTAAAGAATGGAAATCAGCCTAGCTAAAAACAGTATTCTTATGAAAGTAACCGTCATTTCATTGAATAACAGCAAGACAGCAGTAAAGTATTACAGCTCGGATTTGCTGCTTAAGAACGAAAGGATGCGATTCATTTGAAGCAAAAAATACTATTTATTTCTGATCATGGCGATCCTTTAATTCCGCTTGGAAGTAAACAGGCAGGCGGACAGAATAATTATGTGAAACATTTAGCATTGCAGCTTGATGAGCTTGGGTACAGTGTAGATATTGTTACCCATTGGAGCAATGAACAAAAGCCGGCTGTTGAACAGCTGGGAGAGCGTAGTAAAGTGTACAGATTTGCTGGAGGTCAAAAAGGCTTTGTTGATAAGCAGCAGATGTTTGCTATACTGCCTAGCATTTATGAAGAAATGAAAGAGACATTAGATTTAAGCAGCTATGACGTTGTTCATACTCATTACTGGTTATCCGGTGTACTCGCATATTATCTCCAAAAAGAATATTCTTTCTACTGGTGCCACACAAATCATTCACTTGCAATTGCAAAAGAGCAAGGTACAGGATTTATTGATCAAAAGCGCAAGCATTTTGAAAAGATAATTATGCAAAAAGCCGATGTTGTCCTCGCTACAACTCCAAACGAGAAAAAACAAATTGAAGTTTTCACAAAACATGTAAGCGAAGTATCTGTTGTGCCGGTGGGAGTATCACCGGTTTATTTAGCGGCATCAGAAGATACGAAACAATTTACATTTCCATATTATTTTTATGCGGGGCGTCTTGAAACATCAAAAGGAATTTTTGATCTTTTAAATGCATACCGACATATGTTAAAAAAGAACGATGTACCAGATAATGTGAAGCTACTTATTGCAGGGGGCTGTCCAGAATCGGTTGATTTAAATAATTTTAGTCCAAAAAGTGAAAAGCTAAAAGAAGCAATAAAAGGAATGGAAGATCGCGTGCTATTCCTCGGCCCAAAAACCGAGAAACAGTTAAAAAGTCTTTATGCAGGTGCATTAGTTACGATTATGCCATCTCATTATGAATCTTTTGGAATGGTAGCAGCAGAAGCTCAGGCATGTGGTTGTCCGGTAATTGCGACACATGTGGGTGGATTAAAAGACGTTGTTAAATCAGGCGTAACAGGATTCCATATTCCAAAAGCCAATATGCAAAAGTTAAGTGAAAGCATGGTCTATTTCTTAAAGAATTCTCAGCAAGTATTAAAAATGCGTCGTGATGCTAAGGAATATGCAAAAAGAGAATTTAACTGGACGCTTATTTCCCGCAAAGTAAAGGAGCTGTATGAACGTAAAAATGCCTACGTATCCCTACCTTAAACCTCGTATTTTAGCTACAGATTTAGATAATACAATTGTTAGTGAAAAGGTATCCCACAAAGATCTTTGGGAAACGTTAGCACTGGAAAATACATCTCTTATATATATTACAGGAAGATATAAGCAGTCCGCGATGGATTTAATTGAGCGTGAACAACTGCCGAAACCGGATATTTTAATATGCGATGTCGGTGCTTCTATTTATGTTGGTCCAACATATGAGCTTGACGAAGATTGGGCACGCAATATTAAGCAAAATGATTTTGAACAGGTTAAAACAATAGCCACATCTATTGGAATTGCACGGCAGCCTATAAATACCCCATGGCGTCTTGCTTATTTTGCAGAGAGTAAGCAAGTTCAAATACTTAAAAAAACAGTCCAACAGCTTAATTTGGCAGTGGATATTGTGTTTAGCAGTGACAAAGACGTAGATATACTTCCTGCTAATATTAATAAAGGGTCTGCCCTCACATATATACTTAAAAAGTGCCAATATGATGGAAAGGTTGTTGTAGCTGGTGATTCCGAAAATGATCTCAGTTTATTCAAACTCGGCTATCCAGCCATTGCAGTTGGAAATGCTTGTGACGCTATTTTAAAGCTGCCAGAATCACAGCATATCCATTTTGCTACTGAACATGCAGCAGCTGGCATTAAGGAAGTATGGACTAAAATATACGGTCCATTATCTCAGTAGATTAAATAATAGGTGACAAGCAGTTAGAGCTGTTAGTAGTTTCTTTCATTAAAAAATTATTTTGAACTATAGGCAATTAAATAGGTCTCAATTGAATCCTTTCATACGTTAGTAAAGAAACATCAACATTATGGAAGGAGGATATAATTGGTTAATAGAAACTGGTTTGAATCATTTGATGATGAAAGCGTTCAAGCGTTCCAAGGTTTTGGGCAACAACTACCGGTCCAAACAGCTCCTACTCAATTTGGATCACCGCAAATGTCACCTACAAGACATTATGTTCAAAGAAATGTAACGAATATGGTGGTGCCACATGTTCATCCATCTCATTTAACAACGGTTAACCAACAATACATTAATAATCAGCATTATTTCCCACATACGGAATCCGTAAGACATGAATGCTATGAAACACATACAATGTGTGGAACACCATTTAGACCGGGCGGATGCGGCTGTTCAAAACGTAGAGGTTGGTAATTCAAACTTCACTCCAAAAGTAAACGTCGTATAAGACATTTAATGTTTATTGAAAAATATATAATAGCACCGTCCAAATAGAGGATAGTGCTATTATTTTCAGTTTTATAAATTCCACCATATTTTGTATATTTTATTTACTTTATAAATACATTGAAAGAAAATAACTCATATAAGGAGAAATTATTATTCCAAAAATCGCTTCAGTTAGTTCATATAAACCGCCATTCACGTTAGCTCAATCTAATATTGAGCAACTAACGAAAGAGCTTTTTCAACATAAGATTTCAAGACTAGATCGTTTATTAAAGGTTTTTGAAAATGGTGAAATAAAGACACGTAATTTCTGTGTTCCACCAGATTGGTATCGAGAAGAACATACTTTTGAAGAACGTAATGAGCTTTATATTCAGTTAGCTACAGAATATAGTGTGGAAGTAATTAAGAAATGTTTAACAAATCGATCGTTTTTAAAAGAGGATATTTCTACTGAAGATATCGATGCCATATTCTTTATTAGTAGTACAGGCATTTCTACGCCAAGTATAGAGGCGCGAGTAATGAATATCCTTCCATTTTCAAATCAGCTTGTTAGAATCCCAATATGGGGATTAGGTTGTGCTGGTGGAGCATCGGGAATTAGTAGAGCGTTTGATTACTGCAAAGCTTATCCAGATGCAAAAGTGCTCGTAGTTTGTGTGGAACTATGCAGCCTCACGTTCCAAAAGGAAGACTATTCAAAAAGTAATTTAGTAGGAGCATCGTTATTTGCAGATGGTGCTGCTTGTGCTCTCGTATGTGGGGACAATGTAGAGTTTGGTCAGGATATATCAGTCCCTCATATTATTGGACGAGGCTCCAAATGGATGCCGGATTCTGAAGATGTAATGGGTTGGGATGTTAAAAATAGTGGATTACATGTAGTATTTTCCAAAAACATACCCGTGATTATTTCAAAATGGCTAGGTCCGTTTATTCATGAGTTTTTAAATAAGCATGACGTTTTACCCGAGCAAATCGATAATTTTGTTGCACATCCTGGTGGAAAAAAAGTTTTGCAAGCATATGAAGAGGCACTTCAGCTCACATCAGAGCATACAAATGTTTCACGTGAAATATTACAGGCTAATGGAAACATGTCATCACCAACGGTACTTTATGTATTAGAGGAATATATGTTAAAGAAAAATAAGCAAAACACACTGGGTCTCTTAGTAGCTCTAGGTCCCGGCTTTAGTGGAGAAGTAGTTTTATTAGAATGGAGGGAGTAAACTGTTTTTTTATTTAGTACTAGCTTTTATTATTATACAAAGATTAGTCGAACTGCTTATAGCCAAAAGAAATGAGAAATCTATGTTGGCGAAGGGGGCATATGAGGTTGGTGCTTCCCATTATCCATTCATGATTTTACTCCACGTGAGTTTCTTTGTAAGCCTTATAGTAGAGGTAATCTACTTTACAGGACAACTTACACCACATTATATTTTATTGTTCATCTTTTTGTTACTACAATTACTAAGAGTATGGTGTTTAGCGTCACTAGGTCCATTTTGGAATACAAAAATTATAATCTTACCTGGAGCCAATGTTGTTGTTAAAGGTCCCTATTCATATATTAGACATCCAAATTACTTAGTTGTCTGTTTGGAAATCGCTGTAATTCCACTCATGTTCCAAGCATATTTTACAGCAATCTGCTTTACTATTTTAAATTTGATTATTCTCTCCATCCGTATTCCTTTAGAGGAAAAAGCTTTAAAAGAAGTAACAGACTATGGTTCACCATTAAACCAAAATTTAAAAAATCGGTAACAATCACGCACTAATTCTTCATTGAATTAGTGTTTTTTTTATTTTATGTATAATTTTTTGACATCAGGGTAAATAACTTACAGATTGACTTTGTTGAAGTTCAAATCTAATACTTTATCCAACAGGAGGGGTCTTTTTGAAAGCAGTAACGTACCAAGGTGCCAAAAAAGTAGAAGTAAAAGAAGTTCCTGATGCAAAAATTGAAAAGCCAGATGACATTATTGTACGTATTACCTCTACGGCAATATGCGGATCAGATCTCCATATTTATCGTGGGGCAATCCCAACGAGAGAAGATTTTGTTATTGGACATGAACCGATGGGAATCGTGGAAGAAGTCGGACCTGATGTGACGAAAGTAAAAAAAGGAGACCGAGTTGTTATTCCTTTTAATGTTGCATGCGGTGAATGCTTCTACTGCCAAAATCAGTTGGAAAGCCAATGTGACAATGCCAATGAAAATCCAGCTATTGATTCGGGTGCCTATTTTGGCTATACAGAGCGCTACGGCAATTTCCCAGGTGGACAGGCGGAATACCTCCGTGTACCGTACGGAAACTTCATACCATTTAAAGTACCAGACAACTGTGAACTAGAAGATGAGGCATTACTGTTTATATCGGATGTATTGCCGACTGCCTATTGGAGTGTAGAGCATGCAGGAGTGAAAAAGGGCGATACAGTTATTGTATTAGGATCAGGACCGATTGGATTAATGGTACAAAAATTTGCGTGGATGAAAGGTGCTAAACGTGTATTAGTAGTAGATCCTCTTTCATATCGTCTAGACCATGCAAAACGAACAAATAATGTTGAAATATTTAACTTTGATGATTTTGACGATGTAGGAAATCACCTTCATGAAATTACACATGGAGGAGCAGATGTAGTAATTGACTGTGTAGGGATGGACGGTAAAATGTCGCTTGTAGAGAAGGCACAGCAAAAACTGAAATTGCAAGGCGGAACATTGAGTGCGATTGATGTAGGGATAAAAGCTGTTAGAAAGTTTGGTACAATTCAGCTTACAGGTGTATATGGTTCAAAGTACAACATGTTCCCATTAGGCAATATATTTGAGCGCAATGTAACGGTGAAAATGGGTCAAGCACCTGCAATTCATTATAGTCCTATGCTGTATGAAATGGTTGCCGAAGGAAAGATTGATCCAACAGAGATTATTACGCATAAAGTGCCATTATCTGAAGCAAGTGAAGCCTATCAAAAGTTCCACGATCACGAAGATCAAAGCATTAAGTTTATATTAAAACCTTAAATAAAGAGCTCTCTAATTGATGAATCACCTAATTGTTGCTATAGCAATGATTAGGTGATTTTTATATAAAAACTATAGACGAATTGATGCTCTTTTTCATGCTTCCATAGTATGATGGGATTATGTTGGAAAAGGAGTGAATATGTTAATGAAGAAATTTTATTGGATGTTTTTTATGGCCATTTTAATGCTAGGGTTAGCTGCATGTGGTACTGAAACAACAGATAATACCGAGCAAGGAAGCGCGGAAGACTACACAGCTGCTATAACAGAAAATCCAATTGTGACAATTACGATGGAAAATGATGAGAAAATCGTTATTGAATTAGAGCCGAAAACTGCACCAAATACTGTGGCTAACTTTATTTCTCTTGTAGAAGAAGGATTTTATGATGGACTTATTTTTCATCGGGTCATTCCAGGATTTATGGTACAAGGTGGAGACCCAGACGGAACAGGTATGGGAGGCCCCGACTATTCAATTAAAGGGGAATTTTCATCAAATGGATTTGAAAATACACTGACACATGAGCGTGGTGTTTTATCAATGGCTCGTACACAACAGCCGGATTCAGCAGGTTCTCAGTTCTTTATTATGGTTGAGGCGGCAACTCATTTAGATGGCGATTATGCATCTTTTGGTAAAGTCATTGAAGGGATGGAAGTTGTCGATAAAATCGTTGCAGTTGAGCGAGATGGTAGCGATAAACCTAAAGAAGATCAAATAATGAAAACTGTAGAAGTAGATACGAAAGGCTTTGATTATCCCGAGCCAGTTGTACAAAAATAGGAAAGAAGTGACCGGTTAATTTTAGTCGGTCACTTCTTTTTAAATTTTGCGGCAGCTATTAAGTATTCAGAAGGTAATATTAATAGTTGATTGATATCATGAAATCCCTCGTTTTCTTGAAAGGCTTCTACAATTCGATAACCTATACAGTAGCCAATCCAAGGTGGTAGGTTTAAAGCAATATCTCCAAACAAATAAGCTCTATGTTCATGTAACCCCCGTATATGCAGGGCAGGGGCAAAGTGGGAATTCCAATAGCTAATGGCTTCTTCCATAGAATAACGCTTCGTCCATGAACTTATAGCGTACTCCCCAAATAAGCTTTCAACTGCATGCTCCGCTAACCCTTCCATAATTACAGAATCAAGTAATGTAGGAGGTTCTGAAATGAAGCGTCGCCTACAAATGTGGTGATATTCATGCGCAAGTAAGGCATGTAGCTCCTTTATCGTAATCCTTGAAGAAATAAATAAACAAATACCGAATGGGTAGGCGACGCCATTTTTTACAAAGCCATTTTTAATGGGCAAAATAGCAATGGGTACATCCGGTCCATCCCATGCAAGCATAAGTTGTTCAAATAATCTCTCAGCGATGTGCCAAACATCTAATGTTAAGGGCAATTCGCCATTTTGAAGAAGACCTTGTTGTAACAACTCAAATTGAACAGCCTCGGGTGGTTGCTGAGGAAAAATAGACTGTACAGAGTGATAGGCAAGTTGTTCGCGTTGATCGTTTTTTTCAAATAACATTTTTGTATCGAGAATTGGCATGATGTCCTCCTTTTTCTTTTAGTGTATGACTTAGACGATAGGCTCGTATGTGCTTAAAGCCTGAACATATAGTAGAAAAAAGTATGGAAGGGAGGTACACTGATGAATCCACAAGATGCATATAATTTATGCTGTCAATATCAAGGTAAGCGGGTGAGAATATCCGATAATTGCGGAAATACTCATGTTGGCCGGATTACAAAGGTCGACAATCGACAAGTTTGGATTATGCCTGATAATAATGGGTATGGTATAGGATTTTGGGGTTTTGGGCCTGGTGCCGGCTTTGGCTATGGTATTGCATTAGGAGCAATTACTGGAATCGCATTAGCAGGACTATTCTTCATATAGAATGAAAAAAAGCTGTCTTGGATTAACTTCCAGACAGCTTTCTTTGAGTATTTTATTTGTTATTTGTGAAGAAAATGGCGATAGTGCCACGCCCAACATGTGCCCCAATGACAGCCCCGATTGTTGTCGTTTCAATTGCCTTAGGTTGTAGGGCATCTTGAATGGCAGCCTTTACTTCGTGCATTAATTCTTCATCATTACTATGTGAAATACCAACGACTTTATTTGTAAAGTCGCCACCGCGATCTTTCATCAGTGCAATCATTCGTTGTGTAGCTTTTTTAAATCCACGTGTTTTTTCAAGCGGGATTAGCTTACCATCTTCCATATTTAGAATCGGTTTGATGTTTAGTAACCCACCCATAAAAGCACTTGATTTCGAAACACGCCCACCTTTTGCCAAATAATTTAAATCCCCAACAGTAAACAAATGCTCCATTGAATTTGCCATAGCTGTTAGTTGATCTACCGCTTCTTCAAATCCGATACCCAATTTATTTAATCGAACTGCCTCTTTCACAACTAAACCTAAGCCGAAGGAAGCACACTTTGTATCAATAATAGCTAATTTCAAGTTAGGATAATTTTCTAGTACTTGGTTTTTTGCGAGTATAGCGGTTTGGCATGTACCTGACAACTCTGATGAGAAGGCTAAATAGATACCTTCCTCTCCTGATTTTGCTAATTGTTCAAATGTGTTTAAAAAAACTTCCAATGAAACTTGTGATGTTTTTGGTTGTTCACCTTCACTAATGGCAGCGTATACTTGGTCTGTCGAAATGCCAATAATATCATCGTACTCAACGCCTCTTACTAATACACGTAGTGGGAAAAGATGAACATCTTCCTTATCAAAAAATGATTTAGATAAGTCCGATCCACTATCTGCAAAAATTTTCATAAACATCCCCCTAATCTCATTCAAATTTAATTTTAACTTGAATTTCTGGATTGAACTATTTATATTTGTCATGTCTTGCTCATAATATTTATCCTATTTCTCTATTATATGCAAAGAATGATGATTAACATTCTTACAAAATATTCTAATAATTTATCCAAGCTTCGCTAGTATATAATAGAAGGAAAAGAACATTCTTAATAAATATAACTTAAAAATATTGAAAAAAATACTCTGTAATTGTTAGAAAATAAAAATAATTTATATTCCTCTAATACGTAAATTGCTTGAAAATGTTAAAACTTTTCTCGCAAATGTCAACCTTTTCATATGCGTACTTACAGCAATCTGTATATATTTTAATCTTTTCGCAATTGTGTTACACTACAATAAGGTAATAACAGATCTAGAATGAATGGACCCGCCTCCTTTTTTAGATTGTCGATAGTAAATTAGAGCGCTTACATTATTCTAAAAATCTTAATATATATAAAGGGAAGGTAAAAATGAGTAACAAGCATATTAAATCAGACGTTATCTTAATTGGTGCCGGAATTATGAGTGCAACTTTAGGTACAATGCTTAAAGAATTAGCACCAGATTGGAAAATCAAAGTATTTGAGAATTTAGCAAAAGCAGGTGAGGAGAGCTCTCACGAATTAAACAATGCCGGAACTGGGCATGCAGCTTTATGTGAGCTTAACTACACAAGCGAGAAAAAAGACGGAACAATCGATATTACAAAAGCGATTAATGTTAACACGCAATTCCAAGATTCACTACAATTTTGGTCGCATTTAGTTAACACAAAGCAAATCGAAAAACCAGAAAATTTCATTATGCCATTACCACATATGAGTATGGTACAAGGTGCTAGCAATGTTGAGTATCTTAAAAAGCGTCATGCAGCAATGACTGCTAACCCATTATTCGAAGGTATGGAGTTCTCTGATGATCCTGAAACATTAAAACAGTGGATTCCATTAATTATGAATGAACGTAAATCAAATGAGCCAATTGCTGCAACTAAAATTGACTCTGGTACGGATGTGAACTTTGGTGCGTTAACTCGTACTTTAATCGCAAACTTGCAAAAACAAGATGTAGACGTAAACTACAATCATAATGTTACTGACGTTAAACGTTTAAAAGACGGTTCTTGGGAAGTAAAAGTCCATAACAAGGAAAACGGTAAAGTAGAATACCATACGTCGAAATTTGTGTTCTTAGGAGCTGGAGGCGGTAGCTTAGAGTTACTGCAAAAGTCTGGCATTCCCGAATCAAAACATATCGGTGGGTTCCCAATTTCAGGTTTATTCCTAGTTTGTAAAAACGAAGAAATTATTAATCAACACCATGCAAAAGTATACGGTAAAGCAGCAGTAGGTGCACCACCGATGTCAGTACCTCACTTAGATACTCGTTATATCGATGGTCAAAAGTCATTATTATTCGGACCGTTTGCAGGCTTCTCTCCGAAGTTCTTAAAAACTGGTTCAAACATGGACTTATTTGCTTCAATTAAACCGCATAACTTATTTACATTACTTGCTTGTGGTGTGAAAGAAATGTCGTTGAGCAAGTATTTAGTTTCTCAGTTAGTTCTTTCAAAAGAAGCACGTATGGAGGAATTACGTCAATTCATTCCTACTGCTAAGTCAGAAGACTGGGAAATCAGTGTTGCAGGTCAACGTGTTCAAGTTATTAAAGACACAGACGCTGGTAAAGGTACATTACAATTTGGTACGGAAGTAGTAACTGCACACGACGGATCAATTGCAGCTTTACTAGGTGCATCTCCAGGTGCTTCTACAGCGGTATCTGTAATGTTAAAAGTAATCAAACAATGTTTCCCAGAAGAATTAAAAACTTGGGAGCCTAAGATTAAAGAGATGATTCCTTCTTACGGCGAAAACCTTGTTGAAAATACAGCACTTCTTAAAGAAATACATGAAACAACAACTAAAGCATTAGGTTTACAAAAAGCATAATTAATAATAGAGAGAACCTTTAATCAATGTCAGATTAAAGGTTCTTTTTTCATTCTCGTAAATGCGCTATAGTACAAAGATAAGGGAAGGGGAGAAACACTATGCATAAGTTGGATTATGCTTCACCGATAGGGGTTATTGAGATAGTCGGTACAGAACAATTTATTTCATCGGTATTATTTGTGGAAAGAGAAATTCAGTTTTTACAAACGAATGAAACACCTGCATTATTAGTCGATTGCTATAAAGAGTTGGATGAATATTTTAGAGGTCAACGTCTAGAGTTCACTGTATTTTATAAACTTGAAGGTACAGCTTTTCAAATTTCCGTATGGAAAGCATTAAAAAATGTACATTACGGTCAAACTGCTTCATATAAAGAAATTGCCCAGCAAATAGAAAATGTTAAAGCGGTACGTGCTGTCGGTATGACTAATAGCAGAAATAGGATATGTATTATCGTCCCTTGCCATAGAATAATAGGGGCAAATGGCAAGCTGACAGGATATGCAGGAGGTTTATGGCGTAAAGAATGGTTGCTGAACCATGAGTTAAAACATCAATATATTTTATCGTGATAAAATATATTGGTATAATAAGAAGTAAGATATGAGGTGAATTAATGAACGAGCAACAATATGATAAGTTTTTAAATATTCAAACGGTAGGCTTTCAGTATGGGTTTCCAAAGCTAGCAAAGTATCATCGCTATGAACCGACCCCATATAGTGGGCTTGAACAATTATTTGAAACATATGAAATGCCATTGAATGCTCGATTCCTCGATATTGGGTGCGGGAAAGGCCGTGTCCCGATTTATATATACAATCGTTTCCGTATTCCTGTCATAGGGATTGAAATGGATCAAAAATTCTTTGCAGAAGCCGAACATAATGCCGAGCAATACTTGAAAAAAATCAAAAAGAAGAAAGCACCTATTCAATTTTTGAACATCATTGCAGAAACATATGAAATTAAAAAGCAGGATAATGTTTTTTTCTTTTTCAATCCTTTTTCCATTCATGTTTTTCGCGAATTTATTAATCTCCTTTTTAAGTCATTCAAATTATATCCAAGAACTATTGATATAATTTTATATTACCCTTCCCCTGACTATATGCATTTTTTACTAGAAGAAAAAATGCTGGAATGTTATTTAAATATAAAACTCCGACATGAAAAAAATGAAAATGAACGAATCGTCGTTTTTCGTATTATGAACGAATAATGACGGTTTTTTTATAGTCTTTAAATATACAAAATTTACAGAAAAATCACACTAGACTAATAATTTAGTATCGTATACAATACAGAAGTTGGAATAAATGAGAATTTTATTGCAATGTCATCTATTCTGAATATTTAAAAATTAGATTGTAGGAACTTGAAAGATTGAGTATAATTATCTGAAATATCAAATATTTCAAGTTTACTAAGGGGGAAATAATAATGGCAAAGCACAACAAAACAAAAAAGTACGGGTCATTATTCATGGCAACAGCACTATTAACTGGGCTTTTAGCAGGATGTGGAACTGATGATTCCGGTTCTTCTGGTTCAAGTGGAAGTGGCAATACAGCAGGAGAAACTATAAAAATTGGTGCAAACTTAGAATTATCCGGTGCGGTTGGTTCTTACGGGTCATCTATTAATGATGGAGCAAAATTAGCAATTGATGAAATCAATGCATCAGGTGGTATTGATGGTAAGCAAATTGAATATATTCCTATCGACAATAAATCAGAAACAGCTGAGGCAACATCTGCAGCGATTAAGCTAGCGGAGCAGGAAAAAGTAGTGGCAATGTTAGCGCCTGCAACTTCTGGTAACTCTGTTGCAACTGTGCAAATTGCAAATAACCATAAAGTTCCGATGGTTACTGGATCAGGTACAGCTCCGAATGTAACAGTGAATGATGACGGAACAGTAAATGAATATGCATTCCGTACATGTTTCATCGATCCATTCCAAGGTACAGTAGCAGCAAACTTTGCGACAAATGAATTAGGTGCTAAAAATGTAGCAATTTTTGCGGATAATGCATCTGATTATGCGAAAGGTTTAGCTGCATCATTCAAAGAAACAATTACAGCAAACGGCGGTACAGTTGTTACTGAAGAGGCGTATGTTGCAAAGGATGTTGACTTTAAATCTCAATTAACGAACATTAAAGGGAAAAATCCTGACTTCATCTTCATTCCTGGATATTACGAAGAGGTTGGAATAATCGTAAAGCAAGCACGTGAAGCAGGTATTACCGTTCCATTAATGGGCGCTGACGGTTGGGACTCTCCTAAATTAATCGAATTAGCCGGAGCGGATGCTTTAAATAATACTTTCATTACAAATCACTATTCATCTGAAGATCCAGATGCAAAAATTCAGGATTTCGTTAAAGCCTTCAATGATAAATATAGTCAGGCGCCTAATGCATTCCACGCTTTAGGTTATGATTCAATTTACTTTATCGTAGATGCTATTAAACGTGTAGATGGAGATGTTACGAGTGAAGCAGTTCAAAAACAGCTAGCATCAACGAAAGATTTAAGTTTAGTAACAGGTACTTTCACAGTTGACGAAAACCACAACCCAGTAAAATCAGCTACAGTTCTAGAATTCGTAGACGGTAAACAACAGTTCAACTCTAAAGTTAATCCTTAATTTTTTTCAAGTAAGGGGGGGCGGAACTTGCCTCCCTTTTTCGTATTTTCATAGTTAATAGTTGAAAAGGAAGTGAACTTTATGGAGTGGATTCAACAATTAGTGAACGGGATTTCGCTAGGTAGTATTTATGCGCTCATCGCTTTAGGCTATACGATGGTGTATGGGATTATTAAATTAATCAACTTTGCCCATGGTGACGTTTTTATGCTAGGTGCCTTTATTGGTTTTTATGCAATTGCACGTTGGGAAATGAACATATTTTTAGCCCTTATTTTAGCAATGATTTTATGTGCCGTTATCGGAGTAATTATTGAGCGTGTCGCCTATAAGAGACTGCGAAATGCGACGCGTATAGCAGCACTTATAACGGCCATTGGGGTATCACTGTTAATTGAGTACACAGTAATTTTCTTCCGAGGATCGTCTCCAGAGGCATATCCGACAGTGTTTACAACGAAGAATATTGAAATTTTTGGTGTTCAAATTAGCACACTAGCCATATTCATTTTGTCTGTATCGATCTTTTTAATGCTTCTCCTACAATTCATTGTTCACAAGACGAAAATCGGAAAAGCGATGCGTGCAGTATCACATGACGCTGATGCAGCCCGCTTAATGGGTATTAACGTTGACAATACAATATCTGCAACATTTGCCATTGGTTCTGCTTTAGCAGGAGCAGCCGGTGTGATTTTTGGTATTTACTATACTCGTATCGACCCATTAATGGGGATTATGCCGGGAATTAAGGCATTTATCGCAGCCGTTTTAGGCGGTATAGGAATTATTCCAGGGGCGATGGTAGGCGGTCTTGTTCTTGGAGTAGTAGAAACCGTTGTTTCTGCACTAGGCTATTCTTTATGGCGGGATGCAGCCGCATTCGTCATTCTTATTTTAATTCTAATTTTACGTCCAGCGGGTATTTTCGGTAAAAATACACGCGAGAAAGTGTAGGTGAACAGCATGAAAAAATCAAAAATCTTTTGGGGTTATGCCGTCCTAGCACTTGTTATTTATGCAGTTGTTCAATTATTAATCTCAAATGGTGTTATTCAGAACTACTATCAAAATATGTTTATCGCAATGTGTATTAATATTATTTTAGCAGTTAGTTTACATGTCATAATCGGGGTTACAGGTCAATTTTCGATAGGGCATGCAGGATTTTTAGCAGTCGGTGCTTACATATCGGCAATTTGTACAATGAAGTTTGGCATGCCATTTATTACAGCAATTTTAATTGGTGCAATTGTTGCCGCACTGGCTGGACTATTGGTTGGAATTCCATCTCTTCGTTTAAAAGGGGACTACTTAGCCATTGCAACGCTCGGATTTGCGGAGATTATTCGAATTGTATTTGTTAATACGGACTATGTAGGAGGAGCTGCAGGTTTGCAAGTGACTCACCAATCAACGTGGACATATGCATTCTTTGGCGTATTCATAACTATTTTAGTCATTTCCAACTTCACGAATTCCCGGCATGGTCGCGCATGTATATCCATACGGGAAGATGAAATTGCTGCTGATGCAATGGGAATTAACACGACCTATTACAAAGTAGTCGCATTTGCAATTGGATCATTTTTTGCCGGCGTTGCGGGTGCAATTTACGCCCATAACTACTATATAATTCAGCCAACTGCATTTGGATTTTTAAAATCCTTTGATATTTTAATATTCGTCGTTTTAGGCGGGTTAGGAAGTTTATCAGGATCTGTAATTGCTGCGATTTTATTAACCGTCGTTTCAACGTATTTACAGGACTTCCCGGAGACACGAATGATTATTTATTCATTAATTCTAATCTTAGTTATGTTATATCGTCCGACGGGATTATTAGGTTCAAAAGAAATTACAGCATACTTTAAGTTTGGTAAAAAGGGAGGTACACGCGTATGAGTGCACTTCTAACCGTAGAGAATTTAGGTATTCAATTTGGTGGATTAAAGGCTGTTCAAAACGTTGAATTGTACATGAATCAAGGTGAATTAATCGGTCTTATAGGTCCAAATGGAGCAGGTAAGACAACGACATTTAATATGCTAACCGGTGTTTATTCGCCAACAGAAGGAAAGATTATGTTTGATGGCAAATCAATAGGAGGCCTTGATCCATATAAAGTAACACGCCAAGGAATTAGTCGTACATTCCAAAATATCCGCCTATTTAAGGAGTTATCGGTCCTGGATAATGTAAAGGTGGCAAACCACGGTTTAGCGAAGCACAACTTAGTTTCAAGCATTTTCCGCTTACCAAGCCATTTTAAAGGCGAGGAGAAGATGGAAGAGGAGTCATTGGCTTTTTTAAAGATATTCGGGCTGGATGTTTACCGTGATGAGCTTGCAAAAAACTTGCCGTACGGGATGCAACGTCGTTTGGAAATTGCTCGTGCATTGGCAGCAGCTCCAAAGCTATTATTATTAGATGAGCCAGCAGCTGGAATGAATGCAAAGGAAACACATGATTTAATGGAGCTTATTGCGTTCATCCGCAAGGAATTTGATTTAACGATTTTATTAATCGAACATGATATGAACTTGGTTATGGGTATTTGTGAGCGTATTTACGTGCTGGATCACGGTCAATTAATTGCAAACGGGACACCGGCAGAAATTCGTTCAAACCCGAAAGTAATTGAAGCTTACTTAGGTGAGGAGGTTACAGAATAATATGCTAAAAATCAATGATATTGATGTTTTCTATGGTAATATTCAGGCATTGAAAGGAATCTCCCTCGAAGTAAATGAAGGTGAAATTGTTACATTAATTGGGGCGAATGGGGCAGGGAAAAGCACTTTACTTAAAACAATTTCCGGATTACTAAAGCCAAAGCGTGGCTCAATTGAATATTTAGGTTCTGCAATTGATGGTAAGCCGGCACAATCTATTGTAAAGTCAGGAATTTCTCATGTACCGGAAGGAAGACGTGTATTTTCAAATATGTCGGTAGAGGAAAATTTGGAGCTAGGTGCTTATTTACGCTCTGATCGAGACGGGATTAAAAAGGATTTGGCCCATGTTTACGAATTGTTTCCTCGTCTTTTAGAACGTCGTAAACAGCTTTCAGGGACCCTTTCAGGTGGTGAGCAGCAAATGCTTGCGATGGGGCGCGCTTTAATGGCTAAGCCAAAACTAATCATTATGGATGAGCCATCAATGGGCTTGGCACCATTAATGGTAAAAAATATATTTAATATTATCGAGATGGTTAATAAAGAAGGTGTTACTGTATTACTAGTAGAGCAAAATGCGAATATGGCATTATCTGTTGCGCACCGTGCCTATGTTTTAGAAACAGGTAAAATAGTGCTTGCAGGTTCTGCGAAGGAACTGCAGGAAAGTGATGAAGTAAGAGCCGCTTATTTAGGTGGATTATAAAAACTGAAAGAAGGCTGGTTAAAAGTATAATTGACTTTTAACCAGCCTTCTTTATATGTAAGTATGTAAACTATTGCTACCAAATAATCGCTTCTTCATCTGGATACTTTAATGTCAGCTCTACTTCATAGAAAGATTGCTTTGATAAGCTTGTTACATCTAAAAGCTGCTGAATTAATACTTTATAAGTCTCGTCTTCTGTTAAAAGACGCAATGCAAATGAATTTATATGTTTTTCGCGTTCTTCTTTAGATAATGAAAGATACTCCAGATTCAATATATCCACATACTGTGGGGCATACTGATGAAACAGTGGTGACTTCGTATGTAACGTTGTTAAAAACAACATATAATGGTCCTCTGGAAAAAATGAAGAGATGGATTCGGCTACAAGTGCCTGGAACTTGCGAACTGTAGTTACCGCCATACTCCACTCCGAATCATCTACTGTTTCTTTATAAAGTGAAATGAAATCATTTAATGCAAGCGCAGAAAAAATGAGCTCAGGGACAAATAAAGGCACACTGTAATAAATATTTTTTTCAGGATAAATTGCATGTATCTTCTTCAGCACATTTTTATTTATCCCATTTGAAATATAATCAATGCCATGTTCCCCTTTAGAAGCTTGGCGTAACTTTAAGCAAACGGCTAATAATCGTTGCCTTACACCTTCATAATGGAAATAGCGCTTTTCTTCCCCGATGACCTCGTAAACTGCATGTATTAAATTATCCAAATCCCAATAGTCCCCACTTACCGTTAATCCTGTTAAGTTCTCAGTTGGCTGTATTGTTAGCATAACGATGCCTCCTATGCCTAGTAAGCAGCTCTCCCGGTTAAGGGAGAGGATTACTTATTGTTTTGGTGTATAATTCAGTAATTTGAATAGTTCATTTTTTTCTTTTTCCGTAAGATTACGCCATTGTCCAACCTTTAGATTTCCAATATGAATATTCATGATACGGATGCGTTGAAGTCTTTGTACAGAATATCCCAGTGCCGAGCACATACGACGAATTTGGCGGTTTAAACCTTGCTCCAAAATAATTTTGAAAACTTGTGAAGAAACTTTTTCGACACGGCAAGGTAATGTCGTAGTATCCAAAATTTCCACACCTGCGCTCATGTCTTTAATGAATTTGTCGGTAATCGGTTTATCGACTTGTACGACATACTCTTTTTCATGATGATTTTCTGCACGTAAAATTTCGTTTACAATGTCACCATCGTTTGTAAGAAGGAGCAATCCTTCTGAGTCTTTGTCTAAACGACCAATATGGAAAATACGCAATGGATGGTTTACAAAATCAACGACATTGCCTTGAATATGCTTTTCCGTAGTACTTGTAATGCCAACAGGCTTGTTCAGAACGATATACACTAACTGCTCTTCTCTTTTTACAAGTTTGCCATCTACAAATACTTCGTCACCTGGTTCTACTTGGCTACCATTTGTTGCAAGGATGCCATTTATCTTTACACGTCCATCTTCTACCCATTTATCTGCACCGCGACGAGATACGATGCCGGTTTCTGCTAAATATTTATTTATACGCATAATTTTTTCACCTACTAATAGAATATCTTCAGTATACATGAAATGACTTATAAATTCGTCTCACGTTGTTTTAAATTATTCATATTAATTCAGAACTAATGATTTAAATTGTTCGAGTGGCATAGAATTTTGAACAGGAATCCGGGGTACATATAACCGAGGGCTCGTTATTTTTGCTTTACCACCCTTATTTAAAAATGCTAGCGAAATATTATTTTCTATAAATGTAGCTTCATGATTTTTATTAAATTTCCCGTATGGATAAGAATAGTACTGTGCTTGTATATTAGGGTCAATTTGCTTTAGTACTTCATTCGTTTGCTGGATATCATAATGCAGATCTTTAGCTGATGTAAGCTGGAGCTGACTTCTATTTAATGCATCATTGTAAACATGCAGCGCATAAGTATGATGCTCGATTTCAATAAGGTCCATTACACTTTGGAGTTCTTTAAATCCTGCAAATTGTACTATTTCTGCCTCACTGTTAAATGGGGGAGTTTCTTCTTTTACCCGATTCCCAATGACAAAGGTAGTACCATGCATATTGTTTTCCTTTAAAATGGGATAGACCATTTTCTCCAGAGATAAATTGGCATCATCGAAAGTGAGGGCGACTGCTTTTGCAGGAAGTGCCTGCTTCTTTTGCATCCACTGGTCTAAATCCTTTAAAGAAATAGTCGTATAGCCTTCATTTTTCAAAAATATCATTTGCTTTTCAAAGTCTACAATATCAACAACAGAGATATTATTACGGAAGTAGGATTTTTGAATGTTTTCCACAAAGTGGTGATAAATTAAAATAGGAACACCAGCGTCAACCTGCATTTTTTTAATAGGAACATATCCAAGCTTTCCACCAATAACAACCTCATAAAAATAGCCTTTTACGCCATTGGAGCTAATACGTGTATTAGCGCTTAATGTAGCAATTTGTCTACTACTATTGCGATGGGAATTATAAACGGGTGTGGAGTCATTGGTTAAAATCTGTATTTTATTATTGTTTTGCGCAGGAGTAATTTTTTCATTTATGCTTTTCGCATCTTGTTTATCGATATGAACCTTTGCATTACCAATTTCGATCATCCAGGTTAGATCCTCTATAGTAGCGAGGTATGTTTCCCCTTTTTTTAAAGTAATGTACTTTACTTCTTGGTTATTATGCAAATAAAAATAGGCCGTTGTATCCTTTTCTATTTTTACTGTTTCTTGTGCCGAAGCGTATGTAACATTTGGAAAGATAAATGATAAAAACAATAAAATAAAAAGTGTACTAAAATGTTTCATTTGTCTACTTCCTTTTGGTTGATAGTAATAATTACCAGTATAGCAGAATATTTAAAATAAAATATTCTTAAAATTGTAGTTTAATATTTGAAATTATTGGATTCTTCTGACAATATAATAGTTAGAGATACCTCTCACAACAAGGTGAGCTATTAAATAAAAAACCTGTAGATGAGGGTATGGTCACAACAATTTTTGCAAAGGGGAGAGAATTCAATGGCAGCAGTGTATCACAATCCTAACACAGATGGCGCATTAGTGAATTTTAAGGAGCGCTATGACAACTTTATTGGTGGTAAATGGACACCTCCAGTAAAAGGGGAGTATTTTGACAATATAACACCGGTTACTGGAAAAGTTTTTACGCAAGTTGCTCGTTCAACTGAAGAGGATATCGAACTCGCATTAGATGCAGCGCATGCAGCAAAGGATGCATGGGGTAAGACATCTGCCGCAGAGCGATCAAACATTTTACTGAAGATTGCTGATCGTATGGAACAAAACTTAGAAATGTTAGCGGTTGCAGAAACATGGGACAATGGTAAAGCTGTACGGGAAACATTAAATGCAGATTTACCACTTGGTATTGATCATTTCCGATATTTTGCGGGGGTATTACGTGCACAAGAGGGATCGATTAGTCAGATTGATGATAATACAGTTGCTTATCATTTCCATGAGCCAATCGGAGTTGTAGGACAAATTATACCGTGGAACTTCCCTTTACTTATGGCAATATGGAAGTTGGCGCCAGCACTTGCTGCAGGAAACTGTGTTGTATTAAAGCCGGCTGAGCAAACGCCAACATCGATTTTAGTGTTAGTTGAGTTAATTGAAGATTTACTGCCACCTGGTGTAGTGAATGTTGTGAATGGTTTTGGTTTAGAAGCAGGTAAGCCACTGGCATCTAGTCCACGTATCGGAAAAATTGCCTTTACAGGGGAAACGACGACAGGGCGCCTCATTATGCAGTATGCTTCACAAAACTTAATCCCTGTTACATTAGAGTTAGGTGGTAAATCACCAAATATATTCTTTGAAGATATTATGGAGGCAGACGATGCCTTTTTGGACAAAGCCGTGGAGGGTTTCGTATTGTTCGCTTTAAACCAAGGGGAAGTATGTACTTGTCCATCTCGTGCACTTATTCAAGAGTCGATTTATGAGAAATTCATGGATCGTGTATTGAAGCGTGTTGAAGCGATTAAAACAGGAAATCCTTTAGATACAGATACAATGATGGGTGCTCAGGCTTCTTCAGAGCAAATGGAAAAAATCCAATCGTATTTACAAATTGGAAAAGAAGAAGGTGCTGAATGCTTAATCGGTGGCGAGAAAAATGATCTTGGCGGCGATTATGCAAACGGTTACTATATTAAGCCAACTGTATTTAAAGGTCATAATAAAATGCGTATTTTCCAAGAAGAAATTTTTGGTCCAGTCGTTGCAGTAACAACGTTTAAAACGAAAGAAGAAGCTTTAGAAATCGCAAATGATACACTTTATGGCTTAGGCGCGGGTGTGTGGACGCGTGATATGAATACTGCCTATCGCTTTGGACGTGGTATTGAAGCTGGACGTGTATGGACCAATTGCTATCATGCATATCCGGCCCATGCAGCATTTGGTGGGTACAAAATGAGTGGTATCGGTCGTGAAAATCATAAAATGATGTTAAGTCATTACCAACAAACGAAAAATCTTTTAGTAAGCTATGATGAAAACCGCTTAGGCTTCTTCTAAGAGAGGGGGGTGCGATTTTGGTTGAACGTGTAACCGCAACCGATGCAGCACTACAATTAATTGAGAAGTTAAAGGAACGTCATGGACCGATTATGTTTCATCAATCGGGAGGGTGTTGTGATGGCTCATCGCCAATGTGCTATCCAGATGGCGATTTAATAATTGGTAATCAGGATGTGCTGCTCGGCCATATTGGGGATAGTCCGTTTTATATGCATAAAAATCAATATGATTATTGGAAGCATACCCAAATTATAATTGATGTTGTAGCTGGACGGGGCGGGATGTTTTCATTGGAAGGTGTCGAGGGAAAACGCTTTTTGTCAAGATCACGTGCATTTACAAAAGAAGAGCTTGAACAGCTTTAAGGATAATGTGAAGAGTAAACGCTGATGGATTTCCATTGGTGTTTACTTTTTTTTACAAACAAATGCATTATTTTTCACCTCAAATATTTAGGCGTATAATAATGGTTAGGAGTGTGAAGATATGGAAAAGTCATCTTTTATTCAATTGCTTAGCCAAAATTATGAGCGGATGGAGCTCTTTTTCGGGACAAATGAAACCAGTAATATTCGAATACCTTTAGCTAATCAGTTTACATTTTCACGTGAAACATTTAATGGATCAAAATTTGAGGATAGTGTTAAAAAAATACATAAGCAAAAACCAAAGAAAAAGTTGCTCGATATTTTATCACCATCCAATAATATATCTGCATTGACTTATAGAATTTTAGTGCATCTTGTATTACATCCAGAACCCGAGCAAGAGCTGAAACGCTTAATCTCAAATGAAAAGTTGCTAATAAAGGCCGGATTTAAAAATAGTGCCTATCAAAATATAGCTGCGTTATTTTTAACAGATGAAGATCATGCATTTCGAGCAAAGAAGTTGCATACAGAAATGAAAAAACATCACTATTTTTTAACTGGCAAAGATGACATTCCCTACGCAGTATTATTAACGAATCAGTCCAGTAATTATGGAACTTTGGCTGAAACGATGCGGCAATATTATGATGGCTTGCAGAAAGAAGGTTTTAAAATTGGTGATTCATTACAGGCGATGACCCAGCTTTTGGCACTATATCAAGAGGAGTTTCAGCCTACTTTAATCGAATATACTGTTGCGATTAAACAATCATTTACTAACAAAAAGGTAAAGGTAGGGAAGAAGTTTTATCCATATTTGGCCTTGCTCGCTTTAGTAGCTGCAACCTCTGAAGTAGTGGATGAAATTATTGAGCTATCCCAGGAATTAAAGAGTCTATCTATGTTTGCAAGGGAAAAGGAATATGCGTTAATAACGGCAACCCACTATGTACTGGATAGCTTAATAGAAAACAATCAATTAGCTGATTTTAATGATAGTCTACTTTTTATGCAAGCAGTTGATATGAGTAATTTCATTAATGATATGACATTTTTTTTAGCATTGGATATTCTCGATATATTTATTTAAATCGGGTAAATAATATAGAGGAGGGATTAATTATGAAAGAAACAAAATTATGGATTAATGGCAAATGGGAAAGTACAGCTGAGTTAAGTGAACTAACAGCTCCCTATACGGGAAAAATAATTGCGAAAGTTGCAAAAGCCTCTGTGGCTGATGTGGAAAGAGCGATTGAAGGGGCTCATAAAGCGTTTCTGTCATTTAAGAAGACAACAGCATATGAACGTGCAGAGATTTTATATAAAGTTGCGGCAATTATGCGTGACCGTAAATTTGAACTTGCAAAAATTTTAGCAGATGAAGCGGCAAAACCTTTATCAGCAGGGCTTACCGAATTAGATCGTACGATTACTACGTATCAATTCGCAGCAGAAGCGGCAAAACAAATTACAGGTGAAACCGTTCCAATGGATGCTACACCTGGTGTTAAAGATCGAATGGGTTATACAAAACGAGTACCATTAGGAGTAGTCTCTGCAATAACACCGTTTAACTTTCCGTTTAACTTAGTGGCGCATAAGTTAGGGCCGGCCTTTGCTGTAGGGAATACAGTTGTATTAAAACCGGCATCACAAACACCATTAAGTGCGCTTGCGATGGCGGAAATTTTTAAAGAAGCTGGATTACCTGACGGGGCTCTTCAAATTGTGACTGGTGGTGGCGGCGATTTAAGCGATACGCTTGTGACACACCCACTTGTGAAAAAGGTTACATTTACTGGTAGTGGCGCGGTTGGACTGAAAATTAAAGAAAAGGTCGGATTGCGTAAAATTACATTAGAGCTAGGTTCAAATGCTGCATTAATTGTAGAGCCTTCAACACCAATTGAAAAAATTATAGCGCGCTGTGTAGGCGGTGCATTTGGCTTTGCGGGACAAGTCTGCATTTCTCTACAGCGTGTATATGTTCACAGTTCAATTTATGAGCAATTCACGAAGTTGTTTGTTGAAGAGACAGAAAAGTTAGTGGTTGGAGATCCACATGATGAACAGACAGATGTGAGTGCGATGATTCACCCTGATGAGGTAAAACGTATTAAGGATTGGATTGAAGCCGCGAAACAACAAGGTGCGGTTGTTGCAACAGGGGCGGAATTTACGGATCGTACATGTTCGCCGACCGTTATGACAAATGTGAAGCCGGATATGAAAATTGTATGTGAAGAAACCTTTGCGCCTATTGTTTCAATCGTTCCATATGAAACATTAGACGAGGCAATAGCGCTCGTAAACGAATCAGAGTTAGCCTTAAATGCTGGTATTTATACAAACGTTTTCACAGATGCTATGAAAGCAGCAGAGGAGATTGAAGCAGGAACGGTAGTTATTAATGATGTTCCTACATTCCGCGTAGATAATATGCCATATGGTGGTGTTAAAAATAGCGGCTATGGCAAAGAAGGTATTAAGTATGCTGTGGAAGAAATGACAGAGCTGAAATTTATAACAATGAAGCTGACATATTAAAAATTCAAACTAGCACTTTGCCCTATCGAATAGTAACATGGAGTGTAGTTAGAAAGGAGGATATTTATGAAAACAACTTTACCAATGAGTTATTCAAAATCTATCCAAACTCGATTAGTACTACCTCCTGATACGAATCACCATCAATCTATATTCGGGGGAAAAGTATTAGCATATATTGATGAGATTGCGGCAATTGCAGCAATGAAACATTCTCAGGGAGAGGTCGTCACAGCATCTTTCGACTCCGTAGATTTTGTCTCACCAGCATATGCAGGTGATATGATAGAGCTAGAGGCAGTCGTTTCTGGGACGGGACGTACATCAATGGAAGTGTATGTACGTGTAGTTTCTAGAAATGTTAAAACCGGAGCAAAAAAATTAACGACAGAATCTTTCGTGACAATGGTTGCAATTGATGGAAATGGCAATCCGAAAGAAGTACCAGGTGTTGAGCCGGAAACGGATTTTGAACGTCATTTATTTGAAACAGGTCCTATTCGTCAAGAACATCGAAAGCAAAAGCGGGTCTTATCAAAAAATCGCCTGCTTAAATGACAATTTAGCAATAATCAAAGGAGGCAGTGATAAAGGGAAACCTTTTACCACTGCCTCTTCATTTTTCTTAATAGCTATTTAAAACACCGCTAATTGAAAATTAGTTATTTAATTCATGAACGATGCGCAACAACGAATCAGAAGAAGTTGAGACAAGATTGGTTGTATGTGTTAATCCCGTAATGACAGAGGATATGGTATGAATGTCTTCATTAGTATTTTCATATTTCTTTTTAATGCCGGATACAGCTTCTGTAATAGAAGTAAATGAATCCGTTAAATTTTTTTGAGTATCGACACTCATTTTGACCTGCTCATCGACACTCGAAACAGAATGAGACATTTGGGTAATACTGAGCTCAGTTTCTTTAATTAATTGCGACACATTTTGAACTGCTTTTTTCGTTTCTTCTGCAAGCTTTCGAACTTCATCCGCTACGACAGCAAAACCTTTACCATGTTCTCCTGCACGGGCAGCTTCAATAGATGCATTTAACGCTAGTAAATTCGTTTGATCAGCGATACCTGTAACTAACCCTACGATATCAGCAATTTTTTGAGAGGATTGACGAAGTGTAACCATTGAAGTTTCCAATGTCTCTACTCGGTCTAAAATCGTCTTCATAATTGCCGTTTGACTCACTAAATAGGTTGTGCCGGTTGTCGATTTGTCTTCTGTCTCCGCGACTAAATTTAAACCTTGCTCTGTATTAGAAGCGATTTCTTCAGATTGGCTGGCTATTTCCTGTAAAGAATCGTTTGTTTCATCACTAATGCTATACAATTCCTGTGCGGTATTTTGAATCCGGTCGATTAGTTTTGTTTGCAACTCTACATTTTCCATACGAATTCGCTGTTCTTCCTTTTCATAAGCTTCGATAACAAGCTGCTGTTCGAGATTAATAATTTTCGAGAAAGCATTAATGGCTTTACCCATTTCGGAGTTCGGCATATCAATCTTTTCGATAAACTCAATAAATGTCGTTATTAAGGATTGGAACGAAGCAATATACCATTTTGATTTTAAACCAATTCTGACATGTACATGTGCAATTGTCTGACGCTCTTCTAAGTAATGCGAATCAATTGAAGCTTTAAAAATACTTTCTAAATGTTTGTATAGAGTAACTTTTAATCGGTCTATTTTACTTGTATTATTTATAATATCAGTAAGCTCCGTGCTTAAACTAATTGCTGCATAGAACTGTTCCACCATAGTAGGAATGATTTCTGGTGCAAAGGGCTCCAGCTGTTTGATTATGGCTAAGTCATCGTTTGTTAATTTTAATAATTGAAGCTGTTTATTTAAATCGGGATACTTCGAAACATCTAAAGAAACTTCTTGAGAATATTTATCTATATCAAAGTAAGTTTTTTTTGAAACTTTAGTCGCTCTTGCAAATAGAATGCCCATACTATTCCTCATTTCATTAATTTTCCAACTATTACAATCTTACTATTTTTTATTGGTATTATCATTATTATTTCGGTATAAATTCTTATTATTGAAGAATTTGTAATTTAAAATTAAACCAGGTATGATAGAAACTAACAAAAATAGATTCAAAGGGCGTAGAAAAAATGAAATTTCATAAAGGTCGTTTAAAATTTGTTATACCATTGTCATTGGGGGTTGCAATTGCTTCTTATATTATGTTAGTCAATAATTATGCAGAAGTAGGCGACCGTGATCGAATATTGATTGTGATAGGAGCTACCATTTTAACAGCTATAATTTCGTATTTTTTATTTCCTCAAGAAGGGGATAACCCGGATGATAGAGGTCCATATTAATCAGAAGTTTGTTCTCTAAGAAATCTCGATAAAAGAATCGGGATTTTTTTATTCCTGCTATGAAACTTTTATGAATATTATTCGTAAATAAGTTAACAATATAAAGTGAGGTTGATAACAAATGGAATCTAAATGGTCAAAAATTATTATTCATGCGAGTGCCTTTTTTGCTCCTTTCCTAGTACCGATTCTATTTTTCTTAATAACTACTGAATCCGAAGTAAAACGTACTGCAATGCAAGCATTACTATTCCAAGTTGTATTTGGTATTTTATTAACAATTGCAGGGATCTTCTCAATTGTGTTAATCGGTTTACCATTCTTATTGGTGTTCTTCATAATCTTCTGGGGTGCTCCAGTGATAGGAATTATAAAAGCATTATCAGACCAAGATTGGAATTATCCAATTGTCGGTCGTTGGGTATAAGATTAAGCGGTCGAGTTTGTACAAAACAAACTCGGCTGTTTTTTTACATTAATAGGGATTTATTGTTGTAATTTAGGGGAAACTTAAGTAAGAGCAAATAGTTGCATTCCAAAAAATAAATATTGTATATTTAAGTCAAAGATAGTCAAAGTCAGTTGATGAGAGGTGAGAACAGCATGAGGAATATATCTGACATAATTGAAGGGTATTTGAAGGAAGTTATTGAATTAGATGGACAGGGACATATTGAAATAAAGCGAAATGAATTAGCGAAGCAATTTTCCTGCGCTCCTTCCCAAATCAATTACGTCATCAATACGCGTTTCACGACCGAACATGGATACTATGTAGAGAGTAAGCGCGGGGGTGGCGGTTATATTCGAATTTTGCGAGTAACAATCCACTCAAAGAAAAACTTATTAGATGAAATGGAAACACAGATAGGGAATGCCATTGCACAGACGAATGCAGAGCATATTATTTATCGATTGTTGGAAGAGGATATTATTACCGAGCGTGAAGCAAGCATTATGAAAGTAGCCCTCGATCGTGTCACATTACAGGTAGGTTTACCACTCCGTGATCAGTTAAGGGCACGCATTATGCATGCAATGCTACAAACGATTTCTTTTGAAAAGTAGAGGTGTAAATATATGATATGTGAGCATTGTAAGCAGCGTCATGCAAATGTAACCGTAACACAAGTTCATAACGGTCAGAAAGTGGAACGTCACTATTGTGAAGTATGCGCTACACAATTCCATCCATTTCAATTTGATGTGAGTGAAGAGCCAACCTCTCTTCAACAACTTATATCGAATTGGTTCAATTTTGTACCGGTGAATGCAAAAAAAGAAAATGCAACGAAACAGCCTACCACTCAAAAAGCATGTCCTTCTTGTGGGTTTACGTACCGACAATTTTTAAAGCAAGGTAAATTTGGTTGTGGTCAGTGTTATGAGACATTTAGCGAGCAATTACCACAGTTGCTTGAGCGCATTCAAGCAGGCACACAGCATGTAGGGTACGAAAAAAATGCCCCATCAAAAGAAAAAATCGAACAACAAATTAACGAACTCCGTACATTATTACATCAGGCGATTGCTGAGGAACGCTTTGAAGATGCAGCCTTGATTCGTGATGAAGTACGTGAATTGGAAAATAAAATTAAACAGGAAGGAGAGGGGAACGCATGAACATCGAGCATTTTCTAACGAATGCTAGTCCAAGCTGGATGCAACATGAAAGCGAATCGGATATCGTCATAAGCACACGCATTCGACTTGCTCGTAATATTGCCAATACTCGATTTCCGATAAGTTTTACAGAAGAAGAGGCACAGGTAGTCGAAGATAAAATGATGAAGGTTCTACTATCTACAGACGTAAACCCTTATCAATTTTCCTACTTCCAAATAAAAGATATGCCTGTATTACAGCGTCAAATCCTAGT
This sequence comes from Solibacillus sp. FSL W8-0372, assembly GCF_037969735.1. Taxonomy (NCBI): domain Bacteria; kingdom Bacillati; phylum Bacillota; class Bacilli; order Caryophanales; family Caryophanaceae; genus Solibacillus; species Solibacillus sp. FSL W8-0372. The sequence continues at coordinate 3,835,649 of NZ_CP150204.1, read as the reverse complement.
GGAGAAGCACCTTATAAGCCCTAACTTGGCACGAAGAAAAAAAATAGGATCATTTTTTTTAACAAAAGATGAATCCATTAGCATATTAGTAAATGAAGAGGACCATATTCGGATTCAGAGCCTGACACAAGGCATGAACTTAAAAGAAGCCTTTCAGGAAGCTAGAACAATTGACCGCTACTTAAGTAAGTCAATCAACTATGCATATGAAGACCGATATGGATACTTAACAAGTTGCCCGACCAATGTTGGAACGGGACTTAGAGCCTCTGTCATGCTTCATTTACCAGCACTTACGATGACTAAACAAATGAATGCCTTAATTCAGATGATGACAAGATTAGGAATGGTAGTGAGGGGTATATATGGAGAAGGAAGTGAAAATTTAGGTAATATTTATCAAATCTCTAATCAAATCACTTTAGGTAAATCTGAAGAAACAATTTTGCAGGAGCTTCAAGAAGTAGTAGAGCAAGTGATACAAAAAGAACAGCTTGCTCGGAAGAATTTGTTGATGCGAGCGCCTTCAATATTAGAAGACCGTTTAAGTCGCTCACTTGGTACATTGAAGTATGCAAAAATTTTACCGAGTGAAGAAGCCGCAAGCTGTTTATCCAATGTCCGTCTTGGGGTAAGTTTAGGATTATTAGAACCTATTTCACAGCGTAAATTAAATGAGTGCATGCTTTTAATGCAACCTGGACTCATTCAGCAATATATTGGTACTACTTTGCAACCAGCAGAGCGCGATATGTATCGTGCAAAGCTTTTACAAGATAAGTTAAACGAGCAAGATGAAGCTACAAACAATGGGGAAAAAGGAGAGGATTTTTTATGATGTTCAATCGATTCACACAACGTGCTCAGAAAGTATTACAACTTGCTCAAGAAGAAGCAATTCGCCTTAAGCATAAAGAAATTGGAACAGAACATATTTTACTTGGCTTAATTCGTGAAGGTGGCGGGATTGCTGCAAAAGCATTGGAAGCAATTAATATTAGCCCTCAAATGATTGAAACAGGTATAGAGGAATTAGTAGGAAAAGGTACCGAGGAAGTTGGGCCTATCGTACATTACACACCGCGTGCTAAAAAAGTAATCGAACTTTCATTGGACGAATCACGTAAATTAGGTCATGCATATGTAGGAACAGAACATATTCTATTGGCATTAATTCGTGAAGGAGAAGGTGTTGCAGCACGAGTATTGGCTAACACAGGTGTAAGTATTAATAAAGCACGCCAACAAGTTTTATTACTTTTAGGAAATAATGATGCCAATAATAGTGGAACGTCAAATATGGCGCAAACTGTAAATACACCGACGTTGGATAGTTTAGCACGTGACTTAACAGCAGTTGCCCGAGAAGGTTCACTTGATCCTGTCATTGGACGCTCAAAAGAAATTACACGTGTCGTGGAAGTATTGTCACGCCGTACGAAAAACAACCCAGTACTAATTGGGGAGCCAGGTGTCGGTAAAACAGCCATTGCTGAAGGATTAGCTCAGCAAATTATTAATAATGAAGTACCTGAAACACTACGTGACAAACGTGTTATGACACTTGATATGGGTACTGTAGTAGCAGGTACAAAATATCGCGGTGAATTCGAGGACCGTTTGAAAAAAGTTATGGATGAAATTCGCCAAGCAGGCAATATTATTCTTTTCATCGATGAGCTTCATACACTAATCGGTGCAGGTGGTGCTGAAGGTGCAATTGATGCATCAAACATTTTAAAACCATCTTTAGCTCGTGGGGAATTACAATGTATCGGTGCCACAACACTTGATGAATACCGTAAATATATTGAGAAAGATGCTGCATTGGAGCGTCGTTTCCAACCTATCCAAGTCGATGAGCCGTCTGTTGATGAAACCATCCAAATTATTAAAGGCTTACGTGACCGTTATGAAGCACATCACCGTGTGAAAATTTCGGATGAAGCAGTAGAAGCGGCGGCGAAATTATCAGATCGTTACATTTCAGACCGTTTCTTACCGGATAAAGCGATTGACTTAATTGATGAGGCAGGTTCGAAAGTACGTTTACGTTCATATACAGTTCCACCGAATTTAAAAGAACTGGAAGATAAGTTAGAAGGCATAAAATCCGAAAAGAATGCAGCTGTTTCAGGTCAGGAATTTGAAAAGGCAGCAGCGTTACGTGATTCGGAGCAAAAGCTAAAACAAGAGCTAGAGCAAATGAAAAAGGAATGGAAAGAAAAGCAGGGTAAAGAAGAGTCGACAGTATATGTAGATGACATTGCCCAAGTTGTTGCAATGTGGACTGGAATTCCAGTTTCTAAAATTGCACAAGCAGAATCTGCGAAATTACTGAACCTTGAAGAAGAATTACACAAGCGTGTAGTCGGTCAAGGTGAAGCGGTGGAAGCAATTTCACGAGCTATTCGTCGTGCACGCGCGGGATTAAAAGATCCTAAACGTCCAATCGGTTCATTCATCTTCCTTGGTCCTACAGGTGTCGGTAAAACGGAACTTGCAAGGGCGCTGGCAGAAGTAATGTTCGGTGATGAAGATGCGATGATCCGTGTAGATATGTCAGAGTATATGGAGAAACATTCGACTTCACGTTTAGTTGGTTCACCTCCAGGCTATGTGGGCTTTGATGATGGCGGTCAATTAACGGAAAAAGTTCGTCGTAAACCATACTCAGTTGTATTACTTGATGAAATCGAAAAAGCACATCCAGATGTATTCAACATCTTATTGCAAGTACTGGAAGATGGTCGTTTAACGGATTCAAAAGGTCGTGTTGTAGATTTCCGTAATACGGTAGTTATTATGACATCAAACGTTGGTGCGGATGCATTGAAATACCGTAAGCATGTTGGATTTAGTGCAGGATTAAATGAATCGAAAGATAAAGATATGAAGGGTACAATGCTGGAAGAACTGAAAAAAGCATTCCGCCCAGAGTTCTTAAACCGTATTGATGAAATGATTGTGTTCCACTCATTAGAGAAAGTTCACTTAAAAGAAATCGTATCATTAATGGCTAACTCTTTAACAAACCGTCTTAAAGAGCAAGAAATTGAGCTGCACCTTACAGATGCTGCACTTGAAAAGATTGCTGAAGAAGGCTACGATCCACAATATGGTGCCCGCCCATTACGTCGTGCATTGCAAAAACATGTAGAAGACCGTTTATCTGAAGAACTGTTAAAAGGGACATTAGATAAATCGCAAACAGTGGTACTTGATTATGTAAGTGATGAGTTCATCGTCCGTACACAAGAAAAAGTATCAACAAATTAATGGAATAAAAAGACGAGGTAGGTTATTTCCTGCCTCGTCTTTTTTTAGCCATTTTTGAAGCCCAAAATGAATTTTACGACTGATTAGTGGGTATTCGATTTTGTTTCGTGTACAATTATAGGAACAAACATTCGAAGGAGCTAGCAAAATGGCAAAAAAGAAATCGAAATTTATGTGCAGCAGCTGTGGCTATGAAGCGGCAAAATGGATGGGACGTTGCCCAGGGTGTGGCGAATGGAATACGATGAACGAAGAAGTCGAAGTCATCACAAAAGGGCCGCGTGGTGCGTTCCAGCATTCTACAACCGCTACAAAGGCAACACCTATTATTCATGTGGAGGTACAGGAAGAAACACGTATTGCCACAGAAATGAATGAATTTAATCGCGTTTTAGGCGGCGGAATTGTCCCAGGCTCACTTGTATTGATAGGGGGAGACCCAGGAATAGGGAAGTCGACATTACTATTACAAGTATCTGCTCTTCTTTCTAATCAAGGAAAGCGTGTGTTATACATTTCCGGCGAGGAATCTGTACGTCAAACGAAACTAAGAGCCGAACGCTTAGGTGTTCACACTCCAGAGCTTTATATTTACTCGGAAACAAATCTGGAATTTTTAAATCAAACAATTGATGAAGTACAACCGAAATTTGTTATAGTCGATTCAATTCAAACAGTACATCATCCAGAAGTAACGAGTGCGCCGGGGAGTGTTTCTCAAGTACGTGAATGTACAGCAGAATTAATGCGTATTGCGAAAACGAAAAACATCGCGATTTTCTTGGTTGGTCACGTTACAAAGGAAGGTCAGATTGCAGGGCCGCGTATTTTAGAACATATGGTAGATACTGTTTTGTATTTTGAAGGGGAGCGTCACCATAACCACCGTATTTTACGGAGTCAAAAAAACCGTTTTGGTTCTACAAATGAAATTGCGATTTTCGAGATGCTCCACGGTGGATTGAAAGAAGTATTGAATCCGTCTGAGCTGTTTCTACAGGAACGTTCACAAGGTGCACCAGGCTCGACAATTGTAGCGTCAATGGAAGGGACACGACCAATTTTGGTGGAAATACAGTCACTTATCACGCCGACAAGTTTCAATTATCCAAAACGCATGGCTACAGGGGTTGATCAAAACCGTGTGCAGCTTTTAATGGCAGTATTGGAAAAACGGATGGGTATGATGCTTCAGGCACAGGATGCCTATATTAAAGTTGCCGGTGGGGTGAAGCTGGATGAGCCGGCAATTGATTTAGCGGTATTAACGAGTATTGTTTCGAGCTTTAAAGATCAAACAGTACGCCCGACCGATTGCTTTATTGGGGAAGTAGGATTAACTGGTGAAGTACGTCGCGTTTCTAGAATTGAGCAGCGTGTACAAGAAGCGGCAAAGCTAGGGTTTAAACGCGCATTTATTCCAGCCTCAAATATTGGGGGCTGGGAGTTCCCTGCAGATATACAAGTAGTCGGTGTTGAAACGATTAGTGATGCACTTCGGGAATCTTTTCAAAATTTATAGTAAACCTTTTGTGTTCTCGATGAGCGCGGGAGAAAATAGAAGTTGTCCGTAAAGCGGGGAACAATGTAGATAAAAAAGCGTCGCAATGGGTAGAAACCAAATTGCGACGCTTTATTTTGTACAACAATAAATTATGCTTTTACAGTTTTATCTTTCTTTTCAAATGCTTCTCTTGTGAAAATGCCAAAAGGCTTTCCAATCGGTAAGAAATTGAAGCCGAAATGCTTGTTTAATACATTAGCCCCTGCACCGTATAGTGATAAAAGCGCAATAATTAATTCAGAATAAGCGGCTAATAAATGCATACCGTGCTCCATTATCCCAAATGAGCTTAATGCTAAACCGATAAATAGTAAATCAATCATTACAAAGATAGAAAATAAAACTTTATTTGTTTCAGCTGCACCAATCGTCATAAATAGGGTAAAGATTAAATACCCTAGATACACAACGCCAAGCTGACGTGTATCAACAGATGCTTGCAATGCTTCACCGAACACACCGGCTTGAACGAACCAGCTCATACCTACACCCATCCAAAATAAACCATATGCGCCAAATGCTGTCGTACCAAATGTATTATTATGCTTTGAATCTAATACTGACGCGTAAAATTGTGCAATCCCACCTAAGAAAATTGCCCAGGGAATGACTAAACCTAAACCTTCAGTCCATCCCAATTTTTGAGTTGAAGCCACAAATGTCACAATAGCTAAACCGAATAACCCGATTGCAGATGGGTCAGCGGTTGAGATTTTTATTTCTTTTGTTGTATCCATAACGTATTCTCCTATTCTATGTTGTCATTTTTCTATTATATTAAAATAATATCTAAATGCTATGTGTGAGTATAATTTTGAACGAACTCTGTAATAATCGAAAAGATATAATGTAAATTCAACAAATAGAAAGGGAGAATTCTCTGCAAATGTTTAATATTAATGAAGGCATGGAACTTACATAAATAGAGTCTTTAATTAATATTTCTATTTTGCTGCGATATTGATGGTTGTGCTTCGCATGAACAGGGCATTATATGTATAATTATTGATGGAGGTGATAGTAAATGTTAAAAAGAATTATCCAAGTAGCATTTTTATTTATCGGTGGAGCATTAGGTCTCATTTTCTTACCGCCATTATACGAATTTATGAATTTATCATCCAATCCGTGGCTTAATAATCCATACTTTAGTGTTGCGATAGGTGCTGCTTTATTATTTGTTCTATCGTTTGCGTTATCCGATTACTTTGTAAAATTAATTACATGGTTAGAAGAAGTATTATTTAAATTGCCTGCAGCAGATTTGTTGTTTGGGACGCTTGGCTTAATTGTAGGGCTAAGTGTAGCAACATTAGTTGGTGTGGCAATTAATCAAATGAATATACCTGTAATTACTGCGGTTGTTCCAGCAATCTTATCGATTGTACTAGGATATTTAGGCTTTAGATTAGGCTTTAGTAAGCGTGACGAGCTTATGCAGATTTTTACAGGGAAATCCAATAAAAAGCGTATTAATGAGACATCTGGAAAAGAATTGCAGGAACAGGAGCAAGAGCAATATAAATTGCTTGATACGAGCGTTATTATTGATGGGCGTATAGCGGACATATCCGAGACAGGGTTTGTTGAAGGGATTTTAGTCGTGCCTCAGTTTGTACTAACAGAGCTTCAGCATATTGCAGATTCTTCTGATACGTTAAAACGTACGCGTGGTCGCAGAGGATTGGATATTCTAAAGCGTCTTCAGGATGAACGGTCATCCAAAGTCCTTATTACTGAAGTAGATTTTGAAGATGTGGCTGAAGTAGATTTAAAGTTGGTCCGTTTAGCTAAAAATATGAGTGCACAAATTTTAACGAATGATTTTAACTTAAATAAAGTTTGCGAATTGCACCGTGTAAAAGTATTGAATATTAATGATTTGGCAAATGCGGTCAAGCCTGTCGTTATTCCTGGTGAAGATATGCAAGTAGTTGTGATTAAAGATGGTAAAGAACACAATCAAGGGGTAGCATATTTAGATGATGGTACGATGATTGTTGTAGAAGGCGGTCGTAGCTATATCGGGCAGGCGATTAGAGTAACGGTAACAAGTGTATTACAAACATCAGCCGGGCGAATGATTTTCGCGAAGCCAAAAGAAGATTAGGAAGTGAAGTATTTTGCGGTATGAAGTCGTTTTGCCGGCAGCAGGTAGTGGGAAGCGTATGGGCGCTGGGCAAAATAAACTATTTTTAAACTTAGCGGATAAACCCATCTTAGTGCATACTCTTCTTGTTTTTGAACAAGATGCAAACTGCACAGGAATTTGGCTAGCAGTAAAGGATGAGGAACGATTATTTATACAATCGCTCATCGAAAATTATAATATTACAAAAGTAAAAGGGCTCCCTACAGGGGGAGAAGAACGGCAACATTCAGTGCATTCATGTATTAAAGAAATGAAGGCAGTAGAGGTTGTTCTTGTTCATGATGCAGCAAGGCCTTTTATTACGATTCCAAAAATTACAGAACTTGCAAAGGTTGCATACGAAAAAGGAGCAGCCATTGCAGGCGTTCGTGCAAAAGATACGATGAAAATTGTGCAGAATGGACTCATTAAAGAAACAATTGACCGTGAGTCTTTATGGATGGTTCAAACACCGCAAGCATTCCGGTATGATTTATTGGCTGAAGCAGAAGATGTAGCTGAAAAGGTTGGTTTTTTAGGAACGGATGAAGCGATGCTAGTAGAACGATTAGGGCATGATATTCACATCGTAGAATGCAGCTACGAAAATGTAAAAATGACGACTCAGGAAGACTTGATTTTTGGAGAAGCTATTTTAGAAAAACATAACTTTAGAAAGAGCCTTGAAAAGTAAAAGGTTTTCAAGGCTTTTTTTGTAGAAGTTGATTATACTATGGGTAATGAGATTAGCAGAAAGAAGGTGAAAGCTAGTTTACTTTGTAAGCTAGCATTATTATGTTTCGAATAGGACAAGGTTTTGACGTTCATGAGTTTGCAGAAGGACGTCCATTAATTTTAGGTGGGATTACAATTCCCCATGAGCGCGGCTTGCTAGGGCATTCAGATGCTGATGTACTTTTGCATACCGTGACAGATGCAGCATTAGGGGCAATTGGTGAAGGAGATATAGGTCGACACTTCCCGGATACAGATCCAGAGTGGAAAGATGCCGATTCAGCGAAGTTACTTGAATACATTTGGAAAAAGGTTGAAGAACGGGGCTACAAATTAGGCAATGTAGATTGCACGATTATGGCTCAGCGTCCAAAAATGGCGCCATATATTGCGCAAATGCAAAACCGTATCGCAGAATTATTAAATGCAGAGCCTTCACAAGTAAATGTAAAAGCAACAACGACCGAAAAATTGGGATTTGTTGGTCGTGAAGAAGGTATTGCCGCAATGGCAACAATTCTTTTAGTGAAAGCTTAAGGCAAAATTAGGTGTGAAAATCAACATATGTTGCTTTAACTTAGTAACTGACAGTGGTAGAATGGACAAGGTTTAAAAAGACACTTATTGTGAAAGTATAGTGCAATATAATGTTCTTTCTTACACATATAAAAAAATGTATACTTTTTATATTAAAAATGGTCGAGCGTATTAACGCTAAAATTAGGAGGCAATATTATGACGAAAACAGTTCGAGTTCGTTATGCACCATCGCCAACAGGATTTTTACATATCGGTGGCGCACGTACAGCTTTATTTAACTATTTATATGCAAAACATCATAACGGAACTTTTGTAGTACGTATTGAAGATACAGATATCGAGCGTAATGTAGAGGGTGGAGAAGCTTCTCAACTTGATAACTTACGTTGGTTAGGTATTGTACCAGATGAGTCAGTGGATATTGGGGGGCCGTATGCACCGTATCGCCAAATGGAGCGCCTGGATATTTATAAAGAGCATGCAGAAAAGATGTTGGAATCAGGTCAAGCATATAAATGTTTCTGTACATCAGAAGAGCTAGAAGCAGAGCGTGACGCTCAAAAAGCGAAGGGTATTGCTGCTCCAATGTACGGAGGGAAATGCCGTCACTTAACATCAGAAGAAGTTGCTGCAAAAGAAGCAGCGGGCGAGCAATATACAATCCGTATGCGTGTACCAGCAGATGTGACATATAACTTCAATGATTTAGTTCGTGGTGAAGTATCGTTTGAATCAAAGGATGTTGGTGACTGGGTGCTTGTGAAAGCAAATGGAATTCCAACATACAACTATGCTGTTGTATTAGATGATCACTTTATGGAAATTACGCATGTATTCCGAGGGGAAGAGCATTTATCGAATACACCAAAACAAATGATGATCTTTGATGCCTTCGGATGGGAATATCCACAATATGGCCATATGACATTAATCGTAAATGAAGAGCGCAAAAAATTATCAAAGCGTGATGAATCAATTATTCAATTCGTTACGCAATATAAAGAGCTTGGTTATTTACCGGAAGCAATGTTTAATTTCTTTGCCTTACTAGGCTGGTCTCCGGAAGGGGAAGAGGAAATCTTTTCTCATGATGAACTTGTTAAGCTTTTTGATGAAAAACGTTTATCAAAATCACCATCTATGTTTGATAAAACAAAACTTACATGGATGAACAACCAATATATTAAAAAAATGTCTCGTGAAGAAGTTGTTGCACTAGCATTGCCACACTTACAAAAAGCAGGCTTACTACCAGAAGAGTTATCAGAAGAGCAGCATGTATGGGCTTCTGATTTAATCGCACTTTACCATGAGCAAATGAGCTTCGGGGCTGAAATCGTAGAATTATCGAGCCTATTTTTCACAGAAGAAATTGCATATGATGAAGAAGCAAACGAGGTATTAGCAGGTGAGACAGTGCCAGCTGTTATGGCTGCATTTAAAACTCAGTTAGAAACTTTAGAATCCTTTGATGCAGACTCAATTAAAGCGGCTATTAAAGCCGTGCAAAAAGAAACAGGGGTAAAAGGTAAAAACCTATTCATGCCGATTCGAGTTGTGACGACTGGTCAAACACATGGACCGGAATTACCGAACGCCATTTCCTTAATCGGCAAGGAAAAAACAATCGCCCGTGTCGGGAAGTTTGCTGAATAGTTATCTAAGAGTAATATTAATGATTGATTTTTCAGAAAATAAATGTAAAATGAATGTAAATTGTATATAAAGTTAGCACGTTGAGAAGGAGAAGTACGCGGCGCATACCTTATTAGAGAGGATCATCACCGGCTGAAAGTGATCTAGGTCTAGGCAAAGCTGAAATGCACCTTCGAGTATTTAACTGAAATTATAGTAAGTTAAGTCGATTTGTCCCCGTTAAAGGACTTTCAAGCGGAAAAAGTATTCGTATTTTTTCAACCAGAGTGGAACCGCGCGTATAGCGTCTCTGTCACCTTTAACTAGGTGATGGAGACGCTTTTTTGTAGAAATAAAAAGTGAATATTTAATTAAAAAAGAATGTATATAAAAAGGAGCGGCAAAATGAGTATTCAAATCTTCAATTCGTTAACGAGACAAAAAGAGCCCTTTATTCCATTAGAGGATGGCAAAGTGAAAATGTATGTATGTGGTCCTACAGTATACAATTACATTCATATCGGAAATTCACGTCCAGTCATCGTATATGATACGGTACGACGCTATTTCCAGTATGCCGGCTATGAAGTGAAATTCGTATCGAATTTTACCGATGTTGATGACAAAATTATTAAAGCTGCCAATGAGCTGGGAGAAGAAACATCGGCGTTAACAGACCGCTTCATTGCTGCATATTTTGAAGACATTACTGCATTGGGTTGCCAAAAAGCGGATGCCCATCCACGTGTAACAGAGCATATGCACGATATTATTGAATTTATTAAAGTGCTAATTGATAAGGGTTATGCATATGAATCTCAAGGCGATGTTTATTATCGTACACGTAAATTCGATGGCTATGGAAAGTTAAGCCACCAATCGATCGATGATTTAAAAGTAGGCGCTCGCATTGAAGCAGGTGAAAAGAAAGAAGACCCGTTAGATTTTGCCTTATGGAAAGCAGCCAAAGTAGGGGAAATTAAATGGGACTCTCCGTGGGGAGAAGGACGCCCAGGTTGGCATATTGAATGCTCTGTTATGGCACGTGAGCATTTAGGTGATACAATCGATATTCACGCAGGAGGTCAGGATTTAACATTCCCTCACCACGAAAATGAAATTGCGCAATCAGAAGCGCATAACGATAAAACATTTGCACGTTATTGGATGCATAATGGCTATATTAATATTGATAATGAAAAAATGTCAAAATCCCTCGGTAACTTTATATTAGTGCATGATATTCGTCAGCAAATCGATCCGCAAGTACTGCGTTTCTTTATGTTGTCTGTTCATTATCGTCACCCAATCAACTTCGCGCAAGATTTAGTGGAAGCGGCGAAAAACGGATTGGATCGTATTCGTACCTCTTATGCAAATGCTGAGCACCGTTTGGCATTATCGGCAAGCTTAGGGGATGACAGCGAACAATGGCTTGAGAAAGTTAATCAAGTGAAAGTTGATTTTGAAAATGCAATGAATGATGACTTCAACACAGCAAATGCGATTTCGGCATTGTTTGAACTATCACATATTGCCAATGTTTATTTAAAAGAAACTAATACTGATAAAGCTGTGTTGCAAGCGATATTAAATATGTTTGATGCAATTGGAGAAGTATTGGGAATTAAAGTGAAAATTGAAGCTGGTTTATTGGACGAAGAGATAGAGGCATTGATTGAAGAGCGTAACCAAGCTCGTAAAAACAGAGATTTTGCACGGTCAGATGAAATTCGTGACCAATTGTTAAGTATGGATATTGTGCTGGAAGATACTCGTCAAGGAACACGCTGGAAACGAGGACAATAGATGCAAAACTTAACACCGCATGATGTCATACAGTTAAATGCACTGGCGCTCGCCTATATGGGGGACGCCGTGCTTGAACAAAGAATTCGAGAATATTTAATTTTATCTGGTCGCGCAAAGCCAAATACATTGCATAAAGAAGCGACAAAATATGTTTCGGCCAAATCTCAGTCAAACATCGTACATCGCATGATTGACGAAAACTATTTGACAGATGAAGAACAAGCCGTTTTCCGTAGAGGGCGCAATGCCAAATCAGGCTCTGTCCCTAAAAATACAGATGTTCGCACATATCGAAATAGTTCGGGCTTTGAGGCTGTTTTAGGCTATTTATTTTTAAGCAAAGAACATGACCGGGCAAATGAAATTATAGATTACGCAATAGAAATCGTAGAACATTCAAAAGGAGAGTAACTATGGCAGAAAAAAGACAGCAAGGTCGTAAGCCGCGCGATGCTAAAGGTCGCGACAAAAAGGCGGATACCTTTAAAGCTCACGATAAAAAACAGCAGGAAAAACCTCAGGCTGCCCAAGAGGAAGTAACCGGAGAAATGATTGCCGGGAAAAATCCGGTATTAGAAGCGCTACGTGCAGGTCGTGAAATCAACAAATTATGGATCGCTGAAGGTGTTAAGAAAACAGGTGTACAGGAATTAATGGACTTAGCGAAAGAGCAAGGTGTGTTAGTTCAATTTGTACCAAAGCAAAAAGTAGATAAACTAGCAGAAAACCATCAGGGAATTGTTGCATCTGTTGCAGCATATGACTACGCAGAGCTAGATGACTTATTTGAAGTGGCAAAAGTAAAAAATGAAGATCCGTTTTTCCTTATTTTAGATGAGCTAGAGGACCCTCATAACTTAGGTTCAATTATGCGAACGGCAGATGCAATCGGTGTACATGGTATCATTATACCGAAGCGTCGTGCGGTAGGTTTAACGGCAGTTGTTGCAAAAGCTTCAACGGGCGCTATCGAGCATGTACCAGTTGTGCGTGTAACGAATTTAGCCCAAACAGTGGACGAGTTAAAAGACCGTGGCGTTTGGATAGCGGGAACAGATGCTAAAGGTTCGGCCGATTATCGTAAAATGGATGCAACATTACCGCTTGCATTAATTATTGGTAGTGAAGGTAAAGGAATGAGCCGTCTTTTAAAAGATAAATGTGATTTCTTATATCACTTACCAATGGTTGGTCATGTTACATCATTGAACGCTTCCGTAGCAGCAGCACTGCTTATGTATGAAGTGTACCGTAAACGACAAGAAGCTAACGGATGAGGTTATGCAAAACATTTTGCTAGTAGACGGCTATAACATGATAGGTGCATGGAGTGAGCTGCGTCCATTACGCGAACCCCACTTTGAAGATGCGCGCGATCGCTTGATTGAAAGAATGGCTGAATATAAAGCGCATACAGGGTGGCGTGTGATTGTTGTGTTTGATGCACACCTTGTACCGGGCACAGAGCAACTCTATATTCAGCATGCTGTGGAAGTAATCTACACGCGTAAAAACGAAACAGCAGATGAGCGTATTGAAAAGTTATCGACCGAGTTGAAAGGGCGCAAAATTCAAATCCATGTGGCAACTTCCGATATGACAGAGCAAAATGTCGTATTCGGTCACGGTGCTTTAAGGAAGTCCGCACGTGAGCTTGAAATTGAGATGCAAATTATTCAGTCGAAAATTTCCTCTAAAGTAAAAGAATCGACTGACGAAAAGCCGGCCTCAAGAATTAAATTATCGAAAGAAGTAGAACTACAATTTGAAAAATGGAGACGAGGGATTAAGTAATAGTTTGCCCGCAATTTCCAATTAAGTTATACTATTCCTAATAATTCTAGCGTAGCTGAGGTGATTTTCGTTGCTTAAAAGTGAGAAGTTACAAATGGTACTGCATTTAGAACGTTTGACAGATGAAGGGCTTGTAGAGCAGGTGCATCTAGGCAATACAGATGCGTTAGATTTTTTGATTTCGAAATACCGGCTTTTCGTTAAAGCAAAAGCACGGTCATATTTTTTGGTGGGTGCCGATAAAGAAGATATTATCCAAGAGGGTATGATTGGCTTATATAAGGCCATCCGAGATTTTAGAGAGGATAAGCTTGCTTCGTTCCGTGCATTTGCCGAGTTGTGCATAACAAGGCAAATTATTACAGCGATTAAAACGGCTACACGCCAAAAGCATATCCCTTTAAATTCTTATGTGTCCTTAGATAAGCCGATTTATGATGAAGAATCAGAGCGGACATTAATGGATATAATTACGAGTCCACTTTCTGATGATCCAGAGTATTTGATGATTAACCGTGAGGACTATGTTTATCTAGAACAAAAGATGGGCGAGGTATTAAGCGAGCTTGAACAGCAAGTGTTGGCTCGTTATTTAGAGGGCCAATCCTATAATGAAATTTCTGAAGAATTAAACCGCCATGTTAAATCTATAGATAATGCCCTGCAACGGGTAAAGCGTAAATTAGAGCGGCATCTTGAACTAAAAGAAATAACTTAAACACTGACAGCCTTTATTGACAGTGGGAAATTTAGGTGTTAGTCTTTAAAGGACAAACTGCCGAAAAGGTGATATAAATGGCAAAGAAAGTCGTTTTAAGCTGTGAAAAATGTGGTTCAAGAAACTACAGCGTTCCTAAAAAAGATGGAGCGACTGAGCGCTTAGAATTAAAGAAATTTTGCTCGCATTGCAACGAGCATACAACGCATAAACAAACGTTATAAATAAAAAATAGATTAATTCGTTGTTCGGGGGTTAGCCAAAATGAGTAAGGTAACAAACTTTTTTCAAGAAGTCGGCTCGGAAATGCGTAAAACAAGTTGGCCAAAAAGCAAAGAGTTAACGAAATATACGGTAGTAGTAATTTCAACAGTTATCGTTATGGCGTTATTCTTTACGGTTACAGATTTAGGAATCTCAGAATTATTCCGTTGGTTCTTGTCTCTATAAGCTATATCATGTTAATATTTCGAAATAGCCCGTCAATTTCAAATAACGGGTTTTTTCATTTGTTAAAAAATGTTTTATAGTTAATAAATAGATTATTGAAGTTTTGTGATCGGGGAAATATATACCCTAACACATTAAAGTAAAGGAGGGACGGACGATTTAGTCCTACCTATATGGAGAAAAATTGGTATGTAGTTCATACGTATTCTGGTTATGAAAACCGAGTGAAAGCTAATCTTGAAAAACGTGTAGAAACTATGGGTATGCAAGATAAGATTTTCCGAGTAATCGTAGCTGAGCATGAGGAAATCGATGTAAAAGAAGACGGTAAGAAAAAAGCGGTAATGCGTAAAATCTTCCCTGGTTATGTTCTAGTAGAGTTGATTATGACAGACGACGCTTGGTATGTAGTCCGTAACACACCAGGGGTAACTGGTTTCATCGGTTCTTCAGGCGGCGGGGTTAAGCCAACGCCATTATTACCGGAAGAAGCAGAACGTTTACTTGCACAAATGGGCATGAACGAGTCTCAATTAGGTGAAGTTGAAATTTCTGTTGGTGAAGTTGTTGAAGTTCTTGAAGGGCCATTTGCACATTTCCAAGGTCGCGTAGAAGAAGTAGATGTAGATAAAGCGAAACTAAAAGTTTTAGTAGATATGTTTGGTCGCGAAACAGTGATGGAACTAGATTTCAACCAAGTGCAAAAAATATAGAATTATTTAGACTTGATTAAGCAATTTAAAAGTGTTATCATTTCATAGGTCAGACTGTCATTCTATTTGATGTTTGATTTAATTAGTTTTAATGTTATCGGCTTAGCTGACGAACAGATATTGAGTGGGAGGGGCAACCCTATTACCACATCACGGACTTAAGGAGGTGTGTCTCGTGGCTAAAAAAGTTATTAAAGTTGTAAAACTTCAAATCCCTGCTGGTAAAGCAAACCCAGCGCCACCGGTTGGTCCTGCATTAGGTCAAGCAGGTGTTAATATCATGGGATTCTGTAAAGAATTTAACGCTCGTACTGCTGATCAAGCTGGTCTTATTATTCCAGTTGAAATTTCAGTATTCGAAGATCGTTCATTTACTTTCATTACGAAAACTCCACCTGCAGCAGTGTTACTTAAAGTAGCAGCTGGTATCCAATCAGGATCTGGTGAACCAAACCGTAAGAAAGTTGCAACGGTTAAACGTGATAAAGTTCGCGAAATCGCTGAACAAAAAATGCCAGACCTTAACGCTGCTTCAGTTGAAGCTGCTATGTTAATGGTTGAAGGTACTGCACGAAGCATGGGCATTACGATCGAAGACTAATCCCATCTTCAACACTTGATGATGTTTTTGTTTTTTGGAAGGTTGCTGCACTCGGATACTAGTTTGATGAGTGCGCAACCTTTATTCGTGGGAGGTCCAAATCCGTTACAACCACAATCAAGGAGGAAATTATAATGGCTAAAAAAGGTAAAAAACTGCAAGAAGCAGCTAAATTAATCGACCGCGCAACTTTATACTCTGTTGAAGAAGCAGTAGCATTAGCGCAAAAAACAAGCTCAGTAAACTTTGATGCAACTGTAGAAGTAGCATTCAAATTAGGTATCGACACTCGTAAGAATGACCAACAAATCCGTGGTGCGGTAGTATTACCACACGGTACTGGTAAAACTCAACGCGTTTTAGTTTTCGCTAAAGGCGAAAAAATTAAAGAAGCAGAAGCTGCTGGTGCTGATTATGTAGGCGATGCAGAATACATCCAAAAAATCCAACAAGGTTGGTTTGATTTCGATGTAATCGTTGCAACTCCTGACATGATGGGTGAAGTTGGTAAATTAGGTCGTGTATTAGGTCCTAAAGGTTTAATGCCAAACCCTAAAACAGGTACAGTTACATTTGACGTAACAAAAGCTATCGAAGAAATCAAAGCTGGTAAAGTAGAATACCGTGCTGAAAAGTCTGGTATCATCCACGCACCAATTGGTAAAGTTTCTTTCGATACAAACAAATTAGTAGAAAACTTCTTAGCTGTTTTTGAAGTAGTTCAAAAAGCTAAGCCAGCTGCAGCAAAAGGTACTTACATGAAGTCTGTAAATGTTACAACTACAATGGGTCCTGCTGTAAAAGTTGACGCTGCTAACGTAACTATTAAGTAATTATCCGATTTTTAAAAATCGTAAAATAAAATTTGTTGACAACACATCTCTTACTTGATAAGATGAATGCTGTTGTGAATCATCCATTTGTACCGTAGACAGTAGGGGTGCCAATATTGCACTTAATGAGCCTACCGAGGACATCGGAGTTCGGATTCTTTTTAAGATGATGTACTTTCAGCCTCTATGTCTATTTTGATGTAGAGGCTTTTCTTTGTCGGTATAAATGACTCATTCTAATAGGAGGTGTCATCATGAGCAAAGCAATCGAAACAAAAAAAGTTCAAGTTCAAGAAATCGCTGATAAATTCTCAGCTGCTGCTTCTATCGTAGTAGTAGATTACCGTGGTTTAACTGTAGCGCAAGTAACAGAATTACGTAAGCAATTACGTGAAGCTGGTGTTGAGTTCAAAGTATATAAAAATACTTTATCTCGTCGTGCTGCTGAAACTGCTGGTTTAGAAGGAATCAATGAATTCTTAACTGGTCCAAATGCTATCGCATTCTCTAACGAGGACGTAGTAGCTCCTGCTAAAATTATTAACGAATTCGCTAAGAAAAACGAAGCGTTAGAAATTAAAGCTGGTATCATCGAAGGTACTGTGGCATCAGTTGAAGACGTTAAAGCTCTTGCAGAACTTCCATCTCGCGAAGGTCTATTATCAATGCTTTTATCTGTACTTCAAGCTCCAGTGCGCAACTTCGCACTTGCAACAAAAGCTGTTGCAGAACAAAAAGAAGAGCAAGGCGCTTAATATTAGCCTCTTAACTTCAACAATCAGGCAAATTGCCTAAACTAATAAACATTCCATAGGAGGAAATTAAAATGAACAAAGAGCAAATCTTAGAAGCTATCAAAGCTATGACAGTTCTAGAATTAAACGACTTAGTAAAAGCAATCGAAGAAGAATTCGGTGTAACAGCTGCTGCTCCAGTAGCAGTAGTTGCTGGCGGTGCTGCTGCAGCTGAAGAAAAAACTGAGTTTGACGTAGTATTAACATCTGCTGGTCAAGAAAAAATTAAAGTAATCAAAGTGGTTCGTGAAATCACTGGATTAGGTTTAAAAGAAGCTAAAGAGGTTGTTGACAACGCTCCTAAAGCTCTTAAAGAAGGCGTTTCTAAAGATGACGCTGAAGCTATCAAAGCTAAACTTGAAGAAGTTGGCGCTTCAGTAGAAGTTAAATAATTTTAGTTTAACTTTATTTAATAGCTATGCCTATTGCTTAGCTTAATAAGGAAAGCTCGTCACAATTTTGCGGCGGGCTTTTCTTTATTTAACTTTTAGTGGATGAGAATGTATAATTTTTAAAAGAAATCCACATAAAGAAAAAAGACAGCATTTCGCATGTTGGTGCAAATGTGTTTTTCTAAGGAGGCATATCGATGTCTGAACATTATTATTCAAATAAGCCTCAATCTGAAAGTAAACCACGCCAATGGAAATTTACTTTATTAGGTAATACGTTTACGTTCGAAACGGATACGGGTGTATTCAGTAAAAGCGAAGTAGATTTTGGTTCCCGTGTGCTTATCGATGCTTTTGAAATGCCTGAAGTTGAAGGTGTTTTACTTGATGTAGGCTGTGGCTATGGACCAATCGGATTGTCGATTGCAAAAAACAACCCTGACCGTGAAGTGTTCATGATGGATATTAACTCACGTGCAGTTAGTTTGTCTCAAAAAAACGCCCAACTTAACGGGGTTCAAAATGTACGTATTTTTGAAAGTGATGGATTGGATGCTGTAGATACTAAATCAAAAGTAGCGGCAGTATTAACGAATCCACCAATCCGTGCAGGAAAAGAAACGGTTTTTAAGTTTTACGACCGCGCATATGAGCTGCTTGTGGAAAATGGTGAACTATGGATTGTTATTCAGAAGAAGCAAGGTGCTCCATCGACAATGAGTCATTTAGAAGAAATGTTTTCAGAAGTAGATGTTGTTGAGAAGAAAAAAGGATATTGGATCATTCGTGCAAAAAAATAAGTAAGATCTATATCAAATATTGACTTGACAAATTGAGTGTGATAACATAATAAAATGCAAAATTATTATTTTGAGGTAGTATGCCCTTTTGCATTATTTATTCAAATTTACGGGTATACTTGCTAAGAATAAGTTAAGTTTAACCGAAAATGAGGTTTTAAAAAAGTCTCGTTTTCTTTTTGTCTTTCGAAATCATACACCATTTGTATGTTTTTGCAAAGACCTATTATCGCTTTATTGAGGGGTGAATGAGTTGACAGGTCAACTAGTTCAGTACGGACAACACCGCCAGCGTAGAAGCTTTGCGCGTATTAGTGAGGTGCTGGAACTTCCGAATTTAATCGAAATCCAAACAGCATCTTATGAGTGGTTCCTTGAAGAAGGGTTGCGCGAGATGTTCCACGACATTTCTCCAATCGAGGATTTTACAGGTAATCTTTCATTAGAATTCGTTGATTATACTTTAGGTGAACCTAAGTATGAAGTGGACGAATGTAAAGAACGTGACGTTACTTATGCTGCGCCACTGCGTGTGAAAGTGCGTTTGCACAACAAAGAAACAAACGAAGTTAAAGAGCAAGATGTCTTTATGGGTGATTTCCCGTTAATGACAGAAACAGGCACATTTATCATTAATGGTGCTGAGCGTGTTATCGTGTCTCAGTTAGTTCGTTCTCCAAGTGTATACTTCCACGAAAAAACGGATAAAAACGGTAAAAAAGGCTTTGGTGCTACAGTTATTCCTAACCGTGGTGCATGGCTAGAATACGAAACAGATGCAAAAGACGTTGTCTATGTACGTATCGATCGTACACGTAAGTTACCGGTAACGGTACTTTTACGTGCATTAGGTTTCGGCTCGGACCAAGAAATTTTAGATATCATTGGTGACAATGAGTATTTACGTAACACGTTAGAAAAGGATAACACAGAAGGTACTGAAAAGGCTCTTCTTGAAATCTATGAACGTTTACGTCCAGGTGAACCACCGACAGTTGAATCTGCGAAGAATCTATTATATTCTCGCTTCTTTGATGCAAAACGCTATGATTTAGCGAATGTTGGTCGTTACAAAATGAACAAAAAGCTTCACATCAAAAATCGTTTATTCAACCAAACGATTGCAGAAACATTAGTAGATCCTGATACAGGGGAAATTATTGTTGAAGCAGGTACATTATTAGACCGCCGTAATCTTGATAAGTTAATCCCTTATTTAGAAAGTGGTGTAGGATTCCGTACATTAAACCAAGTTGGTGGCGTATTGGAAGATGACATTACAATCCAGTCGGTTAAAATCTTTGCACCAAATGATGAAGCACAAAAAGAAATTAATGTTATTTCAAACGCTTATGTAGATGAAGAAGTGAAAAACATTACACCGGCCGATGTATTGGCTTCTGTATCGTACTTCTTCAATTTATTATATGACGTTGGTAACACAGATGATATTGACCATTTAGGTAACCGTCGTTTACGTTCTGTTGGTGAGTTATTACAAAACCAATTCCGTATCGGTTTATCTCGTATGGAACGTGTTGTACGTGAGCGTATGTCAATTAATGATACAGCGGCAATCGTACCACAACAGTTAATCAATATTCGTCCGGTTATTGCATCAATTAAAGAGTTCTTTGGTAGCTCTCAATTATCTCAGTTCATGGACCAAACAAACCCGTTAGCAGAGTTGACGCACAAACGTCGTCTATCTGCATTAGGACCGGGTGGTTTAACACGTGAGCGTGCAGGTATGGAAGTGCGTGACGTTCACTACTCTCACTATGGGCGTATGTGTCCAATCGAAACGCCAGAGGGACCAAACATCGGTCTTATCAACTCTTTATCTTCATTCGCAAAAGTTAACAAATTTGGATTCATCGAGACACCTTACCGCCGTGTTGATCCGGAAACAGGTGCTGTTACGAAAGAAATCCATTATTTAACGGCTGATGAAGAAGATAACTATGTAGTTGCACAAGCAAACTCTATTTTAAATGATGATGGTACATTCGCTAACGAAGAGGTTGTAGGACGTTTCCGTGGCGATAACACAGTATTTACAAGAGACCGCATCGACTATATGGATGTATCACCAAAACAAGTAGTATCTGCTGCCACTGCATGTATTCCGTTCTTAGAAAACGACGACTCAAACCGTGCGTTAATGGGAGCGAACATGCAACGTCAAGCTGTTCCGTTATTATATCCAAATGCACCATTCGTTGGTACGGGTATGGAGCATGTTGACGCGCGTGATTCAGGTGCTGCTGTTGTAGCAAAATATGACGGTATTGTAGAACATGTAGAAGCACGTTCAATCCATGTACGTCGTATTGAGTTAGTAGATGGTAAAGAAGTTAAGGGTGACTTAACTAAATATAAATTACAAAAATTCATTCGTTCTAACCAAGGTACATCTTATAACCAACGCCCAATCGTAAAAGTTGGCGACCGTGTAAAACCTCGTGATATTTTAGCTGATGGTCCTTCAATGGAAAAAGGCGAATTAGCACTTGGTCAAAACGTACTTGTTGCGTTTATGACATGGGACGGCTTCAACTACGAGGATGCTGTAATTATGAGCGAACGCCTTGTAAAAGACGATGTATATACTTCTGTTCATATTGAAGAATATGAGTCGGAATCTCGTGATACTAAGCTTGGACCTGAAGAAATCACACGTGACATTCCAAACGTAGGGGAAGATGCACTTCGAAACCTAGATGATCGCGGAATTATCCGTATCGGTGCGGAAGTACGTGACGGTGATATTTTAGTAGGTAAAGTTACGCCTAAAGGGGTTACAGAGTTAACTGCGGAAGAGCGTTTATTACATGCTATCTTTGGTGAAAAGGCACGTGAAGTACGCGATACGTCTCTACGTGTACCACACGGGGCTGGCGGTATCATTTTAGATGTTAAAGTATTCAACCGTGAAGACGGTGACGAATTACCACCAGGTGTAAACCAATTAGTTCGTGCTTATATTGTTCAAAAACGTAAAATTCGCGTTGGTGACAAGATGGCCGGACGTCACGGTAACAAAGGTGTAATTTCACGTATTTTACCGGAAGAGGATATGCCGTTTATGCCAGACGGAACACCAGTAGATATCATGCTTAACCCACTAGGGGTACCTTCACGTATGAACATCGGACAAGTACTGGAGCTGCATTTAGGTATGGCTTCACGTTACTTAGGCATTCATATGGCTTCACCAGTATTTGATGGTGCCAACGAAGCTGATGTTTGGGAAACGATGGAAGAAGCTGGTATGAACCGTGATGGTAAAACAATTCTTTATGATGGACGTTCAGGTGAGCCATTCGATAACCGTGTTTCTGTTGGTGTCATGTATATGATTAAACTAGCGCACATGGTTGACGATAAACTTCACGCACGTTCAACTGGACCTTACTCATTAGTAACGCAACAGCCGCTTGGTGGTAAAGCACAATTCGGTGGTCAGCGCTTCGGTGAGATGGAGGTTTGGGCACTTGAAGCATACGGTGCTGCTTACACGTTACAAGAGATTTTAACTGTAAAATCAGATGACGTTGTAGGTCGTGTGAAAACATACGAAGCTATTGTAAAAGGTGAAAGTGTTCCAGAACCAGGTGTACCAGAATCATTCAAAGTATTAATTAAAGAACTTCAATCATTAGGTATGGATGTGAAGATGCTTACAATCAATGACGAGGAAGTAGAATTACGCGACCTTGACGATGAGGAAGAAGTAGCTCCACCAGCTTCAGAAGCTGGACGCCCATCTGATGATAAAGAAGAAGACCCAGTAGAATCATTTGAATAACTTCAATTGAATCGGGCAGGTATATGCCCTGCCCGATTTTTCTTATGTTTTAGATGCAAGTTTCATTATGGCCTAATATGAAATTTTGTAAGTGTAGAGCTACATTAAAAGTCATTTACGACTTATAACTAAAGGGAGGTAGGCTCCTTGATCGATGTTAATGAATTTGAATATATGAAAATTGGTTTAGCTTCACCTGACAAGATCCGTTCTTGGTCATATGGAGAGGTTAAAAAACCAGAAACAATTAACTACCGTACATTAAAACCAGAAAAAGATGGTCTATTCTGCGAACGTATTTTTGGACCAACAAAAGACTGGGAATGTCACTGTGGTAAATATAAGCGTGTACGATACAAAGGTGTCGTTTGTGACCGTTGTGGAGTAGAAGTTACACGTGCAAAAGTTCGTCGTGAGCGTCAAGGTCACATTGAGCTGGCTGCACCAGTATCACATATTTGGTACTTCAAAGGTATTCCAAGCCGAATGGGTCTTATTTTAGATATGTCTCCACGTGCATTGGAAGAAGTAATTTACTTCGCTTCTTATGTAGTAATCGAGACAGGTCAAACGTCTCTAGGATACAAAGACTTACTTTCCGAAAAAGAATATCGCGCATACCGTGAAAAGTATGGTAACGAGTTCGAAGCGGCAATGGGTGCTGAAGCTATTAAACGTCTTTTAGAGAAAATTGATTTAGAAGATGAAACACAAGTTTTAAAAGAAGAGCTAAAATCTGCACAAGGCCAACGCCGTACACGTGCGATTAAACGTCTTGAAGTAGTAGAGTCATTCCGTAACTCTGGCAATAAACCGGAGTGGATGATTTTAGATGTACTACCAGTAATTCCACCAGAGCTTCGTCCAATGGTGCAATTAGATGGTGGTCGTTTTGCCACTTCTGACTTAAATGATCTTTACCGTCGTGTTATTAACCGTAACAACCGTTTAAAACGTTTACTTGACCTTGGTGCACCAAGCATTATCGTTCAAAACGAAAAACGTATGTTACAAGAAGCGGTTGACGCATTAATCGATAATGGTCGTCGTGGTCGTCCAGTAACAGGTCCTGGTAACCGTCCTTTAAAATCACTTTCACACATGCTGAAAGGTAAACAAGGTCGTTTCCGTCAAAACTTACTTGGTAAACGTGTAGACTATTCTGGTCGTTCGGTTATCGTAGTAGGTCCAAATCTAAAAATGTATCAATGTGGTCTTCCAAAAGAAATGGCAATTGAATTATTCAAGCCTTTCGTAATGAAAGAACTAGTTGAGCGTGGTTTAGCTCACAACATTAAATCAGCAAAACGTAAAATTGAGCGTTTACACAATGAAGTTTGGGACGTTTTAGAAGATGTTATCCGTGAGCATCCGGTATTACTTAACCGTGCACCGACGCTTCACCGTCTTGGTATCCAAGCATTCGAACCAACATTAGTAGAAGGTCGTGCAATCCGTCTTCACCCATTAGTATGTACAGCTTACAACGCTGACTTCGATGGTGACCAAATGGCCGTGCACGTTCCACTATCAGCTGAAGCACAAGCAGAAGCTCGTTTACTTATGTTAGCAGCTCAAAACATCCTTAACCCGAAAGACGGGAAACCAGTAGTAACACCATCTCAAGATATGGTATTAGGTAACTATTACTTAACACTTGAGCGTGAAGGTGCTCGTGGTGAAGGCTCTGTATTTTATGATTCAAACGAAGTGTTAATTGCCTACCAAAATGGTCACGTACATTTACACTCTCGTATTGCGATTAAAGCGAGCTCATTAAATAACCCAACATTTACAGAAGAACAAAATAAAATGTTCTTATTAACTACTGTAGGTAAAGTAATCTTCAATGAAATTTTACCAAGCTCATTCCCTTATATTAATGAGCCGACATCAGTTAACTTAGAGCAAAAAACACCTGAGAAATACTTCGTAAACTTAACAATTGACGAAGAGTTACTGAAAGAGATCGAAGCAACAGAAGGCTATGCTGATTTATCTGAAGCAGAAAAAATCGAAGCACAACGCCGCGCTATTTTAGCGAAGCATTTCACAAATATGCCTGTAGTAGATCCATTCCGTAAAAAATTCTTAGGTAATGTCATTGCTGAAGTATTTAAAGAATTCCACATTACAGAAACTTCTAAGATGCTTGACCGCATGAAAAACTTAGGTTTCAAATATTCTACTCGTGCAGGTATTACTGTAGGTGTATCTGATATCGTTGTATTACCAGATAAAGGCGGTATTTTAGAGGAAGCACAAAGTAAAGTAGATAAAGTAATGATCCAATTCCGCCGTGGTTTAATCACAGAGGAAGAGCGTTATAACCGTGTTATTAACGTATGGACAGCTGCCAAAGATGAAATTCAAGGTAAGCTGATGAAATCTTTACAAAAAACAAACCCAATCTTCATGATGTCCGACTCTGGTGCCCGTGGTAACGCATCTAACTTTACTCAGTTAGCAGGTATGCGTGGTCTGATGGCCAACCCGGCTGGTCGAATTATCGAGTTACCAATCAAGTCTTCATTCCGCGAAGGTTTAACAGTATTGGAATACTTCATCTCTACACATGGTGCGCGTAAAGGTCTTGCCGATACAGCACTAAAAACTGCCGATTCAGGTTACTTAACTCGTCGTTTAGTAGACGTAGCACAAGATGTTATCGTTCGTGAAGACGACTGTGGTACTGATCGCGGCTTATTAATCGGTTCATTAATGGAAGGCAATGAAATGATTGAAGCGTTAGACGAACGTATTGTTGGTCGTTACGTGAAGAAAACAGTTCGCCATCCAGAAACAGGAGCGGTTATCGTAGAACGTGATGGTTTAGTAACACAAGATGTTGCTCGTGCAATTGAAGATGCAAATATCGAAGAAGTTACAATCCGTTCAGCATTCACATGTAATACAAAACATGGCGTATGTAAAAAATGTTACGGTATGAACTTAGCTACTGGTGAAGAGGTAGAAGTTGGTGAAGCGGTAGGTATTATCGCAGCTCAATCTATCGGTGAACCAGGTACACAGTTAACAATGCGTACATTCCATACAGGTGGGGTAGCAGGTAACGATATTACACAAGGTCTTCCACGTATCCAAGAGATTTTCGAAGCTCGTAATCCGAAAGGGCAAGCAGTGATTTCTGAAATTACTGGTACAGTTATCGAAATCGAAGAAATCCGTGAAGGTCTAAAAGAAATTACGATCCAAGGTGACGTGGAAACACGTAAATACCAAGCACCTTATAATGCACGCCTAAAGGTAGCTGAAGGCGATACAATTATTGCGGGTCAAACTTTATCAGAAGGTTCGATCGATCCTAAACAATTACTAAAAGTTAAAGACGTATCGACAGTTCAAGAATATCTATTAAAAGAAGTACAAAAAGTATACCGTATGCAAGGGGTAGAAATCGGTGACAAGCACATCGAGGTAATGGTTCGCCAAATGCTTCGTAAAGTGCGTGTAATTGAAGCAGGTGACACAGAGTTATTACCAGGTTCACTGCTTGATATTCACCAATTCTCTGAGGCGAATGTTGATGCCGTTCTTAACGGAAAAACACCAGCAACTTGCCGTCCAGTCATTTTAGGTATTACAAAAGCTTCTCTTGAAACAGAATCATTCTTATCTGCTGCATCATTCCAAGAAACAACTCGTGTGTTAACGGATGCTGCAATTAAAGGTAAACGTGATGAACTTCTAGGTCTGAAGGAAAACGTAATTATCGGTAAACTAGTTCCGGCTGGTACTGGTATGCAACGTTACCGTCAAATTCGCATGGATCAAGAAGGTTCTGCTGAAGTTGTAACAGCTGAATAACAGTCTATCAACAATAGAAATTCCGGTAGAGGTCATTCTCTGCCGGGGTTTTTCTAATAAATATGCCGGAATTAACAATAATCAATATTCTTTCATAAGAAATTGGTTGACAGTATAACTTTGGAATGATAATATATTGAAGGTTGATAGTTAACTGTCTGTACTTAGGAGGATATGTAAATGTCTTACGATCAAGTAAAACAGGCCAGTAAAACAATCATAGGTATAAAGCAAGCAGTGAAAGCAATGTATGCTGGACAAGTATCAGCTCTTTTTGTCGCAATCGATGCAGACAAGTGGGTTACCGATCCGGCCATTCTTCTCGCGAAAGAAATCGGTGTACCAGTTTATTATGTCGATTCTAGAAAAGAACTTGGTAAAGCTTGCGGCATTCATGTTGGAGCTGCAGTTGTTGCGATTACTGCGATGTAGTTTTTGTGTAAAATACACAAAGACTTTGTTTTTACCCAAAAAATGAACCACCTGGATGTGTGGTATTGAAACAAGGAAAAAATGAAGGGAGGACAAATCGATGCCTACAATTAACCAATTAGTACGTAAGCCTCGTCAATCTAAAAACACGAAATCAAAATCTCCAGCGTTAAACAAAGGATATAACTCATTTAAAAAATCTTTAACTGACGTTAAGTCTCCTCAAAAACGCGGAGTTTGTACTCGTGTTGGTACAATGACACCACGTAAACCGAACTCGGCTTTACGTAAATATGCTCGTGTACGCTTAACTAACCAACTTGAGGTTACTGCGTATATCCCAGGTGAAGGTCACAACTTACAAGAACACAGTGTAGTTCTTATCCGTGGCGGACGCGTAAAAGACTTAGCTGGAGTACGTTACCACATCGTTCGTGGTGCACTTGATACAGCTGGTGTTAACGGTCGTTTACAATCTCGTTCTAAATACGGTACTAAACGTCCAAAAGAAAAAAAATAATTTAAGTTTAAATAGACAACGATTTGAAAGGAGGAAAACACATGCCTCGTAAAGGTCCTGTTTCCAAACGTGACGTGTTACCAGATCCAATTTATAATTCAAAACTAGTAACTCGTTTAATCAACAAAATGATGATTGATGGTAAAAGAGGTACTTCTCAAAAGATTTTATACGGAGCTTTTGAATTAGTTCAAGAGCGTTCGGGTCAAAATGCTTTAGAAGTATTTGAAGCTGCTTTAAACAACGTAATGCCTGTACTTGAAGTACGTGCTCGTCGTGTTGGTGGTTCTAACTACCAAGTACCAGTAGAAGTTCGTCCAGAACGTCGTACAACTTTAGGTTTACGTTATTTAGTAAACTACGCTCGTCTTCGTGGAGAAAAAACGATGGAAGAGCGTTTAGCTAACGAAATCTTAGATGCATCTAACAACACAGGTGCTTCAGTTAAGAAACGTGAAGATATGCACAAAATGGCAGAAGCGAACAAAGCATTCGCTCACTACCGTTGGTAATTTGATCTATGCTCTAGCTTGCTAGAGCTTAGGTTTTTTACCCACTTATACAGCTAACCCAATATGGAAGGAGAAATTTCCTATGAAACGCGAATTCTCTCTAGAGAATACACGTAATATTGGGATCATGGCTCACATTGATGCTGGTAAAACAACAACAACTGAGCGTATCCTTTATTACACTGGTAAGATTCATAAAATCGGTGAAACTCATGACGGCGGATCTCAAATGGACTGGATGGAGCAAGAACAAGAGCGTGGTATCACGATCACTTCTGCTGCAACAACAGCTCAATGGAACGGTCACCGCATCAACATCATCGATACTCCTGGACACGTAGACTTCACTGTAGAAGTAGAACGTTCTTTACGTGTACTAGATGGTGCTGTAACAGTATTAGATGCTCAATCAGGTGTTGAGCCTCAAACTGAAACAGTATGGCGTCAAGCTACTACGTACGGGGTTCCTCGTATCGTATTCATCAACAAAATGGACAAAATGGGTGCAGACTTCTTATATTCTGTAGGAACTTTACACGATCGTTTACAAGCGAACGCTCACCCAATCCAATTACCAATCGGTGCTGAAGACGAGTTCTCAGCTATCATCGACTTAATCGAAATGAACGCTACGTTCTACGGTAACGAAGAGGGTACTGCAGTAACTGTTGGAGAGATTCCAGAATCTCATAAAGCACAAGCCGAAGAGTACCGTGAGAAGTTAATCGACGCTGTTGCAAGTGTTGATGAAGAGCTTATGGAAAAATACTTAGAAGGCGAAGAAATTTCTAATGAAGAATTAAAAGCGGCTATCCGTAAAGCTACAATCGCGGTAGAATTCTACCCTGTACTTTGTGGTACAGCATTCAAACACAAAGGTGTTCGTAAAATGTTAGATGCTGCTGTTGATTACTTACCAGCTCCAACTGATGTTCCTGCTATTAAAGGTACTGATGTTGACGGCGAAGAAGAAATCATCCGCCATTCTTCTGATGAAGAGCCATTCTCAGCTCTTGCATTCAAAGTAATGACAGACCCATTCGTAGGTAAGTTAACATTCTTCCGTGTGTACTCAGGTACATTGGATGCAGGTTCTTACGTACAAAACTCTTCTAAAGGTAAACGTGAACGTGTAGGACGTATCCTACAAATGCACGCTAACTCTCGTGAAGAGATTGGAAAAGTATTTGCTGGTGATATCGCTGCGGCTGTAGGTCTTAAAGATACTACAACAGGTGATACTCTATGTGACGAGAAAAATCTTGTTATCTTAGAATCAATGGATTTCCCAGAACCAGTTATCTCTCTTTCTGTAGAACCAAAATCTAAAGCTGACCAAGATAAAATGGGTCAAGCTTTACAAAAATTACAAGAAGAAGATCCAACTTTCCGTGCTCATACTGACACTGAAACAGGTCAAACAATCATCTCTGGTATGGGTGAGCTTCACCTTGATATCTTAGTTGACCGTATGAAACGTGAATTTAAAGTTGAAGCTAACGTGGGTGCTCCAATGGTATCTTACCGTGAGACATTCCGTAGCGAAGCTAAAGTTCAAGGTAAATTCTCTCGTCAATCTGGTGGTCGCGGTCAATACGGTGACGTAACGATCGAGTTCTCTCCAAATGAAGAGGGTAAAGGTTTCGAATTCGAAAACGCTATCGTTGGTGGTGTTGTACCTCGTGAATACATCCCTGCAGTAGAAGCGGGTCTACGTGACTCTCTTGACCGCGGTGTAGTTGCTGGTTACCCATTAATCGACATTAAAGCGAAATTAGTATTCGGTTCTTACCATGATGTTGACTCAAGTGAAATGGCGTTCAAAATTGCTGCATCTATGGCACTAAAAGAAGCAGCTAAAAAATGTAACCCAGTTATCCTTGAGCCAATGATGAAAGTAGAAGTTGTAATTCCAGAAGAGTACCTTGGTGATATTATGGGTAACATTACTGCTCGTCGCGGACGCGTTGAGGGTATGGAAGCTCGTGGTAACTCTCAAGTAGTACGTGCTATGGTACCACTATCTGAAATGTTCGGATATGCTACAACTTTACGTTCTGCAACTCAAGGTCGCGGTGTATTCTCAATGGTGTTCGATCACTATGAAGAAGTACCAAAATCAATTGCAGAAGAAATCGTTAAAAAAAATAAAGGTGAATAATTGAAATTTCACCTTGCATCAAGTATAAATAATTTGTAAGCTATGATTGACTGACTAGAGATGGGGCCCGTTGATAGTCAGCAATCTTAGAATAAATTTTAAAAAATAAAACATATCTCTGAGGAGGCATTTTCTAATGGCTAAAGAAAAATTTGACCGTTCAAAAACGCATGCTAACGTTGGTACTATCGGACACGTTGACCATGGTAAAACTACATTAACTGCTGCTATCGCAACAGTTCTTTCTAAAAAAATGGGTGGAGTAGCTAAATCTTACGCTGACATCGATAACGCTCCAGAAGAAAAAGAGCGCGGTATCACAATCAATACTTCACACGTTGAGTATGAAACAGAAACTCGTCACTATGCACACGTTGACTGCCCAGGACACGCTGACTATGTTAAAAACATGATCACTGGTGCTGCACAAATGGACGGCGGTATCTTAGTAGTATCTGCTGCTGATGGTCCAATGCCACAAACTCGTGAGCACATCTTACTTTCTAAACAAGTAGGTGTTCCTTACTTAGTAGTATTCATGAACAAATGTGATATGGTAGACGACGAAGAATTATTAGAATTAGTTGAAATGGAAATCCGTGACTTATTATCTGAGTACGACTTCCCAGGCGACGATCTTCCAGTAATCAAAGGTTCTGCTCTTAAAGCTCTTGAAGGAGAGCCAGAGTGGGAAGAAAAAATCGTTGAATTAATGAACGCTGTTGATGAGTACATCCCAACTCCAGAACGTCAAACTGACAAACCATTCATGATGCCAGTAGAGGACGTATTCTCTATTACTGGTCGTGGTACAGTTGCAACTGGTCGTGTTGAGCGTGGACAAGTTAAAGTTGGTGACGTTGTAGAAGTTATCGGTATCGATGAAGAAGCTAAAACTACAACTGTAACTGGTGTAGAAATGTTCCGTAAATTATTAGATTATGCTGAAGCTGGTGACAACATCGGTGCTTTATTACGTGGTATTGCTCGTGAAGATATCCAACGTGGTCAAGTATTAGCTAAACCAGGTTCAATTACTCCACACACAAACTTCAAAGCTGAAGTTTATGTTTTATCAAAAGAAGAGGGTGGACGTCATACTCCATTCTTCTCTAACTACCGTCCTCAGTTCTACTTCCGTACAACTGACGTAACTGGTATTTGTATGTTACCTGAAGGCGTAGAAATGGTTATGCCTGGCGATAACATCGAAATGACTGTAGAGTTAATCGCTCCAATCGCTTTAGAAGAAGGTACTAAGTTCTCTATCCGTGAGGGTGGCCGTACTGTAGGCGCTGGCGTAGTAGCTTCTATCCAAAAATAATTTTAGCTAATGGCTAATTGTTTAAACACCTTGCAGGGACGCTTGCAAGGTGTTTTTTTATTTACCTTATAACTTAAAAGCATAATGTTTATTCGAATTATGTATTTTATTTATACCCCCTCTTTCTATTATAATGAAAACAAGAACAGGGGATTCTTATTTATTTTTAAATATGAAGGGGGATATATTTATGACAAATTATGTACAGGTGGGGAATTTACAAGTAGCAGATGTATTGCTTCAGTTTATTAATGAACAGGTGCTACCAGACAGTGGCGTCGAGCAACAAGTATTTTGGGCCGGTTTCGATCAATTAATTCACGAGCTGGCACCAGAAAATAAAGCGTTACTTGCACACCGTGATCAATTGCAGGATAAAATTAATCAGTGGCATAAAGAAAACAAGGGGAATTTTGAATTTGACAGTTACAAAGCTTTCTTAGAGCAAATCGGTTATGTTGAGCCAAAGGTTGAGGATTTCCGTGTAGAGACAGAAAATGTAGATGAAGAAATTGCTTTCCAAGCGGGTCCACAATTAGTAGTACCGGTAAGTAATGCACGTTATGCCATTAATGCAGCGAATGCACGTTGGGGAAGTTTTTATGATGCATTATATGGGACTAATGTTATCAGTGATGAAGATGGTGCAACTGCAGGGAAAGGCTATAACCCGATTCGTGGGAACAAAGTAATTGAGTATGCAAAAAATTTCTTAAATCAGGCTGTTCCGTTATTAGATGGTGCTTCACATAAAGAAGCAACTCATTATGCAATTGTAGAAGGCACATTACAAGTAACATTAAATAACGGCGAAAAAACAACATTAGCAAATCAGGAAAAATTAGTTGGCTACCAAGGTACAGCTGAAGAACCAACTGCAATTTTACTTAAGAATAATGATTTACACATAGAAATTCAAATCGACCGTAACCATCCAATAGGAAAAGATGATGCCGCTGGTGTAAAGGATATTTTCCTAGAGTCTGCTATTACAACGATTATGGACTGTGAGGATTCTGTTGCAGCAGTAGATGCAGAAGATAAAGTTGAAGTATATTCAAATTGGTTAGGTTTAATGAAAGGTGATTTATCGGCAACATTTGAAAAAGGTACAAAGACAGTGACTCGTACTTTAAATCCAGACCGTGAATATACAGGTTTAAATGGTGATACAGTTACTTTAAATGGACGTTCATTAATGTTTATTCGGAACGTGGGCCACTTAATGACGAATCCGGCTATTCTCGATAAAGATGGTGGCGAAGTACCTGAGGGAATTATGGATGGGGTTTTGACGAGCTTAATTGCTAAGCATGAAGTAATAGGAAATGGTCAATATAAAAACTCACAAAAAGGCTCTATTTATATTGTAAAACCAAAAATGCATGGGTCTAAGGAAGTTGCTTTCGCTAATAAATTATTTGATCGGATAGAGGATTTAATCGGGTTGTCGCGCTATACTTTAAAAATTGGTGTAATGGATGAAGAACGTCGTACGTCGCTTAACTTAAAAGCATGTATTCGTGAAGTGAAAAATCGTATTGTATTCATTAACACAGGCTTCTTAGATCGTACGGGCGATGAAATTCATACATCGATGGAAGCGGGGCCAATGATCCGCAAAGGTGAAATGAAAACATCTACTTGGTTAACTTCTTATGAAAAATCAAATGTTGTCGTTGGTTTAAATACAGGATTACAAGGCCGTGCGCAAATAGGTAAAGGAATGTGGGCAATGCCGGATCTAATGGCGGAAATGATTGAGCAAAAGATTAATCATCCAAAAGCAGGTGCGAATACAGCCTGGGTACCATCTCCTACAGCAGCTACCTTACATGCAACACATTATCATGAAGTAAGTGTAAAGGATGTTCAAAAAGGTATTTCAACTTCAGAAGAATTACAAGATGCTATTTTAGAAATTCCGGTTGCTGCAAATACGGACTGGACAGCGGAAGAAATTCAGCAAGAGCTAGATAACAATGCTCAAGGAATATTAGGATATGTGGTACGTTGGGTAGAAAATGGTGTTGGTTGCTCAAAAGTGCCGGATATTAATAATATTGGCTTAATGGAAGACCGTGCAACTTTACGTATTTCAAGTCAGCATATTGCAAACTGGTTACACCACGGCATTTGCACAAAAGAACAAGTGGAAGAAACTTTAAAACGCATGGCAAAAGTGGTAGATGAGCAAAATGCAGATGATCCATCATGTACGTCAATGTCAGCAAACTATGAGGAGTCTGTAGCTTTCCAAGCAGCAAGTGATTTAGTGTTTAAAGGTTACGAACAGCCAAACGGTTATACTGAGCCGATTTTGCACAAAAAACGAATTGAAGCAAAAGCAAAACAAAAAGTAAACGCATAATATTTTCTGAGTTACTGCTATCTTTAGCGAGATAGCAGTATTTTTTTATAGTTCATGGTCATTTTTATGGTTAAGGAGCAGCATCTAGAAATGTCTATATAAAACGGTTGCCTAGAGAATGAATATTTCTAGGCAACCATTTTATTGTAAAACATATTCATGTGCGAGTTTGATAAATTCACGTACTGAAAAAGGTAAGTATTTATTTTTCTTCCATGTTATACCGAGTTCTAGATGAATCGCTTCTTCTTGAAAAGGAATACGCTTGATGGATTTGTACGGAATCTTCTCAGCTAACTTTTCTGGTAGTAAAGCAATACCAAGCTTTGCCTGAACCATTTCTATAAAAAAATCTTTTTGGGTCGTTTCACAGGCAATCATCGGGAAAAAACCATTTTTTGAACACTCTTCAATAATTCGATCGTATAAAATAAAATCTTTCCTATATATAATAAAACTCTCTTCAGCTAAATCTTTTAATTGTACTTTTTGCTTTTGAGCAAGTGGATTACTTTCATGTACGATTAAAAGTAGTGGATCTTTTAAAAATCGGATTGTCTCCAAATTTTCATTCGACGATGTCACACTACATACTAAACCAATATCCAGCTCGCCTGATTCAATTTCCTGACGGATCCGCTTTGTACCTACTTCTGTTAATAAAATTTCAATGTATGGATAAAGCTCTTTGTAATAGCTAATTAATCTGGAGAAAAATTCAGCGCCGACAATTGGTGGAATGCCGATCCGAATTTGCCCCTTTTTTAGTTGCATTAAATCGGTTAGTTCTGAGCGCAAGTTTTGAAAGGATTCGAGTACTTGCATTGAATTAATGAGTACCGCTTGACCGGCATCCGTTAGTTCAAGCTGTTTTGATGAACGGTAAAATAACGGCACACCAAGTTCAGCTTCAAAGTTTTGAATTGCTTTACTAATAGATGGCTGCGATACATGCAATGTAGTAGCTGCTTTAGTAAAACTTAAATGTTTTGCTACTTCCACAAAGTATTCAATTTGGCGTATATCCATAGTTTCACCTCTTCTGGTGTAATTGAATTGATTATAGCAAAGTTTAGAAGTAGTGGCGTATTAGTTTTTGTATAATGGTAGTAGGTAAAAGGAGTGAAATGGATGAAGGTGCTACTCATTGAAGACGATGTTTCAATTTTTGATGTAATTTGTGAGCGTTTTGCCCAGTGGAATATAGATGTAATCGGTCCGGAAGATTTTCAGCATATAATGGTAACTTTTAAAAAAGAGGGGCCACAGCTCGTTATTATTGATATTCAACTTCCGGCATTTGATGGCTTTCATTGGTGTCGCGAAATTCGGGCAGTATCAAATGTGCCTATTTTATTTCTTTCTTCACGTGACCATCCAATGGATATGGTTATGGCTATGCAAATGGGTGCAGATGACTTTGTTCAAAAGCCATTTCATACAGAAGTTTTAATTGCAAAAGTACAAGCATTACTACGTCGGGCTTATAATTACCAGGAAACAATTCAGAGTGATATTGAGAAATGGAATGGAGCGGAAATTCATTATGATCGGGCGATGGTTCATTTTATGGGTGAACGTGTTGAGCTAACGAAAAATGAATTGTTTATTTTAAAGGTGTTGGTAAAGGCTAGGGGACAGATTGTTTCCCGAGATGAGCTGATGCGTAAATTATGGGATGATGAACGATTCGTAAATGATAATACATTAACTGTAAATGTAAACCGATTAAGACAACGTTTAGAGGATATTGGGATATTAGAGGGCATTATTACTAAAAAAGGGCTAGGCTACATGGCGGTGGATGCATGATTTCACTGTTTATAAGACAATATTTTTCGACCATACTGTTTGTTGCTGTACTTCAGCTTATTATAAATTTAATTATATTTGTCGATAAAGGATTTGAAGGTGTTTCCTTTTTTTATGTAAACATTGTATGGTTTGCACTCGTTGTTGGTTATTTTAGCTGGCGTTTTATGAAAGATAGACAAATGATGAAGGCCTATGCAAAACACAAAGGTAATTACATGGCAGTTATTCATGAAGAGTATGAAGAACAACTAGCAAGAAGGAGTGCTCAAGTGCAAGAGCAAAAGCTGCTAGTACTTGAACGACAGGATGAGTTTTTAGCATGGGTGCATGAAATGAAATCCCCTTTAACCGCTATGCAATTGTTAATGGAAAAGATTGAGGATAATGAATTAAAGGAACGTATGGAAAATGAGTGGCTACGTCTTTATTTATTATTAGATCAACAGCTTCACGCAACCCGTCTGATGACAATCGAACTCGACAATCGAATCGAAAAAGTTGACGTCAAAAGTGTTATTATACAAGAAATAAAAGCACTTCGCAGCTGGTGCTTTGAAAAACAAATAGCTATAGAGCTTGATATTGAAAAGATGACAGTTCAATCTGATGCAAAGTGGCTTGGATTTATCGTACGGCAAATTTTATCCAATGCAGTAAAGTATAGTGACGTCGGAGGAGAAATCAGGGTACTAGCACGTATGATAGATGAACAAGTTGTATTGGAAATCCAAGATGACGGAATCGGAATAAAAAGTGAAGATTTACCTCGTGTTTTTCGTAAATCCTATACCGGAACTATTGGTCGGGAAACAAGTGCAGCAACGGGAATGGGGTTGTATTTAGCTAAGCAGGCAGCCGAATCACTGCATGTTCTTCTCACAATTAAATCAACCGAAAATATCGGTACTTCCGTAAAAATTACTTTCCCAAAACCGAATAGTTATCATAAAACGCTTGGAATGTGACGAACTTGTCATTTACCGAGCGTTTTTGTCATGTAAATCAAACGATTAAATAGGGCAGAACTTGTAAAATGAACATAACAAGAAAGGATGGGAACAATGAGTATTCTAATCGCACGTAAAGTTCGAAAAACATACGGTAAGCGTTCGCTTGCACAGGAAGTATTAAAGGGGATTGATTTAGAAGTAGAAAAAGGTGAATTTGTTGGGATTATGGGTCCTTCAGGTTCAGGGAAAACAACGTTATTAAATGTACTTTGTTCAATAGATCAAGTAACAGATGGATTTGTGGAAATTAACGGGCAAAAGTTACAAGGGATGAAAGAGCGTACACTAGCAAAATTTCGACGCGACGAGCTCGGTTTTATATTCCAAGACTATAACTTACTCGACACATTGACTGTGAAGGAAAATATTCTATTACCGTTATCGCTTAGCTCTATTCCAAAAGCGGCTGCAGAAAAACGGTTGCAGGATCTCGTATCCATTTTGGGTATCTCGGATATTTTATCGAAGTATCCGAATGAAATTTCAGGTGGTCAGAAACAGCGTACATCTGCTGCACGTGCACTAATATCTAATCCTTCGTTAGTATTTGCCGATGAGCCAACAGGAGCACTTGATTCAAAGACAGCTACTGCACTACTCGATAATTTATCGGAAATTAATGAAGCAAAAAATGCAACGATTATGATGGTTACACATGATGCAGTCGCGGCAAGTTTCTGTTCACGTGTACTGTTTTTAAAAGATGGTCAAATTTATACGGAGTTGTACAAGGGCGATAAATCCCGCACAGAATTTTTCCAACAAATTTTAAATACGCAAAGTGTTTTAGGCGGTGAGCAAGGTGAAGCTTAGTCAGCTCGTTTTTAAAAGTATGCAAAAAAACATGCGTCACTATTATTTATACTTTTTTGCACTAATTTTTAGTGTGACACTGTTTTTCTCTTTTGTAACATTACAATATAATGAATCGATCATCGCAGCAACAAAAGCGAGCGGTACAGCTTCATCAGGTTTTGAAGCTGCATCGTATATGCTGTATTTTATTGTGTTATTCTTTGTGCTTTATGCCAATCACTTATTCATTAAGCGCCGGAGCAAGGAAATTGGTCTGTACCAGCTTATCGGTATGACAAAAGGACTTGTAACACGCTTAATTGCCTTTGAAAATATATTACTATTTATCGGAGCAGTAAGTATCGGAATGGTATTAGGGTTACTGAGCTCACGACTGTTCGCAATGATTTTGCTGAAACTTTTGCAATTTGATGCAGTAGTAACAATGACTTTTAGTAAAGTAGCGGTTGTAAATACTTTGATGGTATTTGGGATTTTATTAGTTATTATTTTAGTTCAAATGGCGTTTATAGTTCGTAAAACAAGTTTACTTTCTTTATTTAATGCTTCTAAACAAGCAGATGAGCGTGTAAAACGTTTTAGTGTATTCCCGATGATGATGGGGGCGATTGGCCTCGGCTTAATAATTTATGGATATTATAGAAGTACTGTATTGTTTACAGGGCAAACGACAAATTTATTTGTAAGCATGGTTGTTATTTTAGCGACTACAATTGGCGGCACATATCTAGTGTTTCGTTTTTCAGTAGCATTTTTGTTGAATTTATTCCGTCTTACAAAAAAGGGACATTTAAATTTAACGGATGTACTGGCACTTACACCAATTATGCATCGAATGAAAGGTAATGCTAAATCCTTAACGCTTATTACAGTATTAACAGCGGTGTCACTTGCAATAACAACACTTTCGTATATTAGCTATTATTCAGCTAGTAGTTCTGCAGAGGATGAAGTGCCGGCAGATTATATAGCTGTAGATGGGCGTGAAGAGCCATTCATTCAGGCGCTTGAGCAAGAAGGAATAGCATTTGAACAAAAAACGTTTAGATTAACAAGTGCACAATTTGATTTGGCTACAATACTTTCAGGTGATGTAATAGGTATGTTTCAAGGTAATACATTATCAGATGCCTTGATACTTCCGCTTTCAGATTATCACCAGCTTGATCCTGAAGTACAGCTCAACAAAGGTGAGGCAATTATTACAGGCTTCAGCGGCTTTCAATCGAATATAATGCCAATTGAAGCACCGAATGACTTAACTCTTTTACATCAGGAAAGTGAATTCCCGCTACGTATTCAAGAAGTGAATGATACAGCTGTACTAGCATGGAGGGTTACGGCAGGTGGATTTATTGTTGTTGTTGAGGATAGTGTTTTTAATCAGCTGCAACAATTAAATAGCGAATACGCAATTGGTTATTCAACACAAGAGCAAACAACGATTAATTTAACAAATGCCGATGAAGAAACATATAAGCAGGTGGAAAAGCTTTATAAACAGACAGGTGCGAATGTATTATTTGAATCTCATGAAGGCAGTACAGTAAATAAATTAAGTTCACAGCAGTCCACGGTTGAATACAATTTAAATCTTTACGGTACAACAATTTTTACAACAGCATTTTTAGGCTTGGCTTTTTTACTTGCCACAGGTAGTATTCTTTACTTTAAACAAATGTCTGAGGCAGATGAAGAGGCAGAATCATATAGAATTCTCCGTAAAATTGGTTTCACACAGGATGAATTATTACGTGGCATTATGATGAAGCAGCTATTTAATTTTGGTGTTCCATTGCTTATTGGCTTACTGCACAGCTATTATGCTGTAAAATCAGGCTGGTTTTTATTCGGTACAGAAATGACAACCCCACTTCTAATTACAATGAGTTTATATATTGCGATGTATATTATATTTGCATCATTAACGATCAGTTATTACAAAAAAATAATTAAACAAGCTTTATAATACTCAAAACCGTCAATTTTTTCTTAATTGACGGTTTTATTTTGTCCTAAAATATTGACTCGATAGTAGATTTCTTGTAACTTTAACACATTAGTAATTTAGCA
This sequence comes from Solibacillus sp. FSL W8-0372, assembly GCF_037969735.1. Classification (NCBI taxonomy): domain Bacteria; kingdom Bacillati; phylum Bacillota; class Bacilli; order Caryophanales; family Caryophanaceae; genus Solibacillus; species Solibacillus sp. FSL W8-0372. The sequence continues at coordinate 3,796,185 of NZ_CP150204.1, read as the reverse complement.
GACGAAAGTGAAGTGTACAACATGAATGCTGTTTTAATAGCGGTTGGGGTTATGCTTATTTTAAGCCTACTGCGTATAAATGTCGTTTTATCTCTAACAGTAGGGGCTGTCATTGGTGGTCTTGTTGGAGGATTAAATTTAACTGATACAATAGAAGCCTTTGTAGGGGGACTAGGAGGCGGTGCAAATATAGCGTTGAGCTATGCACTACTTGGAGGCTTCGCATTGGCCATATCCCGTACAGGTATACCAGAAGTGCTAGTAAAGGCAATTTTAAAAGTAGTACAACGTGAGGGCGACTCACAAAAGCAAGGTGCCGCGAAAGCATTGATCTTCCTAGTATTACTAGCGATGGCCATTATGTCGCAAAACCTAATTCCAGTGCATATTGCTTTCATACCATTAATCGTTCCACCACTGATTAAAGTAATGAACATGCTGCAAATCGATCGTCGTTTAATTGTATGTATTTTAACATTTGGTTTAGTTATGCCCTATATGTTTATTCCTGCAGGCTTCGGCTTACTTTATCAAGGTATAATCGTGGAACAGCTTGGTTTAGCTGGTCTTGAAATTTCTTTAAGTGATGTTCCAAAGGCGATGGCTTTCGTAGCAGTGGGAATGGCAGTAGGTCTTATCGGCGCATTTTTTGCTTTCCGTAAACCACGTCAATATGATGACTTAAAAGTAGAAGTAACGAGTAGTTTAGATAAAGAAGTAAATACATTACATATACTGTTTGCTGTAGTTGCATTAATTGCTTCTATAATAGTGCAAGTTATGACTGATTCAATGATTATCGGGTCGCTTGTCGGTATTATGGTTTTGTATATAACAGGTGCATTAAAAGTGAAAGAAGCCGACGAAGTTCTTTCGGATGGTATGCGCATGATGGCATTCGTCGGCTTTGTAATGATTTCAGCAAATGGCTTTTCAGCAGTGATTAATGCAACAGGGGATGTAGAAACATTAGTTACTGGAGCGATGACTATTTTTAATGGGAATGTAAGTATTGCTGTATTAGTAATGCTCATTGTCGGTTTAATCGTAACAATGGGAATTGGTTCTTCATTTGCAACAATACCGATCATCGCAGCAATCTTTGTTCCGATTGCAATGGAACTAGGTCTAAGTGAATTAGCGATTATTTGTCTAATTGGTACTGCAGGTGTACTAGGAGACGCTGGTTCACCAGCTTCCGACTCAACGCTAGGACCGACAGCAGGGCTAAATGTGGATGGTCAGCATAACCACATTTGGGATACGTGTGTTCCAACATTTATCTTCTATAATATACCGCAAATCATTTTTGGATGGATTGCAGTTGTTTTCTTCCTATAGTATGTCGCCACTTTCATTTAATTGAAAGTGGCTTTTTTTAGTTAAACAAAACAATTGTATTTTCTGAATATTTTATTTAAAATAGATTCTTCTCTTAATAGTTGCTTTCAAGTTAATACTCTTATATACTAGAAAACGGCTCAAAAAGAGCGAACGCATTTAATTAAAAACAAAGAACGAAACATTATTTAAAAGAATTTTGCTAAAACACTTGCGAACTTCTTTTTTATTGTATATAATGTTGAATGTTGGTCTTTGACTGCGATGAAGCGAGAGGTTGCCGACACACCCGGCCGCTTTGCCATGGCGGTGTGTAGGAGAAATTTTCGTGGAGAATGTCTAGAAAATAGGCGAGAAGGAGGGAAAGTAATGGCAAAACAAAAAATTCGTATTCGTTTAAAAGCGTATGATCACCGTATCCTTGATCAATCTGCTGAGAAAATCGTTGAAACTGCGAAACGTTCAGGTGCTGGAGTATCGGGTCCGATCCCACTACCAACTGAAAGATCTGTATACACGATCTTACGTGCGGTTCATAAGTACAAAGATTCTCGTGAGCAATTTGAAATGCGCACACACAAACGTCTTATCGACATCGTTAACCCGACACCACAAACTGTTGATGCGTTAATGAAGCTTGATTTACCATCTGGCGTTGATATCGAAATCAAACTTTAATGGTAAAAACACAATATAAATCTTTTTCTCAAAATTTACAGGAGGTGTGACAAATGACTAAAGGAATCTTAGGTAGAAAAATTGGCATGACTCAAGTCTTTGCTGAAAACGGCGATTTAATCCCAGTAACAGTTATCGAAGCTGCTCCAAACGTAGTTTTACAAAAGAAAACTGTTGAAACTGATGGTTACGAAGCGATCCAATTTGGTTTTGAAGACAAGCGTATTAAGCTTTCTAACAAACCAGAGCAAGGACACGTAGCTAAAGCAAACACTGCTCCTAAGCGCTTCATCCGTGAGTTCCGCAACTTAGATGCTGCAGCTTACGAAGTTGGTCAAGAAGTCAAGGTAGAAATTTTCGCTGAAGGCGATGTAATCGATGTAACAGGTGTAACAAAAGGTAAAGGTTTCCAAGGTGTTATTAAACGCCATGGTCAATCTCGCGGCCCTATGTCTCACGGTTCTCGTTATCACCGTCGTCCAGGTTCAATGGGTCCAGTAGCTCCGAACCGCGTATTCAAACAAAAGAAATTACCTGGTCAAATGGGTGGCACAGTTGTTACTATTCAAAACCTTGAAATCGTTAAGGTTGATGCAGAGCGCAACTTACTACTTGTTAAAGGTAATGTTCCTGGTTCTAAAAAAGCATTAGTAACAGTTAAGACTGCTATTAAATCTAAATAATTTTCTCAAGAAAGGAGGAAACAGGAATGACAAAGGTTTCAGTACTTAGTCAAACAGGTGCTTCAGTTGGTGAAATCGAATTAAACGATGCGATTTTCGGAATCACACCAAACGAAGCTGTATTATTCGACGCAGTTGTTGCACAACGCGCATCTCTACGTCAAGGTAATCACAAAGTTAAAAACCGTTCAGCAGTTGCTGGTGGTGGTCGTAAACCATGGCGTCAAAAAGGAACTGGTCGTGCTCGTCAAGGTTCGATCCGCTCTCCACAATGGCGTGGCGGTGGTGTTGTATTCGGTCCTACTCCACGTAGTTACGCTTACAAACTACCTAAAAAAGTTCGTCGCTTAGCGATTAAGTCTGCTTTATCTACGAAAGTATTAGAGCAAAACTTAGTAGTACTTGATGCATTATCATTTGATGCACCAAAAACAAAAGATTTCAAAGCAGTATTAGCTGCATTAGAAATCAGCAAAAAAGCATTATTCGTAACTTCTGAAGTTAACGAAAACGCAATTTTGTCTGCTCGTAACATCCCTGGTGTTACAGTGTTAACAGCTGAAGGAATCAACGTATTAGACTTATTAGGTCATGATAAAGTTGTATTCACTCAAGATGCTGTAAAAAAAGTTGAGGAGGTGCTTGGATAATGGAAGCACGTGATATCTTAAAACGTCCGGTCATTACTGAGCGTTCTTCAGAAATTATGGCAGAGAAAAAGTATACTTTCGAAGTAGACACTCGCGCTAACAAAACTCAAGTTAAAGATGCTGTTGAAGAAATCTTCGGCGTTAAAGTTGAGAAAGTAAACGTTATGAACTACAAAGGTAAGTTCAAACGCGTTGGTAAATTCGGTGGATACACTAACAAACGTCGTAAAGCGATTGTTAAATTAACTGCTGATTCAAAAGAAATCGAATTATTCGAAATCTAATTTCTAATTTATAAAGTAACCTTTAAGAAGGAGGGAAAACAAATGGCGATTAAAAAGTATAAGCCAACCTCAAATGGACGTCGTAACATGACATCATCTGACTTTGCTGAAATCACTACTAATAAACCTGAAAAGTCTTTATTAGAACCGACTAAACGTAAAGCTGGTCGTAATAACCAGGGTAAAATTACTGTTCGTCATCACGGTGGCGGTCACAAGAAACAATACCGTGTTATCGATTTTAAACGTCTTAAAGACGGCATTCCAGGACGCGTTGCTACAATCGAGTACGATCCAAACCGTTCTGCGAACATCGCTTTAATTAACTATGCTGACGGTGAAAAACGTTACATCTTAGCTCCGAAAGGTCTTGAAGTAGGTCACACTATTTATTCAGGTCCAGAAGCGGATATTAAAGTAGGTAACGCTTTACCATTAGCAAACATTCCAATGGGTACAACAATCCATAACATCGAAATGAAACCTGGTAAAGGTGGACAATTAGTACGTTCAGCTGGTACTTCTGCGCAAGTATTAGGTCGTGAAGATAAGTACGTAATCGTTCGCTTACAATCTGGTGAAGTACGTTTAATTCTTGCTACTTGCCGTGCAACAATCGGTCAAGTTGGTAACGAACAACACGAACTTATCAACATCGGTAAAGCAGGTCGTTCTCGTTGGTTAGGTAAACGCCCAACAGTTCGTGGTTCTGTAATGAACCCTAACGATCACCCACACGGTGGTGGTGAAGGACGTTCTCCAATCGGACGTAAATCACCAATGACACCATGGGGCAAACCAACTCTTGGTTTCAAAACTCGTAAAAAGAAAAATAAATCATCTAAATTTATTATTCGCGGACGTAAAAAATAAAGTGGTAATACTACGGTTCAGTTTGAGAGCCGTGGTCGTATCACGGAGGGAGGTTCCTAAATGGGTCGCAGCTTAAAGAAAGGACCTTTTGTTGATGACCACCTAATGAAAAAGGTGGAAGCACAAGAGGCTTCTGAGAAAAAACAAGTTATTAAAACTTGGTCTCGCCGTTCTACTATCTTCCCAAACTTCATCGGTTTAACAATCGCTGTATATGATGGACGTAAACACGTCCCTGTATACGTGACAGAAGATATGGTAGGTCACAAACTTGGTGAGTTCGCACCGACACGTACTTATAAAGGTCACGGTGCAGATGACAAGAAAACAAGACGCTAATTTTGAGAGGAGGTAAATCCTAATGACACAAGCTAAAGCTATCGCTCGTACAGTTCGTATCGCTCCTCGTAAAGTTCGTCTAGTAGTAGACTTAATTCGAGGCAAGCAAATTGGTGAAGCAGTTGCAATTTTACGTCATACTCCAAAAGCGGCGTCTCCAGTCGTTGAGAAAGTATTAAAATCTGCAGTCGCTAACGCTGAACACAACTACGAGTTAGATATTAATAACTTAGTTGTATCTGAAATCTTTGTTGATGAAGGTCCAACATTAAAACGTTTCCGTCCACGTGCCCAAGGTCGTGCATCGGCAATTAACAAACGTACTAGCCACATTACTATTGTGGTATCTGAGAAGAAGGGGGTTTAATCCGTGGGTCAAAAAGTACATCCAATAGGACTACGTGTTGGTATTATTCGTGACTGGGAATCTAAGTGGTTCGCTGAGAAAGATTACGCAAACTTATTACACGAAGATATCAAAGTACGTAAATATATCGAAACTAAACTTAAAGATGCATCTGTATCTAAAGTAGAAATCGAACGCGCTGCAAATCGCGTGAACATTACTATTCACACTGCGAAGCCAGGTATGGTTATCGGTAAAGGTGGTACGGAAGTTGAAAACTTACGTAAACATTTAACTGATTTAACTGGTAAACGTGTGCATATTAACATTATTGAAATTAAACGTGCAGATCTTGACGCTAAATTAGTAGCTGAAAACATCGCTCGTCAACTTGAGAACCGCGTATCATTCCGTCGTGCTCAAAAACAATCAATCCAACGCACAATGCGCGCTGGTGCAAAAGGTATTAAAACACAAGTATCTGGTCGTTTAGGTGGCGCTGACATCGCGCGTGCTGAACACTATAGCGAAGGAACTGTTCCACTTCATACATTACGTGCTGACATTGATTATGCACATGCTGAAGCAGACACTACTTATGGTAAACTAGGCGTAAAAGTTTGGATCTACCGTGGTGAAGTCCTTCCTACTAAAAAGAACTCTGTGGAAGGAGGCAAATAAAATGTTATTACCTAAACGCGTAAAATATCGTCGTGAACACCGTGGTAACATGCGTGGAGAAGCGAAGGGCGGTAAAGAAGTATCTTTTGGTGAGTTTGGCTTACAAGCTACAACTGCATCTTGGATCACTAACCGTCAAATCGAATCTGCTCGTATCGCAATGACTCGTTACATGAAACGTGGCGGTAAAGTTTGGATCAAAATCTTCCCACATAAGCCTTACACGAAAAAGCCTCTAGAAGTCCGAATGGGTTCTGGTAAAGGTTCTCCTGAAGGTTGGGTAGCAGTAGTAAAACCAGGAAAAGTAATGTTCGAAATCGCTGGTGTATCTGAAGAGGTAGCACGTGAAGCACTTCGTTTAGCATCACACAAACTTCCTGTGAAATGTAAGATTGTAAAACGTCAAGAAACTGGTGGTGAATCTAATGAAAGCTAATGAAATCCGTGACCTTGCCACTAATGAAATTGAATTAAAAGTGAAATCACTGAAAGAAGAGCTTTTCAACCTTCGCTTCCAATTGGCGACTGGTCAATTAGAAAACACAGCTCGCATCCGTGAAGTTCGCAAAGCGATCGCACGTATGAAAACTGTGATTCGTGAAAGAGAAATCAGTGCAAATAACTGATAAAGGAGGGTTTTATGTATGACTGAGCGTAACCAACGCAAAGTTTACACGGGCCGTGTCGTTTCAGACAAAATGGATAAAACAATTTCTGTATTAGTTGAAACTCATAAAAAGCATAAGCTTTATGGCAAGCGTGTAAAATACTCGAAAAAGTTTAAGGCTCATGATGAGCTAAACACTGCGAATATCGGTGATATCGTACGTATCATGGAAACTCGCCCGCTATCAGCTACTAAACGCTTCCGTTTAGTTGAAGTTGTAGAAAAAGCGGTTATTATTTAATAACATTTCGGAATAAAATAAAATTTCCGAAGGGAGGTAACCTAAGTGATTCAACAAGAAAGTCGTATGAAAGTTGCTGACAACTCAGGTGCACGTGAAGTTTTAACAATTAAAGTTCTTGGTGGTTCTGGACGTAAAACTGCTAACATCGGTGATATCGTTGTTTGTACAGTTAAGAAAGCAACACCAGGTGGCGTTGTCAAGAAAGGCGACGTTGTTAAGGCTGTTATCGTTCGCACAAAATCAGGTGCACGTCGTAAAGACGGTACTTACATTAAGTTTGATGAGAATGCTTGCGTAATTATCAAAGATGATAAATCACCACGCGGAACTCGTATTTTCGGACCAGTTGCACGTGAATTACGTGATGGCAACTTCATGAAAATCGTTTCTTTAGCTCCAGAAGTTCTTTAATTTCATGACAGTACCAATCAAGGAGGTGCGACACATAATGCATGTTAAAAAGGGCGACAAAGTAAAAGTAATTACTGGTAAAGACAAAGGTAAAGAAGGCGTAATCTTAGCTGCTTTCCCTAAACAAGACCGCGTTCTTGTTGAAGGTGTAAACATCGTTAAGAAACACGTTAAACCTAACCAACTTAACCCACAAGGTGGAATTGTATCTCAAGAAGCTGCAATCCACGTTTCGAACGTAATGCTAATCGATCCTAAATCTGGCGAGCCGACTCGTGTAGGTATTGAGATCAAAGATGGCAAAAAAGTTCGTGTTGCAAAAAAATCAGGTGTAGTAATCGACTAATAAGTAAAATGAGAAGGGAGGTACACACATGAGCCGCCTAAAAGAAAAGTATTTAAATGAAGTATCACCTGCTCTTATGAGCAAGTTCGAATATAAATCAGTAATGCAAGTGCCTAAAGTAGACAAAATCGTAATCAACATGGGTGTTGGTGACGCAGTTCAAAACTCTAAAGCTCTTGATGTAGCTGTTGAAGAATTAACAACAATCACTGGTCAAAAACCAGTTGTAACTAAAGCGAAAAAATCTATCGCAGGTTTCCGTTTACGTGAAGGTCAAGCGATCGGTGCTAAAGTTACATTACGCGGTGAGCGTATGTATGAATTCCTGGATAAATTAATTTCTGTTGCACTTCCACGTGTACGTGACTTCCGTGGTGTTTCTAAAAAAGCATTCGACGGTCGCGGTAACTATACATTAGGTGTTAAAGAGCAGTTAATTTTCCCAGAAATCGATTACGATAAAGTTTCAAAAGTACGCGGTATGGACATCGTGATCGTAACTACTGCGAATTCTGACGAAGAAGCTCGCGAGTTATTAACACAGTTCGGTATGCCGTTCCAAAAGTAATAAAATAAGGAGGGCGAAGACGTGGCAAAAAAATCAATGATCGTTAAACAACAACGCACGCAAAAATTTAAAGTTCAAGAATATACACGTTGTGAACGCTGTGGCCGTCCACACTCTGTATACCGCAAATTTAAACTTTGCCGTATTTGTTTCCGTGAACTTGCATATAAGGGACAAATTCCTGGCGTTAAAAAAGCCAGCTGGTAATCCCCTAATTTGGGAAGGAGGTAAATTTTCATGACAATGACTGATCCGATTGCAGATATGCTTACACGCATTCGTAATGCGAACATGGTACGTCACGAGAAGTTAGAAGTTCCTGCTTCTAACGTAAAGAAAGAGATCGCTGAAATTTTAAAGCGTGAAGGTTTCGTACGTGATGTAGAATATGTAGAAGACAACAAGCAAGGTATCATCCGTATTTTCTTAAAATATGGTAAAGAGAACGAGCGTGTTATTACTGGTCTTAAACGTATTTCTAAACCAGGTTTACGTGTATATGCTAAAACAAACGAAGTACCTAAAGTATTAAACGGTCTTGGTATCGCTTTAGTATCTACTTCAAACGGCTTATTAACTGACAAAGAAGCTCGCGCTAAACAAGTTGGCGGAGAAATCTTAGCATACATTTGGTAATTAGTAAGAAAAGAACGGAGGTGCAATATAAATGTCTCGCGTAGGTAAAAAAGTTATCGAGGTACCTGCAAACGTTACAATCGAAGTCGGTACTGACAACGTTGTTACTGTTAAAGGTCCAAAAGGCGAATTAACTCGTCAATTCAACCAAGATATGAAAATCGAGCAAGAAGGCAACATCCTATCTGTTGTTCGTCCTTCTGATTCTAAAGAACACCGTACTAACCACGGTACAACTCGTGCGTTATTAGCTAACATGGTAACTGGTGTTTCTGAAGGATTCACTCGTTCTCTAGAACTTATCGGTGTAGGTTACCGTGCTCAATTACAAGGCAACAAGCTTGTATTGAACGTAGGTTACTCTCATCCAGTAGAGTTCACACCTGAAGAAGGTTTAGAGGTCGAAGTTCCTTCGAACACTAAGATCATCGTAAAAGGTATTTCTAAAGAGCGTGTTGGTGCATTAGCATCTAACATTCGTGACGTTCGTCCACCAGAGCCATACAAAGGTAAAGGTATTCGTTACGAAGGCGAATTCGTTCGTCGTAAAGAAGGTAAAACAGGTAAATAATGCGGCTTAAATCGCATTAATAATTGAAAGGAGTGACCACTGTGATTACGAAACAAGATAAAAATCAAGTTCGTAAAAAACGTCATGGGCGTGTTCGTTCTAAAATTTCGGGTACTGCACAACGTCCACGTTTAAACGTATTCCGTTCTAACAAGAACATTTATGCACAACTAATCGACGATGTAGCTGGCGTAACTTTAGTTTCTGCTAATACTCAAGAAAAAGGTTTCGAGGGTATGAGCGCAAACATTGAGGCTGCTGCTAAAATCGGTGAAACAATCGCTAAACGCGCTGCTGAAAAAAATATTACTACAGTAGTATTTGACCGTAGCGGTTACTTATATCACGGACGTGTAAAAGCTTTAGCAGAAGCTGCACGTGAAAACGGCTTAGAATTTTAATAAGAAGGAGGGACATACTTCATGAGTCGCATTGACGCAAACAAATTAGAACTTGAAGAACGCGTAGTTACAATTAACCGTGTTGCTAAAGTTGTTAAAGGTGGTCGTCGCTTCCGCTTCTCTGCTCTAGTAGTAGTAGGAGATAAAAATGGCCATGTAGGATTTGGTACTGGTAAAGCCCAAGAGGTTCCAGATGCAATCCGTAAGGCTGTTGAAGACGCGAAGAAAAACTTAATCGAAGTACCACGCGTGGGTGGAACTACTCCACACTTAGTGCAAGGTCGCTTCGGTGCAGGTTCAATCTTAATTAAACCTGCAGCTCCTGGTACAGGAGTTATCGCTGGTGGTCCAGTACGTGCCGTACTAGAACTAGCTGGTATTACTGATATTCTTTCAAAATCTCTTGGTTCAAACACACCAATTAACATGGTGCGTGCAACTGTAGCAGGTTTAACTGAATTAAAACGTGTAGAAGATGTAGCAAAACTACGCGGTAAATCAGTGGAAGAGTTATTAGGATAAGGGGGGGAATTATAATGGCTAAATTACAAATTACCCTTAATAAATCTGTCATCGGTACTAAACCAAACCAACGCAAAGTTGTTGAGGCTTTAGGATTACGTAAATTAAACCAAACTGTGGAACAAGCAGATAATGCTGCTATCCGCGGGATGATTACAAAAGTAGCTCACTTAGTTACTGTTAAAGAAATTTAATTTCAATTATACGAACAAGGAGGTGCCACCCAAATGAAACTTCATGAGTTAAAACCAGCAGAAGGTTCACGTAAAGTACGTAACCGCGTTGGTCGTGGTATCGGTTCTGGTAACGGTAAAACTTCTGGTAGAGGTCATAAAGGTCAAAACGCTCGTTCTGGCGGCGGCGTTCGCCCAGGATTTGAGGGGGGTCAAAACCCACTTTTCCGTCGTTTACCTAAACGTGGCTTTACGAATATTAATCGTAAAGAATACGCGATCGTTAACCTTGATGCGTTAAACCGTTTTGAAGATGGTGCAGAAGTAACACCTGCATTATTACTAGAAACTGGTATCGTGAGCAATGAAAAAGCTGGAATCAAGATTCTAGGTCATGGTACGTTAAGCGTTAAGCTTAATGTTAAAGCTCACAAATTCTCTGCTTCTGCAAAAGAAGCAATTGAGAACGCTGGCGGAACAACTGAGGTGATCTAATGTTTCAGACAATCTCTAACTTTATGCGCGTTCGAGATATACGAAATAAAATCATCTTCACACTATTAATGTTAATCATTTTTCGTATCGGGACATTCATCCCGGTACCAAATGTTAACGCAGATGTATTAAAGGCAACTGATGAGTTCAGCTTAGTAGGTTTCCTTAATACGTTTGGCGGTGGTGCATTAGCAAACTTCTCTATCTTTGCGATGGGGATTATGCCATACATTACTGCTTCAATCATTGTCCAGTTACTTCAAATGGATGTCGTTCCTAAGTTTGCAGAATGGGCGAAACAAGGTGATGTAGGTCGACGCAAGTTGGCTCAATTCACTCGTTACTTCACAATTGTACTAGCATTTATTCAATCTTTCGCTATGAGTTTTGGTTTTAACCAATTTTATGGTGGATCATTGATTACGGATACTAGTATTCAATCGTACTTAACGATTTCTGTCGTGTTAACAGCAGGTACAGCATTCCTATTGTGGTTATCTGAACAAATTACTGCATATGGTGTTGGTAATGGTATTTCAATCATTATCTTCGCTGGTATCGTAGCTGCGATTCCTAACGCAGTAAACCAAGTGTATGCACAACAAATTGATGGAGCTGGGGATCAATTATTTATTAATATTGCTATCTTAGCTTTACTAGTTTTAGTGCTACTAGCTGTTGTAGTTGGAGTTATATATATTCAACAAGCGTTGCGTAAAATTCCAATTCAATATGCAAAACGAGTTGCTGGGAATTCACCTAAAGTTGGGGCACAGCAAACGCATTTACCGTTAAAAGTAAATGCTGCAGGGGTTATTCCGGTAATCTTTGCAATAGCGTTTATTGTTACTCCACAAACTTTAGCAACATTCTTTGGAGATAATAATGTAACTGCATTCATCACTAATGCGTTTGACTATACTAAACCTATTGGGATGATTATCTATGTTGCGTTAATTATCGCCTTCACATACTTCTATGCATTCATTCAAGTGAATCCGGAAAATGTGGCAGATAACTTGAAAAAGCAAGGTGCTTATATCCCGGGTATTCGCCCAGGTAATGACACACAAGCTTACTTAACAAAAGTTCTTTATCGTTTAACATTTGTTGGTGCTCTATTCTTAGTAGTCATTTCAATCATGCCAATTCTATTCATCAACTTTATGAACCTGCCAGCTTCGGCTCAAATCGGGGGAACAAGTATGATTATCGTAGTTGGTGTTGCACTTGAAACGATGAAACAATTAGAGTCTCAATTAGTAAAACGCCATTATAAAGGATTTATGAAATAATGCAGGTTTAGGAAACATTTACGTTTCCTTGCCGGCTTATGTTGTAAAGGGGACTATTACGTATGAATATCGTTTTAATGGGTCTTCCAGGTGCCGGTAAAGGTACTCAGGCTGACAAAATTGTTGAGAAGTACGCAATCCCTCATATTTCTACAGGCGATATGTTCCGTGCCGCTATTAAAGATGGTACTGAATTAGGTTTAAAGGCAAAATCGTTTATGGATCAAGGCGCATTAGTGCCGGATGAAGTAACGATTGGTATTGTTCGTGAACGTCTTTCACAACATGACTGCGAAAAAGGATTCTTATTAGATGGATTCCCACGTACAGTTCCTCAAGCAGAAGCTTTAGATAGCATCCTTGATGAATTAGGTCGTCCAGTTGAGCATACAATTAATGTTCAAGTTGAAAAAGAAGAATTAATCGCACGTTTAAGTGGACGTCGTATATGTAAGACTTGTGGTACATCGTATCATTTAGTGTTTAATCCTCCAAAAGAGGAAGGCAAATGTGATAAAGATGGCGGCGAGTTATATACACGTGCGGATGATAATCCTGAAACTGTTACAAACCGTCTTGAAGTAAATATGAACCAAGCACAACCTTTACTTGATTTTTATGAAGCAAAGGGAGTACTTAAAAATATTAATGGACAGCAAGAAATTTCTAAAGTATTTGCTGATCTTGATGCTCTATTGCAGGGCAGCCGCAGCTGATATCCGTCCGGGCGCTAGACAGCTTCCGCGGTATTCATGCGGAGGCAACAACGAAACATAATTTTTTGAGAGTTGCAAAAGCATATTGTGCCCGGTATATACTATAAGGGTTGAGCACAAAATTCGTGTGATGACATCTTTGTAACGTATAATGGGTTTCGTGGAAGCATCTGTGTAACGGGTATGAATCTCTCATCAAGACATTCCGGCTATCGTGTTAACATAAGGGATGCGGTTCCTTATTATAAGGACTGTTTCCATGGATTGTGTGAAGCGAAACCAGACGAGCGTCTTATTGTACATCTCTCATGCAATCCAAAACATATGTTGGAACGAGTTGCTTCTTAATCAGGAGAAACAGTTGCAAGAGCTCGCATGAGTTTTTTGATATTAGCATATAGAAGGGAGACGAGAAGATGGCGAAAGACGATGTAATTGAAGTCGAAGGGACAGTTGTTGAGACTTTGCCAAACGCGATGTTTAAGGTAGAATTAGAAAATGGGCACACTGTGCTAGCACACGTTTCTGGAAAGATCCGTATGCACTTTATCCGTATCCTACCTGGAGATAAGGTTACTATTGAGTTATCTCCTTATGATTTAACTCGCGGTCGTATCACATACCGTTTTAAATAATCTTTTGCACTCCGGACTATTAAGGAGGTTAGGTTAGATGAAAGTGAGACCATCTGTGAAACCGATCTGCGAAAAATGTAAAGTAATTCGCCGACGCGGTAAAGTAATGGTAATCTGTGAAAATCCTAAACACAAACAAAAACAAGGATAATTAATCAAGGAGGTGCACTAACGAATGGCACGTATTGCTGGTGTTGATATTCCTCGCGACAAACGCGTTGTAATTTCATTAACTTACATTTACGGTATTGGTAAAACTACTTCTCAAAAAGTATTAGCAGGTGCAGGTATTGACGAAAATACTCGCGTTAAAGACTTAACAGAAGATCAATTAAACCAAATTCGTGAACAATTAGATTCATACAAAACAGAAGGTGACTTACGTCGTGAAGTTTCTTTAAACATCAAACGTTTAATGGAAATCGCTTCAAACCGTGGTATCCGTCACCGTCGTGGTTTACCTGTTCGTGGTCAAAATACGAAAAACAATGCGCGTACGCGTAAAGGTCCTCGTAAAACTGTAGCGAACAAGAAAAAATAATTAAGTAAAGGAGGTTCCTTCTTAACATGGCTCGTAAACAACAAACTCGTAAACGTCGTGTGAAAAAGAACATCGAATCTGGTGTTGCTCACATCCGTTCTACATTCAACAATACAATCGTAACGATCACTGATATGCAAGGTAACGCATTATCTTGGTCTTCAGCTGGTGCTTTAGGTTTCCGTGGTTCACGTAAATCAACTCCATTCGCAGCTCAAATGGCTGCTGAAACAGCTGCTAAAACTTCAATGGAACATGGTTTAAAAAACATTGAAGTAACAGTTAAAGGTCCTGGTTCTGGTCGTGAAGCTGCAGTTCGTGCACTTCAAGCTGCTGGATTAGAAGTAACTGCTATTAAAGACGTTACTCCAGTTCCACATAACGGTTGCCGTCCGCCAAAACGTCGTCGCGTGTAATGGGTGCATCTTAGAAGTATAATTTTGTACTTCTATGTACATCATGTTACTTTGTACAAAAGTCTTGTGCATTTTTTAGTCTATCTTAGATTAACAACTATGATGATAAGAACCTATACATTAGATGTTTTGAAGGAGGGTAAATTGGAATGATCGAAATTGAAAAACCAAAGATTGAAACAGTGGAGATTAGCGAAGATGCCAAATACGGCAAGTTTGTTGTAGAACCGCTTGAACGTGGTTATGGTAATACTTTGGGAAATTCTTTACGTCGTATCCTTCTGTCTTCATTACCTGGAGCTGCTGTAACGTCAATTCAAATTGACGGCGTACTACACGAATTCTCAACTGTAGAAGGCGTTGTAGAAGATGTTGCTTCAATTATCTTAAACGTGAAAAAGCTAGCTTTAAAAATCTACTCGGACGAAGAAAAAGTCATTGAGATAGATGTAAAGGGTGACGGAACGGTTACTGCAGCTGACATTACACATGACAGTGATGTAGAAATATTAAACCCAGATTTATATATCGCAACAATCGCAAAAAACGGTCATTTACGTATGCGTATGTACGCACAACGTGGCCGTGGTTATACTCCTGCTGATCAAAACAAACGTGAGGATCTTCCTATCGGCGTGATCCCGATCGACTCTATTTACACTCCAGTTTCACGCGTCAACTTCCAAGTAGAGAACACTCGTGTTGGACAAAATTCTGACTACGACAAGTTATCACTTGATGTATGGACAGATGGAAGCATCGGTCCTAAAGAGGCGATTTCACTTGGAGCGAAAATTTTAACTGAACACTTAAATATCTTCGTAGGCATGACGAACGAGGCACAAACTGCTGAAATCATGGTCGAAAAAGAAGAAGATCAAAAAGAAAAAGTATTAGAGATGACTATCGAAGAACTTGATCTTTCTGTTCGTTCTTACAACTGCTTAAAGCGCGCTGGTATCAATACGGTATTAGAGTTAGCTAATAAGTCTGAAGACGATATGATGAAAGTACGTAATCTTGGTCGTAAGTCTCTTGAAGAAGTTAAGCATAAGTTAGAAGAGCTTGGTTTAGGATTACGTAAAGAAGACTAAGCGAAAAATTATAAAATTTAGCTAGATCAGATATATTTAAAAGGAGGGAAACGTCCATGGGTTACAGAAAACTTGGTCGTACAAGTTCTCAACGTAAAGCATTACTACGCGACTTAGCTACTGATTTAATCATCAACGAGCGCATCGAAACAACTGAAGCGCGCGCTAAAGAAACTCGTAAAGCAGTTGAGAAAATGATTACTTTAGGTAAACGCGGTGATTTACACGCTCGTCGTCAAGCGGCAGCATTCATCCGTCGTGAGTTAGTAACAGTTGGAGAAGGCGAAGAAGAAAAAACTGTTTTCGCACTTCAAAAATTATTTGATGATATCGCACCTCGTTATGCGGAGCGTCAAGGTGGTTACACTCGTATTCTTAAAGTAGGTCCTCGTCGTGGAGACGGCGCACCAGTAGTAGTTATCGAATTAGTTTAATTCTAACGAAATAGGTGAAGAGGGGTGTCCGGTTCACCGGTTGAACCCATGCACCCCTCTTTTTTCATAGGTTTTGTGATTTTATACGACAATAATTAAGCTGAGCGTTATGATGAGCGGAGTAGTCAACTACTGGCGTCTCGTTTAGCTCTCCGCACCTCATTCAATGAATTTCCGGGCTTGAGCACCCGTAAATTTTGTAAATGTAACGACAAGCGCATTTCTCTGAATGAGGTGCGCGCTTTTTTATTTATGGAATACTAGGATTGAGCCCCTACATTCCTCATACATATGCAAACATAAAGTACGTTTAAATAGGTGGCATAAAGCTGAACTTGTTTGAGAACGTGCTTTATTTTTATATATGTATAATTTCCTGGGAAATTTAAACTACCTATTTATATATGTGTAATACATTCAAGGCAAAGGGGAGAATAGCTGAGTATGAATGAGATTTTATCATTTAATCATGTAACATTTTCATATACGCCCGATGAACCAAATGCACGAAACGCTGTAGAGGATGTCTCCTTTGCAATTAACAAAGGTGAATGGATTACAATAGTTGGACACAATGGTTCTGGAAAGTCGACAATGGCAAAATTAATGAGCGGCTTACTATTACCTCAGCAAGGGGAAGTCCGCATAAAACATAATATTCTAACAGAAGAAAACCTATGGGACATCCGTTCGCAAATTGGGATTGTCTTTCAAAACCCAGATAATCAGTTTGTTGGTGCTACTGTGCAGGACGATGTAGCTTTCTCTCTTGAAAATAACGGTGTACCGCATAAAGAGATGGTTCAGCGGGTACAGGATGCACTTCAACAAGTTAAAATGGAGGCGTTCATTAATCATGAGCCACATCATTTATCAGGAGGGCAGAAGCAACGTGTAGCGATTGCTGGGGCTTTAGCAATGCATCCTCAAATTCTAATATTGGATGAAGCGACTTCGATGTTGGATCCTCAAGGTCGTGAAGAAGTGTTGACGCTCGTTGAAACATTAAGAAAAGAAATTGACTTAACTGTTTTGGCGATTACACATGATTTGGAAGAGGCACTTTTGGCGGATCGTATTATTTTTATGAATGATGGTAAAAAGTATGAAGAAGGTACGCCTGCAGAAATTTTTTCATTAGGAGATAAACTTCTGCAGTTTGGTCTGGATATGCCTTTTGCCATGAAGATGACTAAGCTACTACAAGCACAGGGAGTACAGCTTGTAGGGCAACATATGACAGAAGAAGAGCTGGTGAATGATTTATGGACATCCAACTTCAACAAGTAAGCTATGCCTATGCAAAAGGCACTCCATTTGAAAAACAAGCTTTACATGAGGTTGACTTAACAATTAAAAGTGGAACATTTCAGGCAATCATCGGACATACAGGATCAGGTAAATCAACAATCCTCCTTCATTTTAATGGTCTACTAAAGCCATCGAGCGGTACGGTGAAAATCGGAGACCGGTTAATTGAAGCTGGGAAAAAGGCGAAAGATTTGAAATCAATAAGGCAGAAAGTTGGTATCGTCTTTCAGTTTCCAGAGCATCAGCTATTTGAGGAGACCGTATTAAAGGATATTATGTTTGGTCCGATGAATTTCGGAGTTTCAGAGGAAGAAGCAGAAAAGCGCGCACGTGAATTAATCTCGCTTGTAGGGTTGCCTGAGGATATCCTTGAAAAATCTCCGTTCGATTTGTCAGGGGGACAGATGCGTCGAGTAGCAATTGCAGGGGTTTTAGCAATGGATCCTGAAGTAATTGTTTTGGATGAACCAACTGCTGGTCTTGACCCTCGAGGGCAAAAGGAGATTATGGACTTATTTTATGAGTTACATAAACAACGAGGTTTAACAACGATTCTTGTTACACATAGTATGGAAGATGCAGCACGTTATGCGGATTCAATTGCCATCATGCATGAAGGTCGATGTGTGTTGAATGGCAATCCAAGAGAAATCTTCGGTGACAGCAGAACACTTGCGCAATTTCGTTTAGAACCACCACGCATTGTCCGTTTCCAGCGGCAAGTAGAGAAAATGATGGACAAATCATTATCAAAAGTTTGCTTAACTGAAGAAGAGCTTGCATTTGAAATCGGACAAGCGATTCCTAAGGAGCGTGAAGGACAATGATGGAAAAAATGATTTTTGGCCGATATATTCCGGGGAATTCATTTGTTCATATGCTTGACCCACGTTCAAAGCTGCTCTTTGTATTTGCATTTATTATTGTTGTCTTTTTGGCCAATAATACGTTGACGTACGGAATACTATTAGCCTTTACCTTAATCGTAATTTTGCTTTCAAAAATTCGACTTTACTTTTTAATTAATGGATTAAAGCCGGTTATATTTTTAATGCTCTTTACACTCATATTGCATTTATTTATGACGAGAGAAGGTCCTGTACTCGTTGACCTTGGCTTTATGAAAATTTATGAAGAAGGTTTGCGCCAAGGTGTGTATATTTCACTGCGCTTTTTAATGCTCGTCTTTATGACATCCATCTTAACGCTAACAACATCCCCTATTTCCATTACAGATGGCTTAGAGGTCCTGTTAAACCCATTTAAGAAGTTGAAGCTGCCTGTGCATGAGCTAGCACTCATGATGTCTATTTCACTGCGTTTCATTCCAACATTAATGGATGAAACAGATAAAATTATGAAAGCACAAATGGCACGAGGTTCAGATTTAAGTGCGGGACCGATTAAAGATCGTCTAAAGGCTGTGGTACCATTGCTAGTGCCGCTGTTTATTAGCGCATTTAAACGAGCAGAGGATCTTGCAACGGCCATGGAAGTACGTGGCTATCGTGGAGGCGAAGGTCGTACGAAGTATCGTTTGTTAAAATGGCATGCAAAAGATACGATAATTTTAATCGCACTAGTAATAATGGCGGTCCTGCTGTGGATGCTACGAGGTTAAGAGGGGTATTGAAATGGTCAGATTAAAAGCAACAATAAGCTATGATGGTACGGCATTTGCTGGTTATCAAGTTCAGCCGGGAGAGCGTACAGTACAGCTTGAAATTGAAAAGGTATTAGCTACGATGCATAAAGGAAATCAGGTGAAAATTACAGCAAGTGGACGTACGGATGCGCGTGTCCATGCAACAGGTCAAGTGATTCACTTCGATACACCTTTATCCATACCGCTAGAAAAATATCAAAAGGCTTTAAATGTGCAGTTACCACGTGATATTCGAGTAATGCAAGTAGAGCAAGTAAAGGATGATTTTCATGCACGCTATGATGTACTAGGAAAGCGTTACCGGTACATTTGGGATTGTAGCATGATTCAAAGTCCTTTTAGACGTCATTATGCAGTTGAGACTAATGGGATAAAACCCGATATTGAATCAATGCGAGATGCGGCTCAAGCTATTATAGGAAAGCATGATTTTAGCTGTTTTTGCGCGGCGAATACGAGTGTGGTTGATAAGGTGCGTGTAGTCAATGCATTAGAGCTTAATTGGCATGGTGAGGAATTGCATATGACAATAAGCGGGAATGGCTTCCTGTACAATATGGTCCGGATTATAGCGGGTACGTTATGGGAAGTAGGAACAGAGAGAAGGGAAATAAGTTCGTTACCCCAGATGATTGCTTCGAAGGATCGTTCTTTGGCAGGTAAGACTGCCCCAGCGCACGGTTTATATTTAGAGCAAGTTTTTTATAAATAATTTATATATTTTTTGAAAATTTTTTGTACGATTATGTAAAAATACGAGAAAAATAGCCGTGGGAAAAGGATTAACAACCTCTCCAGGTGTTCAATTAAATATCTTGACTTTAAACGCGATACATTATATGATGATGTATGGTATTTTCATTACCACCACAATAATAAGCCCCGAAACTTATATAGTGTATATAATGAAAAATAACGGTAATTCATATCGATTAGGAGGATACAAACATGCGCACAACTTTCATGGCTAAAGGTCAAGAAGTAGAACGTAAATGGTTAGTAGTTGACGCAGAAGGCCAAACATTAGGTCGTTTAGCTTCTGAAGTAGCTTCTATCTTACGTGGTAAACATAAACCAACTTTCACACCAAACGTTGATACAGGAGATCACGTGATCATCATCAACGCTGATAAAATTGAGTTAACAGGTAACAAATTACAAAAGAAAATTTACTACCGTCACACTCAATTCGCTGGTGGTTTAAAACAACGTACAGCTGGAGAAATGAAAGAAAAATACCCAACACAAATGCTTGAACTAGCAATTAAGGGTATGCTTCCAAAGAACTCTTTAGGTCGTCAAATGTTCACTAAACTGAACGTTTACACTGGTTCTGAACATCCACATGCTGCACAAAAACCAGAAGCTTACGAGCTACGTGGTTAATAAACTATAATAGGAGGAAATAACTTTGGCACAAGTACAATACATCGGCACAGGTCGCCGTAAAAGCTCAACTGCTCGCGTACGTTTAGTACCAGGCGAAGGTAAAGTAGTAATCAACAATCGTGAAATTGCAGATTACCTACCATACGAAACTTTACACTTAATTATCAACCAACCATTAGTAGCTACAGAAACTAAAGGTTCTTATGACGTTCACGTTAACGTAAACGGTGGTGGATTCACAGGTCAAGCTGGAGCAATCCGTCACGGTATCGCTCGTGCATTATTACAAGTTGATCCAGACTTCCGTCCAGCTTTAAAAGCTGCAGGTCTATTAACTCGTGATTCTCGTATGAAAGAACGTAAAAAACCAGGTTTACGCGGCGCTCGTCGTGCACCTCAGTTCTCAAAACGTTAATCTTTACGATTACTATTTTGCGAAATTACAAAACCCTTTCTCAGGACTTGTTCCGAGAAAGGGTTTTTCTGTGTTTTTTAACGACGTATCCGAATAGTTATAACTAATCTAGTGAAGGTAAGGTCACTTTTAATCATTTAAATTTAAAATGAAATTAGAAATTCCCATAACAAAACCCTTTCCCCAATATTTTTCGGGAAAGGGTTTACTAGTTTATTTAAATATATAAGTCAAAGTTATTTTTCAATATTATCTAGCTCTAAAAGTTTTTCGCCCATTTCATTTATACTTCCGTACGCACTGCTCATTTCATGCATGCTCGCAGTATACTCTTCGGTAAATGTAGAAATTTGATTCGTGTACGTATTAATATATTCAATGGAATTAGTAATATCAATAAGTTGTTGTGCAATTTTATCTGCACTGTCCGTACTGTTTTGGGCCATTTTCTGTATTTCTTTTGCTACGACTGCAAAGCCTTTACCATGTTCGCCTGAACGGGCAGCTTCAATAGAGGCATTTAACCCTAAAATTTTTGAGTGCATAGCAATATCTTTTACCGCACCCACAATTGAATTAATCTCTATAATATTTTTATGCATTTGCTCTGCGAAAACGGATAGTTCTTCGACGCGCTTAGACACATCGCTGCTGGCATTTGCTAATTGTTCTGTAGTCGCGGACATTTCTTCGACAGCTCCAGAAAGCTCTGTTGCTACAAATCGCATATTACTCACCCGGTAATTGGAGATAACACCTGTTACAACACCAATTACTTCGCCCTGCTCATATATTGGCACAGAAGATGCGATATATGGGAAGCCAAATCCTTCTGCACTACGCTCTTCACGAAGAAATTTTCCACTTTTCAGAGCACGGACACTCGTCGTATGATGATGCTTTTCAACTGATTCCCCTAATTGAATGTTTAAATCAATGTTACGCCCCTTTTTGTATCCGATCACCTTTTCCGTATCAAATATAAGTATGCATGCATCTTCAGGATATGTAGATTGGTAAAAGTCAATCGAGTCTACAATTGCTTGTAGCTTTGGATTCATAGCAACCACCCCTTAACAAATATTAATAAATTGATTCGAACAATATCTAACTTTATTCTACTATATACTCTACTTAGAGGGGGCATATTTTACAGAATATTATGAATAATTTATGATAAATAGCAATATTGTATACGTTCGTATACAATAATATACGATTATATTCATATACTAAGGAGGAATTTCATGAAATCAGAAGGTAGCGGTAGACGACGTAAGGATATCGAGTGTGGCACTCGCCGAAGAGGTGCCCAAACTTTCCGTCGAGGTCGTGCAATTGTATTTTATCGCCAGCTTGAATCAAAGCGCGCTACATTAATAAATCAATTGGAATCTAAAGAACTGCAAACTATTCATCCAGTTATCGCAGGCGAATTAAAAGCAACGGAAGCTATTATGAATGACTTTTTAGAGTTGTTTCAGCTAAATGAAATATTAGAAGATCCACAAGAAAATTAATTTGGATTCCCATAAGGAAGTGAACGAATTTAATGCAGGCAGTAGGGAAATTATCAAAATATATAAAACCATATATTCTGTTTGCTATCATTGCACCGATAATGATGATAGTCGAAGTAAGTATGGATTTGTTACAGCCAACAATTTTACAGCATATTATTGACGATGGGATTGCTGAAAACGATACGGTATTTATACTAAGAAGTTTTGGTTTAATGATTATTACATCATTAATCGGTTTGATAGGTGGGATTGGATGTTCGATTTATGCCTCACGAACCGCAGTTAATTTTTCAACGGATCTTCGTCATGATTTGTATGAAACGATTACTTATTTTTCAAATAGTAGTAAAGACAAATTTACACTCGGAAAACTTGTTACGAATTTAACGAGTGATATTGAAATGCTTCAGCGTGCATTAACGATGCTGCTTAAAATATTTGTTCGTGGTCCAATGATGTTTATCGGGGCTATTGTTATTGTATTTATTACAGCGCGGGAACTATTTCCGATTTTGATGGTAGTAGTACCGATTTTAGCGTTTTGTATGTATTACTTCACAGCACTGTCAGGCAAGCTTTTCCATAAAGTTCAGTTGGTAGTCGACGTAGTAAATACAAAGGTTCAAGAAAATTTAGCTGGTATTCGGGTTATTAAGGCTTATAACCGAAAAAATCATCAAATTGATCAGTTTACAGACATTAATACACAATTAATGAAACGCTCTATGTCAGCAGATCAAATTATTGGTGTGCTAGCTCCATTGACGATGTTTGTCGTGAATATGGGAATTGTTGCAGCATTATGGATGGGTGCCATTAAGGTAGATAATAATACCTTACAAGTAGGTGTTATTTTAGCCTTTATTAACTATTTAATGATGGTCATGCAAGGGCTGATGAGTTCTTCAATGGTTCTTGTACAGCTTGCACGTGCAGTTCCGAGTGCAGAGCGTATTGTAGAAGTATTGGAGGAAAAAATAGAATTTACAAATCCTTCCGTACCAGAGTCACATAAGATTCAAGGTAGTGTTAGTTTTGAAAATGTCAGCTTCTCTTATTTAAAAGGAACGGAATCAGTACTTAAAAATATTAGTTTCCATGTAAATGCCGGTGAAACGGTTGGCATTCTAGGAATGACAGGGAGCGGGAAATCCACGTTAGTCAAGATGATTCCAAGATTGTTTGATGTCGATAGTGGTGTGATAAAAATTGATGGGATACCAATAGGACAATACGGGCTTGAACATCTACGCCAGTCAATAGGATTCGCTCCTCAAAAGGCGACCTTGTTTTCAAAAACAATAGCTGAGAACCTTCAATATGGAAAGTCAGAGGCAACAGAGCAACAAATTTTACAAGCATTGCAAGCATCGAATGCGAGAGAATTTGTTGATAGACTTGAGGCAGGGACAGAGCATGTGCTAACACAAGGGGCAACGAATTTATCGGGTGGACAAAGGCAACGGCTGGCAATGGCACGAGCATTTATACGCAAACCGAATATTTTAGTGTTGGATGATGTGACGAGTGCAGTTGATAGTATTTCCGAAAAGGCTATTCAGCAGGCAATTGATGAACAGTTTGCCGGGGCGACAAAATTTATCGTTTCATCTAAAATTTCCTCAGTTCGACATGCCAATCAAATTCTCTTAATGGATGACGGGAAAATAATTGCCAAAGGGACGCATGAGCAATTATTAAAGACGAGCGAGTTATATAATGAAATGGCAAAAACACAAGCGGAAAAAGGGGTGACCTTAAGTGAATAAACAACAAGGGGGACCACCAAATCCGATGGGCCATCCAGGAGGGCGATTTACCGGTCCTGTTGTGAAGCCGAAAAATCAAAAAGAGACATTACTTCGTATATGGAGTTATTTACGTATTCAAAAGGTTGAACTAATTAGTGTTGTTATTTTTGTAATTATAAGTACGCTTTTAAGTTTAGTCGGTCCATTTTTAATAGGTAAGACAATTGATGACTATATTATAAAGCTTGATATATCAGGATCAATTCGTATGGCGCTGGTTTTGGCAGGGGTGTATATCGCATCATCTTTACTAACGTGGATTCAAACATTTGTAATGATACGTGTATCACAAAAGACCATTCGCCGTTTACGTCAACAGCTTTTTGAGCAATATCAATCACTACCATTAGCTTTTTATGATAAAAAGCAACAGGGTGATTTAATGAGTCGGATGACAAATGATATTGAAAATTTAAATGCAGCATTGTCGCAAAGTGTTATTCAAATTGTATCGAGCTTTTTAACCATTGTTGGTACGGCATTTGCGCTATTTTATTTGGATTGGCGTTTAGCACTTGTCACACTTATTATCATCCCGCTTATCGTGTTCGCTACGAAACAGATTATAAAAAGAAGCAGTGTAAACTATAAAGCGCGTCAACGGGATCTAGGTAATTTAAATGGCTACATTGAAGAGACGATTTCTAATGCAGATATTATTACACTGTTCGGTAAAGAAAAATCAACGCTGGCAGAATTTAAAGAAGCGAACGAAAGACTACGTGGTTCTGCAATGCGGGCAGATATTATTTCCGGGTTCATGGGTCCAGTTAATAACTTCATGAATAACCTAGGATTAAGTTTAGTAATTGGGACAGGTGCAGTTATGGCGGTAACGAGTGGACTTACGATTGGGGTTATCGCATCGTTTGTTACATATACACGCCAGTTTTTCCGTCCAATTAATCAGCTATCAAACTTATTAAATACATTCCAGTCAGCAATTGCTGGTTCTGAGCGAGTATTTGAAGTATTAGATGAAGTAAGGGAAATAGAAGACATCGAGCATGCAAAAGAAAAACCTCAGTTTAAAGGGGATGTCACTTTTGAAAATGTCAAATTCGCGTATGAGTCAGGGAAACCAGTACTGCGCGGCATCAACTTTAAAGCGAAAGCCGGGGAAACAATTGCGATTGTTGGTCCAACCGGTTCAGGAAAAACGACCATTATTCAATTGCTTACACGTTTTTACGATGCAACAGGAGGCCGAATACTACTGGATGATGAGCCGATTACGCATTACAAAATGAATAATATTCGGGATCATGTCGGGGTAGTCCTACAGGAGACGTATTTATTTTCCGGGACGGTACGTGAAAATATTCGTTTCGGCAAGTTGAATGCTACAGACGAGGAAGTTGAACAGGCGGCCAAAATTGCCTATGCACATAATTTTATCAAGTACTTGCCAGAGCAATACGATACAGTGTTATCAAGTGGCGGCTTAAACTTAAGTCAAGGGCAGCGTCAGCTTATTGCCATTGCACGTGCGATTTTGGAGGATCCAGATATTTTAATTTTAGATGAAGCAACTTCGAGCGTTGATACGATGACTGAAGTTCATATTCAAAAAGGGTTGAATAATTTAATGAAAGGTCGTACAAGTTTTGTTATTGCACACCGTTTAAAGACGATAGAAAACGCCGATCAAATTCTCGTCATTAAAGATGGACAAATTTTAGAGCAAGGCAATCACGATTCTTTAATTAATGCCAAAGGATTTTATGCAACGCTTCAAAATCAGCTAATGGCCAATTAATCGAGGTAATAAACGCCCCCTCTTTTGCGTATAGTAGGCAAAAAGGGCGGTGTTTTTATGAAGCGTTGGCTTGCACTTATATTCGTTATTTTTTGTTCGATGCTAGTCGTTGTATATGAAACAAATGCTTCCGACCGGCGATTTTTTTTACCCGAGCCATTAGGTGGGTTGAAAATTGTATTGGATGCTGGTCATGGAGGTATTGATGGTGGTGCTTCAAATGGTGATGTAATCGAAAAAGATGTGACATTGGCAATTACAAAAAAAGTAGCTCGTCAATTGACACGTTTAGGGGCAGAAGTAATATTAACGCGTTCAACAGATGGAGATGTACTAAGTGAACATGCACCAAAGGAGACATTTCCAACACTTCGTGAGCGTAAAAAACAGGATATTTTCCTACGTGAAACATTAGTGGAATCACATGAGCCGGATATATTTATTACGATTCATGCAAATGCAATTCCAAATAGTAAATGGAGAGGAGCCCAAGTGTTTTATCATCATGAAGGACATGAAAAGAGTGAAGCACTCGCACAGGCTGTTCAACAATCCATTCGTACTACGATGGAAAATACAGACAGGGAAGCATTATCGATTAAAAATGTTTATTTACTAAAGAAGGTGGAAATACCTGCAGTATTGGTAGAAACGGGTTTCCTAAGCAATGAAGAAGAAAGGGACTTGCTTGCTACTGAAAGTTATCAGGATAAGATGGCATTTGCAATTGCGCGTGGAATCGAAAATTATATTCATGTGAAATTTGACTAGGCAACATGTAATAGCAATACGGGACTAGTATGATATACTAACAATGGATATTTCATTCAGGGGAGTGTTTGATGTGCTAAATGAACAACAAGTTCGAGAACTATTGGGCGAATTACAGGATCCGTTTTTACATAAAACATTAGCAGAAACAAAAGGTGTAACAAACGTTTCAATTAAAGCAGAAAAAGGGCATGTTAGTGTTCGTATTGCAATTGCAAAGGTAAATACGCCGGAACAAATGACACTACAAATGAAAATTGTAGAAGTGTTAAAAGAAAACGGCGCGGCTTCAGTGGGGATTCGTTTTGAAGAATTACCAGCAGAAGTTTTACAATCATTCCGTGGACAAGCGACGGAGTCACAGGCACAGGATATATTATCACCATTATCAAGTGTGCAATTTATCTCAATTGCTTCTGGTAAAGGTGGCGTAGGGAAATCGACTGTATCTGTCAACATGGCAGTTGCTTTAGCGCGCTTAGGAAAAAAAGTAGGATTAATCGATGCAGATATTTATGGCTTCTCTGTTCCAGATATGATGGGTGTAACGGAAATGCCAGTTGTAAAAGAAGATCGTATATATCCAGTTGAGCGTTTAGGTGTAAAAGTTATTTCAATGGGGTTCTTCGTAGAAAATAATGCACCAATTGTATGGCGCGGTCCTATGCTTGGAAAAGTACTAGACCAGTTCTTCCGTGATGTAGAGTGGGGCGAATTGGATTATCTACTATTAGATTTACCGCCAGGAACAGGGGACGTAGCACTTGATATTCACCAGATGCTACCGGCTTCAAAGGAAATTGTTGTTACAACGCCACACCCAACAGCAGCATTTGTAGCAGCTCGTGCAGGTGCAATGGCATTACAAACGAATCATGAGATTTTAGGTGTTATCGAAAACATGGCTTGGTATGAAAGCAAAACTGGTGAAAAGGAATTTGTATTCGGTCAAGGCGGCGGTCCAAAGCTAGCTGAAGAATTACGTACTAAGCTACTTGGTCAAATTCCGTTAGGTCAACCAGATTGGACTGAAGAAGATTTTGCGCCATCTATCTATGCAGAGAATCACCCTACAGGTCAGATTTACTTGAAAATTGCTGAAGAGATTGTATCGGCATTAAATAAATAAGCTTATATTAACAACCAGTTGTCCCAAAATGGAACAACTGGTTGTTTTATTATGATCCGCCACCGCTTTTTTCTTCGCTACTTCCCTTCTCAGATCCACCTCCACCACCAGATCCGGATTCTTTTTCAGACGAAGAACCTTCACCGCTTTTTTTAATCAGCTCTTCCCATTTTGACTGCATCAGAGGGTTCTCTATTGTTTCGGTCACCACTTTTTCCAGTTCCTTACGCATTACAGCACCTTTCATAATTGATTCCAGTTGCTTTTGCATATCCGGCTGTCCAAAAAATGATGTTAAAGCTTCTTGGTACGCAGAATCGTTTAATAGGTTTTTCATTAAATCCTTTTGTTGATCCTGCATACTTTTTGCGAAGTTCTCCTTAAACTTAGGGTCTTCAAATGTTTTTACCCAAAAATCCATGGCTTCTTTTGACAGCATTGTTTCCTCGGTCGCCTTTTTTACTTCCTCGGTATTTAAAATAAGCAGCTCCCGGAAGCTCTTATCTTCAAATATTTGTCGGATCGCCTTTTTTCCATCTTCTGTTTGGATAGCATCAACCATAATTTTCTTTACTTCGTCATAAGAAAGCGTCGTTGATTTGGAATCGTTACAACCAGCAATTAGAATGATGGAAAAGGCAAGTATTATTAAACGTTTCACTATTTCTTCCTTCCTTTCTTCACTTAAGCGCTTTCGTTTATTGTTCACAATTTAACAAAATATATGTAACAACTTTTAGTAGAGGTCGCTTTTTTCAAATCGAATTGATAAAATATACAAGTATATTAAAAAATGGGGGAATTGTTCGTGACGATACGAAACTGGGTTAAATTTGCTTTTTGGGCATTGATAATTGGTGGTTTAGTGAATGCAGTTGCCTCGTTAATTATTCGTTGGGACTTTTACCAACCATATTTAGCGAACGGGGAAATTTCGGAATTTCTGGCTGCGGTTATTTGGAATATCGTTTTAGGTATGACGATGAGTGTGATGGCCCAAGCAGGGTTTTTTGCTTATTTAACGTTACATCAAGTTGGTGTTAATATATTTAGATCATTAACGCTTTGGAACTGGATACAAATGTTATTGATCATTATAGTTTTAGTCGATATTGTGATTTTCCGCTTTGCCCCAGGAGCTAGTACAATGGGGGATTGGCTGATTTACGGATTTTTACTTATAGTTTTAGTCGGAGCGGCCATATTAACGGCAGTAAAGAAAATAAAAATGACGAAAAAGCCACATGTCTTAATCTCCACAATGTTCTTTATGATTGTTGTAACTTCATTAGAGTGGATTATCGCTTTAATGGGCCGCCAGGATAACATTGACGTATATGTTGCACTATTATTGTTCCCGTTAGTGGCAGTTAATGCATACCAAATTTTAATGTTGCCAAAGTATAATGCACAATCTGAAGCCGATCGAAAAAAATTGGAAGAACGTCGCAAAGCAAGAAAAGAGTCGCATACTACTGCAAAAGCTTAAATAGAAAGGGCTGTCACAAACATAAGCGTTTGTGACGGCCCATTGTTATTTTATAGTAGACATAGATTCATATTTATTATGGGAATCGTTTTGTAGAAATTTCATAACCAAATATATTTTGTTCAATTGAAACAAAAATATGCTCATTCATAAATTGTTTAATGGCATCAAAAGAGACATTCTCCTCACGATGTAAAGGAATACTTACAAATGAACCTTCAGGAATTTTACTTTCTACTATAGGAAAGGTTTCTGTTGGAGCAATTATGTTAATGCCAAGTTGATGTAAAGCTGATTGCATAGAATCTTCCATTTTGTAATCAGCGGTCGCAAACCATAGTGGCTTTTTGTAAAATGTTTTTTCGTAAATAGCGAGCTGTTTATTTAAAAGTGCTTCATCGACATATTGATCACTTGTAGAACCGAGTAGACCAACTCTAATATTCTTTTCTATTAATACTTTTACTAAATCAGGACTTCGTAATAGCCAATCACTATCTGCTAAAAAAAGTGGATAAGGCTCTTTCAGGTTTGTAACCCATTCTTCCAAACCTTTATGAGAATAACTGAGTTCAATGATTACACTTTTACCGAATTGACCTTTTGTAATGATTGCTGGAGTCTCTGTTAATTGAAATACAGGCATAATACTACTTTTTTCATCAAAATAAATGAATACCAGAAATAAGCATAAAATTAGTGATACCAACGTTTTAAACATGATTAACTACCCACTTTCCGATTGTTTTAAACACGATTCTATTAAAAACTTATGAAAAAGTGTTGACGGATATAACAAGAGGATGTTACTATAAGTGAGTCGCCAAGAGATGACGCGACAAACGAAACACGATGAACCTTGAAAACTGAACAAGCAACGTTAATGAAACAAGCTTCTTAAATGAAGCAAACAATAGATTTTAACTTTTAATTAAGTTAAATCGCTAGCAAAGCAAATGAGCTTTCAAACTACTTTTATGGAGAGTTTGATCCTGGCTCAGGACGAACGCTGGCGGCGTGCCTAATACATGCAAGTCGAGCGGATGATGAGAGAAGCTTGCTTCTCTCTGATTTAGCGGCGGACGGGTGAGTAACACGTGGGTAACCTACCTTATAGATTGGGATAACTCCGGGAAACCGGGGCTAATACCGAATAATACTTTTAAACACATGTTTGAAAGTTGAAAGACGGTTTCGGCTGTCACTATAAGATGGACCCGCGGCGCATTAGCTAGTTGGTGAGGTAACGGCTCACCAAGGCAACGATGCGTAGCCGACCTGAGAGGGTGATCGGCCACACTGGGACTGAGACACGGCCCAGACTCCTACGGGAGGCAGCAGTAGGGAATCTTCCACAATGGACGAAAGTCTGATGGAGCAACGCCGCGTGAGTGAAGAAGGATTTCGGTTCGTAAAACTCTGTTGCAAGGGAAGAACAAGTAGCGTAGTAACTGGCGCTACCTTGACGGTACCTTGTTAGAAAGCCACGGCTAACTACGTGCCAGCAGCCGCGGTAATACGTAGGTGGCAAGCGTTGTCCGGAATTATTGGGCGTAAAGCGCGCGCAGGTGGTTCCTTAAGTCTGATGTGAAAGCCCCCGGCTCAACCGGGGAGGGTCATTGGAAACTGGGGAACTTGAGTGCAGAAGAGGATAGTGGAATTCCAAGTGTAGCGGTGAAATGCGTAGAGATTTGGAGGAACACCAGTGGCGAAGGCGACTGTCTGGTCTGTAACTGACACTGAGGCGCGAAAGCGTGGGGAGCAAACAGGATTAGATACCCTGGTAGTCCACGCCGTAAACGATGAGTGCTAAGTGTTGGGGGGTTTCCGCCCCTCAGTGCTGCAGCTAACGCATTAAGCACTCCGCCTGGGGAGTACGGTCGCAAGACTGAAACTCAAAGGAATTGACGGGGGCCCGCACAAGCGGTGGAGCATGTGGTTTAATTCGAAGCAACGCGAAGAACCTTACCAGGTCTTGACATCCCGGTGACCACTATGGAGACATAGTTTCCCCTTCGGGGGCAACGGTGACAGGTGGTGCATGGTTGTCGTCAGCTCGTGTCGTGAGATGTTGGGTTAAGTCCCGCAACGAGCGCAACCCTTATTCTTAGTTGCCATCATTTAGTTGGGCACTCTAAGGAGACTGC
Organism: Solibacillus sp. FSL W8-0372; assembly: GCF_037969735.1. Lineage (NCBI taxonomy): Bacteria > Bacillati > Bacillota > Bacilli > Caryophanales > Caryophanaceae > Solibacillus > Solibacillus sp. FSL W8-0372. The sequence continues at coordinate 3,764,735 of NZ_CP150204.1, read as the reverse complement.
CGGTGATAAACCGGAGGAAGGTGGGGATGACGTCAAATCATCATGCCCCTTATGACCTGGGCTACACACGTGCTACAATGGACGATACAAACGGTTGCCAACCCGCGAGGGGGAGCTAATCCGATAAAATCGTTCTCAGTTCGGATTGTAGGCTGCAACTCGCCTACATGAAGCCGGAATCGCTAGTAATCGCGGATCAGCATGCCGCGGTGAATACGTTCCCGGGCCTTGTACACACCGCCCGTCACACCACGAGAGTTTGTAACACCCGAAGTCGGTGAGGTAACCTTTATGGAGCCAGCCGCCGAAGGTGGGATAGATGATTGGGGTGAAGTCGTAACAAGGTAGCCGTATCGGAAGGTGCGGCTGGATCACCTCCTTTCTAAGGATTATTTCGGAATCATTCCCTTGGGGAATGAAACATTAACGTTTGCTGTTCAGTTTTGAAGGTTCATTCTTAATTGAATGAGATACTTCAAAACCTTGTTGGTTTAATTCATCTTGTATGATTGAACCGCATTTCGTTCTTTGAAAACTGGATAAAACGACATTGATAGCAATAAAACAAATTTCTATTTTATAGAAATGTAACAAGTCAAGCAATTGACGTGTAAACTTAAATCTTAGATTTTATCTAAGTGTTAACTTTTGGTTAAGTTAATAAGGGCGCACGGTGGATGCCTTGGCACTAGGAGTCGATGAAGGACGGCACTAACACCGATATGCCTCGGGGAGCTGTAAGTAAGCTTTGATCCGGGGATTTCCGAATGGGGGAACCCACTATCTTTAATCGGATAGTATCTACACGTGAATACATAGCGTGATGAGGACAGACGCAGGGAACTGAAACATCTAAGTACCTGCAGGAACAGAAAGAAAATTCGATTCCCTGAGTAGCGGCGAGCGAAACGGGAAGAGCCCAAACCAAAGAGCTTGCTCTTTGGGGTTGTAGGACACTCTATACGGAGTTACAAAAGAATGAATTAGACGAAGCGACTTGGAAAGGTCCGCGAAACAAGGTAAAAGCCCTGTAGTCAAAAGTTCATTCCCTCCAGAGTGTATCCTGAGTACGGCGGAACACGTGAAATTCCGTCGGAATCCGGGAGGACCATCTCCCAAGGCTAAATACTACCTAGTGACCGATAGTGAACCAGTACCGTGAGGGAAAGGTGAAAAGCACCCCGGAAGGGGAGTGAAATAGATCCTGAAACCGTGTGCCTACAAGTAGTTAGAGCCCGTTAATGGGTGATAGCGTGCCTTTTGTAGAATGAACCGGCGAGTTACGATTACGTGCGAGGTTAAGTTGAGAAGACGGAGCCGCAGCGAAAGCGAGTCTGAATAGGGCGAATTAGTACGTGGTCGTAGACCCGAAACCAGGTGATCTACCCATGTCCAGGGTGAAGGTGAGGTAACACTCACTGGAGGCCCGAACCCACGCACGTTGAAAAGTGCGGGGATGAGGTGTGGGTAGCGGAGAAATTCCAATCGAACCTGGAGATAGCTGGTTCTCTCCGAAATAGCTTTAGGGCTAGCCTCGTGATTGAGAATACCGGAGGTAGAGCACTGTTTGGACTAGGGGGGCATCTCGCTTTACCGAATTCAGACAAACTCCGAATGCCGGATATTTATACACGGGAGTCAGACTGCGAGTGATAAGATCCGTAGTCAAGAGGGAAACAGCCCAGACCACCAGCTAAGGTCCCCAAGTAATCGTTAAGTGGAAAAGGATGTGGCGTTGCTTAGACAACCAGGATGTTGGCTTAGAAGCAGCCATCATTTAAAGAGTGCGTAATAGCTCACTGGTCGAGTGACGCTGCGCCGAAAATGTATCGGGGCTAAACGATTCACCGAAGCTGTGGATGCATACTTTGAGTATGCGTGGTAGGAGAGCGTTCTAATAGCGTTGAAGTCAGACCGGAAGGACTGGTGGAGCGATTAGAAGTGAGAATGCCGGTATGAGTAGCGAAACATGGGTGAGAATCCCATGCACCGTATGACTAAGGTTTCCTGAGGAAGGCTCGTCCGCTCAGGGTTAGTCGGGACCTAAGCCGAGGCCGATAGGCGTAGGCGATGGACAACAGGTTGATATTCCTGTACCACCTCCTCACCGTTTGAGAAATGGGGGGACGCAGTAGGATAGGGTAAGCACGCCGTTGGTTGCGCGTGTTCAAGCAGTAAGGCGTGTATGTAGGCAAATCCGCATACTTTAACGTTGAGCTGTGATGACGAGCTCTTATGAGCGAAGTTCCTGATTTCACACTGCCAAGAAAAGCCTCTATCGAGGTGAGAGGTGCCCGTACCGCAAACCGACACAGGTAGTCGAGGAGAGAATCCTAAGGTGTGCGAGAGAACTCTCGTTAAGGAACTCGGCAAAATGACCCCGTAACTTCGGGAGAAGGGGTGCTTCTTTGGGTGCATAGCCTAGAGAAGCCGCAGTGAATAGGCCCAGGCGACTGTTTAGCAAAAACACAGGTCTCTGCAAAACCGTAAGGTGACGTATAGGGGCTGACGCCTGCCCGGTGCTGGAAGGTTAAGAGGAGCGGTTAGCGCAAGCGAAGCTGTGAATTGAAGCCCCAGTAAACGGCGGCCGTAACTATAACGGTCCTAAGGTAGCGAAATTCCTTGTCGGGTAAGTTCCGACCCGCACGAAAGGCGTAACGATCTGGGCACTGTCTCAACGAGAGACTCGGTGAAATTATAGTACCTGTGAAGATGCAGGTTACCCGCGACAGGACGGAAAGACCCCGTGGAGCTTTACTGTAGCCTGATATTGAATTTTGGTACAACTTGTACAGGATAGGTAGGAGCCAGAGATCCCGGAGCGCCAGCTTCGGAGGAGGCGTCGGTGGGATACTACCCTGGTTGTATTGAACTTCTAACCCATGCCCCTTAGCGGGGTAGGAGACAGTGTCAGGCGGACAGTTTGACTGGGGCGGTCGCCTCCTAAAGAGTAACGGAGGCGCCCAAAGGTTCCCTCAGAATGGTTGGAAATCATTCGAAGAGTGTAAAGGCATAAGGGAGCTTGACTGCGAGACCTACAAGTCGAGCAGGGTCGAAAGACGGGCTTAGTGATCCGGTGGTTCCGCATGGAAGGGCCATCGCTCAACGGATAAAAGCTACCCCGGGGATAACAGGCTTATCTCCCCCAAGAGTCCACATCGACGGGGAGGTTTGGCACCTCGATGTCGGCTCATCGCATCCTGGGGCTGTAGTCGGTCCCAAGGGTTGGGCTGTTCGCCCATTAAAGCGGTACGCGAGCTGGGTTCAGAACGTCGTGAGACAGTTCGGTCCCTATCCGTCGTGGGCGTAGGAAATTTGAGAGGAGCTGTCCTTAGTACGAGAGGACCGGGATGGACACACCGCTGGTGTACCAGTTGTCTTGCCAAAGGCATCGCTGGGTAGCTATGTGTGGACGGGATAAGTGCTGAAAGCATCTAAGCATGAAGCCCCCCTCAAGATGAGATTTCCCATTACGCAAGTAAGTAAGACCCCTGAAAGACGATCAGGTAGATAGGTTCGAGGTGGAAGTGCGGTGACGCATGTAGCTGACGAATACTAATCGGTCGAGGACTTAACCACATTTTATTGCACAAATTCAATGAAACGTTTATCCAGTTTTGAAAGAATGATTCTTTCAAAGGGTTCCAAGGCATAAGCTGTATTGGAAGCCAAAATAGTCTAGTGATGATGGCAAAGAGGTCACACCCGTTCCCATACCGAACACGGAAGTTAAGCTCTTTAGCGCCGATGGTAGTTGGGGGCTTCCCCCTGTGAGAGTAGGACGTCGCTAGGCTCAAAAAGTCGTTGCTGATTCAGTCAGTAGTGGCTTTTTTATTATTTAAAATTAGCAAATTAAAAATAACAAGCATGACTTGAAAGGATAAAACTTTCTATGTCATGCTTTTTTGTTTATATAAAAATAGAAATTAGATCTTACCGGTTATAAATTAATACAAATAGGAGAAGAAGTAGCTAGATGAACGTCAGAAGGAATTTCAGTTTTCATTCTTAGTTGGATTAGATAGTTATCATTCCTCAAGGCACTTTTATCATTTGAAACTTTTACAGCTAAATTACGTATACAAAGGAATAAGTTTAATTAAGGAGGAAGCTGATGCGTAAAATATTGTATATGGCAGTAGCTAGCGTATTACTGACAGCCTGTGGAAATGATAAAACAAGCAGTACCGACTTAGCTACAACAGAGCAAACTGAAAGCTCTCAGGAGGTCATCCAGATGAACGAAGCATTATTAGGGAAATGGCAAGGTATGATTGAAATCCCGCAGTCACCATTGGAAATTATTTTGGATTTGCAAAAAACAGGGGGGAATATATCGGTTCCAGCCCAAGGATTAAGTGAATTTTCATTTGAATCTGTTCAATATGATGATAGTGAAATAGAGATTAAAATTGATTTGGCAGGGTCTTTAATAAAAATAGAAGGGACTTATGAAAAGGAACAAATAGAGGGGACGTTTACACAAAATGGACAAACGTTTCCGATTACTTTAAATCCATATACAGAGGCTTCTATAACATATGAAGAGCATACGGTTCCTGTTTTAGGAGGGGAATTAAAGGTAGCCCTACAAGTGCCAGAACAACCAACAGGGGAGCTTGTTATTATCCATGCTGGTTCGGGACCAACGAATAAAGATGGAAATACTATTGGCGGTGGATCTAATAACAGCCTTAAGATGATTGCGGAAAATCTAGCCGAACAGGGAATTGCATCAATACGGTTTGATAAGCGGGGTATTGGTGAAAATACAGCACTAATTGCAAAAGAAGAGGACTTAACATTTGAAATGTATGTACAGGATGTAACGTCAATCGTTAATTATGCTAAAAAAGACAGCCGTTTTACGGAGGTTCATTTACTTGGTCATAGTGAAGGTGCATTAATTATGGCAATCGCTGCACAAAAAGGCAATGTAGACTCACTTATCTCCATTGCTGGGGCAGGTAGACCGGTCGATGAGATTTTGATGGAACAACTAGCAGCGAGTCTACCACCTAATTTGTTGTTGGAATCTGAAAAAGCATTGGAGCAGCTGAAAGCCGGTAATAAAGTCGGGAAAGTTTCGTCTGAACTTCAGTCCTTATTTAGACCATCTGTTCAACCGTATATGATTTCTTGGTTAAAATATAACCCACAGCAGGAAATAAACGATGTGATAGTACCTATACTAATACTACAAGGAAAAATGGATATCCAGATTACAGAAGAAGATGCGGAAAATCTAAAATTGGCAAATAGCAAAGCACAGCTTCATTATTTTGATCATATGAATCATGTCTTAAAAGACATAGAAGGAAATCGTGAACAAAATGTAGCGAGTTATTCAAATCCCAAATTACCATTAACGAGTGGTTTAGTAGAGGAAATTGTTAAATTCATAAAATAAATAAGTCCAGGGAAGAGGAGTTTTCCTCTTTCTGCAAGAAAAAAATAAAAGACATATTATTTCAATAAAGTGCTTGTATAAATTAAAAACGTTGCTATAATAATAAATGTACAAAGGAAACATTGTACATGAGGTACATATATAGTAGCGTTCCGAAGTAGCTCAGTTGGTAGAGCATCCGGCTGTTAACCGGCAGGTCGCAGGTTCGAGTCCTGCCTTCGGAGCCATTTTTTTTTGCCTTTTTGTATTGTGGGAAAAAATAAAAACAATTTTTTAAAAAAGTTTTTAAAAAGGCTTGCATGATAGTGAAAATGATGATATTATAAATCTTGTCTTAAAGAGAACGTATCATTTACATAACGGCCCGTTGGTCAAGTGGTTAAGACACCGCCCTTTCACGGCGGTAACACGGGTTCGAATCCCGTACGGGTCACCATTTAAGGCTTCATAAAAAAATAAATTAGTAACACTTGTTATGTATGGAGGATTAGCTCAGCTGGGAGAGCACCTGCCTTACAAGCAGGGGGTCGGCGGTTCGAGCCCGTCATCCTCCACCATTCATTTTTAACAGTGTTGCATCATTTGTCGGAGGGGTAGCGAAGTGGCTAAACGCGGCGGACTGTAAATCCGCTCCTTAGGGTTCGGCGGTTCGAATCCGTCCCCCTCCACCATCTTATAAAATGTTTGGGGTATAGCCAAGCGGTAAGGCAACGGATTTTGATTCCGTCATGCCCTGGTTCGAATCCAGGTACCCCAGCCATTTTTTTTATTTTTTTCTGAGCCATTAGCTCAGTTGGTAGAGCATCTGACTTTTAATCAGAGGGTCGAAGGTTCGAGTCCTTCATGGCTCACTTTTATTTTATAAATTTAGAAGTGCACTTAAATTTAAAAATTACAATCCTTTACTTATATTTATGAGTAAAGGATTTTTTGCATATTAAAGGGAAAACCGTTTTGGAAATCGAAATTTCAATAGAGAGTTTAGCTGAGCATAGAATAGCCGACCAAATATTAAAGATTTCGTAAGGGGATGGGAAAATGAATAGAAAAATTTCAATTGTAGGGGTTCCGTGTGATTATGGTCAACAACGTCGTGGGGTGGATATGGGGCCAAGTGCTATTCGATATGCAGGCTTGCAACAACGTTTAGTAAACCTAGGGTTTGAAGTTGAGGATGAAGGCAATATTCAAGTTATTGAACGAAATGCAATTGATCAGAAAGACGAAAAGCTTCTAAATTTAGATGAAGTAATTAAAGTGAATACAGCACTTGCCGAGAAAGTATATGAAGTTGTAAAAAAGGATCATACACCTCTAGTATTAGGTGGTGACCATAGTATAGCAATAGGTACGTTAGCGGGACTTTCCATGAAGTATAAAAATATGGGGGTAATATGGTTTGATGCCCATGCCGATTTGAATACGCCGGAGACAACACCTTCAGGGAATATTCATGGTATGCCTCTTGCTACAAGTATAGGGCTTGGGCATAAGCGATTGACATCTATATTACATGGAGAACCAAAAATTAAAGCAGAAAATATAATCATAATTGGCGGGCGCTCAATTGATGAGGGAGAACGTGAATTAATAAAAACGCGTGGCATTAAGATTTATACGATGCATGAAATTGACCGACTTGGAATGACACATGTAATGGAAGAAACGGTGAATTATTTTAAACAAAATCAAATAGATGGTATGCATTTATCTCTTGACCTTGATGCACTGGATCCTTTATACACACCCGGAGTTGGAACGCCTGTAGCCGGGGGAATTACCTATCGGGAAAGTCATCTAGCAATGGAGATGATTCAGGAATCAGGATTGTTGACGTCTGCAGAGTTTGTGGAAGTGAATCCTATACTGGATGAACGCAATAAAACGGCTGATGTAGCAGTTGCGTTAATTGGTTCTTTGTTTGGTGAAACTTTAGTATGAATATTGTGAAAAAATGGGTATAGCATAATGAAATTTGTTATAATGAGAACACATATTTTTGAGGAAATACAAAATAATTTTTTTTGAAAATGAAACCTTTTAAGAAACAATCCGTATATATAGAACAGCTGATAAGGTGGAGAGGAAAGACAAATGGATGCGTTAGTAAATAAAAGAATAAAGCAAGTGCTTAAAGGTGATCAAAACGCATATGCCGACATTGTTAACCTCTACCAGCACAAGCTGTACCAAGTGTGTTTTCGAATGCTTGGAAATAAACAAGAAGCAGAAGATATTGCACAGGAGGCATTTATACGTGCCTATATTAATCTACACTCGTATGATCAAAATCGAAAATTTTCAACATGGCTTTATCGTATAGGTACGAATTTATGTATCGACCGTATTCGTAAAAAGAAGCCAGATTACTATTTAGATGCCGAAGTTGCTGGGACAGAAGGATTGGATATGTATTCACAGATTGCTGCGGATGAGCAATCGCCTGAAGCAGCTATTGAACAAATGGAGCTTCAGGACAGAATTCAATTTGAAATCAGTCGCCTTCCTGACAAATATCGTTCGGTGATTGTATTAAAATATATTGAGGAGTTATCGCTCCAGGAAATTAGTGAAATTTTAGATATGCCGCTTGGTACAGTAAAAACCCGTATTCACCGTGGTCGTGAAGCGTTGAGAAAGCAGTTAAACAATTTGTAGGAGGAAGATACGCATGAAAACGTGTGCATCACAATTCGTGGATTATATGCACGAATATTTAGATGGTGATATTAGTCGTGAGCATGAACAATCATTGAAACAACATTTGCAGACATGCCCGGATTGCCAACAACATATGCATGAATTAAGTGACACGGTTGCGTTTATCAAGAGTGCAGCGCATATTACTGCCCCTCCAAGCTTTGAGGAACAAGTAATAAGTCGTTTACCGAAACGCAAAAGTTCTGTCGGCATAAAACGTTGGTTCCGTCAGCATCCGATGCTCGTTGCTGCTGCATTATTTTGCTTGTTTATGAGCGCTACAGTGCTAGGTAGTTTCCCGAACGACAATCAATTTTCTGTGACAAAACAGCCAAATATAGTTGTTGAAGGGCAAACGGTAACAGTTCCCGCTGGTGAAGTTGTTAAAGGTGACATCGTTGTGAAAAACGGCGATATCATTATTGAAGGGGAAGTAGATGGGAATGTTACAGTAATAAATGGAAACTATATGGCTTCCACTGCAGTAGTTACAGGACAAGTCGAGGAAATCGATGAAATGTTCGAGTGGTTATGGTATAAAATTAAAGATGGCTTTAATGATTTGATGGCGGTCTTTAGCAATAAATAAATATCAGTTTTACTGAAAACCACATAAAAATAATTTTTTCCTGACGAATAGTGAAACTTTCTTCAAAAAAATGACGTTCTATTATAAAAAGCAAAGTCTACTCGTTTGGGTAGACTTTTTTCTGTTATGAAAGTTAATCATTGCCGGAATTATGCTATACTAAAGGCAATATGGATTAGCTATAAAAGGTGGGGGATGCCACATGCAAATAATTGAACAATTTACAGACATTGCTGCTGTAGAGATGATTTTTAAAGTGTTGGACGTACTGCTTGTATGGTACGTAGTTTATAAGGCATTAACCCTCATTAAAGGAACGAAAGCCGTTCAATTATTAAAAGGGTTGCTGATTGTTGTTTTGGCAAAGTTTGCTACCTATGTTTTTGGTCTAGATACACTAGATTGGCTATTACAGGAAGTAATTGATTGGGGTTTCTTAGCGATCATTATTATATTCCAACCGGAAATTCGCCGGGCACTTGAGCAAATAGGGCGTGGGAAGCTTTTCCAACGTACTAATAATCAACAGGATGACGAACAAACGCGTTTAATCGAAGCGGTAAAAAAATCTGTGAGCTATATGGCAAAACGTCGTATTGGAGCACTTATCTCAATTGAAAAAGATACTGGTCTAAATGAATATGTAGAAACAGGCATTAAAATGGATGCCGCGCTTTCTTCGGAGTTGCTAATAAACATTTTCATCCCAAACACACCTATGCACGATGGGGCTGTGATTATCCAGAAAAACCAAATTTCAGCTTCTGCCTGTTATTTACCGTTATCTGAAAGTGCATTCATTTCTAAGGAGCTTGGAACAAGGCACCGTGCTGCACTCGGATTAAGTGAAGTGACAGATGCGATTACAATTGTTGTATCAGAGGAAACAGGTGCAATTAGTATTACAGCAAATGGTAACTTGCATCGTAACCTTACTATGACAGAATTTGAAGAACTATTACGTAAAATGTGGTTTGGTCCTGAGCAAGATTCTAACTTAGCCTCTAAGTGGACTTGGGGAGGGAAAAAGAATGGATAAATTATTCGATAGCCCGTGGATGCTTCGTTTAACAGCATTATTTTTAGCTGCTGCTCTATTTTTATATATTCAAACTGAAGATAATCGAGCAGCAGATTCTGGTTCATCAAATGAAACAGATGTTATTACAAATGTGCCGCTGGAAGTGTATTATGATTCAGATAGTCTGTTTGTTACAGGGCTTCCCGAAACCGTCGATGTAAAAATTTCTGGACCGAAGGCAATTGTTTTAACAACAAAGCTTGAAAAGGATTACAAATTATTTGTCGATTTAAACTCATTGTTAATCGGTGAACATAGCGTTACAATACAGCAGGAAAACTTTTCTGAAAAACTAAATGTATCAATTGAACCGAAAATCGTTAATGTGACAATTGAAGAAAAAATTACCGAGCAGTTTCGTATAGAGCCTGAGATGAATAAAAGCCTTGTCGCCGAAGACTTCATCGTAAATAGGATGAGTGTAGAACCGACGAAAGTTGCCATTACCGGTGCAAAAAGTGTGATTGATAACATAAGCTTTGTAAAGGCAACAATTACAGGTGAAAAAGGTTTAAAAGAATCATTTGAGCAAGAAGCTACTGTAAAGGTTCTTGACCGTGATTTGAATAAACTGGATGTGCGTGCTAATCCAGATAAGGTCAATGTCAAAGTAGAAATTAATGAATATAGTCGGGAAGTCCCGATTACATTGGTTGAAATTGGGGAATCAGTAGATGGGCTTAAGATTGAAAAGTTGTCGTCAGAGCCATCCCGGATCACTGTTTATGGGCCGAAAGCGGCAGTGGATGCTTTGGAAGAAGTCAATGTAGAAGTATCTCGTGAAAAAATTACCGAGTCTGGCTCCTATGATTTTAAAATTCCACTTCCAACAGGTGCAACAAAGTTATCGCAGAATAAACTTACGGTATATGCAGATGTATCAGGCGAGCCTGTTCGTGAAGAGGAAAGCGAAGCCAATGCAGAGGAAAGTGTTGACAACGCGGAGTAAAACTTAACTACCAATAAAAACAATCAGTCCACATTAGGTGGTAAATTTAAAACGTATGTAATTTAAGCGTTGAAGGAGAGAAAAAGTAATGGGTAAATATTTCGGAACAGATGGCGTCCGCGGTGTCGCAAATAGTGAGCTAACACCTGAGTTGGCGTTTAAACTAGGTCGTATTGGCGGCTATGTGCTAACGAAGGATGCTAAAGATCGCCCGAAAGTATTAATTGGACGAGATACACGTATTTCTGGAGAAATGTTGGAAGGAGCACTTATAGCAGGTCTTCTTTCGATTGGTGCAGAAGTTATGCGTTTAGGAGTGATTAGTACACCAGGTGTTGCTTACCTTACACGTGTCATGAATGCAGAAGCAGGTGTTATGATTTCAGCTTCGCACAATCCTGTGGCAGATAACGGCATTAAATTTTTTGGTCCAGATGGCTTTAAATTAACTGACGCACAAGAAGCAGAAATCGAAAGCCTAATCGATGCAGAAGAAGATACATTACCACGTCCTGTAGGAGCTGCTGTTGGTTCAGTGACAGACTACTTCGAGGGTGGACAAAAATATATTTCATACTTAAAACAAACTGTGGATGAAGATTTTGAAGGTTTACACGTTGCTTTAGATTGTGCGCATGGGGCAACTTCATCTTTAGCAACACATCTGTTTGCAGACTTAGAGGCTGATATTTCCACTATGGGTGCTTCTCCAGATGGCCTGAATATTAATGAAGGTGTCGGTTCGACTCATCCGGAAAAATTAGCTGAATTTCTCCTAGAGCGTAATGCAGATGTTGGCTTGGCCTTTGATGGAGATGGTGACCGTTTAATAGCAGTTGATGAGAATGGAACAATTGTCGATGGTGACCAAATTATGTTTATCATCGGAAAGCATTTACAAGCAAAAGGTCGCTTAAACAAAGGTACGGTCGTTTCTACTGTAATGAGTAACATGGGCTTCTACAAAGCATTAGAAGAGCATGAGATGACAAGTATCCAAACAGCTGTAGGTGACCGCTATGTAGTAGAGGAAATGCGCGCTAATGAGTATAATCTGGGCGGCGAACAGTCAGGTCACATCGTATTTTTAGATTACAATACAACAGGTGATGGACTTTTAACGGGTATTCAATTAGTGAGCATAATGAAAGCAACAGGTAAAAAACTATCTGAGCTTGCAGGCGAAATGACAATCTACCCGCAAAAACTAATTAATGTTCGTGTCACAGATAAACATGCAGTAACACAAAATGAAAAGGTTGCAGCAGTAATAGCGGAAGTGGAAGCAGAAATGGCCGGCAATGGTCGTGTATTAGTTCGCCCTTCAGGTACTGAGCCTTTAGTACGTGTGATGGTAGAAGCAGCTTCTGCGGAGGCTTGTGAAGAATATGTTACCCGCATTGCAGATGTAGTAAGCGCAGAAATGGGTTTAGCTGAATAATATAGAATAAGGCATCGGGAGTAATGGAAACATTGCTTTCGGTGTTTTTTTGTCATTTCAATATACCCGTATGCCGTTACTTAATGATAACTAGTAAACATGAATATAGTTTAGCAAATGTTTTAATTCATAAAGTTAAGGGAAATGATATAGTGTACCCTAATAAGACGAAGGAGTGTTTTACATTGGCTAAAATTGCAACATTAATTACAGATAAGTTTGAAGATGTGGAATTCACAAGTCCGAAAGAAGCACTAGAGGCTGCAGGGCATACACTTGTGACGATTGATAAAGAAGGTAATAAATCCGTTACAGGTAAAAATGGTGAGGCTACAGTTCAAATCGATAAAGGTGTGGCAGATGTAAACCCTGCAGACTTTGATGCGCTGTTTATCCCAGGAGGCTTCTCACCTGATTTACTTCGAGATGATGATCGTGTCGTAGCATTTGCAAAATACTTTATGGATGAAAAGAAACCTGTATTTGCGATTTGCCATGGACCACAGTTATTAATTACGGCGAAGTCCTTAGAGGGAAGAGATACGACAGGTTATAAATCGATTAAAGTGGATTTAGAGTATGCAGGTGCAAAATTCCATGATGAGGAAGTATTTGTTTGTCAGGAACAGCTTGTGACAAGCCGTACTCCAGATGATTTACCTGCATTTAACCGTGAAATCGTGAAGTTATTAAAAGATAAGGCACTGTAATAGTGCTCTTGGCATAAGATAAAATAATAGTGCATATCCCGTTTGGAAGTCATTGGAGTGAATGAATAAATCAGTGGGCAGCACAATTCTTCACTGATGCTTTATTCCAATGACAAAACGGGATTTTTTTCTATGAAGCGCTTACATTAGATGCAGAGGATTGACGTATGAATTTGATTATGTGTATGATGGAAATGCTCTTGGAAAAAACTATTTCTTGAGTTGCGCTAAAGGAGAGGAAAATTGCGCATAAAATAAAATCGGAAAAAAAGTAAAAGCGCCAGAGCTAAGGAAATCGAGCGGACGTTAATCCTTAGCTGACGAGGTGGAGGTTTATCGAAATTTCGGCGGATGCCTCCCGACCGCACATGCCCGGTTGTAACTTTCGTTTTTAAAACAGAAAAGCGATTTTCTGCACAGAAGAACGAAATGGCATACAAATAAAAAATACTAACAAGCTACATCACCTTTTAAAGAGTAGGAATTTTATAGATGAGTGGATCTTGCTAAAAGAGAGCAAAGAACATCTTCTAAATTAACATTCCTAAAGCGCATTCGGCGAAAAAAAGGTAGATTGCGTAGTCTGCTTTCTTATTGCCAAAAGTCGCTTAGATATAGCTGTTGCATCGGAGGAAATGGATTATGTGTGGAATTGTAGGATATAATGGCGTATTAGACGCAAAGGAAATTTTGTTAAAAGGTTTAGAGAAACTAGAATACCGTGGCTATGACTCAGCGGGGATTGCTGTGCATAATGAAGAGGGAATTACGATCTTTAAAGAAAAGGGTCGTATTGCAGATTTGCGTAAAGCAGTAGATGGCGATGTTGAAGCTGCAGTAGGAATTGGTCATACACGTTGGGCAACTCACGGTGTACCAAATCGCTTAAACGCTCACCCTCATACGAGTGCATCAGGAAGATACACACTTGTACACAATGGTGTTATTGAAAACTATCACTTATTACAAAAAGCTTATTTAAAAGGCATAAAAATGTCTTCAGATACAGATACAGAAGTTATTGTACAGCTAGTTGATTTATTTGCCAAAGAAGGATTATCAACTTTAGAAGCATTCCGTAAAACTTTATCTTTAGTGCATGGTTCATATGCATTAGCGCTTTTAGATAATGAAGATGTTGAAACAATCTATGTTGCGAAAAACAAATCTCCTTTATTAGTAGGTGTGGGAGAAGACTTTAATGTTATCGCTTCAGATGCAATGGCGATGCTGCAAGTTACAGATCAATTTATCGAATTACATGATAAAGAAGTTGTTACTGTTCGTAAAGACAAGGTAGAGATATCTACTTTAAATGGTCGTTCGGTTGAGCGTGCACCATATACAGCAGAGCTGGATGCTTCTGATATTGAAAAGGGTACTTACCCTCACTACATGTTAAAGGAAATAGATGAACAGCCTACTGTTATCCGTAAAATTATTCAAGCTTATGAACAGGGCGAGGATGTAACGGTTGATGCCGATATATTAAACGCATTGGCTGAAGCGGACCGTTTATATATTATTGCAGCAGGTACGAGTTACCATGCTGGCTTGATCGGTAAACAGTACTTTGAAAAAATTGCGGGTATTCCAGTAGAGGTGCATATTTCAAGTGAATTTGGCTACAACATGCCATTACTTTCGAAAAAGCCTTTATTTATCTTTATTTCGCAATCAGGTGAAACAGCAGATAGCCGTCAAGTATTAGTGAAAATTAAAGAACTTGGCTATAAGTCATTAACTGTAACGAATGTTCAAGGTTCTACGCTTTCTCGAGAAGCGGACTATACATTACTGTTACATGCTGGACCGGAAATTGCAGTTGCTTCAACTAAAGCCTATGTTGCACAGGTAGCTGTGTTAGCGGTAGCAGCTTATGCAGTTGCGAAGGAGACAGGTGTGGCACTTGATTTTGATCTAAAACAAGAATTAGCAATTGTTGCAAACGGCATTCAAACGATTATCGATTCTAAAGATGTAATGGAACAAATTGCGGAGGATTACTTGAAAATCGCACGCAATGCATTCTTCATTGGTCGTAACATGGACTTCTGTGTATCGTTAGAAGGCGCATTAAAGCTAAAAGAAATTTCTTATATTCAAGCTGAAGGTTTCGCAGGCGGTGAGTTAAAGCACGGTACAATTGCTTTAATTGAAGAAGGGACACCTGTATTTGCTTTAGCAACACAAAAAGACGTAGCACTTAATATTCGCGGTAATGTGAAAGAGGTTGTTGCGCGCGGTGCCAATGCATGCATTATTGCAATGGAAGGTATGGAAGAAGAAGGAGATTGCTTAGTCCTTGCTCCTGTACATGAACTATTAACACCACTTGTATCGGTTGTACCGCTACAGTTAATTAGTTACTATGCAGCTCTTCACCGCCGTTGTGATGTGGATAAACCACGTAATCTAGCAAAATCGGTTACAGTTGAGTAGAATGATAAAAACAACCTCTATTGGTGAAATATCCATAGAGGTTTTTTTATATATCTTTGACTAAAAAATCGAATTGAAAATGTGCATAGAAAAAACCAAGAAATATTAATGTTGATTTGATAATGGTCCTAATATGAATAAGTAAAGATACCTTCTGTCTCCACCCCTCTATTTAACGAGGGGTTTTTTTAGTATATTTAAATAAAAATGAGATGTCCTGCTCATTTTTTCCGTCTAATAAATATAGAAAGGAGGCGGGCGAATGGATATTGAATATTACGTAGAGCAATACGGGGATTATTTATATCGCATTGCCTACATTTATACGAAAGATCGACAAGCAGCGGAAGAAGTAGTGCAGGATGTTTTTATTAAACTGTATGAAACGCAACAGTTCGAACAGAAAAGCTCGGAGAAAACATACTTAACGAAAATGACGATTAACCGTTGCTATGATTATTTGCGAAAATGGAAAGCGAAAAAAGCCCAAATTGTTCATTACTTTATGAAGCAGGAGCCTAGTGGTGAGCAGGTAGTAGTGGAGGGTGAGGAGCGCGATGTAATTGTAGAAGCAATTTTGAAGCTGCCTTTAAAGTACCGGGAAGTGTTATTACACTACTACTATGATGATTTGTCCATTGCTGAAGTGGCATCTTACATCAATATTCCGGAATCGACAGTAGCTACGAGACTGCAAAGAGCACGTCAAAAACTGAAAGATCAATTGCCAGCAATCGAATGGGAGGTGTTGCGTGATGCATAATTTAAAACAACGATTAGAACCAATACGTTTAACGAAAGCGCAAAAGCAGCAAATGATTGCCAATGCGAAAAGACCGTCAAAGAAAGAGCCATCATACATACCGGTAATTTTACCCGCTTTTCTTATTTTAAGTGTCTTTTTTGTGAGTATTAGTTTTGCGCCAGACAGCTGGACACTTCAGCCGACGACAGCTTCTAGTGGCAGTGAATCACCGTTTCACAATATATCATTAGCAGTCGTGCTTTGGTCAGTGGTAAGTTCGATTGAGCTGATTGTGATTTATTTTATCGGAAAAGCTTGTATAGCCAATACGAAACGTTGGCAAACAAATGAAAGAGTGCAAGAATGGAATGCTTTTTTATCGAAGCCGATTCAACCTAAAATTGCGGTGATCTTCACACTTCTTCTTTTATGGGCAGGAACGATTTATTTTGCGAGCCTTTGGTATAGCCAGTTAATTTTTGTCATATTATCCGTAGTTTTGGTGACATTATGGGTTTTATATGATGCCCGGGAACGAGAACAGTCACATTGTCCCCATTGTGAGACCCCATTTACACGAAAACAAATTTTCCGTAAAACCTATATGCCCTATCGTGAAAAATGCGATTCTTGCCAAAAAATTATCTATTTAGAGGGTAATGCCTCACAAAGTACAATGAGATATGCATTAATACCATTAGCACCGATCTGGCTACAAAATTTCCTGTCACTTCACTTTCCCTATGTATTGTTATTTTCAGCGCTAATTGTTGTCTCCTTAACATATTTTTATACCCCGCTTATGGTACAGTTTACTGATCGAGATACGACAATGGATGATTTTAAGAAGTGAGAATTTAAGCTTGGCAAAATATGCTAAGCTTTTTTCGTCTTTTTAGCAGTCAGCTTCGTTTATATAGAGAAGGGAGGGAGAACGTTTGAAATCTTCCGGGTTCATTGAAGAAGTGATGCATACTTATACCGACTACCTGTTTCGCATTGCCTATTATTACGTAAAAGATTCACATATGGCAGAAGATATTGTGCAGGATGTGTTCATGAAATTATATTGTTCGAACTATGTGGAACAAGGCGAACTAAAGGCGTATTTATCTCGAATAACAGCGAATGCGTCCAAAGATTATTTAAAGAGTTGGGCGTACCGCAAAATCAAGTTAACTGAGAAATTATTTTCAAAAGAAAATGTTTTACATAGAGATCACCTAGTGCACCAGGAAGAATTAAATACAATAGACAAAGCGATATTAGCATTGCCTCTAAAACAAAGGGAGGTAATTGTTTATTACTATTTAGAAAGTTTATCGACCAAGGAAATTTCGGAGCTTGTAGAACGTCCTGAAAGTACAGTGAAATCGAGGCTAAAGAGTGGACGGGATTTGCTGAAGCAAAATCTTGCAAAAGAAGAATGGGAGGTGCTTTTACATGACTAATTATCGTTTAACACCACTTCGAGATACATCAGAGAATAAAAAGCGCATTATGGAACATATGCGAAACAATATGTCTTCACCCAAACCAACAACTAAACGTAATTGGATGCCGGCGCTTATTGCTGTTTTCACGCTTGTCGTTGCTATATTTTTGATCGGTCCTTCTTTGTATCAGGCGTTATTTAATAAACAAGATTTTACGATTGAGAAAGTTGTATTTCCTGAAGTAGCCTATACGGCGTTAACTAACTCGACTTACCTTGATGAGACAAATGAATTTATTTATCGGACAGAGCGCGGATTTTATTCATTTGATGTTGCTAGTAAGCAAGAAAGATTTTTGGTAGAAACAACTCACTGGGGTTATGACTATGGAGTATCAGAAAACTGGCTTGTTTGGGCACAGCCTGTTGAAAACGAAGAGAAACTTCATGTAATGAATCGTCAAACGAATGAAGTCCAAATATATGAGACGGATTACTTTTATGGGATTGAAGTGAAGGACAATACATTATTTTTTATGGGGGTCACGAGAATTGATGGGAATTCTTCAAGTGCTGCCTATAAAATGATGGATTTGAAAACGGGAGAAATCAAAGAGTTAAGAAAACTTCATGGAGAAGGGGGGAGTAGTCTTCCTGAAATTAATGGGAGTCTTATGGTCACTTCTGAAACAGTAGAAGGAGAAAGCGGTATGTCGACAGAAATTACCGTACAAGATTATAAAGAAATAAACGATTATGGAAACTATACAGTACCCTATCGATCTGTTCAATATTTGCAATTAAGAGAAAATCAAGTTTATGGTTATATGTGGAATGAAGGGGACGATGAGCCTTTTATCGGTTCAATTGATATGGAAAGCGGTCAATTCCATGCAATTAAAACTTCTTTCAAGCTACATGACTTTGCAACAGATGGTGAGCATTTTGCTGTTTCGGTACAAAGAGGCGACAGCGATACAGTATGGCTCTTTGAAAATAATGATGGTGCATTAAAGCGAGTATCTAAATTGCCAAGTATTAAAGAACGTCTTGTTTTACCGAGATTTACGGAAGCCGGTACACTTGTCTTAAATGGAGAAGGACCAGATCGTGCCATGTACTTAATACGATTTAAATAGTGTATAAAATTTGAGCATTTAGCGTCCATTTGAATTGCAATCCCAACATAGGGATTCCCAATTTCCCAGTTTAGCTTTACACACTAAGGGTAAATACGTTAATAGCTAGGAGGGATAGACAATGAATATTAAATTTAAGATGGGCATTATTTCTCTATCTGCTGCATTAGCACTTGCTGCATGTGGCGGGGAAGGGGATGAAGATACTACTCAAAATAAAACAACACAGGAAGAAACAAACGGAATGTTAAATGAACAAAGTGAAGGTGCAGAAAATGATAGCGAGAAAGACATGGATCATTCTTCAATGAACCATTCGGGGACAGGCGAAGTACCAGAAAATTTAAAAGAAGCCCAAAATCCAACATTTCCTGTTGGAAGCAACGCAGTGATTCAAACCAATCACATGCCTGGTATGAAAAATGCGGAAGCCACAATTGCAGGAGCTTTTGATACAACGGTATACACGGTTTCCTATACACCGACTACGGGAGGAGAAACCGTTAAAGATCATAAATGGGTTATTCATGAAGAAATAGAGGACGCAGGTGAAGCGCCTTTAGAATCGGGAGAAGAAGTATTACTTGATGCGGATCATATGGAAGGAATGCAGGGAGCAACTGCCATAATAGATTCAGCTGTAGAAACAACGGTTTATATGATTGATTTTACTTCCACAACAGGAGAACAAGTAAAAAATCATAAATGGGTAACAGAAAGCGAACTATCTTCTAAATAAAATCAGAAAGGTGTCCATGTAAAGGTGGACATCTTTTATTGGGCGCCCTTCTCGAAAGATGGGTGCCTTTTTGCATTTAGTTATATAAGGTAGAAGTAACAATTATAAAAAATCCAGAGGCATAAAAGTTTAGTTGCTTGAGAGGTAATTAGAATATATCTATACTTTAATTATGCAATAAGTGTTGTGTAAACAATTGTTAATAGGCGGTAGAGTATATCAAAGGGGGCTTTAAAATGAAGAGTGATTCAACGTTTCAAAGAGAAGTAAAAGATTATTGGTATCCGAAATATAACAAAAATGGTTACCCTCATATTCAGCAAGGCTTCATCCTTTCTCCAGACAGGAATAAAGAATTTGACCCATTTATTTTAATGGCGGAAGACTGGTTCAAACGCGGAACATTTTCGGATCACCCACATCGAGGCTTCCAAACGGTAACGTATGTGATCGATGGAAGACTTGAACATATAGACAACGCAGGCGGATATAGCGTATTAGATGCTGGCGATGTTCAATATATGAATGCAGGTTGGGCTGCTAGACATGCGGAAGAAGCATTTGATGATGATCTTATTCATACATTACAGCTATGGTTGAACCTTCCGAAAAGCCTGAAACATACAGAGACAACTTATCAAAATATATATGTAGAAGATGCGCCTGTTGTAAATTTTGAAGGGGGCTCCATTCGAGTATATTCAGGGGAGATTGCAGGAGTAAAAGGACCAATGAATAGTTTAGTCCCGATAACGATGACGGAAATTAGCCTCCGCGAAGGAGCGGAGTATACACATGTTTTACCTGAAAACCATAATTCATTTTTATATATGCTAGCAGGAGAAATGGCGTTCGGGGATAATGAGACAACGATTACTAAAACAGGGGCAGCTACTTTGTCCTTTTACGAAGAAGGTTCAGAAACTAATCAAAGTGAGTTGAAAATCAAAGCAGTCTCGCGTTCGAAAGTGTTAATTTATTCAGGCGTTCCAATCCGTGAAGAAATTGCTCTTGGTGGACCATTTGTAATGAATACAATGGAAGAAATCAAAGAGGCATTCCGAGATTTTCAGCAAGGAAAGTTTGGCGCACCGGCCGTAAAAGAGAAGTAAGTTCAAAGGAAACCAGATGGAGTTAAATCATCTGGTTTCTTTCTATAAATTAAAATAGTAAATCAGCGATAACTTGGACAATTAATAAGAAGAAGATAATAGGAAGCAAAATCTCAATCCATTTACCCTTTAAATAAGGGATAATTTTAAGACCAATTTGGGAGCCGACGATTGATCCAACAGCTACTGGAACGGCAACCCCCCAATTAACAATCCCATAAAAAAGATAAAACAAAAATGCGGTCGTACAGCTTGCAAACATGACAAAGCGGGTCATTTCTGCAGCCATTACATAGCTGAATTGTTTTTTCAGAAAGTACGTTATATTTAAAAGCGCGGACCCCGTTCCAAGCCCGCCGTCATATATTCCTATGAGAAATGGAGCTATTAAAGTAGTTTTCTCTTCAATCTCAGGTTGTTCGTTAACAACTGATTTTTTATTACTTTTTATAACGAAAATGAACATTACGATTAATACAATACAAGCTACAATATTCATCGTTTGTTCCGACAGTCTTGTTGCTAAAAAGGCTCCGCTTATACCGCCAACTGCAGCGATGAGCATGAACGGAATCATTTTTTTCAGATCCACTCTCTTTTTCATTGTCAGAACAATTACTGTCGAAAATGAAGATATGCCTGTTGCAAATTTGTTTATTGCAACGGTTGCATGGATGGGGATGCCGACCAGTAATAAGGAAGGAAGTAATACAAATCCTGCTGCTCCAAACATTACACCCACAAGTGCTGCAAGTAAACCAATTCCAAATAATATGAGACCATCAAATGATAGCCACTCCAGTAGTAAGTTTTCCAAACAAATCACCCCTAATGACAAAATACTGCTATACTACTCATAAAACAAATATATATATTTTGTTTATTCATAAATTTTAGTTATGAATGGGTGAGAATATGAATTTACATACACTAAGAATTTTTACAAATGTCGCAAAGCTAGGCAGTATTACTGAAGCGGCAAATATCCTGCATATTAGCCAGCCAGCTGTTACCGCACAGATTCGCAAACTTGAAGGGGAAATCGGGGTCAAGCTCATAACTGGAAAGGGAAGAGGGATACAACTAACCTCCGAAGGGGAATTTCTTTATGAACAAGGACTGCGCTTATTCTATTTAGAGGAACAAATTGATGAGAAATTTAAAACGTTTTTGGCGAAGAAGGAGAACGTAAAAATAGCTTCTTCCTATATATCAACGAATTATATTTTACCGTCAATAATTGCAGGTTATAAATTGGAAAACCCACAAATCGATGTATATGTATCGTTAGGTAATGTGCAGTCAGTAGAGCGGCTCGTCCTGAATTATGAAGTCGATTTTGGCTTTGTTGTACAGAGTAATATAGGTCATGAAGATTTATCCTTTGAGAAAATACTGGATATCCCATTTTGGTTTGTGGTAAATCCAACTCATCCTCTAGCAAATAAAGAAGTATCAATTTTTGAATTGAGTAGGCATGATTTTATTTATAGAGAACGGGGCAGTTCAACGCTGGATTTACTTGAGGCGATTTTTTATACACATAACTGTCCGCTACCAAAATTCGGATTACAAATGGAAGGTGTACTTGAATCAATAAAAGTCGTTGAAGCTGGTTATGGAATGGCCATTGCACCAGCCGTCAGCGTAAAGGAGAAATTGGTACAAGGCAGTCTTGCGCGTGTATTTGTAGATCAAGTAGAAATCAGTCAAAGCCTGTTTATTTGTACAAGGAAAGCCGATCAGAATGAGTATCCGTTTACTCAATTTTTAAAAAGGAAATTAGGAGACTTAGAAATCTAACTTCCCTTTATAGTGTTTAACCGTAGTTTCTATCCAAAAATAGAAGCATATAACTAGCTGCAAAAAGAATAATAGCAATTCTAGTAATAATATATATTGAAAGCTCGGATGAATTCAGCTTTCTTTCCCTTTTCATCTTTTTAAAATGTCTATAATAATAGATAGCGCACAATAATAATATTATCGCTGATATTTGATAAATGTTTTCTAATAAATTAACTATCAAAAGAATGCCTCCTCATTTCTAACGTATAAATAATTTACCGTATTTAATGAAGGTAATTTCGTGTTTCAATAATAAGTTCCACAAAATAGCACATAATCCTGTTTTTTATGGATGCACTATTAGGAGGATTTCTATGATCTATCAATCTCTGCTAGGTAAACAGTTCGGGCAACTCCATCCAAAATTGCAGCATCGATATACAATGCCCTTTTATGCAAAGGGCGTCATGCATGAGATTCAAACAGGTTCTCCATTTATAAAGCCTGTTTATCTACTCGGAAAGTATGTGAATTTCCTGTTTCCTGAAAACGGCAAAAACATTCCTTTTACACTTAAAAACACATGGGATGGCAAGGACACTGTAATATTTGAAAGAACTTTTTACTTTCCTGCCGCAACAAGAACCTTTACAACTGCAATGCATGTTAATTTAAACAATCTAACAGCACGAGATTATTTAGGTAAACCCGCCATTGTATCCGCGGATTTAGAATTTTTCACAACGAAAGATGGTGGTCTTATTACAAAATCCGGGGCACAAAAGCTTGTCGCACGTACTGTTGAAATTCCGCTACCTTCGATTTTAGAAGGGCGTGGCAGCGCGGTAGAAAGCTTTGATGAACAAAAACAAATGTATACAATTGAAATTGCTACCTATAATCCCCTATTCGGTAAAATTGTCAGCTATATTGGGGAGTTCGAAGAAACAGAACCTTTTTAGCAGTTTTTCTGCACGAGATTTAATCAATAAAACAAAGAGAAAAAATTTTTTGGAATAGTAATCGCTTACAAAATTGACACACATAAACAGATGGAATAATCTGAAAATATAACATCTGGAGGTGTGTACAATGAAGCTTTTAACCAATCCTAAGCCATTCAAAGAATTAATCCCAAAAGTTTTGCAAGTCATTTTGAATATTGGTTTAACGGTACTGGCGTTAGCTCTATGCGTCATGCTCATCGTCGAGATGGTCGAGTTTTTAAAGTTTATAATTAACAGTGGGAAGCAAGAGTATAAATACTTTTTAGCAAAAATTTTAGTTTTCTTTCTGTATTTCGAGTTTATAACAATGATTGTGAAATACTTTAAAGAGGATTATCATTTCCCGCTTCGTTACTTTATGTACATCGGGATTACGGCAATGCTCCGGCTCATTATTGTCGAACATGATTCTGCATTAGATACACTTATTTTCGCAGGAGTTATATTAATTTTAATCATTGGTTACTATATTATTAATATAACTCCAAGAGAGAGACCAGTGAAGAAATATTAAAGACAGTGATTATAAGTTTCAAGTCTTGAAAGGGCTTGAGGCTTATTTTAAAGTGTAATAGCAAGTTCTTTAATTCGTAACTACATTTATTAGCCACTTATCATCCGCATCTTTTGAAACAATAAGTTTCACTTGAATATCTTTAAATATAATTTCCCCTTCTTTTCGGACTGTTGCCGCCATATTAACCGTATCTATATAACGAATATCTTTGTAAGAAGCGATATATTTTAGCACCTCATTATTTGAAAGGGATTTCAGCTTTTCAACTGCAACGTCTGCATTAATACCTAACTTTATAAATTCCCTCACAAGAGTGGATTGATTAAAAAAGGTTAGCTCATCTCTATCAGCCTTTACTAGCATATTGGCAAACTGTGAACGCTTAATGGGCGTACTAGGTTTAAAGTTGCCATCCTGATAGCCAGATATAATTCCGAGTGTTTCAAGTGTGGCAATTTGTTGTCCCCATGGATCCGTAAAGTAATTGCCGTTAAAGATATCCGATTTAACAGCTCCATTTTCTTTGTAACTGTGACGCTGAATTAATGGAATGTCATAGGCTTTTATAATGATTCCGGCAAATTGTCCGCGTGTTAAAGGTTGATTTATACCAAATGCCCAGTCGGAAGAATTTCCGACAGTATAGCCACGCATTATCCCATTAAAGAACAGTCTATCAATATAAGGGTAAAATTGATCTGTCTTCGGCACGTCTATATAGTCGATTCCATAATACAAATCTGAGTATTCTACCTCTTTTAAGCGATTGTCCAATGCCTTTGTCAATATACTGGAAACTTGCCCGCGTGTAATATTTTCATAAGGTCTAAAATTAGGCAAAGTTCCACTAATGGCCTTTTGATCCAATAAATATTGAACAGATGGATAAAAGTTATCGGATTTCTTGACGTCTTTGTAATGTACGTTTGCTGCATTTGCGCCGGCACTTGTCGAAAATAACAATCCCAATGCTATACTAAGAGATACAAAAGTTCTTTTCATTTATCCAGCTCCTTTAATTATTTAGGTTAATTTTCCTTTAACATACCATATTATTACCAGAATAATCAATAAATTGATAGAAAAGCTTTGTATTTCATTAATAATCATAGTAAATAGACTAATTAAAAAGTGCAGCCAAAGTACAATTTAATGTACACTGGCTGCACTTTTATTTGGAAACACCTTTTCTTCCTTTAAATTTTGAAACGACTAACAGCTGTCGCAAGGTCAGTGCTCAATTGATTTAATTCCTCTGATGCCTGTGCGACCGATTGAATCGCATGTAACTGTTCGTCTGTCGATGCACTTACTTCTTCACAAGCAGCAGCGGCTGTTTGTGAATTCATCGACATTTCTTCGATTGTATCAAGCACACGGTCTTTGTATTTATTTACATTATCAATTTCTGCATGAACAGCAATAAATGAATGGTTTACACGGTCAATTAAATTAGATAGCTGTGCGAACAGTTCGCCTGTTGTATTAACGACCTCATTTGATTCATTAAAAGACCGCTTCATTTCATTCATACGGATTGTCACATCATGAGACTGGCTTTGAAGCTGATGAATCGTTTTTTTAACGGATTCTGTTGCCTCAGCCGATTGTTCAGCTAGTTTGCGTACCTCCTCTGCAACAACCGCAAATCCCTTGCCATGCTCACCAGCACGAGCAGCCTCAATGGAAGCATTAAGTGCAAGTAAATTTGTCTGGGAAGATATAGAGGAAATCGTATTCATTATAGAATCGATTGAACCAATTTTTGACTCTAACAACATAATCACTTTTGTCAGCTCTATTAGTTCCTGATCATTTTCTGTAAAGCTTTCTAAAAGGTTATCCATCTTCTGACGACCCACCTGATTAAGGGACGCTGCTTCTTTTGTTGTTTGTTCAACTTGAGTAGAAAGATTGTTCATATTGTTGATTTTCTCGCTTAAACTTGTTGATTGCTCAGTTACAGTGTCTGCCTTATCAGATGTACTCGCAGCACTAATTGCTATTTCATTTACAGCTTGTGCCACTTGTACGGAAGAGGCACTCGTTTGTTCAGCCATCGCACTTAAATGTTGTGAGCGATCGTCTACTTGTGCGGAAGAAGTTTTTACAATACTAATAATATTTTTCATTTCCCCAATCATTGAGTTAAAGTGATGAGCTAAACGTCCAATTTCATCTTTTGATTTTACATCAATATGAACAGTTAAATCTCCTTGAGATACTTTCCCCATTAATGTACCGAGAGTAAAGAGCGGTTGAACAATTTTTGAAATAAAGAAATATAGCACGATAAAGGTAATACTTAATATTCCGATTGTAATTAAGAAAATAATCTTTTGAATATCAGTTGCTGTACTGTTGAGACTGGATTTATCATAAATCGTGGCTATGGTCCAATCTACATTATCGATACGATTTGAAACGATAATGCTCTCCACATTATTTATTGATTCTTTAATAGTTGCAGAATCAGTTGTTTGCAGTAACTGCTTAGCGTACGGTTCCCCCGATAAGTCCTCACCCGCGAGCTCGGGGTGGACAATTGCTAAGCCTGTACTGTCAAAAATAACAGGATATCCGTTATACCCAAGCTCCATTGCTGAAACCATTTCTGTTAAGTTTGTTAATAAAATATCTGCTGCAAGTACCCCGATTACTTGGTCATTTACTTTTATGCCTGTCACTCCGGTAATAGTAAAAGTACCAGTTGCCGCATCCAAATAGGGCTCTGTCCAGCTTACGACATCCGGATTCTCTAGACCAAGCTGATACCAAGGGCGTGTTGTCGCATCAATATCTTCGAGACCATCAAAGTGTGGCTCATACATCAACCCGTCAACGTCAGCAGTATAAATTCCAGATACATTAGGATATGTAGCTAAAAATGTTTGAAAATCCTGACGAAGTGTTGTATCCGCTTCGTCAAAAAGCACACTATTATTCAAATAGTAGTTTTCAATTTCATCAGATTGTGCAATTATTTGAAGAGAGTTACCATAATTTTCTAAAACCGTTTGAACATTCGTTGATAACTGTTCCACAATGGTCTTGCTTTGATTCACAACGCTTTCTTCTGTTTTGTTCGAAATAATAATGGAACTAATGGTTGCCAATGATCCTAAGCCAATAATAATAATCATGATAACTATCCCTATTATTTTCCATTTCACTGATACTTTCATAGACTCATCCTTAAATTAGTAGTAAGTTTTTACTTTTCTAATAATAATAATAATAAATAATGAATATTGCAAAATCATTTTAGTGAACAAGTTGTTATAGTATATAGATTAATAAAAAATAAAGTAATTAATGATAAATAGAATTAAGGCAGGTGTATAGTAATGGAATTTCGATTGGCATCAGTAGACGATATGGAATTGTTAATTGATTTGCGTAAGCGGTTATTGATCGAGGAAGGGCAACATATGTCTTCGAATATAGATGAACAATTAATAGCTTTTTTTGAGAAACAATTAAAATCAAGTCAATTTGTACAATGGTTAATACAAGAGGGAAATCATATTATTGCGACAGGAGCGATTCAATTTATTTCGTTTCCACCCAGCTATTTTAACCCAACAGGTATTCGAGGATATATATTGAATATGTATACAAGGCCTGAAAGTAGAGGCCAGGGATTAGCGAAAAAGTTAATGGAACGATTAATAGATGAAGCACAGGCTAGAAATGTTCATCACCTATTTTTAATCTCTTCACCGATGGGAAAACCACTATATAAGAAAATTGGATTTAAGGAAAATGATATTTATATGGAATATTTTATGGAATAAATTTTGATTAGAACAATTATTAATGGGGCAGGGGGCATGGCGATGACTTTAGAAACAGAAAGACTTTTATTAAAGCCTTATGAAAAAGAATTTGCAGATGATATTTACGAGGTTGTGAGGCGTAAGGAAATTGCAGATACAATGGTGATGATTCCGCATCCTTATCCCCGAGAAGTGGTGGATAGATGGATTTCTTATTTACAGAAAAGTTTTGAACAAGGAAAAGCCTATGAATTTGCAGTATTTCTAAAAGAAAATGGCCGTTATATTGGAAATTGTGGGTTAGTTACGATTTCAAAAAATCACAGAAATGCTGAGGTAGGTTATTTTATTGATGTTTCGGAGTGGGGCAAAGGGTATGCAACAGAAGCATGCATGAAAATAATAGAATATGGATTTCAGGAACATCAATTAAATAGAATTTATAGCCGCTGCATGGTTAGAAATACAGCTTCAAGAAAAGTAATGGAAAAGTCAGGAATGATATGGGAAGGGCGCCATAGACAAGAGTTTTTAAAAGATGGTGTATATGAAGATATGGATTATTTAGCTATTTTAGTGGAAGATTATATTATAAATAATTAGACGTTCTGTCCTTTTAGAAATCATTTATAAAATGTTTGAAATGTTGCTATGGACACCGTAATCCACAAGGCATTACTCGGTCTCTGGTTGGAAAAATGTATACAAGTGAGCACGGTCAAAGTGCGAATGATGAAATTAATGAAATAGAAGCAGGGAAGAATTATGGCTGGCCAACTAATAGTAGAAGAAATCGTTAATGATGTCGGTCGAATACGGGATGTTTGGATAGAAGAAGATAAACTATACTTTATTACAAACAATACAGATGGTCGAGGAAATCCATCTAATACAGATGATCAGCTATACTCATTGGATTTATAGAATCAAGAGGGGCTAGTAAAAGCAGATAACTTTTACTAGCCTTTTTACGCGTCCTCTTTTATTCAGACTGTTCTTCCCAAAACAAATCGTCCAACGTTTTATTCAATGTTTTACAAATCGCTATGCACACACTTAATGTTGGATTGTATTTCCCAAGCTCAATGAGTCCGATCGTTTGTCGAGTTACCCCCACTTTTTTAGCCAATTCATCCTGCGATAAATCATGTTCAATACGAGCCATTTTTAAACGTACATTTCTCATCTGCATTCACCACGTATCTTCATCATCTTTTAACATCTTATCATTTACTTGTTTGCTTTTCTTCAAAGCTGATTGATACCCAATAAATAAAAATAGTGCTAGAAACGGTGCGTAAAAAAGCAATGAAACTAAAAATACCATAAAGAAATATTCAATCGCCTGGGCATTACTGTCTGCATAATTGATACCGCTATTTAATCCCATTGCTAAAGCGATTACGACACCAGTAAAAATACCGATAAGAATAGTCTTGGTGCTATAGCGGAATTTACTATTTGCATCATGAATTTCCACCTCTTCCGATAAAACCCCAGTATACATCGCGCGGTAACTATAATAACCACCGCATGCTATTAAGATAATAAGTTCAGTTGCTACATACTCGACACCGCGACCGTAAATTACCATTTTAGTAATCAATGAAATAAGACAAATAATAGATACGATGTAGTATATTTCACGGTAAATTTTGTTTTGTAAATTTTGCACACGTTCATCAACAATTTTTCGTTTAAATAGCCCCATAAATAACGCCCCTTTATTTAATTTGATAATTTCATTATACAATATAAATTACATAATGCAATTTATATATGTCATAAAGTAATTTATTTTTTGCTTAAAAAATTCAATGAAATGACTGTTATTGTATTTTAATTAATGTTATGTTATTTTTATACATTCATTTCAAATGCGGAGGTTATATAAATGCTTGATACGATTAGAGGCGTTACAGATGGGGAGCAAATTATAAAAGTAATTCATGCAGCTTTTAAACGTTATGAAGATGATCCGATGCCCTCGAGTGCATTAACTGAAACGGCATCAACAATTAAAAAAGAGCTTGAAAGTAATGTACTTATATTTGGTGCAGAAGTTCTAGGGCAGCTTGCTGGGGTTGTAAAGGTTAGATGTTTTAAAGATCATTTTTACTTTTCAAGATTATCAGTGTTGCCTGAATTCCAAGGGCAAGGAATCGCAAGTGCGATTGTAAGATATATCGAAAAGCAGGCAATAGAAGAGCAGATACCTTATGTCCGCTGCAAAGTTCGGAAATCGGAAGGGGATAATATTCGTTTATATAAGAAGCTTGGGTACCATATTTCACAAGAAGAAGTAATGACGAGCCCATTAGGTTTTGTTATGGAGACAGTAACGATGGAAAAGGAGGTTGATTGGGGAGAAAATTAAACCACCAACAAGATTACTGTTAGTGGTTGTATAATTATTTCACCTCTATACTAAACACATAAGAGGCACTTCCTTTACTCCAACGACTGGAAACAACATAAATATAATTGCCGCGTTCCTTTGGGGCAGTAATTGTATTATTCACAAATTCTATTTCACCGATATTTTCATTGTTCCAAACTGATATAGAAATCTCTTCAGTTGGTTTTTTATTAAACTTGATTTGAAGTTTGCTTTGGGGTGCCACAACCGTTGGAACTACCCTCTTTTCTTTTATCTGTTCGGAAGGTGAGATGTAATCGACACATTGCTGTCGCCAGATTTCATTCCAACAATAAGAACTTTTCAAAACCGTCACCCTTCTATCATCTGTAGTAACCGATGCATTGGGCACACCGCTATTTGTTATAATAAAAATGACTATAAGTACAATGGAAAGCAAAGCGACTATTCTAAGAGCCTTCATACATCAACTCTCCTCTCCTTGGGTAAATAAGTAAGGATCTATCTGGAAAGTAGACTTAGATAGATCCTAAAAAAATTTTTATTTAATTACTCCATGGAGTGTTAAGGCTTGTAAAAAGACTTCACTAATATGCAACATAGATTGCTCATCAACATCAAATTTCGGGTGGTGATGCGGGTAAATAGCATTAATGTCGTCATTACCGCCACCAACAAAGAAAAATGTACCTGGTTTTTCCTGCAAATAATACGTGAAATCTTCAGCGCCCATACGAGGCGGGGCATCAATTACTTCAAGCTCTGGTAAATGAACTACTACTGCTTCACGTAGTGCGGCTGTTTCAGCGGGATGATTGTAAACTGCATCATAACCGCGTGTATAGTGGAAATCGAGCTTTGCATCATATTGAATTTCAATGGCTCTGCATAAATTATTCATTTTTTGCTCAACCATATCGCGCACATCGGGATTGAATGTACGTACTGTCCCTGTTAAATAGGCTTTATCAGGTATGACATTGCCGACAGTACCACTTTCAATTTTTCCAACGGTAATAACAGCCGATTCAATCGGATCAGTATTACGGCTTACAATCGGCTGTACACCGAAAACAAATTGAGCTGCAGCGACAATTGGATCAATTGTTTCATGTGGAGCTGCACCGTGACCGCCTTTTCCTTGAATTGTCAGTTCAAAAAAGTCTGCAGCGGCCATCGCATATTCTTCGCAAAACAGCACCGTACCGAGTTCGCTCCATGAAGCAACATGTGCACCATATACGTAATCGACCCCATCCAAACAACCTGCCTCTACCATAGCCTTTGCACCACCGGGAACAACTTCTTCTGCAAACTGGTGAATAAAAACGATATTGCCGTGTAGAACTTCACGTGCATCGGCAAGTGCTTTGGCTAAACCAAGAAGTGCAGCAGTATGAATGTCGTGCCCACATGCATGACTAACACCTTCTATTTTAGATTTGTAGGGTACATCTTTTTCATCTTGAATTGGGAGTGCGTCAAAATCTGCACGAAATGCAATGGTTGGTCCATCAAATGCCCCTTTTAGAAAGCCGACAACGCCATTACCGCCAACATTTTCTTTCACTTCAATTCCAAATGAAGCGAGTTTTTCGGCAATAAGTTTTGGTGTATTTACTTCTTTAAAAGAAAGCTCAGGATACATGTGTAAATGTCTTCGAATATCAATCATCTCACCAAGATTTGCCTGAAGTTTTTCCGAAATGCTCATCTCATCCACCCCTAAATTTTATTGATGTAAAGCTTCCCATTCTTCTCGTAAAATGCCCATACGAATCGAATCATAATAATGACCATCATAATAACGGACTTTACGAATGCGCGCTTCCATTTGCATGCCGAGTTTTTCACCGACCCGCATCATGCGTTCATTGCCTGACCAAGTGGTGAATCCAACCCGAACTAGTGGCATAGATTCAAATAAATGTTCAATCCATAATTTCAATGCGCGTGTGCCGAGGCCTTTACCCCAAGAGCCAGCTTCGTGCAAAACAATGCCGATTTCTAGCCATTTAGACGGCTTATGCTCCCAATAATACGTAATAATCCCGCGTACGACACCAGCTCCTTCAATAACCCAAAAGCTATCATCGCCAATCCATTCACGCCCTGTTTGAATGAAGTTTTCGTAAGGCTTGGCTTTATGCGGATAGTAAGGGGCATCCCACTTTTTCCACTCAGGCTGCTCCTCTTTATAAATAAGCTCCCATAAGCGTTTCATATCATTTTCATTAATTGGTCGAATCGTTAATTCTTGATCGTTATACATTGTTTTCCTCTTTTCAATTGTTCTTTTCCTTACTAGATTGAAAAGAGCATAGTGTCTACTTTTCAATCACCTTTGCCATGTTTTTCATCCGAACCATCCTTTCTATAATTAAGTTGATACTATTTTATCAGAAAATTAAGTGAAATATAAATAGAGTTTTACTAAAAAGGAAATTAAAGGGTGTATAATATATTGATTTTATAAAATCTTCCATTCTAATAGAAAATAATATGGATAGGCAAGGAGATAATTGTGGTAGATTGTAAAAATAGGAGTAAAAGGTAAAGATTAATGAAAATGAGCCGAATTTAATGATATGTACTATTAATATTGTTTATTTAGAACTATAATAACTCATTAAAGAGGCACTGGTAATATAATATAGTAATAGAAAATATTCACAAGATAAATGTGAGGTGGAGGAATGGTTAAAATAGAAGAGACAAATGTCCTAGGTTCAATGCAACTTACAGTAGAAGAATTACAAAATATAAAATTGGCATTAGACGAAGCCTCCATTTTAGCTGTTACTGACCAACGCGGTGTAATTACAATGGTAAATGACCGATTTTGTGAAATATCTAAATATGAAAGAAATGAGCTAATTGGACAGGACCACCGACTGTTAAACTCAGCTTACCACCCGAAAACATTTTTTAAGGAAATGTGGCGTACAATTGGTTCAGGGCAAACGTGGCATGGGGAGATTTGTAACTGTGCTAAAGATGGATCAATATATTGGGTGCAAACAACGATTGTCCCTTTTCTAAACTCTAAAGGAAAACCGTATCAATATATTTCTATACGTTCAGATATTACAGCTCGGAAGAAAATCGGAGAAATGATACATATCGCCCATCATGATGATTTGACAGGACTACAAAATCGCCGTCAATTAATAAATGACTTAAATAAATTGATAGAAGTAGAAAAACAGCCGTTCACTCTTATGCTATTTGATGTAAATCGCTTTAAAAATATTAATGATGGTTTAGGTCATCATATAGGTGATAT
This sequence comes from Solibacillus sp. FSL W8-0372, assembly GCF_037969735.1. NCBI lineage: Bacteria > Bacillati > Bacillota > Bacilli > Caryophanales > Caryophanaceae > Solibacillus > Solibacillus sp. FSL W8-0372. Next base: position 3,731,486 of record NZ_CP150204.1, on the reverse strand, counting down.
TTTTTTGGTGGAAATAGCTCAACGCATGAAAACTTTAAATAGTGATGAGGTCACTTTTTATCGATTAAGTGGCGATGAGTTTGTTTGTATTTTAAAGGAGCCATCATTACTAGAAAAAATTGTGGATGATCTCCAAATTCAATTTCAGCGGCAATTTGATTTAAATAATCATAAATTTTATGCATCGATTAGCATAGGCGCCGTGAATTACCCCGATCATGGTCAGTCAGCGCAGGACATCCTAAAATATGCAGATATTGCGATGTATGAAGCGAAGAAAAGCAATAATAAAGGCTATGTAATGTATAAAAAGCAGCAACGTTTTTCACATAATCAAATGCTGAAATTAGAAACGAGATTGCATGATGCAATTATTAACGAGGCATTTGAACTATATTACCAACCTAAAGTAAATTTGCAGACGAATGAAATTGATGGAATGGAAGCACTTATTCGCTGGTTTGATGATGAACTTGGCTTTGTAGCCCCGGACCAATTTATACCCTTTGCTGAAGAGGTTGGTTTTATAACGGATATTAGTGAATGGGTCATTGCTAAAGCTGGACGCCAAGTTATGATATGGAATGAACAATTTAACTTGAACATGCGAGTGGCTGTTAATATTTCACCAAGCCACTTAAAAGCAGAAAATTTTATTGAGCGATTGAAAAATATATTAAAAGCCAATGAGATTTCTCCGAATTCATTGGAAATAGAAATTACTGAAATGAGTTTTCTAGATCAAAATGCAGATTTACTAAGCACAATAACGCAATTGAAAGAAATGGGGATTACATTAGCGATTGATGATTTTGGTACAGGCTACTCGTCACTGAGCTATTTGAAAAGATTTCCGGTAGACCTGTTGAAAATTGATCGTTCGTTCATCCATGAAATGTATAAAAATGAAGCGGATGTTGCAATGGTAGCAGCTATTATTACTTTAGCGCGGGCACTCGATTTAAAAATAGTTGCAGAAGGTGTCGAGGAATATAAAGACTTATTGCTACTACGTGATTTTAATTGTGAGTTTGTCCAAGGCTATTATTACAGCCGACCATTAACTATTGAAGATTTTTCAAAACGATTAATTGAAAAGGGCATACAAGTATAACGATCCACGCATGTTGATGTATTGTGCATGCGTGGTATTTTAAGTTATGGAATTAACTTTATATTTGGGTTTATTTCGAGCAGTCTTTTAACAAAGCCTTCTTTGTCCTTAGGGGAGACAAGGATGACCTCACTAAAAGTAGTATTATATGTAATTTCGATACGGTCTATTGACATTGCGGGTGCAGAAAGCGGATTTTTCGATGGGCGTAAGCTTCGTATTTGTTTAATGTTAATACGTTTCTTATAAATGCCGCCATATACAATTAGCTCTTCACCCTCGATAATATATTTTGTTCCAAAAAATAATGTTGCTAACAAAACGATTACAATTGTAGTAACTAGCATTAAAATTGCATTAGGTTCCGTTATTACTCCATAAATCATTGAAATAGGTACAGCGAGAAAAATAGCTGCCATCCACCAATCAACCTTTGATTTGAAAATCAATATAATTCCCCCCTTAAATAATGTATTAATTATATTGTAAATGGATGTAATTATACTAATCAATGAAACTTTAGGAAGCTGAAAATAAAAAGCCATGGATGTCTTTGCGAACTAATAGACAAACCATGGCGGTTATTTATTTAATACCATATTTACGGTCTAATGTAACAATACGTGCATCGGCATTAGGTCGGTTCATGATTAAGTCAGCTATAATTTTTGATCCGAGCATGCTATAAACCGTACCGTTGCCGCCAAAGCCAAGCAAATAATAATGATTTGGTTCTTGCGGATGTTGCCCAATGAATGGTAGGTGGTCCAATGATTCGCCGAACGATGCACAATATTTATATGGTGCATGAAAGGTTTCGTTAGGTAATAACTCATGGAGTTTATCGAGTAGGCTACTTGCCATTGCATCAACCTTTGTTTCATGTTTGGCAGGTGATGCCTTCTTTTCATCCAATCCTCCTATTATAATGCGGTTGTCCATCGTCTTTCTCATATATAAATATGGACGGGCTGTTTCCCAAATGAGTGCGTTTTCATACCAACCCTCGAAGCTCGGTTTTTGCTCAGTAACAATCGCATAAGAACGATTAATGTCTGCCCCTTCCATTGTTCCGTATGGAAGGCGCTCATAACCGGTTGTATAGACAATGCGGGATGCTTTAAAGTCACCATTCATTGTCCGAAGTATAACCTCATTTCCTTCGTTTTCAATAACATTGGCAAACGTATTTTCAAATAAATCCATTCCTTGATCTATTAGCTGCTCTGCTAAAGAGACAACAAGTTTATAAGGATTTACTTCTGCATCATTATTCGTGTACAATGCAGCTGGCGCTTTAAAAGGCAACCGCTTTTCTACGATAAGTTCGTTCCAAAACTCAGCAGGAAATCCGTGTTTAACCAACATTTCACACTCTTTTTCCAGTAGTTTTACATCGCCCTTTTTACTTGCAAAACAAATGCTTGGGCGACGTATAAAATCTGCCTGATCGAGTAATGAAGATGTTATTTCCTCTAATTGATCAACTGCTTCATAGCAAAGTTTATAAAAGCGTACGGCATCCTCTTCACCTATCAATTCGCTCAGTTCATGTAACTGAATGTCATTTGAATATTGGAGAAGCCCTGTATTTGCGGCAGTACTGCCATAGCCGAGTTCATTTCTTTCTAGTACGGCTACGGTTAATCCCTCATCCATTAATGCCTTTGCTGTTAATACTCCACTCATACCAGCGCCAACTACGATGGCATCATAATGCGGTTTAATGGGTGGGTTTGAATGTTGTTTTTTTACGAATGTACTAGGCCAAAACAATAAACCGTTGTGTAATTCCATAAATAATCCCCCTTATAATCATCTAGAGAATAATTCCCGCTTGATACCATTTCTAATCTTTAAATTTTATAAAATTGGGTAAAAGAGGAAAGAGTTGAAATTAGGAGGAGGTATTGTAAATGGATCCTTATATTTTCGGATTTTTCGCATTAGCTTATATTGTTATCTTGATTTGGGGAATTGTGAAGCATAAAAAAACAGCCTCGGCTATTATATTTTTTGTTATTCTTGCCCTTATTTATGATAATGCAATATTAGCGGTAGGGCATTTATTTGGAGAAGGGGAGTTACTGAAAAATTTAAGCTATGGACGATTTTGGCTTCACGCAATCTTTACCCCAACTTTGATCATTTTTTCATTACTTGTCATGAGAGAAGCGAACATTGAATTTGCATATAAAAAATGGGTTGCCTTTTCATTTGGTGCATTATGGATTGTGGCAATGATTGTCGAGTATTTTATGGAATTAAGCGGTCTTGAACTCGCACCGAAAGAGTCATATGGAGTACTTAACTATAGTACAACTGAAGACGCATCAGGACCACCGCTCATGATTTTAATAGTTCTTGTGGCGTTATTAATTGCTGCAGTTACGCTTGCCTGGAAAAGAAAGTGGTGGTGGATGCTTGTCGGAACCATCTTTATGACAATCGGCAGTGCGGTTCCTATTGATATCGGGAGCGATGCGATTACAAATGCATTCGAATTATTTTTAATTGCAACATTGATGTGGACAGCTATCCATTTCTCTAATGATAGAGCTTATAAAAGGTTTTAAAAAAGTTGTGCTAAGTTTTTTACTTAGCACAATTATTTTTTGTACACTACCTTGCAATGAACAGTAGTGTTTGATACACTACTGTATATAAAACAATAGTGAGGTGTGAGGTGAAGTAGTGAATCCTCAATTTAAAAAAGGTGTATTGAATTTATGTGTACTCGCCTTGTTAGAGCAGAAAGATATGTACGGATATGAGCTTGTCCAGGCGATCTCAACACAAATAGAAATTTCAGAAGGCTCGGTCTATCCGTTATTGCGAAGGCTCACAAAAGATGGGCTTTTCACAACGTACTTAATGGAGTCTACAGAGGGACCACCACGCAAATATTATCAAATTACCGAACAAGGCATTGAACAACTAAACAGCTTACGTAATGAATGGGAAAGTTTTATTTCAGGTGTAAATACTTTAATTCAAGGGAGCAAATAAAATGAACGAACAACAATTTTTAATTTTACTTGATCACCATTTAGAAAAATTACAGCAGCAAGAGCGTGAGGATATTCGCCGAGACTTTGAGGAGTATTTCGAAAATGGCCGTGCCGAGGGAAAAACGACAGAGGAAATCATTCAATCGTTCGGAAATATAAAGGAGCTGGCCGAAGAACTTCTTGCCTCATATGATGAAGAGGATTTTACAGAGAATATGGCCATTATGAAAAATGATGAAACGATCCCATATCGCAATGTAGAGATAGAAGCTGACGGAGTGAACATATTAATTATTCCAACAGATGCTAGTGAGGCAATGATTGAAGCAAAGGATAAGGACAACTTAACAGAAGCATCGATGGAAATTAAAAACGACACACTTTTTATTTCCGTAAAGCGTCAAGAACAAGTTCGCCGTTTTTGGTTTATAACGATAGTAGGGTCAATCAATCCAATAGATACGGTCATTCATCTGCCGAAAAAACAATATGAGAAGCTCACAATTAATAATGACAGTGGTCGTATTAAGGTGTCCGAAACAGTCGCACAGCAATTTTATTTAAGATCAGATAACGGTCGTATTTTAACAGATCATATTCAAGGGAAGATGCTTGATGCTCACTCTGCTAATGGGCGTGTCGTACTTACAGAAACTAATATTAAAAACGTAAAAGCAAGTTCTAATAATGGTCGAATTATTGCAGAGAATGTAGTCGGTCAGCAACTACAATTAGAATCTGATAACGGGCGTGTAGAACTGAAAGATGTTGTAGGGGAAATTAAAGCACAGTCACGAAATGGACGGATTGTAGCTCAATTAAAAACTGTGCAATCTCCATTAAATTTTGCATCCGATAACGGGCAAATTTTATTGAGCACAGAAGGAAAGTTAGAAAATGTTGAAATTGAAAGTTCGACTGCCTGGGGTTCTGTCTCCATTTATAATGAAAAAACGTCGCATTATACACATGGAACGAAAGAACATCGAATTCAATTGAAAACTAGTAATGGGAAAATTACAGTAGAGGAACGTTTAGTCCAGTAATCATTGTCAAAATTAGAATTTCATCGTCAAAATCCGTATAATAAAACTAATGATAGTTGAAATGGAGTCGTTAACGATGAAAACATATAGCTTTAAATTATTTGGTGGCTATAAGGTGATGCTGGACCAAAAGGATATAATAATTGACTATGCGGGGGAGAAGTTCCTTTTTATAAAAAAAGCAAAACCTCGCAAAAAGGCCATTCCTTATCAGGAGATTTTACGAGTAGATTATAAGGAAGCCGGCATGACATTCGGCTATGTACGTCTTATTACTGAACAAAATGATCCATATGTTAGCAGTTCTTATGTTGCTCAGCATGATGAAAATGCCTGGATGGTAGAAAAAGATGAAATTGGTAAATTGAATGAAGTATTGGATTTACTGAAAAAACAATGTAAAAATATAGAGTTCGTTCATATGAAAGCTTAGCTAATATGCTAGGCTTTTTTGTTTGAAAACTAAATTAACATTGAACCGTTGATTTCCATTCCGGGACCGATGCTTTCCCCGGGCACGGCTCCAGCTAACTAAATTGCGCCTACCACGGCAGGCACAATTTAGTGGATCTTCCGCGCGTGCGTTTCCCGGTGGAGTCACGGTCCCTCCACTCCAATCAACTTATTAATTCCTTTAAATAGGAGAAATTTTTTAACAACTTGTCCCTGCTAAGCATCTAGTTGAAATTTATAATAAAAAGACAAAAGGCCTCTCGAGACATTTTGTCGACAATCGGAAGTACCCAATTTATTTTGGATACTTCCTTATATATATATTAAATTGTTTGCATTTTTGACCACAGCTGCTTGTAATAGGAGTGGGAGTTAATCAGTTCTTCATGTGTGCCTGCGCCTGAAAGCTGGCCTTCTTCAAATAGTAGTATTTGATCGGCATTTGTAATCGTTGAAAGACGGTGGGCGATAATAATCGTCGTCCGGTTTTTCATCAATGCCTGCAAAGCAAGCTGAACTTCCCGTTCTGATTCATTGTCTAAATTAGATGTTGCCTCATCTAATAATAATATTTGGGGGTTACGTAAAATTGCCCGGGCTATCGCAATTCGTTGTTTTTGGCCGCCGGATAATTTAATGCCGCCTTCACCAACCTCGGTATCCAAGCCCCGTTCCAATGCCATAACAAAATCATATGCATATGCAGCTCGTAACGCTTCCACAACCTGCTCCTCTGTTGCATCATGTTGACCGTATAATACATTTTCACGAATTGATCCGTTCATCAGCGGGGCATCTTGGGTTACATAGCCGAAGAGCTTCCGCCATTCATATAAGTTGTATTGTTCTATGTTCGTTTGTCCATATAAAATTTCACCATCTGTCACTTCATAAAAACGTTCAATTAAGGAAAACATCGTCGTTTTCCCCCCGCCACTAGTACTTACAAATGCGGTCGTTTTGCCAGCAGGAATCGTAAAGTTCATTCCTTTTAAAATAGGCTGCTCGGTATACTGAAATTTTACATTTTGAAAGGCGATTGCCTGTGCAGTAGTAGGGATAACAGACCCAGGAATCTTTTCAGTCGCCTGTGAAATGATGGATTGGATACGCTCTGTGGCACCGAGTGCTTTTTGTAATGCAGTAAAAAATGTAGCCATTTGTGTAAATGGAATAATAATTTGTACTAAATAAATCATTATCGCTACAAGTGCCCCTGAAGAAATTGCACCGGTAGAAACTTGAGTACCACCGTAACCGAACAAGAGAATTAGAACAACCATCATAATAAGTGTCATAATCGGGGACAAAATAGCTAAAATTTTAGCTTCCTTTAGACCGAATTGATAAAGCTGCTCTATACGGTTTTCTCCGCGTTCCTTTTCCAAACGCTCAGTTTGAGATGATTTCACGAGTCGAATATTCGATAATACCCGGCCTAGATGTCCGCTGAATGAAGCAAGTTCATCTTGATTGGCTTTTGCTATTTTATGCATTCTTTGTCCAAGCGGTATTGTGACAAAAATGGCAAGTGGCACAGCAATTAACATTAGCAATGTCATCTTCCAGTCAATCCACAATAAAATTGCTATCGCTCCAATAATGGAGAAAATACCTGAAACGAAGCTGACAAGATGACTCGTCACTAATTCTTTAACAACGCTTGTATCTTGTGTAATACGGCTCATCGTTTCACCCGATTCATGGGCATCAAAATAAGGTGTTTTTAAATGTAAAATGTGCTGCCATAGTGTATTGCGCAAATTTGCAACAATACGTTCTCCGAGCATGCGCATTAAGAAATAGGTAAGACCGCTTAGTATTGCTTGAATAACTAAAATGACCGCTACAGCGGTTACCGCTGTCCATGCAAATCCAGTACTCGAAAAATCATTGATCATATTCATAGTAAAGAGAGGCACAGCTAAAGATGCGAGTGTTTCAATAATGCTTAACATAAAAACAACTATAACTAATCTTTTTGGGAATCTGCTTCTTTTTACGAGTGCCCATAATTGCTTAAGTTGAACGTTCATGTAATAACCTCCTCTAGTATTTTTAACCGCTCAACTTGTTCCATTAACCAATTTTCCTCTTCAGTAGTGAAAGGAATTGAAAATAACCAATTATCAACTTCAATTGTCTCATATTTGCCGAATTCCTGAACTAAACTTTGCGCTAGATTCTGCGGAATAATACTAAATAAACGTTCGATTATCTCTTTTAAGTCAGTATCTGCAGGCGGACAAATAAAAGCTTGCTTTATTTCATGTACACTTTCAATATAGCGCCGATTAATTTCGATAAAGTTCATACCAAAATAGCTATATATACGGTCGATTAGTTGTTCAGGAATATATTGTCTTAAATAGTCCCTTTGAGCATCCTCTGTTAATAAACTATGAATGACGAGCAATAATGTAGTAGGATCAACCGCCGTATGTTCTTGGTGTATATGAATGGCAGTATCGATTGTTGAAATCATTTGTTCAAGTTGTTTTTTCTTTTTGAGTAACTGGTATTTTTGCTGTTCCAAAGATTCAAGTATGGAATCGTTCTTTTCCAGAAGTTCCTTAATATCCTCTAAAGAATAATCAAGGTATTTAAAAGTCACAATCTTTTGAACTGTAATTATACTGTCGTCATTATAATAGCGCTGTCCGCCATCAGAAATATAGGCCGGTTTCAGTAAGCCTTTTTCACCGTAGTACCGTAATGTACGAATTGTAATGCCAGTTTTTTTAGAAAATTCCCCAATAGAATACATTCATTTCCACCCCTTTATATGTAGTATAAAAGCTAACGTAACGTCACATGCAATAAAAAATATTTAAATAATATTCATATAAAAAAGTTATTACGTTATTGTCGAAAAGTGTTGCAATATGTTTCACGTGAAAACTTTTGACCTAAATTTAAACATATAAATAACCGAATATAATAAAAATTTGTAAAAATTAAAAAACATTAACAGAAAACATAGATAAAAAATACAATAAATACTATTATATTTAGTAAGAAAGAGTTTGGTTGTTAAGTAGATTTTCTGCTTTTTTATACAAATTAGTTTCCAACAACGACGATAGCGAGGAGAGAGTGTTTATGTTTCGAAGGATTTTGTTTCAATTTGTAGTAATATGTATTTTTTTGTCGGCAGCAAACGGTGTAGGGCATGCTAGTACATTTCCGGATGTTCAGCATGGCACAAAATTAAGCGAAGAGCTTACTGTTTTAAGTGATTTTGGTGGAGTCACGATAGTGCCAAATGAACCTTTTCGGGTAAATGATGCAATAACAAGGTATGAAGCGGCAGAACTTATCGTTCGAACAATGCAAATTGATTCTGAAGCTATAGCAATACCTACATATGAAGATATTTCAGTAGATGACCCTCGCATGCCAATTATTGCAGCAATTACAGAGCTACGTATTATGACAGGGTTTGAAGGTAAATTTAATCCTGATACAAAACTCACGCGTGCCCAGGCAGTGAAAATCCTTGCGCATGCTTTTAGCTTATCAGGGCAAGCAAAGGTGACTTATACAGATATTCCTAAAAATCATAGTGGGGCAAATGCCATTCAAGCTTTTGTAGCAAATCAAATTCTATTTCCTGCAAAAAACGAAAAGTTTAATCCAAACGCAATGATGACACGCGGGAATTTTGCTTCCTATGTTGCAAGAATTATCGAACCATCACTACGACCTACTGAACCAGAACAACCAGTTTTTGAAAGTTGTGTTAAAGAAACGAATAAAAAAAGATATGTAGTCGATGTTGCAGTAACAAATTTATGGAATAAACCAAATCAAGCACGTGCTGTTGATTATCCTTCAACGAAAAATCCAGTAGAAATGCAAAAGTGGGTTTCATCGTTAAGCTTATCTCAGAAAAAGTGGCTAGTTGGACGTACAGATACGCAAGCATTGTACGGGGATGAGGTTACGCTGCTTGATACAAAAGGGAAATGGCAACGAGTGGCGGCAAAAGATCAATATGTACCGTATTTAAAAGCGGGTTACCCAGGCTGGGTACCACAAAGCCATATCGCAACGACGAACAAAAATTACGATGACTGTGCCATTGCAATCATAACTTCACAAAAAGCACACTTGTTTGAGGAAGATGCAAAAACAAAATTTCTTCAAATTAGTTATGCGACGATTTTACCTGTAATCGATGAAGATAAAAAGTATTATTACGTCGAGACACCAAGTGATGGCGTTAAGCTATTAAAGAAGGGGGACGCAAAATCGTATACAGCATATAGCAAAGTGCCAAAACCAACAGCACAAACGATTATTAAAGAAGCGAAGCGTTATTTAGATCTACCGTATTTATGGGCAGGAACATCTTCATGGGGATATGATTGTTCAGGAATTTTATATGCGGTATTTAAAGCGCACGGCATTATGATACCCCGAGATTCATTTTACCAAGCGACAGGCGGGAAAGCAGTTGCAAAGAAAGACTTAAAGCCTGGAGACCTTGTATTTTTTGCTTATAATGGAGGCAAAGGGAAAGTATATCATGTCGGTCTGTATGTGGGGGAAGGTAAAATGCTGCATGCCCCACATTATGCGTCAAAAGTGAAAATTGAATCAATGAATAATGGCGTCTATAAAAAGAATTACTCAGGAGCAAGACGTTATTTATAAAAAATGAGGTGTGTTGAAAGAGAATCGGCTTTTAACACACTTTCGTTTTATTTTCGGATGTATTAATAATTGCCAAATGGGTATATGTATTAAAATAGAGGAAAAGAAGGAGGTATATTAATGAATAGTTGGCTTTTAGCTTCAATTATAATATTAGGAATAGCTGTTGTTGTCTTAGTAGGATGTATAGTAGCTGTCCTAGGGCCAATAAAAAAAATCGTCACTTTATTATTGGCACGTGTTGAAGGTATTCAAAAACAGATGAGCTATATTCAAACTGAAATGATAAAGTTAACGGAAACGATGGATCGTTTAAAAACAGATATTGAATTTAAAAAGGACTCGGTTCAATCTGTTATTCATTCAGTAAAAAATACCGGTACTGTATTAAACGAGGTGAGTGATGTTTCCCATGACAAGACTTCGGCTATTATGAAAAAGGCAAATAATGATCCACAACGACAAGCGGAAGTAAAAGAGTGGACTAATACAGTGATGAGTTATATAAACCGCAAAGCACAATGAGTAAAAGTATAAGGCTGTGTTAAAAGTCAGGTTGACTTTTAGCACAGTTTTTTTGGCTTGAAAAATAGAGCAAGCATAAAAAAGTGAGCAATGTATATTTATAATGGTCTTTGAAAGCGTTTTTATTCTGTGCTATAACAGATGATGCTAGCTAATGATCTATTCTTCTAAATTAAATTTAAAACCGATAAAAGTGAGGTGTCACAAAGTGTTCAAAGAAAGCGTTTTATTTTTGAACACATTGTGAAAAGGGAGATTTTCCGCTTTTAATTTTAGAAAAAGGGAGTACAATGTGAAGTAAGAAAGTTGTTATATAACAAGTCGCAAAAGTCATTGGGGAATAGGCTTTTTAAAATAATAGGTTTTAAAAAAGGAGAAATGAAACATGTGGGTAGTAACAGTATTTAACAACATTAATGATATACGTATGTTCGAGTATACGACTAAAAACGAAGCAGCAACAAAATTAGCAAAATATACAAATGCAGTTTTATCTTACACAAAATAAAACAATTCAAAGGAGCTGGAATTTATGTGGGTAGTAACTATTTTTAACAATCCAAACGATATTAGAATGTTTGAATATACAACGAAAAAAGAAGCATCGGCAATTTTAGCTCAATACAAAAATGCCGTATTATCTTTTACAAACTAATATTTGAAAAGTCTATGCTGTAAGTGAAAGCTTACTGCATAGACTTTTTTGCTTTTTAGGGGGAATACATAGAAGGTGATGCATCTTCTTTCTCATTTATTAGGATGAAATGATATGTTAAACGAGAATTGCCAGAATTAAAACGATTCGATTCTTTTAAAGGAGATAATGCTCTTAATATTTTATGAGACAATTATTTCTTCATAATTTATGTATACAAGAATAACGTATATATGAGAATTTACATTTATTTAAATACAATTTATTGTTTAATTGAATTATATCGATATTGAGTCATGCCAAAGAAATGCCCATTGTAGAAAGAAAATCTCGCAATTTATGTAGCTACTAGTTGACGAAATATTATTAATGTAAGATAATTTTAGATGGTAATAATAATTATTTTATAATAATTATTCAACGATATTTATATAGGAGGAATTTTATCATGGCATTAATCGGTAAAGAAATAGCACCATTCGCTGCAAAAGCATTCCAAAAAGGCGAATTCATCGACGTATCTTCAGAAAACTTCAAAGGACAATGGTCAGTAGTATGCTTCTACCCAGCAGACTTCACATTCGTTTGCCCAACTGAGTTAGAAGACCTACAAAACGAATATGCTACTTTAAAATCTTTAGGAGTAGAAGTTTACTCAGTATCAACTGACACACACTTCACTCACAAAGCATGGCATGATACTTCGGATGCTATCGGTAAGATCGAATACATCATGATTGGTGACCCATCACATACAATCTCTAAAGCATTTGACGTATTAAACGAAGAAGATGGTTTAGCAGAGCGCGGAACATTCATCATCGATCCAGATGGTATTGTACAAGCAGTAGAAATCAATGCTGGCGGTATCGGTCGTGACGCATCGATTTTAGTTAACAAAATTAAAGCAGCTCAATACGTACGTAACAATCCAGGTGAAGTTTGCCCAGCTAAATGGGAAGAAGGCGGAGATACGCTAACACCAAGCTTGGATCTAGTAGGTAAAATCTAATCTAACTTTTAAGTTTTAAGTTATAAATAACAATAAAAAGGCGGCAAAAAACAACCATTATGGCTTGATTTTTGTCGCTCTGTTTTTAACGTGGAAAAGAAAGACAAGCTCTCTATCTTTTAATTTAATATGAAAGAAGGTGAAAGGCTTGCTGTATTAGAGGGAGAATGGTCGATTATTTTTCGGGGGAACAATCATCGGCATTCATACAGCAGCCAGTGCAATGTTAGATAATCAAATTAAAGCACAATTACAGCAGTATTTAACGATGCTTGAAGGAGATTTATTAATTAAAGCGAGTATTGGTGATGACAAAACTTCACAAGATATGCTCAATTTAGTAGAGGAACTTGAAAAAATGTCGCCTCGTATTACGGTGCAACATGCATTGTTGGAACGTACACCAAGCTTTAGCATTAATAAGGTAGGTGCAGAGGAATCAGGTGTTGTGTTTGCAGGTTTACCGCTTGGTCATGAATTTACATCGCTAGTTTTAGCGCTTTTACAAGTTTCAGGTCGTGCGCCAAAAGTAGATGCCGCGGTTATAAAACGTATTCAAGCCATTAAACAGCCATTGAAGTTTGAAACGTATGTAAGTTTAACTTGTCACAACTGTCCAGATGTTGTACAAGCATTAAATATTATGTCAGTGTTAAATCCGAACATTTCCAACGTGATGATTGAAGGTGGTACTTTCCAGAATGAGATTAAAGATCGTGACATTATGGCAGTACCTACAGTTTATTTGAACGGTGAAAATTTCGGCGGCGGTCGTATGGAATTGGAAGATATTTTAACAAAGCTTGGGGAAGTATCGGATGGTTCGGAGTTTGCGGATAAAGAACCTTTTGATGTATTAGTAGTAGGTGGAGGTCCGGCGGGTTCTGCAGCGGCAATTTATTCGGCGCGTAAAGGGATTCGTACAGGTATTGTTGCTGAGCGCTTCGGTGGTCAAGTAAATGATACGCTATCAATCGAAAACATTATCGGAACAAAGGCAACGGAAGGTCCTGCATTTGTATCAAGCTTAGAGGCACATGTATTAGACTACGAAATCGATGTAATGAAATCCCAGCGCGCTAAAAAGGTCGAGAAAAAAGATCTTATTGAAGTTACATTGGAAAATGGTGCTGTCTTAAAAGGGAAAACGGTTATTCTTTCAACAGGTGCACGCTATCGTCAATTGGAAGTGCCGGGTGAAGAGAAGTTTAAAAATAAAGGTGTTGCTTATTGTCCGCATTGCGACGGTCCAATCTTCAAAGGGAAAGATGTAGCGGTTATCGGTGGAGGTAACTCAGGTGTTGAAGCTGCAATTGATTTAGCAGGTGTAGTAAATCACGTAACTCTAATTCAACGAAGTGAAGAATTGAAGGCTGATAAAGTACTCCAGGAACGTGTTCGTAGCCTGAAAAACGTAACAATCATTACGAATGCTTTAACAACAGAAATTACAGGTACTGATAAAGTAAATGGCTTAACATATAAGGATCGAAAAACAGGTGAAGAAAAACAAATTGTATTGCAAGGCGTATTTATTCAAATTGGCTTATTGCCAAATACAGAATTCCTGCAAGGGGCAATAGAAATGAATGCGCATGGAGAGATTATTGTCGATAAGCACGGTGCGACAAATGTTTCTGGCATCTTTGCCGCAGGTGATTGTACAGACACGGCGTATAAACAAATTGTCATCTCAATGGGTTCAGGTGCAACAGCAGCTTTAGGAGCGTTTGATTATATGATTCGTAATGTTGATTCCCGTGACTATATAGAGGCATAAAAAATAGATCCGTTGTGCGAAAAAACTCGTGCAACGGATTTTTCTTTTGGAATCATTGTGGACAATTGATTTGAGAGAAAAAGGTGTATTCTTTCTAGTAATCGGGTAATAAATATAATGAGTACTAGAAAGGGAGGTTTTTAAAAATGAGAGAAGAAAGAGATGAAAAAATTAAACATAAGAAACTCGACAATCCTGATTTATTAAATACCGAAAACGAAAGTATTTTTGATAAAGATGAGGAAATGAAATTTGTCGATCCGATCCCAATGGAAGAACTTAATGATCAAGTAAAAGACGAAAGACATCCTGCGGACACTAAAAAGACGTCAGGCAGTGAACGTAAAAACCAGCCAAGACGTAGATAAATAGTTTATTTTAATAAAAAGATTGATCATTTTACGAAAAAAGTGAAATGATCAATCTTGGTTTTAAAAATCTATCATTTTTCAGAATTGTCCTATCTTTTTCACAGTATTGCATCACTAAATGGATTACAATATTGGGATAAAGGGAGGGAGTTCTAAAAATGAATTGGAAATCAATAGTATTAAGTGTATTTGTGATGATGTTTTTAGCTGCATGCAGTGATGAAAAAGAAACGGTTAGCCAAGCAATCGATAACAAGAGAGTCGAGCCTGAAACTGAAACTATTTCAAAAGGCGAAAGTGAAGATGTGAAGGGTTTGGTGGCGGAATATAGTGCGAACAAAACGACTGATGATAAAGCATCAATTACTTCAACACAATTAATCATAACGGATACAAATGAAAATAAAATTACATATGATTTACCGGAAGATGAGTTTTTTATTTCAATTGCACCGTATGTTAATGAAACTCATCCTTGTAAAGACCATAGTTTAACAGGGTGCCAAGGAGAATTAGTTCAAAAAGAAATAGATGTGTTTATTGAAAATGAAAAAGGCGAAGTTATAGTGGATGAGAAGTTGACAACTTTAGAGAATGGTTTCATCGATTTATGGTTGCCACGTAATGAAGCTTTCATTGTAGAAATGTCTTATGATGGGAAAAGTGTAACAGGGGATTTAACAACGTTTGAGGAAGATGGAACATGTATCACGACATTACAACTACTGTAAATTGGATATAAAAATTACAAGCTCGTAGTAGGGGGACTATAACATCCTTTACTGTGAGCTTGTATTGTCTGGGTTATTTTTTAATTCTTTTTTGCGGGGATGATATCATCAATTGTGCGTGATAATTTTAAAGCGTTTAATTCAAATTCGCTATAGTGGATTTCCGCACCTGCTCCACCAATATAAAAAGATATATCCTGATGTGCTTGGGCCAACTTTTCCAATGTTGTAATCGATTGTGCAAATTCAGTAAAAGCAATTTCAGTGGATCCTGTGAGGAGCACAATGGTCGGCTTTTTTAAAGCGATAGTCGATTGAATCGCGGTAGGTGCAGGTGAAGGGCCGAGCATTAGTGTTCGATAACCACGTAACATGCATTGAATAAGTAGGATCTGCATAGGAATTTCATGTCTTTCTCCAGGAAGACAGCTACCTAAAACGAGCGGAGCATCTTCGGGGATGTAAAAGTGCCGACGGATATGACTTAAAAAGTCTCGCACCGTTTGACTACTGATAGCTTCCTGATATTCTCCCCACGCATTTTCGCACCAAAGTTGGCCAATTTCATGTAAAAAGGGAACGACAATTTCATGAATCAGCTTTTCAACACCAAATTTATGGTGTGCCTGTTCGAGTAAATGTAATATCTCATGTTCATCCCCTTCCGTACCAGCCTTAATCAGCGCTTTATGAAAGAAAGTAATAGGGTTCACTTCTGGGGCATCTTTATATTTAAGATAATGGTCTACAGCTTGCTTAATTGTCATGCCATTATTTATATGATTTTTCAGCAGCATTAAAGTTTGTACTTCGTCTTCGGAATAAACGCGATAACCATTGTCCAATCTTTCAGGTTGAATGATTTGATAGCGATCTTCCCATTTACGAATCAGTTGTTTAGAAAGATTTGTAATATCGGATACTTGCTGAATAGAATATGTTTTTTTAACCAAGTTTTGCACCTCCTTAAGTAAATTCTTATTTATGTCTATTCAATCGAAAAAAAAAGCACTTGTCAAATGTTTTTCATATGCTGTACAATGTTTGTATAACCATGTATGAGGGTATTGTTTGTAGGGTATGATTATTAGTAAAAAATGGTAAATAGAAAAGTGGGAGAAGGGGGTTGTATTGTGTCAAAACATCCATTAGAAAAATGGGGAAGTGCAATGGGCGGCAAGAATACACGCTGGATAGTTGTAGGACTATGGATTGTATTCGCTGTTACATTTGCACTTATATTTCCGCAAATTAATAGTGTAGAAAATTTTGCGGGCGATGAAATCCCAGAAACATATACATCAATACAAGCAGGAAAGATTTTAGAAGAAGAATTTGCTTCAGATAGTGGAATTCCATTATTAATTACTTGGTATAACGAATCAGGAATTACAGAACAGGATTTGACAAATATCCAAGGGTTATACAAGCAACTTGCAGATGATCCACTAAATGGGCAGGAATCTATTCCGCCATTCCATGAACTTCCGGCTCAAGCATTGATGGGCTTGTTATCGGAAAATGGAGCAGCACTTGTAACACCTGTATTTTTCTCCCCAGATAAAAATACAGATGTATTAAAAGAAAACTTAGCAATTATTAAAGAACGTACGGAAGAACAGTTTGGTGAAAATCCATATGAGTCGAACCTGGAAGATGAAGGATTACATGCGCGTTTCTCGGGACCGGTTGGAATCTCAATTGATGCTACGGATCTTTTTAAAGCAGCTGATGTTCAACTTATGATTGCCACTGTGATTATTATTTTAGTCATTTTATTATTAATTTACCGTTCTCCAATTTTAGCTATTATTCCTTTAGTTGTTGTTGGGATTGCATATTTAGTTGTTAGTCCTTTATTAGGGGTGATGGCAGAAAACGGTTGGATCGATAAAGATGCGCAGGCAGTAGCGATTATGATTGTCCTACTATTTGGTGCGGGTACAGACTATTGTTTATTCTTAATTACACGTTACCGTGACATATTATTAACAGAAGAAAACAAATTTACGGCGTTAGCTATGGCAGTACGTGAATCTACCGGTGCCATTGTGATGAGTGGTTTAACTGTAGTAATCGGTTTAGCAACACTGGCTTTAGCGGACTATGGTGCTTTCCAGCGATTCGCTGTTCCATTTAGTTTCGGTGTATTAATAACTGGTTTTGCCGTTGTCACATTATTGCCGGCAGTACTCGGCATTTTAGGTCGTGCAGCATTTTGGCCATTCGTTCCACGTACGGAATCGGCTGAAAAAGCACATGCGGAAAAGAAAAATAAACCATATAAGCCTCGAAAGCCAAATCACCGTTATATGCGTGCGGTCGGTGAATTCGTAACGACAAAACCATGGCTTGTTATTGTTATTGCAGGTGTAATTTTGATTGGTTTAGCTTTCGCTTCAACGAATATTAAATATAATTATGATTTAATTTCTTCATTCCCGGAAGATATGCCTTCACGTGAAGGCTTTACAATTATTGAAGATAACTTCACACCGGGCGAACTAGCTCCGGTACAGCTTTTAGTAGATTCAGAAGGAACAGATATTAATATTACAGAACAATTATTAGGTTTGCCTTACGTAAGCATTGTTAAAGAAATGCGTACAGGTGATGTAAATAATAATATTCAGCTTTATGAAATAGATTTAGATAAAAATCCATATTCAAATGAAGCAATGGATGATGTTGAACAGATGAAAGATGATGTGAAGTCGATTTTAGCTGAAAATAATCTGGAAGATGGTCAGTTCTGGATAGGGGGCGAAACAAGCGCCCAATTAGATACAAAGGTTGTACAATCAGGTGATGAAAATATTATTCAACCTGTTATGATTATCATTATTTTCATCGTCTTACTAGGTTACTTACGTGCCCTTATTACTTCGATTCAACTGATGGTAACTGTTTTGATTTCCTTCTTCTCAGCTTTAGGCGCAGGTTGGTTAATAATCCATTACGGTCTAGGACATGAAGCGATGGCAAGTGCAATTCCGTTATATAGTTTTGTATTTATTATTGCGTTAGGAAATGACTATAATATATTCATGATTTCAGATATATGGAAAAACCGAAAGCGTGGTATTGCTCATCGTGAGGCAATTGTGAATGGTATTGCATCGACTGGAGCAGTTATTACTTCGGCAGGTTTAATTTTAGCGGGTACATTCTTAGTATTAGCTACATTACCGATTCAATTATTAGTACAATTCGGTATCGTAACGGCAGTCGGAGTATTACTGGATACGTTTGTTGTACGTCCGTTGCTTGTACCAGCCATTATTACGGTATTTGGAAAATGGTCTTATTGGCCAAATAAAAAGCTATAAAAATAGAAAAAGGGTGCTGTCCGAAATGAATTTCCGGACCGCACCTTTTGCTTTTAAGAAATTAACGAACCTGATTGTAATCGATACATCAATTCATATTTGCCGCCAAGTGCAACTAGCTCATCATGGCTGCCTTGCTCAACGATTTCACCACGGTCTAATACTAAAATTTTATCTGCATTTTTAATAGTAGAAAGACGATGTGCAATGATGAAAGTAGTCCGTCCCTTTTTTAGTACATCCATCGCATGCTGAATAATCTCTTCTGTTTCAGAATCAATATTAGATGTTGCTTCATCCAAAATCAAAATGGCTGGGTCAAATGCTAATGCCCGTGCAAATGAGATTAATTGGCGCTGACCAGATGAAAGGGTACTTCCTTTTTCGATTACTGGTTCATCAATTCCTTTTTCGAATTTTGATAAAACACGGTCACCACCGACCGCCTCCAGTGCATTTTCAACCATCTCACGTGAAATACGCGCATCATTCAAGCTAACATTTGATGCAATCGTTCCGGTAAATAAATACGGGTCCTGTAATACAATACCCATATGTTCACGAATTGCTTGTCGAGGCAGCTTTGTAATATCCTGCCCATCAATGATAATACGTCCTTTTTGTGGGTCATAGAAGCGGAATAACAAATTCATGATTGAACTTTTTCCTGAGCCTGTATGACCAACAAGTGCAATAGTTTCGCCTTCCTTTGCTTCAAAGTGAATATTTTTTAATACATAATCGTCATTTTTGTATGCAAATGAAACATGATCAAATACAACATTTCCTTTGTAGCGCTCAATTCTTTCTTTGCTTACTTCTTCTCCCGGCTGATCAAGTAACTCGAATACACGGGTACCCGCTACAAGTGAACGTTCCAGTTGCGAAAATTGATTGACCAAGTTAGTAATTGGATTGAATAGACGTGTAATATAATCAACAAATGCATAAAGTGTACCTGCTGATACTGCTTCAGGCAATGTCATCGATTGTGTACCGAAGTAATAAACGAATACAGCGAACATACCAAGTCGTAAAATATTTACTAAGTTATGTGAAGTCGCAGAATCCAATAATAAAAGTTTACGGTTGTATTGGTAATGCTCATCGTTCATCTCATCAAATTCAAGTCTCATCTGATCTTCGCGGCGGAAAGCCTGAATAATTGTCATTCCATTAATCGATTCATTAATCATCGCATTAATATCGGCAATTTTTGTACGAATGACATGATTGTATTGTGAAGCAAATTTACGGTATAAAATCATCCAAATATAGACGATTGGAATGAGCACTAGGGCAAAAAGCGCCATTTTCCAATTTAAAATAAATAAAGCTATATATACCCCTGCAATGGTAATAAAGCTGTTCGCAAATTGCGAAAGTACGGTTACGTAAAGGTTTCGAATAGCCTCTGTATCATTTGTGACACGGGCAACTACTTTACCGGCTGGCAAGTTATCAAAGTATTCAATTGGTAGCTTTTGAATATGTCCGAACACATCTTTCCGTAGCTGTTGAATGACAAAGTTTGCACCCCGTTGTAAAAAGATGAACATTAAATAACGGAACACAGCAGTCAGCACGGATAACAAGAAGAAAATCGATAATAAAATCGCAATTGGCTCTGCCTGTAAATTACCTGGTTCCATGTAGTGGTCGATAATATATTTTGCGATAAATGGACCTGCAATATCTGTTGCAACAGCAATTGTTAATAATGATAATCCGATTAAAATCGGCTTTTTAAATTTTAAAGCATAAAGATACAGTCGCTTCGATGTACTCATTGTTTTACCTCCTCAAGCTGCTGGCGGTCAAATTGCTCTTTGTACCAACCACCTAAGCGTAGAAGCTCTTCATGTGTACCCCGTTCAACGATAAAACCATCATCCAGTACAATTATTTCATCCGCATGCTGAATTCCTGATAAGCGGTGAGTTGAAATGATAGTTGTTTTCCCAGCGCGCTCTGTTTGAATATTTTCAATTATTTTTGATTCTGTTTTGGCATCTACCGCAGATAAGGAATCATCCAGAATTAAAATTTCCGGATCTTTAATTAGTGCACGTGCGATTGAAACACGCTGTTTTTGTCCGCCGGATAAGGATACTCCTTTTTCCCCTACTAGTGTTTCGATGCCTAGTGGTAAATTCGCTAAGTCTTTTTCGAAGTCTGCTAAGCGAATAGCCTCATCAATATCTGCTGATGATGCATCTTCTTTTCCGAACAATATATTTTCACGAATGGTACGAGAAAATAGCACATGATCTTGTGGTACATAGCCAATCCAATCTAAAATTTGTTCCTTCGTCATATGTGCCAAATCGGTATTATTAATAATAATTTGCCCGTCTCCTAACGGGTACTCACGCAATAGCTGGCGAATGAAGGTTGTTTTTCCGGCACCTGTCTTTCCGACAATGCCAAGAGTTTGCCCTTTTTGTAAATTCAATGAAATTTGCTGTAAGTTTTTTACCTGAGATAAAGGGTATTGGAAAGTAAACTCAGAAAAACCAATTGAATTGGGTACGTTATGATTCATTGGAGCATTTGGATTTTTAACATCTGCTTCATACTCTAATGTATCCTGTACACGGTCAAGAGATGCACTTCCTTGCTGCATGACGTTAATCAGCTCGCCAATTGCGAACATTGGCCAGATTGCAAGCCCTAAATACACATTAAAGGATACAAGTTGACCGACTGTTAGCGCCTCATTTGATACAAGGACGGCTCCGTACCCAAGCGCGATAACGTAACAGACTCCTGTTCCGATTTTTGTAATTGGCATAAAAAGACCATTAATATAGGCAACGCGCATATTTTTAACAAAGATATTTTCGCTCATCTCTTCAAAACGTTCTTCGTCTTTACTTTCTTGGACGTAAGCGCGGATAACACGTGTTCCCGCAACAGATTCCAAAACGTTGTCATTCATTTCACCGAACGCACCTTGTGCAATCATATAACGCTCATGGACAATCTTACCTAAATATTGAATAATGATTGCCATGACCGGTATTGGGAGCATTGCAAAGAAAGTTAGTTTCCAGGAGATGAAGAAGCCCATTGCCAAAATAATAAGTGCCATAAACACCGTCGAATCAATTAGCGTCATGATACCAAATCCTGCTGTTAGAGTGACGGCATTTAAATCATTTGTAGCTTTAGCCATTAAGTCCCCTGTACGGTTTTTTTCATAAAATGTAGGGGTCATTTGCAGAAATTGATGCATTAATTTTTTTCGCAATATTCGGTCCAGTGCAATTGAACCACCGAATAACTGGTATTGCCAATAGAAGTTTAATCCATAGCTTGCGATTGCAGCTGCCAGAATAAATCCGACATACTTAAGAAGCTGTGCCTGATCCATATCGCCACCGGTCATAACATCAATGGCTTCACCTAAAATCCAAGGTGGTAATACTTCTATAAAACTTGCAATTATCAATAGCGTAATAGCAACGGTGTACTGCTTACGGTACTGTTTAAAAAACCATTTTAATTTCACAAACACATTAAACATTACTTATACCTTCCTTCTATAAAGTTTGTAGCATTGGCTACCCATCATCGAATCGATCCGTTTTTAATAGTTTTCGCATAAAGATTGTCATACAAAGCCCTCCTGAATTTTTTCACTAAGTAGCACTGTTTTCCTGGATTTAGAACATTTAAAAGCCTTTATCCAACAAAAAAACACCTCTTTCGATTTTTCGAAAAGGTGTCATTACGAAAAAAAGCACAAGGAAGTCCAAATCCGTGCCCTTTATTTAAAAGTGCAAGCTAAATTAAAACAAAAGTACGGAAAAGGGAAATATGAAGTTGTCGCTTTGAAACGTGTACATCTAAAGGTGTTGTCTTCATGCCCCTAATCTCCTTTCCTTGTTCCAATTTATTTAGTGTTCCTTAATATTATTAGAGCGAATTATCATTGTCAATATATTTTGAAAACAATTTATATTCAGTATTGGGATTTTATGGTTTAAGGCGCGAATTCCTATAAAATACAACTTTATTATTATAAAAGTTTGAAAATTGAGAGTATATTCGTTATCGTGGAAGTAACACATCAAAAGGAGTGGTCCAACAATGAAGAAGCTATTTTTTACTTTGTTACTTATATTTGTGCTGGCAGCATGTGGGACGGAAGATACAACAGATATAACAAATAATGTCCCGGGAAATACTACAGATGATGTAACTCAAGGTGATACAAATGTAGAGGAAAAAATGATTACTTTATATAAATCAGATGCAAATGCTGAAAATACAGTTCCATTTGAAGAAGAATTTGAAGGCGATGAAGGAAACCTAGTACCTTTTATTTTCGAGGAAGTAAATGAGCATGACGTAGAGCTATTGGATTATACACTAGAAACTGAGAGTAAAAGCTTAGTGTTAAATTTAGGCGACGATATTTATACTATTCAAGGTTCTGCTGGAGCGAGAATGTTCGTAGAAACATTAGCACGCTCTTACTTCGAAAATTTATCGGATATTGATGAAATTACATTTATTCATAAAGGCTCGTATGAACCGGCATTGGATCATATGAACATAGGACAGCCTTACTTAAGAAGTGAATTTGATATGTAGATAGGGGATTGTGGGAGATGAAACAACTATGGACAAATGGCACGATTTATACGATGGAACAAGAAGGAAGTACAGTTCAGGCTGTACTTGTTCATGAAGGCAAAATTATAGAAACAGGAGATTTCGATCAATTACAGGAAAAGGCTGATGAAATTATCGATCTACAAGGCGCATTCATGTATCCAGGCTTTGTCGATAGTCATTTGCATATGATTGGGCATGGCGCAAAGTTAATGCGACTGGATTTAACGCAGGCGAAGAGTGGAAAGGAAATTTTGGAACTTGTACAGAATGCGGCAAGTCTGCTTGATGAAGGGCAATGGTTAATGGGCGATGGTTGGAATGATAATCAATTTATAGATGGTCAAATACCAACAAAAGAAGAACTAGATGCTATCACTAACAAACCCATATTCCTCAATCGCGTTTGTCACCATGTTGCATTAGTAAATTCAGCAGCACTCCAATTAGCAGGTGTAACAAAAGACACACCAGATCCGGAAGGCGGAAAATTGGGGCGGCATAAAAATGGCGAGCTGAATGGCTTACTGTATGAGCAAGCTATGAATTTGGTTTCGTCTACTTTCCAGCAAGAAGGAGAAAGCTATATTGCTAGTTTGGAGCATTACCTTCAACTGGCCATTGAACATATGCAATCTTATGGATTAACAGGCGGACATACCGAGGAAATGGCCTATTTTGGACAGTATACCAATCCACTAACAGCTTATCAGCGTGTTGTTGGTGGCAAAAAACATTTCCGTGTCAATTTATTGCGTCACCATACAGTCTTTGAAGAAATGGTTATAAATAATGTGTCATTTGATGAACCGTTTATCGAGCCCGGTGCAATGAAGATTTTTGCTGATGGATCCTTTGGAGGCTCGACAGCTGCAGTTCTGGAACCATATGTAAATGAAGCTGATAATAAAGGTATGCTCATTCATACAGATGAACAACTGGAAGCCCTTATTCAATTAGCGAGAAAATACGGGGAAGCAGTAGCCATTCATATTATTGGAGACGGTAGTATGGAACAAGTATTACCATATTTAGAGAAATACCCGGTTGCTAAAGGAAAGCGTGACCGCCTCATTCATTGCTGTCTCGTATCGGAAGAGCAGCTAAATCGAATAAAAAAGCTGTCTGTTATTTTGGATTTACAGCCTGCTTTTGTAACGTCAGATTTCCCATGGATACTTGAAAAGCTGGGGGAAAACCGTTCTGGTCATTTGTATGCATGGAAGACTTTTGGTGAAGAAGGCTTAATGTGCGCGGCAGGAACCGATGCGCCGATAGAAGCCATTAGTCCATTTGAAACAATCTATGCAGCAGTAGAACGTAAAAAGCTAGAAGATACGCATGACGGATATGGTGCTGAACAAAAGCTAACACGCTTTGAAGCCGTAAAAATGTACACTGTGGGAAGTGCTGAGGCCATTTGTAAAGAAAATGAACGGGGTTACATCCGCTCAGGATACGATGCAGACTTTACAATACTAGATAAAGATCTATTACATTGCACTGCCGATGAAATATTACAAACAACTGCATTAAAAACAGTTGTTGCAGGTAATGTAGTATACCAAAAATAAATAATAAAATTAAAAGAATCACAGACTACCTGTGGTTCTTTTAGTTTTGGGAAAAATAATCCAAGTAAACATATATGAAAAAACATTGAAATGTCTTCTATAAAAAGCTATGATATAAAAAATTGAAAATTCAGTTATATAAGGAGTGTTAAAAATGAAGTTACATAGGTTTTGGATGTTATTAACGTTCTCTTTTCTTTTATTGTTAGCCGCATGTAGCGGTGATGAAAATGCGACATCAGAGAAGAATGAAGCAGCTACAAATGAAACTACAGAAAAGACAGATGCTCAAGGGGGCGAGTTAGTAATAGAAGTGCTTTCAGAGGCAGTAGAATTGGATCCCCACGGTTCAAATGATATTCCTTCGTCAAATATACAACGCAATATTTTCGAAACATTAGTTGTTCGAAACTTTGAGACTGGTGAAATTGAGCCATTATTAGCAGAATCATGGGAATATGTAGACGATTTGACTCTACAATTAAAATTGCGCCAAGGGGTAAAATTCCATGATGGCACAGAATTTAATGCTGAAGCAGTAAAGGTGAATTTGGACCGTTTACTTGACCCGAATATCGCTTCGCCACGTCTTTCAAACTTTGAACCGATTTCAGAGATTGTAGTTGTGGATGATTATACAGTTCAAATTAAAACAGAGAAACCGTATGGACCGCTATTATTTGCTTTAACACATCCAGGGGGTAATATTATGAGCCCAGCTGTTATTGAAGAAGACTATAAACGGATGGAAAATGGCGGAGAGGCACGTGCTTACGGAAATGAGAACCCTATCGGTACAGGTTTCTTAAAATTAGAGAAGTGGTCACCAGGTCAGGAAATTCGTTTAGTGAAAAATACAGAATACTGGGGTGAGCAAGTTGCTTACGATTCAGCGGTCTTTAAAACAGTACCTGAAAGTGCAACACGTGCAGCGGATTTAGAAGCTGGATATGCACATATTATAGATCCAGTGCAACCAACAGAAGTACCACTAGTAGAAGGGTTTGCACAAGTATTAAAGCAACCTTCCGTATCTATTTCATACTTAGGCTTCAATACGGAAAAGGCACCATTCGATAACCCGAAAGTTCGTCAAGCCATCACAAAAGCATTAGACCGTGAAGCAATTATTAAAGGAGTATTTGATGATTTTGGTGTGCAAGCCTTTGGTCCATTATCACCTATGGTATGGGGGTATACAGAAGATGTAACCAAACAGGATACAAACTTAGAAGAAGCGAAAGCATTATTAGCGGAGGCAGGCTTTGCTGATGGCTTTAAAACGGCGATTTGGACGAATGACAATCCACAGCGTCAACAAATAGCAATAATTTTACAAGAAGCATTGAAGCAATTGAAAGTCGAAGCAACAATTGAAGTAATGGAATGGGGTGCATATTTAGAAAAAACATCCAAAGGAGATCATGACATGTTCATGCTAGGATGGGCG
Organism: Solibacillus sp. FSL W8-0372; assembly: GCF_037969735.1. Taxonomy (NCBI): domain Bacteria; kingdom Bacillati; phylum Bacillota; class Bacilli; order Caryophanales; family Caryophanaceae; genus Solibacillus; species Solibacillus sp. FSL W8-0372. The sequence continues at coordinate 3,705,153 of NZ_CP150204.1, read as the reverse complement.
CCTTCTACAGGGGATGCAGATGGTGCACTTTACCCATTATTCCACTCATCCGATATCGGTAATAACAATCGTACTCGCTATAGCAATGCGAAGTTGGATGAATTATTGGAACTAGGTCGTATTGAAACAGATGAAGCGGTACGTGCAGATATTTATAAGGAAGTACAGGAAATGATTAATACAGAGGCACCAGCGGCATTCATTCATCACCAAGCATACTTAACAGGATATGCGAATAATGTTACAGGTTTATCCGTTGACGCGACAGGCATCTACCAAATCCAAAACGTACAAATTAATCAATAAGCAAAAAAGTGCTATTTGCAACCGACGAAACTCACTCGGTGTGCAAGTAGCCTTTTTCATGGGTGAAAGTTTATGACTATTTCCTGATGTTTGGCATGTCCTGTATGTATTTAATATACTAAATCTACAAGAAAGGATGGGATACGATGGAACCTATACAAAATGTATTGCCTCCAATTGTAGATGATAAGACATATGTGCTTATTATAGGCTCGATGCCAGGAAAACAATCATTAGAAAAACAGCAATACTACGGTAATTCCAGAAATCATTTTTGGCCGATTATAGGGAGGCTATTAGCAACAGGTATCCCTGAAAACTATAATGATAAAATAAGACTTCTTCGTACACATAGAATCGGTTTATGGGATTCAATAAAAAGCTGTGACCGGAAAGGGAGCTTGGATGCGACGATTAAAAACGAAATTCCAAATGATTTTGTAGCGCTTTTTAAAAAATATCCGCAAATTAAACTTATCTTATTTAATGGTGGTAAAAGTTTTGAAGTATTTAAGAAGCATGTGGGACTAGAGGTTTTGGAAGATCGTTCATATGGGAAAATGCCTTCTACAAGCCCTATACCAGGAAAAAATATAAAATCATTCGATGAAAAGGTAGAAGCGTGGCGTATTATTCAGCAATATCTATAAATAGACCATTTTTATGTTGTTCGGTATGATTGGTATAAATAATCATAAAAGGGGAGTTTTAAATGTATCGTGTAGCAGAAGATTTCGTAAAAGATTGGGCAATAGCTTCAAAAGGTGCACTAAGAGTAATGCAGGCAATTTCGAATGATAAAATGAAAATTGCGATTGTCGATGACCACAATTCACTAGGTTGGTTATCATGGCATTTAGTGAGTGTAGCAGGTGCATTTGGTCAATTTGCAGGGTTACAAATTCCTGCTCCGGGACCAGATATGCCACAGCCTGAAACAATGGAAGAAATCATTGAGAAATATGAGCTAGTACGTGAAGCCTATAAAAAAGAAGCAGCCACATTAACTGAAGAACAATTATTAGAGGAAGTACCTGCTTTTGGAGGGATGAAGCAGCGCGGTGAGTTATTGCGTGTAGTCATTACCCATCAAACACATCATGTCGGACAAATGACCGTATTACTGCGACAAGCAGGCTTAAATGTCCCACCGGTAATGGGTCCAACAAAAGAAATGCAGTAATATATAAGCGCCGACTATGTTTCAGAGGAATTTATAAAATTAAAGAGGTTGGGACAGAAGTAGAAATTTCATCGGATAAGGTAAAGTCCCTTGTTAAGAAAGGGATATTTTAAAAAATTGATTGGAATGGAGGGCGACTCCAGCGGGAAAAGCACGACGCCTGAGACTACAGGCTCAGGCCGTGCCCGCGGAAAGCGTCCCGGAATGGAAATCAATTTTTGGGTTATGCCCTAGTCTCTTTACTAAAACCTAATTCGAAAAGTAATCATATGCATTTTTTGCAAGTAAAGTAACTGTGACAATGATGAATAGAACACGAACATAGCCACTTCCACGCTTAATGGCAAATCGAGAACCGACAATTGCACCGAAAATTTGTGCAACCCCCATTATAAGCCCATATGTATAATTGATTTGTCCTAAATAGACAAACATTAAAAGTGCCCCAATATTACTTCCAAAGTTCAGAAGTTTTGCATTGCCCGCAGCTTTTAAAAAATCATACCCTACTATTAAAAATGCAAAAATTAAAAATGAACCTGTACCTGGTCCCAAAAAGCCGTCATAAAAGCCAATAAGTGCAATGACTAAGAAGAATAACATATATTTTGTCTTAGATAGTGACTTAACTGCAGAAATACTGCCCCAATCCTTTTTAAAAATGGTGAAGATTGCTACAGCAGCCAACATAATAAGCATTAGTGGTTTTAATAGATTAGGATCTAGTAAATGAACAATCCATGCCCCAATCATAGAACTAATAAAGACGTAAGGGAAGTATTTCATTACCGATTTAAAATCCAATTTTCCAGAACGGTAAAAAGTAATAGTACTTGTTAGTGATCCCATTGTTCCGGCAAGCTTATTGGTTGCAACGGCTGCAGATGGACTAAGCCCAGCAAACATTAGTGCCGGTAAGGAAATTAGACCACCGCCTCCCACAACAGAATCGATAAAAGCAGCTAAAAAACCAAAGCAAATTAAAATAATAATGAGTTGGGGGTCCAGCTCGAATCCCATAAAGGAAAACCTTCTTTCTTAATTTAAACCAATATAGTCATGCTAACGAAAATCATAGTTCGTGTAAATACTTAAAATTTTATAATAACTATGATATTGTTAGTAAATTAGCTTTGTAGGAACGGAGTATATAAATGAAAGACTATCAATTTTTATTATTTGATCTAGATGATACATTGCTCGATTTTAAAGCAGCAGAAAAAATAGCTTTGCCGAAGTTATTTGAAGCACATCAGCTGCCATTAACTCCACAAATCGAAAGTGTCTATCGTGAGATAAACTCTAATTTATGGCGCTTACTTGAAGAGGGGCTAGTTACTAGAGAAGAGTTAATGCAAACACGTTTTGGGAAAACTTTTGAATACTTTGGCTATGAAGTAGACGGAAGAGCATTGGATGCTGAATATCGCGGCTATTTAACAGAGAGTAAAGTGTTTGTAGAAGGCGCAATGGAATTAATTCAAACATTGGCACCTCAATATGACTTATATATTACGTCAAACGGCTTGGCAGATACACAAATGAAACGCCTACAAGTTACGGGACTAGCTCCTTATTTTAAAGGAATCTTCGTCTCGGAAAATACAGGCTATCAAAAACCGATGAAGCAATTTTTTGACTATGTGTTTGACCATATTCCGAATTTCGATTTAAATAAGGCATTGATTATAGGTGATTCCTATAGTGCAGACATTATTGGTGGGGCTCGTGCAGGTATTGATACGTGCTGGTTAAACCCAATGTATGTTGCACCGCCACAATCCATAGTGTCAACTTATGAAATTAGTAGGCTAGATCAGCTCCTTTCGATTTTAAAGAATGAAAGCCATTTAAAAAGCACTGTATAATATTGTTTTTTGAATATGTTTACAATTTTAATTAGTCTATAGGTGCATAGTAAAAGGGTACAGTTGTCTGTTAAAATGGAGTATAAAATGTACGCAAGGAGTGAGCGTAGTGACCTTATTTATAATAGTTGTAATGGTAATTGTAGGCTATCTCGCATACAAAATTTATATCCATGACAATACCATTTTCTATAAAATAACAGGTTATTCCTATTTTGATGTATTAATGAAGAAAAGGGTCCGAGTATTAAATAAAATTATGCATGATCTAGAGCGGGCTAAAGGCGCTCGAAAAGTAATGATTAATTTACAAATTCCTATTTATGAGGAACTTCATTTAATTGATGCTTTACTCCTACATGAATCCGGTATTTATGTAGTGAACATTAAAGATAAATCCGGCTGGATTAATGGACGAGAGCAAAATATTGAATGGAAAGAGCTATTACATAAGAATAAAATACGCACATTCAACAACCCAATTCACGAAACGAAGCGTTTGGTAAATGCCTTGCAGGATCAGCTTCCAGAAGTGGATGCAACACTATTCGAGTCGGTTGTTGTCTTTACAAACGATTGTTCAATTCAACAAATTGAAATTCATTCGCAAAATGTCGAAGTGTTAAAAATGTCAGAGTTAAATAACTGGACAAAAACCCTTGATAGAAAACGTCTAACGGAAGAAAATATTGAAACATTATTCTCAGCATTAGAGGGCTTTATGACTGACAAAAACAATACATTAAAGTCGAAATCAACAGTTTCGGCGAATTAAAATGAAGAGCTAAGCAGGTTGTCCACTGCTTAGCTCTTTTTTTATTAAACGAAAATGTATAAAAAATGCATAATGTACTATTGAAAAAAGGTTGTTTTTGCTATATAGCATATTTTATTTGCTCATTTAAGTAATTTATTTCGAAAATAATATGAACGAATTATTTGTCTGAAATGAATAAAAATTTAAAATATTGTTTGTTTTATGAATTTTAACCTGTAAAATTTAGGCTGTAATATGGATGAAACAAAAATCAAAGGGGGTACAACAAATGAATAAAAACTTTAAAAATAGTTTTCTACTATTTATAGTAATGGCATTTGCCTTATTACTTGTTGCATGTAGCGGTGGAGATGATTCAACAGAAGATTCTTCTAGTAATAACGATGCTTCGGCAGATTCTTCGAATAATACAGATGGAGCAGGCGGTGATTTAGTATTAGCAACATTATCCGATGCCGCAAATCTAGATCCGCATATGTCAACGGACGTTCCATCAGCTTCGGTATTATCAAACATAACAGAGGGATTAGTAAAAAAGGATAAAGATGGAGAAATTGTACCAGGCTTGGCAAAAAGCTGGACATCCATTGATGATTTAACATGGGAGTTTGAACTTGAAGAAGGGGTACAATTCCATGATGGAGAACAATTCAATGCTACAGCAGTGAAAAAGAGCTTTGAACGAATTTTGGATCCGGTAGTTGCAGCGCCACGCGCATTTTTATTTGAAGCCATTAAGGAAGTGGAAGTTGTGAGTGATTACACAGTACGTATTCATACACATTATCCATTCGCACCACTATTAAACCACTTAAACCACCCAGTAGGCGTTATTCTTTCACCAGCACAAATTGATGCAGATTATGAAAATATGGAAGCGGGCAATATAGCTGGAGCAATTATGAATGCTAATGGTCCAGTTGGTACTGGCTTTATGAAGTTTGATTCATGGACACCAGGCACGGAAATTAAATTAGTGAATAATCAGGATTACTGGAATCAAAAGGCTTATATTGATTCAGTAACTTTCAAAGTAATTCCTGAAAGTGCAACGCGTGCAGCCGAACTTGAGACAGGGTATGCACATATTATTGAACCAGTACAACCTAATGAAGTGGAAATGGTTGATGCAACATCTAGTTCAGTTAGTATTACTCCAGGTTCTTCATTATCTTACATTGGGTTTAATATTAACAAGAAACCGTTCGATGATGTACGTGTACGTCAGGCGATCTCGATGATTGTAGATCAACAGTTAATCATTGATGGTATTTATGAAGGAATTGGTGAACCGGCACGTGGCCCACTAGCACCAACTGTGTTTGGCTATGATGGCACACTAACGCCGATTACTAAAGATATTGAAAAAGCAAAAACACTTTTAGCAGAAGCTGGATACGCAGAAGGCTTTGAAACTTCAATCTGGACAAACGATAATCCACAACGACAAAATATTGCCATTATGCTTCAAGAAGAATTAAAGCAATTAAATATTACAGCTAATATCGAAGTTTTAGAATGGGGTGCATACCTTGATAAGACGGATGCTGGTGAGCATGAAATGTATATTCTAGGTTTATCAAATCCAGTAGGTGATGCAGATTATTTCCTGACACAACTATACCATTCTAAAAATCACGGGGGATCTGGTAATACTACTTTCTATAGTAATAAAGAGTTAGATGCAATATTAGATGAAGCACGTGAAGAAATTGATACAACGAAACGTCTTACATTGTATAAACAGGCTCAAGAAATCTTAATAGAAGAAGCACCAATGATATACGTACACCATCAAGCCTATATTACGGGCTTAAGTGAAAAAATAGAAGGGCACTGGATCAATGATTCAGGTCATCATAAGCTTCAGGAAGTGAAATTTGTAAAGTAAGTATAAAGGGAGCGGAACTTTTCGAAGTTCTACTTCCTTTTTATGTATTTTTTAAAGGTAAACTGGCTGTTACCGTCGAAATTATTAAAGTAACGAAATCCTATTTAGGAGGTTTTAAGTATGAGATTGAAGGATAAAGTCGCAGTAATAACAGGTGCTGCATCAGGAATGGGGAAGGCGACGGCCATTTTATTTGCCCGAGAAGGTGCAAAGGTTGTTGTATCGGACCTAACTCTTGAAGGTGCAGGGGCAACAGTAGCAGAAATTACAGCACTGGGTGGAACGGCGACTGCTGTAGCAGCTAATGTTGCGACGGAAGCAGATATTCATAAATTAATAAAAGCCGCTTTAAATAGTTATGGTACACTTGATATTTTAGTAAACAATGCTGGTATTATGGACGACTTCTCTCCAGTCGGTGACGTGAAAGATGACTTATGGGATCGAGTATTTGAAATAAATGTAAAAGGTGTTATGCGTGCAAGCCGTCAAGCAATGCCTATTTTTCTGGAAAAGGGTGCAGGAACGATTATCAATATTGCCTCAATAGGTGGTTTATACGGCTCTAGGGCAGGGGCTGCTTATACAGCATCTAAACATGCGGTTATAGGATTAACGAAAAATACAGCATTCCAATATGCAGAAAAAGGCATTAAATGTAATGCGATTGCTCCAGGCGGGGTCAATACAAATATTGGGGCAAGTTTCAGTAATGCAAATCAAGAAGGTATGTCTCGTGCAATGGCAGGAGCAAGTTATAACCCACGCAGTGGAGAACCGGAAGATATTGCGCGTGTTGCACTTTTTTTAGCATCTGAGGATTCTGATTTTGTAAATGGGGTTGTTATTACTGCAGATGCAGGATGGACAGCTTACTAAAAATTTATTATAAAGGTGTTCGTATGTAAACCGAACTCTCAGATTGTCGACAAAAGGTCTCTCGAGACCTTTTGTCTTTTATTATAAATTTTAACTAGATGCTTAGCAGGAACAAGTTGTTCAATCGCCCCTATTTCAATTTGTTCACGTTCATTGGTTTAATTACTAGTCATTATAGATATCGTATGTCACTTTATTTAAAGAGATTAATAAGTTGATTGGAATGGAGGGACCGTGACTCCACCGGGAATAGCGAAATTTATTTTGCGACGAGTAACCGCAGGAGCACGCGCGGAAGATCCACTAAATTGTGCCTGCCGTTGTAGGCGCAATTTAGTTAGCTGGAGCCGTGCCCGGGGAAAGCATCGGTCCCGGAATGGAAATCAACGGTTCAATGTTAATTTAATTTTTAAACAAACACTTTTTAATAGGTAAAAATGCATTTGAAGAACAATCCAATATAATTTTAAGGAAAATATGTTTTTTTTTGAAATATTATCAACTTTTTGCTGTGTTCATACGTCTAATTAATATACTGACGATTGGAGGGCAATAAGATGGGCAAAAAAGTTGGACTACTCGGTATTATGTTTAGTTTAATAGTTTTTCTAGGCTTTCGTTTTTGGACAGATGTGCCATCCACATTTGCAGATAGCGAGAAGATTACGATGAGCCTAACTTATTCTGAACAAGTAGCGTACAACCAATTTATTAATACAGCATCAAGTGGCAATGGCTTAGTGAAACCCTTTTATTTATATAATGGGGGGTTATCACGGACTATTCAAAACTGTGATGAATACATAGAGGTTGAAAAAATATTAACTCAAAAGCAAGAGGATGAACAGAGCCAACCTACTAGAGGTGATAAGAAAAGAATTGCGCTTACTTTTGATGATGGTCCACATCAATATGTGACAAAACAGGTTTTAACAACGCTTCAAAAACATGAAGTGAAGGCAACATTTTTTGTCCTTGGTCAAAATGTTGTGAAGCATCCGGAAATTGTAAAAAAGGCAGATGCATTTGGGCATGAAATTGCCAACCATTCATGGAGCCATAAAAATTTAACGAAGCTTAATGTTAAGCAAATGCAAGCGGAGATCAATCGAGCAAACGAAGCAATTTGTGATGCAATCGGGAAATATCCCACAATGTATAGACCCCCATTCGGCGCCATTGACGAGACGGTACGAGAAGTCATTGAGTTAACTCCGGTTTTATGGAATATTGATACACTTGATTGGCACCATAAAACACCGTCAAAAACTTTGGCGAACTTGAAGGAACAAGCAAAGGATGATGGCATTATTTTGATGCATGATATTCACCAACAATCCGCAGATGCTTTGGAAGATGTTATTCTGTATTTAAAAGAGGAAGGCTATGAATTTGTGACAACAAGCCAATTATTATAGTTTGCGAGTTTTTAAAAGGAAGTAGTGAGGGCTATTTCCTTTTTTTATTTTTATCAGTTTATGGTACGATACAAGCGAACACATACGAAGGAGGATCCATCGTGGGTCTATTATCAAAAAGAGCGTTAAGTATTAAACAATTTCAATTAAACAGTAAAATTTTTGCTTGTCCTATTTGCAAACAGCAAATGAATATGAGTGATGAAGGGAAAATGAGCTGTCCTTCGAATCATACATTTGATGTAGCAAAACAAGGTTATTTATATATGTTAAATCGACCAGTCCAGTCGATGTATGGCAAAGAGCTATTCGAGTCACGCCATAAGGTTATTCATGCGGGAATATATGACAAAGTGCAAAAAGCGATTGCCGGTGAAATTATACAGCAAAATTCGGTCATTTTAGATACAGGCTGTGGAGAAGGGTCTCATTTACACCGCATCTGTGAGCAATTAGACGGTGCTGTTGGCATCGGAATAGATATTTCAAAAGAAGGAATCATGGCAGCAGCAAAGTTTTATAATGAACAGCTTTGGTGCGTGGGTGATTTGGCGAATAGCCCATATAATGAGCAATCCTTTGATGCCATCCTAAATATTTTATCACCAGCAAACTATGAGGAATTTAAACGATTGCTGAAGCCAGGGGGAAAAGTTATTAAAATTGTTCCCCAGGAAAATTATTTAATGGAGCTACGCAAGCAAGCATTTGCAGATTCTGAAAAGGAAAGCTATACAAATGCTCAAACCGTAGAGCGTTTTAAGACAGCCTTTGCACATGTCGAAGTGAAGCGAATTACGTATACCGTTCCACTTGAAGTAGATCTAGTACAAAACTTACTTGAAATGACACCAATGGGCTGGCACATTGAAGAAAAAGAAAGTATTCAATTACGGGAAATTACAATTGATTTGGATTTATTAATTGGAATGGAGTGATGGTGGATGAAGAAAATTTTGGTATTAGGTGGAACGCGTTTTTTTGGACAGAAATTAGTGGAATTATTATTAGAGCAAAAGCATGAAGTAACGATTGTAACACGCGGGGTTTCTGAAAATCCGTTTGGTGATGCGGTGGAACATATTAAAGTCGACCGTAAAGATAAAGCTGCATTTGAGCAGGCTTTAGAAAGCCGCACTTTTGATATTGTCTACGATAATATTTGCTATTCACCGAATGAAGCGAAACAACTGTGCGACATTTTTAATGGTAATATCGGTAAACTCGTTTTCACCTCTACATTAGCTACATATGAGGCAGATGGCAAGCTCCATGAAGAGGTGGATTTTGATCCAACTTCATATGAAATCGTTATGGGTGAAACACATGAATTTTCATACGGTGAAGGTAAGCGTTTAGCGGAAGCGGTTTTTTATAGATTTGCCGATTTCCCAGTAGTGGCTGTTCGTTTCCCTATTGTGATGGGGGCGGATGATTATACGCGCCGATTGCATTTCCATATTGAACGCATCGTAAATAATGAGCCGATAGGATTTAGCAATATGGATGCGGAAATGTCGTTCATTCAAGCAACAGAAGCTGCAAGATTTTTAATGTGGGCCGGAATGGAAAATGTTGAAGGTCCAATTAATGCTACGGCTAATGGTGTTATCGCATTAAAAGATTTGATTTCACTTATAGAAGAAAAAACAGGTGAACGCGCAAAGATAGCACTGCTCGGTACAGAGGAAATCCGTTCGCCATATGCAATCCCTGCTTCATGGTATATGAAAAATGATAAATCACAGCAACTAGGATTTAAATTTAGTCATATTGATGATTGGTTGCCTCAGTTAGTCGAAGAAATTGCAAAATCTACACCAAAACAGTAATGATTGTATAGCAATACGACTATAGATTACAATAGATTGAGAATCAAACATAAGGTAGGAATGAAACGTGTATAAATTTATTGCAAATATTGTATATGGTGTTTTAGGAGTTAACGGGTCAAAAGCAAAGGTATATGGGAAAGAAAATATACCGAAAGAAGGAGGCTTTGTCATTGCTTGTACGCATAATGGCTATATCGACATTTTAAATTTGGGAATATCGATGTTGCCAAGAGAAGTACATTTTATGGCTAAAAAGCAATTGTTCGATGTTAAAGGCTTAGGTTGGCTTATTAAAAGGTTGAATGCATTTCCAGTTGATCGTGATAATCCAGGGCCAAGTGTGATTAAAATCCCTCGCCAACTTATTAAAGAGGGAAAGGTTGTAGGGATATTTCCTAGTGGGACAAGAAGCTCCGAAAACTCGGAATTAAAAGCCGGTGCTGTGACAATCGCCCAACTATCTAAGGCAGAAATTTTGCCCGCTGCCTATATCGGTCCGAAAAATGCAGCAGGTGTATTCAAACGTCAAAAAGGCTATTTAATTTACGGTAAGCCATTTACAGTGGAAGCGGGAAAAGAAGGTCGTGAAAAATCGGTACAGTTTTTGGAACAAGAGCTCAACCGACTGACTGTCCACCTAAAAGAAATGCATCCAGAAGTGAAGTAATATATAGAAGCTGCCCAGACTTTTTAGGGTGGCTTCTTTATGAGGAGGAGTCAATATGAAACAAGTGTTATTCGTATGCTTAGGAAATATTTGCCGCTCTCCAATGGCAGAGGCAGTCATGCGTGATTTAGTAGAAAAGCGTGGTTTAACTGCTCAAATTAAAGTTGATTCGGCCGGCACGAGCAATTATCATATCGGAGAGCCGCCACATAAAGGGACAAAGGCGAAACTGCAGGAATTCGGCATTACTACTAGCGGTATGCAGGCGCGTCAGTTACGAAGAGGTGATTTACATAACTTTGATTATATTGTTTGTATGGATGAAAGTAATGTAAAAAATACGATAGAAATGCTCCGTGCAGAAGCAGATGCCAAAGTGTTCCGCTTTCTTGATTTGACCAATCATAAGAAGGACGTCCCTGATCCATGGTATACAGGAGATTTCCAGGAAACGTATGATCTATGTTTAGAAGGCTGCGAGGCATTGCTGGAACATATTTTAAAAGACATGAAATAATAAAGAGCGGGGCTGATGAAGAGATCAACCCCGCTCTTCACTTTAGTATGGTAATGAAACTTCAATGATTTTCCTTTTTTTCTCTTGTGACTGCTGCCACTTATAAAGTGTAGGTGATTCATAATTTTCAACATCAGGCACTTCCGCTTGAATTGTCGTGTCATCAATCCATTCATAATGAAAGATTGGATACCATGCATAAGTAAAATAATCTTGCATAGAGTTTGGCATATTGACTTCCATCTTATCGATATTGAGCACATGAAGCATACTTCGAGGAAGTAAAGTGTCTTCATAATATTCATCAAGGTTAATGGAAAAAATAACATTTTCAAAATTTGGTGACCGCTTAAAGCTCCGCAATTCCCCCCAAGCTAAACTGCCGAATGTAACTTCCTCACCAAGTCTTTTCACGAACGCCATTTCACAATATTTTTCGAGACAATTGTATTTGAAAACGCCAATTTCAGCCTCGTTATATTTAAATAGGGGTTCATACGTCAATTCAAAGTTATCTGCCTCATACTTGTATAATAAAAGTTGATTTAAAAATGTTAGCCGGTAAAACGGAATTTCCTCCACTGTATTCGTTGAAAGGTTTTTAAACGAAATGACCTTCTCTTTGTTTAATGTTGGTAATTCATTGATCGATCCTAATAATGATAATATTTCCTCACCATCCTTAGCATCCTTTGGAAGAGTTTTCCTAGCAACAAGTCCGTCGCCATTATCATAATAAAAGGTCCATTCCCATCCGTCACTCTCCTCGGTGATTTGTACTAAGTCATCATACTCCTTGTAAGGTGTTATCAGTTTTACTGGATACGATATTGTTTTCGCTTCAAATGTAACACCATCTGTTAGAGGAAGTTTAATAATAGTTTGAATAGGGTCTAGCTGATTTAATTGTGCCAACGTAAACGATTTTTTTTCGAACTCCATCATTTCCTGATAGACGAGTTCAATGGCATCAGATTTTATATGGTAAATTTTTTGCATTGTAGCACCGGTATTATCTTCCAATATTTCTACGTAGTCCTCGAACAGCCAGGTTGTTGTTTCTGTAAATCCTGCATATTCATTTCCCATTCCAAGAAAATAAGCAACATCACCGTCTGCTTTAAAGTAACTTTGTAATGGTAAATCTACATTTTCCTTTGTTTCTTCTTCATCTACAGGTGGGGTATAGGTAGTTTGGCTAAAGTTATTTGATGACCACGGATTCACTACAAGAAACGTAAAGATAACCACTGCTAAAAAAGTTGTAAACGTTGCGTAGTATAATCGGTTGGATTTCTTTGTAGGCTGCTTTTGCCGCTTTTGCTCGTTTACTTTTGCCATTACTTGTTCCGCTCTTTTAGATGTAGAACCTATTTTTTTATTAAGCTGACGTTTTATTTCATTCATTGGCAAGCACCTCCCATTCATCTGAAGAAAGTTTTTCCTTTAATAATTGTCTTGCTCTTCGCATCCTCGTTTTTACGGTGTTATCGGATATTCTTAATAAGTTTGCAACCTCCAGGACAGAGAGTTCCTCATAGTAGTAATGAATAATGACTTCCCTTAAAGGTATAGGCAAGTTTAAAATTGCTTCGGCAATATCGAGTCGTTCTGCTTGTTGAAGCATCTTCTGAGGATCTGTTTTTGTCTGAAAAAAGGTGTTTGTTAATTGCTGTTTTCGGTATGACCAGCTTTTCAAATAATCTTTACATTTATTAATAACAATGCGTACGAGGTAAGTCTTTAATGATGCACGTTCTTCAAACTGCTCGAACTTGACGTAATACGATAAAAAGGAGTCTTGCACAATATCTTCTGCTACTTGCCAATCCTTCACATATAAGTAGGCAATGCGGAGCAGATAATCGCTATACGTTTCCATTACCTGCTGAAATGCTTGTTCATCGGAAAGCATCATATAAAAAAGCGCTCCTTTCTATTGATTTATCCATTAGACGAAACAGATTTAGTTCTCGTTTTATTAAATGATAAATTTTAAAAAAATAATGAATGTCATTTAACCAGTACGTTATAGGAAGTGCTATTTAGGGTAATTATAGGGCAAAGTATGTCGTGAATCACTTATTGCATTGGTGTTACGTTTTGCGTCAGAGATACATTACAAATGGAAGCGCAAGGTTATGTCGTACCGGAAAGCTTTACTCATGGTACAAGTGAACAACGGATGCGCGGGTTTAAAAAAGGCTATGATGTCGGGACACTTCAAGGCGGCGATACATTTAGCTTAGAGGCTTCACAGTTATAATGAAACCTGTAGCATATGAAAAATTGCTACAGGTTTTACATTTTTTTGAGAAGGCAATTTAATTTTTTTTGGACTTTATGTATAATGAGTAAGTTAAATAATATTTTTTCGTTTCTTAATAACGTGATGAATAGATAATCGAAAGAGAGTGGATATAATGGGTCGTAAATGGAATAACATTAAAGATAAAAAAGCTGGTAAAGATGCAGCTAACAGCCGTATTTATGCAAAGTTCGGTCGTGAAATTTATGTGGCGGCTAAATCTGGGGAACCAAACCCGGAATCTAACCGTGCACTGAAAACAGTTTTAGAACGCGCGAAAACTTACTCTGTACCAAAGCATATTATTGAAAAAGCAATCGACAAAGCAAAAGGTGGCGGCGATGAGCAATTCGATGAGTTACGCTATGAAGGTTTCGGTGTAGCAGGTACAATGGTTATCGTTGATGCATTAACAAACAACGTAAACCGTACAGCTTCAGAAGTACGTGCAGCATTCGGTAAAAATGGCGGAAACATGGGTGTATCAGGCTCTGCGGCACATATGTTCCAAAATACAGCAGTATTCGGTATTGAAGGTAAATCAGAAGATGAAATACTGGAAATCTTAATGGAAGCTGACTTGGATATGCGTGATATTATGGAAGAAGAAGGAACAATTATCGTTTACGTTGAGCCGGAACAATTCCATGCAACTCAAGAAGCATTTAAAGCAGCGGGCATTGAAGACTTTACTGTAGCAGAGTTAACGATGCTGCCAATGACTGAAGTAGCTTTAGATGGTGATGATCTAGTGAAATTTGAAAAGATGATCGATGCACTGGAAGATTTAGAAGACGTACAACGTGTATATCACAATGCTGATTTAGGAGAATAGTGATTCTAGCCCAAAATAGACAATTTTGGGCTTTTTTTTATGGTGCAGGATTCCGATCTTATAAGACTACCGATGGAAGAATATTAAATATAATAAGGGGATTAGTACAATATTATTACAAATTGTTAAGGAATGTAGTGAATTAGGTAGAACCAGTTGTATTTATTAGTTCGATAATTCAAAATACATATAACTATCTAAATATAATAACAGGCGGTGTATTATGAAAAAAAGGGGCAAACTAGGTACTCGAATCATATTAATAATTGGCATAATTTTTGCAGTGATTCTAGTGCTAAACATGGCTTTGATGAACTATAACTCTTCAAAATCAGTTGAGTCAGCTGTTAAGGAACGTACGGTTGAAGTAGCGAGTAATATTGTAAATTTCATTGATATAGAAAAGTATGAGCAGTTAATTGATAAACCAAGCGAAAATTCGATTTATTGGGAATTGCGTGAAGAGCTTAATGCTCTACGTGAATTTAACGGTGTGTTATACGCGTACACGTATTTTGTTCCCGAAAAAGATGGGGATGTTATATTTTTAGTGGACGGTATGCCAGCGGATGATATCGAGGGAGCTGGAAAGATAGGCACTTCTTCTAGTGCGACGAAATATGAACATATCAAACATGTTATAGAGGATGGGCGCTATGCAACCGATATTTTAAGCAACAAATTTGGTGAATATATTACAGGTATTGTTCCTGTGAAAAACGATTCAGGAGAAACAATAGCTTATTTGGGCGTTGATATCGATGCCTCGTATATTAGATCATTAACAGGAGACGTTGCTAAGCAAGTTGTTCCATGGATGACAATTCTATTTATCGTAATCATTAGTGGAGCCTTAATTGGTATTTATGCCTATATACGTCGTGCGTTATTACCTCTAGATACTTTAAATGTAGCTGCGGAGCATTTAGCTTCGGGTGATATTGCTCAATCAAAAGCAATTATTGAAGGTATTAAATTTAAAACGAATAATGAAATTACGGTCTTTGCTACAAACTTCCGAAATTCCTTAGAGGATTTGTCGACAACTTTCAAAGTATTAAAAAATCGAACAAATGGTTTGGGAGAAGTAGTTGACTTGATTGAAACATCGACTATAAGTGTTAATACTTCCAATGAAAAAATGGTAGATAATATTTCAACAATATCTCAAAGTGGGGCAATGCAACAAGTAAGTAATACAGAAGTAAATGCAGCGATGAATGAAATGGCGACTGGTATTCAAAAGCTTGCAGACACAATTAATGAAATAGCAGAAATCTCAACAGATATGACAAGTATCGTGGAAGATGGTGCACAGAACTCTGAAAAAGTGGTAGCTCAAATACAAGGTGTAGAAAACTCTGTAGAAAATACGTCAAAACTCGTGAAAGATATGGGTGATAGCTTCCAATCCATTAAAGAGATGGTCAACGTTATTACGAGTATTGCAGATCAGACCAACTTATTAGCGCTTAATGCTGCAATAGAAGCTGCACGCGCTGGAGAAGCAGGAAAGGGATTTGCTGTTGTTGCAGATGAAGTGAAAAAACTGGCTGAAATGTCTCGTCAATCTGCAGAAGAAATTTCAGGACAACTTCAAAAATTCTCAACGATTACAAATAAAGTTTTAGTCGAGATGGATATGACAACGTCAGATGTAAAAGAAGGAACAATTGCGGTAGGAGAAATTGGTCAACAGTTACATCAAATTTTAAATTCAGTTTTAGAAGTAAATAATCGGATTCAGGATGACTCAGCTGTTGTGGAGCAAATGTCTGCAGGGGCAGAACAAATTTTAGCATCAACGGAAGAAATGAGCCGTTTGGTAAATGATACTTCAGACAATGCAAAAAATTTAGCTTACGTTTCTGATGAGCAAACTCAAGTAGTAGATGATTTAACAAAAGCCGTAAATCAATTAGACGAACATTCTCAACAAGTTGTATCAGAAATGAGTAAATTTAAAATATAAAGCTATTAAGAGGGCTGCCGGGTAAGTTTAAACGGGAGATGTATCTGCAAAGAAGAACATAAAAGCGCCATGTCTGTTGTAACTACTTCCGCAAGCAATTTAACGGATGAGATTACGGGTCTTCAAGAATCAATTAGTCGTTATTGAATATAAAGGGTTACAAGGATAAACGGTGGCGACAATTCTCCACTGTTTATTTTTGATTATTTATAAGAAAAGGATAAATATTCTGATAATAATTGCAATTTTTTACATTATAATAAATAATAAAGAGTGAATTTTGAATTACTAGATGGGGTGAATGAGTTTGGTAACATTTAAAGAATTTGAATATAAACGTCCGGATTTAGAACAGATGAAAGAACAAACAGCTGCATTATTAGAAGAGTTTAAAGCTGCCACTACTGTGGATGAGCAAAGCGAGGTTATCGAAAAATTAAACGCCATTCGCAATACATTTTCTACAATGGCCAATATCGTTTATGTACGTGCATCAATTGATACGAATGATGACTATTATCAAAAAGAGCGTGACTTTATTGATGAAGTAAGCCCACTGGCAGATGAGCTTGTTTTTAATTACTATACAGAACTGGTAAAATCACCATTCCGAGCTCAGTTAGAAGAGAAGTGGGGTACGCAGCTCTTTGCTTTAGCGGAAAACTTATTAAAAGGTTTCTCGCCTGCAGTAATCGAGCTTATGCAAAAGGAAAATAAATTAACGTCTGAATACAGCAAGCTAGTTGCTTCTGCTCAAATTGAATTTGATGGTAAAACATTGACATTAGCACAAATGGGGCCATACGCAGAATCTACAGATCGTGAAGTACGTAAAGCAGCGCGTAAAGCGACTGCAGACTTTTATGCATCAAATAAAGAAAAGTTCGATCAAATTTATGATGATTTAGTGAAGCTGCGACATGAAATCGCGACAAAATTAGGCTTCAAAAACTATGTGGAACTAGGCTATGTCAACATGAACCGTATTGACTATAATGCAGAAATGGTAGCAAAATTCCGTGAGCAAGTACGCGAATATATCGTTCCTCTTGCATCAAAACTATATGAGCGCCAAGCGGAACGAATTGGTGTAGAAGACTTCAAGTTCTATGATGAGGGCTTAACGTTCTTAACAGGAAATGCTGTACCTCAAGGGGACCCACAATGGATTATTGATAATGGTAAAAAAATGTACGAAGAATTATCAAATGAAACAGGCGAGTTCTTCAACTATATGATCGAGCATGATTTAATGGATTTAGTTGCGAAGAAAGGTAAGGAGAGCGGTGGATATTGTACGTTTATCGAAGATTATGAATCTCCGTACATCTTCTCAAACTTTAATGGCACATCCGGAGATATCGATGTACTGACACATGAGGCTGGCCATGCATTCCAAGTATATTCAAGCCGAAATATTGGGATTCCTGAATACTTATGGCCGACATATGAGTCAGCTGAGATCCATTCAATGAGTATGGAATTCTTTACTTGGCCGTGGATGGAGCTATTCTTCAAGCATCAGACAGATAAGTATAAGTTCTCACATTTGAGCAGCGGGCTACTATTCTTACCATATGGTGTAGCAGTAGATGAATTCCAGCATGTCGTGTATGAAAATCCACAAATGACACCAGCTGAACGCAATGTTGCATGGAAAGAAATTGAGGCGAAATATTTACCACATCGTGATTATGATGGACATGATTATTTAGAATCAGGTGCTTTTTGGCAACGACAAGGGCATATTTATTCAAGCCCATTCTATTATATCGACTATACGCTAGCGCAAATTTGTGCATTCCAATTTTGGAAACGTTCACGAGAAGATTTTAAAGGAGCTTGGAAGGACTATCTTCACCTATGTAGTCTTGGCGGTTCATTTGCATTCACAAAACTTGTTGAAGAAGCCGGCTTAGTTTCTCCATTTGAGGATGGCTGTGTAGAATCAGTTATTGGCACAATTGAGGACTATTTAAATTCAATCGACGATAAAAAACTATAGTAGATAAAAAGGATTGTTTTGCAAATACTCAGTTGCAAAACAATGCCTTTTTATTTTGTATTTTATGAAGCTTTATGGCATGCTAAAACGTACATAATCTATAGTGATTAATAAAAGAAAAAGATAGTTGAGAAAGAGAGTGAGCCGATGACAAGGAAGCTGTGGTTTCAAGTTGGGGTAGGGATTTTAATTACTTTACTGATTATTAAATATTTTATTGAAATTCATGCGATATTTAATCCAATTATCATTATTTTTACGACAATTCTTGTACCGCTACTACTCGGCGGAGTGCTCTATTATATTTCAGAGCCGTTGCAGCGTATATTGGAAAAACGCGGAATGCCGAGATGGGGAAGTTTAATTACAATTGTTCTTATAATTGCCGGTTTATTCGCAAGCTTTCTGATTTTGATTGGTACTCCAGTTGCCAACCAAGTAAATAGACTTGTGGAAAATGCACCGACGATTGCGAAGGATATTGAAGAAGCAGCAGATTTTATATTAGATAATAAGGAAAATATTCCGATGTTACCTCCTCAGGTAGAAGAGTTTATCGGGTCGGTAACCAATTCCATTCAAGACATTGCTGTCGCAAGTAGTAAATATCTTATGTCCTTCTTAAGTGGAGCGGTAACGGTGACATTAACATTAGTATTAGCGCCGTTTTTCTTTATTTTCATGTTGAAAGACCATGAAAAGTTTGCTCCCCAAATTTATGGTATATTTTCCGGGGAACGTCGCACATGGGTGAAGAAAACTTTAGAAGACATTGATAATGTATTAAGAAGCTATGTACAAGGACAAGTATTGGTCAGCTTTTTACTCGCAATCATGATGTACATTGGCTATTTAATCATTGGTTTAGATTATTCATTGTTACTTGCTTTGTTTGCATTTTTTATGAATATGATTCCATTTATTGGTCCGTGGCTATCCCTTTTACCCGCAGTGATTGTAGCGCTTCTAAATAATCCATTTGACGTTATTTGGGTGGGTGTTGTGACGCTTATCGCTCAACAAGTAGAAAGTAACTTAATTACACCAAATGTTATGGGCCGCTCTTTGGATATTCACCCGTTGACAGTAATTTCAATCGTATTAGCAGCAGGGAATATCGCTGGATTTATCGGGATTTTAATTGCCATACCTACGTACTGCGTCATTAAAGTAATCGTTCAAAATATTTATGAAGAACGCAAACACATTAAAGAGACTGCCAATAAGACGGTATAGTTTTATATTGCTAAATTGCGGGGTATATGTGACAAACATATGCTTCGCTTTTTAATTTTCACTGAACACGGTATACTAAATAATTGAAAAGACATTTAAAAGGAGCATACAATGCTAACATTTGAACAAAAACAAGAAATTATCGAATCATTTCCTCAGTTGACTAAAAAGGAAATTTCATTAAAACGTGTGAATTATCACTTTGAAGGAAGCCTTTACGAAAAAACAATCGTTGTAGAAAAGTTGCACCCTAACGGCAATGGCTTTGTTTTCGTAGGAGACTTATTAAAATATGAAAAAGAAGCAGGCGACAATGGACTTGTGAACATTCGTGATTATGACGAAGAAGCGTTACGTGAAATTGTACGTGATGCCATCGACTATTTATCGGAAGAAGAAGTAGAGGACTTGCCTATTATCGAGACATGGGTATCTCGTGAAGGTAGTGAGCTGAATCTCGAATTTAACGATCGTTCTTGGAATATTTATCATCAAGGAAATTTAGAGGAAACATTCGGTACGCGTGAAGACGCTGTCGCTTATTTGCGTGAAGATGGTTTCCGACTTTCAAAATAGATAAGTGGGGGATATGAAGGATGGGGCAGGACCAGCAATCAAAAGAGATGTCAGGGAATAAAATGGTGAAAATTATCATAGCTATAATTTTAGTCGCTTCCATTATTATCATTGTTGCAATTCAAGCATTTTACATGCTGTGGGAGCCTAAAGAGCCGAAGCAAATTGAACAGCAAAACGATGAGCAGCCAAGCTATTCGAAATCGGCACAGCATTATTATAAAGAGCTACTTTATTTAAGTTAATATAGTGTGCTATTCCCTCTTGTTGTTTCTACGGCAAGAGGGAATTTTAACAATAGTATTTAAGTTATTTTCTAATAAATAAGGGACTGTTCTAATATATTTTTAAAACATCTAATAAAATTGTGATTTTCTAATAACCTAATGTGTTGTGCTAATAAGTGTTGGAGAAATGCTAAAATAGGCTGTGGATGTTCTAAAATCATCTCAAGTTGTTCTAATATCCGTTCGATTTGTTCAAATAAATTCACATCCCACCAATTACAGTGATTTAAAAATGCCATCTATCCTCATAAATCCGGATAGATGGCTATTTTCATTTTCTCTTTATTTCGGTCTCGTGTCTTTTCTAAACGGCAGCCACCAGTTCCAATCGCCGAACAGCTTCATGAAACTAGGGACAAGCATGAGTCGGATAATTGTTGCATCAATGGCAATAGCTATTGCAATACCGACACCAATTTGCTTAACAGGCATTACATCAGTAAATGCAAATGCGCCAGTAATGACGATCATAATAAGTGCGGCTGAAGTAATGATTTTACTTGTTGAGACAAGTCCATCTATTGTTGCTTTTGTATTATTCGAACCTTTTAAATATTCCTCCTGAATACGGGAAATTAAAAATACCTCGTAGTCCATACTTAATCCGAATACTAAACAGAATATAAGAACAGGAACTATCAACACAAGTGTTGTTGCCTCCAAACCGAAATGTCCATATTGGAATATGTAGACGAGAATCCCGAACGTTGCACCAAGCCCTAAAATGTTCATGATAATCGCCTTTAATGGAATTAAAATCGATCGGAATGCCACCATTAAAATAAAGAATGTTGAAACGATGATAATGGCAATTGCAATAAGTACCTTATTTGCTATTTCATCAAATATTTCCTGGTTGAACTTCGCTTGACCAGACAATGCGAAATCAACACCTAAATCTTTATCCATCCAGTCGCGTACAAAATCCTGTGCTTCTGAAGTTGCACCAGTTGTATTTAAATAGGCCACCATATACATTTTATCTTCTTTAATAAAGTTTTCAGCAACTTCATCGAGTACTCCCGGTGCTTGTGGGTTACTATTTGCCATTTCCCACATTTCAGCAGATTCAATATTTGCCACTGTAAACATAGAAGTTACGCGGTCTACCATTGGATCATCTAATAGCTGTTGTTGAATATCGAATATTTTTTCGCGTCCTTCTGTCGTATCCCAGTCATCGTAATTTTCAGCAAGCAAGAAGACAGGTGTATTTTCAGCTATGCCAAATTCTTCATCCAGTTTATCGAAAGTTTGGCGAGATTCATAAGAAGTCGGTAATGACTCCGTTGAAGGAATCGTTAACTCAATATCTTTAATCGGCACCATTGCAATGATTAGAAGGATAACGGCAACGAAAATAATAGTGACGGGACGCTTCATAACGAAAGCGGCAAACTTTTGCCAACGAGAGGCAGTCGGCTTGATACGGAAAATACGTCCTTTATTTAAACGGTCTCCGAGCAGAATAAGAGTTGCAGGTAAAAGAGTTAGCCCTGTTAATACTGCCAATAGCACAACAATTGTTCCGCCCAAAGCGATATTCATGAAAATCTCAACATCAATGACAACCATTGCACCGAGCCCAATCATGACACAAAGTGCGGAAAAAATAATCGAGCGCCCTGCTGTTTGAATAGCGGTTTGTACAGAGTGTTCAATTGACTGTGTATTGCGCTCTTCACGATAACGATTGATTAATAATAAAGCGAAATCGATACTTAACGCTAAACCGAGCATTGGTACAATATTTAACACGAAAATGGATAGGTTAACGGAATCCCCTAAAAGTGTTAAAATACCGAGTGTCATGACAACAGTTGCACCACCAACAAAAATTGGCAGTAATGAGGCAACGATAGTACCAAATGCAAGTAGTAAGACAATCAATGCAATAGGTAAACCAATTGTCTCTGCTTTAATTAAATCATTTTGGCTAGCTAGATTAATATCTTTTGAAATAACAGGTTCTCCCGTAATAGAAATGCCATTATTTTCACCGAGCTTTTCTCTCAGTTCATCAATAATAGGGAAGTAATCGACGACTGAGTTATCAAACTCTAAAAGACCGTAAGCAAAACCATTGTTATTTAATTCTTCTACACCTACTGGAGAGGTAATAGTTTGTATTTCCTCGATCGTTTCTAAACTTTCAAGTGCCGTATTGATTTCTTTGTTGGTTTTATCTTCAAACAATACGAAAATCGTTTTTGCAGGAAGGTTGAAAGTTTCGGAAAGTTCATTTGTTACATAAGAATGATCTCCATCATAAAAAAATCCATCCCCTTGCAGTTTAGCGGGAAGTTGTAATGCCAAATAGGCAAGAATGACTAAAAGCGTACACCATATAAGAACTATGGGCTTTGCGAACCTTGTGACAAATGCTGCGAACTGTTTCATCTAATACCGCCTTTCTTTCTCAGTAATTACAGTGTAATAGATTCCTGGAAAAAAAGAAAAGAGGGAGGTTTGCCCGAAAGAAATTTCGGAACATACCTATCCTCCAACTAAAAGAATATGTTTAATATTGTGTAAATAACTGCTGCCATGACAGCAGAGATAGGCATTGTAATAATCCAAGTAGTGACTATTTTACGAGCCATTCCCCAGTTTACGCCTTTAACATTTTGAGCCGCACCAACACCCATAATCGCAGATGAAATAACATGTGTTGTAGATACCGGTAAATGGATTAGTGTTGCCCCAAAAATAATCGATGCAGAAGAAATATCGGCTGCTGCACCATTTACAGGGCGGATCTTCATGATTTTCCCACCGACTGTTTTAATGATTTTATAACCACCAATGGATGTACCGAGACCCATTGCTAAAGCACAGGCGAAACGCACCCAGCTTTGTACATCATCAGTAGTTTGCCAATTGGCTGCAATAAGTGCCATTGTAATAATACCCATTGCTTTTTGCGCATCGTTTGTACCGTGCGTAAATGCCTGGATCGCAGCCGTGAAAATTTGCATAATACGGAAGCCCTTATTTGTTTTATACAGGTTCATATCTTTAAAAAGGAATTTCATAAGTGTCATCATAATATATCCGACAGTAATAGCAATGATTGGTGAAGCTAATAAAGCGATAAGAATTTTAGAAAAGCCACTATAATTTAAAACACCAATTCCAGATGCTGCAATAGCTGCACCGGCAATTGAACCAATCAATGTATGTGAAGAACTTGATGGAATCCCAAAATACCAAGTGACTAAGTTCCAAGTAATTGCAGATAATAATGCTGCTAGTATAACAACAGAACCGATTAATGGTGCATCAGGGGATGACAATGCAAATGGATCAACAATATCTGATGCAATCGCTTTTGCTACGCCTACGAATGTAATGGCACCTAAAAAGTTCATAATTGCTGCCATGATTACCGCTACTCGAGGCGGTAGGGCACGTGTAGAAACAGATGTTGCAATAGCATTTGCAGTATCATGAAAACCATTAATGAAGTCAAATGCAAGTGCAAAAAAGACTACTAAGACGGTAATAATAAGTAGTGTGTTCATAAAAGGACTCCCTAAATTTTACGCGTTACGCATAATGATTGTTTCAATTGTGTTTGCCACTGTTTGACAGTAGTCAGCAATTTCTTCTAACTGCTCATAGATATCTTTGAATTTAATTAAACGAATTGGATCTTTTTCATTTAAAAATAGTTTTTTGATTGAAGAACGTAATACTTCATCACATTCACGTTCATAATCTTTAATTAAAATCGCATGCTGACGCATACCAACAAGATCCTTTTTGTTTAATAGCTCCATTGCTTTTACAATTTCATCTGTTGATTTGGCAATGTAGACTAGGAAATCACGCATCGAATCATCGATTTCTGTTAAAGAGAACATTTCAAAATGTCCAATTGTGCCTTCTGTTCCATCTAAAACATCATCCATACGAATGGCTAATGATAATATATCTTCACGCTCGATTGGCGTCATAAATGACTTATTCAGCATAACGATTAATTCATGGATCAATTTATCGCCCGCTGTTTCATATTGTTTCATACGAATACTAATCTCTTTTAAATCTGCAACCGTTTCGATACGGAAATCATTTGCATAGTGAATGCCTTCACGCATATTTTCAGCAATTTTTAATAATGCCGCGAAAAACGGGTCTTGCTTCTTTGAACTAAACATGGAATTGCCTCCTGAATTTATATAATAGAAATTATTTTAAAAATTAACCTCAATTATCATAACAAAAACTTAAAAAAATCTATACAAAATTTACGTTGTGTGAGTTAAACTTTACAATTCTGTAACATAAGGAAAAAGTGAATATTTGCTTATATTTAGTCAATAAAGAGAAAATTATGAGCAAATAGAGAATATAGTTATGTTATTTCAATAAAATTTGTAGTTCGTTTTCTAAAAAGGGCTTTGCATTTAAAAAGCGCACAAATTCGTCATATTTTACTCGTTGTTCATTTGTTGGCTTTTTCCCCGTGAAATATGCACGAATTAAAATATTCTTTGGGGTATTTTCCATATCGATAAACTCTAATAGCTGTGTATCATAGCCAACAAGTGATAGTAGCTCAGCACGAATGGAGTCTGTTGCTAATGCAGCAAAGCGCTCTTTCACTAATCCATGTTGAGTCATGACTGATAGAGCGGGTGCTTGAAGCTGACGGTTAAGCTCATGTTGACAGCAAGGAACACTTAAAATTACTTTTGCTCCCCATTTCACTGCACGTGCCAATGCCATATCTGTCGCGACATCACATGCATGTAACGTTACAACCATATCGACTTGAGTTTCTTCATTAAAATCATTAATATCGCCTACTAAAAACTGTAGATTTTCATACTGTAAATCCTTGGCAATATGATTACATTCATCGATTACTTCTTTCTTTAGGTCTAGACCTGTGACGTGAATATCCAGTTCTTTTTCGACTTTTAAATAATAATACAACGCAAATGTTAAATACGATTTACCAGAGCCAAAATCTAAAATACGAATTGTTTTGTCTTTTGGTAAGTGGGCTAAAGAATCATCAATAAACTCTACAAATCGATTGATTTGTTTAAACTTATCGTACTTTTGCTTTTTGATCTTCCCATCTTCCGCCTGCACACCTAAACGAACTAAAAACGGGTGTACTCGTGAGTCATCCAGTAAGTACTGTTTTTTACGATTATGAGATAAATCAACTTGTTTTGCCGTCGCATTTTGACTTGATTTCCAGAGTACTTTGTTTTTTTTGGAAAGCTGTACCTGTATCGTCTGTTCCTGAAACTCAGCATGCGCTTGCCTGAATTTCTCAAAAAGCATGTCGAGCTTAGCGGTCAAATCCTGTAACGTAACATTTTCATGCTTTAAAATTCTTTCATATTGATATTCAAGCTGTATCATATATTCTTCGCGTATTTCGACTGGCTTTAGCTTTACGCGTTTTAAGTCATTTGATTTTTGCCGAGGTTGGCTAATTGTTGCTTGGATTAATGTTTTATTAGAAATTAGTGCGAGAAGTTGCACTTTCATTTGTTCAAATTCCATAAAAACCGCCTTTTCTTTTTTCAAAATAATCATGTTCGTATAATATAATAATGCGCCTTTGTCGTCTCATTGTACAGGCTTTTGAATTGTATGATACGATGGGAAAAAGTTTTAATGTAAGCAAGGAGGCAACAGTTTGAAAGATGTTGAAGTATTAGTTGAACGCGGTGTATTAGTCGGAGTCAATTTACAAAAGAATGAGCATTTCGATTATTCAATGGAAGAATTGGCGAATTTAGCGGAAGCATTGGATGTAGAAATTGTCGGTATGGTAACGCAAAATTTAGAGCGTGTAACATCGTCACATTATGTAGGCACTGGGAAAATTGAAGAAATTAAAGCATTCTTTGAAGAAACAAATGCAAACATTGTTATTTTTAATGATGAATTGTCCCCTTCGCAAATTCGAAATTTAGAGCGGGATTTAGAATGTAAAGTAATTGACCGCACTATGTTGATTTTAGATATTTTTAGTCGGCGTGCAAAAACACGTGAAGCACAATTGCAAGTGGAACTTGCTCAACTTCAATATATGCTTCCACGCCTAGTTGGGCTTCATGCATCATTATCACGTCAGGGCGGTGGCACAGGTGGGGGCTTTAAAAACCGTGGTGCAGGTGAAACGAAGCTTGAGTTGGACCGTCGAAAGATTGAAGATCAAATTTCGAAAATTAAAAAAGAATTAGAAGTAGTAAAAGAACAGCGTGAAACACAACGTAAGCAACGCCGTAAAAATGCTGTGCCAGTCGTTTCCATTGTAGGATATACAAACGCAGGGAAATCTACAATTATGAACCAGCTGCTTGCAAAGGCTGGCCAAGATGTAACAAAGCAGGTTTTTGAAAAGGATATGCTTTTTGCAACATTGGAAACGTCTGTCCGCAATATTGAACTCGAAGACAATAAGTCGTTTTTACTTACGGATACTGTAGGTTTTGTTAGTAAATTACCTCACCATTTAGTGAAGGCTTTCCGTTCGACTTTGGAAGAAGCACGTGAAGCGGATTTACTTTTGCATGTTGTCGATGTATCAAATGAAGAATACCGCTTCATGATGGACGTGACGAATGAAACGTTGAAGGCTATCGATGTTGAGAATATTCCTACCATTTATGTATACAACAAATCTGATTTGGCAAGTTTAGAATATCCGTTAGTAAGTGGCGATAATATTTGGCTTTCTGCGAAGCAAAATGTTGGCTTGGATGAATTGCTGCAGCTTATTCGCAAACAAATTTTCGCCAACTATATCACCTGTCAAATGCTGATTCCTTACGATCAAGGAGCTGTGGTTTCTTATTTAAATGAACAAGCTACCATTTTTGAAACAGCTTATGAAGAAAATGGTACGTTACTGACGCTCGAGCTTAAAGAAGCGGACTACCAAAAATACGACAACTATGTCCTGAAATAAAATAATAAATCTAAGGTATATTGCGGTGGCAATGTACCTTAGATTTTTTTGTGGTTATTTATCCAAAAAGAGGCAGAGTCAAAATGATTTCTTTATATAATTAATTGCTTTATAATTCAAAAGTCTAAAATTTAATAATATATCTTAATTGTTAGAAAATAATGAAAAATGACATAATTATAACATTTTGATTATTTGTTGATTTTAATCAACTATTGCGCTAAAGTGTTTCAAGTGTATTATTTCAAATGTCAGACAACAGACTTAATTGTCGGAATATTTATTAATCGGAGGATTTCAAATGTATTCAAAAGAAGAAATAGTGAAATCTGTTCCTCAAACAGGATTTGTCGGTCAACCAAAAGGTTTATTTACATTATTCTTTACAGAGTTTTGGGAACGATTCTCATATTACGGAATGCGTGCCATTCTACTTTTCTACATGTACTATGCTGTTAAAGATGGTGGATTAGGATTAGATCGTACGCAGGCAAACATTATCATGTCGATATATGGTTCATTAATCTACATGTCAGGTATTATTGGCGGTTGGATTGCTGACCGTATAACGGGTACACGTAAAGCTGTATTCTATGGCGGTATATTAATTATGGTCGGTCATATATTATTGGCATTACCGCTTGGTGTAACAGCGCTGTATTCATCAATGTTCTTTATTATCATTGGTACAGGCTTACTTAAACCGAACGTATCATCAGTTGTAGGTGATTTATATGCGCCAACAGATGCACGTCGTGATTCAGGCTTCTCCATTTTCTATATGGGTATCAACATGGGTGGTTTCTTAGCGCCTTTATTAGTTGGACTATTCCAAAAGAACTGGGGCTTCCATGCCGGATTTGCAGTAGCTGCAGTAGGTATGTTCATCGGATTGGTTGTATATTTAATGTCTCAGAAGAGTCTAGGCTTAGCTGGTTCATTTGCACCAAACCCTCTTACTGACGTAGAGAAGAAAAAATCAGCACGTAACTTTACAATTGGTGGTATAGTCATTGTAATTTTAGGTTTCATTGCATATCAAACAGGTAATGCAAATATCGAAAACTTCTCATTATTAATTACAGCATTAGGTATTTTAATTCCAACTTTATTTATTACTTATATGTACCGTAGCCCAAAAACAAATGCGGATGAAAAATCTCGTTTGTTGGCATATATCCCATTATTCCTATGTGCGGTAATGTTCTGGGCAATTGCAGAGCAGTCTTCAACAATTCTTGCGACATTTATTGATACACGTACAAATTTAACATTTTTAGGGTTTGAAATTCCGGCTGCATGGTTCCAATCATTTAACCCACTGTTCATTATTTTAATCGCACCAATATTTGCGGTTCTTTGGACTAAGTTAGGGGATCGTGGACCTTCAACACCGAAGAAGTTTGCGCTTTCGCTATTCTTCTCAGGTACTTCTTTCCTAATAATGATTGCTGCAATCGTTTTAACGCCTGCAGATACATTAGTTAATCCATTATGGGTTGTGTTCTCGATTTTCCTAGTTGTATTAGGTGAATTATTACTTTCACCAGTTGGTTTATCTGCAACAACAAAGCTAGCTCCTGCAGCATTCGCAGGACAAACAATGGCTTTATGGTTCTTGGCAGCAGCAGCAGCTCAGGCAATTAACGCACAGTTAGTTCGTGTATACGAGCAAGTTTCAGAAACAGCTTATTTCGGTGTATTAGGTATTTTATCTATTGTACTAGGTATAGTTATCTTAATCATTTCACCAATCATTACGAAAGCAATGCGCGGTGTAAAATAATTTTTTAACCTTAATTTGTAGATTTTTTTACGAATTAAGGTTTTTTCTTTTGGAAAGAAAGGAATAATAAAAGTTAACTACTTAAAATGGTAGCTTGTGGTATATAATGGAACTGGGAGAATCCTTACTAAAATAAAATATCTCCAATAAAAATTTTAGTTGGGAAGGATTAATACAACACTTGAAATATGCAGAACATTCCCGATGGTTACAAGATCTCGATAAGCAGTGTAAACGGCTGAGAGATGCAAATAATTGTAATAACAGTTTTAATGGCACGATGAAAAAGTAACTATAGGGGAGGCAAACATTATGTTAGAATCAGTAACGATTAAGGAATTGACGACAATTGAACAAATTGAAGAGGCACGTGAGTTAGAGCATGAGATTTGGGCAGTCGGTAGCATCCCTGTTCATCAAACCATTGCAACAATCCGTAATGGTGGAATTGTTCTTGGAGCTTATTTAAATGACGAGATTATTGGCTTTAACTATAGTTGTCCTGGATATATGGATGAGCAAGTGTATTTATATTCCCATATGATCGGTATTAAACGTAATTACCGTGAGCAAGGTGTAGGAGAATTACTAAAAAATTATTTGAAAGATATCGCTATCGAACGCGGCTATCGCACTTGTCGATGGACGTTTGATCCGCTTGAAGCGCGTAGTGGTTATTTAAACTTTTCGAAGTTGCGCAGTTATAGCGATACTTATATAGAGAACTGCTATGGTGAGATGGAAGATCCATTTAATAAATTATTGCCTACAGATCGCCTTTGTGTAGAGTGGCAGCTCGTTGATAATGATTACTTACGTTGGGATGCAAAAGTAGAAGAATTGCTTGATGAAGCAAAACCTATCGTAGATTGGGAAGCAAATATTGTAGGGTTGCCTACATTGGATAAGGAACAAAAGTTTAGTAAAGAGGAAACACTTATCCACGATGCATATACATTGCCTATTCCAACAAACTTTCAAAAAATCAAAGTGGAGAGTGTCGCTTTAGCAGAAGATTGGCGGTATAAAACAAGAAATATACTACAAGCAATGTTTGACCAAAATTATAAAATTATTTATTTAATGAAAAAAGATGAGCAAATAAGCCATTATCTACTTGTGAAGCGTTCCTTATTTGCTCTTTAATTCCTTTTCAGCGGGTGCATCATTGCCCGCTGAAAGTTTTTTTAATTTAACAATTAATAGGAGCAATGAACATGAAATTAGTCGAAGTCACAATGCATGAACTCGTAATGAAGATGAAAACACCATTTACAACGAGCTTAGGGTCAATGCAAGATAAACGATTTTTAGTAGTGGAGGCGAAGGATGAAAGTGGAGTTGTCGGTTGGGGAGAAGGTGTTGCTTTTGAAGAACCATCCTATACCGAAGAAACTTTTAAAACTATGCGTCATATATTGGAGGATTTTTTAATTCCAACATTATTGGGAGCTGAATTGAAGCATCCAGATGATGTATTTGAGATGTTTCGGCCCATTCGTCGCAACAATATGGCGAAAGCAGCAATTGAAGGTGCAGTATGGGATATTTACGCCCAATTAATGAATCAACCGTTAGCGAATGTCATCGGAGGATCCCAGGATAAAATCGAAGTGGGGATTAGTATTGGATTACAGTCTACAGATGAACAGCTTATAAAAACGATTCAACATTATTTAGATGAAGGTTATAAAAGAATTAAAGTAAAGATTAAGCCTGGAAAAGATATCGAACTTTTACATACTATTCGCCAAGTATTTCCTAATATCCCTTTAATGGCAGATGCAAATTCCGCATATACATTAGAAGATATGGGGAATTTAAAAAAGCTGGATGAGTTCAATTTAATGATGATTGAACAGCCACTTTCCCATGATGATTTAATCGACCATGCCTTATTACAAAAGGAAATTAAGACACCGATTTGTTTAGATGAAAGCATTACCTCTCTTGAGGATACACGTAAGGCGATTTTGCTGGGGAGCTGTGGTGTTATCAATATTAAAATTGCACGAGTAGGCGGTATTAGTGAAGCAAAGCGCATTCATGATTACTGTATGGAGCACCATATACCTGTTTGGTGTGGAGGGATGCTTGAAGCAGGAATAGGCCGGGCACAAAATGTTGCCCTTACAAGTCTTGCTAACTTTATAATGCCTGGAGATACTGCTGCCTCAAGCCGTTATTGGTATGAAGATATTATTAGCCCGGAAGTAACAGTAGAAAATGGCTACATTAAAGTTCCTCAAAAAAATGGAATCGGCTATGAAGTAAATCGTGCAATATTGGAAAAGTACAGTGTCAATAAAACAACATATCGGATTTAGATACAAGTGGCTGGGACAAAACCCGCCCAAAATCAAAAGTCCTGCAAGATTTACGATTAGTAAATTTGAATGGCTTACTTATTGTGTCACCTGCGTAGCCGTTGTTCTCCGTTACGGCGGACGCTTTCCTAGGGGCACGGCTCGAGCCTGTAGTCTCTCCCTCGTGCTGTTCCCCTGGGAGTCGCCGCCTTCACTCCGAACAACTAATTTTTCATCTATATCAAGTAAATCTCTGCATAATTTCAGGCATGAAAAAAGGATATTCTCTGTAAAAATTTAAGTATCCTGCCACCAAATTTTAAACGAAAGAAGTGTTACCTCTCCGAATATTTACCTTATAAAGCGCAAAAGAGAAATTGCACAATGCAATTTCTCTTTTTGCGTGAACTGGAACTAATCCCCTCTTTGAGATTGTCGACAAAAGGCCAGGAGAGATGAACTCTCGAGACTTTTTGTCTTTTTATTATAAATTTCAACTAGATGGTTAGCCGGAACAATTTGTTCACGTTCATTGTTTGATTACTATTCATTAGAGAAATCCTAACTCAATTTATTTAAAGCGATTAATAAGTTGATTGGAGTGGAGGGACCGTGACTCCACCGGGAACAGCAAAATTTATTTTGCGACGAGTAATCGCAGGAGCACCGCGCGGAAGATCCACTAAATTGTGCCTGCCGTTGTAGGAACAATTTAGTTAGCTGGAGCCGTGCCCCGGGAAAGCATCGGTCCCGGAATGGAAATCAACGGTTCAGTGTTAAGGTGATTTTTAAACAAACATTTTTTAAGAATTTGTTTACAGTCTGAAACTACGAATTTATATTTGTGGTTTTTTATTATTTCGTCTAATTTCCTATATATACTGTACTTTGTAAATAAAACGGCTAATTGCTCTTAAAATACTAATTTCAATATATTCGCTGTTCAAAGATGCTTTATTTTTAAATCGTGTGTTTGATTTTCATTATTAGCAATTATATAATGATGTAGGGAAAGAAATGATTCTCATTTTCATTGAGAATTAGTGAATACGTGTTAGTGTACCATCAGAGTTATTAGTTCACTCAAAAATTCAACAGCGTTTGGCTATTGGAATTAAAATAAAATATATAAAGAATAGTGGGAAAATGAAATGAGACTTTGGATGCTCGTTGCAGCAACCATCGTTCTGTCCTTTATATCATTATTTATTGGGGCAATCGACATTAAACCATCTGATTTATTGGATTGGGATTCAGATAAAACACAAATTTTCCTGATGAGTCGAGTGCCACGATTAATGGCGATTATACTTGCTGGGGCAGGGATGGGTATTTCAGGCTTAATTATGCAAAGCTTAAGCCGTAATAAATTCGTATCACCGACAACATCGGGTACGTTGGATGCGGCTAAACTAGGTATTGTAGTATCGATGGTATTTTTCACAAGTGTAGGTTATATGGAGAAAATTCTCTTTAGTTTCACCTTTGCACTTATTGGTATGATGATTTTCATGCGTCTTCTGGAAAGTATTA
This sequence comes from Solibacillus sp. FSL W8-0372, assembly GCF_037969735.1. Taxonomy (NCBI): domain Bacteria; kingdom Bacillati; phylum Bacillota; class Bacilli; order Caryophanales; family Caryophanaceae; genus Solibacillus; species Solibacillus sp. FSL W8-0372. The sequence continues at coordinate 3,672,024 of NZ_CP150204.1, read as the reverse complement.
AATTTAAAGATGTAATTTTCGTGCCTCTAATCGGGATTATGTACGGGAATATCATAGGTGCTATATCCACATTTATTGCCTATGAAGCAGATGTAATGCAAAGTGTGGATACATTCTTTTTAGGTAGTTTTACACTAGTTGTTTCAGGACGTTATGAGTTGCTTTATGTAGCTGTACCTGCGATTATTCTTGCTTACTTATATGCAAATAAGTTTACAGTGGCAGGAATGGGTGAAGATTTTGCGAAAAATCTAGGGTTGAGCTATCGTACTGTATTAAATCTCGGTTTAGTGCTTGTCGCGATTATTTCAACTACAGTCGTATTAACAGTAGGGATTATTCCTTTCTTAGGGTTAATCGTGCCAAACATAGTTTCATTATATATGGGAGACAATTTACGTAAAACGATTCCGCATACAATTTTCCTAGGGGCAGCATTCCTATTGATGTGTGATATCCTGAGTCGTCTTATTGTGTATCCGTTTGAAATTCCGGTAAACACAACGGTTGCGGTAATCGGCAGTGCAATCTTCTTAGTAATGTTGTTTAGGGGGAAAGCATATGCGAAAAAATAGAACGAAGCTTATTGTTTTAGCCGTAATCGCGATTATTAGTATACTGTTATTTTGTCTATATAATATTCAAGGTGGATTTAGTTACGCCTTTCCAAAACGTGTAGAACGTGTATTGGCAATGATTATTACCGGTACTGCCATTGCGTATGCGACGGTAACATTCCAGACAGTTACACATAATCGATTATTAACTCCTTCAATGATGGGTGTTGACTCGATGTATGAAGTCGTCCAGACGGTCATATTCTTCTTTGCGGGGTCCGCCTCTATTTTTGTAGTAAGCCGTTATTTGAATTTTGGATTATCAATTGTTGCGATGGTTATCTTCGCACTTATTTTATACAGATTTCTATTCAGGGCCGATAAGCATCCAATCTTCCTACTGCTGCTAGCAGGGATGATTATAGGGACACTGCTCGGTAGCTTAGTAACATTTTTACAAGTAATTATTGACCCGGTAGAATATGAAAGCTTACAATCTCGTTTATTTGCGAGCTTTATGAATGTTAAAACTGAGCTTTTACTTATTGCTATCGTTATATTAGTGGCTTCGTTTATATATGGTTATCGTTTATTAAGGGATTTAGATGTAATGTCATTAGGACGTGAAAATGCAATAAACTTAGGTGTAAACTACGATAAAATTGTATTGAAAGTACTAATTTTATCTTCCGTGCTTATTGCAACATCTACTGCGCTTGTCGGTCCAATTACGTTTTTAGGGTTAATCGTTTCAAACTTGGCATATCAGTTTTTTGCTACGTACAAGCATTCCGTTTTAATAGTGGGTGCGAGTTTAATTAGTATTATTGCACTTGTCGGTGGGCAGTTCTTAGTACTGCATGTGTTCCAGTTAAGTACAACGATCAGCGTTATTATTAACTTTGTCGGTGGACTTTACTTTATTTACCTAATACTGAAGGAAAGTAGGAAAGCAGGATGATTGAAATTAAAGGGCTTTCTAAAAGCTTTGGAAAAAAACCGGTCGTTGAGGATGTCTCATTAACTATACAGCCAAAAGCAATCACTTCATTTATCGGACCGAATGGAGCAGGTAAATCAACATTATTATCAATGGTAAGCCGATTGCTTGATTCAGATACAGGGGAAGTATTTTTAGATCAAAGTGATGTTAAAAAAATGAAATCTAATGATTTTGCTAAACGTGTGGCTATTTTACGTCAGTCAAATCATTTAAATGTACGATTAACTGTACGTGAACTCGTGGCATTTGGTCGTTATCCTTATTCAAAAGGGCGTTTAACAGCAGAGGACGAAGCACATATTGATCGTGCAATTGAATACATGACATTGGGCGATATGGAACATAAATTTTTAGATGAATTATCCGGTGGTCAAAAGCAACGTGCTTTTATCTCGATGGTAATAGCACAAGATACTGAGTATATTTTATTGGATGAACCATTAAACAACCTGGATATGAAGCACTCGGTTCAAATCATGAAAATTTTACGCAAGCTTGTAGATGAATTAGGCAAAACAGTTGTCATTGTGTTGCATGATATTAACTTTGCTTCGGTGTATTCAGACCGTATTGTCGCTTTAAAAGATGGACGCCTTGTAAAAGATGGTCCAACTCATGACATTATTAATTCAGAAGCACTTCGGGAAGTATATGACATGCATATTCCGGTTCAAGAACAAGATGGTTGTAGAATCTGTGTATATTTTAATTCCCAAAGCTAAAGATAAGTAAATGTATAGGTTATTCTCGCTTATACATTTATTTTATAAATTTAAATGAGAATGAATATTAATTTCATAAAAACAATTGACAACTTTAAACAGTTGATTTAGACTTACGTTAGTTAATTGAAAACGATTATCACTCTCGGTTGAGAGAAAAGTAGGAGGAAATTTTAACATGAAAAAGTGGAAATTTTTAACGGCAGCAGCATTAACATTAATGCTAGCAGCATGTGGTTCAGATGAAGAAAAGGCAACTGAAACAAATGAACCTGCTGCAACTGAAAACAGTGAAACATCTGCATCAACAGAAACAGCAGCATTCCCAATGTCAGTTTCTCCATTATCAGCAGGAAGTGAAACAGAGGATGGGAAATCAGTTTCCTTTGAAGATGTAACATTTGAAGAAATGCCAAAAAACATCGTAGTACTTGACTACGGTTTCTTAGATACACTTGATGCATTAGGCGTTGAAGGAATTGTTGGTATCGCTGCAAACGGAGGTAAAGGGAATATCCCGGCGCATCTTAAAGAGAAATACGTAACAGATTCAGTAGCAGACGTTGGTACTTTAAAGCAAATCGACTTTGAGAAAGTAGCAGCTGCTAACCCAGATGCAATTTTCATTTCTGGTCGTCAAGCTCCATTCTATGAAGAGTTAAAAGAAATCACTCCAAACGTAGTATTCATCGGTTCTGATAACTCGAACTACGTTGACGGTGTATTTGAAACTGTAGACTTGGCAGCAAAAATCTTCGGTAAAGAAGAAAAAGCTGAAGAGTTAAAATCAAGCTTACAAGTTAAAGTTGATGAAGTGAAAGAAAAGGCGGCTGGCTATGAAAATGCATTAGTAGCAATGTACAACGACAAAAAAATCTCTGGTTTCGATAACGGTGAAGATTCTCGTTTTGCATATGTATACAATGACTTTGGCTTTAAACCTTCAACTACAGATATTAAAGCATCTTCACACGGTTCAGACTTCTCTTATGAATCAATCCTTTCTGTAGATCCAGAAGTATTATTAATCATTGACCGTACAGCTTCTGATGTAGATACTATTAAAGCTGACATCGAAAATGATATCATCAAAAAGACTCGTGCTTACAAAGAAGGTAAAATCGTTTATCTTGATGGTGTAAACTGGTACTTCTCTTCTAACGGTGTAACAACTGAAGCAGAAAAATTAGATGAAATTTTAAACGAATTAAAATAATATTATAAATAGGGCATGTCTCATTTTGAGGCATGCTTTTTTTAAAAAAAGGAGCGATAGATTATGTTTGTACAAATACGTAAATGGGTTGTAACCGAGGGTAACTCTGAAAAAATTATCGAACGTTTTAGTAGGAAGCCGGATCAAGGTCCATCGAAATTAGAACAACGTGAAGGATTTATTGGTCGCGAACTATTGGTGAAAAATGTCCGCCGCGGTGAAGAAGAAGTGGTTATGATTATCCGTTGGGAATCAGAGGAAGCATGGAAGGCTTGGGAAAAGAGCCCTGAACATATCGCTGGCCATAAAGCGAAAATAAAAGAACATGGTGGTAAACCGCCGAAACCAGAATTCGTCATTTCGATGGAGCATGGAAATTACACTGTTGTAGAATAATGAAGACTTACGAAAGTCTACTTTGCTGAAAATAATAGCAAAGTAGATTTTTATTTTTTTACGTAGTACATATAATTTTGGGTAAAAGAATAGAAGTATAAGAAAGAGGGGGATGCTAATGAAAAAAGGCGCATATTTTTTCGCACTCATCACTCTGGCTATTTTCGCCATAATTTCGCTGAATTATAATAGCGCAAGCTTGGAAGTATTGGATGCGAAAATCCAATACTTATTACGTGGTAATGAGGTTATTATTTTATTTCATTATTTAGGTGAAACGCGTTTTATTGTAATGATTACTATCCTACTTTTGCTCTTTTTATGGATTCGGAAAAAAAGTTACCGCGGAGTGCTATTTGTTTTGTTAACAATTGGAGTGGGGAACGGTATTAATCAACTCTTAAAACATTACTTTGAAAGGCCTCGACCTGATATTGCCGATCAACTAATTACATATAGCTTTCCATCAGGGCACTCTCAAATGGGTTTGTTGTATTTGTTTACTTTAGCTTTCCTATTTTCCAATATGACTAGCAGTAGAAAAAAGGAGATGACTATTTGGGGTATAGCTATTGTACTAGCTTTCTTTATCGGTTTAGCACGTATAGCAGAAGGCCGGCATTATCCTACAGACGTCTTAGCCGGGTGGAGTATAGGCTATAGTTGGTTTATTATTTGTGTATTATGGTATGAGTCGCCTAAACATTGGAGAAAAAAGTGAATTCCTAAATATTAGGGATTCTTTTTTATAACAGAAAGTTGGTTTGTGACATAAGATGTTACCTTAACAAAAAAAGTTGCATAAAGGAAACTTCTCGCATATAATTTGATAAATGAATAAAATCCAAAGGAGAATGTTATGGATGAGAATGTATTATTAGCATTAGGATTAACGTTGTTTGCAGGGCTTGCTACAGGAATAGGTAGCTTAATTGCTTTTTTTACAACGCGTACAAATAAAAAATTCCTATCAGTGGCATTAGGATTTTCAGCAGGTGTCATGATTTATGTTTCGCTAATTGAAATTTTTGTGAAGGCAAAAGATTCATTAGTAAACGTTCATGGGGAAACGACTGGTTATTGGTATACTTTGTTTGGATTTTTCGGGGGGATGCTATTAATAGCATTAATTGATCGCTTTATTCCAAAGGGCAACAATCCTCACGAAGTAAAATCTGTTGAAGATGTACAAAAGGCACAAATAATAGGCAATGAAGAAATAGAAGCTGATCGTCTAATGAAAATGGGGCTCTTTACAGCATTGGCGATTGCAATTCATAACTTCCCAGAAGGTATTGCTACTTTCATGGCCGTTCTACAAGATCCAAATGTAGGGATTGCCATTGCCATCGCTGTAGCTATTCATAATATCCCAGAAGGTATTGCTGTAGCAATTCCTATTTTCTATGCAACAGGGAAGCGTATGAAGGCTTTTAAATGGTCGTTCGCTTCGGGTTTATCCGAACCTTTAGGTGCATTAATCGCTTATTTTGTACTCATGCAGTTTATGACAGATACGTTGTTTGGTATTATTTTTGCGGGTGTCGCTGGTATTATGGTATTCATCTCGATTGACGAACTACTTCCGGCTGCCAAGAAATACGATGAAGCCCATTCGTCTATTTATGGTTTAGTTGCAGGTATGGCCGTTATGGCGATAAGTCTAGTAATGTTAACTTAATTATGACAGTATAAAAGCCAGCATCCTATGTAGATGCTGGCTTTTATATTCGTTTTTAGGAAGCAGCTGTTACATTTTCAGATGCAACAGTAAAAGTTGTATTCGGGTATTCATTCTTTTCTATTTCATCGAGTAACGCTACGGCAAAATCAGCATAGCTAATATAACTGTTAAATTGCGAGTTTACTAAAATTTTCTCGGCACCTTTAATATAGTGACCTGTACGAGGTCCGTCAGAATCGAACATAGCTGAAGGAATAGCAAACGTCCATTGAATTGAAGAGCTTTCTAAATCCTGCAAATTTTGCAATTGTGCTCTTGCCATGTCAACAAGGTCTTCTGGATAATCTTCCAAATCCATAAGGCGCACAGTCTTTTCGCGGTTCACATATAGACAGCCTGAGCTACCAACAACGAACAGTTTTTTTGATGTCCCTTCCAATAAGGAGATTAAATATTCACCTGCAGTTACATGCAAATGTTCTTCCCCTGGTAGTGGGGCAAAGGCATTGATTAAGATATCAAAAGGTTCAATTTGTTCTTTCGTTAAATTGAACAAGTCGCTTTCAATAATTGAATTTTTATTGTCTTGTAATGTTGCCTTATTTTTCACAATGGCTGTTACATCATAATTTCTCATTAAAGCCTCACGTAAAATATGAGTCCCTGCTTTACCAGCAGCACCAATAACTGCAATTTTCATAAACATTACCCCTTTCTAACAGTAGATTTATTAATATACCCATAATTAAAGGAAATTATGCATATTTTGAGAGAAAATGAGATTGAATGTTTTATGGCAGTATCGTCATCTAACATAGTCGAATGGGGATTCTATAGTAAAAAGGGTTGCAAATTTTAATTAAAATTTGCAACCCTTTTTATATCATTTACTATTTGAGTAAGTAGTGACTTGTATCCCTGCAGAAGCTCCCGTTGTTAAAACAACTTGATGTGTAGGGAATTGTTTTTGCATAGCCTCAATAAATTGTTCCTTTATCGATAGTGGGATAATGGAAATTAATGTTGGTCCCGCTCCGCTTAAAGCAGTCCCATAGGCTCCAGCCAATTTTGCTGCTTCTTGTATTTCGGTGTAATTTGGTATAAGCTTCGAGCGAAATGGCTCATGAAATAAATCTGCTTCCATGTAACGACCGATACGTACATAATCTTTTGCGATTAAAGAAGCTGCTAACATATTCGCATTTGCACTTGCTCGGACAGCATAGGCCCGCTCTAATTGGCTTGGTAAAACACCTCGTGAATCAGATGTTTTTAACTCAACATTTGGAATAAACACTACAAATGCTGCATCCATTTCCTGAATATGAAGCGTATCGACATTCCCTTGTTCATCCATAGAAGAAATAGTTAGCCCCCCTAATACTGAGGCAGTCGCATTATCAGGGTGTCCTTCAATTTGGGAAGAAATATTCAACTTGTCCTGAGTCGTTAAATTTAACTCTCCTAAAATATTCGCTAATTCAATGGCCGCAACTATAGCTGCTGCACTACTACCGAGTCCTCTTGCTAGAGGAAGCTCGCTCTTCATTTCCACTTTACATGGTCGTAATGAAGCATTGTACTGATTAGCCACTTGCTGGGCAATTTTATAAATTAAATGTGTTTCAACTGTTGTATCTGAAGGTACATTGTCTCCAATATGAACAAATTCCCACTCATTTTGTAAAGTTACTTCCAAAGTTAAATAAAGTGATAGTCCAAGACCAATCGAGTCAAATCCAGGTCCTAAATTTGCTGTACTGCCTGGGACTTTGATTTGCCAACTGTTGCTCATAAACTAAATACGCCCTCGATATAGCTGCGGATTTCTTGCTCATCGTTTTTAAGTGCAACTAAGTCAACAGTTGAAACATTCATTGCTGTATCAGGATCTTTTAAACCATTACCTGTAAATACGGATACTACTTTGCTGCCCGGGTTAATCTTACCAGCTTTAACGGATTTGATGACACCTGCTAATGATGCAGCAGAGCCTGGTTCAATGAAAATTCCTTCTTTTTGGGCAATTAACTTATAGGCTGCCAAAATTTCCTCATCTGTAACGGCCTCGATTAAACCACCTGATTCATCACGTGCTGCTTCTGCATATTTCCAGCTTGCAGGGTTACCAATTCGAATCGCAGTAGCAACTGTTTCAGGATTTGTAATTGGCTCTCCTTTTACGATGGCAGCCGCACCTTCTGCTTCAAAGCCATACATTTTTGGCAGACCGCTTTGTTTTGCTTCATTATATTCTTTAAAGCCTTTCCAGTATGCTGTAATATTACCGGCATTCCCAACTGGGATGCATAGGTAATCCGGTGCTTGACCTAATTGATCAACTATTTCAAATGCTGCTGTTTTTTGCCCTTCAATACGGTAAGGGTTAACGGAATTTACTAATGCGATCGGAGTAGTTTCTCCGATTTTACGCACAATATTTAATGCATCATCAAAGTTACCATCAATCTCGATAATTTTAGCGCCATACATCGTAGCTTGTGCTAATTTTCCAAGTGCTACTTTACCTTTTGGAATTACAACGATTGATTGGATGCCTGCACGTGCTGCATAGGCTGCAGCCGCAGCTGAAGTATTACCTGTAGAGGCACAAATAACTACTTTTGAACCTTCTTCAATAGCTTTTGCAACGGCAAATACCATGCCTCGATCTTTAAAAGAGCCAGTTGGATTGGCACCTTCTATTTTTCCATATAATTCAATCCCTAGTTCCTTCGATAAATTCACTAAAGGAATTAAGGGAGTATTTCCTTCATTTAAAGAGAGAGCAGGTGTATTTTCAGTAATAGGTAGATACTGTTTATATTCTTCAATAAGACCTTTCCACATAGACAATTTAACTCCTTCTGTTCTCGGTAGATGAACATTTGTTTTTGTATACAAGACATTTTAAACCTATGTGCCTCTTATTTCAATAGGAATCGATAAATTGTCGGAACAATTCGTTAAGTAAAAAAAATGTTGTCACTTTTAAGAAAGAAATGTATGATAGGAATGTTGTTAAGTCAAGTGTAAAGACACATGGAGGGTGGAATAGTAAATGTCAGTGGAAGTAAATGAACAAAAGCCTTTATCACGTAATAAATTATTGGGCATTGCTGGTGTCGGTTGGATGTTTGACGCTATGGATGTCGGCATCCTCTCCTTTATCATTGCAGCACTTGCAGTGGATTGGGGTTTAAATAGTAGCCAAATGGGGTGGATTGGTAGTGTAAACTCCATCGGTATGATGGTAGGTGCGTTAGTTTTTGGACTACTCGCGGATAAAGTGGGTCGCAAGCAAATTTTTATGTGGACACTTATATTGTTTTCTGTAGCAAGTGGACTGTCTGCATTTACAACTACATTGACACTCTTTCTAATATTGCGTTTCTTCGTTGGGATGGGGCTCGGTGGAGAATTACCGGTTGCTTCTACATTAGTATCCGAAAGTGTGAAAGCAGAAGAAAGAGGAAGAGTCGTTGTTCTATTGGAGAGTTTTTGGGCAGCAGGTTGGTTATTGGCAGCAATCATATCTTATTTTGTAATTCCTGCAGATTTTTGGCCAATTGAAGGATGGCGTGTTGCGTTACTCATTACTGCAATACCAGCATTTTATGCGATCTATATACGAATGAAATTACCTGATTCACCGCAGTTTAGGGTAAAAGAGGAGTCTAAAAAGCGATCTGTATTTCAGAACATTGCTGAAGTTTGGACAAAAAAATATGCTCGCTCTACCGTTATGCTTTGGATACTTTGGTTTACAGTTGTGTTTTCTTATTATGGAATGTTCTTATGGTTACCAAGTGTAATGGTTGGAAAGGGGTTCGATTTAATTTCGAGCTTTAAATATGTACTTATAATGACATTAGCACAATTACCAGGTTATTTCACAGCTGCCTGGTTTATCGAGAAATTCGGACGGAAATTTGTATTGGTTACATATTTATTAGGTACTGCAGCAAGTGCATTTGTTTTTGGAGGCGCGGAAACCATCACGACTTTATTGGTATCCGGAATGTTACTTTCATTCTTTAACTTAGGGGCATGGGGAGCATTATATGCTTACACACCAGAGCAATATCCAGCAATTGTACGTGGTACAGGTGCAGGAATGGCAGCAGCAGTAGGACGTGTTGGTGGTATTTTTGGACCGCTATTAGTCGGTTCACTTTTGACAAAAGGTTATGATATTAGCTATATTTTCACTATTTTCTGTGGTGCAATTGTCATAGGGGTGTTAGCTGTAATTTTCTTAGGAAAAGAAACAAAACAAACGGAATTACAATAAATGTAAAAACAAAGGACCTGTGCAGATTGAATTTGCACAGGTCCTTTTAAACATATTTTATACATTCAATAATACCCAACTAATTTAATTTGAATAGTAAGTTTATAGTAAGTATATTTACTAAAATACAATAAATTTACAATAATATGTCTATTTTATACATAAAACATACAGTTCTTTAGCATAATAAAGTTTTTTCAGAAAACTCATTGTATTCTATTAATATTCATGATAATGTATTTTTTATTATTAGAAATTACTGCGCGGAATTTACATCGTAATAGTTATTAATCACTATTTTAGTTGCCATAACTATGTCAACTAATTAATAGGTATATAAGATGATTTTAAGAAAGGGAGATGTGGAGTTTGAGTATATGTAATGATATTAAAAAAAGGTATATTCGATTGTCAAAAGGACAACGTAAGGTAGCCCAGTTTGTCATTGATAACCCCAATGTAGTTGCCACACAAATTGCTTCTGAAGTAGGTAGACTTGCAGATGTTAGTGAATCAACGGTTATTCGATTTTGTTATGCAATGGACCTCTCGGGTTTTAGTGACCTTCAAGACAAAGTGAAAGGTTACTTAATGGAAAGAGGGGAAACAGTAGAAGCGAAAAAAGCAATTGCGAAGAATAGAATTAGACAGCAAATTGGCGCTGATATTGTTAAGCAGGATATTGCCGGTATTTCCAAAACTTTTAATGAATTAAAAGAGCGCGATGTCGAAGAAGTTATTCAATTGCTGCATCAATCAAAAAGAATACACTTTTTAGGATTTAGACACTCGGAACCTGCTGCTTTTTGGATGTTCAGTAATCTAAAGATGCTGCGCGATCAAGTATATTTTATTGAACATGAAACGGAAAAAATTGCTCAACAATTAGCATTTATGGATGAGAACTCTTTACTATTTGTTATTTCATTGGATGATGAGTATGAAGATTTGGCAACAACAGTAGAGATTGCTAAGAGAAAAAATGTAAAAATTGTTGCGATTCGGGATAAAAAGCTGACTTCTCACAAGGAGCCTGCAAATCCAGTGCTGATTGTTCCTTCTGCAAAAGAAGGCGGGGCCACATGCACAATTGCTATATATTCTTTATTACATATTTTAGTGGAAACGATGGTAATGCAAAATCCAGAGAAATATTGTAAGGAAAGTAATAGTTCGAAAAAGCAAATTAATTTAACCGCAATTAGCTGAGAAAACGTAAAGATACAGATTGTCGACAAAAGGTCTCGAGAGACGAACTCTCGAGACCTTTTGTCTTTTTTTATAAATTTTAACTAAATGCTTAGCAAGAACAAGTTGTTCATACTCATTGATTTTGATTACTAGTCATCGTAGAAAACATATCTCATTTTATTAAAGCGATGAATAAGTTAGCTGGAGCGTGCCCGGGAAAAGCATCGGTCCCGGAATGGAAATCAACGGTTCAGTGTTAATGAAATTTTTAAACAAACACTTCTAGCCTTTAAGTTTTTCGGCATCCTTAGTCAATGAGAAATGTTGTTTTTCACTTTCATACCGTTATGTTAAAATGAAGGGCGAACAGTATTTTATATAGGAGGCTCAATTATGAGTAAAACATTAGTTTTTGGACATAAAAACCCTGATACAGATACAATTACTTCGGCAATTGTTTATGCATACTTAAAGCAACAGTTAGGTGTCGATGCAGAGGCGGTCCGTCTTGGAGAATTAAATAACGAAACTAAATTTGCATTGGAAAAGTTCGGATTTGAAGCACCCCGCCTTATCGGAAATGTTAAAGAGGAAGCAAGCCAAGTGATTTTGGTCGATCATAACGAATTTCAACAATCGGCTGATGGTATAGAAGAAGTAAAAATTACAGAAGTAATTGACCATCACCGTATTGCCAATTTCCAAACATCAGATCCGTTATACTTCCGGGCTGAACCTGTAGGATGTACAGCAACAATCTTAAATAAATTATTTAAAGAAAATAATGTAGAAGTACCGGCAAATATTGCAGGCTTAATGCTTTCTGCTATTATCTCAGATACGTTATTATTCAAATCGCCTACATGCACAGAGCAAGATGTTAAAGCGGGTACTGAATTAGCAGCAATTGCGAATGTTGATTCAGCAGAATATGGTTTGGCGATGCTAAAAGCGGGCGCCGACCTTTCTGATAAATCATTGGAAGAGCTATTATCACTTGATGCAAAAGGCTTTGAATTCGGGGAATATAAAGCAACTGTTGCACAAGTAAACGCTGTCGATATTGAAGATGTACTTGGGCGTCAGGAAGAGCTTGAAAACTTATTAAACAAAAATATAGCAGATAATGGTTTAGATTTATTCTTCTTCGTTGTAACGGATATTTTAAATAACGACTCAACAGCGGTAGCAGCCGGACAAGTTGCGGAAAATGCAGCAAAAGCATTTGGAACAGCAATCGTCAATGGCCGCATTAATTTACCTGGTGTTGTATCACGTAAGAAACAAATTGTTCCAGTATTGACTGAAGGCTTAAAATAATAAAAAATCCGGTACTCCATTTTAATTGGAGTGACCGGATTTTTTTATATCTAGAGGATAAACGGCAGGACCTTCTATTACTTGTCCTTCTGCATTATACCGTGACCCGTGACATGGACAATCGTACGTCTGGTCTGCTTCATTCCATCTTGTTTTACAACCTAAATGGGTACAGCGCGGTGCTTTAGGGCGTTTTAAATATCCTCCAACTAACTCCTTGCCGATAACCCCACCTGTCTGAAGCATGAAATAAAGGTTCTTACCAAAACTTGACCGATGTGGAGAGAACAGATTTGCTGCATCATTTGGAACATTTTTTATAAGATCCGTAAGAAGGTTCCCTGCAACAAGTGAAGAAGATAATCCCCACTTATTAAAGCCCGTTGCCACATATAGACTATCATCGTCTGGAGAAAGTTGTCCGATATAAGGGACTTGATCAGCTGTCATAATATCCTGCGCACTCCATGCATATTCGTATGGAGGTAGTTCAAAATCCGTAGTTAATTCATGCTGCAATGCTTCGTAAAAACGATCAGTATCGCCAGTGGACCCTGCTAAATGGGACTGTCCACCGTAAATGAAGTAAGGCTGGTTATCGATAAGTGCACTTCGGATTGTACGACTTTGATCATCAATGCTCAAATATTGCCCATCTAACAGCTGCGAAGATTTTGTAGCTGTTAAATACGAACGTTTTATTTGTAGTTTAATCGAATAAAGTTGTCGAATGGATTCGATTGGGTAATGCGTACATAAAATTAGTTTATTATACTGAACCGTATAGCCATTACTCGTACGAATCTGGTTATTACGTAGTTCAATATTTGTAACACGGGTATTCAAATAAAGTTGTGCCCCGTATTTTCTTGCTAAATGAACAAAAGCATTTGTAAATTGTACGGGATTAATTTGTCCTTCATTCTTTATACCGATGGCCAACTCTACAGGTAGATTAAGTTCAGTTTCATTCGTTGCTTCAAATGGAATGCCAATTTTCTTATAAAGCTCAGCTTCATTTAATAGCTGTTCTTTTCCTTTGGAAGTGGAAGTGTATAAATAGGAAGTAGCCCTTGTAAATCCACTATTATTTTCAGAAATGCCTTTTTCAATTGCAAATTTGTTTGCTTCATAATAGATTTTCCCATCTTCTGGAGTCAATTTCGAATAAATGAGATTATGCTGTACAGTTAACTTACCTGTAGAATAAGCAGTAGTTCCATTTGCAAATTGTGGAAGTGCTTCAATCAGTACAACTTGAAATCCTTCCTTAGCAAGTGAATAAGCGGTATACACGCCGCTAATCCCACCTCCAATAATACAGATATCACATTTAATAGGTTGTTGAATGGACGGAGAGGAAAAACCTGAATCCGTTGGGAGCCATAGCGATTGTTTCAAAATATCACCTTTTTTATTTTTAGCTTAGGATATTTTTTATTTTTTTATTCAACTAACGTGAATATCGAAAATTCTATATGAATGCATAGGATCTGAATAGTTGTACTTTTTAATAGTAGCTCGTTACAATACAAGACAAGGAGAGTGATTAACATGAAAATAGAAGTTTGGTCTGATTATGTTTGTCCATTTTGCTATATCGGCAAAAAACAACTCGAAATCGCATTGGAAGAACTGGGATATGGAGATAGTATTGAAGTTGAGTATAAAAGCTATTTATTGGATCCTACTACACCAGTGGATACGAACAGCTCGGTTTATGAAGAGCTGCAACATAAATATCAAATCTCGTTGGATGAAGTAAAGAAAATGACTGCTAATGTTAAAGATCGGGCAAAAGAAGTTGGATTAGATTACAATTTTGACGAAATGAAAAGTGCCAACACCGTAAAAGCCCATCGTTTGGCAAAATGGGCTGAAACAGAGGGCAAAGGGAAAGATTTCACTGAGCGAGTTTTGAAAGCGTACTTTTTGGAAGGAAAGGCAATTGGTCAAACTGATGTCTTACTAGCGTTAGTAAAAGAAGTGAATTTATCGGTAGAAAAGGCTAAACAAGTTATTGAAAATGATGACTATATGAAAGAGGTAGAGCAAGACATCGCTGTTGCCCAAAATCTAGGTGTACGTGGTGTACCATTCTTTGTTATCGATAATAAGTATGGTATTTCAGGAGCTCAGCCACAAGAAGTATTTGAACAAACTATCGAAAAGGCAGCACAAGAATTGGGTTTACGAAAACCTTTAAAAATGCAGGGCAATAATGGTGCAGCATGTACTGAGGGTTCCTGCGAAATTTAATTATTCCTACTGTAAGTAACAAGTCTAAGACTCCTTAAATAAATGATGCCATGAATTTTCAGTCGAAAGTATGAGGGCATTTATGTTGATTTTCTTTGGAAGTTATTTTATTATAGTAAAGTACCTCGAATTTGAGATATCTAAAAATAGGATAAAAATTCAGAAAATAAATATACTAATTAGTAGGGAGATATAGATAAATGACAAACGTATTAGTAGTAAAAGCAAATAACCGACCAGATGGTGTATCAACAAAAATGTATGAAACGTTCATGGCTGAAGTAGCTAATGTACAAGGTGTCAACGTAACAACTTTTGATGTATTTGAAGAAAATATGCCGTATTTCGGTCAGGAACTTTTCAATGCATTCGGTAAAGCACAAGCAGGTGAAGAATTATCAGCAATCGAAGCAGGTTCTCTAGCTGCATTCAATAAATCACGTGAAGCATTAACAGCTGCAGATGTAGTTGTATTTGCATTCCCATTATGGAACTTAACAATTCCAGCTGCATTACAATCATTCATCGATTACACTTATGGTGCAGGATATTCATTTAAATACAATGAACAAGGTCAATTAGTAAGTTTAATGACTGACAAAAAATATATCGTATTAAGTGCACGTGGCGGTGTTTACTCTACACCGGAAACTGCTCCACTTGAAATGGCTGCAACTTACATTAATGCAGTTATTGGTGGCGTATACGGTATGGAGAAAATTGATGAAGTAATTATCGAAGGTCATAATTCTAATCCAGCTGGTGCTGAACAAATTATTGCTGAAGGTTTAGAGAAAGTAAAAGCTACAGCTAAAAACTTAGTAAAAGTAACAGCATAATTATTTTATATTGGAAAAGGGGCGCCCATCAATTGATGAGCGCCTCTTTTTCAGTTTTTATTTAATTGTATTTCCACAGATATTTTCACTTGTTCAGAGAGTAAAAGTCCGCCCGATTCTAATGAATCATTGTATGTTAAATTGAAATCGCTTCTATTAATTTCGGTTTGGCATGTATAGCCGTATGTATCGATACCCCATGGATTTTTAACACAACCATTGTATGTGACTTCGAAAGTAACAGGTCGTGTAACATCTTTAATAGTTAAGTCTCCGTGTAATTTGATTTGATGCTGGTCGCTTGTGATTTCTTTACTTATAAATGTGATCTTAGGGTAACGGTCCGCATTAAAGAAATCTGCAGAAATTAAATGATGATCCCTTGAACTGTCCCGTGTATTAATACTCGCTACATCTATCTCAAAACGTATGTATGAATCATTAAGCTCTTCTATTTTACTCGCCTCTATGTGGGCAGCAAAAGAATCGAATGTACCATGTACCTTTGTGATCATCATGTGTTTAATGGAAAAGTTAATTGATGAATGAAAAAAATCTACCGAATAAGTCGTCATAGTTTCACCTCCAATTTATTACAATGTGTTAATTCCATCATAAAATAGAAGATATTTTTTTACAACATGAATTAAGTTCTAAGTAAGCTACTTACTTTTCGTAATCTATAAAAAGTGGTAATATATTATTAAGGAGTTAAATAAAGTTTAATTTAAGCAATAAATTTGAGGTGAAGAAATGAAGGAATCAGCATTATGTCCACGTTTGTCCAAGGCTATGGAGCTTGTAGGGAAACGGTGGACTGCTTTGATTATTTATCAACTACTGGAGGGTCCGCAACGTTTTAACGCGATTGAATCCGCATTGCCGATAAGTGGACGATTATTGTCGGAACGTTTAAAGGAACTTGAAAAAGAGGGCATCGTTGAACGAAAAGTATTTTCGGAAGTACCGATTCGTGTGGAATATAATTTAACAGAAAAGGGCCAATCACTTGAACAGACGGTCAGAGAAATTGAAAATTGGGCGAAAAGTTGGTTATAAATCATGTTGTTTTACTTGTAAAAAGCGCGTCAAAAACAGATACTAAAAAGGTATGTCAGCTTTTGAGGAAAGGAAAATGGCTTTTATGACAATTCAACAATGGGAAAATGATTTATTACAATGGATACCTTCAAATAATATAAAAACAAATGAAACGTTAAAAAAATATACGATGACAAAACTTGGTGGTAAGGCGGATATTCTCGTGCTGCCTGAAACAGAAGAGCAAGCAGCAGCTGTCGTTAAGTATGCATACGAGAATAATGTACCGCTACTCATGCTGGGGAATGGCTCCAATATGGTCGTACGTGATGGCGGTGTCCGTGGAATCGTCCTGCATTTTGCTTTACTAGACGAAATTCGCATCGAAGGTGAAACGGTTTATGCACAAAGTGGTGCATTGATTAAAGAAGTATCAAAACAAGTCGCAGCTCAAAGCTTAACCGGTTTTGAATTTGCATGCGGTATTCCAGGTTCAATCGGAGGAGCAATGGCAATGAATGCCGGTGCTTACGGTGGTGAGGTTAAAGATATCGTCACATCTTGTAAAATAATTACACCGGAAGGAGAACTTCTAGAGCTGAACAACGAGCAGCTTGAACTTTCTTACCGTAAAAGCATTATTGCTAAAAAGGGCTATTTCGTTCTGTCAGCTACGTTCCAATTAGAACAGGGGGATCAAAAGCAAATCGATGATAAAATTGCTGATTTAACATACCAACGCGAATCAAAGCAACCGCTCGAATACCCTTCTGCTGGCAGTGTATTTAAACGTCCCCCAGGTTATTTTGCGGGTAAACTTATTCAAGACAGCGAATTGCAGGGGAAAGGCGTTGGTGGTGCCGAAGTCTCTACGAAGCATGCCGGATTTATCGTAAATAAGAACAATGCAACAGCTAAAGATTATATTGAAACAATTCAAATGGTACAGCGTGCTGTGAAGGAAAAGTTTGATATCGACTTAGAGATGGAAGTAAAAATCGTCGGTGAAGATTAATCTTAGGAGATAAAAAGACTCAACTCGTGCTCATTTGGCACGGGTTATCTTTTTGTGGATAAGGCTCCACCATACTAATCATATTGGCTGAATTTGCAGCTATTATAAATCAGAATATAACACAGAAGGAGCGCAAAAGATGAAATTTATTTCGTGGAATGTCAATGGTATACGTGCATGTGTAAATAAAGGCTTTTTAGATTATTTCCATGAAATGGAAGCTGACTTTTTCTGTCTTCAAGAAACTAAATGCCAGGAAGGACAAATTGACCTTCAACTCAAAGGGTATTATCAGTATTGGCATTCAGCAGTAAAAAAAGGATATGCAGGTACAGCGGTATTTACGAAACATAAACCATTAGCGGTATTTTACGGTATTGAAAATGAAATTGCACCTGATGAGGGGCGCATTATTACATTAGAATACGAGAATTTTTATTTAGTAAATACGTATACACCGAACGCAAAACGGGATTTAACACGTTTAATAGAACGCCTCCTTTGGGAAGACCGTATGGCGGATTATTTAAGGGAACTTGATTCAAAAAAGCCCGTCATTTATTGTGGGGATTTAAATGTTGCACACGGCGAGCTTGATATAAAAAACGTTAAATCCAATATTGGCAATTCCGGATTTACATATGAAGAACGTGGAAAAATGACCGACTTACTTAATAGTGGATTTACAGATACATTCCGCCATTTCCACCCGAATGAAACGGACCATTATACGTGGTGGAGCTATATGGCAAAAGTGCGTGAGCGAAATATTGGATGGCGAATTGATTACTTTATTGTTTCGAACCGTCTCGTTGAACAAATTGAAGAAGCGTCCATACATTCACAAGTTTTAGGTAGCGATCATTGCCCTATCGTATTAAAATTAAAAACAGTGTAAGATAAAGAGAATTATAGAAAACTATTTTTTGTAAGGAACAAATCGCACTTTGCAAAAAACAAGATAAAGAGGTGGATTTAATGGCACAACAGGCTACAAAGGCAAAAGGGCGCAAAATTGTTAACATTGTCATTTGGACAATTGGGATTTTGATTGTTCTTGGCGGTTCAGCAGTTGCTGGGTTGCATTTATACGTATCTAATTCGAAGCCTTTAATTGAAGGTGAGAATATTGTTACGATTTTAGATGAAGATGTGGAAGTTACAAGAGATGGTGTAGGGGTTCCGCATATTGTGGCGAAGTCAGATGCCGACCTTTATCGCGCCCAAGGCTATGTCCAAGCGCAGGATCGATTGTTCCAAATGGATTTAGCTCGTCGTCAGGCAAGCGGTACTTTAGCAGAAGTGGTAGGTGCGTCTGCAGTTAATACCGATAAATTTTTCCGTACATTCAGCTTGCGTCATGCAGCGGAGAATTCATGGGATGGTTATGATGCGGAATCTAAGCAAATTTTAGAATGGTATGCAGAAGGTGTAAATGCCTTTATTGATGAAGTAAAAGGAAGCAGCAAGCTTTCCTATGAATTTAAGCTGCTTGGTTATACACCAGAAGCTTGGACACCAATCGATTCATTGGTAATTGGGAAATATATGGCATATGACCTTGGCGGAAACTGGAATCAACAAGCATTCCGTTCATGGGCATTACAAAATTATACAGAAGAGCAGGCTAAAGAATTATTTGTAGAATACCCGGAAAATGCAAAATCAATTATTGAGGCAAATTTAAATATAGAGACAGATATTACAACTGCCTTTACAACAGATTATTTACCTAATGAATTTAACGGAAGTAACAACTGGGTAATTGGCGGGAAGTTTACGAAATCAGGGAAACCGCTACTTGCGGATGACCCGCATTTAGGTTTAAGTACACCATCTGTATGGTATCAAATGCACTTGCAGTCACCTGAACAAAATGTCAGCGGTGTTATATTCGCCGGGATTCCAGGCATTATTTTAGGGCATAACGAACAGATTGCCTGGGGTGTTACAAATGTAAATCCTGATGTCCAAGATTTATATATCGAAACGCCAAATCCGGAAAATCCATATCAATTTGAATATGACGGTAAATGGGAAGATGCAACAGTTCGAGAAGAACCTATTAAAGTAAAAGATGGTAAAACGATTGACTTCGAAGTGGTGGAAACACGTCATGGTCCAATCATTTCAAACATAATGCTAAAAGAAACAGAAGTTAAAGAGCAGTTTTCAATGCAGTGGACAGCGCTTCAATCCACACAGGAATTAAAAGCAGTATTAGGCTTTAATAAAGCAACAAATTGGGAGGAGTTTGAAGTTGCGTTAGAAGACTTCAAAGCACCCGCACAAAACTTTGTGTTTGCTTCAACAGACGGTACGATTGCCTATAAAGCAAACGGTTTAGTACCGATACGTAAACAAGGTACAGGTGCATTACCAGTACCGGGGAATTCTTCTGAATACGGTTGGGAAAGCTATATTCCATTCGATGAGTTACCGACTGTCATTAATCCTGAAGAAGGTTATATTGCAACAGCTAACAATCAAATAGTAGGTGAAGAATACCCATATCATATTTCCAACCTTTGGGCACAACCATATCGTTATGAACGTATTGTGGAAATGATTGAAACGCCTGTTTATAACGACGAGACAGGGGAATTATTAAAGCTGACGGCTGCGGAAATGAAAGGGATGCAAATGGATAAGAAAAATTTGCATGCCGTAGAGTTTTTACCGAGTCTACTAGAAACGATTAAAGCACAGGATACAGAAGGCAAATATAAAAGGGTTATTACATTGTTAGAAGAGTGGGAGTACTATGATGATAAAGATCAGGGTGCACCGCTTGTGTATCATTTCCTAATTGAAAATATGGAAAATGCCTTATTCAAAGATGCCATGCCGGAAGATGTCTTCAAATTAATGCCAGGGAAATCCCAAATTACCGACCAAATGCTTCGTGATGCATATGCCGGCAATCCAGGTGTTTGGATTACTGAAGAGGGCGGTTTAGATCAATTCGTTTATACTGCGTTTGAAGATGCCGTAACGAAAATCGAAGGTAAATTTGGTACAGCGGTTTCAAAATGGAAGTGGGGAAGTTACAATAAGTTAACTTTCAACCACCCATTGGCAAGTGCGTCTGACTTTTTAGCAGATTACGTTAACCCTGAAAGATTAGCGGTAGGCGGATCGAGTGTAACGGTTCAAGCTGCTTCAGAAGACGGAAACGGAAATGTAAAACATGGTGCATCTTGGCGCTTTGTGGCCGATTTAAATAATTTGTCTACAGCACATCATATTGTCGGTCCAGGTCAAAGTGGACATATGAAGTCAAAATGGTATGACAATCAAATATCGAATTGGGTATACGGTCGTTACCATAAAACTAATATCGATGGCACTATTAACACGAAATACGAGTTAATATTGAAAGCTGAATAAAGAATGAAAAAACCTTCCTTTTAGATAAAGGGAGGTTTTTTACATTCAAACAATCATTTGAATGTAAAAAGTACATAAGCTATAATACATTCAAACAGATATTTGAATGAGGTGTAAAAGTGAAGGATACTTGTGATATAACAAAAGTGAATGAACAGGCAGTGGAAGCTGTAAGAGAGCAAATGCCCCAGCTTTCCAACGTAGCGAAATTTTTAAAGGCACTTGCAGACGAAACACGCTTGAAAATTACATTTGCGCTGACAATTGAAGAACGGTTATGTGTTTGTGATGTAGCAGCAATCATCGGTACGAGTATGGCAACGGCATCCCACCACTTACGTTATTTAAGAGAACATGGTTTGGCAAAATCGACACGTGAAGGAAAATTAGTTTACTATTCGTTAGCAGATGACCATGTGCATCAAATTGTCATGATTGCTTATGAACATTCAAAGGAGTGAATCACATGGGGCAAAAAACAGAACAATATCGCTTGGAAAATTTATCTTGTGCAAACTGTGCTGCAAAATTCGAACGAAATGTAAGGGAAATTGACACAGTTGAAGATGTACTTTTAAATTTCGGTGCAGCGAAGTTAACGGTAACCGGTACAGCGACACTTGATCAACTAGAAGCTGCTGGGGCTTTTGATGGTATTAAAGTTTCCCGGGCGAATGAGCGATTAATGGTTGAAGCGATCCCATTTTATAAACGTAAAGAAAATAAACTTGCAGCATTTGCATTGCTGTTTGTATTAATAGGAGTCATTTGCAGTTTCGTGCTTCATGAAGGGCATATAATCGTAAATAGCCTTTATGCGGTCGCAATTGTTGTAGGTGGATACTCCACTTTCATAACAGGGATAAAGAATTTAATCCATTTGGAATTTGATATGAAAACATTAATAACAATTGCGATAATCGGAGCTGCCATCATAGGTGAATGGCAAGAGGCTGCAATTGTCATTTTTCTATTTGCGGTAAGTGAAGCTTTGGAAGCGTATTCGATGAATAAAGCTCGTCAATCCATTTCCCAGCTAATCGATTTGGCACCTGATACAGCCACTATTAAGCGAGTGCAGGATGGTCACAATGATGAAAAGGTAGTCCCGACTGAGATGATTCAAGTTGGTGATATTTTAATTGTTAGACCGGGACAGAAAATTGCCATGGATGGTGTCGTCATTACTGGTATTTCAACCGTTAATCAAGCAGCCATTACAGGTGAACCACTTCCCGTTGCAAAACAAATGGGGGATCCGGTATTTGCAGGAACATTAAATGAAGCTGGTGCTTTAGAGGTTAAAGTGACAAAGCGGGTAGAGGATACAACAATTGCTAAGATTATTCATTTAGTTGAAGAAGCACAGGCTGAAAAAGCGCCATCACAAAAGTTTGTTGACCGCTTTGCAAAATATTATACGCCAGCAATTATAGTTGTCGCTTTATTAGTAGCGATTGTGCCAAGCATTATAACGGGGGATTGGCTACATTGGGTCTATCAAGGTTTGGCAGTCTTGGTTGTAGGATGTCCTTGTGCGCTTGTGATTTCCACACCAGTTGCAATCGTTACAGCAATTGGTAATGCAGCTCGCAACGGCGTATTAATTAAAGGTGGGGTTTATTTAGAGGAATTAGCCCGCATTAAAGCAGTTGCGTTCGATAAAACGGGAACTTTAACAAAAGGGCAACCGGAAGTAGTGGCAATTGAAATAGAAGGGAATACTGATAATGCGGATATATTACTCGCAAAAATTGCCGCTGTTGAGAAGATGTCACAGCATCCTTTAGCTCGAGCGGTTTTAGCAAAAGCATTTGATAAAAAGATACTTATTCCAAATGCTGTAGATTTTCAGTCAGTAACAGGAAAAGGTGCTTATGCATCAGTGAATGGTGAAGTAATTTATGTAGGAAGTGTAAAATGGATTCAATCGATTGTAACTATTCCTGAGTCCTTATTACAAAGAGTTCAACAGCATGCATCGAGCGGTCATTCGGTAATCGTAGCTGCAAATGAGGAGCGTGTTTTAGGGATACTATCGATAGCTGATCAGCTTCGACCGGAAAGTAAAGAAGTGATTGCAGCGCTTCACGAAAATGACATCCAGCACACTGTAATGTTGACAGGCGATGAATCTTTAACTGCAAAAAAAATTGCAGAGCAGCTCCATATCAATGACGTAAGGGCAAACCTTTTACCGCAGTCCAAGTTACAGGCTATGAAAGACTTGCAACAGCAATATCACTCAGTCGCAATGGTTGGAGATGGGGTAAATGACGCTCCTGCTTTAGCTTCGGCTAACATTGGTATTGCGATGGGGGGAGCAGGAACAGACGCAGCGCTTGAAACAGCTCAAATTGTTTTTATGGCTGATGACCTTACAAAGCTACCGTATACGATGAAGCTGAGTAAAAAAGCAATGAAAATAATTAAACAAAACATTGCTTTTGCACTCGGGTTAAAGCTTATTGCGCTTTTATTGATTATACCGGGATGGTTAACTTTATGGATTGCAATTTTTGCCGATATGGGTGCAACATTGCTAGTCATTTTAAATGCATTGCGATTACTGAAAGTAAAGTAGACTAGACAAACACTATAAATAGGTATCAAACGACGGAGTTCTTGAGTTATTTTAACGAAAGTTATATTATTAAGTGAATATTAATGAAATGAGGCGAAAGGTCGAAATATTAAAATGTCCAATATAAAATTAGTAAATGTTACAGAAGAGATTGTAATGGGACTTGTAAGTTTTTTGCTGCATGGCGTTCAATACCAGACATTTTGTCACTGTAAACAGTGTGAAATGGATGTCGCTGCTATAGCATTGAATTCTTTACCTGCTCGATATGTCGCTTCAGAAGAATCAAGAGATGCAGCATTCAACCAAATGAACACACCAGAAAGCATTGAAGAAATTAACAAGCAAATTATCCGTGCACTTCATCTTGTTAAACAATATCCAAGTCATTCATAATTCCTTGGGGATAATTATTCATATGTATAAATCATGTAGCTGTATGGCAAGCTTTAACATAGATTTGAAATAAAAGGGTATTCAATTAGGGACAAACTAATTTGAATATCCCTTTTTTAACGTTC
This sequence comes from Solibacillus sp. FSL W8-0372, assembly GCF_037969735.1. Lineage (NCBI taxonomy): Bacteria > Bacillati > Bacillota > Bacilli > Caryophanales > Caryophanaceae > Solibacillus > Solibacillus sp. FSL W8-0372. The sequence goes on along the minus strand of NZ_CP150204.1, from coordinate 3,647,992 downwards.
ACTGTTTTCAGTTAACTTTTTGCATGAAATTGTAGTAAACTTAAAGGAGCAATTGAAAGAGAGGGAACAGTTATGCCAACACCTAGCATGGAGGACCACATTGAACAAATTTATTTATTGATCGAAAATAAAGGGTATGCTCGTGTGTCCGATATCGCAGAAGCTTTATCTGTTCTACCTTCCTCCGTTACAAAAATGGTGCAGAAATTAGATAAAGATGGATATTTACTGTATGAGAAATATAGAGGCTTAACATTGACGCCAAAAGGGCAAAAATTAGGAAAGCGACTAGTTCAGCGTCATGAATTGCTGGAACAATTTTTGCGTTTAATTGGGGTAAATGAAGAACATATTTATGAAGATGTTGAAGGTATTGAACATCATTTAAGTTGGAATTCGATTGACCGTATAGCTGATTTAGTACAGCTTTTAGAAGAAGAGCCCGACATGACAAGGAAGCTAGAAGAAATGAAATCAAATCATAATATGTAATGATTGACGAGAAAAAGGAGAATGTATTGAATGAATCAATTAATTAAATCAGGACAAGTAGTGGAATTAACTGTATTAGAGGAACAAGGATCACGATATGTATTAACGAATGGTGATTTAGAAATCCCATTAAATGCATCGGATGTTATAGAAACATTAGCGATTGGGGATTTAGTAAAAGTTTTCCTATATACGGATCGACGTGGGGACCTTCAAGCGACAACAGCCATTCCACATATTACAGAAGCCGATTATGGTTGGGCACGAGTTTTAAAAGTTACAAAAGAAGGTGCCTTTTGTGATATTGGCACATCTCGAGAAGTTTTAGTCCGTGCAGAAGATTTACCAGCTATTTCCGAAGTATGGCCGGAGTCAGGGGACCATTTATATATGACATTGCGTACAGATCGCAATGGTGATTTGTTCGGACGTCTCGTTACTGAAGAAAAGGTAAATGACATGTATGAAGGTGCTGAAGCAGAACTGTTCAATAAAAACATTACAGCTCGCCCATATCGTCTATTACCAGTAGGGTCATTTTTGCTAGGTGTAGAAAAACCATATCGTATTTTCGTTCATGAGTCAGAAATGAAAGCTGAACCTCGCTTAGGACAAGATGTACAGGTACGCATCATTGATGTGAAGGAAGATGGTTCACTAAACGGGTCATTTTTACCTCGAAAACATGAACGTTTAGGAGAAGATGCAGAAAAAATCTTCGCGTATTTAGAAAGTGTCGGTGGTAAAATGCCATTCGGTGACAAGTCAACGCCGGAAGAAATTACGGAAATGTTCAATATGAGTAAAGGTTCATTTAAGCGTGCGCTTGGTACATTAATGAAGGCTCGTAAAATTACACAAAAAGATGGCTGGACGGAAATCGCCAGAGATTAAAATAGAGTAAAGTACATTGAAAAGTAAAAGGTGAATTAAAATTTGCAACCTTTTACTTTTTTTATACGTATTAATAGAGAATGTATATGAAATTAGGACAAGATTAAGTGAAAATGGGAATATACATTTAAAAAGGGGGATTTAATAATGAAACAAAAATGGATTGCATTAGTTGCGACGTTTGCACTATTAATCTCGGTAGTATTACCATTGAGTGTGTCTGCAGCAGCAACAGAGCAAAAAAATCCAATCAATGAAAAGCTAGGGGTACCAATCGTAGTTTATGGATCAAATTTATCCGATAGTGAAAAGGAGATTGTAAAAACTGCATTACGTGTCTCCCAAGAAACAGAAGTTGATGAAATTACTATTTCTGGCCAAGATTTAGCCAAATATATAAAAGACAGTAACCCTAGTTCCCGCATGTTTTCATCTGCTAAAATTACGCGTCAAGATGCAGGGAAAGGACTGACAATTAGCATTGTCACTCCAGCTAATATTACACAAGTGACATCAGAAATGTATGCAAATGCAATGTTAACTGCAGGTATTGAAGACGCGATTGTGGAAATTGCGGCTCCAAAACCGGTAACAGGTCACTCTGCATTAGTGGGCATTTATAAAGCGTATGAAGTAAAAACAGGTGAAACATTGGATATTGAACGTACAGATGTTGCCAATGACGAATTATCAGTTGCCACTTCAATTGCCGAGTCGGCAGGTGTTACAGATGAACAGGTAGCAGAGCTACTAACACAAATCAAAAAAGCGATTGCTGAGAACAAGCCGGCTAATAAAGAGGAAGTTCAACAAATTGTTGAAGAACAATTGGCTAAGCTACAAATTAACTTAAGCGAGAAAGACCGTCAATTATTAGTAGATTTAATGGATCGCATTAGTAATTTAAATATCGATTTTAGTAAACTATCTTCACAGCTTTCAGATTTAACGGCAAAATTTGATGAAACTTTCGGTGGCATTTTAGAAGATGAAGGTTTCTGGCAAGGTGTCAAAAACTTCTTCACTAATCTAATTGATACGATATCAACTTGGTTTAAAAAAGAATAGTAGTATTTAAAAGCACTCATCATTGGGTGCTTTTATTTTTCATGAAAATTCAAACTATGATATATTATTGTGAATAATAAAGGAGGGTGAAAAATGGAATTTACGTACAAAGACAATGGAAATAACAATGGAGCTTTTGAATATGAAGTGAACGGAGAGCGTCTAGCAGAGATTACTTGGGTGCTACGCGATGGAGTCATGGTTATGGATCATACGTATGTATCAAATGAATTGCGCGGTCAAGGTGTAGCTAAAAAACTTTTGGATGAAGCGGCAAACTATGCCCGAGAAAATAACTTTAAGATGAAAGCCCTTTGCTCATATGTCGTATCTTCATTTGATAATAGTGACTCATATGACGATGTAAAAGTATAAAAAATACAAAAACACGAATTCCTATTACGATAGGGAATCGTGTTTTTCTTTATACATATTTAAGTGAAATTAATTTCGATTAAAATCCTACAAAAAGTGAAATTATAAAAGTAATGACTCCAGAGACGCCAAGAAGAGTGAGCATCTCAGTTCCTTTATATGTAATTTCCTTTTTTTGAATCATAGCCAACACCCCTTTTTTCTTTAGTTAATTATTATTATCCGTTTTTTGGATTTTCTAATCCTAAATAGTTAAGGTTTTAAAAGAAATTCACAGGGTATATTAGATTATATGAATGGAAATCAAAATCAAAATCAAATGATACTGGAGGTAATATTATGGCTAAATTAAAAGGTAAAGGCGTTGTAATGGCGGGATTGATAGCTGGAGCAGCTTCTTTCTTAAGTAAGAAGGAAAACCGTGATAAAGCAATGGATTATTTAAATAAAGCAAAAGGTAAAGTAGATGAAAGTGGTGGCGTGCAAGGTTTAATGCAGAAAGCACAAGAAAAAGTAACTGGTAACGATGCTGCTCACTCTCCGGTTACGAAAGATTTAAATACAAATATTGCTAAGTCTGCCTCTGTCGGCAAAGATGCTTATGAAGAAGAAACGCTGGAAGAGGTTGCAATGACAGCGGGAGATGTTGCCGATCATACTTTAGAAGGTAACCAAATGGTAGAAGAAGGTGCTCAAACAACAACGGATTATTACAATGATGAGCAGGATAAACGTTCAAAATAAATCAAAAATAATATTCAACAAAAAAAGGGTTTGTCCGATAAGTCAAAAGACTTTCGGACAAACCCTGTATGTTGTGTATAAATTACGCTTTAGTTACTTCTTTTTTCATTGTTTTGTTTTTAGCAAGGTTTACGTGCCAAGAAAGAGCTTCCTCTAAAATGTGAGGAGTTTGCGCGCCGCCTGTAGCTTCAAAAGCACGGTTGTAGTAATCCCATAATTGCTCTTTGAAATCAGGGTGTGCACAGTTTTCGATGATTAACTTAACACGCTCTTTTGGAGCTAGTCCGCGTAAATCAGCGATACCTTGTTCCGTTACGATTACATCTACATCGTGTTCAGTGTGGTCTACGTGAGAAACCATTGGTACGATTGAAGAAATCGCGCCGCCTTTTGCGTATGATTTCGTTACGAAGATACCAAGACGAGCGTTACGTGCGAAGTCACCAGAACCACCGATACCGTTCATCATTTTAGTACCTGAAACGTGTGTAGAGTTTACGTTACCATAAATATCTAACTCAAGAGCAGTGTTGATTGAGATTAAGCCCAAACGACGGATAAGCTCTGGGTGGTTAGAAATTTCTTGTGGACGTAAGCAAATTTTGTCAGCATACTTTTCTAAGTTGCCGTAAACTTTTTTCTGTAATTCTTCAGTAAGTGTAATAGAAGTTGCAGCAGCAAAGCGTACTTTACCAGCATCAATTAAGTTGAATACTGCATCTTGTAGTACTTCAGAAGCAACTACTAAGTTTTCGAATTCAGAATCAGCAAAACCGTCTAAAACTGCGTTTGCTACAGAACCTACACCAGATTGTAATGGCATTAATTCATTTGTTAAACGACCCGCTTTGATTTCTGAACGGAAGAAGTCTAATAAAATGTTTGCCATATTTTGTGTTTCTTCATCTGGAGGTACGATTAATGAAGGCGCATCTGGCTCTTCAGAAATAACGATTGCTTGGATTTTATCTAAGTCTACACGAATACCAATTTCACCAATACGTTGCTCAGCATTTGTCATTGGAATAGCATCACGCTTACCTTGTTCACCAGGAACGTAAATATCGTGAATACCGATTAATGCTTCTGGATGAGAAATGTTTAATTCGATAATGATGTTCTCAGCATACTCAGCAAAAATTGGAGAGTTACCTACAGAGTTTGATGGGATAATTAGTCCATCTTCTGTAATTGCTACAGCTTCTAAAATTAAGTGTTTAATTGGACCGATAACTCCTTGGCGCACTAACTCAGCATTGTGAGATAGGTGAGCGTCTACATAAGAAATTTGGTCTTTGTTAATCATACCGCGCATTACCGCATCCCCTTGGAAAGGACCGCGTTTGTTAATAACACCAGCAGCAGCTAAATGGTTATCAACTTCAGGACCTAATGAAGCCCCTGTATATACATCAATTTTAATTTTTTCATTTTTAGCGCGCTCAACTAAAGCCATTGGTACTACTTTAGCATCCCCTGCACGTGTGAATCCGGACATCCCTACTACTGTACCGTCTTCAATTAAAGCAGCTGCTTGTTCAGCTGTTACGATTTTATCTGCTAACCCTTTTAAACCTAAACGTTTCTCAACTCGTGGATCCATTTAAAAATCCTCCCCTAAAAAGTTTTTTAATCGTTTGATTAATCAGAAAATAATATTAGAATTTTCTGTTTTTTTTACCAGGTACTAAACTGGCATTTACGTTAATAATATCACCAAATTGTCACATTAACTTCACACATAACATAAAAGCGCTTAAAAAATGATTAATCGAGAACTTTATTGCGTAGAGTAGATAAATTCGGTTTTACTATGATTTTACCGGAACTAAAAATGAGCAGATTTTTACAATTTAGATGAAAAAATGGTTGAAAAGGAGAAAGTAATAAGTGGTAAAAAGATAAAAGCGACCTGTTTATAACAAGTCGCTTAGAAAGTTCCATTTAGAAACCTAAAGAACGGCGGAAGTAGCTCGCATAGCGTTGGCTAACAGGAATGCGTGTGCCGTCTTTCATAATTAATAAGAAAGTAGAATGTGAATCCGGTTGGATTTCTTCAATATAATCGATGTTCACAATATATGAACGGTGGCATCGAATAAATGAATCTGGTGCCAAGAATAATTCCAGGTCACTAAGGTTCAAACGGTGGTAACCTTCACGGTGCATTGTTTTAACAAAAGTTTTACGTAATTGAGTCTCCAAATAGATAACTTGGTTATGTTTGATTGGGTACCAGCAATCATCGATTTTCACTGTAATATAATTTGTTAAAAACGGTGAGGGCTTTTGAGGGAAAATGGCCGTGATGGCACCTTTTGTTTCGCCTTCTTCAATGAGGGGAATACTCATTCCGTAATAAGGAACCCCGAATACATCCGACTCAATGTAAGAGTTAATCTTCTGTCCATACGTTAATGCTTTGTAAGCTGCTGATCCTTCTTTAATAGGGTCACCCGGCTTAATTTTTAAATCTACTTTTTTGCTTGGTTGATAGTAAATATACTCATTCGTATCTGAAATAGCAATGGAAGTATTTTCAGGGAAAAATTCTTTAATGACTTCCATAATTTCTTCTATTTGTTTTGGCTCCACTTTATAACACCTCTTCATAAGCATTTTATACAATTATGAACTATTTTGCTACATATTAAAAGAGATTAAGGTTAAGAAGATTTATTTTATAAATAATTAATTTTTGGATAAAAGTAAAGTGAATTTTGTTAGAAGATTTTATTGGTGGAAAGTATTCCAGTAATAATATAAAAAAGGTTTGATTTTCTAGTAATATAAAATTATTTACGGAGACTATTTCTAAAAAAGGGAAGTATCATAATCATTTTGAACTATAGTATTTGTTAAAATTAGGTTGAAAGGAAAAGTTAGAATATGTTAATATTCACTATAGTTACTAATAAATGCACAAATATATACGAAATATATTATAGTTAATGGAACTCAAACAGCAAAAAAATAATTACTTTACATAATATTTTGTAATTTATTATAGGAAATTTGGCAGATTGGATGGAGCGGTAGGCATCTTTATCTGCAATGTAAGGACAAAATCACAGATTAAAGTTGTCTTTAAAAGTTTAGAAACAGAATGTCTATTCTGAAGAAAGATGGGGTAATTTATGCAACTACATCAGTATTCGATTTCGGAAACAATTTCAAAGCGCTATTTTCAGGAGATTGACAATATTAATCAATATGCAGGTATTGAAGATTTTTTTGTATTGGAATCTCGATTAATTTTTGAGATTTATCATCTAGAGGCAACAAAGGCGAAAAAGACATTACATGAAATAATAGACATCCTATCTGCACGCTTTGGCAAACAAGTGATAAAAGTTGTCCGTTCATATTTTGTTACTTTGTCATCAATTGTGGCACGTAAGCTGTTAGACAACCAGGTTCCATCTAAAAAAGCATTTGCCTTCAACTTAGCATGTGCGGATATGGTTGAAAACAAAATGAAAGACGCCGAGTTTCTGCAATTTGCAGATGATTTAGTAGAATTTTATGTATACTTTATTGCTGATCGTAAACAGCCAACATTCCGTCATCAGACAGTAAACAAAGTGATTATGTACATAAATGATGAGCTTGAAAATGATTTGACAGTTGAAAGCATTGCAGCAAACTTCCATATAAGTACGAGTCATTTATCACGAATATTCCGTGAGCATGTAGGTATAACATTGGTGGAATATTTAAATGTCCGTAGAGTAGAAGAATCTCAATACTATTTACGTCATACGAATAAGAGCATTACATCAATTTCCGAGCAGTTCCACTTTTGTAATCAAAGTTACTTCACAAGAATATTTAAAAAATATACAGGTGTGACACCGAAGCATTTCCGTGATGAGTTGCATCATGAGTTTTTCCGTTTTGAAATGTCAGAAGTCGTTTATGAAAATGTATGATGTTTTAAATCTACAACATTAAATACTAATCAACATAATCAATAATTGCATTTTTATCTAAAAACTTTTAATGAGAAGTTTCAGAAAAAAAAGAAAAATATTCGAAAACTCTGCATGGATTATCGTTTTACATGTAGAGTTTTTCTTTTGCTAATAATGAAGCGATTAATTAAGATTTTCAAAATTGATTCTCATTCAAACTAGTTTTATACTAACTAGAGGTTAAAAGATAGGTTGCCTTAATCGAATAGGGAATTTTGCAATCATAGTTTAAGGGAGATAATGATGAAAAAGTATGAAAAAGCAGTATCGCTTGTATTAGTTGCAGGAGCAAGTTTATCAGCATTGTATTTTATCGTAAAACAAAATATGGAAGCAGCGATTTTATCAATGACGATTATGTTTACATTCACAAATTTTTTCCGTTCAAGGACATTTAAAGAAAAAGGTCATGTAAAAGAAGCAAAATGGATGCGCAATATGTCTGCATTGTTTGCAGTTTTATCGATAGTTGTATTATTAGTCATTGTCAGCGGATAACAATAAAAGAAGAAGGCGAACTTTAATGAACTACAAAGCAAAAAGAAAGAGTCCCATCGCTTTGATTTTTTCCATTTCCATCATTTTATTAATCGCGATTCTGGGCTCCGTTTATTATAAATATAATAGTGCTCAGACACCGGAGCAACCGGTCATCCCAATGGAGGAGGAAACAGCGGAGTCAGATAAATCATCTACTCCTTCTCCAATGGAAGGGAATAATTCCGAAACAAAACTACAGGAGGAAAAACCTCCAACTGTGCCAGGTACGAAAAACGAAAAACCGGTTGAGGAAAATCCAAAAACACCGTCTGCAGATACTAAAGAAGAAGCAATACTAGAAAATGGCTATATTGTAGGACAAAAACCTGCAACAGATCCTACGTTTATAAAAGGTGTTTTAATAGTAAATAAAAAAATACCTCTACCGGCCTCATATAATAAAGGCGAGGATTCCAAAGCACGTGCAGCATTTGAAAAAATGGCTGAAGCTGCCAAGGGAGAAGGGATGGAGCTAGTAGCATTTAGTGGCTTCCGTTCTTATGAGTATCAAAAGTCATTATATGATCGGTATGTGAAAAGAGATGGGAAAGATGCTGCCGATCGATACAGTGCGAGACCAGGTTATTCCGAACACCAAACAGGCTTAGCCTTTGATATTGGCGAGAAAGGTAAAGAGGATCTGTGGTTGACGAATGCTTTCGGTGATACAAAAGCGGGGCAATGGTTAGCTCAAAACTCTCATAAATACGGCTTTATATTACGCTACCCTAAAGGTAAGGAGCAGGTTACCGGTTTCATGCATGAATCATGGCATTTCCGTTATTTAGAAGGAGATTTGGCAACAAAGGTTTATGAAGCAGGAGTTACATTAGAAGAATATTTAGGAATAAATTAAAAAAATGGGATGTGCTGTTCATAAGCGCATCCCATTTTCTATAAAATCGGTGATAATAATCGTGACATCGATTCTCTGAATTTAGTGTAGTTTGAACGGTTTTTATAAAGCTCCAATGTAAGCTCGGAGCAATCCATTATGTCTCTTTCAAATATTTCTGCAAGACGATGGGCCAATAAACGGTCATAGATAAGGGCATTCACTTCAAAGTTTAAACTAAAGCTTCTTACATCGATATTGGCTGTTCCGACAGAAGCAATCTCATCATCAACGACAATCATTTTTGCATGAATAAAGCCTTTTTCATAATGATATACTTTCGCACCTGCTTCAACAAGCGGACCTACATATGAATAAGTGGCCCAGTAGACAAACATGTGGTCCGGCTTATTTGGAATCATAATGCGCACATCAATACCTGTAAGAGTTGCGATACGGATGGCATCAAAAAATGATTCATCTGGAATGAAATACGGGGACTGTATGTACACGTATTTTTTTGCATTTGATATTAAATGCAAATAATTATTTTTGATTACTTCCCATTCTGTATCAGGTCCGCTTGATATAATCTGAAGGGCGGCCGTTCCTTTTTGTGGAATAATGGGGAAATAACGCTCTGCATAGATAATATCGTTTTTGGCACTCGCCTGATTCCAGTCCAATATAAATCTTGTCTGTAATGGATGAACAGCACTACCTTCAATACGCAGATGAGTATCTCGCCAGTAACCGAATCGATCAGATAGGCTTAAATATTCGTCCCCTACGTTAAACCCACCTATATAGCCGATTCTGCCATCTATAACAGCGATTTTACGATGATTCCGGAAGTTTAAACGAGGATTGATTAAAGGGAGGATGGATGGGAAAAATACCTCTACTTCTCCTCCTGCTTCAATCAGTTCTTTAAAATGACGTTTGCGAATGCCACGGGAACCCATTTCATCAAATAGAACCCGTACTTTCACACCTTGCTTGGCTTTTTTTATTAATGCATTAATAATTCTTTGCCCTAAATTATCCAGTTTAAAAATATAATATTGAATGTGGATATGATTTTTTGCGTGGTTTATATCACTAATAAGTGCTTCAAACTTGTCACTACCATCATCGAAAATTTTCACATCATTATCCTGTGTTAAAACGGCATTATTTGTTTTTAAATTCATATAAATAAGATGGCTATAATTTTTTATATTCTCAGTACGCAACTCCAGTTCATTATTCTCAATTGCTTCGATTTGATAATTAATGAGCTGTTCAATTCCAATATCTTTCCTTCCATCCCACCGGAATAAGTGCTTTTTCCTCAACTGCCTTCCCAATAATAAATAGAGGAAAAATCCAACAAACGGGAGGAAAAAAAGTACGAGTAACCATGCCCAAGTGGATGAAGGCTTTTTACGCTCTAAAAAGATAACTGTTATTGCAAAAAGAATATTTAAAACCATTATAATAGGGAATAAAAAATAGCCTTGAATAAGAGAGCTCAAAAAGTTCACCTACCTTCCTTCTTTTCTCCATTATAGCGTACGGAGGCTAAACAAAAAAAGAAACACTCGACAATTCTCTAAAAGCGAGTGTATCTTAATTTTCTTAATACTCTTCCACATGGAAGTATATATCCGAGAAATCACATTGCGCTAACTTTTCCGAATTAATAAAGAAGCTAATAATACCACTATCTCCCCACATTATATTTTGTTCATCGTTAGAAACAATCTGTAGCAATAATGTGTCATAATGCTGCAAATACATAGAACCCTTTCGGAAATCCTGATGAATAAAATACGGGTAGCCTCCAATTTTATGTTCCGCTGCTAAATAACTTTCCAGATAAACATCTTGGAATGACCGCTCATCTAATGTAATTGACGTATTCATCATTTCAGGTTTGAAATAATTATGTAGCCGATAGTCCATGGCTGATACAGGTTCAAATTGTTTAGTAGGGAGAAGCTTCATTTCCTGCTGAATTGGAAAATTATTTAAATCTACGTCTTCTAAATAGGTAAAGTCATGAATAAATTGATTATAGTGTGCAATATGAGGGATATATTGAACTTTAAAATGACAATATTCCGAATGTGACTTTACTTTCTCATAACATTGTTGAGTAATATAAAATTGTAAAATACCTTCTTTAGGAAATGGATGGCCTAGCTGTATTTCCGAGAAATTCAGCTGTGCCAAAAACAACATATATCGATTTTGTCTATCTTTAGGATGCTCCATTTCATGGGTTAAGAACGGCAAACCAGCAAATTTACTTTCGTGCAGAAACGCCGGCTCCATTACAGGCTTTAATATAGCCACCTGTTCAGCAGAATGACTTAAGCTCGTATAAAAATTAATTAACTCTTTAGGGATAAATATATTTTTATCTAAATGTGCCATTTGATGTTCCTCCTTTTGAAGTAATTTAATTTGAAATAGTCAATATTACTTCAAAACTGTTCGTGATAATAACACTATTTCCACTTGTAAAATTTGCTAAACATGCCTAAAATTTAAATGCGAATTGTTTTTAATATGTAAATAAAATATTTGTTAAACATAAATAAATTGTTTGGAAACAAGTAAAAATCCCACAAAATATTTTTTTAAAGGGTTTATTTATTAGGGGAAAAGGTTAAGTTTAACTATATTTAACTTTTGTAATGAAACTGAAAAGTATAAATAAGCTTTTCCATGATATTATATAGAAGTAGAAGGTCTGACCTTTAAAAATTGAAACTTTTAAAACCAAAAATCGTTATATATATTAGAAAAGGAAAGTTTGAGGTGTAATCAAATGGCGAAAGAGATTGATTTAAAGCGTATTGTTACAAACTTATCAAAATTAGGTGTTACGGCGACAGTTACGAAATCTCGTCTTGAGCTTTTAAAAGTTTTAACACCACCAACGCAAACTCCACAAACACAAAATTAAAGAAATTCAGGTAGGATGCGAGTTATCTTCATCCTACCTGAATTTCTAAGTAGTAGAGGACCCTTTATAATAAAATGGGTCCTTTCATTTTATTCGTCGTCGGGATCATTCGTAGTAAACATATACGTACGGTAATGAAACTTCATACTGTATACGAGTCCGATTGCAAGAGCATTCCCCATCATCGAACTTCCTCCGTAACTAATGAAAGGTAAAGGAATCCCTGTGATAGGTAATAGTTGTATCGTCATCCCGATATTTTCAAAAACATGGAACGTAATCATGGCAATAATTCCTGCACATACATAAGTACAAAATGGATCTTTAAGTAACAGTGTCGTTTTTGTTAAATGGTAAATTAACAAAAAGTATAAGCAAATAACAGCGCTCGCCCCAACAAAGCCCCATTCTTCACCAATTACTGCGAAAATAAAGTCTGTATGGTTTTCTGCAACATATACTTCACGTGCCATAAACCCTTTCCCGAAAATCTCACCTGAACCTATCGCATTAAGTGAGGTAATTAAGTGATATCCGTCTGAAGATGCATATGAGTACGGGTCAATCCAAGAATAAATACGGGCAAATTGATATGGCTGGAATCCAAATGTTTTTTCAAGGAAATCCTGCATGTACAGTGCCATCCATAATAAAGATCCGCCGATAACAGCGGCTCCGCCGAATAAAGGTACAATTATTTTCCATGTAACACCGGCAACAATAACAAGTGCCGCGGTAATCGCAAAAAATACTAATCCCGAACCTAAGTCAGGTTGCAGCATAATTAAGAAAAGAGGCACAATTAGTGTTAATCCAATTTTACCGAGTAACATGAAATCCGATTTGATCGTTTTAATTTGGTATCTTTCATTATGCTTACTTATTAAATAAGCAGTAGCTAAAATGAAAAATGTTTTCATGAACTCAGCAGGTTGAATGCTCCCGATAGGTGTATTAAACCAACTTTGTGCACCGTTACGATAAATTGTTATATTTGTTGAGGGCGGAATGGCTACAACTGCAATTAACAAGAGTAGTCCAAAACCATAAAGCGGCCATGCCAGTTTTTTGTATTGATCCGGGTCAAAGTACATGACAACTGCGACTATAAAGGCAAAAATTGCATAGTTTAGTATTTGTCGAGGAACAAAGTTTGTCACGTATTGCCCGGAAGTTTGCGCAGAAGCGATAGCCAGTAAGCTTACACCAAAAAATATAAATAGTATGATAGTAAGCGGCCAGTCGAAGCGCTTATTAAAATTATAATTGTTTGTATCCATTCATTTCACCTTAAGTTATTAAATTTAACCCATCTAGGGGTTAGAAGATACCAACAAATTGAAGGCATTTAATATGAGAACGGTTAATTAATTTACCCATTCAAGAAAGTATCGAGCTTAAAATAGAGTAATATTTTAAGCTTTATTAACTTTATCATATTCTTAAAAAAATTACTTTAGTAAGTCCAATTTAAAAGTTCGACGAAACATATGAGAAAATGTTTCAAATTTGAATAAGAAGTCATATAATAATCATATTATTCATGTTAAAGGGGCGTGCAAGTAGTGGCAAAGAAATTGAAGTCTGCTGAAGATTTTATGCATCATTTATATGTCCATATGAACGATGTGGAAAATTTTGTTATTTATAGTGGGCTTACGCTGAGGGAATTTATGGCTTCAGTAGAACCGGTAAAGAATGTTTTGCTATTAAGGCATGCCTACGACAATGGCTCTTTTAACATGCATACGCAATTTGATTTTGTTACTAATGAAGATATGCGGGATTTTTTGAAAAGAGAAAGCGACTTAAAACAGGATATATGCTGGGTAGACTTCGCGGCAGAAAAAAATGTTAATGCATTGACGCCGCTGGAACAGGCAGAGCTTCTCTATTTAAGTCATAAGCGTGAACCATTAGCATCACCTTTTTTCAGCAAGTTGCAAAATCGGTACGCTTATTATTCATCTGTGGCAGACAAAATGACAAAAGTATATTATCGTTTCATTGGTGATTCTGAAATACTCATATCGAATTTATTTAATCAAATGATAAGAGAAAAAGAAGGAGGAGGAAGTTTTTGGAGAAGAAAAAACAAAAATAATTCCCCTACAATTGATCCTTCTACATTAAGATTATATAGACCATTTGCAAAAGAGGGTGCATTGCTTTCGTTATATAAATTAGATAAGCCAAATGCCCATTATGCAATCGAAGTTCGAGTGTTAAGCGACTATGATTATCCCGATGAAGTTTGGGATGATTTAGATGAAATATTAAAACAAGGCTATGATGAATTAATACAAATTAGTTAACACTCACAGCGAACCGGCAGTGAGTGTTTTTTATCCGATTTCAGCGTACAGGAGATTCGTGATAAAATAACGTTAGTAAAAACTGGAGGTCAAAAGAATGAAAAAAAGAATCGGTTTATTATATGGTGGTAAGTCTGCCGAGCATGAAGTATCACTATCTACTGCAAAGGCTGTAACGCAGGCAGTAGATTTTAATGAGTTTGACGTCTTTCCGATTTTTATTACATTAAAAGGTGAATGGCGTGTTGGACCTCAATTATCAGAACCCGCTCAATCAATTAAACAATTACAATTTACAACGACTTCAGAGCAATCTGAAAATAATATAACGCAATTCATAAATGCTCATATGGAAAATCCATTCGATGTAGTTTTCCCATTATTGCATGGAACAAACGGTGAGGATGGCACTGTACAGGGCTTTTTGGAAGTTTTGAATATTCCTTATGTAGGAAATAGTGTCCTTGGTTCTGCAGCCGGTATGGATAAAGTAGTAATGAAACAGTTATTTGAAATGGCGAATTTACCCCAAGTACCATATGAATCTTTTATTCGTAGTGAATGGGAGCATGATAAAACAACATGGATTAATAAATGCGAAAAAGCATTAGGTTACCCTATGTTTGTAAAACCGGCTAACCTTGGATCTAGTGTTGGAATTAGTAAAGCAACCAATGCGGAAGAGTTGGAAAAAGCAGTACAATTCGCATTGCAGTATGACCGCAAAATTGTCATCGAACAAGGTATTAAAGCACGTGAGATTGAGCTTGCCGTTTTAGGGAATGATACTCCAAACGTTTCTGTAGCGGGTGAAATTAAGCCAATGACAGATTTTTACGATTATGATTCAAAATATAAAGACGGCTCTACAGCCTTGATTATTCCAGCCGATTTGCAAGCAAATGTCTATACAGACTTAGTTGATATGGCGAAAAGAGCGTTTAAAGCAATTGATGGAGCAGGGTTAGTCCGAGCGGATTTCTTCGTAACGGATAATAATGAAATCTTCATTAACGAAGTAAATACAATGCCAGGTTTCACACCGGTTAGTATGTACCCGTTGCTATGGCAGCATACAGATCTAACATATCCTCAACTAGTTAAGGAACTTATTAACTTAGCATTAGAGCGTCATACAGAAAAACAACAGCTTCAATACAATAGAGATTGAGTGGGATAAAAAGTGAAAAAAAAATTACAGCAACTCGCAACATGGCTAACGATAGAAAATCAAGCATTTCCTGATACGGTTGTCACAGGTATTTCCATTGATACACGCACAATTGCTAAAGGTGATTTATTTATTCCTTTTCGCGGTGAAGCGGTAAATGGGCATCGCTTTGTGGAACAGGCATTTGAAAAAGGTGCAGCAGCTTCATTGTGGATGAAAGATGAACCTAACCCACCGGAGAATCTACCGTTAATATTTGTAGATGATCCGGAACAGGCACTGCAAAAAATGGCGGAATGTTATCGCAATGAGCATAAAGCAACATTTATCGGTATTACTGGTTCAAATGGGAAAACTTCCTCCAAGGACATTTTGGCGGGAACTCTTTCTCCATATTTTAAAGTACAAAAGACGATTGGTAATTTTAATAACCAATTAGGTTTGCCGATTACAATTTTACAGCTTGATGAAGATACAGAAATATCCGTTTTGGAAATGGGTATGAGCGGCTTCGGAGAGATTGAGTTTTTAACTAAACTAGCACGCCCGCATTATGTAATAATTACAAATATCGGCGAAGCCCATATGCAAGATTTAGGGTCGCGAGAAGGTATCGCAAAAGCGAAGTTTGAAATAGTAAAAGGTTTAAATGAGGAAGGTTTGCTTTTCTTTGATGGAGATGAACCATTATTGCAAAGCCTTGTTGCCAGAACGCCAAATTTAAAAACGCAGTCGTTCGGTTTTACACGGAGCCAAGACTTAGTAGCTTCTAATATTGTAGCGACAGCACAAGGCAGTAGCTTTCATGTAGAAGGAGCCATTAATGGAGACTTCTTTATATCTGTTTTAGGGGAGCATCAGGTAAAAAATACATTAAATGCGATGCTTGTAAGTAGAGCTTTAGGGTTAACGGATGACCAAATTCGAGAGGCATTAAAACAAGTTGTGTTGACGGATATGCGAATGCAGCTTATTTCAGTGGGTGAGCTATTATTTATTAATGATGCATATAATGCCGCACCAACATCGATGCACGCTGCTATTCAATTTATCGAGCAAACGACAATTCGTAAGGAAAAATGGCTTGTTCTCGGTGATATGCTGGAGTTAGGGAATGATGAGCAGTCGATGCATGAAGAAGTGGCTGCCTATATAAACAATCAGAAAATCAGCTATGTTTGTCTATATGGTCCGCGCATGAAATGGCTATATGAAAAGCTGCAAGCTAAATTTGATGCAGCTCACTTAGTGTATTCTGAGCAAGATTATGATCCGATTATAAATAAAATTAAATTAAATGCGACGAGTGAGTCCATAATTTTAGTAAAAGGCTCACGAGGAATGCAGTTGGAAAAAATTATTCAATCAAACGAGTTGGCATAGCTAACTCGTTTTTTTTTCACTAAAAAGCGCGGAAGCTTTTTTCTTCGGCAAGAGTCGCTTATTATATTTAATAAGAACATCAATAAAAGTAGGTGAATTGATGATAACGGGCGTACTTTTTTTACATGGATTTTCTGGTGGACCGTATGAAGTGCAACCTTTTGTGCATTATATACAACAACGTACAGATTGGGTTATAAGTGTTCCTACATTTTCAGGTCACGGGGATGCAGAACATTTATCGATGAAAGGCTATAAGGCTGAGCATTGGATGATGGAAGCGGAAATTGCTTATCGTCAGCTAAAAAAGCAAGTAGATGAAGTAATTGTTGTTGGTTTTTCAATGGGCGGAGTTATTGGTATGTATTTATCAATCCGCTATCCAGTAAAGAAATTAGTGTTATTGAGTGCTGCGATAAAGTATATAGACCCACCCCAGCTAGTGAAAGATGTTCGGGCAATTGCTCAAGATATGGTTCATAAAAAGCTGGAAGAAAACGAATTGTTTGCACGCTATAAAGATAAATTCAAAAATGTCCCACTATCGGCGACGGTTGAATTTATGAAAGTCGTCAAAAAGACGGAACCTTATATAAAAAACATTCAATGCCCAACCTTTATTGTTCAAGGAAGGCTGGACGGCATCGTACCGAATACGACTGCACAGATTTTATACAACCAAATTCCCTCACTGCAAAAGCAAATGTATATTTCAGATTGTGGAAAGCACCATATTTGTTATAGTGATGATTGTGACGAATGGTTCGATGCGGTGTTCAAATTTATAACGTGAATAAATGTCAGACTATTCGATACAAGCATTATCATTGCATACCGTTACAACCCATGTTAGACTAATAAGAGCAATGGATACATTTTGTGCGAAGACTCTTCAGACTTTATGATGAAGAGTACTTTTTTTTGATAAACGGTTTTATTCTATTTTTTTAAAAAAGCTAGAACAAATAACAACGGTAGAATTGAACCGCTCGGCAATGACCGGGCTTTCCTTTTCATATAAGAGACTCTGCATGTGAAGCAGAGAGAATTTTTTAAGTAACGGAAACGTTCCACATACAATGGCTCGAAATTTGCCGCCATTTCATCTGAAAATGTAACCATTTGTCAACTTATATAGGAAAAAGGAGATTGAAGAGTTTGACAAATTTTTCAGAATTAAACATTAGTGAATCGACATTACGCTCTATTAAGCGTATGGGGTTTGAAGAAGCAACACCAATCCAAGAAGGAACAATTACGTTTGCAATGGCTGGTCGTGACGTATTAGGTCAAGCACAGACAGGTACTGGTAAAACAGCTGCATTTGGTATTCCATTAATCGAGAAAATCGATCCAAAAAATCCAAATGTTCAAGCGTTAGTAATTGCTCCAACTCGTGAATTAGCAATCCAAGTTTCAGAAGAACTTTATAAATTAGGGTATGACAAACGTGTTAAATTATTATCAGTTTACGGTGGTCAAGAAATTAGCCGTCAAATCCGTGCATTGAAAAATAACCCTCAAATTATCGTAGGGACACCTGGTCGTATTCAAGACCATATTAATCGTCGTACATTACGATTAGACGAAGTTCAAACATTAATATTAGACGAAGCAGACGAAATGTTAAACATGGGCTTCATCGATGATATTAATGCGATTTTAGAAAACGTACCATCTACTCGCCAAACATTACTATTCTCAGCGACAATGCCTCCAGCAATCCGTAAAATTGCAGAGACATTTATGAAAGATCCTGAAATCGTAAAAATTAAAGCGAAAGAATTAACAATGGAAAACATTGAACAATTTTTCGTGAAAGCAACAGAGCGTGAAAAATTCGATGCATTATCTCGTTTATTAGACTCTCAAAAACCAGAATTAGCAATCATCTTCGGTCGTACAAAGCGCCGTGTTGATGAGTTAAGCCAAGCTTTAGGTTTACGTGGCTTCTTAGCAGAAGGCATCCATGGTGACTTATCTCAAGCGAAACGTATTTCTGTTTTACGTCAGTTTAAAGAAGGTAAAATCGATATTTTAATCGCAACAGACGTAGCGGCTCGTGGTTTAGATATTTCAGGTGTAACTCATGTTTACAACTTTGATATTCCACAAGATCCGGAATCATACGTTCACCGTATCGGCCGTACAGGTCGTGCAGGTAAATCTGGTGTTGCAGTAACATTCGTAACACCTCGTGAAATGGGTTACTTACGTATCGTAGAAGAGACTACTAAAAAACGTATGACACCTTTACGTCCACCATCATCAGAAGAAGCATTAGTAGGCTTACAAGAAGATGCAATGCAATCATTGGTGGAATTAGTTCAAAATAACGATTTAGGTAACTATCGTGAGTTAGCTGCTCAGTTATTAGAAAGTAACGAAGCAATTGACTTAGTAGCAGCAGCACTTAAATCAATTACAAAAGAACCGGATGCTACACCGGTTTCATTATCTGAAGAGCGTCCATTACCAATGCGTCGTGAACGTTCAGGTGGCGGTGGCAACCGTGGCCGTGGTGGTAATGACCGTAATCGTGGTGGTGGTAACCGCAGTGGCGGTGGAGACCGTCGTGGTGGAGATCGCCGTAGTAGTGGTGGCGGAAGCCGTAGTGGTGGCGGAAGTCGTGAAGGAGGTCGCCGTGAAGGTGGCGCTCGTCGCGAAGGATCTCGTGATCGCCGTCCTCGTCCACGTCGCGAAGACTAATAACATTCAAACACATCAACGAGTTACGTTGATGTGTTTTTTTTACATAAAAGAGTAGTTGAAATATAAACTTTTTATAAATTATTTAACAAAAATTCCATTTATATATACTATATAATGTAATGGGGAATTTTTAACGCCATTTTTTTATGGGAGAAGAATGAAACAATTAAGAGATTGAATCGTATAACATACTAGAAAGAAAGAGGTGTAGAGCTTGTGAGAGAACAACCGAAATACCAATTACCGAAAAAAGCACAAACTGTTTGGCGATTATATGGACTAATTCAAACTATTATTATTGCTCTTCTCGTCGGTGGAGTTATATTTCTAGTGGTGACATTTGATTGGCCACAATGGATTATGTGGATTGCTATTGCATTTGTAGTCTTGTCCATTATTTTTTCCATCGCGGTCTTTCCGAGTGTACGTTGGCGAATTTGGCGCTATGAAGTGCGAGAGCAGGAAATCGAGATTCAAAGTGGGTTATTTGTCGTAAAACGGACATTAATACCAATGGTGCGTGTTCAGCATGTAGATACGGAACAAGGCCCGATTTTAAAAAAATATACGTTAGCCAATATTTCCATTTCTTCAGCTGCAACTGTACATACGATACCGATGTTAAAAGTAGAGGAAGCCGACTTACTACGGACAAAAATTTCTGAACTTGCAAGGGTGGCGGAAGATGATGTCTAACGAAAAATATAAACTTCATCCCGTTACAGCTATTATTAATGTGGTAAAAGCATTGAAAGACCTATTGATACCGATTGTTATTATCATAGTTGCAAATGGCTTTAATTTTAATTTGGATTATCGCAGTGAAACATTTTTCAGTGAAATGATTCCACTTTTTATTTTAGTGATTGTCGTCTTCGGTACGATGGTGAGCGGTCTTATTAAATGGTGGACGTTTGTGTACTGGTATGAAGATAGCGAACTGCGGGTTGAATACGGATTATTCGTAAAGAAAAAGCGTTACATTCCATTCGATCGAATTCAAAATTTAAATTATAAAGAAGGAATTTTCCATCGCCTCTTTAAGCTCGTTCAAGTGCAGGTAGAAACGGCGGGGAGCAAAAGTGGTAAGCCTGAAGCTGAGTTAACGGCTGTTACGAGAGCAGCGGCAGATGATGTAGAAATCCAAATGAAAAAAGCGAAGCAAAAAACACCGATTGAAAGTGAATTAATGGAAGTGGTAGAAGAGGAAGAAGCGCCTTCAACTATTTTGCACAAAATGAAGGTCCCTGAACTGTTATTATTGGCATCCACTTCAAGTGGAATCGGCGTAGTATTGGCAGGGGTTTTTGCTGTCTTCTCACAATTTGCAGAATTTATTCCGTTTGATGCGATATATGATGAAGTGGCATTTTTAATGGAATACAGCTTCATCGCGGCAATGATACTGATCGCTCTTGCTCTCATGGTAGCGTGGATAATATCCGTTGGCATTACATTTTTGAATTATTATAACTTCACGGTGAGTAAACAGCAGAACCGTTTAATCATTACGCGAGGGTTAATTGAAAAAAAACGTGTAACCATTCCGTTAAATCGTGTACAGGCAATTAAACTTGTGGAAAATCCATTCCAGCAAATGCTGGGTTTAGCATCGATTGCAGTGGAAAGTGCTGGTGGAGGATTCAGTGGGGAAGCAGATAAGAAAATTATATTATTTCCGTTAATTGCAAAAAAGGAAGCGTTAAAACCATTGGCTGAGCTATTTCCTGAATATGATTTTCACCTTTCGGAAGCAATTCAGCCTCCTAAAAAAGCATTACCTTTTTTCTATCGGATAGATTTTATTTGGCTTGTACCATTGATAGCCGCTATTTCT
This sequence comes from Solibacillus sp. FSL W8-0372, assembly GCF_037969735.1. Lineage (NCBI taxonomy): Bacteria > Bacillati > Bacillota > Bacilli > Caryophanales > Caryophanaceae > Solibacillus > Solibacillus sp. FSL W8-0372. The sequence continues at coordinate 3,626,696 of NZ_CP150204.1, read as the reverse complement.
TATTTTTTCTATCCATTCGGATTACTGTCCTTACTATTGGTTTTACCAATACTTTTGTTAGGAAGATGGCAATTTAAAACGACGGGCTATACAATTGAAGGTCAGCAAATTACAATTGTATCTCGTATGATTAGCCGTGTTACCTTTTTTGCTTTAAAAAAACGTGTACAGGTAACACAGGGGAGTCAAACCTATTTCCAAAAACGCCGTAAAATTGGTTCTGCGAAAATTATCGTTATGTCTGGGATGGCAGGGGCTTCGGCGACGGTTCGTCATATAGACCAAAAAGAAGTTGAAAAGATATTAACTTGGTACGAATATTAAAAAGAATAGGATGTGTGCAAAGGCGGTTCCTTTTTCACACATCCTATTTTTTATTTTACTCGTTTTATAGAGTTGTTGCGCCAACGAACCATGTTTTTTGGATTAAAATAAACAAATCCTAAAATAAAGCCGGTAACGAGTCCGCCTAAATGAGCCGCGATATTAATATTAGGTGTTACGAAAGTCATTATTATACTAATGACGATTAATGGTAGCATGATTTGTTTTAATTGAGGGAATAAATGTCTCGTGTAATAAATGAGTGCCCCAAACGCACCGAATATACCATAAATCGCACCACTAGCCCCTACACTAGCGTAATCTGGGGCCTGTGTTACAAATGTAGCAGCACCACCGAAAATTCCTGCTAAAAAGTAAATCGTTAAAAAACGAACTTTACCAGCTATTTTCTCCAGCTCCGGACCAAATAAAAATAGTGAGAACATATTAAAAAGAACATGCATAAATCCAGCGTGTAAAAACATCGACGTAATAATACGCCACCACTCACCAGTGGCAATTAGACCATTAACACTAGCGCCTGCATAAAGTATTTCCCTTCCTAATGAAGGAATTAATGTCAAGGTGTATACGATTAAATTAATCGCAATGATTGACGAGACAATTGGATATAACGTAATGTATTGTTTGAAATTTTCTCTGCGAATAAACATTTTCCACCTCAATTATGTCGATATAAAATAATACAAATTATTATTCATTATACATTGGACTAATGTTCAAATGAAAGGGAGAGCTACTAATTGATTAAAGGTATTGGTTTAGATTTAGTAGAATTGGATCGAATTGAAAAGATGTTAGGGCGTTCTGCAAAATTTGCACAACGTATTTTAACGGAACGCGAATTAATTATTTTCGATGAATTATCACCAGCTCGGAAAGTGGAGTTTTTGGCTGGGCGCTTCGCTGCAAAAGAGGCATATTCAAAAGCTATCGGTACAGGTATTGGTAAAGGGTGTGAACTCCACCAAATGGAAATTTTAAAGGATGGGCTAGGAAAACCAGTCCTCTATTTTGATGGTGAACTGGTAAATGGCTTTATTTCTATTACACATACACGAACAACGGCAGCTGCTCAAGTAATCTTAATGCAATAATACATACATGCCCTCATTCACTCATATAGTAATTTATCGAAAAAGTTAATCGAAAGGATGAAACTTTGAAACTCCGACTGCTAGTTGTTGTCGTTTGTTGTCTATTTTTGGCGGCGTGTGGGAAAGCAACGAAAGATGAAGTGATTGAAGATGTAAACAAGAAATGGAATGAGGCAAAGGGTTATGAATTAAGTGCTTCAATGGAAGTACGTACTGGGGCTGAGCCGAGAATTTATGATGTGAAAGTATGGCATACGAAACCGGATTTTTATCGAGTAGCAGTTAACCCGCAAGGAGAAACGGAACAGCAGTTAATTGTTCGTAATGAAGAAGGGGTATTTGTTGTAACTCCGGCTCTTAGAAAAACGCATAAATTCCAGAGTGAGTGGCCGAAACAAAATAGTCAAGCCTATATTATTGGAACGCTTGCAGATGATTTAATGGCGGATTCAAAAGCTGTTATGACAGAAGATGATTCAACTTATACATTTGAGCTGGCTACACGGAATGTAGATCAAACAGCTTTACCTATCCAGCAAATTATGGTTGATAAGAAAACAATGCTTCCGACAAAGGTTAGTGTGTTAGACGAGTCTTTACAAGAGCAGGTTGTTATAACATTTGGAGAAATTAAGTTAGGTGTACAACATACCGCAAAGGATTATGAAGTAGAAAAGTTCACTGAAAAAGAAGAGAAAAAGGCAGCATCAGCAGATGTTGTAAATACAGATTTCAGTGTATACTATCCAACAATTGACTGGGCACATACTAAGTTGACAGATGAGTATGAGGTTAAAGAAGATGGCAATTCCCGTGTTATTTTAACATTTGAAGGTGAAAAACCATTTACATTAATGCAGCAACCAATTCAATATGACAACATGGTGTTACCTGTATTCTCACCTGGGGATCCAGCTGATTTAGGCTACACGATTGGCGCAATTACAGATCATTCTATTCAGTGGGATAAGGATGGCATGACATTCTTTATTGCATCTACAAAATTATCTAAAGAGGAATTATTGGAAGTGGCAGCTAGTGTGCAGCAAAGTAGTATGAAATAAATTGCCATGACAGATGATTTATTGCGAACCTAGCTATATGTCTTCTAAAAAAGATGCATCTTGCACATACTTGTGCAAGATGTTATTTTTTTGTATTAATTTTAGCTTTATTCGAAGTGAAATGTATGCCATAATTTTCTTAACATTTACGGGGTGTTTATACTTTTAAAAAGAGGGTAAAGTCAAAATGGAAAAACCAATAAATTACCGACCTACAAAAGCAATTATTGATTTACAAGCAATCGAACATAATCTCATTTCATTACGCCAATATATTGGCAAAGACATTCAAATTATTGCGGTAGTAAAAGCGAATGCATATGGGCATGGAGATGTAGAAGTGGCAAGAACAGCTATTCAGGCAGGAGCAACGATGCTAGCTGTAGCAACACCTGATGAAGCTGTACACATGAGGGGAAATTTTAAGGATATTGATATTTTAGTGTTGGGTGCTACACCACCTAATTTTGCTCCTTATGCTTCCCAGGAAAATATTATCCTTACCGTATTTTCAACAAGCTGGATCGAAACGGTAAAACAATATATACCTTTGGCAAATCAATTAAAGCTTCACATTAAAGTTGATTCAGGTATGGGGCGTATTGGAGTCTCTACGAAAGAAGATTTACTGGAATTGTACGAAGCAATTGTTATGTCCAATGATTTTATTTTGGATGGTATTTTTACACACTTTGCAACAGCAGATGAAGAAGATTCATTGTACTTTGACAACCAAGTAACCCTATTTAAGGACTTTTTGAGTGTATTGCCAAAAAGACCAAGACTAGTCCATGTGGCAAATACTGCTACCACTTTAGTTAAAGAGCCGTCTTTACAGTATGATGCGGTTCGCTTCGGTATTTCGATGTACGGATTATTACCTTCGTCTTTTGTTGGTTCTAAAATGCCGTTTCCAATTAAACCTGCATTTTCACTACATACTGAACTCATACATATAAAAAAAATGCATGCAGGGCAATCGGTTGGCTATGGTGCAACTTATACGTTAGAGGAAGATTGCTACATTGGTACCATTCCGATTGGATATGCGGATGGCATGCTTCGTAAGCTCGAAGGTCAAGAAGTGCTTGTTGGAGGAAAAAAGGCGAAAATTGTCGGCAGAATTTGTATGGATCAAAGTATGATTTTACTGCCAACAGCATATAATGTAGGAGAAGAAGTTGTATTGATTGGTCGCCAACAGCATGAACAAATCACAATGGATGATTGGGCAACTAAACTCCAAACGATTAATTATGAAATACCATGCGTGATTACAGCTAGAGTTCCTAGGGTATACAAATAAATTTCGATGTAATTTTACTGTAAAAAATTCCAAAAAATCGAAACAAATATGTTCACATTTATCCCCCTAATAGCGAGAATTGTCAGTTTTTTTATTTTCCTGTCTTTTCATTGTAGGTAATCAATGATAGAATTAATGGGAAATGGGATGTTCGGTGGAGGTGCTTGTTTTGTACGCGAAGGAATTGGTAGAAGTAGAAGAAGTGGTAATTGACATACCAAATGAGCTAGTTACTCAATTTGAAAGAACGTTTGGACGCAATACTGAGAGTGGTTATATGATGGCGTATTTGGCGACTCAAAAATATACAAAGCATATGCAACCAAATCAAATACGGGAAGCTTTAATAAAGGGCTATGTGGAAATGTCGCAAATTAATCTGACAATTTGCAGTGAGTGCTTGCATGCAGAGTATGAAGCGGAACATATGGTGGAGCGTCTCGTAAGCGGGGGATGACAAGTTGATTGTAAAACGTGGAGACGTTTTTTTTGCTGACCTATCACCAGTGGTAGGTTCAGAACAAGGCGGGACTAGACCCGTGCTTATTATACAAAATGATATTGGAAATCGTTTCAGTCCAACTGTCATAATAGCTGCAATAACTGCGCAAATTCAAAAAGCAAAATTACCTACACATGTAGAAATCGATGCGAAAAAGTATGGTTTTGAACGCGATTCGGTAATTTTGCTTGAGCAATTGCGTACAATTGATAAGTCACGATTAACAGATCGGATTACTCAGCTTGACACAAAACTAATGCAGGAAGTCGATATCGCGCTCAATATTAGTTTAGGACTCGTAAAATTTTAATACATAAAAAAAGCATCGAAACTTATGGTTTCGATGCTTTTTATTATCTTCACAATAATATTATTTTATAAATAGTAAGCTGTAATCATGTAAAAATATAACAAATAGTTTACAATAAATACATCGAGTATTTATATAGATATACTTCTAATTAAAAATAATTTTGAAATCAAATTTAAGTTATAAACATACCGTATGCTATAATAAAAAAGATTAATAATTCCGAAAATTGATAATGTGTATTAACTCCGTATAATGAAAATGTAGGGAATTGGAGGCACTATGATGAAGACGAAATCTACCGTAGAGATTATAACAGAATGGGATATTGTAGCTGCACGCCAACTTGGACGAAACGAAGCGAAAGCTATTGGCTTTGGCGCGGTAGATCAGGCTCGAATTACGACTGCAATTAGTGAACTTGCCAGAAATATATATTTATATGCTAGGGCAGGGGAAGTGACAATCGAGCGTATTAGCGAGGGTGTGAAAGTTGGTATTCGTATTACAGCGGCAGATAAAGGACCCGGAATAAATAATATAAAAAAAGTAATGGAAGATGGTTATTCCACTTCCGGGGGGCTAGGTGCAGGGCTGCCAGGTGTTAAAAGATTAATGGATACGATGGATATCCAATCCTCTGTTGAAAAAGGAACGACTATAATTATTGAAAAATGGGTTTAGTAGGATGTGATAAAATTTGAAAGAGCTGCAAATGCAATATCAAAAAATATTATCGGACTTTTTATCAAATCAAACGGAAAGGAATTTATATATTGGCCAAAACTTTATTCGCCAGTTAATCCAGAAGAAAGTAGCTCCGGAAGAAGTAATAAATATTCATAAACATGCGATGGAGCAACTCTATCCTGACTTACCCGAATATATTTCGCATAGCTATGATTTTTTAATTGAGATTATGGTCCATTTTGGTTTAACCTTAAAAGAGCATCAAAGTTTGTTAGAACAGCAGGAAGAACTGCGTATGGAGATGAATGTTGCTACAAAAATTCAAAATATGATATTGAGCACGGAAATTCCCCAATTTAAAGATATTGATATCGGAATGGTATCAATACCGATACGGAAGATGAATGGTGATTATGTTCATTTTTTGGGAGATAAATCGAATGTGAGTGTAGCGGTAACGGATGTTGTAGGGAAGGGTGTTCCGGCAGCGCTTTGTATGTCGATGGTAAAGTACGGTCTTGATACACTTGAATGCTCTAATAATGCACCGTCTCATATTTTGGGAGTGTTAAATCGAATTATTGAAAAAAGTGTAGATGATAGTATGTTTGTCTCAATGTTTTATGGTACTTACAATGTCGAAAATGGTAAATTTACATACGGTTCAGCTGGTCATGAGCCCTCTTTATATTATAATTCCAGTAAAAGAACTTTTTTCGATTTAGAATCAAAAGGATTACTTTTGGGTGTTATGCCCGAAGTTAAATATCCACAATACGAAGTTCAGCTCGAGGAAGGCGATTTCATCGTAATGATGACAGATGGCGTAACAGATTTCCGGAAACAGGGGGAACTGGATCCACGGGATGTAATTAAAAACATAGCATTGAGTTATCGTCACTTTACGGCTCAGGAAATGTGTGAAAAAATGTATGCATACTTAAAGAGTCTGCCGGAGTTTGATTTAGAGGATGATTTTACAGTCGTCATTTTTAAAAAATAAATAATTTTATGTTTAGTTACCTAGGGTTTTGGGTAATGTAATTAAGTTTATAGATGGAGGTGTCTAATAATGAATGTGAATGTTCAATTTAGAGAAGATGGTAATGTTTTGCGAGGCTATATCGAGGGTGAAATCGATACTTATACAGCTCCGGTATTGCGTGAAGAATTGGAAACGGTGCAAATTGTTGAAGGCCGTGTAATTGAGTTGGACTTATCAAAAGTAAATTATATGGATAGTACAGGTTTAGGGATTTTTGTTGCGTTTTATAAAAAGGTGACAAGGGACAATGCATCACTTAAATTAGTGGGCTTATCAAATCGTTTAGTTAGATTGTTTGAAATTACAGGATTAAGTGAACTGATGAGTATTGAGACAGACGAGGAATTGGAGTTGAAATAATGAAGGCATTTGACTATATTGAAATTCGAGTACCTGCCAAGTCGCAATATGTAAGTGTAATCCGTCTGACTATTTCAGGATTAGCGATGCGAGTTGGATTTACTTATGATGAAATTGAAGATTTAAAAATAGCTACAAGTGAAGCGGTAACAAATGTTGTCCACCATGCATATAAAGCCAACGAAGATGGTGAAGTTGTAATTGGATGTGCATTATTCGAAAATAAAATTGAAATAATGGTAGCTGATTATGGTGTAAGTTTTAATTTTGAAGAAGTAAAATCAAAGATTGGTCCATATCACGAAGATGAAAACGTAGCCCTTTTACGTGAAGGGGGATTAGGAATTTTTTTAATGGAAACTTTAATGGATGAAGTGAAATTAACTAACGAAGGTGGCGTCACTGTTTTCATGACGAAGTATGTCTCGAGAGAGCAGGTGAAAGGAAATGTCGAAAGAATCACTACCTAAAAATTCATCAAAAGAAGAAGTACTAAATTGGATTGCCGAATATCAAGACAATGGCAGTGAAGAAGCACAGACAAACCTTGTGCTCCATTATCAACAATTGGTAGAGTCGATTGCTCGCAAATACTCCCATGGTAAATCTTATTATGATGATATTGTACAAGTCGGTATGCTTGGCTTGTTAGGTGCAATCCGACGTTTTGACCCTTCTTTTGGCCGGAGTTTTGAGGCGTTTGCAGTTCCAACGATTGTGGGGGAAATAAAGCGCTTTTTACGTGATAAAACATGGGACGTGCATGTTCCTAGACGAATAAAAGAATTAGGACCTAGAATTAAAGCGGCAGTAGAAGCATTGACTACTTCGCTACAACGTTCTCCTTCAATTACTGAGATTGCTGATTATTTAGAGGTTCAGGATGAAGAAGTATTAGAGGCAATGGAGATGGGACGAAGCTATCAAGCGTTATCAATGGATCACTCGATTGAATCTGATTCGGATGGAAGTACAGTAACATTATTTGATGTTGTCGGAAGAGAAGATGTCGGATATGAAGCGACAAACCGCCGAATGCTTGTAGCGGATGCGATGAATGTATTAAATGAGCGTGAGCGACAAATTATCCAGTTAACCTATTTAGAACAATTAAGTCAAAAGGAAGCTGGAGAAAGACTCGGTATTTCACAAATGCATGTTTCAAGAATTCAGCGAAAAGCTGTGAAAAAATTACAGGATGCCATTGCAGCAAGTGGTGGCGTATCTTTATAAAAAAGTTTGAGTCTACTAGATAAGTAGGCTCTTTTTTTACGGGAATTTGATCGATAATTGGGAAAATACTTATCCATAAGTGATACACTAAAGGCAGTTTAAAATTTAAAGGAGTGGCATAATGGAGCAACAAAAAATGTTACAGATAATCGCCAAAGATGCGAATGTAGAACCAAAACAAGCGCAAGCAGTTATTGGGTTATTAGAAGAGGGCAATACCGTACCTTTTATTGCACGCTACCGAAAAGAAGTTACAGGTTCCTTGGATGAAGTTCAAATTAAGGCAGTAGAAGACCGCTACCATTACATACAACAACTCGAAACACGTAAAGAAGAAGTAGTTCGCTTGATTGATGAGCAAGGGAAGTTAACCGAGGAGTTACAAGCATCAATTAATGCAGCAACAGTTTTACAACGAGTGGAAGATTTATACCGTCCGTATAAGCAAAAACGCCGTACCAAAGCGACAATTGCAAAAGAGCGTGGCTTAGAACCGTTGGCAGAACAAATATTAAAATTTAGTAAGCAATCTTTAGAACAGCTTGCGAATCCGTTTTTAAACGAAGAACAAGGTGTAATAACGATTGAAGACGCATTGACAGGTGCGCGTGACATATTAGCGGAGCGATTTGCAGATGATGCTACAGTTCGCGAAAAACTACGTACTCTTTCTTGGCGAGAAGGAAAGCTCGTGACTATGTTGAAAAATGCGGATAAGGATGAGAAGCAAGTATTTGAAATGTATTATGAATATGAGGAACCTGTCCACCGAATGGCCCCGCACCGTACATTGGCGGTGAATCGTGGGGAGAAAGAAGAAGTATTAAGAGTTTCAATTGAAGTACCTGTAGATAAAGCCACTGCTCAAATGGAAAATTACTTTATTCCTAGAAACTTTATAGGCCCGTCTGTGAATGAAGTTAAATCAGCGATTACTGATAGCTATAAACGTTTAATTAAACCATCCATTGAGAACGAATTGCGGGCGGAACTTACTTCAAAAGCTGAGGCACAAGCAATTCACATTTTTTCGGAAAACTTGAGAAATCTATTATTGCAGCCTCCAATGCGCGGAAAAGTTGTACTAGGTGTAGACCCTGCTTACCGCACAGGTTGTAAACTAGCGGTAGTTGATGAGACAGGGAAAATGATTGAAGTTGGGGTTATTTATCCGCATACAACATCAGATCCATCAAAAGCAAAAGAGGCTGTTAAAGCATTACTGAAAAAATATCCAATTAGTATTATTGCGATAGGGAACGGTACAGCATCTCGTGAAACAGAGCAATTTATTGCGGAGTTATTGAAAGAAACTGATGGGGATATTGCCTATGTTATTGTAAATGAAGCAGGGGCATCGGTGTATTCAGCATCGGAAGTGGCACGTGCGGAATTCCCGAATCTACAAGTAGAACAACGTAGTGCCGTATCAATTGCACGCCGTTTACAGGATCCACTATCCGAGTTGGTGAAAATTGATCCGAAAGCTGTCGGTGTAGGTCAGTACCAGCATGATGTATCTCAAAAACAGCTGGCTGAATCATTGACGTTCATTGTAGAAACTGCAGTAAACCAAGTGGGGGTTGATGTGAATACGGCATCTGCATCACTTTTACAATATGTATCAGGGCTATCCAAAACAGTGGCTGAAAATATTGTAGCTATGCGAAGTGAAAATGGATCCTTCTCTTCACGGACACAGCTTAAAAAGATACCGCGTTTAGGTGCCAAAACCTATGAACAAGCAATTGGCTTTTTACGTATTTCAGAAGCAAAAAACCCATTAGATGCAACCGGTATTCACCCAGAGAGCTATAAACTGGCTGAAGCAATTTTGGAGGCAGCGGGCGTAACAAAAAAAGATGTAGGTACGCAAAAGGCAGAAGAGGCTATTAGTAAATTAAGTTTATCAACATTAAGTGAAACACTAAATGTCGGGGAAGTAACCTTGAAGGATATTATTGATACTTTAATAAAGCCAACGCGTGACCCTCGAGATGCATTTCCACAGCCTTTACTAAAAACAGATGTATTGCAGATGGATGATTTACAAGTAGGAATGGAATTGCAAGGAACTGTTCGAAATGTTGTGGATTTCGGGGCGTTTGTTGATATTGGTGTAAAACAAGATGGTCTAGTTCACATATCTAAATTGCAAAAGGGACGTGTAAAGCATCCGTTAGATGTCGTATCATTAGGTGATATTGTGACGGTATGGGTAGAAAAGGTAGAAGCAAGTAAAGGGCGTATTTCATTAACGATGCTCTCACCGGAAAATCAACTAAACGTGTAAAGAAAATAAATATGAATTATAATAAAAAGCGCATAAATTAATATGTGCTTTTTATTATGTGTGGGGAGGTAGCGTATGACAGATGAACAACTTCAAGAACTTGTAGAACAGTTATCTAATGAATATTTTAACCGACCTTTTGTTCATAAAGCGTATTTTAATAGTCGTTTAAAAACAACGGGTGGACGGTATTTGTTAAGTAGTCACAATATAGAACTCAATAAAAAGCTTTATGATCATTTCGGGTTACAAGAGCTCAAGGGGATTATTTTACATGAACTTTGCCATTATCATTTACATATTTTAGGGATGGGCTATAAGCATCGAGATGCGGATTTCCGCAATTTATTGAAAAAGGTTGGAGCGCCAAGATTTTGTTCTACAATAGAGCAGCCAACTAAGCAGCTAAAGAAAAAGGTAGTTCATATGTATAGTTGTGTAAGTTGTGGGCAGATTTATAGAAGGAAAAAAAAGATGGATGTAAAAAGGTATTCTTGTAGCATATGCCAAGGGAAAATTAAATTTTTGCGAAGTGAAATTTAATTTAATAAAATGTTTAAATAGTAGAGAATAAAGGAAAAGATAAATTATGTGCTTTTCAGGTGAATATGTTTTTTTATATATAATAAGGAAGTAAATTATTTTTTTGAAAAAATTATTAAAAAGTGTTGACGAACCTTATTTCGATATCTATAATAATAAAAGTCGACAAGATGATGTCGCTAAGAAATGATTATTCCGAAGTAGCTCAGTTGGTAGAGCATCCGGCTGTTAACCGGCAGGTCGCAGGTTCGAGTCCTGCCTTCGGAGCCATTATAGGCCCGTTGGTCAAGTGGTTAAGACACCGCCCTTTCACGGCGGTAACACGGGTTCGAATCCCGTACGGGTCACCACTTTTAATTTCATATTATAGTTTACTTATGGTCCCGTGGTGTAGCGGTTAACATGCCTGCCTGTCACGCAGGAGATCGCCGGTTCGATCCCGGTCGGGACCGCCATTTATTGGGGTATAGCCAAGCGGTAAGGCAACGGATTTTGATTCCGTCATGCCCTGGTTCGAATCCAGGTTCCCCAGCCATTTTGGAGCCATTAGCTCAGTTGGTAGAGCATCTGACTTTTAATCAGAGGGTCGAAGGTTCGAGTCCTTCATGGCTCACCAGTTTTCATATTGACAAATTATTTTAAAGATGTATAATAATTAAAGTCGAATGAAGCGGTCGTGGCGGAATGGCAGACGCGCTAGGTTGAGGGCCTAGTGGGGGCAACCCCGTGGAGGTTCAAGTCCTCTCGGCCGCACCAAGTAACTTTTAACTTGCGCCCGTAGCTCAATTGGATAGAGCGTCTGACTACGGATCAGAAGGTTATGGGTTCGACTCCTGTCGGGCGCGCCAAAAATATAAAATAATAAAATGCGGGTGTAGTTTAGTGGTAAAACCTCAGCCTTCCAAGCTGATGTTGTCGGTTCGATTCCGATCACCCGCTCCAGTTTTTTTAAAAAACTGTTGACATTCTAAAATGGATGTTATATGATATAAAAGTTGTCGCTAACGACAACACAATGAACCTTGAAAACTGAACAAGCAACGTTAATGAAACAAGCTTCTTAAATGAAGCAAACAATAGATTTTAACTTTTAATTAAGTTAAATCGCTAGCAAAGCAAATGAGCTTTCAAACTACTTTTATGGAGAGTTTGATCCTGGCTCAGGACGAACGCTGGCGGCGTGCCTAATACATGCAAGTCGAGCGGATGATGAGAGAAGCTTGCTTCTCTCTGATTTAGCGGCGGACGGGTGAGTAACACGTGGGTAACCTACCTTATAGATTGGGATAACTCCGGGAAACCGGGGCTAATACCGAATAATACTTTTAAACACATGTTTGAAAGTTGAAAGACGGTTTCGGCTGTCACTATAAGATGGACCCGCGGCGCATTAGCTAGTTGGTGAGGTAACGGCTCACCAAGGCAACGATGCGTAGCCGACCTGAGAGGGTGATCGGCCACACTGGGACTGAGACACGGCCCAGACTCCTACGGGAGGCAGCAGTAGGGAATCTTCCACAATGGACGAAAGTCTGATGGAGCAACGCCGCGTGAGTGAAGAAGGATTTCGGTTCGTAAAACTCTGTTGCAAGGGAAGAACAAGTAGCGTAGTAACTGGCGCTACCTTGACGGTACCTTGTTAGAAAGCCACGGCTAACTACGTGCCAGCAGCCGCGGTAATACGTAGGTGGCAAGCGTTGTCCGGAATTATTGGGCGTAAAGCGCGCGCAGGTGGTTCCTTAAGTCTGATGTGAAAGCCCCCGGCTCAACCGGGGAGGGTCATTGGAAACTGGGGAACTTGAGTGCAGAAGAGGATAGTGGAATTCCAAGTGTAGCGGTGAAATGCGTAGAGATTTGGAGGAACACCAGTGGCGAAGGCGACTGTCTGGTCTGTAACTGACACTGAGGCGCGAAAGCGTGGGGAGCAAACAGGATTAGATACCCTGGTAGTCCACGCCGTAAACGATGAGTGCTAAGTGTTGGGGGGTTTCCGCCCCTCAGTGCTGCAGCTAACGCATTAAGCACTCCGCCTGGGGAGTACGGTCGCAAGACTGAAACTCAAAGGAATTGACGGGGGCCCGCACAAGCGGTGGAGCATGTGGTTTAATTCGAAGCAACGCGAAGAACCTTACCAGGTCTTGACATCCCGGTGACCACTATGGAGACATAGTTTCCCCTTCGGGGGCAACGGTGACAGGTGGTGCATGGTTGTCGTCAGCTCGTGTCGTGAGATGTTGGGTTAAGTCCCGCAACGAGCGCAACCCTTATTCTTAGTTGCCATCATTTAGTTGGGCACTCTAAGGAGACTGCCGGTGATAAACCGGAGGAAGGTGGGGATGACGTCAAATCATCATGCCCCTTATGACCTGGGCTACACACGTGCTACAATGGACGATACAAACGGTTGCCAACCCGCGAGGGGGAGCTAATCCGATAAAATCGTTCTCAGTTCGGATTGTAGGCTGCAACTCGCCTACATGAAGCCGGAATCGCTAGTAATCGCGGATCAGCATGCCGCGGTGAATACGTTCCCGGGCCTTGTACACACCGCCCGTCACACCACGAGAGTTTGTAACACCCGAAGTCGGTGAGGTAACCTTTATGGAGCCAGCCGCCGAAGGTGGGATAGATGATTGGGGTGAAGTCGTAACAAGGTAGCCGTATCGGAAGGTGCGGCTGGATCACCTCCTTTCTAAGGATTATTTCGGAATCATTCCCTTGGGGAATGAAACATTAACGTTTGCTGTTCAGTTTTGAAGGTTCATTCTTAATTGAATGAGATACTTCAAAACCTTGTTGGTTTAATTCATCTTGTATGATTGAACCGCATTTCGTTCTTTGAAAACTGGATAAAACGACATTGATAGCAATAAAACAAATTTCTATTTTATAGAAATGTAACAAGTCAAGCAATTGACGTGTAAACTTAAATCTTAGATTTTATCTAAGTGTTAACTTTTGGTTAAGTTAATAAGGGCGCACGGTGGATGCCTTGGCACTAGGAGTCGATGAAGGACGGCACTAACACCGATATGCCTCGGGGAGCTGTAAGTAAGCTTTGATCCGGGGATTTCCGAATGGGGGAACCCACTATCTTTAATCGGATAGTATCTACACGTGAATACATAGCGTGATGAGGACAGACGCAGGGAACTGAAACATCTAAGTACCTGCAGGAACAGAAAGAAAATTCGATTCCCTGAGTAGCGGCGAGCGAAACGGGAAGAGCCCAAACCAAAGAGCTTGCTCTTTGGGGTTGTAGGACACTCTATACGGAGTTACAAAAGAATGAATTAGACGAAGCGACTTGGAAAGGTCCGCGAAACAAGGTAAAAGCCCTGTAGTCAAAAGTTCATTCCCTCCAGAGTGTATCCTGAGTACGGCGGAACACGTGAAATTCCGTCGGAATCCGGGAGGACCATCTCCCAAGGCTAAATACTACCTAGTGACCGATAGTGAACCAGTACCGTGAGGGAAAGGTGAAAAGCACCCCGGAAGGGGAGTGAAATAGATCCTGAAACCGTGTGCCTACAAGTAGTTAGAGCCCGTTAATGGGTGATAGCGTGCCTTTTGTAGAATGAACCGGCGAGTTACGATTACGTGCGAGGTTAAGTTGAGAAGACGGAGCCGCAGCGAAAGCGAGTCTGAATAGGGCGAATTAGTACGTGGTCGTAGACCCGAAACCAGGTGATCTACCCATGTCCAGGGTGAAGGTGAGGTAACACTCACTGGAGGCCCGAACCCACGCACGTTGAAAAGTGCGGGGATGAGGTGTGGGTAGCGGAGAAATTCCAATCGAACCTGGAGATAGCTGGTTCTCTCCGAAATAGCTTTAGGGCTAGCCTCGTGATTGAGAATACCGGAGGTAGAGCACTGTTTGGACTAGGGGGGCATCTCGCTTTACCGAATTCAGACAAACTCCGAATGCCGGATATTTATACACGGGAGTCAGACTGCGAGTGATAAGATCCGTAGTCAAGAGGGAAACAGCCCAGACCACCAGCTAAGGTCCCCAAGTAATCGTTAAGTGGAAAAGGATGTGGCGTTGCTTAGACAACCAGGATGTTGGCTTAGAAGCAGCCATCATTTAAAGAGTGCGTAATAGCTCACTGGTCGAGTGACGCTGCGCCGAAAATGTATCGGGGCTAAACGATTCACCGAAGCTGTGGATGCATACTTTGAGTATGCGTGGTAGGAGAGCGTTCTAATAGCGTTGAAGTCAGACCGGAAGGACTGGTGGAGCGATTAGAAGTGAGAATGCCGGTATGAGTAGCGAAACATGGGTGAGAATCCCATGCACCGTATGACTAAGGTTTCCTGAGGAAGGCTCGTCCGCTCAGGGTTAGTCGGGACCTAAGCCGAGGCCGATAGGCGTAGGCGATGGACAACAGGTTGATATTCCTGTACCACCTCCTCACCGTTTGAGAAATGGGGGGACGCAGTAGGATAGGGTAAGCACGCCGTTGGTTGCGCGTGTTCAAGCAGTAAGGCGTGTATGTAGGCAAATCCGCATACTATAACGTTGAGCTGTGATGACGAGCTCTTATGAGCGAAGTTCCTGATTTCACACTGCCAAGAAAAGCCTCTATCGAGGTGAGAGGTGCCCGTACCGCAAACCGACACAGGTAGTCGAGGAGAGAATCCTAAGGTGTGCGAGAGAACTCTCGTTAAGGAACTCGGCAAAATGACCCCGTAACTTCGGGAGAAGGGGTGCTTCTTTGGGTGCATAGCCTAGAGAAGCCGCAGTGAATAGGCCCAGGCGACTGTTTAGCAAAAACACAGGTCTCTGCAAAACCGTAAGGTGACGTATAGGGGCTGACGCCTGCCCGGTGCTGGAAGGTTAAGAGGAGCGGTTAGCGCAAGCGAAGCTGTGAATTGAAGCCCCAGTAAACGGCGGCCGTAACTATAACGGTCCTAAGGTAGCGAAATTCCTTGTCGGGTAAGTTCCGACCCGCACGAAAGGCGTAACGATCTGGGCACTGTCTCAACGAGAGACTCGGTGAAATTATAGTACCTGTGAAGATGCAGGTTACCCGCGACAGGACGGAAAGACCCCGTGGAGCTTTACTGTAGCCTGATATTGAATTTTGGTACAACTTGTACAGGATAGGTAGGAGCCAGAGATCCCGGAGCGCCAGCTTCGGAGGAGGCGTCGGTGGGATACTACCCTGGTTGTATTGAACTTCTAACCCATGCCCCTTAGCGGGGTAGGAGACAGTGTCAGGCGGACAGTTTGACTGGGGCGGTCGCCTCCTAAAGAGTAACGGAGGCGCCCAAAGGTTCCCTCAGAATGGTTGGAAATCATTCGAAGAGTGTAAAGGCATAAGGGAGCTTGACTGCGAGACCTACAAGTCGAGCAGGGTCGAAAGACGGGCTTAGTGATCCGGTGGTTCCGCATGGAAGGGCCATCGCTCAACGGATAAAAGCTACCCCGGGGATAACAGGCTTATCTCCCCCAAGAGTCCACATCGACGGGGAGGTTTGGCACCTCGATGTCGGCTCATCGCATCCTGGGGCTGTAGTCGGTCCCAAGGGTTGGGCTGTTCGCCCATTAAAGCGGTACGCGAGCTGGGTTCAGAACGTCGTGAGACAGTTCGGTCCCTATCCGTCGTGGGCGTAGGAAATTTGAGAGGAGCTGTCCTTAGTACGAGAGGACCGGGATGGACACACCGCTGGTGTACCAGTTGTCTTGCCAAAGGCATCGCTGGGTAGCTATGTGTGGACGGGATAAGTGCTGAAAGCATCTAAGCATGAAGCCCCCCTCAAGATGAGATTTCCCATTACGCAAGTAAGTAAGACCCCTGAAAGACGATCAGGTAGATAGGTTCGAGGTGGAAGTGCGGTGACGCATGTAGCTGACGAATACTAATCGGTCGAGGACTTAACCACATTTTATTGCACAAATTCAATGAAACGTTTATCCAGTTTTGAAAGAATGATTCTTTCTACAGGTTTCGAAAGAAGCCTAATAAAGGAACGTCTACTAAAAGCACCACGTCCTGTGGTAACGTAGACGCCAGCACATCCATGTGCAAGTGAAGTGATGATGGCAAAGAGGTCACACCCGTTCCCATACCGAACACGGAAGTTAAGCTCTTTAGCGCCGATGGTAGTTGGGGGCTTCCCCCTGTGAGAGTAGGACGTCGCTTCGCACACGCAAAACCACTGAATTTTCAGTGGTTTTTTTTCGTCAAAAAATAGAGGGAGAAGTTCCGTTTATTTAGAAATTAAATTAAAAAAAGGCGAAAATAAACGGAAGAATTCCGCCTATGATCACAAAAATATAATTAATACATACTTTTTCCATGAATAACCAGAAATTAGACCTTTATTTAAAACTTAAACTAGTGCCCTTCTACAAATAACCGGAAAAACTCCGCTTATTTTATTTTCTGTTGATGGCATGAACATTTCCCCATCCACTAGTGCCAATATAAAACATTCCAAAAGCAAACTTATAAGTTTAGTAGCTGTTGCTTGAAAATAATTGATTGTTTAGATAAAGTCATAGTCATAGCAAAGGAGGAATTAAGTAATGAAGGCACTTTTTGAAAAGGTAAAGTTAAATGAAAAGGTTGAACTTAGAAACCGCTTTGTAATGGCCCCAATGACAACATATTCGGCTAACGAAGATGATACAGTTTCTGATGAAGAGATTGCTTATTATAAAGAACGTGCTTCAGGAGCTGGCATGATTATTACGGCATGTGCTTATGTTGCGGCAAATGGAAAGGCATTTCCGGGGCAAATAGCAGCTCATGAGGATCACTATATCCCAAGCTTACAAAAGATTGCACAAGCTATTCAACAAGGTGGCGCTAAGGCGGTACTGCAAATTCATCATGGCGGTCGTCAGTCACTTCAGCATTTAGTTCCAAATGGCGATGTTGTAAGCGCAAGTGCAGCTATTACTATAGAAAAAAATGAAGCACGACCATTAACACTCGATGAAACGAAACAAATTATTAAGGCATATGGAGAAGCAACAAGACGAGCAATTCAAGCAGGCTTTGATGGGGTTGAAATCCATGGAGCGAATACGTATTTAATTCAGCAATTCTACTCAGCATTTACAAATAAAAGAATCGATGAATATGGTGGGACGATCGATAAACGGATGCGTTTCCCTTTAGAGATAGTCGAAGAAGTTTTAAAAGTTAAAAATACGTATGCAGATGAATCGTTCATTGTTGGTTATCGATTTAGTCCAGAAGAGCCAGAAGAAGATGGAATTACGATGGATCATACAATTATGTTAGTAGATGAATTAGCTAAAACAGAGCTAACTTACTTGCATATTTCACTAGGTGACTTCCGTTCTGAGACACATCGCTTTGAAAAAGGGCAACAAAATCGCATTTCCGCTATTCAAAATTTATTAGATGGTAGAAAGCCTTTAATTGGTGTTGGTTCAATATATACTGTTGAAGAAGCAGAACATGCATTACAGTTAGGAGCAGATTTAGTAGCACTAGGTCGTGCCTTACTTATTGAACCTCACTGGGTTGAAAAAGTTGAAAAGGGAGAGCAAGTTCATACAGCTTACAATGAGAACATCGATACTGTTCTTCCAAGTCCATTACTAAAAAGACTGCAATCTAGACCAGGGTGGGTACCAGGTTTTTAATTAAGATTCAATAAGTTCATTACAAGAGGTTTAGTAAAGGGGAAATTCCTTTACTAAACCTTTTTTATGCTACAGAAATGTTTTATAGTGCGATGTTACGGGAAAAGTCCGCTATATACATAAGTAAAGGAGGGATACTGATGAATAAAAAGGGTTTTATTATCTACCTATCTATTTGTCTGGTTTTCTTTCTAATGATGCTCGTTTCTGCATGTACTGATGAAATTTTGGAAATTGAAGAAGGTAATGCGTATTCGTGGCAGAAGTACATGAACGAAGAGGAATTTAATAAGCTGGAAGAAGGTATGTCGTATCTGGAGGTAGTTCGGATTACGGGAGGTGCAGGTGAAGAAATAGAAAATGGAGTTTATGAATGGAATGATGAATTTTTATTGACACAGGCTTATCGTCTTCAATTTAAAGAGGAAGGTTTAGTCCAAAAAGAAATAGTAGAACGAAAAGGTAACTCTTCACGTTAAAATGGATCTTATAGGCATTTTGCTTATAAGATTTTTCTTTTTATATAGTTTTTATCCTGTAAACATCCAACTAAAAGTGATACATTTTGAACAATTGCCTCAGTTCAAGTAAACTAGAGGTAATGGATTTTTTTGTGGAAGGAAGCAACTTTAAATGATATACGAAAAATATATAGAAACACTTGAGGAGACGCAAGCACTTGCGATAAGGCTGGCGGGTTTAGTTCAACCCCAATATACAATTACGCTTGAAGGCGATTTAGGTGCTGGTAAAACGACTTTTACACAGAGCTTTGCAAAAGGTCTGGGTGTAAAACGTACAGTTAATAGTCCAACGTTTACGATTATGAAACAGTATGAAGGGCGAATTCCACTAAATCATTTAGATGTCTATCGTTTAGCCGATAGCGATGAAGATTTAGGGTGGGAGGAAATCTTTTTTGGCGATGCGGTCACAGTTGTTGAATGGGCCCATTTAATTGATGAGGATTTACCAGAGGAACGTTTAGCAATAGAAATTACCCGTATTGATGAAACGAAACGTAAATTTGTATTGAAACCAATTGGCGGAAAATATATTCGCCTTTGTGAGGAGTTATTAAAATGATTTGGTTAGGAATTGAAACAGCAAATGCACCGCTTTCTGTCGCAATAGTGAAGGAAAATAAAGTGCTGGCTGAGGTTGTACAAAATATAAAGTTAACGCATTCAGTAGGTGCTATGCCTGCCATTGAAGAAGTAATAAAAAAAGCAGGATTAGTGCCAGCAGAGATAGAGGCTATTGCTGTTTCGGAAGGACCTGGCTCTTATACGGGTGTCCGTATAGGTGTTACCCTTGCCAAAACTTTAGCTTGGTCATTGAAAAAACCTTTAGTAGGAGTTTCCAGCTTAAAAGTGCTGGCTGCCAATGCCCGTATTTCTAATTATGCGATTTGTTCTTTAATCGATGCTCGTCGTCAAAATGTATATGCAGCGGTTTATGAATTAGGTAGTTTAAATACAATGATTGAAGATTATCACGATCATATAGACGGGTTATTACTTAAGCTTCAACAACTTAATCGTCCCATTTTATTTATAGGGAGCGATGTTGAAGTATACTTTGAAAAAATCCAGCATGTATTAGGTGATTTAGCCATAAGAGCACCTTATACAATGGATTTACCGAGAGCTTCCGAGCTAATAGCCTTAGCTCAGCAAATGCCATTACCGGACATTGAATCTACTCATACATTTGTTCCCCAATATCGCCGTATTGCAGAAGCAGAAGCGAACTGGATTAAGGAACAAAAAAAGGAGCAACACTAATGGTTCAGTATCGTAAAATGGTGATTGACGATGTTCCGGCTGTCCATGCAATTGAGCTTGCCACATTTCCAACACCATGGACTCTGGAGTCGTTTTATTATGAAATGACAGAAAATCAATTTTCTCATTACTTAGTAGCTGAAAATGAGACAGGTGACATTATCGGCTTTTGTGGAATTTGGCTTGTTATTGATGCAGCTCAAATCACAAATGTAGCTGTTGTGAACTCTGTGCGTGGTCAAGGTATCGGTGAAGGATTGATGCGTGAGGCGATGCGAATAGCCAAAGAAGCTAATATGGATGTCATGAGTTTAGAGGTACGTGTGACTAATACGGTTGCACAAAATTTATATCGCAAGCTTGGATTCCAAGAGGGTGGACTTCGAAAAGGATACTATACGGATAATCATGAAGATGCGTTAGTAATGTGGGTGAAATTATAATGGATAACTATATATTAGCAATAGAAACAAGCTGTGATGAAACAGCAGCAGCGATCATTAAAAATGGAACGGAAATTATTTCAAATGTTGTGTCATCACAAATTGACAGTCATAAGCGCTTTGGAGGAGTTGTTCCTGAAATTGCTTCACGCCATCATGTAGAGCAGGTAACAATTGTATTGGAAGAAGCATTAAATCAGGCTAATATGGAACCAAAAGATTTAACTGCTGTAGCGGTAACAGAAGGTCCAGGTCTAGTAGGAGCTTTATTAATCGGGATTAATGCGGCAAAAGCTTTTGCATTTGTTCACGGCTTACCGTTAATCGGTACTCATCATATTGCAGGGCATATTTATGCTAACAATCTTGTTCAGCCTATGGAATTCCCATTGTTGGCATTAGTTGTGTCAGGTGGACATACTGAACTTGTCCTAATGCGTGAACATGGCATATTTGAAGTAATCGGTGAAACTCGTGATGATGCGGCTGGTGAAGCCTATGATAAAGTTGCACGTGTATTAAATATGCCATATCCGGGTGGACCGCATATTGACCGTTTGGCGCACGAAGCAACCGAAGCTGTACCTTTTCCACGGGTATGGTTGGAAGATGGTTCTTATGATTTTAGCTTTAGTGGCTTAAAATCGGCTGTTATTAATTACAAGCATAATATGGATCAGCGTGGGGAAGAAATTATTCCTGAGAAAGTCGCAAAAGGATTCCAGGATAGTGTTGTGGAAGTATTAACAGCAAAAACAGTACGCGCGGCACGTGAATTTCATGTAAAGCAAGTTATTGCAGCTGGTGGCGTATCGGCAAATAAAGGGCTGCGAGCGGCATTGGAGAATGCATTTAAAGCAGAAGGTATTCCGTTTTACGTACCACCGTTAAAATTATGTACAGATAATGCTGCAATGATTGGTGCAGCTGCCTATGAAATGTATCAATCAGGTATTCGTGGGGATTTAGCTATGAATGGCCGCCCTGGTATGGAACTAAAAAGTTGGAAATAAGAAACAAAAGCATGATAGAACGGAATTATATTATTTCCGTTCTATCATGCTTTTTTATGGAAAAAAATAAAGGGATAATTGTTTTAGTGTATTGCAATAATATAAGAAAGTCGAAACTAATAATTTATGATAGATAAATCTCATTTATAACAAGATTTTATCCGATGTTGAATTTTTCTGAAAATTATCCACAGATAAAGTTAATTAATCACAAAAAAGTTGTACGAACATGCGTACTTATGCACAAAGTGTTAATAACTTGTGGAAAACATGTGACTTATCTATATATAGTGGTGTCTTTTTCACATCGGATTGTGTATAACTTTGATTTTAATTGTGGATAATGTGGAAAACTATGTTGATATGTTGGTAGAAGTAGATTTGTAATGTGAATAAAATTGTGGAGAAATTTGTAGAAATTTGGCGTATTGACCTATATATATGATTAATATGTAGATAGGCAAATTATAGAATTAGTATTATACAATAATGATGAGAAATAGAGTTACTTACAAAAGAGGCGATAGCAAAAAAGAGTGCCCAAAATTTCTTTTGGACACTCCTTTACTATAGTTGTTCTAATTCGTCATTTAGTTCAAGCCATTCCATTTCAAGTTCCTCGTGTTGCTGCTTTACTTCATTTAATTCAGATTGTATCGATAATGTTTTTTCGTGGTCTGAGTAAATGGCAGGATCACAAAGTTGTTCTTCAAATGTCGCAATAGTTTCAGCCAATGCACCCATATTTACTTCGATTTCCTCAACAGCACGGCGAATTTGGCGTTCTCTCTTTTTCGTATCTTTATCAATCATAGATGTTGATTTTATTTGAGTGTTTTTTTCTGCCGCATTTTTTTCCGTTGCTGGTGTTTGCATGGCAGCCAGCTCTTGAAGTTCTTCTTTTTTCTCCAAATAATAGTCGTAGTCTCCTAAATATTCAAAAGAACCTGTGCTGGATAGTTCAATGACTTTAGTTGCGATACGGTTAATAAAGTAACGGTCGTGTGAAACGAATAGAAGCGTGCCGGGATAATCGATTAATGCATTTTCCAAAATTTCTTTACTGTCTAAGTCCAAATGGTTTGTAGGCTCATCTAGTACAAGAAAGTTTGATTTTAGCATCATCAATTTTGCCAGTGCAAGACGTGCTTTTTCGCCACCGGACAGTGAGTTTACAGATTTCGCGACGTCATCACCACTAAAAAGGAAACGTCCCAAAATATTGCGGATATCTTTTTCGTTTAATAATGGCCATTCATCCCAAAGTTCACTTAATACAGATTTATTGGAATGGAGTTTTGCTTGTTCCTGATCATAGTAGCCAATTTGGACATTCGTACCGTAACGAATATCTCCGGCAAGTGCCTGTATATCTTTAACGATCGTTTTTAATAAGGTAGACTTGCCGACACCATTTGGTCCTACAAGTGCAATGCGGTCTTCCCTAAATACGCGCATTCGAATATTCGTCGAAATTTCTTTTTGGGAGAAGCCGATTGATAAATCATCAATGGATAGTACATCATTTCCGCTTTGACGCTCAATAGTAAAGCCAAAGTTCGCACTTTTCTCATCGCCATCCGGAGAGTCCATCCAATTTGTTTTTTCCAATACTTTACGACGGGACTGTGCCATTTTTGTTGTCGAAGCACGTGCTAAGTTTTTTTGAATGAATGTTTCTAGCTTTGATTTTTCATCCATTTGGCGTTCATACATTTTTAAGTCCCGCTCATAATTTTTTGCCTTTTCTTCTAAATAACCACTGTAATTCCCAACATATTTTGATACTTTCGTACGTGATACTTCATAAACAATCGACACGACCTGGTCTAAAAAGTATCGGTCATGGGAAACGATTAGAATTGCTCCTTCATATCCTTTTAAATACCCTTCCAGCCAAGACAATGTCTCGATATCCAAATGGTTTGTCGGCTCGTCCAAAATTAGTAAGTCCGGCTTTGATAAAAGAAGCTTCGCAAGGGCTAGGCGTGTCCGCTGTCCGCCAGAAAGTGAGCGAATCGGCTTATCATAATCCTCAGGGAAAAACTGCATCCCATGTAATACGGAGCGTGTATCGGCTTCATATTGGTAGCCACCTGCATCTTTGAAATCATGCTGTAATTGGTCATATTCTCCAGTAACGCGTGTATACTGTTCAGTGTTTTCATAGATGCTTGGATCTGCCATTTGTTTTTCCAACTGGCGCAGCTTCTGCTCTTGATTTTGTAGGCTTGAAAAAATTGTCATCATTTCGTCCCAAATTGATAGTTCTGAATCGATTCCTGCATGTTGCTCCAGGTAGCCGAGTCGTATATCTTTCGGAATAATAATTTCACCTGAGTCGTAACTCATTTGCCCGGCAATTATTTTTAATAACGTTGATTTCCCTGCACCGTTTCGACCGACTAATGCAATACGATCACGGTGTTGAACTTCCAACTTTACACCACTTAAAATTTCATCGGTAATAAAGGATTTATATAATTGATTTACTTGTAAGACAATCATTTTTACACCTCAGTTTCTCCTATTTAGTTTAATGGATGGGAACATCGTACGCAACGATGGATACTTTACTTGTTGCTAGTAGTTTAGTAAGATTAACTTGCTTCTGCTCAAATACGGAGAGCTCAGGCAAAGAGTGCTGGATTATATAGCAACACCTGAATGACCAACATTATGTTGGCCCAACAATTTTCAAATGTACATAGGAGGAGAATGTGTGAAACCAGATATAAAAATTCCACAAGCAACGACAAAAAGACTTCCTCTTTATTATCGGTTTTTAAAAAACTTCTCAAATGAAGGTAAAAAGCGTATTTCATCACAAGAATTAAGTGATGCGATGAAAATAGATTCAGCAACGATTCGACGTGATTTTTCTTATTTTGGGGCACTCGGTAAAAAGGGGTATGGCTATGACGTACAATATTTGCTAGAGTTTTTCCGTCAAACATTGGACCAGGACGAAGCGATGAATGTTGCGTTAATAGGAGTCGGGAACCTAGGAAATGGTCTGCTAAAATATAACTTCCAAAAAAATCATAATACACGTATTGTTGTCGCATTTGATACGAAAGCACCTCTTGAAGGAACGACAGTTAGCGACATCCCTGTATTCCATCCAGATCGTTTAGAGGAAATGTATGAAGAGTTTGGCGCAGAGTTAGCCATTCTTACTGTCCCATCGCGATCTGCCCAAATGATGACAGACCGTCTTGTTAAAATGAATGCAAAAGGGATTTTAAACTTCACGCCTGTACGATTATCCGTACCCGATACATTGAAAGTAATGAACATCGATTTGTCGGTAGAATTACAGGCACTTATTTATTTAGTGCGAAATTCAGGTTAGTAACAAATTGTTCACATTACTATAAATAGCAAATTCTAGTTAATTACTGTAAAATGTACATAATAATAGAGGAGGTGGCTATAGTGGTTGTGCATTTAAATGCGATTGGACCGGTGAGTCTAATTATCATTGGACTTATTGCTTTATTAATTTTTGGACCAAAAAAATTGCCATCATTAGGTCGTGCAATGGGGACTACTTTACGCGAGTTCCGCAGCGCTACGAAAGGCTTGACAGATGACGATGATGATTTTGATAACAAGAAAAAAGTTATTGAACATAAAGATAATGAAAAAAATGACGTTAAGTAAATAAGGAAGTCTTACTATGAATTCAAGAGAATTAACTGTAGTTGAACATATGGAGGAGCTTAGAAAGCGCTTATTTTTCGTGGCGATTTTCTTTGTAATGGCTCTTTTTGTAGGGTTTTATACAGCGAAACCACTAATTCGACACATTCAACGTAGCGATTTAGCTGCTAGTTTTTCCATGAATGCATTTAGTCCGGCAGATCCTTTAACTGTTTATTTACAAGTAACCTTTATTGTGGCAGCAGTCATTGTGTCTCCGCTTTTGCTCTATCAGCTATGGGCTTTTATTACTCCTGGCTTGCATGAAATGGAACGTAAAGCGACGTTGAAGTATATCCCTTATGCATTTGTTTTAGGTATTGGAGGAATTGCCTTTGCCTACTATATATTATTCCCGTTTATTATGCGCTTTATGACGGATTTATCGGCAGACTTGAATATTACACAAACAATTGGTATTAACGAATTCTTCTCTTTTCTAATCAAACTGGTAGTACCGTTTGGTATACTATTTCAATTACCTGTTGTTACATTGTTTATATCCCGTCTTGGTATTATTAATCCTAATCTCATGATAAAGTTTCGTAAGTATGCTTACTTTGTATTAATCGTTATTTCAGTACTGTTGGCACCGCCTGATTTAGTATCAAATATTATTATTGCGATTCCGCTTTTTATTTTATATGAGATCAGCATTGTCATTTCACGTATCGGCTATCGGAAATACGAAGCGGCAGAAAAGGAACGCATATTAGAAGAGGAAGAACGTGAACGTGAGCTGCAAGTAGAAGAGTTGCTCGAACAGCAACGTCGACAAATGGAGCAAATGAATAGTTAATGTGAAACGCTATCAAAAGGGGTAGCGTTTTTTTGTTGTAAAATACTGCAGTCCATATTTATGGAATTGAAAAAAGCCTGGGACAAAACGAAAGCTATCTATTTTTCAAAGAAAAAATAGATAGCTTTCTGCTGCTGCCAAAATTGATTTCCGTTACGGGGACGCTTTCCGGGGGCACGGCCTGAGCCTGTAGTCTCAGACGTCGTGCTGTTCCCCCAGGAGTCGCCCCTTCACTCCAATCAATTCATATAGTATCAATTTCGTAAAAAGATTATTTCCCTTATAAAAAGAAATTTCTACTTAAGTCCCTGCCTCATAAAAAATTATACTTGAAACTTATCTGCATTCATCTGAACAAATGTCACGAATCCATTTAAAAGGATATGGGCGATAATCGGTGTGAGAAGTCGCTTTGTTTTATAATATAAAAATGAAAAAATCATACCACAAATGGTATAAAGTAAAATGTGAGTGAAGTCCATATGAATGGCTGCAAAGATAATAGCACTAATAATGCTCGCAATCCAGAAGTTATAATTTTGAATAATTGAACCGAAAATAACGCGACGGAATACGAGTTCTTCCAAAACTGGTCCTAGAAATACGGTAGCAACAATCATGATAGGTGCTATTTTTGTGACATTCATAATTGCTTCTGTATTTTCCGAACCCATATCGATTCCTAAGGCGAGCTCTATATACGCTCCAATAGTTTGCCCTAAAAATACGAGGAAAAATCCAATAATCCCCCAACCGATGGATGACCCAATCGACGCTTTTTCCCCTTTAAAAACATCCCAAAATTGCTTATTGCGGGAGATCAAAATGAAACTCACGACAAATGCGACCCCAAATGCTATTGTTGTCCACCAAGCCTGTAATTTAATAAGCTGCTCCTGCTCAGACGCACCAGAAAAAAGTTGTAAAAGGGAATCTTTTAAACTAGGAATGAATATAAGTATTAAGACTGATAATTGACAAATGATATAAGTTAATAACACATAAAATGCAGTTTTCTGTGTTTTAAACTTAGAAGATGAGGTAGACGTCACGGATTAATAACCTTCTTTCTAAATATTACAGCATGAAATTCTTCACAAAAATCGTATGAAATGCCGTATTTTTTATTATACATTTACCTAAGGACTATTATGATATAGCCATTAGCATACATTACTTCTTTATTGTAGAGGAATTTGGCAATAAAACAAAATTTTTTAAAGCACATACTTGCAAAAAAATATAGAATTCATTAAACTAATAAATGTGTTAGCACTCGACAATTGAGAGTGCTAAAAAGAAAATTTCTTTAGGAGGTTGTTTCAATTGTTAAGACCATTAGGAGATCGCATCATTATCGAACTTGTTGAGGTAGAGGAAAAGACGGCATTTGGTATCGTTTTACCCGACTCAGCAAGAGAAAAACCACAAACTGGTAAAGTAGTGGCAGTAGGTACAGGTCGTGTTCTTGACAACGGCACTCGTCTTGAGCTTGACGTAAAAGAAGGCGACGAAATTATCTTCTCTAAATTCTCTGGTACGGAAGTGAAGTACGACGGCGTAGAATATTTAATTATACGTGAGAGCGATGTACTTGCAATTGTCGGATAATTCCAAATTAAAACGTAATTTTGCAGCTAGTTTTACATAATAAACTTTGCTAGCTGCTCATCTTCATAAAAAATAAATTTAAATAATAGATCGCAAATTTTAGGAGGAAAATGAATTATGGCAAAAGATATTAAGTTTTCAGAAGAAGCACGTTCATTAATGGCATCTGGTGTAGATAAATTAGCTAACGCTGTAAAAGTAACTTTAGGACCTAAAGGACGTAACGTTGTTTTAGAGAAAAAATTCGGTTCTCCACTTATTACAAATGACGGTGTATCAATCGCAAAAGAAATTGAATTAGAAAATGCATTTGAAA
The DNA here is from genome assembly GCF_037969735.1 of Solibacillus sp. FSL W8-0372. Classification (NCBI taxonomy): domain Bacteria; kingdom Bacillati; phylum Bacillota; class Bacilli; order Caryophanales; family Caryophanaceae; genus Solibacillus; species Solibacillus sp. FSL W8-0372. The sequence goes on along the minus strand of NZ_CP150204.1, from coordinate 3,598,607 downwards.
ATATGGGTGCAAAATTAGTAGCTGAAGTTGCTTCTAAAACGAATGAAATCGCTGGTGACGGTACAACTACTGCAACAGTTTTAGCGCAGGCTATGATTCGTGAAGGTCTTAAAAACGTAACAGCTGGTGCTAATCCAGTAGGTATTCGTAAAGGGATGGACAAAGCGGTTGCAGCTGCATTAACAGAGCTTCAAGCGATTTCACGTCCAGTAGAAAATAAAGAATCAATCGCACAAGTAGCGGCAATCTCTTCAGCAGATGAAGAAATTGGTCAATACATTGCAGATGCGATGGAGCGCGTAGGAAACGACGGCGTTATTACAATTGAAGAATCAAAAGGTTTTACAACAGAATTAGATGTAGTGGAAGGTATGCAATTTGACCGTGGCTATGCATCACACTACATGGTAACAGACACAGATAAAATGGAAGCGGTACTAGATAACCCATTCATTTTAATTACAGATAAAAAAATCGCTAACATTCAAGAAATTTTACCAGTGTTAGAGCAAGTAGTACAACAAGGTCGTCCAATTTTAATTATTGCTGAAGATGTTGAAGGGGAAGCTCTTGCAACATTAGTAGTAAATAAATTACGTGGTACATTCAACGCAGTAGCTGTAAAAGCTCCAGGCTTCGGTGACCGTCGTAAAGCAATGTTAGAAGATATTGCTGTATTAACAGGTGGACAAGTAATTACTCAAGATCTTGGCTTAGATTTAAAATCAGCTGATTTATCATCTTTAGGTCGTGCTGCTAAAGTTATCGTATCAAAAGATAACACAACAATCGTTGAAGGTGCTGGTAACACAGATGCAGTAGCTGGTCGTGTAAACCAAATCCGCGCACAACTTGCTGAAACAACTTCAGAATTTGATAAAGAAAAGTTACAAGAGCGCTTAGCAAAATTAGCTGGTGGTGTTGCAGTAATTAAAGTTGGTGCAGCAACAGAAACAGAATTAAAAGAGCGCAAATTACGTATTGAAGACGCATTGAACTCAACACGTGCAGCAGTAGAAGAAGGTATCGTATCAGGTGGTGGTACAGCACTTCTAAATGTTTACGCAGCAGTGGAAAAAGTATTAGAACAAGTAGAAGGCGATGTAGCAACAGGTGTACGTATTATTTTACGTGCATTAGAAGAGCCAGTACGTCAAATTGCTGAAAATGCTGGTTTAGAAGGTTCAATTATCGTGGACCGCCTAAAACGTGAAGAAATTGGAATCGGTTTTAACGCAGCAACAGGCGAGTGGGTAAACATGATTGAAGCAGGTGTAGTTGACCCAGCAAAAGTTACGCGTTCAGCATTACAAAATGCAGCTTCTGTAGCTTCACTATTCTTAACAACTGAAGCAGTAGTTGCAGATATTCCAGAACCAGCTGGCAGCGGTATGCCGGATATGGGCGGCATGGGTATGCCAGGGATGATGTAATTCGTAATTAATCATTATCCGAAATTAATATAGAAAACCTTAATTGGAGTTAAAACATCGTATGATTATGAAGTCATACGATGTTTTTTTGTAAATAAGGATATAAGAAGATTTTGTTTTTTAATAACCAATAAATTATAATATGAACAAGTTACATAATAAGGGGGAAATTGGATGAAAAGATTCTCGGTTTTTGTAGTACTACTAATGGTATTGCAACTAATACTGCCTTTTTCTACAACGGTAAGTGCTGAAGAAAATAGTGATTTATTGAACTATTTAGCGCTTGGTGATTCATTAGCAGCAGGGATGAATGAAAATAGTGAAATTGGACTTGGGTATGCCGATCTAATCGCTAAAAGTTATATGGATGAGCAAGAGGGAATCCAGTTTAACAAAGGGTTTTCTTACCCGGGTTATACAACTGTAAATGTATTAAACGATATTGTTGAAAATGTTACAAAGCCAATTTATGATCTAAATGGTCAGTCAGAAAAAACAGCTTCTATTAAACAGGCAATTCAGGAAGCCGACCTAATTACATTAAGTGTAGGTGCAAATGATATATTGAAATATGTGACTCGGTCAGAGACAGGCAGCATTACATTTGATGCAGCAGGTGTTTTAAAAGGAGTACAGGAAGTATCATCGAACTATGATAAGATTTTCAAAACTATTTATTCGATTAATCCGAATGTTGATATTATCGTAATGGGACTTTACAATCCATTTCCCGCTATTCAAGACCCAGTTATCCAAACACAATTAAATATGCTTGTAACAACGATAAACAATTCAATCAAAAATATAGTAGAAACAAATAAAGGTATTTTTTCAGAAGTAGCCCAATTAATTGCAGCTGATTCGAAAGCGTACCTCCCTAACCCTGCAAATATTCATTTAAGTGAAGCGGGCTATAAAGTGGTCGCAGATAAGATGATGAATGATTATTTAAACTCCATCATTAAAGAAGTAGAAGAAATGACTCCAGAAGAGGTATTGAAAGAAGCACCATTTCAGGATACTAAAAATCATTGGGGTAAAGAATATATTGATATCGCTTATACTCAAGGCTTTATGAGTGGGTTCCAAGATGGTTCTTTTAAGCCGAATGCAAATATGACACGTGCCCAAGTATTATCGGTTATTTCACGTGCTTTTGAATTAAAGGCAACAAAACCTGCCCCATTTAAAGACATTAGCCATTATGCTCAGCAAACACAAAATGAAATTGCTGCAGCATATGAAGCGGGATTAGTCCTTGAAAATGATGGCTATTTCAATCCACAAGGCAATATTACACGCTCACAGCTAGCTTTAGTTTTAATGCGCCTATCAAATGCTTTAGCTGGAGAAGAGTTTGAACCAAAAGAACTTGCTCCATTTAAGGATATCGAGAACTATGCTTATGAAACACAAGCAGCAATTACTTATTTATTTGATAGTGGTATTGTACAAGGAACTAGCGCTACTACATTCTCGCCACAAGGCAATATTACTCGTGCGCAATTAGCAAAAATTCTCGTACTCGCAAATTCAAAAGAATAGAAAAACGAGCGTTAAATGGACGGGGATCCATTTGGCGCTCGTTTTTTGTGACGAGTAAATAAAACTCCACTCGTCAAGAAAGGGTACATTCCCACCCAGAAGAGCATGGAATGTCTTTCAAATATATCATTGCAAAAACGGGGATTTTTGCAAGGGGACACTATTTTATCTTAATACACTTACTTCGAGTAATTCTACTCTTTCCACTTTAAACCTTCAAAGAAACGGTAAATTTCTTCAAACACTAATTCACGTTCTTTACCTAATGTTAATATATGTCCGGAATTAATGAAAGTTTTAATTGATTTAATTCGTGAATTTACTGAACTATAAATTAGATCGGCACTTTCACAATAATATTCATCATCTTCAAAACCACGTAAAATATGAACAGGTGTTTCAATGACATTTAACTTTTCGCTTGTTTCATTAATCATACTCTGTAAATAATTTAAAGAAGGCATTTTCATGAGTTCAGCAATTTTAGTATGGCTATCCACTGTTTCGTCATACGTACCTGATAACTTTTTATAGTTAATCGCATATTCAACAATTCGATTTTGCAGACTATCCGTCGATTTTGACATTGCTGGAGCAGACATTGTAACAATTGCCTTTGTTGGTCGTTCTTCTCCAAGCTTTAAGGAGAAAATGCCCCCAAGAGAAACACCTGCTACTGCGATTTCTTCATAGCCACGATTACGTAAATCATCATAGCCTTCGATTACACTATCCCACCACTCAGTTGGTTGAGATTGGATTAATAAGTCAGGACCACCGCCATGACCTTTATATAATGGTGCATGAACTGTGTAGTTACGATCCGCTAAATATTTTCCTAAACGTTTTACATCATTTGTATTTCCAGTAAATCCATGCAGTAATAAAACAGCACGTTTACCGGCTTCCATTGTAAAAGGTTTCGGCGCGATGAGTTTCATTGTCTATTAGACCCCTTTGTAAAATTAATTATGTCCATTTTATAAAAATTTATAAAAACTATTGAAATTTTAAATTATTTTTGTTATGAAAACTTGCTGCTATCGCTTATTATAAAGAGTATAGATATATAAGTACAATTTATTATTCTTATTGTTTTGATTCGAAAAAGTTATGAATAATGTGGGGGTTGAATTATGGAGATTGAACAGCTTCAATATTTCAAAACCGTTGCTACAATGCAACATATGACACGTGCGGCAGAAGTTTTAGCTATTTCCCAGCCAGCATTAAGTAAATCAATTGCGAACATCGAACAGCATCTCGGTGTGCCACTTTTTAACCGTGAAGGTCGTTCGATTTATTTAAATCGATTTGGTGAGCTTTTTTTGCAAAGTGTAAATGTAATTTTAGATGAATATGATCGTATTAAAGAGGAATTTGAAGATATTATTAAGCCAGGTTCAGGAGAAGTATCATTTGGTTTTATTCATACACTCGGTATGGAAGTAGTTCCCGAATTAATCGCTTCAACAAGCTCGGCTTTTCCAAATATGCATTTTTCTTTAACACAGGCTACTTCACTAAATTTAATGAAAAGACTAGAAGAAGGGGCCATTGATTTGTGCCTATCTCAAAAAATAGAATCAAAGGTAATTGAAATAGAAACTGAGGAATTATTTGTGGAGGAACTTTTCGTAATTGTTCCGACAACACATCCATTAGCTATGCAGGAATCCGTAAAACTAGATGAAGTAAAAAATGAACCATTTATCGCAATAAAAAAAGGCAACTCGCTACGACAGTTAGTCGATGAATTTTTTTTAGATGCGGGAATTGAACTTAATACAACATTTGCTGCTGAAGAAATGCATACTGTGGCGGGATTTGTAGGCGCGGGGATGGGTATTTCCCTCATTCCAAATATTAAAGGGCTTGACCATTATAAGGTAAAGAGGTTAAAGGTAGAGCCTCCATGCTATCGTTCTGTTGGTGTTTCTTGGGCGAAAAACCGATATCTCCCGCCTGCTGTTGTTGAATTCAGACAATATTTATTAGATTATTTTCAGCAAAGGGAAGTTTAAAATGATGGACAAGTATGCAAAATTTTTAGTGTGGCTTAAGGAACGGGAAGTAGACAATTTAGCGATTTGGTTACAGGAATTCGAGTTAGCGGAAAAAGGTAGCGAAAAAGCAATTATCAATATTGCTTTATTATATAAACAATATGGTAATTTTGGTGAAATGTACGATTTACTCAATGAGATGAGTGAACGAAAAAATTCAGAGGCGATGTATGAGCTAGCGAACTGTTATATTGAAGGCCTTGGTGGAAAAGGCAGTGAGCATCAAGCTTTATCCTTGTATAAAAGTGCTGCACAATTAGGTCACCGTGATGCAATGAATAATTTGGCTGATATGTATTTCAATGGTGAAGCTACAGAAGTCGACGAGAAAAAAGCATTTTTTTGGTTTGAAAAAGCAGCGGAGCTTGGTGTACCAGAAGCGATGTATACACTGGGAATTATGTATGAGCAAGGTTTGGGAACCAAATGTAATGCATCCAAAGCTTTGGACTATTATAAGCGCAGTGCTGCTCTTCAATATGTAGAGGCTAAATATCGGCTAGGTATGATTTTCTATTCAGGGGAACTTAACCAGCAGCAGAACGATAGAGAAGCAATCAACTGGTTTAGACAAGCGGGCGAGCATTTCCATGTCGATGCAATTTATAACTTAGGTTACTGCTATGAGCATGGTCATGGCGTCATGCAGGATGTAGACAGAGCCATGGCTTATTACAAGCAGGCCAGTATACTAGGCGATATCGAAGCTACAAAAAGGGTAGTAGACTATTATGAAAAAGCAAATTCTATAGAAGCTACTAAGTGGCATGAAAAATTGAAAAGCCTTGAAAACCTTAACGAATTGGATGGAATTTAGTTATACTTCTTAGTAATTTTTATGTTTAATTTTCCAGTAAACTTGGGAATATAGCCAATAAGGGGAAAGTGATAAGGAGGGAAATTTTTATGTTCATGTTTGCCGTACCGCATATCTCTTCTAATGACAGTGAAGATGTTATTCAAAAACTACAGCAAATTCTATTGGAGCAACGAGAAAACTTAACAACGCTTTGTACAATTGTTGAATATTTAAGGGAATATGTCCAAACTGGATTAGACAATAAAGATGTCATTAAATATAATCAAAGAATCCAAATGATGACGTATAAACAAACAGATCGTTATAATGAGATTGATCATCTCATTAATAAAAATATTATCGAAATAAAAAAAGGTAAAACTACTGATAAAACGGCTTTAACATTTGGAAAAGAAGTAAGGAAAATTGAATCGGGTTTCCGAACGTTAAAACTTTTCACATGTGATGTTATTAATATGTTGGATTCCAATAAACATATCGAAAATCGTAGTTTAGAACGCATCCGTTATTTTGATAAACGTTCGGCTTCGTTGGAAGCGGAGATTATTGCACTGACACAGGAACTATCTTTTAAATAAGATGACTCAGTGCCATCGACTAAGATTAATTGAAAATGAGAAGCAATCCTAACAAGAATTATTAGAATAGGATTGCTTTTTTTGTAATTATTTGGTAAATTATACAAAATAGCAAAAAGTAATATATTAAATTATAGCTTTGTTTTTTTAAACATAAATTTCTTATAATGACTATTTATATCCTGCTCTTATCTTAATGAACTAAGGCTTTTGAGTGGGGAAAAGTTCAATAAGGAAAACCCTATAAAATTACACTATTTCAGTTTTCGTATTTAGGCGAAAGAAAATTCAAAAAGGGTGAGACAGGAAACATATGTTTTTTAAGAAGAGGGATAGAGAGAGTCATGAAGATTTACCATTACATTTAGAGGTAATGTTAGCGTATATATCTGATAAAGAACTAAGGACACAAGTTCAAATGTTGGATTTGACCGAGGAAGATTTGAAATATTTAAAAGTAATGAAACCATATGTTGATGATAACATTGAATATATTGTAGACAACTTTTATAAAAAGCTAGGTTTGGAAAGTAGTTTAGTTGAAATAATTAATAAGCATAGCTCAATTGACCGTTTGAAAGGTACTTTGAAAATACATATTTGTGAAATGTTTAGTGGAATTATTGACGATTCATATTTTGAGAAACGGAAAAAAATTGCGCGTATCCATGTACATATTGGTTTAAAAACGAAATGGTATATGACGGCCTTCTCAAATCTGTTAATAGATTTTACTCATTTAGTAATAAGGCATATTAATAAAGACGAGCAACGTTTTCTTACGCTTGCAGCCATATCGAAAATATTAAACTTGGAGCAGCAAGTCGTTTTAGAAGAGTATGAAGCAGTAGTGGAAAGTAAGGAAGAAAAGCTAGTAGAAGAAAAACGCAAAATAGGAAACTCTATTATTGAGTCTTCCTCTAATTTAGCGGCCATGTCTGAGCAAACAAATGCATCGTTCCAACAGTTAACTGCACAATCCATGGTTATAGTCTCCCATTCGAAAAAAGCGAGTGATATTTCATCAGTGGCTACAGAACAGGCAAATCAAGGGAAAGTTCAAGTACGCAACCAATCAGAAAGTATGAACGCAATAAATCAATCAGTAGCAATGATTTCATCAGAAATCGATAAACTAGCCGACATATCAAAAGAGATGGAATCTACGATGGGTATAGTAACAAGCATTGCGAATCAAACCAATTTATTGGCGTTAAATGCAGCGATAGAAGCAGCCCGTGCCGGCGAAGCTGGAAAAGGCTTTGGTGTTGTAGCGGGTGAAGTGCGGAAACTATCGGAGCAGACGAAAAATTCAGCATTAAATGTAGAAGTATTGCTTCAAAATACGGATAGCCGTACGACAAAGCTGCTCGAGTCATTGAAGGAAATAAAATCGGTTTTACTTGTCGGGGAAGAAAGTATGAAATCTACTGAAGTTCAGTTTAATGCCATTGTTGATTCAATGGTTGAAACGAAAAAGCAAAATGATTTAGTTGAGCAAGAGATGGAACTAATTGGAGAAGTTATTGTAGAACTTGCGGGTGCCTTTGATGAAGTAACAAATTCAGCAGATACATTGGCGCAAATTTCAAAGGACTTAGAATAAAGTAAATGAATGCTATGCGAAAGGATCTAAACCTTTTCGTATAGCTTTTTTGCTTTAAATAATAGCTAATGAATAGGCTCAACATTAAATTTCAAAAATTGTTTGATCTGTCTGTCCATATCTCTTGTAAAAAAGATTATACTAAGAGAAGAAATAGCGAACGAAATAGGAGAGAACAACATGAAAACAGTAGTAGTTGTAGGTGGCGGAATTACTGGATTATGTACAATGCATTATTTGAAAAATCAAATGCACGAAAAGAATATCGAAGCACGATTAGTATTAATCGAAAAAAATCCTTATTTAGGTGGAAAAATACATTCCGTACATGAAGGAGGGTTTATTATGGAAACCGGCGCGGATTCCATTGTTGCCCGCCATCCGAATGTGTTAGAGCTTGTGAAGGAACTTAACTTTGAATCGAAGCTTGTTTATAACGAAACAGGCATTTCCTACATTCATACTAATAATGAGCTACATGCTATTCCCGCGGGGTCTACATTCGGGATTCCGATGAGCGTGGAATCACTTATGTCGAGCACGTTAATTTCAGAAGAAGGAAAGAAAAGAGCATTACAGGATATAGACATTCCAAATACAGATTTTACGAAGGAAAGTTCCATTGGTGCATTTTTGGAATATTTTTTAGGTGAAGAAATTGTGCGAAAACAAATTGCTCCTGTATTGGCAGGGGTATATTCGGGAGATTTATACCAGCTGAGCTTAGCGTCAACGCTACCGTATTTAGTTGATTATAAAAATAATTATGGATCGATTATGAAAGGCTTTGAAGCTAATCGCGAGCAGTTTGAAAAAGCAGCGGATAAGAAATTTATATCTTTCGAAAAAGGTTTATCTTCATTAATTGACCACCTTGAAGAGCAATTGCCGGAAGTGGAATTCATAAAAAAAGCTGCAACTGAGCAAATACAAAAAGTAGGGGAACAGTATAAAGTTGTATTAGAAGACGAAACGATTATAGCGGATATTGTGGTCCTTGCTGTACCGAATAATACAGTACGTACTTTATTGCAAGATGACAAATTGGATAGACAGTTAGAAAAGTTTACAACAGCATCTGCATTAACGATGTATGTTGGCTTTGATGTACCGGATAGTGTTTTACCGGCAGATGGTACAGGTTTCATCGTTTCCCATAATAGTGATTTAGTGTGTAATGCATCTACTTGGACAAGTCGTAAATGGAAGCATACTTCAGCAGAAGGGAATCTGCTCGTTCGTTTATTTTATAAAAATATTAATCCGCGTTATGAAGAACTGGCAGCCATGTCAGATGAAGAGTTGGAGAAAGTCGCAATGGAGGATATTCGTTTAAGTTTGGGTATTGAAGCGAAACCAACCGTCGTAAATGTAACGAAATGGATTAATCAGATGCCCCGCTATGATTTAGCGCATAATGAAGCGTTATCTAAAGTTGTGGACTATTTAGAAGTGCACTATCCGAACCTGCTTTTAGCTGGATGTTCGTACTTTGGGGTAGGGATCGGCGCTTGTATTCAAAACGGTAAAAAAACGGCGGAACAAATTATTGCACGAATTATGTAAAGAAATACTTTATTAGGCTAAAGGGTATTGACGTCTTATTTAGATAACGATATGATAGCTTAAATAATTTTAAATTTTTTGAAAAATTCATAAAATTTCTTATCGAGAGAAGTTGAGGGACTGGCCCGTTGAAACTTCAGCAACCAACATTATGTCAGGTGCTAAATCCAGTGGCGATAGCCAGAAGATGAGAAGGGATTAAGTTGACGACTGACAACTATCAAGCCTTCTTTTGCTTAGTGAAAGAAGGCTTTTTTGTATTAAAAATATACTGAAAATACTGTGAATAATGGAGTGAAATAATTGGGTTTATTACAAGATTTAAAAACACGCGTTTTAACGGCGGACGGAGCAATTGGAACTTTACTTTATTCTTATGGGTTGGATTACTGCCATGAGGAAATGAATATTGCACGACCTGAAATTATCGAGAAAATTCATAGTGAATATATTGCTGTAGGTGCAGATATTATTCAAACAAATACATATGGAGCGAATGCGATTAAGTTAGCTCGATATGGTTTTGAAAATCGAGTAAAAGAATTTAACGAAGCTGCGCTGAAGATTGCGAAGCGTGCAGCTGCTCCGGGAGGGCAGTATGTTCTGGCAACAATCGGAGGTATTCGAGGGATTCGAAAAAGTGATGCAACATTAGATGAAATCTTAACTGCCTTTCAAGAGCAAGTGGAAGTATTACTAGCTGGCGAACCGGATGGATTCTTATTGGAAACGTATTACGATTTTGAAGAATTATCGCATTGTGTCCACCTATTACGTTCAATGACCGATTTACCGATCATTGCTCAAGTGACAATGCAGGAACCAGGTGTTCTTCAAAATTTAATGTCTTTAAATGAAGCATTTCATGATTTGGAAAGGTTAGGTGCAGATATTGTTGGGAGTAACTGCCGGTTAGGTCCTTTCCATACAATTCAAGCGTTTGAAGGAGTCAACTTACCGAACAAGGCTTTTTTATCAGCTTACCCGAATGCTTCGTTATTAGATATTGAAGATGGTCGTGTTGTCTATGAATCAGAAACGGATTATTTCGCACGTGCGGCCGTTGAACTCGTAAATCAAGGTGTCCGTTTAATTGGCGGTTGTTGTGGGACGACACCGAAGCATATTGCGGCGGTAAAACAACGTCTGGCGAATATGCAACCAATTGAAACGAAAGAAGAAAAACCAGGGCATACACAATTTGTCCGTATTCCGGAGCCACGTAAGCAAGAGCCGCTCCATGAAAAAGCAAAACGTGAACGTTCTGTTATTGTGGAACTTGATACACCGCGTCATCTGGAAATTGACGGGTTTGTCGAAGGAGCAAAACAACTGGCAAAAGCGGGAGCCGATGTCATTATGATGGCGGATAACTCACTTGCATCCCCGCGCATCAGTAATATCGCAATGGCTGCGATTTTAAAAGAGCATGGAATTCGTTCATTGCCGCATTTAACGTGCCGTGACCGCAATTTAATTGGGCTCCAGTCACATTTAATGGGACTTGATGCGCTGGAACTTCACGATATTTTAGTCATCACTGGGGACCCGACAAAAGTGGGGGATTTCCCGGGGGCGACGAGCGTTTATGATGTTTCGTCAATGGAGCTTATTTCACTTATTAAGCAGCTAAATAAAGGCAGCTCTTTTACTGGGAAATCGCTGCGAAAACAGGCGGATTTTTCTGTGGCTGCTGCCTTTAATCCGAATGTCCGTGTATTGGACCGTGCTGTAGCTCGTTTAGAGAAGAAAATCGAGCATGGTGCAGATTACTTTATTTCACAGCCGGTTTATACGAAAGAAAAGATTATCGAAATCTACGAGGCAACAAAGCATTTGGAAACACCGATTTATATCGGGATTATGCCACTTACATCTTCACGCAGCGCGGAATTTTTACATCATGAAGTACCAGGCATTAAATTGTCCGATGAAGTACTTGCGCGCATGGCTGCTTGCGGGGATGACAAGGAAACATCGACAGCAGAAGGAATCGCCATTGCCAAAGAGCTGCTCGATACGGCATGTAAATACTTTAACGGTATTTATTTAATAACACCGTTTTTACGCTATGATATGACGCTGGAATTAATGAACTATGTAAAACAATATGATGTGGAAAGTAAAGGAGTTCAGTCGAATGTATAATCACCCAATTCATGAGCAATTACAAAAAAGAATCTTAATCATCGATGGTGCTATGGGGACGATGCTTCAGGCAGAAAACCTAACATATGAAGATTTTGGCGGAGAAGACTTAGATGGTTGTAATGAAAACCTGGTACTTACAAGACCTGATGTATTGGGTAAAATCCACCGTGAATATTTAGCTGCTGGCGCTGATATTATTTGTACCAATACGTTTGGTGGAACACCACTCGTATTGGATGAATATGACTTAGGTGACAAGGCGGTTGAAATTAATAAGCGGGCGGTTGAAATTGCACTAGAGGCGGCAGAAGAATTTTCGACACCAGAATGGCCCCGCTTTGTCGCAGGTGCAATCGGCCCAACGACAAAAACATTGTCGGTAACAGGTGGTATTAGTTTTGAAGAGCTAGAAGAAAACTTTTATATACAGGCAAAAGCGCTAATCGAAGCTGGGGCGGATCTGCTCTTAATGGAAACTTCCCAGGATATGCTCAATGTTAAAGCAGGAACGATTGCGATTCACCGTGCATTCGAAGAGCTTGGCAAAGAGCTGCCTGTCATGATTTCAGGGACTATTGAGCCGATGGGAACAACGCTTGCCGGGCAATCAATCGAAGCATTTTATATTTCTATTGAGCACATTAAACCGTTGTCTGTCGGACTGAACTGTGCGACAGGTCCGGAATTTATGACCGATCATATCCGTTCATTGGCGGAACTTTCGAATGGCTATATTAGCTGTTATCCGAATGCAGGTTTACCGGACGAGGAAGGCTGCTATCATGAAACGCCGGATTCATTATCGAAAAAACTGCAAGGCTTCGCAGAAAAAGGCTGGCTAAACATTGTCGGCGGCTGCTGTGGCACAACGCCAGCACATATCGCGGCGATCCGTGAAGCTGTAGATGGCTATAAACCGCGTGAGCCGAAAGATGTAACACACGGACATGTCGTATCGGGTATCGAGCCTTTGCAATATGATGAATCTATGCGTCCGTTATTTATCGGAGAGCGTACGAATGTAATCGGCTCTCGTAAATTCAAAAACCTGATTGTTGACGGCAAATTTGAAGAAGCAGCGGAAATTGCGCGTGCACAAGTGAAAAACGGGGCGCATGTCATCGATATTTGTTTAGCAAACCCTGACCGTGATGAAGTAGAAGATATGAAAAACTTCATGCAGGAAGTTGTGAAAAAAGTTAAAGTGCCGCTTGTAATTGACTCTACAGATGAAAATGTAATGGAAGTCGCACTGAAGTTTTCGCAAGGGAAGGCCATTATTAACTCGATTAACTTGGAAGATGGAGAAGAGCGTTTCGATGCTGTTATGCCACTCGTGAAAAAATATGGGGCTTCACTTGTTGTCGGTACGATTGATGAAACTGGAATGGCTATTACACGTGAGCAAAAGCTTGAAGTAGCGAAGCGTTCTTATAAGCTGTTAACAGAAAAATGGGGCATGTCAGCAGAAGACATTATCTTTGACCCGTTAATGTTCCCGGTAGGTACAGGTGACGAGCAATATATTGGTGCCGCTGAGGAAACAATCGAAGGGATTCGCCTCATTAAAGAACATTTACCTGGCTGCTTAACAGTGCTCGGTGTAAGTAATGTTTCGTTCGGTTTACCACCAGTTGGACGTGAAGTATTAAATGCCGTGTACTTATATCACTGTACACAAGCAGGCTTGGACTATGCGATTGTAAATACTGAAAAACTGGAGCGCTATGCATCGATTCCTGAAGAGGAGATCAAGCTGGCGAACGATTTAATCTTTAATACAAATGATAAAACACTCGCTGTATTTACAGACTTTTACCGCGATAAAAAGAAAGATGCAGTCGTGAAAGAATTACCGGCGACAGTGGAAGAACGTCTTGCGTATTACATATTAGAAGGTACGAAAGAAGGTTTAATTGAAGATTTAAATGCAGCACTGGAAAAATTCGATGCACCACTGGATATTATTAATGGGCCATTAATGGCGGGAATGGCGGAAGTTGGTCGCCTATTTAATGAAAACCAGTTAATTGTAGCCGAAGTACTGCAAAGTGCAGGTGTCATGAAAGCGGCAGTAGCTCATTTAGAACAATTCATGGAAAAAGGCGATACGAGTTCTACTAAAGGAACGATGGTTTTAGCAACCGTTAAAGGTGATGTCCATGATATCGGAAAAAACTTAGTCGATATTATATTAAGTAATAACGGCTTCCGTGTTGTGGATTTAGGGATTAAAGTAACCCCAGCCCAACTTATTGAAGCTGTTCGTAAGGAAAAGCCTGATTTTATTGGTTTATCAGGATTACTAGTGAAATCAGCTCAGCAAATGGTCATTACAGCACAGGACTTTAAAGAAGCAGGAATTGATGTGCCGATTTTAGTAGGTGGTGCAGCATTATCGAGACGCTTTACGGAAACAAAAATTGCCGCTCAATATGATGGACCGGTCATTTATTCAAAAGATGCGATGCAAGGGTTGGAACAGGCAAACCGATTAATGAATGTAAACGAGCGTGAAGCACTGTTAGAAGAGTTACGTGATTCTCGGGAAAAACGTATAGAATCAGATGCAAAACGCGCGGCACGACCTGTGGCTGTTGCCGTTAAGCCTGTTCGCACAGTGAAGGAAGCTGACGTATGGAAGCCGAAAGATTTAGTGCCGCATATTAAACCGGACTACTCGATTGCCCATTTACACCCATATGTAAATATGCGTACATTAATCGGACATCATTTAGGGTTAAAGGGCAATTTAGAACAAATGCTAGCTGACCAGGATGATCGTGCTGTTTTATTAAATGATTTAGTAAATCAATATTTGAAAAGTGATGTATTAAGTGCATCAGGCATGTATCAATTTTTCCCTGCTCAATCAGATGGTGATGATGTAGTTGTATATAGTCCTGAAGATGCGAAAACAGAAATTCAACGTTTCACATTCCCACGCCAGCAAGTGGAGCCATTCCTATGCTTGTCGGATTACCTGAAGTCGGTCGATAGCGGAGAGATGGATTACATCGCATTAATGGTCGTGACAGCAGGTAAAGGTGTCAGCAAAAAGGCAAATGAGTTAAAAGAAGCAGGGAAATTTTTGGAGAGCCATGCGTTGCAGGCGACTGCACTCGAGCTAGCTGAAGGCTTTGCAGAGCGTATTCACCAGGAAATACGTGACCAATGGGGCTTCCCGGATGCGACAGATTTTACAATGCGTGACCGGTTTGCTGCCAAATATCAAGGGCAACGTTTCAGTTTTGGTTACCCAGCATGTCCAAATTTAGAAGATCAGGAAAAGCTATTTCATCTATTAAAGCCGGAAAAAATTGGTGTACAATTAACTGAAGGCTTTATGATGGAACCTGAAGCAAGTGTTTCGGCGATTGTGTTCGCACATCCAGATGCACGCTACTTCAACGTATAATTCAATTCAAGGGCCGTTTTACCGCAGTTTAGGGTGAGGCGGCTTTTGCTACCTGGAGGGTGGAATAGATGATTAGACAAGCGACAAAAGAAGATGTACCTGCGATTTTGGCAATTTTTAATGACAATATTTTAAATTCAACCGCTATTTATATGTATAGAGAGCAAACATTAGAAGACCGATTACGCTGGTTTGAACAAAAACAAATTTCCGGTGAGCCATTATTTGTGTTTGATATTAATGGGGAAGTTGCGGGTTATGCCACCTACGGAAGTTTCCGTGCCTATCCTGCCTATCAATATACGGTAGAGCATTCTGTATATGTGCATAAAAATCATTATAAAAAAGGGATTGCGAGTAAGCTCATGCATTCGCTAATAGAAGAGGCAAAGGCGAATGACGTAAAAACAATGATTGGGTGTATCGATAAAGAAAATACAGCAAGTATAAAAATTCATGAGAAGCTAGGCTTTACGTACAGTGGCACCATTCGCAATGCTGGATATAAGTTTGGACAATGGTTGGATTTAGTATTTTATCAGCTTGATTTTGAAGGACCTAAAAACCCGCAGGAAGGTTAACTATAATTTAGTTTGTCACCTGGTCATATGACAACTGTCATAAAAAAGTCGTGATATTTAAGCGTTTCGTCATGTGTGTCCTTTTTGTACGATGTAATTAATTATTTTTACAGGAAAGAGGGATTAACACATGGCAAACATACATGCAGAGAAAACAAAGCAACTACGAAAAGATGTAGCGCCGTTCGCAAAATCAGAAACAAGGCTTAGTATTCAACAACTTATTAATACGCTAGGACCACTTTTATTGATTTGGGGAGCAGGCTATGTATTGTTGCAATATTCACCTTGGTTCACAGCGCTTTGTAGTATTCTTGCTTCAGGATTTGTAATTCGTGCATTTATTATTTTCCATGATTGTACACACGGTTCATTTTTCCAGAATAAAAAAGCGAATGCAATTATCGGGAATATCACTGGGCTTTTAACATCATTCCCATATGAAAAATGGAAACGTGAGCATACGATTCATCACGCAACAAGTTCGAACTTGGATAAGCGTGGCATTGGCGATATCGATATGCTTACAGTGGACGAATACCTCGAAAAATCAAAGTTAGGTCGTTTAGGATACCGTTTATACCGTAATCCAATTGTTATGTTTGGTTTAGGACCACTATTTATGGTACTTGTATTAAATCGCGTAAACCGTAAAGATGCAAAACGAAAAGAGCGTTTAAATACGTATTTTACAAACATTGTATTATTGGCAATTTGTACAACCCTTATTTTAATCTTTGGTTGGACGACGTTTTTATTAGTACACGGATTAACACTATTTATCGCAGGTGCTTTAGGGATTTGGTTGTTCTATATCCAACATACTTACGAAGATTCATACTTTGAAGTAGATTCTGAGTGGGATTATGTTAAAGCGGCTGTAGAAGGAAGTTCATATTATAAATTACCGAAAATCCTACAATGGGTTACTGGTAATATCGGCTTCCACCATGTGCACCATTTATCACCGCGTGTACCAAACTACAAGCTTGAAGATGCACATGAGTCGATTAAACCACTTCAGCAGGCGACAACGATTACATTAAAGACAAGTCTAGAATCAATTCGCTACAAGTTATATGATCCGGACAACTACCGTTTTGTTACATTTAAAGAAGCAGCAGAACGCGAAACAAAGCGTGATAAAACACGTAATAAAACACTTACTAACTAACTTCATTTAAAAACAGGTATCTCAACCATGGATTGAGATACCTGTTTTATTATAGAATAAAGAAAAAGAGAATAGAGGTTATTATGCAAACTTGGTATAGTATCATCCCGAAAAGTCCGATGTTAAGTATTTATATATGGATAATCTTTTGTATTATGCCATTCTTCTTTATTATCCAATCCTTCACGTTGTGGCAAATTATATTAGGAATCAATTTAATATTGGCCTATTTTTTGTGCCATTACTTTTCTTTCACGGCTAAGCCTGGACTCAAGTATATGTGGATCAGTTTCCAAATGGTGCTCAATATCGTAATGACTCTTGTATTTGGTTATGTGTATCTATCCTTATTTACTGCATTTTTTATTGGCAATATAAAGCAGGCAGTTGGATTTTATATTATGTATGGTTTACATATCGGTTTTACCGTTCTATCGATAGTTGGAGGATATTTTATTTTCCTTGAGTTATTTATATCGCAAACCCCGTTCATAATTATTAATGTACTTGGTGTTGTACTATTGCCGTTTACATTATATTCGAAAACGCGTCGTGAAAATTTGGAAGGCGAACTGGAAACGGCGCGTGAAAGAATTTCAGAATTAACGATATTTGAAGAGCGTCAGCGTATTGCGCGTGATTTACATGACACACTAGGTCAAAAGCTTTCGATGATTGGTCTGAAAAGTGACTTAGCTGCAAGGTTAGTGGAAAAAAACCCTGAGCAGGCGATTTTGGAAATAAAGGATATTCGTCAAGCGGCAAGACTTGCCTTAAAAGAAGTCCGTGAGTTAGTCGCGGATATGCGGGCTGTTCGTATTGAGGAAGAGCTGTACAGAGTCGAGCAAATATTAAAAGCCGCGCAAATTAAACTTCGATTAAATGGTGATAAAAGTGAAATTCATATGCCTACTTTGGCGGAAAATGTCATTAGTATGTGTTTGAAAGAGGCTGTAACAAATATTGTAAAGCATAGTAAGGCGACAATTTGCCGAATTAGTTTTTACCAAAGTGATGATGAGTTTAAAATGACGATTCAAGATAATGGGATTGGTTTTAAGCGCTCACATGAATTGGAAGGCGGCAATGGTTTAAAGGGAATGCAGGAGCGTATAGAATTTATAAATGGCTCACTTGAAATAGAAAATGGTGATGGGACAACGGTTATTTTAAAAATACCGTTAGCTATTACGCATCAAAAGGGGGAGAACAAGAGATGATTCGAATTGTTATTGCGGAAGATCAGGGAATGCTACTAGGAGCAATGAAATCACTGCTTAGTATGGAAGATGATATGGAAGTGGTTGGTCTTGCAAAAAACGGTGAAGAAGCAATTGAAATGGTAACGGAATTAAAGCCGGATATTTGTATTATGGATATTGAAATGCCGATAAAAACCGGGTTGGATGCTGCTGAAGCTTTACGGGAAAGTGATTGTAAAATAATCATTTTAACGACTTTTGCACGTCCGGGTTATTTTGAGAGAGCGCGAAAAGCAGGAGTGCGCGGGTATTTACTGAAGGATAGCCCGATTGAGGAACTTGTCAATTCTATTCGTATTATCGTGGATGGTCGACGTATTTATGCACCGGAGCTTGTAGACTTTGTATATGAAGATGATAGTGAAAACCCATTAACTGAACGTGAAAGCCAAGTGCTCGAACTCGTTGCAGAAGGAAAGACGACGAAGGAAATTGCAGCTGAGCTTTACTTGTCTGCTGGTACAGTCCGTAACTATATTTCTACAATCCTTGATAAGCTGGGAGTTGGGAATCGAATTGAGGCGATAGCCCGATTTAAAGAAAAGGGCTGGAATAAATAAAATGCTCCGCTTACTTTTGACAAGTAGGCGAAGCTTTTTTGGCTTTTAGCGTTAATCTTTTTTCGTTAAGCGCCCGAGGACGAATGCACCAGCGGCTACAGCTAATAAGGTATTCGTCTTTTTATTGAATACTTGCTTTGTAACGAGTGAAATATTTTGCGGGCGCTCGGCAAGGCGACGCATAAAATACCCGTACCAATCTTCACCATAGGGTACGTATACACAAACTTGATATCCTTCGCGTGAAAGCTCCAGCTGTAAGTCCTTTCGGAAGCCGTAAAGCATCTGGAATTCGAATTTTTCTTTCGGAATATCATATTGCTCAACGAAATACTTTACGTGTTTTATAATATTGTGGTCATGTGTTGCAATGGAAGTGAAATGACCATGGGCTAAATGGTATTCAATTAGCTCAATAAAGTTAATATCAATATCTAATTTGTCTTGGTAAGCAACTTCTTCTGGCTCTTTATAAGCTCCTTTTACGATACGCAGGCGGAAGTCTTTAAATTGCTCGACATCTTCCTTTGCTCGGTGGAAGTAAGCTTGGATAACAGACCCCACATTATCGAATGACTTTGAAAGTTCCTCCAGCATATCAAATGATGGCTGCAGACGATCATAATCCTCCATATCAAAGTTGACGAAAATACCATACTCATGGGCGCGTTCAACAATCTCATATAAGTTGTCGTAGCAAAAATCAATGTCGATATCCAATCCTAACTGAGAAGGTTTCAATGAAATATGTGCATCCAGTTCTTCAACTTGAATAGCTTCAATCATAGCTAGAATATCTTCTTTTGCTTTCATTGCTTCTGATTCATCGATAACATACTCACCTAAATTATCGACGGTACATGAAATTCCTTGTTCGTTCAATTTACGAATACTGTCGATTACTTCTTCGAGAGTTGTCCCAGCGACAACACTTTGTGCCCCTAACTTTAAACCATATTGTTGTGCGGCGTTTGAAAGTGTTTGGTTTTCGGATAACGAAATGAAAAAATCACGTAATGCTGCCATAATAACATCTCCTTAAATTCGTTATTTTCTTAAAATTATACCATAGCGCTATTTGCGGAAAGTATGAAGCTTGAATTATTTTACATGCATTTTGATTCCGCAGAACGCTTATTATAACGGCTTCAAACTTGATAAATATAAGTATTAATTTCCAAGTGATAACTTTTAATGTTTTCCCCTTTTTTAAGCGCTTTTAACGTAGCTGCTAAAATAATTAACGAAATCACCAAAAGTATATAAAAGGTGCTTTGGATAATGCCATTAAGTAAACAAAGCAAAATAACAAGGAGCTGCCTGAAAATCTTTTCAGAGCAGCTCCTTGTTCAGTTTAAGTATTTATGGAAAGAACGGTTCGAAAGTGTGTAGGGGAAGGGGGAACACATTCTCACTTTAGCCCTTTGTAGAGCTTAAAGGTTTCGGGAACCCTTTAGAACCACTATCCTGTACATTTGCAGGAGTTGTTACTTTGCCTAAGTTTGTTAAGCGTTGGGCAAAGCTATCATTTGATTTTGTAACACCTTTGAATGTATCTTGCATTTCATATGCATAGGCAGCGTGTTCTGCAATGTCTAAGCCCTGTACTTCCTCTTCGTGAGTTACACGTAATGGGACGAAAGCTTTAATGACAAGAGTGGCAAGAGCGACTGTGCTAGCCGTCCAAGCAATAATTGCAACAACGCCTAATGCCTGCACGCCAAGTAGTGTTGCGCCACCACCATACAAAAGACCACCGCCAGTAATATCGAACAAACCAACAGCTAATGTTCCCCAAATACCGGCAACACCATGTACTGCTACTGCTCCAACTGGATCATCAATTTTCAATTTATGTTCAATGAAGCGGACTGCTTCCACTAAAATGAAACCGCCGATTGCACCAGCGATAATAGCGCCGACGATGCTTAAGTTTGCAGCACCTGCAGTAATACTAACTAAACCTGCTAAAGCTCCGTTTAATGTTAAAGAACCATCGATAAAGCCGTAACGCAAACGAGTGTAAAATGCTGTAGCAATAACACCAGCTGATGCAGCTAAAAATGTATTTGCAATTACGCCTGGAACTAATGCTGGGTCGGCAGCTAAAGTTGAGGCACCATTGAAGCCGTACCAACCTAACCATAAAATGAATACACCTAATGCGCCAAGTGGAATAGAATGACCTGGAATAACATTCACGACGCCTTTTGCATATTTCCCAACACGTGGACCAACCATTGCTGCAACAACTAATGCACCAACTGCACCAGTTAAGTGAACGACTGTGGACCCTGCGAAATCAGTGAAGCCTAATGCTGTTAACCAACCATCACCTTGCCAAATCCAATGCCCAACAACAGGATAAATGATTGCTGTCATAACTACTACTAATGCCATATAGGCAACAATGTTGGTACGTTCAGCAACAGCACCGGAAATAATAGTGGCACATGTCGCAGCAAACATAGCTTGGAATACGAAAAAGGCAATGTCATCAACACCGCTTAATGCAAAACCTGTAGTACCGATAAGTCCGTTGGCTGAGTCACCGAACATTATGGCGTAGCCAACTGCGAAATAGACGATACCGCCGATTGAAATTGTTAAAATATTCTTCATTAATATATTGACCGCATTTTTAGAACGAGTAAAGCCTGCTTCAACCATTGCAAACCCAGCATGCATGAAGAAAACGAAAAATGCACCAAGCATTACCCATACTAAGTTAATCGATAATTCTAAAGCTTCGTTTGTCATAAAAATATCCTCCTTTAGTTAACGGTTAATTAATCAATTGCAATGGAACCGAGTTCTTTCGTGCGAATACGAATCGCCTGCTCTACCGGATAGATGAAAATTTTACCGTCACCAACTTCTCCTGTAGAAGCTTCGCGTAATAAAACATCGATAATCGCTTGAACTTTTGCGTTGTCTACAACCATTTCAAGCTTTAGCTTTTGAGAGAACTCCATTGAAAAGGAATTGCCGCGAAACAATCCGATTTTTCCTTCTTGTCGACCTGCACCGGCAATTTCGGAAATGCTCAGCCCATCAATACCTTCTAAAGCTAAACCTTCTCGCACTCTTGCGAAAACTTCAGGACGAATAATTGCTTCGATCTTTTTCATTTCTCCCCAACTCCTTGTGTTATGTTATCTAACATGATAAATCGATTTTCATAATAAATCAATACCTTATGTTAGGAAAAATGACATGGATATTCGATGGGTTTAATCGCATTGTGAGATGAAGTGAAGAAGGAGGGGTGAATAGTTTGAAATAGCTTTATAAAAGAATAGGAGGAGCGGTTCAAAGGAAGCTTTACATAATGAACGTTTTTTATTGATTCATTTGGGGAAAACTGAAATGAATTGAAACTAAAATGTGTGGAAAAATGCAGATATTGAAAATAAAAAATCTTCATACTTCGAATTAATTCAAGATAGTGTATACTATGACTAATTATGTTTTGGAAGAAGGGAACTCACGATGAATGAAAAGTATGTAGATGATAGTTTCGCTTTGCATACCGATTTATATCAAATTAATATGGCAGAAAGCTATTGGGCAGACGGTATACATGAACGCAAAGCTGTATTTGAACTTTATTTCAGGCAGTTGCCATTCGGGAATGGCTACGCTATTTTTGCAGGACTGGAACGCATGTTGAATTATTTGAAAGACTTTAAATTCAGTGAAACAGATATCGACTATTTACGTGAAGAACTCCATTATAAAGAAGATTTTATTGATTATTTAAAAACGATCCGCTTTACAGGTTCGATGTATTCTATGGTAGAAGGAGAACTAGTTTTTGCCAATGAACCAATCGTACGCATCGAAGCGCCATTAGTAGAAGCGCAGCTCATCGAAACAGCCCTGTTGAATATTGTCAATTATCAAACGCTTATCGCAACGAAGGCAAGTCGCATAAAGCAAGTGGTCCACAATGAAATTGCAATGGAATTTGGAACACGCCGTGCACAAGAGATGGATGCTGCAATTTGGGGGGCTCGTGCTGCAGTGATAGGTGGTTTTGAATCTACTTCAAATGTACGTGCAGGTAAATTGTTTAATATTCCTGTATCGGGCACGCATGCACATGCTTTAGTTCAAGCGTATAAAAATGACTATGATGCATTCCATTCGTATGCGAAGCGTCATAAAGACTGTGTGTTTTTAGTCGATACGTACAACACGCTTAAGTCAGGTGTACCGACGGCGATCCGAGTTGCAAAAGAACTTGGGGACAAAATCAATTTTGTTGGTATTCGATTGGATAGTGGGGATATTGCTTTCCTTTCCAAAGAAGCGCGCCGTATGCTTGATGAAGCTGGATTCCCTAATGCGAAAGTCATTGTTTCAAACGATCTGGATGAATACACAATACTAAACCTTAAAGCGCAAGGTGCACGAGTTGATATGTGGGGAATTGGCACAAAGCTCATTACTGCATACGATCAACCGGCTTTAGGTGCGGTTTATAAAATGGTTTCAATTGAAAATGAACGTGGTGAAATGGAAGATACGATAAAGATTTCTGCTAATGCTGAAAAAGTTACAACACCTGGATTAAAGCGAGTTTTCCGCATTATTAATAAGAAAAGCGGTAAATCGGAAGGTGATTACATCGCGATGGCGGATGAGAACCCGGCGGCAGAAGAACGTATTAAAATGTTCCATCCGGTTCATACATTCATTTCTAAATTCGTTACAAACTTTGAAGCGAAAGAGCTTCACCAACACATTATTGATCATGGGAAAATTGTATATGATAACCCATCGTTAACAGATATACGTAAATACGCTCATGCCAATTTAGATTTATTATGGGATGAATATAAACGTTCCTTAAACCCGGAAGAATATCCAGTAGATTTGAGTCAAAAATGCTGGGACAATAAAATGCGCAACATTCAAGAAGTGCGAGATATGGTAACAGAACTCGAATAACGTTAAGGGGTGTGTACATTGTCATTATTACAACAACAAATTATTGAAGAATTAAAAGTAATGCCAACAATTAATGTTGAAGAGGAAATCCGTAAATCCATTGATTTTCTAAAGAATTATGCAAAAAAGCATCCGTTTTTAAAAGGGTTTGTCCTAGGCATTAGTGGCGGACAGGATTCTACGCTAACAGGGAAGCTTGCACAAATGGCGGTGGATGAGTTAAATGAAGAAGCCGGCGCACACACATATTCATTTTGGGCAGTGCGACTTCCTTATGGACTTCAGAAGGATGAACAAGATTGCCAGGATGCGCTCGACTTTATCCAGCCGACAAAAATTTATACGGTAAATATTAAAGAAGCTGTTGATGCGAGTGTTAACGCTTTGTTAGCAGCGGGTATAACACTGAGTGATTTTGCGAAAGGGAATGAAAAAGCCCGTGAGCGTATGAAGGTGCAGTATTCAATTGCGGCTATGCATAATGGGGTCGTAATTGGTACCGACCATGCAGCTGAAGCGGTAACAGGATTCTATACAAAATATGGAGATGGTGGCGTTGATTTAGTGCCAATCTTCCGTTTGAATAAACGACAAGGCCGTCAACTATTGAAGTATTTAAATTGTCCGGTTCATCTATATGAAAAAGTCCCAACCGCTGATTTGGAAGAAAATCGTCCAGCATTACCGGATGAGGTGGCGTTGGGGATCACATACGATCAGGTAGACGATTATTTAGAAGGTAAAGAAATTCCAGAACAGGCGCGTATTACGCTGGAAGGACATTATTTGCGCTCAATGCATAAACGTCATATGCCAATTACAATTTTTGATGATTTTTGGAAATGATAATTAAAGCTGTGTCACGGGAAAAGTGACGCAGCTTTTTTATTTGTAAATATAATAATTTTTGAACAAGTCGATATAAAAGGGAGGAAGGGGGAACTACACTATGAGGACTTCTAGAGTTGCCGCTACACCAAGTAGTATTTATCGCAACTCGACGCGTGCAATGTTATCGGATACGCATTTTGTGGATGTGATCAACAGTGGGATGCATGATCATTTTCGTGACCCTCGCGAGCAGCTACCTAAAAAGAAACAAAAAAAGAAACCGCAGCAACGTCCTAAAAAGCTTTTACATAACAAGGGTCACTATATTATTAAAGGAATGCAGTACAATGCGAATTCAGCAGAAACCTTAAGGCGTTTGTTGCAGTATTCTGAGCGGGTAACTACCCTCAATAATGCTAATCGCCGGATAACAACCTATAAAACATCTATATAAATCACTTCACTTTGAAATATAAGTGAGGTGATTTTCCATTTATAAAGTAAACTAGTTGTACTAACATTTTGTTTTAGTTATGCTTAAACTATATGTAATATATGGTACATTTCAGCTGGGAGGACTATTCATGAACGAACAAATCGAGAAAATAATCAGAAATATCGAAAAAGTGATGATAGGGAAAAGAGAGATTGCTGAGTTAAGTATTGTTTCATTACTCGCTGGAGGACATGTATTATTGGAGGACGTACCAGGTGTAGGGAAAACGATGATGGTACGTGCCCTTTCGAAATCTTTAGGTACTAGTTTTAAGCGAATTCAGTTTACACCAGATTTACTGCCATCTGATGTAATTGGCGTTTCAATATACAACCCGAAAACTTTACAATTTGAGTTTCGTCCAGGACCGATAGTAGGGAACATTGTTTTAGCGGATGAAATTAACCGTACATCGCCAAAAACTCAGGCAGCTTTATTGGAAAGTATGGAAGAAGCATCAATTACAGTAGATGGTGATACGATTCAACTGCCAAAGCCATTTTTCGTCATGGCTACACAAAATCCAATTGAATATGAAGGCACATACCCGCTTCCTGAAGCTCAATTAGACCGCTTTTTGCTCAAAATTAAAATGGGCTATCCGACAAAAGAAGAGGAAATCGAAGTACTGAGCCGTGCCGAGAGAACGGTACCGATTGATGATATTTCGGCAGTATTAACGATTGAGCAATTAATGGAACTGCAAAGGCAAGTGAAAGAAGTGCATGTAGAAAATAATATAAAAGAATATATTGTGTCACTCGCTCAAAATACTCGTCAGCATCACAATGTATATTTAGGAGTGAGTCCCCGTGCTTCTATTGCATTAATGCGTGCTGCACAAAGCTATGCGTTTATGAAAGGGAGAGATTATGTTCTCCCGGATGATGTCCAATATTTAGTGAAATTCGTATTCAGTCACCGTATCATTCTAAAACCAGAAACACGCTATGAAGGGATTACAGAAGAGCAAGTAATTGAAAATGTGCTTCACTATGCCCATGTTCCCGTGAAAAGGTATGTTCCGGAATGAGGGGATTCAAACAGTTTTTCCGGCATAGCGGTCGCTTAGTTACCGTTATTTTATTGCTAGTTATAACGTATTGCTATGCGATGTTCCAAGGGGGCTTTGTCAGCTGGTTTGTCTTTTTTACAATCTTACCCTTTTTGCTCTATTCAATATTACTTGCTGTTTTCCCCATTCATTTTAAAGAAATATCCCGAACACTATCGAAGGATCGGATTGAACGAGGGAACAATGTGCAGGTGACGGTAAGGTTTCGGAATACGAGTTGGTTTCCAATCGTGTTTATGATGGTGCAGGAGTTGCCGATGGACAATGGGCTTTATGAAAGACCAAATGGAAATGTGACAAAGTTATTTTTAGTTGGATGGAAACGTGAATTCGAATGGACATATGAATTGAAAGCATTAAAACGCGGGGAATATCATTTTAAAGGCTTGGAGTTTACGTGTACGGACTTTTTTGGATGGACGATTCGTAAAGTGGCAGTGAATCATCCTCAACTCTTTTTAGTTTATCCGAAAGTGTCGGATGTGAACGTATTGCCGATAGGGATGCAATATGATCAAGGCTCCAGTCAGTCGCGCTATTCTTTAGTAAAGGATACAACGATGGCAACCGGAGTACGTGAATATATACCGGGGGATCGTTTTTCCTGGATACATTGGAAATCCTTTGCGAAAAATGGCGAACTACGGACGAAAGAATTCGAAGATCGTAAATCGCAAAATATGTTTATATTAATAGATCGTGCTGTTCATAAAAATTTCGAGCAAGTAATCGATTATACAGCATCCTATATTAATAAAATCGTAAAAGGAAATGGTGATGTTTCTTTTTTAAGTGCGGGTGATGATCGATATTTTGCACCAATAATAAAAACAGACAAACAATTTGAGAAGGTGCTTCAACACTTGGTAACTGTACAGCCTGATGCGCAGTTTGGTATAGAGCGTCTGCTATATGAAGAACAAAAATTCATGAGCCGCTCAGTCGTAGTTATTGTAACGGGTGAACTCGTGCCGGAACTGCGGGAAATTTTAAATTCAGGAACAAAATATGCCCGTAAAATTATTTGCTTTGTCGTAAATGACGAAAAAGATTCCGTGCAGCTCTTTAGTCAAAACAACGAGGTTCATTACGTAGGTTCGGATGAGCTGCAGTCAATATATTCGGAGGTGAAGCACGCATGAGACGCAGTACTTCCGAAAAGATTGAATTCACTATTTTCTATATTATTATTTTCCTGATTTTAAGAGAATGGCTTTTACCGATTATGGAATTGACAAGTACAGGCTATTTTATGCAGTTTTTAGTCTTTATGGGCATCTGTTTAATATTGGGGATTTTTTCATTACCGTTTGCGGTATCTTGGATTATTAAGTTAGTTTATATTACATGGTTTATTGTAAGTGTTTATAATGAGGGTCAACTAACGGCAATGCAATTTTTATCGAATGAACTAAAAAATAATGTGAATACAATTTTAGCGGGTGAATGGATTTATGTAAGTGATCCATTCCGTACAAGCTTGTTTTTCATTTTAATTTGGATGCTGATTTATTTAATTCAGCATTGGGTAAGTGTGCGCTTTAGCATCTACTATTTCCTTCTGCTTACAGTGTTTTTCATCGGTACACTTGATACTTTTACCGAATATGATGGAACGATGGCCATTATAAAAGTAATGATTTTAGGGCTTATCCTTACAGCTCTTCTTTTCATAAAACGATTGATGGCAGCGGCTAATATGCAAAAGGATTGGACGAGTTATTTAGTTTATGCGACCCCGATTATTATTTTTGTAACAATCGCAGGGATTATAGCAATCTATTTACCAAAATCAGAGCCGCAATGGCCGGACCCAGTACCGTATATGAAGGGGGTTGCCGGGATTGGGGGATCTTCTTCACAATCATTCGCCACAGTAGGTTACGGGGATAATGATGAAAGTCTTGGAGGTCCGTTTGTTGGCGATAATACACTTGTCTATGAAATTCAAACACCGATTCGCCAATATTGGCGTGTAGAAACGAAAGATTTTTACACATCAAAAGGGTGGATTCATTCTGGTGACGAGTCTATGCAACAGACGCTGCAAATGACGGATAAGTTACCGCTTTCCATTAATCCAGGACCGGAAGACCCACAATCTGTACAGGTGCTAGCGGTAAATCCAGCTTACCGATTTTTGGTACAGGCATATGGAACAACTTCCTATGAACTTTATGATCCACAAAGTTTAATTAGGTTTGATGCGAGTAACGAAAAAATGGTTCCGGTTATCAATAATAATGTGGTTTCTCCTTCGTCTTATGAAATGACATTCCAACAACCAGAATATAGCTATACCGCATTAAAAGATTCTTTATCTTCCACGGAAAATGATTCGCGCTATTTGCAGCTTCCTGATAATTTACCGCAGCGAGTTACAGACTTAGCGTATGAAATTACGGATATGTATGAAAGTGTTTATGATAAAGCGCGTGCAGTGGAAGGTTACTTTGCGAGAAGTGGCTTTCAATATGAAACGGCAAATGTACAAGTTCCTAAAGGGAATCAAGATTACGTAGACCAATTTTTATTTGAAACAAAACTTGGCTACTGTGATAACTTCTCAACTTCAATGGTTGTATTGCTTCGTTCGGTAGGGATCCAGGCACGTTGGGTTAAGGGGTTCTCAAGTGGAGAACGAGTACAAGAAAACGATGGCATGTATACGTATGTAGTGACAAATAATGATGCCCATTCATGGGTGGAAGCATATATTGACGGCATTGGCTGGGTACCCTTTGAGCCGACAATTGGTTTTAGTAACCCGATGAATATTAATTATGATGTCGATTTAGAAATGCCTGAAGAAGAACAATTACCTGAAATGGAAGAACAACCGGAAGTCGTGCAACCAGAACTAGAAGAACAAGATTCACAGCAGCCTGCTAATGGTGCTGAAAATACAATCAACTGGTCTAATTTTAAATGGGTAGTTTATGGATTATTAGCCATACTACTAATAGGCTTTATCATTATGTGGAGAAAGCGCGGCACGTGGCAACCGAAACTTGCTGTGAAAATGAACCGTTCAAAATTAAATCACTCGGACACATTTGAAGAAGGTTATTTAGTATTGTTAAAACAATTGGAGCGTATTCATTTGAAACGTCGTCAAGATGAAACGTTACAACAATTTGCGCTACGTGTTGATAATCAGTTAAATACAACAAAGATGAGAGAGTTAACTGCCTTTTATGAGAAACTGATTTATGACAAACAAACCAAAAAAATAGACACGACAGAAATGAAAGAAATTTGGGAATATTTAATCAATCGCACGAGTGGTTGATTTTAGCTCATTGAAAGAGTAAAATTTAGAAAAATGAATAGTATTGTGCCTTCATATAAGTCTGGTAATATGGTCCAGATGTTTCTACTAAGTTACCCTAAATAACTTATCTATGACGGTGGGTTTCACTATATCCCTTAATAGGGACAGGTATACCCACTTGAAGAAGAGATGAAATATGAACGCGTAGAATTTACTTTCTTACGCGTTTTTTTCTTAATTATAGGCCGCAAAAAATTAGAAGAGGTGGAAATTGTGTCAACTCCTATGTTAAAAGAACTTGAAAAGATTGTCGTTCTTGATTTCGGTAGTCAGTTCAACCAGTTAATTACGCGTCGTATCCGTGAATTCGGTGTATTCTCAGAATTACATCCACATACGGTTACAGCAGAAGAAATCAAAGAAATGAATGCTGTAGGTATCATATTCTCAGGGGGTCCAAACTCTGTGTATGATGAATCAGCGTTTCATGTTGATCAGGCAATTTTTGAATTAGGGCTACCGATTTTAGGTATCTGTTACGGAATGCAGTTAATGGCACACACTCAGGGTGGTAAAGTAGAAGGTGCCATTACTCGTGAATACGGAAAAGCAGAAATTAACGTACCTTCAGATAATAAACTTTTCGCGGAATTACCAAAAAATCAAGTTGTTTGGATGAGTCACGGTGACCATGTAACAGCTGTACCAGAAGGATTTGAAGTAATCGCGACTAGTCCAGCATGTCCGATAGCAGCAATGGCTGATACATCTCGTAACTTATATGCAGTACAATTCCATCCGGAAGTACGCCACTCTGTATACGGAAATGATTTACTGAAAAACTTCGTATTCAATGTATGTGAAGCAAAAGGCGATTGGTCAATGGCTAACTTCATTGATATCGAAATTGCGAAAATTCGTGAGCAAGTTGGCGATAAGCAAGTTCTTTGTGCATTATCAGGCGGAGTAGATTCTTCTGTAGTAGCGGTATTAATCCACAAAGCTATTGGTGATCAGTTAACTTGTATGTTCGTTGACCACAACCTAAACCGTAAAGGCGAAGTTGAGCAAGTAATGAAAACTTTCACAGAAGACTTTGATATGAAACTAATTAAAATCGATGCTCGTGAACGTTTCA
Organism: Solibacillus sp. FSL W8-0372; assembly: GCF_037969735.1. Taxonomy (NCBI): domain Bacteria; kingdom Bacillati; phylum Bacillota; class Bacilli; order Caryophanales; family Caryophanaceae; genus Solibacillus; species Solibacillus sp. FSL W8-0372. Next base: position 3,568,074 of record NZ_CP150204.1, on the reverse strand, counting down.
TGAACAAGTTAAAAGGTGTTTCTGACCCAGAGCAAAAGCGTAAAATTATCGGTAACGAGTTCATTTACGTATTTGATGAAGAGTCATCGAAACTAAAAGATATGGATTTCTTAGCTCAAGGTACACTTTACACGGACATTATCGAGTCAGGTACAGCAACTGCTCAAACAATTAAATCACACCATAATGTTGGTGGATTACCAGAAGACATGAAGTTTGAATTAATCGAACCTTTAAATACATTATTCAAAGACGAAGTGCGTGCTTTAGGTTTAGAGCTAGGTCTTCCTGAAGCGGTAGTATGGCGTCAACCTTTCCCAGGCCCTGGTTTAGGTATCCGTGTACTTGGTGAAGTAACAGAAGAAAAACTGGATATCGTTCGTGAAGCTGACTATATTCTACGCGAAGAAATTCAAAAAGCAGGCCTTGATCGCGATATTTGGCAATACTTCTGCGTATTACCGGACATCCGTTCAGTAGGCGTAATGGGCGATGGTCGTACGTACGATTACGCAATCGGTATCCGCGGCGTAACGTCAATCGACGGCATGACATCTGACTGGGCACGTATCCCTTATGATGTATTAGAGAAGATTTCTGTGCGTATCGTAAACGAAGTGAAGCACGTTAACCGCGTACTGTATGACATCACTTCTAAGCCACCAGCAACGATTGAGTGGGAATAAACGCTCGCCAAATTTCGAGGAGCCACTGCACCGCAGAAGTTTTTTGCGGTAGCAAAGCGAGCGTTTGCGACGAGCAAGCAAAGCGGCGCAGGAGCACAATAAATTAATTAACAATGAAAAAAGCTTAGTAGAGCCTTATTTGATAAGGTTTCTGCTGAGCTTTTTTACTTAGTTTTAAATTTTTTTACGAATATATGTAAGGTTAGCAGTGCACTATAAGGTTTACTTCAGTAAAATAAGGTATAGTATATTTGTTGGATGGATTCTCTTTAAGGATTAGAAAAGTAGGTGAACAAATTGGGGAAATATCAATTGGATACAAAAGGTAAGGTAGCTGTGACAAAGTATCATGAAAAAAACAAACCTGCCAAATTTGATAAAAAACAGCAACTTGAAAAAATACGTGCAGAGTATTTGAAGAAGAAACAAGAACAAACAGATAAATAGGATGAATGTAGACATAGGAGGATAGTTTTTCCCCTATGTTTTTCTTATTTTTGAACAAGTAGGGCTTTAAAAAAAATAGCGGTAAAATAAACATTTTTATTCTTTCAGTTTTATTGCGAATTGTTAAATTTATATTACTCGGGTTTAGTATTTCTGAGAAAAGGTATTGATTAGTATACCTATAATCAAGATAAACGAGCGGTATGAACTAAACTATTAAAAAAATGGAGGAATGAAACATGGAAACAAGTGAAAACAAAAAATTACATGGTATTTACAATACGGAAATGGAATTACAAGCAGAAATGGATCGCCTTCGTACACAAGGATATGGTGAAGAGGATATGTACATCGTGTCGAATCATAACCAACAGCTTTCAATGTATCGAGGATCGTCTTCATATGGAAATGATGTAAAAGAGGGTTCATGGTGGGATCGCTTCAAAGCATTCATCATGGGGGAAGATTTAGTGCGTGATAAATATTTCACACAAATGGGTTTAACAGAAGATGAACGAAATCGTTATTATAAAGATTTACAAGAAGGTAAGTATTTATTGTATGTGGATAAAGATTATGGAACTTACTTCGATGAAGGTACAGAAAATTACGGGGTAAATAAAACTGAAGAAGAGCGGTTAGCCCTTCATGAAGAAGAGTTGCTACAACGTGAAAAAAATGATATTCACAACACATCGACAAATTTAGATGAGTCGTTAAATCGAACAAATCGACAATATTAAGAGCTGTAATTAAATATAAGGAAGTCTATATTGTATAGGCTTCCTTTTTATGTTTAAAAGTATTTACTCTTCAATAGTATCTTTTGGGCGGGATTTCCACTCAATTCCACTCGATACACAACCTAATGTCACAATTAATAAAAGTACAAATAATGTGTTATGCAACCAATACGGCAATTAAAGCCCTCCTTTAAACTATCTTTAACGAATATTATTTTAACATACTAAAAAGATAGAATGTACAATTTAGAGCTGGTGAAGTTAACAAAATAATTAAAAGCCTAAGTAGCTTATAGGCTACTCAGGCTAATGTGATTAGTTTTCTTTTTTTTCGATGAAGAACGTTATGATGAAAAATAGGAAGAATGCGATTAATAAAATTGATCCACCTACAATGAAGAATATCATATTTAATGTTTCATTAGTGTTTAAAGGATCTAAGTAGTGTAGCCACATTCCTATACATAACCCAACGGCACCAATCATACCTAAAATACTTTGAATCTTTACGTAAAGTAGTTTGCGGATTGGTACAGAATAATAGAAAATTCCCCACGCAAATACCGATAACCATCCTACTAAAACAAAGTGAGCGTGAATTGGACGTAAAGCATAATTCATCTCTCCACTCATAATAGAACCGATTAAAACACCTAAAAAGCCAAAAATTGCCGCGAAGCGAATTAAACGCATCGCCCATATTCGTTGTTGTGTCAAAAAAATCCCTCCAAAAAAATTCATTTCAAGTTAACTATAAAAGAGTAATATGACATCTCTATAAACTTTCCTGAGAAAATATTCTATTATTCCAGTAAATCTAACACATCATATAGCTCGTAGTCAGCTAATATCTCTTTAGGTAAGAAAGTGAGCAATTCCTCTTTTGATGCCCAAAGATACTGCTCGTGTTCGCTTGATAAAGATATTTGACTTTCTTCACTCTCGCATAAATAGGAAAGTAAAACAATTTGTCGGTCATTACTTGTAAAGAAGGTGGTGGAAAATAAGAGGCTTTTCACGGTTATTCTCAATCCTACTTCTTCGAGAAATTCTCTTTTAAGTGCTTCTTCCAAGGATTCACCGAAGTTTAAATTTCCTCCTACTACCTCCCATGTTCCTGCACCGAAAGAATCGGTATGTGACCGTTTAATAATTAATATTCTGTTATCTCTAATAAGAACGCCTTTTACAACAACCTTTATTTCATTCAAAAAATCCCCTCCAAAGTAAATGTGTGTAATTGAAAAGTAGTTCAAATTACATTATATACCAGGTCGGTAAAAAGGCATTTAGTAAATTTTAAGAAAAGACTTGGCTAAATTATGAATGGTTTCACGAACCTTTTACGATAAAAATTAAAAAATGTTCGGATATGGGCTTGTAATTTGAAAAATGAAATGTTATATTACAAGCGTAAATTAAATATGTCGTCGTATAATGTCGGGAATATGGCCCGTAAGTTTCTACCGAATCACCGTAAATGATTCGACTACGATTTAAAATAAGTTTCGATTCTATTTAACTAATAGAAACAATTCTTATTTCCATAAATCGTAGACATGCAGCCTAACAGCTTAGCGTGTCTTTTTGTTTTATAGGATCGAAACCCTCGATAGTTGTAAGACGACAACACGGAGGAAAATTTCATCATGAAAAAGTATTTCGAGTTTGATAAACTTGGGACAAATTATCGCAAAGAGATATTAGGTGGTTTCACTACATTCTTAGCGATGGCCTATATTTTAATTGTTAATCCATTAACATTAACATTAGCGGACGTACCGGATCTTCCGGATGCAATGCGTATGGATTATGGTGCAGTATTCGTAGCAACAGCCTTATCAGCAGCTGTTGGATCGTTTGTAATGGGATTCTTGGCAAAGTATCCGTTGGCTTTGGCACCGGGACTTGGACTAAACGCATTCTTTGCTTATACAGTTGTTTTAACAAACGGAAGTCCATGGCAGCATGCTTTGGCAGCGGTATTCGTTTCAGGTGTGTTCTTCTTGATTTTAACTTTAACAGGTTTACGTGAAAAATTAATTAATGCAATTCCAATGGAATTAAAATTAGCAGTTGGTGCAGGTATTGGTTTATTCATCGCATTTATCGGTTTAAAAAATGCCGGAATTGTTATTGCGAATCCAGCAACATTTGTTGGTATTGGTAACTTAACAGATCCAGAAGTATTGTTGGCTATATTTGGTATAGTTATTACGGTTATTTTCTTAGTTCGTGGTATGAAAGCCGGAGTATTCGTCGGAATGGCTATTACCGCTGTAGCGGGTATGATCTTTGGATTAGTGGAATTACCATCACAAATTGCAGCGATGCCACCATCTTTAGAACCAACATTCGGTGCGCTTTTCTCGGCTTTTAGAGACGCAGAGTTTTATACTTTAGCAATGCTTTCAGTTATCTTAACTTTCCTATTCGTTGACTTCTTTGACAATGCGGGAACATTAATGGCTGTAGCTAACCAAGCTGGATTTGTTAAGGACAATAAACTACCTCGTGCAGGTAAAGCTTTAATTTCTGATTCGATTGCAACAATTGCAGGATCTATTTTTGGTACATCGACAGTAACTTCATTTGTTGAGTCTTCTTCGGGAGTAGCTGCTGGTGCTCGATCTGGTTTTGCAGCAATTGTGACAGGTGTATTCTTCCTATTAGCACTATTCTTCTTACCGATTCTAAGTGTTGTAACTTCAGCGGTAACGGCTCCAGCGTTAATCGTTGTAGGAGTATTAATGGTTGCATCACTTGGGAAAATTGAGTGGGAAAAATTCGAAATTGCAGTACCGGCATTCTTCACTATGTTAATGATGCCTTTAACATTCTCGATTGCAACAGGTGTTGCTGTAGGTTTCGTATTCTACCCATTAACAATGATTGTCGCAGGGCGTGCAAAAGAAGTTCATCCAATTATGTACGTGTTCGGATTTATATTCTTGCTTTACTTAGGTACTGCAGCACATTAATAAAATTTAATCTTAGCTACTTAGACAATTCGTTTAAGTAGCTTTTTTTTATTTGGCGGTATCTACCAATTACTAGTTATGTTACGGATAATTAGAAGGACAATCTATATCGAGGTAGAAGTTAAATGTATAAGGGGTGAGTAGATTATGGAAGTAAAAATTATTGAAGCTAGTACAACTGACTATATAGAAGTAAACCGAATTGTAAGGGAAGGGCATGAGGAACACGTAGAAGGGGATCGGTCTATTTTTCGAAGTGTAGAAACGGTGATGCCTGAAGATTATTACAATGAACTATTAAAGAATGATAATAGTAAAATATTTATTGCAAAATTAGAAGAAGAGACGGTTGGCTTTGCAATAATAAGTTTGGAAGTATCACCGCCATTCCCTTCGTTAGTTTCTCGGAATTATGCCTACATACATGATTTTGGCGTTGATCAAAAAAAGAAACGTCGATCAATCGGTTCGAAGCTCTTTGAAAGGTGTATTCAATGGTCGGAAGAAAAAAATGTAACGTCAGTGGAGTTGAATGTGTGGGAATTTAATGAAGATGCATTAGCATTTTATGAGAAACAAGGCATGAAAGCTATTAGTAGAAGAATGCGAATCGATATTAAATAACTTTTTTCTTCTAGATGGGAGGGGGGGAGATGAATTTGGGGGTGACAAGTAAAAGAACTTTACGTTATATATAATAGGAAGAAACTCTATATGAATGCCAGTCTAAATATCAGAAAATTTTTTCTTTTAAAAAGGGGTTGCGTAAAGCTTACATACGGGTGTATAGTTAATCACGTTGCTGCGACACACTGAAACAAGCAACACAAACGAAAAACAAATTTTAATAAAGTTGTTGACAAGTAAAAACAACTCAGTTATAATTTGAAACAGTCGCACAAACGACTGACAAATGAACCTTGAAAACTGAACAAGCAACGTTAATGAAATAAGCTTCTTAAATGAAGCAAACAATAGATTTTAACTTTTAATTAAGTTAAATCGCTAGCAAAGCAAATGAGCTTTCAAACTACTTTTATGGAGAGTTTGATCCTGGCTCAGGACGAACGCTGGCGGCGTGCCTAATACATGCAAGTCGAGCGGATGATGAGAGAAGCTTGCTTCTCTCTGATTTAGCGGCGGACGGGTGAGTAACACGTGGGTAACCTACCTTATAGATTGGGATAACTCCGGGAAACCGGGGCTAATACCGAATAATACTTTTAAACACATGTTTGAAAGTTGAAAGACGGTTTCGGCTGTCACTATAAGATGGACCCGCGGCGCATTAGCTAGTTGGTGAGGTAACGGCTCACCAAGGCAACGATGCGTAGCCGACCTGAGAGGGTGATCGGCCACACTGGGACTGAGACACGGCCCAGACTCCTACGGGAGGCAGCAGTAGGGAATCTTCCACAATGGACGAAAGTCTGATGGAGCAACGCCGCGTGAGTGAAGAAGGATTTCGGTTCGTAAAACTCTGTTGCAAGGGAAGAACAAGTAGCGTAGTAACTGGCGCTACCTTGACGGTACCTTGTTAGAAAGCCACGGCTAACTACGTGCCAGCAGCCGCGGTAATACGTAGGTGGCAAGCGTTGTCCGGAATTATTGGGCGTAAAGCGCGCGCAGGTGGTTCCTTAAGTCTGATGTGAAAGCCCCCGGCTCAACCGGGGAGGGTCATTGGAAACTGGGGAACTTGAGTGCAGAAGAGGATAGTGGAATTCCAAGTGTAGCGGTGAAATGCGTAGAGATTTGGAGGAACACCAGTGGCGAAGGCGACTGTCTGGTCTGTAACTGACACTGAGGCGCGAAAGCGTGGGGAGCAAACAGGATTAGATACCCTGGTAGTCCACGCCGTAAACGATGAGTGCTAAGTGTTGGGGGGTTTCCGCCCCTCAGTGCTGCAGCTAACGCATTAAGCACTCCGCCTGGGGAGTACGGTCGCAAGACTGAAACTCAAAGGAATTGACGGGGGCCCGCACAAGCGGTGGAGCATGTGGTTTAATTCGAAGCAACGCGAAGAACCTTACCAGGTCTTGACATCCCGGTGACCACTATGGAGACATAGTTTCCCCTTCGGGGGCAACGGTGACAGGTGGTGCATGGTTGTCGTCAGCTCGTGTCGTGAGATGTTGGGTTAAGTCCCGCAACGAGCGCAACCCTTATTCTTAGTTGCCATCATTCAGTTGGGCACTCTAAGGAGACTGCCGGTGATAAACCGGAGGAAGGTGGGGATGACGTCAAATCATCATGCCCCTTATGACCTGGGCTACACACGTGCTACAATGGACGATACAAACGGTTGCCAACCCGCGAGGGGGAGCTAATCCGATAAAATCGTTCTCAGTTCGGATTGTAGGCTGCAACTCGCCTACATGAAGCCGGAATCGCTAGTAATCGCGGATCAGCATGCCGCGGTGAATACGTTCCCGGGCCTTGTACACACCGCCCGTCACACCACGAGAGTTTGTAACACCCGAAGTCGGTGAGGTAACCTTTATGGAGCCAGCCGCCGAAGGTGGGATAGATGATTGGGGTGAAGTCGTAACAAGGTAGCCGTATCGGAAGGTGCGGCTGGATCACCTCCTTTCTAAGGATTATTTCGGAATCATTCCCTCGGGGAATGAAACATTAACGTTTGCTGTTCAGTTTTGAAGGTTCATTCTTAATTGAATGAGATACTTCAAAACTTCGTTCTTTGAAAACTGGATAAAACGACATTGAAAGCAATAAAACAAATTTCTATTTTATAGAAATGTAACAAGTCAAGCAATTGACGTGTAAACTTAAATCTTAGATTTTATCTAAGTGTTAACTTTTGGTTAAGTTAATAAGGGCGCACGGTGGATGCCTTGGCACTAGGAGTCGATGAAGGACGGCACTAACACCGATATGCCTCGGGGAGCTGTAAGTAAGCTTTGATCCGGGGATTTCCGAATGGGGGAACCCACTATCTTTAATCGGATAGTATCTACACGTGAATACATAGCGTGATGAGGACAGACGCAGGGAACTGAAACATCTAAGTACCTGCAGGAACAGAAAGAAAATTCGATTCCCTGAGTAGCGGCGAGCGAAACGGGAAGAGCCCAAACCAAAGAGCTTGCTCTTTGGGGTTGTAGGACACTCTATACGGAGTTACAAAAGAATGAGTTAGACGAAGCGACTTGGAAAGGTCCGCGAAACAAGGTAAAAGCCCTGTAGTCAAAAGTTCATTCCCTCCAGAGTGTATCCTGAGTACGGCGGAACACGTGAAATTCCGTCGGAATCCGGGAGGACCATCTCCCAAGGCTAAATACTACCTAGTGACCGATAGTGAACCAGTACCGTGAGGGAAAGGTGAAAAGCACCCCGGAAGGGGAGTGAAATAGATCCTGAAACCGTGTGCCTACAAGTAGTTAGAGCCCGTTAATGGGTGATAGCGTGCCTTTTGTAGAATGAACCGGCGAGTTACGATTACGTGCGAGGTTAAGTTGAGAAGACGGAGCCGCAGCGAAAGCGAGTCTGAATAGGGCGAATTAGTACGTGGTCGTAGACCCGAAACCAGGTGATCTACCCATGTCCAGGGTGAAGGTGAGGTAACACTCACTGGAGGCCCGAACCCACGCACGTTGAAAAGTGCGGGGATGAGGTGTGGGTAGCGGAGAAATTCCAATCGAACCTGGAGATAGCTGGTTCTCTCCGAAATAGCTTTAGGGCTAGCCTCGTGATTGAGAATACCGGAGGTAGAGCACTGTTTGGACTAGGGGGGCATCTCGCTTTACCGAATTCAGACAAACTCCGAATGCCGGATATTTATACACGGGAGTCAGACTGCGAGTGATAAGATCCGTAGTCAAGAGGGAAACAGCCCAGACCACCAGCTAAGGTCCCCAAGTAATCGTTAAGTGGAAAAGGATGTGGCGTTGCTTAGACAACCAGGATGTTGGCTTAGAAGCAGCCATCATTTAAAGAGTGCGTAATAGCTCACTGGTCGAGTGACGCTGCGCCGAAAATGTATCGGGGCTAAACGATTCACCGAAGCTGTGGATGCATACTTTGAGTATGCGTGGTAGGAGAGCGTTCTAATAGCGTTGAAGTCAGACCGGAAGGACTGGTGGAGCGATTAGAAGTGAGAATGCCGGTATGAGTAGCGAAACATGGGTGAGAATCCCATGCACCGTATGACTAAGGTTTCCTGAGGAAGGCTCGTCCGCTCAGGGTTAGTCGGGACCTAAGCCGAGGCCGATAGGCGTAGGCGATGGACAACAGGTTGATATTCCTGTACCACCTCCTCACCGTTTGAGAAATGGGGGGACGCAGTAGGATAGGGTAAGCACGCCGTTGGTTGCGCGTGTTCAAGCAGTAAGGCGTGTATGTAGGCAAATCCGCATACTATAACGTTGAGCTGTGATGACGAGCTCTTATGAGCGAAGTTCCTGATTTCACACTGCCAAGAAAAGCCTCTATCGAGGTGAGAGGTGCCCGTACCGCAAACCGACACAGGTAGTCGAGGAGAGAATCCTAAGGTGTGCGAGAGAACTCTCGTTAAGGAACTCGGCAAAATGACCCCGTAACTTCGGGAGAAGGGGTGCTTCTTTGGGTGCATAGCCTAGAGAAGCCGCAGTGAATAGGCCCAGGCGACTGTTTAGCAAAAACACAGGTCTCTGCAAAACCGTAAGGTGACGTATAGGGGCTGACGCCTGCCCGGTGCTGGAAGGTTAAGAGGAGCGGTTAGCGCAAGCGAAGCTGTGAATTGAAGCCCCAGTAAACGGCGGCCGTAACTATAACGGTCCTAAGGTAGCGAAATTCCTTGTCGGGTAAGTTCCGACCCGCACGAAAGGCGTAACGATCTGGGCACTGTCTCAACGAGAGACTCGGTGAAATTATAGTACCTGTGAAGATGCAGGTTACCCGCGACAGGACGGAAAGACCCCGTGGAGCTTTACTGTAGCCTGATATTGAATTTTGGTACAACTTGTACAGGATAGGTAGGAGCCAGAGATCCCGGAGCGCCAGCTTCGGAGGAGGCGTCGGTGGGATACTACCCTGGTTGTATTGAACTTCTAACCCATGCCCCTTAGCGGGGTAGGAGACAGTGTCAGGCGGACAGTTTGACTGGGGCGGTCGCCTCCTAAAGAGTAACGGAGGCGCCCAAAGGTTCCCTCAGAATGGTTGGAAATCATTCGAAGAGTGTAAAGGCATAAGGGAGCTTGACTGCGAGACCTACAAGTCGAGCAGGGTCGAAAGACGGGCTTAGTGATCCGGTGGTTCCGCATGGAAGGGCCATCGCTCAACGGATAAAAGCTACCCCGGGGATAACAGGCTTATCTCCCCCAAGAGTCCACATCGACGGGGAGGTTTGGCACCTCGATGTCGGCTCATCGCATCCTGGGGCTGTAGTCGGTCCCAAGGGTTGGGCTGTTCGCCCATTAAAGCGGTACGCGAGCTGGGTTCAGAACGTCGTGAGACAGTTCGGTCCCTATCCGTCGTGGGCGTAGGAAATTTGAGAGGAGCTGTCCTTAGTACGAGAGGACCGGGATGGACACACCGCTGGTGTACCAGTTGTCTTGCCAAAGGCATCGCTGGGTAGCTATGTGTGGACGGGATAAGTGCTGAAAGCATCTAAGCATGAAGCCCCCCTCAAGATGAGATTTCCCATTACGCAAGTAAGTAAGACCCCTGAAAGACGATCAGGTAGATAGGTTCGAGGTGGAAGTGCGGTGACGCATGTAGCTGACGAATACTAATCGGTCGAGGACTTAACCACATTTTATTGCACAACTCAATGAAACGTTTATCCAGTTTTGAAAGAATGATTCTTTCTACAGGTTTCGTAAGAAGCCCTATAGTGAAGTGATGATGGCAAAGAGGTCACACCCGTTCCCATACCGAACACGGAAGTTAAGCTCTTTAGCGCCGATGGTAGTTGGGGGCTTCCCCCTGTGAGAGTAGGACGTCGCTTCGCACAAAAAAACCACTGATTTGTCAGTGGTTTTTTTGTGCATTTATTTCGGTTTATTATTTCCCCTGTTAAGGCTGAAGCTCTGAATTTAATATACTTTGTTCTTCATGATTGCGAGTAGATCGTATTGTTGATAGAAGAAGCATTTTATTAGTTGTGTTTAATAGTGTAACAAGCTAGATTTCGACGCTAATACTTTAAATATACATATAATCATAATAGGCTGCTAGCGACCGTATTGTAACGGTGCTAAGCAGCCTATTTATGTTTGTATGCCCATTACACATGCTACACCGTTACCGATTAGGTAAGTTACAACACGTGCCTCAGACATGAATGAACGGCTGCCCAGTTGTTCGAGATACCAATTCAACTTGGACAGTTTTTTTAGAGTGTTCCTTTTTATCGAAGAAATAATTACAGCAAAATGTTATTAACCGAAATCCCCTCCTTGCCTTCTACGCTCGAACAATTCTTTATATAAACAGCCTGCACTATCTACAATATAATCCTTGTTTTATAAACAAAGTCCCCTATATAAGATAAAATATAAAGGATTTATAAAGTTACATAAGTTTAAAAAATTACTTGTTATAGTTTATATAGGAGGCGGACGGATTGAAACAACAAATTCTTTTAGTAGAAGACGATCGTGAAATTGCGCGCATTATTAAAGATACATTGATGAAAGAAGATTATGGAGTAACATGGGCAACGACAGGTATTGAAGGATTAGAGGATTTTTCTGCCGGCGACTATGATTTAATCCTTGTTGATTGGATGATGCCCGAAATGGACGGTTTATCAATGATTGAACATATACGTTTAAAAAGCGATGTTCCGATAATTATGATTAGCGCAAAAAATAATGATGCTGATAAAGTTGAAGGGTTACAGGGTGCAGATGATTATTTAGCGAAGCCGTTTTCCTTAGAAGAATTGAAAGCTCGAGTTCGGTCTCAATTACGACGATGGCAGCGATATAACAAAGTTCAGGCTGTCGATGAAGTAATTACCTTTATTCATGGGTTAAAAATTGATTGGCTAAAAGAACGCGTTTATTTAAAAGATCATGAAATCAACTTAACCCAAAAAGAGTTTGCCTTATTAAAAGTACTTGCCCAAAATCCATTTGAGCTGTTTACAAAGGAAGCGTTATACACCCATGTTTGGCAGCAAGTAGAGTTAGATCAGACACATACTGTAACAGTCCACATAAAAGCATTGCGTGAAAAATTAAAGGATCCTGTGAAGTCTCCTTACTTTATACAAACTGTTTGGGGGAAGGGCTATCGTTTTATTGGTGAACAAGTATGAAGATTAAGTCATGGTTACTAATAACCTATTTGCTTATTATGATTATTCCACTTATTGCGGTATACGGATTATATGTATCAATTAATGCATATTACCAAGATAAAAATGTAGAAGAGTACTTTGAAAAATGGAACACGGTTACGGATTTAAAGGAGATTTTAAATGATATATCGCTATACAACAGGACAAATACTTTTGAAGAGATTGAAAAGTTAACATCCGATCAATTAATGATTACGCTCTACAGTGCAAACGGAGCTACACTTTATAGTTCCAATCCATTTACAAATTCTACGGGCTTTGAAATGAGAGATAGATTATATAAAAATCTATATGAGTTTCAGCAAAATTATGAAACGTTTGTTTATAAAGAGCCTGTCTATGAAGGTGGGGGAATAAAGGGTGTTTATAAAATAACGCTTACTCGCACTGAGTGGGTGGAGCAAGTAAATCAAAAAGCAATCATTGTCGGAGCTGGCTTAGGGGTAGTACTCATTGTCTTGTATAGTGCCGTTATATATTTTTTGAATATCCGATTGAATCGACCAGTGAAGCAATTAATTGAAAAGATGAGAGCGTATGCGAAAGGTGAAAAAACGGAACAGTTGCCAATCGGAAAAGACGAACTTGGCGAACTGACAGCAAACTTTCAGGCAATGCAGCAAGAAATCGAAGCAGCTCGTAAACATCTTGAGGAAGAACAACGTCAAAAAGGTTTTATGATTGCTAGTCTTTCTCATGATTTAAAAACACCGTTAACGTCCATTCAAGCTTATACAGAAAGTTTACTTGCAGGGAAACTTACGAAAGATGAGCAACAGGAATATTTACACGTTATTCATTCTAAATCGGATTATATGAAACAGTTGCTTGATGATTTAATGATGTTTACTTTACTACAATCCCCTACGTATGAACTTGAACTCGTATTAGTGGACGGTAATGAATTTTTTGAAATGCTCTTAGGGGACTATGGGCACATTAGTAAGGAAAAAGGTTTCCAATCGACAACGACGATTAACGTTCAACATAATTATCTCGTTCATCCAAAACAATTTATGCGTGTGATGGATAATATTCTATCGAATGCCTGGGCGTATACAAATAGTGGAGGAGCCATTCATATCGCAGCTTTTGAAGCGCCGAACATCCCTGAGTGGTGCAATGAAAAATTGGTTGAAACCTGCATTCATGAAGGTGTATACATCATTATTGAGAATAGTGGAGAAACGATTTCACAACAGCAATGTGAAAAAATGTTTGAGCCACTATATCAAGTGGATGAAGCGCGCAGTAGTTTAGGTCAGCGTGGGGCTGGGCTTGGTTTAAGTATTGCAAAGCAAATAGTTGAGAAGCATAACGGCACAATTCAAGCAATTTCAGATCAAAATAAAACAGCTATTGTTATATGGCTACCTAAGGAGAGGTCAAATTGAAAAAAATAATACTTTCAAGTGCACTTATTTTATCGCTATCATTAGCGGCTTGTAATGATCAAGCTAGCTATTCACCACAGGAAATTTTAGAGACGGCAATGCAAGAGACATCTGAACTATCTTCATATTATGCAGAGTATACAGTGGATATGGGAGATGAGGGAACGGGTGAAACGAAGCATTGGGAAAAGAACGGGAAAATACGTGTAGAAACTACTGATACAAGTGGTGAGGAAAACTTTTCAATTAATGATGGAACGTCATTTATTTCTTATACAAAATCTAATAATACAGCAATTGTCTTCGAATTAGGTGATCTCGGGGAAGGCTTCGAAAAAATTTCAGTAAAAGAGCAGGCACTTCGTATATTGGAAATAATTAAAAATTCCCATGATATTACAGTAGGTCAGGATGAGAAGATTGCAGGTCATGATACTTACCATTTAATCGCAAAAGCGAAAAAGCCAAATACATTAATTGGCGACATGGAAATATGGGTGGATAAGAAAACATGGATGACATTGAAATCTGTTTCAAAAAGTGGCGGCTTAGAAACAACGATTGAATTCCAAAAGTTCGAGCCGAATGCTAAAATTGATGACGCATTATTTGTAGCAGATTTACCGGAAGATGCCATTATTCAAGAAGAAAAAGTTGAACTACCAAAACAGCTATCATTAGAAGAAGCAACAGAAAAGTTAGGTTCGTTTTTAATTGCGCCGAAATCAACAGGCTATACGTTAGAATCAATTGAAGATCTGAATGTACCACAAACTAATGAAATTGCACTGCGCTATTTTAAAAATGAAGAGCCACAATTCACGGTTTCCGTGTTCAAGCCACAAGCTCCATTCGGTGAAGAGGAAGAGCGTATCGAAGTCCGCGGGCAAGAAGGAACGAAAATGGATATGGAAGTTTTCCGTCTTTTACAATGGGATGAAAATGGTTTACGCTACAACATCATTTTTGAAAATCCAGCGTTAACATTTGAGGAAGTATTGGAACTAACAGAGCAAATGGAGCTAACAGAATAATAATTAGTAAAGGCTATGTGAAAAGTCAAATGGACTTGTAACATAGCCTTTTACTTTCACTTGTCGTATGAGTGCTTTAAAATGAATTTAATTGTGCCCACCTTCGTTTTATGGGTATGCCCTAAAATCACTTTTATTTTTAAATTATTTTTTAATTGTGACAAATCGTTCACAAATAGAATTGTTTCCACTAGGAAGGTTTGAAACTTACATGGTATAGTTAGAGCGATATTTAAGATGTGGAAGGTGTCTAATTTGACTAAAAAGCAAGTTTGGTATGAAGTAGAAGAAAATGAAACAATCGAGCAATGTCTAGAAAGAATGAAGAAAGATGGTTATATGGCGTTTGGGCGGAAAGAAGAGCCAGTATTTGAAGAAGTAAATGGAGAACCAGTTTACTTACGTCAAAAAATACGATTTAAAGGTATATTAATGGAAGATTGACAAAGATTTAGTTAAAAACACGAACAATTAGTTTTACTCAAAAAATATTGTTCGCATTTTGGCGTTGATTTTATAACCAACCCTTGTTAAAATGTGAAAAGGAAAAACATTTAATCCCTCATATATGCTAGAGAATATGGCTCTAGTGTCTCTACCCGGCACCGTAAATACCGGACTATGTGGGAAAGCAACTTTTGGTATGATTATAAAAAGGGTGTGGATTGCAAATGCATATATCTACATATTTTATTAACAGTCCTCAAGTAAACTGCTTTCTCATGCGCAGAGAGTAGTTTATTTGAGGATTTTTTTCGTTAATAATTACGCAAGTGGAGAAGATGTTTAAAGGAGCGAAACTCATGGAACCAAAAGTTGGCGTTATAATGGGAAGTTCAAGTGACTGGGAAACGATGAAGCATGCTTGTGACGTTTTGGAAGAACTGCAAGTACCTTATGAAAAACAAGTGGTATCTGCTCACCGTACACCGGATCTAATGTTTGAATATGCAGAAGGTGCCCGTAATAGAGGTATTCAAGTAATTATTGCTGGGGCAGGTGGTGCAGCACATTTACCCGGCATGGTAGCTGCGAAAACGACATTACCTGTAATTGGTGTGCCTGTACAATCCCGTGCATTAAATGGTCTTGATTCATTATTATCTATCGTGCAAATGCCAGGTGGAGTACCAGTAGCAACGGTTGCAATTGGTAAAGCAGGTGCGACAAATGCAGGATTGCTTGCAGCACAAATATTAGGTGCCTTTGATCACGACCTTGCTACAAAGCTTGAAGCGCGACGTGAAGCGACAAAAGCGCAGGTTTTAGAAAGCACAGGTGACTTGACGTGACAAAAATGATTTACCCTGGACAAACAATTGGTATTATCGGCGGTGGCCAACTTGGTCGCATGATGGCAGTAGCGGCGAAAGAAGCCGGCTATAAAATCGCGGTACTTGAACCTACGATGGATTCACCTTGTGGACAAGTGGCAGATATTCGCATTGTTGCCGCCTATGATGATGAGGGAGCACTGGAAGAACTAGCAGAAGTAAGTGATGTAATTACTTATGAATTTGAAAATATAGATTACGATGGTTTAAAGCGTCTAACACAAATTGCTTACGTTCCACAAGGCGCGGAACTTGTGCGCATTACACAAAACCGTATTACAGAAAAACAAATGATTGTTGATGCGGGTTGTCCGGTAGCACCGTACATTGTCGCTACTACATATGAAAAACTTCAAGAAAGCATTGGAGAAATTGGCTTCCCATGTATCGTGAAAACAGCAAGAGGCGGTTATGATGGAAAAGGTCAGCAATTGTTGAAGTCTGTGGATGATTTACCGCTAGCAAAAGATTTATTTGCACATTCACAATGTATAGCAGAGGGCTTTGTTCCATTTACGAAAGAAATTTCCGTTATTGTTCAGCGCAATGGGCAAGGTGAAACCTACTGCCTGCCAGTAGGTGAAAACGTACATGTGAACCACATTTTACATGAGACAATTGTGCCTGCAAGGATTGATACTAAAACGGCTGAATTGGCAGAAAAGGCGGCAATGAATATTGCGGATCATTTACAATTAGTCGGTACATTGGCAGTAGAAATGTTTGTGCTTGAAGATGGCAGTATTGTTATTAACGAATGTGCACCGCGCCCTCATAATTCAGGTCATTACTCAATAGAGGCGTGCAATATATCCCAATTTACACAGCATATCCGTGCTGTATGTGGATGGCCTTTAAGGAAGCCAAAGTTATGGGGACCATCGATTATGGTTAATGTGCTCGGTCAGCATGTCGTTTCATTAACAAACTCTATTTCGAAATATCCTGATTGGTCTATACATCTTTACGGAAAATCAGAAGCAAAAGTAAATCGCAAAATGGGTCACGTAACAATTATGACAGATGATATCAATACAACAATAAAACAAATTAAGGATTCCGGTATTTGGCCGGAATAGAAGGAGAAAATATATGATAGAACGCTATACACGTCCCGAAATGGGTGCCATTTGGACTGAAGAGAACAAGTTTAAGGCATGGTTGGAAGTAGAAATTTTAGCTTGTGAAGCATGGGCTGAAATTGGTGTAATTCCAAAAGAAGATGTTGTGAAACTACGTGAAAATGCATCATTTAATATGGAGCGAATTTATGAAATCGAGCAGGAGACACGTCATGATGTTGTGGCGTTTACACGTGCAGTTTCAGAAACGCCAGCACTTGGTGATGAAAAGAAATGGGTTCACTACGGATTAACTTCTACGGACGTTGTAGATACAGCATTATCATATTTAATCAAACAGGCAAATGAAATTTTACGGAAGGATTTACATAATTTCATTGCCATCCTTACTGAAAAAGCAAAAGAGCACAAAAATACAGTTATGATGGGTCGTACACACGGGGTGCATGCAGAACCAACAACATTTGGTTTAAAGCTTGCATTGTGGTTAGAAGAAATGCGCCGTAATTTAGTGCGTTTTGAAGAAGCGGCAAACGTAATTGAAACAGGTAAAATGAGCGGTGCGGTAGGAACATATGCCAATATTGATCCGCGTGTTGAAGCTTATGTATGTAAGCATTTAGGTTTAGCTGCTGCACCAATATCTACACAAACATTGCAGCGTGACCGTCATGCACAATATTTTTCTACTTTAGCACTGATCGCAACATCAATTGAAAAGTTTGCAACAGAAATTCGAGGCTTACAAAAATCAGAGACTCGTGAAGTTGAAGAAGGCTTTGCAAAGGGACAAAAAGGTTCTTCGGCAATGCCGCATAAACGTAATCCTATTGGTTCTGAAAATATGACAGGTATGGCACGTCTAATGCGCGGCTATATGTTAACAGCTTTTGAAAACGTGTCATTATGGCATGAACGTGATATTTCGCACTCATCGGCGGAGCGTGTCATTATTCCTGATGCAACAATCACATTGAATTATATGTTAAATCGTTTCGGTAACATTCTTAAAAACTTAACAGTATTCCCTGAAAACATGAAACGCAATATGGAACGCACATTTGGTCTTATCTACTCACAACGTATTTTACTAGCTTTAATTGACAAAGGCTTATCGCGTGAAGAAGCGTACGATACGGTACAACCATTAACGGCACGTGCTTGGGATGAGCAAACTCAATTCCGTCCGCTTGTAGAGGCAAGTGAAAAAATCACTTCTTATCTATCAGCATCTGAAATTGAAGATTGCTTTGACTACAACTACCATATTCAAAATGTTGATATGATTTTCGAACGTTTAGGTCTTAACTAACTAATCCATAAATCAGGGGGAATACGTCATGAACAAAGGTCAACTTTTGTACGAAGGAAAAGCAAAACGATTATATGAAACAGAAAACCCGGAAGTTCTTTTCGTTGAATATAAAGATAGTGCGACAGCATTTAATGGCGAGAAAAAAGCTGATATTGCTGGTAAGGGAAATTTAAATAACCAAATTACGACGCTAATTTTCGAGAAATTACAAGCTAACGGCATTGAGTCACACTTCGTTAAACGTCTTTCAGATAACGAACAGCTTGTACGTAAAGTAGAAATTATTCCAATTGAAGTTGTGACACGAAATATCGCTGCAGGAAGCCTGGCGAAACGCCTGGGGTTTGAAGAAGGTACGGCGCTTAAACGTCCTATCGTTGAATTCTATTATAAAGACGATACGTTAGGCGACCCCCTTATTACGACGGAGCATATCGATGTGTTAGGCATTGCAACACTGGCGGAAGTAGAAGAATTATATAACGCAGCTCTGCATGTCAATGAAGTGCTGAGTCCAATCTTCGCTACAGTTGGTGTAACATTAGTCGATTTCAAATTAGAATTCGGTCGTGATAACCACGGCAATGTATTATTAGCCGATGAAATTTCACCAGACACTTGTCGTTTATGGGACACTAAAACAAATCAAAAGCTTGATAAAGACGTATTCCGCCGTGATTTAGGCAGTATTACTGAAGTGTACGAAATTATTTTACAAAAACTTGGAGGCAATTAACTCATGAAGAAAGTCAAAATATATGTAACATTAAAAGAAAGTATTCTAGATCCACAAGGTTCTGCGGTTCAAGGCTCCTTACAAAAAATCGGTTACAACGAAGTATCAGACGTACGTATCGGTAAATATTTGGAAGTTACAATTAGCGATACTGACCGTGACGTTGACACAATCGTAAAAGAAATGTGTGAAAAAGTATTAACAAATACGGTTATCGAGAAGTACCGTTACGAAATCGAGGAGGCATAATACTATGAAATTTGCAGTACTCGTTTTCCCGGGGTCTAACTGTGATATCGATATGTATCATGCGATCAAGGACGAATTAGGTGAAGAAGTAGAATATGTGTGGCATACAGCAACAAGTTTAGACGGTTATGATGGGGTACTCGTTCCAGGTGGCTTCTCATATGGAGACTATTTACGTTGTGGTGCAATGGCAAACCAATCAAACATTATGACAGCATTAAAGGAGTTTGCAGGACAAGGCAAACCTGTGTTAGGTGTTTGTAACGGATTTCAGATTTTAACGGAGGCGGGTCTTTTACCAGGGGCATTAATCCGAAACAAGAACCTGAAGTTCATGTGCCGTACCGTACAATTAAAAGTTGAAAATAACAACTCATTATTTACGAACCAGTATGAAGCTGGCGAAGTAATTAATATTCCAATCGCACATGGTGAAGGAAACTATTATTGTGACGAGGAAACTTTGGCAGAACTTAAAGCGAATAACCAAATCGCATTCACATACGAAGGTGAAAATCCAAACGGTTCTTTAGCGGATATCGCAGGAATCATTAACAAAGAAGGCAACGTATTAGGGATGATGCCGCATCCAGAGCGTGCAGCAAACGAAATCGTTGGTGGCGCAGACGGTCTGAAATTATTTAAATCAATTGTGAAGCAGTGGAGGGAACAACATGTCAACAACTAAATTTGAGCCATCACCAGAGCAGATTAAAGAACAACGTCTATATGCGGACATGGGTATGACAGATGCAGAATTTGACTTAGCGATCGAAAAATTAGGACGCATTCCAAACTGGACAGAGACAGGTCTTTTCTCAGTTATGTGGTCTGAACATTGCTCTTATAAAAAATCAAAGCCTGTACTGCGTAAATTCCCAACAAAAGGTCCTCAAGTTTTACAAGGTCCTGGTGAAGGTGCAGGAATAGTTGATATCGGTGATGAACAAGCGGTAGTATTCAAAATGGAATCACATAACCACCCATCTGCAATTGAGCCATACCAAGGCGCAGCAACTGGTGTAGGCGGAATTATCCGTGACGTTTTCTCAATGGGTGCACGTCCGATTGCGATGCTGAACTCTTTACGTTTTGGTGAATTAAAGTCAGCGCGCGGTAAATATTTATTTGAAGAAGTCGTTGCAGGTATCGCGGGTTATGGTAACTGTATCGGTATTCCGACTGTAGGCGGCGAAATTGGTTTTGATCCTTGTTATGAAGGAAATCCGCTAGTAAACGCAATGTGTGTAGGGTTAATTGACCATAAGGATATCCAAAAAGGCGTTGCTGCAGGTGTAGGAAATACTGTAATGTACGTTGGTGCGAAAACAGGTCGTGACGGTATTCACGGTGCAACATTCTCTTCTGAAGAATTGACAGAAGATACTGAAGAAAGTCGTTCAGCAGTACAAGTTGGGGACCCATTCATGGAAAAATTACTTCTTGAAGCGTGCTTGGAAGTTGTTAAATCCGATGCATTAGTAGGTATTCAAGATATGGGTGCAGCCGGTCTTACATCATCCTCAGCAGAAATGGCTTCTAAAGCTGGTACTGGTGTAGAGATGAACCTGGACTTAGTTCCTCAACGCGAAACAAACATGACGGCTTACGAAATGATGTTATCTGAATCTCAAGAGCGTATGTTAATCGTTGTAAAGGCAGGTCGTGAAGAAGAAATTAAAGCAATCTTTGATAAATATGATTTAGATGCAGTAGCGGTAGGTCGTGTAACAGACGATAAAATGCTGCGCCTTATCCACAACGGTGAAGTAGTAGCGGAAGTACTTGCTGATGCACTTGCTGAAGATGCACCAGTGTACAATATGCCAGATGCTGAACCAGCTTACTTTGCTGAGTATCAAGGGATGGAAAACGTAGAACCTAAAGTAGTAGATTACAAGGAAACATTAACTGCTTTATTAAAAGCACCAACAATCGCTTCTAAAGAGTGGGTATATGACCAATATGACTATCAAGTTCGTACAAATACAGTAGTAGCACCTGGATCGGATGCAGCAGTATTACGTGTACGTGGTACAAACAAAGGTTTAGCGATGACGACTGACTGTAACTCCCGCTACATCTATTTAGATCCAACAACGGGCGGTAAAATCGCAGTTGCTGAAGCAGCACGTAATATCGTATGTTCTGGTGGACAACCACTTGCAATTACTGACTGCCTGAACTTTGGTAACCCGGAGAGACCGGAAATTTTCTGGCAAATTCAAAAATCAGCAGACGGAATCGCAGAAGCTTGTTTAGCACTTGATGCACCGGTTATCGGCGGTAATGTATCGATGTATAACGAACGTTCAGGTGAAGCGGTTTACCCAACACCGACAATCGGTATGGTCGGATTAGTAAAGGATTTAGCACATGTAACGACACAGGAAGTGAAAGCTGCCGGTGATGTTGTGTACTTAATTGGTGAAACGAAAACTGAGTTCGGTGGGTCGGAACTACAAAAGTTAGTTGAAGGTGGTATTTCAGGTAAAGCACCATCAATTGATTTAACTGTAGAAGCAGTTCGTCAAAAGGCAATTTTAGAGGCAATTCAAGCAGGACTTGTACAATCTGCACATGACGTTTCTGAAGGTGGCGTTGCCGTTGCCTTAGCTGAAAAAACGTTTGCTGCTAATGGTCTAGGTTTGGATGTTACTTTGACTGGTTCTGCAACGACAGCTCTATTTGCAGAGTCACAATCTCGCTTTGTTTTAACGGTAAAAGAGGGAAATACAGCTGCATTTGAAGCATTTGTAAAAGATGCAACAAAAATTGGGTCGGTAACAGCTGACGCAATGATTAAAATTAACGGTGAAACTGGCTTACTTGTTGAAGGTACTGTGGAGGAATTCCGTTCTGCTTGGAAAGGAGCAATCCCATGCTTGCTGAAATCAGAGGCTTAAACGAAGAATGTGGCGTATTTGGCATTTGGGGCAACCAAGATGCAGCCCACTTAAGTTATTACGGTTTACACGCATTGCAACATCGTGGTCAGGAGGGAGCTGGTATCGTCACAACTGACGGTAATCAGCTTCAGGCTGTACGTGGTGAAGGTCTTGTAAATGACGTATTCAATGAAGATAAGTTACGTAAGGTTGTAGGGCATGCAGCAATTGCGCATGTACGTTACGCAACTGCAGGCGGGAAAGGGCTGGAAAATGTTCAGCCATTATTGTTCCGGTCTTCAACAGGCTCACTAGCGATTGCACATAATGGTAACTTGGTGAATGCCACACATTTAAAGCAGTTTTTAGAGCGCTCTGGTAGTATTTTTAATTCTACATCTGATACAGAAGTAGTTGTACATTTAATAAAAAAATCAAAGCATTCACCTTTCCGTGCGAAAGTAAAAGAAGCTTTGTCTTTATTAAAAGGAGCATTTTCAATAATTTTGCTGACAAATGATCAGATGATTGTGGCAAGAGACCGTAATGGGTTACGTCCGCTTTCATTAGGTAAGCTGGGCGATGCATACGTTGTTGCTTCTGAAACTTGCGCATTTGACTTAATTGGTGCGGAATTCATTCGTGAAGTAGAGCCGGGAGAATTGTTGATTATTTCAAATAATGGTCTTGAAGTAGATAGCTATGTTGAAAAAGATAAACGAACTATGTGTGCAATGGAATATGTGTATCTTGCACGTCCTGATTCTAATATTGATGAGGTTAATGTTCATATGGCACGTAAACGTATGGGTAAAGAGCTTGCAAAAGAATGTGCCCATATTGAAGCGGATGTTATTACAGGGGTACCTGATTCATCCATTTCAGCGGCAATTGGCTTTTCTGAAGAAAGTGGCATTCCATATGAGCTTGGATTGATTAAGAACAGATATGTTGGACGTACATTTATCCAGCCTACTCAAGAGTTACGTGAGCGCGGTGTAAAGATGAAACTTTCACCTGTCGTACAAGTTGTTAAAGGAAAACGTGTCATAATGGTTGACGATTCTATCGTACGCGGTACAACGTCTAAACGTATTGTTCGCATGTTAAAAGAAGCGGGCGCAGCTGAGGTACATGTCGTAATCTCTTCACCGCCGATGACAGATCCATGCTATTACGGTATTGATACATCGACTCATGAGGAGCTCATTGCATCGAACCATAGTGTCGAGGAAATTCGTGAAGCAATTGAGGCGGATTCACTCACGTTTTTATCATTAGAAGGAATGGTACGTGCAACAAATCGTCCGTTTGAAGATGAAAATGGGGGTCTTTGCTTAGCATGCTTTACAGGGAAATATCCGACAGAAATTTTCCCTGATACAGTATTGCCACATGAAAAAGACTGTTAGAAATCAAGGAGGAACATGGCATTATGTCAAAAGCATATGAGCAAGCAGGCGTTAATATAGAAGCAGGATATGAAGCAGTTAAGCGTATGAAGTCACATGTTGAGCGTACGAATCGTCTAGGTGTGATGGGGACATTCGGTGGTTTTGGCGGTATGTTTGATTTATCTGCACTGAACTTAAAAGAACCAGTTCTTATTTCAGGGACAGACGGGGTTGGGACAAAGCTAAAGCTGGCATTCATGGTTGATAAGCACGATACAATCGGTGTTGACTGTGTGGCAATGTGTGTAAATGATATTGTAGCTCAAGGTGCAGAGCCGCTTTATTTCCTCGACTATGTGGCTGTAGGAAAAGCAGTACCAGAAAAAATTGAGCAAATTGTTAAAGGGGTAGCAGACGGTTGTGTTCAGTCTGGTGCAGCTTTAATCGGTGGAGAGACTGCTGAAATGCCAGGTCTATATGAAGAGGACGAATATGACTTGGCAGGGTTTGCTGTAGGTGCCTGTGAAAAAGCAGATATCATTACAGGCGAGAAAATTACTGAAGGTGACGTATTAATTGGTCTAGCTTCCAGTGGTGTACATTCAAATGGTTATTCATTAGTACGTAAAATTGTATTTGCAGATAATAATTTTGCGGTAGACGCTGTTGTTGAAGGTTATGAAGATCTTGGTCCAATCGGAGAAGCACTTTTAGTTCCTACAAAGCTATATGCAAAGCCTGTATTAGCGGCACTTAAATCTGCAGATGTACATGGCTGTGCACATGTTACAGGTGGAGGCTTCTATGAAAACCTACCACGTATGATGCCTGCAGGGTTAGCAACACAAATTGACTTAGGTACTTGGCCGGTATTACGTATCTTTGATTTCTTGAAAGAAAAAGGTGCATTAGCGGACAAAGATTTATATAACGTGTTTAACATGGGGATTGGTTTTGTCATTGCGGTACCAGCAAGTGAAGCAGAAAAAGTAATCTCTGCAGTAGAGGCAGAAGGTGAAAAAGCTTACAAAATCGGTCATGTTGTAAAAGGGGAAGGCGTTATTTTCAACGGTGAGCATGACGGGAGTTTAGTGTAATGAAAACGAAAATTGCCGTTTTTGCATCAGGAAGTGGCAGTAATTTTCAAGCGCTTGCTGAAAGTATCGCTAACGGAAAGCTTAATGCCGAAATCGGGCTTGTTGTGACAGACAAGCCTGGTGCCTACGTTGTAAAACGTGCTCAAAGTTTAAATATTCCAGTAGCAGAGTTAGCACCAAAAAGCTTTGAAGATAAAGCTGCCTATGAAGCAAAAATTGTTGAATTACTAAAAGAAAAAGAGATTGAATGGGTCATTTTAGCGGGGTATATGCGCCTGATCGGTGAAACGCTTTTAACGGCTTATGAAAATCGTATTATTAATATCCATCCATCCTTACTGCCATCATTTCCAGGAAAAGATGCTATAGGTCAAGCGATGGAGCACGGTGTGAAAATTACCGGCGTTACCGTACATTACGTAGATGCCGGAATGGATACAGGTAAAATTATTGCACAGGGTGCCGTTGATGTTGTAGAGGGTGACCGCGAAGCAACAGAAAATCGTATCCATAAATTAGAACATAAACTTTATTCGAAAACATTACAGCAGTTATTTAAATCGTAATTTCGCATGGGCCGCTCCTGTGAGGGCACTGCTCACCGAAAAAAAAGAAAAATTGGAGGACCTAATCGTGACGAAACGTGCACTTATTAGTGTTTCAGATAAAAATGGTATTTTAGAATTTGCAAAAGAATTAGTAGCACTTGGCTATGAAGTACTTTCAACTGGAGGTACAAAAAACTTATTACAAGAAAACAATGTACCAGTTACAGCAGTTGATGAGGTTACGAAATTCCCTGAGATTTTAGATGGTCGTGTAAAAACATTGAACCCAATGATTCACGGCGGTCTTCTTGGTAAATTTGATGAACCAAGTCATGTTGCACAAATGGAGGAGCACGGTATTGAACCAATCGAAATCGTTTGTGTAAATCTTTATCCATTCGTAGAAACGATTTCAAAGCCAGATGTTTCTTGGGATGATGCGATTGAAAATATCGATATCGGTGGTCCAACGATGCTTCGTTCAGCAGCGAAAAACCATGATTATGTAACAGTAATCGTAGACAGTAACGACTATGCCGCAGTACTTGAAGAATTAAAGGCAGATGGCAAAACAACATTAGAAACACGTCGTCGTTTAGCGGCAAAAGTTTTCCGTCATACTGCTGCATATGATTCGTACATTTCAAATCATTTAACAACAGCAATCGGGGAAGAATTCCCTGAAAACTTAACGTTAACTTATGAACTAAAGCAAACATTACGCTATGGTGAAAACCCTCACCAAAAGGCTGCTTTCTATGCAAAACGCCTAGGTTCGGATTTCTCGATTGCCTACGCGACACAATTGCACGGAAAAGAATTGTCATACAACAATATTCAGGACGCAAATGCTGCACTTCAAATTGTAAAAGAGTTTGAGATGCCGGCTGCTGTAGCTGTGAAGCATATGAATCCATGTGGTGTTGGTACAGGTGAAACAATCGAAGAAGCATTTAATAAAGCATATGAGGCAGATTCAACTTCAATTTTCGGTGGCATTATTGCATTGAATAAAGAAGTGGACGAAGCAACTGCTGAAAAATTATCAGGTATTTTCCTAGAAATCATTATTGCACCTTCATTCTCTAAAGAAGCACTACATATTTTAACGCAAAAGAAAAATATTCGCTTAGTAACAATTGATTTTGCACAAGAGAAGCAGGACCAATTCAATGTTGTAGCGGTAGAAGGTGGTTTACTCGTTCAGGAACCAGACCGTTTCGGCTTTGGAGAAGCAGATATTAAAGTCGTTACAGACCGTGAACCGACAGAAGAAGAATGGGAAGCGTTAAAGCTTGGATGGTCAGTAGTAAAGCATGTAAAATCCAATGCGATTGTTGTTACGGACAAGCAAATGACGTTAGGTGTAGGCGCGGGGCAAATGAACCGTGTTGGAGCTGCTAAAATTGCATTTGAACAAGCTGGTGAAAAAGCACAAGGCGCGGCATTGGCATCGGACGCATTTTTCCCGATGGGAGATACAGTAGAAGCAGCAGCAAAAGCTGGCATCAAGGCAATCATTCAACCAGGCGGCTCGATTAAAGACCAAGAATCCATCGATGCGGCAAACAAGTATGGTATCGCAATGGTATTTACAGGTGTACGTCATTTCAAACACTAATTAGTGTCTTAATGTTAAAAACATTATATTCCTTTTAATTTTAGTAGAGAAAACTGCGGATTTTCGTTATAATAGAATAAAGTTTCGCTAATGTTCTGGCCGGACGTTAGCAGAAGCGTTTGCAAATGCTTTATTTATTCTTCTTTCTGGCTGGGAGAGGGATGAATAAGACGATTGAGCGATTCTTGGCCGGGTCCTCATCGTATAATAACTTATTAATAATGCATCGACTTTGGTCGGGAGATGTATGTTAATAATAAAATGATCATTAATTGTAATAAGCACAGCACTACTTTTGGTCGGGTATCGCAGTGCGAATGACCATTAATGAAAAACGCTCGCCTAAAATTTGGCGGGCGTTTTTTTATATAATTTTTTAACTTTAAGCCCATTGATTTCTATTTCGATGGATGCTTTCCACGGGCACAGCCTGAACATAGAGTTTCAGGAGTGGCCGCCTACATTAAACCAACTAGTTATACTAAACTATTCATTTTAAAGGAGAGCTTATCATGAACATTCTTGTAATTGGTAGTGGCGGTCGTGAACATGCAATCGCTAAACAATTTAACAACGCACCATCTGTAGAAAAGGTTTTCGTAGCACCAGGTAATGATGGAATGAGGGCGGATGCAGAAGTGATTGCAATTGATGCATTAAATTTTGTGGCACTTGCACAATTCGCCAAAGAAAACGATATCGCTCTAACTTTTGTAGGGCCGGAACAGCCATTGGCAGAAGGAATTGTCGATTACTTTAATGAGCAAGGCTTAGTTATTTTCGGTCCAACTAAGGCTGCAGCAAAAATTGAAGGTTCTAAGTCTTATGCAAAAGATATTATGAACAAATATCAAATTCCGACAGCTGCACACGAAACATTTACTGAAGCAGATAAAGCAGTTGCCTACATTAAAAAGCAAGGCGCCCCAATTGTTATTAAAGCAGATGGTTTAGCAGCTGGTAAAGGTGTTATTGTAGCGATGGAAGAAGAGGAAGCAATTGAAGCAGTTGAGGATATGATCGGCAACCAGCGCTTTGGTGATTCATCATCTCGCGTAGTAATTGAAGAGTACCTGGATGGCGAAGAATTCAGCTTTATGAGCTTCGTACATAAAGGGCAAATTTATCCAATGGTTATTGCACAAGATCATAAACGTGCATATGATGGCGACCGAGGTCCGAATACCGGGGGAATGGGTGCTTATTCACCGGTCCCGCAAATATCTGAGGATGTAGTAAAGGTTGCTTATGATACAATCGTTCAACCGACAGTACAAGCAATGGAGACAGAAGGTGTATCGTTTACAGGTATTTTGTATGCAGGATTAATTTTAACAGCAAAAGGCCCAAAGGTTATCGAATTTAATGCACGCTTTGGTGACCCGGAAACACAAGTTGTTCTTCCACGTATGGCATCTGACTTTGGCGAATTTATGATTAGCTTAATGAATGAAAAGCCGTTTGAGTTAAAGTGGAAAGATGAAGCGATGTTAGGGGTTGTGATAGCTGCTGAAGGCTATCCGGGTGATGTAGAAAAAGGAAATGCATTACCAGAGCTGTCCGATATTGTCTTGCCAGTGTTCCATGCAGGTACAAAATTTGAAGATGGTCAATTTGTTGGCAATGGCGGACGAGTGCTTTTAGTTGCTGCTGAAGCCGCAACATTAAAAGAAGCGCAGGAAAAAGTCTATACAGAGCTCGCGAAAAAGCAATGGTCACACTTCTTCTTCCGTCAAGATATTGGTTGGAGAACATTTAAATAATAATAGAGCTGTGCTAATGGTCAAATAGACTTTTAACACAGCTTTTTTAGGACTTATTTTAAGGATTAATCATTAACTGGCATCATTTCACTCATTTGTTCGGAATTGGCCATTGCAACTACTGGACAGTATTGATAATAACCTTCTGCAACCTTCATCGAACCAGCAAGAATCATCATACGTCCTACTGTACATTGAGGCTTACGTGCAATTCTGCCGACACCAAATGCAGTCATTGCTACACCACACATCATACGTACAAAAGCATTCGTTTCAGAAATATTAGGGTTTAACATTAATAGCTCCTCCTTTTATTAGAAAATTAAAAAAATTATTCTGGAAACACTTTGCTTTATAAAAGTGCTATGATACGATTAATTCACAAAAGGAATATTGTAGCAAAAGCCTACATAAAGCAAAATATAATAGATTTAGTATGGTTTTTTCTAATAAAAAGATACTAAATTTTTGGAGGGAGTGTTTAAAATGCCAGAAATAAACTGGAAATTAAATAATATTCGAAAGCATGTAGGTATCATTGATGGGCATGACGCTCCAAACCTGGTTTTAAGGAATGCAAAATATTTGCATAGTATACTTAAAACTTGGGTGTCAGGTAATATTTGGATTAGTGATGACCGTATCGTTTATGTGGGAAATCAGATGCCTGCAAACCTTAATGGAACGGAAGTTATAGATTTAACAGGAAAGATTGTTGTACCGGGTTATATTGAGCCTCATGTACATCCATTTCAATTATATAATCCTCATAGTTTTGCAGAATTTAGCGCACAATCAGGAACAACAGCATTTATATCCGATAATATGACATTTGTCTCTTTATTTGAAAATAAGAAAGCGTTTTCTTTGATGGACGAGCTTGCAAAATTACCGTTCTCTTTTTATTGGTGGAGTCGCTTTGATTCACAAACAGAGCTTGAGAATGAAGGGGAGCTTTATTCGAATGCCTCGGTAATGGAATGGCTAGAACGTCATGATGTAGTGCTTGGTGGAGAACTTACGGGATGGCCTCGGGTAATGCACGGGGATAATCAAATGCTTTACTGGATTCAAAATGCCAAGCATAAAGGGAAAAAGATTGAAGGACATTTACCGGGTGCTTCAGAAAAAACATTAGCAAAAATGAGATTATTCGGTGTAGATGGTGATCACGAATCAATGACAATAGAAGACATTGAAGCGCGTTTACTTCATGGCTATGCCGTTACACTCCGCTATTCGTCAATTCGTCCGGATTTACCTCAACTTTTAAAAGCAGTCGTTGATAAAGGCTATGAAATATTTGATCATTTAATGATGACGACAGACGGCTCTACACCAAGCTTTCATGAAGATGGTGTAATAGATAAATGTATTCGTGCGGCACTTGAAGCAGGAGTACGTCCGGTAGACGCATATAATATGGCAAGTTATAATGTAGCACGTTATTATAATATGACGAATTTACATGGACTCATTGCTACAGGACGCTATGCAAGTTTAAATGTACTAACAGATGAATATTCACCTACACCGGAATCGGTACTTTCAAAAGGTGTATGGTTAAAGCGTAATCATCAAGATATGAAGGCATTTCCATCCGTGGACTTGTCCGTTTTTGAGAGTTTGAAAATAGATTTTGACTTACATGAGTCTGATTTTCAGTTTTCGATGCCTATAGGAATTGAAATGGTCAATGATGTAATTACAAAGCCATATAGTATAAAAAATCATGGACATAATATTTCATTAACTACAGAGCATGATGAAAGCTTTTTAATGCTCGTTGACCGTAAAGGGAAATGGCGCATTAATACAATGATTAAAGGCTTTGCAACACATGTAAAAGGTTTTGCCTCCTCTTATTCTAATACGGGGGATATTATCTTAATCGGAAAATCGATGCATGATATGCAGCACGCATTTAATGAGTTAAAGAAAATGCATGGCGGTATAGTACTTGTTGAAGATGGACAAGTTGTAACAAAATTACCGCTACAATTATCAGGTGCTGTGTATGATGGCGCTGTGGAAGACTTGATTCCGCTTGAGCTTGCATTAAAAAGCGCATTAAAAAAACGCGGTTATAGTCATTCAGATGCGATTTATACGTTACTATTTTTACAATCAACGCATTTACCATATATTCGAATTACAACGCGTGGCATTTTTGATGTCATGAAAAATACGGTCATGTTACCAGCTGTGATGAGATAGATAAAATGAGGGGAGTTTGCAGGATGAAGCGCAGTATATTGATATTAGCGATGTTAAGTATGACCGTGATTACAGGGTGTTCCAATAAAGAACAGGCAGAGGAAGAGCCAGTAGTTGAAGTAGAAGAGCAGCAGATAGAAGAGAAGGAAGATATTATTGTGGCTGGTGCAGAAGTACTGCCTTTTGTAACACCATTTACAGGTGAAAGAGTAGCGGAAGAAGTTACAATGCGTCCCATTCTTGCAACGATTAATAACCATCCGCAGGCACGCCCACAATCAGGCTTAGCGCAGGCAGATGTTGTGTACGAGATGTTGGCAGAAGGGGATGTGACACGTTTTTTAGCGCTTTATCAATCCGAAATCCCTGAATCGATCGGACCAATCCGTAGTGCCCGTTCGTACTTCATTGATATTGCCAATGGATTAGATGCCTTTTATATTGCGCATGGTTACAGTCCAGAAGCAAAATCAATGCTTGAACGTAAGGTTGTAGAAAATATTAACGGAATGCATTATGATGGGACTTATTTCAAACGTTCTTCTGCACGCAAAGCACCTCATAATTCTTATATATCCGGTGAAAACGTTCGTGCAGGAGCAGAAAAAGTAGGTGCTTCATTACTTTATCAGAAAAAAGTATCATATCCATTCTATGAAGCTGAAGATAATGTTAAAATAGGAACAACGGCTAATGAAGTATTGATGAAATATAATAATAGTGGTTCATTTAATAGTCAGTATGTATATAATGCAGACTCAAATCGGTATACGAGATATTCAGCAAATACGGAAACAATCGATTATGAAACAAATGAATCTATCGAATTAGCTAATATATTATTTTTTGAAATGCCCCACCGCATTATTGATAATGCAGGAAGACGTGATATTACAATTACTGGCGGAGGCAATGCGTACGTAGCCCAAGCGGGAATGGTACGGGAAGTTAAGTGGAAAAACGCAGATGGTTTGTTAATCGCTATTGAGGAAGATGGCACTGAAGTAAAGTTAGTACAAGGGAAGACATGGGTACATTTCGTACCATCATCTCCAGGTTTAGCAACATCTGTTATATATTCAGAGTAGAAAGGAAATGATGGGCTAAATGCAAATTGAAAAAATTCGCGGTCATCAAACAGAACAGCTATTTAAAGCGGTCCTGGAATTAAAAGATATCGAGGAATGCTATAAGTTTTTTGATGATTTATGCACAATCAGTGAAATCCAATCATTAGCACAGCGTTTCGAGGTTGCACATTTATTACGTTTAAAGAAGACGTATGAAACAATTAAAAAGGAAACAGGTGCTTCGACAGCAACGATTTCCCGTGTACGCCGTTGCTTTGACTATGGAAATGACACTTATGATGAGATGTTGGGACGTCTTTATCCGGATGAAAAGCCATTTACACCAAAGTGATAAAGCTCACGAACATCTTCTGTCATTGTATTCGATTATGCTAAGATGAATGTTTAAATATGAGTAGCTTAAAGACTGAGTAGATTTTCTCACTCAGTCTTTTATTATTTTTTATACATTCGTTATACTATTAGATAGTCGTAAATAATAAGAACTGACTTAAAATATAAATTAGAAGAATTTAAAAGAATAGGTGGAAGAGAGAATGGATTACTTAAATTGGCGTCACGTGTTTAAATTAGACCCTGCGAAGGAAATTTCAGATGAGGCGTTAGAGCTAATTTGCGAATCAGGTACAGATGTAATTTTGGTAGGCGGTACAGATGGGGTGACCCTTGATGGAGTACTGGACTTATTAGTACGTGTCCGCCGTTTTTCCGTGCCGATTGCGCTTGAGATTTCAAATGTTGATAGTATTAGTCCAGGCTATGATTATTATTTCATCCCGTCTGTTTTAAATAGTCGTGATACAAAATGGGTGAAAGATTTACATCATGAAGCTATTAAAGAATACGGCGATGTTTTAATTTGGGAAGAGCTTGTTGCAGAGGGCTATTGTGTATTAAATCCAGATTGTAAAGTAGCACAAGTGACAAATGCTAAAACGGATTTAACGGTAGAAGATGTAGTGGCGTATGCAAGAATGGCCGAAAACTACTTTAAATTACCTATTTTCTATTTAGAATATAGTGGAGCATATGGCGATATTGAAGTGGTAAAAGCTACAGCAGAAGTTTTAGATAAAACAAAGCTATTTTATGGCGGTGGTATTACCTCTGTTGAGCAGGCGAAGGAAATGGCTGCGCATGCCCATACGGTTATTGTTGGCAACATTATTTATGACGACTTAAAAGCTGCATTAAAAACTGTACAAGCAGTGAAAAGCATCGTGAAGTAATATATAATAGGAACAAATGTTCTTTAGATAGGAAGGTGCAATATGGAGCACATAGCAAAAAATTTAATTGCTGGTATGAATCCGCAACAAGCAGAAGCGGTGAAAACAACAGAAGGTCCACTCCTTATTATGGCAGGAGCAGGATCAGGAAAAACACGTGTCCTAACACATCGTATCGCGTATTTAGTCGTAGAGCGTGAAGTATATCCGTCAAAAATTTTGGCCATTACATTTACGAATAAAGCAGCCCGTGAAATGCGTGATCGAATCGATGGGATTTTAGGGACAGGTACGACAGAAAGTATGTGGGTATCAACATTCCACTCAATGTGTGTGCGTATTTTGCGTCGTAATATCGACCGTATTGGCTATTCAAAAAGTTTCTCTATTTTAGATAGCTCTGATCAGCTGACAGTAATAAAAAATATATTGAAGCAAGATAATATCGACCCGAAAAAGTACGATCCGCGTGCAATATTAAATACGATTAGTTCGGCAAAAAACGAATGTATTACAGTAGATGGTTTTGAAGCGAATATGAATCCGCATAATCCATTTGAAAAGATTGCTGCACAAGTGTACAAAGGCTATCAAAAACGCTTAAAACAAAATCAAAGCCTCGACTTTGATGATTTAATCATGCTTACGATTCGTTTATTTAAAGAAGCGCCGGATGTACTGGAATTCTATCAAAATAAATTCCAGTACATTCACGTGGATGAGTATCAGGATACCAACAAATCGCAATATTTGTTGGTTCAAATGTTGGCTAAGAAGTTCCGTAACATTTGTGTTGTAGGGGATTCGGATCAATCGATTTATCGCTGGCGCGGTGCGGATATTACAAATATTCTTTCGTTTGAAAAGGATTATAAAGAAGCTAAAGTAATAATGCTTGAGCAAAATTACCGTTCGACGAAGCATATTTTACAAGCTGCAAACAGCGTTATTGAGAAAAATAAAGACCGCTATAAAAAAGTACTGCGAACAGATAATCCTGAAGGTGAAAAAATTCAGCTGTATAAAGCAGGTAATGAGCAGGATGAGGCTCAATATGTTGTACGAACGATTCAAAAGCTCATGAAAGATGAGAATTATAAGCTGGACGATTTTGCGATTTTATACCGAACAAATGCCCAATCACGTGTTATGGAGGATGTACTCGTAAAATCAAATATGAACTATCAAATTGTTGGCGGTACAAAGTTCTATGATCGAAAAGAAATTAAAGATTTACTGGCATACTTACGTTTAATTGCAAACAATGATGATGACTTATCACTGGCAAGAATTATTAATGAACCAAAACGTGCGATTGGTGCGACTTCATTTGATAAAATGCTTGTCTATGCGATGGAACGCGATCGTTCGATTTTCGATGCGATGGGTGAGCTTGTATTTATGGGGCTTTCAGGGAAGGCAGCCACATCTGCTGAAAATTTCTATAATATGATACGTTCGTTAAGTAAACGTCAACAAGAATTATCGGTAACGGAAATTGTAGAAGAAGTGCTTGAAAAATCAGGTTACCGTCAAATGCTGAAGGCTGAAAAATCAATTGAAGCGGAAAGCCGACTGGAAAATATTGAAGAGTTTTTAACCGTAACACAGGCATTCGAGGCGCGCAGCGAAGATCAGTCATTAGTAGCATTTTTAACGGATCTTGCACTTATTGCTGATATTGATTCTTTAGATGAAGAAGAAAAGGCAAAAGGAACGATTATTTTAATGACGATGCATGCCGCAAAAGGGTTGGAATTTCCCGTTGTCTTTATTATTGGGTTGGAGGAAAATATATTCCCGCACTCTCGCTCATTGGAAAGTGAAGATGAAATGGCCGAGGAAAGACGTTTAATGTATGTTGGAGCGACTCGGGCGGAACAGCGCCTTTACTTATCTTGTGCAGGATCCCGTACGATATTCGGCCGTACAGGCTACAATGCACCGTCACGTTTTTTACGCGAAATTGATGAAAATGTGTTAGAGCAAGTTTCAAAAGCAAATACTACATCATATCGTGATGATTCATTACCGTTTAAATCGAACCGTTATGACCGTATGCCGAAGCGTTCATTAGGAAGTGTGCAGGCACCTGCTTCACAAACATCACGCTTAAATTCTACAGGTGGCGATAAGTTTAATTGGCAAGTTGGAGACAAAGCATCCCACGGTAAATGGGGTGTAGGTATGGTCGTTAGCGTAAAAGGTGAGGGAGACAGCATGGAGCTGGATATTGCGTTCCCGGCACCAACTGGCATAAAGCGTTTACTTGCAAAATTTGCGCCGATTACGAAAGCTTAGGAGGAACATTTGATGAATGAAATAGAACAAAGAATTGCGGAATTGAACACGCTTCTTCATGAGTATGGCTATGCGTATTATGTACTGGATAAACCGGTAGTAGAAGATAGTGTATATGATCAGCTTTTACATGAACTTATCGCCTTAGAAGAAGCAAATCCGGAATTTATTTATCCTGATTCTCCTACTCAGCGTGTTGGCGGCATGGTATTGGAAGGCTTTAAAAAGGTAACCCATGAAACAGCAATGCTTAGTTTATCGAATGCTTTCAATGAAGAAGATTTACGTGATTTCGACCGAAAGATTGAGCAGGCAATCGGTAAAAATTATTCTTATGTATGTGAGCTGAAAATAGATGGTTTGGCCATATCTCTGCGCTATGAAAACGGGGTATTTGTACAAGGCGCTACACGTGGTGACGGGACAGTTGGTGAAGATATTACAGCCAACCTAAAAACAATCCGTGCCATTCCTTTACGTTTAAATGAACCAGTAACATTAGAAGTGCGCGGCGAAGCTTATATGCCGAAAAAATCTTTTGAGAACCTGAATAAACGTCGTGCTGAAAAGGGAGAAGAGCTATTTGCAAATCCTCGAAACGCGGCAGCAGGCTCGTTACGTCAATTAGATCCGAAGATTGCAGCAAGCAGAAATTTGTCGACCTTTATATATGCAGTTGGCGGGGACGGAGAAAGCTATGGAATCGACGGGCATTGGGAAATGCTCAAGTATTTGGAGGAGCTAGGTTTTCCATCAAATAAAGAGCGTGAGTATTGTGAAACTATTGACGACGTTTTGGCGTTTATAGAAAAGTGGACAGAAGCACGCCCGAATTTATCATATGAAATTGATGGCATTGTCATCAAAGTGAATCGCTATGCCCACCAAGATGAACTTGGCTTTACGGCAAAATCGCCACGCTGGGCAATTGCTTATAAATTCCCGGCAGAAGAAGTGGTAACAAAATTATTGGATATTGAACTAACGGTAGGTCGCACAGGTGTCATTACTCCGACAGCGATTTTAACACCGGTACTTGTTGCAGGAACTACTGTAAGCCGTGCATCATTGCACAATGAAGACTTAATCCGCGAAAAGGACATTCGAATCGATGATACGGTTATCGTACGAAAAGCAGGAGATATCATTCCGCAAATTGTAGGGGTCGTTCTAGAACAGCGCCCAGATGACGCTGTACCGTATAAAATGCCGACTCATTGCCCTGCGTGTGATGAAGAAGTTGTACGCATTGATACTGATGTAGCATTGCGCTGCGTGAATCCACAATGTCCGGCACAAATCGCGGAAGGCGTGAAGCATTTCGTTTCCCGTAATGCAATGAATATCGACGGGTTAGGCGAAAAAGTTGTAGAACAGTTGCTTCGTGAAGGGTATATTGAGGATGTTGCTGGTTTATATGAATTGACAGTCGAGCAACTAATTCAGCTAGAGCGAATGGGGCAAAAATCTGCAACGAATTTAGTGGAGGCACTACTGCAGTCGAAGGATAATTCCCTGGAGAGATTACTGTTTGGTCTTGGTATACGTCATGTAGGAGAAAAGGCAGCAAAAATTTTAGCTGCACATTTCGAAACGATGGACGCCTTAATGCAAGCCAAAGAAGAGGAATTGAAGGATATTCATGAAATTGGTGATAAAATGGCCGAATCTATCGTAGCCTATTTTGCGAATGAGTCCGTGCAACAGCTAATCGAGCGCTTAAAGGAATTTGGTCTTAATATGTCCTATAAAGGTAAGAAGGTTGTTGTAGAAGCAGGGGCAAATCCT
This sequence comes from Solibacillus sp. FSL W8-0372, assembly GCF_037969735.1. Classification (NCBI taxonomy): domain Bacteria; kingdom Bacillati; phylum Bacillota; class Bacilli; order Caryophanales; family Caryophanaceae; genus Solibacillus; species Solibacillus sp. FSL W8-0372. The sequence continues at coordinate 3,530,833 of NZ_CP150204.1, read as the reverse complement.
TTTGCTGGGAAAACAATTGTGCTTACAGGAAAACTTCAACAATTGACACGTAACGAAGCAAAGGCGAAAATAGAACAGTTAGGTGGAACGGTTGCAGGGAGTGTAAGTAAAAAAACAGATCTTGTAATCGTTGGTGAAGATGCTGGCTCAAAGCTCGAAAAGGCTCAAAGCTTAGGCATAGAAATTTGGGATGAAGTGCGCCTAATCGAACAATTAATATAGTAAAGGGGACTTGTTCTCATGAAACGATATCGCTGGATACCTGCGATAATTGCAACGGTCCTGTTATCAGCGTGTGCGCCAAACATTACACCTGATACAGAGCTGACACAAGAATCAGACTCGGATCAAGCTGTTGAAACAACGATTATCCCGAATATGCAAATTAACGATAAATTTTATCGTACATTAATTCCTTATAAGGAAAGCGCAAGTCGAGGATTGGTCGTTTCAAATATTTATACGAAATATGACATGAAAGAAGTCGAAACAGGTTTAATGCGTATTTCACAAAATCACTTTGATACGGAAAATTACTATTTTCAAGAAGGACAATACTTAGACGAAACAACGTTGAAATACTGGTTGGCACGACCAAACCAAACAGAGGATAAAGGGCCTGAATACCAAGGGTTAAACCCTTCAAGTATTGATGAAGAAACTGGTAAGGAGATGGATCCTACTGTTAAAGCGACAGAAGCACCGGTATATTTAGCACATATTATCGAACAAAATTATTTAACAAAAACAGATGACAATAAAGTGAAATTGGGCGGTGTTTCGATTGGTTTAGCGCTCAATTCAATTTACTATTATCAAAAGGAACAGTACGGTGAGTTTTTTGAGCAGAAAATTCCGGATGATGAGTTGGAAGCAGCAGGTAAAAAGATTGCACAGGAAGTAGTCAATCGTTTGCGTGCACGTACAGATTTAGCTGATGTGCCGATCGTAATTGCCATATTTAAACAGGCAGAGCGAAATGCGATTGTACCAGGCACATACACAGACTATAATTTTGTCGACAAAGGTACGACTGCTCTGGGCGATTGGGAAGGAATCGATGAAAGGTATGTAACGTTCCCGATGAGTTCACCGGATGACATTTACCGTGACCTCAACAAAAAATTCCAAGACTTTAAACAGGATGTCGATAAATACTTCTCTAATTTCACGAGTGTATTTGCAACCGGCTTTTATCAGAATAAAAAAGTCCAGAAGCTTGATATCGAAATTCCGATTCAATTTTACGGCACAGCGGAAATTACTGGCTTTACCCAATATTTAACCGGCTTAATGCTCACGCATTTACCGCTGGATCTGTATATTTCGGTAAGTATTACTTCAGTAAACGGTCCGGAAGTATTGATTATTAAAGAACCAAATGATGATAAGCCATTTGTTCATATTTATGAGTAAAATTCAACGAAGAATACCATACTTTTAAAAGTGTGGTATTTTCATTTTTTTATAAAAAATCCACTTTATCACTTTAATGCGTTAATTTGGCGGAAAAACGTCCAAAGGAATGGATTGTTTGCTCGATTTTTTCGCAAAGCTGTGATTTTTATTAGGAAAAATGGTATCATTATGGGCATGGTTTATGTAGAATCAGCGGGTGTCCGAAACAATCACTGACTCCACATATAGCCCCGGCAGATAATCAAGATTTTTAGTTTTTCGAACGTATTCAAAAACTCTGACACATATGCCGAGGCATATTTGATTCGATACTTTGGAGGTGTAATAAATGGCAAAAATATCAAAAGAAGAAGTAAAACACGTAGCGCACTTAGCTCGCCTTGCAATCACAGAAGAGGAAGCAGAGAAATTTGCTGAACAACTTGGAAAGATCACTGATTTTGCAGAGCAGTTAAATGAATTAGATACAACAAATGTAGAGCCGACTTCACATGTTTTACCTTTAGTGAACGTACTTCGTGAGGACGTAGCAAAAGAAGGCTTACCTCTTGAAAAAGTAATGCTAAACGTAAAAGAACAAGAAGCAGGTCAAATTAAAGTACCATCAATTATGGAGTAATAGGAGGAACCACTCGCATGACAGTATTTGAGCGCACATCAGCACAACTACAAGAAAGCTTAAAGTCGGGCGAACTTACAATTGCGGAATTAACAAAAGAAGCATTTGACCGCATTGAAAAGTTAGACGGCGACGTACAAGCATTCTTAGCATTAAATAAAGAACAAGCAACTGCTAAAGCGGCAGAATTAGATAAAGTTCCTTTTGAGGAGCGCGGTCCATTATTCGGTATGCCTATCGGAGTTAAGGATAATATCGTGACAGAAGGTTTAGAAACAACTTGTGCTTCTAAAATCCTAGAAGGCTTTATGCCAATTTACGATGCAACAATCGTGAAAAAATTACGCGATGCCGGTATGGTAACAGTCGGTAAATTAAACATGGACGAATTCGCAATGGGTTCTTCAAACGAAAACTCGGCGTATAAAACAACGAAAAATCCATGGAATCTTTCGCACGTACCAGGTGGTTCTTCAGGTGCATCTGCAGCAGCAGTAGCAGCAGGCGAAGTCCCATTCTCACTTGGATCTGATACAGGTGGATCAATCCGTCAACCAGCAGCCTACTGTGGTGTTGTAGGAATGAAACCTACATATGGTCGTGTATCACGCTTTGGTTTAGTTGCATTCGCATCTTCATTAGATCAAATCGGACCAATTACACGTAATGTAACAGACAACGCATTATTACTTGAAGCAATCTCAGGTGTAGATGAAATGGATTCTACTTCTGCTGATGTGCCAGTACCGAATTATGCAGCAAGTTTAGATGGTAACATTAAAGGTTTAAAAATCGCTGTACCAAAAGAATTCCTTGGAGAAGGCGTTGGCGAAGCAGCAAAACAATCAGTTCTTGATGCACTGGAAGTATTAAAAGGTCTAGGCGCAACAGTAGAAGAGGTATCTTTACCGCACTCTAAATACGCGTTAGCAGCTTACTACATTCTTTCATCATCTGAAGCTTCTTCTAACCTTTCACGTTTTGACGGTATTCGTTACGGTTACCGTTCAGAAAACGCTAAAAACTTATTAGAGCTATACAAACAATCTCGTGCTGAAGGTTTCGGCGACGAAGTAAAACGTCGTATCATGCTTGGTACGTATTCATTATCAGCAGGTACGTATGATGCTTACTACAAAAAAGCGCAACAAGCACGTACATTAATTAAAGCAGATTACGACAAAGTATTCGAAAAGTATGACGTAATTATTGGACCTACTGCGCCAACACCTGCATTCGCAATCGGTGCTAACATTGATGATCCAATGACAATGTACGCAAACGATATTTTAACAATTCCAATTAACTTAGCGGGTGTACCAGCAATTTCAATCCCATGTGGTTTTGAAAATGACTTACCACTAGGGTTACAAATTATCGGTAAACACTTCGATGAAGAAACACTTTACCGCGTAGCATATGCTTACGAACAAAATACAGACTTTAACACAAAAACTCCAGCACTATGGGAGGTAAAATAAGATGAACTTTGAAACAGTCATTGGTTTAGAAATTCACGTTGAATTAAAAACGAATTCTAAAATTTTCTCGGCTTCCCCAAACCATTTCGGTGCAGAGCCAAATACAAATACGTCGGTAATTGATCTTGGGTACCCAGGTGTTTTGCCAGTATTAAATAAACAAGTAGTGGACTATGCAATTCGTGCTTCTTTAGCATTAAATATGGAAATCGAACAAGAAACTAAATTCGACCGCAAAAACTACTTCTATCCAGACAATCCGAAAGCTTACCAAATTTCACAATTTGATAAGCCAATCGGTAAAAATGGATGGGTTGAAATTGAAATTCCTGCTAAAGGCGATACGCCGGGCTACAAAAAGAAAATCGGTATTACACGTCTTCACATGGAAGAAGATGCAGGTAAATTAACACACGCTGATGGTTATTCTTTAGTAGACTTAAATCGTCAAGGAACACCTCTTGTTGAGATTGTATCTGAGCCAGATATCCGCACTCCGGATGAAGCCTACGCATACCTTGAAAAAGTGAAATCAATTATTCAATATTCAGGTGTATCAGATGTACGTATGGAAGAAGGTTCATTACGTTGTGATGCGAACATTTCGATCCGTCCATATGGTCAAGAAGAGTTCGGTACAAAAACAGAGCTTAAAAACTTAAACTCGTTTAACTTCGTACGCCGTGGTTTAGAGCATGAGGAAGTTCGTCAGGCAGAAGTACTAATGGCTGGTGGCATTATTGAGCAAGAGACGCGCCGATTCGATGAAAAGACAGGTAAAACGATTTTAATGCGTGTAAAAGAAGGTACGGATGATTACCGTTACTTCCCAGAGCCAGACTTAGTACGTCTTTCTATTTCTGATGAGTGGGTAGAGCGTATTCGCCAGTCAATTCCTGAATTACCGGATGCTCGTAAATCACGTTACGTTTCTGAATTAGGCTTAACAGATTATGATGCAAACGTACTTGTTGTTAATAAAGAGATTTCTGATTTCTTTGATGCAACAGTAACGGCTGGTGCTGATGCAAAATTAACGGCAAACTGGTTAATGGGTGACGTTTCTGCATACTTAAACTCAGAGCAAAAAGAGTTGAAAGATACTGCTTTAACTCCAGAAAACTTAGCTGGTATGGTGAAGTTAATTTCTGACGGCACAATTTCTTCTAAAATCGCGAAAAAAGTGTTCACTGAATTAGTTACTAATGGTGGAGACGCAGCGAAAATCGTGAAGGAAAAAGGCTTAGTTCAAATTTCTGATCCAGAAATAATCCGTGGCTTCGTTACAACTGTTCTTGATAATGATGCAAAATCGGTAGCTGATTTCTTAGGCGGCAACGAACGTGCGATTAAAGCACTTTTAGGCCAAATTATGAAAGCATCTAAAGGACAAGCAAACCCTCAATTAACAAACCAAATTTTAATGGAAGAAATTAATAAACGATAATTTCTTCGTGTGAACGGCAGTCTATTATAAATAGACTGTCGTTTTTTTATTTGGGTGTTAAAGAAATTCACTTGATAAATTATAATCATAAGCTAATAATTGGAATTATAAATAGCGGAAAGAGGGAGGGGTTTATTATGGGAAAGACATGGGGTGTCGGACCAATTCAAATTGTACGAGAACAGCACATAGCCAGAGACCATTATGCGATTATTGAAGGCGCAAAAATTGTCCAGCTTTGTGAAAAAGCCGGCTTACCTGAACAGATTGATCTTGTGGAAACAAAGGCTACCTATAAATTAATGCCAGGGATGATTGACCAGCATATTCATGGAATGTCAGGTGCAGATGTAATGGATGGAACAGAAAGTAGTCTTAATACGATTAGTAAAGCACTTGCTAAGCATGGTGTGACGAGCTTTTTGGCAACTACAATGACAGCCGCATTAAATCAAATCGAACATGCTTTACGAACGATTGCCGATACGGGAAGTTCAGTAGAGGGTGCCAAAATAGTAGGTATTCATTTAGAAGGTCCATTTATTAATCCGATTCAAAAGGGTGCACAGTCTGATCAATATATTATAAAGCCCTCTGCTGAAATTTTTGAAAAACTAAATTCATCTTCACAAAAACAAATAAAGCTCATAACATTTGCAGCGGAACTGGATGAAGGGAAAAAGCTTGCATCATACTTGAAAAATAATGACATTGTAGCATCCATCGGACATTCTAATGCGAAGTATGCTGAAACAAAGGTCTTATTGGAGCAACAGCTAATTCAAAATGCTACTCATTTTTGCAATGGGATGAGGTCAATCCATCACCGTGAGCCGGGTCTGCAAGTAGCTTTATTGCAAAGTGACAGTAAGCTAGAGATTATTGCGGATGGAATACATCTTGATCCAGACATGATCCGCTTTATTTTTGAGACGATTGGTGAAGACCGGATGATATTAATATCAGATAGTATGAGGGCAACTGAGTTGGTGGATGGCATTTATGATTTAGGTGGACAGCAAGTTCGTGTAGAGAATGGGTTGTGTAAACTGGTGGAAAGTGATGCGCTTGCAGGAAGCACACTTAATTTAAATAAGGCAAGAAAAAACATGAAAGAATGGCTTCAACTATCAGACTTGACGCTGGCTAAGCTGACAGCAACAAATAGTGCAAAACTGTTAGGGTTATATGAACATAAAGGTTCAATTGAAATTGGTAAAGATGCTGATTTTTATATAATAAATGAACAAGAGGATGTTGTAATGACTGTTTCAGAAGGGAAAGTAATTTTTGAGCACCTAAAGGGGGAGTCCAAGTGAATTTTATTAAAGGGGATGCTATACGCACTGACTTACAGCTAAAAAGGAGTTTTTTTAATTTAGCTGATGAAACGTTTAGTCTTAAATTTGAACAATGGGATGAGCTTGGTTATTGGAACGATACATATTGTCCCTATGCCTTTGAAGTGGATGGTGAAATAGCTTCAAATGTATCAACAAGTACGGGATTGATGGTTTTAGATGGCAAACAGTATAAAGCTGTTCAAATAGGGACTGTCATGACAAATCCAAAATTCCAAGGGAAGGGATTATCACGGCGGCTAATGGAAAAGGTAATGGAGGATCATGCAAATGCCAATATACTTTACTTATTTGCAAATAAGTCAGTATTAGGTTTTTATCCGAAGTTTGGATTTGAAATGCGTACTCAATCTACTTTTACATTGGATAAAAAAGATCTTGTATCCAATGAAACGGAAATAAATAAAATTAACATGGATAATAATATCGAAAGAAGGCTATTTTACGATACGACGATGAGCCGTGTACCAATTAGCCAAAAAATGAGTATGGTTCAAAATGAAAGTATTGTTATGTTCCATGCATTGACGCAATATCGGGATTGTATCTACTATGTTCCAAATTTCCAAGTATATGTCATTTTAAAAGAATCAGCTCAACATGTTGAAGTAATTGATGTAATTTCTAAAGAACCTTTTGATTTGTTGGAAGTGTTGGAAAGCCTACCGATTAAAACCTCGAAAATTAAACTTTGCTTTACACCGGATAATTTAAAAATTCCGGTTGTACAGGAAATGTTCAAAGATGAGGGAGCCATGTTTGTGAAAAATCAAATTGATGTCAACTATCCGAATAATTTACTGTATCCATACAGTGGTTTAGCATAATAAAAGGAGGTCCGGAAAATTCTATCCGGACCTCCTTTTTGCGGATTCATCACAATAAGTTGGGGATGACAAATTGCCGCCTCGCGATAGCGCAAGCGGCTTTATTGGACGGTCTATTTAAGAAGTTTAGTCGGGCAAATTGCCAAAACTAGTATGTCCATTTAATAATTTTGCGGTGACGTGTAGAAGGCGCTTTTTTGCTTCATGGGCAACTGGTATATCCTCTAAATCAAATCCATGAATGCAGCCTTTATAAATATCCAGTTGAACTTCTATATGCGCTTCGCGTAATTTATCAACAAACTCACAAACTTCCTCATAAAAAAGATCATGGGTGCCTATGAAAGTATAGATTGGCGGAAGTTTCTCCAAGTTGGCATATAAAGGCGATGCGTACTGCGGAATGGTTTTCATATTGCCTAAATAGGCCTTCCAACTGTATCTGTTTTTATCATCATTCCAAATAGCAGGTGAAGTAAACTGTTTATGAAACGATCGTTCTTTCGCATCAAGCATCGGATATAATGGCAAAATCGCTGCTATTTGCGGTCCTTTATCATCTCGTGCCTTTAATGCTACAGCCAATGCCAAGTTCCCCCCTGCACTGCCTCCGCTGACTATTATTTTGCCCGGATCTATATTTAGAGCGCTCGCATGTTTACTAATCCATGTTAAAGTTTCATAACCATCCTCCAGAGCTGCAGGATAAGGGTGTTCTGGGGCAAGGCGATATTGAGGGATGAATACCACTGCTTGGAAATTATGGACAAAGTCAATGACATAAGGAATACTATCATCCGGATTGCCAAATACCATTCCACCACCATGAAACCAAACGAAACAGGGCATATTTTGTAAAGCCTGCTTCGGTTTTAAACAAATAACACGTACATTATTAATCATAATTTCTTCCACTATGCAATTTTCCTTGCGGAAATTTTGCTTGGAAAAATGGGTGAATGCTCGATTTGTTATGAGTTGATGGAATGTGCGTGCATTTTTTAGTTTACTGTTAAATACTTCAACTAACTCAGGGTGCAGCCCATTCATACTGATACAGCCTCCGATAACTTTCTTTGTTCGATTTTTTTAAAGGAACGAAGAGAAAACTTCATGATTAATAGACTAAGAACACTTCCGATAAATAAAGGTATCGCACCAGGCATAATATTAAACACAAAATATATAAAAATAATACTTAAAACATTCAATACAACGGTAAAAGGTGAAGTAATGGTGAATAAAAACGCCTGTTTAATCATTGCAAAAAATGCTAAATCAAAATGTACATACACTGGAAAAAAGAAAAACAAAGTGCCGAAAATAATGAAAGCAATAATAAAAGTTGGTATAAGAAGAATGGATAAAGACTCAAAAGTATATATTGCATAAAAATCGATTGCTAAAATAAATAGAATGATATAACTAATGACTGCATAGCCATTTCCTTTTAACCACTCATTTTTATAGACTTCCCAAAAAGTCTGCGTAATCGGCTTCTCAATATCCAACAGCAGTTGACGTGTAATTGTAAATAAAGCAATCGTTGCTGGAAACAGCCCGAAAACAAAAAGTCCAATCGCAGAGAAAAATAACCATAAAAAATTCAAGTATATTATTTTTAATAGTTTTACACCAAAACTATAAAAGCCGTCCCAAAATGACATTAAAATACCCCCTTACCCTAATTATAAGATAAAAATTCAGAAAAATCGTTTAATTTAAATTTAGGACTTTTAATGGACTTGAGTTAATTCGATTTTTTTTGTAGTCTGAAAAAAATAGCAAATTTGCTATTTTATACAAATGAGAAAGAAAAAGGGGGATGGGGTATGAGTATTTCAATTTTTAAAAAGTTTGGACTATTATTTCTAGTATTGGTTCTTTCTGCTGTAATGGTTGCTTGTAGTGAGGATGAAACTAATTCAACTGATACTAACACAACTACCGATAATGGAAGCGCTAACAGTGAGACAGAGGAATCTACAGGATTATCTGGAGAAATCACAGTTTGGGCACATCCATATACAGACGGTACGACAGGTGAAGGTGACATGTGGAAGACTTTCGCAGCTGACTTTGAGAGTGAAACAGGGGTAAAAGTAAACTTCGAACAAATTCCATGGGCAAACCGTGACCAAAAAATTCTGACTGCTTTAGCAGCAGGTCAAGGTCCGGATGTATTCTATGTAATCCCTGACCAAATGCCTCAATATGCAGAGCAACAATTAATTTTAGATATTTCACAATATGTGACAGATGAAGAATTAAGCGGATTTGTACCAACAGCGATCGAAGCAACTAGCTGGAAGGGCAAACAGTATGGTATGCCAATTCTTCAAACGGCTGAGTCTTTAGTTTATAATAAAGAAATTTTAGCTGAGTTGGGCGTTGATGAAAACAGCCTTCCAACAACTTGGGATGAATTCAAAGCTTTAGCAGAAAAAGCAAAAGCAGCGGGCTACTATGCATTCTCATATGCAGGTGGCGGTTCGTTAAATAACACACTTTATCCATTCTTATGGCAAGCTGGCGGTAACGTAATTGATGAGAGTAATAATATTTTAATTAACAAGCCGGAAGCAGTTAAGTCATTTGAATTAATTAATGAAATGTATTCAAAAGGTTGGATCCCTCAAGATTCAATTACAGCACTTGATCATGACTCATTATACTTTGGCGGTAAGTTACTTGCAGTAAACGGTTCAGGTATTTCTGTTAACCGTCTATTAGCTGAGAAACCATTTGAATTTATTATTGCACCACCATTAAAAGATGCTGAGCAGTTAACTTACGGTACTGTTGGAATGTTCGTAGGTTCTGCAATTTCCAAAAATCCGGAAGCGGCAGCAGAGTTCATGAAATATGTAACAAACACTGAAAATCAACGTACGTTTAACAATATTACACAATATATCCCTACACGCGACGATGCAAAGGATATTTTTGATTCACAACCATACATGGCTCAATTAGCAGGCTACACTCAATATGCTAAGCCGGGTATTATCCATCCTGAAGGCCGTAACATTATGCCTTTAGTTCAAGCTGAAATTCAAGCAATGCTAGAAGGAAAACAATCTCCTCAAGAAGCTGCGGATAAGTCAGCTGAAGCGATTGATAAATTGATTAACAAATAGTTTAAAGGAGAGTTTGGTCTTAATGATCAAACTCTCTCATTACTTCAAGTACAGAAAGGGTGAGGCATGTGACCTCTACAACTTCTAAACAATCACTTAGTGCACGAATAAAGAGAGAATTAAATAAAAATTTATTAGTCTATATCGTGCTCATTCCAGTTATCATTCACTTCATCATATTTCAAGTTTATCCATTTGCTCTTAGCTTCTATTTAACTTTTCATGATTGGAAAATAATTGGCGACCCTGAGTTTGTTGGATTAAAGCATTGGAAAAATTTATTTGATGATGAAATCGCATGGAAAGCAATATGGAATACTGTTAAGTTTTCCTTCTACTATATACTGCCGACAATGGCACTTGGCCTAGTTTTGGCACTAATTATTAATTCGGGTATTAAGTTTTCAGGCTTCTTTAAAGGGCTATTTTTCTTGCCGGTTGTTACATCATTCGTAATTATTGCAGGGATTTGGGGATGGTTATTCCGTGGGACAGAAGATGGCTTTATTAACTATTTAATCGGTTTTGTCGGTATTGACCCGCAGCTGTTTTTATCTAGTTCATCACAGGCACTTCTTGTTTTGGCAGGATTAAGTATTTTTAAAGTAGCTGGTACAACGATGATTTATTACTATGCGGGCTTACAATCCATCGACCGCCAATTATATGAAGCAGCACGAATTGATGGTGCAAATTCATGGAAAATGTTCTGGAAAGTGACCTTCCCGATGTTAAAGCCAATACACTTTTACGTTGCAATTACAACAACGATTGGTTCGTTTCAAATTTTTGATTCTGCCTTCCTATTAACAAATGGTGGACCAAACTATTCAACGACTACAATTGTGTATTATCTATATCATCAAGGATTTACAAGCCTGAATTTAAGCTATGCTGCTGTTTTATCGTATGTGTTATTCTTTATCATTTTAATTATCTCGTTAATTCAACGTAAATACATTGGGAAAGACCCAAATTATTATTAAGCTGGTGCGGGGAGGAGCAAATAAATGAAAAAAGTAATCTCTTATACAGCATTGGCAATATTAGCAATCGTTTTTATTATGCCATTTATTATCATGGTGTTCGGATCGTTAAAAGAAGTAAAGCAAGCACAAATTGATCCGCTGTTTTGGCTACCGACCAATCCATCGATTCAAAACTATATTACGATTTTTTCAAACGGCATTTTTTTACGATGGATTTGGAACTCTATCGTTATTACCGTAATTCCGGTTATGACTCAAATGCTTTTTGCAGCACTACTAGGTTATATATTTGCCAAAAAGCAATTTTGGGGAAAAGAAGCGATTTTTTGGATTTTTATGGCGGTTATCATGATTCCTCAACAGCTATTTATAATTCCCAAATATATTATGTTCGCTGATTTCGGTTGGATAAATACATATTGGGCATTAATTGTACCTGAATTATGGGCAATCATGGGAGTATTTTTAGTACGGCAATTTCTACAAGGTATACCGAAGGATTTGGAGGAGGCAGCCTATATTGATGGGGCAAATGACTGGCAGATTTTCTTCAAAATTATTTTACCACTCTCATTTCCGGTTGTTGCGACAGTCGGTACCTTTGCCTTTATTTCAAACTGGAATGACTTATTCCAGCCATTGATTTATTTGACTAATGAGAAGATGTTCCCTGTTACTGTTGGTCTTGCCTCAATGCTCGGAAAAGAAGGCAACTTCGGTGTCGAAATGGCAGGGGCAACAATTTCATTTATACCGACGTTTTTAATATTTATCTTTTTCCAGCGTTATTTTACGGAAGGAATTACGATGTCAGGTATTAAGTAGGGGGCTGTCATGAAGATAGGAATGATTGGAACAGACTCATCTCATGCTATTGCCTTTAGTGAACGATTAATAAATAAAGGTCATGAAATAGTTGCTTATCGAGGTGGATCTTCAATTGAACTAAGCAGTAAAAGGATTGAAAGAATCTCGGAACAATTATGTGAAAACGGTATTCCATTTATCAATTCTTTACAAGAACTGGTGCAGATTTGTGATGCGTTTATCATTACATCAGTTGATGCATCACAGCACTTTGAACAATTTGAAGAGTTGTCAGCTGCAAAAAAGCCTGTTTTCATAGATAAACCATTGGCACAAAATTATGAGCAGGCTTTGGCTATTATAGAGCTTGCCAACAAAAACGGGATTCCTATAATGAGTTGTTCAGCTTTACGGTTTGCAGAAGAAATCCAACTAGCCAAATCCAAAAGGAACATTAAGGCAGTGGATATAATAACCCCACTGCCGATGTTAGGTGATGTAGATTATTTCTACTATGGTATACATGCAGTCGAAATGATTAGTGCATTAAAGGGAATGGGAATCGAAGACATAGCTGTAAGGTCGAATGAACAGCAGCACTTTATCACACTTACATTTATGGATGGTACAGTGTCTACAATTCGTGGTTACTTACAAGGTCGTCAAACTTTTCAATTTGTGACACACACGCATCAACAGAGTGAATGGTTTGAAATTGGTGAAGGTAATTTTCAGTTTTACGATTACTTGATTGAAGCAATTGAACAGTTTTTTAAATTACGGGAAAGTCCAATAAATCAGGCAGAAACTTTAGAGATTATTAGAATATTGGAGTTGATGACTAAGACGGCGGTCAAAAATTATTGATTTTTTATATCCTCCAAAAACTGAATATAATAGATGCGCCTAGGACGACCGCGATGGGCTACCTTTTCCTCGCCGATAATATCAACTAGTCCAGCATCCAACCATTTAAGTAAAATCCGGTTGGCGCTGCGCAGAGTAATATTCAGTGTTTGCGCAAGCTCATCTGCCGTATAAACAAGTTTCTGATGCTTCATTATACGACCCATTAATTTGGAAATATAAGAAGCAGACATTCCAGCTTTTTCAGCCCGTTCCAGTAATTTTAAGTCTGTAATTACTAGAGGGTATTGTTCGTAGTTGATGAAAACGGTCGTGTCTATTGGCCCAATTACACTATTATCTTCGCGCACAATATAGCAGAGATTTGGTCCATTTTCATTTGCCTGGTATAGTGCCTGTTTTGCATGACGACCGGAGTCATAAGCATTAATACCAAATCCAATTCCGATGGTGCAATTGATTTGCAGCTCTTCTTTAAATCGAGAAAGTAATGGTAGATGCTTGTAGCCGAGTGTTTCACGCTCAAGCTGTCCCCTAGTTGTAATAAAACTATATTGCAGTGGATTCAGCATTATTAAATGGCCATCCAACTGCTGTGTAAAATAGTGCAATATTTGTTCTACTTTGGATTGCACTTGATTAGTGATTGATTCAAATTGAATAATACCATATACAATCTGGCTTTCTTTATTTTGTCGTCCTTTGGAGGCTAAAAGCACACGTTCAAAAGAAACGATCATCTCTTGCTTTGTCGGGATTAAATAGCGGCACTCTATATTGCGTTCACATAAGGATATATAGACGGAGGCAATGGTAGTAATAGGGAAGGCACCTTGCTCAGCGTGTTTTGTATGTGCATCCACTATTTCATCAATCGTTTCGCCTATTGAGTAAACAAAATCAATTTCTTGCTGTAATTGATGTGTAATCGATAATATGTCACTTTTCTGCATTAAGTCGAAACAATATTGCTTTTGTACATTTTGTAATTGATGGGTTAATAGTAATTCGTATAGACGAAGTGCTCTACTATTAATTTGATAAAGAGGTAGTGTTGAGTCATAAAGTTTTAGCTGCTGAAAAATATAAGGGTCGGCGACGACCAACATTTCATATTCATATATAAATCGCTGTAATTCGTCCGTCATAGAAAAATCATGAATTATAAAATAATGTGGTTGGATATTTGGGAATCCACGTAATGTTTCTTTTATAGTATCCAACAAAATTTCGGGAACGATAATGCCTATTAAACTTTGTGAGGTATACGCTGTGTGATTATTCATTATGTCTAGGCCTCCAAAAATCCATAGTATAATAATTTTACAGAAATTTGTTAGAATATTCAAATTAAAAAGAGGTGATCATTATGCAAACGGTTCAACAATTGGAAGAATTTATGACAAAACCATCTGCAGCATTGGTAGAGGATATTAAAAAAATTGATGGGGATATACTGATTTTAGGAATAGCAGGAAAGATGGGTCCAACCTTGGCTAAAATGGCTAAGCGCGCGGCACAAGAGGCCGGTATTGAGAAGCGAATTATCGGCGTAGCTAGATTCTCAAATAAAGAGATGAAGGAGGAACTGGAAGCGGCAGGAATTGAAACGATTACTTGCGACTTATTAGATGAAGAGCAACTGGATCAGCTACCGGAAATTCCTAATGTTATTTTCATGGCAGGCAATAAGTTTGGAACAGTAAATAATGAACACTTCACATGGGCAATGAATACATACGTACCAGGTCGTGTTGCAGATAAATATAAGGATTCTAATATTGTTGTATTTTCTTCCGGGAACATCTATCCATTTACTCCTGTTGCAGCAGGCAACTGTGGAGAGGATGTGACACCAGTGCCGGTTGGGGAATATGCAATGTCCACTTTGGGAAGAGAGCGTATTTTCACAAACTTTTCCAATCGCTTCGAAACGAAAATGTTAATGTTCCGTCTAAATTATGCCATTGATTTAAGATACGGTGTTCTATTGGAAATTGCAAAATCAGTTTACAATAACGAGCCAGTCGATGTCACGATGGGTAGTGTCAATGTAATTTGGCAAGGAGACGCGAACGAATATGCCATCCGTTCACTACTGCATTGTGAATCTCCTGTGAAAATACTGAATGTTACAGGGCCGGAAACATTATCTGTACGTTGGTTAGCAAAAGAATTTGCAGCACGTTTTAATAAGGAAGCTTTAATAATCGGTGTTGAGCAGGAGACAGCACTATTAAACACAGCGGCCCATGCCCATAAATTATTCGGCTATCCAAAAGTATCTATAGAGCAAATGCTGGACCTAGTTGCGAATTGGGTAAAATTAGATGGAACAACATTAAATAAACCAACGCATTTCCAAGAGAGAAAAGGGGCGTTTTAAATGAATGAGGCAGCAAGAAAAGCATTGTTAGATGGTGCCTTTATTCCAGCGCACCCATTAGCATTGAACGATGACAAATCATTGGATGAAGTAAGTCAGCGTGCTTTGACGAAATATTATATTGCAGCAGGTGTTGGCGGCTTGGCTGTAGGAGTGCATACAACACAGTTTGAGATTCGCGATCCACAATTCAACTTATATGAGCGCGTACTTTCCTTAGCGATAGACGAGATGAGTAAAGCAAATGTACCTGAATCTTTCATTAAAATAGGCGGTGTTTGTGGTCCTGTAGAACAGGCTTTGAATGAAGCAGCTATATTAAAAAAACTTGGCTATGACTTAGCATTGTTAAGTATGGGAGGATTGCAGGATCAGTCGGAAGAGCAACTATTGGAGCGAACGAGAGAAGTAGCCAAAATTATACCTGTAGTGGGCTTCTATTTACAACCTTCAGTTGGTGGACGTGTATTAACGTATGATTTTTGGCGGGAACTAGCAAATATTGAAAATGTCTTTGCAATTAAGATGGCCCCTTTTAATCGTTATCAAACACTCGATGTTGTTCGTGCAGTATGCAATAGTAGTCGTCGAAATGAAATCGCGCTCTATACAGGTAATGATGATAATATCATCGTCGATTTGTTAACAGAATACGAATTTAATATAAATGGAGAAAGCGTTAAAAAACAAATTGTTGGTGGTCTATTAGGGCATTGGTCGGTATGGACAAAAACAGCTGTCCAATATTTTGAAGATATAAAAGCAATTAGGGACAACGCACAAATAGATGCAAGCTGGTTATCTAAGGCGATTGAGGTAACGGATGCAAATGCCGCATTCTTTGACCCGGCACATGCATTTAAAGGGAGTATTGCAGGGATAAATGAAGTATTAACTAGACAAGGTTTGCTAAAAGGTAATTGGTGTTTGGCAGAACATGAAGTGCTAAGTGAAGGGCAGGCTGAAGAAATTACGCGTGTTTATGAAATGTACCCGCATTTACACGACGACTCATTTGTTAAACAAAATTTAGCAGAGTGGAAATCAGGTGAGCAATGTGAAAGCTTTACAAGCACATAATGGAGTTGCAAAGTTGGTGGAAATACAATCACCCGAGCTTTTTGCAACAGGAGTATTAGTTGAAACCATCTATACCGCTGTTTCTCCAGGAACGGAGCGACTATTAATAGAAGGAAGCAAGGATGGAGTACGTCAACTCGGCTATAGCGCGGTTGGTAAGGTAAAGCAAATTGGCCAAAGTGTCAAAGGTATTCAAGTAGGGGATGTTGTTGCTTGCTACGGTGCACCTTATGTTGGGCATATGGAGCAGCTTGTAGTTCCGGAAACATTGGTTGCTAAGTGTTCTGCAGATGTAATACCGCAACATGCAGCGTTTGCGGCACACGGTACAATTGCTATACACGCAATACGGCAAGGGCAACTGCAGTTTGGTGAATCGGTTGTAGTTATTGGATTAGGTGTACTTGGGCAAATGATTGCAAAAATTTGTGCAGCAGCAAGTTATGACGTGATTTGCTATGAGCCAAATGAAAAACGAGCAGAAATGTTAAAGCATACACCAGGTATCGAAGTTTTTTCAGATTTAATGAAGATGGAGCAACATATTACAACCTTTACAAACGGGCATGGGGTTGATGCTGTACTCTTATGCGCGGGTGGTAAGCATTCCGAAACAACTCCACGTAGTCTGGAGTGGGTTCGAAAGCAGGGGAGGATTGTAATTGTTGGGGATGTCGAACCGCAATTCAACCGAGAACAATTGTTTATAAAAGAAGCAATAGTAACGATTTCAAGAGCTGGCGGACCAGGTCGTTATGATGCTCGCTATGAAAAAGAAGCAATGGACTACCCATATCATTATGTTCGTTGGACAGAAGGACGTAATTTAGCAGCATATATTCGTTTACTGGAACGAAAGGCGATAGATGTTTCTGACTTTGTACAAATGCAAATCCCTTTTAAAAATTCAGCGGATGTATATAACATGTTGGAAAATAGTGAGGCATTAACAGCCATTATTGAATATTTAGGAGGGAATTAAAATGTTAAAGGTTGGTGTAATTGGCGGGGGCTCGATTTCGGAGTTTCATTTAAGACCTTACTTTGAGAATCCCAATGTAGAGATTGTTGCAATCTGTGATACGAATGAAGTAAGACTGCATAGCTTAGGGAAAAAATATTTAGTAGAAAATTTATATACAGAAGTAGGCGAATTTCTAGCGAATGAGCAAATTGATGCAGTGAGTATTTGTACATGGAATAATTCACATGCAGATATTGCCATACAGGCGCTTCAAAAAAACAAGCATGTACTGCTTGAAAAACCATTGAGTCTGAACCTGGAAGAGGCTTATGCAGTGGAAGCTGCAGTAAAAGAATCGAAAAAAATTCTACAAGTCGGCAATGTACGCCGCTTTGCAACAAATGTAGGAGTCCTAAAAAAATTTATTGATGCAGGCGAACTCGGAGAAATATATTATGCAAAAGCTTCATGCCTACGTCGTTTAGGCAATCCGGGCGGCTGGTTCAGTGATATATCAAAATCAGGTGGCGGACCATTAATCGATTTAGGGACGCATATGATTGATTTATGCTGGTATTTAATGGGTAAACCGAAGCCGGTGTCCGTATCAGGAAATACGTATAAGAAACTGGGGAATCGCTCCCATATCGAAAATTTATCCTTTTATAAGGCGGCTGACTATAATGCGGAGCACAATGACGTTGAAGATTTAGCTAATGGACTCATTCGCTTTGAAAATGGTGCCTCTCTATTTGTTGATGTTAGTTTTACATTGCATGCCAAACAGGATGAAATATCAGTAAAGCTGTACGGTGAGAATGGCGGTGCAGAAGTAGAGCCGGAGTTGGCAATTATAAAGGAGCAACATGAAACGATTTTAAATATTACTCCCCAAATTGATTTGTTAAGTTTTGATTTTGCCGGATCTTTTGTAAATGAAATTAATCACTTTGTTGATTGCTGTATTAATAACGTGCAGCCAATTTCACCGGTTAGTGATGGTGTTGAAGTAACGAAAATGTTGTTGGCAATTTATGAATCAGCAGCAACAAACCAAGAAATCAAATTGTAGGTGATAATAATGGTCAAGATAGTATTGGAGAAAGATCAGCAGCTACTAACACATTCTCCGCTGTATCGCTTTACAACCGAGAATAGTGAAGAACCAAATGTCGTAACAATTTTGCAGCAGCCTTCAGCAGAAGCATATCAACCATTCTCAATATCAGAAAAACAAGGTAACATCTATTTTGATTTATGGTCCTATTCATTTGCCATTCAACTAAAGCAAGTATTGCAAGCGCACGATACTGTAAAAGGTGTACTTCGATTGCGGAGAACAACTAATAATTTTTCATATATAAAGGAAGATATCCTTGCCTTGTCAGAATGGTTTGGGGATGTTCGAAATGTGACAGTTCGTTCGAATAAAGGCGGCGAAATGCATTATACAATCGTTCTGTGCGAATTTGGGGATTCTATTATGGCTCATTTGGAATATCAATCAGGTAATGACCGTATTGAATTTGAGTGGAGTAGTCATCTGCATATTGTAGAGTTTGATAGTTTGCAAATGAGCAGTGACAAGGATAATAATCGAAACCTCTTTAAAAATATTGATGCAGTTGTTCAGTTTGCTATTCATTGGAATGAATCGTACGAAAAAAAGCTTAGTACTATACAGCAGTTCCTACAAAGAGGTGAACAATAATGAACATTGGCATTATGAGTTTTGCGCACATCCATGCAACGAGCTATGCGACGGCAATTCAACGTATTCCAGATACGAAGTTAACCGCTATTTTTGATACAGATACAAAAAGAGGCGAAGAAGCAAGTAAGCAATATGAGGTTCCGTTTTTTGACGATATGGAATTATTTTTGGCAGAAAATATTGATGTAGTTCTTATTTGCAGTGAAAATGTCCTTCATAAAGAGATGGTGATTGCTGCTGCAAAGGCAAAAAAGCATATTTTATGTGAGAAACCAATTGCTACGAATGTTGAAGATGCAAAAGAGATGATCAAGGCTTGCG
Source organism: Solibacillus sp. FSL W8-0372 (assembly GCF_037969735.1). NCBI lineage: Bacteria > Bacillati > Bacillota > Bacilli > Caryophanales > Caryophanaceae > Solibacillus > Solibacillus sp. FSL W8-0372. Next base: position 3,511,411 of record NZ_CP150204.1, on the reverse strand, counting down.
AGGAAAACGGTGTGCATCTTTCAATAGCCTATCCAGTTCGTTACAGTGCACCGATCCGTGATTTAAAAGCTGCTATTGAAGCTGGTGAGCTTGGCGAAATTATAGCAATAAGGTCTACTAACAGGGGGCAAAATCCTGGTGGCTGGTTTGTAGATGAGCAGTTGGCAGGTGGGGGTGCAGTATTGGATCATACTGTGCATATGGTTGATATTATGCGCTGGTATATGAATTGTGAAGCAAAAGAAATAACGGCATTTGCGAACAATTATTTTACCGAGCTTAAAACAGATGATGCAGGAATTATGACGATCGTATTCGATAATGGTGTAATCGCTTCACATGATGCTAGCTGGTCAAGGTTCCCGCAATTTCCGACGTGGGGTGACGTGATGATTGAAATCATCGGTACGAAAGCAACACGTAAAGTGGATGTGTTTAATGAGAAGCTCCAACTTTACGGAAAGGGCAATAAGTCGCTTACACATTTGTATAGCGGAAATGATACTGATTTTGATTTGATAGTAGATTTTCTAAAAGCAATTAGGCATGGAGAAAAGCCACTTATCTCCGGTTATGATGGCTTGAAATCTCTAGAAATCGCATTAGTTGCATATGAATCCAATAGTAGAAAGCAAGCTGTAATACTATAAAAACCTCAAAGGATACTCGCACTGGGTATCCTTTTGTTCAACTAATAAGTAATTGATGAAGGGATCGATGCAAATGAATCAGCAACTGACGTATAAAAATGAAATTGAACAATTTGCATTTGAGGAACTAAAGCGCTTTTATACAGGTAAAACTCCGGTTATTTTTGAATACTTTGATATACCGAAAAATGGGATTGAATTTGAAATTACTCAGACTAAAGAAAGTTATGTACTTCGTGGGAATACTCCCCGCTCCTTATTATACGGAGTGTATAAATTTATCGAAAAAGTAGAAGGCATTGTATTTTTTGATTTACATCAACCAAAAAAAATAGTTGCCGAAGGGTTTTCAAGTACTTATGAAGGGACGCCGAAGTTTGCTCGCCGAGGAAATGTATTCGAAACAATTGATGATATCCCGTTTTTAAAAAGTATGCTGGATGTGGGGACTAAAAATGGTTTAAATGAAGCCTTCTTTACATTTTTTCTATGGGATGAGGTTAAGGAAGCGTTATTGCCTGAAATAAAAAAGCGCGGTATTGATGTCACGTTGGGCGGGCACAGTTTACGCTATTTAGTAGCAAAGGCTAATGGTGTTACTGTATCAGGTAAGTCAGCGACAGATGGAGCGGTAAATGATTTAATTGGTGAGGAAACGGAATTTACAGCAGCCAATGCGCTTAAAAACCATGACTTTCTTCAAGATGAAAAAGCACAGCAGGCTGTTATTCAAGTTATTGTGTCTTATTGCAAGACTGAACCTGTTATACGAAGGATTTCGTTATGGCCGGAAGATGTAGGGGCAAAAGGTGAAGAGGCAAAACTATTTTTAACACAATATATTGCATTTACTGAAAAACTTCAGCAAGCTTTAGTAACAGCAAATCTACAAGTAGAAGTAGAGCATATTGTTTATAATGCCGGTCTAAGCTGGGAAATGCTTGAGCGCAAAGAGCATCAAGTAAGTTCTGCAAATGTTCTATATGCGTATTGGGGACGTAATTATGCACAAAGTTTTAAGTCACAGCGAGATCAGCGTGCATGGGATAGCCTACTGGACTGGCGGAAGGCAACAGACAAACAAGTTACCATTTTTGAATATTACAGTGATCATTTTATGTTAAGTGAGCTCTTCCCATTATTATTTAATCGAATAAAAATGGATACAGAGCGTTATAAGGAAATTGGCTGTGAAGGGATGGTCAATTTAGTTGTCCCACTGCATAAAGTAGCAAAGGCGCAACCACATATGGAGCAGTATGATTACCAACAGTATCAGCAATTGAATAATATCGTATTTGCACGTTCTCTATGGGAAGGGGTAGAAACAGTTCCTCATTTGCTGTCGTCATCCATGCAGGAGCTTGCCGCGAAAATCGAAGCGCTTTTTGCCCAAAATAGTCAGTATAATGCTAGTTTCTTTCCTAATCGAGTCGTTGAGGCAAAAAATCCAAACTCGAAAAGTGAAGTATTGGATTTACTGAACGCAATGGAACAATTGCTGCAACAGGAGCAAATTGAAGAACCGCTTCAAAAATATGTTGATGCATTACAGCAAGTGGTAAATGCTACAAAGTTACGTTGGGAGGCTTTATAAATGTGGGAATCGGTTTACTATTACCGCAAAAAAGAAAAGAGAGAACAACACTTTAATCAGGATGTGCTAATATACGGTGCTACACCAGCCGGGATAACAGCAGCAATCACATTAAGAAAGAACGGGTATAGTGTGCGTATTGCCGAATGCAGCCGCTTTATTGGGGGGATGACGACAAGCGGCTTGGGGGCAACTGATTTAGGAGCGGAACAGGCAATTGGTGGTTTAGCAAGGCAATTTTATAATGAGATAGCCAACTATTATGGGATGGATAAATGTGTACGTTTTGAACCGCATGTAGCAGAGCGTATTTTTAGAACATGGCTACAAGAGCAGGAGATTGATGTTCAAACAGAACAATTTATTGAGTCGGCTGTATTGGAAAATCAAAGTATTCAGCAAGTCCGAATGACAGATGGAACTACCTATGAAGCAAAGCAGTTTATTGATGCAAGCTATGAAGGGGATTTGTTAGCACATGCAGGTGTTGAATACATTGTCGGAAGAGAAGCAGGCACAGTGTATAAGGAAATTTACAATGGTGTTCAATTTGGGACACAACACCATAAGTTTGAAAGCTTTATTGATCCATACAAAGAAGAGGGGAATCCATCAAGCGGACTACTCTACGGGATTTCAGAAGATAATGTGACAGAGCATAATGGGTCAGGCGATCATCGCATTCAAGCTTATAATTTCAGGATTTGTTTAACGAAGGATCAAAAAGTAGCTTTCCCAAAACCTAATGGATATGAGCGAAACCATTATGCACTACTGTTACGCTATATAAAGGCAGGACATTGGGATGCAATGAAGTTACATACACCTTTGATGAATGGAAAGACGGATTTAAATAACCACGGGGCATTTTCAACGGATTTTATCGGGATGAATTATGCATTCCCCGATGCGAATTATGAAACAAGGGAAGAACTGTATCAGAAACATGTCACATATGTAGCGGGGTTACTGTACTTCCTGGCGAATGATGAAGAGGTGCCGTCTGTTATTCAAGAAGAAGTAAGGCAGTGGGGATTGGCGTCAGATGAATTCATCGATACGGACAACTGGCCACGGCAACTTTATATTCGCGAAGCACGGCGAATGATAGGCGAATATGTGATGACCGAACACCATGCGCTACAGCGTATATTTTGCGAAAAACCAATTGCTGTCGCATCATTTCATATGGATTCTCACCATTGTCGACGAGTTGTTGTAAATGGTCGTGTAATGAATGAAGGGGACATACAAATACCGGTAAAGCCGTTTATGATAGATTTACGAGCACTTTTACCGAAAAAAGAACACTGTGTGAATTTAGTTGTTCCTGTATGCCTGAGTGCTTCTCATATTGCGTATGGTTCAATTCGTATGGAGCCAATATTTATGATGCTCGGGCAAGTGGCAGGTACTGCAGTTGCTACTGCAATACGGGAAAGTAAGCCAGTACAGGACATTTCGTATGAACAATTAAAACAACAGCTAATAGAGCAAGGCCACATTGTGGAATGGGACGAAAGCTTTGTGGATGACCCACTACGTCGAATGGAAGAAACATTTGGGGGGAAGTAAAATGTTAAAGCCAGTAACACAGGAATTTCACGAGGATATTATAAATTTATGGAATATGTGCTTACCTGATTTTAAGCTGACAGATCGCTTGCTTGAACAAAATACATGGCAATCTCCGTATGTTTTACACGAAGGAAGCGCAATAAAGGAACAGGATGGGAAAATTGTTGGGGTAGTCATTGCAAAAATGTGGCATGAAACACATGAAATTGCTTTAAATAAGGAACATGGTTGGATTCAAATGTTGCTCGTGCACCCAGACTACCGTCAGCAGAAAATTGGCACGGAGCTTTACAAATTTGCAGAACAGGCACTTTTGAAAAACGGTGTGAAAAAAATACAAATCGGTGGGGATTTAGGACATCTATTATGCGGCGTCCCGCTTGCACAGCAGGCAGGTGTGGCGTTTGCAGAGATGTTTGGTTTTAAACAAGTTGTTGAAAGTGTAGACTTCACAAAATCGATTACTGAACCACTATCCCTTCCGGAAAAAGATAATGTCGAATTTGTATTATTAGAAAAGGATGAGCAACAGCAGTTATTAGAATTTATGGCACAATCGTTTCCGGGACGATGGACATTTGAAGCGCATGATTATTTTGCCCAGGGAGGTACGGGGAGAGATTATGTCGTTGTGAAATGGGAAGGCAAGATTGTTGGCTTCTGTCGGATAAATGACGAATATAGTGCCTGGAAGGGGCCGAACTATAACTGGGCAGAGCAGTTTGACGAGTTAGGCGGTATTGGTCCATTAGGGGTAAATGAGGATTATAGAAAGTATGGATTAGGAAGAGCTGTAATCGAAGCAGCAGAATTTTATTTACAACAGCGCGGTAAAAAGACATTTTTTATTGATTGGACAGATTTAATCGCCTTTTATGAAAAACTAGGTTATACGGTTTGGAAAAATTACGGGATTTTTGTAAAGAAGGTGGACTGAATGTGGATTTTAAGTGCTGATATCGGTGGAACAAAATTAGCACTTGCTTTATCAAGGCAAGAACAGCCGGAGTACTTAATAAAGCAAATGGAAGTGAAAAGTCCTCAGCAATCCGATACTTTATTTGAAGCTATGATTTCAGGTTTTAATAAGCTATTGGAAGGGGAAGAGGGCGACGTTGTCAAAGTTGCGGTTGGATTACCAGGAATATTAGATTTAAAGCAGGGACTTGTAGTACATCAGCAAAATTTGCCTTGGCGTAATTTTCCGCTCGTTCAGAAACTTCAAAAGGTGTATCCACACGCGCAAGTTTTTATGGAAACAGACATGATGACTGCAGCTAACGGTGAATATAAAATCCGCCGTTTTGAAAAGGAAACATTTATTTACTTAACCGTGAGTACAGGAATTGCCTGCTGTATGATACATGATGGACATTTTATGAGAGGTGCCGGAGTTCCAGGCGAAATCGGCTTTTCGCTATCAAGCACGGGGGACTTTTTTGAAGATGTATGTGCTGGACCAGGATTATTGAAGATTTTACAGCATCATACTAAAGAAGAGAAAACATTGCCAGAATTTTTTGCCCGTTATTACAAGCAGGATGAACTTATTGTGCCACTAATTCATAAATGGCAGCGGGAAATTGCCCAAAAGATTCATAGTTTTATCCTTTTAGTAGATCCCCATGTCATTGTACTTGGCGGCGGTATTATGAATCATCATCCGCAAATTGTGGAGGAAATTTCTCATTTAGTCGATCAGTACTTTAGTTTGCCGTTTTTTGAACATAAAAAGGGTCGAGTACAAGCCAGTTTAAATAAAGGCAATGCGGGATTAATTGGTGCAGCATTGCTATAAAATATAGAAGAAGCATTCAGAAAATCCGAATGCTTCTTTTTGGTGATTCTGTTATTTAACGAATACGCATTTCTGTTGCTGGATCGAAGAAATGGGCTTTTGCCAAGTTGAAGTTAAGTGGAAGCTCCTGTCCCATAGCAACATTCGCATCTGCATGAATTTTACCGACAAATTGCTGATCGGCAATTGTTGCATAAACAATCATTTCTGCACCGGTTAATTCACTAACTTGTACTTTCGTTGTTACAAGGGTACTTGAATCCTGTTTATTGCCATCGTTAATATCCTCTGGGCGAATACCGAGTATAATTTCGTGATTTACATAGTTTTGCTCTTTCAATATTTTCAGCTTTTCGTCCGGAATTCGGACTTTCTCATTAGCGATTTCGAAGTAGTCACCTACTACATTACCACGGAGGAAGTTCATTGCTGGAGAACCAATAAATCCGCCGACAAATACGTTTTCAGGTGTATCATATACTTCACGCGGTGTACCGATTTGCTGAATGACACCATCCTTCATGACAACAATACGTGAGGCCATCGTCATCGCTTCTGTCTGATCATGGGTTACATATATTGTTGTTGTATTTAAACGGTAATGGAGCTTCGTAATTTCAGAACGCATTTGGACACGTAGTTTTGCATCGAGATTCGACAATGGCTCATCCATTAAAAATAGCTTCGCATCACGAACAATGGCACGTCCTAATGCAACACGCTGCCGTTGACCACCCGAAAGAGATTTTGGCTTTTTATCCAATAAGTCAGATAACCCTAAAATAGCAGCAGCTTCGCGTACTTTAACATCGATTTGCTCTTTTGAAAATTTACGCAGCTTTAAGCCAAACGCCATATTGTCGTAAACATTCATATGGGGGTATAGCGCATAGTTTTGGAAAACCATCGCAATATCACGATCTTTCGGTTCTACCTCATTGACTCGTTTGCCGTCTATACGTAACTCACCATCTGATATTGTTTCAAGACCAGCAACCATACGCAATGTTGTAGATTTCCCGCATCCTGATGGGCCGACAAGAACTAGAAATTCACCCGGCTCAACTTTTAAATGAAAATTTTCAACGGCAACATAGCCATCTGGATAACGCTTTACAAGATGATCAAAATCTAACATAAAAAACCAGTCCCCCTTTTTTCATATTATAAAAGATTAAAAGGGGACTGCCTTTGTGCAATGTGCTTAATATTTTCAAGAATATTTCGTTAATTTTTGCAGTTGAGCGGCTAAATAGGCTAATAGCAAGTCTTCATTGCGCCTCAAATCCAAAGCGGTCTCCTCCGAATAACGCTGTACTCGATATAATAATGTATTGCGGTGGATATGTAATTCTTTAGCGGCCGAGGACATGTTTCCATTATGGATAAATAATGTTGTAATTGTAGTAATCATTTCTTCATGTAAATTATTGTGCAATGTATGTTTTAAATATTGCTGCATTGGCAGGTTCAGATGAATTGGCAGCAAGCTTTGGAAGCTTTCCGTAAATGTATAAATCGTTTGGTATTGCAGATTTTGAATGGATTGGAACATTGTTTGTTCCGATTTAAAGGATGAATGAAGCATTTCGGAAACCGGAAGTATTTGCCCGATAAAAAGTTGTCCATGCAAATAAAAATCATTTTCCAGTATTGCTAGAAATCCTTCTAGTTCTTCCAGAGAGTAGTCTTTAAATAAAATAATCCAAAATGTATCGGTAGAAACTTCTAGTAAGTAAGCATCGTGCATAAAGAACAGCTCAACCGCATCTTTTAATTGATGCGCATCTTTCTTTGCATGATACTGTAATATGCGAACGGAAGAATAGGGGGTCTCCTTAGGAACTATCCCTTGCGTCAATAAAAGTAGCCAAGGGTCAACTTGCTCAGTACATTCAGTGTAAAAATGTTTTAGGAATAGGGAATCCCGTACTGTTATTTCACTTTTAGCAATTTCATACCAACATGTATTAGTAGCATCATAGAAGGTAGACGTTGCAAAATTTTGGTGTGACGGATATATGTGATGTATTTTTAGGGAAGGAAATAATTGTGCAAGTTGCATAGTAAAGCCTCCTTTTATACAAAATTAAGCATAGAAAAAGCGAATTTAGTAGAGAATATAACTAAATACGCTTTTATTGTATCACTTTATCAATAATTATCGAATCGTTACCGCGGTACCTGTAGCGACACACATCATCATGCCTTCACGCAGTGTTTCAAAATCAAGGTCTACAGCTACGATAGCGTTAGCTCCCATACTACGTGCACGATCAGTCATTTCTTGAATGGCAATTTTTCGGCCTTCTGCCAATTTATCTTCGTAAGAGGCACTACGACCACCAACGATATCTGTAACAGATGCGAAAATATCCCGTACAATGTTTGCCCCCATAATTGCTTCACCTGATACAATGCCATGATAAGTTTCAATTGTTTTACCTTCGATTGTATTTGTTGTAACTACTAACATAAAAGCACTCCTTTAATTGTAATAATTACATATACGAGGAAAATCATAAAAGGTTTCGTTGATCTCAGAAAATCAAAAACGGCATGCACCTTTCAAAGTGCATACCGTTCTACATTATTTTTGTTCTTCTTTTAATATACGTTGAGTTTCATTGAATTCTTCTTCAATTTCTGAATTTGGCTTAAAAGTTAGTAGACTTACAACTACCGCTACAACAAGACACGCGAAAAATCCTGGAACGATTTCATACAGCATACTTGTTAAGCTTTCTGTACGTCCCCATACGAAAGCAACAGCAGCACCGACAATCATGCCTGAAAGTGCACCATAATTTGTCAGTTTACGCCAGAATAAAGAAAGTAAAATGATTGGACCGAATGCTGATCCAAAACCAGCCCAAGCAAATGCTACTAGACCTAGTATTGTATTTTCCGGATTCCATGCAACAATTGCAGCAAAAATTGAAATCAATAATATGGAAGCCCGACCTAAAAATACGTAATGCTTATCTGTCGCGGATTTATTAAATAATGCTTTATAAATATCTTCAATTAGTGCTGAAGAGGTAACAATCAATTGAGACGATATTGTACTCATAACTGCCGCTAAGATTGCTGCAAGCACAATCCCCGCAATGAACGGGTGGAATAAAATTTGGCCCAGAACGATAAATACTGTTTCGGCCTCCTTTAATTCCGCTGTTTGCTGCTGGAAGTAGGCAACACCAACTAATGCAGTTGCAATTCCTCCTAATAGACTTAAAATCATCCAGCCAACTCCGATTCGGCGGGCGCTTTTCGTTTCTTTTACCGATGAGATAGCCATAAAGCGAACAATTATATGTGGCTGACCGAAATAGCCAAGTCCCCATGCAAGGGATGAAATGATAGCTGCTGCTGATGCAGTAGCAGGAAGAAGGCTTAGCATTTCCGGATCTACTGCCTTAATCGAATCTATCGTTTCGCCAATGCCGCCTGTTACGAAAATCCCGATTACAGGTACAGCAATTAGTGTAACAAGCATGATTATTCCTTGAATAACATCTGTGTAACTAACAGCTAAAAAGCCACCAAATAAAGTATAGGCAACTACTACTGCCGATACAGCAATCAGTCCTGTATGATAATCCATTCCGAATGAACTTTCGAAAAATTTACCTCCAGAAACCATTCCTGAAGATACATAAAATGTAAAGAATACTAAAATAATAATACCAGAAGCAATACGTAATAATTTCGTATTATCGCGTAACCGGTTATCTAAATAACTAGGAATCGTAATCGAATCCTTTGTGACTTGAGTATAAACGCGTAAGCGGGGCGCTACGAGCAACCAGTTTAAATAAGCACCGATTGTTAAACCAATGGCAATCCAGGCTTCAACAAGTCCTGATAAATATATTGCACCAGGTAGTCCCATTAATAGCCATCCTGACATATCAGATGCACCAGCACTTAATGCCGTAACTGTCGCGCCAAGTCCGCGCCCTCCTAACATGTAATCGTTTAAGTTACTTGTTTTTCGGAATGCATACCATCCTATTCCGAGCATGGCAATCATGTAAATAATAATGGCTAATAATTGATAAGTGTAATCAGACATACAAACAGCTCCTTTTTTTAATGAATTTTAATAATTTCAGCATATATAACACTAAAATATATCGTCAACGCATTATAATTGGGCGTCACTTCTGATTATTTCTTCCTTTTTGTAAAGCGGCCAGCTATAAAAGCGCCAATAGCGACTGCTAAAATAGTATTTGTCTTTTTAGTAAATACTTGTTTTGTAACGAGCGATAGATTTTGCGGACGTTCTGCCAATCGACGCATAAAATAGCCGTACCAATCACTTCCAAATGGAACGTATGTACAGAAGTTATAGCCCTCTTTTGCAAGGGTGAATTGCATCTCTTTACGGAAACCGTATAGCATTTGGAATTCAAACTTTTCGTAAGGGATATTATGCTGAGCGACAAACTGCTTCACATGATTAATAACATTATGGTCATGAGTTGCAATAGAAGTGAACTTTCCATGAAGTAAATGATACTCAATCTGCTCGATAAATTTTCGGTCAATATCTGCTTTATTTTGATAGGCAACAGAATCATCTTCTTTGTAAGCACCTTTTACAAGGCGTAAACGGTAATCTTTATATTTTTCTACGTTTGCATCTGATTCAAAAAAGTATGCTTGAATAACCGTACCGACATTATCGTATTGAGCATGGATCTTTTTTAACAGTTCGAACGAGGGGTGTAAACGTACATAGTTTTCCATATCAAAGTTAACAAAAATACCATACTGATTTGCCAGGGATACAATCTCTATTAAGTTTTCATAGCAGAATTCGTATTCAATATCTAACCCTAACTGTGATGGCTTTAACGAAATATGTGCGTCTAGATTTTCACTGTGAATGCGTTCAATCACTGCGATGATCTGCTCTTTTGCAGCAAGGGCAGCAGATTTTTCAAACACAAATTCTCCTAGGTTATCTACCGTACACGAAATTCCTTGCGCATTCAAATATTTAATACTTGCTACTACTTCGTCAATATTTGTACCTGCAACGACATTTTGCGCCCCGAACTTTAGGCCATACTTTTGGGCAGCAGAATTTAATGTTTGATTCTCAGAAAGTGCGATAAAAAAATCCTTTAATGACATTTTGAATAAACCTCCCGGACAAAAAAAGTAATTTTATTGTTATTGAGCTGAGTATAAAACAAAATATTTAAAAATGGAAATAGATTTTAAGTGTTTCAATGTGAAGGAGATGAAGAAACGAGGAATACCAATGGAATTTAGTGCGAAAAAACTTTCTTATATTATCTTTTTTAGCTATTTTATGCTATAAAATGCACTAATTTAATTGGTGCAATGATATATTGCACTTTGAATAACAAAAAAGAAAGACCTATTAATGAGGTCTTTCAAATGGTAAAAAATATAATATTTTTCCAAATTAGCCGCTACTTACGCTTCAGTCGGTACTGAAGACCTTGCCGATGAATACCTAATGCTTTAGCTGTTTGGGATATGTTTCCGTTGTTCAGCTGTAGTGCATGCGCTATATAATGATCTTCAACTTTACGCATATATTCATCAAGGGGCTGTAAATTCTTTTGAGAAAAATCGAACAATGTTTGCTGTTCAGATGTAACAGGTTCTGCTTGTTTAAGTTTCCACTTAAAATAAGCCGGAATATGAGCATGCTCTACATATTCTTCTGTTGTAAGTAACGCGCTCAAATCATCAAGTAAAACTTCAAGTTCTTTTAAATTACCAGGCCAATCATAACTCATGAAAATTTCCTCGACTTCAGGAGCTAACCCCTTCACAGAGATTCCATATGCCATTCTTCGGCGGGCAAAATAATCATCAACGAATGGCTTTATATCTTCACGGCGTTCACGTAGAGCCGGCACCTGTATCGTTAAGTTTGAAAATAAATAATACAAGTTTTTAGCCAGACTTCCTTGTTGTATTAAATCAATCGGATCTTCACCAATACTTGCGATAAAAACATGATTGCGTTCACTATGTTCTTCCAATAGCTCTACAATACGGTTTTGCGCTTCATCCGATAAAAATTCAATTCTCTCAGCGAAAAAAGTGTAATTTTTTTCTTCCGCAATATACTTTTCAATTTGCGTCAACAAAGTTTTTTCATTACGACGGCAAATAAGGGTAATAAAACGTTCGTTCTTCTCCGCAAGCTCATGGTGAATCCCTTCGGCAATCATATCTTTTCCTGTTCCTGGTTCCCCAATTAGCATAACTGGGATACGCCCGAGTGCGGCAATTTTAGCCTGCTGGATAACTTGCTGCATCGATTTTGAAACTGCTGTAATAATATCGAAAGTTAACGGTGCACCGTAACGACTCAATGGACGATCCATTAAAAATTCCTGCTGTGTAATATCACGCGAAAATTGTATGGCGATTTTCGTACCGTCATCTAGGGTATAGGGATAATAGTCATTCATCATAGTGACTTCTTCTCCTAAGGTATTCCAAAAGGTTTGTTTAATATGTTTATAGCTTTGTCCGGAGTCTAATACTTTTTGTAGCATATTTTGCTCCAAATTGAAGTCAAGTGATTGTGATAAAAAGCGCTGTGTAATTTGTTCTAATGTTTCTCCAGTGAGTTCACGCATTTTTTTGTTATATACAATAACACGTCCATTCTCATCGATGGCACAAAGACCGGTTTCTATCTTTTCAATCATAAATTCAAAGATACTTGTAAGGTCTAACTGGTTCATATGTAGTCACCCCTTTTTTATTTTAACATGGGTCATTGTTTTGAGATAATTTGCGTAATTGCGAAAAAATAATTGATTTAAGCATTATTATATTGCATAATTCAAAATAAGAAACATAATTTTATGCAAAAAAATAATGCACTTAATATCGGAGGTAATGATAAATGATTGAATACAAACACGAACCATTTACAGATTTCTCGGTAGAAGAAAACAAGCAAGCTTACTTAGATGCCTTAAAAAAGGTAGAGTCACAGCTTGGTGCAGACTATCCATTAATTATTGGTGGCGAACGCATTACTACAGAAGATAAAATTGTATCATATAATCCTGCGAAGAAAACGGAAGTCATTGGATCGGTATCAAAGGCATCCAAGGAATTAGCGGAAAAAGCAATGCAAGAAGCAGATCAAGCATTTAAATGTTGGAAAAAAGTAAAACCTGAAATTCGCGCAGATGTATTATTTAAAGCGGCAACTATTATCCGACGACGCAAGCATGAATTTTCTGCTTGGTTAACAAAAGAAGCAGGTAAGCCTTGGAATGAAGCGGATGCAGATACTGCAGAAGCAATCGATTTCCTAGAATACTATGGTCGCCAAATGCTAGAAATGAAAGACGGTCGCAAAGTAGAAAGCCGTCCAAATGAATACAACCGTTACGACTATATTCCACTAGGTATCGGAATTGTCATTTCACCATGGAACTTCCCGTTCGCAATTATGGCTGGTACAACGGTGGCTGCTGTTGTAACAGGAAACACAGTATTATTAAAACCAGCCTCAACTACACCGGTCGTTGCGTATAAATTTATTGAAGTGCTTGAAGAAGCAGGCTTGCCAAAAGGTGTCGTAAACTTCGTACCTGGAAGCGGTGCAGAAGTTGGCGACTATTTAGTGGACCATCCGAAAACACGTTTCATTAGTTTCACAGGTTCACGAGATGTCGGCTTACGAATTAACGAGCGCGCGTCTAAATTAAGCCCAGGTCAAATGTGGATTAAACGTGTTATCGCCGAAATGGGCGGTAAAGATACAATTGTTGTCGACAAAGATGCTGATTTAGAATTAGCGGCGCAATCAATTGTGAAATCAGCATTCGGTTTCTCAGGCCAGAAATGTTCTGCATGTTCTCGCGTTGTCATAGTAAAGGATGTATATGATCAAGTCGTAAACCGTGTAGAAGAATTAACGAATGCCTTAACAATCGGTGATCCGTCAGATAATGCAAACTTTATGGCGACAGTTATCGATTCAGCTGCATTCAAGAAAATCAGTGAATATATTGAAATCGGAAAAACAGAAGGTCGTTTAGTAGCAGGTGGTACGGCAGACGATTCAGTAGGTTATTTCGTTCACCCAACAGTATTTGCTGATGTGGATCCAGAAGCAAGAATTATGAAAGAAGAAATTTTTGGTCCGGTTGTTGCAATTACAAAAGCAGAAACATTTGAAGAAGCAATTGATATCGCAAACAATACGGAATACGGTCTAACAGGTGCTGTTATTACAAATGACCGCATGCATTTAGAATATGCCCGCGAGGAATTCCATGTTGGAAACCTTTACTTTAACCGTGGCTGTACAGGTGCAATCGTTGGGTACCAACCATTTGGCGGCTTCAACATGTCAGGTACTGACTCAAAAGCAGGCGGCCCGGATTATTTAACATTGCACATGCAAGCAAAGACAACATCAGAAGCATTCTAATTAAATTGGTTAGTTAGTGGAAATTCCCTTATAATATAGTAAGAACGCCTTCACAATTGCCTCGTGAAGGCGTTTTTTGTATAGAATAATTTCTTTTATACTGATTCATAAAACTTTCTTTTTATTATAAAAAAAGGCAGAATAAGAGTAATTATCGGAAAGGTGGTTTATTAATGAAAACAGAACAGCAATATTTTGAAGAAAGTATTTCGATGAAAGATTATATGAATGAAATGTCCCAGTTAAAAGAACAGAGCTTTATGATTTATGACAGCTTTGTACTACCAGGAGATACAGATTTTATTGAGCAGTTGAAAAATGCTAACCTCCATATATTAGCGATAACGGAAGACTGGTGCGGGGATGCTATGATTAACAACCCAATCATTCGCAAAGTGGCAGAAGCCGCAAATATAGATATCCGCACAGCTTTACGTGATGCTGATACAGATTTAATTGACCGCTATTTAACAAATGGTGGACGTGCTATTCCAATGTATTTAATTTTAAATGAATCCGGGGAAGTGATTACAACTTGGGGGCCACGTGCACCACAATTGCAACAGCTTGTAATGGATATGCGTGCAACTTTGCCGGAGAAGGAAGATCCAACATTTGAAGATGCACAAAAAGACTTATACGAAAACATGCGCAAACAATATGTAGAAAACTCACAGCTTTGGAGCTATGTGTACGAAGATTTCAAAAAGAAAGTAAATACAGTTTTATAATATCTCTGTGTTAAAAGGGAGTTCTTACTATATAATTATAGTAGGAACTTTTTTCTATTTTAAACGTATTATTGAAGAGATAAGCGAATAACTATGGTTGCTTTTGTAAAACATTGAGAAGTATACTTTGAACAGAATGAAAATTAAACTAATCAGGATGAGATCAAAATGAGAAGAGCAAGAATTATATATAACCCAACTTCTGGTAGAGAGGCATTTAAAAAGCACCTCCCAGAAGTATTAGAAAAATTAGAGATAGCGGGCTACGAAACTTCCTGTCATGCGACAACTTGTGAAGGGGATGCCAGAGAAGCTGCATTAGAGGCAGTACGCCGTGAATTTGACGTAGTGATTGCAGTGGGTGGAGATGGAACTTTAAATGAGGTAGTGGCAGGTATTAGCCAATGCGAAAAACGTCCAAAGCTTGGATTAATACCAATGGGGACGACCAATGACTTTGCACGTGCGGTCCATATACCGCGAAATGTAGAAGATGCGCTCGATATTATAATTGCCGGGGATACTATCCCAGTCGATGTCGGTATTTTAAATGAGGACCGCTATTTCATTAATATTGCGGCAGGTGGTCGTATTACCGAACTGACTTATGAAGTACCGAGTAAAATGAAGACACTGCTTGGACAAATGGCTTATTATTTAAAAGCAATTGAAATGATTCCTTCAATTAAGGCTACACATATGAGAATTGAAATGGATGAAGAAGTGTTTGAAGGAAATGCCATGATGTTCTTATGCGGACTAACGAATTCAGTTGGCGGGTTTGAGAAAATTGCCCCAGATGCATCAATCAATGATGGTCTGTTTACAGTAATGATTTTAAAGGAATGCAATATTGCAGATTTCATACGAATTGCATCGCTTGCTTTACGCGGTGAACATTTATCGGACGAGCGTCTCATTTACCGAAAAGCGAGTCGGGTTTCCGTAACTTCTGAACAGGAAGTCCACTTGAATTTAGATGGAGAGTACGGCGGAGATGCACCTGCAAAATTCCAAAACTTAAAACGTCATATTGAAGTATTTGCGCCAATAGATGATTTACGGGAAATCGATAAATAAAGAGAACTAATTTAGCCAAACTTACAAGGATGTGTAAAATACCCTTGTAAGTTTTTTTATGTTGTTTAGTTGTTATAATTACCTGTCCCTAATAAAAAATAACCCTTCTCTTAACAGCTTACACCGTTAGGAGAAGGGCTTCTATTATAGTTTAAATTTATCCATGCTGTGCTGCAACTGTGTAGCCTGTTCTGCTAACTGTTTTGATAGCTCTTCCATTTGTAAAACGACCTCTGCTTGAAGTTTAGTAGCATTTGCTACTTGTTCAACATTAGCGGTTGTTTTTTCAGCACCCTGAGAAATTTCTACCACCGATGCGGATACCTCCTCTGAGCTTGCGGAAATTTGTTGCGATGTCGCAGAAATATGTTCTACACGAGCTGACATCGAATGAATATTATTTGTAATTGAATGGAACGCCTGACCAGCACGATCAATAACGATGACACCATCATTCGCACAGTGAAGGCTATTTTCTACTGCTTCACTCATATTTTGGGTATTGAATTGAATGTTCTCAATTAAATCGGCTATACTACTAGCGGAACTTTTGGATTGCTCAGCAAGCTTTCTTACCTCATCTGCCACCACCGCAAAACCTTTACCATGCTCGCCAGCTCTTGCTGCTTCAATTGCTGCATTTAGTGCGAGTAAATTCGTCTGGTCAGCAATATTAGTAATCGCATTCGTAATTGTACTAATTTGGTCGGATTGTTCGATTAGTACATTGGAAAGCTTTGAAATGGATTGAGTAGATTCATATACTGTTTCCATTTGCTGTGTCGCTTCGTCAATAATTTTCACACCATCAGAGGCTGCCTGTGCTAAAGCGACAGAACCACTATGAAGGTCTTGAGTAGCTGAAGCAATGGAATTAATACCTTGGGAAGTTTCATCAACTGCGAGTGCACTTTCGCTTGCCCCAACTGTCATCGTTTCCGCTGTCTTAGCCGTATGTGTAATCAGCTTATTAATTTGTGCTGTTTCTGATGAAATACTATGACTATTTTTCATTAGGGCATCAGCAGAAGTACTAAGTTTATCGGAATTACGCTGAATGCTCACTAATAGCTCTTCGAAATTACGCTGTAACAATATAAAGGCTTGTGAAAGCATTCCGAGTTCATCTTTTGTTTGAATAGATTTATGAGTAACTTTTAGGTTGCCGTTTGCGATTTCCTCTATATCTTTTGTAATAACTTGAAGAGGGAATGTGATGCCGCGTTTTATATACACCATATAAATTGTAATTACTACAATTGTTATAAATATAAAAATAACTGACAAAATAGTCGAAAGAGAAATCAAATTTTGAGTACCGTCCACCATTTTATCTAATTCAGCTTCTTCAATTTGCTCGATCTTTTCTGCCTGCTCACTAATAAACGTACTAGAATATGTATAGTCTCCATTCACTATTGTAAGCGCAGTTGAAATATCACGTTGCTGTACGGCAGAAGTGACCTGTTCAAGTTGCTGTATACTAGTCTGTGACTGATTTTGTATGTTAGTAATAATAGAAGTAACTTCAGGTAATGTATTTGCACTTTGTACCTCGTCAATTAATTGACCTAATTGTGAAGTATGATCCGTCAGTAAGTCTAGATTTTTTTGGGAAGGATCGACAGTATAGGCACGGGCGTATATCCCTTGGGAAAGTAAGTGCTGCTGTATTTCATTAATACGTTGAACCTGGGCCATTTGTACGTCTACCGCTTTCGAAACTTCATTACCAATTCTATAAAATTGAATGGTAGCAAAACCAATCGATAAAATCAGCAAAGTTCCAATTATAATGAAGCCAACATTGAGTTTTTTTCGAACTGACATAATTTTGGTCTCCTTATAGTTTATATTTCTAAATCTTTCTATGTGCTAAATTATATAGGTAATAGTTGTCGATTTCTATAACAAAAGTAACAAAAAGAAATATAAGGAAAATCGTTCGAAAGTATAATGAGTGCAATTTATAAGGTGCGTGGTACAATAAAGAGATTGAATTGAGAGGAAGAATAGAATATGTCAGCACCAATTAAAAAGAATGATCGTACAACGGTTTATATAGAAGATTTAACACATGATGGCAATGGCGTCGCAAAAATTGACGGTTATCCATTATTTATCCAAGGTGCACTTCCGGGAGAAACAGCAGAAGTGCATGTTTTAAAAACTTTAAAAAACTACGGATTTGCTAAAGTAGTCAACTTACTTGAAAAATCTCCTGACCGCGTTGAAGCACCATGTGTATATTTTGATCAGTGTGGCGGTTGCCAGTTACAGCACCTTTCATACGAAGGCCAATTGAAGTGGAAGCAAAACATGGTTGCAAACGTCATGAAACGCTTAGGGAAAATTGACGCACCTGTCCATCCAGTAAAAGGAATGGATAATCCTTGGCATTACCGCAACAAATCCCAAATTCCATTCGCACAAAATGAGGCGGGCGAAATGGTGGCGGGCTTCTATAAAACGAAGTCACACTCAATCGTGGATATGGAGCGCTGTTTAATCCAAACAGGGGAAGCAGATACAGTAATGGCTGACTTAAAACGCGAATTAGAAATTATAGGTGTTCGTCCATATGATGAAAAATCCCATCAGGGAATGCTTCGTCACGTTGTCGTTCGCAAAGGACGCGCTACTGGAGAAGTAATGGTTGTACTCGTAACGAAGTCTAAAAAGTTCCCACAGGCAAGCGTGGTAATTGAAAAAATCCGTGAGCTTATATCAAACGTCACATCAATTGTTCAAAACGTAAACAGCGAAAAAACAAATGTCATTTTCGGCAATGAAACATTTACGCTTTGGGGCAAGGATACTATTGAAGATACAATTGGCAATGTCCGTTTTGAAATTTCAGCACGCTCGTTTTATCAGGTAAATCCGATACAAACAGAAGTGCTGTATAAACAGGCGTTGGACTATGCACAATTGACAGGCGATGAGCGCGTAATTGATGCTTATTGCGGAATCGGCTCAATCTCACTGTTTTTAGCACAGAAGGCAGGACATGTAATGGGTGTTGAAATTGTCGAGCAAGCAATTGAAGATGCTAAGCGAAATGCTGAATTGAATGGCTTTACGAACACATACTTTGAGGCAGGACCTGCAGAGGAAGTCATCCCTCGCTGGTATAAAGAAGGTAAAGAGGCTGATGTATTAGTAGTAGACCCACCCCGTAAAGGCTGTGATGAGGCGCTGCTGAATACGATTATCGAACAAAAACCTAAACGTGTAGTCTATGTGTCTTGTAACCCTGCAACACTTGCCCGTGATCTTCGTATTTTAGAAGATGGCGGCTATAAAACACAGGAAGTACAGCCAGTCGACATGTTCCCGCATACGACGCATTGTGAAGCAGTTGCTTGGTTGGAGTTAGTTTAATAATTTATAAAGAGCGGATTCTGTATTTGGAATTCGCTTTTTCTTATTGTTTTAAAAAACGGTAATATTATCAGACCACGCAAATTGAATAATTTATAAAGGGCATTTATAGATATTGAAAACATAACTTGTTACCGATGGGATTCTATTGCCTCGTTGCTATCACTAGTTATTTCCTTTTTTTGGTTCTAAAGATTTATTTCGTAAATAGTAAAATAGGTTGTAAAAATTGTTATTCTAATATATTATTTAGAAAATACATAAAAATCATATTATTAGGAGTTTATTAGATGACTATTGAAACAGCTCAGATGCATAAAGAAAAGGCGCATATTGTAGAACAGTTAAAGCCAGTAAGAATTGCAACAGAAGATTCAAAAATTGAACAAACACCGATTCATAATTTAGATGAAGTAAACAATCTATGCTCAGTTAATGGCCATCTTCAAAAGTGGCGTTCTGTGCTTTAAATTTAGTAAATAAAATGACTCTGGAGTTTGATTGCAGCTTCTACCAGTTTAAGGAGAGCCCAATAGCACTGATGTACTTGATCATCAGTAGGAAAGGGTTTTTAACAATGAGTATTTCAAAATAAAAAATTCTAAAAAAACAAAAGAGGGCTAGGTCCTACAATTATAGGACCTAGCCAACTACTTAAAACGACCAACACCAATGTGTTGCCACATCCCCCTATAAGAAGATGCTTAAACGCAATTTTTACATAAGTAAAGATTAAAGTGATTTTAATAATTTAATTACATCTTCAGCAACTGCGCCACCTGATGCGGGATTTTGTCCTGTAACAATACGATTATCAGTTACAGTGAATACTGACCAATCATCACCTTTTACGTAATTTGCCCCTTTACGAACAAGTTCATCTTCAGCTAAAAATGGAACGACTTTATCTAGTCCAACAGCCATTTCTTCTGTGTTAGTAAAGCCAGTTACTTTAGTATCTTTAATTAGAAGTTCACCGTCATCATTTTTAATGTTTAATAACGCTACAACTCCATGACAAACGGCAGAAACAACGCCACCGTTAGCGTAAATAGTACTTGCAATGTTTTGCAAGTTTTCATCTTCTGCGAAATCCCACATAACTCCATGACCACCTGCATAATAGATAGCAGCATAATCATTTGGGTTAATAGAGTCAGCAGGCAAAGTATTGCTTAGCTTATTTAAGAAATTAGTATTTGTGTAATACTCCCAATCTAATTCGGTCATTTGATCCGGTTGCAAACTGTGCGGGTCAAGTGGTGTATAACCGCCTTTTGGACTCACATAATCAATTTCATACCCTGCTTTTTCTATTTCAGCTGCAAAGTGAACAGCTTCTCCTAACCATAATCCTGTTGCACGTTCTAAATTGGGATACTTAGAGGTATTCGTTACTACTAATAAAATCTTTTTCATTATACAATCTCCTTTAAGTTTGATACTATCAAGCTTATAGGTTAAACCATACTTTAAGTCAAGGAGGACACCTCGTGTATACAATTCAACAAGCGAGCCTCTTAATTGAAATTCCTGCAAGTTCAATTCGATACTATGAAAAAGTAAATTTAATTCCACCAATAAAAAGAAATGAACAAGGACATCGGATTTTTGATGAACAAGCCATTGAACTTTTAAAGTTAATTAAATGTTTTCGAAGTCTAGGCATGTCAATTGAGGATATAAGAGAAAATATATCAACGCTGAATATAGAACAGGAAGAGATTAATACACAAGCAATATTAATTCAGCACAAGAAAAAACTAGAAGAGCAAATTGATATTTTAAATTCTTTTATTAATGAAATTGATCAGAAAATAATTCCTACATTATCAGATACAGATTTAAAATAACGTTAAAAGATTAAGCTGAGTGATTCTACTAGGACCTAGCCAATTACTTGAAATCATCTCTTAGAAGTTTTGTTAACAAACAGTTTCCATACATCTTCAAAACTTTTCTTTATGGTACTGGCCAGATTGGCGAGGTAATTGTACATATTAAGTAGAGTCAGAGGGGAATGGATATGCATACCGTTTAGAATGAATAAAGGCTTAGAGATATATTCTCTAAGCCTTTCATTATTGAAACGTACGGGAGGGAAGCTACATAAAATTAGAGCTTCTCCACATTATGATTTAAGCGCATAAGAAATTGCTTAAGTTGCTGTAATTCGCTGTCTGAAAAATCCTCGTAGAGATCATTCAGAAATTGATCGTTAAACATTGTACAACCTTCCAATAATGCTCGTCCTTTATCGGAAATCGTTACAAGTACTTCACGGTTGTTTTTTTCATTACGCTTGCGTTCGACATATTGCTGTTCTTCAAGCAACTTTAAATGACGAGTAATGGCCGATTGGTCGATAGCTAAGGACTCTTGTAGTACCTTTTGTGTAACACTACCCTTTTTAATTAAAGAAACTAAAATTTCATATCTAGTTAAACTAACTTCTGTTCTTTTTTCAAAAATTTGCGTTACGTGACGGTCCAATCTTTTTAAACTCATAATCATTTGCTTTTTATCATCCAAACAAACTTCCATACTAACCCTCCTCACAATGAATATTCTTCGTTTTACGCTCACAAATACTTGATTTATATAGAAGAATTTAGGTATCTAATTATATACACCAATTGCTCTTGTTTCCTCAAGTTTGGTCGTTTTGTCTGATGCCTATATGTTAGCATTTCCGTTCATTTGGATAAAGGATAAAAAAATTCAAACTTACGTAGATTACATAATTTAATGCTATTGAGATACGGGTCAGTAACAGGCCTTTTGAAAATCCCTCTAAAAACCCTTAGCTAGAAAAACGAATAATTTGTTCGAATGGTAAACGTGATGAATTACGCGCTGGTATAGCAGCCTTTCCGATCGCAATTAAAATCATCGGCAGCTCATTAGCAGGCAGTTCATATTTTTTAGCAAAGGCTGCTTTATCAAAGCCGCCCATTATTACTGTATCATAGCCCATATCCTTCGCTAAAAGTACAATTTGCATAGAAATTAGACCTGAATCTAAATGGGCAATATTACTGCGTTCAGCATCAGAAAAATTGCTATACGCCGTTTCAGAATTGGAAATCATCATATCGGCAATCTCACGTGGCATATAGCCCAACTCAACATTTAAATCGTTAATTTGCTTAGCGTTTTTATACATTTCAATATCGCCGATTACCGCAATAATTGCTGATGATGTTTCGATTTGCTCCTGATTAAAACCGGCAGAGCGTAATTCTTTCTTTTGCTCTGGATCATCAATAACTAGGAAGCGCCAAGGCTGTAAGTTACTCGATGATGGAGCGGATGTTGCCTGTTCTAAAATATGTTGAATTTTTTCGCGAGGAATTGTAACACCAGGCTCATATTTACGTACTGATTTACGTTCTTCCATTAATTTTTCTAAAGCTGTTTTTTGTTGTAACATATATTTCACCCTTTTTGTTAGAATTGGAATCGGATTCATTATAGTTGATTGGTCAATGATTGACAAGTCATGTGTTTGGTAGGTAATTTTGTGATAGTGTAATTTGCTCCGTTCTAATAGGCAAAGTGTTCAAGCACAATGCTTTATCATTCCATATGATAAAAAGAATAACGATAATTTATGAGGAGTGAAGAACATGTATAACCTTGAAAAAGAGAGTCATTATGATGAGGAGTATTTTCCAACTCATAAAGAAGAAGGACATTGCAAAGGTAACTGCCATAACGGAAAAAATAAAGGTGCTTGTGTCGAAGAAGTTCTTGAAGCAATTTTAAAAGCGCAAAGAAAAGTTGAGAAAGAACATGAGAAGAAGTGTTCTTCCTGTGATGAATCATTTGAAGAACTTTTAGAAGAGCCTAAAAAGTTTAATAAAAATACAATCCCGTTTATTTTGTATTGTGGATGTTCGCCATTTAAAGCGGAAGGGGTAGCTGCTTGTCCGGTAGGATTGAAGGATAAGAAGTTCGTATGTATTACTAGCTTTGTTTTCAAAATTAGGGAGTTAAAAGGCAATTGCGCTGAATTGGAACTTCTAACATTTAAACCAAAAAGAGACCGATGCGGAAAGATCCATAGCCCTTGTGATCAAATCAATCATCAGTATGTTGACGATCTAATGAAAACAGGGATTTGCATCACTGTTGATTTATCCTGCTTCTGTGCCATTTCAACATTGCCTGCTGTACGACTATAGAATCCTTTATGGTCTTATAATAGGTGAACTCCCCCCTCAAGTTCACCTATATTATTTATCCTCCAAAAACCTCCAGAATATCATCAACTTCCTTTAAATCTAATTCGGTTGTTTTTGGCTGTGCACTTTTCTTTGGATTGCTTACATAGGCTTTATTTAATTGATTACCCTGCAACATTTGTTTGATTTCGGCTAATTCCATTAATATATCTTTATTTGATTCCCTTTTTTTATTTGGGTGAAAATATTCAGTAAGAGCAGATAATACTAAATGAATGAGGGTCTGATTTTCGGTATGGTATTCAATTTGATTGAAGATTTCTGTTGAAACTTCCACTGTCTCACCATTTTTAACATCAATAAAATGTGATGGAACTGTTAGTGCTGTATGATTAAAGTAATCTGTATATAATTTAGCCATTTCCATCACCTCTAACTTCTCGTGGAGAGGAGGTTTTCATTTTCTTGTTCTATTTTTATTTGCTTCATTTTTGCAAGAATCATTAAGCCTTGAACATTTAATTTTTCCATATTTTCAGGGAATGTTAATTGGATTGGTCGTCCTCTATCAGCCCAGCGAACAGCAACTTCCTGGATTTGCTTCTGTGCTAGTTTGGCTGCACCCCCGACTGCAATATATCGCGTAGCTCCTTTAATCTCGCTTGAACTGCTTCTAACACGATCAAAGTATTCCAAGTACTTTATGGCCATGGATTTTAACTGTGGAATTATATATTTACTTATATCTTTTCTAACACCTGCAAAAGGCTCCACATACCATTCTGATTGTCCTGCAGCCAGTTTTTCTTCTAATTCCGCACGTGAATCAAATTTATATAATTCATTTTTACTTACCTTTTGAATAATATTATCGAGAAATTGATTGATGCCAAATGTTTCTCCTTCTACAGAAGCAACTGGTTTATTATTCTTAATTCCAACAAAATCAACAGAATCTCCACCTAGATCGCCAATAATAATCCCTTTCTGTGAATCCTTCACTAGATCATCATCTTTGATTACCAGCGTTTCTTGATCTCGTGTTAATCCAAGATAAGCACAAGCACCTTCCGCACCGATAATGACATCTTCCACATACAATTTGACTGTTAATTCTTTCGGTTCTGCAATACCTGGTACCTTATGAAAAATTACTGTATGTGTTCCGATTAAGCGTTGTCTAAATTTATCTTTCATTTCCTTATATTGAGTAGTTGGCAGTGATACGGCTAGTTGATCAATGTGATAGTGTATTTCAGTTTCGTTAGGATTTGTGCAAATAGCGTGAAATGCAGCTAGACCAAATAAGAGAATATAAGTACGATCTTCGTCCACTTTTTGATTATTAAATCCGGTTAAACTTACATCGCGTTGTTTAGTGGCTGCCTTACCAATATAGTATATTTCCCTTTTGTCGATAATGGCATGGCTTTTGAGTTCAATGATAAGATTTTCCTCAAATTTTATATCTCCTTCATCATAAGGTTTTTCATAGAACCCTTCATCATATAAAGAGATTGCATTTGGTAGCTGGTAATCCAAATAATATCCGTCATCGGATGACAAAGCTTTATACCAGCTATTCCCGCAATCAACCGCAAGAAAGTTTTTCCCGTCCATTTTCTCACTCACCTCTCTTTCAATTGTATGCAGAGCAATAGCCCATTCGTGCCTGTACTATTTAATTTCATGCTTAATATGATTTTAGGCAATAGCCCAAAGGATGGGCATTTAGCCCGCATATGATGCACTAATTGAAATTTAGGAGGGGCAAGATGTACGAAGATAAAAAAAACGATGTATGTGATTTCCCATTAAACTTAAGTGAATGTGATAATAAACCTCATAAACCCAATGTAAGTATAGGGAAAATATATACGAAAGTACCTGTTGTATTAGCTGAACTCACTCTTCAAGTAAATTTAGATGCCTGTATTAAATTTCCTACGCATGTCTTGGAAATAAAAGATGTTAAAAAACAGATTAAATTAGTACAATGCAGGTTACTTTTACCAACGAATAAATTATTCGTTAAAGGGTTTGTACGAAAAAATATTCAATACGCGAGCCCAAATTTAGAACCGGATTGTAATTTAAAATCGATTTCTTCCAGTATAAATTCGTTAACGGTGGATATTCCTTTTAGCTGTGTAACTGAAATCAAACATTATTTGAGAAAACCTGTTCAGCCTGCAGTCAACAAACGGAGTGAATTCGACTTTTTGATTTCGGATTCATTGCCAAGTGGTTTTCCGGAAAAAGATGAATTTCTATCAAGTGATTTATCTCAATTTCATCAAAACTCCACTCAATATTACAATGAATTACCATTTTGCGAGTTAGTTTCAAGTAATATTATTGAATGGGATGAGGCAATTAATCGGTCTCCCTTGCCAAAGAATGCTCCTATTGGTGAAGGGGTCTTTACTCAAGTTGAAGAAAAGATGGTCGTTGATATAACGTTAAAAGTACTTCAAAATCAGCAAATTCGGGTGTCCTCAACAACAAACGATGATTGTGATGACTATTGTTAAGCACTTACTCCAGCAATATGAATTTTTAAATTTCACTACTGTATATTTAATGGAGTAAAAGGGATTTTAGTCTTTCTAAAGGAGCATTCCTGTTAGAAAGATTTTCGGGGACTTGAAAATAAAAAAGCCCTCTTGTATGATGCTTGAGTGTCAACGGTCATTGACTCATACATCTACAGAGAGGACTCCATTCCAATGAATTTTAATACGAATGAGAAAATTAATCAAGTTTCTGAAAATACTCTAGTTATCGGCATCGACATTGCTAAACATAAACATTATGCATGTGCAATTGATGATCGAGGTCGAGTGCTCCAAAAATCATTTCCAATCGCGCAATCACGTATTGGTTTTGAAAACCTTTATGAACGCCTAATGGCGCTTAAAGCAACTTATGATAAACATGAAATTCTCGTTGGGTTCGAGCCAACGGGTCACTACTGGATGAACTTAGCTGCTTTTTTAACGAACTATGGGATTCCATTTGTGATGGTCAATCCAATGCACGTCAATCGTTCGAAGGAATTAGATGACAATCTGCAAACGAAGAATGATCAAAAGGATGCGCTAATCATTGCTCGCCTTATGAGAGACGGTCGTTTCAGCTATCCCCGACATCTTGAAGGAATCGAGTCTGAGTTACGAAATGGAACGACTTTACGTTCAAAGGTTCAAGAAGATTTAAATGCCCTACAAAATCGCATTATCCGTTGGCTGGATCGCTTTTTCCCTGAATTCACACAAGTGTTTAAAAGCTTTGGGAAAATGGCGTATGCGGTCCTTGAAATGACACCGTTGCCAACAGATATTGTAGGCAAATCACCAGAAGAATTACTATTTTTATATCGGCAGGTAGAGGGTATGAAATGCCCGCAGTTACCAAAGGCAAAGCAATTAGTCGAGGTTGCAGAAAGCTCAATCGGACTGACAGAAGGTTTAGTGATGGCCAAATTCGAAATTGCCACGCTTCTTTCACAGCACAAATTGATGCAGGTTCAGCTTGATGAATTAACAGCTCAGCTCGTAGAGTTAGCCAAACAAATGACGGATTATGAATATTTAGCATCGGTACCTGGAATCGGTGATGTTACAATTGTCGATTTATTATCAGAGGTAGGTTCCTTAACGCAATATGCACATCCACGCCAATTAATTAAACTAGCGGGACTCACATTGCGTGAAAACTCTTCTGGTCAGCAAAAGGGAAAAAAAAGGATTTCCAAACGAGGGAGAAGAAAACTTCGCGCCCTCCTCTTTCGAGTAATGATGCCTTTAATCTTGCATAATCCAGCGTTCAAACAACTACATGAATATTACACTACACGCACCATCAATCCGCTTCGAAAGAAGCAGTCCATCGTCGTGTTATGTGGGAAGTTACTGAAGATTTTACATGCCCTATGCAAAAAGAAAACAATGTTTAACGAACATCAAATGATGACCGATTTCGCTAGTCTCCAAACGGCTGCTTAATATCACTAGTAGAAGTCAAAAACAAGAGGATGACACAGAGAAGCCGGCATTATTTTCACCATCCGACCGTTGAATGAATTCAAATGAGTCCCTAAAGGAGCATCGCCAGCCTCTGCCTTATGAATAGACCGAACGAAGGAATGTACGCGCAATTAGACGCCTAGAGACATGGGAGGGTCCGTCATCATAAGCAACGCAGAGATCCAAATGTGCATCAATATACGGCACTAGATCAGGATAGCTATTACCAATTAATGGATCATCCTTTAGCGAAGCGTTCGGACGCATTGTAAAAAAAATCAAGAATTACAAAATAACGATAGATGTATGTGTCATAAAAAAATTTTTTGACACTCAGAAATGGCGCTAGCCATTGATATATCAACATTTATAGAGGGAGGGGAAAGGAGGGAATGTTTATGAGCATTCCTTCCATTAAGCGATGAATAATTTTCGAAATCCATATGTAGACCCCGACTCATTTCAAAATAAGGTTTATGATAATTATAAAAATCAAACTATTCCCCAGGACATTCATTTCTCTTTTAACAATCAGGGAGAATTCGAAGAGCGGAAAACCCAGCATAGTCGAAAAAATAAACAAGCTGATAAAATCCTAAAAAATGCCATCTATATAAATAATCAATTAGAAAGCATAACGGACCCAAAACCGGTTATGTTTTCACCACCTAAAGTTGACTCCATACAAAACCCTTTAAATGAAGATCCTGTAGATAAGTTAATAGTTAATAATAATCAAAATAAAAAAACAGAAAATGAAAAAATGGACAAGAAAGATGTAGTTTCCGATTTATTCGAGGAATTTTCTAATATGCTTGAAGATAATCCTTCTATACAAGAAGAATTTACAACTAATCAGGAAAATCCATTTGATAATGATACTGCATTAATTACGCAGGAAAGCACATCTATGCCTGAAAATAAATTAGCTGTTGATAACAATAATGCGGATACTGAAAACAGTGTTCAAACAAAAAACGAAAATTCCAGAATGCTATTTGCTGAATTTCATTCGATGCTAGATAAGCGTAACAATGATTTAATATCTGAAGAGGAGAATAATAAATCATTCAATAATAAAGACACTATTGATGAAAAAGTGCTCCTCATGTTTTTAGAAAATGATGAGATGCAAGAAGAAGACTTGTATAGTGATAGGAATGAAGAAAATATGGATGCGTTAAATGAAATTACCGATCCTATTGAAGAAAAATTCCTAACTATGCTTTCAGAAAATGATGAATTGCAGGAAGAAAATCAGGACATCACCATGTTTGAAGAAGAGGTTGATGAATTGAATGAAACTGCCGACCTTATTGAAGAAAAATTTCTCACCATGCTTACAGAAAGTGATGAATTGCAGGGGAAAAAGAGCGATGAATTACTTGAAAAAAAGCAAGACAATCAAATGAATGAAGAAGATATTAGTGAATTGAATGAAACTACTGAAACTATTGAAGATGAATATTTTACTATGC
Organism: Solibacillus sp. FSL W8-0372; assembly: GCF_037969735.1. Lineage (NCBI taxonomy): Bacteria > Bacillati > Bacillota > Bacilli > Caryophanales > Caryophanaceae > Solibacillus > Solibacillus sp. FSL W8-0372. The sequence goes on along the minus strand of NZ_CP150204.1, from coordinate 3,482,442 downwards.
TTACAGAAAGCGATGAGCTGCAAGAAGAAAAGCAAGACAGTTTATTTCCAAGCTTGGAAGAGAAAAAATCTGGTGAAAAAGAAGCTTTATCAAATTTTAGGGACATCCATTTTATTAATAATATTGATAAGAGAAATACAGCAACTGTAAAGATGAAAGTATTACTGTCTAGATTGGAAACAGAAATAGATATTGTCGAAACAGTTAAATTGTTAAGGCCAATTGAAAATATAGGAAAAGTTGAATGGTCCATACAATCTCTTGATTGTAAAGTTGTATTACCTTCAAAAACAGTCTTTCTAAAGGGTGAATTCGTCGCAGATATTGAATTTAGCAACAAAGGATTGGAAAGTAGAATACGATCAATTAAAGTCTCTATTCCATGGTCAAAAACATCAAGTATTAACTGGTTAGTCGTCCCGGATTACCCTCATAGTAGCCGAAATGAATTTCAGTTCCAATCTCATAATGAACATACATCCAGTTTCCATTTTGAATCTCACCATAAATTTTCAGAACCTATTCATAGTCATTTAAAACAAACTGATTTTGTTTGGCACCAAGAATTAAATTTAAAAGATAAGCATCTTCAAGTGAGTGGTGTTGCTCAATTGTCTATTGATTTTGTGCAGGAACAATATATAGAACTGGATTGCTACTCGAAATAACATTGAGTAGCTTTTTTTTTGGGGGAAGGAGGACAGGCTTTTTTTACATAAAAATGTGTTAATTTGACACATTAAAAGCTTGGAATTTCAGTTAAGTATAATTCATTACAGACCATAAGAGCTTATTTCTAGAATCAAAGTTAGAGTGAAAAAGATTGACCTTAAGTTTAATGAATTACTAAAAGTTTTCCAAAATTGAATCATCTGACTATTTGACTGGCCTACGTCCTAAAATCATCCGTTCATATGTTAGGAATGTAGAGTGAATAACTCTAACAAAATTGAAAGGGGTTTAGATAATGACAGATCAACATTATTCAAGTAATGATGGCTTTCCAATGAAGGATAGCTATCCAAAACACGGAAAAGGTCAAAGCAAAGGGGAGGATCTTGGGGTCAAATCAAATCAACAAATTCCTGTAACTGATTCCGACGTAACTTTAGTTACATCTCCACTACCAACACCTACTTTTAAAGTTCCAGTAGTACTTGCAGAGCGAACTCTTCAAATTGTCGTAGAATCAGATATTTCACTTTATCCGCCAGCTACGGAGATTAAAAGAGTTAAAAAACATGTATTTTTAGATCAAGTTAAATTAGTACCAGTAGAATTCGCACCAATTGGTACAACTGGCTTTTTCACAGTTACAAGAGCGAAATTATTTGTAGGAGGACATATTCGTAAAAATATTGAATATGCTTCAGCAGATTACAATGCACCACTACAAGATCGAATCGCAAATGTTCGATTCTCAGGTTTTGCAGAGTTAACAGCTGGTGATTTCATAAATCCACCTATCTTTGGTGTATCAGAAAATGCAGAATCTAATTTCGTTAATGAAAAAACTCAAATGGATGCTCGTTTGGATAAATACTTCTTCCAAAACCTTGTGAGATACAATGAGCAACCATACGGTGAGTTACTTGCTGCCAACTTCTTTGAACTTGATTTTTCACCGCACTCCACTTATCATGATGGATCTTTCCACACATTGCGTGAAAAAATTGTACTTGACCTTACTTTAAAAGTATTACAAGTTCAACAAATTAACGTGCCTGGTGGTGGCGTTGTATCAGTAGTTCCTGACCTTCTTCCTGGTATCACTCCTCCTCCTGCAGCAGAATAAAAGTAAGTTAGTTTTTAAGAAGCATCCAAAGTCGTTTATGCGATTTTGGGTGTTTTTTTTGCTTGAAAAAGAAGGGGGTGGTTGATTAAATAAACTAACCTGCCTCTGAATGGAATAAATAATTCAACCCATACTAAACTGATAAATTAAATTGTAGGTGAATTCATGAAACGTAAAATAATAATTACGTTAATTTTTTTAATGTTTATCTGTACTGTTCTTGTACTAGCAGTTTCTGTATCTCCTATCAAAGATTTGGATGATGTTTCAGTAAACTCAAGCGATAAACCCATTATTTTAATCGCTGTAGATTCATTAATGAGTGATCCGTTACAAAAAGCAATTCAAGAAGGAAAAGCACCAGCCTTTGAATTTTTGATTAACAATGGACATTATAATCGGGAAATCATAAGCTCTTACCCGACGATGTCGGTCACTATTGATAGTACATTACTCACAGGCACTTATTCGGACCAACATAACATACCGGGGCTGATTTGGTTCAAAGAAGACGAAAATCGGATGATTAGTTATGGAAGCGGAATCGGTGAAATATGGAATAATGGGGTAAGAAATGTTGTCCGGGACAGTGTCATTCATCTCAATGAGAATCATTTAAGTAAAAATGTCCAAACGATTCATGAAGAGATGGCAATTCGTAAACTGCCATCAGCTTCGATAAATGGTCTATTATACCGTGGAAGTTTTGAACATCGACTAAACGTTCCGAGGCTCATAACAATGACTAAACTCTTACCAAAAGAAGTTAAAGTAAATGGACCCTCCTTATTTTCACTTGGAGCACTTTCACAATATAGCCCAGAAAATAACCGTCATAAATATGTATGGAACCGCCTGGGTGTTAATAACAAATTTACAGCTCAGGAAGTAAAATACTTAATCGAACAAAAGAAGTTACCACCCTTTACACTTGCTTATTTACCGGATGCGGATGCCTCTATCCATAAACATGGACCAGAGGATTTAAAGGGCATTGAAAAAGCAGATCAGGCACTTCAAGAAATATTAAGTAGCTTCCCGTCCTGGGAGGAAGCTATTCAAAAGGCAACATGGGTTGTACTGGGGGACAGTGGCCAATCTTCCGTGGGCAAAGATAAGGATCATTCTTTAATCGATTTAAATAAATTATTGAACAATTATACTTTTTGGGAAGGGAAAAAGAATGATGGTCAATTAGCAATAGCAGTTAATGAGCGGATGGCATACATTTATGTGAAAGATCCGCAGGTCAAAATTTTAGAAGTGGTGAGAAATTTAAAAGGTGAAGAACGTATTGGCTTTATTGCGTGGAAAGATGATCAAACAAACTATGTTGTAAACTCAGTCAGTGATGAGGAATTAACATTTTCACCAAATGGCAAGTATGTGGATGACTATGAGCAATCATGGCAGATTGCCGGGAATACTTCTATCCTGGATTTGCAGCTGACTAATGAAGGACACATTCAGTATCAAGATTATCCGGATGCGCTTGCAAGGCTACATGGCGCGCTTCACTCACAACTTGGGCGTGTCATTATCGTGGATGCCAAACCTTCCTATGAATTTATAGAAAAGCATAGTCATGATCATGCAGGTGGCGGTGCACATGGCTCTCTTCATAGAGCAGATTCTATTGTTCCGATGATTGTTACAGGTACGAATGAATCTCCGCTACCCAATCGCCTTGTCGATGTGAAAAAGTGGATTCTTCAATTATTAGGGGATGACTAACAATGTTTTTTGGTAGAGAACGAACTCCAGAAAAGGAATTCGTTCTTTTTTAATCCTTTTAGAATATTATATTGTGCTTAATAATTGTCCCGACAACATGAATAATCAGTTCTATCTATAACAATTCTGTGTCAATAAATAACAAAAATTAACATTATATTCAAAAAGTTTATTCGTTGGGCTCTGTATACTTGAAGTAATACTACACACGTAGTAATTACTTTTAATGGAGTGATAATCATGAAAGCAGCACGTTGGTATAAAGCAAAGGATATTCGGGTTGAGCAGATTGAAGAGCCTCAGGTGACAGCAGGGCGTGTCAAAATTCAAGTCGCATGGACAGGTATTTGCGGTAGTGATCTTCATGAATATGTAGCAGGACCAATTTTCGTTCCAGTAGATGCACCACACGCAGTAAGTAAAGAAGTGGCACCAATTGTCATGGGCCATGAATTTTCTGGTACAGTTGTAGAAGTGGGGGAGGGTGTTACAAGCGTAAATATTGGTGATTTAGTTGTAGTTGAACCGATTTTAGCATGTGGCAAATGTGCCGCCTGTTTAAAAGGGAAATATAATGTTTGTAAACACTTAGGATTCCATGGTTTATCGGGTGGCGGAGGCGGTTTATCCGAATTTACAGTGGTTGATGAGCGCTGGGTACATAAAATGCCAGAAGGATTATCTTTAGAGCAGGGTGCTTTAGTAGAGCCGGCAGCAGTCGCATTACACTCGATTCGTATGAGTAAATTAAAAGCAGGCGATAAAGCTGTTGTCTTTGGTGTAGGTCCAATTGGTTTATTGGTAATTGAGGCATTGAAAGTAGCGGGTGCATCGGAAATTTATGCTGTAGAATTATCGGAAGAGCGCGGAGCGAAAGCGTTAGAACTAGGTGCAACAGCCGTTATTAATCCTGCTGAAGAAGCTGATGTAGCAGGTAAAATTCAGGAGTTGACAAACGGTGGCGCAGACGTAGCATTCGAGGTTACAGGTGTACCAATCGTATTGCAACAAGCAATTGATTCCACTTCATTCGAAGGTGAAACAATCATCGTGTCGATTTGGGAAAAAGAAGCATCTATTCAGCCAAACAACATCGTATTATCAGAACGTAACGTAAAAGGGATTATCGCGTACCGTGATATTTTCCCGGCTGTTATGCACCTGATGACAAAAGGCTACTTCCCGGCGGACAAATTAGTTACAAAACGAATTACATTGGACGAGGTTGTTACGGAAGGCTTCGAAACATTAGTAAATGATAAAGATCAGATTAAAATCCTTGTCTCTTCTAAATAGAAAAAACGGCTTATCCTACTAGAGGATAAGTCGTTTTTCAATACTCTGAATAGCAATTTAACCACATCAGTGTTTTATTGGTGGGGCTGTATTCCATTCATCTTTTATAGAGACGTGCAGTTCAAGATTACGGTTTATAGAGGCAAAAAATACATCGCTTAGCTCATTAATCCCTTGTTCGGATAATTGCTGTATTAACCATGCTTCGTTAAGATTTATCTCTCTTAGAACCTCCGAATAGATAGTTCCTTCTATAATAACTGGAAAGGCCATAGAGGACTTAAATGACCCTAAATTCAAATCTTCTCTAGTCACAGTAGTTTTCTCAGGCTTTTTTAATACACTTAAAGATCCACTCGGTTCTATAATAGCAGTTTCAACTTCACTAATATCAAATACATCCTTTTCTCTAAGCATTTGAAGAATGTTATCAATTGAGTATCGGATACTCTTAAGGTTATTCGTAATAAATTTCCCATCTTGTATCACAACAGTAGGTTCAAGTGTTAAAAGCTTACCAACTTTCCGATTTGAAATTTTCCAGTTTGCCACAACTCTTTGAAATAGTCCAATAAAAATGATTGCTATAAAAGTTGGTGCGTGTTCAATGTTTGGGTCAGCAATATCAGCTCCTACGACTGCTCCTAGTATAATTACAATCAAAAAATCAAATACGGGTATTTCCCCAATTGCCCGTTTGCCCATGAATAGGGTAGTAAACAACAGCAAGGGTAAAATAGTTAGTATTCTTGCCAAGACAATAAGAATATCTTTTATAAAGTCAAGCATGTACGCACCTCAATCTTCCAATATTTACTTGAAAAATAGATTATCTCTATAGACAACGTTTCCATTTCGAGCGTTTAATATTACGACTTTAAATATTTTATAAAAATAAGATATGAGGTGTGGTACAAAAGATCATTCCAATCTCAATGTAAAAGTATTACTTTCATTTTTGGATAATTAAAACTTATTAAATAAACAATTAAAATAGAAAAACCCGGAATTATAAAAATTCCGGGTTCTGAAAATTCCTCAGCTAGAGGAATCGATCTTAATAATTAATCAAATTTACCATTTGTCACTACATCATCTATCTTAAGATTTAATACATCTTGAATTTCTTTTGCTTTTAAATCCTTAGCTTTATTCATAATTTCATTAACTTCGTTACCAAAATTCTCTACATCTGCATTAGCTTCCTTTACTTCTGCGTTCGCGGCATCCTGAGCATCATTAGCATCTTTTAACTCAGTATTAGCCGTTTCAATTATTCCCTCAGCTTTAGTAATTTCGCCATTAGCCTTGTTAATTTCTTCATCTCCCTCTTCTTTTAAATCATACACAGTATCTTTAAATTCTGTGACTGTATTATTTAAGTCTTCTATTAATTCTGCATCTTTTTTAGCTTTAGCTACCGCTGCATCTAATTCAGTTTGAAGCTGGTCTCTTTGTTTAACAGCCTCATTATACTTAGCAGTTTGTTCTTCAAGTTGAGCTTGCGTGTGATTTAGCTTTTCTGTAGTTTCTTTAAGGTCAGCGTTAGCTTTATCTAATTCTGCTTCCAATTCTGCAATCCGAGCTTTCAAGTCTTTTATAAATGTAGTAGCTTCATCAAGTTTAAGTTTAGTATCTTCTAACTCTTTTAAAGTAGCTGTATTAGAAGCAAGCAGTTGATTGTAACTCAACTCTAAAGCTTTGAAGTTATTACCAACTTCTTCTAGACTTTTCACTAGTCCAGATATTTGCTTATCTTTTTTATCAATTGTTGTTTGCAATTCGGAAATTTTGCCATTAAGCTTTACAACGTCGCCTTTAAGATTGGTAATAGTAACCTTCTGACTAGCTATAAAATTATTAGCTTTTTTAATTTTAGCGTTAGCATCCTTTTGAAGTTCCTGAACTTTATTGATTAAGGCTTGTTGATTTTGATCGTATTTTACTACTTGATCCGTTTGAATAGAAATTTTGCTTTTAATTGCATTTAATGTTTCAGAACCATCATACGCAACAACTGTTAATGATGCTGATGTAAGTAAAGTGCCTGCTAAAATTAGTGCTTTCCCTGAAAAATAACCCATTAAATAATTCCCCCAATAATATTATTTGTATACTACAATCCAAATTAGTAGTAATTACCATATTATACTCGTGGGTTATATCTTTTATGCCTAATTTTAGTGAGAATTTTACTATAGTTAATTCTACTTTTTAATATTTTAAATATATTATGACTAATAGCATATATATAATTCTTTTAAAATGTTAAATTAACGTCAATTAAAATAAATAATTGATGAATGTAAATTTAAAAGACTGAGTTAGGATTGAGATTTAATCGAGAGAACATTTTTAGCAACTATGGTTAAAGATTAAAAGTGGGAAATATAAAAAAAGGGTAATATATTTACAAAGATTAGGAAAACTTGAAATGAGACATGGATTATAAATTCCCATTACCAAAGTTACTCATTTATCTCATATACTAGCTGAGGATATTATTTTAAAACCTGCTTATATTAATGGAAAAGGGAGGTGCGATAATGACCCAGATACAAAATAAACTGGAACAAATGAAACTTGAAATAGCAGCCGAGTTTGGAATTGATAACTACGATTTAATCGATAAAGGTGAACTGCCATCTAGAGTGAACGGTAAAATTGGCGGTGAAATGACTAAAAGACTTATTGAATTAGGAAAAATGCAATTAGTTCAGATGACGCAACGAGAATTAGTACCTATAGAAGTAAAAAGGGAAGATGTTATGAAAAAGCAGCTTATGCTTCCTTGGCCAGAGGAGTACCACGGAGATTTACTGCCGATCCCTGGACATTATGATTCCCCAAAGAGTAACTTTTATAATTAATTGGCAAGAAAATTGGTATATGAAAAATGCTTAGATATGAACTAAGCATTTTTCTTTTTTTTTGACATGGATAAAAAGAGTACATTTACAAATAATATTGTGAGACAGTAAGCAAAATTTTATTATAAATTGGAGGAAAATATGGGGAAATTAGATGGTAAAGTAGCGATAATAACAGGAGCAGCACAAGGTATGGGTGCCATGCACGTTCGAAAATTTGTGGAGGAAGGTGCAAAAGTAGCAATTACTGACCTTAACTTTGACGGTGCGAAAAAACTAGCGGATGAAGTAGGAGAAAATGTAATCGCTCTTAAATTAGATGTGGCAAGTGAAGAAAATTGGATAGAGGTTGTAGCAAAAACTGAAGAAACATTCGGTCCTATAAACGTGTTAGTTAACAATGCGGGAATTGGGATTTTCAAAACATTGGAAGAACTAACTGTAAAAGATTTTGAATTAACATTTAAAGTAGATGAGCTTGGCGTATTTTTAGGGATGCAAAAAGTTCTTCCTTCTATGAAAAAAGCGGGCATCGGTTCTATTATTAATATTTCCTCTGTAGATGGCTTGGTCAGTGCGCCTACAGCTATTGCGTACAGTGCCTCTAAACATGCTGTAACTGGTATGACGAAGGGTGCGGCTGCAGAGCTTGGGCAATATAACATTCGTGTAAACTCTGTACACCCGGGAATTATTAAAACACCTATGGCAGATCAACCAGATGTGGAAGAATATCTTAAGCAACTTGAAAAGGATATTCCTTTAAGAAGAAGAGCAGAAGTAGTAGAAGTTTCTAATTTAGTTGTATATCTTGCATCTGATGATTCAAGCTATTCGACAGGAAGTCAATTTGTAGTAGATGGCGGTATGATTTCTGATCTATAAATAAAATTATTCGAGCCTGGGACAAAACGAAAAACATCCATTTTTTCAAGAAAAAAATGGATGTTTTTCTGCTTCTGCCAGAATTGATTTCCGTTACGGGGACGCTTTCCAGGGCACGGCCTTACACGATCGTCTCAGGCGTCGGTGCTCCTGCGGTTACTCGTCGCAAAATAAATTTCGCTGTTCCCCCAGGAGTCGCCCCTTCACTCCAATCAATTCATATAATATCAATTTCTTCATAAGAGTATTTCCCTTTTACAAAGAAATTTCTACTTATGTCCCAGCCTCTTTTTTTTCTGCTTTTTAAAGGGAGGAGCAATCTTAAGAATTTTAATAGTTTTATCTTAAGATTTACAGGCTATGATAAATGAAGGAGTTTTAGGAGGCAAGCTTATGAAAAAAATTTTAAAAGTAGCATTTTGGATTGTATTATTATTCTATGCTTATTTATTAATAGAAACGGTATTTTTTGCGCGGGATGCGAGACGAAGCGTTAATTTAGTTCCATTTGATATGATAACAGACGAGGGCTTTACATTAAATGTATGGGGGAATATTCTTATGTTTATTCCGCTAGGTCTCTATGCTGCAAATTTTTTGAAAAAATTTAATTTCTGGAAAGCAATGTGGGTAGTTATTGGCGCAAGCTTGGGAATTGAAGTATTCCAATACATTTTTAAGCGCGGAGTAAGTGATATTGATGATTTATTGTTAAATACAATGGGTGGATTAATTGGGATTAGTATTTACCTAGTAATAAAAGTAATGTTCAAAACGAAAGAGCGGGTGCATAGTGCCATATCGGTTCTGTCACTTGTAATTGGGATCCCGGTATTTTTATTAACTGTAATTCTATTTCTTTATAATTACTAGTATTAAATGTATAGAGTGTAAAATTTCGATAAAGGGAGTGAATCTATGGCAAAGATTATTATTATAGAAGACACCGAAACGATAAGAGAAGAACTAAAAAACTTTTTAATTAGGTATGGCTATGAAGTAGTTGCCTTAACGAACTTTGAAAATATCATAAATGATACACTAACAGAAGAACCAGAACTTATACTATTGGACATCAATCTACCTGTGACAGATGGATACTATATATGCAGAGAAATAAGAAAAAAATCCGATGTACCAATAATTGTAGTGACAAGCAGGGATTATGAAATGGACGAACTTATGAGTATAAATTTAGGTGCGGATGATTTTATAACAAAGCCATTCAATACTCAAATACTCTTGGCAAGAATAGAATCGATATTAAGAAGAGTTCATGGAAGCCACATTCAGGATATTATTACGTATAACGATCTAAAGTTGAACTTATTAAATGGATCTGTGACATATAACGAAAATACAGCAGAATTAACGAAAAATGAACTTAAAATACTTTCCTGCTTAATTAAAAGTAAGGGGAAAATTGTTTCAAGGGATGATTTAATGGATTTTATGTGGAATGCGGATATTTTTGTCGATGATAATAACTTATCTGTTAATGTGACTAGACTAAGGAAGAAGCTTGAAGGAATAGGGATGCAAGATAATATCGAAACTAGACGCGGATTAGGTTATATTCTGCCATGAAATTTAAAGAATATTTAAAAGAGAGAACGCTGTTTTTGGTGCTGAATTTTATACTATTCACCATAATAGGTGGGATTATGCTACTGATTAACAGTAGCTGGAACCTCATATTATTGACTTTCTGTATTTGGTTTTTCCCTATACTTTCCTATATAATTTTAGAATTTATTAAACAGAAAATGTTATATAACGAGTTAACCGGCATTATAGACACCTTGGATAAAAAATATTTGTTGTCCGAGATTATGACCGAACCAGAAAACATTGAAGGTAAACTTCTATATGATATATTGCGTCTGGCAAATAAGGATATGCATGAGCATGTAAAGAAGTACAGAGACCGGGAAAATGAGTATAGAGAATATATAGAAACATGGGTACATGAGATAAAAACTCCGATTGCATCAACTCGCTTAATAATAGAAAACAATCCAAGTGACACTACCCGAAATATTCATGATGAAATAAAAAAGGTTGAAGAATACATTGAACAGGTTCTATATTATTCAAGAAGCAATAATGTCAGTAAGGATTATATAATTAAAGAGGTGTCTTTACCTGATCTTGTCAAAAGGGTAATAAAGAGAAATTCGAGAGATTTTATTAGCAAAGGAATCGCCCTCGATATTAATGCGGTAGATGGTGTGATATACAGTGACGCCAAATGGCTGGAATTCATAGTGAACCAACTGGTTGGAAATGCAACTAAATATATTGCGCGACGGGATGGGAAAGTAACAATCAGTACAATTAAAAATGAAAATAACATTATACTTACTATAGAGGATAATGGTATTGGTATTATAGATAAGGATTTAAATAGAGTTTTCGAAAAAGGGTTTACAGGAGAGAATGGCCGAAAGTATGGACAGTCTACTGGGATTGGCCTTTACTTATGCAAAAAACTTTCAGAGCAGCTTGGTTTAGGACTTACCTTAACTTCTAAAGCAGGTGAAGGAACAAAGGTTAGCATTGTCTTTCCGATTGGAAGTGTAAATTTACTGAATTGAATCATTAAAAAAACGGATGCCTGACTAATAAGTCGGACATCCGTTTTTTTATTTCCAATCTTGCAAAAATGTAACTTTATTAAAAGATAAACCGATATGTAGCGCTAAGTAACCTTGTTATGATAATGACAAGAAGTGAACAGGAGGAAATTAAAATGAATAAATTGGTTATTGCAGTAATAGCAATCGTTGCTGTTTTATTGATAGGGACTTATAACGGGTATAATTACTATAATGGTCCAAAAATTGTAGATGGTGTTACTTCAGGAAGTGTCGATGGAAAAGGTAATCCAATAGATTTTACAAACAAATTTTCACATGGAGATACAGTATATTTCTCTGCAGAAGTTAACCGATTTTGGATAAAAGAAGCAAAGGTCATATGGTATAAAGATCAAGTCAAAACATCAAATAGATTGCATGTTGAAGAAAATATAGTTTTAAATGATGCAGGGTATTTTACTGCTAAGCTAACGATTCCCGATGATGCCAAAGAAGGCCGTTACATGGTAACGATATTTGTAAAGGGTAGCCCAATTAGCGAAACTACCGCTGAATTTTACGTGAAAAAATAGAGTGCTTTATGAATCAGGAGTGTGGAGGGAAAGCAATGAACAGTATATTAACCGTTGAAAAAATCGAAAAATATTTTGGGCATAAAGGAAATGTAACAAAAGCAATCGACAATATTAGCTTTCAAGTAGAAAAGGGAGAGTTTGTAGGAATTATGGGTCCGTCAGGTAGTGGCAAGACGACCCTTTTAAATTGTATTTCTACTATTGATACGATTACAACAGGTCATATTAATATCAATAATAAGGATATTACAGTTCTTAAGCGAAAAGCTTTGGAAAATTTCAGACGCGATGAGTTAGGTTTCATCTTCCAAGATTTCAACCTGCTGGATACACTGACTGCCTACGAAAATATCGCATTAGCTCTTACAATACAAAATAGAGGGACTAGAGAAATTGATCGTTTGATTAAAGATGTTGCTAAGAAACTTGAAATTGCTGAGCTATTAAATAAGTTTCCTTACCAATTGTCGGGAGGGCAAAAGCAGCGAGTAGCCTCAGCAAGGGCATTAGTTACAGAGCCTTCACTCATTTTGGCGGATGAACCAACAGGGGCTCTTGATTCTAAATCTGCAAGACTGCTTTTAGATACATTTGAAAAGCTGAACAAAGAATTCGAGTCTACAATACTTATGGTTACTCATGACGCCTTTACAGCTAGCTATGCTCACCGAATTCTCTTTATTAAAGATGGACGTATTTTTAATGAACTGATACGTGGAGACGATACGAGAAAGGAATTCTTCAATAAGATCATTGAAGTTGTAACTTTACTTGGAGGGGATGCGGGGAATGTTTTATAAAATTGCGCTAAATAATGTGAAAAGAAGCTTTCGGGATTATTCCATCTATTTTTTAACATTAACCATTGCCGTCTGCATATTTTACAGCTTCAATTCCTTTGAAGAACAGACAGCCATGCTGGAAATGGGCAAAAGTACCTCGGAATATATGTTAACTTTTAATAAACTAATCGCTGGAACATCAATATTTGTCTCTTTTATTCTTGGTGGATTGATTACTTATGCCAACAATTTCTTAATTAAAAAACGAAAAAAAGAATTGGGCATATATATGACCCTCGGAATGTCAAAAGGTAAAATTTCTAGAATCCTAATATTTGAAACTTTATTGATTGGTCTTATATCCCTAGTAGTAGGGACTGCACTTGGAATTATTGTTTCACAAGGCTTGTCAGTAATTACAGCCCAACTATTGGCCGTTGAAATGAGTCAATATAAATTTGTTGTTTCATTTGGAGCAGTCATTAAAACTGCTGTTTATTTTGGCATTATTTATCTTCTTGTCATGATCTTCAATCAAGTGACAATTTCGAAATATAAATTGATCGACATGCTGAATGCAGCGAAGAAAAATGAAGTAGTAAAACTAAAGAATGCATATGTCTCCATTTTTACCTTTCTTATATCTTTAATTGTTTTGGCAATTGCATATGCACTTATACTAGAAAATGGGATGAATTCTGAAGGGATTTTATTGATAGCAGCTCTTTTGATGGGCGTTATTGGAACGTTGCTATTCTTTTTCAGCCTATCCAACTTCATGATTCATATTGTACAAAAGAATAAGAAATTATATTTAAAGGATTTAAATATCTTTATTTTAAGACAGATCAATAACAAAATTAATACGAACTTCGTCTCAATGACTGTAATATGTCTGATGCTTTTTTTAACGATTACCCTTTTATTTACTATGTTTAGTTTTAAAAGTACCAACGATAAAATGGTCGAAGGAAATACTTCTTTTGATGCTTCATCGGTGCTCATTGCCAATGATAAACATCAAGAAGAAGAGAACGAGATAGAGAACTTTTTAGAAAAAATTGACTTTAAATTTCAAGCGGATGAAAAACATACTTTTTTTAGTGAGTATAAACTAACGCTTACTTTAGAGGATCTGTTAACAAATTATTTGAGTGAGCAGGAACTGCTAGATTTTCAGAAAAACTATATGATGGGTGCCTTATCTGCTGTTAAAATATCGGATTATAATTCCAGTGTCCAGCTTAAAGGGCAGAAGCCTATTGAGTTAAAGGGTAACGAAGTATTGATCGTATCGAATTATGGCCATATGAATAAGGCATTGGATAAGTTTATGGATAATGAAGACATCATCAACATTGAAGGCAAAGACTATACGATTAAAAATGATATACCTATTGCAGAAAATATATTGACTACTGCCACGGCTCTATCCTTCTTTTATCTCATCGTTCCGGACGATTTTTCCGGTGAGCTGATATTAGATAAAACAGGCTTTAATGTAATGTTTGAAGGTATCGATCCTAAAAAGTCAGAGGAAAAATTTACTGATTTATTTACTAGTCTTTGGAATGATAGTACTGTAGATGGTATTAATTATTTAGTGCTTGGGAATACAATTGACCAGGTAAATACAAGAGTACATGGATTATCAGCTACAATTGTTTTTCTGGGCATTTATTTAGGGCTTATCTTTCTAATATCGAGTGCTGCAGTAATGGCATTGCAACAGTTATCTGATGCTAGCGACAGCTTGGAACGCTATCAATCTTTACGGAGAATTGGCGTCACAGAAAAATTAATTAACAAAGCGATTTTAATTCAAAACCTGATTTATTTTGCGATACCTTTAGGGTTAGCTATTATTCATTCCATCGTCGGAATTAGTATGGTTAACGAAGTTTTCAAGACTTACAGCCAAAGTATAATAGGGAGTTCCATGTTCATAATTATATCAGCGCTTCTCATAATATACGGAGGATACTTTTATGCAACGTATGTAGGCTTTAAAAATATTGTGAAAAGTAGGAATTAGTGATAGTAATTAATTTAATTAAGTAAGGTAAGTAAAACAAAACGCATCTTCATTTGAGAGGATGCGTTTTGTTATGGAATTCAAATTTGTCTAAAATCCAAACTTACTCAAAATAAACGAATATCCTTCAGCAAGTTCACGTAGCTGGTTGAAACGTCCGGATGCGCCAAAGTGACCGGCACCCATGTTTGTTTTTAATACAAGTGTATTGTCGTCTGTTTTAAATTCACGAAGACGGGCTACCCATTTCGCAGGCTCCCAGTAGCCGACGCGCGGGTCATTTATACCTGTCGTGATATACATATGTGGGTAAGGCTTTGCTTCTACATTGTCGTATGGACTGTAAGATTTCATATAGAAATAATCGTCTTCATTTTGCGGGTTGCCCCATTCGTCCCACTCTAAAGTTGTTAATGGGATTGAATCATCCAACATCGTTGTGACAATATCGACAAACGGTACTTCTGGAACAATGACTTTAAAACGATCTCCTGCCATATTAGCTACAGCACCGACTAACAAACCACCAGCACTCCCGCCGCGAGCTGCAATAAGTTCAGTTGTTGTAAATTCTTGCTCGATTAAATAGTCTGCGGCATCGATAAAGTCTGTGAAACTATTGCGCTTTTTCTGCATTTTTCCATTAAAGTACCACGTGCGTCCTAGCTCTGAACCACCACGTACTTGCGCAATTGCAATTATTACCCCTTTATTAAGGATAGGCAGGCGATAGGCGCTGAAAAACGGGTCACTACTATAACCATATGAACCGTAAGCATTTAAAATAAGCGGTGCGGGTCCGTTGTTAAGAGCATCCTTTCGATAATGAAGTAGTATAGGAACCTTTACTCCATCAGCTGCTGTTGCCCAAACTTGCTGCTGTACAAATTGATCACGGTCATATTCACCTGTAACAGGCGCCTCTTGTAAAACTTCCTTTACTCCCGATTCAATATCAATACGGATTGTCGTCTTAGGAGTTAAAAATGATTCGTATTGAACTAACACCTCAGTTGCTTCATAGTCTTGATTCGAAACTAGCGATACTGAATAAATATCCTCATCCCATTCTAACCGAACAAGAGAATCGCCTTCGATACGCCAAACCTGCTTTAAGCCATTTTCACGACCTGTTACATAGACGTGACGTTTAAAAGGATAAATATTTTCCATAAACCGATTTTCGTCGTAAGGAACAACGGAGGTACGCTCATTAAAGTTATCTAATGGACAACGAAGCAGTTTGAAGTTTAGAGCATTTTCATTCGTTAGTACTAAAAGGTCGTCTTCCCAATGCTCTAAGTCGTATTCAATACCTTCACGGCGTGCTTCAAATAATTGTGGGGCTACTAGTGGCGAATCCCCATCAATTAATTGTATTTCTGAAGTTGTAGTAGATTGCGAAACAATAAAAATAAAGCGGTTACTTCTTGATTTGTTAATATATAAATTAAATGTTACGTTGGATTCTTCAAATAAAAGGACATCTGCTGTATTATTAGTCCCTATTTCATGACGCCATACTTGATAGGGTCTTTGTAATTCGTTTAGCTTCACATAAAAAATGTATTGTCCACAGTTACTCCATTCAACACTACTGTAAATATAAACGTTTGGAATTTTATCTTCTAGCAAATCACCAGTGTGTAAATCTTTTATAAATAGAGTATAGCTATCTGTTCCGTCACGATTTTCCAAATAGGCAACATAGCGGTGATCTGTTGAATAACGCTGCTCAGTAACATTTAAATAGTCATCATTGTGAGCAAGAGCATTTTCATCTATTGTAATTTCTTCTTCAGAAGATGCTAATGCCATACGATTCTCTGCACGTTTACGAGCATATATAGGATATTGTTTTTCCTTTTCTGAACGATAGTAATAAAAGTAAGGTCCCTTTTGAACAGGTACCTGGCTCTCTGAAGCAGGAATACGTGCTATCATTGCTTCATAAAGCTCGGAAGTTAAAGTTTCCAATGGTTTCATAACCTCATCATAATACATGTTTTCCTGTTCTAAATAAGCGATTACTTCTGGATTGGATTTATCCTTCATCCAATAGTATTCATCATGCCGAACGTCTCCATGCAGCTCAAACGTATGAGGTATTTGCTTTGCAATTAGTTTATTCATCTATAATTCTCCCCCTTGATATAACCCAATAATTTCGATAAATCTTTGGATAATCCTCTAAAAAGCTACAATTTCCTTGTTTGCAGGAAGAGTTCACCAAATAGAAATGGAGAAGCTATAAACATTTCATTTTTAAGGATACTCTAAGGCTTTTGGTTCAAAATAAACAAGAGAGGGTATAAATGAATTTGACCTTTAATGGGGATATCCCGTTTAAAATAATAACCAGCTCAGTGGGGAGGTAAAAAATGAATGTCCTAGATTGCATCGTTATAGGCGGTGGACCATCGGGGTTAAGTGCAAGTTTGATTTTAGGTAGAGCTAGAAGAAAAATTATGTTGTTTGATGATGATACAAACAGGAATACAATGACGCAAGAATCGCATGGATTTATTACTCGAGATGGTATAAAGCCTCAAGAGTTTAAAGAACTGGGTTTAAAAGAACTGGAGAAATATCCTTCTGTCTCGTTCGCTCATGCAACCGTTACTGAAATAATTAAGGATAAAGGTAATGAGAGATTTTTTGTCAAAGCATCCAATGGACAGGAGTATGTTACTGAAAAGATTATATTAGCTACCGGTATTCAAGAAGTATTTTCTATACAAGGGATAAGGGAATTTTACGGGAAGAGCTTATTTAGTTGTCCGTATTGTGATGGCTGGGAGCAAAGAGATAAGCCATTGATTGTCATTGCAGAAAAAGAAAAGCATGCACTCCATCTGACTAAAGTTATATATAATTGGTCGGAGGATTTAGTTGTTTTAACGAATGGAATAACACTCTCTCCAGAAGGTACTGCAGAGTTACAAAGACGCAATATCAAAATAATATCTGACCCAATAAAGAATTTAATAGGGGAAGATGGTTATTTACAGAAAATCGAGTTTGATACTGGGGAAACGATTTTAAGGTCAGGTGGATTTGTGGCACCAATTTATTATCGCACGAATCAATTCGCTGAAAAACTTGGGTGTGAGTTGGATGAAGACGGAAAAGTTAAAACAGATGGCGTTGGCAGAACAAGTGAGAAGAACATATATATTTCGGGAGAAACTGAAAGAAACAGACCTTCCTCGCTAATGATTTCAGCAGCAAAGGGTAATAAAGCTGCAGTTTCCGTAAATACTGACCTTACGATGGAACGCTTTTAAATGTTAAAAAATAAATGGCGCTATCCAAAATACATTGGATAGCGCCTTATTTTTGATCGGTTCTATTATGGGTTATTTGACCAAAGTCCAGCATGCTTTAATACAACACGTGGATGAAGCTTTAATTGTGCAACCATTAAGTCTGCTAAATCTTCTGCTTGCATAACTTTTTCTGGGTTGCCGTCTGTTAAGTTCAGCTCAACCGCCATGTCAGTTGCAACCGTACTTGGTGTTAAAGTTGTAACGCGAATATTTTTCTTACGTACTTCAAGCATTAACGACTCACTTAATCCGATTACTGCAGCCTTAGAAGCTGAGTATGCACTTGTAACCGGTGCCCCTTTTTGACCAGCTGTAGATGAGATATTGATGATATCGCCTGTATTGCGCTCAATCATTTCAGGTAATACTGCACGTGTTGTATAGTATACACCTTTTACGTTAACATCGATGATATTTGTCCATTCTTCAGGTGTTAAGTCCATGAAACCGCCGAATTTTGAAATACCAGCATTATTTACTAAAATATCGATTGCTCCAAGTTCGCTTCGAATTGACTCAACTGCTGTAGTTATAGAGTCTAAATCTGCCACATTTGCCGAAGCAATAGCTACCTTAACGTCATATTGTTTAAGTTCCTCTGCCACTTGCTGTAAATTTTCAAGTGAACGTCCGACAAGACCTACGTGAATTCCTTCTTTAGCAAAAGCGATTGCTGTTGCTTTTCCAATTCCACGCCCTGCTCCGGTGATTAATGCCACTTTTCCTGTAATTGTTTGCATCTTTTTTGCTCCTTTAAATAAGATTGATTTATTATAGCGAAATAAAGAAATCGATATCCTCAAACTGGATCGTGCTTTTTCACCAAAAATAAATCAAGTATTATTCTAAAACTAACTTTATTCTACTCATGGTTTTTCGTATTGTAAAGGATACGAGCATGCTAATTTTCTTCGTTCTTCCAAGGAGGATTTGTATGGTGGGAAAAATTGTTATATATTTTGGAAACTGTATATGGAATAAAAAATGACAGGAAGGTACAAAGCATAGTAGGTATATCAGTAAAATGTTCCATAAGACTATTCCACAAAAAAATTCCACCTTTAGTGTGATTTTATAATGTTGCCTGGCTTTTCGATAGTTGCGTTGACATCAACTTGTATATCACTCTTCATGAAATAATGCTGACCCTCTTCCCATTCTTCTTTAATGGATTTCCAAAGCGGGTAATGCTTTTCATATAAATAAGTGTTTAATCCGATAACGTCTGTATATAACTCATTCTGTAAAATAGAGATGGTATGTTCCGTTATTTCTTTAATTTCTTTTTCTAAAATGCTTTTTAGCTTTTCGTAATTTTCTTCCTTCATAACATCAAGTTGGCCATACTGTTCAGCAACTCCGCTAGCAACGTCGATTTTAATATTGAATTTTAATGGCATTTTCTTATCTTTCAGTGATATTTTACTTTGGATGTTTAAGATTTCGAAGGTGACATCGTGATCATCAAGTTTTGTGTTAATCGTCCCTGTCTGATTTTTGGATTGAATAAAATTTACTCCTTTTGCTTCATCTCCAATTAAATTTCCAACAACTTTATTCTTAATACCGCTGTATACCGAAACTCCATCATAATTAACTGTCGTTGAATTTACCTGACTAATAAAAGGAATAATAAAACTTCGATTCATTAACAAATAGGATTGAACATTTCCCACAGTTAAAGGTTGGGCAATATCTAAGGTCGACTTATTTTCCAAAACTTTGGATAAATATTTACTTGGTATTTTCTCGTTTTCAGGGAGAATTGATAAATAATCGCTTGATTGCTCCTCCGTAATGGCGATTTTCACGCTCCGTAACATTTCTTTTTCTCGAAGGAAAATATCCATTAGATCAGCAAATAAATACTCTTCTTTTGCAAGGGCTTCCGAAAAAAGGACAATATTTAAATGTGTCACGTTTGTCCTACTTCCAGCCTGTTTTATCATATCACGGTTCATTTCAATAATGGTGTCACCTGTTTGTGATAGGTTACGAAATGAAGTGGCGTTTGAATTGTTAGTGTTTTGTTGTGAGCTAAAGGTAGACGGATTTAAAAGCTGTTGTGTTAATTTGAATTTATTATTTTCATTTTGTTCATAATCCTCATCTTTTTCATAATTTAAAACTCTTTCATCGGTTTGTAATGAAGATTCATTTTGATTTTGTTTTATGCGTTCTTGCCCTGATGAAGGTTGATTTTTTTGCTGCTGTGAGTTCTGCTGCTGTTGACCTTTTGAGTCCCTAGCAGCCACACTTTCTTCTGAAGGAGCGGGTTTATTATTAGCTAGGTCTATCGCAATCCCTGTTACAAAACTTCGATCTTCTACTTCAAGATTATCCCAGCAACCGGCTGTAAGTGGGAGACAACAAATTAAAAATATTAGTTTTTTATAAGGAATCATGGGTTCTCCTACCTCTTATTAATAGCATAGTTCCTAGTAGAAATATGACGAATACCATATAAACTATTTCTAAATAGGCCATATATTTTGCAATGTTATTAATTTGAATAAAGTTTTTAGGTATCATGGCTAAAAAGAAAATGATGGGTGACAAAATAAAAATAATCGTTTGTTTGGCTAATTTAGGAATTAGCTGGTTAATGAGCATTACTGCAATATCAAATGCCATTAAGCAGGTTGTAAATACAATAATTGTCCAGATGATAAATAAAATCGAATCAAAACGTTCGAAGAAAATGCCTGGAATCGATATGATTTTCGAAAGCTCGAATACAGGATAATAAAGATTTTTGACCGTTGCATTTCCAAAGACACCTACACAAATAATAAAAATAATGATATAGAAGGTAAATGGAAATAATATACCTAAGACCGTCATTTTTGGGGCTTTTTCGGGTTTCTTGATAAGTGAAATATAAAATAACACGATACCAAATCCCAAAAATGCGTTCAAACTGGATATTGTTCCAGACTGAAGTCCTTTAAAATCGGTTTGAAACACAGGAAGTAAATTTTCAAGCTTAATAGCCCACATCGGAGCAATAATTAATAAAATTAAACCGCCGACAACAAACGGGAAAAAGAGAATATTTAATTTAAAAATGGCCATCCGTGAGCCTGAAACAGCATATACAACGACAAGGATAAAAGCTAAACAGACAACTTCTAATGGAGTACGATCAAAAAAGTACTCCTGAGACAAGGTAGCCATTTCCCTCATTTGAAACGAAGAGATAATAATATATTGAAAAACAAAAATAAAGCATAGTATGACTGCCACTGGCTTTGATACTAAATAGGAAGCAAAAGAGAAAAAGGGTTCATTTGGGAAGGATACCGCTATTTTTGCTAAAATCCATCCTAAAAGAATCGCGATCAACCCACCGAATAAAATTGCCATCCAGCCATCAGAAGATACAGTATGTTCGGTTATATACCGAGGCAAAAATAGAATTGTAATACTAATCGTATTCGAAGCAACAGCAAACATAATGTCTTTATCTTGAATCGATTCATTGTTTTTATAAAGTTTCATTACTTCACTGATCCTCCGTCTTTCTTTTTTCTATTCGATTTCAGGAATGGCTGAAATGAGCGTTTTGACAATACTGTAATCGGAGCCCTTACGACAATATTTTCAAGGGTCCATAAGTTGCCGGGAGAAAAAGATTGTGTATATGGAACACCAATACTTTTTAAGTTGGCAAGATGAACATAAATCATAATAAATACTAAAATAATTCCGTATAGTCCTAAAGTTGCAGCAGCAAATATAGTAGCGAGACGAACTATTCGCAAGCCAATCGCAAAGCTGTAATTGGGTATTGTGAATGCACAAATAGCTGTTAGAGAAATAACTATAACCATGATGGGAGTTACAATCCCCGCCATAACGGCAAGTTGACCAATAACTATACCGCCTACAATCCCAATTGTTTGACTGATTTTATAGGGGAGTCTTGTTCCAGCCTCCTGCAATACTTCATAAAAAAAGACGAGGATTAAAGCTTCAATTAAGGACGGAAATGGAATCCCTTCCCTAGCGGCAGTTATCGTAAATAATAGCTGAGCCGGAATTAATTCTGGATGGTATGAAATTAATGCAACATATAGGGCTGGTAAAAATATAGTCATGTAGAAAGAGAATAAGCGCAATAATCGTAATAATGAACTTATTAACCAACGTTGGTTATAGTCTTCTATTGACTTTAATGAATCCCCGAAAGTGATAGGCATTAAGAGAGCAAAGGGTGACCCTTCAACAATAATGGCTATTTTACCTCTCAATATATTGAAAGCCACCCTATCCGGTCTTTCTGTATCTAAAATTTGTGGAAAGGGTGACAGAAGATTATCTTCAATCCACTGTTCAATAAATCCAGAATCCGGTGCGAAATCAATATCAATTGTTTTAACGCGACGCAAAACTTCCTGTAAAAGGTCTTCTCTTACAACTCCATCAATATAACAAATGGCAATTTTCTGGTTGGAATGTGTGCCAACTTCCATCATATCGACTCGAAGATTGGGGTCTTTGATTTCCTGGCGAATGAGCGAGAGGTTAATTTTAAAATTCTCTATAAACCCTACTCTGGACCCTCGAATTACTGATTCAGATTGCGGTTCCTCAAGCGCGCGATATTCCATTCCGCTCGTTCCGATAAGAGCGGCTTCACTTTCACCTTCCAGTAAGAAAACTGTATCGCCGGCTAAAAGCGTCTTAATTACCTGCTTCATTTCCTTTGATCTGTTGATTTCAGCAATGGCAAGTATTTCTTCATAGACATGATCAAACAAATTCGAGTGAATATGTTTTCTGTTTAATTCAAGAATTTTTAATATATTTTTATTTAATAAATCCTCGTTTATAAGCCCTTTTATATAAATTAAAGCAAAAGGATGGTTCAACCGGCCAATTCTGCTTTTTCGGATAATAAGATCTGCAGAATTTCCAAGTATTTTTTTTATTACTGCAATATTTTCATCTAATTGGCCATCGAGATATTGGCGACTATTGTTTTTTTCATTTGAAGATTGGACCATTTTCTTAACTCCTGTTCAAATGATGTAATAAGTTTATTGTTTTATTTTTTCCAAATAATATGCAATTCATACTTTAATTCGATGTATTATTGAACCTTTAAAATGTGGATGTAGCTTAGAATGAACGAGCGATCAAAATGTATGAATTTGACATTCAACATACCTGTTGATAATATGAAGGAACAAACAAAATAGCATATATTGCGGGGGGACTCTTTGGAGTTGAGAAGGTTAAAACCTGACTCTTTGAACCTGTCAGTTAACACTGGTGTAGGGAAGCGATTCATTATATTTATAAGCAATAATTTGAATTGTGCTTTCCCATTTATTTAGGGAGAGCACTTTTTTGTTTAGGCTAAGTGAATTTCTACTTGTAAGACCCGTCTAGTGAATCTATTCGTTCATATGAAGAATGATTATGGAAAGGTGATGGAAATGGCTACTAAGCAGGAGATGCAAAATAGAATTATCCAGGCTGTAGAAACAGTAAAGAAAGGGAATCCGATGGCAGGTTCCATTACAAACACTGTCACGATTAATTTCGTTGCAAATGCACAGCTTGCTGTTGGAGGTTCTGCCGCTATGGTGTATTTACCAGATGAAGCAGAATTTTTGGCTAAGGCAGGGGGAGCAACCTATATAAATGTGGGTACGCTATTACCCATTTATGAAGAGACATTACCTCATGTAGCAAAGATATTGCATGAAACAGGAAAACCATGGGTATTGGACCCTGTCGCTGTAGGCATTGGTTCACTAAGGACAGATCTGCTACAGAAATTTAAGGCATTTAAACCGACCATTATTAGAGGAAATGCATCAGAAATTATAGCATTGGCAGGTTTATGGGCATTAGATGGAGGAGCAGAGGAATCAAGGGTACGAGGTGTGGATGCTACAGATTCTGTACATGAGGCTAAAAGAGCAGCGATTGCTCTTGCAAAGTGGACGGGTGGTGCAGTTGCTGTATCAGGAGAAACGGATTTAATAACAGATGGCTCTATTATAGCTATCTCTTATGGGGGCTCTCATTTTATGGAGAAGATTACCGGAGCTGGTTGCTCGTTAGGCGGAGTTGCCGCTGTGTATGCAACGGTGACCACCCCGTTTATTGCAGCACTCACTGCTAGTGCAGTATACAATGTAGCTGGAAAACGCGCTGAGTTAAAAGGAGATGGTCCAGGAAGTTTCCAAGCGCAGTTTTTGGATGAATTATATAAAGCAACAGCAGAAGAAATTGCAAACAACTCATTTGATTTGGAGGAGGTTAATTTATGAATACATTAATAGCAGTAGCAATTGCGCCTTTTGGTGTAGGGGATGAATTGGGACAGGAAATCGCCGAGGTTGTGAAAGTCATTCGAGATTCGGGGTTACCGAGTCGAACTACATCAATGTTTACAGAAATTGAGGGAGAATGGGATGAAGTGATGAAAGTAGTAAAAGAAGCGACTTTTATACTTGCAGAAAAAGGAATTCGAACAGAAGTGGTGTTAAAAGCTGATATCCGTCCGGGATATACGAATACGATTAATACAAAAATAGATAAAATAAATGATATTTTAGGAGGGTAATATGGGTAATATCAAAAAGCTTGATATTTCAGCCTATTTAGTTATAGGTCCTGAAAATACAAAAGGCCGTCCAGTCGCAACGATTATTAAAGAGGCAGTAAGTGCGGGCTTTACTTGCATCCAAATACGTTCCAAAGTTGCTTCTGCAAGAGAATTGATTCAATTAACACGGCAAGCAGCAGAGGTCATTGAAGAGGCTGGAAAATCCGATGAGGTTGCACTCCTAGTAAATGACCGTCTTGATGTTGTTTTAGCGGCTAAATCACAGGGGATTAAAGTGGATGGCATTCATGTAGGCCAAAAAGATATTCCAGTGAACGTTTGTCGGGAATATTTAGGGGAAGACCTCATTATAGGTTTATCTGCTCGAGCTGATCAATTATTTGACTATATTAAAACAGAGGATGTCTCTCAACTTGATTATTTTGGTGTAGGACCGTTGCATGAAACCCCAACAAAACCTGATTGCGGAATTGGGGAAGACGGAAAGGTGATTACGAGAAGTATTGCCGATATTACGAAAGTTGCTGAGCTTAGTTCAATTCCCGTAGTCGTAGGTGGGGGTGTAAAACTCGCGGATATTCCTACCCTAGCAAAAACTGGTGTAGACGGTTTCTTTGTCGTTTCAGCTGTAACGGAGGCTGAAAATCCAAAGCAAGCAGCAACAAATTTAGTGAACGCCTGGAACAATTATAATTCCAAAACTTTTTAATATTTTTAATAAGTTCGAGGGAAGTCATCGTATTCGCTTCCCTTGAATTATCTAAGACAAGTACATACGAATCTCCTCCCACTTTACAATAAAAAAACTGCTCCAATTTTCAAAGCCACTATTATTATTATTATTATTATTATTATTTTATCCCCCCTTACTATTTGTTAATTCAGGTCCAACTCATTAGTTAATATTTTCATAAACTACAATATGTAGATTTTTGGAGGTAGGAATGTACAACCTCTCTATCGACATAATAAAGGTCATTTATCATAAAATTTGGTACAGGGCATTACTTATTAATGAATAGTAGGTGGAGAAAAGTGATGAATCATAATAAGCCAAATGACCGCAATAATAAAAAGAAGCAAAGTATCTCCATAGATAAGTGGAATAATTTGATGTTCCATTATAAAAGTGGGAAACAGAATATCTCGAAAAATAATAGTACGAACAATAACTCAAATGAATCAAATATTACCGCTGTGGCAGGGAACTGGATTGCTGCTGTAGGAACAATTATATCTGCTATTGGAAGTACGCCATCAACTATTTTTTCCCAGCAAACACTTACAGACTTCAATGTTATCGGTAATATTTTGCAGGCTGGCGGAAGCGCAATTGGGGTCGAGGCGGAAGAAGCATTATTAGATGTGGTAGGTGGTCAAATTTCTGCTATAGGCAATTTGGCTGTTGTTGCTGGAATACTATCTGAAAATGAACAGTCAGGTCAACTATTAGAAAAACAAGGTAACCTGCTCCAAGTAGTGGGAGTGGGAATTACGATTAATACGGAAGGGAAATTAACACTTTTACAAACTATAGCGAATACAGGAAATATAATTCAATTAATAGGAAATGTAATAGAGGTGTTTGCTGATAGCGATACAAGTGAAGGAGAAGTAATGAATGCGGTTGGTGCTTGGATACAGGCAGTAGGAGCTGTTATTACTGCATTGGCATCCGAATAAGCCTTTAATATATTAGAACAAATATATGATTAACGCGCTTTAATTTTCTGATAATTTACTGGATAATCTATCCTCTTAGTGTATATTTAGATTAAATCAAAAATAATTATACTGAATGGGTATGTAATCGGAAGGGGTATATAATGAAAAGAATTATTTTATCGACTGAGAGTGGAGCGGATTTACCGAAAGATCTAGTTGAGAAACATCAAATTCAAGTAGTACCGATGCATGTTATTATGGAGGGGAAAGATTATTTAGATGGTCAGTTATCTGTAGAAGAAGTTTTTGATTTTCATAGTCGTACAAAAAAAATTCCTTCCACGGCAGCAACAAATATACACGAATATGAGGATTTGTTTACTAAAATTAGAACAGAATATCCTGACAGCATCATCATTCATATTGGTTATACGTCTAAAGCATCGGCCTCATTTCAAAGTGCATTAATCGCAGCGGAGAATTTTGATAATCTTTTTTTAGTTGATACGTTAAATGTAACTGGTGGATTAGGTGCTATAGTTATGTATGCAGCTTCATTGCTCGAGGAGGAACCTTCCATTGACCATGTCCGTTTAATAGAGAAAATAGAATCCGTAGTTCCTAAAACAAGACTCGCTTTCCTGCCCGGCAGTTTGGATTTTCTGAAAGCGGGCGGTAGGGTAAGTAACCTGGCCTATATAGGAGGAGCTTTATTAAAAATTAAACCATGCATCGAATTAAAGGAAGGGAAGCTTGTTTCAACAAGGAAATATCGAGGGAAAATGAATATCGTTGCTGAAAAGCTTTTACGAGACTATTTAGACGAATACGATATTGATAGAAAACAGCTGTATTTAATTTATTCTATCGGGCTTGATGAAAGTATTAAAAAGCAGATGGAAGAACTCGCGAAGGAATTTGGATTTGAACATGTAACATGGATGCAAGCTGGTGCAATGATCTCTACACATGCAGGACCAGGAGGCTTTGGGATAGCTGGGATAGAAAAATAAAACTCAATCCAAAAGGTAAATTAACATAGACATCAAAAGCTGTGCTAAAAATAAAATTTTAGCACAGCTTTTTTTAACCGTTTATTTTTCACGAGATTTAGTTTTATATTAGAGACTTATGTTGGAAAGGGCATTTGCCTTGAATTGGTACAATATCATCACCAATAAATGATTGCTTCCACTCATTATGAGTTGGATCACCGTAATGACCAATATCCGGATGTTTAGGTAGCTGATCCCAAACCTCTACACGTTTCCGGACCTTTTCACGAGACATGATTCCGCCTTTTTCAGTTCCTTCTAACCCTTCGAAAATTTTCCGAGGTTGAAATCCAAGAACCATTGCATTTCCTAAATGACGTGTTTTTCGCTTTTTATATGCAGGTGCATTTCCGAATACAAAAATTGGCTCTCCGGCAAAATGAAAATCCCACAAATAATGTTCAGGGTCACGAGGACTATCTACTGGCCATTCTACTTCATCTTCTTTATGCAAGTATTGTAGTATATCCCAAAATTGTTTTCGGTAATCTTCAAGAGAGCCCTCTTGCTCAAATGGTTCCACAAAGACAAACAGTCCGTGTCTTTTGTAGTTAGGTAGCTTAAATAAATCAAGGAAATGTCCTACTGCGGCAGGAAGATTGCTCCAGTCATCCTGATTAATATAGGCATAGCGAAGCTCACCTTTGAGCTCACCACTCATGCCGAAAAAACATGGAAACGTTTTATCTGTTACCGTGTTATGAAAGGTTTCGTATTCTTTATAAAGCCATTTTGGCAAGTCGGTTCTAGTTTGGAAATCTTCCTTTGTTAATAAAGTATGCCCTTTCGTAATCATACAAACCCCTCCGTTATCATTATCCAATTATTACTATATAGCCAATCATTACCCCATCCTAAAATTCTTGAAACAATGGCAACCAAATAGATTAAAAATTCAGAAATGTTTACTGAATGTAAATGAAGGAAATGAAAATAATAAGTGAGAGTTGAATCAAGAATCTGGAGGATGTCTTAATGGGTGATACAATTACAAAACGTGATCAAATAAATTGTGAAAATGAATACGGAACACTAAAAAAAGTAGTTTTATGTGAACCGCAATACATGGAGATTAGAGAAGTAATTAATAATGTCCAAAAACAATATAAGCATGAGAATATTGACCAAGAACTAGCTATAGCACAACACCGTAATTTTGAACAAACTTTAAAATCTGCGGGTGTGGAAGTGATTAAACTAAAACCTAGTAAAGATCACCCTGAGCAAGTCTTTACAAGAGATATTGGCTTTACATTAGGAAATCGTTTATTTATTTCTGAAATGGCGAATCCGATTCGTCAAGGTGAAG
The DNA here is from genome assembly GCF_037969735.1 of Solibacillus sp. FSL W8-0372. Lineage (NCBI taxonomy): Bacteria > Bacillati > Bacillota > Bacilli > Caryophanales > Caryophanaceae > Solibacillus > Solibacillus sp. FSL W8-0372. The sequence continues at coordinate 3,453,926 of NZ_CP150204.1, read as the reverse complement.
AGAAAGTATTAGCCCACTGGATGAACAAGCATAATATTGCATATAAAAAGCTCTCAACTGATTCGATAGAAGGTGGCGATGTCATTGTCGACGGCCAACACGTCTTCATTGGAATCAGTCACCGAACGTGTAAAAGTGCAATTCAATCTTTACAGAAAGAATTGCCTGAATTTAAAATACTGCCAATTCAATTCAACCCAAAATATTTACATTTAGACTGTGTATTCAATATTCTTTCCTCAGAAGAAGCATTAATTTATCCAGATGCGTTCGACCCGAAAACTGTAGAATTTTTAGCGAGTATGTACAATTTAATCGAAGTAAGTGAAAGCGAGCAGTTTACAATGGGCACAAATGTATTATCTATTGGTCAGAAGCGGGTATTAAGTTTACCAATGAATCGAGACGTTAATTATCAGATGAGACAGCATGGTTATGATGTATTGGAAGTAGATTTTTCAGAAATCATCAAGTCAGGCGGCTCATTCCGATGTTGTTCAATGCCTATTGTCCGGCTTTAAGAGGAAAATTGGCACCTCGTTTCGTAATATATGTTATTTGATCAATACTCATTCTTTATACGAACGAATCCTTGTTAAAGGGTTCGTTTTTTTCTTTTTAAAAATAGTTGGTTCATCACCATAAGTTGGTTCATCACCATAAGTTGGGGATGACAAAATTGAAAAATAATATCTTCTAATTAAGTCCGTTCTGCTACGCTACGGGGAAAACGCGTTGAAGCAAGTGTTTTGGAGGCTCACCCTTCGCTCCACGTCACTCTGCTTTGGCATTAAGTGAATTTCTGCAAAAATGAAGATTATAAAACATAGCCTTTCCGCTCTCCGCCGCCTCGCGATAGCGCAAGCGGCTGATTGGTTGTTTTTCACCTTATAACGAGGGCGAAATTTTGGGATTGGTGGGCCTCGCAAACGGCAATAAAGGCAGTGATAAAAACACGTATCACGTGGTTTTAGCGCTGTCTTGCCGTAGCCCACCAATCAAACAAGTGAAATTTTATTAGAAAGCAACCCGTTTGCTTAAAAAAAGGATAGACCGCTTGGTAATGAGGGGTATGAAGACATAATCATAAACAAAAGCAGCCGATTTTAAGACCGGCTGCTTTTGCGTTACGTGAAATATTCAAGTTTTGCATTCGGAAAGAACTTTTCCATATAGCTATATAACTGCTCTTTCATTTCATCTTCTTCGTCTTTTTGATAAATAAATTTACCGATTCTATACTTGCCCCATTTAACACGTCTTGTAGATTCATCCAGCTGTAATTTAGTTTTTGGATAATTTTTCTCAATGACATTTTTAGCTTTCTTAGTGAATCTGTGCTGAATAAATTCAAACGTTATATCATCGCGAGCATCCCGCGGTAATTCTGCATCAAGACGCTCAAACATATGATAGTATCCTTCTTGCCATCCATCATGAAGATAAATTGGTGCGACAATAAAACCAAGAGGATAACCAGCCCTTGCGACTTTACCAGCAGCTTCAATACGTTTTGCAAGAGGAGAAGTACCGGGTTCAAAATTTTTAATGACATAGTCGGCATTTATGCTAAATCGGAATCTTGTATGGCCGTTATGTTTTGCATCAAGCAAATGATCAACATGATGAAATTTAGTCACAAACCGTAATCTGCCTAACTCTGTTTGCCCAAAATGTTCAATCGCTTTTTTTAATGAGTGAGTTAAGTGGTCGATTCCTACAATATCAGAGGTACAAGCAGCTTCAAAACGTGTAATCTCAGGAGCGCGTTCTTCTATATAATGATCAGCGGCTTCAAATATTTCATCGACATTCACATATATCCGAATATACGGTTTACTCCCCATAGTTGTTTGCAAATAGCAGTAATGACAATGTCCCATACAACCGGTAGCGAGAGGGATGGCATATTCAGCGGATGGTTTAGACGTGTCAAACTTCAGTGTTTTACGAATGCCTACAACGAGGGTAGATTTTGCAATCCGGTACTTTTGTAAATCATTGTCTCCAGGAAGGTCCCGAATCTGATTATGTGAAGTAGTATAGCGAATTTCAATACCTAATCCTTCAAATTTTTCTTTCAGCTCTTTTCCAAGTGGATAATCTAAAGCATTCGGTTCAAAATAAACAAGCTGGGGCATAAACGGTTTATTCATGATTATCCTCAGTGATGATAATCTGCATTAAGCACGATGCATCGGTAAGATTAAGCATCCTATCACCTTCTTTTCTTTTTAGGATTAGTTTGTCTAAAGGTCGACTAATTATGAAAGGGAATATTGCAGTCCTTTTGAAAAGGGTGAAGGTAGTATTCAGATTGAGTTATAAATTTTCCTTCTGCTTAAGAAAATCAATGACTACTTCAACATACTCTTTCTTTGGATAAGTAAAATATAATTCGCTCGCTGCGCGGATTGAATCGCCAAAAAAGAATCGTTCATATTGCATTTGCCTCGTACCGAATGAGCTCATTGTTAAATCCCAAGCTAAACGGAATATTTTTACGCGTTCCTCTGCTGTTTTAGTAGCGCCTTGAAGATACTGATCTAAATCTGCTCTTATATCAGAATGGAATGCTTTTTCGGTAGGTAGCGTAATCATGCCACTTGCGCCTATGAGCTGAATTATTTCGATGTAGCGAGGGTAAAGTTTCGAAAAAATATTACCGGCAATTTTCAATGGGAAAATTGCTGGGCGTAAATAGCCCCAATCATCTAGTACTGCATTATTCTCCGATTTTTCCAAAAGGGCTTTCATTGTTTCTAACCCAACGATGATTTCTGATAGCTTTTCTTGAATATGCTGATATTCACGGACTTTAATTGTATCTACAAGAAGCTCCGCAATACCTAGTATAAATTCTGTTTTGACAATCTGCCTTATCGTCACCTGATATTTAGCGAAGTGATGAAATGAACTTTCCATAAGAAACTTTCCGGCAATTTCAAAATTATTATAAAAAAATACTCGCTCCCACGGCACTAATACATTATCAAAAACTATAAGGGAATCGATCTCTTCAAACCGGGAGCTTAGCGGATGATCAAAGGGGGAATCCCCTCCAACAAATGTATCTCGGCAAATAAATTTAACACCTTTCGTATTAGAGGGAATGGCAAAAGCAAAAGCTTCATCTTCTGCGAATACAGCTTTACCGGCCCCAAATACTAACACTTCATCGGTCAAACCACCTTGTGTAGCCAATAAACGTGCACCCTTTATTACAAGACCCTGTTCATTTTCTTCTATAACCTTCGCGGAAATCGGCTCATTTGTTCGTTCGAAATAACTTTGAGACCGATTTACTTGTGGTGTAATGAATGTATGCGTAAGTGATAAATCATTTTCTCTGACTAATTCAAAAAAAGCCTGAATATTTTCAGGGAAACAGTTTTCCTGTCCCTCCAATATTTTTACTGAAGAGGCAAAGCTCATTAAAACGGAGTTCAAATAGTCAGGGCTTCTTCCTAAAACACCATAAGTATGTCTAGCCCAATGTTCAATCATTTTCCTTCTTTTCAACAAATCGTTTTTTGTTTTTGGCTGTAAAAAGGAAAGTCCAAGAGGTTCACCTGATTTTGGTGAGATAAAGGTCATTTCATCTTTTATTTTTGGATTATGCTGTAGGTCATAAAGAGAAGCTTTTGTTTTAATAAGACCTTTGAAAGCGGGGTGTTCAGAAAGTAACCCTTCCACCTTTTCCCCATCAAACCAAACTTCATTATTTAATTGATTTAGTCGATTAATATAAAATTCTCCATTTATAGCACCCATGTATTCACTCCTTAAATTTCATGGAAATATAGAGCTAGGTCACTTGATGTAAAGCAACAAATTAAAATTCTTTATATACGCAACATATGTCAATGATGTAAATGGTGTCACTATAGTACGTAAACAGACTATAGATTAGAAAAACAGATGGACTTAGAAGTGCTTTACAGCTACCTCTAAGTCCATCTGTTTTAACTTATGCTAATTATAACTTGAATTTTGAAACAGAATCTGATAAATTTTCGACTTGCTCATTTAAATGAGTGACATGAATTGTTACTTCGGTAGTGGCCGAAGTTTGTTCTTCAATCGAACTTGCAATTTCTTGCGTTTCAGCTGTTACCTCTGTTGTCATTTCATGGACTACTAACATGGAAGATAGTACGACATTTTTTTGCTGCTGCATTGTCGATACATCTTCCATTGTTCTAGTAATAGATTCTTTCATATTTTCCAAAGTATCAGATAGCTGTTTAATTGCATTATTAACAGTATCAACAGCTACTTTTTGATTATCGCTAATCTCATTTGTTTGCTGCATTACTTGAACAAGTTGCTCTGTATCTTCCAATATACTTTTAATAATTTCCTGAATGTTCGTAGTTGCTGCTTTTGAATTCTCGGCTAATTTCCTTACCTCATCAGCCACAACAGCAAACCCTTTACCATGTTCGCCTGCTCTAGCAGCTTCAATGGATGCATTTAGTGCAAGTAAATTTGTTTGTTCTGTAATTTGAGCAATTAATTTTGTTACTTGTGAAATTGATTTTGTTTTATCATCCAGATTGCTTGCTACAACCGTTACTTCCTGGAATGCTCTTTCTAAATTTGTGTATGTTTCTTCCAACTGATCAACTTTATGAATAGTTGTATTAGCTTCAATGAGCGCTTCTGCCGCATCATCGGCTACTTGTTTTGATTGTAATTCAATTGTCTCAATACCCTCTGCTAATACATGGAGAGCATTAGAACCATCTTGCATTTTTTCAGCCTGTTTACTACTGCTCATAGCAATTTCTTCAATACTAGTTGAAACATTATTTAATGCTTGTTCATTTTCTTGAGCAATAATAGCTAAACTGTTAGAAGAACTACGAATTGCATTAGTATTTTCATTTACTTGAAGAACTAAATGATGAACACTATCCAGCATTTGATTGTAATGGTTTGCCAAATCAGCAATTTCATCATTAGAATTCGTTTCAAAGCGAGAAATAAAATCACCACTTGCTGTTCTTTCAAATACTTTTTTTAAATTACTAAAAATCTGAATTAGTTTAATTGACATGAAATAAGCGAATAAACAACCAATGACTAATCCAATAATGAGTGATATCCAACCGTTAATTGTAAACTCCTTTAATTTTTCAGCAAAATTATCTTTATCTATAACAGAGACAATCTTCCAATTGTTTTTTTCTATTGTCTGTATTTCACCCGAATAATCAACACCAGCCCAATTAAATTGTTCAATTTGATTATTTGTATTTGAATTATTTAAAAGCCAGCTAAATTCCGTTGCTAATTCACTAGGGGGTAATAAATCGGAAACACCCTCAACTTTACCGGAATTATCAGCATTAATATTTTTTCCGTTTCCATCTTCAATAAATGAAGAAACAATAAGACCGTTTGGATCAACAATCATCAATTTGGAAGAGGTGCCTTCTTCAATGCTTTCTCGTATTGAACCGATTGTTGAAAAGTCAATATCAAAGCCGACTGCACCAACTAACTCACCACTATTAAATATTGGAGCAATAACGGAAGTCATTAATTGATTTACGCCAGTGTCCAAATAGATATCCATCCATTGTAGGTTTGGATTACTATTTAACTTTGCGAATGTTTGAGAGTCACGAACATCCCAATCGTATGTAATTTCCGGTGTCACATGTAAATTGCCAGTTTTAAAGTCCATGAAATACACCGCTAAATAATCACTATTCTGTTCTTGAAGCGTTTTTGTAATTTTATCAATTTGGGTATAATCTTTTTCATCATTTGTTAAGATTGCTTCTACTACCTGACTAAATTGTAGAATAGCCGATTCATAATTCAGTAAGCCTAAAGATACTTGATTAACTGCATTCTTTGCATTATCAGAAGAGGTTTGATGATTTTCCTCCTCAAGAATGTTACGCACATTCCACTGGCTAAAAATTACAGTTATACCGACTGCTAAAACGATAGCAAAAGATATATACATCATCCACTTCGCCTTTAATGTAAGGTTTTTAAAAAAATTCACTTGTTTCACGTCTTTCTTTTATCTAAATATTTACTTTTACACCGAAAAGTAGAAAGTTTATCTGGATAAAAGTATATATACGTATAGGACTTATGTCTATAGAAATTACTTCTTTGAGGGCAAAATGCATTATAATTACAATTTTCTAAATAATATTACTATTCAATGGGTATACTGTATATGATGGTTGATTAATTATTTGTTACGGCTGAAGGATTGATTTTGACGGTTGCGAAAATTGTTTGAGGAAAAAAGTAAAGGCTGTCTATTTATATAGTAATTATATGGATTAACGTAGGCTTTTAAAGTGTTGGTTTATAAAATAAAAAGTCTTATAGAAAATAAATATTTCATTTTAACCTAACTTAAAATGCGTTGTCAACAAATAAATTGTATTTTTATTTAAGAAATGTTATAATAGACTTACAATTGTGGTATTTCGAATTCTGCTGTAAATGCAGAGAGAATTTGGAATACGTTTTTTAATAGTCTTTTTCAAAATTAAGGTAAAAATTCAAACAATTGTGTGTGGTTTATTAGAAGTTATTTAATTTGATAATAAATTTACCTGTAAAAATGTGAAGGAGGACTATAATAATGAATTTAATTAATAAGAAAGTTACCCATAAGCTGTTTGGTATGGGAAGTGTTGTTAAACATAATGATTCAAGTATTGAAATACATTTTGAAACGGAAAAGAAAAAATTTGTTTTCCCTGATGTATTTGAAAAACACCTGAAACTTCATGATAAAGGTGATGCGAGTTCACTTGAAAAAATTATTGAAAAAAGAGAGCTAGAGCGAAGAGAAGAAGAATGGCAAAGAGAAGAAGAATTAAAACTTTTGCGTAAAAATCAGGATCTTCGTCAACAACATGAAAAACTTATGAAAAACCATAAACTTCATCCCGAATCCCAGATGGTTTTTTGGTGTGATGAAGAAGAGCAAAGTACGGCATTTTCGGAGTGGAAAGTTTTCTCTGGGGTTGCTAAAAGTGGCGTTAACAAAGGGAAACCAAATAAACCGATACGATTGTTTGAAAATAGTGCGGTCTTATTAACTGCAGTAGATCCTAACTCGTCAGAAAAAGAAAGACGTATTTTAGGTGTTTATATGGTGAAGGAAGATTTTATCGGAAAGCTTAGCCAAGATGGTAATATTCCTGCCCATTCAAAGTTCAGATTAAAACTTACAGAAGAGGAAGCGAATAAAATGCTCTTCTGGAATTACTATGTAAATGAAAAGTTTACTCATAAAATGACTTGGAATACAGGTAAACATCGTTACTTCAATAACCTTTGGATGGCACAAATTTTACGCGACATAGTATCGCTTAAAACTGATCCACAGGAACAAGAGCTAGCACAACAATTTTTTGATTACTTCTGCAAAATCAATAAAATATCAGCTCAAGAGTTACCAAATCCTAATGGTGCATTAAAGCGTATTTAATTTTTTACTCTAAAAAAGAGAGGTTGCAACCTGCAATCTCTCTTTTTGTACATTCAAAACTAAATGGATGAATTACATATACTTTTCATTAATCAAAAATATAACGAATTACATCTATTGCTTGGTCAACAGTTTCTACGGTTACATTTGCTTTATTGGAAAGCTCCTTCAAAGGGTGAATCAATGACTCTGGTCGAATAATAATAGTTGGCTTGTTCATAGCAATAGCCGTACTTGCATCCATTGCGGTATTCCACTGTTTATACTTTTCGCCGAATAAGGCAATGACGATATCCGCTTTTTGCATTAATACTTGTGTTCTGAAATTATTAATATCCGATGCTGCATTATCTTTATGGAAGTTAGAAGGCTGCTCCCCTAAAATTTCTTCCCCAATATTATCAGAACGATCATGGTTTGTTTGTGGAGCTACGAAGCGTAGGGGGAGATTATTTTCCTTTGCCTTTTGTGCTACTTCTTCCCGCCAATTGTCATGAATCTGTCCTGCAAGATATACTGTCAGTTCCATTCCTATCCCTCCTATTTATTTTCACTATAATCTAATACTACCCAAAGTAATGGAGATTTTAAAGGAAACCTAATTGTAAGGATAAAGCAGGACGAAGATATGTTATGGTGGAAAGTAAGAATAATAAAAGCAAATAAGGAGATTTAACATGAATATTGGTATAGTTGGGGCGGGTGCAATCGCTCATTTTTTATTAAATGAAATTAACCAAAAGGACCATAATGATTTAAGAGTTAAAAGTGTATTCGTAAAGGATAAGAGAAAGTACGAAACAGTTGCATCGCAATTCGAGGTTGAATTATTTACGGATCTCACTGATTTTCTAAGTTCGGGTATTGATGTTGTAGTGGAAGCGGCGAATATAAATGCTGTGAAAGATCTAGTGCCAGACATTATAACTCAAAAAGATGTTGTGGTAATCAGCGTCGGTGCATTTGCTGATATGGAACTAGTAACCAAAATTAGTCATCTTGCACACAAGTATAATAATGATATTCATTTACCTTCAGGAGCAATTGGGGGCTTGGACATTTTACAAAATGCACATGCCCTCGGTAAAGTTACTTATGTTTCACTCACTACTTGTAAGCCAGCAAGTTCGTTAATTGCTGAGGAAATTGAGGAAGCTCAAGTCGTATTCGAAGGAAAAGCAGCAGATGCAATCGAGCGATTTCCTAAAAATATGAATGTTTCCATTGTCCTTGCACTGGCCGGGATTGGTATGGAAAATACTAAAGTAACTTTAATTGCGGATCCATATATTGAAAAAAACATTCATCATGTTGAAATAACAGGAGAGTTTGGGGAAGCGACATTTACGATTAAAAATAATCCATTGCCGGAAAATCCAAAAACGAGCTATTTAGCTGCTATGAGTATTTTAGGAACACTAAAGAGGATGAACGGGAAGATTAGAATAGGTGGATAGTGTTTTAAACGTGAAATGTTGTCCTTAATCTTTAGATATATAGGCAATATTGTAGAAGGAAACGTTTGAAAAGTATAAAATAAAAAAGTGTTTTTGAGGCTTACGATAGTTTTAAAGTAACTGATGACAATTATGCTCTATTAATGAGCTTAACTTAAGGGATGAGTAAAGCAAAATCCCATTTTGAGAGGACTTGAAATAGTATGAAAGAAAATTTTTGGAACGATTTACCGAAACCGTTTTTCGTTCTTGCACCTATGGAAGACGTGACGGATACTGTTTTTCGTCATGTTGTAGCGAAAGCAGGCAGACCGGATGTATTTTTCACAGAGTTTACAAATTCTGATAGCTACTGTCATCCAGAGGGAGAAAAAAGTGTAAGAGGTCGTTTACATTTTACGGAAGATGAACAACCCCTTGTTGCACATATTTGGGGAGATAACCCAGAATTTTTCCGTCAAATGAGTATAGGTATGGCCGAAAAAGGATTTAAAGGTATTGATTTAAATATGGGATGTCCTGTACCAAACGTTGCACAAAGAGGGAAAGGAAGCGGTCTGATTCTTCGTCCCGATGTTGCAGCTGAGCTGATTGAAGCAGCAAAAGCTGGTGGATTACCTGTCAGTGTAAAGACTCGTCTTGGCTATAAAGATGTAGAGGAATGGAAGGAATGGCTGACACATATTTTAAAACAGGATATCGCTAACCTATCGATTCATTTGCGTACGAGAAAAGAAATGAGTGCGGTTGATGCTCACTGGGAGCTAATTCCGGAAATAAAAAAATTAAGAGATGAAATTGCGCCACAAACATTATTGACAATCAATGGTGATATTCCAGATCGACAAGTTGGTTTAGAGCTCGCTGAAAAGTACGGTATTGATGGGGTAATGATCGGCCGTGGTATTTTCAAAAATCCTTTTGCTTTTGAAAAAGAGCCGAAAGAGCATAGCCCTGAGGAATACCTTGATCTTTTAAAGCTTCAACTTGATTTACAGGATAAATATGCGGAAATGCTGCCACGTTCTATGTCAGGTTTACACCGCTTTTTCAAAATTTATGTTAAAGGCTTCCGTGGTGCAGGTGAGTTAAGAAATCAATTAATGAACACAAAATCAACGGATGAAGTACGTGAACTGCTGAATAATTTTGAAATAAACAAAGTCAAAGAATAAGAACAAAATTAAACTCCTGTGGACCTTAACAAGTCCACAGGAGTTTAATTTTGTTCAATTACCAATTTATAGTAGTGTTATTCACAACAATACTGTATGATACATAGTATATAATAATACTGTATGACATACATTATTATGGAGTGAGGTGTATTAGTGAGCAATTTATTGAGTTCCTTAAAGATAGAGCTTAGAAGAGGGACTTTGACATTAGCTGTCCTTAGTCAATTAAGAACACCGCAGTATGGGTATTCATTAGTCCAATCATTGGAAGGAGCAGGAATTTCTATTGATCAAAGTACTTTGTACCCTTTACTACGTAGATTGGAAAAGCAAGAACTAGTTTCAAGCAGTTGGGACACATCAGAGAGTAGACCTCGAAAATATTATGTTTTAAGTGAATTTGGTTTAGAGATTTTTTTAGAATTGAAAAAAGAGTGGATTAATAATTCTAAGGAACTGTATTCCTTATTAGGAGAGGGAGATGACGATGAAAACGAATTTAATTGAAGTTTATATTCAAGAAGTCACTAGAAGGCTGCCTGAAAAAATGCGTTCAGATATTGCACTTGAATTACGCTCAACGATTGGGGATATGCTGCCTAACCATCATACCGAGGCGGATGTTAAAGATGTGCTTAATCAGTTAGGTAATCCAGCGGTATTGGCGAACGGGTATAAGGATCAGCCAATGCATTTAATAGGTCCACGCTATTTTGATGTTTATATGTCATTATTAAAAATGATTGTACCAATAGCTGCTGTCGTTTCATTAATAACAATTATCACAAAATATTTCATTGGTTTTAGTGGAGAAGAGGCGATATTAAATAGCATTTTATCCTTTGTCGGAGAAGGTATCTGGACGTTGATTCAAGTAGGAATCCAAGTTTTTTTCTGGCTAACTATCACTTTTGCTTTATTAGAAAGATTTGATAAAGATAAGGAACAGCTGCCATTAACTTCAGGTTTAGAAAAATGGACCGCGGAAGATTTAAAAAATGTTGCATATATATCTAAGCAGAAAACAATTTCGAAGTTAGAGATTTTCGGGAGTTTAATGTGGACGGCTATTTGGGTGACACTTTACTTTTATGCTAACCAGATTATAGGAGTATATGAAGGGGATGGTGGTCGATTAGAATTTGTTATGCCAGCATTAAATCAGGATGTTTTACAACAATATGGGCTAATCGTTCTTATTATCGCGGGGTTGGAGATTGCATTTGCTCTTTATAAGTTATTGAAGGAACAATGGACAAAAAGAATGGCTATTGGAAATACAGTACTTGAAGTAATTTCAACAATTGTTTTCATTATTATTTTAATAAAACCTAATTTTTTGAGCGAAGAATTCGTTGTTTATATAACTAATCTGTTTACGATTACGAAAGAGCAATTCAATATGTGGCTAATAGGGGGTGCAATTATTATTTTAATAATTACTGCCGCTATTAATATTTATGATGGTTTCAAAAAAGCAAAAGTATAATAAATATTTTCAAATAGTATATTTAAAAAAGAACGAATTTCCTTTTCAGGACTCGTTCTTTTTTGTTTATAAGTGCATTGCTAGAAATGTAATATCAATGTTATATAACAATGTACTATATTGAAAATATTATTTAAAATGTAAAAATTTATATTTTACAAGGTATTTTCTATAAACTTTATTATTTTTTATTTTCACATTATTTTAAATACTATTGCTTTTTTTATTTATCTAAGTAAAAATGATAAAAGGAATAGTAATATTTAAAATCAAATAATGCTATTTTAAAACAAAATTTAGGAGGAAATGCAATGTTTTCAACTACGTGGAATCGGTTATGGGAAATGCATGACCAAGTAAAAGATATGTTTACTTTTTTCATAAAACCAAATTCTTCTAAAATTGCTTCGGACGGAAATCACAAAAAAACAGGTAATGCAGGTTCGGGTAATGGAGGTGGAGGAGGTTATACTCGCCGCAGTTATACAACAGCACAAATAGTAGGTCTTATATTAGGACCGTTATTGTTTATTTTAACATTGCTGTTTTTTAATCCTGAGGGTCTTACACCAGAAGCTAAAGGAGTCTTGGCAAGTACCATTTGGATTGCAACTTGGTGGATTACTGAAGCAATCCCAATCCCCGCTACAGCATTATTACCTCTTGTATTGTTTCCTTTAACAAATAGTTTAGACATAAAGGTAACTTCATCTTCTTATGGAGATGAAACAATTTTCCTGTTTATGGGTGGATTTATGATTGCGCTTGCAATGGAAAAGTGGAACTTACATAAACGTATTGCCATCTCAATAATTTCAATGGTCGGTACAAATATGGACCGAATTGTACTTGGGTTTATGATTGCAACAGGATTTTTATCAATGTGGATTTCAAATTCTGCGACTGCAATGATGATGATTCCAATTGGACTAGCGATCATTAATCAAGTAGCAGACGGCTTAAAGAATGACAATCCGAGTATAGATACTTCGCCTCAACGTTTTGCATTTGGTAAAGCATTGATGCTCGGGATTGCCTATTCAGCATCCCTTGGTGGAATTGCAACTTTAATAGGAACGCCACCTAATACATTGCTAGCAGGTGCAATCAATAAAATGTATGGTATTGAACTATCTTTTGCTGGATGGATGCTTTTTGGGGTGCCATTTGCCTGGATTTTCATTATTCTCACGTGGATATACCTTGTAAAAATTGCATTCCCGTCTAAAATAAAAACTTTACCTGGCGGAAGTGCTGTAATCGATAAAGAAAAAAGAGATTTAGGTAAAGCATCTTTTGAAGAAAAGGCTGTCTTTGTAGTCTTTATATTGGCTGCATTTTCTTGGATTACTCGATCATTCTTCCTAAGTGATTTTATTCCCGGTCTATCTGATGGAATCATCGCAATATTTTTCGCTATCGTTTTATTCGCGATCCCTTCTATGAATCGTAAAGGTGATCGTATAATGGATTGGCAAACAGCAGTGAAATTACCATGGGGTATTTTGCTATTATTCGGAGGAGGCCTTGCCATTGCTTCCGGGTTCGTAGGCACTGGATTATCTGAGTGGATAGGTTCACAGCTGATGGGACTTGAAGGTGTAAGTGTAATCGTATTAATATTCTTAGTTGCAGCACTTGTACTTGCTTTAACTGAGATTACTTCGAATACTGCGACTGCATCTATGATGTATCCAATTATGGCGTCACTTGCTGTTGCTTTAGGTATCCACCCTTATGCATTAATGATTGCGGCAGGTGTTGCGGCATCATGTGCATTCATGCTTCCGGTTGCCACACCACCAAATGCGGCAGTGTTCGGTTCAGGATATATTAAAATTACAGATATGATGAAGGCTGGTTTTGCACTGAATGTCTTCGGTGTCATATTCATTACACTGTCTATTTATTTCTTACTCCCTGTTTTGTGGGGGATCGATTTAAATACAGTACCAGAAGTGTTCAAAGTAATAAAATAAATATAAAAAGGTGAAATCGCATCATTGGATTTCACCTTTTTTACATTGAAAATGTATTTACCAAACTGGAGACCATGATTTTAAAAATTGAATAGTCCTTTCTTTTCCGATGCTAATTAATTTATTTTTTGTTTTTTCATCTAAATCAAATTGGGTCGTACTATAGTCTTCAACCGGAATAAAGATGATATTTTTCTCATGTCTGCGGGCGATATAACGGTTATCATGGGCATTTTGCATTGTAGTAAATAGCGCTTCAAATAATTGAATTGCATTATTAATTTCATGGGGCGCTCTATCCTCGCTAGCACTGCTTAGCTTCATCCCGAGAACCGGCCGCTTTTTGTGACCATTATCATAAATCCATAGCGGGAAATTACTCAAAACTCCTCCATCGACAATAACAGATTCTGTACTCCCGTGTTTTAAATAAACCGGTTCAAAGAAAAAAGGAAGACCGCAACTCATCCGTAATGCACGTGAAATGGGAAATGTGCTGCCATCTATGTTGTAGTGGTGCAAATCATCGGGTAACACAATAATTTTCCCGTTAGTTAAATCGGAGGCTACGAGCTTTAATGAATCTTTTGGTAAATCACCAAAGGTATAAATCCCTTTTGTTGCTAGTTTTTGAAGAAACCAATTTTCCAAAGCCTTTCCTTTATACAAGCCGAAACGTCTATATAAATTGAGCCATTTTAAAAATGGAAATTCTCTCGTTAGTTTGGGGGGATCTAGCAATACCTTTAAATTCAGTTCATCAAAAATTTCTTCAAGTTTTTGTGCATTAAATCCTGCAGCAATAAACGTTGCCAAAATGGCACCCGCACTCGTACCAGCTACACGGTCAAATTTTATTCCCTTCTCTTCCAGCGCCTGAATTGCTCCTACATATGCAAACCCTTTAATACCACCACCTGAAAATACCCCGTCAACAATCATTTACTCTCCCTTTCCTATTTATAATTGTAGTTCGGATATAAAAGTTCATAACAGTATATGATGGGAAAATCAAAAGTGGGCTTATTAACTAATAGAAGATTGGGATTGGTTATATCAAGGTAGCGATATGGCTTGGATTTACAATACGAAAAGGCTGTCCAAAAATTTGAGCAACCTTCTAATAATGAATTAGCGTTGTTGAATAAAAATGACTTGATCATAACCGCACTCAGTACAAGTTAATAAGTGTGGACAAATTTCATTTGCTGCTGTATATGGATAGCCATCACCCATTTTAACGGTTTCTTCATCATTGTAATGTCCGTATGGATCTAAATAATCAGATACCTTTCCTTCATCATTTAATAGAATATGGCATTTTCGACAATATTTCTCCACTTCATGTAAACCATTGCATAACGGACAGACTGCCATGTGCACCCTCCTTTTTGGATCAACTCTATTTATGTAATATGGCACTTTTTAGTTCAATAATAAACATGTAGCAACTATTTATAGTTACTAACTTTTATCCATATGAAAAGAAGCTAGGCGAATGCTCAATTTATTAAAAAATATTATTATAAATAGGCGTTCACCACCTATCTTTTCACTCCATATGCTATATAAAAAAGGAAAAGAGGATGAGTATGGGAATTGAATTAACAGCTCTCCACTGGATTTATGTAGCATTTATTGTTCTTATTATTATTTTCATGGTGAAGCGACTCGATACTTCACTAATTAGTATTGTAGGAATATTCGTTATTGCATTTGTCGCAACAGGAGACTTTATTTCTTCTATTAGTGGGGTTTTTAACAGCTTTATTTATGCGATTACAGAACTCTTATCTACTATTTTAATTATTTCTATTATCGTGGCGATGAGTCGGGTGCTTACAAAAACGGGTATTAATGAAGTAATGATCGCGCCGTTTACAAAAATTATAAAAAATCCGACACTCGGGTTTTGGACAATAGGTATATTAATGATGGTCATTTCATGGTTTTTCTGGCCTTCGCCTGCTGTTGCCTTACTCGGAGCAGTACTGTTACCGGTAGCAATTCGGGCTGGACTTCCAGCACTTGGAGTGGCAATGGCAATGAACTTATTCGGGCATGGTATCGCGCTGTCTAGTGATTTCATTATTCAAGGTGCACCGAAATTGACTGCCGATGCTGCAGGGATTCCAGTAGGGGATGTAATTACGGCGAGTATCCCGCTTGTTATTACAATGGGTGTCGTGACAACTGCAGTGGCGTTCTATCTTTTGAAACGAGATATGAAGCGAGGAACTATTCCATTAGTAGGAACGTATGATAACAGCACAGAACAGGAAAAACCCGATGATTTATTATCGATGAGACAGAAAAAATTCTTTGCCCTTTTAATTCCAGTTGCTTTTTTACTCGACGTTGTGGCAATGTCTGTTTTTAATCTACAAGGTGGAGATGCAACTGCTTTAGTAGGAGGGACTTCTGTATTTATATTGCTCCTTCTTTGTGTTGTAGCCTATAGAAAGAAAGGGCTCGATCAAACGACGGACTATTTTATTAAAGGTTTTCAATTTGGATTTAAAGTATTTGGTCCAGTAATCCCAATTGCGGCATTTTTCTATTTAGGGGATGCAGGATTTCTTACCATTATAGGGGAACACTTGCCTGAATCTTCACATGGGATAGTCAATGATTTAGGTATGGGGTTAGCGGCAATTGTTCCATTAACTACAGAAATAGCTGCTGTTACTCTGACAGGGGTAGGGGCAATTACGGGGCTAGATGGTTCAGGGTTCTCAGGAATTTCTCTAGTAGGGTCAATCGGAAGTTTATTTGGTACGGCGATTGGTGAAGGAACTGCAACGTTAACGGCACTTGGACAAATTGCGGCTATTTGGGTAGGTGGTGGTACCCTGGTTCCTTGGGCACTTATTCCTGCAGCTGCAATTTGTAACGTTAGCCCATTTGAGCTTGCTCGCCGAAATCTTGTACCTGTAGTAGTGGGGTTAATCGTTACGACAATTGTAGCGATGTTTATCATTTAATTTACTTGAAGTTTATGAAAACGCACCTTGGAGTAACGCCTAAATGAAGTAAAGAATAAACTATATGAAATTAGTAAAGAAGGATGGTATATTTTGAATTTTAGTGAGCAGCCTGTTAATCCAGCTGATCCAAATACAATACCTAAATTTATAGATAAATTAGTAAAACCGCCTACTGCAAGACCGAGAGCAAATAAAAATTATCCGGTAAATTCCTATTATGAAATACAAATGCTAAAGTCAAAGCATCGATTCCATAAAAATTTTCCTTTTACTGAAGTGTGGGGATATGATGGCATTGTTCCGGGGCCGACCATTGAATCGAAAAAAGACTACACGACATATGTGAAATATTTGAATAGACTTCCGGAAAAACATTTCTTGCCGATTGACTATAGTTTGCATGGCGTAAACAATTCCGCAGAAGTACGGACCGTAGTTCATTTGCATGGAGCAAATGTTGCTTCTGCAAGTGACGGCCACCCTGAAGCATGGTATACGAAAAATTACGCTGCTACAGGTCCAACATTTAAACAGGAAGTACATGAATATACAAACCACCAGCCTGGAACGACATTGTGGTATCATGACCATGCAATGGGGCTTACTCGATTAAATGTCGTTGCGGGTCTTGCTGGTTTTTATTTACTTCGTGATTCATCGGAAGAACGTTTACAACTGCCACAGGGGAATTATGAAATTCCTTTACTCATTCAAGATAAATCATTCAATGAAGATGGTTCTATTTTTTACCCTACAGAACTAGATCCACCATTTCCCCTTCCCGTTCCTGACCAACTTCCATTGCCAAACCCGACTGTCACGTTAGGCTATGTCGGTAATACGATACTAGTTAATGGAAAGGTATGGCCAATATTAAATGTTGAGCCGAGAAAGTATCGCTTCCGCATATTGAATGGCTCAAACCGGAGAAGCTATAACTTGCGTCTCTCCAATGATGAGAAAATAAGCCAAATCGGAACAGATGGTGGGTTTTTAGCTGCCACTGTAAATATTGATTCAGTTGAATTAACTCCAGCAGAACGGGTAGATGTCATTATAGATTTTAGTGATTTTGCCAATGAAGAGATAATTTTAATGAATGATGACGAGGAATTTGCTGATGAACATACGAACGTTATTATGAAGTTTACTGTAAACTTGCCATTAAAGGGTGAGGATACAAGTCAAATCCCTACATTATTAGAACCTGCAATGGAATTGAATGAGCATCATGCGCATACGGTCCGGGATCTTCCTTTAACAAGTACGTTAGACCGTTATGGCAGACTTATGCTGTTATTGGGCGATAAAATGTATCATGATCCCGCTACTGAAAAACCATCTTTAGATAGCATTGAAGTTTGGAATTTGATTAATACTACACCAGTCCATCACCCGATTCATGTTCATCTAGTGCAATTTAAAATACTTGAACGTAGACCTTTTAATGTAGATCTTTATGTAGCAGAGGGGAAATTGCAATTTACAGGCCCTCCGGAAGAACCGCATGATTATGAACGAGGCTGGAAAGATACTGTAAAAGCGGATATAGGAAAAGTAACAAAAATTATTATGCACTGGAAGGAACATACGGGGGATTATATATGGCATTGTCATTTTTTAGAGCATGAAGATCATGATATGATGCGCCCGATTCGTGTCATTAAAGATGCACATCCCGTAACACCTCCTCATAGTAACGAACATTAAAAGAGTAGGGACTGTGACATAACCTAAAAATGCCATTCTCCTTGAGGGAAATGGCATTTTTGCTGGCAAAAAAAAATTGATTTCCATTCCGGGACGCTTTCCGCGGGCACGGCCTGAGCCTGTAGTCTCAGGCGTCGGTGCTCCTGCGGTTACTCGTCGCAAAATAAATTTTGCTGTTCCCGCAGGAAGCTTTGCTTGTAGCTAAAGGCGTTAGCCGTCAGCTACACTCGCCCTCCATTCCAATCAATTTTTCAAGTATCGGTTTTATCATAAGGATCATTTCCTTAATCAATGAAATCTCTACTTTTGTCTCGGCCTTTCTAAATATTGTTTAAAATTTTATTAGAGTACTAACACTTTTTCCACCGTCATTCTCCCAGCGATTAATATCCAATTGCTCATCAGAACATCTCATGATATACATCATCCTTTTTAAGTATTTTCATTGTGGGAAGCTTTGTTAAAGAGTGGCGATTTCAATAGTGCCAGTTTTGATATGCATAAGGCGTTTGTTGGCTATGGAGCGCACATTGTGAGCAATGATACTGGGAATATAAATATTGAGGGGATATTTGTTGCGTCTCTTTGGAGCAATCGGAATAGGATCCAATAAAGGTATTTGGCTTTACAGAACTGATGGCTTCGTTCCATTCATTTTCATTGATGCAATATGTTTGAGATAAAATATTAGGTGGAGTTAATTTTAATAAATCAGAACCCAATATTACTTCAGGAGTCGGTGCATTAAAAATTGCTAAAAGATGTGTGTCATCAACAGTGGCTACTTCATAATGCCACCAACCTTGTGGAACATTCGCCACTTGTCCAGGTGTCAGCGGATAATGGAGAAGCTGTTTTGTGAAAGGATTTAAGATAGATACGGTAACAGCACCAGAAATACAATAGATAAGCTCTGCTGCATTTTGATGATAATGCGGTTCAATTATATTATCGGCACTTAAATATATATCCAGTAAGGACACATCATCCAAGGTATTTAACTGTTTTACCCCTAATACGTTTATAAAATTTCGATGGTCTTTTTTAAATAATGTGCTTTTATTTATGTCAAAAGCAAATTGAGTAGATGGAGATGTGTAATCTATAGATGACGCCATTCTTTCTTCACCTCGTATATAAGTTTAAAACTGGCTTTCTAGTTATATTATGCTTATTTGCCTCTTTTGGTGTACTTAAAAAGGTGCCTAAAAAGCCATATGCCTCTCACTAGAAATGAGAGGCATACAAGTTATATTAAATTTTAATTATTAACAGCCATCCTACTTAGAGGACTTGATTCATCAATAATATCGGTTAAATCAAAAACAGAAATCGGAAACATAGGCAAGCCTACGTAATAGGGGGTAATTTCGTATAGCTGGAAATAGATTACTAGTGTTTTATCCGCTATATAAAAATCCTGGTTTGGTTGAATACCGTTAAAATCATCCAGAAGGGGAATATCCCGCTCGTGAATTTGAATATTTACAAGACTGGAAATCCGTTTAATATAGTCACTGCCTGGGATGAATAAATCTTCTAACTTACAAATCTTCTGTTTTTCTAAATCAAAGTTTAATGATTTGATATAGGTCATTCCGTGAGCAGCCTTTTGATGATACGTATAATTGGAAAGTGATAAGCTTAATATTTGTCGTTGATTATTTTTTATTTCATAAAAACCTCGCATTTCTTCCACTGTTGTCGGCATATCACCAACTTGATCAGAAATCAGCTTTTTCACTTGTTCCTTAATTGCCTCATTCATTTTATTTTCCCAAAAATTATTCTCGGTAAAAAATACATACGGATAATACACTATCTGGTTTTTGCCACAATCCAAACGAAGCGTACTTATAGGCAAAGGACCTATTTGTAGAATGATTACACTCCCTTTATGTTTGTTTTCAACCTGAAAAAACACAACCGATATTGTTATTTATATGTAAAGGTAAATACTTTATGAAAATGTCTGCAACTAAAAAGATATTACATTAAGTACAATCATAAAATGAGTCAAGAAAAGGGTTTTACGCAATTTATTAAATAAAACCATTAGGAGTAGAGGATGCTGGATAAACAAAATAGTAAGTACAGATGGATTGTATTTGCTTCGGTATTGCTTACGTATTTGCTTATGGCAAGTCAAAGAACTGCACCAGGATTGATTACGGACCAGTTAATGAACGATTTTAATATTACCGCTACGACAATCGGATTTATTACAGGTGTACAATTTTTTGTTTATACAAGTCTACAGATTCCGATGGGGATTTTAGCGGATCGCTTTGGACCGAATTTCTTTCTTATTGTGGGTGCAGTTATAACGGGTGTTGGAACGGTATTTTATAGTGTGGGAACACATGAATATGTACTGTTTCTATCACGTATTTTAACTGGACTAGGCGATGCTACGATTTGGGTAAATATGATGCTTATATTAGGGCAATGGTTTCATAAAAAAGAATTTGTTCGGTTAGTAGGCTTTGCCGGTATGACAGGTAGTTTAGGTTTTTTATTAGCTACTGTTCCATTCTCTGCATGGATACAGCTACTTGGCTGGAGAGGGGCCTTTTTCTCGTTAGGAGCTATCGTTTGCTTATGTGGTTTGCTTCTATATGTTGTTCTTATAAAAAATACAAAACAAACATTTATAAAACCGGTCGTTGAAAAAGAACAAATACTTCGAGAAAGAACAGGAGTAATAGTAAAAAGGGTTTTTTCAAATCGTCAGGCATGGGCTTTATTTTTCTGCCATTTTGGAGTGGTTGGGGGTTATGTCGGTTTTATTAGTTCATGGGCAGTACCTTTTGGTATGGATATGTATGGGATGACACGTTCTGAGGCAAGTCAGCTAATTATGGTTGGTCTTGTTGGAGCAATTTTAGGCGCACCTTTAATGAGTTGGGTTGCGAGTATGTTCGATACTATTAAAAAACCTTATATTACCGTTCATCTAATCGTCTTATCAAGCTGGATTACTTTTTTATTCTTTAAAGGATATCCATCGATTTGGTGGGTGATTATACTTTTCTTTCTAATCGGTTTTGGATACGGGGCAAGTGCATTAACGTTTGCGGCAGTTCGTCGCTCTTTCCCGCTCGAAGAATCAGGTATTGTATCGGGTTTCGCGAACACAGGCGGTTTCTTAAGTGCTGTATTATTACCGATATTTTTAGGGGCGATATTAGATTACGTTCATGGAAGTTCTGGAATGTTGCAAAACGCTTATTACTATGGCTTTATTATTCCTGTTGTTTTTTCAGTAATTGGTTTAGGTGGAATGTTTCTTTTTAGGGAAATGCATGGTCCTGAATAATGTTTTAATTTGACTACATCTCTTTCACATAAACCCCATTTCCTCGCGCATCCTAAAGTAGGAGGAGGTGGATTTTATGCACGAGAAAAAATATACAGAAGCAGGCACCGATATTGAAGAAGTAAAGCGCTTAAATGCAGCATCCGGTCTTTCCTATAATGATACACTGGCCATACTAGCTCAAAAGAAAGATGATCATACGGTAGACGAAGTTCCACTTAAGACAATAAGTGAAAATCTTGAAGTAGATAGCAATGCGTATAAGTTAAATGAAGTACCGGGAAATATTCAGGTAGATCGTAATTCTCCTCATTAACACTTAAGAAAGGAAGCTGTCTAGTTGACAGCTTCCAAAAATCTTAGGAGTGTTTAGATGCATCTTTTTTAGAAATGAATGTTTGACAGCATGTTTCGCTTGAGCTTTTCGCTTTCTCTCGTTTATGGAGGTCGAAATCAGAAGCAAACTCGGTATTCTCATTCTTACTGGTTTTATCCATATTAATTTCTATTTTTTCAGCTCCACAAAAATTTCCCTCCGCATGGAAAAAACAGTTGGATACAGTACATTTCACCTCTAAAGTAGGCATAAATTTCCTCCTCGTTAATTTTTTTGAAAAAGTATAAAAAGAGTATTAACTTAAATATCCTTTTATATTCCTCAATATTTAATTTGTCCAATTGCACTTCTTTTATGTTCTAGTAAATAAGCTACAATTAGCCAATTCTTTTTTGTGAATGAAAAACTGTATTTAAATAGAAAAAATTGCTAAAATTTAAGAAATACATGTTTTTATGAGGAGCGATGGGGATGACGGTTACAAAAGCATTATTTGAACAATCTCGAATAACACCGGAAGCTGAAGCTATTGTGTTTCAAGATGAATCCTGGACTTATAAAGAGCTTTATGAAAAATCATTAAAAATTGCACATTACCTTGTAAAAAAAGGCTTTAAAAAAGATGATATTGTTGCACAGTTTACGCTTAATTCCAATCTGTTTATGGCGATTTATTACGGTGTACAACTTGCAGGGCTTACGGTTATGCCTGTTAATACGAAGCTGGCTTCACCTGAAGTCGAGTATATTTTTAAACATTCAAAAGCAAAGGTATTAATTTATGATGAAAAGTTACAAGGGACACTTGATTTTCCTCTGACTGGATTTGACGAAGTACTAACATTAGAAAAAATGCGAGCAATTATTAACACACAAATGGAAACAGAAGAGCTACCAACATTCGATTTAGAAGAGATATCTGTTGTCATGTACACATCGGGTACTACGGGAAAACCTAAAGGTGTAATGCTTAGTCACCGTAATGTATTGGAAACAGCAGAAATTTGGTCGGAGTCTATGGAAATGAATGAAAAGGATCGCATGTTTATATGCACACCTTTATTCCATTGTGCAGGCAGTCATGTTTTTGCTGTACCGACAATTTTAAAGGGCGGAACAGTTATAATTGATGAGGCATTTTCACCTGAGAAAACTTTAAAAAAACTGGTAGAAACACAGACTACGATTTTCTTCGGTGTTCCGGCAATGTATACAATTTTATTAAATAAGCCAGAGCTTGCTGCCTATAATTTTGAGCATTTACGATTGTTCTGTTATGGAGCAGCTCCGATGCCATATGAACTAGTGAAACGTTTGAAGGATACATTCCCAAATGTAAAAGTACAAAACTTATACGGCCAAACCGAGAATACACCTGCAGCAAGCTCATTATTAGATGAAACGGCACTTATTAAAATTGGATCAGTAGGTAAGCCACTTGCACGAACAGAAATTCAATTGCTTAATTCAGATGGTGAAATCGTACCTGTGGGTGAAGTAGGGGAAATTTGTGTGAAGGGACCGCAAGTCATGAAGGGCTACTTGTTTGCACCGGAGGAAACAGCGAACGCAATTCGAAATGGCTGGCTTCATTCAGGGGATTTAGGTCGATTTGATGAGGAAGGCTATTTATATATTGTGGATCGTAAAAAGGATATGATTATTCGCGGTGGTGAAAATATCTATCCGATTGAAGTGGAGGAAGTGCTCTATCAGATTCCAGAAATTTTAGAAGCAGCAATCGTTGGCGTTCCGCATGATGTATATGGCGAAGTACCGAAAGCATATGTCGTGATAAAGCCAGGTAAAGAATTGACTGAGCAACAAGTATTTGAATATTGTGCTACTCAATTGGCAAAATATAAAATACCTTACGAAGTAGATTTTATAGGGGAACTGCCACGGAATGCTTCTGGAAAAGTGTTAAAGCATACGTTGCGCCCGAAGCAAACGACTTAGAAGCGGTATTCTATTAAAGTGGCAGCAGGATGACTTAATTTTAAATTTACTTACCAATTTAGGGGAATGTGCGCCAGTTATTCAGGAAACGATGATTCGTCCAGCTAACAACCATACCTCTCTGTCTGTTATAATAATCGTTAGCAAAACATGATGGAGGCAATTATGGATAATAATGATATTTTAATCCGTGTACGTTATGCACTGGATTTGAAAAATAGAGAAATGATTGAAATATTTAAGTTAGGCGGCTTAACGATTACACCAGAGGAAATGCCGAAAATTTTAACGAAGTCTTTGGAAAAAGAGGCTGAAGTACCAGTTGATTACGATCAAATGAAGGTAAACAATAAAAATTTAGAGGCCTTTTTCAATGGTCTAATTACGTTTAAGCGCGGTCCTATGCCTAAAAAAGAAGGACAAGCAGCACCAGTACAAGAAAAGGCGGATCATGTAAACAATATGGTCTTAAAGAAACTAAAGGTAGCGTGCCAGCTTACAACCGAGGATATGCTTGATATTCTGGATGAAGGCGGCATCGCGGTTTCGAAAGGCGAACTAGGTGCAATTATGCGTAAACCAGGTCACCGAAATTATAAAGAGTGTGGGGACAACTTTGCCCGCAAGTTTTTAAAAGGCTTATCCATTCGAAATCGAGGATAAAATTATAAACTGTTTAGAAGGTGAATACTTTCTAGGCAGTTTTTCATTTGTAGAGGAAAATTGAATTATGAGATAAAACGTCAACTATCTATTTATGTTTGAAGTTTGATACAATGGAATGTATTGCTTTACTTCTGAGTGCAGACGTACAAAAACATAAGTAAGAAGGTTAAGGCAGATATAATTAATAAGAGGAATGGTGAACGAGCGTTGAAAACTTTTAAGAAAGTATATATCGAAATTACAAGTGTTTGCAATTTAGCTTGTAGCTTTTGTCCACCTACAGAGCGAGCAAAAGGGTTAATAAAGGTAGAGCAATTTGCTCATATTCTTGACGAAATTAGTGGCTATACAAAATATATTTATTTGCACGTTAAAGGGGAGCCTTTACTGCACCCGCGAATTGGTCAATTACTTGATATTGCCCATGAAAAAGGCTTTAAAGTCAATATTACAACAAATGGAACTTTAATTAAAAAGAACCGCGATAAACTATTAGGTAAGCCAGCACTTAGACAAATTAATTTTTCTCTTCATAGCTTCGATGGACATGAAGGTTCTGAAAATCGAGAAAAATATTTAAGTGATATTTTGGAGTTTGTGCGAGATGTCCGAGAGCATAATGTCATTATTTCCTACCGATTATGGAATTTACAGCGCAATAATGTTTCGGAACTGGCAAACCGCAGAAACCGTGAGACACTCGAAATATTAGAAAATGAATATGGGTTAGATTTTGAGATTCAAGAGCGTGTAGAAATGGGCAAAGGTTTAAAAATAGCAAAAAATATTTATTTAAACCAAGATCATGAATTCCGCTGGCCAAGCTTGCTTGAAAAAGCGGATGAAGGGAAAGGATTCTGCCATGCCTTGCGTACACATGCAGCTATTTTAGTGGATGGCTCCGTCGTTCCTTGCTGTCTAGATGGGGAAGGTGTCATCAATTTAGGCAATGTCCATAATCAGCAATTTGGGGACATTATTAGCACTGAACGTGCACAAAACTTAGTAGATGGCTTTTCTCGTCGTGAAGCTATGGAAGAGCTATGTAAAAAATGCGGTTTCCGCCAAAAGTTTGGCATGGAGTCGGAGTTACCTGACATATAAAATACTAATTTTAAACCTTCTGACATATAAACGGATATAGTATAATCATAGTATTAAATTTACGAATTTAACAAAAAAATAGGTCGTAAGTGAGGGGATTATACTATGTTTGGTAGAAGTAAAATTGATAATTATATTTATTTTAGTCAACAATCCGATTCCGATATTAGAGCAAATGAACGACTGAAAGAGAAATTGGACTTTTTGGCGCTAAGTCATGTACGCCGTAATTCAGTAACGCTATTAAAAAAAATCTATAATGAAAATCGCGATGAAATTTTGGATAATTTTTATAATAGGTTACTGGCAATACCCGAGTTTTCTAAAATTATTTTGGAGAATTCGAGTGTTGAACGATTAAAGGTTACTTTTGATCGCCATTTTTCCAGCCTGTTTCAGGACGAACTAGATTTGGAATACGTATTTAAACGTCGACAAATCGCTTATGTACACGCAAGAATCGGAGTTCTACCAAACTGGATGATTTCAGCCTATACATTAATTAATCAGTTGATTATCCCCTTAATTGCCAAACAATGTGGACGGGATTATCAAAAAATGCTCGATACATTGTTGGCTTACGATAGTCTCGTAACATTGGACATACAAATCATAGTTGAAACTTATATCGAAATTCAAGGCGGTTCAGTTGTAAATGGTTTAGGTGAAATTATTACTTATAATACACAGCTTGACCAAATAAAAGAGCTCATTCAATTTCAGGACGTGCAGCACAATGATGTGAAATTGGTGAGTGATTTGATGTTGGAGTTGGATGCCAGTATAGAAGAAATTGCTGCTTCTGTAGGGGATATCTCGATCCATACACAAGCGTCTTTGACGGAATTGAATAGTGATTTAGCAGCTTTACAACAGGTATCTGCGATTTTGCAAAATACAGACGAAGGACAACAAGCGGTTCGTCAAAATGTTGCTAACTTAGTTGATCGCGTAAATAGCGTATCAAAAGTTATGTCTCTTATTCAAGGTATCGCTGACCAGACAAATCTATTAGCGCTTAATGCCTCTATTGAAGCGGCTCGAGCAGGGGAAGCAGGTAAAGGATTTGCGGTAGTAGCAGAGGAAGTACGTAAATTAGCAGATGACACAAAACGATCTGTTCAATCAATTGATACTGATATTAAAGCGTTATTACATATTACAGCCAATATTGATGAATTAACGAAACGCTCCACAGATGAATTACACGTGGGTGTATCGGATGTTATTCACATTACGAAAACGTTATCGGAGTTAAACTCAACTTTGCAAACACAAGGGCTACGTTTTGAGGAAATTTCCTCTACAACACGCCATCAAGCAAAATTTGCCTCAGAAATTGCCGATCGCAACCGTAACATTACGGAAAGTACCGTTCAAAGTAAAAAAATTGCTTTTGATACAGGGGCTGCAATTTACACTTTAAGTAAAATGATTGATGAATATCGTTCGGAGACCATTTCTAAAAACCTTATTCTTGCCCAAGAAGACATTATTGAAATCGCCATAACGGATCATTTATTATGGCGCTGGAAAATTTATAATTTACTATTAGGTTTTGAAGAAATGAGTAATTTAAAATTAGATTCACCACGTGATTCTAATTTAGGCCAATGGTATTACGGTAAAGGGAGAGAACTATTAGGTGAAGAAAAAGTCTTCCTTGAATTGGAAGAACCTTTCCTAAAAGTTTATGATATTGCTAAAAAAGCAGTAAAGGCACACACAGTTGGTGACAAACAAGCGGCTGAAATCCTTTTGGAGGATCTAACGGTAACATCCAATATTGTTATCGGGAAACTAAATCACTTACAGCAAATTCTAATCGACGCAAAAGCTCCTTATGTAAGATCATAATATGTATTTACGACGGGTTGTTCAAATTTAACTTTGAATAACCCGTTTTCTTTATATTTTACATTGCTCTATTGTGCCTGCATAAATGTAACAGTCATCTCTTGACTGTCGTATAAGCACCATTCCTTATTTTCAACTACTGGACCGACATTAATCTGATAACGCTTATGTCCAACTGATAATGGAATATTATATGGTACTGGTTGCCTCTTTCCATTGTTGTATATAGCGGCCTCATGACTATGTCCAAAAAATAGTAGCGGTGTTTCAATATGGGGGAATGTTGGATTAAATGTTTTATCCCATTCTATTTGATGTCCATGAATTAGCGTAGCATGTTCAATTTCAAGAGCATTTTTATATTGCAGAAAACGTTGATCCCCCGTTACAAGTGCAATACGTTCTTCCTGGTTACCGATGATTGAAGGAAATGTTAACAAGCTCATAAACTTATCATCTATAATCGCCGCGTCCTTTAGCTTTGCATGACGAACCATTTTTGCTTTTTTCTTGCCGATTTTACACTCAAATAAATCCCCTAAGCCAATAATCTCTGCATTGGGCGCTACTTGTTGAATATGATTTAACACCTTTTTTGTATTTTTATAATGCGAATGTAAGTCGCTCAAAATTGCATATTTCATAAAGAATCACCACCGTGTTTAATAGGATTTCATCAATATTATAGCAATAGTCAATTTATTGATAAATAAAACATTTTTATTACTCAAAATATTTGAAGGTATAAATAAAGAATCAAATGTTATAGGATTTTATGAAATATTTTTGTTGTTTATATTTTCTGTATAGCGCAATAATATTTCTGTAAAAGTCATTGTTTCCATTTTTAGTGACTGTTAAAATTAAAATGTATAAATTTTCAGAAAAGAATAAAGGGGTGGGTTAAATGAGTACTTACACAGAAGAGCATGAGATGTTTAGAAAAGCTTTACGCAAAATGCTGGATAAAGAAGCGTATCCTTATTTTGAGCAATGGGAAAAGGAGCGGGATATCCCACGTGAGTTTTGGTTGAAGCTTGGGGAGAATGGATTTTTATGTCCAATGGTCAGTGAAGAGTATGGGGGGCTTGCACTGGATTTTGGCTATTCTGCTATATTAACGGAGGAACTAGAACGTGTTGGCGCAGGCTTAGCAAGCGGGATTTCGCTTCATTCCGATATTGTGACACCTTATATTGAAGCATACGGAACAACTGTGCAAAAAGAAAAATGGCTTCCTAAAAGCGTAACAGGAGAGTACATTTCGGCTATCGCAATGACAGAACCGGGTGCAGGCTCTGATCTCGCGGGGATACAAACGACAGCGAAAAAAGATGGCGAGTTTTATATTTTAAACGGTGAAAAAACGTTTATTACAAATGGCATTCATGCAGATTATGTTGTTGTCGTTTGTAAAACTGATCCGCAGGCAAGTCCGGCATATAAAGGGGTTAGTCTGCTTATAGTTGAAAATGGTACACCTGGTTTTAAACGTGGGAAAAAACTCGATAAAATCGGAATGCACAGTGCAGATACAGGAGAGCTTATTTTTGAAGATGTGCATGTACCGGCAGAAAACTTATTGGGAGAAGAAAATCGGGGCTTCTATTATTTAATGGAAAAATTGCAACAGGAACGTTTAATTGTAGCCATTGAAACTCAAATCGAAGCTGAATGTTGTTTACAGCTAACGGTAGATTATGTGAAAGAACGTAAAGCATTCGGGAGTCGTATTGCAGATTTCCAAAACACACAATTTAAATTAGCGGAAATGGCGACGGAAATTGAGCTAGGGCGTACATATGTCGACAGTTTAATTGAAAAACATATTGCTGGTAAAGATATTGTGAAGGAAGTATCCATGGCGAAATGGTGGATTAGTGAAATGGCTAAACGAGTCGTAGCTGATTGCCTACAGTTACATGGAGGATATGGCTATATGGAAGAATATGAAATTGCGAGACGTTACCGTGATATTCCCGTAGCGGCGATTTATGCTGGTACGACGGAAATTATGAAGGGAATTATTGCAAAACAAATAATAAAATAGATAGACTAAGGGGATGGAATAATGAAAAACGTATATATCGTAGACGGGGCACGTACAGCATTTACAGCTTTCGGAGGTTCTTTTGCAACAACAGATGCAGTACAGCTTGGCACAAAAACAGCAGTGGAAGCGTTAAAGCGGGCAAACGTACAGCCTGAGCAAGTCGATCATGTAATTTACGGGGGTGTAATTACAACAGGTGCCAACTCGGCATATTTAGCCCGTCATATCGGTCTTTATACAGGTGTACCAAAGGAAGTGCCAGCATTAACGTTAAACCGTCTTTGCGGATCTGGTATGCAATCGGTCGTATCGGCTGCTCAAATGATTCAACTAGGTGAAGGAAATGTAGTACTTGCTGGGGGAGCAGAAAACATGTCCCAATCACCGTATTCCAATTTTGAACAACGCTTTAGCAGTTCGAAACTAGGCAACCTGGAGTTTACAGATATGCTTCAAGCAACATTAACTGACCAGTATACGGGCTCAGGAATGGGCTTGACGGCAGAGAAACTTGCTGAACAATATACGATTTCCCGCGAGGAGCAAGATGCCTTTGCACTTCTATCAAACGAACGTGCGGCAAAAGCACGCGAGAACGGTACGTTTGCAAAAGAGATCGTGCCTGTTGCAGTAGCTACAAGAAAAGGCGAAATTTTAATAGAGCAGGATGAACATATTAAAGAAGGCGGCACGATGGAAAGCTTGGCTAAATTACGCCCGGCATTCAAAAAGGACGGGTCCGTAACTGCTGCGAATGCTTCCGGCATTAACGACGGGGCAGCATCTATCGTTGTCGCAAGCGAAGATTTTGTAAAGGGACAAGGGTTAAAGCCGTTAGCCCGCATTGTATCATGGGGAATAGCAGGCGTTGATCCGACGATTATGGGAATCGGCCCGGCTCCGGCAATTCGTCAAGCATTGGAGCGTGCAAATTTAACAATTGAAGACATGGATTTAGTTGAAATAAATGAAGCTTTTGCAGCTCAATATATTGCAGTGGAAAAGGAACTTGGTCTGGACCGTGAGAAAACGAATGTAAACGGTGGTGCAATCGCACTTGGTCATCCGGTTGGTGCAAGTGGAACAAGAATCATCTTATCCGCTGCTTACGAACTGCAACGACGTAATGGGAAGTATGCGGTTGCCAGTCTTTGTATCGGTGGCGGACAAGGAATTGCTTTAATTATAGAAAGAGTATAGAAATTTAGCATGCTAGGAGGAAGTTTCCAGCATGCTTTTTTTGTTGTTTTTATTAGAACAATAATGTCAGAAAGATGATTTTAGAACAAGCTGAACCTTTTTAGCACAGCGAAAGGATATATTAGAAAATCGCAACTTTATTAGCATAAATAAAAATATATTAGATGATTTCAGATTATATTAGAAAACTTTGCAAATTTTTTTGCCTCAAGTTTCTAAAGGAAAGCTTACTGAAATAGTTTTTTTTATTTGCACTCTACTACAAAAAATTCAAAACGTTTTAATTTGACACAAACCTTACTTTTTTTGCTGTAAACAACCAAAGGACACTCCGCCAAATTTTACGCATTAATTGCGGAATATGGTACACTAAAGCCAACGAATAAAAGGTGGTAAAACAATATGTCAGCAATTAGTTTATTAAATGAAACACTTCAAAATAAATGGTCGTTTGAAACGACAATGAAAATTCAGGATGAAATGATTCCAGCGATGGTTGAAGGGAAAGATATCGTAGCAGAATCCCCGACCGGCTCAGGAAAAACATTAGCCTACACATTACCGATTCTAAATAAAGTAGACGGTAAAAAGAAACAGACCCAAGCATTAATCGTTGCACCGTCACAAGAGCTTGCAATGCAAATTGTTGAAGTTATCCGTGATTGGACAGTAGGAACGGATATTACTGTGCAGCAACTAATCGGTGGTGCGAACTCGGCACGCCAAATCGAAAAATTAAAGAAAAAGCCAACGATTGTTGTCGGAACACCAGGTCGCTTAAATGAATTGGCTCGCCAAGGGAAACTAAAGCTTAGAGAAATAGAAACAATTGTTTTGGATGAATGCGATCAGTTACTAAGTCGCGAATACCGAGTAGTTGTAAAATCATTTATTGAAAATGCCGCATTCGGTCGTCAAGTCGTTGTAGTATCTGCAACGATTACAGAAGAAATAAAGCTTGTAGCAGAACGTTTAATGTTCGAGCCAATCAGCATTGAGATTAAGCCTGAAGATATGGTGAAGTTCGGTAAAGTAGAACACTCCTTTGTAAAAGTAGAGGAACGAGATAAAACAGAGATGCTTCGTCGTCTTGCAAATATTGAAGGATTGCGCGGTTTGGCATTCGTTAATAATATTGACCAAGTACTAATGAAACAAAACAAGTTGGAGTACCGCGATGCACCAATCGTAGCACTACATTCAGATATGAAAAAAGATGAACGTAAAAAAGCGTTGGATGCTTTCAGAAAAGGGGAAGCGCGTATTTTAATTGCAACAGATATTGCAGCGCGAGGTTTAGATATTTCAGGTTTAACACATGTTATTCATGTCGATGTTCCTCGTACAATTGAGCAGTACACACATCGTTCGGGACGTACAGGACGTGCAGGAGCAGACGGAGAAGTATTAACATTATTATCTTATAAAGATGAAAAGACTTTCAAAAAATGGTTGCGTGATCTTTCATTAAAAGGTGTTCAAAAAGTTTGGACTCAAGGGCAGCTTATGGAGGGGAATGCCAAAACAGTTTCGTCAAAAGCGGCTCCACCAGTAAAGAAAGCAACAGAGAAAAAGCCTTATCAACCAAAATCTAATAAAAAAGGCATGACTTTCAGTAAGAAAAAGGAGAAATAACAATTGATGACATTCCAAGAGAAGTTAGAGCAATATGCAGATTTAGCTGTTCGTATCGGAGTAAATGTTCAAAAAGGACAATACTTATTAATTAATACTTCAACAGATACGTTGGATTTTACACGGATTGTGGTAAAAAAAGCGTATGAGGCAGGCGCAAGTCGTGTCCATGTAAATTTAACAGATGCAAGCTTTGAACGTGCCTATTATGAAAATGTTACTGTAGAAGAAACAGCCAATTTTCCAAAATGGGTCGTTGCACAACGCGAAGAATTAATCGAGCGTAAAGGCGCACTTCTTTGGATTGATGCGGAAAATCCTGATTTACTGGCGGGCATTGATTCCGAGAAAATAGGTGCTCAGCAGAAGGCAGCAGGTGCAGCGCTTGTAAATTATCGTAAAGCGGTAATGAATGATGATATCGCATGGTCAATTATTGCAGTCCCTTCTCCAAAATGGGCGGCTAAAGTCTTCCCTGATTTAGCTGAGCAAGAACAAGTACCGGCATTATGGGAAGCAATCTTTAAAACGGTGCGTATCGGTGAAGGTAATGCGGTTGAAAACTGGAAAAATCATATTGAAACTTTACATGCACGTGCAGCTCAGCTTAATGCTAAGAAATATGCAAAATTACACTACGTGGCACCAGGTACAGACTTAACAATTGAATTACCTGAAAAGCATTTATGGAAAAGCGGTAGTAGTCAATCTCCGAGCGGTACAACATTTATTGCGAATATGCCGACAGAAGAAGTATTTACATTACCTGCAAAGTATGGTGTAGATGGATGCGTATCTAATACAAAACCACTTGTATATAAAGGAAATATTATTGATGAATTTAAGCTTACTTTTGAAAAAGGAAAAATTGTGAGCGCTGAGGCAAAAGTAGGTGAGAAATTACTGCAGCAGCTTATCGCTTCAGATGAGGGTTCAACTTATTTAGGTGAAGTCGCATTAGTACCGCATGAATCACCAATTTCGGCATCTAATATTTTATATTACAACACATTATTTGATGAAAATGCATCAAATCATTTAGCGATTGGTGAAGCATATCCGACTTGTTATGAAGGTGGCAAGGAACTAGAAAAAGGTCAGCTAGAATCGTTAGGTATTAATACATCGATTACACATGAAGATTTTATGATCGGAAGCGCTGAAATGGATATAGACGGTATTTTAGCGGATGGCTCAAAAGAACCGATCTTCAGAAAAGGAAACTGGGCATTCTAATTATAGAAGTGGGGTGAGTAAATGCGGAAAATAATACTTAGCATTATTTTTTGTGTCGTCTTATTTCCAACTGCAACATTCGCCGATGAACGGGAAGTGTATATAGCGCTTGGAGATTCATTAGCAGCAGGACAAACGCCATACAGTGAGATTGATGCAGGTTATACGGATTTTATTGCTTTACAGCTCATGCGCAATGGAAAACTTGCTCATTTTTCAAAAGAGCTTACTTTTCCGGGGTATCGTGTTCAAAATGTCATTGAAACAGTTCAATCTGATGAAGCAGCACAGTTACTAAATGAGGCGACATTGATTACTATTTCTGCGGGGGCCAATAATTTACTCCCTCTTATAGAGCATAATCCGGAACAAGGTACTATTGCCTTTTCCCAGCTCAGTGCGGACTTTGCATTAAATGAAGTGCGGATTCAAATGAAGGAACTCCTTTCATTATCTAAAGAAAAAGCACCGAACGCTGAAATTTATGTACTAGGTTATTATTTTCCTTATGTAAGCCTTCATGAGGAGCAAAAACAAGGTGCAGAAAAAGCAGTAAAGTTATTAAATAAAATATTAAAGCAGGAGACCGAGAAGGCGGGGCATGTTTTTGTTGATGTGTTTGAAGCTTTTAATTTAGGGCAAGCGGATTATTTACCAAGCATTCAAGATATTCATCCGAACCAGCTTGGCTATCGTATTATGGCTAATGAAATGCTAAAGAAATATAGTGGAAATAATGTACTTTTGTTACCTATAGACGCATTGCCTGCGCCAAATCCAAAAACATTTGAAGAAATGTTGCAGATGCAGGAAAATGAATTAGCTGTACAGGAAGAGCAATTTATTGCCCAGCATCATCCAGATATACCAAAACCTATATATGTATAAATAAAAAGCATTCCAACAAGAAAATCTTGTAGGAATGCTTTTTTAGTATCAATTACTCGCTAATTTTAACTTCACGTAATTGATAGATACTGTCTGTACCTACGTTGAAGCCAGAAACTTTATCCGATACACCTGTTAAAGTATATGGGTGTAATACGAATGCCATTGGAGATTCGTCAGAAATTAATTGTAATGCTTCTTTATAAATTGCTTCACGTGCAGCTGGGTCTGCTTCGCGACGACCTTTTTCTAATAACTCATCCACTTTATCGCTTGAGTAGAATGAACGGTTACCTGGGTCACCATGTTGTGAAGAGTGGAATAATGCATATAGACCGTAATCCGCATCACCAGTAGGGTTAGACCAGCCTAAAATGAACATGTCATGCTCACCAGCAGCTGTTTTTTCCAAGTATGAACCGAATTCCATTACTTCGATTTCAGCTTGAATGTTTAATTGCTTCAAGTTTTCTTGTAAAACAATTGCAACTTGTTGACGAGCAGGGTTATCATTCGTCCAAATTGTCGTTTTAAAGCCGTCCGCATAGCCTGCTTCTTCAAGTAATGCTTTAGCTTCGTCCATGTTATAAGCCATAGAAGTCACATCTTCTGTGTATCCGAAAATACCAGGAGCTAAAGGTGAAATCGCAGGAATACCATAGCCTTCATAAATACCTTCAATTAAAGTCGGGCGATCAATTGCTTTAGAAATTGCTTGACGTACTTTTGGATCGTTGAAAGGTTCTTTTTCAGTATTGAAACCAAGGTATGTTAAAGATGAAGAAGCTGTTTCCAATACAGAAGCGCCATCAAAACTATTAACATTTGCTACTTGACCAGGCTCAACTGCACCAATGATGTGTGCATAACCTGATTGTATTTCCGCAACACGAGTAGCACTTTCTGGTACTACTTTAAATGTTACAGAATCAATGTGTACTGGAGTGCCAGCGTATTCTGCGAACTTAACTAATTTAATTTCAGTACCAGGAGTCCAGCTCTCAAATTTGAATGGACCAGTACCAACCGGGTTTGTTCCGATTACAGAACCAGCTTTAACTGATGAATCAGCTTCCATTGCAGCGTAATCTTCTTCAATCGATTTAGGTGAAATAATACTACCACCATTATGCGTTAAGTGGGCAAGTAATGGTGAGAATGGGTATTCAGTTATAAATTGAACAGTAGATTCATCTACTACTTTTACTTCTGTTACCATTTCGAATAAGAAAGCACGTGGAGATCCAACTTCAGGATCTAATAAACGATCGAATGAAGCTTTTACAGCTTCTGCGTTAAATGCTTCACCGTCATGGAAAGTAACACCTTGCTTAAGCTTAAATTCCCAAGTTAAATCGTCAACTTGATTCCAAGAATCTGCTAAACCAGGAACTAATTCCCCGTTTGCGTCACGATTTACTAAAGTTTCGTAAAGGTTTGATTGTACGTTAGATGATGGTACGTCATTTGAACCATGTGGATCTAATGAACTCGCATCTGATAACTCAGCGATAATTAAGTCACCGCCAGCCGCTGCTTCATCTGTAGTACCAGAGTCTATATTTGTTTCAGTTCCAGTGTCCTCGCTTTTTGATGTATCTTCTGAATCATCTCCACCAGCACATGCAGCTAACACAAGAGCAAGTGTAAATGTAAGAAGTAGCATCCAAAGCGACTTTTTAGAAAATGACATGTTGGAAGTCCCCCCATTTAATGTTATTTTAGAATATTACAAAAATGTAATTTCTTTAAATAGAATAGCACATATGAGTACAAAGCATCAATATACAAAAAAGATAAAAAATAGTTAAAGGAGAAAAAATAGGAACATTATAGTATTTCATCATAATGAAAAACAATTCAGAAAAATGAAGTAGTTCTTATGGCTGTAAGTGTGAGACATAATTTGCAGTAAAAAAGTATACTATGTTAATATAATCAAAATATTAAAAAATATAAAAATAATAAAATATTCAGAATTTTATTAAAACATTATTATGTTGAAATGTATACTTTTTACTCTATATACTATTAATTATACTAACTATTTAGAATTTATAGAAGGAATTAAAAATTTGAAAGGATGATTTATATTGAGTACGGTACAAACAGAGAAAAATCCTTCTACAATGAAAAAAAGTAATCCACGTTCGGAAGCTTTTAAAACGTTTATGAAGCGTTTATTAAAAAACAAAGCAGCTGTTGTTGGTGGAATAGTAATTCTTTTTATCATTTTAGTAGGGATATTCGGTCCATTTTTAGTTAAGACCGATCCGAATGCACAAAATATTTTAAACAAACTTCAGCCACCTTCAAAGGAACATTGGTTTGGTACAGATAACTTCGGTCGTGATATTTTCTCACGTATTGTTAATGGAACAAAGCTAACATTAACAGTTGGATTTTTATCAGTATTTATTGGAGGTATAATTGGGGTAGTATTAGGGATTGTATCCGGATATTATGGCGGTGCAATTGATACGATAACGATGCGTCTTATGGATATCCTGTTGGCGTTTCCTGGTATATTACTAGCTTTAGCAATCGTTTCTGTATTAGGCGGTAGCTTAATAAACGTTATTATTGCGGTCGGTATATTCTCCATACCCGCATTCGCACGTATCGTACGTGGTTCAACGTTACAAGTAAAAAACCTCGAATATATTGATGCAGTAAGAGCACTCGGGGCATCGGATATACGAATTATCTTTAGACATATTTTACCGAATATTATGTCACCAATTATCGTTCAAGCAACTATGCGTATTGCAACGGCAATTTTAACAGCCTCCGGTTTAGCATTTTTAGGTTTAGGCGCTCAGCCGCCAGCAGCGGAATGGGGAGCGATGTTGAGTGATGGCCGTACGTATATGCATAATGCAGGACATATGGTTTTAATTCCTGGCATGATGATTGTTGTCGTAGTATTGGCATTTAATATTTTTGGTGATGGGTTACGTGATGCACTTGATCCAAAGATGAAACAATAGGAGGTGGAACAGTAAATGACTAAATATATTATCCGTCGTTTATTACAAACGATTCCCGTATTGTTAGGGGTTTCTATTTTAGTATTCTCATTGATGTTCCTAATTCCTGGTGATCCTGCTCAAGTAATGGCAGGGGAAGGTGCATCTGAACAAACGGTAGAAAATATACGTGAAAAATTAGGGTTAAATGACCCTGCATATGTACAGTATGGTCGATTTTTAGGGAATGCACTGCAAGGCGATTTAGGTAATTCAATTCGTAGTGGTCGCCCTGTAATGGATGAAATACAGGCGAGATTTTGGATTACGGTGGAAGTAGCTGTTTATGCAACAATAGTCGCTGTGTTTTTAGGTTTAATTGCAGGTATTATTTCTGCTGTACGTCACTATACATTAACTGACGTTTCAATTATGCTTATTGCGTTATTTGGTTTATCAATGCCAAATTTCTGGTTAGGGTTATTGTTAATACAATGGTTTGCATTGGGTAATTTACCATTTGGATGGGATTTACCGGAAATTCTGAAAATGAGACCATCCGGATGGGGTGACTCATGGCGACAAATTATTCTACCGGTTATTACACTCGGTACAGGTGGCGCCGCAATTATTGCACGTATGACTCGTTCATCAATGCTTGAAGTTATTGGACAAGATTATATTCGTACTGCTCGTGCAAAAGGGGTATCCGAACGAATCGTGATTTACCGTCATGCACTTAAAAATGCACTTATTCCAGTCGTAACAATTATTGGATTAGAGTTTGGTGGATTCCTAGGTGGAGCAGTGTTAACAGAAACAATTTTCGCTATTAATGGTATGGGCCGTTTAACAATAGATGCAATTAGGCAAAGGGATTTCCCAATCGTTCAAGGGACTGTACTCGTAATTTCACTTTTATTCGTAATTGTAAACCTGCTAGTAGATATTTCATATAAATTCTTGAACAAACGAATTGACTTAAACTAATAAACGAAAAGAGGTGTGGCATATGAATGAAATGGAAAGTATTTTAGTTGTAAATAATCTACAAACATCATTTGGTACGGACGCTGGAGAAGTCCGTGCAGTTGATGGTGTAAGCTTTACTGTTCCAAAAGGGAAAACTATTGGGATTGTAGGGGAATCCGGTTCCGGGAAAAGTATTACATCTCTTTCGATTTTACGATTACTAGCATCAAATGGTAAAACAAAGGGCGGTGAAGTACTTTTCAAAGGTAAAGACTTACTGAAACTGTCGGAAAAAGAAATGCGTGAAATTCGAGGAAATCAGATTTCGATGATTTTCCAAGAGCCTATGACATCGTTAAATCCAGTTTATACAGTGGGACAACAAATTAGTGAAACAATCAAAATCCATAAAAAGCTAGGTAATAAAGAAGCGATGGCCCAGTCAGTGGAAATGTTGAAACTGGTTGGTATACCATCACCTGAAAAGCGTGTAAAGCAATATCCACACGAACTATCAGGCGGGATGCGTCAGCGTGTAATGATTGCGATGGCATTAGCATGCGATCCGGAAATTTTAATTGCGGATGAGCCAACAACAGCGCTCGATGTAACAATTCAAGCGCAAATTTTAGAGCTAATTAAAGATTTACAAAATCGCTTAGGAATGTCTGTAATTATGATTACCCATGATTTAGGGGTAGTGGCCGAGACATGTGATTATGTTGCGGTAATGTACGCTGGGCAAGTAGTGGAATATTCAGATGTTCGCACACTATTTAAAAATCCTAAGCATCCATATACATTAGGTTTACTAAATTCATTACCACGTCATGATGTGGACCAGGAAAAACTAATTCCGATAAAAGGAATGGTACCGAGCCCACATGAAATGCCGGTCGGTTGTCGTTTTGCTCCTCGTTGTCCAGCGGCGACAGAGCTTTGCCATAAAAAACAGCCGGAGTTGTTGAGCACCGGGGCAGACAATTCGGAGCAAATCCGTTGCTGGATATACTCAGAAGAGTGGGATGGAGAATCGGAGGTGACGCTATATGGCGAAAAAAGAACTGTTAAAGGTTGAGGGATTAAAGCAATACTTCCCAATTAAAGGTGGTTTTTTAGGCCGTACCGTCAACCACGTAAAGGCAGTAGATGATATTTCATTTACGATTTATGAAGGGGAAACTGTAAGTATCGTAGGGGAATCTGGTTGCGGTAAATCTACAACAGGTAGAGCAATTTTACGTTTGGAAGAGCCGACAGATGGATCTGTTGTATTCCAAGGGATAGATATTACAAAAATCCCTAAAGGTGAAATGCGTAAATTCCGTAAGGATTTACAAATCATTTTCCAAGATCCATACGCTTCAATTAATCCACGTCAAACGGTTGCAAGCGTCCTAAATGAAGCGATGCATATTCAAAACGTATTACCGCCGGACCAGCGCCGTGCACGGATTGAACAACTTCTTGAAACGGTTGGATTACGTCCATATCAAGCAGACCGCTATCCCCACGAATTCTCTGGGGGGCAACGTCAGCGTATCGGTATTGCCCGTGCATTATCAGTTGACCCAAAGCTAATTATTTGTGATGAAGCGGTATCTGCACTTGACGTTTCAATTCAAGCGCAAGTATTGAACTTATTAGAGGAATTACAGGATGAATATGGATTAACATACTTATTCATCTCTCATGACTTAGGGGTAGTACGTCATATTTCTGACCGTATTATCGTAATGTACTTAGGAAAAATTGTTGAGATTGCAGATAAAAACAGTTTGTTTGAAAACCCTCAACATCCATATACGAAAGCGCTTTTATCGGCAATTCCTGTACCAGATCCGGATGCAGTGAAAAGTCGAATCGTATTGAAAGGTGATGTACCGTCACCAATTGATCCGCCACAAGGTTGCCGCTTCCATACACGCTGTCCATTTGCGACAGATAAATGCCGTACGGAAGAGCCAGTTTTACGTACATCTGCCATTATGAAAGATACACATGAAGCTGCGTGTCACTATATGGAAGAAATTTCAGCTGGAAAAATGACAGCAAATTATTAATAATAATTATAACCACACTATACGAATATTCGTTCGTATAGTGTGGTTTTTTTAATTTTAGTCATGTACACTTATAGTAATAAGATAGGAGGCGTTATTCATGAAGATATTTCATACAGCAGATTGGCATTTAGGAAAGCTTGTACAAGGTGTATCGATGACGGAAGATCAGCAATATGTAATCGAACAGTTTATCGAAGAAATAAGAACAGAAAAGCCAGACGTAGTCATTATAGCGGGAGATTTATATGACCGATCAGTACCACCTACTGATGCAATTCAG
Organism: Solibacillus sp. FSL W8-0372; assembly: GCF_037969735.1. NCBI lineage: Bacteria > Bacillati > Bacillota > Bacilli > Caryophanales > Caryophanaceae > Solibacillus > Solibacillus sp. FSL W8-0372. The sequence goes on along the minus strand of NZ_CP150204.1, from coordinate 3,413,108 downwards.
CTTTTAAATAAAACTTTTAAACAAATATTAATTGATGAAAAAACACCGATTGTCGCAATTGCTGGAAATCATGATAGCGCTACACGTTTAAACTTTGGTAGTGATTTAATGAAAGCAAGTGGCTTGCATATTGTCGGTCACCTGGAAAGTTACTTTGAACCGGTTATTATGCATGATGAGTATGGGGAAGTACATTTTTATTTAGTTCCCTTTGCAGAGCCTTCAATTGTACGAAATATTTTTGGCGATGAATCGATTACGACCCATGAGGGGGCAATGGCACGGATTATTGAAGAAATTAAGTTAACAGTTGATCCGGAAAAACGCAATATTATTGTTGGACATGCCTTTGTTACAAAAGATGGGATGCCCGAACAAAATACAAGTGATTCAGAACGTAAATTGACGATAGGTGGTACAGAGTGCATTGACTCGGCATTGTTTGAACCATTTTGCTATACAGCGCTGGGACATTTACATCAGGCGCATTTTGTGGCAAATGAAAAAATTCAGTATGCAGGATCACCACTAAAATACTCCGAATCTGAAGTAACACATAAAAAAGGTTTTTTAATAGTTGACCTGAAAGAAGATGGCTCAGTAGCTGTGGAAAAAAAGTTGCTGACGCCGATTCGGGATATGCGCATTGTTACAGGACTGCTTGATGATATTTTACAACATGATAAAAATGATGATTACGTTTTCGTAAAGTTGCAGGATGAAAGTTTTGTTAAAGGGGCTGCTGAACTAGTTCGTACTGTTTATCCGAATGCTTTGCATATTGAAAGAACGGTCGTTTATGAAAAGCTTGAGCAGCAGGCGGATACTTTAAATCGTGTACAAATGAATGATTCGGAATTGTTTGAGCTGTTTTACACAGAAATGACTGGTAAGCCTCTGAGTGAGGAAACTAAAGCAATTTATACAGACATTCTTCAGCAGCTGATCGATAATGAACGAGAATTACAGGAGGTGCTGTAACGATGAAGCCTATTAAATTATCGATGACAGCATTTGGACCATATCAAACAAAGGAAGTTATCGACTTTACGAAACTTCATGAGCATGGAATATTTGTCGTTTCAGGGGCTACTGGAGCGGGAAAAACGACTATTTTTGATGCGATAACATTTGCCCTTTATGATTCAGGCAGTGGGGAAGACCGTGAAAAGTCTCTTTTTTTACGTAGTGATTTTGCCGATGAGACGATTGATACTGAAGTCGAGCTTGAATTTGAAGTGCGCGGACGTTTATATCGGATTTGGCGAAAATTTGGTCATAACGGAACGAGTGCGAAACGGGAGTTTTTTGAAATTACTGGGGGCGTTGAAGTTCCGGCTGTAGAAAAGTTTCAAGTAAAGCTAATTCAAGCGAAAATAGAAGAGCTGATTGGCTTAACCCAATCTCAATTCAATCAGATTGTGATGCTCCCACAAGGAGAATTTCAGAAACTATTGACATCCGAATCGAAACATAAAGAAGAAATCTTCCGTAAAATATTCAAAACAGAACGATTTACAAAAATGGTCGAGCTTTTGCGTGAGAAAAAAAAGTCTGCCGAAAAGCTATATGATCAATCAATTATGCAGCAAGACAATACCATTCATGAAATTCTATCGCGCCTACCTAATAGAGAATCAGAGCTATTTTCAGCGGTAAATCAAGATGTGATAAATCTATATCAAGTAAAGCAAGCCTTATTATTGGAACAGCAATATTATGAAGAACATTGCAGAACATTAAAAACGGAATATGAGAAATCCAAATTACAATTACAGCAATTAAATGAAACGTATAGTGAACAAAAGCTATTAAATGAGCGTATTGAAAAATACTTATTAAGAAAAACAAAACTTGCAGAGCTCCTACAGCAGGAACAAACTATGGAAAACGAGAAACAGCGTCTTGAGCTTGCAAAAAAAGCAACACATATCGAACCTATAGAGCGTGAACATGAGAAAGTGAAGCTTCAGCTTGAAAAAGCAGAAGTAGCATTACAACGTGCAAAAAAGGATTATGAACAGGTAAAGTTGCAGCTTCAAAATGCATTGAAATATTATGAAGAACAAAAGCAACATGAACCTTTATTGGATGAGTATTCAAAAAATATTTCACAGTTAGAACAGCTATTACCGATTTATCAATCGATAGATGATCAGCGGAAATCCGTTTTAAAAATAGAGGGAAACCAAAATAACGCAAAACAATTATTTGAAAAGCTTCAAAAAGAAGATATTGCATTAAAAGAACAGCAACAGGAGCAGCGTACAATTATAAATGCCCTGGAAGAAAAAGTGGCTTCGTATCAGGAAACGTTTGAAGCTCAAGCAATGTTGACTAAGAAAATTGAGTTTGCGAAAGAAACGTTAAAGTTCCAATCTAGCGTAGCAGTATTAACGAAAACACTGGCTGAAAAACAACAAATTGCGAAACATGCCCAGGACAAATTAAAGAAGCTGGAACAACAGATTCGCAGTAATCATGCTGCATTTCTCGCTACGTCTCTTCAACATGGGGAAGCGTGTCCTGTATGCGGAAGCACAGAGCATCCAGCGATCCATAGTAGTGAAGCAATGGATGTCGACGATAATGAATTGACCGCATTACGCCGTGAAAGTGACAATGCACTGCAGAACTTTTATCAAGTAAGTTCGAAATTAGAGGTAGAACAAGCTGCATTAAATGAAAAACAGTTGATACTTCAACAGCTGGAAATTGAACCTTCATCTCTTCACGAATACGAGCAGCAACTATCTATTTTGACAAATCAATTATCGATGCAAAAACAGCAACAAACGCAACTAGTAACGGAAAAGAAAAAGTTGGAACAGCTATTGCAAAACAAAGAAGTGCTTCAAGGTCGGATTGAAAAAGGGCAGCAATATGTATCGGAAATTGATCAACAATATGCACAAGAGAAGGGGAAGCTTGAGCAAAGTGAAAAGTCTTTACTGCCGCAATTTTCAACTGTTCAACAAGTTACAGAAGCATTGACGAGCCTCCAGCAAAAGTATCGTCATTTGAAAAGTACAATACAAAAAGCGTTGGAAGCATTGCAAAATATCCAATTAGAAGAAAATTCTTGTGAAGTTAATTATCATCATGCAATGAACAATTTAACTGACAAACAACAGGAAAATAAAATAGCGCAAGCTTCATTTGAGTCTGTACTCATACAAGAAGGCTTCCATTTAGAAGCATATAAGCAAGCACTACTGCCACTGCATGTTCAACAGCAAATTCAGGAAACTTTAGATAACTATAAGCAAAGTTTTCATACTTTAACAGTGCAAATTGCAGAAGAACAACAAATGCTAGAGGGAAAAGAATTGGTGGATTTAAAAGCTTTCGAGCAACAAATTACGCTTCTTACAGAGCAAGTAGAAGCACAATATTCAGAAATGAAGTTAGTTCAATCTTACACATTACAGTGTGAGGAAACTTTAGAGAAGCTTGAAAAATCAGCTCGACAAATAGAAGAATATAAAGAAAAATTAATGCAAGTTGAACATGTTTATGATTTAATTCGTGGACAAAATGAAGCGAAAATTTCTTTTGAGCGATTTGCGCAAATAGGCTATTTAGAAAAAGTAACACATGCCGCAAATGAGAGACTTCGAGTGTTATCAAATGGTCAATACTTTTTAAAGTCAACGGGTCGCAAGGAAGGAAATGCTCAAAGCGGGTTAAGTATTGATGTATATGATAGTAATACAGGGCAAACACGCGATGTAAAAACATTGTCCGGCGGTGAGAAGTTCAATGCATCACTTTCGTTAGCATTAGGAATGGCGGATGTTATCCAAAGTGTTCAAGGCAGTGTGCATATTGATACGATGTTCATCGATGAAGGCTTCGGTACATTGGATGAAGAGGCGTTGCGCCGAGCTATCGATATTTTAATCGACCTACAGCAGACAGGACGACTAATTGGGGTAATTTCACATGTTGCCGAACTTAAAGCAGCTATGCCGGCCATTTTACAAGTACAAAAGTTAAAAGAAGGCTATAGTAAAACGGAAATTATTATTAAATAAAATTTTTCAAAAAAAGACATTTCACTCGAATGATAGGGTGAAATGTCTTTTTTACGTTAGCGTTTTGTAGCTCGGCGTGTAGTAGTTACGGGTTGTGGAGTAGATTTTTTATCCATCATTTTCTTTATAATTGGATAAAGTATTGGACCATACTTAATTGCTGTTTTAACAAGTTTGTTAATTTTCATAAGTGTTCACTCCTTAACGAATATCATTTCGTATAAGAAATATACCCAATTATGAAGCTTTCATAAACATTAACGTAGAACTTTAATAGCTTTCACTAAATTCCAAATCCCTACTATTGAAAACATAATAACTAAAACTACAATGGCAATAAAATGTGAACTGACAAAGAAATCTTGCATAGTCAACGTTTCATGCGTTAAAAAAAGTGAAACGAAAAAGTAAATAATATACAAAATACCAAAAGCAATCGGGATAAACTGTGTTATAAAAGCCTTTTTGGAGTGCGCCCTTACAAAATCATCTTTTGAAACTATATATATAATAAATGGCAAGATAGATGGTGCAAAATAAAAGCTTAAATAGCTTAAAGCACTCAAACCTTTTGATTGATTCATTTCATTCACTCCTTTGTTTGTATACGCTTCTGTCTGGAATTTAGTTTCAAAAAAATCGTTTGTTGAAAGTTGGAAAATTATTCGATACAATAAGTTTGTTCAAACAATAATTATTTAGATGTACCACAAGGGGAGCCGAGTAAGTCGGCTGAGATTGTGCACGTGATTGCACTGACTCTTTGAACCTGTAAGTTAGTACTTGCGTAGGGATGTGGATAGAATCCGACTGTTTAAACGATAGTCAGGCTTTTGTCCTGAGTATCGTTTTTTATTTTTTATAAATGGTTCTATTCCTTCTTCACTTCTGCTACATCGGAAAAAGAAAGGAGCATTGTTATGGACAAAAAGAGATTATTAATGATGGTGGAAATAGCGATTTTCGCTGCCGTCGGACTGGTGTTGGATCAAATATCATTTAAAATGTGGGCGCAAGGTGGTTCGATCAGCTTTGTAATGGTTCCTATTATTTTAATGGCAATTCGTTGGGGAGTAACAGCAGGTCTTGCAACAGGTCTACTGATCGGCATAATGCAAATGATGTTTGGCGCGTATATTGTTCACTGGCTTCAGGCAATTCTGGATTATGGTCTCGCTTTTACTGTAGTAGGTTTAGCGGCAGTTATAAGAAAGCCTTTACTGCAAGCAACACAGTCACTTCATAAAACAAAGATGGCACTCTATATTATAATAGGTACGTTATTAGGTGGAGCTTTACGATTTGTTTGCCACTTACTTGCCGGAGTGGTCTTCTTTAAGGAATTTGCAGGCGACGATAATGTGTGGACATATTCAATTCTCTACAACGGTTCCTACATGCTGCCAGCAACAATTATTACAGCCATTATTGCCGTCCTATTATTCACGTCTGCACCACGTTTATTGCAAAAAGTACAATAAATTAAATTATTATAATAGAACTAGGTTTGCAGTGCGGATTTCCACACTTCAAATCTAGTTTGTTTTTTTATCAATGTACATTAATCTATAAATCATTTTTGCACATAATTCCTGTATTTAAACACATCATTTAAAAAAACAATGAACACTTACAACCGATTTTAAGTATGTTATAGTTAAGGGTAGACATTGTTTAAGAGGAAGGAAGTTACACATGATTGTTACAACACAAGAAGAAATCCAGGCTTTTAAAAAAATAGGACGCATTTGTGCTGAAATTCGTGAAGCGATGAAAGCTGCGACAGTACCTGGCGTGACAACAAAAGAATTGGATGAAATTGCAGGACGGATGTTTGCTGATGCTGGCGCTGTTTCAGGTCCAAAAGGTGAATATGACTTCCCGGGCTATACTTGCATTTCGGTGAATCATGAAGTGGCACATGGTATTCCAGGTAATAAAGTGATTCAAGAAGGAGATATCGTTAATATCGACGTATCAGGTTCTTTAGATGGATATTTTGCAGATACAGGAATTTCCTTTGTTGTTGGAGAAGGCTATGAAGATAAGGAAAAACTTTGTGCTGTAGCAAAATCTGCATTTGAACGTGCAATGACAAAAGTTAAAGCAGGTTCAAAATTAAATCAAATTGGTAAGGCGGTTGAGCGTGAAGCGCGTGATCATGGCCTAACGGTAATTATGAACTTAACAGGTCATGGTTTAGGTAAATCATTGCATGAGGAGCCTAACCACGTATTAAATTATTATGATGCATGGGATACAACGATTATGAAAGAAGGGATGGTTTTAGCAGTAGAGCCATTCATTTCAGCAAAGGCAGAGCATATTGTTGAATCTGGAGATGGTTGGACATTTATTACTCCGGATAAATCGTTAGTTGCACAAATTGAACATTCGATTATCGTAACAAAAGACAAACCAATTATTTTAACAACATTAGAAGACTAATAAAAAACGTGGAAGCATATAGTGCGGCCACGTTTTTTACTTTTGTTCTATAGGGAGATTAAATTAACATAAAATAATCAAACGATTCAAATAAATCACAACAACAATTACCATTTCTAAACACTTTCAAGTAAAATATATATAATGATTCGCAATAGAGGGGGCCGTTGAATGAAGAAACTAAACGATTTGGATCTTACATTAAAATTGGATAAGAAGCTCTACAAAAAGCAATTGAAAGAGTTGCAGTATAAAATGCTTAATATACAGCAATTTTTATACAACAATAAAATCGGTCTCATCTTCGTTTTTGAAGGTATGGATGCAGCAGGCAAAGGGGGCGCAATAAAGCGATTAACAGAACACATTGATCCACGTGGTTTAATCGTTTCACCAATTTCCGCACCACAGCCACACGAAAAGCGTTATCACTATATGCACCGTTTTTGGCGGAAGCTTCCTCAGCATGGTCAGATAGCCATCTTTGACCGTTCCTGGTATGGTCGTGTATTAGTGGAACGCATAGAAGGCTTTGCAAAAGAACATGAATGGAAGCGTGCTTATAACGAAATTAATGACTTTGAAAAGCAATTAACGGATGAAGATTATATTATAGTTAAGTTTTGGGTTCATATTGATGCAGATGAGCAGTTGAAGCGCTTTATGGAGAGAGCGGCAGATCCATATAAATCTTGGAAACTAACAGATGAAGATTGGCGAAATCGTGAAAAGTTCAATCTATATATGGAAGCGGCAGATGAAATGTTTGCTAAAACAAATACAGAAAATGCCCCTTGGTGTTTAATTCCTGGCAACGATAAATTTTATGCACGAGTACAAGTGCTAAAAGAAGCGGTTGCGCAAATTGAAACACAAATTACTAAACGGGGTCTTCAGCTTACCAATGTTTTTGAAAATCATAAGGAACTTGCGGCAGATAGTGAAAAACCTGAATTTATAGAAATACAGCCAAAGCCAAAGCCAAAAAAGAAAAAATCAAAAACAGATAAGTAAGTTTGGCTGTGAAATGTAGGTGAGTTAAATGAAAAGCTTAATTAAGCTATTTCGAAAGAAGGAGGGTCCAATGGTTCAACTTATTGGGCAACAATGTTCATTGCGTACATTTACACTGTCCGATGCAAGAGCATTGACTAAGCTATTAGTGGATAACAAATTTTATTGGTCAACATACGAACCGTTACATCGGGATGAATTTTATACAGAAGAGACACAGTACAAGAAAATAATGGAAAGCATGCATCTTTTGCAAACAAACAGAGAGTTTTCCTTTGGAATCTTCCATAATGAAACAGGTCTACTGATTGGTCATATATCTCTCTACTCTATAAAACGCTTGCCATACTCCAGCGGTTTTATCGGATATTCTATGGATGAAAAATTTATAGGAAGAGGCATTGTTACCGAAGCAGTACGTTTAGTAATGGAGTTCGCATTTTCAACTTTAAATATTCATCGTATTGAAGCATATGTCGCTCCTCAAAATGTGGGCTCTATACGCGTTTTAGAAAAGTCAGGATTTACGAGAGAGGGTTTACTCCGAGAATTATTATTTATTAATGGTAAATGGGTTGACCATTATATGTACGCAATATTACAGCGAGAATATATAAATAGGTGATCTTTATATGACTATAAAAAAAGCTATAGCACTTACCCAATAAAGTCCAGTGGGTAAGGCTATAGCTTATTATTTTATTTCTTCAGATCCATCAGTTACTAAATCTAATTTACCAGTTGCAGGGTCAATGATAAGACCGTGTACAGGAACACCAGCAGGCATTAATGGATGTTTTCTTACTAAGTCAACGCTTTTTAAAACACTCGTTTTAATATCGCCGAAACCACGTAACCATTCTTTTAAATCTACGCGTGCATAATTAATAACATCTATCGTTTCTTGTTTTACTCCACGTTCAAGCATATGACCAATCATTACATTTGAATCAACGGCACTCATACCACAATCATAATGACCAATAACATATACTTCATCAGCCTGTAATTCATACACGGCTACCAATATACTGCGCATAATGCCACCAAATGGGTGATTTACGATTGCGCCAGCACTTTTAACAACTTTTACATCCCCGTTGCGCAAGTTCATTGCTTTTGGTAATAATTCTACTAAACGCGTATCCATACAAGATAAAACAACAATCTTTTTATCAGGGAACTTCGTTGTCGCGTATTCTTCATATTGCTTTTCAGCAACAAACTTTTCATTAAACTCTAGAATATTTTGTAATGCAGACATTTGTTCATACCCCTTTCGTTTCTGTATTCATTTTAAAATATTATTTAGATAATTCAAATAAATGCGCACAATTATAGTTAAAAATCCAATAAATAAAGAGAACTAAAGCAGTAATTCAGCAATAAAAAACAACCGCTCAAATAGAACGGTTGTGAAAAATATTAATGATGGTGGTGACCATCTAGTGATTTTTCGTTTGGCGCGAATGCATTAGCCTTTGAATCTACTATAACAGAGTCATGAGATTGTAATCCGATTCGTAAGTACATGATAAACATTACTAAAAGAACAAGAATAACTGCTGAGAAACCTAAAACTAACGTATAGTAATCAGACAAAAACGGATGACGGTGATCAAACATCATAAAAACTCCTCTCTATTTAATAATAAGAATCATTAACCAATTATAACCTAATAAATTGGAACATTGTAGGGGAATTTATGCATTTACTACAGAATAAATTGTAAATATGGCGACATCTTGAAGATTTAGAATGCCCAGTTTCCATCACGGAAAACAGCTTCTGCCTGACCATCTTCAGTAATGCCATCGATATTCATTTGCGCAGAACCAATCATAAAGTCAACATGCGTAATACTGTTATTTAACCCGTGTTTTTCCAATTCTTCCTGTGACATCGTTTTCCCGCCTTCTAAACAAAATGCATAAGCACTGCCGATGGCTAAGTGGTTTGATGCATTTTCATCGAATAGTGTATTGTAAAATAAAATATTCGATTCAGAGATAGGTGAATGGAAAGGTACAAGTGCCACTTCCCCTAAATAATGAGAGCCCTCATCTGTTCCTACAAGGTTTTTCAAAACTTCTTCGCCTTGTTCAGCTTCAACATTTATAATACGCCCATTTTCAAATGTAATTTTAAAATTATCGATTATATTGCCACCGTAGCTAAGTGGTTTTGTACTAGATACATACCCGTTTACACCATTTTTATGCGGTACTGTAAAAACTTCTTCAGTTGGCATATTAGCCATGAATTCTTCGCCTTTTTCATTGACACTGCCTGCACCGCACCATAAATGACCTTTCGGAAGCTCTATCGTTAAATCCGTTCCAGGTGCTGTATAGTGCAGCTTTGCATAGTTTTTATTATTTAAGTAATCTACTTTTTCATGTAAGTTATCATTATGCTCTGCCCAAGCTTGGACAGGGTTGTCTAAGTCAGCTCGTGTCGCTTTAAAAATAGCCTCCCATAATGCTTCCACTTGTTCATTTTCAGGTAAATCTGAAAATACTTTTTTAGCCCATTGTTTAGAAGGAGCTGCAATGACAGTCCAGCTGATTTTATCTGATTGTACGTACTGGCGGTATTTATTTAACGCAATTCCGGCTGCTTTTTGGAAAGTTGCAATACGTTTTGAATCGATACCAGCTAGTAGATCAGGACTTTGCGAAACGATGCTCATAAATGCTGCACCTTGTTCAGCCAGCCACTCACGCTCCTGGACTTTCCATGCAGGGAAGAAATCAAAAGAATCATCCGGTGCTAACTCGTAACGAGTACGCGTAATTTGGTCATCTGTATAATCTACAAATACTTGCTTTGCCCCTGCCTCATAGGCGATTTTAGTTACAACTTGTACAAATGGTGCTGATTCAATGGAAGCAGCGATATACAAATATTGATTTGGTTGAATATTAACACCGATTTTTACTGCCAATTCCGCATACTTTGTTAACTTACTTTCGAACATTGAATTCATTTGAAACATTCCTCCAGTAATTGTCATAAAATATTTTTATTTTTTGATACACCATTATCAAAAGGGTAGAAATTGTGATAAAAATAATAAATGTATCGAAAAATATAAAAATTGTTCTAATACCAGTGTAAAGGAAGTTAATAAAAAGATAAATATACCGAAATAAGAAAAGACATAGTAATTTGGAGGTACTACATATGGATATATCATCGGTTGTTGGGATAATACTTGCCTTTTTTGCTCTTTTATTAGGGATGTTTATGAAAGGTGTAACACCTGACGCATTATTGAATCCTGCCGCTATTTTAATTATCATCTTTGGTACAATTGCAGCGGTAACAATCGCGTTCCCAATGAAGGAATTAAAACGAATTCCAAAACTTTTTAAAATTTTATTTACAGAAACAAAATTAGCTAGTGATATTGATTTAATCAAAATGTTTGCACAGTGGGCAGATTTAGCTCGTCGTGAAGGTTTATTGGCTCTAGAAAGCAAGGCATCTGAAATTGAAGATCCTTTCCTGAAAAATGGCTTAACGCTGGCTATAGATGGTCAAAATGCAGACTATATTCGCGATGTGCTTTCAGAGGAAGTAGAAGCGATGGAAGACCGCCATGCAAGTGGTGCAGGAATCTTTACCCAAGCAGGTACATATGCACCAACTCTTGGTGTATTAGGGGCTGTAGTAGGGCTTATTGCAGCTTTAAAAGATATGACAGATATCGATAAATTAGGTGTAGCAATTTCTGCTGCCTTTGTTGCTACATTATTAGGTATCTTTACAGGGTATGTATTATGGCATCCATTTGCCAATAAGTTAAAACGTAAATCTTCTGTAGAAGTTAAGCAAAAGCAGATGATGATTGAAGGGATTTTATCTGTACTTGAAGGTGAAGCTCCTCGAGTAATCGAGCAAAAGCTTGCTTCATATTTAACGATGGAAGAACGTAAGCAAATTACCGAAAGCGGGGCGGGTGGCCTTGGCAAAGAAGCGTAAAAGACATAAAAAGCATGAGGAACATGTTGACGAATCATGGCTAGTACCTTATGCGGATATTTTAACATTATTATTAGCATTATTTATCGTCCTATTTGCATCAAGTTCTGTCGACGAAACAAAACTACAGCAAATGTCTGCTGTATTTAATGAAATTTTCACAAGTGGTACTGGTGTAATGGACAACCCTTCAGTAGTTCAAACACCAAATGGTTCGACATCCAATATTCAATCTGGAGCTTCTAAATATATGGAAGACCAAGAACGCCTACTAGAAACACAAAACCGGGTGGACGAGTTCATAGCAATTCATGAATTGGAAAATCAGTTTGAAACAAAATTGACAGAAGAAGGTTTGTTAATTACGATTCGAGATAGTATTTTATTCGACATGGGGCGTGCAGAAGTAAAGGAAGAGTATGCAACCATTGCCGATGAGATTGCGCAACTGTTAATGTTTGACCCACCACGTAATATTGTTATTACCGGTCATACAGATAATGTTCCGATCAATACTACTGAGTTTGATTCCAACTGGGATTTATCAGTTATGCGGGCTGTAAACTTTATGAAGGAAGTTGTTACGGGTAATGAAGCGCTTGACCCGAAATACTTCAGTGTTAAAGGATTCGGTGAATTCCAACCAATTGCCTCCAATGATACAGAAGAAGGAAAAGCAAAAAATCGCCGTGTTGAGGTTCTTGTACAACCGCGTATCACTGAAAATGGAGAACTAATTGTAGAGTAATAAAAGCTGTTTAGAGAGTAAACTTTCTAAACAGCTTTTTTTATTTTTGACATCTTTTAAACAAAAGTTTATAATTATAAACAAATGTTTGCATCGAGGTGATGTAGTTGAATGAAAAAGAAAAGCTAATCTTTCAATTGATAAAAAAAAATCCTTATCTGTCTCAACAGGAAATGGCAGAGCAATTAGGGATGTCAAGACCAGCACTTGCCAATATCATCTCGTCACTGATTAAACGCGGAGAAATTCTTGGGCGAGCATATGTCTTGCCGGAGAAAAATCATATTATCGCAATTGGCGGTGCTAACGTCGACCGTAAATTTACAATTGAACAAGATGTCCAGTTAGGTACTTCAAATCCTGCTTCGGTAACTGAAACGGTTGGTGGGGTGGCGCGTAACATAGCAGAAAATATAGGTCGTTTAGGTAACCGTGTTTCATTAATTACCGTAATGGGTGATGATCATGATGCCATATATATTGAACAGAATTGTAATGCTACGATGAGTCTTGATCTAGTGGAAAAGTTAAAAGACTATAAAACAGGTTCTTACACAGCCGTATTGGCGCATTCCGGGGAATTGGTAATCTCCATGGCGAATATGGAAATATATGAACAACTATCTCCAACTGTTTTAAAAAAGTATGAATCCATAATGCAAAATGCGAGCTGTTTAATAATTGATTTAAACTGTCCGTTGGAAACAGTGGAATATGTAAAAGAGTTTGCCCATGAGCGCAAAATTCCATTCGCTGTTATTCCTGTTTCATCACCTAAGATGAAAAACATGCCAGAAGATTTACAGGGGGTACATTACTTTATTTGCAATCGTGATGAAGCAGAAAAGTATTTGAATATGAATTTGGAGAAATTTGGTCATTATGAAAAGGCAGTAAAAGCAATGCTACAAAAAGGGGCAAAATATGTCGTCCTTACATTAGGAGAACATGGAGTAATGGCTGGTCATGATGGTACAGTGACGCATTATAAAGCCATTGCAACAAAAAAAATTGTAGATGTTACAGGTGCGGGAGATGCTTTTGTAAGTGCATTTTTACATGGAGTATTAAACAATGAGGACTTTAAAGAAGCAATCCAACTTGGTTTAACAAATGCATCAAAAACATTACAATCAGACAAAACTGTACGAGAAGATTTAACAAAGGAAAAATTACTTGAATGGAGGAATTTATAATGGAACAATATTTATCATATTCACAAGAGGTATTAGAAGCAAAAGAGAAAGGTCTACCTATTGTAGCTCTTGAATCGACAATCATTTCTCATGGTATGCCATATCCTCAAAACGTACAAACAGCTCGTGAAGTAGAACAAATTATTCGTGATGGTGGTGCAGTACCAGCAACAATCGCATTAATCGACGGGAAAATCAAAATTGGTTTATCCGATGAAGAGTTAGAAATGTTCGGTAATGCTCAAGGTGTAGCAAAAACAAGTCGCCGCGATATTGGCTATTTACTTGCAACTAAAAAAATTGGAGCAACTACAGTAGCTGCAACGATGATTTGCGCGGAATTAGCAGGCATCGAGTTATTCGTAACAGGCGGTATTGGCGGGGTTCACCGTGGCGCTGAAACAACTATGGATATTTCTGCAGACTTGGAAGAATTAGCAATGACAAATGTAGCTGTTGTATGTGCAGGTGCAAAATCCATTTTAGATATCGGCTTAACATTAGAATATTTAGAAACAAAAGGTGTACCAGTAATCGGATACGGCACTGACAAATTACCGGCATTCTATGCACGTGAGAGTGAATTTGATGTAAACATTCGTGTTGATTCAGCAGAAGAAACTGCAGCTATTCTACGCGCAAAATGGGATTTAGGTTTACGTGGTGGGGCATTAATCGCCAACCCAATTCCAGTTGAGGATGCTATGGAAACAAGTGTAATGGATACTATTATCGACAATGCACTAAGAGAAGCAAAAGAACAAGGTATTGCAGGCAAAAATGTAACACCATTCTTACTGGGTAAAGTGAAAGAACTGACTGAAGGTAAGTCACTCGATGCAAATATTGCATTAGTAAAACACAATGCACGTGTAGGCGCAAAAATTGCTGTCGAACTTAATAAGTAATCGTATTTCCTGGGGAATAGTTATGAAATAAAAGGAAGCTCGTCGAAAAATATCGATGAGCTTCTTTTTATTGCTTCCTTTTATTTACGAAGGGAGCCTAATTCTGCAACAATAGCATTCATTTCGCTAGGGCTGAACGAGTCTCGTTTCATAACCATTTCATATAGATATTGTAGATCCTCGTATTTATCTTCATCGAATGCCTCTGATTGCATAGCGTCAACGTTTACCATACGTAGTTTTTCTTTGATTTGTTCTATCATATAATTGACATTTTCTTGTGATGGGTTGGATAAGTCCATATTTTTTGCCCTACCTTTCAATGTTTACAAAAATATCATTTCATGCAAGGCACTTCTTGTCAACCCGTAAAAGTTTTGGGAATGCTTTTAAAAATAGCGAACATTCGCTAAAATGGTTGTAGATAAGTTTTATAGGAAATTTTTATGGGAATATGAAAGCATACACAGGAGGAGAGTAAAATATGAAAAGTAAACTATTACCGTTTATAGCAATTGGGGCAGTAACTGGTGCAGCAATCAGTATGTTAGATAAGCAAACAAGAGAGCATACTGTAAAGACAGCTAAAAATGCAAAAGATACGGTTGTTTATTATGCTGAAAACCGTGACGAACTATTAGCATTAGTTGAATCGAAAATTGAGCAGGCTCAAACAGTTTACGGAACAGTAAATGATAGTATTCAGTCTATTATGCAAAATGGAAATGATATTAAAGAATTGCCAACTACAATTCAAAGTATGGTTTCCGAAACGATTGATGCATTTTCAAAAAAGGATGAACAAGCTGGCTAATTAAATTCGCCTTAGTGTAAATATGTACAGATTTTTTCTTGGAGTTATTTCGATATCTGGGACATCCGTTAGGGCGTTATCCAGATAGAAAGATATTCAGTGTATCTTTTTTCTGGGTAATTCAAAAGGTGGTGGCTGTGTGGAAGAGAAAGAAGAATTTAAAGAAAAGATTTCACTTATTAAATCATATGTTTCACCTGACCCTAGTCAAATAAATGTTTTAACGACAAAAGGTTTTTTTCAGGATTTAATATACCGTATTCAAAAAGTTGATATGTCGGGGATGGGTGCACTACTTGCTTATTTCTTTTTACTATCATTTTTCCCGATGCTTATTTTTATGGTAACACTCTTACCATATTTAAATTTAGAACAAGGGCAAGTATTCGATTTCTTGAGTGATATAATGCCTGAGGAAGTTTATGTTCTTATTGAAGGGACACTTTCGGAAGTACTAACCAACCAAAATGGCGGTTTACTTTCAGTTGGTATTATCGGTACAATTTGGTCTGCCTCGCGTGCTGTAGACGCACTGATGAAAACATTAAATCGTGCCTATGATGTTGAAGCTAGAGCAGGTTTTATAAATCGTATTTGGTCTCTTTTATTTACTATTTCGTTAGTAATTATTATTTTAATTGCTCTTGTCTTGCCGGTTTTTGGACAGCAAATTGAAAATGTAGTGTTCGGCTATTTTGGTATAGAAGAATCATTGGCAGGTCTTTGGAATACGCTTCGTTGGATTATGCCGCCTACCCTTATTTTTCTTTTATTAACGGTTATGTATTGGATTGTTCCTAATACTGATCCTCGATTAACAATTGTTAGTGTTGTACCAGGCTCAATATTGGCAACACTAGGCTGGCTTACATTAACTTATGGCTTTTCATTTTATATTAACAATTTCGGCAATTTTAGTGCTACTTACGGCAGTATTGGCGGGGTCATTATACTAATGCTTTGGCTGTACTTTACAGGAATGATTTTAATATTGGGTGGAATATTAAATGCCACATTCCAAAAAAGACAGATTGCCAAGAAAAATAAAAAGAATGCAAAGACACCTGTTTTCTAAATTGTTTTGTCACACAAAAAGCACGACGCCATAAATATTTAGGCGTCGTGCTTTATTTATGGTTATTGTCAGTTGGTTATTTTTAGTAGCAAGCCATTAAACATTTTTGCTCAACATACGCAGGCCATTTAAAATAACTAAAATCGTGCTTCCTTCATGACCAATAACCCCAAGGGGGAGGCTAATCGCCTGGAAAAAGTTTGAGATAATGAGAATTGCGATGACTGTTAACGAGAAAATTATATTTTGCTTAACGATTCGTTGCATTTTACGAGAGAGCTTAACAGCGTAAGCAATCTTAGAAAGGTCATTTTTCATCAATACAACATCGGCTGTTTCGAGTGCCACGTCCGTACCGCCACCCATTGCAATCCCAACAGAAGCAGTTGCTAGCGCTGGGGCATCATTAATCCCGTCACCCACCATACCAACATTGCCGTATGATTGCTTATACTGCTTAATATGTTCGACCTTTGTTTCAGGTAAACATTCTGCAACATAGTTTGTTACACCAGCTTCATTTGCAATAGTTTTTGCTGTCGCTTCATTGTCACCAGTAAGCATCATGACATCAATGCCTAGTTCTTTCAGTGCTGAAACTGCTTTTTTTGCTTCATCTCGTACTATATCTTTTAGGGCAACTAATGCTGCAATTCCGTTTTGGTCTTTTAAAAATACAACTGTCTTTCCTTCATTCCCTAATTGCTGCAATGCTCCGTCCGAAAAAGAAACGGCCAAATCTTTACCGACAAAATCAGGCTTGCCGATTGTATAATTTTGTTCTTTATATTGTGCCTTTATCCCATACCCAGGTATATCTTCAATTATAATATTTTGTGGGACAATGACATTTTGTTTTTTTGCAAATGAAGTAATCGCTTGTGCAAGAGGGTGGTTTGATTGTCCTTCAATGCCTGCGATTAATGCCAATGTCTCATCTTTATTTAAATCCTCACGAACGATAAAATCTGTTACGGCTGGTGTGCCTTGTGTAAGTGTTCCGGTTTTATCGACAGCTAAGACACGTAATGTATTCAAATGTTCTAAATGTAAGCCGCCTTTAACTAAAATACCGTTTCTGGCACCATTTGAGATGGAAGATAGGGTAGCTGGCATAATGGATGCTACAAGGGCACAAGGAGATGCCACTACCAACAGTACCATTGCGCGGTATAAAGTTGTCGTCCAATCCCAGCCAAATAAATAGTGGGGCAAAAACATCATGATTCCGACTGATATTAATACTCCTTTTACATAAATACCTTCAAAGCGTTCAATAAATTGCTGTGATGGGGACTTTTCACTTTGCGCAGATTGTACAAGTGTAATAATTTTTTGGAATAAGGTTTCTCCGCTTTGCTTCGTTACACTAATAGTTAAAACTCCATTTAAGTTCACTGTTCCTGCATACACTTCATCGTCAATATTTTTCGTAATCGGCATTGATTCACCTGTAATAGCTGCTTCATCGACAGTTGATATCCCTTTATATACTTTTCCGTCGGCAGGAATTCGTTCTCCAGGCTTTACTAAAATATGGTCATTTACTTTTAAATCTTTTACAGATATTTTAATAGGCTCAAATCCGCCTCGTACAAGCCAAGCTTCTTCAGGCTGTAACTCCATTAAAGAGGAAATTTCACGATGGCTTTTGTTCATCGCATATGTTTCAAGGGCGCCACTTAAGGCAAATATAAAGATTAATATGGCACCTTCCATCCAGTATCCAATAATGGCTGATCCGATGGCTGCCAAAATCATTAACATTTCAACATTTAAAGATTTGTTTTCAATTGTATCTTCAATGCCTTCTTTTGCTTTGGCATAACCGCCAATTACAAAAGCTGTTAAATATGCAATGACAGCTGCGGTTGTTTGATCGGTGGATTCCATCCTCCATGCGAGCAAAATAATAAAGCCGGAAACTAAGGCAGCGATCAATTCTTTATGTTCTATAATTTTCTCATTTAATGATAACTTTTCTCGATTAGAATTTTTCATATATACCTCCTTGATAATGAATATCATTGTTAAATCAACTGATAATGAATTTCAATTATATTATAAGTATTTTATTATTTAATAATAATTATAATATAAGCATCATATTTTGTAAATAACATACAATAAATAAGAATAATAAATACCAACTTGACTTATAAGGATTATAGAGTAATATAGTTAAGTACATTTTATTAAATAGGAGGAGTTAAAGTTGAATTTATTCGTTTTACTTAATATTGCCTTGTTGATCATTGTTATTACATTTTTATACTTCCTTAAAACAAAGCATGTTAAATTTTCTAATCGTGTATTTATCGCATTAGGATTAGGAATTTTACTCGGAATAGGGCTACAATTTGCATACGGCGTGGAGTCCGATGCAATTACAGAGACTATGCCTTGGTATAACATCGTTGGGAATGGTTATGTACGATTATTACAAATGATTGCAATGCCTTTAGTCTTCATTTCAATATTAGCAGCATTTACTAAAGTAACATTCGGAAAGAATTTAGGAAAAACAGCCGCGGTTATTTTATCTGTACTAATAGGTACTACAGCAATAGCAGCTGGTTTAGGTATTGCCTCTACAGTTGCATTTGATCTAGATGCAACTCAAATTATGCAAGGGGAAGCAGAAATTGCACGTGGGGAATCGTTAGTAGAACGTTCGGCTGAGGTTACGTCGTTACCTGAACAAATTTTAACAATGTTCCCGGCAAATCCATTTGCAGATCTAACAGGATCTCGCGCAACATCAACAATTGGAGTTGTTATTTTTGCTGCGTTTTTAGGCTTTAGTTATTTAACGCTTCGTCGTAAAGAAGAAGAAACAGCAGCGAACGTAAAAAAAGGTGTCGACGCTATATACGGTTTAATAATGGGTGTAGTACGCATTATCTTACGTTTAACTCCATACGGTGTAGCTGCAATTATGGCACGTACAGTTGCAACGAGTGATTTAGGGGCGATAATGGATTTAGGTAAATTCATTTTGGCATCATATGTTGCATTAATTGCTATGTTCTTATTGCATTTAGTTATTGTTGCATTAACAGGATTAAGTCCGTTAACATATGTGAAAAAATCAGCAGAAGTATTACTATTTGCCTTCACTTCACGTTCAAGTGCAGGTGCATTACCATTAAATATTCAAACACAAACAAAGCGTCTTGGCGTTCCGGATGGGGTTGCAAACTTTGCAGGGTCATTTGGTTTATCGATTGGGCAAAATGGCTGTGCGGGAGTATATCCAGCAATGTTGGCTGTTATGATTGCCCCAACAGTAGGTATAAATCCATTATCCCCAGGGTTTATTGCAACATTAATATTAATCGTAGCAATTAGCTCATTCGGTGTAGCAGGTGTTGGCGGCGGTGCAACGTTCGCTGCAATCATCGTTCTATCTGCAATGGATTTACCAATAGCTTTAGCAGGTATTTTAATATCTGTAGAGCCGTTAATCGACATGGGACGTACAGCGCTTAATGTAAGTGGCTCCATGGTTTCGGGTGTCGTATCCAGCCGGGTAACGAATGAACTAGATACAGATATTTATAACGAGCCGGCGGATAAAGCACAATTAGTTCAGTAAAATAAAAATAAAAAGTCGTACAGAATCATTTAGACTCTGTACGACTTTTATATGAATCAAATAAGTGAGTGCGCTGAAAATATGAGGCGGAAAAAAGTAACCATAACATTATAAGAAGAAATATATATATAAAGCCGTATGTGACATGAGGAAAAATAATGTAGACATATGTTGTATAAAGAATAGCGACCAGTAAACTGCGCTTGTATTGATAAGTTGTACTAAATTGTATTTGGGTTGCTATAAATAATGCGTTAACAAATACTTTGGTAAAAAACATTTAAACACTCCTTATTCCATTTATTACAAAATAATATAACATAAATGATATATCAATAAACAGAATATTTTAAAAATGAAATATTGCAAAAAACAACTCACCCCAAAATGATGGAAGTGAGTTGCTGAAATTACATAAACTTAAAATACACGCTCTGCATGAAGCGCTAACTTATCTAATGAAGATTTTTCTACATCTGCATGCAATGAGTTTCCGTGAGAGTCCATTGTTACTACAGCTGTGAAGCCTTCTACTGATAGGTGCCACATTGCTTCTGGAATACCGAATTCCATCAAGTCTACACCATCAACTGATTTAATGCAGTCAGCGTAATACTGTGCAGCACCACCGATAGCATTTAAGTAAACACCACCGTGTTCGTTAAGTGCTTTTAGTGTTTTTGGCCCCATACCGCCTTTACCCATAACAGCACGGATACCGAATTTTTTCATGATGTCGCCTTGGTATGGCTCCTCACGAATTGAAGTTGTTGGACCAGCAGCTTTAACGACCCAGTTTCCTGCTTCGTCTTTTGCCATTACTGGACCACAGTGATAAATAATTTGACCGTCTAAATCTACTGGCGCTTCTACACCTTCACCGATTAAGTGATGGTGGATTGCGTCACGACCTGTGTACATACGGCCAGAAATTTTTACTACGTCCCCAACTTTAAGTGAACGGATTTTTTCTTCTGTAATCGGTGCAACAAGTTCAACTACTTTATTGTCCGAGTTGTCTTGTTTTACTTCGTCACGGAAAGTAATTTTTTCACCATCTTGGTAGTGCCAGTTCGTGATTTCGCCAGTCGCTGGATCGATATCGATTGCCATACGACGGTAAGCCCAACAGTTGTAAGCTACAGATACGAAGAATGATGCTGGTAAACGGTCCATTACACCGATTTTACAACCAAGTAATGTAGCTTCACCGCCGAAGCCCATTGTACCAACGCCAAATGTATTTGATTTTTCCACGATGTACTTTTCTAATTTTGCTAAGTCTTCAATCGGATTCACATCATCTACATGACGGAATAATTGCTCTTTCGCTAAATCATATCCAGAAGAGCGGTCGCCACCGATACCGACACCGATGAAACCAGCCGAACAGCCTTGCCCTTGTGCTTGCCATACAGAGTGTAAAATACATTTGCGGATACCATCTAAGTCACGACCAGCGCGCCCTAAACCTTCTAATTCTGTAGGTAATGAATATTGGATGTTTTTGTTTTCACAGCCGCCACCTTTTAAGATTAGCTTCACTGTAATATAGTCGTTTTCCCATTGTTCAAACTTAATTACTGGTAGACCTGCTCCGATGTTTGTACCAGAGTTCTTACCAGTTAATGAATCAACTGAGTTTGGACGTAATTTAGCATCCCCAGTAGCTGCTGCGATAGCAGTTTGGATAGCTTTTTTAATTTCGATTTGGTTTACACCAACTGGAGTATATACTTTAAATGTTGGTAGACCAGTATCTTGACAAATTGGAGACACATTGTCTTCAGCCATTACAATATTTGTAGTAATCGTGTCTAATGACATTGCTGCACGAGTTCCCGCATTTTCTGCTTCTTTGGCAGCTTTAATAGCGCGGCGTACGTCTTTTGGTAAGTTTGTAGATGTTTCAGTTACTAAAGAATAAAGACTTTTTTCTAAAGTTTCTAAGTATGCCATCTTATTTTTCCCCCCAGAAAAATATGTTTATTTTTGTCGTTAGGTGAATCGTCGACATAGGTCAGAACATAATCTTTCACGTTATAGTGAAAATTATACTCTTTCTAATAATCCATCTTACATTATAACTCTTTTAAAATAGAAAAAAAAGAGCGCTTACACGAATGAATGTCAAAACACATAAAATTAAGGCGGATAATAGCGGATGTAGTCAAAAGAATGAAAAAAGAGAGTATCGGAAAGTTATTTAATGACATGTCTTGTGTCGAGAACGAAAATCAAAGGAGTGCGGAAATTAATAGCGAAGAAAGGCTGTGTAAAAGTAAAGTACACTTTTACACAGCCTTTTAGGATTTTATTTTTCTTCGCGTGATTGGAATTGATCCATTTTATCTTCTAAATCATCCATCATTTGAATTAAGCGATCGATATCTTCTAGTTCAGTTGTTTCAGGGTCAATAGCATCCAACACTTCAAGGAAAATTTCTAAACGTTCCTTTAGATACGTTACTTGCTGCTCTTTATTTGTAATTGGCTTCATAGTTCGTGATGCTCCTTTTGTGTTTACATACGAACATTATACTACGTTCTACTGTAAAAGTTAATTGACAACTTGCGCTAGAGACGATTTATATACCTTATCTATTAAATTAGCTTTAAAAAATAGGAAATTATATAGTACTTGTTAATTATTTTAAGATTCTATGTATTTTGAATATTTACAATATTGAAGTGTTGTGATAAAGTAAACTCATACTTAAAGAAGAGGAGATGGTCGGAAAAAAATTGTATAGACAAACTCAAAAAAAGGAGGACGTTTAAACATTTTCGGCAATTAGTCGAGACGACTGTTTACGCAAGAATAAAATGGAATTAAGTGATATTTAAAACCCTAGTTAACTTTTAGAGATAAAGTTGGCTAGGGTTTTATATTTTTCTGAACTGTTTATTGAGTTCTCCCCATTTATAAATGGCTATGATACGATAGAATGTATGAATCAAGGGAGAATAATGAAATGAGTTATAATCAGCGAAGATTTATTATTTTAGTTATTATCGTATCAATTTCAGGCTTTTCGCAAGGTATGCTATTGCCGCTTATTTCAGTCATATTTGAAGGGGATGGCGTGTCATCTACACTTAATGGCTTGAATGCAACGGGGTTATACATAGGGACTTTATTAATTTCCCCATTTATTGAGCAGCCTTTACGCAAATACGGGTACAAACCCATTATTGTATTTGGAGGGGCGTTAGTTTTTACATCGTTAATTTTATTTCCATTTTGGAAAAGTGTTATGTTCTGGTTTATTTTGCGATTATTAATCGGAATCGGTGATCATGCATTACATTTTGCAACCCAAACATGGATTACAACGTCGACAGCTTCTCATAAACTTGGAAAAGCCATGTCTATATATGGATTATCTTTTGGGATAGGGTTTGCGGTTGGTCCGTTATTTGTACCGCTGATTAAAATATCCGAAAGCTTTCCGTTTATTGTGTCATCTGCATTATGCCTTGTAGCATGGTCTTTAGTATTTCTTTTAAAAAATGAGAAGCCGGAAACGTTGGCAGGGGATGCTAATCAAAATAGTTTTTCGCGCTATAAGTTGGCAGTGAAATATGGATGGATTGCATTTTTGCCCCCATTTGTATATGGTTTTTTGGAGTCCTCTCTAAATGCTTTATTCCCGGTTTACGCGTTACGAAAAGACTTTAATTTAGCATATGTTTCTATCATTTTAGCGAGTTTTTCAATTGGAGCTATCTTAATGCAATTTCCACTAGGTGCATTGGGTGATAAAATTGGACGCCGTAAAGTCATCGTTTCAGGATTAATGGTGGGCAGCACCTTTTTCTTTATCGGCAACTTTTGGGAGAATTCCGAGATATTTGTTGCGGCTACCTTTTTATTAGCTGGGATGAGTGTTGGTTCAATGTTCTCGCTAGGCATAACCTACATGACAGATTTGACGCCTAAAGAATTATTGCCAACGGGTAATTTACTTTGTGGTATTTTCTTTAGTCTGGGAAGTTTATCGGGACCATTATTAGGGGGATTGTATTTGGAAGTTTTTCCAGACAGCGGATTTTTATTTGTTATTTCTGTAATGCTGTTAATTGTTGCGATTGTAATATTATTTGGTAAAACAAAAAAACTTTCTATATAGAAAAAAGCAGACGTCCTTAATTGGAACGTCTGCTTTTTACTGAAAAGAATATGATCGTTGTTAAAATCATTGCTAAAATTATGTAGATAAATACATTTAAATAATTTACACCACCGAATGTAACAGCGGCCTGCAATGAGCTGGCTGAAGTTGCGGAATTTTCATCATTACTAGGAAAGATTAAGCCTCCGAGTGATGAAATACCCCAATAAGAAAGAATGAATGTAATAATTACAAATACAATATTTTTCATTTAAATACCTCCTAGCAAATTCTATTTTACATGAAAAATGAGAGAATTTGGGGACAGATACGAAAAACACCTTTATCAAAATTATTTTGATAAAGGTGTTAGCTTTTATTTCTTTAAAGTTAGTTTTACAACACATTCAACTTGCGCTGTTTGGGGAAACATATCAACTGGCTGAATATACTCCACTTTATACGCTTTTGATAAATCTTTCAAATCACGTGCCAGCGTAGAAGGATTACATGATGTATATACGAAACGCTTAGGTTTGATTTTTAACACGGTTCTAATAAATCCTGGCTCCAATCCTGTACGTGGAGGATCTACACAAATTACATCTGGACGATAATCTTCTTTTGACCAACGGAATAGCCATTTATCGGCTGAGCCTGGGAAGAAACGTACATGTTGTAAATTATCGTTTGTGCGGGCATTGTATTTTGCATCGGCAATTGCTTCATCGACATTGTCCATACCGCGTACTTCACGTGCACCTTCTGCAAGCCACATACCAATTGTCCCAACACCACAATAAGCATCCACTACATTTTCTTTTCCAGTAAGTGCAGCAGCTTTTTTTATTTCATTGTATAAATGAACCGTTTGCTCTGGGTTTAGCTGGAAAAATGCACGAGTTGATAAATCAAATGCAAATTCGCCTAATTTTTCATGAATGGCATCTTTACCATCTAATACATACGTATCACTACCAAAGATAAGAGATGTTTTTTCACGATTTACGTTTTGTGTAATTGATACGATAGATGGATCAATTTTTTTGATGCGTTCAATTAACTCCTCTTTATGCGGTAATTCATGACGAGTTGTCACAAGACAGACTTGTGTTTCACCAGAACGCATACCTGTACGAACTACAATAGTACGTACTAACCCATTTAATGATTTCCCATCATAAATAGGGATGTTTAGCTTTTGTAAAATCTTACGTGTAGCTACTGTAATTTTTGATGTTACAGGATGTTGCACGAGGCAATCGTTGATATTTAAAAGTTGATTCGTTCCTTCTGCAAAAAGTCCAGCATAGACACGCTTACCTTCTTTACGCACTTGGAATTGAGATTTGTTACGGTAGTGCCAAGGGTTATCCATACCGATAGTTGGACGGATTTCGGCTGTTTCTGCAATATCCTTTGCATATTTTTCAAATGCTTGAACAACGATATCACGCTTGTTTACTAGTTGAGCATCATAGGTCATATGCTGTAATTGGCAGCCTCCACATTCTGAATAAACAGGGCATGGTGCTTCTTGACGGAATTCGCTTTCTTTACGAATGTTCAATATTTCAGCTTCGGAAAACTTTGGAGATACTTTTGTTAACCTAACTGTTACTTCTTCTCCTGGAATAGCCCCTTTTACAAATACTACATTACGCTTATAAAACCCTACACCTTCACCATTAATACCGAGGCGCTTTATTGTTAACGGGAACTTTTGCCCGACTTCCATTTTTAATTCACTCAAGTTTTTACACGTCCTTTAAATAGAGTGACTCGCACCAAAAATTAGTGCGAGCCACTTCCTTCTTTTCATCATTTCAGTATAACGGAAATTGTAATGGAAAGAAAGGAACGCAACTTTCCTAATATGGAGATATTTTTTCGTGCTCAAGTACTAAGTCATCCAGAGAGCCGAATGTGTAACCTTGGGCTTTTGCATCTTTTATAAATTGCGGAATTGCTTCAGCATTATCCTGTGCAACAGTATGCATCAGTATTATTGCACCTGGATGAAGCTGTCCCATTAGTGCATCATAAGCATATTTGGCACCACGTCGCTCATCCTTTAACCAGTCTTTGAAGGCGATGGACCAGAACATATGGCGATAACCAGCTTCATTACCGACTTTTAATACTTCTTCATTAAAGATTCCTTCTGGTGGTCGGGCATAGTACGTACGTTTTACACCAGTTAGTTCATTTAACTTATCATCAAATTTTTTCCATTCAGTTTTCATTTCAGCAGCAGATAGCCGAGCCATGTTAGGATGACCGTAAGAGTGGTTCCCGATAATATGTCCATCTTTGACCATTGTTTTTACTAAATCGGTCGCACTCGTCAAATAGTGACCAGTCAAAAAGAATGTAGCCGGTGCATTTTCTTCCCTTAGCGTATTTAAAATGCTTTCGGTATAGCCATTTTCGTAGCCATTATCGAATGTTAAATAAACAATTTTCTTCTCTGGGCTACCTTTATAAATAGCACCGTATTTGTTCATTAATGTTTCTAAAGGCTCTCCAATTTCCACTGGCTCGCCATTTTTGCTCGGTTTAAAGCCCCAGTGAAATTCCTCAGCCTCGGCTACTGAAATAAATGATACTAATGCAACGAGTAAAACGAAGCTAATTCCTAAAATGTGTCGTTTCATTAAAAAAGTAACCTCCTTTTACAAGTAGGTTGCGTGAAATGCCACGTTTTATTCATTTATATAAATTACGAATGGCATCTTCGACCGATACGAACTGAAATTCAAAATTTGCATTTAATAACTTTTCCGGAAATACGTGCTGCCCTTCAAGTACAAGAATACTTTTTTCACCAAGTGCAAGCTTTAAAACTGTGCTTGGAACAGGAAGCCAATGAGGACGATTTAGTGCTAAGCTAATTGATTTTCCGAATTCTCTCATTCTTTTAACATTCGGTGTTGTAAAATTAATTGGTCCGGATAAGTTTTCATCTGAAATTAGCAACAGCATAGCTCTTACTACATCTTCTATATGAATCCAACTTAGCCACTGGTTACCCGATCCGATAGTGCCGCCGATGCCTAGTTGATAAGGAAGCACCATCATAGGCAATGCGCCTTCACCGTTTTGTAAAATGACACCAAACCGAGTTAAGCAAGTCCGAATACCAAGTTGCTCAGCTTGAAGTGCTTTTTCTTCCCAGTGTGCGACAACTTGTCCTAAAAAATCATTTGCTTTTTCATCAGACTGCTCTGTGTAGACAGCAGTTTCCGATACCGGATAAATCCCGACTGCGCTCGCATTAATTAAAATTTGAGGTTTATATTGTAAGTGTTGCAATATACGGATTACTTCATCTGTTGCATCCATTCGACTGTTATAAATCTTTTCCTTTTGTTCTTCTGTCCATCGACCATCGTTTAAAGATACACCAGCCAAATTTATAAAAACATCAGTGTTTTCAACATAAAGCTCAGGGGTCGCGTCGTCATTTAACCATTGAATGTACTGAATACCGTTTTTAAACTGTTGCTCGCCACGTGTCAATATTATTACGTCATGTCCGTTTTCAATTAGCCGCTTACTTAATTTACGACCAACCATTCCTGTCCCGCCTGCAATAGCAACTCTCACAAATAACACCTTCCTTTAATTAGTCTAGTTAGTTAAGTATACCGTTTCATGAAAGAGAAAGTAAAAACATGTATACTAGAATGAACAAGGTTATTGTGAGGTGTGCATAGTGCAAGTAATAACAAAAATCGGACGGCAAAAAAACAATCAACAACGTTATAATATATATTTAAACGAAAAATATTCATTTGCGGTCGATGAAGGTACACTTATTAAATTTGGTCTGCAAAAAGGCAAAGTACTTGAGCAGATGGAAATAGATGAAATACAATATGAAGATGAGATTGCAAAGGCATTTAATAAGGCGCTGAATTTTTTAAGCTTTCAAATGCGCAGTAAGTATGAAGTGAAAACAAAGCTGTTACAATTAGGTTATGGGGAAGCTGTCATTCAGGAAGCTATTCATAAACTAACGGGCTTAGGTTTTTTGAATGATGAAAGTTATTCAAAAGCACTTCTTGAAACGAGAAAGCGTACTGCCAAAAAAGGTCCCGCAGCTATCCGCCAAGACTTCATAAAGAAAGGCATCGACAAAGAACTGCAGCAACAAGTATTGGGAACGTTTAGTCATGATGAGCAACTGAAGATTGCAATGGAACTAGCAGAAAAAGCAATTAGGTCCAATGAAAACAAAACACCGACTCAAGTGAAACAAAAAATCCAGGATGTACTCCTCCGCAAAGGATATTCTTATTCCATAGTGACTGAAATAATTGAACAAATAAAACTTGAACGCCATGATGAAGAATGGGAGCTATTAATCGAAAATCAGGGCGATAAACTTTGGCGCAAATATGCATCGAAGCTAACTGGTTTTGAGCTACATCAAAAAGTTAAGCAAGCTCTGTATCAAAAGGGCTTTCCGATAGAGAAAATAAAAGAATATATTGATCAAAAGGAGCAACACCAAAATGAATGAATTAACTTATAGTAGAATGTCGGAACAAGAATTACGCCAAGAAGTTGCCAATTTACGTGAAAGAGCACGAAAAGCTGAGCAATTAGGGATAGTAAATGAATACGCGGTTTTTGAGCGCAAAGCACTGATGGCTGAAGCCTATTTAGTAGATCTTTCAACAATTATTCCCGGGGAGTTATATCGTTTAAATGGTTCGCCAGGTGAATTTTTTCAAGTAGATTATTTAAAAGGGCGTTTCGCATGGGGACACCGATTAGGTTCTGAACGCTTTGAAGAGGCATTACCCGTATCAATGTTACGTCCGGTAAAGGAAGGGAAGTAAAATGGAAGAGATTTATCAAAAACTGACAAAGCAACTTTTAGACAAAAATCCAAACTTGCCAACAGGTCGCGCCCGTACATGGGTGGAACTTTTATGCAGTGATTTTGAATCAACTTCGGCAAAGGCCGGTGCAAGTTATCGCGGCACGGAATATACAGGACAATTAGTCAGTCAGTTAATTGAAAGTTATGGAGATAAGCTTCACCTATTCGCAGCGAAAAATCCAAAATATGCTCATTTATTGAATGATAGTGAAGATACAGTGAACTAAAAAACCACCAGTTTATACTGGTGGTTTTCCCCGTTTAATAACTACCAATATGAGTTGGTTTAAGAGGATATGTCATTTATTCATTTCCAGCTCCTATTTGTAAACGCTTTTGTAACTTTTCTTCCGTAAATATCCAACCTGTATAAGAATTTACGATGTTAAGTTCTTTATCTAAATGTGCGACGGCAACGAATGGGTAGCGGTCGTTACTGCGATAGCGCAAATCAATTAATCGAAGCTCCGTTATTCCATTTTCAAGCTCGGAAATCTCCCATCTATAGAGTGGGGAAAATGATAAAAACGCATCAAGATTCGGATCTTTTATCGCCTTTGCAACGAGCTCTGTTTTTGGAATAGGCTCAATTTTGAACTTGTCATAGATGTTGACAGTTCTTCGATAAGCACGGCCTACGTAAAAATGCGTTTTTGACTTTGCAGCTATTTTCCAATGGAAGAAACGCATAGTCGGAGCCACAATAACGAATTCCTCATCTTGCAACTCGTGATGAACGGTAGACTTAATTGCCTTTTGAATGGCAAAGCGTAAAATATAGTAAACAAAAATTATTAGATACATTATAGTAAATGTTAAAACGGGCTCTGTACCGAATAGCCAAAGTAGAATACCTATACAATGAAACCCAAATATAAAAGGATCGAATGTATTGATAACACCGAGTGCTACCCATTTTTTTGAGAATGGGCGTAAAGCTTGGGTACCGTATGCATTAAAAATGTCAACAAAGACATGTAAAAATACTGCAATCTGAGTCCATAACCATACATTAAACAAATGAGCGTCAGGTAGAATAATGGCTAGTGCACCTGTTATTAATAAAGGCCATAATAAAACAGCAGGGATCGAGTGTGTAATTCCCCGATGATGCCGTATATAGATTGCGTTATTGCGAAATTTTAAAACCGTATCAATATCAGGTGCCTGCTGACCAATAATCGTTCCGGCCATAACAGCGGTAAATGTTATTGAATGGCTAGCAACAGTTTGGTCAACAAGTGCTAGGCCACCAATAGCAATACCCATAACAAAATGTGTGCCTGAATCCAAAGTTATCATCCCCTCGATCATCAAACCGTTCGAGAACGGAAATATATAGCTTATTTCAATGTATAAACATTAAAGAAGGTAAGCCTCAACGTAATTTATTTAATAATATACCCTTTTTTAAGGAAATAAAATCGAATTTTTGGAGGACATTTTGAACTATCCATATATAAAACAATTTCGCAAAGCATTAGTTACATGGTATTTAGAGGAACAACGAGATTTGCCGTGGCGTCATACGAAAGAGCCCTATCAAATTTGGGTTTCTGAAGTGATGCTTCAACAAACAAGGGTTGACACGGTAATCCCATACTACAGCCGATTTATAGAAAAATATCCGACAGCGGAAAGTTTAGCGTATACGCCGGAAGAAGAGCTTCTTAAGATGTGGGAAGGTCTTGGCTATTATTCCCGTGTGCGCAATTTACAGGCTGGTGTTAGAGAAGTTGTCGAAGTATACGGCGGTAAAGTACCGGATAATCGAGTAGATATTTCAAAGTTAAAAGGTGTGGGACCATATACAGCAGGCGCAATTTTAAGTATTGCTTATGGTAAACCGGAGCATGCTGTTGATGGGAATGTTATGCGCGTATTGAGTCGCGTGTTAAATATTGATGCAGATATTGCATTACCAAAAACGAAGAAAATTTTTGAAGAGGCAGTAACAAAGTTAATTGATGTAGAAAATCCCTCCGCCTTTAACCAAGGATTAATGGAATTAGGAGCATTAATCTGTACTCCAACGTCACCAAAATGCCTATTATGTCCAGTCCGTGATTATTGCACTGCCTTTCATGAAGGTAACCCGGCAAGCTTACCGGTAAAGTCCAAAAAGTTAAAGACGAAAGACATACATTACGATGTCTACGTAATTCGCAATAAAGATGGAAGTTACCTTATGGAGAAAAGGATGGAAGAAGGGCTGCTTGCAAACATGTGGCAGTTTATAATGGTTGAGCGTGATGAAGTTGAAAATAGTTTAACCAAAGTTGAAAAACAATATAACGTGATCCTTAATAGGGAATTAGTCGAGCCAATAATTAGTTTTAAACATGTGTTTTCCCATTTGAAATGGCATATTAGCAGTTATTTAGTTGATGCAATTGAAACTGGTGAATTGAGCCAGTTAAATACAGCCTTTTTGACGAAAGAGCAAATTGAAAGTATCCCGATGCCTGTGCCGATGTTAAAAATTTGGGGAAAGTTAACATGAAAAAAATAGCGCATAATTTATTCTACCTCCGACCACAATAATGGTCATGGAGGTGAAAAAATATGAAACGAAACGATCAAAACAATAACCAACAAAACCGCAATAACCAACAACAAAACCAAAACCAATTCCAAAACCAAAACAATCGTGAGGAATTTGGTGAGGATCTAAATTTTAATAATTTTAACCAAAACCAAAAGCAAAACCAAAACCAAAATCAACAAAATAATAACGAAGAATTTGGTCAAGAGTTGAATTTTAATGAAGTTCAACGACAAAACCAAAAACAAAATCGTGAGCAAGAACAACGTAACGCTCAATTTAATAAGCGTAATAACAATAACTTCTAATTTGAAGTAGAAGAGGGTGTTCTGAAAGTGTCGACTTTCAGAGCATCCTCTTTGTTTTTGGATCAACCATTATCGTTTTTCCGAATTTTTCACACAAAATTGAAAATAATTGCATTCTAACTACAAGTTTTGTTAAAGCATTGTTATAATACAATAAAGACAGCTAAGACGAAAAGGTGGGCTTTAAGATGGCATTACCGGTTGAAGGAGAAACAATCCAAATACATAGTTATAAGCACAATGGTAATATCCACCGTGTCTGGCAAGAAACGATGGTATTAAAGGCAACAAAAAATATCATTATCGGTGCGAATGAAAAAACTCTTGTAACTGAATCGGATGGTCGCACATGGTTAACGCGTGAGCCATCGATTTGTTACTTCCATGCTGAGCATTGGTTTAATATTATTTGTATGCTGCGTGAAGATGGAGTGTATTACTACTGCAACATTAGTTCACCATTTGTGTTTGATAATAATTGCTTAAAGTATATTGACTATGATTTGGATGTAAAGGTGTTTCCTGATATGAGTCATGCATTGTTGGATGAAGATGAATATGAGCAGCACAAATTGGAAATGAATTATCCTGAAGTCATTGATAAAATTTTAAAGCGTAATGTCAAAACATTACTGAGCTGGATTGAACAGCGTCGTGGCCCATTTGCTCCAGACTTTATAGAGTCGTGGACAAACCGCTATGAGCTATTAAGTGAAATTCAGGCAAATAAAGAGTAAACAAAACACAAGTGACTTTTTAGGTTGCTTGTGTTTTTCTTTTGGGTAAAGTCCAACTATAAATAGTAATTGAAAAATTATGATATGATAGTTGCTGTTGCAAAATTTCTGAGGGGAAGTGTTCTTTGCATTGGATAGTATTAAACGTTATATGCGGTTCGTAAAGCCGTATAAAATGCTCTTATTTTTAACAATCGTTATCGGTATACTTAAATTTGCAATTCCGCTGTTTTTACCATGGCTACTGCAAATAATTATAGATGATATCTTATTAAAAGATGGTCTTTCTACAGAAGAAAAAACGAGGCAGCTATTTACATGGATTGGTATTGCGCTCGTTGTATTCTTTATTATTCGACCACCAATCGAATATTACCGTCAATACTTTGCGCAAAATTTAAGTAATAATATATTATTTGATATACGTAAAGAATTGTATGGGCACTTACAGAAATTGAGTTTAAAATATTATGCAAATACCCGAGCTGGAGAAGTAATTTCAAGGGTAATTAATGATGTCGAGCAAACCAAAAACTTTGTCATGACAGGGTTAATGAATTTATGGTTGGATTTAGCAACAATTTTAATCGTCATTGCCATTATGTTTACGATGGATGTAAAGCTGACAATTGTTTCGTTAATTGCACTTCCGTTTTACGCTTTTAGTGTGAAGTTTTTCTTTGGGAAATTAAGAAGGTTAACTAAGGATAGATCACAGGCATTAGCAGGCGTTCAAAGTTATTTACATGAGCGCGTCGCAGGGATGAGCATTATAAAAAGTTTCACATTAGAAAAGCATGAGCAAAAAATATTTGATGATACAAATGGTGAGTTTTTAAATAAAGCATTAGCCCACTCGCGTTGGAATGCGAAGTCTTTTGCTGTCGTTAATACGATTACAGATATGGCACCGTTAATCGTTATCGGATATGCAGGTTACCAATATTTACAAGGTGCACTTTCAATTGGTGTACTCGTTGCTTTTTATGCATATATTGAACGCCTTTATGGTCCTTTACGTCGTTTAGTAAGCTCGTCAACAACATTGACACAATCTATTGCCTCGATGGATCGGATGTTTGAGTTAATGGACGAAAAATACGATGTCCAAAATAAACCGAATGCACTGCTACTTCCACCAGCAAAGGGTAAACTTCAATTTGAAAATGTCACTTTCCAATACGAAAAAGATGGGAAAATAATTTTGAATAATGTGGACTTTACCATTGAGCCGGGACAAACTGTTGCCTTTGTCGGGATGAGCGGTGGAGGGAAATCAACCATTGTCAGCTTAATCCCACGTTTTTATGATGTAACAGAGGGCGCAGTCAAAATTGATGATCACAATGTTAAAGATGTAAGTATAGAATCTTTACGTTCGCAAATTGGAATAGTATTGCAAGATAATATTTTGTTTAGTGACTCAGTGAAGCAAAATATTTTAATGGGTAATCCAAATGCAACAGATGAAGAAATAGTTGCAGCTGCTAAAGCGGCAAATGCTCATGATTTCATTATGAGTTTACCTGAGGGCTATGATACTAAAGTCGGTGAGCGGGGAGTCAAACTTTCTGGAGGTCAAAAACAACGTGTAGCAATTGCACGGGTATTTTTGAAAAATCCGCCAATATTAGTATTGGATGAAGCAACTTCAGCGCTTGATTTGGAAAGTGAAGCACTTATACAGGATTCACTCGACCGATTAGCACATGATCGTACGACAATTATTATTGCGCATCGACTATCTACTATTACCCATGCACATAATATATTTGTTATAGAGCATGGGGAAGTAGTTGAAGCAGGAACCCACCAACTACTAATGGAGCAAGAGGGAGCATATTATAACTTATTCCAAGTACAAAAATTAGATTAAATCCAAAAAGCTATGTTGAAACAATAATTCAGCATAGCTTTTTTATTAGCTTAATATTCATAATATTCAATAAATTATAGCACGATAATGTTGTAAATTTCCAATTGGTATAATATCATATTTTCAAATACTTTTAATCTTCAGAATATTGAGGTGGTTGAATGAGTCGAAAAGCTGTGTTGGAAGTGAGAGAGTTAGAAACTACATTTTTTTCGGACAGTGGAAAGGTTGCTGCTGTTGATCGAATAAGCTTTTCAATTCATGAGGGGGAAATTCTAGCCATCGTAGGAGAGTCTGGATGTGGGAAAAGTGTAACATCTCTTTCCATAATGGGCCTTGTACCAAGCCCTCCAGGGAAAATAACGAATGGCAGTATTTTATTGAAAGGGCAAGATATCTTGAAATTTTCTGATAAACAAATGCGAAAGATCCGTGGCAATGAAATCGCTATGATTTTTCAAGAGCCGATGACTTCGCTTAATCCATTATTTACAATTGGAAATCAGTTAATTGAAGCGGTACGCATCCATCATCCGAAATGGTCGAAAAAAGAATCTACTGCACGTGCAATAGAAATTATGAAACTAGTAGGATTACCGAGAGCGGAACAATTGATTAATGATTATCCACATCAGCTATCTGGTGGAATGAGGCAGCGCGTTATGATTGCAATGGCTCTTGTATGTAATCCAAAAGTGCTCATTGCGGATGAACCCACAACTGCACTGGATGTAACGATACAAGCCCAAATTTTAAAGTTAATGCGTGATTTAAATGAACGATTGAACACCGCGGTCTTATTAATTACGCATGATTTAGGGGTTGTTGCTGAAACATGTGAGCGCGTCATTGTAATGTATGCTGGTCAGATTGTGGAAGAAGCACCGGTTAATGAAATATTTAAAAACCCCCAGCACCCATACACGAAAGGGCTCATCCAATCTGTACCTGATATGCGCTATAAAAAGGATACACTTTATTCCATTCCAGGTAATGTACCGAAACCAGGCTCTATTTTAGAGGGTTGCCGTTTTGCAGCGCGTTGTGAATATGCATTTGATCGGTGTTTATCCAGCAATCCCCCACTATACGATGCATCAGGGGCACATAGAGCACGATGTTTCTTATTGGATATGGAAGAAGGGGGGATTTCACATGTCGAAAGTGCTGCTGAAAGTTGATCATTTAAAGAAATATTTTCCGATTCGCCATGGGATGTTTGCCAGACACGTTGGAGATGTAAAGGCAGTCGATGATGTATCATTCGAACTTTATAAAGGAGAAACACTTGGGATTGTTGGGGAATCAGGATGCGGAAAATCTACTACTGGCCGCGCAATTATGCGTTTACATGAACCGACAGAAGGAAAAGTGTTGTTTGATGGTATTGAGCTTACTGATTTAAATAGTGAGCAAATGCGAAAAGTTCGAAGAGATATACAAATGGTATTTCAAGACCCGTACGCATCGTTAAATCCGAGACATACGGTAGAAAAAATTTTGGAAGAGCCGTTAATTGTCCATGGCATCGGCAATGCGAAGGAAAGAAAAAATAAGGTTCGAGAATATTTGGAGATTGTAGGACTGAGCTCATACCATGCGAAGCGTTATCCTCATCAATTTAGTGGAGGACAACGGCAGCGTATTGGAATCGCAAGAGCGCTTATGACCAATCCAAAATTGATTATTGCTGATGAACCAGTCTCCGCATTAGATGTATCTATTCAAGCACAAGTATTGAATTTAATGCAAAGACTGCAGGATGATTTAAAGCTCACTTATATATTTATTGCACATGATTTAGGTGTTGTACGACATATTAGCGACAGAGTAGGCGTGATGTATTTAGGAAGGCTCGTTGAAATTGCTGAAAGTGAATCACTGTATCATGAGCCGCTTCATCCCTATACACAAGCGTTATTATCCGCTGTACCAATACCGGACCCAGTATATGAAAGAGAGCAACTATTACTAAAGGGTGATATTCCGAGCCCATCCAATCCACCAACAGGGTGTACTTTTCATACGCGATGTCCGCATGCTATGGAAAAATGCAAACAAGTTATTCCTATGCTCCAGAAAATCAAATCGGGTCATTCTGTTGCGTGTCATTTATATGAAACGCCGCAATGATAATAGATTAAAAGAAAAAGAATCTAGGGGGTTGTTTTATTGAAGAAAGGTAAAGTGTATTCATTAAGTCTCATTATGCTATTAATGATGGCTCTATTTTTGGCTGCTTGTGGTGCTGATGAGGAAGATACGTCAACATCAGAGTCAGGTACAGATTCAAGTGCGACTAATACAGAAAGCGATGCGACAGACGATTCAAAATCTTCAACACCTCAAATTTTAGTATTTGGTCGTGGGGCAGACTCAGTTTCACTTGATCCGGGAACAGTAACGGATGGTGAATCATTTAAAGTTACACAAAACCTTTTTGAAACATTATTGAATTTTGGAGAGCAGGATACAACAATCAATCCTGGCTTAGCAAAAGAATGGAAAGTAAGTGATGATGGCTTAACGTATACATTCCAGCTTCAGGAAGGCGTGACATTCCATGATGGAACAGATTTCAATGCTGAAGCGGTTATTAAAAATGTTAACCGTTGGAAAGGTGGAAAAGAAGAGGATTTCTACTACTTCAACTCAATGTTTAAAGCTGAAGGGGAAGATATCATTAAAGATGTGACAGCAGAAGGGGATTACACTGTTGTATTCACACTTTCCCGTCCGCAGGCACCATTCCTTAAAAACTTGGCAATGAGCCCGTTCGGTATTGCTTCACCAACTGCATTTGAAGCATCGGGTGATAGCTTTGGTGACCAACCAGTAGGAACTGGACCATTTAAATTTGTAGATTGGAAACGTAATGATTCAATTACAATTGAGAAGTTTACAGAATACTGGCAAGAAGGTTTACCTAAATTAGATAAAGTTATTTTCCGTTCTATTCCAGATAACTCTGCTCGCCTTAATGAATTAATGGCAGGTAACATTGATTTAGCAGATGGTATTAATCCATCTGATGGTAAGACAGTGGAAGGTGATGCTGAATTACAGCTTATTGAACGTCCATCAATGAATATTGGCTATTTAGGATTAACGAATACACGTGCACCATTTGATAACAAATTAGTGCGACAAGCTGTTAACTATGCAATCGATAAACAAGCAATAGTAGATGCATTCTTTGAAGGTCGCGCGGAAGTTGCAGCAAACCCGATGCCATCATCAATTAGTGGCTATAACGATGCAATTTCTCCGTATCCGTATGATCCGGAAAAAGCGAAAGCATTATTGGCAGAAGCTGGCTATGACGGAAAAGAAATTGAGCTATGGGCTATGCCTGTACCACGTCCATATATGCCGGACGGTGCTAAAGTAGCGGAAGTTATTCAGAAAAACTTAGAAGACGTAGGTATTCCATCAAAAATCGTAACATTTGAATGGGCGACATATTTAGAAAAAGCGAAAAATGGAGAAGCAGATGCGTTCATGCTTGGATGGACTGGCGATAACGGAGATGCAGATAACTTCATTTACACATTATTGGATAAAGACAATATCGGCTCAAATAACTATGCGTACTATTCTAATGATGAAGTGCATGAGTTATTAATTAAAGCACAGTCAGAAACTGATGAAAATGTACGTAATGATTTATACAAAAAAGCACAGGAAATTATTCATGAAGATGCACCGTGGGTTCCGCTTGCTCACTCTACACCATTACTTGCAGCTAAAGCGGGAGTACAAGATTTCAAACCACATCCTACAGGTTCTGATAAATTAACGAATGTTTCAATTAAATAATAGAGATTTTATTTAAGTAAAAGGGGAGGTAATACGCCTCTCCTTTTTTTCTACTAGTAGAAACATACATTCATAAAAGGGGTGAAGAGCATGCTTCACTACATTGGCAAACGTTTACTGCATTTAATACCAGTATTATTAGGAATGACCTTTTTAGTATTTTTAATTATTCGTGCCATTCCTGGTGACCCAGCCCAAGTAATTTTAGGTCAACAAGCTACCGCGGATGCTATAGCAGCGCTTCGCCTAAAGCTAGGGCTCGATAATCCATGGTATGTTCAATACTTTGATTATTTAAAAGGAATATTTACAGGTAATTTAGGTGACTCATTAAGAACAAGACAACCGATTGCCTCTGAAATTTGGCCGTATTTGGCTGCTACATTTGAACTTGCACTTTTCGCTATGATTATTGCTGTTGTTGTCGGAGTAAATGCAGGGATTATTTCCGCATGGTTTCAAAATTCCTGGTTCGATTACGTGGCGATGGTTATTGCTTTAATAGGAGTCTCCATGCCAATATTTTGGTTAGGATTGATGGAACAATGGGCTTTTGGTATCCAACTAGGATGGTTGCCAACTTCAGGTCGTGAGGAAGTACGAGACCCAATTGCTGCAATTACACATTTTTATTTGATTGATACGTTATTGCAAGGTAGATGGGATCAGTTTGTTGATGTAATCAAACATTTAATATTACCTGGTATTGCACTTGCGACAATACCTACAGCAATTATAGCCCGTATGACGAGAGCGTCGATGCTAGAAGTTATGCGATCGGATTTTGTTCGAACAGCTCGAGCAAAAGGCCAGAAAATGTTTGTGGTTGTTTATAAGCACGCATTGAAAAATGCATTAATCCCTGTGTTAACGGTAGTAGGTTTACAAACGGGGATGCTTTTAGGCGGTGCCATATTAACTGAAACTATTTTTAGTTGGCCTGGAATAGGACGCTATATATATGAAGCGATAGGGTTCCGAGATTATCCTGTCATTCAGTCAGGAATTTTAATTGTTGCCTTTTTATTCGTCATGATTAATTTGATAGTCGATATTTTGTATACAGTAATCGATACACGTATTAAATACAACTAGGGGGGAGGCGCATAGCATGACTGAAATCATACGAAATCAAGTTCGACAAGTTGAAATTGAAGAAGAAGTAAAAGGACCATGGCAGGAAGCGTGGACGAGTTTCAAAAAAAGTAAATCAGCCTTAGTAGGCAGTGCAATTGTTATATTTTTTGTCCTTGTTGCGGTTGTTGGTCCCTTTATCGCACCCCAAGGAATTAATGATCAAAATTTAAGTATGCGCTTGCAGCCTCCATCCGCTGAATTTTGGTTTGGGACAGATGATTTAGGTCGTGACATTTTTTCGCGAATTTTACATGGTGCTCGAATCTCTTTAACGGTTGGTTTGTCCGCAGTATTAATTTCGGCGGTAGCTGGTAGCTTTTTGGGAATTATTGCAGGTTATTATGGTCGTTGGGTTGATACAATTATTTCGCGGATATTTGATATTTTGCTCGCATTCCCAAGTATACTATTGGCGATTGCGATTGTATCGATTTTAGGTCCTTCCTTGCAAAATGCATTAATTGCAATTGCGATTATTAATATACCGAACTTTGGTCGACTCATTCGTTCACGAGTTCTTAGTATTAAGGAAGAGGAATATATTCATGCTGCAAAAGCAATTGGAATGAGAAATACGAGGATATTGTGGAAACATATCTTACCTAATTCTATGACACCTGTAATTGTCCAAGGAACATTGGCGATTGCAACGGCTATTATTGAAGCTGCAGCACTTGGATTTTTAGGGCTTGGAGCAGAAGCACCTCAGCCGGAGTGGGGGAAAATGTTGGCAGATGCGCGGATGTTTTTATTAAATGCACCGTGGGCTATGATATTCCCGGGACTTGCAATTATGTTGACGGTAATCGGATTTAACTTAATGGGCGATGGGCTACGAGATGCACTCGATCCAAAAATGAAAAATTAAAAAGAGGAGGTGTGCAAAAGCACATCTTCTCTTTTTAAGTAGTTCGTCTAATAAAAGTCTGATTCTAAATTAAGATTTTTTTCCTCGCTATGATAGCTACGGTAGGAAACGATTAACGTATCCAGATGCTCTAGGTTTTCCTCGTAATCTAAAATCCTGGATAAAATATAAAGCAAATGGTAGCTTGAAAACTGTTCATCTTCAGAAGCCTCTTCCTGAGCGAGAGCAATTTGTTTAATGAATTGCTCCATAAGCTCACTACCTTGTAAATATTCCTCATGCCGCGTCCATTTTGAATGTTCGGGCCTTAGTTTTCCTGTATATTTCAATAATAGTTGTTCATGATAGGTTAGTAAAAAGTCCAGCCGTTCCTGAATAATAATTTGGAATTTACTCGGCAAATTACCAAGTTCGTTTTCATGCTTATGCAATCGGACTAGTAATTCATAGCTTTTTTTCGAAGTTAATAGCATTTGACGATATATGACAAGTTTACGTGCTTTAATATATTTATGTTTTTTGGAATAGCCGCGTTCTTCTCTAAAAAAGCCATACATTGTATCCAATTCATTTAGACGGGATTCCAATTTATTGACAGCCATCTTAGTAGATGTATGTTCGCTTGCTTGGCGTACAGCTAGACGGGTCCAACGAATAATATCATCTTGTATGGAGTTAATTTTTTTAAACAGCTTTACTTCATATTTCGGTGGCAAAAATACTAAATTTACAACAAATGCAGCAAAAACACCGAGCATAATTGTTCCAAAACGAATTAAGCCAAACATTAAAAAGTCATCACCAGGCACTTCCATAATGGCAATAACAGTTACAAGTGCAAGTGAAATTGACTTTTCGAGATTCAATTTCATCATAAGACCGATTACGATAATTGCAGCAATACCGACTGCAACGATATGATGTCCGAATAGTAAACCGAATAGTACAGCAACAGTGGCGCCGATAAAATTCCCTTGTATTTGCTCTAAAATAGTAAGATAAGATCGGTAAATAGAAGGCTGAATAGCAAAGACAGCAGCAATAGCAGCAAATACAGGTGAGGGAACATCTAATATTTGGGCTAAAAATAAAGCAAAGACGATTGCAACGCCAGTTTTTAATACACGTGCACCTAGTTTCATGTACACTTCCTCCTTTCTTGCGGAGTTATGATATAGAAGCCACTATAAACTAAGAATTTATAGTGGCTTTCTTGTTTGTCTTGTATTATAGAATATCGCATCTAGGGAAACTTTCAAGTAATGTTTTGTGCATCGGATACTCCAATAACTTGGAGGGCATCTTTTCGCTTTAGTTCCTATAATTGAGAGAATGCGTAATCTACCGCTCTTAATGTTTCTTCTATATCAGCTACGGTATGCTCTGTCGTTAAGAACCATGCTTCATATTTTGAAGGGGCTAAGTTGATGCCTTGTGATAACATTAATTTAAAGAAGCGACCGAACTTTTCACCATCCGTGTTTTCCGCTTGTTCATAGTTTTCTACTTTTACATCTGTGAAGTAAATAGCGAATGCGCCTTTTAAACGGTTTAATGTAATCGTTACATTATGTTTTTGGGCAGCTGCTAAAATACCTTCTTCAAGAAGAGCACCTAAGCGATCCATTTCTTCATAAATACCCGGTTGCTGCAACACTTCAAGACATGCAATTCCTGCTTGCATACTTGCAGGGTTTCCGGCCATTGTACCTGCCTGATATGTAGGGCCAAGTGGAGCTACTGTTTCCATAACTTCTTTACGACCACCGTATGCACCGATTGGCAGACCGCCACCGATTACTTTCCCCATTGCGACTAAGTCCGGAGTTAAGCCAAGCATTGTATGTGCTGCCCCGTAGTGGAAACGGAAAGCTGTAATGACTTCATCGTGTATTGTTAAGGCACCATACTCTTTTGCCAATGCATGTACATGTTCTAAAAATCCTTTATGCGGTTCAACAATTCCAAAGTTGCCAACGATTGGCTCGATTAAAATCCCTGCAACATCATTACCCCATTTTTCCATTGCTAATGTGAATTGTTCCTTATTGTTAAAAGGAACTGTAATTACTTCCGTAGCGACAGCATGAGGAACACCGGCAGAGTCAGGCGAACCTAATGTTGCTGGACCTGATCCCGCAGCAACAAGTACTTGGTCGAAGTGACCGTGATAGCAACCGGCAAATTTAATGATCTTTGTACGGCCTGTAAATGCGCGTGCTACACGGACACATGTCATCACGGCTTCTGTACCGGAGTTGTTAAAACGTACTTTATCCAATGTAGGAATTGCTTCTTTTAACATTTTTGCGAATTTGATTTCATGCTCTGTCGGTGTACCGAATAATACACCTGTTTCTGCGGCATGGGTGATAGCTTTTGCGATATGAGGATGACCATGACCTGTAACGATCGGTCCATAGGCTGCTAAATAATCGATGTAACGATTACCGTCTACATCCCAAAAGTATGCTCCTTTACCGCGGACCATGACAACAGGTGCGCCGCCGCCAACTGCTTTATAAGAACGGGATGGACTATTTACCCCGCCAACGATATGTTCGAGTGCTTCTGCATGAAGTTGCTCAGATTTAGTATGATTCATAATTTATTCCTCCAAAATAGGTTACATGAAATGATTTCATATCTATTGTAGTATGTAATGAAAGGGAACGCCAAAGAAATTGAAGCAACGGGCATTGTTTTGTATCATAGAAGAAAAATTTGGAGGGAAAAGACATGACATTAGAAAAAGTACAAGCACCAGCATTTACATTGCAAAACGAGGAGGGAAAAATGATTTCGCTGGAAGACTATAAAGGCAAAAACGTTATTCTCTATTTTTACCCGAAAGATTTAACACCGGGCTGTACAACACAGGCATGCGACTTCCGCGATAAATATGAAGATTTTTCAGATTTGAATGCTGTTATTTTAGGTGTGAGTTTGGATGATGCAGCGAAACATACCAAATTTATCGAAAAGCACGGATTACCGTTTTCGTTATTAGTGGATGAGAATCATGAAGTGGCGGAGAAATATGGAGTTTGGACATTGAAGAAAAATTTTGGTAAGGAATATATGGGCATCGAGCGTACGACATTTTTAATTAATGAAGAGGGTATAGTTGAAAAAGAGTGGAGAAAAGTACGTGTGAAAAATCATATTCAAGATGTGTTAAACTATTTAAAAAATCGCACAAATTAATGAGTGCTCAAAGGGGAGTTATAATGGCAACGATTTATTTTACATTTGAACCACGTGAGGATTTAAAACAGCCGCTTTTGTCAGAG
Organism: Solibacillus sp. FSL W8-0372; assembly: GCF_037969735.1. Classification (NCBI taxonomy): domain Bacteria; kingdom Bacillati; phylum Bacillota; class Bacilli; order Caryophanales; family Caryophanaceae; genus Solibacillus; species Solibacillus sp. FSL W8-0372. Next base: position 3,369,690 of record NZ_CP150204.1, on the reverse strand, counting down.
TTTTCACAAGAAGATTTTTTATTTGATACAAAATTGGATGTTGAGAAACTTGCACAGGCAGAAATATTAGTAACGTACGGGGAAGATCTAAAAGAACAGCATTTGCAGTATGCAGATAAATTACAGTGGATCTTCGTTGCGTCAGCGGGAATCGAAAAAATGCCCGCAGAAGCAATCGCAAAACGTAATATTATCGTTTCAAATGTACGTGGGATACATAAAAAGCCGATGACTGAATCGATACTGGCGCATATTTTAGCTTTAAAACGTGTATTGCCATTTATTTATGAGCAGCAACAAAAGAAAGAATGGAATAAAAAGGCTCGACCTACTGAGTTAAACGGCAGCTCAGCCCTTATAATTGGTCCAGGTGCAATTGGGGGAGAAATCGGACGTATATTACAGGCATTTGATGTTCATACAATTGGATGCAACCGTTCAGGTACTGAAGCACCCTATATGAACGAAACATATAAGCTGGATGACTTGAAGCAACATTTACCAAAGGCCGACATTGTAATTTCGATACTACCATCTACGAAGGAAACAAAACATCTACTAACTCGTGAGCATTTTGAGAAAATGAAAAACTCTGCAATCTTCATGAACTTTGGACGAGGAGATGTAGTGGACACAGAAACACTCATTAAAGTACTCCAAGACAAATTGATTGAGCATGCCGTATTGGATGTATATGAAGTTGAGCCTTTACCATCGGATAGTCCATTATGGGATTTAGACAATGTAACTCTATCTCCTCATTTTTCAAGTCATTCATCTCGTTATGTAGAGCGAAGCTTAGATATTTTTAAACCAAGTTTGCGAAAATGGTTGAATGGAGAGCGGGACTTAGAAAATAAGATGGATATTCTTAGAGGATACTAATTGAGAAAATTTGCTAGGGTAGTTAAGCTTTGCTTGAATTGATTTTCAATTAGCAATTATATCTAATGACTTTTACTTCTATTAGAATAAGCAATTGTTGACAACTCGAGGATAAATTCGATACACTATTTATAACGATTATAAATTAATAATATGTATGAAAAGGGGTGTATGACGATGTCTGAAATGCATTTAAAGGATGCGCTGGACACGTTAAAGACTACTGGTGTACGAATTACTCCTCAGCGTCATGCGATTTTGGAATATCTAATTCAAAGTATGATTCACCCAACAGCGGATGATATATACAAAGCACTTTGCGGCAAGTTTCCTAATATGAGTGTCGCAACAGTATATAATAATTTACGAGTATTTCGTGAGGTTGGCTTAGTTAAAGAGCTTACTTACGGAGACGCAGCAAGTCGTTTCGATTTTGTAACGGGCGATCACTATCATATGATTTGTGAATGTTGCGGCAAAATTGTAGATTTTCATTATCCTGGATTAAATGAAGTGGAGCAATTCGCTTCTCAAGTTACAGGCTTTGAAGTTAATTCGCACCGTTTGGAAGTATACGGTACTTGCCCAGAGTGTGTTGCAGTCGGTGGAAAGAAAGTTCAATAAAAAGTTTAACCTAGTAACGATTGTTGCTAGGTTTTTTGTATGAAAAAACTGCATTAACTCCAAGCGAGTATCAATGCAGCTTATTTATACTTTATTTTTTGTTGTATTCCTGATTAAATTCTTTTCCTTCTAATGAAGGATCTAATGTAAGTGGTTCGTTGCAATACATGCAAATATCTACACGGCCTAATACTTTTGTCCATTTTCCGCATTCCGGACATACCACCTGTACTGCTTTAGTTGATAAAAGTCCAATCCATCCATAAACAGCAGTACTACCGATAATGCACAGAAGCCCAATAGACATGAAGATTAATACAAGAATTTGATTGTCTTTAAAAAAGATTGCACCATACATAATCACAAAACCGATGAAAATAAGGGATAATGCAAATGATCGTATTTTATTAATTTTACTATTATACTTTTTCATTACAATTGCCTCCTAATCTAAAATATACTATAACATAAATTGGATTTAGATTAGTAGATTTGAAAGATTTTGGTGATATCCTAATTATATGAATTTAAAGGTATTTCCAAACTTACTGTCGAAACAATTCTATTATTCTAGTTATAATTAATAACGGATTTCTATTAGAATAAATGTTCAATGAGATAACACTAGTGAATTTGACTTATAGCGATTACAATAACTTAGAAACAAATATAAATAGTAGCAAAATTTTATAGGGGGATAACAATGGAACATATTTTAAGACCAATTTATCAGGAACGCGCAAGTCAGCCGGAGACGTTGGGGGTTATTTTAATTAATAAGCGTGAAGGCGCTGAAAATATGACCGATACATTTGATTCGGTTCTATTAATTATTGTAAAAGATAGTGACACACCTATTTATTCAAAACACTATATGTATGGTGATGCGAAAATGGTGATGCATATTTTAACGGAAGAGCGTCTGCGTAAATGGATCTTTATTGGTTCGAATAAGCGTTTAGTCGATTGGCTGTTCCACGGTAAAATTATGTTCGATCGAAATGAGTTCTTATTTAAGTTACGTTCGGAACTACAGGAGTTTCCTTTTGTTGGACGTAAGTTAAAAACAGGAATTCAGTTTGCTAAGTTAATCCGCCGTTATCAAGAAGGAAAAGAATTATTTGAGGATGGTCACTATTTAGATGCTTATAATCATGTAGTTGCTTCATTGCATCATTTAGGCAGATTATCGATTATTGATAGTGGTCATTATCCAGAAGTAACTGTATGGGCTCAAGTGAAAAGAAATGACCCAGCAATTTATAAGTTATATGAAGAATTGATTATGAGTAATGAAAGTTTGGAAAAGCGTCTAGAGCTTTTATTTTTAGCGGGAGAGTTTTTGATTAATTCAAGAACGACTGATGGGGCGCAGCATATTTTAGAAACAATGCTTGCTCAACCATATTGGACAATACAGGAATTACATGATCACCCTGAATTAAGTTACTACTCTGTAGATTTAGAAGTCTTTGTTGAATATTTAATCGAGAAAGAGTTAGTTCAAGTAGAACCAGTAGTTGCAAAAAACGAAGCGATATTTCACCGCAATTATTATGTAGACCGACAACTTATTGAAAGTGAATACGGTTTATAGTATATTAATCAGAGCGTTAAATAACGCTCTGAAACTTTTTTTAAAAAAAGTATTGACGTATGTGTAACTAATATTGTAATATATTAAATGTCGCTAAGACGTACTCGAAAAACTAAATAACTCTTGAAATGCTCAAACAACTTTTTGAAAAAGTTGTTGACAAAGAAAAGAAGAAATGTTAAATTAGAGAAGTCGCTAAAACGACATAGCAAAAAAATGAACCTTGAAAACTGAACAAGCAACGTTAATGAAACAAGCTTCTTAAATGAAGCAAACAATAGATTTCAACTTTTAATTAAGTTGAATCGCTAGCAAAGCAAATGAGCTTTCAAACTACTTTTATGGAGAGTTTGATCCTGGCTCAGGACGAACGCTGGCGGCGTGCCTAATACATGCAAGTCGAGCGGATGATGAGAGAAGCTTGCTTCTCTCTGATTTAGCGGCGGACGGGTGAGTAACACGTGGGTAACCTACCTTATAGATTGGGATAACTCCGGGAAACCGGGGCTAATACCGAATAATACTTTTAAACACATGTTTGAAAGTTGAAAGACGGTTTCGGCTGTCACTATAAGATGGACCCGCGGCGCATTAGCTAGTTGGTGAGGTAACGGCTCACCAAGGCAACGATGCGTAGCCGACCTGAGAGGGTGATCGGCCACACTGGGACTGAGACACGGCCCAGACTCCTACGGGAGGCAGCAGTAGGGAATCTTCCACAATGGACGAAAGTCTGATGGAGCAACGCCGCGTGAGTGAAGAAGGATTTCGGTTCGTAAAACTCTGTTGCAAGGGAAGAACAAGTAGCGTAGTAACTGGCGCTACCTTGACGGTACCTTGTTAGAAAGCCACGGCTAACTACGTGCCAGCAGCCGCGGTAATACGTAGGTGGCAAGCGTTGTCCGGAATTATTGGGCGTAAAGCGCGCGCAGGTGGTTCCTTAAGTCTGATGTGAAAGCCCCCGGCTCAACCGGGGAGGGTCATTGGAAACTGGGGAACTTGAGTGCAGAAGAGGATAGTGGAATTCCAAGTGTAGCGGTGAAATGCGTAGAGATTTGGAGGAACACCAGTGGCGAAGGCGACTGTCTGGTCTGTAACTGACACTGAGGCGCGAAAGCGTGGGGAGCAAACAGGATTAGATACCCTGGTAGTCCACGCCGTAAACGATGAGTGCTAAGTGTTGGGGGGTTTCCGCCCCTCAGTGCTGCAGCTAACGCATTAAGCACTCCGCCTGGGGAGTACGGTCGCAAGACTGAAACTCAAAGGAATTGACGGGGGCCCGCACAAGCGGTGGAGCATGTGGTTTAATTCGAAGCAACGCGAAGAACCTTACCAGGTCTTGACATCCCGGTGACCACTATGGAGACATAGTTTCCCCTTCGGGGGCAACGGTGACAGGTGGTGCATGGTTGTCGTCAGCTCGTGTCGTGAGATGTTGGGTTAAGTCCCGCAACGAGCGCAACCCTTATTCTTAGTTGCCATCATTTAGTTGGGCACTCTAAGGAGACTGCCGGTGATAAACCGGAGGAAGGTGGGGATGACGTCAAATCATCATGCCCCTTATGACCTGGGCTACACACGTGCTACAATGGACGATACAAACGGTTGCCAACCCGCGAGGGGGAGCTAATCCGATAAAATCGTTCTCAGTTCGGATTGTAGGCTGCAACTCGCCTACATGAAGCCGGAATCGCTAGTAATCGCGGATCAGCATGCCGCGGTGAATACGTTCCCGGGCCTTGTACACACCGCCCGTCACACCACGAGAGTTTGTAACACCCGAAGTCGGTGAGGTAACCTTTATGGAGCCAGCCGCCGAAGGTGGGATAGATGATTGGGGTGAAGTCGTAACAAGGTAGCCGTATCGGAAGGTGCGGCTGGATCACCTCCTTTCTAAGGATTATTTCGGAATCATTCCCTTGGGGAATGAAACATTAACGTTTGCTGTTCAGTTTTGAAGGTTCATTCTTAATTGAATGAGATACTTCAAAACCTTGTTGGTTTAATTCATCTCGTATGATTGAACCGCATTTCGTTCTTTGAAAACTGGATAAAACGACATTGAAAGCAATAAAACAAATTTCTATTTTATAGAAATGTAACAAGTCAAGCAATTGACGTGTAAACTTAAATCTTAGATTTTATCTAAGTGTTAACTTTTGGTTAAGTTAATAAGGGCGCACGGTGGATGCCTTGGCACTAGGAGTCGATGAAGGACGGCACTAACACCGATATGCCTCGGGGAGCTGTAAGTAAGCTTTGATCCGGGGATTTCCGAATGGGGGAACCCACTATCTTTAATCGGATAGTATCTACACGTGAATACATAGCGTGATGAGGACAGACGCAGGGAACTGAAACATCTAAGTACCTGCAGGAACAGAAAGAAAATTCGATTCCCTGAGTAGCGGCGAGCGAAACGGGAAGAGCCCAAACCAAAGAGCTTGCTCTTTGGGGTTGTAGGACACTCTATACGGAGTTACAAAAGAATGAGTTAGACGAAGCGACTTGGAAAGGTCCGCGAAACAAGGTAAAAGCCCTGTAGTCAAAAGTTCATTCCCTCCAGAGTGTATCCTGAGTACGGCGGAACACGTGAAATTCCGTCGGAATCCGGGAGGACCATCTCCCAAGGCTAAATACTACCTAGTGACCGATAGTGAACCAGTACCGTGAGGGAAAGGTGAAAAGCACCCCGGAAGGGGAGTGAAATAGATCCTGAAACCGTGTGCCTACAAGTAGTTAGAGCCCGTTAATGGGTGATAGCGTGCCTTTTGTAGAATGAACCGGCGAGTTACGATTACGTGCGAGGTTAAGTTGAGAAGACGGAGCCGCAGCGAAAGCGAGTCTGAATAGGGCGAATTAGTACGTGGTCGTAGACCCGAAACCAGGTGATCTACCCATGTCCAGGGTGAAGGTGAGGTAACACTCACTGGAGGCCCGAACCCACGCACGTTGAAAAGTGCGGGGATGAGGTGTGGGTAGCGGAGAAATTCCAATCGAACCTGGAGATAGCTGGTTCTCTCCGAAATAGCTTTAGGGCTAGCCTCGTGATTGAGAATACCGGAGGTAGAGCACTGTTTGGACTAGGGGGGCATCTCGCTTTACCGAATTCAGACAAACTCCGAATGCCGGATATTTATACACGGGAGTCAGACTGCGAGTGATAAGATCCGTAGTCAAGAGGGAAACAGCCCAGACCACCAGCTAAGGTCCCCAAGTAATCGTTAAGTGGAAAAGGATGTGGCGTTGCTTAGACAACCAGGATGTTGGCTTAGAAGCAGCCATCATTTAAAGAGTGCGTAATAGCTCACTGGTCGAGTGACGCTGCGCCGAAAATGTATCGGGGCTAAACGATTCACCGAAGCTGTGGATGCATACTTTGAGTATGCGTGGTAGGAGAGCGTTCTAATAGCGTTGAAGTCAGACCGGAAGGACTGGTGGAGCGATTAGAAGTGAGAATGCCGGTATGAGTAGCGAAACATGGGTGAGAATCCCATGCACCGTATGACTAAGGTTTCCTGAGGAAGGCTCGTCCGCTCAGGGTTAGTCGGGACCTAAGCCGAGGCCGATAGGCGTAGGCGATGGACAACAGGTTGATATTCCTGTACCACCTCCTCACCGTTTGAGAAATGGGGGGACGCAGTAGGATAGGGTAAGCACGCCGTTGGTTGCGCGTGTTCAAGCAGTAAGGCGTGTATGTAGGCAAATCCGCATACTATAACGTTGAGCTGTGATGACGAGCTCTTTAGAGCGAAGTTCCTGATTTCACACTGCCAAGAAAAGCCTCTATCGAGGTGAGAGGTGCCCGTACCGCAAACCGACACAGGTAGTCGAGGAGAGAATCCTAAGGTGTGCGAGAGAACTCTCGTTAAGGAACTCGGCAAAATGACCCCGTAACTTCGGGAGAAGGGGTGCTTCTTTGGGTGCATAGCCTAGAGAAGCCGCAGTGAATAGGCCCAGGCGACTGTTTAGCAAAAACACAGGTCTCTGCAAAACCGTAAGGTGACGTATAGGGGCTGACGCCTGCCCGGTGCTGGAAGGTTAAGAGGAGCGGTTAGCGCAAGCGAAGCTGTGAATTGAAGCCCCAGTAAACGGCGGCCGTAACTATAACGGTCCTAAGGTAGCGAAATTCCTTGTCGGGTAAGTTCCGACCCGCACGAAAGGCGTAACGATCTGGGCACTGTCTCAACGAGAGACTCGGTGAAATTATAGTACCTGTGAAGATGCAGGTTACCCGCGACAGGACGGAAAGACCCCGTGGAGCTTTACTGTAGCCTGATATTGAATTTTGGTACAACTTGTACAGGATAGGTAGGAGCCAGAGATCCCGGAGCGCCAGCTTCGGAGGAGGCGTCGGTGGGATACTACCCTGGTTGTATTGAACTTCTAACCCATGCCCCTTAGCGGGGTAGGAGACAGTGTCAGGCGGACAGTTTGACTGGGGCGGTCGCCTCCTAAAGAGTAACGGAGGCGCCCAAAGGTTCCCTCAGAATGGTTGGAAATCATTCGAAGAGTGTAAAGGCATAAGGGAGCTTGACTGCGAGACCTACAAGTCGAGCAGGGTCGAAAGACGGGCTTAGTGATCCGGTGGTTCCGCATGGAAGGGCCATCGCTCAACGGATAAAAGCTACCCCGGGGATAACAGGCTTATCTCCCCCAAGAGTCCACATCGACGGGGAGGTTTGGCACCTCGATGTCGGCTCATCGCATCCTGGGGCTGTAGTCGGTCCCAAGGGTTGGGCTGTTCGCCCATTAAAGCGGTACGCGAGCTGGGTTCAGAACGTCGTGAGACAGTTCGGTCCCTATCCGTCGTGGGCGTAGGAAATTTGAGAGGAGCTGTCCTTAGTACGAGAGGACCGGGATGGACACACCGCTGGTGTACCAGTTGTCTTGCCAAAGGCATCGCTGGGTAGCTATGTGTGGACGGGATAAGTGCTGAAAGCATCTAAGCATGAAGCCCCCCTCAAGATGAGATTTCCCATTACGCAAGTAAGTAAGACCCCTGAAAGACGATCAGGTAGATAGGTTCGAGGTGGAAGTGCGGTGACGCATGTAGCTGACGAATACTAATCGGTCGAGGACTTAACCACATTTTATTGCACAATTCAATGAAACGTTTATCCAGTTTTGAAAGAATGAATTTATTATAAAAAACACTTGCCAAATAAGGAAAGTGTGGTATAATAAATAAGGTCTTTCTGAAAAAATAGTCTAGTGATGATGGCAAAGAGGTCACACCCGTTCCCATACCGAACACGGAAGTTAAGCTCTTTAGCGCCGATGGTAGTTGGGGGCTTCCCCCTGTGAGAGTAGGACGTCGCTAGGCTGTATAGAAATATTCCGAAGTAGCTCAGTTGGTAGAGCATCCGGCTGTTAACCGGCAGGTCGCAGGTTCGAGTCCTGCCTTCGGAGCCATTAACTCTTGGAGAGTTGTCCGAGTGGCCGAAGGAGCACGATTGGAAATCGTGTATGCGGGTAACCCTGCATCAAGGGTTCAAATCCCTTACTCTCCGCCAGCCATTTATTAAAATGGCCCGTTGGTCAAGTGGTTAAGACACCGCCCTTTCACGGCGGTAACACGGGTTCGAATCCCGTACGGGTCACCATTCATTTCATCAATATCCAGCATGGAGGATTAGCTCAGCTGGGAGAGCACCTGCCTTACAAGCAGGGGGTCGGCGGTTCGAGCCCGTCATCCTCCACCATTCAAATTAAATCATATAGTATTGTCGCGGGGTGGAGCAGTGGTAGCTCGTCGGGCTCATAACCCGAAGGTCACAGGTTCAAGTCCTGTCCCCGCAACCAAATGGTCCCGTGGTGTAGCGGTTAACATGCCTGCCTGTCACGCAGGAGATCGCCGGTTCGATCCCGGTCGGGACCGCCATTTTTAAAATACTACATATAATATGGGTTTGTAGCTCAGTTGGTAGAGCATTAGATTGAAGCTCTAAGTGTCGGCGGTTCGATTCCGTCCAAACCCACCATATTTTTGCCGGTGTAGCTCAGTTGGTAGAGCAACTGACTTGTAATCAGTAGGTCGAGGGTTCGACTCCTTTCGCCGGCACCATTACCTGGAGGGGTAGCGAAGTGGCTAAACGCGGCGGACTGTAAATCCGCTCCTTAGGGTTCGGCGGTTCGAATCCGTCCCCCTCCACCATCCTTTTAATAGGGGCATAGTTTAAAGGTAGAACTACGGTCTCCAAAACCGTCAGTGTGGGTTCGATTCCTACTGCCCCTGCCAATTAATTCAAAAACTTAAAAATAACATAGTGGCGGTTGTGGCGAAGTGGTTAACGCACCTGATTGTGGTTCAGGCATTCGTGGGTTCGATTCCCATCAGTCGCCCCATTTTTATTTAGGTTTAAGAGTTAAAATTATAATATAGTGGCGGTTGTGGCGAAGTGGTTAACGCACCTGATTGTGGTTCAGGCATTCGTGGGTTCGATTCCCATCAGTCGCCCCATTATATTAAAAGCTTTGGGGTATAGCCAAGCGGTAAGGCAACGGATTTTGATTCCGTCATGCCCTGGTTCGAATCCAGGTTCCCCAGCCATTTTTTTTTTGCGGAAGTAGTTCAGTGGTAGAACACCACCTTGCCAAGGTGGGGGTCGCGAGTTCGAACCTCGTCTTCCGCTCCAATATGGCGGCATAGCCAAGTGGTAAGGCACAGGTCTGCAACACCTTTATCACCGGTTCAAATCCGGTTGCCGCCTCCATATTTAATTAATCGGTAATTCCGGTTTTTTTTTACCCTTTTTTATTTTGCCGATATGGCGGAATTGGCAGACGCGCCGGACTCAAAATCCGGTTCCTTCTGGAGTGCCGGTTCGACCCCGGCTATCGGTATCATTGAGTTCAAGTTAGAACTATTAAAACACCCTCAAAGTCTTGATTACAGGCTTTGAGGGTGTTTTCGTTTACTATAGTTTATTTTTAGTTGAGAAGGAATTACAGTACTACAACAGTTGGCTTACAAACATCGAAGAAAACAAAACGTTTTCTCGTATTATATTTACAATTATTTACTTCTTATATATAATGAATGTAAAGTCAGCTTTACGTAAAATATACTTTACGTTAGGTAGGTAAAAATGAAAAATAATATTAAGGATTTACGTACACGGTATGGTTTATCACAGGATGGCTTAGCTGAAAATTTAAAAGTTTCTAGGCAAACCATTATTTCTTTGGAAAAGGGACGTTATAACCCTTCCATTACATTGGCATTTAAGTTAGCCCGTCAGTTTAACTGTCACATTGAGGATATATTTATTTATGAGGAGGATAATCAATAATGATTACTGGAAACAGGTCATTCTTTTTGTTTATCGGTATCTTTATGCTTTTAATAGGTATTTTCATTAATGGATCTCATATGTTTTCAGGGAAGTTTCCTGATGCATTAATGGTGATTGCCCTTTCGATTATGGCGTTTAGTTTGGCTTATTTAGAACCTCACTTTGCAGCAAAGGATGAACGTGCTCAAAAGATTCGAGAACGTGCAACATACATTAGTTATTTTTGGGGAGTGATATTTGCCATTATATTAATGTTGATTTTTAACCCATTGTCTCCTCTAAATGTTTCAGCCTTTCAAGTGTTATCACTATTCATTGCATTATATATTTCAGTCGTATTTTTAAATATGGTTTATTATGCAAAAAAGTACTAGTTTATAATGTCCTACCCTTTTTCCGGCTTGAAATTCATTCCTAACATATTAATAAATTATATGGGTACAATTAAAGTTAAATCGTATTTTTTAAAAGAAAATGTGAACTGTTTTATATAGCATATTAAAAATTTATGCTATAAAATTAACGTATTGATGTAAGGAACTAAAAATGAACTTTACTTTATTTGAATTATATAAGCATAGGGAGTAGGGAAATGAATGAATGCTGTAACAAATTTAAAATGGGTTGAAGCGACAGATTATGATGAAATGAGTAAAATTGCTGCAAGTATTTTTGTAGAACAGTTAAAGGAAAATAGTAAAACTGTTTTTGGGATGGCAACTGGAAGTACACCTGAAGGGTTTTATAAAGAACTTGTATCAATATATAAGGAAGGGAATATTTCCTTTGCTCAGGCTAAGTCTTTTAACTTGGACGAATATATTGGTATTAATCCATCAAATGAGGCAAGTTACCATTACTATATGGACCACAACTTATTTAATCATATTGATATGAAGCAGGAAAATATTTACTTACCAACAGGTAATGCAGCAAATATTGAAAAAGCAGCAATGGATTATGATGCAATGATTGAAGAAGCAGGGAATATTGATATTCAGCTCTTAGGTATTGGTGTTAATGGACATATTGGCTTTAATGAGCCAGGAACACCATTCGATTTAGGGACTAATGTTATAAAACTAGCTGAGTCGACACGTGAAGCGAATAAAATTTACTTTGACTCAATCAATGATGTACCGACACATGCAATTACTATGGGTATTAAAACAATTATGAAATCAAAAAAGATTGTCTTACTAATTGCAGGCGCAGCGAAGCAAGAAGCATTTGATCGTCTTCGTAGTGGTGAAGTGACAGAAGACTTCCCAGCAAGTGTATTAAACTATCATCCAGACGTAACTGTTATTTATACAGGAGTAGAATAATTAAAAGGAGTGCTGATGATGCACTCCTTTTAATTTACTTTTTTATAGATGAGATAAATACCCCGACAATTATGGCAACCCCGCCGATTAATTGTGTAAGTAGCAGCTTTTCATTTAAAAAGATTACTGCAAAGATGCTAGCAAACAAAGGGATAAAGTTTAAGTAAATTCCTGCCTTGTTGGCACCTAAAGCTACAACGCCTGTATTCCAGCTTAGAAATGCCACAATCGATGCAAATACCCCAACATAAAAAATAGCTCCAATAGTAGTAGTGCTCCATACAATAGTTTGGGATGTAGTGAGTAGTTCATATACCGCAAATGGGAGCAGCATTAATGCACCTATAGCAATTGTTACTAAAAATGTAGAATAGCCAGGGAGCCTGCTAGCGCACTTCTTAATAAGCAATGAATAAATACTCCAACAACACACTGCAACTAGTACAATTAAATCTCCTTTATTAAATGAAAAGGCAAGTAAGCTTTGTAATGAGCCTCCGGAAATAATAAAAGACACTCCAGCTAGAGAAATTATTGTACCTATTAACTGATACTTAGTTAAACGTTCTTTTAAGAAGAGAAAGCTTAATATGTATATAATTATCGGTGTGGAAGAATTCATTAAAGATGCATTGATGGATGTTGTATAATATAAACCGATATAAACGAGCGTATTGAATGCAGCGACTCCTGTCAAAGCTAACGTAATGACGGCAACCCAATTTTGCTTCAGTACACTCCATTCCTTTTTTGTCCGTTTGTAAGCAATGGGGAAAAATACGGCAAAGGCAACAATCCAGCGTAAAAATGCCAGGGTAATAGGAGGAATTTCTCCGGTAACAGCGCGACCAATTACAAAGTTACCACCCCATAATAAAGTAGCTAAAATGAGAAGTAGCTGTGGTGGAAATTTCATTAAGTAGCATCTCCTTAATAATGGAAAAATAATTTTATCTATTATAGGGATAACCTGGGGGAAATTGCAATGCGCTTTACATAAAACGCTATGATACAATAGCGACAGAAGCAAAAGGAGGTCATTTACATGAAAATACGACCAGCAAGATTACAGCATGGCGATACTGTAGGATTAGTAAATTTAAGCAGCCCGCTTAATATAGAATCTTTAGGGGACAAATTAGCAATATTGGACGAGCTTGGTTTGAAATATAAGCTAGGCAATACAATTCAATCGTATGACGGCTATTTAGCAGGTACAGACGAGGAACGATTAGAAGATTTTCACCAAATGATTCGTGATCCAGAAGTGAAAGCAGTCTTTTTAGTAAAAGGTGGCTACGGTATATCTAGAATTATAGATAAAATAAGTTATCCATTAATCGAGGACAATCCGAAAATCATTTGGGGCTATTCAGACATCACCACTTTACATACACAAGTGAATGAGTTTTCAAATGTCGTTACCTTCCATGGGCCTATGTTATCGGGTCCGGAAGGGGAGCTAGACCCATTATCAAAAAAAATGTTCCAGCAATTATTCCAACCGATTGAAATCCAGTATACAGAAAGTATTTCGCCACTTCGTACACTCGTATCCGGTGTTGTACGTGGTGAATTAACAGGTGGTAATCTGAATCGTCTTGTTAGTACACTTGGAACAAAATTTGAAATTGATGTTCGGAATAAAATTGTTTTAATTGAGGATATCGGTGAATCGATTGAGCAAATTGATTTATCATTAAATCAATTACGTCTTTCTAGAAAGCTTGAGCTTGCTGCAGGCTTTGTAATAGGCGATTTTAATATGCTTAGCAGTAAATATAACTATGATGATGTATTAAACGTTATAGAAGGGTATATAAAGCCTTTAAACAAACCAGCAGTAGCAGGATTTAAATTTGGTCATTGCGAACCGAATATTGCGATACCACTAGGAGTAGAAGCTATTTTAGATGCGGATGATAAAACATTACGGATATTACCGGGTGTAGAATAATACTAGGAAATAAATAACAAAGACACCTTTTCACTAAATAAGTGAGCAGGTGTCTTTTAATAACGAGCGACGGAAATACACAATTTAGTTTGTAGTTATCTTTTACAATAGTTGGTCATTAGTGAAAGGTAACGTTGTAACAGGTAAAAGTTGATTGGTTTCTCTAAGTTTGCCTAAGCAAAAATCGCTCGTTATTACCTAGATTGGAGTCTCACCGCTCTAGGATTAGAAGTAGTTGCTATCATCAAATTCGATTTCGACTTGATAGTTTTTAGCATTAATTAAATTGGAAAGGCGATGTGCTTCCTTTTCCAGCTCGTTAGCGCGAGTGCGGTATGTCATCGGATCATACAGTGCTACACGGTACAGGATGGCTTCACCAGAATTGTGGTAGAATGCTTCTTTTTCTTCAGAACCTAAGCTTTTACATAAGGCAGCTTCTGCCCGTAACTGGCTAGCAAGTTCGATCGCTTCTACAATGGGCATTTCCTCGTCTTTAAATACAATTACATTTTCAATATTTGCACGGTAAATGAGTGAATCCAGCTTACGAGAGTCATACCGTAATTGTTTTAATTCAGCTTCTAGCATTTCAAGTGTGTAATCGGGTCTTTTTGGTTGTTCACCTTTTTCAATGATCACATGTGTTAGTTGATTCACAGCAAATGTACGTTCTTGAATTTTCTTCGTAATAACGCTCTTTAGTTTTACTGCCTCCGCTAGATTAATGCTCACACTATCAGCTCCTTAAAAATGAATTTTTTTATTCTCAGTTGAAAGAACATGCGCCTCAAATTCGCCACCGCTTACTTGTGTAAACATTTTTCCGGCACTGTTTAATAACTTTTGTGCTTCCTGTTCACTGATCGATGGACGTAAATAAAGGATTTGCAATGCATTAGTAGTTACTTCAGTTACAGCAGTTCGCTTTGAATCAACATAGGGGCTACCGAATGGACCGAACGTATCTTTTAAATAAATGATATTTTCCAATGTGTTGTAACGACCATTTATTCCTTCATAGCCTGTTGATGCATTGCCAACTTGTATTTCAACATTTCCTTGAATACCATCCAAATCATAGATACCGACTGGAATCTCAAATTGCAATGAAAAGAAATTATTCAAATCTACCGCTGTATGAAACGGTGTTAAATATTGCTGTTTAGCGATACGTCGCATTAAGCTTTCGGCAGAGTGTCGATAACGATTTGGATCGGCACCATAAGATTTCCAAAGTTGGCGCCATTCTCTAATTCCAGTTCGCTCAGTCACAGGTTTTTCCTGTAATTCTAAAAATAAATTTTCCTGATATAGTTGCGTGCGACCTTTAATCATTTGAGGAGATTCCTCTACGATAATTTTGCTATAATGGATAAGGCCAATTTTAAATTGTTCATTCACTGTAAAGAGTGAGTCATTAATAGAGATATTCAATTAAAGCACCTACTTCAATTATAATATTGGATAATTATGTAATATAAAATAACTTGTATTCATTGTATCATTTGAAAGGAGCAAGGGAAATGAAAGTATCTCAACTTCAAGAAGAATTAATTCAATACGCAAGTTCTATTGGGGTAGATAAAATCGGATTTACAACCGCTGCTCCGTTTCATGAATTAAAAAACCGTTTACGACGACAGCAACAATTAGGCTATCAGTCGGGATTTGAAGAATCGGATATTGAGCTTCGTACAGAGCCGTTAAAATTATTGGATGATGCCGAAAGTATTATTGCAATTGCTATAGCATACCCTTCTCGAATGCAGGATGCTCCACAAGGAAAAAAGGGAGAACGCCGAGGGATCTTTTGTCGTGCTTCCTGGGGAGTCGATTATCATACAGCAGTGCGGGAACGTCTGCAGCTTATTGAAGCATGGCTACAAGAAAGAGTACCGAATGTAAAAGTGAAATCGATGGTCGATACAGGGGAGCTCGTTGATCGTGCTATAGCAGAGCGTGCTGGAATCGGGTGGAGCGGGAAAAACTGTTCTATTATTACACCTGAGTTTGGTTCTTACGTATATTTAGGTGAAATTATGACAAATATACCTTTTGCTCCTGATACACCGATAGAGGATGAATGTGGAAACTGTAATTTATGCATTGACGTCTGTCCAACGGGTGCAATTGTAGCACCGGGTCAGCTGAACTCACAGCGATGTATTGCCTTTTTAACACAAACAAAAGGGTTTTTGCCTGATGAATTTCGTAGTAAAATAGGGAATCGATTGTACGGCTGTGATACATGCCAAACAGTATGTCCGAAAAATAAAGGAAAACTAAATTGGATTCATGAAGAATTCAAGCCGGATCCTGAAATTGCAAAGCCTTTACTTCAGCCTCTTTTATCAATCTCCAATAAAGAATTTAAATCTAAATTTAGTCATGTTTCGGGTTCATGGCGCGGTAAAAAGCCAATTCAGCGCAATGCCATATTAGCATTGGCTCACTTTAAAGAAGAATCGGCAATGCCTGATTTAGTTCAGGTGCTGCAAAAAGACGAACGCCCGGTATTAAGAGGGACGGCCGCATGGACAATTGGAAAAATAGGAACAAATGAAGCCGAGGGAATTTTATTGGCTGCAAAAAAACTAGAGCAAGATGAAGAAGTGCTGGCTGAAATAGAAAAAGGACTAACATTGTTAAATCAATAAGAGAGAAGGATTTTGAAGTGCCAAACCATATTGTGTTATACCAACCGGAAATACCGGCAAATACAGGAAATATTGCACGTACATGTGCTGGAACAAATACATCATTACATTTAATTCGACCACTGGGATTTTCTACAGACGATAAAATGTTAAAGCGTGCAGGATTGGATTATTGGGAGCATGTGAATGTTGTGTATCATGATTCTTTAGAAGAATTTATTGAGTACAGTAAGAATGGAGATTTATATTTAATTGAGACTTATAGTGATGAGCCTTTTACAACACATGATTTTAGTGATACGTCACGGGACATCTACTTTATGTTTGGAAGAGAAACGACCGGTTTACCGAAAGAGTTTGCAAAGGAACGTGCCGATATGTGCCTGCGCATTCCGCAAAGTGACCATATTCGCTCACTGAATTTATCAAACACAGCGGCAATTGTTATTTATGAAGCTTTAAGACAACAAAACTATCCAGGGTTAAAATAAAAATGGCAAGAAGCAGATCAATTTGCTTCTTGCCTTTTATTATTTCATTTTAGCTTCTATCGCGTGTGAAAGTTTTGCTGACAAATTATCATTTTCGAATAGGGTAAGGCGAATGAAGCTTTCATCCATATCGAAAGCTTCTGATAAAAATCCGCCAAGCCCGCGCGCACGTCGGTCAACCTGAAGTAGGATTTCGACTGAGTTTTGTGAATGACCTAAAAAGACCAATTCCAGCTCATCTAGATACCGGCGATACGTTTGATTAGTAGGGGTAAATTCAAATTCCTGCACAATTGGTGTTTGGCGACGTAAATAAGATGGCGCTTGCTCATTGTCTACTTTACGTAATCGGAATCCCATGTTTTGAATTGCTGTTAACACGCTATTTGCCAGAGGTGATGGCTGAATATCAATAAAGTCTTTATCTTTCGGATCCACCGCATTTTTAATGTCTAATCCAGTTTGAATCCACACTCGGGATTTACCTATAGTAATTGGAACTACAGAAGGTAAAGGAAATGAGAAGGGGATTTCATGTTTTTCATTCGCTTGAATTATAAACGGCTCATTTAGTTGGAACTGGGAAAGTATTGCTTGATCATTAATTTTTTTGTCATCGATTTCACGTATGAAATTTGTATAAAGTGATAAATAGATAGCATCAATTTGTTGCTCCGTACTTCCTCCAGTAATCTCCACTATACCCGTTACATTTTCATTTAATGTATAAGAAGATTTGTGCAATTTTGTATCAACTTTAGCAGAACCGATTCCTACACTCGCTAAAACTTTATTAAATAGTGACAATAAAACTCCTCCATTGTATGTTAATTAATAATTTATACGCTGGAGTCAAAAGAAAGTTTCAAAAATATTTTATTCTCCGTCTACAGTAAACACGATACGTAGACCATTAGGATCGATTGTAGAGAAAAGTTGTTTACCGCCATATACTGGTGCTTCATTAAAGGTCTCAACGACGAAATCATGGTCTATTAAACTTTGCTTAACTTCATCTGCATATTGCTCGTCTTTTAATACGATCGTAAATGATTTTAGACCGACCATATTCTCTGTTGGTACATGGCCATTATTGCTGTTCCACGTATTCATACCGAAATGGTGATGATACTTTCCTGTAGATACGAACAGAGCCTGTGCACCATAACGCGTTACGACATTATAATCCAATACATTTGTATAAAATTGTTCTGATTTGTCTAGATTTACTACTGATAAGTGAACGTGACCCATTACTGTTTCAGAAGGTAAACCATTCCAATTTCCGTCTGCCGCTTCTAAAATGGGTTGAAAATTAAGCTGTTCTGTTACCATATTTACCTGATCCTTGTTATCCCATGTCCATGTAGTTTCGTCACGGTCTATGTAGATTTCAATCCCATTACCATCTGGATCATTTAAATAGAGTGCTTCCGATACGTCATGATCTGCTGCACCAAGGCGAATATTTAAATCAACAAAGTGTTGTACAATGTTTCCTAAGTCCTTGCGAGAGGGTAATAGTAATGCTAAGTGGTATAAACCTGCAAACCCTTGTTTAAGAGGCAGAGCATTTTGTACTTCGACTAGAGAAACTAAGCTCGTTTGGCCATCTGTTGTTAAATATGCTTCCGACTCTGTTTGCTGTAGGACTTTAAATCCGATTATCGTTGTGTAGTATTCAATCGAACGTTTTAAGTTAGAAACTTTTAATTGAACATGAGCTGGATATAAATTTGGTTTTTTATGAAAATGAGTAGGCATTTATCATTCTCCCTAATTAGTTATTTTTTATAATCAACTTACTTTATGTAACTAATATATTTTATAAAAGAAAAAAAGTCAAATTAAAAAGACAATCGCATAAATAACGATTGCCTTTTAATGAAAAGCTAATAGGATTAGTTTTCTTTTGAGAATGGTTTGCTATCATAACCAGCAGTGAAAATTGCTGTTAAGAATGCGATGCAAACACCAAGAATTAAAATTAATTTCATGGAAGTATCCTCCTCATGTTTCTAATTATTCTTTTTTAAGTATAGCATAAATTACCTGTATGAAAACTTTAATTATGTCAGAAATAGTTCAAAATTGGAAAAATATAAAATAAAATATGGAGGGATTTATATGAAGAAAGATGAGATTGTAAATGGGAATATGGCCAATTCAATGGAAGAATTAAAAAACCTTGGTAAGCAGATGGAAAATATGCGTGACGGAGGGCAATTGGAGGAATCGGACCGTATTGCAGATCCGCAGCAATTTGATGATGAAGATGAAGAGAAATAAATGAATAAAAGGTGTGGCCAGCGAAATATTCGTCCACACCTTTTATGTTTGATTTTCTAACTTGTTTGAACTTCGTAATCTTTTAATTCTTCTCTTAATTTAGCTTTTAAAAACTTACCTACAGATGTTTTTGGTATTTCCTTTAAGAATACGATATCGTCCGGGAGCCACCACTTTGCAAAATCCTGTTCAATAAATTGAAGAAGCTCTTCTTTTGTTGCAAGAGCATCTTCTTTTAAAACGACACAAGCTAACGGTCTTTCCTGCCATTTTTGGTGGGGAACAGCAATGACTGCTGCTTCAAAAACATCTGGATGAGACATGAGTGCATTTTCTAAATCAACAGAAGAAATCCACTCACCTCCTGATTTTATAAGATCTTTTGTACGGTCTGTAATTTTGATATAACCTTCCTTCGTTAATACTGCAATATCACCTGTATATAACCAGCCATCACGGAATGCTTCATTTGTCCGATCATCTTTATAATATTCAGATGCAATCCAAGGTCCGCGTACGCGCAATTCACCCATAGTTTCTCCGTCCCAAGGAACCGGACCTTTTTCATTTACGACTTCTGTTTCAATTAAAGATACGGTTAGTCCTTGCGTTACGCGAATGTTTAACATTTCATCATCCGTATAACTGTTCATTTCGGTAGTAGGATGCGACATACTTACAAGGGGCGATGTTTCAGTCATACCGTAAGCGTTTACATAAGGGACTCCTAACTTTTCGTTATAGGCTTGAATTAATCCTTTCGGTGAAGCTGAACCCCCAGAGATAATTAAACGGATGGATGATAAATCGCGCGGTTGCTTTTCTAATTCTGCAAGAGCACCAAGCCAAATTGTCGGAACACCTGCTGTAATCGTAACTTTCTCTTGTTCTATTAAATCTAGAATTAAACTTGGAGTCATCATTGGACCTGGTAATACAATATTTGCGCCAAAATTAAGGGCAGCAAATGGGAAACCCCATGCATTTACATGGAACATAGGCACAACTGGTAATGCAATATCACTTTCCTTTAGTGCAAAGGACTCCGCGAGACCGAGTGCTAAGCTATGCAAGACAATACTCCGATGTGTATAAATGACACCTTTAGGCATACCTGTTGTTGCGGATGTATAGCACATCCCTGCCTGCATATTTTCATCTAAATCTGCAGGGAATTCGAAATTTTCATCGGCTTCCTGAAGAAGTTGTTCATAGCTGTAAACATTCGGAAAGCTGGATTGTGGAGCAACCGGATCATCACTCATGACGATAATATGCTTCACTGTTTTTAAATGACCTAGAGCAGGCTCTACTAATGGGAATAAGTCACCATCGATTAATAAAATTTCATCTTCTGCATGATTAATAATATAAATAATATGCTCGGGTGCTAGTCGGATGTTAATTGTATGCAGAATGGCACCACTACATGGAATAGCAAAGTAGGCTTCTAAATGACGATGGTGATTCCATGCAAAAGTACCGACTTTTGTACCGCGCGTCATACCTAGCTTCGTTAATGCATCAGCTAATCGATGAGTTCGTTTCACGTAATCTTTGAATGGAATGCGATGTGTCATAGTAGGGCTAGTACGAGAGATGATTTGTTTGTTTGGGAAATACCTTTGTGCGCGCTTTAAAAATCCTGTTAAAACTAATTGCGTGTCCATCATAGTTTTTCAGCTCCTAAACAAATTTATTAAATTCTATTGAAAGAATTTTCTGTTAATTAAATCATACTAAATAACATCGAGACAATCTACCATTTTTTCCTTATTATTGAAACTGTTTCGTAACATTTACATAAGTAGTGCTATAATAAAAACATTCTAATACCGAGGTGATGAATATGAATTTACAAACAACAAAAGAATTAACGAATGGAGTTAAAATGCCTATGCTTGGTTTAGGCGTTTATAAAATGACTGACCGGGATGAAACGCTTCAAGCAATTACTACGGCGCTGGACTTAGGTTATCGGGCAGTCGATACAGCAGCACTTTACTACAATGAAGAAGAAGTAGGAGAAGCAATCAAACATTCTTCAGTACCACGCGAGGATATTTTCGTGACAACAAAAGTTTGGAATAGTGACCAAGGATATGACAACACGTTGCGTGCTTTTGAAATATCGCTAAAAAAGCTTGATATGGATTACATAGATCTATATTTGACTCACTGGCCAGTCAAGGAGAAGTATGTGGAAACATACCGGGCAATTGAACGCCTATATGAAGAAAAGCTGATCCGTGTACCGGGTGTTTCCAATCACCATGAGCATCATTTAAAAGACATCCTAGCAAGCTGTAATATTGCCCCAATGGTCAACCAAATTGAAGTACATCCATATTTAAGCCAAGAGTCCTTAAGAAACTATTGTGCACAGGAGCAAATTGCGGTAACAGCCTGGTCACCGCTTGGACGGGGAAATGTATTAAATGACGATACAATTGTACGTATTGCACATGAATACAATGTCACACCAGCACAAATAATTTTACGCTGGCATCTACAAAATGATGTCATTATCATTCCAAAATCAGTTACACCTTCACGTATTAAAGAGAATAGTGAACTTTATCACTTTGAATTAACAAAAGAAACAATGCAGCAACTGAATGCGGTAAATCGCAATGAGCGCTTTGGACAAAATCCGGATAATTTCAAATTTGATTTTTAACATATAATTACTTAGGGGAGTGATGAAGTGTTCAAAAATTTTTCACCAGGTTTATTTTTCTCTATGGCAGCAGTTACAGTTGTGATTTGTGCACCGTTTATTATGATGTTTCAGCCTATTTTTCAAATGGAGTATTTTTCTTATAATAACCGGGCATCGACATTCATCCCTAATCCTGTAAACCTGAGACTCGTGCTTTTATCTTGTCTAATATTAATCATAGCGTTCGGCATTATTGGCTACAGACAAGAGAAAAAAATGTATCTTTATAGTATTTTGTTTTTCGGATTAAGTATTGGGGTTGCTTATTTATCTATGCAAAATTACTTACTAATTAGCCAGGAAGCAATAGAAAGACATCATTTTTTTGATAAACAGCATTATCGATGGGAGCAATTAGATGAGATTGTATTTGAGTATGTTGTAGGGAGTAAAAATGGGGACATTACATTTACAGCAAAATCGGGGGAACAGTTTGTTATTAGTCATAAGGAAATTCATTCATCAGGTGTAAGTCAAATTTATCACTTAGCATATCAGAATGAAATAACTTATATCGAGCGTGAAAAGAGCTTAAAATAAAAATGAGGCTGGGACATAAGTAGAAATTTCTTTGTAAAAGGAAAATAGTCTTATTAAGAAATTGAAATTATATGAATTGATTGGAGTGAAGTGGCGACTCCTGGGG
This sequence comes from Solibacillus sp. FSL W8-0372, assembly GCF_037969735.1. NCBI lineage: Bacteria > Bacillati > Bacillota > Bacilli > Caryophanales > Caryophanaceae > Solibacillus > Solibacillus sp. FSL W8-0372. The sequence goes on along the minus strand of NZ_CP150204.1, from coordinate 3,347,193 downwards.
GAACAGCAAAATTTATTTTGCGACGAGTAACCGCAGGAGCACCGACACCTGAGACTACAGGCTCAGGCCGTGCCCCCGGAAAGCGTCCCCGTAACGGAAATCAATTCTGGCAGAAGCAGAAAAACATCTATTTTTTCTCTGAAAAAATAGATGTTTTTCGTTTTGTCCCAGGCTCATTTTCAATTATCTTTTACAATAATCTGCTCATTTAAAAATGGGTGTGTGAATGCTAATTGAATAGCGTGCAGGGCATAATCGCCAGAAGCAGTTTCACGTGCACCGTACATTGTATCCCCAACAATCGGGTGACCTAAATGAGCCATATGCACGCGGATTTGATGGGTACGTCCTGTTTCTAGAACGACATGGACAACACATGTCCCTTTAAAACGATTTACTACCTCATAATGTGTAACGGCAGATTGACCATTCGGGGCTACAACTCTACGTGTATTGTGATGACGGTCTTTACCAATTGCGGCTTTAATCGTACCACTATCTGTACGTAAGTTTCCTTGAACTTCAGCAGCATACGTACGGACGATTGTTTTTTCTTCAATCATACGATCAAAAATAGACTTCGCTATCGGATGTTTGGCAACAAGTAATAAGCCGTTCGTTCCTTGATCCAAACGATGTACATGCTCAGCGTAATGTCCCCCATTATCGACAATATGGCGCATTACATGATTCATACAAGTATCACTGTCCATTGGCTCATTTGGATGAGTAGCCATCCCTTTAGGCTTTGATACAATTAAGCAATGCTCGTCTTCATAGCGTACAGTCACTTCACATTTATCTGTTGGGATATAATTAGACGCGGGGATATCGAAAGCAAAATGAATTGTCGTCCCTTTCTCTAAAGGCTCTTTCCATAGTACTGGTTCATCATTTAATGTTACTGCTTTTGCCATGCGTAATTCATGGACAATCTTTTTTCCTAAACGCCATTTCGTACGTAAGAGCTCTTCTATAGTTAAGCCGTTTTCATTGATTGTATATGTGAACATTGTAAATTCCTCCAAATGAAAAATCGTGCTCATGAAGAACACGATTTTATTAATACTTCTTATTTTAACACAACATCATTAAAGAATTGGCGCGTTGTTTCATTAGGAGCGTCACCTTCTAAACGGGCAACTTCTTCACCGTTTTCGAAGTAAATAAGTGTTGGTGTTGCTGTAATATTATAAGTATCCCATTCATTAGTATACTCAAGAATATTTAATTGATCCACTTGAATATCCATCTCGTCAGCAATAGGCATAAGCTTCGGTGTATAATTTTTACAATGCGAGCATTCAGGACTGAAGAAATAGCCGACAACCCCTTCACCTGATTCAATTTTCTTTGCTAATGCATCTGGTAAAATGATATTTTGGTAATTCTCATCATCCAAAAGATCAATTGTAGATTGTTTTAGATTTTTCGTGCCGTAAGGGTTATCCTCTAATTTCTCACTATTTTTCATATTTGTCAGAATGATAATTCCAGCGAATAATAAAACTATTACTGCACCGACAATTGCTAATTTCTTCATACTAATTTTCCTCCTTTAAAACTTTTAACATATAAAAACTAATAATTGCAATAATAGTAAAAGCGGTAAGTGCTAAAAATGGAATCGTGATAAAGCCAAGCCAGTTAATGTATTGACCTGTACATGGCACACGTCCACATGCAGGGGCTGTATCCTGCAAAAAATCCAGTTTTTGTAACCCATAATGGTATAATGATGTTAAAGCTCCAATCGTTGAGAACACGGCTGTAGTCATGGCGATTCTAGCATTTTTTTGTATGTATGCTACTGTAGCAATAATAACAATGGGATACATGAGGATACGCTGATACCAACATAATGCACATGGTTCGTAACCCCGTATTTCTGAAAAATATAAAGATCCAAGGGTCGCTGTTAATGATACTACCCAAATGACGAGCAAGGCATTTTCGAGTTTTTTAGACATACTGTTACCTCTATATTCATAATTTAATCTCAATTGATTATAGTTTGAATTCGAGAAAAAGTAAATTACTACGTTTATGGAGTGCTATGAAAAGGAAAGTCTATATATGTATGGAGGGGGAGTTATTATGACAGATGCATTAGATATGTCCAAATTTGAAAAACCAATGATTATACGAAATATGACAGTAGAGGATATAGATGCGATATTAGAAATTCAGCGCATATCTTTTCCAGGTATGGAGCCGTGGGAGCGGGCACATTTATATAGTCATTTAACAATTTTCCCAGAAGGACAAATTGTTGCAGAGTTAGATGGAAAGGTGATCGGTTCATGCTCGAGCTTACGTATAAACTTTGATGAATACGACGATCGCCATACGTGGAACGATATTACAGATAACGGCTTTATCACAAATCATGATCCAAATGGTTATAATTTATATGGAATCGAAGTAATGGTGCATCCAGAATATCGCCGTATGAAGGTAGGACAAAGACTTTATGAGGCACGTAAGGACTTGGCTCGTACACTCAATTTAAAGTCTATTATTATTGGAGGGCGTATTCCGAATTATCATGTACATTCGAATGAGATGAGTCCACGTGAATATGTAGACGCGGTAAGCCGCCATAAAATATATGACCCAGTACTAACATTCCAAATGATGAATGGCTTTATTTTAATGCGTATAAATCCGAATTATTTAACAGATGATGTTGCATCAGGAAAGTACGCAACGTTATTGGAATGGCATAACGTAGATTATCGTCCGCTCTCGAAGCGTCACTTTAAAACAAGTTATCCAGTACGTATTTGTGTTGTCCAATATATGATGCGTGCGATTGATTCCTTTGAGGACTTTGCAAAACAGTGTGAGTACTTTGTTGATGTAGGCTCTGATGCGGGTTCAGACTTTGTCGTATTCCCGGAAATTTTCACGACACAATTAATGAGCTTTTTAAATGAAAAATCACCTTCGCAGGCAGTCCGTAAACTGACAAAGTATACACCTGAATACATTGAATTATTTACAAGCTTAGCGGTTCGCTACAATGTGAATATTATTGGCGGTTCCCATTTTGTCGAGGAAGAGGACGAGGAGATTTACAATATCGCTTATTTATTCAGACGTGACGGGACGATTGAAAAACAATATAAAATTCACATTACACCAAATGAGCGTAAATGGTGGGGAATCAGTAATGGCGATAAGGTCCGTGTATTTGATACCGACTGCGGGAAAATCGCAATTCAAATTTGCTATGATATTGAGTTTCCGGAACTTGCCCGAATCGCAACAGATATGGGCGCGAATATTATTTTCACACCGTTCTGTACAGAAGACCGCCAAGGCTATTTACGCGTGCGCTACTGTGCTCAGGCACGTGCAGTTGAAAACCAAATTTATACAGTTATTTCTGGAACCGTGGGGAACTTGCCTGAAACGGAAAATATGGATATTCAATATGCACAATCAGGCATTTTTGCACCAAGCGATTTTGAATTTGCCCGAGACGGCATTGTAGGCGAAACAAGCCCGAACTTAGAAATGGTTCTCATTGGAGACGTCGACTTGGAAATTTTACGTCGCCAGCGTCAAGATGGGACAGTAAAGCATTTAAAAGACAGACGTCATGACGTATATCGTGTTGAATATTTAAAGTAAATTTAAGGGGAATTCTGCTATTGTAAAAGATAGCAGAATTTTTTTTGGACTGAACGAAACGTATGTTACAAATGTCTAATAAGTAGGGAGGTGTCTTTCATGGATGAGCAGGAACTTATAAAAAGTGCGATTGCTGGTAACGAACTAGCAATTGTTGAAATGTTAGAGAGCTATGAAGACGGATTTTATAAAATAGCTTTTGCATATTTGAAAAACGAATATGATGCAGTCGATGCGATTCAGGAAATGACGTACCGTTGCCTAAAAAAAATACATACAGTCAAACAACCCGAATATTTGCAGACATGGCTTATTCGTATTTTGATTAATATTTGTCTTGATATGAAAAAGAAACAAGCTCGTTATGATTTGAAGGAAGATATAGAAATACCGAATGAAGAGGTCCATCCTTTAGAGCTTGCAGATGTTATAGCAGAGCTGCCGATTGAACAGCAAGAACTTATATATTTACGATTTTTTAAAGATTTAAAAATGAAAGACATCGCTCAAATTCAACAAGTATCAGAAGGAACAATTAAATCTCGTTTGCACCATACGCTTAGAAAACTTCGAGGGATTTTAATAGAAAGAGGTGAACGATAATGGATGATAAGCTAAAGGAATATTTAAATAAGCTTAACACCCCAAATGAAGCATTAGGAGCAGCGAGAGCCCAAGCAATCATGAAAAAAAGAGCGGACCAAAAAAGGCGAAATTATTGGACAGCTACCATTATCTCAGCTGCAGTCATCTGTCTTTTTATTTTGTCCATACGTTTTTCACCGACAATCGCATATGCCGTATCAAAGGTACCGGGATTAGAAACGATTGTCGAGCTCATTTCTCATAATAAGGGAATCGAGGATGTGTTGGAGCAAGGATATAATGAGGAAATTTATGCATCAGCTGAACTAAATGGGGTCAAGGCAGTAATTGAAGAGGTTATAGCAGATGAAACAGGAATGTTCATTATGTATCGGTTAAGCAGTGAACAGGATTTGAATGACTATAAGAATGTAAATTTAGAAGTATTTCAAAATGGCGAGCCTGTAAAAGCAGGTGTGTCCTATAGTACATTTATAGATGAAGAAACGTATGAATTTGCCAGTAAGATTGAAGTTGTTTCAGCTGAAGGAATGGACTACAGCAATCCAAACTTTGAAGTTCAATTTATATTAAAAGAAGGCACAATACATGTACCGTTCGAATTAAAAAATGAAATTAAGAAAACAAAAGTATATGCAGTTAATGAACAGCTAGAAATAGAAGGGCAACGTTTTACTGTTAAAGAAGTTCGGATTTCACCAATACGGGTAGGGATTGAAATTGCGATTGACCCGAATAATGACAAGCGTATATTAAGCTTTAATTCAATTGAGCTGTTGGATGAAAATAATGAAATTTGGAGTAAGGTTTCGAGTGGCATAACGGGTATGGGGGCTACGGATGAAAATGTAATGACCCATTATTTACAAAGTAATTATTTTAGAGAACCTAAGTCACTGACGTTAAAGATTTCTGAAGTGGAAGCTTTACCTAAAGGGCAGGATTATATGGAAGTTGATTTTGAGAAGCAAGAGGTAATTTTTGCTCCTGATTTTATTGATTTATCAAAAGTTGAAGTGTATCCAAAACAGTTGAGAGTACAATATAAGGCAGCAAACATGAAACATTACCGTCAACTATTGTCTAATGCGATTGATGCGACAGGCAGAGAATTAAGTGAAAGAACATCCTCCATCTCGGAAATGGATGAAAAGCATCATGAATTTACTATTAGCTATGATATTGAAAAATACACAAATCCCGTTAAAATTTATTTTTATAGTTATCCTTCTTATTTAGATGGAACAGCGGAAATTAAAATTCCTATGCAAAATTAACTTGTAAGTAAAAAGTGTCCCGTTTAATTAGGGGACACTTTTTTCATTCAAAAGTATGAGGTGTATAGCGGTGCGAACTGATTAAATGGAATGGTATGATATAGAAAAGTGAATGATGCAAAGGAAGAGTCAGAATGACAAAAGACCATTCGAATATTGCAATATTGAAAGAGATTGCAGAGCTATTAAATGAAGAGACCGAAATGATTCCAATGTTAAATGGGGCACTTTCAAAATTTTTAAGTGGAACAAAATTTGAGACAGGTTGGATTTTCTTTATTGATGAAAGAGGAAAATCGGAGCTTGTAGTGAAGCAAAACTTACCGGATGCACTTAGCTACAATGATTGTCAGCATTTAAAGCGCGGTGGATGCTGGTGTGTGTCACGCTTCCGCAATGAGGAACTGGAAAAAGCTTCGAATATTATTGAGTGCCAACGAATTGAAAGCGCGATAGAAGCGAATGTTGGCGAGCATAGCGACATTACACATCATGCGACAGTACCATTGCAATCCGGTCAGGAACGTTTTGGATTACTAAATGTTGCATCGAGAAATACAGTACGCTTTAGCGATGAGGATCTGGACTTACTGGAATCAGTCGCATTTCAAATGGGCTCTGCGATAAAGCGCATATATTTAACAAATGAACAGCAGGAAATTGCCCTTGTGCAGGAGCGAAATCGCTTGGCTCGGGATTTACATGATTCTGTTAATCAGTTGCTCTTTTCGGTAACTTTAACTGCAAGAGCAGGGATTGAAATGAGCGAGCAGCCGGATATTAAGGAAACGTTTAAAGACATCCAACAGCTTACACAAGAAGCCCTGACAGAAATGCGTGCACTTATATGGCAATTGCGTCCAAAAGGATTGGAAAGTGGACTCATTGAAGCGATAAAAGTATATGCTGAAATGCTGAATTTGAAATTGGCGGTCAATGTTTCGGGTGTTATCCAATTTCCTTCAAGAATAGAAGAAACGCTATTTAGAATTGCGCAGGAGGCATTAAATAACGTGCGTAAACATGCTGGCGTTACACAAGCAGAAATTTATATTAGCGTAACAGCTACGGATGTATTACTCGTTGTTAAAGATGAAGGGCAGGGCTTTAATATTGAGGCTCATCGCCATATACCTTCAATTGGATTGCAGTCAATCGTTGACCGGGTCCATGCAGTAGGTGGGACTGCTGATTGGGTAAGTGAGATCGGAAAAGGGACAGAGTTATTAATTCGTTTACCATACTAGGGGGAGTTCGATGATACGCGTATTAATTGCAGATGATCATCATGTTGTACGTAGAGGGCTATTATTCTTTTTAAAAACACAAAAAGATATCGAAGTTGTAGGGGAAGCTAAAAACGGTCTAGAAGCAATTGAGCTAGTAGAGAAATTTGCGCCGCATATCGTACTTATGGATTTGGTCATGCCAGAAATGGATGGTATTCAGGCGACAAAAAAAATAAAAAGTAAGTGGCCGGATACGAAAGTACTTATGCTCACAAGTTTTTCGGATAAGGACCATGTGCTGCCGGCGATGGAAGCTGGTGCATCAGGCTATCAATTAAAGGATATTGAGCCAGATGATTTAGTAGAGTCGATTCGGCAAATTATGCGCGGCGAAAATACAATTCATCCGGAAGCTACATCACAATTAGAAGAAGGGCTTCGAGAAGACGAAAATAAGCCTCATATTTTAAATCCGCTTACACCAAGGGAAAAGGATGTACTGGCTGAATTGACAAAGGGGAAAAGCAATAGAGAGATTGCTTCATCACTTTATGTAACAGAAAAAACTGTGAAAACACATATTTCCAACATTTTTACGAAGCTTCAAGTTCAGGATCGTACCCAGGCAGCTCTTTACGCTGTGAAGCATAATTTAACCGAAACGAACGATGGATAAGTTCACAAATTAAAAAGAACGCACCTTTTAATACTAAAAGGTGCGTTCTTTTTGAATTATACTTCTTCGTCTATTGCTTCAATTTCAGGAAGTTTAGTTACTTCTAAGTATAAAATATGATGTCCATCCAATTCGGTAACTTTGAATTGATAACCTTGTTCTTCAATGGTATCGCCTACTTGCATATCAAAACGCTGTGTCATAAACCAGCCGCCGATTGTATCGATATCTTCATCTTCAATTGTTGTCCCTAAAATATCATTCATATCTTGCAATAACATTTTAGCATCAAAAATGTAGTGATCTTTTGCGATCTCCTGAATTTCAGGAATTTCATCTTCATCAAACTCATCTTGAATATCACCGATAATTTCTTCAATAATATCTTCAATCGTTACTAAACCGGAAGTACCACCGTATTCGTCCATTAAAATAGCTAGGTGAATACGTTCATTTTGAATTTTTAATAATAAATCACTAATTGGAATCGTTTCAATTACACGAATAACCGGCTGCATATATTCCTCAACAAGCTTATCGCCATTTGCAGGGTCTTTAATGTAAGCTGTCAATAAATGCTTCATATTGACAAGGCCAATGACATGGTCTTTGTCACCGTCTGTAATTGGGTAGCGTGTATATTGCTCAATCCCCATTACTTCAAATACTTCGCGAATTGTTTGACCTTTTTCAATACTGATTATTTCAGTTCGAGGTACCATTATCTCCTTCGCAATGCGATCAGAAAACTCAAAAATACTGTTAACGTATTCATATTCGGAGTGGTTAATTTCCCCACCCTTAAAGCTGTCTGATAAAATCATGCGAAGCTCTTCTTCAGAGTGCGCTTCTTCAGATTCAGAAATCATTTTTAAGCCGAAAAGCCCTGTTAATGCACGTGCCGACCCGTTCAATGTACGGATAAATGGATACATGATATTATGGAATAGTATTATTAATCCTGATAGCTTTAATGTTACAGCTTCTGCTTTTTGAATAGCGAGAGTTTTTGGTGCTAATTCCCCTACGACAACGTGTAAAAACGTTACGAGTGAGAAGGCAACAATAAATGAAAGAACAGATGTGATACTACCGCTTAAGCCGAAGAACTCGAATAGTGGATGAAGAAGAATTTCAAAAGTCGGTTCTCCTAACCATCCTAGTCCTAATGCAGTAATCGTAATTCCTAGCTGACAAGCAGATAAATACTCATCTAAGTTTGAAATTACCTTTTTTGCTCTAATTGCAGGTTTGTTACCCTCTGCAACGAGCTGGTCAATTCTTGTTGTCCTTACTTTAACTATTGCAAACTCAGTTGCAACGAAAAATGCCGTAGCGGCAATTAAGATAGCAAATGCTATCAACCTAATGGTTAGTTCGATTCCTATGTCTACGTCCAACTATATTCCCTATTTGCGGCGCAAATGAGCGTGGCAAATAAAGAGTACACCTCCTAAAAAAATTTTAATAATATAATCATAAAATATTTACGTAAAAAAAACAATTTTTCAATTTGAAATTTGAGGAAATAATTTGTTTTTAATTACTGGAGAAATTGTAGGGTTATTTAAAATTTAAATAATATACAATTGAATTAATAGAAAATTGAAATTTTAGAAAATATATGCTAATGTGAAGAAGTAGATAGTGATAATTTAGTAGACGGGAAATATAAAAAATAGCCAGCAAATACATATACCCGTAGCCAGCTACTAAATTATGATTAGCTCGAAACGCGCATAAAAGTGGGAGCATCCGAATAAATAATCGGATGCTCCCACTTTAATTTTTTATTCATATACGTGAAAAAGCATTAATTCATGAATCACTTTTTCAATATTTTCTCTTTGGTCTTCTGAAGGACCTTCACCAATAAATTGAATACTACCATCTTTATAATACTCTGCTGCATAACGATTCTGCTCAAAGAAGAAACTAATTGACCAACCCGGTATTTGACTATTTTCAAATAGGGGCTTAAAGCTAAAATGTTGAATCATGAAACTTCCCTCCCTATTTAATCGTACAGAAAGTAGTACATTGTTGCAATTTATCTTTTAAAAAATTAATAATAGAACATACACATGTTGAAGAAAGAGTGAGCAAAATGGGAGAATTTATTTCGTTATTATTCCTGCTTGGTGTTGTAGGTGCTGCTGTTGGTGCAGCGACAAACTATATGGCGATTAAGATGTTATTTAGACCGTATAAGCCAATATACTTTAAAAAGTGGAAGTTGCCATTGACGCCTGGCTTGATTCCAAAGCGTCGAGAAGATTTGGCGATTCAGCTCGGAAAAACAGTTTCAGAGTACTTACTGACACCTGAAACGATTAAAAAGAAATTTTTATCTGAGGAAATACGCACAAATGTTTTAACCTACGCACAAAATAAAGTAGCGCAAGAAGTATTTACAAATGAGAAAACAATTAATGATTGGATTCATTTAGCTGGTTTTACACAATTACCACAATCTGTTGAGGGAAAAGTCAATGACATTATCCATACTCAATTTATTTCCGTAAAAAATACATTATCTACGAAATCAATTAGAGAGTTATTACCTGATGATTTGGAGCCGGTATTGGACCGGAAAATTGATGAAGCGGTCATACAAATTTTGAAAAAGGGCGAAGATTATTTTTCGTCACCAGAAGGTACGATGACAATTAAAAATATGCTGGATGACTTCTTATCGACAAAAGGCTCTTTTGGTGGGATGATTCAGATGTTTTTAGGGGATTCTTCATCACTTGTTGATAAAGTCCAAAGGGAACTCATAAAGTTTCTCCAGGCGCCAGGAACCGCTTCACTTTTACACCGTATTTTCATAGCAGAATGGGAAAAAATTAAAAATCGTCCTGCAATGGACTTTATGAATGATGTGAATTTTGATACGATTGAAGCTAATGTCCAAAGCTATGCAAAAAATGCACTCGCATTGGAAACACGCCTGGATAAAACAATTAATGACTATTGGCCAAAAGGGAAAGAGTGGGCTACTAATGATTTACTTCCGAAAATAATGGATAAAGCATTTTTAGCTGCTGAAGGAAAACTTGAAGACGTATTAAAACGTCTGAATTTAGCTGGAGTTGTCCGTGAGCAAGTAGATTCCTTCCCGATTGCCAAATTAGAAGAGCTCGTACTAGGTATTATTAGTAAAGAGTTAAAGTTAATTACATGGCTAGGCGGTATTATAGGTGGTCTTGTCGGGATCATACAAGCGTTAATCGTCTTTATGACGAACTAAAATTAGAAAGTAGGACTATTACATGATCAATATTTATGAAGATATTAATAAATTGGAAGCAACATTCCGCAAGACTGATGAGTTTCAAAATTTACAAAAGGCAGTAGAAACAGTACGTGAAGATGAAGAGGCTAAAGTTTTGTTTACAAACTTCCGTGATGTTCAATTGAAGATGCAAGATAAACAAAATGCTGGTGAAGAGATTACTGAAGAAGAATATGTATTTTTACAGAAAACAGCGCAACTTGCTCAACAAAATGTGAAAATTTTAGAAATGCTTGAAGCTGAAATGGCATTAAGTGCTGTGATTCAAGAAATTAATCGCATTATTACACAGCCAATCCAATCTTTATACGATGGACTATAAAAAGGAAGAGGAGCACAGTTATACTGCGCTCCTTTTTTATTTTGCAATTAAAAAGTGAAAGTTTGTTTAATAAGAAGTGTCAAATAATATATGTAATAATTCATTTTTCTCTTATAGAGGTTTTTTTGTTACAATGAGATAGATTTTTATTATTTAAAATTAAGAAAGTAGAGAAATATTATGAAAACAATTCATATAAATGAACAGTTTAAAGAAGATTGGACTCGTGTTCTTAATCATATAGCAAATTTATTTTACGAAGACTCCGTTATTCAAATTGAGCAGGACGGTTCGGATATGTCGATTGAATTTAACAAAGCAATCGATGAAAATTTTACGATTTCTACTTATGCCAAACTTCTAGTGGATGGTCAAGAATATACGAGTGATTATTCCATTCAGTATACGACAGAAGGAACTGAGAAAGAGCAAAACATCCGGATGAAACGTGCATTGTCCCATGTCATGCTTGATGTACTTGAACAATATTCAGGTATGGTACAGCAATGGGGGATACTGACAGGAGTACGTCCAACAAAGCTTTATCATAAATATCGTAAAGCCGGTATGAATGATGAACAGATTGCCGCGGTACTAAAAGAGGATTACCGAATTTCAGATCAAAAGATCGCATTGATGAAAGCGATTGTTGAGCGACAACTTACGATTATTCCTGATTTGGATGAGCTTGGAAAGGAAATTTCAATTTATATTGGGGTACCGTTTTGTCCGACAATGTGTGCTTATTGTACATTCCCGGCCTATGCGATCCAATCAAATCGTAAGGCAGGACGGGTAGAAAAATTTATCGATGGCCTTCACATTGAACTACGTGAAATGGGTAAATGGCTGACAGAAAAAAATATGCGCATTACTTCGATTTACTGGGGTGGGGGCACACCGACTTCTATTGAGGCGCATGAAATGGATGCATTATATAAAACAATGTTTGATGCATTCCCGAATCCCGAGTCCATTCGTGAAATTACGGTAGAAGCAGGACGCCCGGATACAATTACACCGGAAAAAATCGAAGTGCTGAAAAAATGGGGGATTGACCGTATTTCCGTTAACCCGCAAAGTTATACGCAAGAAACATTAAAAGCAATTGGCCGCCATCATACTGTTGAAGAAACTGTAGAAAAGTTTTGGCTATCACGCAATTCCGGTATGAACAATATTAATATGGATTTGATTATCGGTTTGCCAAATGAAGGCATTAAAGAATTTAAACATTCTTTGGAAGAATCGGCTAAAATGCAACCGGAAAGCTTAACTGTTCATACATTGAGCTTTAAACGTGCTTCCGAAATGACTCGAAATAAGGATAAGTATAAAGTTGCCGACCGTGAGACAGTTGGGGAAATGATGCAGATGGCAACAGAATGGACAGCTGCAAATGGCTATGTACCGTATTATTTATACCGCCAGAAAAATATTCTAGGTAACTTAGAAAATGTCGGCTATTGTAAACCGAAAGAAGAGTCGATCTACAATATTGTCATTATGGAAGAAGTACAAACAATTTTAGGTATTGGCTGTGGGGCATCCTCAAAGTTTGTGCATCCCGAAACAGGAAAGATTACACAATTCCATAATCCGAAAGATCCTGCCGCATACATTCTGACATTTGAAGAATCAATTGCAAAGAAAATAGCTATTTTAGAGGAGCTATATTCTTGATTAGTTAGGTCCTATACAAATAGCACAGCCACTTTCTGAGGTATGTGCTATTTGTTGTTTTTACCTAGTGGAGAAACAGGAAACGATTGTCATCACACCAGATTGGGTATCATATGAAATAGATACACGGCAGTGTCCAAGTTAGCTTGTAAGTAAAAATATGTGAAGAGACTTTTGCATTTTAAACAGTAAAGGTATAATGCTGACTGCAATGAAAGTAATACCAAATGAATAAAAGCGAAGGGGGAGATTGTAAGTGAATGACAATAAGTATACGCTGGATCGATTTGAAGGAGATTATGCAATTTTTTTAAAACGTACTCAAGAAACGGACCAACTTTTAATCCAACGTGATGAAATTTCAGTAGAAGTGAAAGAAGGCGACATTGTAGAAATTCAAGATGATGGCTTTGCGTATACGATTAGATTATTACCGGAAGAAACAGCTAATCAAAAACAGCGTGTCAACAATCTATTAGAGCAATTAAGAAATAAGAACAAATAAGTTTTGGCGCAGTACGTTAACGGTTGATTTGAAAAGTTAGAAAAATCAAAAAGTAACAGAAACTAGACGCTTCTATATGGTAGAATATATGAGTACATATATTAATTTTAGGAGCATAACAATGGCAATTAAAACAATTATATTCGATTTAGATGATACTTTATTATTTGATCAAAAATCAGTAAAAACGGCATTTGAAAAAACGTGTGACTATGCAGCAACTATAAAAAATGTAGACTCCCGAGAATTGGAAGAGGCGGTCAAAGTGGCGGCACGTGGATTGTATGAAAGCTATTCTACATACGACTACACAGTCTTAATCGGAATAAACCCTTTTGAGGGGCTTTGGGGGACATTTGATGATCCTACACCACAATTTCAACAGATGAAGGAAATTGTGCCTGTATATCGTGCCCAAGCTTGGACAAACGGCTTAGCAGCAATTGGGATTGAAGATGCTGAACTAGGCGCGGAACTTGGAGAGCGTTTTGTTGAGGAACGTAAAAAAGCCCCGTTTTTCTATGAAGATACTTTTGAGGTGTTAGATCAATTAAAAGGGAAATACGAGTTAATTTTACTTACAAATGGAGCACCAAGCCTACAAAATTTAAAGCTGGAGATTACACCTGAAATTGTCCCTTATTTTGACCATATCGTTATTTCAGGAGACTTTGGTAAAGGTAAGCCAGATGCTTCTATTTTCGAATTTGTTATGGATAAAGCAGGTTTAACAAAAGATGAAGCCATTATGGTGGGGGATAACTTAATGACGGACATTTTAGGTTCATCTCGTGTCGGCATGCGGAACGTTTGGATTAACCGTGAAAACAAACCTAAAAACCCCGATGTAGTGCCAACTTTTGAAGTGACATCATTAACGGAGTTTTTACAGCTATTAAAATCGATATAAAATTAAAACGCACTGTTCATTCGGTGCGTTTTTATTTTGTTCATAAGAATGAATTTTCTGAATATTTATGTTATCATAATTAATAAGAAACTAATGAAAGAGGTTCTTCCTATGGGAAATGCTAATACATACCGCTGTGAAAACTGTAACCGTACAAATGAATCTATCCAAGTGAATAGCGTGACATTAGCTCATCATACGGCAAACCTTTGTTTAACTTGCGAACATGTACTTACTTTACCTAAAAATGAAGACCGCTTTTTCCAACTCATACGTAATAAAAAGAGACAGCACTCCAATAGTGAGATGCAAAAGGCGCACCGGATTTTAACGGCCTTTATTGCAGTTGGTGTTTTGTTTTTAGTTGTAATTGCAGCATTGGCTGTAACACAAAACAATGGCTTCACTACTCAAGCATTTCAGGAAATACAGTTAGATCCGATGATTCAGCAATTGACGTTCTTACATTTAAAATCATTCTATTAAAATATACAGTATAGGAATCACAATAAAGAGCATCGCAAATTTTTCAATTGTTTGCGATGCTTTTTCTTTAGTTCTTTTAAACAACTCGAATCATTGCTTTTTTAGTAATTCTGAAACTGTCACAAATGTATAACCTCGTATTTGTAAATCAATAAGTATTGTTTCTAATGCATCTGCAGTTGCTTGGTGAATATCATGCATTAATATGATGCTACCGTTGTTTACTTGTTCCTCTATAGCAAGCGCCGTTTTTTCCGGATCGCGGTGTTTCCAATCCAGTGTATCAATTGTCCACATTACGTTTGGTACTTTTAACTGCTTTATAATGGTTTCATCATAGCTCCCATAAGGCGGACGGAAAGCCGTTGCTTTTTTACCTATAACAGATTTAATTAACTCATCCGTTGATTGAATTTGATGATTCACTTCTTTTTGAGACAATGTTGTCAGCTTTTCATGATTGTATGTATGATTGCCAATTTCATGGCCTGCTTCATATACTTCCTTTAAAACTTCAGGGTACTTCACCACTTCTTGGCCAATAACAAAAAATGTAGCTTTTGCATTATACTTTTCAAGTGTTTTTAATATTTGCCTCGTCACTTTCGGGTGGGGACCATCATCAAATGTTAAGGCAATTTTTTTTCCGTTCACAGGTGGCACCGCTTTAGGTTTGGATGGCTTCAGAGGTACAGTTTTTTGTGCAGGAGTCGTTAAACCATTCATAGGCACATAGCCAGATAGACTCTCAGATGTGACAAACGCCCAGCCCCTTAAGTTTGTAAACATTGTGACATTACTGTTTTTACGTAAAGTCCCTATTTCATCACTCGATGAGCTAGCAATAGACCGGACTACTAAATCTTTTGTAGGTTTTACCTTCATCTTTTTTCCAGTAGGCTTTATGAGAGCATGCTTATTTACATACCCTGCCAGGCCACCGTATTTTATGAATACAAAGTCGGTAGAGTTAGATCCGTACAGTTCAACAATACTATTTAAATAAAGTTTTCCGATAGACCCGCTGTGTTGTTTATTCGTCACGCGGACAAGCGGTTCTTTTTGGGATTTAACGAGCATGTACTGGGGAGAAACCGATTTTAAATACTCACTCTTTATAAAGCCAATTACCGTTTTATACTGAATTTTCGTCCAACCTTCAGTTTCAGCTAATACGATAATAGGGGTCGCCTTTGATAGAGAAATAATCTTTTCCTGCAGATTTTCTTTTAATACTTCGGTTTCTATCGTTGTTAGTTTAATTATGGCTGAAGGAGCAGCGGAAGCATTTTCGACATTTACTGTAAAAAAGCCAATTAAACAAAAAATCATAAAATAAAAATGGAATACTTTTTTCAACTTAATTCCCCTTTAGTAATATAAAAATACGCGAGTAAAGTGAAAGTAGAAAGGAGGAATAGTGTAGATTAATTCACTTTCTCTAAAACCTATAAATTATTTATACTGACTTAAAACAAAGAGATACCATTACATTTAAACATATGTACTGTAAATGAAATTATGAAAACAAAAAAGGGGCTGTACCCGAAAGCTAGTTATTACGAAGAAAGGCTTTGTTAAAGGTAATGTTTACTTTAACAAAGCCCCGTAGTTAAGTTTAAAGTGAAATAGCTTTTACTTCATCAATGTTTTCGAGCTGTGCTACGAACAGTAAATCTTCTGTAGTCACTTCGTTATCAACAACTAGCATCATAACAGCAGATCCGCCAATTTGATCGCGTCCTACTTGCATTGTGGCAATGTTGATATTCTTTTCAGCTAATTTAGTAGCGACACGTCCGATAGAACCTGGTTTATCTTGGTTTTTAATATAAAGAAGATTTCCGTTAGGGATAACGTCTACTACAAATCCTTCGACTTTTACGATGCGGGCACCTAGACCATTTAATAAAGTCCCTGCTACTGTATGTGTTTCAGTTTCTGTAACGATTTCAACTGTAATTAAGTTTGTAAAACCTTTTGCTGTTGTTGTTTTATGTTCATTTATTTGAATGCCGATACGTTCTGCTAAATAACGTGCATTAACATCATTTACGTGAGAGCCGTGGTTTGTAGAAAGTAGTCCTTTAATGGCATTTGCCGTTAATGGGCGAACATCAAAGTTTGCGACTTCACCAGCGTATGAAATATTTAATTGTTGAATGCTTTCTTCAGTAACTTGAATTAAAAACTTTCCAAGCTTTTCTGCTAATGCGAAGAATGGCTCAACTTCTGCAAGCTTTTCTTTTGGAATAGACGGCATATTTACAGGGTTTGTTACTGTACCTGTTTTAAAGAACTTAATAATGTCGTTAGAAACATCAACTGCAACTGACTCTTGCGCTTCTACTGTAGATGCGCCTAGGTGAGGTGTAGCAATAACTTGTGGCAATGTTAATAGCTTATGATCTGTTGCCGGTTCCTGAACAAATACGTCTAGTGCAGCACCAGCTACTTTACCTTCGACAATAGCATCGTATAAATCATCCTCATTAATAATGCCGCCGCGCGCACAGTTGATAATGCGAACACCGTCTTTCATGATTGCAAAACGTTCCTTGTTAATGATATTACGTGTTTCTGGTAATAACGGCGTATGAACTGTTACAAAGTCAGCTGCAGCACATACTTCATCCACAGTACCCTTTGTAATACCTAATTCTTTAGCACGGTCTTCCGTTAAGAATGGATCATATGCGATAACATTCATACGTTGGCCTTTAGCGCGGTAGGCTACTTCTGCCCCAATACGTCCCATACCGATAACACCAAGTGTCTTATTCTTAAGCTCTACACCTACATAAGATTTACGATCCCATTTTCCATTTTTTAATGTGTTGAACGCTTGTGGAATAAAACGTGCAAGTGACGTCATCATGGCGATTGTATGTTCAGCCGCAGAGTTTGTATTACCATCTGGAGCATTTACAACGATAATTCCATGTTCAGTTGCTGCATTTAAATCAATGTTGTCAACACCTACACCAGCACGACCAATAAGCTTTAAGTTTTTCGCTTTTTCAATTACTTCGCGTGTAACAGTAGTTTGAGAACGAACAAGTAATACGTCTACATCTACTATTTTTTTCATTAAATCTTCAGGTGCTAAACCTGTATCAACAATAATATTCAAATCTAGTTCTGTTTCTTGGCGTAATGGAAAAATACCGTCATCACTAAGTGGATCTGCAATAAATACATTAATTGTTTTTGTGCCTTGTTCGATTACTTCTGTTGTCATAATAAAATCTCTCCTCTAAATTCTTTATTAATTTACTGAAATGATTCAACAAAAAAAGCCTTCCGTCCCTTACGTGTAACGTAAGGGGCGAAAGGCATTCATTAAACAAATCGCGGTACCACCCTTATTCGTTGCCATAATATTTTGAAAAATATATGTACAACCTTATCCATATGCGTAACGTGCATGGGACGGAATAACCTACTGATAAATTTCAGCTATTCTATTCAAGAGTGGAGCGAATTCGAAGCATACACTGATTTACACCAACCATCAGCTCTCTTTGGTAATACATTCGAAAAGCATGTCTCTATCGTTATATTTTGCTGTGTTTAAGTTGATAACATCATAAACCCGATTGTTCACCTTTGTCAACGGAGTTTTTAGAATAATTTGAGTAATTTTCTTTTTGTTTAATAAATAAGTGCTTTAAAGCGAACTATTTTAATTGATTATTAATTGAATGTTCGGATTTATTATTTCCTATGTAAGCGCTAACGATGTTGATATAATAAGATTTAATTAAATTTACAGAAAATTTATGACTTTTCAAAATAATCATTAAAATTTATTTTTTATTTTGTGACATAATTTTGTCACGTTTTAAATTAAGCCTTTTTTTATTGGAAAATAAATAGAAGGTGAAATGTAAAATAACTCGAAATGGTAATACATATGTACATATAAAGGGGGAGTAAAATATGCATTATGATGTAATCGTTATTGGAGCAGGGTTGGCTGGATTGACGGCAGCTTGTCAACTAATCGACGCGAAGAAAAAGGTGCTGCTAGTCGACCAGGAGCCAGCAAATTCAATTGGGGGGCAAGCATTTTGGTCATTTGGAGGCTTATTTTTAGTTGATTCCCCTGAGCAAAGAAGGTTAGGGATTAAAGACAATAAAGAGCTTGCATGGCAGGACTGGCGTGGTTCGGCAGGCTTTGACCGTTTAGAGGATGAGGATCATTGGGCGTATGAATGGGCAAAAGCATATATCGATTTTGCTGCAGGAGAGAAATACAACTGGCTAAAATCCCAAGGCATTAATTTTTTCCCGGTCGTTGGTTGGGCAGAGCGAGGCGGCTCTTTGGCAGGGGGGCATGGCAATTCTGTTCCGCGCTTTCACATCGTATGGGGGACAGGTCCTGCATTGGTAGAACCGTTTGCAAATAAAGTATTAAATGCCTCTGAAAAAGGGGATATTACCTATTTGCCGCGGCATCAAGTAACAGAGTTGATCACTGAAGATGGGACCATTACAGGTATTCGGGGAAATGTTTTGGAAAATAGTATTATTCGACGTGGTGAAGAAAGTTCGAGAGTAGTAGTAGGTTCATTTGAATATTTGGCAGATGCAGTAGTAGTAGCTAGTGGCGGAATTGGGGCAAATATCGAGTTGGTTAAGAAAAATTGGCCATCCAGACTCGGGACACCGCCAAACAGCATGGTGGCAGGAGTTCCAGCCTATGTAGATGGTAAAATGTTGGAGATTACTGAACGAGCTGGCGGTCGCATCGTCAATCGAGACCGCATGTGGCATTATACGGAAGGGCTGAAAAACTGGGATCCTATTTGGAATAATCACGGTATTCGCATATTGCCTGGACCTTCATCAATGTGGTTTGATGCATTAGGAAACCGTTTTACTGCTCCGAATTTTCCGGGTTTTGATACATTAAGTACACTTGAAGCGATACAGAAGACTGGATATGATTATTCATGGTTTATTTTGACTGAAAAAGTAATTGAAAAAGAATTCGCTTTGTCGGGTTCAGAGCAAAATCTAGATTTAACAAAAAAGAGTATTAAAGATGTGTTGAAACGTGTTTTACCAGGACCGCCAAAAGCAATTCAGGATTTTAAGGATCATGGAGAAGATTTTGTAATTGCCGATAGTTTAAAAGATTTAGTGGAAGGTATGAATAAACTTGTAGGGAGTGATTTACTTGATTTCCTGCATATTAAAGAGCAGATATTGGCACGAGATCGGGAAATTGAAAATCCCTTTACAAAAGATGCACAAATTACAGCATTACATGGTGCGAGAAATTATATAGGGGATAAATTAATTCGTGCTGCAAAACCTCATAAAATCTTGGATCCATCAGCAGGGCCATTAATTGCAGTACGCTTAAATATTTTGACACGAAAAACATTAGGAGGATTACAAACAAACTTAAACGGGCAAGTACTTAATGAGGAAGGAAATCCTATACCAGGACTTTTCGCTGCTGGTGAAGTGAGTGGATTTGGTGGTGGAGGCGTCCATGGCTATCGCTCATTAGAAGGTACATTTTTAGGGGGATGCTTGTTTACAGGCTTGCAAGTAGGAAAATATTTAGCTGTTGCCCATAAGTATTCGAGTATGACCTAAAAGTAATAAGGTCAGGTGCTGAAACATACAGTGTGACAGAGCTTGAGCTAATCACACGAACTATTATTTATATTGGTTTTGAAAAATTAAAGGGATATCATTTAGTTATGTCGAAATGAATGATTATTCATTTATAAGGGGTGTATGGAAATGAACTTTGAAACAATTAAATTGGAAATAGCAGAACGAAAAGCAACTTTAACATTAAATCGTCCGAATGCGATGAATGCAATGGATTTTACAATGATGCGGGAATTGGCCGACTGCTTCGAAGCATTACATAATGAAAAGGACGTCCAAATTCTGATAATTAAAGGAGAAGGGAAAGTCTTTTCAGCAGGAGGCGATGTGAAGAGGATGGTTGCCTCGAATGATTTTTCTGATTTTGGTACGATAATGGATGATATTGCACGTTTAGTCAGAGCCTATTACACGCTTCCGATGATTACAATTGCACAAATTCATGGTGCTTCTGCTGGACTAGGCTTTAGTTTGGCATTAGGAAGTGACATTATTGTTGCAGAACAATCAAGTAAACTAGCGATGAACTTTATCGGTATTGGTTTAATACCGGATGGTGCAGGCCACTTCTTTATGAAGGAACGTCTTGGTACAGTAAAAGCTAAGCAAATGATTTGGGAAGGGAAAGTAATGAATGGAGATGAGGCATTAGCGTTAGGTCTGATTGATTATAGTTGTCCAGATGGGACGGCATTAGAAACAGTTGATCAGCTCGTCGGGAAAGTACTGGCATCTCCAATTCTAGCAATGATTGAAACGAAGTGTATTTTGCATGCTTCTAACCTCGGCCAATTGGATGAAATTCTGAAGGGTGAATCAGAGGGACAAGTGAAGATGCGACAAACAACAGATCATTTAGAAGGCATTAAAGCATTTGTAGAAAAACGTATGCCACAGTTTATAGGTAAATAATTAGCAATGAAAAATCCACCATTTTGCTGAACGGCAAAATGGTGGATTTTTCGTTTTAAGACCAATAATTTGTAAAAAGAATAATCAGATAAAATTAAAATGCCCTACATGATAGGGCACCTCCGATTTATGTACGGTTAGTTTACACGTGGAATAAAATTAATTTGCCAGATGAGTTTACTAATCGATGCGTTTTTTCAGCAATACCTTTTTCTTCGATTTGCTTCTGGCCATCGATTTTTGCAGCGTCATCGTTTGCAAAAGTCCATACTTCATCGAATAAAGTTTCCCCTGTTTTCTCAAATGCAGTAAAACGATAATTCTCCATTTAAACCACCCTTTATAAGCAAGATAATATAATTATACTAGAAATTTTCGGATAATTCACGAAATAAAGCTTGTTTTGTAGAAAAAAGACGAAAGTAATGTCATTTAGATGAACAGGAATATAGTCTTTTAATCGATAAGTATTGCATATACATGTTACAATAAATTGTAATAGAGTTATAAAGGGGAGATTGCTTGTGAATGGAATTACAAAACTCCAACCGGGTGACCAAGTAGATCAATATTTACTTATTAAAGAAGCAAAAAAAGGTGTAACGACAGTTGGTAAACCATTCATGTCACTCATTTTACAAGACCGAAGTGGAGATATTGAAGCAAAGCTTTGGGATACAAATGAAGAACATGAAAATTTATATCGGGCTCAGGTAATTGTTAAAGTCGGTGGAGAAATTCATGATTATCGTGGAAAGAACCAGTTACGTGTAAAACAAATTCGCCCGACACGTGAAGAAGAGGGTGTTCAGATCAGCGACTTATTGCCGACATCCGCCATTCCGAAAGAACAGTTATTTGAAGAATTAAATCAATATTTCTTCCAAATTCAAAACCCAAATATTTCACGTCTCACGCGCTATATCGTGAAAAAATTTCAAGATCAAATAATCATATTCCCGGCAGCGACAAAAAACCATCACGACTATGCATCGGGTTTAATTGACCATGTCGTTTCCATGTTGAAATTAAGCGAAGCAATCTGTGATTTATATCCAACATTGAATCGGGACTTGTTATATGCAGGTGTGATTTTACATGATGTCGGTAAAGTGATTGAATTAAGTGGTCCTGTCGGTACAATGTATACGGTGGAAGGGAACTTGCTTGGCCATATCTCGATTATGGTCAATGAAATCGGTCAAGCTGCACATGAGCTAAAAATAGAAGGTGAAGAAGTGATGTTACTGCAGCACTTAGTGTTGAGCCATCACGGAAAAGAAGAATGGGGTAGCCCTAAAAAGCCTATGATTCAAGAAGCAGAAATATTGCATTACATTGATAATATTGATGCGAAAATGAATATGCTTACACGTGCCTTGGATAAAACAAAACCAGGTGAATTTACAGAGCGCTTATTCCCATTGGACAATCGTTCATTTTATAAACCAACGTTATAAGAAAAAGCATGAGCCAAACCTTGGCTCATGCTTCTTTTAATTGCGGTTGTTTTTTTATAAGAATAACAAATAGACTTGCGAGGAAACAAAATCCTCCTGCTAGCAAAAAGGCCATTTTATATGAGCCAAATGCGTCGTAGAATACCCCACCGTAGTAAGCAGCTACAGCAGCCCCCACTTGGTGAAATGCCACCATCCAGCCGTACATCATGGCGCTTTTTTCTATACCGAAACGTTGGCGTGTTAAACCAATTGTCGGTGGGACAGTTGCAATCCAATCAAGGCCATAAAAAATGGCGAAAATCATTAGCCATGCATAGGAACCTGTGTCAAGTGCAAAGGGAAGTGCAAGTAATGAAAGTCCTCTTAAAGAATAATACCAAAATAAAAGCCAGCGATTATCAAAACGATCCGATAACCAGCCTGATAATGTAGTACCGATTAAATCAAATATCCCCATAAAGGAAAGCATTGCAGCTGCTGTAACGACAGGGATACCAAAGCTAATACAGTAAGATATAAAATGAGTTCCAATCAAACCACTCGTCGATAAACCACAAATAAAAAAACTGCCTGCCAATAGCCAAAATTCCTTTGCCTTCAATCCTTCAATAAGTGAAGCTACAGCCATTACAAAAGGATTCCCTGTTGAGCGCACAGGCTCTACTAGATCATCATTTCCATAAGGAGCAATCTGTCTTTCAATCGGATAGTTATACATAAAAATGGAGATAACAACGATCATCAATATACTTAATACAAAGATTAAAGCAATGGCTGCTTGCCACGAATAACGGTCTACTAAAGCCGCAAGTACTGGCAATAAAATTAATTGACCTGTAGCAGTTGCAGCGGTTAAAATCCCTACTGCTAGCCCTCTACGTTTAACGAACCACCGATTTGCAACTTGTGTACTTAATACTGTTAAGAATAAACTAGAGCCGATGCCCATCATAATGCCCCATATAAGTATAAGCTGCCATTCTTTTTGCATGATGAAGGTACTGGCTAATGCGAGGGAAAGCAACGTCATTGATCCAAGCATCATACGTTTTAAGCCGTACTTTTCAACGAATGCAGCCATAAAAGGTCCTGAGAATCCATATAAAAATAAAGATACAGCAAATGCTAATGAGATAGAGGGGCGGCTCCAGCCAAATTCCTGCTCAAAAGGATTAATGAATACCCCAGCTGAGGAGCGGATAATACCAGCTACAATAATTGATATAAATGTTACGGCAAGTATAATCCAGCTATAATGCCATTTTTTCATCATCCTATCCCCTTTATATACAAAAATGCCCCCAGGATATAAGGGAGCATTTTCAATTTAGTAAATTTTATTGGTTGTCTTGCTGGAATTTCACCATGAATTCTGAAAGGGCCATGCAAGTTTCTACTGGTACAGCATTGTATGCAGAAGCGCGGCAACCTCCTACAGAACGGTGACCATTTAAACCAACGAATCCAGCTTCTTTTGCTTCAGCTAAAAATTTCTTTTCCAGCTCTTCGTCAGCAACGCGGAAAGTAATATTCATCAGTGAACGAGATTCTTTTGTTGCATGTCCAAAGTAGAAGCCGTTTGAGTTGTCGATTGCGTCATAAATATACTTTGCTTTTTGCTCGTTACGTTGCTCGATAGCTTCTATGCCACCTTGATCTTCCATCCATTTTAAAACTTCACCTAACATGTAGATTCCGAAAGTAGGTGGTGTGTTGTATAAAGAATTATTTTTAGAATGAGTTGAGTATTTTAACATTGTAGGAATATTAGAGTTAGCACTTTCTAATAAGTCTTTACGAATAATCACTACTGTTACTCCAGATGGACCAAGGTTTTTTTGTGCCCCTGCATAAATCATTGCAAAGTTCGAAACATCTACTTTTTTAGATAAAATATCAGAAGACATATCTGCAATTAATGGAATATCACCTGTGTTAGGGAATGCCTTCCACTGAGTACCGAAAATCGTATTGTTTGATGTTAGGTGAACATATGCAGATTCTTTATCAATTTGGATGTCTGAAAGAGCAGGGATATTTTTATAGTTATTTTCTTTTGAACTTGCCGCTAAAACTGGTGTACCGAATAATGACGCTTCTTTAAAAGCCTTTTCTGACCAAGCACCAGTTTGAATATAGCTTGCTTTTTGATCTTCTTTTAAGAAGTTCATAGGAATCATGGAAAACTGTAGGCTTGCTCCACCTTGTAAAAATAATACTTCATAGTTTTCCGGTATTTCATATAGCTTACGCAGACGTGCAATTGCTTCATTATGTACTTCTTCAAATGCTGCACTTCGGTGACTTAATTCCATTACTGACATGCCAGTACCTTTAAAATCAACCAGTTCTGCTTGTGCTTTTTGTAAAACTTCAAGTGGTAATGCAGATGGACCTGCATTAAAGTTATATGCGCGTTTTGTTGTTATCGTCAATGGAAACACTCCTTATGTTAGTTAATTCATATAAGTAGATAATATACTCTTTTTATATTAATGTGTGAAAATTCTTTAAATTATTTTTCCAAAAGGCATAAATGAGAATAACTAACTACATATATAAGGATTTTTGTACAATGTGAAATACTAATGTTCGGGTTTAGAAGAATTGGCTCTAATAAATAGTAGTAAAAGTTTCATTGTTTTGAATACAGTAATTTTAATAAGTTGGTATAATTTATGGTGAATTTATTAGGAAAGAGGCGTTCCAATGTATGAAACATTTCAGGTCATCGCAGCAGTAGCAGAAAAGAAAATAAAAATCTTAAATAAAAGTGTATTAAATTATTTGATGCTTGCCTTTTTTGGGGGCTTATTTATAGGTTTTGGTATGCTGACTTTTATCGTGATAGGGGGCTTATTATCTCCTTCTGAAATGCCTATGCTAAGGATTATACAAGCAGCTGTTTTTGGGATCGCCCTCTGTATGGTAACAATAGGTGGGGTTGATTTATTTACAGGTAATAATTTGATCTTAACAATTGGAGCACTTGAGAGAAAAAATACTTGGTTCGATTTGATAAAAAATTGGACTGTTAGTTATAGCGGGAATTTTATCGGTGCATACTTTTGTGCATGGTTACTTTTTATGACGGGATATGTTGTCGGTGATTTAGCAGTATATGTAGAAAAAGTGACTATTATAAAAATGACTGCATCGACGACAGAGTTGCTGTTCCGTGGCATTCTTTGCAATGTCCTTGTTTGTTTAGGTGTGTGGTGTTCCTATCGAGTTAAAAGTGAGGTTGCCAAAGTGTTGCTTATTTTTTGCTGTGTTTTCCCGTTCATACTAGGTGGGTTCGAACATTCAATTGCGAATATGATGCTCTTTTCGTTAGCTTTGATGATGCCGCATAGCGAGATGATTACATTACAAGGTGCATTACATAATATCATTCCTGTCACGATCGGCAATATAATTGGAGGCGCTGTTATTTTAGGGTTTGGTTTTTGGTTATGTAAAGGGAGTCAAAACATAATGGAGGAATAGTAGAGCATTGATAACCTTGTTTAAAGGTTTGATTTATGCCAGTATAGAGAAGATGAATGACTGGAGGTTATATGAAATGGAACAATTACCAAAGTGCCCTGAATGTGGTTCGGAGTATACGTATGAAGATGGACAAAATTACGTGTGTCCTGAATGTGCGCATGAGTGGTCCCAATCGGTGGAAGTAGAAGAAGGGTTAGTTGTCCGTGATGCTAATGGAAACCTTTTAACAGATGGCGATACCGTTACAGTAATTAAAGATTTAAAAGTAAAAGGGAGCTCATCCACATTAAAAATAGGGACTCGTGTTAAAAATATTCGTCTTGTGGAAGGCGATCATAATATTGACTGTAAAATCGATGGTTTTGGTGCAATGAAACTAAAATCCGAATTTGTAAAGAAAAACTAAAAAAAGCGAGACCCATGTCAGATGGGTCTCGCTTTTTTGATGTGATGTAATTATTCAGCAGTAAAGCTAGAAAATGCGTCTTTTAAATCTTCATCTTTTACATCAATTTTAGCGCCTTTAATTAATTCAGCCATTGTCGTGTTCCAATCACCTTTTGTAGCAACGATTGACTCACGGATTTCTTCTTTTTTCTCTTCAAGTGTACCGTAATCTTTTACAGCACGTTTTTCTTGTACTTGAATGATGTGGAAACCGTGTTGAGTTTGTACTGGTTTACTAATTTCATCAACTTTTAATGCATAAGCAGCATCATTGAATTCAGGCACCATTGTACCAACAGTAAACCAACCTAAATCTCCACCTTGTTGACCAGAACCTGGATCAGTTGAGAATTCTTTAGCTAATTCCGCAAAATCTTCACCAGCATTTAGCTTTTCGATAATTTCATTTGCAGTTGCTTCATCTTCAACTAAAATATGGCGAGCATTTAATTCTTGAGAAGCTTGGTCATAGTATTTTTGGATTTCTTCGTCTGTTACTTCAACGTCTTCTGTAGCTTTTTGTTGTAACAAAGTGAAGCGGATATTTGTTTTTAGCATTTCTTCCGTTAAATTGCTCTGTGCTAATGCAGCTTCATAGCCTTCGCCATACTGCTCTTTTACAGTAGCTAATTCTTCTTCAATTTCTTCATCTGTTACTTTATATTTATCGTTTAAAATTCTTTCAACTACTACTTGTTGTAATAATTGGTCTCCTGCAATGTCTTTCATTGAATTATAAAATTCCTCTTGAGTAATGTCGCCTACATTTGTGGATACGACAACTTCATCTCCAGGATTACTACACGCAGCTAAACCGATTGAAGCTGCAACTGTTAATGCGAAAAGAGTTTTTTTCATGTTAATACGCCCCTAACTTAACTTTTATGCAATTGTAACTATAACATAAACGAAATAAAAACAAAAATGGTTCCCAAGGAAAAGAGCGCCTAAGTTTTGTGAACATTAGTGCATACGATAATTAGGAAAGCAAGGGAAGGAGGTGGCAAGTATGGGCGGTGGAGGTTATAACGGCGGCGGCTATGGCTCTGGATTTGCGCTTTTAGTTGTTTTATTTATCTTGTTAATTATCGTAGGCGCAGCATTCATCTACTAAAAAAAAAGGTGGTAAAAATCGTATTTTACGATTTTTACCACTTTTCAATTGAATGTGGAACGACTTAGACAGCCAGTAGCACTTCAACATACAAACTGACGAGTAAAATTGTAATTAAAACATTTATCGTACGGAAAATTTTTGGTTGTTTTTCTTCTGGAATTTCACGGCGACTGCATAATGCCGCAGTCATTCGATTTATTTGGAATAAGTATATTACTGAAAATAAGATGACAACAAGTAGTAACAAATTTATTCCTCCCCTCTAAAGCATCAATAAAAACTATAAATCAAGTGGTACTAAAATTTCATAACCTCTAGGCGTCTCTTCAATTATAGCATTGTTTGGTGCATACATTAAATTTTTCACATATAAAAAATCCATAAGACAAATACTACAATGTAAAGCAAGCAGTCCGCTAAAGTAATGTGCGTATTGGGGAACTGAAAGGCCCCCGAATATTAAGCTTGCATTAATTATAATAAAAGGCGTGACCAGTGCAAAAATATAGGATCTTTTAGGGATACCATTTTCTAAGCGCATCTGAATAACCGGAATAAAATAGTATTGAATTTTTAAACGAAGTATAAGTGACTTTTTATATTGAAATAAAGCAAGATAATGCAAAAACTTGTGTAAAGGATAAAGAAGCGGAATTACTAAAAAAACTAACCATAAATAATGATCAATGTGCTGACCATTAAAATTAAAACTAAATGCAATATAAGAAAAGCAAAAAACCAGTACAAAAATGGTAATTCCCAATAAAAATAAGCGTGTTGTACCGTATTCACGTTCAATATTAATCGTTTTCCAACAATGCATGTTACCCCCCCCTAAAACAAATGGATAACGATTTACTTTATTTTCCCAATAAATATTAAGATTTAAACATTAAACTAACTATAATGAAAGAAAAAAGAAATGTCACCAATTTAAATTGACGGCATTTCTTTCTAATTGATTTATTTAAGTAGTCGGTATACTCGGTTTTCCTGAATCGTCCAACGTCTCTTTGAAATTGTAGAAAGAGCGTTCGAAAATTTCAATGAAGTCATCGCCGTAGATATTGCGAATAACGGCCATTACATCTAAAAACTCAGGGAATCTCCCGTATAGTTCCTTTAATGGCAACGCACCTAATAAAATAGAATGCTCTGTATCGTGATAGTGGTCATACATACGTAAAATCAGTTCAGAGCCCTTTTCAGTCAACTCGACATATGTATTACGTTTATCTTCATCACGTTTTGAGAAAGTGAGTAATCCACGCTCTTCCAATTTTTTTGAAAAGTTGAAAGCAGTAGATACATGCATGACGCCGAATTTAGCTACATCCGAAATTGAAGCGCCTTTCAAATGATATGAAATCCATAAAATGTGATGTTCATTAATGTTTAAATCGAAAGGTTTAATCCATGTTTGCCAATCTTTTTCAATAGCTTTCCAAAGAGCTTTTGATAGCTGTGCGACTCTTTGGCTGAACAGCATAGCCTCTCTTTGTGAGTATAAATCTTCTGTCAAAGCAATCACCTTCTTCTTTCATTATCATTTTAAAAATATTATAGCAATAAAAGAAAAGACTTTAAAGTTAGAAAAATGGAATAATTGAACATTGCTTGAAATATACTAAAAAAAGATACTTTTAGGATTTAATTTGCTATTTTTGTAAAAAATAACAGGACTAAATAACTATGAGTGAATAGCCGTTCATTGTGTATTATTTTTGTTTGAAGGGATATTTTTCTCGATTTCACTTATAGAATTCTGTAAATTTTCAATTTCTTGTTTTAATAATGCTGTTTCTGGTTCGATTTCTGTTTTAAAAGTTGTGAAATTATCTTTTAATTCATTTATTATACTAGGCATATTATTCTGGGCTTCTGCCTTTAGTGTTGTAATGGATTGTTTTACATTATTCAGTTCGCCTTGTACTTCTTGAAGCTTAGATTTAACATTTTTTGTATTGGCAATAAGGTTCTTTCTTAATTCGGTACCTGATTGTGGTGCGGAAAATAAAATAACTGCAGCACCGCTGACAATTCCTGTTGTAACACCTAATAGAAATGATTTAACTTTCATAATGATTCCCTCACTTTTTTTAATATGTCTTTATCCAAATCTTTTTCCAAATCCATCTACCAATAAACATTTAAAACAGGAATTAGGATGGAGAGGAAAAATAGTTCATACAAAAACCAGCATTTTGTATGGAGAAGATGCTGGTATCGTTAGATGAAACTATAACTGTGCTTTAATCTGCTCTGAAAGGTTTGTTAGCACATCCGCTTGGAAATCCTGTTGACGACTGTTCCATTCAACTACTAAGCCATCTGTCTCGTCATAGCGCGGTACGAGATGAAGATGATAATGGAATACGGTCTGGCCTGCAGCAGCACCATTATTGTTGATTGTGTTCATACCTACTGGGTTAAATGCCGCTTTAATCGCATTTGCCACTTTTGGAGCGGCTGCATATAAATTGCGTGCAACGTCCTCAGGCATTTCAAATAAATCTTTGCAATGCGTTTTAGGAATTAGTAATGTATGACCCTTTGTTAATGGCGCAATATCCATAAAGGCAAATACATGATCGTCTTCATAAACTTTCAAACTTGGTATGTCCCCAGCGATAATTTTACAAAATAAGCAATCGTTCATCGGATTTTTTCTCTCCTTTTTCTATTATTTTTCTTTATTTTATCATAGATTATTTTGAAAACTACTTTATGTAAAGGATTTGTATGAAACGTATAAAGAATTGGCTGATTCATTCAGTGTTCAACTTCATGAGCATTTGATAAACTGAATTTAGAAAAGAGGAGTGACGACTGTGACAATTTTACAATTAGAAAATGTAACAGGTGGTTATACGAAAAAACCTGTAATTAAAGACTTATCATTTGAAATTAAAAAAGGTGAGCTTGTTGGATTAATCGGATTAAACGGTGCCGGGAAAAGTACGACAATTAAACATATAATCGGTACACTCTTACCTCGTTCTGGGGAAATCCGCTTAAACGGCGTGACACTAAAGGAGAATTTGGATAAATATCGTTCCAGTTTTTCTTATATTCCGGAAACGCCTGTCCTTTACGAGGAACTAACATTGAAAGAACATTTACAATTAACAGCAATGGCCTATAGAATAGATGAAAAGACATTAAATGAGCGTTCTGAAAGCCTATTGAAGGAATTCCGAATGGAAAAGCGTTTAAATTGGTTTCCATCGCATTTCTCAAAAGGGATGCGCCAAAAGGTAATGATTATGTGTGCATTTTTAGTTAATCCGAGTCTTTATATTATCGATGAGCCCTTTGTCGGTTTGGACCCACTAGGGATTCAATCATTACTAGATCAAATGGATGAAAAGAAGCGTGCAGGGGCATCGATTTTAATGTCGACACATATTTTGTCTACTGCCGAAAAGCATTGTGACCGCATCATCCTCCTTCATGAAGGAAGAGTACGGGCACAGGGGACGATGGATGATTTACGAAAAGCTTTCAACATGCCGACTGCAACATTGGATGACTTGTACATTGCGATGACAAAGGAGCAGGACAATGAACAACATGCATAATGTATGGGCTAAGCGCTTTGAGCATTACATAGGCGAAGTAATGAAATATATGCGCTTCGTCTTTACGGGGCATATAGCCATTGTCCTCGTTTTTATTGCTGGCGCAGGGGGCTATCAATATAGTGAATGGCTAAAAGTAGTATCAACAGATTTCCCGGCTGAGTGGATTATTGCCGTAATGATTGGGGCACTGATTGCATTGAGCCGACCAGTAACATTAATAAAAGAGCCGGACCAAGTATATTTATTGCCACTAGAAAGTCAAATGCCCGGCTACTTTAAAAAAGCGATGAACTGGACATTTTGGTCACAAGTTTTGATTCCGGTTGTATTATGTATTATAGCGATTCCATTATTAAAGGCTGTAACTGAACTTTCTGCTGCTGAAATTTGGATGAATGTATTATTTATAGCTATCTTGAAATGGTTTAATGTGCGCGGTGAATTCTATTATAGATATGTGAACCGTGGTCACTCAATTGGTTTGGACCGGGTTGTCCGGATGGTCGTATCGATTTTAGCCATTCAGATGATGCTAACAAACGGTTTAATTGGTATCGTATTTTTGATTATGCTCGTATTTTATAACATCACGCTTCAGAAAAGAATGCAGAATAATCCAGTACCATATGAACATTTTATTAAACTAGAACAAAATCGCATGATGCGTTTCTATCGTTTTGCGAATTACTTCACAGATGTCCCGCATTTAAAGGGATCGGTAAAGCGCCGTGCTTGGTTGGATTTTGCGTATAAGGCGATTAGTTTTAAAAAGGAAAATACACAGGCTTTCTTAATTTACCGTACATTTATTCGGACAGATGACCATTTCTACCTATGGGTACGTCTAACGGTCATTTCAGCAATTATTGCTATGTTTATAACAATTCCGTTTGTAACATGGATTGTAGTCGGAGCATTGGCATTTGCAACGACTTTACAACTTAAATATGCATTAATGTCGGCAGGGGATTTCCGAATGGACATGCTTTATCCGATTCCACGAGATACGAGAAAGCAGGCAGTCGCAAAGTTACTCCGTCAATTAAGTATTGTACAAGCAATAATTGTGACAGTATGTGCGATAATGCAGCCTCAATTTTACATTATTCCGTTTGTAATTATTGGCGTAAGTGAATTAACGATGAGAATGTCTAAATAATTCAGTAACAAAACAAAGAGCATCTCTTCTTTTGGTGAGAAGAGATGCTCTTAGACTGTATACAAACTTTTAAAAAGTATTTGTTAAAAATTAAATTAATATTAAACCGTTGATTTCCATTCCGGGACCGATGCTTTCCCCGGGCACGGCTCCAGCTAACTAAATTGTGCCTACAACGGCAGGCACAATTTAGTGGATCTTCCGCGCGGTGCTCCTGCGATTACTCGTCGCAAAATAAATTTCGCTATTCCCGGTGGAGTCACGGTCCCTCCATTCCAATCAACTTATTCATCGCTTTAAATAAAGTGAGCTACGATATCTACGATGACAAATAATCAATTCAAATTAATGAACATGAACAATTTGTTCCTGCTAAGCATCTAGTTAAATTTATAATAAAAAGACAAAACCCTAAAGACCATTTGTCGACAATCTGGAGGCTGGGACATAAGTAGAAATTTCTTTGTAAAAGGGAAATACTCTTATTAAGAATTGATATTATAATGAATTGATTGGAGTGAAGGGGCGACTCCTGGGGGAACAGCACGACGCCTGAGACTACAGGCTCAGGCCGTGCCCCCGGAAAGCGTCCCCGTAACGGAAATCAATTCTGGCAGAAGTAGAAAAACATCTATTTTTTTGGGAAAAATAGATGTTTTTCGTTTTGTTCCAGGCTCTTTGATTACACTATAATCCTATAAAAACAATCCCCCAATTAATAGACCAGCTAAAATGACAAAGGCAGGGTGAATTTTAAATTTCTCCAAAGCAAAATAACTTGCAGCAAGTAATAGAATTGTAGGAATAAGGTTATTTAATTCATAAGAAGTTTTTGCAAAATCAAATGTCAGAGAAAGCATTAATATTGCAATAGCCGGTAATACATAGCTCGACAAACGCTTTACACGTAAAGAATGACGATGCTTATATAATAAGTTTAATAATAACAGCATAAGTGCAAGGGAGGGCGCTACTGTTGCAAAGAGTGCAACCATACTTCCTAAAATGCCGGCCACTTCAAAACCGATATAACCTGCCATTTTGGTTGCAATCGGTCCCGGTAAAGAGTTGGCAAGGGCGAATACTTCGCTGAATTCTGTTTTCGTCATCCAGCCATATTTTTGTACAACTTCATGCTCGATTAATGGAATTGCAGCAGGACCGCCACCGTAAGCGAGAATATTTGGAAAGAAAAATGCTAAAAATAATTGAAAATAGGTCATGAAATATCGCCTCCTTTAACGGGAAGAGCAAGTGCGATTATTAATAATGTAGCAATAACAAATCCGGGATGAATATTTAATACAATAATAGCAATGAAACTTACAATAAAAATAATCGAAGCCAATTTAATACCAAGGGATGCTTTTGACTTTTTTATAAAATCCCATGTTAAAACACCCATCATCACGGCAACAATGGGAATAACCCCATTTGTCATACCGTTTACGAAATCAGATTCGCTAAATTGCTTTAGTGAACCGAGTAATAATACCAAAAGGATGACAGTTGGAAGAACCGTTGCTACTAATGCGTTTATGAGTCCCAACCATCCACCTACCCGAAAACCAATATAACCAGCCATCTTTGTAGCAATCGGACCAGGTAAGGTATTTCCAATTGATATGACATCAGAAAATTCTTCATCTGTCATCCACTCATAAGTTTTAACAACTTCTTTATGTACTAGTGGGATTGTCGTGGGGCCACCACCAAAGCCAAGTAATCCCGATCTGAAAAACGCAATAAAAATATGTAACTGCTTAGCCAATGTGTTTCCTCCTTTAAATAAGAAAGGAGTTACCTTCATAGGAGAGATAACTCCAAAAAAAGCATTATTCTTTTGATGGGGCACTGTATGTCGTAATATATGCTGCTGCGTTAAACATTGACTGCAAAGCCTGAGTAGTTCCCTCGAATACCGGGGAAAATGAAGTTTTATACTCATTGCTGTTTTTCCATACTTCATAGGAAGCAGGTCCACCCCATTGGATAATAAATAAATACGTCTCTGCTTTGATCGGACGGAGTAGGCGATATGCAATGACACCGTCGTTTGTATTTAATGAAGAAATGACGTCGAGAGCTTTTTTCTCGAAAACAGGACGTTCATCTGACATAATGGGCATATTGTAAAAAGTAAAATAGCCCTTCTGCTCAAATTGTCCCTTTTGGGCAATGACTTCGAAATTACGGGGTACAGCAAAGATAGACTTTTTATCGGTTTCATGTAATACGACAGAGTTGCCATTTCCGTGTAATAAGATAAGAGGGTGCTTAGCATTTTTTTCGACTAACTTTTCCATATAGTCGGGTGTACCTGAAGTTACATAAAAATTCATGGATATGACCTCCTTTTCTTTATTTAGGGGTTTGATTACGTAAACGTAATTGGTTCTATTATTTCCATTTATAAAGATGTTCAAGCTATTTGTCAAAAAGTTCTATAGCAGAAAGGACAATTTTATGACATTTAAAGAAGAAATCTATACAATTATTCTTGAAAAGCTTATAGTCGATAATGGATATTAATGACGTTTTTTTAAAAGTACAGAATAAAAATGAATTTATTTTAAGGGGTAGAAATCAAACATGATGAAATTTAATGATACATTATTACGTGCTGCTCGCGGTGAACAAGTAGAACATACGCCAGTTTGGTTTATGCGCCAGGCAGGTCGTTCCCAGCCAGAATATCGTGAAATCAAACAAAAATATTCATTAGAAGAGATTACAATGCAACCGGAACTATGTGCATATGTTACACGTTTACCCGTTGAACAATACAACGTAGATGCTGCCATTCTTTATAAAGATATTGTAACCCCTTTACCAGGTATGGGAGTAGATGTAAAAATTAAGGCAGGTATTGGACCGGTCATTTCTAACCCGATTCGTTCTGTAGCCGATGTAGAAAACTTGCGCGAGTTTAATGCAAAAGAGCATACACCATATGTTTTAGAAACGATTAAAATGTTAACGAAAGAGCAGTTAAATGTTCCGTTAATCGGCTTTGGCGGTGCTCCGTTTACACTGGCAAGTTATATGATTGAAGGTGGTCCAAGCCGTAATTATGCAAAAACAAAATCCTTTATGGTTTCACAGCCAAAAGCTTGGATTGCGCTAATGGATAAATTAGCTGACATGATTATCGCGGATATTACAGCACAGGTAGAAGCCGGTGCAAAGGCTATTCAAATTTTCGATTCATGGGTGGGCGCATTAAATGTGGAAGACTACCGAATTTTTATTAAGCCAACAATGACTCGTATTTTTGCTGAATTACGTGCTTTAAATGTACCTTTAATTCAGTTTGGTGTTGGGGCAACACATTTAGTAAACGAATGGCATGACCTGCCAATCGATGTCGTAGGGTTAGACTGGCGTTTACCAATCCGTGAAGCAGAAGCACGTGGTGTAACAAAGGCCGTTCAAGGGAACTTAGATCCTACATTATTATTGGCAGACTGGAACGTAATCGAAGCACGTGCAAAAGATATTGTTGATCAAGGATTAGCACATACAGGTGGTCATATTTTCAACTTAGGTCATGGTGTCTTCCCGGAAGTAGATCCAGCCGTATTAAAACGACTAACAGCATTTGTACACGACTACAGCCGTGAACAAATTGCAAAACGATAATAATTAAATAATTAATTCTAATTTGATTCGTTGCTATTTGAGAAGGAGAAGGTGAATGTCCTACTGATGTTTTCACCGTTTGCACAGTGAAAACATTAACTCCTTTCTAGTCAGCAATAAAATGAAGTCGAAAATTATCCAAAAATAAAAACGTGTTTAAAAACATTCAGAGGTGATCTTACATGAAAGAAGTACGTGGATTATTAGTAATGGCGTATGGTACGCCATATAAAGAAGAAGATATTGAACGTTATTATACACATATTCGTCATGGCCGTAAGCCGAGCCAAGAACATATTGACGATTTAACAGAGCGTTACCGTGCAATTGGCGGGATTTCACCTCTTGCAAAAATGACGGAGGCTCAAGCACACGCATTATGTGCACGTTTGAATGAGGTTCAGGATAAAATAGAATATAAAGTATTTATCGGTTTAAAGCATATTGAGCCATTTGTAGAGGATGCCGTAGAAGCGATGGTAAAGGAAGGGATTACTGAAGCGGTTTCCATCGTTTTAGCGCCACACTTCTCTACTTTCTCCATTAAATCTTACAACGGACGTGCTAAAGAAGCTGCCGAAAAGTTAGGCGGTACATTAAATATTACTTCTGTTGAAGCATGGTATGACGAACCGAAATTCATTGAGTTTTGGAAACAAGCAGTAAATGGTGAATTGGCGAAGATGACTGAAGAGGAACGTGCAAATGCTTGTCTAATTGTTTCTAACCACTCATTACCGGAAAAAATTAAATTAGCTGGTGATCCATACGAAGAGCAATTAGTTGAAACTGCCCGTTTAATTGAGGAAGCTTCTGATATTGTGAATGTTGAAGTAGGCTGGCAATCAGCTGGACAAACGCCGGAGCCATGGTTAGGGCCGGATGTGCAGGATTTAACAAAGGAATTATTTGAGCAAAAGGGTTATAAAGCATTCATCTATACGCCAGTAGGCTTTGTTACAGAGCATTTGGAAGTTCTTTATGATAATGATATTGAATGTAAAGTTGTATGCGATGAAATTGGCGCAAGCTATTATCGACCAACAATGCCAAATACGCACCCTTTATTTATAGACGCAATGGTAGATGCGATAAATAAGAAAATAGCGAATTAATATAGAGAGTGATGATGAAGGTGACTTTAAAAAAGAGGAAGGTTGTTATCGTTGGCGGTGGAATCACTGGTTTAACGACGGCATACTATTTACAACAAAAAACGAAGGCGCACAATTTACCAATAGATATTGTGTTAATCGAAGCGTCCCTGCGTTTAGGTGGTAAAATCCATACAGAGCGTAAAGATGGATATATCATTGAACGTGGACCTGAATCGTTTTTTGATACAGGTAGCAGTGTCCGTAAGTTGGCACGTGATTTAAATATCGAACATGAAATAGTTCAAAATAATAACGGTCGAACATTCATCGCTGTTGGTAGCAAGCTACATCAAATTCCGAGTAATATTTTACTCGGAGGGTCACCTAAAATATTCACGTTTATGACATCGAATGTCCTTTCTTTAATGGGAAAATTTCGAGCTGCAGGGGATTTATTTTTACCTAAATTACCTCATGAAGCCGACGAGGCGATCAGTGAGTTTTTCAGTAGACGCTTCGGGAAAGAGCTCGTAGAAAATTTGGTGGAACCGGTATTGGCGGGAACATTTGCCGGCGATGTCGATCATGTTAGTATGCAATCGATGTTCCCGCAATTTTATCAGCTTGAAAATGATTATCGTAGTTTATTGGTTGGCATGAAAAAGACAGGTAAAGGAATTTACGCGCTTGTAGATACACCGGGTGAAATTCATTATGAGTCATTTGTAAATGGATTGGAGTCGTTAATTGAGACATTGGAAAACTCGTTGACCGATGTGACCATTCTTAAAGGACTAAAAGTAAATTGCATTGAAAATAATATCGATTATTCACAATCGATTACATTAAATGATGGTACTACTATAGATGCCGATAAAGTTGTGATGACAACACCATTTAATGTGACTAAAAAAATCTTCCCGGATTCTGATATTATGCAGCAAGTGCCGGAGATGAACTATGCAACCATTGCAACTGTAACGATGGCATTTAAACCTGGAACAACTAAAAAGTATGAAGGTGCGCTTAACTTCTTCGTTTCGCGTAACAGTCATTTTGCGATAACAAGCTGTACGTGGAGTCATCAGAAATGGGATAATATTACACCGGATGGTCATGAGCTAATACGTGTGTATATTGGTCGTGTCGGTGATGAGTCTATCGTAGAGCTATCAGATAATGAAATTGAGAAAATTGTATTGCAGGATTTGAACCGGGCAGTTGGACTCGATGCACAACCGCTGTTTACGACAGTTGCTCGCTGGAAAGAAGCTATGCCCCAATATACTATCGGTCATCAGCTACGCATGACTTCAATGAAGGAGCAGTTTTACAAAGAATTTCCGAATGTCTATTTGGCAGGAAGTTCGTATGAGGGTATTAGTATCCCGGATTGTATCCTACAAGGGAGAGAAACCGCGGAGCTACTACTTGCGCAATTGTTAGAACAAAAGTTGGCAATTTAATCACTCAATATGTAAATTGAACAAAAACGCTGTATTAAAAGTATAATTGCTTTTAATGCAGCTTTTTTGGTGTGAATTTCCTTTATTCGTTCACAAAATTATCCTATTGGCTTCATGCAAATTTCACATATTTTTAGTACGCTTATTAATGAGGTGCAATGAAAATGAAAAAATTTATAATACATTTTTTTAGTTGCATAGTTCTTTTACTTTTAGCTAGTTGTGATAGCGAAAGAATGGAAGAAATTAATCCACATCAGCCTTTTGTTGCATCCCTTAATATTTTGCAGCCTTCCTTAACGTTTTACGAACAGTCAGGTGAATTACTCGCGACATGGGTTTTCGAGAAAGGATATACAGGAGCAGTATTAATTGGATTTGACCACGTAGTGTTATATGGCTATCAATTGCAGCATGCAGATATTCTACAGCTTTCATCTGGGGAAAAGGTAAAGTCCATTGATGTAGGATTAGGCATTACAAACGGTTATTATGATGAAGATACGAGCCAACTATTTTTAACAAATGGCAAAACAAATGAACTAATAAGCTATACCGAAAAAGGGGAGCTTAAGAAAAAAGTTAGGCTACGCAATTATCCAATGTCAATGGCTGCGTCGAAAGATTATTTATATGTGATAAATTATAAAGATACCGTGTTATCTGTTGTACATAAAGAAAACTTAGAGGTAATCGATGAATGGCCTGTTCCAACTTCTTCCCAAGGATTGTATGTATCTTATGAACAACAGGAATTATGGGTTGGAGGACATGGAATAGGCAATAAACCAAACAAATTCGTCCGGGTTTATAATTTAAGTACAGGTCAGTTAAATAGAGAGTTCACACTGCCTCTAATGCCGATTGCCTTTTCGAAGGCTGATGAAGATATCATCGTTTCGAGTCATGGTTCCAATACAATTTACCGCGTTGCAGCTGATGGTGATATATTATGGCAACAGGAGATTGGGGCAAATCCATTTGCAGTTGCCCAATTTCAGGATAAGTTGGTTGTTGCGGGATATGATGATCATACGCTTTACTTTATAGATGAAGGCGAAATTCAAAAGCAGGTTAAAACAAGAGAAGGACCTTTTCAATTGCTCGTAAGGGGGGGATAGTCATTGACAACTATTTTAATAGTAGATGATGAAGAAAATATGCGCCAATTAATCGATGTTATTTTAACGAAATCTGGATTTGAAACGATACAGGCATCAAATGGCGCTGAAGCATATTTTATATTGTCCCAGCAGCAGGTGGATTTAGTTTTGCTTGATGTGATGATGCCAGGGGAAGATGGATTTGCTGTTTGTGAAGCAATGCAGGCTATGGCGAAAGTTCCTATTATTTTTTTGACAGCCCGTGATGCGAATGAAGATAAGGTAAAGGGTCTAATGATTGGGGGCGATGATTATATCGTCAAACCTTTTACTGCCGATGAACTAGTCGCACGAATATTTGCGGTGTTAAGAAGGGTCGGAACAGTAAGTGAACAGCCTTCCATTCAATACTTGCACAGGGGTATTTTAAAAATGGATGAAATTTCTCGTAAAGTATACATTGAGCAGGAACCTGTATTGTTAACTTTAAAGGAATTTGAGCTTTTGCATTTATTTATGCTAAAACCGGGGATTGTCTATACGCGCGAGCAACTTTTAGAACGGATTTGGGATATTGATTATGCAGGTGGAGCTCGTACAGTAGATACTCATATTAAAACATTGCGGCTAAAACTGAGCAAAAAATCGAAAGAAGCTAGTGAATACATCCAAACCGTATGGGGTGTAGGCTATCGCTTTGAGCATACGACATGAAAAAAATATCTTCAAAGCTATGGCTATTAATGGTGTTATTTTTAAGTGCCACTATCATTTTTATGTACATATTTACGAACTTTTTATATGAACAGCTTTACGTAGAAGATACGAAAAGTACTATGATTGAAACAGGCGAGAAGCTTCAGACGAAGTATAGTGGAGGTAAAGTATCAGACGAACTAATTTCTGATATTGAACAATTTGCTGCCTACTCTAATCTTGAAATATTTGCTGTTCGAAATCCGAGGGAATTAAGTGCTTGTGTACCATTTGATATTGACTATGATGCATTAATTGGCCCGGATGAGCGGAAGCAATTACTTTCAGGGAATGCTGTAACAAAAATCGGTTATGAGGAACGATTCGATCGGCAAATTATATCCGTCATTCTCCCTTTTACTGATCAAAATCGGCTGGAAGGTATTCTTTACATCTATTTTCCGTTAGCTAAAATTTCGGAATTGGCAAAAGAAGAAGTGATTTTACTCATTACAGGGGCCATTATGTTTTTGCTTGTAGCTGGCTTTTTCGTGTATCAAGGAATGCGGAAAATCCTACTGCCGTTGGAAACATTGCAGCATGCCGTAAAACAAATGACAGCCGGGGATTACAATGTACGGGTCAATGTTTCCGTAAATGATGAAATTGGGCATTTATCTTCCGCTTTCAACCAAATGGCGGATGCAATTCAGCAAGATGACGAAGTACAAAAATCCTTTTTAGCAACAGTTTCCCATGAGCTGCGTACACCGATCAGCTATGTGAAAGGATATAGTGAAGCCATTCAAAAAGGAATAATCGATGAAGCTAAGCGGGATGAAGCGATCCGGTTAATTGAAAAAGAAGCAACAAGAATGGAGCGCCTAACGAATGAGCTTATGCAGCTGGCACGTAAAGAAGACAGCCAGGCAGAATCATATTTTGATATGCTTGTCTTTGCAGAAACTATCCGTGATGCCATTCGTTTAGTACAACAAAAAGCAAATAAAAAAAATATTCAAATCGTTCAACAATTAAATGAAGAGATAATTGTAATTGGTGATGAAGAAAAACTAAAGCAAGTTTTTATTAACATCATGGAAAACGCGATACACTATTCAACTGATCATTCTAGCATTCGTGTAGAATCTTCTATAGTAGGTTCATATGCAGTTTTAACAATTACCGATTATGGGATAGGTATTCCACCCGAAGACCTGCCTCATGTAACAGAGCGATTTTACCGTGTGAACAAAGCGCGGAGCCGATCAGACGGCGGAAGTGGTCTCGGATTATCGATAGTGGAGCAAATTGTTAAACAGCATAAAGGAAAATTGGAAATTAAAAGTATAGTAGATGAAGGAACAGTTGTAAGTGTCATGTTCCCATTAATGGAGGAAGAATGATGAAAAAATGGTTATATAGCTTATTTGCAGTACCTTTCGTATTATTCGGTTGTGGAGATGACGAAGTGGAAACACTAGAAACTGCTGAAGTACCTGCATTTGTCGAGGTACAAATTCAAACTGAAGAGCAATTAAATGTAGGGGAAGTTCAGCTTGCTGCACGTGTCACGCAGGATGAAGAAGTCGTGAATGATGCACAGGAAGTAAAGTTTGAAGTGTGGGAGTCCGGATTTCGAGATGAGGGTGACATGTTGGACGGGCAACTAACGGAGGATGGTATATATGTTGCGGAATATACATTCGATCATGATGGCGTATATTATATGTTTGCCCATACAACGGCTCGCGGAATGCATGTCATGCCAAAGAAAAAGCTCATTGTAGGGAAACCCGATATGAGTAAAGTTGTCGAAGATACTAGTTCGGATTCAATGGAACATGGGTCAAGCGATGAAAAAGAACAAGTAGAAAAAGAAGAAGAGCATGGCCATTAATTGTTGCAAATTGAAATGAACGGTGTATAATGATGACTGGGTGACCGATATGGTCTTCTGGTCATTTTTAAATTAAAAAAATTATAAAATTGCATTTTTTCTAGGGAGGTGGATTTATGGATCGTCGACATGAAATTCTACTGGCTGCGACTAAGTCCTTTACTTTATTCGGCTATAAAGCAACAACGATTGAACAAGTTGCTAAAATTGCTAATGTCGGGAAAGGGACAATTTATACGTTTTTCAAAAATAAAGAAGAGTTGTTTCAGGAAGTGGTATTTCATTTAATCAATGAAATGAAGCACGAAACAGATAAGCTAATTGATGCCAATGCAAGTTTTATGCAAAATGCCCATA
Organism: Solibacillus sp. FSL W8-0372; assembly: GCF_037969735.1. Classification (NCBI taxonomy): domain Bacteria; kingdom Bacillati; phylum Bacillota; class Bacilli; order Caryophanales; family Caryophanaceae; genus Solibacillus; species Solibacillus sp. FSL W8-0372. Next base: position 3,304,493 of record NZ_CP150204.1, on the reverse strand, counting down.
CAGCATTAATGAAAATGCTGCAATTCCGCGAGCGACATTTACTGTTTGCCAAACTAATAGAAGAGGAAACAGCGCTAGGCACTCCGGAAGTACAGCAAATGCTTTTACAAATAGAATCGGAAATCATTTCATATGTTTCGATGCGTATTCGAAATGGCATCGCAAAAGATGAGATTATTGACTGTAATCCTGAGCATGTGGCCTTTTTGTTGTTTAAATCGTATTTAGCATTTATTGTAGATTGGCAGTTGACACATAATGAGCCACTCAATGAACAAGAAATTTTGACATTATTCAGCGAAACCCTTTTCCGAGGGTTGGCAAAGAAAAAGTAATCGTCACTTCCTAGTGGAGTGGTTTCTTTTTACTATAAAATGACCAAATGACGATTTCAGTCATATAGTTTTGAAGGAGGAAATTAATGTGATAAAAGCAGAATGGCTGAAGATTTTCAAAACAAAGAAAATGCTTATTTCAGTTATTGCCGTTCTTTTTGTTCCGGTCATGTACAGCGGAATGTTCTTATGGGCATTTTGGGATCCATATGCTAATTTAGAAAGCATGCCAGTAGCCATTGTCAATGAAGACAAAGGGGCTATGATGGATGACGAAACAATGGAGCTCGGTCAAACATTGGTCGATAAGCTGATAGATAGCGAGCAATTCCAGTTTGAGGAAGTCGATGTAAAGGAAGCAGACCAAAAATTACTCGATCAAAAATATTATATTTTAATTAAAATTCCGGAAAATTTCTCGGAACATGCTACAACATTATTAGATGATCAACCACAAAAATTGGTTATCGATTATATTCCAAATGAAGGCTTTAACTTTTTAGGTGCACAAATTGGTGAAACTGCAATGGACCGCATTAAAGCGGAAGTAAATACACAAGTTTCCGCAACATATGCCGAAAAATTATTTGATTCCATTACACAACTTGGTGACGGTTTTGTCGAGGCTGCAAATGGTGCAGGGGAACTTGATGAAGGTGCCGCGAAGCTTGCGGATGGCGCTGATGAGCTGAAAGGCTATTTAGAGCAATTGGCATCAAGTACTGTTGAGCTTTCTGATGGTACAGGTACTTTAACAGCCGGTGCCAAAAATGCTGCGGCAGGTGCAAAGGAATTATCAGCCGGGGTAGCAAAAATTGCTGACGGTAGCAATCAATTGTCAGTAGGAGCAAAATCTGCAGCTGATGGTGCCAATACTCTGCAACAAGGGATTGAAAGCTATACTGATGGTGTTGCACAAGTAGCAAACGGACAAAAGGACATTACATCTGGTCAAGCGAGCTTAGCTGAAAATCTGTCATTATTAACACAAGGTACAGCGAATATCGATGACAAAGTTAAAGCATTGGCTGATGGTTCAGCTAATGTAGCAGGTGGGATGGATAAATTAGCAAGCCAATTAGAAGGAATTCTTCCAATGCTGCCAGAAGAAAATCAAGAAGCTTTAAAAACAGCACTCGCACAGTTACAAGCTGGTAGTAAAGAGGTAAGCGGTGGTTTAGGTCAGTTACATGAAGGTGTAAATGGGCTAGATGATAAAATCGCAGCGATTAGTAATGGTGCGAGTAAATTAAATTCAGGACAACAACAAGTCAATGCCGGTGTTGCACAATTACAGCAAAATTCAGCCCAGCTCGTTGCAGGCGCTAGTTCATTAGCAGAAGGCAACGCCACTATTGCAGGGAAACTGGATGAATTAAACAAAGGTGCATTGAGTGTCGCTACAGGTGCCAACTCATTGGCACAAGGTTTAAACACATTAGTGGACGGTTCGAATAAATTAAGTGATGGCACAAGCTTATTAGCTGAAAAATCAGGTGAGTTAGCACAAGGTTCGACTACTTTAGTAGATGGCACGAAAGAGTTAAAGAACGGTACGAAAACATTATCTGGAAAGTTAACTGAAGCAAGTGAAAAAGCAGAAGTCAACCCGACTGAAGAAACTTATAATATGGTAGGCTCTCCAGTGGAAATTGAAAAAGAATCAGTAAACCATGTACCTAACTACGGTACAGGTTTTGCACCATACTTCATTTCACTAGGATTATTCGTTGGGGCATTATTAATCTCCATCGTGTTCCCATTTGTTGAACCAGCGATTATACCGAAAAACAGTGCAAGCTGGTTTGCAAGTAAAGTAACAGTATTAATCGGTGTTGGATTAATACAATCCTTCATCACGATTGCAATTGTCGTTTGGGGACTTGGTCTTGAGGTCAATAGTATGCCACAGTTTATTCTTACGACGATTTTAACAAGCTTTACATTTTTAGCGATGGTTCAATTATTAGTATCACTGTTTGGCGATCCAGGACGATTTATTGCAATTGTCGTTTTAATACTTCAATTAACAACAAGCGCAGGTACGTTCCCAATCGAACTAGTACCAGAACAATTGCATTTCTTTAACAAAATTTTACCGATGACATTCTCTGTGCAAGGTCTAAAAGCAGCTATTTCAATGGGTGATACAGCATTCTTGATGTTCAACTGGGCGATTTTAGGTACAGTAATGTTCTCATGCTTGGCAATTACATTCAGTTACTTTACATTACTTTATAAAAAACGTTATTCAAAACATCATACAGAAGCTTAGAGAGAAGAAGCGTGGATTCAAGGGTAACCTGAATCCACGCTTTTTTTATGGATAGAAAAAACCACGAGCATTGAGCGGGCTCGTGGTTTGTGTAAGTGTAAGCTATTATAGGTTCATCTTTTTCTAAGATGAAGGGATAGTGCGAATTAAACAGTGAATATAGAATTAAAGAGAGTTACATTTATCACAATTGTTGCTGTAGCACTCGCTTTGTTCTTCGATTTTATCACCGCATTGAACGCAAATTTTATCAGGTAAATTCTTGAAAAATTCCACTACGTTTTCTAACATTGTGCATGCCTCCTTTAATGTTCTGTTATATTACTTCTGTTTATATTATGTATTGTATTATAACAGTTTTAATTCGTCAACACAAATGGCCTAATTTAAGTTAAAATAAATATGGATAAATTGTGAAGGAGAGAAGCCCCATGTATTTTATCGATAACAAAGGGATTACAGATCCACGCATTAACTTAGCAATAGAAGAGTACGTATTGAAGAATATGGATATTGAAAAAGACGATTATTTATTGTTTTATATTAATCAGCCTTCAATCATCATTGGGAAAAACCAAAACACAATCGAAGAAATTAATACAGACTATGTAGAAGAAAATGGAATAATTGTTGTACGACGCCTTTCAGGTGGTGGCGCTGTGTATCATGATTTAAACAATTTAAATTTCAGCTTTTTAACGAAAGATGATGGGAATAGTTTCAGCAACTACAAAAAATTTACTCAACCAGTTGTGGATGCACTTGCAAAACTAGGCGTAAATTCAGAGCTGTCAGGTCGTAATGATATTTTGGCGGAAGGTAAGAAAGTATCGGGTAATGCGCAATATTCAACTCGCGGCCGGATGTTTAGTCATGGTACGTTAATGTTTGATCTGGATATAGATGCTGTTGTCAATTCACTGAAAGTTAAACAGGACAAGATCGAATCTAAAGGGATTAAATCTGTGCGTTCGCGTGTGGCAAATATTATCGATTTTCTGCCTGAAAAAATTACTGTTGAAGAGTTCCGTATGGAAATTTTAAAGTCGATTTTCGGCGGTGAAGAAAATATTAAATATTATGAGCTTACGGAAGAAGATTGGAAAAAAATCCATGAAATTTCCGAAAGTCGCTATCAGTTATGGGAGTGGAATTATGGTAAATCGCCACGCTTTAATATTCAAAAAACAAAGCGTTTCCCATCAGGTAGCTTAGATATTCGTTTAGATGTAAACAAAGGGGTTATTGAAGAAGCAACTATTTTTGGTGATTTCTTCGGTATAGGTGATGTGGATGAAGTTGCACAATTACTGATCGGTACTAAATACGAACGTGGCGCAATTGCAGAAAAGCTAAAGTATATTGAAATTCCAACTTACTTTGGAGGAGTTTCTGAAGAGGATTTCCTTCAATTAATTTACTAGCATCCAGTGTATCGCATCATGAATGTAATAGAGATTGTTTAAAGAGGGTGCTCCTGATTTCGAGAGCTCCCTTTTTTTGATACAATAAGAGTAAATGAGAAAGTTTTTTTATCCATCTTTTTATGCGGTGAGAAGTTGCGTATATGCTGCTACTGCGGAAACGATGGATTAATAAAATGATTAGGTATTATTATTTGATAACCTATTGAAAAGGAGGTCATTCAGATGGAAAAGCATCGAATTTTCATCGTCGAGGATGATCCAAAAATAGCTTCACTATTAGCAGATACATTAAGGAAATATCAATATGATGTGGAAACTATCAGTGACTTTGATTTATTAGTCGAGCAATGTTTGGCATTTTCACCACACTTGATTTTATTGGATATAAATTTACCTTCTTATGATGGATATTATTGGTGCAGAAAGTTAAGACAATTTACGAAATGTCCAATACTGTTCATTTCAGCTCGTTCTGGAGAAATGGATCAAATTTTTGCATTGGAAAATGGTGGGGATGACTTTATTACGAAGCCATTCAACTATGAAATTGTACTTGCTAAAATTCGCAGTCATTTACGTCGTACATATGGAGAATATTCCACTAGACAGGAGGAGCGAACGGTTGTACAAGGTCAGCTCACGTTATATTTGGAACGGATGGAACTTCAGTTAAGAGATTTGGTCATTCCTTTGCAAAAGAAGGAATGTATTATTTTAGGATTGTTAATGGGACAAGCACCAAAAGTGGTGTCGCGCGATCATTTGCTGGAGGAATTATGGGATGATCAAGCATTCGTCGATGAAAATACATTGAATGTAAATATGACACGTGTCCGAAAAAAGTTAGCGGACTATGGAATCAAATCAATGATTGAAACCGTACGTGGGGCAGGCTACCGCTTTTTATTGAGTGCGGAGGAAATGTAATGGCGATCAAACTGTTCATTAAGGAGCATCTTTCCTATATTATTTTTCAAATTGTGCTGACGTTATTTTTACTATCTTTATTTTGGCTGGATGGCTTTCGTAATATCAACACCGCCATTTATGCAATTGCTATTAGCACTCTTCTTATTTTTTCTTTTCTAGTTGTGAGGTACATGCTAAGACGCCGATATTTAGCAAAGATTTCGGTGCTTCCAATTACTATGGAAGATGCGCTTCAAAAAAATGCAAAGACTACCGAATATGCAGTAACAGAACAGTATTTACATGAGCTTTACCGCCTGTATCAGCATGAAGTACAGGCATTGTATGCGACCCAATCGCGGCAGTATAAATTTATGAATCAATGGGTCCATCAGATGAAAACGCCCGTATCAGTTTTAGAACTGTTGCTGCAGCAGGATGAGGAGCTTGATAAAAGAAGTGTCCAAGAGGAAGTGGAGCGTTTAAAGCGAGGCCTTGAAATGGTGCTCATGCATGCACGATTAGAAAATTTTGCGGACGATATGCAAATCATGAAAGTACCGCTTAAATCCGTTATTATGAATACCATTAACGAGAATAAGCGCTTATTTATTACGAACCGTGTTTTTCCGGAAGTGAATATTGACGAGGATATAGTTGTAATGAGTGATGAAAAATGGCTGCGCTTTTTAATTGAACAATTTATTACGAACGCGGTGAAATATACATTTGAACCAAATAAGAAAATCTATATTACTGTTGTGCAGAAGGAAAGCCAGGTGCAATTATGCATACGTGATGAAGGAATTGGTATACCGAAAGCTGATTTATCCCGAATTACGAAAGCCTTTTATACAGGAGAAAATGGTCGTAAAACAGGTGAATCTACTGGTATGGGGCTTTATATTGCAAAGGAAATATGCGATAAGCTCGGGCATCAGCTCGTGATTACTTCTGAAACAGGTCAAGGTACACAGGTAGAAGTGATTTTTCAATCATAGGGGGCGTACGATGATACACATTGGAGACTGGAAATTAGCGGTAGATGTAGAAAAAACAAAAATGGCATTTGAATTTAATAGCTACCGTTGTATGAGTGAGGAATGCCACAATTTTGTAGAAGCGTGTGAAAAACATTTAGAACATAAAGTACTTGATTTTGCTAGGGAGCTAGGCATAGATCTTTCAAAGCCAAGCCACCTTGAAAGTCATCAAGTAAACGACAATACAGCCATTATGTATTCGGGAAAATACCATATTATCGGCGAAATTGTAGAGGGTGAAGTCGATGGATGGGATATCATACTTGGAGAACACTGTTTTTCGCTAACTGATGAAATGGATCAGGTTCCTATAGTGATGGATGGTCCTATTATCGAAATTAGCTTTGAAGTTGTCCTGCCTTGGGTGATCGAAAGTAATATACTCGTTTAAAAGGAGTTACTATGCCAATTTTACAAATACAGGAAGCAACGAAAGTGTATGAGGGAAAAGTGACGAAGCGTGCACTAAACCAACTTAGTTTTGAGGTGGAAAAGGGTGAGTTTATAGCAATTATGGGTCCGTCGGGCAGTGGTAAAACAACATTGTTAAATATGGTTTCCATGATTGATACACTTACTTCCGGAGAGATTATATTCAATGGAATGAAACCGCAAAAGCTTAATAGTGAGGAGCTCGCATTTTTCCGTCGACGTCAGCTAGGATTTATATTTCAAGATTTCAATTTGCTTCCGACTTTAACGGTAGAAGAAAACATTATATTGCCGTTAACGCTTGATGAACAGCCGATAGCCGTTATGGAAGAGCGTCTTCATTATTTAAGTGAACTGCTCGAATTGACTTCTATTTTAGAAAAGCGTCCAAATGAAATTTCCGGTGGACAAGCACAACGTACGGCGATTGCTCGGGCATTAATTCATAGACCGATGCTTGTTTTAGCGGATGAACCGACAGGGAATTTAGACTCGAATGCGTCACGAGAAGTTTTGGAGCTGTTGGGAAAAATGAATCAAGAAAATAACACTACTATTTTAATGGTGACACATGATCCAATCGCAGCAAGCTATTGTGACCGTGTTATTTTTATTAAAGATGGTGAGTTCTTCAATGAAATCTATAAAGATGACCGACGCCAAACTTTTTTCCAACGAATTTTAAATGTATTAAGTTTATTAGGGGGACATGTCGGTGACTTTTCTTCAATTCGCCTACCGTAACGTTTTCCGGAATTTTCGAAACTACGCTGCTTTTTTTATGGCCAGCTTTTTCAGTGTTTTTGTTTTTTTTATCTATTCCATGTTGATGTTTCATCCTGAAATAGAAAGTGGGTTTTTAGGAGAAGTATCAATTGCAGGGATGGTTATTGCTGAAATTATACTTGTTCTCTTTTCATGGTTTTTTATTTTTTATTCGATGCGGGCCTTTTTAGAGGCGCGTTCGAAGGAATTTGCGATATTGCTTCAACTTGGCATGGATCGCAATCAACTCGGAAAACTAATTATCATTGAAACGATGACAATTGGTATATTCTCCTGCATTTCAGGAATTGTTTTTGGTTATGCATTTTCTAAGTTTTTCTTTATGATTGTGCGTGAAATTTTAAACTTAACTGCGTTGCCGCTCTATTTATCATGGGAGCCGTTTGTACTTACGTTATTTGTTTACTTGAGTGCTTTTATTGTAATTTCAACAATCAGCATTATTTTTACTCCTGATATAAAAATCCGGAATTTGATTCGGGGCCCGAAATTTGTTGATGTTGTAACGAACTATTCAAAACGTAATGCGATTTTAGGAATTGTACTTATTTTAGGTGGCTACAGTTTAGCGCTTATTACAACCAAATCATCTATTTTTACGTATACGCTGCTTATCCCGATCTTTGTAACTTTCGGGACGTATTATTTCTTTACAGATACAACGCTTTTTATTATAGATCGTTTGAAGAATCGTAAGCTGTTTTATTGGAAGCGAGCACGTATGTTGGCGATAGCCGAGCAAGTGCATATCTTACGTGTTAATTCTCGGATGTTCTTCATCGTTACCCTTGTTTCCACACTTGCCTTTTTAACAGTGGGTGTATTATCTGCAATGTCGTCCTATACTTCTCAATACGATAAGCTCAACCCGATTGGTCTTATTTATAAAGGAGTAACCGATAATCCATATGAAACTGAGCATATTCTCTCTATTATAGATGAGTTGGAAGATAGCGGAATAAGTTATCATATGACGCGTTTTACTGTAGTACGTCAAACATCCACCTATACTTCGAATCCGGTAGAGGTGTTTCGGGAAACCGATATTAACCATTTACTGTTTTCCTATAAATATCCGCTTGTTAGTTTAACGAGTGGGGAAGCGATGTTCATCCCGTACTCGGAAGATTCGATTGAAACATTGGAGGAGACGGTTGTAGAGACGGTTTTAAAGGAAAACGATATTCACCTGACGATTGATAGTGTGTATCCAAAAGTGTTTTTCCCATCTGCCATTATTAGCAGTAATGCGATTATAATCAGCGACGAAGATTTTACGCGTCTCGTAAATGATTTTGAGATGACACCATTTGTCGAGCCGGGTTATCACTTATTTACTTTTGATATTCCTAACTGGACTGAAACTGACCAAATTGGTCTTGGCATTCAGCAAATGGTTGCCAGAGATTATATTTTAAATAGTGATTATACACTGCCCTTTTATTTTGAAAATGCAGGTCTAAATTATTCTTATATATTAGCTACGTATTCCTTGTTAACACTCATTGGTATATTAGTAGTAGCTGTATTTTTATTGGCATCGGGGAGCTTTGTTTATTTCAAAATATATGCAAACTTGGACCGGGAGAAAAAGCAGTTTGATATGCTCAAAAAAATCGGTTTAAGTGATAAGGAACTAAAGCGGCTTATAACAAGAAATTTAGTCATTCAATTTTTCTTACCATGGGGCTTAGCCTTTATCCATAGTGCTTTCGCGTTCTATGTCGTCCAAACTGTTTTAAATGATGTGATGAATTTATCGATCGTAAAGGAAGTTGTATTTTCATTTACATTGTTTGGAATTATTCAAGTTGTCTATTTTTATTTAATAAGATGGCGGTATTTATCGCATGTCCGAGGATAATAGAAATAGAAAAAATATGATTTTAGTACAATATTTCGGTATAAACGAGAGTTTGGTATTGTTTTATTAATATACTTATTTTATAATGCTAATAAAGTGAATATTGTTTCATTTTACGCATAAAGGGGATGGGTGTATTGAATTTAGTTGAAAAGGTAAGACAACAGGCTTTCGAACAACCAGAAAAAACAGCGTACTACTTTTTAGGCAAAGGCACGTCATACGGGGAATTGGAGCAAACCGTTGCGCGATTTGCTGCTGCCTTGGAAGATTTAGGTGTACAAAAGGGCGATCATGTCGCGTTTTTACTTGGGAATACACCGCATTTTATCATCAGTCTTTACGCTTCTATGCGTATTGGTGCTGTTGCGATTCCGATTAATCCAATTTATACAGCAGATGAAATTTCCTATATTATTAAAAATGGTGACGTTAAGGTTGTTATCGCACTTGATTTACTTTTACCGCTTGTGGAAGCAGGGGTGCATGGATTACCACAAGTTGAACAGTATATTATTTGCGAAACGACACCGGAAATCGGTGAGAAATATGCGGCACTTTCGGATGCTGCTAAAGAAAAAACTAAGCTGTTTTCACAAGTACTGGCTACGACGGCCCGTACAACAGACCCGGTAGATCTAGCTCCGGACGATACAGCTATTATTTTATATACTTCTGGTACGACAGGTCATCCAAAAGGTGCAATGCTGACACATAATAACCTGTTTTCTAATGCGCGTGATATTGGGGATTATTTGCAAATGACGACGGATGACCGTGTTATTGCAACATTACCAGTATTCCATGTATTTGCGTTAACGGTTGTGGTGAACTCGCCATTAACGCGGGGAGCGACAATTTTATTGGCACCACGCTTTAGTCCAGGAGAAATTTTTGAGCTAGCTTCAACATATAAGGCAACTGTATTTGCAGGAGTGCCGACAATGTTTAATTTCCTGTATCAGTATGAACAAGGCGATGTTTCGGCATTTTCAAGTGTTCGATTGACGATTTCAGGGGGAGCATCATTACCAGTATCATTACTACATAACTTTGAGCAAAAGTTTAATGTACGAATATCTGAAGGCTACGGTTTATCAGAAGCTTCACCGGTAACATGCTTTAATCCTATTGATCGCGAACGTAAACCGGGTTCAATCGGGCAGTCGATTGTGAATGTTGAAAATAAAATTGTTGATGAAAATGGCGATGAAGTAGGAGTCGGTGAAGTCGGGGAACTGATCGTCCGTGGACCAAACGTAATGAAGGGCTACTATAAAATGCCGGAAGAAACGGCTGTTGCGATTCGTGATGGCTGGTTATATACAGGGGATTTAGCGAGTAGAGATGAGGAAGGTTATTTCTATATCGTAGATCGTAAAAAGGACTTAATAATTGTAGGCGGTTACAATGTGTATCCTCGTGAAGTTGAGGAAGTATTGTTCTCGCATGAAGGAATAGTTGAGGCAGCAGTTGTAGGTTTCCCTGACCGTGATTTTGGTGAGGCGGTACATGCATATGTTGTATTAAAAGATCCTTCTCTTACAGTTGAGGACATTCGAGCATACTGTGCAAAGCATATCGTGAAATACAAAGTGCCGTCTGTTATTGAAATTTTGGACGAGCTTCCTAAGAATACAACAGGCAAAATTCTGCGACGCTCTTTAAAAGAAATCGCAAAAGCATAACAGTCAGACACCTACTGCAATATTGGTAGGTGTTTTTTCTTGTGAGCGTAGAGACGGCGCCTACTACTGTAAGCGCCGCCTAACTAGCGTAACGGTGCAAAGGCAGACATAATAGGTTTGGCGGGAGTCCCAAGCCGCAATAATAGTAGCAGTAAAGGTGCGTCGTTTACGGCGTGCCTTTATTGCTGCTATGCGGTTCCCGCCAAAGATACAATGGCACTTAATAGAAATCTTTATATAGAACAAATTCCTGAGGTTAGTAGTCTTGAATATGAAAAGTTATACTAATAATATTTTGAACTTTCAAATAAAAAATGTTAAAGTATTATTACGGAAATCGAAATAAATTTTAAGAGGTGTTATAATGGCAAACTATGTAACGAAAGAAAGTCTTTTTGAAATACAATCCATTACGAATCCAATACTTGCACCAAACGAGAAAGAAGCATTATATATACGCACTCAATTGAATGAGAAGGAAAATAACTATAATGCTCATCTGTTTCATATTGATTTGGAAACAGGGGAATCAACGCAATGGACATATGGCAATGAAAGAGTTTCAAGTCCACAATGGTCACCGGATGGCAAGCAAGTTGCGTTTTTAGTTAAACGCAATGAAAAACAGCAGCTGTATATTTTAAATAGCCGTGGAGGAGAAGCACAGGAATTAACGACACTTCCAAATGGCGTCAATTCATACTTATGGAGCCCATGTGGTGAGAAGCTTTGGATTACGAGTACTGTAAAAAAAGGCTTGGGCATTACAGAGCAGGAAGAAAAAGAAGAGAAAAAAGTTCCGAAAGCATATGTAGTCGACAAAATGAAATACAAAGCAGATAGTGTTGGGTTATTACCTCAGGAACGTTATTCACAAATTGCGAAGGTCGATTTGGCGACAAAAGAAGTGAGTGCTTTTACAGAAGGTGATTATTCTCATAGTTTACAAGGGATTTCACATGATGGAAAAACATTGGTTATTGCAGTAAATCGTACTGAAAATACGGATGACATATTCCGTACACCGCTATTTTTAGTTGATGTTGAGACGAAAGAAGAAGCAGTATTAATTGATGAAGACGGCTATTATGGTGGCGCTGAGTTTTCATCTGATGATCGTTATATAGCATTTGGCGGCTCGGACCATACATATAAAAACGCGACACATGGCCATGTGTATATTTATGATACAGAAACAAAAACTACGCAAAAGCTGACTGAGATGCTGGACGTCCCTGTAGGGGATTATGCTGTTGCAGATATCCAGCAAGGTGTTGATGCTCCAACGGTCATTTGGACGGAAAATAACGATTTATATTTCCAAGTGTCTACTGAGGGAGATATCCGATTATATTATGCTACATTAGAGGGCGCAATTTATCCTGCATCACCTGAAAATGAACATGTATATGGATATGCCGTTTTCAAAAATGGTAACCGTGCATTGATAACGGTTTCGAATCCGACGTTCCCTGGCGAATTATTTGATTTCGATATTACAACGGGTGAGCGTAAACAACTGACAACATTTAATGCTGAGTTTTTAGAATCAACAACACTTTCAACACCGGAAGCGATTTCGTATACTGCAAAAGATGGTATCACTGTACATGGGTGGATAATGAAGCCTGCTCAATATACAGAAGGCGAGAAATATCCTTTCATTGTGGAAGTGCATGGTGGACCTCATACATTGTATGCAAATACATTTTTCCATGAGATGCAGTTATTAGCGGCAAAAGGATACGGCGTATTATATGTGAATCCTCGTGGCAGTCATGGTTATAGCCAGGAATTTGTAGATGGTGTGCGCGGTAAATATGGTGAAGGTGACTATGAGGATATTATGGCTGGTGTTGACTATGTATTGCAACATTATGCATGGATTGACGAGTCACGTTTAGGTATTACTGGTGGTAGTTACGGTGGATTTATGACGAACTGGGTTGTAGGACATACGAATCGCTTTAAAGCAGCTGTTACACAGCGTTCGATTTCAAACTGGATAAGCTTCTACGGGGTATCGGATATCGGCTATTACTTCTCAGAATGGCAAATGCTTGCGGATATGAATGACGTTGAGAAGCTATGGCATCATTCGCCGTTAAAGTATGCAGCAAATGTTGAGACACCGTTACTTATTTTACACAGTGAACGCGATTTCCGCTGTCCAATTGAGCAAGCAGAACAGTTGTATATTACGTTGAAGCGTATGGGTAAAGAAGTTGGATTCGTCCGCTTCCCGGAATGTGATCATAACTTATCACGAACAGGGATTCCAAATTTACGACTAGAACGATTGGAACAAATCACAGGTTGGTTTGAGAAATATTTATAAAAAGTAAGGGACTGGGACATAACCAAAAAAGCCATTTTTCTCCTTGAGAAAAATGGCTTTTTTTCTATGTGTAAAATTGATTTCCATTCCGGGACGCTTTCCGCGGGCACGGCCTGAGCCTGTAGTCTCAGGCGTCGTGCTGTTCCCGCAGGAGTCGCCCTCCATTCCAATCAATTTATAAAATATCCGTTTCTTACTATGTTTTTTTACCTTTTACAATCAAATTTCCACTTCTGTCCCAGTCTCTTTTTCAAGATTGTTATTTCCCTTTAAACTGTGGGGGTCTTTTTTCTGCAAAGGCGTTTAGTGCTTCAATTCGGTCTTCTGTAGGAATTGTCAGTTCATAAGCTTTTCGTTCTATTTGCAAACCAGTTTGAATGTCTGTCTTCATTCCTTGCTTCACGGCAAATTTAGCCTGCTGTAGAGCAATCGGTGCATTCTTTAAAATTAATGCCGCAAAATCAGCAGTTACTTCATGTAAATTTTCAAAAGGTGCTATTTTTGTGACCACACCGTATTGAAGCGCTTCTGCTGCAGTCAGCCGTTTAGCCGTTAAAATAAGCTCTAGCGCTTTTGCTTCACCGATTAAACGAGGCAGTCTCTGTGTTCCTCCTGCACCTGGAATAATCCCTAAGCCTGTTTCCGTTAAGCCGAGTGAAATTTGGTCAGCAGCGATGCGGAAGTCACAAGCAAGTGCCAACTCAAGCCCGCCACCGAAAGCATACCCATTTAAAACGCAAATTGTCGGCTGTGGTAATTGTTCAATAAGTATAAATACTTCACCAAAGCGATTTAAATTTCGCTTTACCAGTGTGTCAGGGAGTGTTTTACGTTCTTTTAAGTCAGCACCAACAGAAAATGCTTTATCACCTGCTCCTGTAATCACGACAAGGCGAATGTCAGGATGAATTTGAATGGATTCGATGACACTTCTTAATTGTTCAAGCATTTCATAATTAAAGGCATTTAACATATCCGGACGATTAAGGGTTACGTATGCGGTAAAATCTTTTTGGTCGTATTTTACAGTATTCACATTTACTACCTCCTAATATTTTGTTACTCTAGTTTTATAGTACATTGTAAATAGTTAAAATTACAACAAATTACATTAATAGTGAAAATATACTAGAAGTAGGGAAGGGTTAACTTGGAAGTTTTTATCGGGAGACAGCCAATATTTAATAAATATGAAGAAATCATCGCATATGAATTATTGTATCGAAACAATTACGTTAATCAGTTTCCGAATATTGATTCGGATACAGCAACAATCGAATTATTAATCAATTCATTTCTTTCCATAGGTATTAAAGAAGTGGCAAATGGCAAACCAGCATTTATTAACTTCACAGAAAACTTAATTATGCAAGATTCTGTAGATTTTTTAGAGTCTGAACAAGTAGTAATTGAAATATTGGAAGACGTTTCAATTACTCCTGAACTGATTCAACAGCTAAAACAATTGAAAAGTGCAGGTTACAAGCTTGCTCTGGATGATTTTGTAATTGATGAAAAGGTCCTTGTATATGATGAGCTCTTTCCTCAAATTGATTATATTAAAATTGACTTTTTACATACATCGGAAAACGAGCGAATAGTAACAGAACGGCTAATTAAATCGAAATTTCCTCATATTAAGCTTTTAGCAGAGAAGGTAGAAACGCGCGAACAATTCGAAATTGCAAAACAATCTGGGTACTCTTTATTTCAAGGTTATTTCTTTGAAAAGCCTCAAATATTAACTGCAAATGATATACCAGCAAATATCTTTCAATATTTTCAAATTATATCTTTATTGCGTGATGATGAAACAAATATTGATTTATTGGCAGAAAATATTGAACGTGAGATTTCACTTTCATATCGTTTATTGAAGTTAATTAACGGATCCTCTAAGCGAACGAAAAAGAAGGTGCGTTCGATAAAGCAGGCGATATTAATGTTGGGATTGTTGGAACTGCGTCAATGGGTATACTTGCTAGCGATGCGTGAGTCGAATATAAATTCTAATAACGATGTGTTTAAAGAATTAATGTATACATCGTTATTTAGAGCAAAAGCATGTGAAATAAGTGCTCGCCTAAATTATAAAAAAAATTACTCAGAGTACTTTTTAGTTGGGCTTTTTTCATTAATCGATTCTTTATTGAAGCGTCCTTTAAACATTATTGTTACACAATTACCGTTATCAGAAGATATTTTAGAAACAATTTCTGGATCACAGACAGTTATGACGCCTTACCTTCAATTTAGCACAGCATTAAGTAAGCTAGATTGGGAAAATATAATGCCGTTAGCTAATCAATTAAATATTCCGAGCGATGAGATTTTACCAATGTATGAGGAAGTAAAAGGATGGGTAAATGATACGCTTAATATGAAATAACCGGTACAGCTAGCTACGTCCTCTTTACTTTAATGAAGTTCTCATTTCATGTTGGATTTGCTATAATTCAAAGGAATTTGCAAAAGAAGCGAGGATTAATATGACGTATAGTTCACAACATTCAGTGAAAGATAGTATAAAAGAGTATTTATTTGTCATTCTAGGAGCGGCAGTCATTGCCTTTGGTTTTAATGTATTTTTATTTCCAAACCAAGTTGCTTCTGGCGGGGTTAGTGGGATAAGTACTATTTTGCATGGTATGTTCGGCTGGAATGCAGGAATTGTACAATATGCATTTAATATCCCTTTATTTATCGCAGGGGTACTTGTACTTGGGAAGAAATTCGGCATTAAATCATTTATCGGTACGATTGCGCTTCCTTTTTTCGTTATTTTAACGGCAGGCTGGGATGCATGGACGTTAAATCCGTTATTAGGTTCAATTTTTGGTGGGATTGTTGTCGGCTTAGGTATTGGACTTGTATTTAAAGGAAATGCTTCTACAGGTGGAACAGATTTACTTGCACAAATTATAACAAAATTTACAGGACTGACTTTAGGGACGAGCGTATTGTTTATTGATGGAGTCATCGCTGTTAGTGCGGCGATTGTTTTTGATTTGGAAAAAGGACTTTTTGCTTTAATTGGCCTTTATGTAACAACAAAAACGATCGATATTGTGCAGCTTGGTTTTAGCCAATCGAAAATGGTTTATATCATTACTCGAAAGGAAACAGAAGTGCGCGATGCGATTTATAAAGAAGTAAATCGTGGTATTACGAGGCTTCCCGCATATGGAGGCTATACGGGTGAGGAACGTCCGGTATTGATGGTTGTCGTTTATCAAACAGAGTTCACAAAGCTGAAACAAGTGTTGAAAGCCATTGATCCAGAAGCGTTTGTTATCGTTTCAGATGCGTATGAAGTGCTCGGAGAAGGTTTCAAAAAGGTATAAGTTTGTTATAATTAGCAGTGTATTAGTAATTCGTTTTGGAGGGGTTTAGAGTGAAAAAAGGTTTACTTACATTAGTATTTGGTTCAGCACTATTTTTAGCAGCATGTGGTGGGGATGATTCGGCAACAAACGGCGAAACAGCAGAAGTTGATGGAGAAAAAGTCGTTAAACAATCCTGTGCAACATGTCATGGTGGTCAATTACAGGGTGGCAGTGCTCCAGCTTTGGATAAATTAGGAGCAAAATATTCTGAAGAAGAAATTTTAGATATTATTTTAAACGGTAAAGACCGTATGCCAGCGGGAATTGTAAAAGGCGAAAAGGCTGAAGCTGCTGCAGAGTATTTAGCAACTTTAAAATAACAAACGAAACGATGGGCAAATGAGCTTCATCGTTTTTTTGTTGGAGTATTTTTGGCGGTTTCGTGAAGAAAAGTAAGTTCGTTTTATATTGGAAATTTATAAGTCATGTTAAAATACTTTATAGATGTCTGGAGATAGGAGCGTACCAAATTCATGATTCAAGTAATTGCGAAAGATGTTATGGAAAAATTTAATTTAAAGCTGATTAGTGGTGAAGAAGGGATTGGACGTTATATAACGACTAGTGATATTTCAAGGCCAGGTTTGGAAATGGCGGGTTATTTTACTCATTACCCGGCGGATCGTGTCCAGCTATTAGGGAAAACAGAGCTATCATTTTTTGAAATGCTGCCTGAAGAAGATAAAATTAGCCGGATGAAGCGCCTCTGTTCCGATGAAACACCAGCTATTATTATTTCGCGTGATTTACAGGTGCCGAAAGAGCTTATCGATGCATCGAACGAAAATCATGTACCTGTATTTGTTACAAATCAAACGACAACATGGTTTTCAAGCCGGTTAACAAACTTTTTGGAAAGTAAACTTGCTCCGACAACGGCAGTGCACGGTGTTCTTGTCGATGTTTATGGGATTGGTGTATTAATAATGGGGAAAAGCGGTGTCGGTAAAAGTGAGACAGCGCTTGAGCTAGTAAAAAAAGGGCATCGTTTAGTAGCGGATGATAGTGTCGAAATTCGCCAAGAAGGGGAAAATATGCTCGTTGGAAGCCCTCCACCATTATTGGAACATTTGCTTGAAATACGTGGAATCGGTATCATTGATATTATGACGCTATTTGGCGCAAGTGCTATTCGTCCATATAAGAGGATTACATTAATTATCGAGCTTGAAACGTGGGATCCTGAAAAGTTTTATGATCGTCTAGGTTTAGATGAAGAAAAGATGAAAATTATTGATACAGATGTAACAAAGCTTACAGTACCTGTTCAACCGGGTCGAAATGTATCGGTAATTATTGAAGTGGCTGCTATGAATTATCGCCTGAAAAAAATGGGTGTGAATGCAGCAGAGGAGTTTTCACGTCGTTTAGATGATATGCTTGTCGTAAATGATGAAATGGATGATTATTAATAATGGAGTAGGTAGTTGAAGGGAGAATTTTATGGGTACAAATTTACTAGCGATTAATCCGGTCGCATTTCACCTTGGATCATTTCCGGTGAACTGGTATGGCATTATAATCGGATTAGGTATTGTTATTGCTTACTTTTTAGCTCAAAAGGAGTCGGTACGCCGTGGATTCGACCAAGAATTTATAGCTGATTTACTCATTTGGGCAATACCGATTTCAATTTTATCAGCACGTGCGTACTATGTTGTGATGAAATGGGATTATTATAGCCAAAACCCAGGACGCATTA
The DNA here is from genome assembly GCF_037969735.1 of Solibacillus sp. FSL W8-0372. Classification (NCBI taxonomy): domain Bacteria; kingdom Bacillati; phylum Bacillota; class Bacilli; order Caryophanales; family Caryophanaceae; genus Solibacillus; species Solibacillus sp. FSL W8-0372. Next base: position 3,286,308 of record NZ_CP150204.1, on the reverse strand, counting down.
TTGAAATTTGGAATGGTGGTATTGCGATTCACGGTGCTTTAATTGGAGCATTTATTACTGCTTATATATTCACTAGAAAGCGTAAAGTGAGCTTTTTGAAATTAGCCGATATTGCTGCACCGAGTATTTTAGTCGGGCAAATTATTGGTCGCTGGGGGAACTTCGTTAATCAGGAAGCTTACGGTGGTCCAGTGTCGCGTGAATTTTTGGAAGGTTTATTTATACCGAACTGGATTATCGAACAAATGTATATTAGAGAAGAAGGTACATATGTCCATCCGACATTTTTATATGAATCATTATGGAATGTTGTCGGATTAGTAATTTTACTGTTTGCCCGTAAATTGAATTGGCGACGCGGGGAAATGTTTTTCTTCTATTTAATATGGTATTCAGTAGGCCGATTCTTTATCGAAGGATTGCGTACGGATAGTTTATATATAGGGGACGAGTTACTGCGTTCTGCGCAAGTTGTTTCGATTATTGGAATTGCTGTTGGTATTATCGGTATTATTTACCGCCGAGTGTATGTCAAACCGGCTGTGCATTATTTAGATGAAGAAAAAAAGCCAGCAAAACCAGCAACAAATAAAAAGAAAAATAATAATAAAAAGAAATAATAGTACTACCGTTTGCAGAAGTGCAAGCGGTTTTTTAAAAGAAAGAGGCCATGGTTATGAAAACAAAAGCGTTGTTATTTGATTTTGATGGTACGTTACTGAATACAAATGAATTGATTATCCAAACGTTTATGTATATTTTTGACGAAAGATTTCCCGGGCAATATTCGACAGTAGATTGCCTGAAATTCATCGGTCCGTCATTAAAACAGACTTTTGACGAATTAACACCTGGTGAAACAGAATTAATGATTGCGAAATATAGAGAGTGGAGTGCGGCAAACCATGATTCGTTAGTGACCGGCTATGAAGAGGTAGTTGAAACTTTGGAAGAGCTGCATGCACTAGGAATTAAAATGGCCATTGTTTCTACAAAAAGCAGAGAAGGGTTAGCTCGCGGAATGAAAATTTTACAAGCAGCGCACTTATTTGATGCTGTAGTTGGTTTAGATGATGTCGAGCATGTGAAGCCACATCCAGAGCCTGTTCTTCTGGCGCTGCAAAAGCTTGGCGTGGATCGAAGTGAAGCAATTATGATTGGTGATAACTCGCATGATATTGAAGGTGGGAAGAATGCCGGTGTTAGAACAGCTGGTGTTGCCTGGTCTGCAAAGGGTGTCGACTACTTAATGTCTTATGAACCGACATATATGCTGCACCATATGCGTGATTTACTTGAAATTGTGAAAGGGGAGTCTTCATGAGGAGAACCGAACGCTATCGTGTACAAAATGCTAATTCATTGTGGAATGTATATGAAACGGTTTCGTTTTGGAAAGTAATGAAGTGCTTTATCGTAATTCAAATTGGACGTATTACACCTGTTATGGCTTGGAAAAATTGGCTGTACCGGACGTTTTTGAAAATGAAAATCGGCAAACAAGCCTCACTGGCGCTAATGGTTATGCCGGATTCGATGTTTCCGGAGCGTATTTCGGTAGGAGATAATTCCATTATCGGCTTTAATACGACAATTTTAGCTCACGAATATTTAATTGAGGAATATCGATTGGGGAATGTAGAAATCGGCAGCAATGTGATGGTTGGTGCTAACTCAACGATACTACCGGGTGTAAAGATTGGAGACGGAGCCATCGTATCTGCTGCAACACTCGTTCATAAAGACGTTCCAGCTGGCGCAATGGCAGGAGGCAATCCAATGCGTATTATCTTCACCGCTGAGCAGATGGCGGAACGAAAAAAGAACGATCAGCCTGTATGGCAAAATTAAATTTGGAGACACTTTGCTACGGCGGGGTGTCTTTTTTAGGTTTGACAGATTTGCGGCAAATGAAAACTTCTCGAAAATCCCTTTGCCTAAGATATTTCACCATATATGATATATAATGAATTGATATATCAGAAAATTAAATTATTGAATATTCAACAATTCCATTGACTATGAATACCAGTAGCAGTAAAATACTTTCATACACTAGTAATTCATTACTCTAGCGAAGTGAAGTGAAATTACGAAACAGGAAATAATATTCTATTTAAAAAAGTTTAGGATGTGTCAAAATGTCATCGATAAAAATGTTTGAAAAACCTCTTGGGATGCGCGATACATTTCCCGATATATATGAAAAACTTGAATTAATTCGATCGACTGGTCGAGAACTGCTGCATACTCGTGGTTATGAGTTTATTAAAACTCCCTCTGTAGAATATTACGACACAGTGGGGAAAGCATCGGCAATTTCTGATGCCCGTCTGTTTAAACTTGTTGATAGTCAGGGGAATACACTTGTATTACGCCCAGATATGACAACACCCATTGCACGTGTCGCTACTTCAAAATTATTAAAGGAAAAAATACCACAGCGCTTAGCCTATTTTGCGAATGTATTCAGAGCACAGCAACGTGAAGGTGGGCGCCCGGCGGAATTTGACCAAATGGGTATTGAATTAATCGGCGACAATTCAGTGTTTGCTGATGCGGAAGTCATTATGACCGCGATTGATTTAGTAAAGAGCTTTAATATTACCGATTTTAAAGTTACGATCGGACATGCCGGCGTATTAAGTCGCATATTAAAGGATTATACAGAGAGTGACGAACAGGCTCTTCATTTAAATGATTTACTCGTACAACGGAATTTTGTAGGCTTTGAAGAAGCAGTATTGGCATTTGATTTACCGAAAACAAAATCTGATGCATTGTTGGCCTATATTGAAGAAGCCATTAGAGTCCCTTCTATAGAAGCTATTGAGAAATATGTCCGAAAAAATGATGCGCTTGAATATATGCGCAGCTTAGCAAAAATTTTGGATGCTGCTGGGTATGATGAATACATAGCATTTGATTTCACATTGTCGAGCCATATGAGCTATTACACAGGGATGTTATTTGAAGTATTTGCTTCAGGCAGTGGTTTCCCGTTAGGAAATGGTGGTCGTTATGATGGATTGCTTCAGCAATTCGGTTCGCAAGTTGGCGCGACTGGTTTTGGATTACGTGTAGATCGCGTTTTTGAAGCGATGCCAAAGATCGATATTGTAACAGACAATGTGCTTGTATTATTTGAGTCAGAGCGTTTTTCTGAAGCTTTACAGACGGTGAAGCTTTTACGTGAACAAGGTAAGCAAGTGACGTTCCAATCATATGAGGGAATCGAAAATATTGAAGCATTGAAGGCATATTATAAAATAGTTAATGAATTTAAAAGCAGGGAGGCATAAGCAATGACAGAGCTAACAATCGCGATGCCAAAAGGCAGAATTTTTGAAGAGGCATATGAAATGCTGCTCGAGGCTGGTTTCAACCTTCCTGAAGAAGTAGAAATGTCACGTAAACTAATGATTGAAATTCCAGAGGAAAAGATCAGCTTTATTTTAGCGAAGCCTATGGATGTGCCGGTATATGTAGAGCATGGTGTAGCGGATATTGGAATCGCGGGGAAAGACGTGCTGCTTGAGCAACGTCGTACTGTTCATGAGCTGCTCGATTTAAAGATTAGTGAATGCTATATTGCTTCAGCAGGTTTACCGAATACGACGATGAGTGAAATCGCACCACGTATTGCGACAAAATATCCGAATATTGCGTTGAAATATTATAAAGGTATCGGTGAGCAAGTTGAAATTATTGAGCTGAATGGTTCGATTGAGCTTGCACCGATGATTGGCTTAGCGGATCGCATTGTCGATATCGTATCAACAGGACGTACATTAAAGGAAAATGGTCTCGTGGAATATGAACATATTGCCGAAGTCTCATCACGTTTGATTGCCAATCCTGTAAGTTATCGTATGAAAAGCGACCGTATTCAGGATTTAGTTACGCGCTTAAAAAAATGTGTGAAATAAGAGAGGCTAAATAGATGAAAATAACAATTTTAAACGATGATATTTCTTTAAAACGCCAACTCGAGCAAGGCAATGAGCAGCAGCTGCAAACCGTTCGTGAAGTAATTCAGCAAGTACGAACAGAAGGGGATGCGGCAATTAAATATTATAGTGAAAAATGGGACGGTTTTGCACCTGAAAATTTACGTGTCTCGGAGCAGGAAATTGTTGAGGCTGTAAAAAATTTCGATCAGCAATTATATATCGATTTACAGGAGGCAGCAGATAATATTCGCCTTTACCATAATGAACAAAAGCGCAGTGGCTTTCGATTGCCGTTAGCGGACGGTTCGTATTTAGGGCAGCGGATTACACCCCTTGATGCAGTAGGGCTTTATGTACCGGGTGGTTCAGCGGCTTATCCTTCTTCTGTTTTAATGAATGTCATTCCGGCGCAAGTTGCAGGGGTGAAGCGTATTGTCATCACATCGCCAGCAGGCAATGATGGGAAGCTACCGGATGCGGTATTAGTGGCAGCCCATATTTTAGGAGTGACGGAAATTTACAAAGTAGGCGGTGCACAAGCGATCGCAGCACTAGCATATGGAACAGAAACAATTGCCCCGGTAGATAAAATTACGGGTCCGGGAAATATATTTGTTGCATTGGCAAAGCGTGAAGTATTTGGCGAAGTGGCGATTGATATGATTGCAGGGCCATCTGAAATTTGCGTTTTGGCTGATGAAACTGCCTATGCCGATGAAATTGCGGCAGATCTTTTATCACAGGCAGAGCATGATGCACTGGCTTGCGCGGTACTCATTACAACAAGTGATGATTTGGCAGATGCGGTATCAGACCAGGTAGAAATTCAATTATCCAAATTGCCGCGTGAAGCAATTGCCAGAAAATCAATCGAAAACTTTGGTCATATTTATGTTGCTGAATCGATGAAAGAAGCGGTTCGAGCGGTGAATTCATTAGCGCCGGAGCATTTAGAAGTTGTAACGGAAAATGCCGAAAAGGTTTCGGAAATGATTACACATGCGGGTGCTATTTTTATCGGGCGTTATAGCTCTGAGCCAGTGGGCGATTATTTTGCAGGTACGAATCACGTATTACCAACAAATTCAACAGCACGTTTTGCAAGTGGGTTGAATGTGGATGATTTTATTAAACGAACGAGTGTTGTCTATTACAGCGAAAAAACTTGGAAACAAAATTCGCCGAAAATTGCACGTCTTGCACGACTTGAAGGGTTAGAAGGACATGCAAGAGCAGTAGAATCACGGGGCTGGGATAAAGGAGAAGAAGAATGACACGTTTTGCGAAAATCGAACGAAATACAAATGAAACAAAAATTGCAGTAGAGCTTAATATCGATGGTTCTGGGCAAGCTGAAATAAAAACAGGTGTCGGTTTTATGGACCATATGCTGGATTTGTTTATAAAGCACGGGTTATTTGACGGAAAAATTATTGCAAATGGCGACACTTGGATAGATGACCACCATACGACAGAGGATATTGGTATCGTATTAGGTCAAGTATTCCGTGAAGCATTGGGCGATAAAAAAGGGATCAAACGTTACGGAACTGCATTTGTACCGATGGATGATGCATTGGCACAGGTTGTGGTGGATTGTTCGAACCGTCCGCACTTGGAATACCGTATTACACCTGAACTTAATGCCAAGGTAGGGTCATTTGATACAGAACTTGTGCATGAGTTTTTATGGAAGTTTGCGTTAGAGGCACGCATTAATTTACATGTCATCGTTCCTTATGGACATAATACACACCATATTATTGAAGCAGTTTTTAAAGCATTAGCACGTGCCTTAGATCAAGCGGTTCAAATTGACCCGCGTGTGAAAGGCGTGCCATCAACGAAGGGGCTGTTAACGTGAAAATTGGTGTAATTGATTATGGAATGGGTAATTTATTTAGTGTTGAGCAGGCATTAAAGCGCCTTAATGTTGAAGTCATTGTGTCAAATGACAAAGTGGAACTCGAAACAGCAGATGCTTATGTACTGCCGGGTGTTGGTGCCTTTCCAGATGCAATGAAGCGTTTAAAGGAAACAGGTTTAATTGATTTCATTCGCAATACGAAAAAGCCGTTACTCGGAATTTGCTTAGGAATGCAGCTGTTATTTGAAGAAAGCGATGAAGTGGCTTTAACAGAAGGGCTAGGTATTTTTAAAGGGCGTATTCAACGCTTTGAAGGGGTTTCCCGAATTCCGCATATGGGATGGAATGACTTAACGTTGCAGCATACGCCAAGCTGGCTGGATAGAGATAACCTGCCTGCAGCACGCCATGTATATTTTGTCCATTCATTTTATGCGAGCGGATTGGATGAGAAGGAACGGGTTGCTTCGGCAGACTATGAACATATACAAGTGCCTGGGATTGTGGCGAAGAATAATTTTACAGGTATGCAGTTCCATCCGGAGAAGTCAGGTCCGTTTGGTATGCACTTGTTGACGGCTTGGGCAGAAGGAGTGAAAGAGGGCGTATGTTAACGAAGCGCATTATTCCATGTTTAGACGTAAAAGAAGGGCGCGTAGTAAAAGGGATACAATTTGTTGAATTGAAAGATGCAGGCGATCCGGTAGAATTAGCTAAATTTTATGATGAGCAAGGTGCGGATGAGCTCGTATTTTTAGATATTTCGGCTTCGCATGAAGGACGTGAAACGATGGTCGATGTTGTCCGACAAACAGCATCAGCGTTAGCCATTCCTTTTACTGTAGGTGGCGGCATTCGTACGATTGAAGATATGAAACGTATTTTACGTGCCGGTGCAGATAAAGTGTCGGTTAATACATCTGCTTTAGAGCGTCCAGAGCTTATTAAAGAAGGCGCGGATTACTTCGGTGCACAATGCATCGTTTGTGCGATTGATGCGAGATATTCTGAAGAAGACGGTACATGGATGGTGTATACACACGGTGGCCGTAACAAAACTTCAAGGAAAGCTATAGATTGGGCAAAAGAAGCGGTAAAACTAGGTGCAGGGGAAATTCTACTTACATCGATGAACCAAGACGGTGAGAAATCGGGTTTTGATTTAGCGTTAACGAAGGCAGTTCGAGATGCCGTTACAGTACCGGTTATTGCAAGTGGCGGCGCGGGTAATGCTGAACATTTCCGTGAAGTCCTGCAGGATGTTGATACAGATGCAGCACTTGCTGCGAGCATTTTTCACTATAAAGAAACGAGCGTAGCAGAAGTGAAAAGCTACTTAAAAGAAAAAGGGGTACGTGTACGATGAATGTTAAATTTAATGAACAAGGGCTAATTACAGCAGTAGTACAGGATGCCCGATCAAAAGAAGTATTAACGGTTGCTTATATGAATGTGGAATCGCTACAAAAAACAATTGAAACGAATGAAACTTGGTTTTACTCTCGTTCCCGCCAGGAGCTATGGCATAAAGGGGCAACAAGTGGTAATACACAAAAGGTTGTTTCAATTAAAACAGACTGTGATCAAGATGCATTAGTAGTTGAAGTTGTTCCTGCGGGTCCAGCTTGTCATAATGGAACAACATCTTGCTTTACAGAAAGCTTGGTAGAAAACGAACGACCTGGTACTGTAGCAATTTTACCTCAGCTTGTGGAAGTAATTAAACAGCGTGAAATCGATATGCCTGAAGGGGCGTATACGACGTATTTATTCGATAAAGGTATCGATAAAATCTGTAAAAAAGTTGGCGAAGAGGCAACAGAGGTAGTAATCGGGGCGAAAAACCGTGACAAGGAAGAAGTGAAATGGGAATCCGCTGACCTTCTTTATCACTTGCTTGTGTTACTTCAAGAACAAAAAGTGGATGTATATGAAGTGCTTGATGTGCTACAAAAACGACATGAAGGCAAAAAGCAATAATCTAACGAGAATTCCGTTGTTTGCAAACATGATTTAAGTACATATTTGCTACATATGCTATAATGGAAAGAATTGATTAAGGGACGACACTTGTGCGTTCCTTATTTCTTTGTTTATTTCTCAGTGGTTGTCAAAAGGCTACTAAACGAAATAGAAGCTTCGGATGGTTGTCTACTTCCTGTTATAGGGTGTAATGATGCCGAGGCGTATTTTACTACAATTGAGCATACGATACACTTCGTATTGAATTATATAAAGGTATTGAACGGAAATGACTCGGAGGAATTTTATTGGAAAATAAACGTTTAAAAGCAAATGCATCAAATGTCGTGTCGTTTGTTCCGAATGGTGATTATTATTATAACGTAGCATTAAAAGCAATTGAGCGGGATGAAATGGATAAAGCCTATAAGTTTATTAAGCGCGCAGCGGATTTAAGTCCGGATGACGCGCACGTGTTATTGCAATATGGCATTTTAGAAATGGAATTGCAAAACTTTGAACATGCTTATGAATTGATCCATACCGCTTATAGTTTAGAGCCGGATGAATCCGAAATTATATTTATGATGGCAGAAGTTTCAGGCTGTATCGGACATATTGCGGATGCACAAAAGTACGCAGCCCGCTATTTGGAAATGGAACCTAATGGTGCTTACTTAGAGGATGCTTCTGAAATATTGGAATTTGTCGACTATGTAGGCGAAGAGATAGATGATATGGACGAATTTGAAGGGGCGAAACATGTAGCGCAGGAAAAAGCTCGTCGTCACATGGAACAAGGGGATTTCCAGGCTGCAATTGAAATGTTGGAGCAAATAATTGAGGAATACCCGGACCTTTGGAATGCTTATAATAACTTAGCGTTAGCCTATTTTTATATTGGCGATGCTGAACAGGCGCGCGCACTTTTACATAAAGTGCTGCGTGAAAATACAGGGAATCTCCATGCAATGTGTAACTTAGCAGTGTTTGCCTATTATGAGAGAAACACGGAAGAGCTTGAGAATCTCCTTTCAATATTAAAGAAAATACAACCTTTTGAATGGGATAATCGCTATAAGCTAGGTGCAACTTTAGCATTGATCGGTCAATATGATGAAGCATATAAATGGCTGCGTTCAATGAGTAAAAAGGGATATGAAGGGGATCCAGGCTTTTATTTTTGGCTCGCCCAATCAGCCTACTTTACAGGACATGAAGCAGTAGCCAATGAATCATGGAAATTGCTGATTCAGTTGGACCCTTCAAAAGAAGGTATGGAGCCATGGAGAAGTAATGAAGGAACGATTTTCGGTAATTCGGCTGAAAATCATCGGGAATTCATTGTTCGCCAATTATCGGATGAACATGAATCAAGCCGGTTATTCGGACTTTTCCTATTAAAGCGTTCTGCGTATAAGCAGGAAATTGTAGCACATCCTACTATTTTAAATGTTGATAGCTTTTCGGACTTGGAAAAACTATGTCTGGCTTATGCCCTTGAATATGATTTCGATAAAAAAAGTAATGAGGAAAAGCACTTTTTACGTTTTATGGAAGTGGCGGAACTTATTACAGAAAAAAATGAATCGATTTCACTTGAAGTAGCACAAATATTAAGCACGTGGTTTGCACTAGGCGAAATCGCTTTCCAGCAAGGGTATGCGTTTAAAAATAGTGCTGCATTGGCTGCTGCGGTTGAATATTCATATAACATCGCACTTGAGAAAAAGGTAACGAAAAAGGCGATTGCAGGGAAATACGGTATTACAACTGCAACATTAACGAAGTATAGTGATGAATTGTATGAATTCATACCGGCTGACTTTGAATAGGGCAGTATAGTTGTATTTATCTAAGCAATCTTATACGATAAAAATATCGTAATGGTATACGCAAGAGGAGGATCAACATGTCTGAAGAAAAAATTTATGATGTAGTAATTATCGGAGCAGGTCCGGCAGGTATGACGGCTGCGGTTTATGCATCACGCGCAAACTTAGCAACATTAATGATTGAACGTGGTATTCCTGGTGGTCAAATGGCTAGTACTGAAGAAGTGGAAAACTACCCAGGTTTCGATACAATTTTAGGACCAGAGCTATCTACAAAAATGTTCGAGCACGCGAAAAAGTTCGGTGCAGAATATGCTTACGGTGATGTGTCCGAAGTAATCGATGGTGAAGAATATAAAATTATCGTTTCAGGTAAAAAACAATACAAAACACGTACAATAATTATTACAACAGGTGCAGAATATAAAAAATTAGGCATTCCAGGTGAAACAGAGCTTGGAGGTCGTGGTGTAAGTTATTGTGCTGTATGTGATGGTGCATTCTTTAAACAAAAGAACCTAATTGTAATCGGTGGGGGCGACTCAGCTGTTGAAGAAGGTATTTATTTAACACGCTTCGCAGACAAAGTAACAATTGTTCACCGCCGTGATAAATTACGTGCTCAAAAGATTATACAAGATCGTGCATTTGCCAATGAAAAAATTGATTTCATCTGGAATACACAAGTGAAGGAAATTCATGAAGTGGACGGCAAAGTCGGTAAAGTGACATTAGTTTCAAATGTGGATGGCACTGAAAAAGAAATGCAGGCAGATGGCGTATTCGTATATGTGGGCACGCTTCCGTTGACAGCTCCTTTTGCTTCACTGAATATTTTAAATGAAGCAGGCTACATTTTAACAAATGAAAAAATGGAAACAGCTATTCCGGGTATTTATGCAGCGGGTGATGTCCGTGAGAAAATGTTGCGCCAAATTGTAACAGCTACTGGCGATGGCAGTATTGCTGCACAATCAGCCCAACATTACATCGAAGAAATAAAAGAAAAAATAAATCAATAAATCCTTAACATAAATGTAATCATCTCGTTACAAAATAAGGGTATACTAAAAGTAGAATTTGTTTTAACCCCCTTATATTTTTATCCTTAGGTTGTTTCAAGCGCGATCTGCGCTGAAACAACCTCTTTTTGTGCGGAATTATAAATACTCAGCCCTCAATCCTTTATTTACTAATGGGACAAATGGTACGAGTACTTTTACGTAATGCCTGGGACAAGGTATAATAGAAATATAAGCATTAGGAAAAGAAATTTAGCGTACAATAGCGTGAGAGACTATCTGTACTTTATGTGGATTACCTTGAAAGTCATAAATTAATATCCACAAATGAAAGAATTGAGGTGTTACGTATGCAACGTATTACAAATTTACTCGCAATAAAGGATGGCAAAGTGCTGTTGCTCCAAAAACCGAGAAGAGGTTGGTTTGTTGCACCAGGCGGCAAAATGGAGCTTGGAGAGTCCATCTATGAATCGGCTGTTCGCGAATTTCAGGAAGAAACGAATTTAAAACCTAAAAACGTTCATTTAAAAGGCATTTATACTATGGTCATAAAAAATGGTGATACAGTCGTAGATGAATGGATGCTCTATACATTTATTGCAACAGATGTTGAAGGAACACCGTTTGTGGAAACACGTGAAGGCATTTTGGACTGGTATCCAGTAGAGCAATTAAACGACCTTCCGATGGCAGCAGGTGACCGGACAAATTTATTATTTGCAACAGCAAATAAAGGAATGCAATATGGTACATTTGAGTATACAGAGGATTTTGAGCTATTAAGTGAAAACATTCAACACTCAATAGAACAAAACTAGAGGAGATGAAACAAGTGGGTAGTTCGAGCTTTACACATGAGTTAGTTATTATTACAGGAATGTCAGGTGCGGGCAAGACGGTAGCGGTTCAAAGCTTTGAAGATTTAGGCTATTACTGCGTCGATAATTTACCACCGGAACTTTTGACTACTTTTTTAGCACTAATGAAAGATTCCGAAAAGAAAATTTCACGTATCGCGGTAGTGATGGATTTACGTGGGAGAGAATTTTTTGGGTCCTTAATTGAATCGCTCGACGCGTTAATGAATGAAGAGGACATTTTACTACGGATCTTATTTTTAGAATCCGACGATGCCACTTTAGTTCGACGTTATAAAGAATCTCGTCGTTCACACCCACTTGCAACACAAGGTTTACCATTGGAAGGAATTCAACAGGAACGGGAATTACTTTCTGAGGTAAAAGGCCGTGCAAAAACAATTGTAAACACATCCAAGTTGAAACCCCGGGAATTACGCGAACGCATTGCACAGGAATTTTCAAATATGAGCAGTCCTACTTTTTCACTTAATATTATGTCATTTGGCTTTAAGCATGGCTTACCGATCGATGCTGATTTAGTATTTGATGTACGTTTCTTGAAAAATCCTTATTATGTTGAAGAATTGCGTCATAAAACCGGTCTTCAGACAGAGGTTTCTTCCTATGTGCTTGCAACAGAAGAAACACAGCAGCTCATTGCCAAGCTAACGGACTTGTTTACATTTATGATTCCGCATTATCGCAGTGAAGGAAAGTCGCAGCTAGTGATCGCATTTGGCTGTACAGGTGGACAACATCGCTCGGTAACGCTCGCTGAATACTTTGGCAAACTGTTAGCAAAAAATGACCAAGTCATCATTTCACATAGAGATATCAATCATAGAAAGGATTGATTAAATGAAGAAAAAGAGAACACGTATCGTCGTAATTGGTGGGGGCACAGGGCTTTCAACGATATTACGCGGTTTAAAGCAGCACCCATTTGATATTACAGCCATCGTTACGGTAGCAGATGACGGTGGCTCTTCTGGGCGTTTACGGGATGATTATGATATTCCGCCTCCAGGGGATGTACGGAATGTAATTGCAGCATTGTCGGATGTAGAGCCTTTAGTTGAGCAAATGTTTCAATATCGCTTTTCGCAATCCAACGACCTTGGCGGACATTCTTTAGGCAATTTAATGCTAACAGCTTTAACGGAAATTACAGGTGATTTTAACCATGCCATTGCAGAGATGAGTAAAGTTTTGAATGTGCACGGAAAAGTTATTCCTGCTGCAAATAAAAAAGTGACATTACATGCTGAATTAATGGATGGTTCAGACGTTATCGGGGAATCAAAAATCCCGTCTGGCCATGCACCAATTAAGCGTGTGTATTTAGAGCCTAGCAATTTAAAGCCGTTGCCAGCTGCTGTTCATGCAATTGAACGCGCGGATTTTATTTTGATCGGACCAGGCAGTCTTTATACGAGCATCATTCCGAACTTATTAGTTAAAGGAATTGGCCAGGCGGTAGTTCGTGCAAAAGGTGAGAAAATCTATATTGCTAATTTAATGACCCAGCAAGGTGAGACAGGTCAATATACAGCCTCACAGCATATTGAGGCCATTCATGCGCATGTAGGCGAACCGTTCATTCAATCGATACTGATTAATGAAAAAGAGCTTCCGTCGTCAATTTATGAAAACTATCGTGAAGAAAATGCCGAGCCCGTAAAATTTGATATAGATAGAATAAAAGAGATGGGCATTAATATTATTCAAAAGGAAATTGCAGTTATCCAAAATGGAACAGTACGTCATGATGCGAGTAATTTAGCGGATTGGCTGTGTGAATATACAATACTAAAACAACAAACAATGCAGTAATATTACTTGTAATCACTACATAGTTTGCTAGGAAAGGGGGAGCACATAATGTCATTTGCATCTGAAACAAAAAAGGAACTGACACAGGTTGAAGCGGATGACAGTTGTTTGAAGGCTGAAGTGTCCGCCCTTATACGAATGAATGGTTCGTTAAGCTTTGCGAATCGTCAAATAAGCTTAGATGTACAAACAGAGAATGCAGCTATAGCACGTCGACTATATATCATTGTAAAAAGGCTCTATCCATATAATGTAGAGCTTCTTGTGCGAAAAAAAATGCGCCTGAAAAAGAATAATGTGTACATATGCCGTGTTCGGGAAGGTGCCCGTGAAATATTGGATGATTTGGAAATTGTATCGAATTCTTTTGAATTTAATCATACGATTTCAAAATCTATCATTCCGAGAAACAGTGAGCGCCGTGCCTATTTACGTGGGGCATTTTTAGCAGGCGGTTCAGTCAATAACCCGGAGACTTCCTCTTATCATTTGGAAATCTATTCTTTGTATAAGGAGCACGGGGAAGCGTTGGCACAGCTGATGAATCGCTATGATCTCAATGCAAAAACAATCGAACGAAAAAAAGGCTATGTTACTTATTTAAAAGAGGCAGAAAAAATTTCGGATTTTATGAATTTAGTCGGTGCGGTACAGGCAATGCTGAAGTTTGAAGATGTACGAATCATAAGAGATATGCGTAACAGTGTAAATCGTATCGTCAACTGTGAAACGGCTAACTTAAATAAAACAATTGGCGCGGCACTGCGACAAGTTGAAAATATCCGCTATATTGATAATGCAGTGGGACTTGATCAATTACCCGAAAAACTACGAGAAATTGCCCGTCTTCGAGTCGAATATCAGGATGTCACATTAAAAGAGCTTGGAGAGATGGTATCAACAGGCGTTGTCAGTAAATCAGGCGTGAATCATCGTTTACGTAAAATCGATGATATAGCAGAAGCCCTCAGACGTGGTGAAAAAATTTAGTGGCATTGGCTACGTAGAATTTTGGAATGAAACTTACGATTTAAGTACATTTATGCTAAGGTATAGGTAATAATGGTAACGATTTCATGTGTACCGGAATCTATTATTGTTCTTTTCGAATAATTCCGATAAGATAGATAAAAGTAGCGATGAGCGGTTGTGAAAGGGAGTATATCAAGATGATCGAAAAACAAGTAGAAGTAAAGCTGAAATCCGGCTTACAGGCAAGACAAGCTGCATTATTCGTACAAGAAGCAAATCGTTTTAAAGCAGACGTTTTTTTACAAAAGGATACGAAAAAAGTAAATGCAAAGTCGATCATGGGGATTATGAGCTTAGCTGTGGCTAAAGGTACAGTTGTCACATTATGTGCTGATGGTCACGATGAAGAAAAAGCCATTAATGCTCTCCAGCTTTTAATCGAAAAAGCAAACTAACTTGAAAAGCACAACCAATTCATAGGATGAACGGGTTGTGCTTTATTTTTTTGTGGGAGTGGCTATTATTCGAGTGAAAGTGACGAATAAGCTTCCCTTTGTGGCGATTATCGTTATTAAATTGACGAATAAATTTAGACTTTTGGCTATTAAAATAGAGCAAGTGGCGGATAAAAGGATGCACTAAAAAAAGCACACAGGATTAACTCCTGCATGCTTCATATTACATTATTTATTTAATTGGTTACGCTCATAGATTTTGTCGATAAGACCATAATCTAATGCTTGCTTTGCAGTCATGAAGTTATCACGATCTGTGTCGCGCGCTAATGTTTCGTATTCTTGGCCAGTGTTTTCAGCCATAATGCGGTTTAATTTTTCGCGTAAATGTAAAATACGTTTTGCTGCGATTTCGATTTCAGTTGCTTGACCTTGTGCACCGCCAAGTGGTTGGTGAATCATTACTTCTGCGTTTGGTAATGCAATACGCTTACCTTTTGCACCAGCAGAAAGTAAGAAAGCACCCATTGATGCTGCCATACCGATACAAATTGTTGAAACGTCCGGCTTGATGAAGTTCATCGTATCATAAATAGCCATACCCGATGTGATAGAACCACCTGGTGAGTTGATGTATAGGTAGATATCTTTATCTGGATCTTCTGCTTCTAAAAACAGTAGCTGTGCAACGATTGAGTTTGCAACGTTGTCGTCAATTCCGCTACCTAATAAGATGATGCGGTCTTTTAATAAACGTGAATAAATGTCATATGCACGTTCCCCGCGATTTGTTTGTTCAATAACTGTAGGAATTAAGTTCATTGAATAATCCTCCCTTTGTTAAAGCTTTTATTCGCATTCTTATGCTGAAAAATGGAAATCATTTCAGCTGTAAACCTATCATACACGTATTAGTCAGTTATGGTCAAATATAAACTCTGACTTTTGCTATTGAAAATCTGGCGTACCATCTGTATAATGGGAAAAGTTGAACATATACTTATTTTACTTATTAATATGTCCTCGTGGTGTAATGGATAACACTTCAGATTCCGGTTCTGAGGCTGGGGGTTCGATTCCCTCCGAGGGCGTCTTTTTTATTTGCGAATAATTAAGTATTAGCGTTCTTTAATAGGATGATAAGTATTTTAATTCCATTATTTAACATTCGTTTTAGGCACTATACTATAAATTTCCGAATTCTGTATAATTTAAACGCACTTTTAAAAAATATTTAAATTCTTTAAATGAAATTTATAATTTAGACTTGAAAAAAGGAAAGATAATTAGTAAATTATTAAAGGTTATGTTCAAGCAATACTATATTATCATGTCCAATAGGACGCCATTTTACTGTTTTCATATACTTTTCT
Source organism: Solibacillus sp. FSL W8-0372 (assembly GCF_037969735.1). NCBI lineage: Bacteria > Bacillati > Bacillota > Bacilli > Caryophanales > Caryophanaceae > Solibacillus > Solibacillus sp. FSL W8-0372. The sequence goes on along the minus strand of NZ_CP150204.1, from coordinate 3,270,173 downwards.
ATACCAATTGTAGAAAAATAACATAATAGTTATTGCTCTACAATGGAGAATGGATTTTTTGGTAGGATAAAAGGAATCACTGTACCGATTCCTTTTATCCTTCATTCATTCTTAAACCAAGACTACTTTCGGGATTCCCGTGAAGTAGTCTTTTTTTTATACCCTAGTTTAGGGTTTATCACCTTAAATTGAGGATGATAAATAACGGAAGGAATTTCTGTTATTTCGAAAATAACATGAATAATCGTGAAAATAACGGAAGAGATTTCCGTTATTGGTCTAAAAAACATAGAATTTCAGGATTTTATTTAAAATAACGGTAAAACGTTCCCTTATTTATTCAAAAAATGAGCTACAGCATTCAAATAACGGTAAAATCTTCCCTTATTTTAGGGGGGCACTGGCAACCGCATGTTATGGTAATGAACCCAAATTTTTTAAAAAGAGAGAATAAATATACAGTGTTCATCGTATAAAGAAGATTAAAAAACAAGAATGGTATAATAATTTAATGAATAAATATTAAAAGATATGCAGATTTCTTATCAATTTTGTTATAAAAATTCATCATACTGCAATAATAATCAATTTTTTAAAAATTAAATGTTGTATATTAATTGGGGAATTAATATAATTGAACAAGATATTAATTAAAAAACTTAAAACTCCAGGAGGATATTTATAATGAACGCTAGAAAATTACTTAAATGGGCAGCCCCTTTAGCAGCAGCTTCAATGATTTTAACAGCATGTGGTGCAGATGAAAAAACATCTACAGGGGATAAAGAATATACAAAAATCGTAGCAGGTACAGAAGCGACATATGCTCCTTTTGAGTATTTGGATGATAAAGGTAATGTAGTAGGTTTAGATGCTGATATTTTAGCAGCAATCGGTGAAGAGATGGGTATCGAAACAGAGGTTAAAAATGTAGGCTGGGATTCAATGATGAGCCAAGTGACAAACGGTGAGATCGATATGGGGGCAGCAGCCATTACAATTACGGATGAGCGTAAGCAATCGTATGATTTCACAGATCCATACTATGAGGCGACATTATTAATCGTAACAAAAGAAGATTCTTCAATTGAATCTTTAGAGGATATTAAAGACAAAAAAATCTCTGTACAGATTAATACAACAGGACACAAAGCAGCACAGGACTTACAAGGTGTTTCAAGCTCAAAAATTTTAGCGTATGAAAACTTTTCAATTGCACTGACAGAAGTATTAACAGGTGCTTCAGATGCGGCGATCGGTGATAATGCTGTTATTTTAGAATACTTGGATAAAAATCCGGATTCTGGTTTAAAAGCGATTGAAGACGATTCATTTGAAAAAGATTACTTTGGCTTCATGGTAAAAAAAGGGAATACAGAGCTATTAAATATTTTAAATGAAGGTCTGGACAAAATTAAGGCTAACGGAAAATTAGCTGAAATTACAGGTACAGAAATCGAATAAGCTATATTTAATTTATTGGAGGGTTTCAGATGGAGTTTTTTGATTTTTTCCGTTGGGAAATTATCTGGAACTACCGTGAACTATATGCAAAAGGACTTTGGGCAACCATTGTTCTAACTGCATGTGGTTATATTGGTGGTATCATTTTCGGTCTGCTTTTAGGGTTAGGCCAAGTTTCGAAAAAGAAATTGATTTACTGGCCGGCTAAAATTTATGTAGACGTATTCCGTGGTACACCATTGCTAGTGCAATTATTATTAATTCACTTAGCTGTTATTCCAACTATTTTTGGTTCATCACAAGGTTGGTGGGTATCGGGTATCGTAGGATTAATTTTAAATAGCGCGGCATATAATGCGGAAATTTTCCGTGCAGGGATTCAATCGATAGACAAAGGGCAAATGGAAGCGGCAAGGTCATTAGGGTTAACGCATAGTCAGGCGATGCGCAAAGTTATATTACCTCAAGCATTCCGTCGTATGATTCCGCCATTAGGAAATGAGTTTATTGCCTTATTAAAAGATTCATCTCTTGTTACGGTTATTGCCGGTGCAGAAATATTATACGTGAGTAAAGTCGTTGCCGGAACGTATCAGCGATTCTGGGAGCCATATTTGTTTGCAGCGTTCTTATACCTTGTATTAACGTACGCAGTAACGAAGCTTGTGGCATTTATAGAAAAGCGGGTAGATATTAATTACAACCCACGTAAGAAAAAGGAGCGCGCATAAATGATTAAAGTAGAAAATTTACATAAGCATTTTGGCAAGCTCGAAGTGTTAAAGGGAATTGATTATGAAGTTCGTGAAAAAGAGGTAGTCTGTGTAATCGGGCCTTCTGGTTCAGGTAAGTCAACATTTCTTCGATGCATGAATTTACTGGAAGAAGTTACAGATGGCGCGATTTATATTGAAGGGGTCAAAATTAATGATCCGAAAACAAACATTAACGATATCCGCACAGAAGTAGGGATGGTATTCCAGCAGTTTAACTTATTCCCGCACATGTCGGTTATCGATAATATTACGATGGCACCGATGCAAATTCGTAACTTGAACAAACAAGATGCTGAGCAATTGGCAATGGAGCTACTTGATAAAGTGGGATTGCGTGAAAAAGCGGATAATTACCCGCAGCAATTATCAGGGGGGCAACAGCAGCGTGTCGCTATTGCACGTGCTTTAGCTATGAAGCCGAAAGTAATGCTATTTGATGAGCCAACTTCAGCGCTTGATCCTGAAATGGTTAAAGAGGTTTTAGAAGTAATGAAAAACCTGGCCAAAGAAGGTATGACGATGGTAGTTGTCACACATGAAATGGGCTTTGCACGCGAAGTTGGTGACCGCGTACTGTTTATGGATGGCGGATATATTGTAGAACAGGGCCATCCGGAAGAAGTATTCGGTAATCCACAAAATGAACGTACGAAGGCGTTTTTAGGGAAAGTATTATAGGGATAGAAAAAAGCTATCTTTTACTATATTAAAATATAGTGAAGATAGTTTTTTTAATACAAAATATCGGAAAATTCAAAATAAATGTTGTATTACTATATTCAATAAATGTATAATTATAACATAAAATGCATAGGGGGATTTACAATGTTAAATAAAAAATGGTTAACAATGATGCTGCTTGTAGCATTATCATTAGTTTTAACTGCATGTGGTACTGGGGATAAAGAAACTTCAGGTGCAGATGCAAATGGGAATTTTGGGAAACTATTAGTCGGTACGGAGGCAACTTTTGCACCGTTTGAATCGATGAATGACAAAGGGGAAATTGTCGGGATTGATGTAGATATTATGAATGCAATCGGTGAAGAGATGGGTTCTGAAATCGAATTTAGAAATGTCGGTTGGGAGCCGGTATTCCAACAGTTAAAGAATGGCGAGTTGGATTTAGGAGCATCAGGAATTACTATTACGGATGATCGTAAACAAACATTTGATTTCACAGATCCTTATTACGAAGCAACATTAATGATTGTTGTAAAAGAAGATTCACCAATTACGACATTGGATGAATTAAAAGATGAAAAAATCTCTGTACAAATGGGTACAACAGGTCATGAAGCGGCGAAAAAATTACTAGGTAAGACAAGTACTAAAATTTTAGCTTATGAAAACCAGCCAATTGCTTTTCAGGAAGTAATCAATGGTGCAGTAGCGGCATCGATCGGTGATAATGCCGTAGTGTTAGAGTACTTAAAGAACAATCCTGAATCAGGTTTAAAAGCAATTGAATCAGATCAGTTTGAAAAGGAATATTACGGCTTTATGGTGAAAAAGGGAAATACTGAGCTACTAAAACACCTAAATGAAGGCTTAAAGAAAATTAAAGAAAACGGTAAGCTTGCAGAAATTACAGGACAAGAAATCGACTAAGAGGGAATATAGTTTCCGCTCCCGTCAGAATTGATTTCCGTTACGGGGACGCTTTCCGGGGGCACGGCCTGAGCCTGTAGTCTCAGGCGTCGGTGCTCCTGCGGTTACTCGTCGCAAAATAAATTTTGCTGTTCCCCCAGGAGTCGCCCCTTCACTCCAATCAATTCATATTGTCTTAATAAGGGTTCTTCCCTTATCAATAATCTTGATCCTTATGTTCCCAGCTTCAGTATTTTGAACTTAATGGTTAAAGATGAATAGGCATGAACCCCTTGTAATAAAGAGGTTTCATGCCTATTTTTTATCGTTATAAAAGATTATTTTTAATTCGGATGGCATTTGAGAATAATCTTGCGTCTCTACCCATTTTAGTGGGAGCATATTTGTATTGGTTTAAACATTGCTGGAATAGCGCGTCGCAATATCTTTTATCGTAGCCGTAGTAATAGCATGCATCGTGGTGCAAACAGCAGTTATCTACTGCATTTGTTGGTGCACCGGGACCGGAACAGCCAGGACCGCAGTATCGGTAACCTGGGTAACAGAAGCCGAATGCAGGGCGTCTCATTGTTTTTATCTCCCTTCTTTTTAATAGTTACCATATAGTATGATTATCTAAATAAGAAGGGAAGGGCTAATCTATTTACTGCTAGGTGAAAACAATGAGTAATGTTTTGCTTGATGGTAGTTAAAAAAGCAGATTGGAAGAGGCGTTAGTTTAGCCTCTCATGTCCGGTTAATATTGTAGGATAGTAAAACTAATTCATACTAGCAGACTTTACGGGTAAAACTGCGCTTTCTGCGATTTTTAAAACGGCATTTACAAGGACGTCAGCACCCTTTGAGCATTCTTCATAGGAAGTGTACTCGTCTTCCCGGTGGCTATAGCCGTTTTTGCTCGGGACGAAAATCATTGTGGATGGAATATATCCGGCAATAAATTGGGCGTCATGACCGGCACCACTATACATTTGTTGGCTTGAATAGCCTAATTCTTCAACGCTTGCTGCTACGGCATTTATGACTTCCGGTGCGAAATGGACAGTGTCGCGGCTCCATAGCTTCTTATAGCTAAGCTCGCAATTTTCAATTTCCTTTGGCAGGTCAAAAATGATTTGTTCTACTTGCTGAATAACGGAAGGATCTTGATGGCGGGATTCTAACGAGAATGTTACTTTGTTTGGAATGACTGTATGAATATTCGGATAGGCGTTGATACGTCCGATTGTATAAACAAGATCATCAGGAAGCTGTTTTAGTTTGTTTTGCAGAATTGAAATAATTTGCATGGTTGCAAACATACTATCTTTTCGCATTGAAATAGGAGTTGTCCCAGCATGGTTCGATTCGCCGGTTAATGTGATGTCATAGCATACCATGCCAAGCACACCATCAACGACACCGATCTCTTTTTTGTAATGTTCGAGCACGGGACCTTGTTCAATATGAAGCTCTAAATAGGCATGAGCATCTGTTAGGCGGTTTGCGATATCACCTTCATAGCCGCTTTGTTTTAGGGCCTGTTCAAAGGTTACGCCTTCTACATCAGTGGAAGCGAGCATGTTTTCCTTTTCGAATTTTCCTGACAGAACGCCTGATGCCATTAACGAAGGCTCAAAGCGTGCGCCTTCCTCGTTTGTGAAGTTCACGATTGTGAGAGGGTGATTCAGTTCAAGGCCTGCGTCAACGATTGTTTGTACGGCCTCTAACGCAGTTAAAACACCGAGCACGCCATCAAAGCGTCCGCCTTTAATAACGGAATCCAAATGGGAGCCCATCACAATCGGTAAATGGTCGGGTTTGCCTGGCAATGTGGCGTACATTGTTCCCATATCATCTGTTGTGACAGTCATGCCAAGCTGTTCGCAAGTTTCCTTCAATTGGTTGCGGGCTAAAATATCCTCCTGGGAAAGGCTTAAACGTGTGACACCGTTATTTTCCGTAGCTCCAAATTGACTGTATAAATCAATACTGTTTTTAAGTCGTTCGCGATTCGTTTTTAACATTAGGAGTCCCCCTTTAATCCATTAATATATATACATTAGCATTTTCATATAACAAATTAATATATACCTAATGTAAAATGATACAATAATTGTATGGACGATTTGTTAATTAGAGGAGGCTGCCTATGATAACTGTAAAAGAAGTTCTAAATCGAAAATACTTTGAATCTGCCAAAGTTGTTGCAGGTCAATCAGGGTTAAATCATGCGATAAAATGGATACATATATTGGAAGTTATCGATGTGAAGCAGTTAATAACAGGTAATGAGCTTATTTTGACAACAGGCGTTATTTTAAAGGATAACGAGCAAGGTTTTTTAAACTTTGTCCAGCAGCTTAGCGATTTGGAAGTTGCGGGACTGTGTATCGAACTCGGTATGTATATTCAGGTCGTACCGGAAAGTGTCGTTAATTTAGCGAATAGTCTGGATTTTCCGCTCATTGTGTTTCAGGAAATCGTGCCGTTTATCGGGATTACGCAGGATTTGCATACAGCAATTATCCATCAGCAATACGATATACTGAGGCAGCTGGAGGATTATTCCCAAAAAATAAACAACTATGTTTTAAAGGTGAATGACAAAGCGAAGATTCTGCAGTATATGCAAAAATATTTAAACGTGAATACTTATTTTGAAGTGAATAAAGGGACAAGTCTCGCAATCCCGGATAAAAAGATTGAAAATTATAAATATTTCATCAATAGACTGAACAGTAAGAATAAGGCAAGTCTTGAAATGACGTTATTTGATCAAGTGTATGGTACGGTCCATATCTATTCTGAGAAAAGGGAAATTACTGAATTGGATTTATTAATTTTGGATCGCACAGTCGTTACTTTGTCTCAGTTTGTTTTAAGAGATTTATATATTGAGGAAAAGCTTGAAAGTGAAAACCGTAAATTTTTTGAAAAGTGGCTGGAAGGTGAAAACAGTGATGATGAAATGCGTTATTTTATTGAAGAGTCAGAGCAGAAGCTAAAGCAAAACGGCTGGATGGTTATGATTCATCAGATGCGAAGAAAAAATATTATAAAGGATTTAACGAATTATAAAATCAATCTTCGGCAGGCTTTGCAAAAGGAAGGCTTTTATACTTTTATTGTAGAGCAGTCGCAGTATTTAATTTTTATATTGAATGATTTGGGGCCAGAAGATACGTATAAAGAACGTATGAAGCGCGCGATGAATGAACTGATCAATCAGTACAGGCTGGATACGCTCATTGCGGTAGGGAAATATGTATCTCATTACAATGAATTGAAGGAAAGTTATCAAACTGCTCAGGAGACGCTTCAAATACGGATGACGAATATGGAGCTTTCGTATTTCTATGATGAGTTGCTACTTTATCATATGGTAAAGGTTCTGCAAAACAACAATAGTTTAATGCAAGCGGCAAAGGAAAAGATTGAAAAGCTCAGTCAGTATGACAGTAAGCACAACACGAATTTAATTCAAACGTTGGATATATATTTTCAGTGTAATGGATTGAAAAAGGAAACGGCCGAAAAATTATTTATTGTGCGTCAAACGCTGTATCACCGTCTTGAAAAAGTGGAACAAATTATTGGCAATGATTTTATGAATTACGAAAATCGTTTATGTATAGAACTCATGTTATTAATGACAAAGCATAATTATTATGAGGGGATGAAAGTCACCTAATATCGCTGGCCGGACTATACAAAAACGTTATATTAACCTACTAATGATGAACCAACTAATTACCTTAATGTGAAGTGAGTGCAAAAAATCATTTTACATAATGTATAGTGCCCTCGTAAGTGCGATAAGCGAAAATAGAGGTAAGTTCAGAAATTTAGGAGGGAAATGCATGAGCCAATACGTAGAGTATAACTGGAAGGCAAATGACGAAAAGCATGTGTGGCATTCGATGAAGCCTTATAACCCGGACGCGACGTTTATAGTGGAAAGAGCGGAAGGGGCTTGGTTAACGGACATCGATGGCAATAAATATTTGGATGCGATGGCAGGGCTATGGTGTACGAATATTGGCTATGGGCGCAAGGAAATTGCAGAAGTAGCCTATGAGCAGATGCTTAAAAATTCCTATACGCCACTCACATATGGGCATACTCCGTCCATCTTACTTAGCCAAAAAATTAGCGAGCTGCTTGGCGATGAATATGTCGTTTTCTACTCCAACAGTGGTTCGGAAGCAAATGAAGTTGCATTTAAAGTAGTACGACAATACCATCAGCAAAAAGGTGAAACGAATCGTTATAAAATTGTGTCCCGCTATCGTGCCTACCACGGCAATACGATGGGTGCTCTAGCAGCAACAGGCCAGGCACAGCGTAAATATAAATATGAGCCACTTGCTCCAGGGTTTTTGCATGTAGCACCACCTGACCAATACCGTAATCCGGAAGAAATGCAGGGTGAAGATCCAACGACATTGCCAAGTGTGAAAAACTTGGATCAGGTAATGACGTGGGAAATGTCGGAAACGATTGCCGCTGTTATTATGGAGCCTATCATTACGGGGGGTGGGGTGATCGTCCCGAATGAGGCTTATTTGCAAGGTGTCCAGGAAGTATGCAAAAAGCACGGTGCGTTACTCATTATTGATGAGGTTATTTGCGGATTTGGGCGAACGGGGAAAGCATTTGGATTCCAAAACTACGGAATTAAGCCGGATATCGTTACGATGGCAAAGGGGCTGACAAGTGCCTATATGCCATTATCGGCTACTGCCATCCGTCGTGAAATATATGAGCAGTTTATAGCTGAAGGAGATTACGAGTTTTTACGTCATGTAAACACATTCGGTGGTTCACCGGTAGCTTGTGCGGTTGCGTTGAAAAACATTGAAATTATGGAGCGTGAAAATTTATTTGATCAATCCACTATGCTTGGGGAATCGCTCAAGGAAACGTTAGCGGAACATTTACAAGATCATCCTTATGTTGGGGATATTCGAGGAAAAGGTTTATTAATCGGCATTGAGCTTGTGGAAAATAAAGAAACGAAAACGCCACTTGATATTAACAAGGTCAATGCGGTTATTGGCTATTGTAAGCAAAAGGGTGTCATTATCGGTAAAAATGGTGTGACAGTAGCGGACTTCAATAATGTATTAACACTTTCACCACCGCTTTCCATTACGTTAGAGGAAAAGGACTTTATTGCAACGACATTGATAGAGGCATTAAACAGCATTAAATAGAGGAGGACATTCATAATGACAGAAGCAGTTTCGGTAAAAAGATTAACGCATTTTATAAATGGGGAATTAGTCGAGGGGAAAAGCAGGAGCTATTCAAAGGTCTATAATCCGTCTACCGGCGAAGTGATTGCTGAAGTACCGATTGCAACAGCCGAGGAAACACGTGAAGCTATTGCAGCGGCAAAAGCGGCATTTCCTGCGTGGAGAGATTTATCTGTTGCGAAGCGAGCTGAAGTTTTAATGCGCTTCCGCTATTTAATTACGGAAAATATGGAGCAGCTGTTGGATATCATTTGTACGGAAAGCGGTAAAACGTTGGAAGATGCGCGCGGTGAAGTGACGCGGGCATTGGAGTCTGTTGATCTGGCAATCGGGGCTCCTCACCTTGTGAAGGGGGAGTATTCGGTCAATGTCGGCGGTCAAATTAATGCCTACTCGGCGAAGTATCCTTTAGGTGTCGTAGCTGCTATTTCTCCGTTTAACTTTCCAATCATGGTACCGCTGGCGCAAACGTCAATGGCGATTGCTGTAGGGAATGCTGTTATTTTAAAAGCTTCTGAAAAGGTGCCGATGACTTCGCTGTTTGTAAGTGAGCTATGGAAAAAGGCTGGCTTGCCGGATGGTATTTGGACAGTAGTAAACGGCAGCAAGGAAGCAGTAAATGAGCTTTTGGAAAACCCGACTGTGCAGGCGATTTCATTTGTTGGATCAACGCCGGTTGCGAAATATATTTACGAAACGGGTGCTAAATACGGTAAGCGTGTCACTGCACTTGGTGGTGGAAAAAATAATATGGTTGTTATGCCGGACGCAGATTTAGAGCAAGTGGCGAACGCATTTATCGGTGCTGCATATGGCGCGGCTTCCCAGCGTTGTATGGCGATTTCTACAATTGTGCCGGTTGGTGAAGAAACAGCTGATAGATTAGTAGCAATTTTGAAAGACAAAATCAGCAAATTGAAAGTAGGCAGCTACACAGAGGAAGGTACGGATTTTGGACCGGTCATTTCGAAGGAGTCCAAAGAAAGTATTTTAAAAGCGATCGATTTAGCTGAGCAGCAGGGTGCGACGGTTGTGAATGACGGTCGTGAATTGGATATTGTGAAAAACTCGGAAGGCTTCTTCGTAGGTCCTACACTATTGGACAATGTGACAAAGGAGATGGATATTTGTGATCAGGAAGTGTTCGGACCGGCTCGAAATGTTGTGCGCGTAGGTTCGCTTTCTGAGGCGATTGATTTCATTAACGACCAGGAGCTGGCAAACGGTGTAACGATCTTTACGAATGATGGTGCTGCTGCGCGTAAATTTACAACGGAAATTGATGTCGGCATGGTCGGTGTTAATGTGCCGATTCCTATCCCAGTAGGCTATCATAACTTTGCCGGCTTTAAAGGATCACGCTTTGGTGAAGGGCATATGTTTGGTCCGGATCAGGCGCGATTCTTTACAAAGACGAAAACGGTATCCGAGCGCTGGCCGGAGACAACAGAAACGACGGCATCGACATTCGCGTTTCCGAGTAATAACTAAGTTAATATGCAAAAACAGCTTGATTCCGGAAAAGGGGGATCAGGCTGTTTTTTATGTAGTGGGCGGCGGTTTGGTTTGGCTTTTATTAGAACATTGGTGGTGGATATTAGAAAATGTGGTCAGGATATTAGAAGGTTGAAAGGGGATATTAGAAGATTGCGGACTTATTTTAGAACATTCAAAGGATTTATTAGAAAATCGTAAATATATTAGAACAAATAAAAATATATTAGAAGATTTCTAAGTTTATTAGAAAATCCCTCGAATGTCATACTTAAATTCTAGGTTTAAATCCCGAATTAGCACTTATTGTGTCAGAAAATGTCACATGAAAACCTGTTTTCACGTTAACTTTTTACGTTATGTCCAAAAAGATTATTGGAAAAATTACCTTTTGTATATTAATTTTTAGTCGAGCATCGAGTAAAGTTAAGTGTATGAAGGGGAAATGTACCTTTTAGAAGTTTATTTAAATTATTTAAAATAATTAGATATTATGTTACGAAAAGTAACATATAATAATATATATATTTAATTATATGCTTTATAAAAGTTAAATATGCATAAATAGCAATTTTAATAGCGTAGTTGCGGCTTAAATTTATTGAAAATTCAGATTAAAATGTAAGGTATGGTTACATCGGTTCTTTCTAGAACTTAGCTAAATTACTAGAAAAATAGGAGGGTTTACTATGAAAAAGATCATTACTGGGGGAACAATTGTTACGGCTACAGATACGTATAAAGGTGATGTGCTGATTGAGGATGGCGTGATTAAGCAGATTGCGGCAAGTATCGAAGACGTGGATGCAGAAATTATTGATGCTACAGGGAAGCTTTTATTTCCGGGTGGTATTGACCCTCATACCCATTTGGACATGCCGTTTAACAATACGGTAACAGATGATGATTGGCAATCAGGTACCATTGCAGCAGCATTTGGTGGAACGACGACAATTATTGATTTTTGTATTAGTGCAGGCTCTCCGACATTGATGGATGCGATTGATACTTGGCATGGCAAGGCGAAGGACAAGGCCGTGATCGACTATGGCTTCCACTTGATGATTGGTGATTTAAATGAACAGCGCTTAAAAGAATTACCGGAAGCACTAGAACGGGGCGGGATTAGCTCGATCAAAGTGTTTTTAGCATATGCAAAGGAATTCCAGGCGACGGATCGTACGTTATTCCAGGCGTTTAAAGTCGGGAAGCAATTAGGTGCAACGGTTATGGTGCATTGTGAAAATGGGTCTGTTATTGATGAGCTGGTGGAAGAGGCAAAGGCAAATGGGCAGACGGAGCCGATTTATCATGCGTTGACTCGTCCACCGGAAGTTGAAGGTGAAGCGACGAAGCGTGCGATTGAACTGGCAAACTTGGCTGGAGCACAACTGTATGTCGTGCATGTAACGTGTAAAGAAGCGGTAGATGAAATCATTTCGGCACGTAATAAAGGCTACAACGTGTTAGGTGAAACGTGCCCACCGTATTTAGTATTGGACCAAACGGCATTGGAAAAGCCGAACTTTGAAGGGGCAAAATATGTATGGTCTCCGCCGCTACGTCCAAAAGAGCATCAGGAAGTATTGTGGAATGCATTGAAATCGAAGCAGCTGCAAACGATTGGTTCGGACCAATGCTCGTTTAGCTTCAATGGCAAGAAAACATTAGGGAAGGATGACTTCTCAAAAATTCCGAACGGAGGACCATTTATTGAAGATCGCTTCTCCGTACTGTATTCGGAAGGCGTAGCAAAAGGCCGTATTTCGGAAAATGAGTTTGTCGATATGATTTCAACGCAGGCTGCGAAGATTTTCGGGCTGTTCCCTAAAAAAGGGACTATTGCGGTCGGTTCGGATGCGGATATCGTATTATTCGATCCAACAGTAAAACGGACAATCTCGGCAGAAACGCACCATATGAATGTGGATTACAACGCATTTGAAGGTTTGGAAGTGACGGGTGAGCCAACAAGTGTGCTCGTGCGCGGGGATTATGTAATTCAAGATAAAAAGTTCGTCGGCAAGCTTGGAAGTGGTGAGTATATTCGCCGCGAAGTGAAGAGTACCACTAAAGTAACTTCATAACAGATCATTTACGCTTTTGCGTAAATGCGTCCAGATTTTTTTGAGTTTACTCAAAAAACTTCCATTAAAAAATCTGTGACATCCGCTGGGGCTTATCTTCATTCAGCTGGTGGTTGGGGCATCGGCTGAATGAAGATATAATCTGCTGAAATAACAAATCAAACTGGAGAGGGTTGTTATGAAATGAGCAATAGTTTAGCGAAAAACTTTGAAGAGATATTTGGTGGTTTAACAACATATGCAGCAACCGTTGAAGCAAATCGATGTTTGTACTGCTATGATCCACCGTGTGTGCAAGCATGTCCGACAAGTATTAATATTCCGAGCTTTATTAAAAAAATTGCTTCGAATAATATGAAGGGCTCTGCGCGTGTCATTATGGAGGCGAATCCAGTAGGGGCAAGCTGTGCACGTGTATGTCCGACTATCGAGCTTTGTGAGGGTGCATGTGTACTTAACAGTGAAGAAAAGCCAATACAGATTGGCCATTTGCAGCGCTATGCAACAGACTGGCTTCGTGAAACCGATGTGAAGTTGTTTACACCGAAACCTGCAAACGGCAAGAAAATCGCGATTATCGGAAGTGGACCAGCTGGATTATCTGCTGCACGTGAACTGGCATTACTCGGATACGGTGTGACAATTTACGAAGCAGATGAAAAAGCAGGGGGCTTGAATTATTACGGTATCGTTTCATTCCGCCTACCTCAAGATGTTGTTGAGTGGGAAGTGCAGCAAGTACAAAACCTCGGTGTTGAAATTAAAACGAGTACAAAAATCGGGGAAGATGTATTAGTTGATGAACTGCTTGAGAATTATGACCGCATTATCGTAGCGGTTGGTATGGGGAAAGTACCGATGCTGAATATTGAGGGCGAACACTTAGAAGGTGTCTATGATGCGATTGATTTTGTAAAAGAGTCGAAAGCTTCGTTTACAGATAAAATGCTGGGCAAAAAAGCAGTTGTGATTGGTGCCGGTAATACGGCGATTGATGCAGCGACATGTTCAGTACGATTGGGTGCAGAACAAGTTCAGATCGTTTACCGCCGTACATCAAAAGAAATGACGGCTTATGACTTTGAATATGATTTTGCGAAGCAAGACGGTGTTGAATTTAGATGGTTATCGTTACCGAAGCGAGTGATTGGTGACGAAGCTGGCAAAGTAATCGGGTTGGAATGCATTAAGATGAAGCTTACGGAAATCGTAGGTGGAAAAGGTACGTTAACGGAGATTCCGGGGTCTGAATTTGTCATTGAAACGGATGCTGTTATTCGGGCAATTGGTCAAGCGAAGCAGTATGAGCTAATTGAGCATCTTGGGCTGGCGAATACTCGTGGAGTCATTGATGTAGAGATGAACAGCTTAAAGACATCGAATCCGAAAATCTACGCTTGTGGCGATGTAATTTACGGCAATGGGTACGGTGAAGCGACAGTTGTATCCGCGGCGCAGCAAGGGAAAGATTCGGCATACGCAATTCATTATGAACTAAATGCAAATTCAGAAATCGCATAGGGGGTATTCACATGGCTGATTTAAGTATAAATTTTGCTGGTATAAAGTCACCGAATCCATTTTGGTTGGCATCTGCACCACCGACAAACTCGGGTTATCAAGTTCAGCGAGCATTTGAAGCAGGCTGGGGCGGCGCTGTTTGGAAAACGTTGGGGGACCCTATTTTAAACGTTTCTTCCCGTTTTGCCGCTGTCAGTTTTAATGGTCAGAAGGTGGCAGGGTTTAACAACATTGAGTTAATCACGGATCGACCGCTCGAAGTGAACCTGAAGGAAATTTACGAAACGAAAAAACGTTTCCCGAATCATGCCATTATTGCCTCGTTAATGGTAGAGCCGAAAGCCGAAAAATGGCATGAAATTGTAAAAAAAGTGCAGGATGTCGGCGTGGATGGCTTCGAATTAAACTTTGGGTGCCCCCATGGAATGGCCGAGCGTGGCATGGGTGCCGCTTCAGGTCAGGTGCCGGAGCTGGTGGAAAAGCAGACGTTTTGGGCGAAGGAATATGCTCAAGTACCAGTCATTGTTAAGCTGACGCCGAATATTACTGATATTACGGTAACAGCTGAGGCAGCCATACGCGGTGGTGCTGACGCGATTAGTATGATTAATACAATCAATAGTTTGGCGGGCGTTGACTTAAACTCCTGGAATACAATTCCGCACGTTGGAAACAAAGGTGCTCATGGAGGCTATTGTGGTCCAGCGGTTAAGCCAATTGCGTTGAACATGGTTGGTGAATGTGCAAGAAATCCTTATATCAATGTACCGATTTCAGGTATTGGCGGTATTTCAAACTGGCAGGATGCTGCTGAGTTTATATTGATGGGTTCTACTAGCGTTCAGGTGTGTACAGCGGCGATGCATCATGGCTTTAGCATTGTAGAGGATATGATTGATGGTTTAAGCAATTATTTAGATGATAAAGGCTTGGCATCTGTTATGGATCTAGTTGGAAAGACGGTTCCAAGATATTCGGACTGGGGGGATTTGGACTTAAATTATAAAGTTGTTGCAGAAATCAATAATGATGTTTGCATTAACTGTAATAAGTGCCATATTGCGTGTGAAGATACATCGCATCAATGTATCGATCTGTATACGGAAGACGGTCGTCCGATGCTGAAAGTTCGCGAGGAAGATTGTGTAGGCTGTAACTTATGTTCAATTGTTTGTCCGGCAGAAGGTGCTATTACGATGAAGGAATTGGTGCCAACACAGCCACCAATGACATGGAATGAAAGACAGTCGTTGATTGCAGGATTCGCAGCGAACACTTCAACTATTGCAAGGTAGTTTAGTAGTAAATATTTTTAAAGGAATACATGTCAGCTTAGCAGCGTCGCATCGTGTGACAACGGCTGACTGACCCACGTTCTGTGGACCCAAAAATTGAATAATGAGAGGTGTAGCGATGTCCAATCCAAAAAGCTCGAGTAATAATTATTTGAAATCACCTGATTTACTTCCTGTCTCGCATGAGAATCGCAGTATTGGAGTGCTGGGCTTTGGTGTTATCTGGGTAGGGATGGCGATTGTACTGGCCGCCTTTGCGATCGGTGCCGGTGGGATTGTGAATTTGAGTATGCCGATGCTTATCCTTGCCACATTGGTCGGATCGATTTTAATCGGTATTTTTATGGTCATTATTGGCGATATCGGTGTAGAACACGGATTGTCGTTTCCGGTGTATATGCGTGCCCCTTTCGGAACGATTGGAACACATCTTCCTTCGTTTGCACGTGCATTTACGGCATCTTGCTGGTTTGGTATTAATACGTATTTCGGAGCCTTGGCGATCAATGGCATTTTGAATGTTATGTTTGGCTTTGACAACTGGTTTATTTGTTTCCTTGTCTTTGCGACATTGCAATTATTCAATGTATCGTTAGGGATTAAATCAATTGAGCGTTTCGCTGATTTTGCTGCACCGATCATTATCTTTATTTCGATTTGGATGTACTTACAATTATCGGCTGAAGCGAAGGAACAAGGAAAAGCGGTATGGTCTTGGGTGGAAGCACCGCAAACAGGTTTTGAACAGTTTACGGCATTTATGATTGTCGCGATGGCAATTATGGGCTTCTGGGCAACACTAGCTGCAGATATGCCGACACTTTCACGTCACTTCAAAGCACCGAAAAATGAGCGTAACTGGTTCAAGCGAAATAAAACACAATTACTAGGTTCACTTGTTGTTCAGCCAATTTTTAATACGCTGATGATTGTCATCGGTGCGGTATGTTATATGTCTACTGGTTCAGGTGACCCAATTAACGCACTTCAGCAGGCTGCAGGTGGAATTGTCCTTGTAATGTTATTATCGATGATCGTGCTCGCTCAATGGTCAACAAATACTTCCGCAAACGTTATTCCGGCTGCGACGATTTTCTCGAATATCGGCGGCCCGAAAGTACCGTTCTGGGTAGGTGTTGTCATTGCCGGTATTGTCGGAACGATTGTTCAACCGTGGAGCTTGTTTGATATTTTAAACAGCGTACTGCTTGTTGTCGGAGGTATCCTTTCTTCAATTGTTGGTATTTTATTCGCTGATTATTATTTAATTCGTAAGCGACGAGTAAATGTAAAGGATCTATATGAAACAGACGGTCAATATCAATATTTAAAAGGTGTCAATGTAGCGGGAATTATCGCTTGGGTACTTGGTGGGCTGATTGCGAATATTTGGCCATCATTTTCTTCACTAATCGGCTTCTTTGTAGGGGCGGCAATCTATTATGTGCTAGCGAAATTCTGGTGGTTCAAAAAGTATCCGCAAGCTGAAATTACGAATCCGAGTGATGAGGAGTATTTAGGCATTACAGCGGGACGTAGCTGGGAAATTGATGTGACGCCGGAACCGATTGGTGTTCAGCAAACTGCTTCTACAGATTAAATGTAAATGGGGTGCGACGATGTCAGAATATGAATTTGTGGCTAAGGAAATTTTACAGATTGATGAATTACTGGCCGATAATTTTATTTTTAAAAGCATTCATGAAAATTTAGAAGGTGCCTTTGTTACTTTTATAAATGAAGAAAGCAACGAAGAGCGTATGCTGCATATTAAAATGGCGGATACGCGAAAGTATTTCTCCAGTAAACTATTGGAACAATTAAGCAGTTGAAAAATTAGAGTGGCAGGCGCATTTCCATAAGGGATGCGCTTTTTTATTTCATTAAAAAACAAAGGCATATTTCGACATGAAAATACATATTGTGAAGAATGACAAGTGGATGCACCAGTTGAATCTAGAAAAATTTCTGATCGAAGTGGAGGGTTTTTATGAGTGGAGGAAAAGGAACATTTCAGAAATGGAGGAAGAAAGTCAACAAGAAGGTGACAACGCTTAGCAGTAAAACGTCTTTTGCGGTCGACCGGTCCAAACTGCGAAAACAAATCAACGGAATTGAAGAAGAGATCAAAGTGCTGAAACAGCAAATTGGGGAAATCGTCAATTTGAACCGCAATAGCCTGTTTTCAGTCAGCATGGTGAATTATCAGCTCGCACAAATTGAGGCGAAAGAAAATACAATTGCGCAACTGGTAAAAGATATTGAAGAATTAAATGAGCTCAGTAAATTAGCGGGTGTTGAAGAGGAGGAAATCATACTCGACCTGAAAGCAAAGCAACCGATTGACGATATTACGGCGTCCTATATATACAATTGCGCCAACTGTAATGAAGTCTACGATGAACCGAAAAAGTTTTGCGAGGAGTGTGGTTATAACATGGATTAAATGGGGCTGAAGGAATCTAGCCTTTAGCTCAAGGTGCAGGGGGTGAGCTAGCGAGAAGCGATACTATAAGTCACCTTAAAGGAGCGATCATAAGAAAATATACAGGGTTTTACATGGAGAGTTCCCCTAAATATGAGGTTTACGCAGATGGTAAAAAAGATGTTTTAATAAAATTCTATAACATTTAGCACAAACACTGATTAATAGCGTTTGTGCTTTTTGATGTGTTTATTGTTCATTAATCCACATTAGACCTTGAAAGGGTATATTGTTTAAACTCTTGCTGAATCAGTTCCCAATAGTATTGATCGTCGTAAAGCATCAATAACTGTTGAGCTTTTTTTAAGGGATGTTCAGGTTTTTTTTCCTGTAAATTAACTCTACAAATGGCTTCTCTTGAATAATGAAGCGACAAAATAGTATAACTCATCTTTTTTTTATCAGATTGAAGTGAATCTTCGATAATTGTAAGTGCCTTTGCATAATCTTTATTTTTTATAAGTATCAGGGAGAGGTTGATTTTAAATGCAATCTTTAGTCTTTCAGCATCATGAAAATCTTTATACATATCCAGTCTAGTTAATACTGTTTGTGTGAATTCAATCGCAATGTCTGCAGGAAATAAAAATAAAATGGTATTGATTATGCGGATATCATTTAAATACCACTGTTCGTATTTCGACATCTCTTTCCAAATAGGCTCCACTATATTTCGGGCTATATCAATATTTTTTGTATCATGAAGTTGTATAAATGCCTCACATATCAGGTAGATCTCCTCTATATCCTCGTCACGATGCTCTTGTAAAAAAAGGACTGTTTGTTGTTTTAATTTATGTAAACTCGCGATGTGATTGTAATCTAAAGAAAATAGACTATGAATAAGTTTTTGTTTCCGTCCGTAATTATAGTCATTCCGAATGTAATCAAATTCTTCCGCTGAAATATTCAAGCGTTGAAGTAATTGAAGGTATATGCTCGCGTCTACATCCCTTATTCCAGCCTCAAACTTAGAATAGGTACTTTGAGAAATAATATTACTCGCCACTTCCGCTTGGCTATATGTTTTATTCTTTCTAATACTTTTTAAATCTTTACCTAAATTCATTCCTATCCCTCCAATGAAATATTCCATATGGAATAATATGTTGTATAGTCCAGTATATCCTTTATAGTAGCTATAAGAAAGGTGGGGTTATGTAATGGAGTTAATACAAATCCTTGTTGATATTTGGATTATAGGTGGATGATTGTATTTAGGTTAAATTTTCATAATAAAATATAAAGGAGAGATTTAATAATGTATAGTAAAAATTTGAAGAAGATTGTTGCTTTGATGATGATGTCGTTTGTATTGTTGACTGGTGGAGTTGGGAATTCTTTTGCACAAGGGCCTACATATGATGAAAATGGATTTACTGAAAAGGACATTCAAATTAGTGAAGTAATAATGGAACACTTAGTATTCGATGAAAAGACAAAATTATTTACCTTAGTAAATGAAAATGAGTTAGGGAAAAAGTTGCAAGTAATATCTTCTGATGTTAGTTTAAGTGAAATAAAAAAAGATATCGATAATATAAATAATGCCATTGAAGATTTGGAAGTAGAAGCTGAAGGTGAGCTCGAATATGGTACTTATGCTAGTATGTGTGAAATCGCATTAGGTGTGCTAGGGTTATACCATGGTGTTCAAACTCAGGCAGCTATGTATATTTTAGGTGTAGCAAGTACACCTGCTTTAATTGCTGTTACAGCACTTACTGGAGCTATTTGGGTGGGAGGATCATTAATGTGTTAATAGGAGGTTGAACTAATTGGTTACAAAATACTTGGATCGTTACGCAATTTCGGTAAGTCTATTAGTATTGTTATTAATCCTTTCTCTAGTATTTACTGGCTTTTTTACTAGTAATGTAATGCCATATGCTTTTGCAGCTACTGTATTAGCTGGGACTAGCTTTTTCTTTGAATACTTATTCAACAAAGCTGGAAATGAAAGGCAAGAGAAAGGCAAGAAAATGTATTTTTATGTTATTCCAGCAAATATGATTATTTTTGTGGGTATTGTTTTACTCTTATTTAATTAATATTTTACAGCTTAATCCCTTTCTAAATTGGGGTTAAGCTGTTTTTTGTCATTAAAAAAGCTGGCTGTAAAGAACCTTAATGATTCTTTAAGCCAGCTGAAAGCAGATTATCCTGCTTTTATTACTTACGATGTTCTACAAGGTCAATTGCTCCTAATACAATATGGGCAAGGCCGAAACCGAAAATGGTATTGGCAAGCATCTTGTTTGTACCGATTTTTTGTTTCATTGCATACCCCGTTGCAGTTACAGCTGATCCAAGTACAGTCGGAATTAAACCTTCACGAATATTTTTCATAAAAGCCCCTCCTTCATCGTAGTAGGTGATACAACACCATTATTAGTGTTTGTTCGTTTAGGGAAGTATATTCTTTAATTTTTGCAAGTAAATATTGGATATCCGCAAAAAAAATGTATTATTATTAATTCAAAGCCAATAATTAATGGAAGAATTAATCGTATACTTTATTGGGGATTAGTTAGGCATATTTTTAGCTTGCTGTGCCTGCCCATACATATTGAGCATCGTATTCATATCCTGCTGCGAAAGTTGTGGTACTTGATAATACCCTTTTTTGTTTTGGTACAAAGAGATTTCGTAGGCCATCTCGATGCAGTTTGGTACAGAGTCCTGCAGTACACGACGTACAACTGGGTTTGTACACTCTAAAGCTGCAGCCGTTTTTCCTGCTGCTCCTGCTTTATGACAGCTTAGCATGAAGCTTGAAATGATATCGTCATTAATTTCGTTAGCAGAAGTAATTGGTTTTTTAGGCTCGCCTGGTTTTATACCGTAATTTGTATCATTGCCGATTTGCATATTGTAGCTGCGAGTTGGGTGCTTTGGATCGTGTCTTGTTTTGTAGGCTTCCATTGTAAGATTGTATTCATCAAGCATAAATGGGTATTGTCGATCCATAATAGATAGTAGCTCTGGGTCTTGAATTTGGTCACGTAATAAAACGTATTGATTTAATCCGCCGATCATAGCGCCTAGTACTTCATGAACATCCAGTAATTCATGAGCACCATGATTCATTGAAAATGGCATTTGGTTATCTTGTGATTGGGATGATTGGGTAAACATTCAGTAACCTCCATAATAAGAATTTCGTACGCTCTTATTGTGGATGTGAACATAAATTTTATACGCACTTTTTTACAAAGAGGGGATGAGAAAAAATGTATTCAAAAAATGAAAGAGGCAGTGCTAGTTTAATTACGGTCATTGCCATTATTGCGGTCATTGTCATTGCGGCAATGATTGTCGTGCCGAAATACAACAATTTAGTGACTGGGGAAGAAACGGTGGATGCAGCATGGGCGCAAGTGGAAAACCAGTTGCAGCGTCGATTTGATTTAGTACCGAATTTAGTGAATACGGTAAAAGGTTATGCGAAGCAGGAAGAGGAAATTTTTACTCAAATTGCCAATGCGCGTACACAATATGGCAATGCCAATACAGTTGGTGAGGCAGCGGAAGCGAACAATGATTTATCTTCGGCATTATCCCGATTATTAGTAGTCATTGAAAATTATCCGACTTTAAAATCGGATGTGCAGTTTACACGTTTAATGGATGAACTTGCTGGGACAGAAAATCGTTTGGCGGTAGCGCGTAAGGATTATAATGATACGGTTCAGCAATTCAATAATACTGTGCGTCGATTCCCTGGAAACTTAATCGCGGGCATGTTCAGCTTTGAGCAAAAAGATTACTTTGAAATTAAAGAAGGTGTGGAAGAAGCACCGGCTGTCGATTTTGATTAATAGAGGCGAAATTTCCAAAAAGGGGGGTTGCGTATGAGATGGATTGTCTCGCTTTTCATATTGTTCTTAGCTGTACCGCTTCAGGTGATGGCCGCTATACCGGAGAAGCCGGCTTATAATTCCTACGTATATGATTATGCGAATGTACTATCTGATGATGTGGAACAACAGCTGATTCAGTCCGCGAAAGCGTTGGAAGGTTCAACGGGCAATGTAATCGTCATGATGACCATTGATACGATCGGTGGATTGGATGCGTATGAATTTGGAACGGAAACGATTCGGCAATGGGGAATCGGTGGTGCGAACGAGAATAACGGGATGCTGATTTTTGCTACGACTGAGCAAGGTCCAGGGGAAAATGATGTATGGATTACGGTCGGCGGTGGGTTAGAGGGTGATTACCCAGATGGCAAGCTAGGCAGCATGATTGATGAATATATGTTTCCTTATTTAAAGAATGGGGATTATACGAGTGCTTTTGCGAATATTTTCTCTGTTTTTTATGAGGAAATGGGTGGTGAAGCAGGTGGGGCTGATTTAGTGAAGCCTGTTTCATCGGGTGATGATGACGGCATTTCCATTGGCTTTATTATTTTTATTATTATTCTTTACTACCTCATTACGAAGTTTGGCGGTGGCGGTGGTCCAGGTGGACGTAGACGTACTGCTCGACGTGTATACCGTAGCGGCGGATTCCCTGGTGCATTTGGCGGCGGTTTCGGCGGTAGAGGTGGCGGCTCTTCTGGCGGTGGATTTGGTGGCTTCGGCGGTGGCGGATCATTCGGCGGCGGGGCTGGCAGGAAGTTTTAGGTTTTAGGATGGGCATCTTACTCTTAAGGGGGTGAGGTGCTTTTTTTGTGGTGTGGTGTGCGGCAGGCGGTGGAGGTTTTCTAATAAATGTCCGGGATGTTCTAATATGTTTTGCGATTGTTCTAATAAAATGTTGATTTGCTAATAAAAGGGTCGGATGTTCAAATAAGTGGGGTTCATTTGCTAATAAGTGTTGTCAAAGTGCTAATATGTCAGCTGGAAGCGCTAATATGTTGCAAAGATTTTCTAATAAAAGCTTCCCCCATTTCTATTTTCCCCGGCTATAATAGTAAAAAAGGGAGGAAATACCATGATTATTAAATTTTATTCAAAACCGGACTGTGAGCTTTGTGTGGAAGGGCTTCATACGTTGAAAATAGTTCAGGAAGATATCGACTTTACAATTGAGCACTATAATATTGAGGAAGATGATGCAGTGCATGAGAAATATATGCTGATGATTCCTGTTGTTGAGCAGGATGGGGAAATTATTCAGTATGGACAGCTTGATTATGCAACGTTATATGAGGCGCTCGGAGATTGAGATGAGCGCCTTATTTTTGTTGAAAGACATAATTCCGACAAGTATATAAGTTGCAAAACAACATTATGCATTTTATAATAAAGACAGAAATTATTTTTTTTGTTCTAAGTGGGACTAAAAAATAATGCGCGGGACAAAACTTGTCCAATATAGTCGAGTAGGTGGTTTTTTTGACTGATGTTTCGTTTTTTGCAGCAGAGCGCAAACTAATGCCTGAAATCGATAGGCTCTTTCAAAAGAGGTTTCGAGTATTGCAGGCTTTAGCGACATTCGGACCGATTGGTAGGCGTGCTTTAGTCGAGCAGCTTCAGATGACAGAGCGTGATATTCGTAATGAAACAACCGTCCTCAGTGAGCAGCAATTGATTTCGATTCAGAAAAAGGGCATGATTTGTACGCCAAAAGGGTATGAAGTATTAGAACAGCTTTCCGAATTACATCGGGAGTTGTCAGGTATTGTGGCGATGGAACAACAGCTTAAAGAAATGTTCGGGATTGCACGCGTTATTATTGTGACGGGTGATGCGGAACAGGATATGACTGTAAAGCAACAGCTCGGTAAAGAAGCGGCACAGATGTTACAGCAACTCGCTAAAGGTAAAGATCAAATTGCTGTGACGGGCGGTAGCAGTGTTGCCTCGATGAAAGAGTATTTAACAGCAGGCACGGTGCTCGGTGATGCGAGTTTTATCGCAGCACGAGGCGGTATGGGTGACGAGATGACGTTCCAGGCGAATACGGTTGTTTCCAAGTTTGCTAAAAGGTGTGGCGCAAAATATCGTACTTTATTTTTACCGGAGCATTTAAGTGAGCAGGCTTATGAAGCGATGAAGGATGAGCCAATCATTAAAGAAATGATTGAACTATATGAGCAGGTAGATATTGTCGTTCATGGCATTGGAGCCGCTCAGGAAATGGCACTTCGTCGCAATAGCACATACGAGGAGCAGCAGCTGCTTGAACAAAAGGGAGCCGTTGCAGAAGCGTTTGGCTATTATTTCAATAAAAATGGCGATATTGTTCATCATTTACGTACAATTGGGATTCAGCTTGAGCATGTAAATAAGGCGCAACATGTCATTGCGATTGCGGCAGGCAGTAACAAGGCAGCTGCAATTCAGGCTTATTTCAAAAATGCAGTAAAGCAGACGATTTTAATTACGGATGAACAAACCGCAAATACAATTCTAGAAAGATAAGTTGTTTTTAAAAGTATGTCCATTACACATACTGTTTAAATAATAAATATATTGGAGGAATTTCACATGGTATTACAATTAGCAATTAATGGATTTGGTCGAATCGGACGTTTAGTATTCCGTGAAGCAATGAAGCACGAGGAATTTGAAGTTGTTGCAGTAAATGATTTAACAGATGCCGGACAGCTTGCACACTTATTGAAGTATGACTCAGTACATGGTGTATACGATGCAGATGTTCAGGCGGAAGATGATGCATTTATCGTAAACGGCAAACGCATTCAAGTGTATTCAGAAAAAGATCCTGCAAAATTACCATGGGGCGAAATTGGTGTGGATGTTGTTTTAGAATGTACGGGTAGATGGCGTTCAATGGAAGAAGTAGAGAAGCATATTCAAGCCGGTGCGAAAAAAGCGATTCTTTCAGCACCAGCAAAAGGCGATATGCCAACTTATGTTATGGGCGTAAACCATACTGATTATGACCCATCAGAGGATGTTATCTCGAACGCTTCTTGTACGACAAACTGTTTAGCACCGCTTGCAAAAGTATTGGATGAACAATTCGGTATTAAGCGCGGTATGATGACGACAATTCACTCGTATACAAATGACCAGCGTATCCTTGACTTCCCGCACTCAGACCCACGTCGTGCACGTGCTGGCGCGGTATCAATGATTCCGACAACTACGGGTGCGGCAGTAGCAGTATCGAAAGTATTGCCACAATTAAAAGGCAAACTGGACGGCTTCTCAATGCGTGTTCCTACACCGAACGTATCTTGTGTGGATTTAGTGGTGGAGCTGGATAAAGACGTAACAGCTGATTCAATCAATGCTGCATTAAAAGAGGCTTCAGAGGGTGACTTAAAAGGGATTCTTGCCTACAATGAATTGCCATTAGTATCGATTGATTATAACGGTAACCCGGCATCATCAACAATCGATGGTTTATCGACTATGGTAATGGAAAACCGTATGGCGAAAGTAGTTGCTTGGTATGACAATGAAATCGGTTATTCTACTCGATTAATGGATTTAGCGTTATATATCGCTGAGCAAGGAATCGATAAAAATTAATTGTGACATACTTTTTAAAGAATGAAGAAAATATGTGACATATTAATTAGAATTTGACATAAAAAGTATAGCCTTTAAAAGGTATAAACCTTATAATGTATAAGGGTAAAAGAGCGGCAGGGAATTACCCGACCGCTCTTTTTTGAATATAAGAAAATTGGGTACATACATATTGTTTGGGGATTTAAGCGCAATGATTCATCTTCGTCATAAATAATCGCGAATACGAGGGAAATCAGAGGCGACACAAGACAGCATTATTGAAGTTTGATACTATTTTAACTAACGAGTATACTATCCACACAATAATTTCACGATCGAATTTAAAGGAGGATTTTCTTTATGTTTTTAAAGAAGTCAATGAATGATGTAGATGTAAAAGGGAAGCGCGTATTTGTACGTGTTGATTTTAATGTACCGATGGAAGAGGGCAAAATTACGGATGAAACGCGTATTCGTGCAGCCGTTCCAACAATCGAGCAATTAGTGAAGAAGAGCGCAAAAGTTATTTTAGCTTCACACCTTGGTCGTCCAAAAGGTGAAGTAAATGAAGAGATGCGTTTGACAGCAGTAGGTGAACGTCTTTCTGAATTAATGGGCAAGCCTGTTACGAAGCTTGATGAATCAATTGGTGCAGATGTAGAAGCAGCGGTAAACAATATGCAAGACGGCGACATCATTCTTCTTGAAAACGTACGCTTCCATAAAGGCGAAGAGAAAAACGACGAGACATTGGCAAAAGAGTTTGCAAAATTAGCGGACCTTTACGTAAATGATGCATTTGGTGCAGCTCACCGTGCACACGCTTCAACAGAAGGTATTGCAAAGCATGTACCAGCTGTATCAGGTTTATTAATGGAAAAAGAATTAGACGTATTAGGGAAAGCTTTATCAAATCCGGAGCGTCCATTCACAGCGATTATTGGTGGCGCAAAAGTTAAAGATAAAATCGGTGTAATTGAAAACTTATTAGATAAAGTAGACCACCTCATTATCGGTGGCGGCTTAGTATTCACATTCGTAAAAGCAATGGGGCATGATATCGGGAAGTCATTGCTAGAAGAAGATAAAATCGAGTTGGCAAAAGGCTTTATCGAAAAAGCAAAAGAAAAAGGCGTTCAGCTGCACATGC
Organism: Solibacillus sp. FSL W8-0372; assembly: GCF_037969735.1. Classification (NCBI taxonomy): domain Bacteria; kingdom Bacillati; phylum Bacillota; class Bacilli; order Caryophanales; family Caryophanaceae; genus Solibacillus; species Solibacillus sp. FSL W8-0372. Next base: position 3,243,611 of record NZ_CP150204.1, on the reverse strand, counting down.
CAGTTGATGCAGTCGTAGCAAACGAATTTTCAAAAGATGCTGACACTAAAGTAGTTGCAATCGATGCGATTCCTTCTGACTGGATGGGACTTGATATCGGACCGAAAACAGCCGAAAACTATGCAGAAGTTATTAAACAATCAAAATTAATTATTTGGAATGGACCAATGGGTGTGTTCGAAATGGAGAAATTTGCAAATGGTACAAAAACAGTAGCAGATGCAATGGCAACAACAGATGGCTACACAATTATCGGTGGCGGTGATTCAGCTGCAGCGGTAGAAAAATTTGAAGTAGCATCTAAAATGGACCATATTTCAACAGGCGGCGGTGCTTCATTAGAGTTAATGGAGGGTAAGGAATTACCGGGTATTGTTGCGTTAAACGATAAATAATTTATAGAGTAATTATTTGTGTCAACACTGACTCAAAGCGTCCGTCGTAGCGGAAAACAGTAAGTGTTAATGAACAAAATAATTAAAAACGGAGGGTTTTGTATGAGAAAACCGATCATAGCAGGAAACTGGAAAATGTATAAAACATTTGATGAGGCAGTGGACTTTGTGGAAGAGATTCAGCAAGACATCCCATCCCCTGATAAAGTGGATGCAGTCATTTGTGCACCAGCCCTATATTTACCGACGCTTGTCGTAGCATCAGAAGATTCAAGCCTGGCAATTGGCGCACAAAATATGCATTACGAAAATGAAGGGGCATTTACAGGTGAGATCAGTCCTGTGATGCTTGCCAATATTAATGTAGATTACGTTATTTTAGGGCATTCAGAGCGACGTGAAATGTTTAACGAAACAGATGAAGCGATTAACAAAAAAATTCGAGCAGCGCTTAGTCAAGGAATTGTACCGATTATTTGCTGTGGTGAAACGTTAGAAGAGCGTGAAGCGGAACAGACAGAGGCAAAGGTAGCACGACAAATTACAAAGGCGCTGGAAGGCTTTGCACCGATTGAGGTTGAACATATGGTCATTGCTTATGAGCCAATCTGGGCAATTGGAACAGGTAAAACGGCTACGGCTCAAGATGCTAATGTTGTATGCTGTGCAATTCGTTTAGCGATCGAAACGTTATATGGCAAAGATACTGCTAGAAAAGTACGTATTCAATACGGTGGCAGCGTAAAGCCTGAAAATATTAAAGAGTTATTAGCGCAAGAACATATTGATGGTGCCTTAGTAGGTGGAGCGAGCTTAGATCCGGCATCATTTATGAAGTTATTGGAGGCGGCAGCAAATGCCTAAACAACCTGTTGCATTAATTATTTTGGACGGCTTTGCTTTTCGTGATGAAGTAAAGGGAAATGCCGTTGCCCAAGCATATAAACCGAATTTCGATCGCTACTGGAATGTTTACCCGCACGCTACATTAACAGCGAGCGGGGAGGCTGTAGGTCTGCCAGAGGGCCAAATGGGGAACTCTGAAGTAGGTCACTTAAACATCGGTGCAGGGCGCATAGTTTATCAAAATCTTACACGTATCCATAAATCGATTCGTGAAGGTGATTTTTTCAGAAATAAAGCATTTTTAGCTGCTGTTGAACATGCAAAGGCTCATGGTTCAAAGCTGCATTTAATGGGGCTGCTTTCAGATGGTGGCGTACATAGTCACTATGAGCATCTGTTTGCCTTATTGAAATTAGCGAAGGCAAATAATCTGGAGGAAGTATATGTCCATGGCTTCCTCGATGGTCGTGATGTTGGTCCAACGACAGCGCTTAACTATATTCTTGAAACGGAAAAGCAGATGACGGAAATCGGTGTTGGGAAGTTTGCCTCGATTCATGGCCGCTACTATGCAATGGACCGAGATCGTCGCTGGGAGCGTGTCGCTTTGACATATAATGCCTTAGTCGATGGAGTTGGACAGACTGCTTCTTCTGCTACTGCTGGTGTAGAGTCTTCGTATGAGCGCGATCTTCATGATGAGTTCGTTGTTCCGTTTGTTGTGACAGAAGAAGGTAAGCCGGTCGCTACAATTGATACGAATGATGCGGTAATCTTTTTCAACTTCCGTCCGGACCGTGCGATTCAATTGTCGCAAGTGTTTACAAGTGAAAATTGTGATGGCATTCCGTTATCACAAAACCATCCACAAAACTTAAAATTTGTTTCTTTCACACATTATAGTGAAGATGTCGTATCTGAAGTTGCCTATGAGAATGACAACCTTGTAAAAACACTTGGTGAGGTCATTTCAAGAGCAGGCAAAACACAGCTACGCATTGCGGAAACGGAAAAGTATCCGCATGTCACGTTCTTTATGAGTGGAGGTCGTGAAGTTACATTTGTAGGGGAAGAGCGTATTTTAATCGCTTCTCCGAAAGTAGCGACATACGATTTGAAGCCTGAAATGAGTGCTTATGAAGTGACAGATGCTTTATTGAATGCCATTGCAGAGGATAAATTTGATGCCATTATTTTAAATTTTGCCAATCCAGATATGGTAGGGCATTCAGGCATGCTGGAGCCAACGATTAAAGCGATTGAAGCGGTCGATGAGTGCTTAGGTAAAATCGTCGATGCGATCGCAGAAAAAGGAGGCCATGCGATTATTACTGCAGACCATGGCAACTCGGATGAAGTTGTGACATTGGATAATCAGCCGATGACAGCCCATACGACAAACCCAGTGCCGGTCATTGTGACAAAGCCTGGTGTGATGCTTTATGAAGATGGGATTTTAGCAGATTTAGCACCTACTATGCTGGATTTGCTTGGAATTGACCAACCTGCCGAAATGACAGGGAAATCGTTAGTTATGCCAAGCGAGAAGTAAATCGCGCGGTTAATTATATCGCTTGTCATTGTGCAAGCACCTAATAAATTTATTGACAGAGGAGATTTTTTATTATGCCATTCATTACTCAAGTATACGCTCGTGAAGTATTAGACTCTCGCGGTAACCCAACAGTAGAGGTAGAAGTATTCACAGAATCAGGTGCATTTGGTCGTGCGATCGTGCCATCTGGTGCATCAACTGGTGAATATGAAGCAGTGGAATTACGTGACGGAGATAAAGGCCGCTACTTAGGTAAAGGTGTTGAAAAAGCGGTAGAAAACGTAAACACAATTATCGCTGAAGAATTAGAAGGTCAATATTCTGTATTGGACCAAGTTGTAATCGACCAAGCGTTAATCGAACTTGACGGAACAGACAACAAAGGTAAATTAGGTGCAAACGCAATTTTAGGTGTTTCTATGGCTGTAGCACATGCAGCAGCTGATTACTTAGATATTCCTTTATATCAATATTTAGGTGGATTCAATTCAAAACAATTACCATTGCCAATGATGAACATCATCAACGGTGGTGAACATGCAGACAACAACGTAGACATTCAGGAATTCATGGTAATGCCAGTAGGTGCGAAATCATTTAAAGAAGCATTACGTATGGGTACTGAAGTTTTCCATAACTTAAAAGCAGTTTTAAAAGGTAAAGGCTACAACACAGCAGTAGGTGACGAAGGTGGTTTCGCGCCAAATTTAAGCTCAAACGAAGAAGCGATCACTGTTATTATTGAAGCAGTTGAAAAAGCTGGCTACAAAATGGGCGATGATATCCGTATCGCGCTTGACGTAGCTTCTTCTGAGCTTTACAACAAAGAAACAGGCAAATACGTTTTAGCTGGTGAAGGCGTAGAAAAAACTTCTGAAGAAATGGTTGCTTGGTACGAGGAGTTAACTTCTAAATACCCAATCATCTCAATTGAAGACGGCTTAGACGAAAATGACTGGGCTGGCCATAAGCTATTAACAGAGCGTATCGGTGACCGCGTACAATTAGTAGGTGACGATCTGTTCGTAACAAATACTGAGAAATTATCTCGTGGTATTGAAGAGGGTGTTGGCAATGCGATTTTAATTAAAGTAAACCAAATCGGTACTTTAACTGAAACGTTTGAAGCGATTGAAATGGCGAAACGCGCTGGCTATACGGCAGTAATTTCTCACCGTTCAGGCGAATCAGAAGACAACACAATTGCTGATATTGCAGTTGCAACAAATGCGGGTCAAATTAAAACGGGCGCACCATCTCGTACAGACCGCGTTGCGAAGTACAACCAATTATTACGCATTGAAGATCAATTAGGCGACACTAGCCGTTTTGAAGGGTTAAAGTCTTTCTATAATATTAAATAATGAATGAGTTGAGGCCGGGACAGTTGGTTGTCCCGGCCTTTTTAATAATTAGATAACCATGAACCGTTGATTTCCATTCTGGGACCGATGCTTTCCCCGGGCACGGCTCCAGCTAACTAAATTGTGCCAAGGGCGGCAGGCACAATTTAGTGGATCTTCCGCGCGCGCGGTTCCCGGTGGAGTCACGGTCCCTCCATTCCAATCAACTTATTATTCACTTTAAATAGAAAAGATTAAACAAATTTTTGCATCTAGTTAAAAATCAAAATGCCTCGAGAGATGAACTCTCGAGGCATTTTGCCGGCCTAATAAAGATTAATTAACCTTGAACTCGTACGGCTTCAGCTAACGTTATCGCTGATCGAGCTGCAGTAAAGTTTGTTTTAAAACATTTGCCCCTGCGATGATGTCTTCGGCTGTGGTGAATTCTTTAGGGTTATGGCTGATGCCGTCTTTTGAGCGGACGAAGATCATTGCTACCGGGAATTGTCCGTTAAATTGCATTGCATCGTGACCGGCACCGCTTGGTAAATGGACGACTTGTTGTCCGGTGTCAGTGATGGCTTGAGCAATGATTTGTTGTATTTCGGCATCACATTTAACTGGTGCTACTCTTTGTAATGTTTCGATTGATAAAGTAAGTTGGCGTTCTTGGGCGATGGCTTGTGCTGCTTGATGGATTTCCTGTTCCAATGCATTTCGGACTTCCTCTTCGATATCGCGAATATCGACCGTGAAAGTGACTTCTCCGGGAATGACATTGACTCCGTTTGGTGATACGGATAGTTTTCCTACTGTTGCAACTGCTGCAGGATACTGACGTGCGAGCTCTTCAATTTTCGCAATGATTAAGCTGGTGCCGACTAAAGCATCCTGTCTTAGTGCCATTGGTGTTGCGCCTGCGTGTTCAGCTGTACCGGTAAGGGTGATTTGCTGCCAAAGGGGTCCGGCAATGCCTGTTACAACACCAACACTCGCATTTGCCTTTTCAAGCACTTTTCCTTGTTCAATATGCAATTCAACGTAGCATTCAACATTCGATAATTTTGCTTCTGCCACATTTGAGGCATCTAGACCATCCTGCTGCATCGCTTCTGCTATCGAAATACCTTCTTCATCCGTACGCTGTAATGCCTCTTGCTGTAATGTTCCGGCAGCTGCACGACTGCCAATCATACCAAACTGGAAGCGTGTCCCTTCCTCATCCTTAAAGGCGATCACCTTCACCGGGCGTTTTAATGGGATGTTGTTGTCTTGTAATGTATGGATTACCTCAATCGCACTTAGTACGCCTAGGGCACCGTCATAATGCCCACCGTTTGGCACCGTATCAATATGTGAACCTAACACGATGGCCGGGGCATCAATATGATTGTTAATTTCACCTATAATATTGCCGATTGCATCAGTAGAAACTGTCATTCCGGCTGCTTCCATCAGTTGCTTAATATAGAGATTCGCTACCATTTCTTCCGCGGTAAATGAAAAGCGATTGACCCCTCCCTCGGGAGTAGAGCCGATTTTGGCAAGTTCAGCTAGATGCAACAGTAATCGTTCTTCATTAATCATATAGAGGATCAATTCCTTTCTCTTTCATTTGGAAGCGGAAGTGACACTGGCCTTCACGGAGTAAATACTGGTCGTGAATAACGTCAAATTTGTTGTTGTAGCCATAGGCAATGGAGTTATCAATAACTTGGCAGTACAAAATACCGTATTCATGCATATTGTCGTCAGCCCATTGTTGGCCAAGTGGACAGCCTGTAAAAGTTTGCTCCAATTCATTTGGCGTGTAGTTATCTTCCATTACGAATAACTCACTGCGTCCCATATCGTAGTTGGGAATATAGTTCTCAACGGTGTTTTCCAGCCCGTTGATGCGAGCGCGCTGTGCAATGCCCCGACCACGTTTTTGGCCGAACTGCCATACGCTTTTTTTAATGACTTCTTCACCTGCATTACCGTAGCGATCTACAATTTGCTTTGTTACTTGTGCAAATAGCTTGGCGAATAAGGCGAAGGGTGTGGCGTTTTCGTAGTTGTCCGTCGCTTGATGGTCAGTGGGGATGTAGTCGTAAAGTGAGTGAATCGATCCTTCTAACGTCGCTTTTCTGGCAATTTGCTCCGCATTATAATAGCCAAAAGAGCAAACAGCATTTTGTATGAGCGGTCCGACTTCTTGCCCGAAAGCTTCTTTGGCATTCATTTCGATTTGCGTGAAAAGCATTGCTGTCATGTATTCCATTGAATAGGGTTTGATGGATACTGACTGTTGTTCCATAATGTATCGCCTCCACAATAATAGTTTATAAAGCCTAGTGATATACTTAAGATTAGGCTATTTTATAATATTCTAATAATTATGTAAACGAATTGAATTTGTAATAGTTTGTATGAAACCAGCAGGGAGTAAGTAGGAAAGGGAACTGTAGAGATTTTGTGAACATTTGATTGATGCTTTTCGTCCTTTAATATTATGTGATAAGGTTAGACTGATAAGTATAGATTAATTAGACCGATCATTATAATTTTGGAGGGCAGCATGACAAAGCAATCAAAGGAAAAAATTTTAGAAACCGCAACAAGGCTATTTTATTTTCAAGGGTTTCACGGAACAGGCTTAAATCAAATCATTCAGGAATCGGGCTCGCCTAAAGGTTCGCTTTATCATTATTTTCCTAATGGCAAGGAGCAATTAGCGGAGGCGGCGATTGAGCTATCGAAGCGAAGAATTGGTGCATCTATTCAGCGTTATATGAATGAGTTTGAGGATGTTGAGGCTTCGTTAAATGCACATATTTTAGCAATGGCGGAGTTATTTGATAAGGAGAGCGGACTTGAGGAGCATTCTTTTACGATCATGCCTTTTGGTTTGCTTGCGGCGGAATCGGCTTTTATGAATGAACGGCTGCGTAAAGCATGCGGTGAAACGTATAAATACTGGGAATCGATTTATTATACGAAGTTCATTTCAAACGGTTATAGCGATGAATCTGCTGTCATCATTAGTAAAGCTGTCAGTGCAATGATTGAAGGTGCGGTGACGTTATCATTGTCTCAGCGGTCAAATGAGCCGTTGTTAAATATCAGTAAAGTAATCCCTGCAATACTTGCGCAATATAAGTGAACCGTTAAGGCGAAATTGTCTTAGCGGTTTTTTTGAGCCAATTTTCCTGTGAAAAGTTGTTCACAATTGGCGATTTTTTAGGGGGAATCGATGAAAAAGTATTGATAAATGAACTTTTTTCATAGCAAAGCCTATAAAATGAGCCGCAAATGTTGATGGAACAACTTTTGTCACCATTTGTTCAAATGTAGTTAAAAATATTGCAATCGTTTTCAAAGGAATTGTGGGAATATTTGTATACGAGGCTTTTGCCCATAAAAGGCTATAAATGGGTATTGGGTGTTCACAATTATAACGGTCGGTCTAGTTTTTTTGCTGAGAATATTGAATTTCTATGAAAAAATTTGGTATATTGTTAAGCGTGCTGTTAAAGCAAAGTGAACGTTATATAACAGTAAAAGTATGATAGGAAGCAATTATCATCTTCATAAATTAGTTTTTATAGTACAGGAGGAAATAGAAGTGGCAGCACCTTTTTTCAATGTTAAAAGCCCCAAAGGTATGGCAGCGGTATTAATGATCGGGACGTTCCTAGGTCTATTCGGTGAAACAGCCTTAAACATGGCGTTAACAAATATTATGGATGATTTCAGTATATCCGCGGCATCAGCGGCGTGGTTAACAACTGGTTATCTTTTAGTTTTAGCAGTATTCGTTCCATTATCATCTTATTTAGTACGTTGGTTTACAACTCGTCAATTAGTTGTGGCGGCAATTATCATTGCAATTCTCGGTTCGTTATTAGGCGCATTAGCACCGAACTTTCCGATTTTATTAGTCGGTCGTTTTGTACAAGCGGTCGCAACGGGTATTATTTTACCGTTAATGTTTAGTGTCATTATGCTCATTTTCCCAGTGCAAAAGCGAGGGGCAGTGATGGGGATTGTAGGGGTTATTTTGACTGCAGGTCCAGCATTAGGGCCATCAATTGCAGGGTTAATCGTCTCTTCACTTAGCTGGAGATATATTTTTTGGATCATGGCTATTGTTTATGCGCTCGTTGTTTTCTTAGCGTGGAATAAAATAGACAATGTATCAAATGTGACACGACCTAAAATTGATCTATTATCATTAGTTACCTCTACATTAGGTTTCGGTGGTTTTGTTTTCGCGCTCGCTTCATTGGCTGAGCAATCGATTACAGAAGTGATCGTTTGGGTACCGCTTGTTGTAGGGTTAGTATTATTAGTAGTATTTGGTGTTCGCCAAACAAAAATGGAGGAGCCAATGATCGACTTAACGGTGTTCAAATCACCGATGTTTAGTTTAGGTGTCGCTTTAATGTCAGCGTCATTGTTTATGATTTTATCTGTAGCCATATTAATACCAATGTTTTTGAAAACAGTATTAGGTTTCGCAGCACTAACTGCAGGTTTATGTATGCTGCCAGGGAATATTTTAAATATTATTATGTCACCGATCGTTGGTGCCAATTTCGATAAAGTGGGAGCAAAAATCTTCACACGCATTGGATTTACGATGATTTTAGTGTCGATGGTTGTATTCTTAACGACAATTTCGGCTACAACAGCGACATGGATTATTATCGTTAACTTATGTGTATTTTTCGTAGGGGTATCGATGACCATTATGCCGGCGCAAACGAATGCAATGAACTCATTAGCACCACAGAAATTTGCGGACGGTTCAGCGGCATTGAATACATTAACTCAAATCGCAGGTGCTTCAGGTACAGCGGTCGCGATTACGCTGTTCACTATTGGGCAGGAAAATTATGCTGAAAAGTTTAGCAATGCATTACCGGGAGAAATGCTCGCGCACGGTGTACACACAGCGTTCGTCGTAGTAAGTGTAGTATCTGTAATCGGGTTAGTAGGTTCATTCTTTGTGAAAAATAGTAAGCCAGTGGGGAACTAAGGTTTTTCGTTGAGTGTGCAGCATCGGTTTATTGCCGGTGCTGTTTTTTTGTGGGGGTGTTTTATTAGAAGATTGAGTGTGTTTATTGGAAAAGTTGTGCTGGTTATTAGAAGAAGTGCGGAGGATATTAGAAGATACGTGGATTTGGGGTGGGGACGGGGGTGGATCGCTGCATTAAGTGGGACAGAGAGATGGGGGTACGGATTTTATTAGAAGATTGAAGTGGGTTATTAGAAAATAGTGAGGGGTTATTAGCACATTTTCGAGTTTTATTTGATCATGTGGAGCACTTATTAGCACAATGGGAACTTTTATTAGAAGATCGGCAATTTATTAGAACAAATAAATTTATATTAGAACATTTCACGATATATTAGAAAATCCGTGAACAGGGGATTCAAGTATTTCTTATGTATTAATGTTTTCTTAGTATAATTATGGTATTGTTACTATAAATGAAATAAAAGGGATGTTTATTACTTTATGGAAAAAATAGATAGAAAATGGGTATATGCTGTACTCATCGGCTTTTTCGCGATTTTTTTATTGATTATGTTTAAACCTACTGGATACGACTATATTGTTTTTGCGATTGCTTCAGCTTTATTAGCGTACGGTGGCTTTATTCGCAGAAAAAATATGATAGATAAAATTTCTGTCCCACTGGGTATCGTTTTATTTTTAGTTTTTGTACTATTGTATTTTGTAAATTAGTAGCCATTGTGCTGCTTTTTTTTATTGCATAAAGAAGGGACTTCATCGAACCGTTGATTTCCATTCCGGGACCGATGCTTTCCCCGGGCACGGCTCCAGCTAACTAAATTGTGCCTACAACGGCAGGCACAATTTAGTGGATCTTCCGCGCGTGCCGTTCCCGGTGGAGTCACGGTCCCTCCATTCCAATCAACTTATTAATCACTTTAAATAGAAACGATTGAACAACAAAAAAGGTCTCGAGAGGTCGTCTCTCGAGACAAAGTCCCTTCTTTATTTCACTCAAACCTCTCTGGAATGATATAGTATGTCCCTTTATTCGTCCCGTGCTTTTGGAGGCCGGCTTTGGCTAATAGTTTGGATGCGATATGGATACAGGGGATGTTGAAAAATTCGCGGAACGCTTTATTGGATATGCGGGGACTGACTAAAATTCTGTATTGCAATAAAGTTTCATATAGGGCTTCCTTACTTTTTGCGCCGCAGACGGGACAGATGAAATAGCCTTGCTTATAATGCATTTCGTTGACATAATCGCACTGCTTGCATAGAACGCCGTTGCGGAGTCGGTGCTTTTCGATCGTTCTGCGAGGGGGGAGCGGCTCGTATAATTGCTCGAATTGTTTTTGCAGAAAAGTGAGATGGGCACGAGGTTTTGGATGTTGCTTATAGAGTTTTTCGATAAATCTCGGGATGCCGCTCATATGCATGATTGGGAAATTGTTTAAGGACTCATCGAGCTTTGCGCGATAATTGGCTAGAACGACGATGTGGTAAACGGGAATGGATAGTTGCCAAGTCTTTAACTGGTGCTCCAGGAAAAGCTGATGACGGTAGGCTTGGTCAAATGGATTGGGAAAATTTTCGTTCATTTGATCCTGTACGCGGAAAAATTCGTGTAGGGAAGGTTTGTAAAATAGGGTACCGGATATTTGTTTTACTTCGATGATTAAGAGGGAATTTGGTGTTAGGAGCAAAGCGTCCATTTGATGGGTAAAGCCGTTGGAATTTTTACATTCGAAATTATAAAAGATGTGAAAATCTGATTTAAAATAAAAATCTGTTAGTAGCCGCTTTAATTTTTGCTCGCCTGATAAGCCGGCTTCTAGTCGGTAAAATTCCTGTTGAATTGCCGGGGTCTCAGAATCGTCCATTCTAATGCGCTTCATCAGTGTTTCGATAAGTAAATAGTGCCTTGATTTTTGCACTTTTTTCACCTCCTGTACTCATTATAAAATATCCTAATATATGGGAAAATAGAATGGGTGAAAATGTTCTTTTGCGGGAAAAATGAAAAAATATGTTTCTCTTTTAGTAATGCTGGGAAAAGACCATCAAACAGTAAGGGAGGCAATTTATTTATGAAATTAAAAAAATACTCTACACTTATGGCAGCTGCGGTATTATCATTATCACTAGCAGCATGTAACGACGACGACGATCCGGTTATTATTGAAGATGATAACGATGGTGTTGTTGACGATAATAACGACGGTACTAATCTAGATTTAGATGTAGATACTGACGGCGATGCAGGTACTGAAGGTGACGCAGGTACTGACGGTACTGAAGGTACAGGTATTGAAGACGAAGACACTACTGATGACAACAGCAACGACTAATTAAAAGCATAAAGCATGGCACTCGCATTGATTTGCGGGTACCATGCTTTTTTTCTGTTCTATTAAATTTCCCCGCACGCTAACCATGGGAGGAAGCCGTCTAAAAACTTCTCTGTTGCCGGCATGAAATAAGAGCCGAAATGGAAGTCAGGGTCAAGTGTTGTGACGATCCAAGTGCCTTTTGAGCTCACTTTATCGACGTACATTAATGAGCCGCCGTCCTTCATATCAATAAGTGATTGCATGCCCTCCTGCAAATGGAATACACCGTGCTGATGCCACGTACAACCTGCTTCATCTAAATGACCATCACGGAATAATGGGTAATCCGGTGCGACCATGCGAAGTCCGCTATCTGCATCCTTTTCAAGCCACCACCAGAAATTTGTCGGGCGTGTTTCCCAGTTTTGACCTGGAATCCAGTTCCATGGCTGAGGACCGAATGCTACGACAACCCCGCCATTATCAGCAAAACGACGAATCGCAGGAGCTGCTTCTAGCAACAATTTGTTGTGCAATTGGGAAGGCACGATTAAGACGTCCATGCCATCTAAATCCTGCTCAGCAAAGCGAGGTAAGTAGATAATTTTATCGAAATATTGTTTGTACTTTGGTGTATTGAATGTTACAAAATGTGGTGCGTGACCGCTATATAAAACTGCTATTTTTTTCATGCTTGAGCTCCTTTTAAGCGTAGTAATTCTTTATCCAGCCATGCCAAAAATTGCGGTGCGATTAGCTGTGTCGTGTTTTCACCGGTTGCGTATGTTAAAAAGTCACGGCAAGAAGCAGCGACAACCGTTCCTTTTGTTGCAGTACGGTCAATGAAAACGATTGGTGTACCATCTGTATATTGCAAAATGACCTCCGATTCTTTATTTACGATAGGGTGCGACCCGCGTGCATAGAAGCCTGAAACCCCTTTACGATACGCAAGCTCCATCATGTCAACGCCTTCATAAAATGTCCCTTCAGCAGCGGGCTCCATTAAATAGTCAGCGTGCGACTTAATTTCCTTTGGCATAAACAGACCAGCACCCGGTAGCCAAGGGCGGAAAATATGTGTGTTGGCAATAACAATTTTCCCCTCATTTAAGAAGTTCTCAATTACTTGTTTTTGCTCATAAAGATGTTCCTGATCGATAAAGTCCGTTACGACCAACACATTGAATGCGGAAAGGTCAGCAGTTGAAATTTCATATTGATCGAGAAATGTTACATGGTCCATTGGTTCGTTTGAGACGTTCATCGCGCGTCCCTCTAAGCTAAAGGCATGTCCGCCATCTAGCTTTACAATTTTATACTCCGACATAAAAATTCTCCTTTAAACAATTAAATTTTGTTAAATGATACATATTCTCATTTGAGAGCAGAAATCTCATTGACATTGAAAATCATTATCAATTATACTCAATCTTGTAATTAATTCAAATCATTTTTTTAATATAATTATTTTTTTGTTATAGGCGACCAGAAAGTTAGCCCTATAGCAATTAAAAATTCGGTTAGGAGAGACAGATGGAAATGAAACGTAAAGTAATTTTAAGTTCGCTTGCAGTCGCGGCGATGGCACTTGCAGCATGCTCAGATAATGAGGTTGCAAATTCTGGAGGAGAGGTTCAGGCAACGGCAGAGGAAAAAATCGTTATCGACCAGGCGGGAACTGAGGTAACGATTCCTGCTGAAGTGAATTCGATTGTATCGGGCGGGATTTTACCGTACTTCCACACGTGGTATGTGGCGACAAATTCTACAAAGGAAATTGTAGGGATGCATCCGAATTCTTATAATGCAGCAGAAAATTCAATTTTAGCGAAAATGTCGCCGGATATTTTAAAGGCGGATACATCGTTTGTGCAAAATGGTGAAATGAATGTAGAGGAATTAATGAAAATTAACCCGGACGTATTTTTTGAGCTCGCGACCGATGAAAAATCAATCGAGCAAGCACGTAAAGCCGGTATAAATACAGTGGCGATTAAAGCAATCGATGCAGCGGCAGCAGAGCCACTTGCAACATTCAATAGCTGGTTGGAGTTAACGGGTGAAATCGCAAGCACAACAGATCGTGCAGATCAATTTATCGAAGTCGGTACAGCGGTACAAAATGAAATTAACGAAAAAATTGCTGGCTTAACGAAGGAACAGAAGCCAAATGCATTAATGATGTATCAATTGTCAGAGCAGGCAATTACAGTGAGCGGTAAAAACTTCTTCGGGAATCAATGGCTGAATGCAACAGGTGCCAATGACGTTGCGGAAGAGGAAGTAACTGGTCGCAAAGATGTGAACATGGAGCAAATCTACAACTGGAATCCGGAGATCATCTACTTAACGAACTTTACGGAAATCCAACCAGAGGACCTATATAACAATACGATTCCTGGTCAGGACTGGAGCGAAGTTGAAGCGGTTAAGAATAAGCAAGTTTATAAAATTCCATTAGGTATTTATCGTTGGTTCCCGCCAAGTGGGGATGCACCGTTAATGCTTAAGTGGTTGGCGAACAACAATCAGCCTGAGCTATTTGACTACGATATGAAGGCAGAAATTAAGAGCTATTATAAAGACTTTTACGGATTTGACGTAACAGATAAAGAAGTAGAGCGCATTTTGCATCCTTCTTCTGATGCTGCGAAGTATTAAGAAATCGAGGGAAGCTTATGAAAACGTGGAAAAATATTTTACTGTGGGTATTACCGCTCGTTATTGCGATTGCTTCACTCGGCATTGGTCGCTTTGAAGTGGATTTTGTAACAGTCGTAAAAATTTTAGGTTCACATATTTTTCTGATAGAACAAACTTGGACGCAAATGGAATATAACGTCGTCATGACGGTTCGTCTCCCGCGTATTATCCTCGCACTTTTGATCGGTGCGGGGCTTTCCATTTCCGGAGCAGCTTTCCAAGGGATGTTTGCGAATCCATTAGTGAGCGCGGACATTTTAGGTGTCGCTGCAGGTGCTGGTTTTGGTGCTTCTATCGGGATTTTATTGTTTGGTAATGGTTATATAACACAGGGCTTAGCTTTAATATTCGGTTTAGGGGCTATTGCTTTTACGTATATGATCGGCGGTTCCGGACGCAATATGCCGATTTTTATGCTCGTGCTGGCAGGGGTAGTAACAAGTGCGTTGTTTAATGCGTTAATTTCTTTAACGAAATTTGTTGCAGACCCTGAAGAAAAGCTGCCGGCCATTACTTATTGGTTAATGGGGAGCTTAGGGACAGCTTCATACCGTGATTTATGGACAGCCGGACCGATTATTTTAGTCGGGATGCTGATTTTACTAGCATTGCGCTGGCGTATTAACTTATTGACATTGCCTGATGAAGAGGCGAAATCATTAGGAATTAACGTAACACGTCTAAAGTGGCTTGTTATCGCAGGGGCTACGCTTTGTACAGCGGCAGCCGTTGCGGTAGCGGGGATTGTTGGCTGGGTTGGATTAATTATTCCGCATATTGCGCGTATGTTTGTCGGCAGTAATAATGAACGCGTATTACCGGTGTCGATTGCACTGGGCGGGGCGTATTTATTATTAATCGATACATTGGCACGCTCGGTAACGGCGGCGGAAATTCCGTTGTCGATCTTGACGGCAATTGTCGGGGCGCCATTCTTTGCTTATCTTTTACGCCGTACAGGGGGTAGCTGGTCATGAAAATAGAAGTACGTGAAGGCAACTTCTGCTATGCAAAAAGGAAGGAAGTAAAGCCGTATATTTATGAATCGAATATTAGCTTTACGCTAGAGCCGGGGAAGATTATGGCCATACTAGGTCCGAACGGTGCAGGGAAAACGACGCTATTAAAATGTATTACCGGCTTGCACGATTGGCGTGTTGGTGAAACATTAATCGATGATGTGCCACTTCGTAAGGTTTCGCAAAAAGAGCTGTGGAAGCGGATCGGCTATGTGCCGCAAGCGCATAAAATGGTGTTCGGCTTTTCAATAGAAGATTTAGTTGTGATGGGGCGTGCACCGTATATTGGCTCGTTGTCAAAGCCACGCAAGGAAGATTATGAAAAGGCACATCAAGCATTAAATGAAGTCGGCATTGTGCATTTAGCGAAAAAGTCGTGTAATGAAGTAAGTGGCGGGGAGCTACAGCTTGCTTTAATTGCCCGGACGCTTGTATCAAATCCGGAAATTTTAATATTGGATGAGCCGGAATCGCATTTGGATGTGCAAAAGCAGGTTGTGATTTTAGAGACGTTAAAACGCCTATCTCAAGATCATAATATTTCATGTATTATTAATACACACTACCCGAACCATGCCTTTTATTTAGCGGACCAGGTGCTGATGATTGCGAAGAATAAGAAGGCAATTATTGGACCGGTTCAGGAAGTGATGACGGAATCGCGGATGAAGGAGTACTTCAATATCGAACTGCGAAAACTCATTTTTGAAGAAGAGGATTTACTGTTTGAAACGATGGTGCCACTTGCGCTTGCTGCAAAACGGGATATTAGCGAATGCCGATTTAATCGCTTTGACTAAATGAATGATTGCGCGAAGCTATATTTGGATAAAATTTGCTGTGCATTTCCAAGAAATATTGTAAAGAGGTTCGCAGTTTGATATACTATTTGGTATTGTGACGTCCATATTTAGGAGGTGGAGCAAATGCATACGTTATTTACAGTATTACTTCTGATCGTAGCTTTAGCCTTAATCGTTGTCGTGTTATTACAATCAGGTAAAAGCGCTGGTTTATCAGGTGCCATCTCTGGTGGAGCTGAGCAACTATTCGGTAAACAGAAAGCTCGCGGGATGGATCTAGTATTACACCGCACAACAATCGTTCTTTCTGTTGCATTCTTCGTTTTGGCACTTGCTATTACGAAATTCTAATTGAACGAAAATTAAACGCCCAACCTCGCATTAATTGCAGGGTTGGGCTTTTTTTTTTACAAAATGGAATTTTAATCATTGGCACTACGTTATTAAACAACCACACCATGCTTAAATTGAACTAACCCAGTTTCATTTGCAAAGAGCGCAACTTGCGTACGATCACCAAGCTCCAATTTTGATAATACCTGGCTTACATGCTTTTTCACGGTATTTTCTGATATATAAAGACTGTGAGCTATTTGTTTATTGGAATAGCCCATTCCTAGTTTTTGCAATACCTCTTTTTCCTTAGAAGTTAGGAGTGCTAGACGGCTGTCATCTTTTGGGGATTCCTTTTGAGTTTGTACGAGCATATCGATTAAATCTGGATCATAATATTTCTTTCCCTTTTGAATAATTTGAATGGCATAAATAAGTTCTTCTGGGTGTGAATTAAGTGAAATATATCCAACCACATCCATCGCCATTGCACGTTGAAATGATTCACGATCTTTTGAAAAGGTAAGGATCGCAAATTTGCAAGTGCCCCCTAATTTTCTCGCTTCTTTAATCAATTTTAATCCACATTCATCTCCTACATGAAAATTAATAATAGCCAAATCAGGCATTTCTTTTTGAAACAAATTAAGCGCTTCTTGTGTATTATCAGCTTCTCCGATTATTTCCAATTCTTCATCCGAAGATAGAATGGAAATTAATCCTCTGCGGATGATTGCTTGATCATCCACCAATAAAATTTTCATCAATAAATTGCCTCCCCAGTCAAATTAAAAAGTGCTCTTAATAAGTGACTTTCAAATGAAATGAGGTCGGTTGCACCACTGACTCCATACATCCCAGGTGCCCAATTAGAGGATGTATTTCCAAGTCTCCCAATGTAAAACGTAGTTCTGTAATAAGTAGTATGTGATTTTAGATAAGAATGAAGTATCAGATGATGGAATTTTCAGTCTATTTTCTGCGGAATTTTCTTCGGAAATATGAGATTCGAAAATTAAAAACTCTAATTCATTATACTCAGTTGCCTTTGGGAGTTTTTGTCATTATATATATTTCCTAAAGCACTTTCTTTGTAATCTTATTGCTTATCTCGTCGTTTTATATCTATTTATGTAGGAAGTCAGAGCATAATCTACCACTTTTGATGAATGAGCAGTAGTTTGAAAGCCATTGGAATCATTAGTTGGTCATAGGATAGTTAAAAACATGATGAGAATTACTACTATGAATGATTATCTCCATTAATAGATACGACAACATTTTCTAAATACGATTATGTAGTTTAACTATAGAAGCAATAGGCATCTTGAATTAAGGATAAAACAAAAGGAGGTCTGAAGGTCACCTCTGGAAGTTAATAGACATGGGGGGAGGTGTATAAGATACTTTTTATTAATATAAATGGGAATTCGAAATAAGTCAATCAATTATTTACTAATTTTAATTCCTTTAATATAGAAGGTAAATAAAAAAATCGAAGCCAATGTATACATATGTATTCGTAGAATAAAGGTAAAACGTTGATAGAATGGTATTTATAGACACTGTTTAACCAATTAGTAGTACATCGGATAACACTAAAGTATACCATTGGGTAAGTTCTAAAGTAGAATGCCAAAGTGCTAAAAATCATCCATTAGAGGTGAGAGGAAATTTATGTGGCGGTCTATACTAAACCTAGTTCCACTTTCATAGTTGAAAAAGTGAAATGCAAAGGGGGAGAGCATTACCATTTATATGCCATATTATGAATTTGGTACACATGATCAAAATGCTTTATTGAATTGTAGGAAACTCGTACCCAACGTCGAGAAAGATAACTTTCTTATACGATCCAGGGAAGAGGCAAAAAAAACTAAAAAACTAATTGGAGGAATTTAAAATGAGTATCAAAAAGAAACTAGCAATGGGAATCGCAACTGGAGCATTAGCTGTAAGCATGATCGGCGGGGGAACTTATGCATATTTCAATGATGTGGAAGTAAATAACAGTAAATTTGCTGCTGGTACGTTGGATATTAATGTTAAAGGTAATGATGCAGATAATGCGATTATTAATGTAACGAATATTAAACCTGGTGATACAATGCTACGTACATTTAAACTTAATAACACTGGTAGCCTAGATGTATCAAAAGTATTTTTAACTTCAGAATATACAACTACTGATACGAAGGGCGATAATGCTGGCGCAGACTTCGGTGACCATATTAAAGTAAAGTTTCTTAAAAATGTAGACAAAGGATTGACTACAGTGATTCATGAAACGACACTAGCAGATTTAGCTAAAAAAGACGTAGTTGATAATAGAAATGTGTTAGATTGGACTGGGTTGGTTGGAGAAAGAGACGGCCTAAAAGCAGGTACAAATGATACACTTTCTGTTATGTTCGAATTTGTCGACAATGGCGCAGATCAAAATGTATTCCAAGGCGATTCATTACAGCTTAAATGGACATTTGATGCAAAACAAACAGATGGAACTTTAAAATAACAATACCGTAATTCAGGGAGGAGAGCCCTTCTCCTCCCTTATTTTATTTGAAATTTACCGGAACTCTTCCTTATATATATTTCTCAACGTATAAATAGCTTTTGTGTTTTGAGGAATATATTTAAGGAAATTCCAATTAAATAAATTAGAAAGGCGGTATTGGATTGAACCCCAGACCTAGAGGCAGATATAAGAAAAAGCAATATAATCTGATCCTATATATAAAAATGACACTTATCGTTTATTTAGCTATTTTTGGAGTCAATTATTTGTCATCTGATACATCCGCCTATCTCAGCAGCCAGTCTGTGCTTACCGGAACAATTGCGGCTGATATATGGGAAGTGCCCGTCGCTCCTGCTTGTGGGGAGGAAGACTTGGATGAGAACGTGCCGGGTGAGGAATCCGAGCCTAATACTGAGCAAACAGTAAATACTGAACAAACAACAAATCCTGAAGAAACAGCAACTACTTCCCAGGAACAAACAGCAACGGTTGCTATAACAAGTCCAGAAAACGAGATGGACTGTGTAATTGTCGTGAGTGCCCCTGGAGCTATAGATGCAGGTAATTCAAGTGATTTAGCATGTAAGAAAACAGATGCACCAGTATTGAAAGTTCCGGTATCGGAAGTATCTGGAACAGAGCCTGTAACAGCAGTGGTCCCTGTATCGAATGACAAAGTCGATTGTAAAAAAGAAGATATAGATGAAGCTGAAAAGAAAGATGAAGAAAAAGATAAAGAAAAAGATAAAGAAAAAGATAAAGAAAAAGATAAAGAAAAAGATAAAGCACCAGAAGATGTGGAAGGACCAGCTAGTGACAAAGAAGATGCAAAAAATGATGAAGAGAAAGATGAAAAAGAAACTAAAAAAGAAAAAGCAACAGAAGATGTAGAAGCCCCAGCCAATGAAAAAGAAGAAAATGATAAAGCACCAGAAGAGGCAGAAGCTCCAGCTAGTGACAAAGAAAAGGCAGAATCCCCAAACCAAAAGGAATTAACTCCTGTGGAAAAAGGCGCGGAGAAAGATTCTGGTACTAAAGCAGGTTCAGGTGAAAGCAAAGAGAGCGCAGGGCAGAAATCGAACGATGAAAGTCCAGCGCAGCCGGTTAGCAGCTCTGAAACTACTACCCCAGCTAGCGAGGGATCACCATTACTGGAGCCGTAAAGCTTCGTGTTGACTGGAAATATTAATTACAAAAAATTATGTAGAGGGTGGTACAGATGAGAAGTATTAGAAACAAAGCAAAGAACAGCAAAATAATGAAATGGGTCAATAATATTGTGACAGGTATTTTAATGACGCTTCTCATTAGCGTCGCTTTCATCGTAGTGATTTCAAAAGCATCGGGCGGTGAGCCTCAATTTTTCGGATATCAATTAAAAACGGTTCTTTCGGGATCGATGGAACCAGACATCCAAACGGGTTCCATTATCGCAGTCAAGCTTGCAGAGGATAAAACGAGCTATAAAGCAGGGGATGTCATCACGTTCCAGGAAGCAGAAGACTTCTTAGTAACTCACCGCATTACAGAGGTGGTTTCAAACGGAGATTCTGTACTTTACCGAACAAAGGGTGATAACAACCAGTCAGAAGATTTAAATCCAGTAATGGCTGAAAATGTGGTGGCGCAGTACACGGGCTTCACATTGCCGTATGTAGGATATTTTAATAACTTTGCTTCTTCAAAAAATGGTGCATTTTTATTGATCATACCAGGCATACTATTGCTTTTATATTCAGCATTTACACTATGGAAAGCACTAGCTTTAATCGAAATACCTCTTAGAAAACAGGATGAAGTCGTTGCAGAAGATAATGCGAAAAGCACATCTTGAATCGATTGCAAGGATATGGAGGATTATATGAAAAAACTGTTTCAAATGATACCGCTTCTGTTGCTGCTAGGCAGTATATCTTTATTTCCCGTAACAAGTGCATTTGCAGATGATGAAAGCACTGAGGAAAATAATGAAATAAACTTAAGCCTTTCACCTAAGGAAACTTTATTTGATATTACAAATATGAAGCCTGGTGACTGGGCGCCTAGAACGATTACCGTCAAAAACATGGGAACAAAAGACTTTGACTATCTCATGCAGTTACAAAATAGTGGAGATAAAAAGCTGTTTAATGAGTTGCTACTCGAAATAAAAGCTGGTGAACAGGAATTGTATCAAGGGAAATTAGCTGACTTTGAATCTTTGCCAATAAGAAAACTGGCAACCGGCAATGAGGAGAATTTGGATGTAACAATTCGTTTTCCAGAGCATCTTGGCAATGAATTCCAAGGACTTCATGCTTCATTCGATTTCGTTTTTACAGCAGAAGGAAATGACAGTGAGGCAGAGACTGTGACTGTTCAAGAAGTGATGATAGGAAAGATTGATAGCTCAGGAAGCCCTATGTCAGGTGGTCCACGTTTACCTGACAGCACAACAAATTTAGTTAATTTCATGTTAATTGGTGGTGCTCTTGGAGTAGGCGGGATTGTCTTAATCGTCTTCCTTTATTACAGAAAGCTAAGATTTGCTCAATAATCTTATACGGATTTTATTACACGCCTAACCAAGCATTTACTGCTAGGTTGGGCTTTTTCTTTTAGTACGGGGGAAAACACAGTATAATAGAAGAAATGGAAAGTTATTCATCAAAATGATCGATTCGTAGGTGTGTACGGGTCGTATTTTTCATATCTTGAATAAGACAGGAGCCACTAGCATGAAAACAGCTTTGTCTTCACCGTTCTTTTTTGAGGCAGGGAAAAGGGCGGTATTATTATTACATGGATTTACAGGAAGTTCGGCGGATGTGAGGATGCTTGGCCGCTTTTTGGAAAAGCAGGGCTATACATCGCTGGCACCGCATTATAAAGGCCATGGTGTACCACCGGAAGAATTAATCGTCTCCAATCCCGATGAATGGTGGGAAGACGTAAAAAGTGGGTATACTAAATTAAAGGAAGCAGGCTATGAGGAAATCGCCGTTGCGGGACTATCGCTCGGTGGCGTGTTTTCATTAAAGCTTGCGACAAGTCATCCAGTGAAAGGTGTAGTCACAATGTGCTCACCGATGACGATGCGCACGACAGACATTATGTTTGAAGGCGTACTTGAATATGCAAAACAATACAAAAAAAATCAAGGTAAAAGTGAACAGGAAATTGAATTAGAGATTGAAGCAATTAAACAGCAGGGCATGCCTTCATTGCCTGAACTGCAGCAACTTATTTACGATGTACGACAAACGATTGACCATTTGTATGCGCCGATTTTAGTCATTCAATCGACGAACGACAAAGTCATCAACCCCGATTCCGCCAATATCATCTTTGATACCGTCGAATCCATCGACAAAACGATCAGTTGGTATGAAGAATCAGGGCATGTCATTACACTCGATAAAGAAAAAGACAAGCTTCATGAAGAAGTTCTCACGTTTTTAAATTCATTAGATTGGACAGTCTAATGATGTGAAATAATTTTGTTCAATTTATTTATAAAAGGGAAAATTTTTAACCGTACAGTAGTTGATTGTAGTGGAGGGGCGACTCCTGGGGGATAAGCGTGACGCCTGAGACTACAGGCTCAGGCCACGCCCCCGGAAAGCGTCCCCGCAACGGAAATCAACGGTTATAAGGGAATAACCTTTTAAACATATTATAGGTAAACTTGAACTTTATTTTCTGTTCAAAGGAGGGAAATAATACATGACACAACAAAATGAATTACAACAGCGCGTCCTTGATATGATGAAGGACGATGGCTACAAACCAATGACCGTTTCGGAAATTGAAGATACGCTTGAATTGGTAGAAGCGGATGATTTCCGTGAATTAGTGAAAACACTCGTAAAAATGGAAGCACAAGGACAAATCGTTCGCTCCCGTTCGAATCGTTACGGTTTACCGGAGCGCATGAACTTACTGCGCGGCCGCTTTATCGGGAATGCAAAAGGCTTTGGCTTCGTTGCACCGGAAGAACAGGGCATGGACGATATTTTCATCCCGGCACATGAAGTAAACGGGGCGCTAAACGAGGATACCGTGCTAGTCCGTGTATTAAAGGAACAATCAGGTGACCGCCGTGAAGGAACGGTTGTTAAAATCGTAGAACGCAGCAAAACATCATTTGTCGGTACGTACCAGGCAAATCGTGGCTTTGGCTTTGTTATTACAGATGATAAAAAGCTGAATATGGACATTTTCATCGCGAAGGAAGATTCATTGGGCGCGGTTGATGGACATAAAGTAGTCGTAGAAGTGACGCATTGGCCAGATGCAGCGAAATCAGCGACAGGGATGGTTACAAAAATTTTAGGTCATAAAAATGATCCGGGTGTGGACATTTTATCGATCCTTTATAAATACGATATTCCGCCAGAATTCCCGCAAGAGGTTGTCCAGGCGGCAATCGATGTACCGGAGGAAATTACGGAGCAGGATTTAGTTGGTCGTCGTGACCTACGTAATGAAGTCATCGTAACAATTGATGGTGCAGACGCAAAAGACTTAGATGATGCCGTAACAGTTGTCAAAAATGGTGATGGTACGTATAAATTAGGTGTTCATATTGCCGATGTTAGTTACTATGTGACACAGGGCTCGGTACTGGATGAGGAAGCTTATGAACGTGCGACTTCTGTTTATTTAACAGACCGCGTTATTCCGATGATCCCACACCGTTTGTCAAATGGGATTTGTTCATTGAATCCACAGGTTGACCGTTTAACGTTATCTTGTGAAATGACGATTGATGGAGCAGGTCATGTTGTGAAGCATGAGATTTTCCAAAGTGTCATTAACACGACAGAGCGTATGACGTATTCGGACGTTTATAATATTTTAGAAAATCCGGATGAAAACCCAGAGCTAATGGAGCGCTATGAAAAATTAGTGCCGATGTTTAAAGATATGGCGGACTTAGCGCAAATCCTACGCAACAAACGTATGGGGCGCGGTGCGATTGACTTTGACTTTAAAGAATCAAAAGTATTAGTTAATGAAGACGGTTGGCCGACTGACATCGTATTACGCGAGCGTACAGTAGCAGAGCGTTTAATCGAGGAATTCATGCTTGCGGCGAACGAAACGATTGCCGAGCATTTCCACTGGATGGAGCTGCCGTTCATTTACCGTATTCACGAAGATCCGAAACCAGAAAAATTACAACGTTTCTTTGAGTTTGTTACAAATTTTGGTATTATGATAAAAGGTACAGGAAATTCGGTACATCCGAAAGCATTGCAGGAAGTCATTAAATCGATTGAAGGGTTACCAGAGGAGCCGGTTATTTCAACGATGTTATTACGTTCGATGCAACAGGCGAAGTATTATGCGGAGTCTTTAGGTCACTTCGGTTTATCGACAGAGTTTTATACGCATTTCACATCACCAATCCGACGTTATCCGGATTTAATCGTCCATCGTTTAATTCGTACGTATTTAGTAAATGGTGATACGTCGAAGGAAACAGTTGTGCAGTGGAGTGCTGTAATGGATGAAATTGCGGAACATACGTCAAGCCGTGAGCGTCGTGCAGTAGAGGCAGAGCGTGATACTGATGCATTGAAAAAAGCACAGTTCATGTCTGACAAAATTGGTGAAGAGTTCGAAGGGATTGTATCATCGATTACGAACTTCGGTATTTTCGTGGAGCTTGAAAATACAGTAGAAGGACTTGTGCATATTTCGAATATGACCGACGATTATTACCGATTTGATGACCGTCAATTGTCAATGATCGGTGAGCGTACAGGTCGCCAATTCCGTATTGGGGATGAAGTGAAAATCCGTGTAGCGAATGTCGTGATTGAGGAATCTTCAGTCGACTTTGAAATTGTCGATATGATCAGCAGTCCTCGTCCAGCACGTCGCTCAACATCGAAAGTCATTCATGCAGGCCGCAGAGAAGGTCGTGGCAAGGATGCTGAACGTACAGGCGAAAAACGTGACCGCAAAGCACGTGGTGGAAGCAAGGCACGTCCTGAGAAGGCAAAACGTTCAGGAGGCTCGTCTGACCGTGATCCACGTGGACGCCGAAAAGAAGGCAAAGCGGGCGATAAGCCAAAGTTTTTCGAGGGCATCGCAAAAGGGAAAAAGAAAAAAAGTAAAAAGAAATAGTAAGGTGTGAAGCTATGGTGCAATTTTCGGCATCATAGCTATCTCCCTTATGTTGATAATAGAGGTGTTTAACGATGGCAAAAGGCACAGGTAAAGTGTTAGCTCAAAATAAAAAAGCAAGCCATGATTACTTCATAGAAGAAACGATTGAAGCAGGGATGGTACTGACAGGTACAGAGATTAAATCTGTGCGAGGTGCCCGCGTCCAACTGAAGGAAGCGTATATTAGTGTGATGGGCGGCGAAGCATGGGTTAAAAATATGCATATTTCTCCGTTCGATCAAGGCAACCGCTTCAACCATGACCCACTACGTGAACGCAAGCTGCTCTTACATAAAAAGCAAATTAGTGAGTTAGTCGGTGCAGTAAAACGTGACGGCTATACAATCGTGCCGCTTAAAATGTATATTAAGGACGGCTATGCGAAGCTGTTAATCGGTCTTGCAAAAGGTAAGAAGGATTACGATAAGCGTCATGATATGAAGAAAAAAGAAGCAAAACGCGATATGGAGCGTGCTTTCAAGGATCGCCAGCAGTAAGCGGGTTTTCTTTATTTTAGTAAGAGTAACTACCTAATAAGTAAATTGAATAGGGGCAGCCTGGTTTTTACTGAGGTCGCTTGTATAAGATTTTTTAAAAGGTATGTTAAAGGTTTTAAAATCTTTTAACATATCTTTTTTTGTGTGGAAAAAGTGGTTTTGAAAATTTTACTTGTGGGTAATAATTAAAAATGGACATTAAATTGACAATATTTTAGATAGAACAGGTTGTAAATAGGAAAGGTACTAGGATAATAGGGGGATATAACAGGTGATAAGAATACGCAATGCAGAAATTATAGATAGAATTGTTTTGTTAGTTGAAAAACATTGTGAAAATCCTAAATGCATGGCAATGGTAGAAGAACTGGTTGCGATAAAATGTCCAGAATACGAGGAGGTTTTTGAAGAACAAGTAGGAATGCCTTTAAGTGAATATATTTCAGCCATCCGTTTATACAGAGCTGAAAAATCGCTCGTAAATAAAGGAATCGACCGTGTAAAGTTGCAAAGCCAATTCAGCTGATTCGTTCGTGGAAAGAACAGGACAATCATAATTGTGCTTGATGGAAATAAAGCAATGACGGAATCGTAGCTTTGCGATGGAGAGCGAAGCAAATATTGGCAAGGTGTAATCGAAGTGGATTTACTTGCAAGCTCGCACGTTTTGTCATATAATTTACTGTACTAGCCAGTGTGTATCTACTCATACGGTACACGTTTTAATGAGCATCTCGCTCATGCCGAAACTTAACTCGGGTTTACTACTACTCGGGGACGTTACGGATTCGACAGGGGTGGTTCAAGCTCTGGTCGCGCGTCGGAGGTCTCGTCTTCGTCAACAACGGAAGTTATATAATAACTGGCAAACAACAAAACTTCGCTTTCGCAGCTTAATACTGCGTAGCACTCAGCCTGTCTATCGCCCATGTAGACTACGCTGGGTTCAACTTAAGTGGGATACGATCGTTGGCACCACCTGAGTCAACGGTAAGAGATTTCCAGGTTAGCGATTCGGACGCCTGTCTGTCGGCATAAGAATTCGCGAATTGCAAATAGACAAACTACACGCGTAGAAGCCGGCGTATTGGAGCTTCTGGACGTGGGTTCGACTCCCACCGTCTCCATACTACAAAGTCTTTAAATTTCATTTGATGCCAAGACCCTTGATAAATTAGGGTTTTGGCATTTTTTCTTTAGTATACAGTATCGATGAGTATTATAATCAGGGGAGCAATCCTTTTTATTAGCAGGTTTTAATGTGGCTTAAAATATGCCGTTTAATATCAAAGAGAGATGTAAAAAGACCGTTTAGAAGATAAGTGGTAGGCTGCTGGATATTAGTTTTGTAAATGAAAATAAATATAATAGGTGACGGCTAGTTTTGTTTGACCGAATTTTAAATGTCATATTATCGCCTTACTTTTCGGAATTGTATGGGTTTTTTATAGGATAATAGAATTGCATACTATATGAGCATATTTATACAAATTTAATATAGAAAATCTATAGAAAAAAGGAAATTTCTGTTTACAATAATATATAATTAAAACTATCAATATAATTTTACAAATATAATGAATTTGGAGTGTAACAATGCATACAGATTATATCAAATATTTACAATCTATGAATAATGCGAATAGTTCTAATGACAACGCGATTGCAGAATCTCAATTTACTAATCCCTTTTATGAAAAAATCCGAGTACAAAGTAATCTTGGAGATTTTTTAATAAATAAAATAAAAGCAAAGCCAACGTTTATTTTACTTACAGGTCATGCTGGTGATGGAAAAACAAGTTTGTTACACCAAATTTTGCGTCAATTTAATGGTATTCAGTCGGGAGTGCCGTTAGAAGAGGAAGATATTGTAGAAACTTCATTTAATAATAAAAAAATTCACTATGTTAAAGATATGAGTGAACTTATTTCAGAAAAACAGGTTGAAAGTATTAAAAGGGGCTTAAAGGTTGTTTCGGAAGAAGGATCAAGTATTGTTGTCTCTAACACAGGGACATTAATAGATGCATTTAAAAAGTATTTTGAGGAATCGAATTTTGATTTGAGCGAAATTGAAATGGATATATTAAAGCTGATGGATGAAAATTCATTTGAAGAGGGTTATATAGGGGATATCTCTGTCCTAGTTATTAATTTAGCATTAATCGATAATACAGGAATTGTATCAAATTTAATTGATAACATTTTAAATGAAGAGTTATGGGAAGGTTCAGATACATGTAATTTAAAAGAAGTGTGTCCAATTCATAATAATTATAGGACATTAAAAAATAACCAAGAAAAGTTTAAAGAATTTGCGATGAATTATTATCGCTGGTTAGCTGAAAATGATAAACGTTTAACGATTCGGCAAATTTTATCTCACTTATCATTTGCCATTACCGGTAATTTACAGTGTCACAAAATTAATGTAATCAATCAACAAAGAATTTTATTTGATTATCATGTAAGTAATTTATTTTTTGGTTGTGTAGGTATTGAAGTAAACAATGATGCTAGAAAGATTAAATCTATTACTGAAATTCAAAAATTAAAATTAGATGAAAAAAAATTATTATTCGACCAAGAATTATTTGTAAAAGAAGATTTTTCAATATTGGTAGATGATGTTCGAGGAATATCAAATAGCATTTGGAGAGACTATACAAAAAAACAAATAGTAAATACAAATTATCTGCTTTACGGAGAAGAATCAATTAAGATTCGAAAAGCAATGCGGCGTATGCAAATTTTATTCTCTGATGTTGATGAACACCAAAAAGAAATTTTATTTGGGGAATTATACTCTCCGGTGTATCTAAAATATTTAGATTATCAAAAAAATAAATTAGGAGTTCATCAAAAACGTCAACTAAGAGAGATTGTGTTTAAAGCACTTCAAATTTTAATAATGGGTGATAATAGCGATATTTCAATAAATAAAATACTATATCTTCCATTAAAAAGAAGTGGATTGAATAATCAAAATGTTTATTTATTAATCGGTAAAGTGGAGTATCAAAGTTTGTCTGTAGAGGTTGTAAAAAGAGAAAATGCTATTTCAGACAAATCAATCAACCAACTAGTATTGAAATTTGATCGTTTACCAAATGAGTATATTATATCGTTGCCACTTTTAGAATATTTTTATCAGATTGCCAATGGTTCTTTATCCACAAAATTAAACCCAGTTTTGTCTCATGGTATTAACAAACTAAAAGCCCAGTTATATAAAGAGTATAAGTTTAATGACGGAGATGAAGCCATTAAATTATTGATTCAAACATTAACGGGTTCAGAAATTATCGATATTGAATATGATATGGATAATAAAAAACTCTATTTTAATTAGGAGGCAGATGAATATGAACTCACAGTTTTTCCCGAATTATGATGATTACAGTATTAATGAACATAATTCACAAATTCAAACTTATGGGCATCGTTTATATAAGGACCAAACATTATATGAATACCTACT
This sequence comes from Solibacillus sp. FSL W8-0372, assembly GCF_037969735.1. Lineage (NCBI taxonomy): Bacteria > Bacillati > Bacillota > Bacilli > Caryophanales > Caryophanaceae > Solibacillus > Solibacillus sp. FSL W8-0372. Next base: position 3,214,607 of record NZ_CP150204.1, on the reverse strand, counting down.
AGAATTTTTATTAGTTTTTATATCCCCGAAAAGTGAGGGACTAACTAAATATGATGAAGTGAAGCGCGATAGGTTTTATTTTAATGATTTAAAAGATGAATCTAAGCAAATTTATTATTATCCAACACCACGAATGGGATTAAAGCGTTTTATCTTTTTTAACCGTAGTGATTTAGAAAAACGCTTTGAAGTAGATCGTTTTGCGTTAGAGGAGCATCGAAAGCATTTAAAACAATCTATTCAAGTTGAAACTTCGGCTTATAATCATGAATTTGCATTAGATGTAATTCAGGATTTATTTTATGGATACAATGGGATTGTAGGTAAGCGTTCATGGTTCGCACAGTCATTATTACCATTAGCACCAGAAATCATTTTTACAGAATCAATTGGTAATAAGAAAACACGTTCAGAAATTTTACAGCCTGAAAAAAACTTATTAATAGATATTGATCGTAAATTTCAATTCAATCAGCATATGTTCATGGCTCGTGGTGGAGAAGTGTATTATTTACACGTACTTCAAGGATTAAAGCAATTTCCTCCCGAGTGTCGCGAAATAATTTCTAATAAATTGAAAGAACTGGTGACATCTATTCCACAATTAAGCTCATTAGCAGATTTTGTTCAAAGTGAGTGGGAGGACTTTATTGACTTAGAAGAGACTAAAGAAGATTTTCATTATATTAAAAAGAAAATTGAAGTAATACCTAAAGATTATGAAGATGTAGCACCTTATACAGTAAAGGAATTGCAAAATTTACTTAATAGCGAACTAGATACATTTGAAAAAGTAGAACTATTAGGGATGTTAATAGCTATACAAATTATTCGTATGATGACGCATCGTTCAAATAAAGTTTTAAACATTGAGAAAAAGCAGCCTTTGGTAATCGATTTAACGAAAGTAACGCAGGGGGCAATTCGTAAACAAGCAGTGCAAAGTTACGAGCAACTTGAAGAAAATTTATTTAGAGCAATTTTCAATGCTTATGACGAAGAAAAAGAAAGTCATAAGAAAAATGCTATTACAGATGCGGCAAAGGATACGAGCTTATTGGTAAGAAAACTAGGTAAAGATATTGGCTTAGTAATTCCACCAACAGGTGTGAATATGCGCATGACTTTAGATGAGAACTTGGTGAAAATTTTAGTCTTAACATTAATTAGCCCGGGAGAACGATTATTATTTACAACATTCTTACAAAAATGTTATGAACAGTACAATATTATTATTGGTCCAAAAGAAGCCGAACTACATTTTGATGATGTTGCATATTTAAATGACTTTAATGAAAATGAGCGTATTTTCTTAGAGTTGTTAAGAAACTGTGGTTTCTTAAAGAATTTATCCGATGCTACATCAATCGTTGAAAATCCATTCAAAGGGTGAAATTAATGAAAACATATATTAAGAAATTAAGTGATTTAATTAAACAGAATATTAGTAGTACAGCTAGTGCATCATTTATTCGTTTGGATTATTTCAATCATCCTACTATTTATTTAGAAGTTGCCAAACATTTAACAACTGTTATTCCTAATATTGAAGTCCATCTTTCTGAAGAAAAGTACGATGCCTGGAAAGAGGAATATCCAGTTGAAATTGGAGAAATGATGCATTTAGGATTTGTAAGTGTAAATCAACGATTTACTAAACTGCGTAATGAATTTGGTGAATCTAAAAAATCAATTGTTTTACTTGCTACAGAAAGTGTACAAGATACCGGTGGGCTAGCTGATTTTTATTCTATTACACCTGAGGATATGAATGTGAAATATAAGGGGAATTTCGTTGAGTTTTTCGGAACAATAGATGAAGAGGACGAGCGTTCTGTAAAAATTATTAATAATTTATTTACAAGTATATTTAAACATGTGCCTTTAGACTTATTAAAAGTAAGTGATATTGCGGACACAGTGTTAGAACATGGTTTATATGATATTGATGAAATCGTAGAATTCATTTTAGGGAATTTATGGAGAGAATTTAGTTTGCCCAATATTTTAACGGTGAGTAATAAGTTGTTAAATGAACTATACAAAGGTAAAACATTTAAATTATTTGATGCTAGTGTGAAATTTATTAAGCGAGATGCGTATAAAAGCGGCTTAAGTAATAGTGCTGAAAAAAAACTAGTAGAGAAATTTGAAAAGTTTGAATCTGCAATTAATTATGATGAGTATGTAGAGGCAATTAATCAAACATTTGGATCATACGATAATTATCGCAATAATGTTATTGATTTTGCTAAAGGGGAAAATTTAGATTTTTTACGCCCGAAATTAGCGCAATTTGACCAAACGATCACAGTTGAAATTTTAGGGATTAGAATAACCGGGACAACTGTAAAAAGAGATAAGGTCAAAAAAATTAAAGGTGACCCAATGCAAGCGTATGCTCAGATGATTATTGAAGTAATTGCGAGCTTACCGGAACGTTTAAATATGTCTGATAAAATAGAGTTTCATGTAACAGGTGTCAACTTAGCAGATAGTATTTTAGACGAAGACCAAAATAATCGTTGGAGCGAGGTTTGTATTGCGCTAGGTGGTCTAATTGACTATTTAAATGTAGAATTGCAAAATATTTTCGAGCTACAATACCGTAGTAATGAAGATCCGTTTGCTCTAAAAGATAGAGCTAGTGTGAACCTTGATTTTAGTAAATCACCAAATGCAGTTTCAAAAATCAACTTTGAAATTACAGTTTCAGGTTATGAAAAAGATAAATGGTTATTTGAGTGGTCGTTTAATCCATATGAATATTGGTTACAATCATTTAATTTAATGCCATACTTTAAAGCGGAATTAGCGGAAAATAATGAAATGAAACTACCGATTTTTACAGTGAAAAATTTAGGTAACTTACTAACAAGTACTGATACAGCTTCATTCCATTATCAATTGAATAATACTGAAATTATGCTTCATGATACTTTACCTATTTTTAAAAAAACCGGTAAAGCTGAGGCTATTGATGAAAATAGAGTAGTAAATAAGCTATTTCGTATAATAGAGCCATTTATGAAATTTGTGTTAGCAGTCAGTGATAATGGCATATATCATGCTTTGAGAATTCAAAAATTAGATGTAACCACTGCGGCTGCCGAACTAATTAATATTTATACTACAGTATATAATGAATTATGGCAGGCCTACAGCATGTATCCGCAATATGAAAAAGATCATTTTTATTTAATATCTAATTTGTTCACATTCGTCGAAGAAGAAGACTTTAAAGAATTAAATAAAAAGGTTCAGGGGGCCATTATTCCGCCTTTTCATCCAGCAATGCTAGAGAAATATGAGGCACAACAATCATTTATTCGTCGAGGACTTTATTTAGTGTTAGAAGAGTTAATTGACGAAAATGAGGAAGAAATTAAACCTTATTTAGATGAATTTAATCGTTATCGAAATAAATCTGCTATCTTATCAGGTGTAGATTCTTTAATTACTGCAAAAAATATTTATCATGCACCATCACATATACTTGGACATTTTGCTTTGCATGGAGAATCTACGAGAACGCAAATTATTGATAGTTCTCATTTAATGGAGATGAGCGTAGCAGATGATGTAGATGGTTCAGAAGAAATAGAGACAAACTCATCGAAGGCGATAATTATTGAATCACATATTGATGAATATATTAAAACATTTCCTTCAAGTATAGATGCATTATCATTGTGTTTCATCAATTTTAATCATTTATATCCAGTTATTGAGGGAATCAGAAACTATATAAAAAAACATCAAAAATATATAGAGAAAATTAATTTAAATATTGATATTCTTACTTCAAAAATAAATTATAAAGCTCAAAATTATGTGAAAATGTGGCTAGATGACACATTCAACGTTGATGATAATGTCTTATTTAATTTACATTTTAATACGTATAATGCTGATGAAATTGAAAAATTAAAGGAACAGCTTGAGTATAAATCGTATGACTTAGCATTTGTAGATAATTTATTAATTACTAGTGATATAAAGTATCAAATTAACAAAGGGAAAAAGATTGCACCGAGCGAGATGAAATACCCAATGGTGTTTAATCCAATTCCAGCACCAAACGATATGGCAGAAAGACGTGTTTCGATTAGCCAAATGCAATTTGAGGCTTCGTTTGCTCATTCACAATTAGTTTTCTGGACAGAAAATAATTATGCGAAAGAAAATGAGTTTTACCGAGTAGAAAAAGTTCTTTCAGTCCAAAAAGGAATTGAAAAGATTCTAGAAGTCTTACATGAAAAAGCACGCTGGGTTGTAAGTATAGATATGGGTCTAGATAAGCAAATTTTTAATAAAGAAAATATTATTAGCTTTTCTACCGGTGAAGGGGTATATGGAGAGCTAAACGTAGCGATTTCAGCTTCAAAAGATATGAAGGAGGATATTAAAAGACGATTAGAAACACGACTTTGCAAATTATTTCCTTCATGGAGTTCAAATATGTATTCAAGAGCAGCTGAATATTGTTTAAATGATTCGGTAGTATTAGATGGCATCAAAATTTTAAAAGCTTTAAATCCATACGATTATGAAATTCATAGTTATTTGGCGTCATTGTTTGCAGTGGAATCTTTAAAGATTAAAGAAATTAGAGAAGAGACGCTGTTGAAAAGCTTTATCTCTTTAGATTCATACAATCATTGGTTTATTAATGAACCCAATCGTCCAGACTTATTGGAGCTTGAAATCGTTCGTAATTACAATGATGAGGATCTACATATTAAAGCGAATCTTGTAGAATGTAAAATGGGGAAAGAAAAACCAGTTCATGTTGAAAAAGGTCTTCGACAACTTACGAACGGCTATGCTTTTTTATCAGAAAAATTCTCGAAGGATTCTACAAATCATGACCGTCGTTATTGGTTTGCGCAGCTCTACCGACTATTAGCATTCTCACCAATGTATATTACAACTGATGACCAAAGTCGTGAAAAATTAAACAGTGATTTGATGAAAATTTTAAATGGTGAATTCACAATTGAATGGAAGACAACATTATTAACCTATTGGTTAGACTATAACGCAGAAGAATTAGACATACAGGTATATCCATTAGGTAATACGGATGTTGAGGTACATCACCAGGCATACGGTCAGTTATATATTCAGAAACACTTGTTGCCCCAAGAGCAGCGAGAAACTGTTGAGTTTGAAGATGCTTTAAATGAAGAGTTTGATACATTTGCTGATGATGAACATTCATTTAACGAGTATATAAAGGAGCAAAAAGTCAGGGGGAATGTTGAAGTGGAAGAAATACCATATGAAGAACAGGAACCAAGTATTGGTCTAGGCAGTGCAGAAGAGGAATTTGAGCAAGTGATAAAAGTGGCTCCAAAGCAAGACTTTAATGATGATGTACAGAATCTTGAAAAAGAATTAACTCCTGTTGGGATAGAAACAGAAATAAAAGATAAATTTGAAGAGCAGCCTAAAAATCAATCTGAAGTTTCACTAGCGAATGAATCAGATTATTCACAGCAAACTACATCTGACAAAGGAGAGTCGCCGTCTACAAATGTTGTTAATTTAATGGATGCACGAGTGCTGTTAGGGAGAGATCCAAAAACGCTAAAAGATATCTATTGGGAATATGGTCATCCACAATTGGAAAACCGCCACTTGTTAATTACGGGAACATCTGGTGTAGGTAAAACATACTTTATGCAATGCTTATTACTAGAGTTAGCAAATAATAATATTTCAACACTGATTTTTGATTATACAGATGGCTTTAAATCTAGTCAGTTAAACTCAGACTTTAAAGCAGCAATGGAAGATCGCATTATTCAGTTCAATGTTCTACGCAATGGATTCCCAATTAACCCGTTTAAACGAAATATGAAAGAATATGATGAAAATGAATACGATCTAGAGTCTGAGATTGATGTAGCTGAACGTATTGCTAGTATTTTCTATTCAGTATATAAAAAGAACGGTATTGGCGATCAGCAAAAAAATGCAATTTATCGTGCTACATTAAACGGTTTAAATAAATATGGCGATAAAATGAGCCTAGAATATTTACGAAGTGAACTAGAGGCTTTAGATAAAGGTAGTGCAAAAACCGTATTATCAAAAATTGAGCCTTTAATTGATCGAAAGCCATTTGAGACAGAAGACCTATTTGATTGGTCGGAGCTACGTAAAGCTAGCGGTAAAGTATTTATCGTTCAGTTAACAGGATTTAATCGTGATATTCAAGTGCTGCTAACAGAATTTATTTTATGGGATATTTGGAGCTATAACTTATCGCATGGCAGTGTTGAAATACCATTTCCTGTAATTCTTGATGAAGCACAAAACTTAGATCAGTCAGAGAATTCTCCAAGTGCTCGTATTTTAACAGAGGGACGTAAGTTTGGATGGTCTGGCTTATTTGCAACTCAAACATTACAACTTCCTATTACAAAAGATGCGATTACTCGCTTCCAAAACGCAAGTTTAAAAGTGCACTTTTTACCGCCAGAAGGTGATAACAAAAATATTGCAAGTTTCTTAAGTACAGAAAGCAATGAGCAAAAAAATTGGGCATCTAAATTATCGAGATTAGCAAAAGGGCAATGTGTAGTTGTAGGGGCCAACCGCTCGCCAGATGGTAGCCTAGGACCGAAGACGAAGCATATTATTGAGGTAACGCCATTGAATGAAAGGAAAAAATAAGAATGAGTAATCTTGAGTTGAAAGTGTACCACCTTAACTTTCATCAATCTTTCGCACCCGAAACAGAATCAATAAATCGCATATTATCATTAGCTAATTCAAATGTAGATTTTTTAACGAAAGAGGAAATTTCAGAGCAAACTTCAATTCCAACAGGAAAGTCTTCAGGGAAAGTCGAGCCGCATATTTACTATGCGGCTGCAATGAAGCTAATTACATTTGAAAAAGTTTCTGGAAAGTACAAATGTGAATTAACAATATTAGGGAAACTAGTCTTATTGGAAGATCCATATATGGTAGAGAATCTTTCAAAATTGTTATTACATACAATGCTAGTTGATAGCCACTCACTGGCTTCGTTATGGTCTTACTTATTTAATGAGTTTATACCGAAAGTTATGAACAATTTTAATAATGATCAAATTCAAAATGCTATTGAGCGAAAATTTGAAGCGAATGTAAATCTGACTCCTTTCAGAACTTGTTATACAAGTGATTTATCGTTAGGAAGTTTAGGTCTAATTAAAATTGAAGATAAAGAGTATTCAGTGAACCCGCATAAACTAAAAAGAGAAAATCTTTATGTTTATGCATTTGCGCTCCTTTCTAAATGGGAAGAGCTGTTACCAGATCAAACCGAGATTACAATTGATGACATTTTGAATACTTTAAATTTCGGTAAAGCGTTTATATGGGATGAAAAACAAATCCGAGACGTTCTGGATTTAATGCAAGATATAGGATTAGTGAAGTTAAATGCTCAATTATCACCAATCACAATTATTAAAAATCAAAGTGCAGAACATTGTATGAAAAATCTATATTCATTACTTATTTAAAATAATTTTTAATTAAGTGGAAGGAGCAACAATGTATAAATTCCAGGATGTGATTCGTTTTAAAAAAGAGCTGTATTTTAATGGTGCAGTTCAGGTAGATTGGTTTTACAATGTTCAAAAACAACTTGAAGTGGCTAGCAGTTTTGTATTCCATGGACCAGAATATTTTGGTGTATCAACAGATGAGATTACTGTGAAGAGCCATAGATTACTAGATACAGCATCATTTATGAATGTATTGGTAGATAAGGTTTACGGTGAAAGTCCTCTTTCAAATTTCTTTTTAACAATTGCACCATACGGAACAGGTAAATCGCATTTATCAGTAGCAATGGCAAGTTTTTTGAGTGGTAATGTTTATGCACAAAAAGTTGTATTAAAAAATTTACAGTCAGTAGATAGCGATATCGCCAAGCAAGTGGCAAAGCATGAGCTAAAGCCAAATTTAGTGTTGATGCTAAATGGTATGCGTGATTTTAACTTAAACTATGAAATTTTAAATGCCACGCAAAAGGCCTTAAATGTACAGAATATTGATACAGAGTTTTTAAAAGAATTAACAAAATCATATGATATAGCACGAGTATTTGTTGAAAATACATTTGATAATTATAAAGAGCAGTATGAAGTATTTGCAGGGTCACTAAGTAATTCGAGTGCAAAATTAAACTTAAAGGAATATTTAATCGGAAATATTTTAGCTGACTCTGAAGTGTTCGAAGTAATTAATAAAGTCTATAAAGAAATCAATGGTACATATATTCGTTGGGATGAAGGAATTTCCGCTGGTGATGTACTAGAAAAAATTTCAGATAGGCTTTGTGGTGATCGTGAGCCATTCAATAAAGTTATTGTATTTTTTGACGAGTTTGGTCGTTATATTGAATTTGCTTCAAATAACCCAACAAAAGCTTCAGATGCTGCATTACAACAAATTTATGAAGCAGTGCAAAATGCAGACGATAAAATCGTATTTTTAGGCTTTATTCAATCGGACTTGAAATCATATCTAACACGTGTCGACCGTACAGCGAATATTAATCGTTATGTAGGCCGTTATGAATCAAGTGAAAAAATGCACTTATCTTCAAACCTTGAGACGATTTTTGCGAATTTAATTGAACGTAAGGATACAAAAGCGTTTAGAGAATTAATTACAGCGAAACTCGAAAAAAATAATAGTGAATGGGAACTATTTCACAAAAAGCTTATCAAATGGTTGCCGGATGCAGGTAATTCAAGTGTTTGGAGCAACTACTCACATTTTAAAAAGGTTGTTCTTGAAGGGATTTATCCATTACATCCATTAACTTCTTGGATTTTATCGAATCTTTCATCTTGGTTACAGCAACGCTCAACTTTAACCTTCTTAGAAACAATGATTAATGATCTAACAGATCACCAAGTCAGTGAATTTGGAGATTTAATGTTAGTACCTGCAACACGAATTATTCGTTCAGAGTTTTTCAATGAATTGTTAGCAGCCGAGCAAGAAGGGCGTAAGCAAAGTGAATACTGTATTTTATACAACCAAATATTAACTAAACATGGTGATAAAATTGACGAACCTGCCAAAGAAATACTAGCAGCAGTTTTAATTAGTCGTATCGGTCGTTTTAAAACACAAAGTCGTACTGAAACAATAGAATTACTTTCATACATCACGAATAAAAATATGAAGGATATAGAAGCCACGATTCTATTATTAGAAGAACAGTATGGTGTTTTAAGTTATGATGAAGTGGCAAACGTATTCGACTTTATCGCTGATGCAATTGGTGTGAACGATTTCAAATTACTGCTTCGCAAGAAAAAGCGTAATTTTGAAATTGATATGTCAGCAGTATTTGATATGGGCTTAAATGATGAATTACCACTAGCTGAAGTTGAAACTGCATTCGGAATAAAGAATTTTGTCCGAACTCGGGAATGGAAATTTACACAAACAATTATGCACATCAATGATATTAACGTTAGAAGCTTAGCAAAAATTAAAATGACGCACTTAGAAGCTTTAGAACCTGATAAGCCAAAAGGACAAATTATTTGGTTATACATCCCTAGCAATAATGAATCGAAAAAGATTGCAGATATTCAAAAACTGTTGAGGAGTGAGAAGTTTGATGAGCTACCGGTTATTTTCTTTATTTTAGATGATAAAGAAAATAAGTTATATGATGCTGTAGCAGATTATCGATTATCTCAAAGTTTTCATAGGCAGGAAATTGAAAAGTATCAGCGTTTTATTAATGACTTCCAGGAGAAGGCCAAATTAGTACTTGAAGGTGCTTTCAGTCAATTGGCTGGTGAACATTTACGTGTTTCATCAACAGAAATCGTAAAGGTAACTAGTCGTTTATCAATTATTACGAATGAGTTATTTGAAAAATTGTATACGAGAGTCATTCCATTTTCATATACGGAATTTGCTAATACAACATTAAGTAAAGCTAAAAAAGGGTTATCACGTATTTGTCGAATTATTCTTTCTAACGTTATTTATCAAACGATACATGCGGAAAGCGCGGACATTAAAGGACGCATCGAATCTGTTCTGTATCAAAAATCAGTAGAATCTTGGGCTGTTTTGAATGAGGACTATAATTTAATTGCTCCTAGAAATCCTAAAATACAATCTATTTTTAGCGAGTGGGATCAATTACTTGAAACAGAGGGTTCTTTCGATGTTCAGTCAGTTTTTGACAAATATCAAAAGGTTCCGTATGGTATTAACGATTATGCGTTATCATTACTAGTTGCCGTTTATTTAGCTTCTCGTCGTGAAGAAACAAAAACTCAATTAGATGATGGACGTATTCGTTTAGATGAATGGGCACCGAAAGTATTTACAGATAAAGCTGTCAATTTAAAATTGATGTTAGACACTAGAGTAGTGCAAGTAAAACCTGATGAATCTGCAAATAAGTTTTTAAGTCTCTATAAAAAAGCTGTACAAAATGCAAATGTAAATGTTGCTAAAGATTTATATAATCAATTTGTTGAATTAAAAATTGAAGAAGACATTCCTGCAGATTTAGAAGATAAAGTTACCAATATGGAGATTATCTTAAAAGAAGGTAATCGTTTATGTGACGAAACAAATAATTTTTTTGGGAAATTAAGACAAAAATTATCGGATGCTCGCTCAAAGAATGATGATTTACTAGGTATCTTTAATGTGCTAAATGATTGTAGTCTTGTTCAAGATAATATTAGCAACTCTGATAAATACGTTTATAACAATGAACAAATTGAGGAAGCTCGGAAAATTGAAGCACTAGCACATCAATACTTTAAAAATACATTCTCTGAATTCTTGAAAAATCTAAAATGTCAGTCTCGCAGTCAAGCAACAGCATTTGAAAAATGGTGCAAAAGATTAGTAGAAGAGTTAAATAATTATAATTATCGTGATGAAGCAAAAGCACTAATTACTAAAATTGATAAAGTATTAGATAATCTAGATCCAATTCAAGATAAGGTGAATGATTTTGTTAGAAATACACCTAAGTCTTTTCAAGGGTATTCTAAATTAGTAGAAATTCATGATTTAGGCGAAAAACTCCTTCCATTAATAGGTTCAAGTAAGCTACAACCAAAAGACAAGCAGAAATGCGGAGATGAGGTTACTAAAGTAATCGAACTTGCAAAGATGGCTTTAAAAGCTTTGAATGACGAAGTTGCAGAAATTTACGATACAATTTATGATATTCAAAATTTAAGCCAATGCCAGAGCTTCTTCCAAAAGGTTAAAGCCATTTTAAATAAGGATATTAATGAGAACGATCGTGAAGGTATAGAAGAAGCTGCGAACCATGTACAAAATTTCTTAAATGACATACAAATCATTTCCGTAAAACAAGATAATCGTTTTGAGGTTGAACAAGAATTTGAAATTTTAAATCGTAAGTGGGAAGAAATTGAGTCAGAAGTTGATTTCCTTCTAATTTTAGCTAATTATAAATTAGAAATTCAAGATCGTTTAACGGTAAAAGAAACGGAATGGTTGAGGGAATATATAGTTGAGAGTAAAGCTGTAAATCAATGGTCTGCTCAAGAATGTACAGTTTGGCTAAATAGGGTAATGGACACACCGAACTATTTAACTGAAAAATCATTTGAAGTGTTAGATCATACCAAAAAAATTGTTCAAATAAGAATGCAAGAGTTAAATATTGATGCAGTTATTAGTCTGTTCAATAATCTTTCAGAGAGTGAAAAAGCTGAAGCATTAGTAAGAATGCGACAATTGGTTTAAACGAAAAAGGCAGGTATTCCCTGCCTTTTTGTTCTAATATTGTGAAAATGGTCTCTCGTTTATGATTTGAAATCGATCGCCGAATTACGCACTCTAACAAGATACTATTTGAATTCGAGAAAATATCAGCAATACATAATGTTTTTGAATTTCATTTGGGACGCTAATAATTCAAAGCATAACCTTATATCCCTAATATTTTAAAGACAAGGGCCAAATACATTAAAATTCATTACATATAAAAATATTAAAATTAAGTTGATTACCGTAAATTTACAAGTAATCTAAGAAGTTACTAGTAAAAATCCGAATGTATATTCGCTATTCAAGATATAAATTGCTATAATGTTTACTGGGGAGTCTCTCCAGTAAGAAAAGAGACATTGGAATCATTAAATATTTTATTGCTGGGTATAGTGACCAGAAAAAGAGAGGGAACAAAAGTGGCTTATGGAAGACATGAAAGTTTCTATTTAAGAAACAAATGGATTAGTAAAGGATTAAAACACGTTGATAATAACAGTACATTTTTTTATGAAAAAGATAATTTTGAAAAAATTGGGTTAGGTAAAAATATGGTCCGTTCTTTAAGGTTTTGGCTTACAGCTTTAAATCTAGTTCAAGAGGAAAATAAACATCACACTTTGACACCTCTTGGAAAAATTATTTTTGAAAAAGATCGACTGTTAGAAAAACCAGCAACAATTGCAATTTTACACTCAGAATTATTATTAAATAGGGGAGATACTGCGACGGTATTTAATTGGTTCTTTACAAAATATAAAGAAACAGTTACGACAAGAGCAGAACTGAAATCGGCTTTCAAAGTTTGGGTAGAAGCAAAAGAATCAAAGCCTGTTTCTGAAAAGTCTTTAGATCGCGATATTGATGTTCTGATTCAGTTATATACGAAAGAAGCAGATGAAAATGATCCTGAGGATTCGATCTTTAGTCCGTTTACATTGTTGCATTTAATTAAAGAGGAGCGTTCGGGGGATAAGAGTGAGTTAATACGAAAAAATGAAGTTAACTACGACACAACAAATTTAACAGCATTTTATTATCTATTACTTCGTTATTCTCAAAATGAAAAAGTAGAGTTAATTCAACTAGATGAAATCATGAGTAATGATACTTTGTGGGGAAAAGTATTTAATATTTCAAAATCAGAAGCAATCGATATTTTAAATAAATTGGCAACTGATGAAAAGTACCCATTAGAATATGTTCGTACGAGCAATTTAGATAATGTTAAAATACCTCAAATTACAGAGTTAGAATTTTTAGAATCAAGGCTATAATAAGATTAGGTGGATAATAATGACATTTAAAACTAGCGTAAATATTCGTTTTGATATCGGTAAGGAAGAATTTGTAAATCGGTATATACCAACACCATCGCATACAGAAGCATTGATCGGATTATTAGATGGGTTTTTAGGAACAGGTAATCGTTCTCATATTATTGTTGGTGCATACGGAACAGGTAAGTCTCTCTTAGCAACAGTTGTTAGCACGTTAATGTCAAATAGAACTAACAGTATTGAGAAATTAACGAATAAATTTAAATATTTCAATGATGAAATTGCTGAAAAAATTCAGCAAGCTAATAAGACAGAAATAAAATATATTCCTATTGCTTTAAGTGGTAATGAAGGTAGATTTAGAAAGTCCATTATTCAAGGTATTGTGCAAGCTGTTCATAATGAAGGGATTGAAGTCGTTTTACCAGGGATATCAGCAAAAATTATTGAATCTATTAACGTTTGGGAAAAAAACTTTCCATCGACGTTTGAACAGTTTGAAAAGCTTATGACAGAGGCAGATTATAAATTTGAAGAACTAATTAAGAAAATTGTAGGAGAAGATGAACCAACAATTCAATGGTTCTATGACGTCTATCCAAAATTAACTTCTGGTGCAACTTTTGAAGCTGATTATAGTGATGGTTTTCTTAAAAAGTTAGATTATCTTTTAAACATAGCTAATCAGAATAACTTAGGATTTATTGTTATTTATGATGAATTTGGTCGTTTCTTACAAGGGCTACCAAGTGAACTAATGAATGAAACTATGCAGGATATTCAAGATTTAGCTGAAATCGCTGATCGTGAAAAGGCGCTTCATGTAATGTTAATTACTCATAAAAACTTAAGACAGTATTTCACGAGCTTTAACGATGAAGTTGCTAAGGAATTCCAACGAGTTGAAAAGCGTTTACGACAATATAGTATTTCTAGCGACCAAGCTACATTTTTAAAAATTGCTGAGGTTATTTTGTCGGAAAACCTAGAGAACAAACCTGGTATCCATTCGGATTTAATTCCCCAAATGACGAAAGGAATTCAAACTTTTCCGCTGTTCCCGATTTTAAATGTTGAAGATCGTCAACGAGTTGTAATTGAATCATTATACCCGGTACATCCAGTAACTCTTTACTTATTACCGAAGCTTTCAGGGGTATTTGGTCAAAATGAGCGTACACTATTTACATTTTTAGAAAGTACAGAAACTGGTGGACTCCAAAATCATATCTCAAAAGGGGAAGAATATTATTTACCAAATAGGCTCTTTGAGTACTTCTTTGCAACAATAGATGATGGTGATTTAAATAATGCTACTTCTGAGCAGTTGATTTTGTATCGAAAAGCATTATCCCGCATTGATAGCAGTCAACTAGATCCTGAATTAGCGGATGCGATTTTAAAATTTATTTCGCTATGGCAAATTTGCAATCTAACAGTGCAGCAAAAAATAACAACAGATTTCATTCAATTTGCTTTGTTATTAGAAGATAAAGCGTTAATGTATGCGTTAAAACATTTATCAGATGTTAAAGCAATTCGCTTTAATCCACTTATCTCAGCATGGGAAATGCACGCAGGTAGTACAGTCAATTTACAGCATAAAATAACGAAGAAAAAAGACTCGTTTGTATTAAATCAAGAGGTTGTTCGTAAGGAGTTACTAGCAAATAATAAAGCAAAATATTTCTTCCCAAATTACTATAATGATGAAACTGAAATGACCCGCTTTGCTAAGGTGACACTAATATTAGATTCTGAATTACAAAAGCTAAATCAGTATCGACAAAAAAATAATCATTACGATATCAATATTTATTACATCATTCCAGATAACACGAACCCGAAAAAACTGTTAGAGTATGTTCGCAATATGCAGTGCTTTAAAAAAGAAATTTTTGTTATCCATCCAAATCCAGTGAAAACCATAAAAAAAGACCTTGTCAATGCTGCAATATTGGACACATTTATGGAGGATAAAGCATTACTAGCTGAGGATAAAGGAATTTTAGAAGAAATTAAAATTCTTCAAAAAGAAGCGACGTTTGCAATTTCAAAATATATTAATAAGCTTCAAAGGTTAGAAAAAGATCTTTTATGGCATCACGTTGATAAATCTACTAAACCAACATCAGACAAAGATATTTCTGAATGGTTATCTGATTTGTGCTCAAGTTTATATCCTTTAACACCTAAAATTGTTAATGATTTATTTAACCGAATGAAGTTATCTTCACAACAAAAAGCTGGGGCAAAACAATTAATTAATGGTGTTTTAGAGCAGCCAAAGGAACCGCAATTTGGTATTTCAGGTACCGGTCCAGCGTATGCAATTTATGCGGCAGTGTTTAAAAATAATAAGCACTTTGAAGAAAATATTCATACAATGGACTATGAAAAAATCGATTATGAGCCATATGCACAATTACGTCATGATATTTTAAAGCAATTAGAACGTAAGCCAATGGGCAATTTTGCTGATTTAATAAAAATCTTCACAGCATCTCCATATGGTATTAGACAACCAGTAGTACCATTACTTTTAGTAGCTTTATTGCGTGATCGTTGGAGTGAATTTATGCTTTATAGAAATGAAATTTTTATTCCTGGTTTAAATGGAGAAAAGCTTTATGAGATTTTAGAAGAAGAAGGCGCAGAAAACTATAAGTACTCATATGAAAAGATCGAGGATAACCATTTGAAGTTTTACAATCAAATTGATGAAATATTTGTTGACTTCAACGAAAATCGTTTAGAAGGACAAAATGTTTCTAGATTGATTCAAACTTGTGGAACTTTAGTTAAATGGTTACGTTCATTACCTCGTTATGTACAAATTTCACAAAATGTTACTGTGGAATTTGATAGATTCCGTATGCTTATTAAGCAAACTGAGGTAAAACCACAGCAAAGCTTGAATGAACTTTATAAATTATTTGGTTGCGATATCGATTCAATGCGCTCAATGAAAAAATATGCTGAAGAGTTAATTCAAGAAAAACGATCACAGGCAATTGAATCTTTTGAAAATATTACATCGATTGATTCACGTGAGCAATTATTAAGTTGGTTAAATCAATATGATGAATTTAAAAAGTCTAATGACTTAGTGAAAGCTTTAAACTATGCAGAATCAAACCAAGAGTGGATTGACGAGTTTATAGAATTATTTACAGGGGTTCGTCTTGAAGACTGGTCAGATAAGACATTTGAAAAGTTTGAGGGTGAGTTAACGGAAAGTTTTAAGGAATTGACTGTGAATTTGTCTGAAATGGCAGCGGAAAATCAATCAAACTCTATTATATTAATGGTTGGCGATCACAAAAAAATTATTACTAAGACAGAGTTCTCGGTAAAATCTAAAACAGTGTATACCAATATTGATCGCATATTGAAAAATGCTGGTAGAAGCATTCCGAAAAATGAGATTGAATATATGATTTATTTACTAACTAAAGATTATATTGAATAAAGAGGTGAAGGTATGGAACAGCATATTGTAATTGGTTTTGGTGGGATTTATAGTGCATATACAATTCAAGAGTTACAAAAAACGTATTCTCCAGATGTAATAAAGTTATTTTTTATAGATTTATTTAGTGATGTTTCAGATGAACCCCTTTATTTGAATAATGCGTTATTTATGAGTAACGTTGCAGAAAAACTGGGGGTAGAGTTGATTACACCAGATATAACGTTACAGACCGACAAATCGATAGATTCAAATTTTAATGAAAATATCATATCGAAGTTATGCGCAGTTTCGGAGCAAATTAAAACAATGTACGAAGATTTATCAAATATTGTATTGCATTTTCCGATAGTCCCTAAAAATTTAAATGGTCAAAATGAAATTTGTATCGAAAGTGTTGAAAATGATTGGGCAGATAATTTTGAAATAAAAAGCTTATTTGAGCAACTATTACCTGAAGTACAAGTACAATTTACAATTGAAGATTTAGCTACAAAAGTTAATATTAAGGAAATTATTCAAAATGAGTGGGGGATTGATTTACCTCGTTCAGAACGAAAACGTGTACACATCGCGATGTTTTCAGGTGGTGCTGGTAGTGCATATGTTTCCTACTACATGGTACAAGCATATCGTAAAGAGAATTGTAAGTTATTCTTTACAAACACTTTGTGGGAGGATGAAGATAACTTACGCTTTATGGACGAAGTATCAGAATATATAGGTTTAGAAATTACTGAAATATTGGATGGACGTACACCAGAAGAAGTTTTTTTTGATATGAAATATCTAGGGAACTCGCGTTTAGCAAAATGTTCGGAAGAATTAAAAGTACGTCAAACATTAATATACTTGGAAGAGCTTCGTGATAATGAAAAAGTAGAGCCAATTTTATACTTCGGTATTGCTCCACATGAAAAGCATCGTCGTGATGATAGTCATGTGAAACGTCGTGATAATATTGTTGAAGAGAACAGTAGTGATATGAATATTCGTAAAGCTGCTGGAATCCGTTCATTCTATGCCCATTTTCCATTAGAGCCGATTGAGACACGTTTTCCGTTAATTGAAACGTTACGTGAGGATATTGATGCGAAAGGAATTATTAAGTATGAATGGGGAATTGAATTACCTCGTATGTATACTGCTGCTGTAGAAGCTGCAAAACTTGAAGATAATGTTTTAGCTCAAAAGTTAGTGGCAAAAGGTATTAACGGCTTCTCGCATGCCAACTGCGGTGGTCGTTGTGTGCGTGGAGGATTTCAGCACTATGCGACACTTTATGCAATTTGGCCAGAGCAATACAAAGAACAAGAAGATATGGAAAATCGATTTCGTGACCATTTTAATAAAGATGTATCTATTTTAAAGAAAAACGGTGGTCCATATACATTAAAGCAATATCGTGAAGATATGGAATCGAGTGGAGTAGAGAAGTTTTTATTCCAACCAGATGATACTATTCCATGTGTATGTTCATTCTCTTAAAATACTTTAATTGGGATGTGAAAAATGGTAGTTTGTGAAAAATGCTTAAAGGAATCAACAACTGAATTAATTTCAACAGATCACTTTAGAGGTGAGGAGATTAAGCAATATTGTGAGGATTGTTTTTTTGAAGGTTTACAAACAGCGTTTAACGATCCAGATTTAGTATGTAATTGTGGTGTGAAAATGGTATTAGAAGTTAATGACAAGGAAGAAATAGTAGATATAGTTAGGGAAAATGAAGTTATTTTTTATGCTTGTGAAGAAATTGTCAAAGCAAGATTAGATATGGACAATAATATAATTGAAGAATTAGAACAAAATCATGATTTAGTGGGTTTTTATATAACTCAACCAGAAGCAGACTATGAATAAGCTACTTAACGCCAATAACGTTTATTGTTATTGGCGTGTTATTTATAAATAAATTGTTGAATATTAAATTTTTGGAGCGATAAACATTAAATTGATAAGAATATAGTGAAGATAAGTACTATCTAATCAAAGCCCCCAATATAAATTTTTCCGCAGTAAACATAGCTTCTTCTTTAGTGGAGAAGATACCTGTTACGCCATTTATTATTTGATCTTCTACCTCAATACTATAATCCGCAGAATACTGTTGTTCCATATACTTTTTTAAAGTGATGGAGATGGTTACGTCTTCGTAATTAAAAACTTCAACGTCATAGACTTCGGCTTCGTATGTACCTAATTCATAAATAATCGATTTTTCTAATCCAATCATGTAAATTCCTCCATTCATATTATACTTCACCTGTAATTATATGGTAAAACGTAGAAGAAGACTATTGTCTTTTTGATAATATTAATAAAATTATTAGAATATTTTACTTTTTTATCCAAATCTCAACTTTAGCGTTCTTGACAGTAACTTCTCTATATTGCTAACCAAAAAACAAAGTTGAAATATTTCACATCAAATTTTAATTCTTATTGTTGTTGGAAGATGATTATTACCTAGTTCTTTGTTATTATTAAGGCAATATTTTGGTTTAAGTAACTCATTGAACCTACAAGTACTTAGTTGTACAACGGTTAATCAAAAACGCATATATAAATTTAAAATAATGTAGGTGAAAAGATGTCAGCAATCGAAATCTTGTCTTGGTCATTCAAACAAGATAGCATCAAACAGATAAATAACGCAGAGCAGTATTTAAATTATCCTGTTATTTACGTATTGAACGGTAACAAAGAGGCTTACATTGGTGAAACCGTTTATTTCAAAAATCGTATGAAGGCCCATTTAAAGGCACGTAAAAATATCGACCAGATTAATCTCATCAAGCATGAGGAATTTAATCGATCTGCAACATTCCATTTAGAAACGAAACTCATCAATTACTTTCTTGGTGATGAAAAATATACACTTCAAAACAAAAGTAAAATGGCCAGCGATTTTACCCACAACTACTACAACAAACCGTACTATGATCAACAGTTGTTTAAAGAAATTTGGCAGAAGCTATATGAGCAAAAGCTTGTGGATCATGAGCTACATACAATTGAAAACAAAGACATTTTTAAATTATCTCCTTTTAAAGAGCTGTCCCTGGAGCAACTTGAATTAAAAGAAAAGGTACTCGAATTTTGCGAGAAACAAGTACAGGCAGCTACATCTGCATATGGCAGCCTGTTAGTTATCGAAGGTGAAGCTGGGGTAGGGAAGAGTGTTGTATTAAGTTCGATTTTCAACACGATTCAAGAGCGAGCTGAGGAAGCGTCCTCGCCGTTGTATAAAACTGAAAATTATTTAGTCGTGAATCATGAGGAAATGTTTAAAACGTATAAAGGGATTGCGAAGCAGGTGAAGCATTTAAAAGGAAAGAACTTTGCGAAGCCAACGCCTTTAGTGAATACACTTCAAAAAGAGCAGAAAAAAGCGGATATCATTTTTGTGGATGAGGCGCATTTATTACTCACTAAGTCAGATACGTATAACAACTTCCACGGGAATAATCATTTAGAGGAGCTTTTAAAGCTAGCAAAAGTAGTAGTCATTATTTATGACCAAAACCAAGTACTGAAATTGAAAAGCCTTTGGGGTGCAGCAACTGTAACCGCTAAAATAAACTTAACAGTTTTTGCTCATTTCAAATGAACACTTTTCATCTAAATAATAGTTTCCTGTAAACTGGAAATATCAGTTTATAAGGAGGCTGTCCCAATGGAGGAGAAGCTTGTGTTACATATTGAAATCCATCAATTACGAAAACGTCGTTTAAGAATTGCACAGATTGCTAAACGACTTAAAATTTCACGTAATACTGTGTATAAATATTTAGATATGTCATTTGAAGATGCAGTAATTGAATTTAGTCATACTGGTCGAAAGAAAAAGCTAGATGAATACCGGGATTGGATTGTGAATTGGTTACGTGAGTATCCTAGTTTAACGGGTGCACAAATTTTAGATTGGCTGCAGGAGCAGTTTCCATCAATTAATGTTGGAGAAAGTACTGTAAGACGCTATGTAAATGAAATACGTGAGATTTATCAAATTGAAAAGATAGACGAACCTCGAGAATACGAAGCGGTAATTGAACAACCACCAGGCAAACAATTACAGGTAGATTGGGGACAAACGATTCAAAAAACAACAGATGGCAAAGAAGTAAAATTATATTTTATCGCCTTTGTTTTAGCACATTCTCGTCATAAATATGTCCTTTGGTTAGATCGTCCTTTTACAACAAGGGACACCATTGGTTGCCATGAAAAGGCTTTTCAGTTTTACGAAGGTGTGACAGATGAAATTGTTTATGATCAAGATAATTTAATTGCGGTAAGTGAAAATGCCGGCGATCTCATTTTAACGAAGGATTTTCAGCAGTATGTCAAAGACCGTAAGTTTAAAGTATACCTCTGTCGAAAAGCAGACCCTGAGTCTAAAGGGAAAATAGAAAACGTTGTAAAATACATTAAGTATAATTTCGCTAAAAATCGCATCTATACAACACTTGAAGATTGGAACCATCGGTCTTTGAAATGGTTAGAACGTACAGGTAATTATAAAGTGCACAATACAACAAAAAAAAGACCTTTCGAAGTGTTTCTCCTGGAAAAGCAACACTTAAGAAAAGTCTCTACACCGCTTTCTATAATAGAAAGCAACCATACAGAAATTATAACAAGGAATGTGAACAAGGACAATACAGTTCGGTACGCATCAAATCGATATTCGGTTCCATTGGGGACTTATACGAAATATCCAATCATACATTTAGTGCCCCAAGGGCAGAAACTAAAAATTTTAGCACCGCATACTGGAGAAATTCTTGCGGAACACACAATTAGTTTAGAAAAAGGAAAACTTATAAAAAATTTAAATCATGGACGTGATCGCTCCACATCGCTCGATCAATTACAACGAAAAGTGCTTACATTATTTCCTTATGAAGATGCTGAGCAATATATTGAAGATGTTTGCCATACATACGGTCGTTATCGTAGAGATCAATTATTACTGTTCCAAAAGGTTGCGAAAGAGAGTCCAGAATGGATTCCAGCAGCGATTGATAAATGTATTCAAGAAAAGTTATATAGTGCAAATGAGTTTCGAGACGTTGTTGCCTATTTTAAGCGGACAAAAATCGAACCAGAGCAACCCACAACTGTTGTAAAAGAATCAAAAGAATCTCTAAAAATAGCTGTTCAAACGAGAGATTTAAAAGAATACATTCATCGTATGGGAGGTAAATAAAATGAGCAAAAGTGTGGTAGATATTCAACAAGCTTTTAAACAATTACGTTTAGCAGAAACGGCTGAGGGGCTCCCTGAGCTTCTCCGTCAAGCTGAACAAGTATCATGGACTTATTTAGAATTCCTTGAGGAATTAACAACATTAGAGCTTAGAAGACGTGAAGAAAAGAGCATAGAGAAACGCTTGGCTTGGGCGCGATTTCCTTATCATAAACCCTTGCATATGTTTCAACTAGAAGAACAAACAGCGATTACAGAGCGTCAAATGAAGCAGCTGCAAGAGTTTCAATGGTTAGAACAAAGTTATAATTTAATTCTTTTAGGACCACCTGGTGCAGGTAAAACATTACTGGCCGTAGGCTTAGGCATTGAGGCAATACAAGGAGGCTTTCAAGTCTATTTTATTACAATGGGTGAACTAATTCAGTTACTGAAAACGGAGGAGTTTACGCATCGCTCACAAATCCAATTAAAACGTTTGCGGGCGTCAGATTTAATTATTATAGATGATGTGATGTATATGGCTTTAGATCAACGCGAAGCAACGTTATTCTTTCAACTCGTGCACCAGCTGTACGAGCAAAGTTCACTCATTTTAACATCGAATCGAAGTCCAGAAGAATGGACAGAATTAGTGGACAATCAGGGAATGATGACAGCTATTTTGGATCGGCTGTTACATCGAGTCGAGGTTATTCATATGAACAACGAAAGTCATCGTTTAAAACATCAGCAAAAGATTTTTAACGAATAAAAAGTGTTCATCCTTAATGAGCAAAAAATGTTCAATTTGGGTTGACGGTTACAGCAACAGTACAGCAACTAAAAAAGCTGAGCGCGTATAACGAGGAATACCAGCTAACAAACCAGTTCCGCATGCAAGCAAATGATGAGGTTATCAACTGGATTAATGCATTTAAACGCAAGCAATTATTGCCACTTCCTCATGATGAGAACTATGAATTTGAAGTATTTGAAACATTGAAAGCTATGCATGACAAAATTAAGGGGCAAAACAAGCAATTTGGTCTGAGCCGTGTTGTGTCAACATTCGATTATTTACATAAAAAAGATGGCGGTACGTATTATGTGAACGAATCAAATGGCGAATACAAAATGCCTTGGAACACAACAAGTACGAAATACACTTGGGCAGAAAAGCCAGAAACCATTCATGAAGCTGGCTCTATTTACACAATTCAAGGCTTTGATTTAAATTACGTTGGCGTGGTGCTCGGTCCATCTGTACAATATGATGCTGCTAAAGATGAAATTGTTATTGATACGAGTAAGTATATGGATAAGGGTGCATACACAGGTACAGAAGGTATTGCCAATGTGAATGAAGCGAAAGAAAAGATCGTCCTAAATTCCATCAATATTTTAATGAAGCGTGGTATTAAAGGGCTTTATATTTATGCGAGTGATGAAGGGTTGCGTAATAAATTGCTTTCGTATCAAAAAGAAAACATGTAAGTGAATTGCGTAATTAGGGATATTAAATGGGAGTTGGACTCTTGTTTAATATCCCTTTTCTTATGGGAAAACCCTTCAGCATAAAAATATTGAATTGTGAATAGGCTACACTAAGTTGGACAGATAAAATAAGGGATTGTAAACTTAGACTATCAATTAAAGGGAGCGTGCTATTATGACACGTCAACGTCGAACATTTACACCCGAATTTAAACTGCAATTAGTGAAGCTTTATGAAAACGGTAAGTCTCGTGCAGACATTGCCCGAGAATATGATATTACGCCTTCTGCGTTAGATCGCTGGATTAAGAATCACCAGGAAACAGGTTCGTTTTCAGCGAAGGATAATCGAACAGAAGAAGAAAATGAAATGGCTCGATTACGCAAGGAAAACCAACGTTTATTAATGGAGAACGATATTTTAAAGCAAGCGGCGCTGATCATGGGACGAAAATAAATGTGATTCGTAATAACACTCACAAGTATTCGGTATCAGCAATGTGTGCCGTCCTAGATATTCCAACAAGCACGTATTATTACCATGCCGACCTTTCTGGGAAGCGTGAAAAGAAAGTTGAAGAAATAGCACTTACAAAGGAAATCGCAAGTATCTTTAAAGAAAGCCGCAATAATTACGGTACACGTAAAATCAAGAAAGAATTAATGAGATTATCTAAACCAAAACAGGTTTCCCGTCGTCGAATTGGACGGATTATGAATGAACTAGGGCTTGTTTCAAACTATACTGTAGCTCAATTTAAGCCATATAAATCAAGCTGTAACGAAGCACCTGTTAAGAACGAATTGAAACGCGAATTCAATCAAGAAGAACAGTTAGCTGTCATTGTCAGCGATTTAACATATGTCCGTGTCGGAAAAAAGTGGCACTATGTATGCCTATTTGTCGACCTGTTTAATCGTGAAATCATAGGTTACAGTGCTGGTAAAAATAAATCAGCAGAGCTTGTATATCAAGCAATCTCGAGCATTCAGGCCAACCTGCATGACGTCAAAATGTTTCATACGGATCGTGGAAAAGAGTTCGATAACAAACTAATTTCAGAGGCACTTGAAACGTTTGGAATCCAGCGATCACTGAGCATGAAGGGATGTCCTTATGATAACGCCGTGGCTGAAGCAACATTCAAGGTATTTAAAACAGAATTCGCTAATCAAGCCCACTTCACCTCTCTTGAACAGCTCGCTCTTGAACTTGGAGATTACGTCCATTGGTTTAACAACTTACGAATTCACGGAACACTTGGCTATTTAACGCCTGTGGAATTCAAGCTGCAACCCTTATAATTTTTGTCCAGTTTAGTGTTGACATTCCATTGAGATATAACTATGAGTATGTAAAAAAGCATTCTCGCATAAACCTTGTGCCAATATGGAGGCTATAAAATGAGCTCAGCTAAAGACGACTTTTTGGATTCAATTGATCCTTTGGAGAGAAGTAAATTGATAAAGATTGTTAACGGTAACTTTAAAAAGTACGATCAACAATTCGTGGATGAGTTAGCAGAAATAGAAGGATTTTTTTATGAGGAAGATGAAGAGGATATCAATTTTGAAAGTGAAAAGAATATCCTGACATTAGGTTATATTAACAATGGTTATTTACCAGATGAGTGCGATCCTGAAGAGAATGTATTTGATTTATCACGCAAAATTGTCCATTTTATCTTTAGAAACGGCATCATTGAAGATATGCATGCTGGTAAATATGGTTATGATGAGTTCTCAAAGATTCCTGAAAATACACCTCTAGAAGTCATTAGCCAGCTGTCTGATAATGATATGATGGCTTTAAATAAGTACATGATGGACCGAGTAGGTTATATTCTGCACTTACTACAAAATGCGGAGTACAGTAAGCTTCATTATATATTGGATAAGGAAAAGTATTTCGGAAATGACTGGGATCGTCCGGATATAGAAAAAATAGAAAAGGATACGGAAGACTTATTGTTAATTGAGTTTTCTCATCTAAAGAATCATGATCATAATAGTTAAGTACATCTTGGTTTATCAGGATGTGCTTTTTTTGCTTCACTTACAGTGGTTATGGCATTCTAAAGTAAACGCCATTAGAGGGGGCTTTGTAAATGATTTTAAAAAGAGGCGTAACCGGCTTTACTAAAGGGGATTTATCACTTGAACGGGATGAGGCGGCATGTACGGCTGAATTTAAGAAATATTGCTACTCGTATGTCGGGCAGTTAAATGGTAAGGTTATGGCCTTTTATGATCCGGATATTGATGTTGGCTATGCTCATGCCCATGTGAAAATCGATGGGGAAGCGTTCTATATTTTTTATAATGATCTATATGATTATGTAGCTTTCACAAGTAATTGTGAGATGGGGGACTTAGATTTTATTGACCATCCATTATTGGCGGACTTGTTTGAAAATCCTTATCAAGTATTAACCGCAGCCCAATTAACAGAGTCGTTAGCATTTCAAGCTAGTGGCAGTGGGAGGATTCTATTGAATGAAAATGACCTGAATGATGTGGAGCTTCATTTTATGAAACATTTTAGATCACAGACGGTAGGGGATTTAATATTTAATTATTGGGATTAGTATTTTCATAGTTATTTAATAAATAAGGGAAAGTTTTACCGCTATTACCGCTGATTTAAGGAATAACGTGAAAATAAGGGGAGAATGTTCCGCTATTCCGTCCTAAAGGCGTTATTTTCATGCATTTTTACTGAATAACGGAAAACTGTTCCGCTATTTTTGCTGATTTAAGAAATAATGTTAAAATAACGGAAATTTGTTCCTTTAATTAACGAGCCTTCCAAATATACGAATTGGAAGACTCATGTATTTGATATTATTCGTAATTAGATAAAACCTGATACTTTGTCTTTGGTCCGCTGCCGACCCGCATAATTTGTCCGCTTTGTATTAATTCCTCAAGAATTTTCCGCACTGTCGCTTTACTTTTTTTCAAATAATTTTCGAGGTCTCTTGCAGTAAATTCTTTACTTTGTGCTAGCCAGTTAGATAATGCTTCATTTTCATCAGTAGGCGTGAGTGAAATATATTTAGGAAGTGTTACGACGAAAGCATTCGGTCCAACCGTCCAGTACGGTTCCATTACACTGCCTTTATAGCTTTCTCTCATTCGTTGTAAGCCTGTGCCGTAACTTTCAATCCATTTTAATCGATACAAAACATTTGCAAGTTTTGGGTTGCGGCTTTGCGAGATGCCTAATTCAATATCTTCTAGCGTTAAGCCTTTCACGAGACCACCAACTGAAACAAGCTCCAGTCGATCCTGGAAGAGGTGGATGAGGATGCTTCCGCTAAAACTATAATCACGGTGTGTGAATGCGTTTATGAGTGCTTCACGTAATGCGTAGCTGGGATAGGTTTCAGTTTCAATCCTTTTAAGTCCTTCAAAATGGGCATGCTTTGCGTTATTGAGTGATAAATATTCATAGACAGCTTCCACTTGCTTTAAAATCGAGCCGCTAAATTCTTTTCGGTCTTGGAATTCTATTTTGTCATTACCTAAATAGCGTGCGCATTTTATCGTATGTTCACATTGATCGGAGAAAAGTAGACCTAAATTTGTATAATAGCCGTCTTCTGTGATTAGTCCGAGGGTGCGCATTTGTTCTGGACCGAATTTTAAGTTTTGTTCATCAAAAATTCTCTTCGCCTCAGTAAACGTCAATTCTTGTTGTAAGCTTCGCATTGTTTCAAAATTGGTACCGTCCGATTCAATAATCATTTGTCGGATATTTTCTTCGGAGGCATTTGTAACAGATGTTCCATAGCGAATAAAGACACCTGATGGTTTCATACCCTTTGCTTTTAAATGATAAGGACGACGAGTACCTCTCGCAACACTAATTTTTACAACGTTCTTACCTTCTAATTCAATAATTTCTAAAAAAGTATGCACTAAAATGTCTGGTTGGATACTATCGTGTAGCATACTCGAAACCGATTCGAGTACTTTATCTGCATTTTCTAGACCAATAATTGACCCATCATCATCAACGCCGATATAAAGCTCGCCACCTTGTGTATTTGCAAAAGCAATAATTTCCCGCTTAATAGCATCGGTTAATTCCCGCTTAAATTGTAAAGTCGGTGATTCTTTCATTTTCATTTCATTCACCTCTACCGATTATAGGTAAAAAATAATCGATTATAATCGATTAATCAATTGATAAGAATAATGCCTATTATAGAGTTATATGTAATAGCAGAATAAATGATACATTTATCATATGCTAATTAATAATAATATAAAATAGTGCATGCAGTTATTAGATAGCGTATTTGTTAAATTCAATCAGTGATCAAATGGTAGGCTTCTAAGTGTTTAATTATTGGGATTAATATTTTCAAAGTTATTTAATAAATAAGGGAAAGATTTACCGCTATTGCCGCTGATTTAAGAAATAACGTTAAAATAAGGGAAGAAAGTTCCGCTATTCCGTCCTAAAGGCATTATTTTCATGGATTTTTACTGAATAACGGAAAACTGTTCCGTTATTTTCGCTGATTTAAGAAATATTTTTAAAATAACGGAAATTTGTTCCTTTAATTAACGAGCCTTCCATATATACGAAATGGAAGACTCATGTAGAGGATCTCCTGTTGAGCAACAAACTAATTAACCAAACTCTTTTCCTTCACAGCCTCCACAGCAACCTCCCCAATATAATAAGGAAACTTTTTAATGCGCTCCTTTAGTATAAACATATAAATTTCCTCATCGGTTTCTTGATGGTAGATGCTTGTGTACTTGTGCTGGTTGTAAATGCTGTGCCACTTTGTTGGTTTGGTTCCGTAAATAGAGGCGTGGAGCATTTGGGCATCGTATGGTGTTTGGGCAAAGTATAGGGCGTACTGGGTAGGGGAAATGCTTGTTGCATACAGCTTGATGCGATTGATACCGAGTACGTCGCGTTTATTCATTTCATGGATTTCGGCAATTTCTTCTTCTGTAAACGGGACTTCGTATATACGCGATGGGTCGTCCTCCTTTTGCAAATAGCCTTTCTTTAAAGCGAGGTAAATCCAGTAAGCACCGAAGTTTTCCTCGTATTTGATCATTTCAAGTAGCAGTGTATAAACGGTTTGTTTCTCCATTTTTATCGCTCCCTTGTCCAAATATGACCTGTTTTTTTGTTGTAATGGGCCATAGCTGTACCTGTTGGACCATTGCGGTTTTTGGCAACGATGAGCTCTAATGCATCGGGGGTATTGGTCTCTTCTCGATCGTAATACGAGTTGCGGTAGAGCAAAATAATGACGTCTGCATCCTGTTCGATGGAGCCCGAATCTCGTAAATCACTCATAAGAGGACGCTTATTGCCGCGGGATTCCACATTGCGGTTGAGCTGGGATAGACAAATGACCGGGCAGTTGAACTCCTTTGCCATTTGCTTTAAGGCGCGGCTAATTTTGCTCATCGCGATGGCTGCATATTCCTCATCACGGTCTGCCTGAATAATTTGCAAGTAGTCGATTAAAATTATCGGTGTTTTGTTTTCATTTTGCCGAATAATACGACGGGCTTGGCTGCGGATTTGCGGAATTGTTAAAGAGCTGCGGTCATCAATTTCAATGCTCGATTTATTAACCCGTTCGAGTACTTGAATCCAGTTCTTTTTTTGTTCTTCTGAAAAGTATTGCTTCGGGTTGCGCATTTTTAATCGAGAGTATTGACCTGTTGTCGCAATGAGCCGATCGAGTAAAATCGTTTTACTCATTTCTAGCGAAAAAATAATCGGCAAATGACCTTGCCAGCCTGCATAAAGGGCTAAATTGTTCATCACATCGGTTTTTCCCATCGAAGGGCGGGCTGCGATAATCGTCAGCTCGCCTGGACGAAAGCCATCGATCAGTAGCTCGAGATCCTTAATATGGGGGATAATGAGTCCAGGTGTTTCTACTTCCTCCCACGGACGATTATCCATTGCGACTAAAGCTTGCGTGATTGTTGTATCTGTCCGATTTCCTTCGAGCTGTGTATGATCAAGGCGCTCAATAATTTGCGGGATCGCCCAATCTCCCTCTGCCGCCTGAAAAAGGATTTGGCCTTTTTGCCGCTCGCGCCAAATTTCCCGCAGCAGTAGGACATAATCGTCGAACTTTTCGGCATTAGCAAACCTCATAAGCTCCGTCAGATAGGAAATCCCAATTGCTTCAATCTGTTCAAACCGTGCACTCAGTGTTAAATAATCTACGGGATGTCCTTCATTTGCGAGCTGCTGCATGAGCGCAAAAAGCTGTCGGTGGTATTGGCCGTAAAACATGTCCGGCTTGAGCTGACTATCGAGTATTAAATAATTTTCCTCGAGCATCGTTGCTAAAATGCTTTGCTCTAAAAATTCCTTTTTAATCATTCATAATCACCTTCATCAAAATCAAGTACGACAGGTGCTGGGACGTAATCATTATCCTGCATTCTTGCGAGGGCATTATTTAAATAGCTTTCAAAATTACCCGAACGGAACAATGTCATCGGCCTTAAGTATTTGTACATTTGCGGGTCGTGCATCCAATTTCTCACTTGCTCATCAATGACTAAATAGCAGTCTTCCACCGTGTAGCCTTCATTTAAAATCGCTTTGATCAGGCGGTTACTCGTTTTTGAATGTTCGTTAAAATGCTTATTTGTCTTTTCGTTCAAATAGTGAATGATGGTTGCAATATCATTACTAGGGTCATTATTTGGTTTCGTTTTTTTCTTTTCCCGTAACTTTGGCTCTTCTGGAAACAGCTCTTCCTGGGTATATACTTTTTTCTGAAGCAGCTTATTAATTTTTTCATAATCAATTCGGTACCATTTCGAACGGTCGGTAAAGAAACTGTTCAATTTGTTTGAAGAAAGGATCAGTTGATAGCGTTCTAATTTCGTTATGAGTCTTTTCACTTTCGTTATGTTCCAATAGGAGCATTGCTTTGCCCACCCTTCATAAGTTTGGCGATACCAAATATGTCCTTCCTTCTCTACACCGTTCTTTTCTAATCGATAATGCAGCAGCTGCAGGAATAATGCCTCCTCAACACCGATTCGAACTGCCAAACTGTGTGATACAAGTAATTGTTTATCGTTCACTAATACTTCCATGTTCCAACCTCCCAAATTTGAATTACTGTCTTGCCTTATATATGGCATTCATAATCAAAAAAAGGGACATGAAAGTGAAAATAATTTTTTGGGGAGATCCGAATTGGCATTGCCCCAAGGAAAAAAACCATTCAGTTGCGTGTTAACGCAACAATATATATTTAAAAAAATAATTAAAAAAATAATTAATTCTTTTTGAGCGGACTTTTTTGAGCACATGATGATGGGATTTTATTGAGTTGTTGATGATGGGATTAGAATGGGTCGATGGAAGGGAGGGATTTGGCTGAGGGAATCAGAGTAAAAGCAGGTCAAAAAATGTTGGAGAAAACAGAAGAAATTCTATTTTAGAATAATAAAAGGGGTTTATTTTATTAATATAATTTTTTGTAATCAAGATTTAATGTGCAATGAGTATTTGGAAGTTATGAATAGGGTATAGAGAGTAGGTATAACAGCTTCAATAGTTGTAAGAATTTATTCGATAAGAATCTTTACTTAATAATTACGGAGAGGAGCTGGTAGCATGTTCTCAATTACATTAGAAAGTTTTATTCGAATTATCACTGTTGGCATTCTTGCTTATGTCGGTATAATCTTCTTTCTACTGATTTCTGGGAAACGGTCATTAACCCAATTAAATGCTTTCGATTTAGTGGTAACAGTAGCGCTTGGTTCTGTACTCTCTACAATTTTATTGAATAAAAATGTGAGCTTGCTAGAGGGACTGTTAGCATTTGTCCTGTTGATTTTATTGCAATTTTTATTGACATTCACATCTGTACGTTGGAAAAAATTCAATAAAATCATTAAGTCCGAGCCGAGCTTGCTCTATTTGAATGGCTCATTTCTAAGAGAAACTATGAAAAAAGAAAGAATTAGCGAGGGCGATATACTGCAGTCTGTGCGGAATGATGGAATCGGAGACTTAAAGGAAGTTAAAGCCATCGTTCTCGAAAACGATGGCAGCTTATCAGTTATTAACGGAGAACTGGGAAATACCTTGGCTAATGTAAAATTAACTAGAGAAAGCTAATGAACTTCATAGGAATTCAATGAGTGCTAAAATCCTTTATTATCAAGGGTTTTGGCACATTTTTTTATGGACTATTGATATATAATTTACTTTTTTGTTTTTCAATCCCCAATTACATAACTGTTCCAAAGCCGGTATAGTGAAATCTACAGAATACTTGTTAAAAAAATATTTTAAAATATTTTGTAACGAAATAAAGGGTCGTGGTATTAATACTACGAACAACAGGAAAGTGAGGGCAGTTATGAACAAGTTAGAGGAACAATATGAACAAATTCATCCAAAACTCTATGCGTTTTTTTTATCCAAGACAGGCAATCGGATGACTGCTCAAGATCTTTGCCACGATACCTTTTACGAGGCCTGTAAAAGCATTGGCTCCTTTAATGGACAATCCACTTTGTCGACATGGATCTTCTCGATTGCGGGAAATTTACTGAAAAAATATTATCGGAAAAATAAGTATCAGCAAAGCTTAATGCAAAAGCTCTCAGCGATACCAGAAACTGAAATGCTATCAATAGAAGAGTTAGCAGAACTCAATGAAGATACAAGAATACTTTTACATCATATTTCAAAACTAGATGATGCTTCGAGGGAAATTGTATTGCTGCGTATATATGGAGAACTGAGCTTTGCAGAAATTGGTGACTTAATTGGTAAATCAGAGAACTATGCGCGGGTAACGTTTCACCGGCTGAAATTGAAGATTCAAAAATTAATGGAGGTGACTTTATGAACAAAGAATGTCCGGTTATACAAGATCTTTTACCTTTATACGAGGAAGATTTGGTTCAGATAGGGACAAAACAATTTGTCGAGGAGCATTTGAAAAGTTGCCAAGAGTGCCGCCACATTGCAGAACAATCACAAATCCCGCTGCCTGTGGAAGTAGAACATGGCGGTGGCTCTAAAAAAATGATTCGAAAAATCACGCTGAAGCTGACAACGATACAGATTTTCTTTGTAGCGATTGCCTTTATCTTGGCGATGGGGACGACCGTGATGAATAACAATAGTGGATTTATCCTGACCTATGCCTTACTGGGCGCGGTTACATATTTGTTTTACCGCTCCATTTTTATTGCCGTTCTGCTTGCAGGGGTACCGAATTTTATATGGAACTGTCTATTGTATATGACGGATTGGTTCGGTGAATTTTATGGAGGAAGCTTTTTGGAGTCTTTTTCCCTCGCACTCACATCCGTGGTGATCCATTTAATCATAACGTTTATTGGAATTGTGATCGGCTTTAGCATTCTTAAAATAAGAGAGGAAAATTAATATGAAAAAGAAAATACTATATGGCGTAATTGCTATTACATTAATTGGTGTCCTAGTGTACGCTTACATGCAAATGAGCGGCAATACAGTGCATAAACAAAGAGCAAAAGTGAGCTTAGAAACATTTTTGCAAGAAACGTATCCAGACATGGACTATGAGATTAAACAGGTAGGGTACGGTTGGACGGATGTCACGTATGAGTTTGAAGTGGTGAAAAAGGACTCGTTGGCAGTTGAAACTACTTATACGTTTTATGTTTCTGGTATGGAGCCTTATGAAGTTTTCAGTGATACCATTCGTGGAACCAATATAGACAAAGAGGTATCTGACTGAGGTAGGGTATCACAGTCAGTTTTTCTCCTGACATTCAATGATTGAAATTAAAGCAAATTTCTGTAATAGTATCTGCCCAAAAAGCGCATAATAAGTGCGGTTGATAATTTGCCTCTAAAATAATGAAGTTGTATATTTAATTTGTTAGTAACAAAATTTATTAACGATACTGGGAACAATCACGTTAAAGTTGTGGTTTTTCTGAGAAGGAGAAATTGTATTGAAATTAAAAGACAAGGTAGTGATCATTACAGGTGGTGCTGGCGGTATTGGCGCTGGTATGGGGCGTGCAATGGTAAAAGAGGGCGCAATTGTTGTGGCAGTTGATCTTAATCCGGAAGCAGGCGCAAAAGTATTGGCGGATTTGCAGCAACACTCACCACAATCTAGCTTTATTGAATGTGATTTGACAAAGCATGATCAACTAAAAAATGTAGTGGAACAAGTTGTCGAGAAATACGGTCGTTTAGATGTGTTAGTGAATAATGCACACGCTTCTAAACAAGTGCCATTCCTTGAAACAACTCCAGAACATTTAGCATTGTCAATGGATACAGGCTTCTACCCTACATGGTACTTAATGCAGGCGGCTATTCCACATTTGAAGAAAACTCGTGGTAATATTATAAACTTTGCTTCAGGTGCCGGGTTAAAAGGACATAAAACACAAGCTGCTTATGCGGCAGCAAAAGAAGCGATTCGTGGAATTACGCGTGTCGTAGCTAATGAGTTTGGGGCAGATGGTGTGACGGCGAACTTGATCTCACCAATCGCCAATTCTGAAGGTGTACAAGCATGGGCAAAAGCTCAGCCGGAATATTATGAAGGGGTACTTGCGGGTATTCCGATGGGTAAATTCGGTGATCCGGAACAAGATATCGGGCGTGCGGCTGTCTTTTTAGCTTCAGAAGACTCGAAATATATAACAGGTCAAACATTGATGGTGGATGGCGGCTCGATTATGCTCCACTAATATCGTGAATTTAATATAACAACAAACCGGGTGCACGAACAATTGATGAATTGTTGGGCACCCGGTTTTCTTTATGTGATGGACTCACCTAATTTTATTTAAAATCCTTACCCGGTTCGTCTTAAACATGACATATACGATGATGTAAATAAGTATCGAGGAGATCACGATATTGCACGTGGCACCTGTTAGAAAGATGAATCCACTCGAATGGGCACTCACAATGCCTGTATAAGTATGTTCGAGAGCATCAATGTATCCTACTTCATCCAGTTCAGTGACTTTTGTATTTTGATTCAATAGTAAGCTCCCGACCTGATAATTTAAGAAGAAAAGAAGCGGCCAAATAAAAGTGCCCATGACACCACCGACAAGTGCGGAAACGGTATTCGCCTTTACGAGTCTGGCCATACCGATGGAAAGTACGGGGCCAAATCCGAATGTAGGCAGCCAGCTTGGGATAAAACCAATCGTTACTCCTGACGCCACTTCATGTGGACCCGATTTAAGCCGAAATAGACGGATTAAATTATATTTAACGGTTCGTGTTATTTTCATAGATGACTATCCTCTCCAAGTAATTCGTCCCAAACGTTAAATGGTCATTATAGATATATTATACCTAATTTACAACATATAGATTTATTTTTTCCGAATAATTAAATTAATGAGGGCGGGTCGGAAATTTATTATACTGATTGATGATTCATTATGTAAGAAATAGGGTAAAGATAAGAAGATGCTTCATTACAGCGTGTTAAAAGCGGGCTGCAACAGCATATTATCAAAGGGTGACAACACAGATACTACATAAAAAAGGGGACATGAACTATGCTACAATTATTTTTTAACGACGATCATTTAATTTCGATTACAGGCGATGAAGATATTTTATCGAAAATTCCTGACCGCTATGAGTATTATGATTTAATTAATATTAAAAATGAATTGGTAACAACAGAGCATTTAGTGGAGGCATTCGAGTATGCTTTACGTAAAAAAGGCGAAGATGCAGTAAATGCAGCGGCTTATTATGCTAAATTAAAAGATATGTACGAGACGAAAAAAAGATTACCGATTGAAAACTAGTGAGTTTGCAAAGTGGCATTATAAAATATAAGGCATGGTAACCTGGCACAAAATAGTTGTGCACAGGTATAGCCAGGCTTTTTTTGTGTTTGGAAATTAGTAGGAGCTAATATTGGAAGGTAGTCATCGCTTCGTCCTTTCATGAGCCGTCCCTCATGTCCCAACTAGCAAGCGTTCACCGATTTGAATGCGAGTGTCTGCATCTGAAACTATAGTTAACTGAGTTTCGTTAGCGAGCGCTGTGTAGATCATTTCTCGTCCTTGGAATTGGACGTTTTGGATTTCGACTTCAATGCCATGTCGGTTATCGGCTGTAGGTTTAAGTTGCTCTGGACGTAATGGGCATAAGCCAGCTTGTTTAAATGATGTAGAAACCTTCGGGAAATGCCACGATACATTTGGACTTAATGCTGGGGAAAATTGATCATTGTCCCATGTTCCTTCTAATAGATTGGCTTTACCTACAAAGTCTGCAACAAAAGGTGTTTCTGGGTAATAATAAATTTCCTGTGGTGTGCCGATTTGTTCGATTTTTCCAGCATTCATCACAACAATTTTATCAGCCATTGCCAATGCTTCTCCCTGATCGTGCGTAACGTAGACGATCGCTTTTTTAAACTGGCGATGAATTTTTTGAATTTCATAGCGCAATTCAATCCGCAGTTTGGCATCAAGACTACTTAACGGCTCATCCATTAAAATCAGAGCAGGTGCGGGACTTAAAGCTCGTGCAATCGCAACTCGCTGCTTTTGCCCGCCGGAAAGTTCATGGGGGTAGCGATCGGCTAAGTGACTCATGCTCATGGCGCTTAACATTTCTTCTACGCGTACATCGGGCTGTTTTTTGAAAGCTTCACTAACAAATCGATGATGCTTTAAAGGAAATGCCACTTGCTCCTTTACTTTCATATGAGGCCATAATGCAAATGATTGGAATACTAAACTAATATTGCGTTGTTCTGGTGGTACCCGGTTCATTAATGCGTCATCCATTAAAAGTTCGCCACTCGTCGGACGTTCAAATCCAGCGAGAATTTTCAGCAGTGTCGTTTTACCACAGCCTGAAGGACCAACAATCGCTACAAATTCACCTTCTTTAATTGTTAAATCGATTCCTTTCAAAACATCTGTGGAGCCGAATGATTTTTTTATATTTTTTAATTCAGTGATCATGCGAAACCCTCTTTCTACGTATTATTGCACTTATCCCATAGAGTAATCCGGCGAAAATGGACATGTATAGTAAAACAATAGCGGAAAACGCAGTTGAGTATGTCGTATACCCAGCTTGCTCAAAGTTATAAATTAGCACGCCGATTGTTTCAGCACCGCTTGACCATAGTAAGGAAGAGACCGTTAATTCTGTTAATGTATTTAAAATGACAAGAACAGAGCCGCTAATAATACCTGGTAAAAATAGTGGTAGTAAAATCGCTTTCCATTTCGCCCATACCGAAGCACCACTAATATGTGCGGCCTCCTCTAAGTCAGTAGACACTTGCAGAATGGCTGTACTGCTGCCTCGCACTTGCAAAAACATAAAGCGTGTAACATAGGCAATAAGTAAAATCCAGATGGAGCCATATATGCCAGGATTCCAGCCCGGAATTGGTTGCATCCATGCGAGGATCATCGCTAAAGCTAACACCATACCTGGTAATGTGTACGGAATCGCAACAATCAGCTCAAGTGTTTTCGAAAAAATAGAGTTCTTTCTAATTCGCATATACGCAATAATCGTACCTGCAACGACACAAATAACAGCTGTGGCAATCGCTAATATCGTGCTCGTCTGTAATGCATCTCCAACTTTATTATAGTCGTAAAGTAAAAAGTTATAATTGTATAGCGTGAATGTATCGAGCGTAAGAGGCACTCCATATGTTTTTACGAACGAAGTCTTTAGCATGGAAATTAGGGGTACGATGCTAAATAATAAAACAAGTGCCCAAACGATGATTTCGACTAAGCTACGCCACTTTCCCAAATCTACTCTTGGTGTATGATCGATATAGCTTGTTTCCATGACTTTAGAGCGACGTAAAAGCAGCCACTGAAGGCCCGTAACAATAAGGGCGATTAAAGCAAGTAGCACTGATAATGTAGCAGCTCTTGCGAAAGCATTATTTCCGTAGCCGATTACTTCCTGGAAAATGGCTGTACTTAACACCGTAATATTCGCAGGAATTCCTAAAAAAGCAGGGATGCCGAAATTATCTAAATTTGAAAGAAACGCGATCATGCCACCGCCAATAACGCCAGGCAATGATAATGGTAACGTAACGACAATGAATGTTTTGATTCGACTGCCGCCAGATGTACGAATAGCCCATTCAAGCTCTTTTGGAATTCGCTTTAACACGTTCACCGTAAACATATATACTAATGGAAAATGAGAAACACCTAATAAAAATGCGATGCCTGTTAGCGAATATAAATTAACAGTGATCGGTAAATCTTTGACGAATTGGGTCCAAGCAATCGTCACGATATAAGACGGAATAATAAATGGTAACATAATGAAAATTTGAATCCATTTCTTTCCGCGAAAATTGGTATACGCCATAATCCAAGCAAAGGTTACACCTAATACTAAAGCTAAAATTGTTGAGACGACGACAATGTAAGCCGTGTTTTTAAGCATATTCCAAGTGAAAGGCTCACTTAAAATGGTTGTATAATGTTTCAGAGATAATGCGCCATCATATTGAAAGCTTTGCCAAACAAGACGCAGAATCGGTACGATGAAAAATATAAAGATCAGTACCGAAGAAAGGGTAATGAGCCCTTTTTTCGATAGGAGTAAAGCAGTAGATTTTTGTGTAGCTTTTGTTTTACTTTGAGCTGTAAAATGCGTCATTCTTATTCCCCAAATAATGTTTTAAATTCATTTTTATCTGATTCGCGCCCATTATAAAGCTCTTCTACACTGCTTGATAATACATTTAGTTCATCCACACCTTTAAGTCCTTCTGGTGCTGCAACATCTGAACGAATTGGTGCGTAGCCTAAACTTGCTGCAAGCTCTTGACCTTCTTTAGAAAGAACGAAGTCGATGAAAGCTTGGGCTGCTTTTTTATCTTGAGCATCCTTTACTAATGCGATTGGCTCCGTAATTACCGGTACACCTTCTTCCGGGTAAGTGATGGCTATTGGTGAACCTTCTTTTGCCGCATTATTTACTAAATAGTCTACAATCATGGCGTAGTTGTTTTCACCAGCTTGCAAGCCTTTTAATGCAGCACCATTTCCTTGGACAACTGTCGCTTTGCCTTCTTTTAACGCTTTATAATAATCCCAGCCGAAGTGATCGTTGCGTGTGAAAATTCCTAAATTGTATGCAGCAGCACCTGAATAAAGAGGGCTAGGCATAATCGTTTCATTCGCCTTTTCTGTTAATACGCTCCAGGATGTCGGTGCTTCTGTAACCGCATCTGTGTTATAACCGATTACTGTTGCCATTACTTTTGTGCCGTAATATGTTAAATCTTTGTCAATAAATTCTTCGGAAATATTTTCTTTCTCCGGTGAATCATAGCTTTCTAGTAAATCTTGATTTTTCAAGTTTTCAAAGGTTACGTGATCTGCCAGTAACAATACATCTGCTTGAATATCGCCAGCTGTATTTTCTGCTAAAATTTTCCCGACAACTTCCTCGGTTCCTGAACGGAATAATTCAACTTCTATCTCTGGGTATAAATGATTAAACTCTGAAATAAATTTTGTCGCATCAGCTTCAGGCTGAGAAGTATAGAAACTAACCGTACCATCAATTGTTGCTTCAGCTTCAGTTGTTGTATTATCGTTTGCGTTGACCTCATTTGCTGTATCTTCCTCAGTCGATCCACATGCTGCTAAAATTGCTGTTGATAATAACGCAGTCGTCCATAATTTTTTCATTTTTTAAGAGCTCCTTCTATCAATAATTGTGTTTGTTGTAATAAATCTTGATTGATAAAGCTGACTGTTAAAGGGGTAATGGTTAAATAACCTTGTGTAATTAATGAAAAGTCTGCATTGCCCGCTTCACTTTCTATTGTTGTACGATAATCTTTTAGCCAATAAAAGAGCTGTCCCATCCCATCTTCAATATGAACATGTTTGTATCGTTTGACCGAAAAATCAAGCTCGGTAACGATAGGCCCTAAATAATGATTGGGCTCAACATATGGAAGATTCATGTTATAGACAGTCCCATTTTTTAAATCTTGGTGAAGAAAATTTTGTAAAAATTGATATAAATATTGTTTTGGGTACTTTAAATTTAATTTTTCCGCATCATAGGCATCTACAGAAATGGCAAATGCTTTATAACCGAGCGAAGCACCTTCAATTGCAGCACTGATCGTCCCGGAGTAGTAGACATCCCTTCCAATATTTGAGCCGAGATTAATACCGGAAATAATAAAGTCAATTGGTTCTTTGATAAGGACATCTAATGCTAGTTTTACACAGTCAGCAGGGGTCCCATCAATGCACCACGCATGAATATGCTCACCGAAAAGATCGGTTTTTTGAATGTTTAACGGCTTACGTAATGTAATTGAATGAGAAATGGCACTTCTTTCTTGGTCGGGACAGCAAACGTACACTTGACCAAAATTACTTAAAACTTCGACAAGAGCACGGACACCAGGTGCAAAAATACCATCATCATTTGTAACTAAAAAGTTCATTATTTATTATCTCCAGCTTCTTCAAATAGTTGAGATGTTGCGTAAACATCGTATCGTCATAGCATAAGCCTTCTAACACAACGGGCACGTTCTGTTCTTTAATGCGATGCCAAAGTGTGTGTGGCAGCAGCAATTGTCCCGTACCAAGCGCAACATGAAATTTCTGTTCGGTTGCATCACTTATATGAATTTTATCGATGTTGCGTAACTGACAAAGTTTTTCTTCAATATTATCTTGCAGCCCAATATGTGCAATATCGAACGTTGTTTTAAATAATGGATAGTTCTCGAGCAGTCGATTTAACGCCTCGGGCTCAACATATAATTCTTTTGGGAGTTTCTCGAGCAGCTCAAGAGAAATACTAACGCCGGTTTTTTCACTTGCTTTATATAACGTTTTTAAACTTTCATCCATCGCTTGTTCATAAAATATACTTGGATGACTGGCAATCATTTTTCGACCCGGATGAATCGTAACCGACGGGCAGTTTAATGCTTTTGCAATAT
Organism: Solibacillus sp. FSL W8-0372; assembly: GCF_037969735.1. Taxonomy (NCBI): domain Bacteria; kingdom Bacillati; phylum Bacillota; class Bacilli; order Caryophanales; family Caryophanaceae; genus Solibacillus; species Solibacillus sp. FSL W8-0372. The sequence goes on along the minus strand of NZ_CP150204.1, from coordinate 3,174,350 downwards.
AGAGCGCATCCATTATTTCATGAACGGATGCATTCCGAATTTCTTCATTGAGCGAGGCTAAATTTAAGTCCCAGCTCCGAGCATGGAGAGACACAGCTAGGTTGTATTGCTGCATAAGCTGTTCAATTTTTGGCAGCGACCAATTTTCCAATTGCATTTGCTCCATCCATAATTCAATTCCTTGTAATTCGGCAGCCTGTACTTTTTGAAAAATCGTTTCCAAAGGCTGTCCCCAAAATAGCGTAGTTGCAGCATATAATTTCATACGTTCACACCACTTTTTTGGCTTAATGCTACTAGGAAAGGAACAACATCGGCTTCTTCGTAAGGGACAGATCCTGGTAAGTAGGGGCTTCTTGAATGCACACCATGGAAGTCGCTGCCAACTGTTTTATACAGATTATATTTGTCTGCGATTTGTTTGAAATGTATAACTTGGTCCTCGCTATGAAGAGGATAAAATACTTCGATTCCATCAATTCCTTCTGCTAGTACTTTTTCTATAGAATAATCAAACTTATAAATTCCCGGATGTGCCAACACAGCCAACCCCCCAGCATGATGAATCATTTGAATTGCTTCAGCTGAGGTAGCCCCTTTTCGGACTTCAAAGGCAGGGGCACCTTTTGTTAATAGTTTTTCATAGGCGGCTTGAGCATTTTCAAAATAGCCTAATGACACAAGTTCATCGGCAATATGAGTGCGTACAATGATTCCGCCTTCAGCACGCTGTTGAACCTTTTCATAATCGATCGGATAGCCGAGTTGTTGAAGCTTAGCCACTATTTTTTGAGACCAGTGAATACGTTCTTCTCTGCGCATATTGCAATAATGGATGAGCTGTTCATTTTGTAAATCCAGACCATATCCTAAAATATGTAGTTCACCGTTTGGTCCATCTGTATTGAATTCCAATGCAGTAATTAAAGTCGATTGAGTAAATTCCGTATTTGCTAGTTGTTCATATGCTTTTGTTGTGTCATGATCAGCAATCGCAAAGTGCGTTACTTGTCGTTCGTGTATTAAAGTTACTAGTTGTTCAGGTGTCAACTCGCCATCTGAACAGTTTGTATGCATATGTAAGTCAATAAGCATTTGTATCACCTCCACCGATAACATTACGCGTTAAATGTAAAGGGAAGTATTCGGAAATTATTAATAATTAGTAAATTGTGGTTTATCGGAAATATTAGGTGAGTGGCTCATTTTCACAACTTATTTACAATTAATTAACATGCTGTCTTTACATTCTCTCAATAATGGGAGATCAAGATGATGATTGAAATTGATTGGGGTGCGGTAATAAGGAGTACGTGCAAGAGATTTTATTGAGGAAAGGGAAAAGGGATTCTATTTTAAAATAATCTAATTTATGAAGATAGTTTGCTAACTGAATTTTTAAGGTGGCAGGCAATTTTGCATATTTAGCTAGTTTACAAAGTGGCATTATAAAATATAAGGCATGGTAACCTGGCACAGAATCAATGTGCACAGGTATAGCCAGGCTTTTTTTGTGTTTGAAATTTAGTGGGAGCTAATAATGGAAGGTAGGAAACAACAACTTTAATAACAATTTTCTTGCTTGCTCGAAAGTTGTATATTCCTGATGAAAATGATGATATTTTGCTATATGGTCTTCAAAAAATTCATATTGATAGTGCTCAATAAAAGATTGAAATAGCCTATCAATTTGACCTTGTGGGATTTGATTTATGTTATCACTTAAAACATAACTTAGCGTTCCGGCAATGTTCACACAGTAAAAATAAAAATCATCATAGAAATCCACCTCATTAGGTAATTTCATAAACTCTGTTCGAAAATCTTTCGCTATTTTATTAATATCTTCGGTGGGAAATGGTTTTCTTAATGTAGGTTCAATTTCGGTTAATTGCTTTAAAATATCGTTCATAGGATCTCCCTTAATGTTGGGGCTATTTTTTCTTCGCTTTCTTCTTTTTTGAATCCGTTTTTTTCTTTTTATCTTTCTTCTTAGATTTTTTCTTTTTTTCCTTTTTTAACTCGGTCTTTTGTGAAGCAGGCTTTAATTTTGTTAAATCGATTTCAAAGGGAATTAATTCTGCTTTCCTACTTTCTTTAAGCTCTTCTCTATACTCTATTTTCCCTTTAGGATATTTAATAATATTGATTTTTCGTAAATCCTTTTTATTATTATTTAATGCACAGGTATCCTCATGTTTAAGAGCATTGGTAATGAAACGTTTATACATAACACGTGTCTTATTTTCATCATGGTAATGTAAGCTATGGGTATCACACCCACCTTGCTTCCACGTGTATTGTGGCGATTCGATATAGTGACGATCTTCTGTATCAATAAAGTAAGTGATGCTTGCAGAATTGGACGCAGGATGAAATGTAACGGTCGTGATGTTGTGCTCGTAATCTACTAAGGTATAGTGCATTAAACTACCTCCTAAGTGATAATGGGTATTCTTGTAAATTAAATGGTAAGTTAAAGGGTATTCAATGTCAATATTCTACAGTAATAACTTGAAATAGAACTGAATATCAAAAAAAATTTTCATTATATAGATCTAAAAAGGTATCTATTTTTACTTAAGAAAAGCCTTTTTTACTATTCAATGGACAAGACAGAGATTAGATCTTCCTCCAAATTTCATTTCTAATAAGCAGAAATATTATCGAAATATAACAAAAAATCTAAAAATTCGCATAACGAGTTGTTAATTATTTCTTGCTTTGTTATTCTATAAAACATTAATCAACTAGGGGGGGCGCATATATGGAAAACAAAGTAGTAAAGAAAAAATTAGTTGATAGGTTTTTAGATGGAATCGAACGAGCGGGCAATAAACTTCCGGACCCGGTTACGTTATTCGTCATTTTGGCATTTTTCGTTTTGGCGCTATCATTTATTTTATCAAAACTAGGAGTTTCGGCCGTTAAGCCAGGAACTGACGAAACGATTGAAGTTATTAACCTGTTGAATCGTGAAGGACTTATTCAAATCGTTACAAACATGGTGACGAACTTTACTAGCTTCGCTCCGCTTGGTATCGTCGTTGTAACGATGATCGGTATCGGGGTAGCTGAAAACAGTGGCTTAATATCGGCGTTAATGAAAAAGACGGTTTTAAGTGCACCGAAAAAACTTATTTTGCCTGTTATTATATTTACAGGACTTGTCGGGACTGTTGCCGCAGACGCAGCGTTCATTATTTTACCTCCAATTGCCGCGATGATTTTCATGAGTGTTGGACGAAATCCACTTGTTGGTTTAATCGCGACATATGCAGCAATTGCCGGAGGGTTTAGTGCTAATATTATTATTTCGTCTTTAGACGTTTTATTACTAGGTATTACACAAACAGCAGCACAATTGGTTGATCCTACATATACAGGACTTGCAACGATGAACTATTACTTCATGATTGTTTCGACATTTTTAATAGTGATTGTAGCAAGTTGGGTAACAGTAAAATTCGTAGAGCCACGCTTTGGTAAGTACAGCGGAGAAGTTGAGGTCGCTGAACCACTAACAGCTCTAGAAAATAAAGGGCTTCGCTGGGCAGGGATTGTCACAGTTGCCTATATCATTTTAATGGCTATTTTAGTAGTACCAGAATCAGGGTTATTACGTAATCCAGAAGATAACGGCTTTTTAAACTCACCGTTTATGACGGGTATTGTGCCGATTATGCTATTCTTCTTCTTACTACCGGGCTTAGCATATGGTATCGTGACGAAGAAGGTAAAATCAGACCGCGATGTAGCGGAGCAAATGTTTAAATCAATCGGTGACCTTTCTTCATTCATCGTATTGGCATTCGTAGCAGCACAAATGATTGCTTATTTTGGGTGGAGTAACATTGGTCCGATTTTAGCAATTAAGGGTGCAGAGTTTTTACAAAATATGAACTTTACCGGTGCGCCAATGTTTATCGGCTTCATTATTATTTGTGCATTGATCAACTTACTCGTTGCAAGTGCATCTGCAAAATGGGCTTTACTGGCACCAATCTTTGTACCGATGTTCATGTATTTAAACTATTCACCAGCTGTTACACAAATGGCCTACCGTGTAGGGGATTCCATTTCAAATCCGGTTACACCGATGCTTGCATACTTTGCGATTTTACTAGCATTTGCGAGACGCTACGATAAGAATATCGGGATTGGTACGTTAATCTCAGCGCTATTGCCTTATTCTATCTTCTTCGCGATTATGTGGATTATTTTATTCGCTGTATGGTTCATGTTTGGCCTGCCATTAGGCCCTGGCGATGGGATTTATTTAAAGTAATATTTTAGGATTTTGAAAAGTAGCCTTTAGAAGTAGGGAATTACTTGTAATGTTTATTCGAAATACAGACAACTTAGAAAATGGGGTATGAGAAATGACGAATATATTTGAAATACTAGAACAGCATTTTGATGAAATGGTTGCGATTCGTCGCTACCTGCATGAAAACCCGGAGCTTTCACATGAAGAAGTCGAAACGCCAAAATATATTGCTGAGTACCATCGTGCCCTTGGACATGAAGTGCGTGAAGGTGTAGGTGGTCGTGGGGTAGTCGCTACTTTAAGAGGCGGTAAGCCAGGTAAAACGGTTGCGCTACGTGCAGATTTCGATGCCCTATCAATTCAAGAGCAAAATGATGTGCCTTATAAATCAAAGGTAGATGGCAGAATGCATGCATGCGGTCATGATGGCCATACCGCGTCACTTCTTGTATTGGCAAAGGCACTGAACAAAATTCAGGACGAGATTCAAGGGAATGTCGTGTTCATCCATCAATTCGGTGAAGAAATTGCACCGGGTGGGGCGATCCCGATGATTGAAGATGGCTGCTTGGATGGGGTCGATGTTATTTTCGGTCAGCATTTATGGGCACCGGTTGAGCATGGGAAAATTGCTGTTTGTGAAGGTCCGTTAATGGCTGCAGCAGATGCCTTTTATATTACGATTAAAGGGAAAGGCGGACACGGAGCAAAACCACAGGAAACGAAAGACTCGATTTACATCGGCTCACAATTTGTTGTGAATGCACAGCAATTATTAGGTCGCCGTATTAATCCTGTGAAACCGGCTGTCGTTTCAATTTGCCACTTTGAAGCGCTAAATCCATTTAACGTTATTGCCGATTCAGTGAAGATTAAAGGAACGGCCCGCGTATTTGATGAAGAATCGCGCGGCATTATTGAGCGCGAGCTGGAAGATGTATTGAAGGCTTCTTGCTTAGTAATGAAGGCAGATTATGAATATAATTATGTGCGCGGGTATTCGCCTGTGATCAATGATCGTGAGACGACGAGATTCTTCATCGAGCAGGCAAAAGAAACACCAGGTGTCGAGGAAGTTGTTATTTGTGAACCGGAAATGGGCGGTGAGGACTTTGCCTACTATTTAGAAAAGGTACCGGGCACATTCTTTTTCACAGGTGCGCGTGACCCAGAGAAAGAAGAGGCGTACCCGCACCATCATCCGAAGTTCGATATCGATGAGCGTGCACTTTTAGTTGCTGCCAACACACTTGCGAAGGCAACGTTGGAGTATTTGAAGAAGCATGCTTAAATTGGAGACGCGAAAACCTGTTGAGTATAACGGTTTTCGCGTTTTCTTGTTTAAAGTCAACGTTCATCTGATTAATGATGAGTTCGAGAAGAATATAGATGAATTTTTTATCGAGAAGAATTTTAGGAAACATTTTAATATAGTATTTGGATCGACAGGTTTTTATTTAGTTTTAATGAAACAGGACCCGAAAGGATTTTATTTTTTATTCTTAATGATGGGTCTATCCATTCGGTTTGAAAAGTTTTGAAAGTAGTGGGGGTTAAACTGGAGGATTTCTTCCCTTAAAATTACTAAAGAAGAATCCATTTTTCTAAATCTCTTTTCAAAATGGATTCTTCTTATTTATCGTAAAAGGTTATAAGATGGTGAGGCTATTTGATAGCCACAGTAAACTTATGTTCTAAACTCCGCCACAATCGCTTGCAATTGTTCGGCAAGACGAGCGAGAGAAGTAGCTGCTGCATTTACTTCTGACATAGATGCCAGTTGTTCCTCAGAAGCTGAGGCAACTGATACAGCATTGTCAGCTGTTGTTTCAGAAACCTTCGCCATTTGTAGCGACTGCTCTGAAACAGATTCTATTTTAGAATGGATGCTATCGGATACAGTTGAAATCTGATTTACTTGATTTTGCACTTGACCGATAATTGACAATATCTCTTCAAATGTAGCCTTTGTATCATGGGAGATGCTGATTCCTGCATCTACTCGATCCTTAACTTGCTGAATAGAAGAAACAGTTTTCGTCGTATCTGTTTCAATTTCAACTGCAATGCGTGAAATATCGTAAACAGACTGCTTTGTCTGTTCGGAAAGCTTTTTAACTTCGTCTGCAACAACAGCAAAGCCTTTACCAGCTTCACCAGCACGAGCGGCTTCAATCGCGGCATTCAGTGCAAGTAAGTTTGTTTGATCGGAAATATCTTGAACAAGCTTTAAAATATTTACGATTTCTTTCGTACGGCTAGCAAGTAATGTTAATGAATCTGCGGTTTCCTCAACGGTAGAATGAATCAGATTCATTTGAGTTACGGTATTTTCTACATACACCGAACCTTCTTCAATTTTTTCACTTGTTGAAGCAGACAGTGCCGTCGCTTTACCCGCCTGACTAGCAATTTCTTTTGCCTCTATTAATACATCCTTTGCGAAGGCAGCAGAAGAGCCCGACATTTCTTTTTGCTTGTCTGCTGCATCTGATACATTTTGAATGGATGTGGAAATAAGTTCGGTTCCAAGCATTGTTTCGTCCGCGCTGGCCATGAGCTCCTCGGCAGATGCAGCAACTTGGTCTGAACTGTCAGACACATGTGTAATAATATCCCTTAAATTGCTTGTCATTTGACGGAAGGTAACTTGTAACTCACCTACTTCATCGTCTGTATCCTTGTCATCCAGTTCCACATTTAAATTCCCGGCTGCAATTTCCTTTGCACCGGCTGTTAATCGTCCTATGCGACTGACAATTTTGTTTGTAAAGTAAAGAGCTGACACGACACTCAAGAATAAAAGTACGACTGCGGCAATAATCGAAATCCATGTAATGGCTTTAATTTTGTTGCCAAGTTCTTGTTGCATCGCGGTATAGTTTGCACTAACCTCTCGTTTTAGCTCGATTACATCATTTACAATTCCGCGAGTACGCTGTGATTGACGCTTAATTTCTGCAACATTTGTATCTTGCAGTGAGGTAGCTGTCGCTTCTGCGATTTTTGCGAATTTCTCTTCAAAGCGGGTACTAATCTTTTGTTGGCGGCCTGATGTAAAGCTGCCTTTCAGATTTTTATAAACCTCTTCTGTTCGGGCTAAATCGGTTTCAATATTATGCTTATTGTTTTCTGATACATTAATTGAATAGACACTTAGTGACTTTTGAAGGCTTTGGACCGTGCTGTTTAATTCCTCAACTGCAACAAGGGAATCCACTACTTCTTCCGTAGAGGCGTTGAGGCTCATAAGCTGGCTAATATTATAAGCAATAATACAGACAGCTAATAGTAGTGGAATCAAGGCCAACATTAATATTTTCTGTTTTAATTTCATTGTTGTACGACCCTTTCTTCTACTTAATTATCAGTTGCCCGTCTGCAAGCTTTTGCTGAACGTCTTCCAATAGCTTTTTTTCCTCTTCAGTTAAAGACACGACACGAATTGGCGCAAGGCTAACACCATTTTCTTTAATGCCAAGCACTTTATCTTTTTCCGAAAGTACCCCTGTTTCAGCAATTTCTTCGATTGCCTGATAAACAGCTGTATCAACTCGTTTCATCATGGAAGAAACAATTGTATCTTCTGCAAGGAAAAACTGATCGCTGTCCACACCGAATGCATGTACACCTGCTTCCTGTGCAGCTAAAATAGAGCCAACACCTGTAAAGCCGGCAGCGGGATAAATATAGTCCGCCCCTTGTTCGATCATATCCCGTGCAATAGAAGCACCAAGTTGATCATCCCCGAAATCCCCGGCAAATACAGATAAAACTTCAACATCCGGATTTACTTGTTTTGCACCTGCTATAAATCCCGTTTCAAATCGTTTAATTACAGGATTATTTACGCCACCGATAAATCCAACAACATTACTTTTTGATTTCATCGCTGCCAATGCACCGATTAAATAAGATCCTTCATCATCTTTAAAAGTTACATTATGAATATTCGGCAAATCTGATTCGGCATCAATCAATAAAAATTGCTGATCCGGATAGGCTTTAGCAATCGCTTCAAGATCCTCTTGCACTGTGAAGCCAATACCAATAATTAAGTCTTGCCCCTCTGCCATCAGGTCTTCCAAACCTTGCTTATATGTACCGCTTATCTCAAGCTCTCGGTAATCGAACGTAATATCCAATTCATCACGCGCTTTTTCCAGTCCTTCAAACGCTATATCTGAAAATGACTGGTCACCGAGCCCTGCATCTGACAGCATAACACCAATTTTAAATCGTTCCTGTTTTATCTCCTCTGAACTTTCTGAGCAAGCAGAAAGTAAGACTGAAACGAGAAAGCTAAATAAAAACAACCACTTTCTTTTCATTCCATCATTCCTTTAAGTGTATTACAGAAGTATGACTTCCAACATCTCTCATATTAACGCATACTTACTATTTAATAAATAGAAATAAGGGTTGGTGGTATATTTATTAAATATTGCGATTATTCAGGCTAGTAGTAGGGGATTAATTATATTCATTAGAAGGGGATAACACCTTTTAAAAGTAGAATTTTACGATGTGATTAGTGTTACAGACAATGAGAAGGGAAATCTGCCGATGAGTCATTAAGAATGTGTTGCAAGAAAATAAGCGGGAAATTTCCCGCTATTTAGTGAGTGGCCTCTGTTTTTGGGGTAAATAAGGGGAAATCCTCCGCTTATTTCGTATAGGAATTTATATTTTTTATTAACCAAACTAAATATTTTGCAGCAAAGTATGTTAACGGGATACCTAATAACAAAATAAATAAGCCGAAATAATAACTATCAAAAAAATATTGATTTGATATATACGCAGCTATGTTAAAGAATGGAATATAAAGTATGATCATTAACGCAATAATGCCCACTTGTCTCTTCATTACTTTATTTTCTTTCTTATTCAGCTCTTCTTTACGTTTTTCATCCATAAGTAACTTCACCTTTCCCATTCATAGATTTTTGTGAATACTCGTGTTGCAGAATTGGGATTCATCTTGTTAATGTGAGTTTAACATAGTTCGGTAGCATTCATAAAAAATATTATGGAAATGGCTAGAATTACTAATGCGGCAGTTCCAACAAGTCTTCACGCAGTAAAAGGGGGATGATGTTATAGTGACTTTAGTAGTTTTAATGCTAGGTTTATTTTTAATGATTTATTTGAAGAAACCATATCTATTTAGTAAAAGAGTATTCGATTATATTTTTTTAGTCGGTTATTTATTACTTCTTACACTTTATATAATTAACACAGCTTTTGTTAGAATAATGTCTGATGCGTTATTTTTAATTGTTACAATTACTTTCCTATTACCTTTGTTTATTAGATTTATTACAGTGAAAAATAGTACCCAATAAAAGATTAGAGGAGGTTGGAAAAATGGATTATACAAAAGTCTATAATGAGGAACTGATTATTTTAGTAAAAGAGAAAATACAGTCCGTAGGTGAAGTGAAGGCAGTGAAGTTTGTAAGAGAACAAACAGGTTTGTCCTTAATACAGGCAAAAAAATTCGTGGATTTTTGTAAAGAATAGATACAGAAACTCAGACTGTAGACAAACTCGAAGAAATTCGGGATTGCCTACAGTCTTTTTTATTAAAATAAAGTTAACTAATGAAAACCGTTGATTTCCATTGCGGGACCGATGCTTTCCCCGGGCACGGCTCCAGCTAACTAAATTGTGCCTACAACGGCAGGCACAATTTAGTGGATCTTCCGCGCGTGCGGTTCCCGGTGGAGTCACGGTCCCTCCACTCCAATCAACTTATTCATCGCTTTAAATAAAGTGAGATACGATATCAACGATGACTAGTAATCAATTCTCTAAAAAAATATATAATCAAATATTTGAAACATTTGTTCCTTCCGAATCATTCGGATAATAGAGCTCTTTTCGTAGGCACACGTCTTTATGACGTAATTTTTCACCCTTAAATCGTATCCAAATTTCGTCATCTGCCATGACACCATGCGTTTTACGTACGATGCCCCAACGGTTATAGGCTTGCATGTCAAGGCTTTCAAGTAGTTCATTGGCATTGGCACGTGTTGGTGGGAACGTACGCCACTTCAGCCATTTTTCAAGTTCTTCTAGTGTAATATGCCCTTCCATCATTGGTGAAAACTGCTTGTTAAAGTCATTAATATAATTTACTACATAAGGCGATCCACCATTTGCAGGCTTTAAATCGACTGTTGCAATGATGTCATCCATCCACATGACATCAAACTTCATATAATCAATCATCTGTTTCACTACCTTCCACGAATAGATGTTTAAAAATCGGATCATTCATCTCATCTGCAGGGATATGAATGGTTTCCATAATTCTCACGTCCAATTATTTTGAGTTTTCTCTATTATATAGGGAGTTAGAAGTCTTTTCATTAGAAAGCTGCTGAGACGAATCACTAAAGCATCGAGAACCCATTAATCAGTCAAATGGGCTTATAAATTTCAAAAATTCTAGATAAATGTCTTTTACACCTTTAAATGATCGAGTTTAATGGTTTTTGTGTTTTTGTAAGTTATCAAATCATTCAAAAGTATTGGTTCTCTTTCTCGAGAGCGCTAGAATAAACAGATTTATATTAAACTTATTTTATTATTATTGTTTTGATATTAAATTTTTGCGGTTCAGACTATTTGTAGCATGCGAGCTAAGGAACAATATACTTTTGATTATGGTAAACTCCTAAGTAATCACTGTGAAGGCAATTATTTGAAGTGCATTTACTGAGGAGGGGAAAGATGGAGTTTTTAGCGAAAAGGATTTTAGGCAATACATTAATTTTCTGGATACTCTTTCTAACACTCGGGCTAACAGGTTTTTATTTAGTGTTTATGAAAAGCGATCTGAAAGGGTTTTATTTGTTATTTTTAATGGTCGGTTTATCCATTCTTTTTGAAAAAGTGTTATTTAAAAAGGATAAATAAAGGAGGCGTATTTGTTGAAAAACATATGGTGTATAGAAGAAGGGAAAGAAAAGCTAACTGATGATATGGTAAAAAACGCAGAGAAAAAATTAGGTGTGACATTACCGGATGCCTACATTGAGCTATGCAAAATTCAAAATGGCGGCTATATCACTTACGATGCTTTTCCAACGTCGGTTCCTACAGGATGGGCGGAGGATCATATTAGTGTTGACCACATTCGAGGCATTGAAGAAGAGGGGATCCTTTCCAATGATTATTACATAGAAGAGTGGGATTTACCGAAAGATATCATCCTTTTAGGCGGAGACGGGCATACGTGGACGGCAATGGATTACAGAAAGACGAAGGAAAATCCACCCATCATTTATATTGATTTGGAATGGGGCGACGACATTTTCATTTTGCAGCTGGCACCGGATTTCGCAGCGTTTGTTGATGGGTTGTTTCATTACGATGGTTGATCAAGTTGTCATTATGTATAAAGAGCTGTAGCCTCTTAAGTGCAAAGGGAGGGGAAAATTTTGAACAAAGGGTTCGTTATCTTTGTTATAGGAATAATCATGTTCATGTTAGGGATCTATTTATCTACTAGTTGGATTGTAGTTGGATCTATTATTGGGATTAGTGGAGGATTGCTCATAGGCCTTAGCTCTTATTTTATGGCAATGGAGGATTAAACAAAAAACATATGTTACAATAATGAAATTAAAAATTAAAGGAGAAAAAGTACAATGGAAGAAACAGCTATATTCAAAAGTTATTCTAGAAAATTGATGAGAGATTTAAATGATATAAAGAAAGCCCTAAAAGAAAAGGATTACGAAAGTGCAGAAAAACTTTTAGATCATCTAATTGAAGATACTCAAAAGGGTATTGAAGACTAGTATAAAAGATGCCAGCAAAAGCATCTTTTTTATTTTGTCATTTTTGCCTTTCGAAAGGAGCACCTATTGTGAAAAAGATTTGGCTGATCATTGTTAGCTTTATAGCAATTTCAATGATCATTATTATATATCAGCAACACCAATTAATTAATGACTATCGTAGTTTACTTCATTCTGAAATGGAAAAATTAAATGTTCCGATAGAACGTATTCTCGAATTTCATCAAGAGGCCGAAAATTATAATGAAAAAGAGCGTGCTGAAAAAATTGAGCGTTTAAATGAAACTTTTGCAGATTTTTCGAACTACACTGGGACTGGACTGCAATTAGAGTCTTGGATAAGGGACAGATATTTTATAACCTATAATGATACTAAATTAGCTTATTTTTATTTTATAAAAAATTATATAGCCGCACCAACCACAGAAGAAAGAAATGTAATTTATAAAAATTTAAGGGAGCGATATGACCAATATCGTGAATTTCTTAAAGTTGCTGAAGAAGAGTTAACGGAACCTTTTGAATGAGGAATATTCACTACAAGCAAAGCTTTCTACGGGACTCAAGCCCGTGGAAAATATAAAAAGGACACCATTTTTCTTTTGAGAGAAAAATGGTGTTTTTGGATTCTGTCCAGCCTTCTTTTTGATAATTCCAGGCAGCTATTATCCTACTTACTAGGGGTAAAAGATTCTAATAAAGCCTTCGTTTCTTCGAGTGTTATTTTTTGACTCACGACCTCATATATATAATCACCTTTCATACCTATAAATTTGGCGCCTAAAACATCTTTTATTTCATAGCTTTTCCACTCAATGCCGTTTAATGTAAAGGTTTCTAGTTGCGCTCCCGTTTCCTTATTAAAATCAGTCGAAGAACGAATAAAGGAATCCTCATGATAAGCGCGTACGTACACTACTCCCGTTTCATTTTTGGGAATATACGTAAGGTAAGCGTGGTTGAAGTTTTTATATTTTTCATAGCCTGCTGAGAATAGTTCAAGATCGGGATGAGTAAATTCATACAAGAAAGGCAGGTCCTTTCGAAGTAAATTTACCACAGCCTCTGTATCTTCTTTAAAAGTGTCTGCATAATCTACAACTTCTATTTCTGCTTCTCTTGGATCAAGATCAGGCTTTTTCCCGTAAGGAACAAAAGGTTTATAGCCATCTAAATTTGGTACAAAATCTTGAGGATCAATAGGTATATTCACTTCCAAACTTTCAGGATGGAGATAGCCTGTAAGTTGACCGTCCGTATCATACGTTTCGTATTGAACTAAGATTCCAGTATCTTTATCTACCCAAAAGCGAAAAGTGTCAGTCGTTCTTTTCATTTGGAATCTATTTATTACTTGCTCATCCATTTTTCCATATAAAACAATGGTATTATGACCTAACAATTCTTCGTTTTGTTTTTCTATGTCCCAAAGCTCTGTATTTCTTAAGTAACTTGCCGTGATTTCATAGGGAAACAAAGACATGCCGCCAGGGGCAATTTCCGGGCTTTCCCTAAAATTGGCCTTATCTGAATAAATGTCTTTCAATTCTAAATTAAACGCTTCCTCTGGTGTTATCGGATCTCGTGTAGGTTTAGATTGATAGTCATGAACGAAATATGTTTTATTTACACTTTCTTTATGCCAGCGCTTTTCTTCATTATAAATAAATTCGTTTATCATTTCCGCATACCCCATTAACTCTTCATCAAATTGAGAGGTACTTTTCTGATAGCCACCAATTACATTTTTTATACTTACTTTGTACTCAGTCACGCTCTTGCTATCTGAGTCGTCATAATATTTGGCATAATCTTCAAATTTACCGGCAGCTGTGTAAAAATAATCCACCGTATTTAAAAGCTTGCTAACCACATCTTCTTTTGTCATCTCTTCGTATGATTCCTCTTGTGCGGGAGGCGTATAGATGTTGGTTTCATCTTTTGATCCTGGTGGAACATCTCCCTTGTTGTTATTTAAACCTGCCGTTTGCTCCTCACGTGAAAAAATTTCCAACTCACTTGCAATATAATAACTTGTGCCTAAAAAAAACAAACACGCTACAGTTATTGGCAACAAATAATTCAATATTGGCTTGATATGGCGCTTCTTTTTTCTTTTGTATATAACTTGCCTTACGTTTTCTTTCTGTTTCGTATCGAAGTGAATGTCCTTTAACACAGTTTTGTTCATAGTCTCTACGATTTGTTTAAACATGTCATCCATGTTTGATGCTCCCTTCTAGTAACTTTTTTAACAAGAGGCGCGCCCTATGTAATCGAGACTTTATCGTTTGTATACTCAAATTTAATAAATCTGATATTTGGTTATATGACAATTCTTCATAGTAATATAAAATAATTACTTCTCGATACTTCACGGGTAAGGAAAGTATTTTTTCTGCAACTAATCGCCTTTCCTCTAGACCGACTAATTCCATTTCAGGTGATTTATTTGTACTCTTTATTTTTGTGAAAAATTCAGTAAGTACGATATTTTTAAAAGACCAGCTCCTTAACTTATCTTTACATAGATTCACCGTAATACGGTATAACCATGTTTTATAAGTAGATTCATTCCTAAAGTTGTCTAAGTTCTCGAAGCACTTAATAAATACTTCTTGCGCAATATCTTCTGATAGTTGCTTCTGCTTAGTATAAGTAAATGCTAAACGAGCTATATTTTGGCCGTATTCATTCATCAACCATTCAATTCTCTCCTCTTTATTTAACTCACTTACTTCTACTTGTTCTAGCACTCGTTCAAGCATCCTCCTCACCCTTTCAATTATTAGACGGAGCAAATCTAATTTGGTTGTAAAAAAATTACTGTTGTGAAATATTAAAACATATTGACCTCTCTGAGGGTAGGGGGCGGAAATAGAGGAAGAAATTCCGCTTTAGGGTTTCAGGTTTTTCTTTTGATTTCAGGTGCTTTCCTGGGATAAAAGGATTGCCCCTTTTTGGCTTTTTATGAAGGGCTATCAAAGTAAGATAGAGAATAACCATAAAAAGTCAGTGGGAGGTATTTATGTTGAAAAAAAGAATCCTTTTAATCTTCGCAGTAATTTTATCGGTAGCAATTGCAGGCTGTAAGGAAGAGGAGTCCATTGGAAAAAATGAAAAAGTAATTAAAAACAATTGGAATGAAAGTTCACTTTTTGAATCAGGCGGTTACACAATGATTGGAGAAGAAGGTCGATTAGGTTTTATTTACGATGATAGCGAAGTAGTAAGGTTCTATCCTGATAAAGAGCAAAAGTACATGTGGCATTTTTGGGGGGAAGAACAAGAGTTAGAAGGAGAACTAAAAGTTGTAGCCACACATGAAAATGAAGATGAAGAAATCCTTGTGACCAATGGCGGACTAGGTGGTGCTAATAATGGCGCAGACAAACACGTCCCATCTAACATGTCGTTACCTAAAAGTGGAATATGGAAGTTAGATGCTTATATAGGGGAAAGCCTATTTGGAAGTGTATATGTGAAAGTTCATGAGAAGTAATTTAGATTTGTTTGAAATTTGCTGTGAAATATAGTTAGCTAATAGAGGATATCCTTTTTTATACAAAAGGGTATCCTTTTAATTTTTATCCAAAAAATGCATACTTCAATTTTTGTATGGAAAATTTATGGTAAAATAAATTGATAGATTGTTAACAAATGTGCTTAAACAAACGAGACAAGGGGGATCGAAGTTGAAAATTATTAAAATCATCCTTGCTTTAGCTGCAATGGGAATATCAGCATATGGCTTAATTACAAAAGATTTTTCGTATGGTCCAATATCATCATTACTACTTGGTATTTTCCTTGCACTTATTGCAATAGAGGAGTTTAAAACGAAAGGTAAAAATAGCTGGGCAATATTTTTTATGCCCGTATCTTTGATCATTATCGTGATGGCTCTTTTTAGTTTCTAACTACATTTAGAAGATATTTTCTACTATTCAGTGTTAAGTCGCGAAGTGTAATGTCTTAGTACAATTAATTTAATACTACATCAAAAAACGCTCAGAAATCTGAACGTTTATACTTGCCGTCAACCGAACCTATTATCTTTTAAAAAAAGCTGTAAGACACTTTTCCAAGATTATTTTTTTTAATGATTTTAAAAAAGTAAAGGCTGCTAATTATTAAAAATAGCCAATAGATAACAGTGTAGGATAACAAGAATGAATTTATATTTCCGTTAATCCAAAACGATACTATGGATAAAGGAAATATAAGAAAAGCAATCGTAGGAGGTATGAGCTTTACCGTCTTGATCTCTAGCTTTCTCCAGTTCTTTTTCAACATCAAATAAATGGAAGCGAAAACCAATACAGCTAAACCAAGAGTGAAAAAAGCTGGTTCTATGAAACCTTTGAGGATGGGGTTCATTAAGTAAACAGCACCGATTAACCACATGGATGACACAACAGATAAGAATGTTACGGATTTCGGACTTTGTTCATATGTCTGTAAATAATCTTCTGCTAATTGTTGAGGCTTTTTAAACTTAGAGAGTACATACTTCTCCGCTTCTTGCCTGTCTTTACCATTATGGATTTCATTTTGTATTTCTCTATTCAAGTGATCTTCTATTTCATGTAATATCGGCTTTATTTCTTCTCGAGGAACACCAGTTAAGTTTTCCTTCAAGGTTTCTAGGTATTCGTTTACATTATTTTCTCTCATCATTCTCAGCATCTCCTCTCAAATTTACAGCAAAAAGTCATGAAAAATATGAAGTATTTCTGCCAAAACTCGTTGTTCTGCTTCTGATAATTGATAATATTTTCTCCGTACACCATCTTCGGGGGTACCCCAATCATATGACACTCACATATAGGAGTCAAAGATATATGTAGTTTGCGTGTTGGGCGAAAGGTATGGGTTAATATATTTGGGTAATGTTGATTTGGGAAGTTTTTACTTAATTTGTTTTTATAGAATAATAAAAAATCGGAAGGAGTGGAATATATGAACAAACGTGGAACTGGGGTTGCTTTTATAGCGATAGCTGCATTGTTATTTTCTGCCAAATATATAAGTGCAGCAATCTTTGGTTCGGGTGTTTTAAGTTGGAACGAGGAATTATTTAATGCCATGCTAACCAATGTAGGAATCCCTTTAAATGTAGGGAGCATCATTGCTTTAATAATAGGTATAGCATACTTAGCCTGGGGAGAATATGAAGAGTTTAAAAGTAAAAGCAATAATTAATAGCTAAAGAAAAGGTTGGTGGAAGAAAATGAAATCAATACTCAAAATACCGATGAAGCCAATTGCTAATCTGAAAGAAGAGCTAAAAAAAATGATGCCTCAATCAATTGCACTTGGACATGATAACGATGTATTTGTTCTACTGAGGGAAGAGCAAATCCCACTAATTGGTGGTTCCTTCCCTGCAACTGTTACGGAAAAAAGCTATAGATATCAAGTCATTCATTTAAAAGATGGACAAAAGAAAGTGCTGGATTTGCCAGAAGAGAAATGGAATTATCATTACATACAGCCGATTGATAACGGACACATTCTCCTTGTAGGTGCGCGGTCGTATTACCATGATGCTCAAAATATTGAAGAGAACGCACGAGTCTATAATGAAAATGGGCAATTTATCCGATCATTTTGTTTAGGGGATGGTATAGAGCATGTGTACGTAACAAAGAATCAAGAGATTTGGACAGGATACTTTGATGAAGGAGTTTTCGGCAATTACGGTTGGAAGGAACCAATTGGCAGCAGCGGGTTAGTTGGCTGGGACGCGTCGGGTGGTAAGATGGATTCGCTTGAAGAGGATAAGGAATATTATATTTTTGAGTGTTTGGCGTTGAATGATGTACCTAATGAAGGTATTTGGTTTTTCTTTAGCGTGGAATCGATGGTTGGTGTACGGAAAGAAGGCGTCACAAAGTATTATTCAACTGAAGATATGTTTTTTAATGCATTTGCGGTAAAAGGGGAGACAATCGTTGCGTACAAAGGGAGAGGGGAACATGCATTTTTTGAGTTACAACGTGAAGGCAATGGGTATAAGACGGTCCGTAAACTCGAACTGATGAAACCAAATGGTAAGCCTCTCGAACCGCAATTAGTGAATAACCGGGAGAATAAGCTGCTGTTTTTGGACGGCAACGAGCTATATATGTATGAATTGGAAAGTAAAGTATTGTGAGGAGGGATGATATGAAAACTATACTTGGATTAATACTGGGTTCTTTAGCGGGATGGCTTATATGGGGGTATTTTACGAATGATTTCTCTGTAGAAAGACTCTTCATGTTTTTAATGGGTATCATTTTAGGATACATATTTGGCAGAAGTAATCCAAAAAAAGAAAGAAACAAAATGATAAATTCATAACTGTACTGCAATCGGGGGCTTTCTTTGAAATAAGGAAAGGCTCTTTTTTTGGGGAACTAAATAAAATTAAAAAAGTCTACAGTAAAAGGAATTATTTAACTTTTCAACGAAATAACAAAAGGGGTGTGTTTTATGAATGCTAACTCAACGATAAAAAGGCCAAAGCGAAAAAAGATTGTTAAAATTTCATTGGTTTTTAGCTTTTTAATTATAGGGTTTATTGGATATGGAGTTTATTGGGCATTTTTCGATATGAACAGGCTGCCCACTGGTAAATATCTTACGGAAGAAACCTCCCCTGATGGTACATATACTTTAAAAGCCTATATATCGAGCCCAAGTTTAAGTGCTGATGCTGTAAGAGGTGAATTAGTATTTAATGAACGTAATGGCAAAACAAAAAATATCTACTGGAATTATCGAGAATCAACAGCCAAAATTGAGTGGTTAGATAATAAAACAGTAGTAATTAATGGGCACACTCTTGAAGTTCCTAATGGCAAATTCGATTTCCGTAAACAATAAAATCTATTAAATAGCATGTTGCGAAGTTGAAATGAAATGCACTCAAAACGTTGTTTAGTCACTTAATTCTAAAATTATTGCAATATTCAAAACATGAAGTTAAAATAGGAACATAGGTTCTCATTTGGAGGCGCTAATCATGGAATTACAATCATTCAATCAATCATACCAACATTTAATTAACGAATATCAATTAGTTGAAAGCCAGCTAAAATTTACAGGACATCCACGTGAATGTGTAAAACTAGCAAGTAATAGTAGAACGCCTATATTAGCGATCGTTGAAGGAAAGCTTGTAACATATTTTGATTTACATCAGCAGGAAGGAATAGCACCATATTCGGATAATTGTAATGCGATTTTAGTACGTGCTTTTTCAACAGAGGTTAATGAACAAGGGAAAGGCTATGCAAAGCAGGCATTGCAGTTACTACCCGCATATGTACAAGAGAATTTCCCTCATATTAATGAAATCGTACTTGCTGTTAATGTTGCAAATACTGCTGCCCAAAATCTTTATAAGAAGTGTGGTTTTAAGGATTACGGTGTGCGCCGTCAAGGGCCTAAGGGTGAATTAATTGTGATGAGCTTCTTATTCTAAGAGGATTAGTGAGATCAGCAATCAGGGCGATTCAAAAGTAACTTTAAATAGAAAAAGAGCAACGCCATAAAATGAAGTTGCTCTAATGTTTGTAAGTATTTAAAATTGAAAATCCTTGCCGTTCTTGTCTTGGATAATTAACTCATAACCTTGATTGTCTGTCTTTATTTTTACTTCTTCACTATTTAGGAATTCAGTAATTCTTTCATGAATTTTGTTTACTGCCTCTTTTGCTTCAGTATGCGATGTGTTCATGTTCAGCTTGATGGTAATAGATACTTTTTCAGGTTTGAAGGTATAACGAATGTCATCTACCCGGTACTCTTTTTTCAGGTATAATTCTTCTTCAATACTCGTAATGACGGGCATCCACTTTGTTTCAAGCTCCTCAACTGAAACATCTTTAGTTATAATGTGTACACTTTTCAATGAACCGTTTGATTCCAGAAATTCATTCGCTACCGTATTAATTTCTGCTTTCTTAGCTTCATCAGTAACCGGTATATATACTTTGATGATAGGCGAGTATGCGTTAACATCCAAAATCGTATAGCCTGCTACTTGCAACTCCGACTTCAACTTTTCGCCTATTTCGGCCCTTTGATTAAATATTTCAGCTAGCACAGGTGATATTTCATTCGTCTCAGAAATCGTTAACTCGTAGTTATCATAACCTCTTTTTTCCAAAACTCCCGACAAAATAGCTAAAACATTGTCTTCTTCTTGATTGACGTATTCTTCTGTTCCTTTTAGCTGTATGTCAAAAAGTGTCATATCCTCCCATCTGCTCATACCGACTCCTGTCGTGTTATATCCTTCTTTCTCCAATACTTCTGTAATTACTATTTGGATCGGTTTTTGGAATACTTGTCCTACATAAGGGATTTTTGAAACCATTTCCGCCATAGTTGGATTCAAAAATGCAGAAGCCGTTAGGACACTAAGGCTGATCACCGCTGCAACTGCAAACTGGAACTTCCTCCAACTTCTTTTTCTTTCTTTTGTTTTTACGAAATCCACTTTCATTACCGACTCTTCCTTAATATTTTTCGCAAATGTATATAAGGAAGATGGTGCCTGGATTGTTTCCATCTCTTCTTGAATCTCTTTCTTCATTGAGTCATCGATTTTCATGTGAATTCACCCCTATAAACTGATTTTCAATCAATCTTTTTTTCAAAGCGTTTCGTGCTCTGCGAAGGTGGGATTTGACCGTCGAAGTTTTCAGTCCCAGCAAATCTGATATTTCCTGTATAGCGTGGTCTTGGTAATAGTAGAGGATGAGGACATTTCGATAGTCCCTGTTGTCGAGGGATAGTATGCCTTTTTTAAGTTCATTTTCGGTTTCCTCTTTTAGCACGCTTTCCATGACGCCAAGTTTTTCTCTCCCTATATCAATTTCAAGCGGAGTTTCCTTCAGACGGTCATTTTTTCTCCATGCATCTATTGAGCGGAGGGAGACGAGTTTATAGAACCAAGTATTGAAATAAGTGATTTCTTTTCCACTCATGATGTTGCGGTACGCCTCAATCAGTGCATTTTGAACAACCTCTTCAGCCTGTTCTTTCGATTTGAGGATACTGAAACTGGTCCTGTATCCCTTATCGATCAAGGGGTTTACAAGTTGAGCAAAAGCTTCATCCTCACCGTTTCGAATTCGTGTCATCAGTGTTTCTTGTTCCATTAGGATAACCCCCTTTTTTGTTTTTACCTTATAGGCGATGGCGGAGGAGCTTAGGATGCAATAATATGGAAATTAAAAAGAAAAAGAGCTGGTTTATGAACAGCTCGCCTTTCGAATGAAATAAAGGTCTGTTTCAAAATTTAATTAATATTATTTTACAGCACTACTGGTTTTTATTTACAAAATATGTTTTATGTAGTAGATTTAATAAAAAGATTGATTAATCAATCAAAAGTAGGTGGGACAAAATGAAAAAGACAATTGAAGAAAAGCGAAAAGATGTTTTAGAGGTGGCGACTAAATTATTCGCAGAAAAAGGATACGAAGCTACGACAATGGCTGAAATTGCTAAGCTTGCAAACGTAGGGTTTGGGACAGTGGCTACATATTTTGAGAACAAAGAAAATTTACTATTAAAATGTGTTGAGGAACCTATGGCAGATTTTTTGGAGGAGGTATTAAGATTTAATACGCAACCGAACGATTATCAAGAGGAAATTCATCAAATGACATTGAAGCATTTCCAACTTTTTAGTGAAAAACGTTTATATTTACTGTTATTAATTCATGTGACATCCCAGTGGGAGAAGTATATGAAGCCCTATCTTATTGCGAATAAGGCTGCTCGGGAAATGTCAGATAAATTTGAGCAGTTAATTCAAAATGGTCAGCGAGAAGGGAAGCTTGCAGAGGCAAATGCAAATGTTTTAGCCATTTCATATATATCCCTTTTATTAGGCCTGTTCTTATCTAATACAGATCAATTTTCGGAGAGTGCTTTAAAATTATATGCTGAAAATGCTACGCGTTTATTTGGATTGCAATAAGCAATCCTTTTCTTAAACAATTTATTGATTGATTAATCAATCAAAATAGGGGGCTGTGTATGAATTTCCGAGATTTTAATAGAAGTGTACAAATACGTATTATATTAAAATTTGTTACCGTTATAACAAATACAGCAGTGTTACCGTTTATTGTTTTATATTTTGCGAATGAAATCGGAAGTGTAAAAATAACAATTTTAGCAATAGGAATAGGTGTAATAACTTTATTTGGTGGTTTGCTTGGCGGTCAACTAGCCGATTTAAAAGGGAGAAAATTAACGATTGTTATAGGAGAATCAATGACAGCAGTTGGTTTTATGTTGTTATTGTTAGGACAAATACTGAATGAATACATGATTCTTTTGAGTGTAGTAGCCTTTATTTTAACAAATTTTTTTACAGCCATGGCTTTACCAGGATATAGTGCACTAATATTAGATGAAACGACTAGGGAAAACCGCAAAAGTGTTTATATTTATTCGATGTGGACGTCATACTTAGGGTTTGCAATAGGAAGTTCAATAGGGGGACTTTTATTTGCGGGATATAAAATTTTGCTGTTCACCTTCATCATTATAAGCTCGATCATCACAGTTATTGTAATCATGAAGTGGATTCCCGAAACGCTTCATAAAGCGACACAAGAAACTTCTCTATCAATCAAAGAAGATGAAGGACATTCAATAAATAACTCCATCTGGAAGGTTGTATGGAATAATAAGATTTTACTTTTATTATTATTTTTAGGCTTTGTATTTAGTTTAATGGATCAACAAATTGGTTATTATTTAAGCTTGCATTATTATGATTTATTTGGTGAAGACAGCTATTCTTTATTAGGGTTTTTACGGACAGAAAATACGGTGATTGCCGTGGTATTCCTATTAGTAGTAAAAAAATTATTCGTTCGTTTTAATGAAATGAACGTGGCGTTAACAGGAGGAGTTTTGCTGTTTGTAGGTTATATTTTGCTAAGTATGCTGCAAACGCAACCACAATTATTTAGTGCTATGTTTTTAGCAGCGGTAGGAGAAATATTGCTTTTCCCCGCATTACAGGGCATTTCAGCGAACTTTATTCCAGCATCTTTTAGAGGAAGATATTCAAGTCTAGCAAATAATGTAGGGATGCTAGGAGGCATGTTCGCAGTGACGTTTATGTTACTTCATCCATTAGGATTACCACTTATAGTAACACTTAGTTATCTTATAGTAGGTATATTAACGCTTTTATCGCTATCCATTTTAAAAATAAAAGTTGAGAAAATACAGCAGGAAGAATATGCGTAATTCTTCACTTACAATAAACTCAGCATGCATTTAAATGAAACATTAACTGTTAGGTTGGCTAGAAGTCGAGCTATTTCTTGAGGGAATTCTTTTCTTCTCGTTTCTAGCCATCTTTGTATCACTCCGATAGGTGCCGATGCAAAATACGCAGCTAAATAGTGTTTGGAAACAAGCAAGCTCCCCAAAAGCCCATTATACTTACTTGCACTAGTGCAATGCTTTCTTGAATAGGCGTAAACCAAAGTAAACAAAAGCAAGGAAGCCAATTAACGCAACAAGAATATTTAAAATATTACCAAGAACTCCTCCTAGACCGATTAATTCGAAGAACTCTGAAATGAATCCTAATAATGCTAGCAGCAGCCATATCACACCTGTAAGAAATCCAAGGAAAATGCCATTCATAGAAACACCTCCTTTTCAAAGATTGTTTATTATTATAGTAAGCAGATGCAGTCAATATGATTGGGTTATCTAGATTAAGACTTAAGGCTTATTACAGTCAAAGGTGAATTTGATGAGCAAGTTTTAGTACTAGTAGATCATAGAGAAAATATGGGAAACAGCAGGAATAGAGAAGAACAAATCGCTGCTCACAACTTATATGGAGATTTAGTATACTTAGGAAAAAGTACGGGTTTTACATTAACGATTAAAAGGGTGAGTATGTTGAAATTTAATTATAAAATTATAGGCATAGGATGGGCTATATGCGAAATACAGACAGCAAATGAATCGTTTACTTTTAGAGCGAGTTATCTTTCTGATGCTTTGGGCGATTTGTTAAATGCTTTACTGTCGCTGAATTCTGATATGAATACAGAATCTTATGGCGATGAAACGAATTTTAGTTGGTATCAAGAACCAGGATTAACAGAGTGGCACATCAAAGCGTTTGATATAAAAAGTAACGTTGAAAACCTACACTTTAAAATCAACCAATATGTAGACGACACTGAAAAAGGTGATCCAGAGACTACATCAGCATTTACGTGTAATTATGATGAATTTGTATATTCAGTAGTAGAAAGTTTGGACCGTCTGATGCAAAAATTTGGCTTAGTAGGTTATCGGGCAATATGGCTTGATTCAGATTTTCCAGTGGTCGCCTATTTAAAGTTAAAGCATTACGCTATTCACAAAACAGCATTTCCATTTGTTGATGGAAAAAATGGGACTCTTAAAACAATGACAAGTAGGGACTATGAAATGAAATTGCTCACGACGGATTTAAAAGATTTTTAAAAGGGGGAAGGAGGGGAAAGGGAAATTAGCTTGCAGGTGTACAAATGTACACCTGACCTGACTATTATATCTTTCTTTGTTCCAATTAAGGGTTTCCATGTAGACGCATAACATCGCGCATCAGTTTGTCGTACGCTTCTTGTTTGAATTCAATCGGTTTTAATGGCGCACTCTCAATTATTTTTAACTGATCGGCAGTCGTAATCGTTACGAAATAATGTAGTTTATCATCCAAAAAGGATGGACTACCGATAATTTCTCCTCTTACATCAACAGCATTCGCATAGCCGATATTAAACTGAATCAAATAGTCACTAAACTGTTTAGCAAAATAGCCTGTTTGTAAACTAGCTTGATGCATATAAAGCGGATTATAAAGAATTTTCATTTTTTCTTCATACCAATCGATTGCTTTATTCGCTTCTGTTTTCATTAAATAAGCTAAAAATTGGTTGAGCACTTCTTTATTATTATAGTAAGCATTAATTACAATATTATTTGCCTGCTGATTAGAACCCTTTTTCGGTAAAGTTATATTAAAGCTCGGATTATTATTAGGGTTGTGGAAAA
Organism: Solibacillus sp. FSL W8-0372; assembly: GCF_037969735.1. Classification (NCBI taxonomy): domain Bacteria; kingdom Bacillati; phylum Bacillota; class Bacilli; order Caryophanales; family Caryophanaceae; genus Solibacillus; species Solibacillus sp. FSL W8-0372. The sequence continues at coordinate 3,149,174 of NZ_CP150204.1, read as the reverse complement.
ATGATATACCGTTTACATTATCGTACCGTTCATAGTTGGTTGAATTTAACTTCAAGTCTTTCTTTACAAATTGCTCTACTTCATCAGGAGTAGGCATGCTGTAATTGGAATGTTCGGCTATTTTTTTAGCCACATCATCTGAATAATAATATTCATTTTCACCCGTTTTCATTAAATACTTCACTGGTTTTACTTCATAACCTAAAGAGGGTGTCCAACTAGGGAATAATGGATGGATGACATGAGATGGTCTGTTATCACCCATAATTAAGTACTCATAGGCGAGTACAAACCGACGATAATCTTCACTTGTGTAATTTGTCGGTAAAAAGATGTCACCGGTCAACTCAGTTCCTGGCATCTTACCCATTTCTCGCAGTGCACGATAAATAAAAGCAGTGTAATGAGCGCGTGTTAAATACGTGTTTTCACGAAACGTTCCATCTTCATAGCCCGATGTCACATTTGCTTCGTAAAGTGCCGTTATATAAGAATTGTATTTCGAGGATACATCGCGGAACGGATGTTGTCCTGTTGTATCTAATTGATAAGCGGTAGTAATGATTTTCGCCATTTCGCCACGTGTTAATGGAGCATCGGGTTTAATATTACCCTTCTTATCCAGCTCCAATAATCCAGCTTCCATTAATATTTTCATATCATTGTAGTATGCGTTCTTTGTTAATAAATCTTTAGGTGCTTTAAACACGGTTGTTTTCGGCAATGTTTTGACGGTACGCGTAATAAGTGCCGCTGCATGTTTTCGAGACAATGTTTGATTCGGTTTGAACGTACCATCAGGATAACCACTAATAATTCCTTTATCTGCCATCAAGTGAATGATTTCAAAGTTTGGATTCTTTATTGTTACATCTTTAAAAAGTTTTGTATCAGTAGCCGCATCTGTTGTAGTTGGTGCGACGAACACAGGCGTCATTAAAGATAACGACAATGCCATTAATGCGACTTTATTATGTCGTAATTTCATTTTTTATCTCTCCTAAGTGAAGAATTGGTTTGTTGGTAAACTTTTTATTACTAAATACTAATATACTAGTAGAGAAATATAATTTCAATTTTTAACAAAAAAATCCATACATTTTGTTAGTTCAATAAAAAGTAAAACAAAAACGCTACTGCAAAATTTGGAATGGCAATCAATACCGAATGGAAAACAGTACCATTTCTTTGATTTCTATCTTCGACTGATTCAGCAGCTAAGTTAGCCCGCATTCGATCTCCACTTACAAATGCACCTGAAATAAGGAATGAGATTACAATAAAAAACAAGCCAATTCCACCTGTAATAGTAGTAACCATTTCAATATCCCATATCACAATAGATGCTAACGTCCCTATCAGAGCCAGAAGCGTACCAACTAATAAATACTTCATTTTATCCCCCCTAAGAGTTACTACGGCTATGTTTGGAAAAAGTTACAATCATTGAAGTATTTTGTTTCGTTAGTTTTAAAAAACTTAACCCAAAAAAATCGTAGGGAGAACCTAGTGGAACAATATATCATTTTCAAATTTTTCACTTGAACCTCAAGTTGCTTGAGGTTTTATAATAAACTTATACTTTTGTTGGGAGGAATTTTGATGAATAACAATAACAGGTTTTCCATTGGGGAGTTTTCAGAAAAAACAGGAGTACCTATTCCTACTTTACATTACTATGATGAAATTGGTTTATTACGACCAGAAAAGAATCCTGCTTCAGGGCATCGCATTTACAATTACCAAGATATTATAGTATTACAAAAAATTCTAAGTTTAAAATTCCTAGAATATAGTCTGGATGAAATAAAAAATTTATTAAATAAAACAAGCTTTACCGTTGATTTAAAAGAAAGCTTGTCTCTCCATTTTCAAGCTTTAGAAAAACAGAAAAAACAAATCGAACAATCAATGAAATCTATTAATAGAGTAATTAGGTTAATTGAGGAAGAGGGAACAGTGGATAGTAACTTAATACTTAACCTTATTCACGGTATGCGTATTCAACATCTACAAGAAGAATGGATGGATCGCCATATGTTAACGGATATCGCGGAAGAGTTAGAAAAGAAATCGGAAGAAGATAAAATCTCTTTAGATAAAACGATTTTTCAAGTGTCTAAAGAAGTGAAACAATTATATGGTAAACCTGTAGAGGACCCGGAAGTACAAAGAATGATTAAGAACTATGTAGAAGAATTTTTTTCATTTCTTGGTGAGGATTTGATGCAAAAACTCGCTGATAAGAAAATAGAAGGAGAAGTTGATATGCAAGAACTTGAAAATATGACACCTTCTCCATTTACAGAAGATGAACAAAAATGGTTTGATCAAGCGATGGAATATTATATTCAGCAAGAAGAAACGGAATAGATCGGTATCATATTAAAATAACAAATAAAACCTGTATCACTTCGTATGCCCCAATCTATTATGTATTTCAAAGTTGATGGCAAATTGTTTCATTTACTTTTACTTTTTGATGCATGAGGGAGGTTTGCCCAATTAAATATTACAAATGCTAAGAAAACAATTACAATAGCAATTACTGTAAGGGATAAATTTTCCCTCCATCTAATATTTCCACTTGTAAAATATTGACCAACTGTTGCAATAATAAAATATATTATAGGATAAATAAGATAGTATAATTGATTTTTTCTCATATAACCCCTCCACTTATTTCCAATCATACTATTAATAATAAATGAAAATGGGTTAATAAATTTAATTATCTTAAACTTGACAGAGAAATAACTAAGTATTAATATTTTTATATATTGTAAATAGCGTTTTATCCTTAGTTTGGTAGTCAATATTTTGGACATTGGTTATCCATTCAAAAAGGAATTAGAAAAATAATTTTAAATAATAGGTAGACATTTTAGAAAACCTAGATTAGGTTAGTTAAAAGTAAACCGACAATTTTAAAAGTAAATGGTTTGATAGTTGAAACCATTATTTTTGGATTGTCGGTTTTTCGTTTTTTAGAAAAGGTACAGAGAAAAAATATTTATATATGCATATGGGAGAAGCTAGAGGTACCATTGACTATAAAATAAATGTATAACAATTAATTGTGAAGTGGAGGGGTGGAAGTCACGATGGATAAAACAAAAGGTGCTCTTGAAGCCGAAATCAGTAAAGTGTTAACTAATTGGGAGAAAAGTTATCTAGGGCGCGGTTCCGTATCGGTTAAATCAGATATCTTGCGAGATATGGTAGTTGTGGTGTTAGGAGGGGTCTTAACACCTGCCGAATATGCAGTATGCCAAAATAAAGAGGGCCTATTATCAGTCAAAAAAATGCGAAATAGCCTAGTGGAATCTGGTGTAGAAGAAATAAAAGAAGCAATACTTACCATAACAGGTATAGAAGTCGTTAGTTTTTATAGTGATTTGAGTACAATCACTGGGGAACGCATTATGGTTTTTAAGCTTTCAGAGGATTTACAAAGTAAATTATGAGTAACGTAGTAGTGAATTAATAGTCTTCCAGGAAAAGAAAAGATTTATATCCCACATTATAATAGCGGAAAAAGGAGGTTTAAATTGATATGGAAAAGAATAAGACATCAGTACCTCACTTAGATACAAAACTTTACGATAATGAAATCCATCAAAATATAAAGGAAACGATCGCTAAAAATAAAGAAATAATAGAGGAAAATCGCGAAATTACGGAAGTATTGAATTATATATCCTCTAAATTTGCTGACGACTTGAAAAAAACAACATAATAAGTTTTCTTTCGTCCTTAAAAAAAATGTTCCAATAATAAACCGGTAAACGCTGTTACACCAACGTTTACCGGTTTTTCTATTGCCTTCAAACTTTGATTTGGGAATGTTTATTAGATAACAAATATCAACCGGATTCCACTTTTGAAAGTGCGTTTTTGGCTTTATAGACAAAGAATAATAGAATTGTAATGAGCAATAATGTAAATAATACACCTAGAATTTTAAAATCACCAAATACATTATGAAGGAATAAGTCATAATGTAGACTAATTCCGAACGATCTTAAAATAAACGACACCAATAATCCCGTAAGTACTCCTAACAATAACAAAGTATTCGTTTTTATAGTTTTCACCCCCTTTCAAATTACTATAATAGTATGTTTATAAGTAAGGGATATTAGTCCTTTAAAAAAATGAAAATAATATATGCCTTATCTGATAGGTTATTGGTGATTTTGAAACGAAAGCTATGTAACCCCGTCTAATGATAAAAGGAGGAGTGACTAAATGAAAAAAATAACAATAATTTTATCTTTCGTATTTATATCAATTATTTTATTTGGTTGCCAACAAAGTAATGACAAGAAGCTTGATAATGAGGTGTCCTACACGGATAAGCTGGAAACACAGGCCGAAGTCACAGAGGGGGATTTTACCTATCGACTTGTAACCGAGAAAGCAGAGTATAGTGAAAATGAGCCGATAAAAATATATGCAGAACTAGAATATACAGGTGATAAAGGAGAAATTGAAATTTTCCATGCTGCTTCGCCATTTTCTTTTCCAATGGTTGAGACTACAAGAAATTATGAAATTGAATACGCAATGGATATGCCATTATTAAGTAAGACATTAGTTAAGGGAGAACCACTTCGAGGAGAATATGTTGGTAGTGGAGGATATAGTTCCGAAGACCAAAATGAATATCAAGATTTCATGAAACAAATTATGAATAAAGAATTCCCTGCTGGATATTATGTCGTAAATGGTATTGCTGATTTTGATATTAGAGTTTCAGAGGGGACTGAATCAGAGGAAAAGTACCAATTAGAAGCACAGGTAGGATTTAGTGTTATTAATTGAAATCACATTATAGTTATTCAACAATCTGATGCTTTTCTTAAAAAGGAATTGCGCCTTATTCAGCTAAATATCCAATTTCTTGAGTAAGATTTCAAAGAACTTATTTTTTACTCTAAAACATGGGTCTAAAATATTTGTTGGGGATATAGAGTAATGGAGCATTGTTCATAATTTATAAAGAGGATGATTTAAATTAAACTGGAATATTTATAAAGAAGGACATGGGCAATGTTCTATCCCAAAATGAGGGGGGAATGGTTTTGATAAAAAAAGAAGCACCAATACTTAAAACGCATGATCATCGAAAAATTTATAAAGATATATACCAAATCAAACCGGATAAAACTATTATTCAGCAGTTGCCAGAACTTAAGTATGTCTCGCAGCAAATGACAACTTCATATAATATGAACTGGGACGGACGACCTGAACCGATAGATGAAAAGTGGTTGGCTTGGAAAGTTGTGAATCAAATAAAGCAATTTACTAAAAATCAGTTAGATTATAAATTTAAATTAATGCCGCCCGAAATCATCTGGCATGAAGAAAAAGAGAACAAATGGCTAGTCGATCAAATGATGGTCGTCGCGGATTGTGTGACGGATGACATTTATGAGTATGCACTGAATCGAGTAATTAAAAATTTACGTGTAAGTGATTTACCTACACTTACATTTGTGAAAAGTACCCCAATATTATGTGCTCAAAGGTTACATGTAGGTGATTATAAAAAAACAGTGGAAACGCTAGCAGTGCTAAAAGAGGATATAGAAAAACAAGGCTACCGCGTAAAAGGTCCTCACCGTGAAATCTATTTATTGCCTGCAATGGGCTGTTATCCTGCTGAGAAATGTCATACGATTGTAAGGGTAGAGTTAGAAGCCTTGAATTAAAGAAGTAAAAGCGTCATTAAAGTTATATCTAAGTGCAATAAGATAAAACAAAAAACCACTGAGATCATTCTTCAGTGGCCTCTTTTTGTTTCTTTGATTCAAGAATTTTACGGTTTTGCTCTATTATTTCTTTATTCTTCTCTATTGTAACCTTGATGTTTTCAAGCATTTCTTTATCTTCATTACTGCTAGTTTCAGAATTATTCTTTAGGTGTTCATCTAAATGGGATGATCTTGTATCTTTAATAATCATTAAATTCACCTCTCATACTATATTTTTAGTATAAATGATAAAAAGTAACTTTTATATTAAATTTATGTATCATTTTTAAAAAGTAAGTTTATTTTACTCATATGATGGGTAAAAAGTTGCTGTTTTCGGAGAACGAAATAGCTTCTTTTCCAATCTACTACTTCCTGTTCCTGTCCTTTTATGTATTTATTTTTTATAAAATATGTTCTTCTTACTAAAAACACGAAGGAATCAATTTAGATTCCTTCGTATTTTTTATCAGCTTAAATTTAATTTACTGAATTTGAACTTTAATAGGGTCTAACCGAACTTGCTTAGAAGGGCTATCGCTGTTGATTGAACGATAGTTCGCTTTGACTAAATTTCCATCTTTATCTACATCAATTATATCGTTTTCAGTGAGCGTAACAATTGGCGTTAAATAAAGAGCCTTCGCACGAGCATCCAATTGATCGTAAGTAGCAAGCCAATTTTCCGTAAAATCTGTTCGCGCTCCATGATTTAAGCCATTTAAGGAAGTATATTTATTTCCTAAATCATCCTCTATATCTACAGATACGAAAATATTGTCCCATTGATTAGACAGACCGGCTGTAACGCTTGTTTCATATGAAAGAATGAAGGACATTGGAGTGACAGTTAGGTTTTGTGCTGTAAATGTAAGCCCATCTTCCTGTAAGGTTTCATTTACTACAATCGAGTTAGTATCGACTGCAGATAGTTGGAAGTCGAAATTCCAGCTGCCTTCATAAACGGTACCTGAATGGTTAATACCTGTTGAAATGCTCGTAATATCCCATTTCACGTCGATATCAGTTAGCGGGTGACCAGCATAGTGATCAATTGTCATGAGACTAATATATTTTCCTTCCTCGGTTTTTACTAGCTGTTCACTACTTACTAGCCCTGTATCGCCATATATCGGTAAACTATTGATAGCTGGCTTTTCACCTAAATCATTGTCTGTTTCGATTGTGTACGTAAGGAATAGCGTTTTTCCATCGAAAACTCCATCTATAATACTAAGCTTTATGCCATTGCTTTCTTCAACGAGGTGAAGCTTTTTAGCATTTTGTTCATAAGCTACATAGCTACTATTAGAAGTAAATAATTTGAAAATGCTTCCTAGTAAAGGAATATCTTTTGCATAAGTTGTGGTAGAGAGACCTGCAATGGAACCTGTTAGAATGACTAATGCAATAATAGATGCGACTAAATTTCTTTTTCTTTTCTTTTTTACTATTTTACTTTTTAAAGCTTTCGTTACCTTTTTCTTTTCGAATTCAGAGACAGGGGCAAAATCGTCATCAGATAGATCTACGTTAATATCATTTAATAGCTCATAAATATCCTTCAATTGATATTTCCTCCAATCAGATTAATTGCATAATGTTTTAGCTTTTTCTTCCCTCGAGATAAGCGACTGTCGATAGCTGACTTAGAGATTCCAAGTTTCTCGGAAATTTCATCTGATTTCATACCAAGGAAAAGGCGCATTATAATTATTTTTTGGTCAAGTGGATCTAATGTGTGGATATAAGCGAGTATTTCTCTTTTATTTTCAGAAGAAATTATTTGCTCTTCGACGACGTCACTTTGAACAAGCTCAATATCCTCAGTTGGTACTACAGTGTTTTTAACTGTTTTGCGATAATAATCAATCGCTTTAAATTTAGCAATCGAAGCAATCCAATATTTAAAGTTGGTCGTGTCTCCTTTGAATTTACTAGCATGGTTCCAAATGGATAGAAATATATCATTGACGCATTCATCGATTAGCCCGTCATTTTGAAGTGGACTAAGAATTTTTAATGAGATGCCTTTAATGAGTGGCAAATATTGATGGACGATATATTCAAGTGCATCTTCTTTTTCCATTTGGAGGCGTTCAACAAAATTATGTTCATTTGATTTATTCAAAATTAAACCCTCCTATTTTATTGTAAAAGCTTTTACATATAATAAGACGAAATAAAAAATCAAAATTTGCAAAATTAGTAATTTTTACAGATATTATACTCAATGTTTATGGAGAGAATATTGACTCTTTTCAATATGAAATAAATGAAGGCGTTTTTATAAAAGATGTAATCCTTACAAAGGAAGAGGGAAAAAGCTTAAAGAACACGAATTATATATGTTCTCTAAGCTCTTTTATTAGATGCTAACGGGAAGATTTATTGGTTGCAAAATTGTTTCAGCAATATCTTCTATTGAGATTTTTTTGGAAGCATATTGCTGCACTTCATTATCACCTACACATACACTATAGGCTGCTTTTTCGAATAAACATTGGTCGTTGCTATCGTTTCCAAAAGCAATAAAATCATGGATGTTTAATTTTTCAAGACCGACTACTTTATTAATACCTAATGGACTGATATCAATCGCATTTTCTTTTTTATAAGTTGTGATTGAAACAGGTAATTGTTCAAGCTGAGTGATTACTTGTTGTGCAGGATTAAAGATGACTAATTTGCAGATTTTCTCAAGCTCTGTAATAGCTAAATTTTTTGCGGAAGTTTGGTTAATATTTTTATAAATAGGGTGTTCAAAGCTGCCAGTGAATGCATAATCCCATTCGCCATCCGCTAAATAAGTAAGTTGATATGTATGGATTATTTCATGTAGCTGCTCTCTTAAAATAGAATCAAAGAAAGTAGAGCTAACTTGACCGTTTACGGAAGTGTAACAACCGTTACCACCAACTAATTTCCCCTTGATAAATTGGGCTGGAATAACGGAAACTAAATCCCGAATCGGTCGTGCAGATGCAAAAATAACTTCATGGCCAGCATCGGATAATTTGGTTAAAGCATCTATTATCGATGGATGAATCGTTTTTCCATCAAAGCAAAGTGTACCATCAATATCAAAAACAAAGTTCATTCGAATCGCCTCCTGTAAATAGTATAATAAGAAGAAATGGCTGCTGAAAGGACAGGTGTCTTCAGGTAATGGATTTAAAAAAATTTGCGCGCATTATATATGAAATATAGAAATGTGGGCATGAGATCATAAGCAAGTATAAATTATTCATACGATGATTATCATCTTAGGTATTATACAATTAAAGCATCCGATATTTGAATCGCTAGGTGTATAAAATAAGTATACTTCTTTCTTCATTTTGTACTTATTTTTATAAAACATTTGGAATATTAAAATAGATAGTGAACTATGCATACTTATTAATCGGAGAAATTAAAATCTGTATTTTTTAATATCCAAGTCACTGATGTAAAGTTACATAAGGAGCATTCCTGTTAGAAAGATTTTCGGGGACTTGAAAATAAAAAAGCCCTCTTGTATGATGCTTGAGTGTCAACGGTCATTGACTCATACATCTACAGAGAGGACTCCATTCCAATGAATTTTAATACGAATGAGAAAATTAATCAAGTTTCTGAAAATACTCTAGTTATCGGCATCGACATTGCTAAACATAAACATTATGCATGTGCAATTGATGATCGAGGTCGAGTGCTCCAAAAATCATTTCCAATCGCGCAATCACGTATTGGTTTTGAAAACCTTTATGAACGCCTAATGGCGCTTAAAGCAACTTATGATAAACATGAAATTCTCGTTGGGTTCGAGCCAACGGGTCACTACTGGATGAACTTAGCTGCTTTTTTAACGAACTATGGGATTCCATTTGTGATGGTCAATCCAATGCACGTCAATCGTTCGAAGGAATTAGATGACAATCTGCAAACGAAGAATGATCAAAAGGATGCGCTAATCATTGCTCGCCTTATGAGAGACGGTCGTTTCAGCTATCCCCGACATCTTGAAGGAATCGAGTCTGAGTTACGAAATGGAACGACTTTACGTTCAAAGGTTCAAGAAGATTTAAATGCCCTACAAAATCGCATTATCCGTTGGCTGGATCGCTTTTTCCCTGAATTCACACAAGTGTTTAAAAGCTTTGGGAAAATGGCGTATGCGGTCCTTGAAATGACACCGTTGCCAACAGATATTGTAGGCAAATCACCAGAAGAATTACTATTTTTATATCGGCAGGTAGAGGGTATGAAATGCCCGCAGTTACCAAAGGCAAAGCAATTAGTCGAGGTTGCAGAAAGCTCAATCGGACTGACAGAAGGTTTAGTGATGGCCAAATTCGAAATTGCCACGCTTCTTTCACAGCACAAATTGATGCAGGTTCAGCTTGATGAATTAACAGCTCAGCTCGTAGAGTTAGCCAAACAAATGACGGATTATGAATATTTAGCATCGGTACCTGGAATCGGTGATGTTACAATTGTCGATTTATTATCAGAGGTAGGTTCCTTAACGCAATATGCACATCCACGCCAATTAATTAAACTAGCGGGACTCACATTGCGTGAAAACTCTTCTGGTCAGCAAAAGGGAAAAAAAAGGATTTCCAAACGAGGGAGAAGAAAACTTCGCGCCCTCCTCTTTCGAGTAATGATGCCTTTAATCTTGCATAATCCAGCGTTCAAACAACTACATGAATATTACACTACACGCACCATCAATCCGCTTCGAAAGAAGCAGTCCATCGTCGTGTTATGTGGGAAGTTACTGAAGATTTTACATGCCCTATGCAAAAAGAAAACAATGTTTAACGAACATCAAATGATGACCGATTTCGCTAGTCTCCAAACGGCTGCTTAATATCACTAGTAGAAGTCAAAAACAAGAGGATGACACAGAGAAGCCGGCATTATTTTCACCATCCGACCGTTGAATGAATTCAAATGAGTCCCTAAAGGAGCATCGCCAGCCTCTGCCTTATGAATAGACCGAACGAAGGAATGTACGCGCAATTAGACGCCTAGAGACATGGGAGGGTCCGTCATCATAAGCAACGCAGAGATCCAAATGTGCATCAATATACGGCACTAGATCAGGATAGCTATTACCAATTAATGGATCATCCTTTAGCGAAGCGTTCGGACGCATTGTAAAAAAAATCAAGAATTACAAAATAACGATAGATGTATGTGTCATAAAAAAATTTTTTGACACTCAGAAATGGCGCTAGCCATTGATATATCAACATTTATAGAGGGAGTTGAAAATATGTTCGAACAAATTGATTTAAAGAAACAGATGTTGGATGAAAAAAGACCGCTACCGAAATATACAGTGCAAAGTTTACGTGAAAAGCTTTTTCTTGAATGGACATACAACTCAAATGCCATAGAAGGTAATACACTAACAATTAACGAAACAAAAGTTGTGTTAGAAGGTATTACAGTTGGCGGCAAAACGATGCGAGAGCATTTAGAAGTGATTAACCACCGAGATGCGATTTCGTACGTTGAGGATGTTGTGCATAAAGAAGAACCTTTTTCGGAATGGCAAATTAAAAACTTACATCGTCTTGTTTTAAAAAGGATCGATGATAGCTATGCAGGTGTTTACCGAGATCAGCAAGTATTTATTTCAGGTGCAGTGCATACACCCACGCCACCATTTAAAATTCAAGAAGAAATGGATGCGTTAATGTCATGGTATAAAAGTGAAGCACAAAATTTACATCCAATTGTACGTAGTGCAATGTTACATGCAATCTTTGTTGGCATTCATCCATTTATTGATGGGAACGGTCGTACTTCACGACTTTTATTGAATTTAGAGTTAATGAAGTCTGGTTATCCACCAATTATCATCCGAGTAGAAAACCGATTAGCATACTATAATGCTTTAGATAAAGCGCATACAACGACGAACTATGATGATTTTGTTGAGCTTGTTGCAAAAGAAGTAGAAGCCTCATTAGATTTATATTTAAGTGCAATATAAAACCGCATGCTCATATTATGGAGAACCGTAACATTAAAAACACAGAAAAATTAATCTGTGTTTTTTATGTTATAGGTTACTATTTTCTTCCACAAGTACGCCCGTTAGTGCTAGAACATTTCCTCTATTGATTTAAAAGTCTTGTAATAAACCCATCATCTTCATCCGTCACTAGAAAATCAAAGCCTAAATACGCGGCACCGCCAAGTGAAACTGCCCAAAATGCGATGCTTGCTGTCATTAATACTAAAGTTTTTAGGCGTGTACCACCAAAAGTGACAGCTAGTAATGCTGTTAAATGAGTACCTATAAAAAACGGACCGATAAACGCTAAACCTGGTAAACCATATTTATCGCGAATTTTCTTCGCACGTTGATGACGTTTAGAATCATTTGTTTCTACATTTGTTTTTCTCTTTTTACGCCAATTACGGATCGAGTCTACAAATATAATAAATAAAGCAACCGTTAATAAATTCCCTAAAATGGCAATAAGAATGACTGGGATTGCCGGCATACCCCCGATAATGGCAATGGGTACGATCATTGTCACTTCAAAAAAAGGAATTGCAGCTAATATAAAAATAATAAAATATGTCCAAATCATTTATAATCCCCCTTACTCAATTTCTCCTTAAAAGTCCTCGAATTTCTTCTTTGCCTTCTGTTTTAATTTAAAACCAAACCGGCCAGTATGCTCATCGTTATTAACCAATAATTGATATGCGGAAAGAATGGTAAGACCACGTACCGATATATAAAGACCAACAGCGATTAAAAAGACAAAGATCGGATAATAAGGAACCAAAATGCCCATCTCTAATTTGTTCTCTAAGGCGAAAGCTAAGAATCCCACCGCAAGTAAACAAGCACCAATCACCATTACTCCTGAATATTTTCTTTTAAAGCCTTCGTATCTTCCTGTTAGCTCTTTGAAATAATTGGAATCAAACAATAAAACTTCTTTTTTGAGAATGGAATATTGCCCCTGATCAAAACCTAGTGTCGCAAAAGAAATGATTCCTAAAGTCGCAATGACAATAATCAAGAGAACCCCTAGCATTGAATTTGTTCCCATAATTAAGTACGGTTCAAATGCCAATGCAAAAAGTCCAAATCCCAACGCAATATGTTTCGCAGTTTTTTGTGTGCTTAATAAAAAACCTTCTGCCATCTCTTTGCTTACATAATAACCTTCTTCATTTCCTTCATTGTTTTCAACAGAATCTTTTAATAAGTAATCAATCGATACCTCAAAGATATTTCCTATCATTAAGAGCTTTTCTGTTTCAGGAAACCCTTGACCGTTTTCCCATTTGCTAATTGCCTGTCTTGAAGTGTTTAGTTTTTCAGCTAAAGCTTCTTGAGAAAATCCTTTTTCTTTTCTTAGCTTAAGTAGTTTTTCACCAAATCCCATTTATTTCAACTCCCTTGTATTTTGTTAGTTATAATGTATAAAAACATGGACCCTTTTTCTATCATGTGGGGAATGCAAATTGTCAAATTGAGGTTGCATTGTTGTTATAACGGGCTTTAAAAGCCTTTTCCACAAAAAAAGTTTGAAAAGTAATTTACGATAAAAAAATAAATTAAGGAGCCAGTTATTTATCATTATAGGGCATATCGAGGAGTAACTTTAAATTAAATTGGAAATTTATGTTATGATGAATAAGATTTAAGGAGGCAATTAATGAGGAAGATACTTATTGGAATATTAATATTAACGGGATTGATAACGTTATTTTTAATTTATAATCATAAACAACTGCCGACAGAAGAAGATGTATTTAACATGACGGACAAATGGTCTTTAAGAACTGAAGAGGTCTATTTTGTGAGGGAAATAGATGGGGACTGGTTAACCATGTTTAGAAATAGCCATTCAATTACGGTGGCTCGGTTAGAGCAAAATTGGTTGGGGAATTGGAAGGTGAGAGATGAAGAGGGATATGAATCTACATTAATTTCAACATCTTATCCGCCTAGAGAAGAGGATGAAATTACTTGGGCAAGCTCAGGTTCAAACGGTAAAAGCCTTTCATACTACTTTGGTCAAATTCTCAATCCAATGATTTATCGAATAGAAGTAGAAACTAAGAAAAACGTCTTTGAAGATGCTTTAATCTTTAGTCCCCAAGGATTGCGATTTTTCTTTATTAAATCCGATGAAGATATGTTCTTGCCTGTAAACATTCGGGCATTTTCTGAAGCTGGAGAGTTAATTTATTCTACAGTTAAATAAATTAAAGAGAGTAAATTAATTTAAAAGGTTTTTCAACTAACCAGCATTCACCTGAAACCCATTATACAAAAGAAGCGATTTTTTATGATAGTGATGGCTCTTCTTATGATAAAACATACAAAAGAATGGATTTAAGGAAGTTGTTGAACTAATGAAGAGCATAAGTCACGATAGCGCAATTCTTGAAAAGGAATTGCGCTTTCTTTAGCAATCTGGACACTTTTCATGAATAAGACATAATAAAGGAATTGGATATTTATGTTAAAATCAAGGGGTGGATGTTAATTACACTTTGGTATGGATGAAACGCTTTAGTTCAGGAGGGGAGTTTGTATGGACTTTACAATTCGTAAAATGCAATCAGAAGATATCAAACAAGTACAAGATGTAGCAAAAACAAGTTGGAATGCTACTTATGAAGGAATAATTCCTTTAGAGGTGCAAGAGAAATTCTTGAAAACTGCTTACAGTAATGAAAGAATGCAACAACGTTTAGAGCAATCTTTTCTCTTCGTGGCAGAGAGAGCAGGTAAAATTGTTGGATTCGCTAACTTTTCTCCAGTAAGAGAAGATGGTAAAGCTGAATTAGGTGCTATTTATCTCTATCCTGAAGAACAAGGTAAAGGAATAGGTTCAGCATTGTTACAACAAGGAATCGATAATTTAGACGGTATAAAAGAAATTTATATCAACGTAGAAAAGGACAATAAAATAGGAAAGACTTTTTATGAAGCAAAAGGTTTTGACGTTGTGAAAGAATTTGATGATGAATTTGATGGCCATATTTTAAAAACGGTACGAATGGTTTTAAAAGTTTAAATCTAATTGGATAAGCGTTTAGTATTGTTTCATGGAGTGAAAGGATCATTCTTTTTTGAAAACAGTTTATTTATTGCGAGAGGGCTTACGAAATAATGTACTTAAATGACCGGGAGCTGATAAATTGACTAATTTATATTTTGTTAGGCACGCACATTCTATATATACACCTGATGAATTAAATAGACCTTTATCGGAAAAAGGTTTTGCTGATGCAGCAGTTGTTACAAAATTATTAAAAACAGAGGAAATTGGTATTGTTGTGTCCAGTCCGTATAAACGAGCTGTTCAAACAGTCAAAGGCATAGCAGAATACATAAATACAGAAGTTGAAATTATAGAGGGTTTGAAAGAGCGTACTTTAACCACAGTCCCAGCCAACGATTTTACTCTTGCAATAACAAAAGTATGGGAGGACTACAATTTTTCGTGGGAGGGTGGAGAGTCTAACATCGTCGCTCAAAAAAGAGGTGTAGAAACCACTTTTAATATATTAGAGAAATACAAAGATGAAAATGTTGTTATCGGAACACATGGAAATATAATGGTTTTAATCATGAATTATTTTGATAGCCAGTATGATTTTTCCTTTTGGCAAAATCTCGATATGCCAGATATATATAAATTAACTTTTAAGGGTAAAGTGCTGAAAAACGTTGAGAGAATATGGGGAAGAATATAATATAATTGTTCGACAATCCCGCCAGATTGTTGAATAACATTTTTTAGGTGATTGTTAGAAAAGATGCGGATTTATAACGATAAGTGATTAGCTATACAATTTTTTATGCAAATTAAAGAACAAGCACAGAAAGTATAAATGTTGCTGGATCATTCGTTTGCGCCATTTTTATAAAAGCTGTATAAGCAATAGTCCTCAAAAAAAGGCACGAACGTTGATTTTACAACATGTGTGCCATTCTAGTGTCTTCCCTAACTTTTATTTGGGAATGTTATTTCAATTTTCGATACACGAACATACATTGAAAAACTTTTTGAAATGTATCGTGCTAATATAGAAGGAGATTTTCGTTTAAAAAAGGAGCAATCAATTATGTTTTCTAGAGAAAAATTAGAAAATAATCAAGTTTGGTTATATGTTGTCGTCATTCTGTTGGCAGCTGGATTTGGCTTGTTATTTCCTGAATTCGGTACAAAATTAGACGGTACGATTTCTATTATTATTGCGATTTTAATGTATAGTATGTTTTCGCAAATTCCGTTCACATCATTAAAAAAATCATTCTCTAATCGCCGTTTCATTTGGGCGTTACTAACAGTCAATTATATTGCAGTGCCGATTGTGGCATGGCTATTAACAAGGTTATTACAAGACTATCCGCCGTTACTCTTGGGCGTCTTTTTAGTTTTACTTACACCTTGTATTGATTATGTCATTGTTTTTACAGCATTAGGTCGTGGAAATGAAAAACTAATGCTTATTTCTACACCCATTCTCTTTATTACACAAATGCTTTTATTACCGCTATATCTAGTCTTGTTTATTGGAAAAGAGGCAGCCTCGATTGTAGAAATCGGTCCATTTCTTGAAGCCTTTTTAATGCTTATTGTTATTCCTTTAGCAATTGCGATTCTTGTGCAATTGTTTATGAAAAAGTCATCTGTTGCAAATAAAATCATCGACGCTTCAGCTTGGCTTCCTGTTCCATTTATGGCACTTACGCTTTTCGTTATTATCGCTTCTCAAATCGGTAAATTATCAATGTACATAGATGAAATACTCAAGGTAATTCCTATCTATATTCTCTTTATGATGATAATGCCTTTTGTTTCAAAGCTTGTTGCAAAGTGTTTCAAACTGGATGTTCCATCAGGACGAGCATTAATATTTAGTGGCTCCACACGGAATTCACTTGTAGTGCTTCCACTTGCTTTAGCTTTACCTGATAATGTGAGTACAATGGTCGCAGCAATCATTGTGACGCAAACAATTGTAGAAATTGTAGGGGAAATAATTTACATTCGAGTGGTACCGAATATAATTTTGCGTGATAAGGATTCTTTAGAAAACAGTTTATAAAGTATGGATATAAGGTTCCCAAAGCGATGTTTGGGAATATTAATTTCATAAACTTTTGGACGAATAAAGCTAAAGGCATTCGTTATTCAACAATAAGGCACTATTCTGTAATAAGAATCGGCGCTCTGTTTAGTTATAGGGCCATATCGTTGAATATAGGTTTGTATTGAAAAAATTAATTAAACAAAAATGAAATAAAGACATACTGTTTTAAATTCAGTAAAATTATGTAAAAGGATTTTTGGGGGTTAATACTTGAATATTGTAATTTTAAGTAATACTGATAAAAAGATTAAAGCGAATGATTTAATTAAGTTGTATCAAAATGTAGGTTGGTGGGAGGAAAGAAAACAAGATGATATTGAAGATATGCTACTAAAAGTAAAATCCGTAGGTGTGTGGAAAGACGATACCCTTATTGGTTTCGCAAGAGCAGTTTCAGACGGAAAGTTTAGAGCGTATATTGAAGACGTAGTTATACATAATTCCTATAGAGAAGAAGGTATAGGAACAAAAATGGTATCAAAATTGTTAGATGAGCTATCACATATCGATGTAATCAGTTTGTTTTGTGAAGAAAGGTTATTACCATTCTACGAGAAGAACGGTTTTAAATACAGCAAATCACAATTTATAATGCATAAGAAATAATCGCGTAAAAAAGTTTAATGTTCAATAACATCTTATTCATTTAATAGAAGCTATAGTTGGAAAAGTATCTTTAACAATCGGGCACGATTCTTTATACGCAAGGCGAAAACAACCAGCATATAAGTTGCTGGTTGTGATTGGTAACTATTTATTTGTTGTTTTTAACTTGTCGGATTTTCTGATTCATTTTTTTAATATCCGTCTCATTTCCGAATTCTGCATTAGAATTCGAACGGGAAGCTTGTCGTTCTTCAGCTTCAATATGTTGGATTATTTGCTTAACTTGGTCACCATCAGTCCCAAATCTTTCATGTGCTTTTTTGTTGTTTACCATGGCTTTCACCTCCTGAATTTAGTCTTTACAGAGGCTTTTTAATTATGCATTTCAAATGATTAATGAAAGGTATTAAAAATTTGGACCATATTGTGGAGTAACTTTTTTTCTTTGGTGATTGTTAGAAAGGATGCAGATTTATAACGATATAAGAAGCGCTATACAAGTTTTTATGCAAATTAAGTATCGTCTCCACCAAGTATAAAAGCTAATTTTAACAATGTTCCAATAAAAAATAGGTAAACGCTGCTACAACAATGTTTACCGATTTTTGTTTTGACAGCAAACTTTTATTTGGAACGTTATAGGGTATGTATAAGTAAATAATTGGTACTGTTAGTTTAATTTTTGGATACTAAAAATTCCACCAAGTTTGGGGATTGATTATATTTAATTGCAGCTTCCTTATCTTTTTCGATAATTGCTTTTGTTAAATCAATATTATTTACACTTGCAATGGCAATTGCATAATGTAAAACATCAACTAACTCTTTTTCTAAGGAAGCATGTAAGTCGATTTTCTTTCGACCTTCTAACTGGTTTAGTACTTCAGCAACTTCACCAATTTCTTCTACTAATTTCATAAATAATGCAGAAGAAGTACGTCCTTCCTTGTATTTTAATGCTAAGTAGTTTTGTAATTCACCAAATGTTAATTGTTCCATATTAATACTCCCTTAAATATACTTTTAATAAATATACCAATAAATTTCCATAATAGTAACTTGTAAAGTGCTAAATAGATTCCCAAAGCGGTGTTTTCCCCAATTATTAGATACAACTAACAGGTGATGGTTTACTTTCCGTTATATAATTTGAATTGAAAAATAGAATAAATTTTACAAATATTGTTATTAGCGTTATGTTCATTATATAAATTTCTAATTGCATAAAAGGGGGAATAGTTAAATGAGGAAACTACTTTTAATTTCTATACTTTTACCGCTACTGACTGCCTGCTCTATTACTTCAAGTAATAATACGGACGAATTTTTAGAAAGTGTTCCATATCCAAAGTCAACAGAGATTTTAGATAAACAGCAAAAGGATGATTATGAAATTGTTTTCTATAAAGATGAAACCGGATTTCGTATTGGATATAAAAAGTTGGATTATGATTATTGGACAAATACTTCCAACGGGGAGATAAATCCAGAAGACGGTTTTGACTGGGTAATGATTAATAACCCAAAAATACCGATAACTTTGTTTGGTGGAATTATTACAAATGAACAAATTACAACTGTTCTTGTAAAACAAAAAACAATAGAGAAAGAATCAACAATTGTTGAAACGAATGAAGGGTTTAGAGGTTGGTATGTTACCTTTGATTCTTTAGAAAATGCAAATCCTGGTGAACCAGACCCATTGAAAATCGAAGCATTTGATACTAATGGAAACATATTGTGGAAAGACGGCGTGTATGAAGATGAGTAAGTAATTAACCTAAATTTTCTAACAAAACCAGCTAATTTGAATTTGCGCGGACGCCTACAAAGGAAACGCTATTTGATTAAAACTCTAGTCGTCATAAACGTATTAAAGTAAAAAGATAAATGAAGAATGAAAAAGATATATCGTTATGTATCTTAAGGGGGAAGTAGTATGAAAAAGTCTTTATTGATTTTTTTAGTAGTAATATTAGGGCTAATTATTTTAAGTGGTCTAATGGCTATTGCATTGTTTTTTAAATATATTTAACTATCTCAAAGGGGTGCAAGTCATATGGATGGATCGCTTATTATCTTATATTTTATAGTTAGTAATCTTTTAGCCTTGTATTTATACCGCAAAAAGAAAATTCAATTATGGATTTCTGGAATCGTTATGGCTCTTTTAGTTCCAGTAATAACCTATAGTTTTATATCATTAGACATTTATTATAGTAATAAAAATACCGGAGATGGTTATAGTGATGCATCTTTTGGGGGAGGCACTATAGCAATAATCCTAGCTCTCAATGCAATTGTTATGTTTGTCATAGGAGTTATTTTAAATATTTTCACATTCATTATAAAGAAACGAAAAGCAAGAGAAAGCCATGTGTTAGAACGATAAAAATACATCCCAAAAGGTATCGGATCACAGATTTCCAACTGTGTTCGATGCTTTTTTACTGAAATTTCTTTCAAGTGTATTTTAATGAAGACAAGGTCTAAATAAAAAGGAGATGCCGTATTCAAATTGAGACATCTCCTTTTTACTATTAATAAGTAGTTACTTTCGCTATTTTTTGTGCCATGTAAATCCAGCGCTGCCACCAGGAGAGGTTATCCTGATATTCTTCCACATCAAGCGTGTAGAGGGCATCTTCATTTTTCCATAGCCGTTCAAAATAACTTTCCATATCCAAGGCAAGCGCGCTATCATTTGGAGCGAGGATGCGGATGTTATTTTCCAGATTGTAATCATCCAATGTTCGTTCTGTATAGTTGGAAGAACCGCTTGAAATGATTGTTTGTTCCGCTGTTTGAATCCAGATGGCTTTTGTATGGTATTGACCGACTACGGTATTGTACCAGCGAATGTTGATCTGTTCCTCTGTATCCCCAAGTAGTTCGTTCACAACCGGTCGATTTGGCAGACCGGACTTTTTCTGACCGAATGAGTTTTCATTTGGATCTAGAATCATATTCACCTGCACACCTCGGTTTACTGCATCGGTTAAGGCGTTGACAATGTCACGCTGGGCAATAAAGAACATGCCTACCCAAATTTTATCTCCTGCTTTTGTCGCCGCTAAATCTTCGAGTAAGGCATCCAAAATCTTCTTCTCGGTCAAATATTGCACTTCATACTGGCCATCACCTTGCTGAGGAATCTCAGCCCTTGGCAATTTCGGACCATCCGACATAAGCGACACCGCCTCTTCTGATTTTAGAATATCGTTTATGATGGGCCCTGTTACTTTTAAAGCAAGATTTCCGTGGAAGCCACTTGCATCATGTGGGTTTGATGATGTGATAATCGCTTCCTTTTCCGAAACGGCCGCTTTACGGTGGTTGGCTTTCACATTGAGCAGTTCTAAGTAAGAGGATAATGTCATTTTTGGTGCTTTGCTCGACATGGCATTGGCAATCCATCCTTTGCCGTCGTTGTCGAACCATTGAAAAAATAATCGGTATAAGCCTGAATAAATCGGTGTGGAATCCCGAAGCGGCTCTAAATTGGTGTAAACAATTTCTACCCCGGCTTCACGCATCTTCTTGAACCACGGGGTTTCATAGGAGCCATAGCCTTTATTTAGCGGATCGGTTATAAATATAACAGGCATATGGGGATTGTTTTTCTTTTTCTCGGTAAGCTTGTCAGAGAGGAGATTTGCGATTGGGGGGAAATCTTCTTTTTCATCGAAATACCCATCAACCAAAAAGAAATCGACAACCACAAATTGTTCGGCTTCATCAATCAATGTATAAACCTCATCAAATATATAATTCTCATGTTTCCGATTGGTCCCTTCTTTGTCTTGTGCATAAGTTAAATCCGTCAGCATTTCAATATTGTCTGTTCTATGCAAGTCTCCTTCATAGGAAATACCATCCGGCAACGGTTTATATGTATGCCATAACATTTCTCCTATATATAGCAAAATCAAAAGAAGTAAAAGAGCGCTTAGAACTTTATATTTGCCACTCCGGCTGTTCCATTTCTTCAGAACTTTTTTCATTCAAATTCCTCCAATACTCTTGCTGTTTTAGTTCCCGTGGAAAAGCAAAGTTAAACAGCGTTAGCTTGCATGGCGGCGGGTAATTTTTAAGGGAAAATAGAGACGCTAAAGTAAATATCATACAAAGTAAGTCTTAGTATTGTGGGCAAAGAGTATACAATTGCTATTAAACCTTTGGGTATATAACATAGACATTTATTTGATGGGGTGTACTTCGGTCTTTGTATATATTTCTCCTATTGAACTTTCTCTAAAAGAGTATAATAGTATTTGTAAGAATATTACAGGCTGTTACGAAGGGGATGCGTCAAGATGTGGGGACAAAAGTTGATTGAAACAACCAGAGGTACTTTCGAATATTTTGTAAAGGGAAGCGGTCAGCCTCTTGCTATTACGCATTTTTACAGTGCGTTTAATGAAAAAGGCAGTTGGTTTGCTAATCCATTCACAGAGCATTATCAAGTATTTTTAATAAATGTCCGTGGTGCAGGTAATTCAGATGGTATTGAAGCGGATGAGCAAATGACTTTAGAAGAAATTATTTTAGATTTAGAAGCGATTCGTGAAGCATTACATATTTCAAAATGGGCTTTTTCAGGGCATTCAACAGGAGGCATGCTTGCCTTACAATATGCTGTATTAAAGCAACAATCTTTAACAAAATGCATTTGCGGTTCCAGTGCAGCAAGTAAAGCTTACGCAGCCCATCCAAATAGCATTTACTGTATGGAAAATAAAAATTTTAATCGGATTATCGAAATAATGGAGAGTTTAAATGATCCGAATACGCCACAAGAAATACGAAAAAAACTGGATTTTGAATGGGCGTTGATGTCCTTTACTAGTGAAGAAAACCTAAAACAGGCCCTCACAATTCCGAATAGTGGGCGTACTGTTGGTCGAGCACTGGATTACTTTAGAAAAGTAGCAGTAAAGTCATTTGATTTACGTAAAGAGCTGCCGACAATTGATGTAGATACCTATGTGTTTGGCGGGAAATATGACGCGCAATGTCCAGTTGAGTTTAGTGTTGAAATTGCTGAGCTCATCCCTAACGCTGAATTAACTATCTTCGAACAATCCAATCACTTTCCGTTTGTTGAAGAAGAGAAAGTATTTAAGGACTTTGTTGAAGAAACTACCAAGACACTTAAGCATGTATAGTATATAAATTAAAGTTAACTGAAAGATCAGGCGCTTTTCTGAATAAGGAAAGTGCTTTATTTTTATTGAAGGGCCAGATTGTTGAATAACTTTTATATAAGCAAGATGACACCATGGTAAGCTATTTTTATAAAGGGGGGAGTTTAATTAAGTGAAAAGAAAATTATATTTCAGACTTTCAATAGGTTTGAACATATTACTCGTGGCAATTGTAGCTTGGGGAATTATAAAGATGAACTTCGTAAAGGAGCAAGTTGTTGTTACAGAAGTTCAAAGTAATTTAGTAGAGTTGGAAGGCTTGATTGCTAACCAGATGGAAGAAAATTGGTCTGAACCTAATTTGGTTACAACTGAATTAGGCGATGTATTAAACGGTATTTGGCTTGGAATGACAACTGGAAAGCAGTTGGGAACGCTTTCTAAAAGTGAAAAGGAAATTCTTGAACATTTATATTTCAAGTTAAACCAATATCCAACTGATGAATTATATAGATTTGCTGATTTAACCGTAGAAGATAAGCGGAACTTTGAAAACTTAAGGGAAGCACTTCGTGAAGTTGGATTAGGATTACGTATTTCTAGAAGTGCCAATATGAATTCTTTTATGAGTCAAGCAGAAGCGTTAAATAATATAATCGAATCCCCATTAAATTAACATGTTCTTGATATAAGACACGATTTTAGTTAATCAATTAAAGGGCGCAATTCTTCAATAGGAAGATCGCGTTTTTCCGTTATAGGGCCAGATTGTGGAATAAAATTTTTATTAAAGGTGGATTAACTTTTAGTTGGTAAAAAAGATAATTTTAGGATAATTTGGTAATTAATTTAAAAAATGAAACTTTATGTTATTTTAACCGTATAATTAGTTAGGGACAATACCTAAGGGGGAATTTAAATGCGAACTCATTACTCGCCTCGTCTAATCTTTTTAGTGCTCGCCATAGTAGCCCTTATCAGCATACCTGTTGTTGGAGCAATATTTCCTATGTTCTATGTACAAACATTTTTATTTGATAGATTGGCAATCATACTCTATCCGGAAGAAATCAATTTTAGACTAGTAATGGCTGCATGTTTTATTTTATTTATCGGATTAATGATTCCGGTAATTAAACAGAACAAACTCACTTTTAGCCTATCAAGTATTGTTATTGCAGGTGGACTCTTTGTTTTCTACTTATCGATTTTAAGTTACACATATATAGGAAAAGAACAAGTGGTCTCAAATAAATTATTTGACGAAAAAACGTTTCAATGGTCTGAAATCGAAGAAGTAGTTCTCGAATATTATGTCGATGATATAGGTAAGCATGAAGAATACATTTTCACTTCAGTTGAAGGAGATTCTATTCGAATTCCTTTAAATGGTCAGTTCTTGCACGAAGATAAAAGTGAAATTTATAGGGTAGCTAAAGAAAATAATGTGGAATTTATTGAACGGGAAAAAAAGTAATGCCCTTATACGAACTGCCCCTCCATTGTTAGATTTGGTCTAATAATGGAGGGGCAATTTTTATTAGTAAAGGTATGAGCTATTTATCATGAAGTAAAGTTCTTAACATGATGTTCAACTAAAATTTTCTTCTTCAACAATCGGGCGCGATTCTTCAAAAAGAAGATCGCGTTTTTTCCGTTATAGGGCTATTTAATTGAGGACACTTCTTAAGTAAAATAAAATAGACTATTTATGAAGGGGATTGGGCTATGGAAAAATCAATAAAAAGTGAATTAATTGGGGTATTTGCATATGATGAGGATTGTAAAACATTTAAGGCAAGTAATGGGGAAATACTTTGGACATTAAACATAAGAAATGAATTGGTTGATAAAAATGAGATGATTAAAAGAGCAGAAAAACTTTTCACATTCTTAGAGAAATTCGAGCAAAAGGCTAAAATAGCCATAACAGAGAAATTAATTAATTACAAAAATGATTTTTGGCCCGAGTATGATGAGGATGATGAAAATCTAAATTGGGATGCTGTAGATGCAGGGGAATATGATATAACCAAAGAAGAATTTGCCGAAGCAATTACCCTCTATGCAATTGAAATTAGAGCAGATGATATATACTGTGAATATTATGATGGAGATTTATTTGGTGGACACAGAATACATGCCTATTTTGATAATGATTACAAGTTATTAAATGCAGATGTGTAGTTTTAAATAGCTAAATAGTTTATTTGATATTCAATTATAGGGCGCAATTCTTGAAAAGGAATTGCGTTTTCTTTTGCAGAATTTTTGTTGTTTTCTAATGAGGGGAAAATTTACAAAATCCATCAATTGAAATAGTGGAGGATTAAAGTTAAAAAAGAAGGGATTTTACTAGCTGGTTTGAAATAAAAATATCATCATATGGCTCATACTTTGAATAGCTGAAATTTCTTAAATAGTTTAAATGGAAAAAATATCGGGCAATTAAGGAGTAAGAGAACAAATCAAAATATAAAGGAGCATAAAATATGACACAAACTTCTTATAATGATGTATCGACGACCACTGAAAACGAAAATAATGGGAAGCTTTTAAAAGGTATGGTGTTAGGAGCAATTATTGGTGGTGCGCTGACACTGCTTGATTCAACGACACGAAACAAAGTAACTACCACAACAAAAAATATGAAAGATTCGACACTGGATATGTATAGCCATGTCAAAAATAATCCTTCAGAAGTGAAGGATGACTTGCAAGAACGACTGAAGTCCGCTTCTTCTGTTCTTAAAGGAGCTATAAGCGATGCTCAAAATCTTTATGAAAAAGTAAACGAGAACATTATTATCCCAGTTAGTACAGTAAAGGAAGAATCAAGTGAAATTCTTGCCCAAGCAAAGGAAGCCAAGACGGACTTAAAGGTAATTAGCGGGAAAGTGAAAGAAGCCGGCGAAGAAGTGATCGATAGTAGTAATGGTCAAAATCAAGGTGCAAAGAAGTAGGCATAGCAATTTGAAAGCAAATAATCTTTACATCAGGACACTTTTCTTTAAAGGAAAGTGTCTTTTTCTGTTTCGAGGAAACGGTAATCGGAAGAAATTCTACATCTTTAATCCAAAATAAGGAAAAATGAGTTACTATTTGAATATAAAAGAAAATGAGGTGTGATGATGAATGATAATCAAAAATAAAAAAATCTATGGAATAGGCGTATTGTTTATCGTAGCTCTAATTGTAATAGTAGTCGCTGTCTTTCCTTTTAAAAGCAAAAACGAAATATTGGCCAGTGACGAAGTTTTTAATGATGTAGATTTTAAATCAAAAAACCTAGATGTGAACGGCTCCTATATTGACTTTGAAAATGCGAATAAATATTTAAAAAAACTGCAACTGTCAGATGATGATAAATCTGCAATTATACAAGCTATAGAAAACTCTAGGTTTGAAAAAATACAAAAGCCAGATAAATTGCTCGATGATTACGACTATATTGTTTATATTACATTAAATAAACTGTATGAGTTATATCTCGATTCAACTGAAAAAATATTAGTATTCGCCAATGAATATGATAACGATAGTGATCATTTGTACTATAAAATTTCTAATGACAGTAACTTATTTGAGTTATTAGAAGATGCGGCTTTTCCTAACGGGTGAAAATATTAAAACGGTCACTGCTCTCCAGGAGTTAAGTGACCTTGTTTACTATCGTGGTAATATTATTAAATGATTACTACATGAATTTCACCTGTAATAAACATTTTTATTCCTATTAATGAAATGATAATACCAAGATAAAATGGCCAAGGATTATCTTCTTTCTCCTTATCGAATGTAAAATAGGTTAATATACAAAAAATGAGCGTAAGGAAGGATAGTCCATATTGTGGAAACAGGAATGCAAATCCACTCATAACAAGACCTATCATGCCATAAGGGTTTTGATTTTTAATATTTTTACTATACTTGGTTTGCTCCACATCGTTGTCTCCCCAAATATCAATGTGTTTCATTTTGTTAAGAAAATTAATTGTTTTTTTAAAGATATTCATTAATCACCGGACTTTTCAAAACTTCGTGTTTTAACTTTGAATAAAGGTTTGTAAACTGCTTTATCTCACCTTGATTTTTATGAAGGTTGTGATGACTATTGTAAGTGGCTATCCCTAACTTCGTAAGTTGATTTATCAACATTTTCCACTCGGCCCATTCTGCTGATTGACTTAATAACCCATTATAATACTTATCGAATTGTTCAATGAGGTAAAAACTTGAGAGTTCCTCGGAAATAGCATTAGCTGAATCCAGTGCAACAATACAAAAAGGTATTATTTGTTGCGAGGTTGGTATAGATTCTGAAGAAAAACTAATCCTCGTTTCTAACCAATGCTTCATACCAAATACACCAAAAGCTGTATCTATAGGAATCCACCGGTTAGAATCTTTGTTGTAATACTCAATCCATCTATGGTCATTATGGTTCCATCCAAAAATGGAGTAGAAATTCCCATCCTTTTCAATGAGATTTTCAGAAAACTTTTGTCGATCCTCCCATTCCGGCTGTGAGTTTATTTCCAAAATCCAACGTGTTTTTATTCCTATATGGTTTAAAACTTTTTCAACGACCTTCGCCTGTTCCGCACAGTTCCCAGCCTTGCGTATTAAGATTTCTTCCACAGTTCTTTCCTGATAGTCCGTTTCAATCCATTCAAATTCATCATTGATCCAGGAGAAGATGCATTTTACTTTCTCATCTTCCTTTGTTGCACCCATTATTCTGTCGCTTATTTGATTAGAAATAGTTGTGTTGAAAGACATTTAATATACCACTCCTTTATTTTAAATATTTTACCATTTGTCCAAATTTTAGGCATTCGATTCTTAAAGAAAAACACCAGGTTAGATATTTGAATATAATAGAGGACAATATAAAAAATTGGACGCGATTCAAACAAGGAATGCGATTATTTTCTTTAAAAGAGTCTTTTAGACAAATGAAGTGAGTTTATTTCTTCTTATTCAGTCATATCCTTAGAATAAAAAAGGAAGCGGATAAAATGAAAAAGGTTGGAATCACTTTAATCGGAGCTGTCATATTTTTGTTTGTAGGAGCTTTCTTAATTATCAATAGTTCTTCATCAAAAGGAAATGAATCTGAATTTTCATCTACAGTAAGCTCTGAGGAGATGGAAACTTTCCTATATAAAGATAATGGAATCGTAAATCAAGTGCATAATGAATTATCAGAAAAAGGTTATAGATATAGTATTATGATTGCTGCTTATTCGAAAGAGGATATTCAGATGAAAATTATCCTATCAAACAAAGAAGTGACAGAAGCAACGCAAGAAGAAATAAAATCAATTTTCTATGAATTAGTTAAAAAAAACAATTTAAATCCCAATTCATTTACACTTAAAGTGAGTGATTCTGATGATGGACCAGATTGGTAAAAGGTCTTATTTCGGTTTGAAGCTAACACCTTGTTTACAATTCACTGATGGCTGTTTAAAGAATTCCAAGATTAAATGAAAAGGGGAAACAAAATAAAAACAAAATGGCTTTTGAGTAGTAGTGCCGTGGTAATGGGGTTTTTGGGGTTGGCAGGAACCTTTCTTCCTGAAGAAATTTCAAAAATATTAGGGATTGATCCTTCACCCGTTACTCTCATTCTTCTACAAATCATCGGGGGGCTATATTTAGGGTTTGCAATGTTGAACTGGTTTACACGTTCGTCCCTGATCGGCGGCATCTATAACAAACCTGTCGTATTGGGAAATCTGATACATTACATCGTTGTCTTTTTTGCTCTAATCCGGCAGTTAGCGGAGCAGTTTCATTTCGTATACGTTATTTTGACATTAATTTATTTTGGGTTTGCCGTTTGGTTTACATTGGTTATGCGCTCGAACCCTTTTTCGAAGACTGTTAAATAAAAATAAAAGAGGTCCTCCACAAATTAAATTGTAGAGGACCATTTTTTAAAATTATTTAGCTTATGAAGCTCGGCGCATTGATTTCATAATGAAGCTTACTATGAATACAAGTATAACTGCTCCAATGATAGCTGGGACGATATAGAAATCTGAAACTTTTGGCCCCCAGCTTCCTAGTAGCATACCACCAATCCAAGCACCAACGATACCTGCAATAATATTACCTATAATTCCGCCCGGGACATCTTTCCCCAAAATTACACCTGCAAGCCAACCGATAAGGCCGCCAATTACTAAAAACCAAATGAAACTCATACTATTCATCTCCTAATTTTTATTTAAAATATTTCGCCATAGTGTTTTATAACCTTTATTTAACGAGTTTAAACTTTAAGGAGAAAAAATTATTTTTATAACGAAAAGAAGCTATGTACCTTATCTTCTTTGAGACCAGATTAAAAGGTTTGGAAATGGATAGTCACACTTAATTATAGGATATCTGAAATAACACTGCGTAAAGCCGATATTTTTTAACATACTAAGAATAAAAATAAAAGGTGTGATTGAATTGAAAAGGGCAGTTTTTTTAGATCGAGATGGCGTAATAAATGAGGTTCTGACACATCGAGTGAAATTTGTAAACGAACCGAAGCAATTTTATTTTTTACCTGGTGTAGAAGTAGCAATTAAAAGTTTAAATGACTATTTTGATTATGTGTTCGTCGTAACAAACCAAGGTGGAATCGGATTAGGTTTTATGAAGGAAAAGCAATTACATAAAATTCATGACCATATGGTAGCTGAATTGGAGAAAAAGGGAGCCACGATTCATGAGGTTGCCTATTGCCCACATAAACCAAAGGCTGGGTGTAAATGTAGAAAACCAAATAGCAAAATGATTGTAGATTTAGGCAAAAAATTCAAAATTGACCTTGAACAATCATACATGGTTGGAGATACGGATACGGACATTCAAGCAGGTAAAAAAGCGGGCACAAGAACGGTTTTTATTGGGAAGCACGATCCATTAGCAGATGCAGTGTATCCAAATTTAAAAGAGGCAGCACAATGGATTATTCAGGATTTAAAGATAGGAAATAACCCACAGTGAAAATTTCACTGTAGGTTTTATAGAATGGTTAAATTAAGCCTTCGTTTGCACAGTTTTAGATGGTACAAAGAACGTAAGAACAATCGCGATGATGGCTAGGCCTAGCATCCATATATAGGTGTTGCCTGCTGCCGTAGCAAAGCCTTCATTAGAAGCAAGTGATACGTTAGTTAACTGTATTGTGTAAATGGTTACGATAATCGCTGTTCCAATGGCTCCGGCTAATTGACGGACTGTGTTATTAACAGCCGAACCATGGGAAGCAAGCTCTTTTGGTAATGCATTTAAGGCAGCTGTGTTAAGCGGCATCGTAATGAATGCTAATCCGACACGTAATAAAATGGTGCGCATCACGATATACGTCACGGACATCGTAGTTGTTAAATCAATGACTAGTACCATTGAGAAGGCAATGAGTACGGTCCCGATGATAAAGAGCGGTTTTGCCCCAAAGCGATCGAACAATTTACCGGTAACAGGGGATAAGAATGCATTGATAATCGCGGCAGGTAGTAAAATTAAGCCTGCTATAAACGGATTAAAGCCAAGCCCATCCTGTAAAAAAATCGGCAGCAAAATTAAATCCGCATACATAAGTACAGTTATCGCGATATTAATAATGCTTGTCATCGTAAACATTTTGTACGAGAACACGCGTAAGTTGAGTAACGGTTCCTTAAAGGCGAGCATTCTGCGACTAAATAAATAAATGCCTACTACCCCGATTAAAATCATTGTTAGGACGAGCCAGTCACCCCAGCCTCGGCTCCCGGCGCTACTGAATCCGTAAAGCAAGGCACCGAAGCCAATCGTTGATAAGATAACACTTGTAAAATCGAGCGATACTTTTGAACCTTCTTCTATGTTAATCATGTATTTAAGCGCCAATACAATGATGGCAGCTGAAATAGGAATCATCATGATAAATAAATAACGCCAAGAAACAAACTCAAGTATAAAGCCGCCAACAGTTGGTGCAATGGCAGGGGCAAAAATAATCGCAAAGCCCATTTTCCCCATAATCGCCCCACGTTGCTCTGCCGGGTATAAATAAACGATAACCGTCATCATGAGCGGTAAAATAATACCAGCCCCTGCAGCTTGAATCATGCGCCCTGCTAATAGTGTGCCAAAATTTGGTGCGCATGCGGCAACAATGGAGCCAACTAGTAAAAAGACCATCGAGCTAATGAACATTTTACGTGTTGAAAAACGCTTCATTAAATATGCTGTAATGGGCACAAGTACACCATTTACGAGCATGAAGCCTGTTGCTAACCATTGAATTGTGGCGGGTGTGACACTAAAAATTTGCATCAATTCACTAAGTGCCACGTTCAGTAACGTTTGATTTAATGTAGAGAAAAAGCAGCCGACAATTAAAATAATCACAAGCAGTTTTTTCGTTTTAGGTGATATTTCGTTTTGCATAAAGTCTCCTAACCAATTATATTATAGACACTATGTCTATAAAATATCATAACAAGATGTATAACAAGTTGACCATGAACAATCGTAGACGAAGTGTATAGTAGTAGACAAAACGGGAAAAATTGTCGATAAAAATTGGAGGGGAAGCAGTGCAATATGAAGATCCGCGTGTTTTACGAACACAGCAACTATTAAAGGACGCATTAATGGAGCTTTTGCTAGAAGGGAATCAGCTGCATCAATTATCCGTACAAAAGGTAACGAAGCAAGCCAAACTAAATCGGACGACATTTTATTTACATTACAAGGATCTAGAAGACTTACAGGTACAAATGACGGATGAAATTTTAAAGCAGCTAACAGTTAAAATAAGTACGCTGATGCACGAAAGAAATAGTTCAAGACAAGAGCAAGTCGTCGATTTACTCCATTATTTGCAAAAGCATTGGTCAATGATTACAGTGCTTGGGCAACAAGAAGCGGTCGAACGCCATTTATTTCAACTATTTAAAGAACTGATTACGGCGCGGCGACGCAATCCGATGAAACCGAAGCGAGACTTTTACATAGATCGCGATGTAAAAACAGCATCGATTATTGGAGTCATTATGTGGTGGCTGCAATATGAAAATGAATTATCCGCACAAGACATATCAGAACAAATAGAGTTGATGAATAGGCGGTAGTGCCAAGCGATAACAACTCGGCACTATGTTTTTCACATTACAAAAGTCTTTAATTTAGCTAAGTTTTCTTCTAAAAACACAGCGTTTTTTTCAATACCTCGACGCTTAGACCAACCAATACTATTGAAGGCATCTATAAATGAATAAAACGGTAAGACAGTCTCTAAATCAATGAGCGGTCTAATACTTTTATAGCCTTCCTGAAATGCCTCATAGAAAGCGGGGTTGAAGCTTAGGAAATCACGGTTCAATTTGGTGAAATCGATTTCAGTGGAACCGAAGCGAACGCTTTCAAAATCAATCATGCCTGAAACTCGATCACCGTCAATAATAATATTGGCCGGCCGGAAATCCATATGTACAAAGCTAGGTCCATCATGAGGAGGGAGTTGCTGCTTCATTTCCTCAAACTTTTCAATGGCTTTCCTGTACAAATGTTCGTCCACAACAGTAATCACATCCTCAGCAAAGCCATAAAATTGTTTTTCGATAAAATGAGACCAGTTTGAAAATTCATTTTGTATGCCGGTTAACAATTTCCCCTCTGGCGGACGAACTGTATGCATAGTAGCTTGTAGGACACCTACTTGAAATGCTACGGTTGGTAAAACATCTGTTGTTAATGGTTTTCCTTTTAATTCAGACAATAAAAAAGCGCCGGGACAGGCATCATCACCAGACCAGTAATCCAACATTTCCGGAATAGCAACACGCCCCTTCAAAACCTCATAAGCTTCCAATTCGCGCTGCCATTTCAATTTCGTATAGGGGATTTTCAAAAAAACGTTTTCCCCATTTTTTAATGTACACTTATAGACGGTAGAACTATGAGAATTTTCCACATCACTAACAGATTGCACTTGCAGCCCAAATCGATCAATTAAACTATTTAACAACAAACAAACCTCCCTTATTATTAACTCGCAATCTAAATGAGAGCCACTAAATTCTGTTAAACTGCTCAAATCCGTACGTTTAAGTATAACAGCTTGCAGTCTTTAAATGGTATAATTTTACACATGAACTTTTTAAAATTTAGGTGAGGTAATTAGTGTGAGATCAAAAAAGTCTTCACTATGATGGAAAGGAGGTCCCGCTTTGCTAGAGTTAAGAACAATTAATCAGGACAATTATGAAGAATGTTTAAATTTGCGTACAATTGATACCAATGTGGACTTTGTAGATTCTGTAGCATGGTCATTAGCCGAAGCGTGGGTGTTTTATGATGATTCCCGCCCTTTTGCAATTTATGCCGATAATGTGATGGTAGGTTTTGTTTCAATGTATATTGGCGAAAATAACCCCCAAATCATCAATTTTATGATAGATAGCCGGTTTCAAAGAAGAGGCTATGGATCAGCAGCGGCTAAGCTTTGTATTGAGTATTTGTGTAAAGAATTCAATGCACATAGGATTTCCGCACCAGTTAATCTAGAAAACATTACTGCACAAAAATTTTGGAGCAACATCGGCTTTGAAAGAACAGACGATGTGGAGGATGGTTATCTTTATATGCGGTTGTACATAACGGAAAAATAGGTCTTAGTGTCTTTCTCCTCCATAATCAGCATAGGATACGTTTATGGAGGGGTGGTCTTGAAAAAAGATAAGCAAATTCTCTATTTTTATATGATTTTGGTCACAATCGGAATCACACTCATTGCTTTGGCTATAATGAAGTATATTGTTGAAGTAAATGAACCTAGAGGATATTTAATAATACTTATTGGATTTGTACTTACATTTAACTATATTAATTACTTAGAAAAAAAAGCAGGGATAAGTAAAAAAATCATTTGGATTAGAAATAGTGTGTATATGGTGTTAGTAGGTTCCTTAACATATTTTTTATATTTCTAATTAGTGTAATAAGGATTAATAACGTATCCAAAACAAACGGCACCGCCTTGTTAGAACAAATGGGGTGCTTTGGAATGTATAGAGGAATGGAGGTTCAATACTTTGGGTATCAAGACGTTTCTTCTTAGTTTTATCGTTATCTATATATTGATTAGCCTTCCTACGATGTTAGGGATTGGGTACGTTATTGATTGGATGCCAGAAGCAACAGAACTACAAAAATTTAAGGGATATGTTATGGAAGGACTTACAAACAACTTCCTCATCAAAATTGTCATTTCAATAACAATCAGTGCTATGTTTAGCTTCTTTCTACAAAACGGTAATTTTAAATTGGATTAATCCATTTAATTTTTTGCTTTTATTCTAGAATTAAAATTAAGTATAAACTCATACCCAAAAGCTACTAACAATCCAGTCCAAAAGATTACGCCGGAAGTAAGAGGCTCACTTTCAAATATTAGTGAGGAAACATAATTTATAAATAATAGCAGCATATAAGTGTAAAAACCGAGGATGGCTCCTTTTCTCCAATTATTCTGCTCAACCTTAGCCATCTTTCTGAAGAATTTCATTTTAAGCCTCCATATTGTTAGTTAACAAAAGATGTTACAGCAATACTCCATACAATTAAAACAAATGACGCTGTTAATAAAAATGTATTGAAAGTAGTAGGTAAGCCTTCTTTAACTTTCTTTATTATAATTACTAAATTAACACAAAATATAATAGCTAAAATAGGCATCAAATAAAGGCTAATTATTAGAAATACTATCATAAATTTCACCCCCATCATTCCATCAAAAAAGCCCAATTCCTTATGAAGAATTGTGCCCTTATGTAGAAAACAAATATTTTATTTCATAACACTTTCAAATTCTGCAATCGTCTTAGTAAACTTTGATTGAGTTTCTAGGACAATTTTTTGTAAGTCGTCAGTAAT
This sequence comes from Solibacillus sp. FSL W8-0372, assembly GCF_037969735.1. Classification (NCBI taxonomy): domain Bacteria; kingdom Bacillati; phylum Bacillota; class Bacilli; order Caryophanales; family Caryophanaceae; genus Solibacillus; species Solibacillus sp. FSL W8-0372. The sequence continues at coordinate 3,114,589 of NZ_CP150204.1, read as the reverse complement.
TTTGCCGACATTTCCTACGTCTTTTAAAATGGTTTCAACATTCAGATTGACATTTTTAATGGCATCATCAACATTACCAGCCAATCTTCTCACTTCTTCAGCTACTACTTTGAATCCTCGACCTTGTTCTCCTACGCGGGCAGCTTCAATTGCTGCATTTAACGCTAGCACATTCGTTTGCCTAGAAATATTGCGAATCGTTTTAGTAATTTCCGTGATTAAATCAATGTGATTCTTTAATGATTCTACTGCCTGTATTTTTTCATTAGAATTCTCAACGACGAGATTTACTAATTCGATGGGCATTTCCTTTAATTCAGCAGTAATTTTATTGGTAGTATTTTCACGCTCGTTAATATTAGTCGCTATTTTAAGAACGGCTTCTACTTTACCATCAGGATTTATAATGGGGATATAGGTAGCCTCCAACCAAATGATATTGCCAAATTTAGTGACCCGTGGAATCTTTGATTGAAACTTTACCCCTTTACTGAGGTTATTCCATAATTCTTTATATTCTTTACTATTTCTAAACTCCGTCGTACAAAACTGCTCATGCTGCATATTTTTCATTTCATTAACTGTATAGCCTAATGTTTCTGAAAAATTTTCATTTACCCAAATTACTTTTCTGTTTAAGTTGAACTCAATCATTGCTAAATTTGTTTCCATTGCAGCCAGCACAGATTTTTCATTTAGCATTTGAGTACTTATGTTAACGCCCGGAGAAAAGAACACTCCTTAGAAACCCCCTTATAAAGAATTATTAATTTCCTATTAACTAGGAAATCTAATTATATAGTAATTTAGTGCTATTTCGAAAGTATTTTGCTTGAAAAGATTGAAATATATGTAAAATTTTTATTTCGATTTGAGGAAGTATATAGTTTAATACTTTTAAATAATAATTTGATAAAGTATCCACTTATTTTTTATAATATGCTACATTTAAAGAAAAAAATGTTAGAGAGGATAAACCAACTGTGGGCTCGCAATTGTACATGTATATTACGCTTGTTTGTATGTCGGGAGTACTTAATTTGTACTTATGTCTCTATGCCTTTAGCAAACGCCATAAATATACGAATATCGCAAATTACTTTATCTTTTACACAGCAGCTCTAAGCATTTACAGTTTTGCTTCTGGTATGAGTTTAATTTCTACGACGCTTGAGCAAATAAAGTTATGGAATTTCATTTTATATTTAGGAATGCCCTTGTCTGCACCATTAGGGTTATTATTTGTGATGAGCTATTTAGGTGTTAAACTTACGGTAAAGAGAAGTATGCTCATACTGCTTATTCCTTTTATTACGATCTTAATGGTAGCGACGAACAGTTGGCATCATCTGCATTATCGTGTTTTTGAACTGGATCCGAATTTAGGTGCTCCTTACGTTTACCAGGAGATTGGTATTTGGTATACGGTGCATGGCATGTATACATTTGCCTCCTTGTTTATTGCCTTGTTACTATTAATCTTTCATTGGAAAGAAACGGCTAAGGCATATCGTCCACAATTAATTGCGTTAATGTTCGGTCAGCTTATACCTATGGTAACAGCGTTTCTCTATTTGACAGGATTTACACCTGCAGGAATTGACCCCGTAGCCATGATCTTATGGATTTCTTCTCTGCTTTATTTATTATCGATTAGCACTTCCAGTCTGTTTACCATTATGCCAATTGCTAAAGACAAAATCTTTAATAGCATAAATGATGGCGTAATTGTATTGGATGAATCCTTTCGATTAATTGAGTACAATCAGGCCTCGAAGGCAATGCTCCCACATTTGAATAACTCACTTTTCGGTAAGAACTTTGTTGAAATATGGACGGATCATACAGGAGGAACTTTACCTTTTAAATTAGGAGCCGATGTAGGAGACATTCAGGAATTAAAACTGAAGTTAGATGATGGGGAGCGTATTTATCAAGTACGTACGACACCACTAGAGCAAGCGAGAAATAGAAAAGGTTTACTCTTAGTCTTTACGGATATAACGGAAATCAAAAGGCTGCAGGAAAAACTGGAGCAACAGGCTTATTATGATGAGCTCACACAAATTTATAATCGCCGCGCCTTTTTACAACAATGCGAGCAGGATTTTTTGGCAGCCAAAGAAACTGTCTATCCGTTTACGGTGATGTTACTAGATATCGATCATTTTAAACGGGTGAATGATACGTATGGGCATTAGGTAGGTGACCAAGTTATCATGCACGTAGTAAATGTTTGCCAAAGACAATTGCAGGAAGGAAGCTGTTTCGCTCGTTATGGCGGAGAGGAATTCGTCATTGCACTAAATGGATACAATGAAACAGAGGGCGAAGTATTAGGCAACCGACTTCGAACAAGCGTGGAGAAGGCACCACTTATTACTCCGGAAGGAAATATTCCGGTTACGTTAAGCATTGGAGTTGCAGAGGTGAAGGATTGGACAGAGGAAACATTACATCAGTTATTGCATAAAGCAGATACAGCTTTGTATGCTGCCAAGCAAGAAGGACGCAATCGGGTGAAGGTTTTCGGGGTGGGCGCGGAAGTACTGGAATGTCAACACTAAACTGGACAAAAATTATAAGGGTTGCAGCTTGAATTCCACAGGCGTTAAATAGCCAAGTGTTCCGTGAATTCGTAAGTTGTTAAACCAATGGACGTAATCTCCAAGTTCAAGAGCGAGCTGTTCAAGAGAGGTGAAGTGGGCTTGATTAGCGAATTCTGTTTTAAATACCTTGAATGTTGCTTCAGCCACGGCGTTATCATAAGGACATCCCTTCATGCTCAGTGATCGCTGGATTCCAAACGTTTCAAGTGCCTCTGAAATTAGTTTGTTATCGAACTCTTTTCCACGATCCGTATGAAACATTTTGACGTCATGCAGGTTGGCCTGAATGCTCGAGATTGCTTGATATACAAGCTCTGCTGATTTATTTTTACCAGCACTGTAACCTATGATTTCACGATTAAACAGGTCGACAAATAGGCATACATAGTGCCACTTTTTTCCGACACGGACATATGTTAAATCGCTGACAATGACAGCTAACTGTTCTTCTTGATTGAATTCGCGTTTCAATTCGTTCTTAACAGGTGCTTCGTTACAGCTTGATTTATATGGCTTAAATTGAGCTACAGTATAGTTTGAAACAAGCCCTAGTTCATTCATAATCCGTCCAATTCGACGACGGGAAACCTGTTTTGGTTTAGATAATCTCATTAATTCTTTCTTGATTTTACGTGTACCGTAATTATTGCGGCTTTCTTTAAAGATACTTGCGATTTCCTTTGTAAGTGCTATTTCTTCAACTTTCTTTTCACGCTTCCCAGAAAGGTCGGCATGGTAATAATACGTGCTTGTTGGAATATCTAGGACGGCACACATTGCTGATACCGAATACTTGTGAGTGTTATTACGAATCACATTTATTTTCGTCCCATGATCAGCGCCGCTTGCTTTAAAATATCGTTCTCCATTAATAAACGTTGGTTTTCCTTGCGTAATCGAGCCATTTCATTTTCTTCTTCTGTTCGATTATCCTTCGCTGAAAACGAACCTGTTTCCTGGTGATTCTTAATCCAGCGATCTAACGCAGAAGGCGTAATATCATATTCTCGGGCAATGTCTGCACGAGACTTACCGTTTTCATAAAGCTTCACTAATTGCAGTTTAAATTCGGGTGTAAATGTTCGACGTTGACGTGTCATAATAGCACGCTCCCTTTAATTGATAGTCTAAGTTTACAATCCCTTATTTTATCTGTCCAACTTAGTGTAGCCTATTCATACGCTCCTCTCATTGAGCTAGGAAAATAAGCGGAGAATTTCCGTCTATTTGCTTCATGACCGTTGTTCGGGGGTAAAATAAGGGTTAGTTTTCCGCTTATCACCTCAGAAAATCATATATTTAAGTGTGTTTTCGTTAAATAAGCGGAATTTCTCCGTCTATTTAGGCTAATTTTCCGATGGGATTCAAAATAAGCGGAATTTCTACCGTTATTTCTTTAATCCACCAGAAGTCACATCATTGCAGGAGCTAAAAATGAAGAAATACAATTTTATAAAAAAACAATTATCGAAAACTAATAAGAAAAATGATGAAAATTATGTAGTATCTCGTATTTGGCATTTGCTGAATAATTCGGATGTGAAGATGATTACCCAGCAATACATTGTCCGTGATGTGGCAACCAAAACATATGCGCTTGCCGACATTTATTTTCCACAAATTAATACGATTGTAGAAATAGATGAGCCATATCATTTATCAGATGAAATGGTGCTGAGTGATACGATGCGTCAACACGATATCGTACAAGCGATTGAATGTGAAGTCTTTCGTATAAAGGTGACAAATGATTTGCAGGAAATGAATGAAAAGATTGATGAGATAGTTTTAGCGCTTCGTCAGCAGTTTGACCGTATAGATTATCAGGTGTGGGATGTTGAGCAGGAGTACAATCCAATGACCTATGTACAAAGAGGGTATCTTGATGCGACTGAACATGTTGCATTCAAAACGGTAAAAGATTGCTGTAATTGTTTTGGAGCCGGCTATAAAGGGTTGCAAGGTAGCGGAGCCAAGCACAAATTTCAGGATGCCATCGATATTAAAGCGTTAAAGTTTTATCCGAATGCGAATTGGGATAATGAGTTAAGCGCGAATGAACAATATTTCACCGAGTATCATACTGATGCGGAAGTAAATGCTTCCTATATGAAGAAACGTTTGGATGAGCTGAGACAGGAACTTGCATTATTTGCCCATGTCCGTAGTGAATTTGGCGGCTTCGAATATGTATTTAAAGGATGGTACAAAGTGAATCCGAAACGGTCCCTAGAGTTAGGTAAAGTATGCTATGATCGAATATCAACAACGATGCCGACATATTTTGCATCGGATCAAGTAGCTTATGTGAAAGTGGCAAAAGCTATAGAAAATAATCGAGAAATTGCATTCTTCTATGATAAGGAAGAACTTGAGCGCTTTCAGGAGAGGTATAAGGATGCGGATATTACATATGAATTGATGAGCAACTACAGCTAGGAAAAATAAGCGGAGAATTTCCGTCTCTTTGCTGGATGACCGCTGTTCGGGGGTAAAATAAGGGTAAGTTTTCCGTTTATCACCTCAGAAAATCATATATTTAAGTGCTTTTTCGGTAAATAAGCGGAATTCCTCCGTCTATTTAGGCTAATTTTTCGGTGGAATTCAAAATAAGCGGAATTCCTACCGTTATTTTAAGGGCCGAGGTATACCAGTTGTTAAGCGACACGAACTAGCTAAAGTGAGGGATTGTAAATGTTTGGATTGATAATGAGTGGATTACTTTGGATATTTTTGATTATGAAATTTTATAAAAACAGAAGCCTTTTTAAACAGCTTTCAAAAAAAGAATGGGTTCAGTTTGGCGCAGGATTTTTAGTTGCATGGGCTGCAGCTGTGATTGTCATTATTGGTGGCTCCAATTTTACGGATACTGTACAAATTTCTTGGCTAGTAAACATTTTGGAGATTGTAATTATTTTGATGGGATTGGCTTTAGCAGGCTTCATTATGAATAAAACCTTGCCGGAAAAAATAAGAGAATTTTACTCATAAATTCAGCAAGAGAACGGGGGGAAATACAATGGATGACATTATAGGATATGCAGTAGTTTTTATCATCATTTCAGGGTTAATTAGCGAAAATAGTGGGGGGAATCCTTTATTTCGGAAACAGTTGAAAAGAAAAAATATGATGATGACTGCTACGTTATTCGGTATTTTATTGTTTTTTACATTAAACATTATTAGCGGTATAACAAGTATGCCGGTATCAAATTCCATTACTGCCATCGGGATCTTTGGTAGTTTTTCTTTTTACATATATGCAAAGTTTGTAATGTCACCAAAAGAGGAAAATCAACGCTTTTTAAAGAACTCAAGATGATCATCTCCAGGAAGAAAAGAGCAGCATATCCTAGTCTGGCAGTAATTATCTAAATGGCAAACTGAAGATATATCCGATATAAAAGAACAACTCTCTGAAGAAAAATGGCACTTTACTATTCAATGTCTTATATACTGAACTTTGGGTAGGTGATGAATATGCCTCCATCCCAATATCTTTTGCCATTAAGATGGCTCTTTTCATATGCAAAGGGTCACTTACAATAGTAAAAGTTTTCAAGTTTTTCTCATTTGCGATTTCATAAGCGTATTTTAAATTTTCTTCTGTAATTTTTGATTTAGTTTCAATAAGAATATCTTCTGAATTAACATTGTTTTTAATAGCATAATCTCTTGCTACCTCTGATTCTGCATATTCATCATCCTCACTCTTACCACCAGTAAAGATAATTTTCTCTACATAATTATTCTCATAAAGCCAGATAGAATGATTAATCCGTTCTCGAAAAACAGGAGAAGGTTCATCCTCCCAAATAGCAGCACCAAGTACTACAGCTGCATCAGTTTTAACTAATTGATTTTTGTTTCCAAAAGACCAAATGCTAATAGCTGAATAGCATATGAAAATAAGAAAAATAACTATTATGGCAATGAACAATCTTAGCACGAACTTTTTGGTCAATTGAAATCAGTCCTTTTAAAAATAGTAATGTAATTCCCGAACACCTAGTATATTCCTCATTCAAACACATCAAAAACTTTACTTTCACCCTCTTCAAATGGGCAATGAACAATTTGTAGATCTTTCATTTCCCAAGATGAGGAACGTAAATAAATATATGAGTGATCCAGTTCAACAACATTGTGACTCGTACCATATTCTATATCGTCGTATTGCTTATGAAAACCAGGTTGTTCAATTGTTTTAGGACTATACAAATTTGATGGCTGTTGTGTAGTTTCTTTAATTAATCGCGTACGAATATCGTATTGATGCGTATAGATAAATTCATTAGACGACATCGACAGATTATCATTTCCGATAAAGATAGTTGTACCATCTGGCGAAACAGCTGCCATCATCATTGTAATGCCATATGACTTGATTTGTTCATATGAAATGCGATTAGTCACGACTGTATCTTTCATATTGAATACGACTACTCCAAAAGTACCTTGCATAACGACTATGTTGTTAGCGGCATATAAAAGCCTTGGCATCTCAGCACCGATATTCATTTGTTCAATGTCAGACAAGTCTACTGCTAATTCTGCCCCTTCTATGTTAGACGAACAACCAAATAGCAACAATAATGATATAGCTACAGATAAAAATTTCAATTTCAAATACCTTTCACCGCCTTTTCTAAATTAGTCGTTAAAAACCCATTAAAGTTTCATGAAAATTCAGTTAATATTAAGGTGGTAGAAATTTAATTAGGAGGTGTTTTATTTTGAGAGAAAACTCATTCCGCCATTTTCTTGATTCGTATTTAAATATTTGGCGAAATTCATCGTTATCAGACATGAAAAGGATAATTTCTAAAGATTATAAAGCAAGGGAGATTTCAGCTGGTGAAGTAGTAGACTTTGGTTATGAACAGTCTATAGCTGGATGGGAACAGGGGTTTAATTTTGTTAAGAGAGAGGGAAATAGCTGGGATTTAAATGAGGTTTCAATAATTCCATTACGAGAAGATGAAGTGATGGCGATCATATCAGCTACATTAATCATTGATGGAAAAAGATTAGAGAGTGTTAGCTTATTTTTTCAAACGTTTAAAAAACAAGAAAATGATGATTGGACATTAATAAGAAGTTACATAGAAACAGGCGTTTTGAGTAAAAATGAATTCCCCGGTACGATTCTGTAGCTAAGGTACTTTTGAGAAAAAAATAAGCGGAGTTTTTCCTGTTATTTTTACAACGACACCCATTTCGCCATGAAATAAGGGGAAAAATTCCGCTTATCAACCAAAAAACCACCAAATTTCCCCGTCCCACAGGCCAATAAGGGGAATTCCTCCGCTTATTTAGGCGCATAATCCGTAAATTTTCGAAATAAGGGTAAATTCTCCCCTTATTTTCACAACGCCCACGCCCCCCGAGAAGATAACTAACTTAACTCATAGTACATATCCGTTATTTTTTTTGCCTTTATTTAAGTGAATCCAAGTGCTTTTTACATACAAAATGGTTTATCACAATAACATTAACAGTTGTTGATTATAAGGGATTGAGTTTATCTAAGGAGAAGTAATTGCATGATCTAGGATTGTTTGTATTTCTGAGAAGAGTAAGGGAGACCGCGTTTTTTTAACATTTCTTTGATTTCTACTGTTTGGACGCCTTCTTCCACACATTCTGCGATGAGGCTGAGTATTTCGATATCTTTTAAAGAAAATTTTCGTGTACCTTTAGACGAACGCGCGGGGAGGATGAGGCCACGCTCCTCATAATATCGGATTTGACGAATGGATAATCCAAGAAGCTCACTTACATTACCGATTGAAATGATTTTCTTATCGCGAAAAGATTGATAGTTTTCTTTCATAATAGACCACCTCTCGTGAATTAATGTTACATAATAGTAATTTCCTTCTGTAATATATTGCTTTCATATGCATTATGTTAGAATATCTAACATTTTATTTCAATAAAACATCTAAAAACGAGAAGTATGTTAGAAAATCTAACAAGATAGTAGTCAGAAAATTATAAAAATATATACTAAGGGTATCTCAAGCGAATGACCTTATCGAAAAATGGAACGCATTCCGTATCGTGAAACAGGTCTCTCGAACACATTTTAGAGGAGGAAACCAAGATGATGAAATTACAAAAGAATGGTTTTTATTTACTAATGCTGATGATGCTTCTTTTATTAAGTGCATGCAGTAAAGATGAAGCGAAAACAAAGGCTTCAGCCGAAAATGGCGGTGTGATTCCTTTAAAAGTTGGTATTCAGAAAAATGCTGCTTTAACGAATGCCTGGATTGCAGAAAGTGTTGGGATTTATGAAGAGCACGGATTAGATGTCAAACTGATCGAATTTAAATCAGGCTCCGAATCGATCAATGCACAGCGTTCTGGCAGTGTAGATATTATTTTATCGGCACCAGGTACGGCGATGGTGGCCAATGAATCCGGATTTGACCTAGTATCCATTGCTCAAAATGAAATTGCACAAGCAGAAGGACCGGATACAGCCTCTGTTCAAGTATTAGCCGATTCGAATATTGAAAGCTTAAAAGATTTAGAAGGAAAAAAGGTAGCGATTTACGACTCACGTAACCAGTTAGTTTTAGGACTGAAAAAGATTATTGAAGAGTCCGGTGCAGATGTGGACAAAGTTGAATTTGTAGAAGTACCGTTTTCAAGTATGGGGGATGCCCTTAAGAACAATCAGGTTGACGCCATTTCCTTAGTGGACCCTTATACAACACAGCTCGTTTCTGAAGGGACAACAAAAGTAATCTCTTGGAATTATGTAGAAAGTATTCCGGAACAACCGGTAGGCGCATGGTATGCACGCAGTAAATTTGTTGAAGAAAATCCGGAAGCTGTTTCCCGTTTTTATGATGCGATCTCTGCTTCGATTGAATATATGTTAGAGGATGAAGAGCGTGCAAAAAAACATATCGTTGATTTCACAGGTGTGGATGAAAAGTTAATTACTGATATGCCGCAAATCGCGTGGAGCAATGAATTTAATGTAGACGTATGGCAGCAAATTGTTGATATGTATATGGAAGCAGGCGAGCTAAAGCAAAAGCATGAAGCAACAGAGTACTTTTCACAATATGTCACGGAAACTTTGAAGTAAAAGAAAGGGTGGATTGTTATGAATTTATCAAATGTATATGAATTAGGTACAGACAGTGAAATGCAAATAGAGACAGGGCGTCCGAAAACGCTAATCCATATCGAAGGAGTGAACAAGGAGTTTTCTGTAAACAAAAATAAGATTACCGTATTTGAAAACTTTTCGTACAAAATCCCGGAAGGCAGCTTTCTTTCCATTGTCGGGCCATCCGGATGCGGGAAATCAACACTGCTGAAACTCATTTCCGGGCTGGAAACTCCTACAGGCGGAACAATCAATTTCGATGGACAAGTCATTAGCGGACCGCCAAAAGGAATGATTTATGTATTCCAGCAATATACGAAATCCATTTTCCCGTGGTATACCGTTTTAGAAAATATTGAATTTGGACTGAATACGCAAAAGAAAAATATTTCCAAGCAAGAAGCGAAAGAGCGCTGCATGGAATATATAAAACTCGTTGGTCTTGAAGGATATGAAGACTATTATCCATCTCAGCTGTCAGGTGGTATGCAGCAGCGTGTTGTCATTGCCCGCGCATTAATTTGCGAACCGAAAGTACTTTTAATGGATGAGCCGTTCAGTGCGGTCGATGCGATGACACGAGCAATCTTGCAGGAGCTTCTACTGAGTATTTGGGAGAAGCTGCCGATCACGATTTTGTTCGTAACACATGATGTAGATGAAGCCGTATTTTTATCAAGCCATATTATTTCATTAGGGAAGGCCCCTATTGGATTAAAAGAAGATATCGTTGTGAATCTGCCGTATCCGCGAAACCAAATTGATACGAGAAAAAGTAAACACTTTACGACGATGCAGTTGAAGCTGTTTTCAAGTATCTTCTCGCAGGAAAAAGGACAGGCGTAAATATGAGATAGGAGGAGATGTATATGTTAAAACGTTGGCCGGGATTTGTATTAATAATAGCACTTTTAGTAATGTGGGAGATTGCCTCCAAAACGGGGATCGTTGACTCTGTAAGCATGCCTCCAGTCAGTCAGGTATTTACAACATGGGGCGGCATTATTGCCAATGGAGAGCTATTAAATTACTTGCTGCCGAGTTTAGGAAGAATTTTCAGTGGCTTCTTATTAGCAGCATTAGTAGCGGTTCCACTTGGTTTATTAATGGGTACAACACCATTTATTTATCGTTTGCTAGAGCCGATTACAGAGCTTATTCGCCCAATACCGGCTTCTGCTTATATTCCGGTAGCGATCTTATTTTTAGGAATTGAAAATGAAATGAAAGTATTTGTTATCTTCCTTTCAAGTTTATTCCCGATTTTATTAAACACTTACAGCGGTGTACGTGGTGTAGATCCAATCTTAATCGATACAGGCCGTACATTTGGTGTTTCGAAAATGAAGTCGTTGTTTAAAATCATTTTGCCGGCAGCACTTCCTTCTATATTAACTGGTATGAGGGTTTCGGTTGGTATTGCACTTGTCGTAGCTGTCGTAGCGGAAATGATTACGGGCAACAGCGGCATCGGGTACTTCATTTTGGACATGCAGCGCATTTTCCGCGTAGCAGAGATGTTTGCAGGTATTTTCACATTAGGCATTATCGGTTACTTAATTAACTTCGGTTTCTTAAAAGTAGAGCAATACTTCTTGCGCTGGAGAGGAAATACAGGCGGAGTTTAAGGACGCATCTAATAAAAGGAACGAACGATAAAGGAGGAATTGACGATGACAAGAATTTGGGATGAACTGCTTTCAGAAACGGATAAATTGGTGATAGAAAGAGGCGGCTACGGGAAGTCGAGAGGGCTAGGCAAAAGCCCGCTGCTGTTAATCATTGATCCGCAATATAACTATATGGGAGAAAATGTGCCGATTGAAGAGCAACTGCATAAGTATCCGAGCGGTGGCGGCGAAAAAGCATGGGCAACGCTTGATAATGTGAAGCAGCTAAAAGCATTGGCGGATGAAGTGGGCATTCCGACAATTTACACGCGAAATGTGCAGAAAAAATCAATACAGTTCGATTCCTTTGCTTTAAAGGCAAACCGCGACAATTCGAACTATGTAGACGGCATGCCGGGAACGATGATCATTGACGAACTATTGCCGTCAGATAAAGATATCGTCGTGGACAAAAGCTATGCCAGTGCATTTTTCGGTACACCGTTAATTAGCTATCTAGTGAAATTAGGTGTCGATTCGTTAATTGTTGTCGGTGGCTCAACTGGTGGCTGTGTCCGGGCAACGATTGTCGATGCTGTTACACATAATTTCAATGTGGCGATTGTAGAAGACGCGGTATATGACCGGATTGAACTGTCCCATAAAGCAGCTTTATTGGATTTATGGATGAAATATTGTGACGTTGTACCGACCGAGGATATTAAAGAGTACTTGCTTAACTTAAAGACGGCCGTCAGATAACTATTTGAATGGAGGTTGTGGGATGAGGCAACAAACTTCAAACGTTCAATCAGTAGAAAGAGCTTTGCAAATTTTATCTTGTTTCACAATCGAAGAGAACAGTTTATCCGTTAAAGAGATTTCAGAAAAACTGCTGCTGCCTAAAAGTACAGTAGTCAGGATTTTACACACATTAAAATCACAGCGCTTTATCGAGCAGGACAGCTTAACGCAGCTTTATCAATTAGGCTTTAAAGTGTTTGAACTAGGGAATGCCTATGCGGCGACAATTGATTTAAGACAACTGGCGCTCCCGGTTATGCGGGCGCTTAATGAGGAAACGTTGGAAACGGTGAGTCTAAACGTACTCGATGGCTACAACCGTGTCTGTATTGAAAAAGTGGAAAGTAGTCAGCAAATCCGAAACTTTGTGAAAGTCGGGGGACGTAGCGCACTTTGCTACGGGGCTTCCGGAAAGCTGTTATTCAGCTATTTATCGAATGATGAGCAACGAATGGTGATGCAGCAGGAGGCACTTGATTTCAGTCAGCAGGAAGTTCTTTTGGAGCAAGCCCGGCAAATTAGGAATGATGGCTATGCGATAAGTTTAAGCGAGCGAATTGAAGGGCTGCTATCGATTTCATCCCCGATCTTTGACAACAAGCACCAGATCATTGGGGGATTATCGATATCTGGTCCTGTAGCGCGGATGGGGGTCAAGCAGGAGCAGATGATTCAGTCATTATTAAAGGCTTCTGTAGAAATCTCCGAAAAAATGGGCTACATCCAACTGATTATAGCTTCTGAGTAATGGGATCATGAGAATGGAGTAGATGTGTATGGGGGACAAGTTTAATCCTTGGAAAGTACTGATGATAACGAGCTTAGGTGTTCTGCTAGTCATGATGAATATGAGTACGTTAAATGTTGCGCTTCCCTCGATCACAACGCATTTCCAGGCATCATCTTTAGAAGCGAGCTGGATATTGCTTTCCTACATGCTATTCAATACGGTCTTCATACTAGTTTTTGGGAAGGTCGCGGATTTATTCGGACGTAAAAAGCTTTATATTATCGGCATTGGGAGCTTCACTATATTCAGCCTTCTATGCGGATATGCAACAGATGTTGGCATGCTGATTGTATTAAGGGCATTGCAAGGAATTAGCGGGGCGCTTGTCATAACGAATACGACGCCAATGATTGTTTCCGCATTTAAAACAGAAAAATTAAGTTCCGCGCTCGGAATTAATGTAGTCGTTTCTTCGATTGCACAGCTCGTCGGACCAGTTGTAGGCGGGTACTTCACCTATATGTTCAACTGGCAATGGGTGTTCTGGTTCAATATCCCAATCGGTATAATCGGGACGGTTTTAGCAATATGGATGCTGCCGAAAAATGTAGTGAAGCATTCGAAAATAACGTTCGACTATTATGGAAGCTTACTTATATTAGCAGGTTTAGGCGGATTAATTTACGGGATATCAAGCAGCAGTGAGCTTGGCTGGACACATATATCCGTTATTGCAGGGATTACGATTTTCGTACTACTGGCCATTGTATTTTATTTTGTGGAACGAAAGGCGAAGATGCCCGTTGTGAACTTTGCATTATTTCGTCAACAAACCTTTTCAATGGCGAATATGACGACGTTTTTAAATTCTCTTGCACGATCATCGGTTGTGCTGCTAATGGCATTGTTTTTCCAAATCGTGTACGGGGCGAATGCTTTTCAGGCAGGCTTATGGGTATTGCCGATGACGGGAGGCACAGTCGTCGCATCACTACTGATCGGAAGGCTAAGCAGTTTCGTACCTACAAGAATGCTAACGACAGCAGGTCTTTTCATTTCAACGATCGGCATGAGCTTACTGGCACTAAACATGAATGTGGAAAGCTCGTTTACCGCATTAATGATCGGGCAGTTCCTGATTGGATTTGGATCAGGTATTTTTATGACCCCGAATACACAGCTAATTATGATGAGTGTTCCGAGTCATTCAACAGGTGTCGCAAACGGACTCCGATCAATGCTGCAAAATATGGGCGGGGTACTGAGCACAGCATTAGCGTTAATGATCGTTGTTTCGGCTGTTCCCGGCGATTTAAAGGAAGCTGTATATGCCGGTGCGGCAGCGAACGTTTCGGTAAACGGCTTAGTATTTATTACAAATGGATTCCAGTTGGCATTTATCATTACAACGATGATTACACTATGTGCTGCATTTGCAGCTTTTTGGACAAGAGTACCAACAACACAGGAAAAGGCAATGGAAGTACAGGAAAAGCGTGATGTTGCCTAAACTAAAGGAGGAATGAGTATGAAGACGATTATAAAAGGTGGAAATTTAGTTATTCCGTATGAAGGTGTAAAAAGAGCAGATATCATGATAGAGGATGGAATCATTGTAGCAATTGGCAACGATTTAAATGAACACAATGCCGAAATTATTGATGCAACAGGCAAGCATATTTTCCCGGGCGCAATCGACGGTCATAGTCATTATGGCGTTTACGGCAGCTTAGCGGAAGACTATTACAAAACATCACGTTCTTCTGCCATTGGTGGGGTAACGTCAGTCATTAACTTTATGCGCAGCTCCCAATCGTACAAAGATCAGCTGCCAACGGAAATCGGGATTGGCGAAAACGAAAGCATCATTGATTTTTGCTTCCATTTAGGCATTATGACGAACAAGCATTTGGATGAAATGCGCTCCTACGTGAATGAATTTGGTTCCACTTCCTTTAAATTATATTTAGGCTACCGCGGTCAGGAGCAAAGCCGCTTTGGCACGGACCGCTTATTGGATGATGAGCTATTATTGGATATTTTTGCTGAAATGAACAGTATTTCAAAGGATCTCGTATTGGCCATTCATTGCGAAAACGTGGATATGGGGAAACATTATACGAAAAAGTATGAGGGCATTTCCGATAAAAATGAACTGATTTTCTTTGAAAAATATAACCCAGACATCGTCGAGACAGAGTCGGTAGTACGTTGTGCGACATTAGCCTTACACTATGATGCAAAAATTACAGTCGTGCATATGAGTGCCGGTACAAGTATGCAGGCATTGGAAAAAATGACGCATTTCAATCCGGATATCGTGAATGTAGAAACATGTCCGCACTACTTACTCGAAACGGTTGACAATAAGAAAGGCTTAGGAGCAATTGTTAAGCCACCACTGCGATATAAGGAAGATAATGAACTGTTATGGGAAGGCATTAAAAAAGGGATTGTAAAATTTGTCGGGACAGACCACGTATCGATTTTCTGGAAAGATAAATTTAAAAATGGTTATGATATTGATAAAACGGTATTAGGATTCGGAGGCGCGGAATTCATGTTCCCGCTAATGCTAAGCGAAGGCCATTTCAAGCATGGATTACCTTTGGAAAAAATAGCCGAGCTGACAGCCGCGAATACAGCCAAAACATACGGCATGTATCCTCAAAAAGGAACAATCGAAATTGACTCAGACGCAGATTTAGTGCTAGTCGATTTAGAGAAGAAGCTAACAATCGATGCAAATACGATTCCGATCAATTCGGACTATACAATTTATGAAGGTCGCGACATTCAAGGCTGGCCGGTAATGACGATACGCCGCGGCGAAGTAATCGCAAAGAACGGCGAGGTTGTGGAACCGAAGACAAAAGGCAGATACATTTTCCGAAAAGCAGAGCCGGTGGGGAATGTAGCGTTAGTTGAAGCAGCAGTGAATTAAAGGAATGAGAACGAATCGCCCCTTTTAGTAATGAGGGGCGGTTTGTTTCTTTTTATGGGCAGTAAAATAAGCGGAGGAATTCCTGTTATTTGCTAGTTGACCACTGTTTTGGGGTTAAATAAGGGTAAGATTTCCGCTTATTGGTTAAAAAATCACACATTTTCATGATTTACAGGTCAATAAGCGGAATTTCTCCCTTTATTTCGGCAGATTTTCAAAAGAAATTAAAAATAAGCGGAAATTCTCCTGTTATTTACCAAAACCAATTATATGAACCTGCCTATTCACCAAAAATAAGCGAAGAAATTTCCGCTATTTACTGATCGACCGCTGTTTAGGGGTTAAATAAAGGAAAGATTTTCCCTTATCGTTGAAAAAGTCATACATTTTCAAGATTTATAGGCTAATAACGGAAATTTCTTCCGTTATTTCAGCGGATTTTCAAAGGAAATTCAAAATAAAGGAAATTACTTCCGTTATTTTCACAGAAAAAGTTTGTTGATCGTGAAGAAAACGCACTTTTCAAAATATTAAGGTCAATAAGCGGAATTCCTCCCATTAAAATATTATGAAGAGAACAACAAGTAATAAGAAAACCCGGTAGCATCCATTCAAGATGCTGCCATTTTTTTATGGGGAATTCCGTTATCAATAACCATCTTCATAGATAGCTGGAATTTGGTTAATCTATTAGCAATATAACTTAGCAGGAGATGATTGAATGGGTTTCTTTGACTTAAAAGCGACTTGTGGTGTGTGTAATCAACAGGTTGGATTGAATCGATTTAAACTAAAAAAATCAAATGCGTGGATTTGTCCGAGCTGCTTAAAGGAAGCTGGCGGAGCAACGCGTATTAATGTGAACAAAGTAACAATTGAAGAAGTGAAAGCCATTATTCAGGAAAAAGAAGACAAGCTCGGTGATGATCCAATGTCACGAGCAGAAAATATGTACCAGTACTGTGTAGATCATCAATTCGGATCGGGCTTTAACCAAAGTTGGGGAGTAAAGCATTTTAAAGTATTGCAGGATAATTTAATCCGTGATGAAAAAGTATTGATGACATTTATAGGGTTGCACAATTACAACTCGGTAACAAAGCATGATAGTAATTATGCATACGCAATTACGAACAAGCGCATTATATTCGGACAAAAATCAATGACAGGTGAAAAATTCAAAGCAGTTAACCATGAAAGAATTAACGATATCTCTTTCGAAAAAGGGATGGTATTTGGTGTTTTAACAATCGATACACCCCAGGAGAAATTTAAGGTTGGTCTGGATAGCGGTTCTGCCACAGCAATAAACAATGCCATTCATGAAATACTGGATAAGTTAAAAACAAGTAACAAAAATGATCACACATCGGTCCCTGTACCTATATCAAATACCGAAGAGATCATAAAATATAAAGAGCTACTAGACGCAGGAATTATAACTCCCGAAGAATTCGAAGCAAAGAAAAAGCAACTTTTAGGATTATAGTGCAGTAAGAGAATATGAAGGTGTTGTTAATAATTGTTAAAAGAGTTATTTTTTCATTGAAGTTGGAATATAGTTATCGATAATTAGGGTAAGGAGAGATAAGAACAAAAAAAGAGGAAAGGCGGTAATGGGGTAAAAGGAAGCAAGATTGATATTTCTCCATATGTGAAAGATCGTTTTGAATTATTCGAGAAAAGGGTGAGATAATATGAATCAAATTTTCAAAAAAGATGAGTTCATTATTATTCCTTTTTATAAAGGGCGAAAGCAAGAATTTATGGTAGTTAATACAAAGAAGGAATTCAAAAATGGACATACCCACTTAAAGTCATTTAAGATGGCCAAGTATTTGATTAATCTTGCACGTTTCCAAAAAATCAATTCCGGATTAAGACCCTATTTATTAACAAGCCTTACAAGAATATCAACGGATCATGAATATATTCAGAAATTAGAGGAGCTTCTAGCCGTCAAAAGAAGTAAAGGAACGAAAGCTTCTTATTATAACCGAGCAATTTAACTATAAATAGATAGACCGCTTTTTCAGAAAATTGAAAGAGCGGTTTTTTGCATGTAAATTTGGTTATCAAACCAATTTAAATCATTTTTAATAAAGCCTCTTCACCAATCATACCTTCTTCGATGCCACACACTTTCGCTTCATGTGTGATGGATTCTAATGGCGCTTTAAGTAAATCATCAATTGTTCTGACACCAACTGCACGACCCGCAATAATTTTGCGATCAGACAATTTTTCATTTAACAGACCGACATCGAGCGCACCACACATAATGTAACCACGCTCATTCGAAATCGTCAGCAATGTTGTCTTAGGTAAATGAACAGTTACAGCATAAAATAAATGACCTTGAAGATCAATCGTTTCCGTATAGACGATAACCCTCGCCCCCCTTCATATAAATCATATGAAACAATTAGAAATAGGTACTTGTTTTGGGAGAAATTTTAGGGGTGTGTTCGAGGGATTGGTTAAAAAATGAGTATGATTTGATGAATAGTTAAAAAATTTAGCGGGAGTATAGACTTAGTTCATTAATATTACTGTTGTGTATATTCCTTATATTGGTAGAATAGAACTGTAGGATTTTAGTAATCCTAACAACCGGATTCAAGATAATTCTAGCTAAGAAATAAAGTAAAAGAGGTGCTATAAATGACAACATATCCACTTAATTATAAAGTTTCAAGATTAATTGAATATATAAAGGAACTGTCAAAATTAAGACAAAAGCCTGTATCATCTTTTCGAAGTTTTGAGGAAGTACTATGGTTACATAATGATATTCCAAATGAACCTGAATGTAGAGATGCTTTTCGTAATTTGATAAGTGAATGGTTAATTGTGAAAAGACCGATGCAACCTTCTGAGCCAAAACTCCCTAAAGAATTAAAAGACTGGATAAAATTAAATAAGCTAAATTATACTTACACTTTAATAGACTCGACGATTAGAGAATTTACTATTGGAGAAGAAAAAGAAGACATTGAAGTTTTTATTAAAGAGTTCCCAGAAATAGTGAAAGCAAGAGCTACATTTATCAACGAAGAGTGGGAACCTTTTGTGAAAGAATTAAAGAGAGTAAAGCATATTCAGAGTTTGTATGATAAATTATTTACCATTTATCAAAATTTACAGACTAACTCTGAGTCAATGGAATTGATATTAAGTATTGGGTTATTACAATGGCGAATCAATAATAACACTTTTATAGAAAGGCATGCCTTAGTAACCAATGTTGAATTGCAATTCAATAAAGAAAATGCAACATTTACTCTTCTTCCTGCAAATAAAGGCAAAGTATTCGAATTTGAAGAAGATATGTTACCGGTAGAATACCAATTACAGGGTGAAGATAGTAAGGGAATTAGAAAGCTGATATCTGAAATTAATGAAGATGAAATCTTAGTTCCACAATGGGAATTGATAATAAAAAGTATATCCAATGCCTTGGATTCGAAAAGTAGCTATCTGAATACTTTAGAAATACCTGTAGCAAAAGGAAGTGAAGTACCGGTTTTCTCATTAAGTCCAGCATTTATATTAAGGAAAAAAACACAGAAAAGCTTTCAAAAGGCTTGTGATACTGCAGTAGAACAACTGACAAAATTAGATATAAGTGAAAAAATCCCTGAAAATTTAGCGAATATGTTTTTAGGTGATTCATCCGAAAATGACCTGCTAAATGAAGAAAGCGAAGACAATAAGATAAAAGTTATAGAGAACGAAGAATTCTATTTTCCGCTTTCATCAAATGAAGAGCAGGGTAGGATAATTAAATCGCTTAGTAATAAAAGCAGTGTATTAGTTCAAGGACCTCCTGGGACTGGGAAAACCCATACAATTGCAAATTTAACTTCACATTTACTTTCAACAGGTAACCGTGTATTAATCACAAGTCATACAGCCAAAGCATTAAGCGTATTAAAAAACAAATTACCGGAGGATCTACAGGATTTAACAGTTAGTTATTTAGGGGGAGATTCTGCCTCAATTAAAGATTTAGAAAAAGTAGTTGGTACTATATCTATTAATAAGGAAAGATTTGATCTTAAAGAAAAAGCAGATTTTGTTCAAAAAAAGGAAGAAGAATTAAAGTTACTTAAGCAACAGTTAAACAAAACAAAAACTGAATTATTTGAAGTGCGTGAAGCAGAGACATATCAACATAATTTTGGTAATTCATATACTGGAACAGCACAACAAATAGCTGAAAAACTAAAAAAAGAAGAGACAAGATTTAGATGGTATTTAACAGATATAGATTCTAATACGCCAGAAGATTTTTGGAGTCAAGAGAAAGATTTAGTCGAAAGATATCTAACACTCAAGAACTCATATACAGATGTACCTGTAGAATACATTCATTATGATTACCCTACTTTTTCAGATGATCTAAATATTACTGAAATCAGTGAGAGATTTGAAGAAGAAAAAGAATTAGAAATCAAAATGAAAAAATTGCAAACATATGAGGTACCGGAGTTTAGTGAGACTTTCCGCAGTATTGACAAAAATAAGAGGGATGCTTTATTTAACGAATTGAATAGGTACGATGGTTTAAGAGAAGAACTACTTTTCAATACATATCCAAATTTAAAAAAGATTTTAAAAGATATTTTTATTAATCGCGGTCATATTTGGGTGGAGATATATTCAAAAATAAATAAAGCTTTGCAAATTATTTTAGAAAATGAATCAAAAGTAGATGAAGAACTTTTTAATATTCAATCACTTCAATTAGCAAGTGTAAGGATTATGGCAAAGGATTTAATTAATCACATTAATCAGGGGGGAAACTTAGGGAATGTTTTTATGAAGCCTAAAATTGTAAAGCAATATCAATCACAATTAAAACAGGTTTCTTATAATGGTCAGGCGGTAAAAACTGCACATCATATACAATTGTTAAATGACTATGTGAAATTATGCACAGCAAAACAAGATATTAAAGAATTACTAATCCCTGCTTTTTTAGAAGAAAGTACGTTAAATAATAATTTTACGTTTATAAGCGAAATAGAATTAGTACTTAGTCAATTGGAAAAAGTTTTAAGAATACACAAATGGCGTGAAGATATTTTAAGTAATTACCATTTTTTAAATAGAGATATATTTAATGAAGGTTTCGTACAAAGTGCAAAGTTAAATATACAAATAGTTAGTTTAGTTGAAAATGCTGAAAAAAATAGTAAAGATATTCAATCTTATGTTAATCGTGTTGAATCAGTAATAACTCTTATTGCTCATCCCTTATATCACAGCTTAATAGAAGCAATTAATGTGAGAAATATTTCGGAAGTAAAAAAACAGTTGAAAAACTATTTTTATTATCAAGAAGTAATGAAAAGGGATGTTACACTACGTGAAGTAGAAAATAAGTTAAAGGAAATTTCTCCTTTACTCGAAAGACAATTACACGATTCTTATGATAATCCTGTTTGGGAAAATCATATCGGTATATGGGACCAAGCATTTAAATATAAGCGAGTGAATTCATGGCTAAATGAATTTTCTGAAAGAGATGAAAGGAAACTATCGGCCAATTATGATTCTACCGAAACGCTTATAAAAAAAACAATTATTGATATCGGAACAAATAAAGCATGGATCAATATGTTACAGTCTATGACAAATTTACAAAGTCAACATTTAAAAGCTTGGATGAAATCTGTGAAAAATATTGGAAAAGGAACAGGTAAACATGCAGCAAAATACCGTGCCGAAGCCCAAAATCATATGGAAAAATGTATAGATGCAATACCTGCTTGGATTATGCCGATTCAACAAGTTTTTGAAAACTTCGAAATACAGCCAAATCTTTTTGATGTTGTAATAATTGACGAAGCCAGCCAATCTTGGCATGAGGCATTACTGTTGAAATATATAGCAAAAAAAATAATTATTGTAGGGGACGATAAACAAATTAGTCCTACAATCATTGGTATCGAAGAGAATGATGTAAAAAAACTTCAACATAAATATTTTAATGATATAGCTTTTGATTTTGGAAATGATTTGAATCTAAAAAATTCATTCTTTGATATTTGCTATATCATGTTTAAAGATACGATTACTCTAAGAGAACATTTCAGATGCATGCCAGAAATAATTGGTTTTTCAAACTTGATTTCATATCGCAATAAGCCGCTTATTCCCTTAAGACAATATCCATCAAATCGATTAGAACCAATTAAATCAGTATATTTGCCACATGGAGTTCGCGAAGGTAGCGGACAAAACTCATTTAATGAGGTAGAGGCGGATACAATTGTAAATGAAATTGTAAAATGTATAGAAAACCCTCAATATGATAACAAAACGTTAGGTGTAATTTCTTTGCTAGGGGCCAATCAAGCAAAACTTATTCAAAATAAGTTGCTTCATAAAATAGGTGCAGAGGTAATGGTTGAACGCAAAATCATATGCGGAGATGCTTATAGTTTTCAAGGCGATGAAAGAGATGTTATTTTCCTCTCGATGGTTGCTGCTAAGGGTGCTACTAGAATAACTGCTTTAGTAGATGAGAAAGCTAGACAAAGATTTAATGTCGCAGTTAGTCGTGCCAAAGATCAATTATGGTTGATGCACTCTGTTTCAGTAAATGATATTAGTAATAAAGACTGCTTACGCTATCAATTATTATCTTATATTTCCAATCCGCTTAAAGAAGAAAATGAATCCAATCGAATGTTGTGTGAAAGCGAGTTTGAAAGAAGAGTATTTGATGAAATGACAAACCGTGGTTACCGAGTGATTCCTCAATATAAAGTGAATAGTTATAGAATTGATTTAGTGGTTATGGGAGATAAAACAAAATTAGCAGTAGAATGTGATGGCGACCATTGGCATACTTCTAAAGAGGATCAGGAAAGGGACTTCCAAAGGGAGAAAATTTTACAAAGGGCTGGCTGGACATTCTGGCGTGTCCTAGGTAGTACTTATTATAATAATCCTGACAATGCATTAGAATCCTTGTGGAGTATATTGGATGATATGGGTATTCAACCGGATTTAGATTGGAAAGATGAGTCTATTTCAGAACATGAAATATTGCGTAAGGAAGTTCTAAATGAAAATATATTAGGACCTTTAGAAGAATCGGGTGTAGAAATTTCGGAAGTCGTACAGCAATCAGACAAACTCTCTATGGTTGAAAAGTTTCTAGATGAACTAATTGATATAAAGGCAACTATGCATACTAACGAAATTATTTTTGAAAAGAATATTAATCCTAAGTATGAAAAAATTAAGAAATTGTTAAGAAATGAAGGTTTTGAGGTACTGCAAGATAGACCGATTTCAAATGTTCTTTATGTATCTGGAACAGAAATATTGAGAAAAGAATTAGAGTATCTATTGCCTACAGGAATATACTTTACGTACCATAAAGATGGACATGAAATTTCAGATGGTCTACCTGTCTGGAGTATATGGGTTGAAGAAAAGAAAGAGAAAATTGAAAGTGTTCAAATTCCGAAAGAAGAAAATAATGAAGACACAGTAAATATTAATGAGACTACAACTAGGACGCCATCCCGATTAATAAAAGAGTTGAAAAATGCGGGTTATAAAATTATTGATAATCGATATATTTCTGAGACGGTTTGGATTATTGGATCAGATGAGTTACTGACAATTATAGAGGATTTTAAACAAATAAACGTTGTATTCCGCTATCTTGAAAAAGGCCATAGTGTCACACATTATCAGCCAGCCTGGTTTGCAAAAGTTAAACCGGATTCCAAAAGGAAAGTTTAGAAGTTAGTAGAAAAGTTTTGAAGGTGGAATTTTTTATTCCACCTTACAGGTTGTCGACAAAAGGCATCGAGAGCTCGTCTCTCGATGCCTTTTGTCATTTCTTTTATCAAATTAGGCTCCGAAGTTCTGTAAAAGGGCTCCTCTTCGAGGGAAGATGCCCTCATCTAAGCTCCTTGCCAAGTCCATGTGGCAAGTTTCTTCAAGTTCATGGCAGCAAAAGTAAGCATCGCCTGCATGGACAATTTTTTAAGGCCTCTTAGCGTTGTCCATCGCATACCATGCTTCTCTTTCGCATCCGCAAAGACACGCTCAACCGTCTCTTTTCGTTTTGCATAAATGGATTTAATTTCATGATGATGACGAAGATGTTCGGCTTCTTCTAGATAATCTGCCCAAATATGTCGCTGAATCATTTTCGTATGATTTTTACTTTCCGTACATTGTGCTAGAAATGGGCAATCTGCACAAACCGCTGGATTCGATTTGTATTGGCGATAGCCTTCTTTCGTCGTCGTTGTATAGCGCAACATCTGGTCATTCGGGCAAATATAGCAATTATAGTGCTCATCATAGACATACTCATGTTTACGGAAGAAGCCATCTTTCGTTTTCGGTCTTGTATAAGGAAGAACAGGCAACATTTGATTTTCTAATAAAAAGTTCGTAATCGCAGGTGTTTTATAAGCCGCATCCGCAGCAACAGCCACAGGCTTTTTCACACGATGAATGACCTTTTCAACAAGCGGTTGCAGCATATGACTATCATGGATATTGCCCGGTGTCACAATCGTACCTAATACAAAGCCACGTTCATCTGTCGCTGCATGAAATGAATAGGCAAATTGTTTTGTCCGTTCGTCCTTCACATAGTAACCACTTTCAGGGTCCGTTGTGCTCTCTTTGATTTCTTTCCATTCTTCCTTTTCAAACTTCTCCGGTGGAAACGGCTTTTTCCCGTTCTTTTCACGGTCTATGTTTAACTCTTCTTGTAGCTTTTCTTCATAAGCACGTGTCTCTTTTCGAACCATCTTCTTATCAAATTTTCGTTTATTCGCACTTGCCTTAACATGCGTAGAATCAATAAAGATATGGTCAGCTGATAATAAACCCGCATCCACAATTTCTTTCAAGATGCGATAGAAAATCTGTTCAAATACATCTGTATCCTCAAAACGCCGTGTATAATTTTTGCCAAACGTTGAGAAGTGAGGCACTTCTGTATGAAAACCGAAGCCTAAAAACCAGCGATACGCTACATTCGTTTCAATTTCCTTAATCGTTTGACGCATCGAACGAATACCAAAAACGTATTGAATCATTGTCATTTTAAATAAGACAACAGGATCAATACTTGGTCTACCGAAAGGTGAATATAAGTTTTCAACTAATGGATATACAAACGAAAAGTCAATGGCTGCCTCTAATTTACGTACGAGATGATTTTCTGGGACAAGTTGTTCAATCGTCAACATTTCTAATTGATTACGTTCATTCATTTGGTTTTTAGTCATCATATCGGGACACCTCTTTGATTTAGATAAACTATATTAGAAAGAATAGATCAAGTTGATTGGAATGGAAGGGGCGACTTCTGCGGGAATAGCGGGACTGCCGATACACCGCAGGAGCGTAGCGACGAGGAGGATTGGCACCCGCCCGCGAAACGCGTCCCCTGGAATGGAAATCAACGGTTTTCATCATTTTAAATTTATTTTAAAACAAAAAAGACTGTAGGCAAACTCGAATTTCTTCGAGTTTGTCTACAGTCTGGAAGGTGGAATTTTTTATTCCACCTTATTTTTTTAATCTAGTTCTGGTAAATTATTTAGTATCTCTTTTAATTTCTGCAATTCAGAAAGAGAAAATGTTAAACCTTTTTTCATTTTCGTGTAATCTGCATTCCAAGGACGAATATCATATTTGGGTTCTCTATCATTCCAGCTTATTAAAGTAAGTTTCTTTTTAAAATTAGTTTCATTTTCAGAAATCACTCCTAGTGTGTCTATAATTTCAAATTTAATTTCAGACATATATATCCTCCAAAATATATTAATAATACTTAATTTAATCATATTCCTAAGCACTACTATAATACATTTTGGTAGTTTTCTGTATTCTTGATATTGTTTGTGTTAATAATTTGTCTTAGTTCTTGAATAGTTATATCACTTTCCCCCCCATGGTAAACCGCTTAAAACTGATAGAGATTATAGTATTTAACTGAATAACGGTTAGGTGGTTTCAAGTATGTAATCTTATATTTTAGAACTCAAACTAAAATACCCAATGTTAACTTTAAATAGCTAGTAAAATAAATCTGCTATATGATGGAAGTATGGATTATTTTTACATTAGAATTTAAATAGTGAGGAGTTAGTTATTATGGATAATCAAAAACATATGGAAACCGCTAATCATAGTATCTCCAATAGAACTAATAATTATTGCAAAGTTGGCTTTTGGTTTGGAGTTGCATCAGTATTTTTGGGGTGGATTGGAATTATTCCTTTAATTGGTATGACTATTTCGATTGTAGGTTTAGTTAAATTTAATAAATCTTCTGAAAAAGGACTATGGATGGGTATAACAGGTTTTATTTTAAATTTATTATATTCAGTAGCTAATGCTTATGCAAATGGGAATATTGGATAGAGGGAGATATTTATAAATGAATATTAATATTGTAGCGCGGATATTAATTATTGCGGTTGTTTACTTAGGGATTTTAAATCAGCCATATATATACTATGAGCTCTCAAGACCATTTGTTTCAGTAGTCTCAATTATTCTAGCAATTCAAGTTTTTAAGAATGGGAATAAGACTGGCTTTGAATATTTATATGGTGCTATTGCTTTTATATATAATCCGATTTTACCTTTTTATGCATCAAAGGAGACTTGGGTAATACTTAATTTACTCACTATAATTATTGTGGGTATTAGTCTCGCTCTAGATAAAGGTGTAAGTAAAGAGAAATTAAATCCGACTACATATCAAAACGAAGATAAAGATATGTCTCGACAAAAAAATTATTTGTCTGGGAGAGGGTGGGTTTATGTTGGTATTATTGCTTTATTAATATTGTTTATCTATTATGAGGCAATACAATCAGATGAGGTTTACCAACCGGATTATTATGATGAAAATTTGTATGAAGACGCTACAGATGCCAATGATAATGTAATCGTACACCCTAGGAATTCAGCGATAATGAGTGAGCAAGAAGCAAAACAAACTGAGGCAATTAATTCTATTATTAACGAGATAGAAGAAAGTACAGATAAAATAGATGACTATTCTGATATAAATAAAATTGAAGATAATTCAATTACAAGTAATGCCAATGAAATAAATATTGAAACAACCAAAGTTGATGGATATTTTACTGTTGGATCGACAAAAAGTGAGGTGAAGGAAATTATGGGTACCCCAACTACTATTAATGATACTTTGAATCAATGGCGTTATGAATACTCATCGGTAGATTTTGATAGTGAAGGAAAAGTTGTTGAATGGGATGATATTTCTAATGTGTTGAAAGTTAACTTCAACAAGACAACTGAAAGTAACTCTTTTACATTAGGTTCAACAAAACAAGAGGTAATTAATGCGATGGGTACCCCAACTACTGTTAATGATATTTTGAATCAATGGCGTTATGAATACTCATCGGTAGATTTTGATAGTGAAGGAAAAGTTGTTGAATGGGATGATATTTCTAATGTGTTGAAAGTTAACTTCAACAAGACAACTGAAAGTAACTCTTTTACATTAGGTTCAACAAAACAAGAGGTAATTAATGCGATGGGTACCCCAACTACTGTTAATGATATTTTGAATCAATGGCGTTATGAATACTCATCGGTAGATTTTGATAGTGAAGGAAAAGTTGTTGGTTGGAATGACATTTCAAAAATATTGTTGGTGGAATAAAGAAAGTATGTAAACAGACTGTTAGTTTAGGGGAAATAAATTCAGTGGTTTTTATTAAAGATTTTATTTAAGCGGGTGCTGCATAATCCAACATGCAGCACCCATTGTATCCTCTATTCACAACTACTCTACTCTATTAAATAATCCCTTCCTCAAATCCACCACGCTTTTCTTTCTTCGCAATCCGAATTTTTTCAAGGTCTTCAAAGGTGACTTCGTGAATAGTGAGAGCAGTATGGATTAGTTCCAAAATATCAGCTAGTTCCTCCAGGGCATCTTGGGCATTTGTTGTCTCTTGATATTCATGTACTTCTTCTTCGATTTTTTTCTTGATCTCTGTTAAATGTTCAGAAGTGTGTACAATACGTGTAGGGAATTTACTACCTGACTTTTCAATGATTTGTGGTATTTGGTCGCGTACGATTTTGTTGTAAACTGGTATTAGACATCCCCCTTTTTTAACTTACTAAAGAGAAAATAGGGTTTATTTAAAAGTACGTATTGGAGGATTTGAATAACTCTTCTGCAAAATCACCTTTGTGTATAAGGTTAATATCGGTCTCAGCAACCGACTCTATGATAATTGTTGAAGTTTTTCTTCACTGTATCAACAGTATACATAGAGAATGCATTTGTTGACTCATTTGATGCACTTAGTTGATTTAGTGGCTACGATGAAAAAGGGTATCTCTGAATCTTGTATCAAGCACCAGCTTTTATAATTACTGACTTTCCCTCAATTGTAAAAACAGATCCGAGAAATGATCCGTTGTTAAAGCATAATATTTATCATAGTTCTCAAAACTTAAAGGGAAATTGATATATGTACGATTCGATTCATCCTTATAAAACTGGATTTCTCTAAAGTAACCATCGTTATCTGTAAAAATTAATGATCCTATAAATGAAGTCGGATGTTCCGGACTTGGATTCTTTTCCGCATGCTGCCTCATCAAACTAGTAGTTAAGGATTTCCGAATATCATGTGTAAAATCGACGGTAATAATATTATCTTCCTCCTCGTCTAAAACTTCTAATATGGAAAACGAGAAATCATCGTTCTCAGCACTAAATCCACCTAATATAGATATTCTTGCCTCCTCAGTACTTTCACCAATTTCTCCATTAAAAAAAACAAACAATCCTATACAAATAATAACGACTAAAGCAATAATGCTAATTTTTTTCATAAGACCCCCCTTTATAAATAGCAGAATATAACAGCACTCCAGCCTGCCGTTATTTACTATAATGCCCCTTTAAAAAATCCAAAAATAAATTAACATGTCTTAGCTTCTCGACATACGGGTTATAAAATAAACTCGTCTCTCTATAAAAAATATCTTCTCCAAAATCGTTTAATGAAATTTTAAATAAATCTTCTCCTTCTATACTGATTCCGGGCAATACAGCAATGCCGAGATTATATTTCACCATCTCTTTGCACGTAGCAGCCTGATCGGTTTCAATACTAGGGCGAATAGGCTGCTGAAAATAAGTGCGCCACCATTTATCAATCATAAGGCTTAACGAAATATCGGTTTTATAAGTGATAAACGGTAAGTTCGGGATATCTTCTTTTTTAAAAGGCGTTTTCGAAACGACATATAATTCTTCTGTGCAAAGAGTATGTTTTTTTGCATTCAATGAATAATCCCCGCGAATAATTGCTAAGTGAATTTCCTCTGCATTCAGTGCTTCTTTAATTTCACTGCTCCAGCCAGTTTTTAGTTGTATATAAATATTCGGATGAAGCTCCTTAAAATCATTCAATATTTTCGGAAGTTGATATAACGAGAACAGACCAGAAGCGCCAATAGAAATCGTGCCCTGTGTATCTACGGTTAAATTCGCTAATTGATCAACTAGCAATCTTTCATTATGTAATATTTGTTTAGCATGCTCATATAAAATCCGGCCTTCCTCCGTAAAGTCGATTCCTTTTGAGCCGCGTACAATTAATTCTATTTTGTACTTTTTCTCGAGTTGTTTAATCCGATAAGTCAGTGCAGGTTGGGATGTATAGAGATTACTAGCCGTATGTGTAATATTTTTTGTTTTATATAAATCTATTAATAATTGGCAGTCATTTATATTCATGAAAATCTCCTTCGTTTTTACTTGAGATAAAAATTTTTTATCGGTAGCGCTCAAAACTATCTATTTTATTTATTTGAATATATCATATATTCTGAAAATGGGGATAGTAAACCGCTTACAAATTAATAAGAACGGGGGAGGTATATGATAGCTAGCTTAGGCTTTATAATGATTATTCTGTTTACCTATCTCATTATGAGCAATCGTTTGTCACCAATAGTAGCCTTAATAACAGTTCCTATTGTATTCGCTATAATTGCAGGATTTGCTTCAACTCTTGGCGATATGATGTTGGATGGGATGAAACAAGTATCATCAACTGCTGCATTATTATTATTCGCCATTTTATATTTTGGGGTAATGATTGATGCGGGATTATTTGATCCATTTATACGAAGGCTTTTAACGATTGTCAAAGGAGATCCAGTAAAAATTGCGATGGGAACAGCTGCATTAGCACTTGCAGTTGCATTAGATGGAGACGGTACAACAACGTACATGATTACAGTTTCTGCTTTACTGCCATTATATTTGAAAATTGGTATGAATCCATTGATATTGGCAACTATCGCTATGCTCTCTTTAAGTGTTATGAGTGCGATGACACCTTGGGGAGGTCCTGCAACAAGAGCCATTGTGGCAACCGGAGTAGACCCCACGGAATTTTTTGTTCCATTGATTCCATTAATGGTTGTTGGGGCAATATGGGTACTTATAGTAGCTTATTTTTTAGGGAAGAAGGAACGTAAACGTGTAGGGGTTCATGTGATTGCGATTGATCACATTATTAATACAGGTGAAGAAAGTGTAGGTAAGCCATCTCGAATTCGTTGGTGGTCGAACCTCGTATTAACAGCTGTAGTCATGGTAATTCTAGTAAAAGGCATATGGCCGCCATCTGTTATTTTCATTTTTGGGTTTGCTATTGCATTAATGATTAACTTCCCAAAAAATACTGTACAAAAAGAAATCATCATGAAGCATGCAGGAAATGCATTGATTGTAACAGCACTAGTTTTTGCTGCAGGCGTTTTTACTGGGGTTCTATCAGGAACAGGTATGGTAACCGCTATGTCAACAGCTCTCATTTCATTAATACCGGAATCTTTAGGTTCACAATTGCCTTTAATAGTAGGTATTACAAGCATAGCTTTCACTTTTATTATGTCTAATGATGCTTATTATTTCGGAGTGCTGCCTGTGTTGGCGGAAACGGCTATATCATTTGGGGTTGAACCGATTGAAATCGCGCGTGCCTCTGTGCTTGGTCAACCAGTACATCTTTTGAGTCCATTAGTGGCTTCGACATTTTTGCTAGTCGGGATGATTTCAAAGGAATTGGGAGAATATCAAAAATATGCATTTCTTTGGTGCTTTTTAACATCTGTTTTCCTCATTGTCGTTGCAGTCATTACAGGAGCGATTAGTGTTTAAGTTTAGGGGGGATTTTATGCGCACAATTTCCCCTATTGTTACAGTGATAATTGTAGCAATAGTTGGGGTCACCATTTTTCACTTAATCAACTTCCCAATGCCCTGGATGTTAGGCTCTTTATTTGGTGTATTGTTCACACAGTTGCTTTGGAAACTTCCGATGAAATGGCCAATCATCATGCGCAATATTGGTTTAGTTATAGTAGGAACTGCGATTGGCCAGCTTTTCACGTTTAATATTTTAGTTGCCATGAAAGATACACTGTTTTTTATGTTAGTTCTTAACATCGCTTTAAGTGTATTTTGCCTTGCGTTAGCATACTCATTGCAAAGGTGGGCAAATATACCATTAGCCACAGCTTTAACAGCGAGCATTCCTGGTGGTTTATCTCAATTAGTTGTTTTTGCAGAAGAACAGGAAGATATCGACGTAGCTGTTGTAACGTTCTTTCATGTCATACGCGTACTTTTTGTAGTCGGTTTAATTCCAATTATTGTTTCATTTACAGGTAAAGTGCCTGAAAAAATTGAAACAGGCTCAGCCAGCTTATTGCAAAGTCTCCTATTAATTTTACTGGGCTTTATGTTGTTACCGGTTGGGAAAAAGTTGAAATTACCCGTACCGCATTTTTTAACGCCTGTCATTATCGGGTTACTTTTAAGTTTAGTCAAAGTAGAAATATCCCCTATAGATGATAATTTATTGCATATCGCACAGCTTTGTATTGGGGCGTATATCGGGTTACTTTTACATCCGCAATCTTTACGTTTACCGATACGTGTATTGATAGGTGGTATAAGCAGCGCAGTTTTATTATTATTCGTAACTTTTTTAATTGCTGAAGGAATGGTGTTCTTATTTGATATGGATTTTGCTACAAGCTATTTAAGTACGGCCCCAGGTGGTATGGATCAAATGGGCCTGATTGCCACAGCCTTACAAGCCGATGCCACACAGGTCACCATTTTTCAATTATTTCGAATGCTATTTATCTATATTCTCATCTTACCGATTTTAAAATGGAAATTACTTAAGTGATAAAAATATTTTATGGTTATTACTAAAAATTAAATATTTCATTTATTTCAACAAGTTTTTTATAGTAAACCTAACAAATGAAAAGGGGATATGTCTGATGTCAAAATATGATGTAGTAGTTGTAGGTACAGGGAATGCGGCATTATGTGCTGCGATTTCTGCAAAGGAGCAGGGAAGCTCGGTGCTCGTACTAGAAAAAGGTCCGTTTGAAAAGCGCGGAGGAAATTCCTTCTTTACAGACGGTGCAATCCGTGTCGCCTATCAGGATTTAGAGTCCATTACAAAAGTAATTGATTTAGATCAGGAAACAATTAATAAAATCAATATGCCGATTTATGCAGCGCAGGATTTTTATGATGATATTATGCGCGTTTCAAAAAATCAAAGTAAACCAGAACTGATTCGTCAATTAGTGGATCAATCGCTCCCAACAATTGAATGGATGAAAAAACATGGTGTAGAGTTTGAATTAAACTATGCGAACCAATCGTTTGAAAAAGAAGGGGAAATTCATTTCTGGGGCGGACTGCCAATTAAAACGGTCGATAAAGGGATTGGCTTAATGAGAAGCTTATTTAAGCGCTGCGAAGAATTAAGCATTGATGTCTGGTATGAAAGCGCAGCAACAAATATTGTAACGGATAATAAAGCAGTTACAGCGATCGAAGTACAAACTAAAGATGGGCTTAAAACAATTGAATGCGAAAGTGTTGTTTTAGCTTGCGGTAGTATTGAAGCAAACAAAAAGAAACGTGCCGAAGCATTAGGCGAAGAGTGGAATGAGGCATTAGTCAGAGGAACTGAATTTAACACGGGCGATGGAATCGATATGGCGGTATCAATCGGTGCGCAAACATTTGGTCAAGTAAATGGCTGTCATGCAATTGGAACAGATGCCAATGCACCACGAGTTGGAGATTTCCAAAAACCAGGCGATATCTTTAAGAAACACTCCTATCCATATAGCGTGATGGTTAACGTAGAAGGAAACCGCTTTGTAGATGAAGGGGCAGATTTCCGGAACTACACATATGCAAAATACGGGAAAGAAATATTAAAACAACCAAATAATATTGCTTATCAAATTTATGATGCAAAAGTTCGTCCGATTTTACGTGCTGAGTATAACCTAGAGGAAGCGACAGTATTTGAAGCAGCTACACTGGAAGAGCTTGCAGATCAATTGGATATTAATAAAGAGCAATTCCTACAAACAATTAATAAGTATAACGAAGCTGTTCAGGAAGGAGAATTTAATCCATCTGACAAAGACGGTAAAAGTACAAAGGGGATTACACCACCGAAATCTAACTGGGCACAAACAATAAGTGAAGGACCTTTCTATGCTTATCCGGTTACATGCGGTATAACATTCTCATTCTGGGGATTAGCAACAACTCCAGAAGGTGAAGTATTAAATACATCAAATGAACCGATTGAAGGCTTATATGCAGCTGGAGAAATGATTGGTGGGATTTTCTATGAAAATTACCCAGGTGGATCAGGGTTAATGTCTGGCGCGGTATTTGGAAAATTAGCTGGTGCAGCAGCATCACACCATGCTCAGAAAGTAAAATAATAATCCGTAATGGGCATGTGCCTTGCAACGAATAATAAGAAGAAAGACTGTGCTTAAAGTCAATTTGACTATTAGCGCAGTCTTTTTATTTTTAATGGTAGTGCAAAGTTCTTACAACGTAGTTCGCAATGTTATCGTGGGGTGATTGCTCCAGTTGTTTCAATACATAAAATGTAGAAGGCATGTATTGTACGGATTCCTGATTTAGTAAAATCGACTTCATGGAAAGAATGAAGCTTAATTTCTCCTGCTCGGTAAGCTCATTCCATAGTTCTGTGTCCATCTGCTGGTTCCCCTCAAAAGGCATTGTATATAAGTTCCAGTCACTATAATGGCTTTCTGCATGCTCTGTATCATATAGTGTCGATAAATAAGCATCAACGTAGAAATCGGCTTTATATAAGTCCCTGTTATAAATAGCGCTGTTTAATTGTACGAGCATAGTCTGAGCATGTTGAAGCAGTTTATAATCCACTCCAGTAGCATTTGTTAAATCCTTCTGCAACTGTTGGATTTTTAACAATTCACTTTTAACATCGTACTCATTTTCATAATCATATATAGCTACATAATCCGATCGTAGGTACTGATTAATGGATTGTATAACGTCATGTTCATTATTTTCGTTCGTTGCTAGTGGTGTTGTATTAAAGCCTAAGAAAATCAGTGCTAATACAAAGGAAAAGGAAAGAACATATTTTGAAATTCGAGTAATATTCATTACTTTTAACTCCTTCTTTTATATATTGGACAACCTGTTGGTTATTAAGTAATATTTCCGGGAGATTTGTTATAGTAATATTTTACTCTCCTAGTAGGAAAAATACAAATTCAAATAATTCATTCCAGTATTATAATGTGGTTTTATGAATTAATGAGAAATTAAGGTACGGTTATATTGATTAATTCTGCGATGCTCCCATGTTAAAATAGTAAAAACACTAATCGAAAGGGGGCTAACCATGGTAACTCGCCTAAGGCAATCGTTAACGGCAAGGCTCATTATTACGATTAGCGGGATCATATTTGCGATTTGTGTGCTGTTTTTATTATTAATCAATCATCATTTAGATGAATCGATAGTCGAGGAGATGGGGGAAAAGGCGTTAACGAGTGCGTATTTAATTGCGGAACGACCGGATATCGTTTCCACATTTTCTAAAGAAGACCCCTCTTCCATTCTTCAGCCAATCGCAGAGGAAATCCGACAGCAAATCGGTGCCAGCTTTGTTGTGATTGGGAATGAACAAGGGATTCGGTATACTCATCCAGATCCCCAAAAGATTGGTCAGTCGATGGTTGGAGGGGACAATGATTCGGCGCTTATTAACAAAGAGCCTATTGTTTCGGTAACAACAGGTTCACTAGGAGAGTCCATCCGCGGGAAGGTACCGGTTATTGTTGACGGCAATGTTGTAGGGATTGTTTCAGTCGGATTTTTAACTAAGGATATTCAAAGAACAATTGATACCGCATTTTCTGGATGGCTTCAAATAACGCTTCTCGTTGCGGTTTTCGGGATAATTTGTGCAGTACTGTTATCGCTTTATGTAAAAGAACAGCTGCTCGGTATGCAGCCGGCACAAATTGCCAAGGTATATTCTGCCTATCATACAATTTTAGAGGAAACGACGGATGGTATTATTTTAACGACACTAAATAATGATGTCGTAATCTCAAATTCACGTGCGAAGGAACTCATTTCACCACTGGAAGAAGGTATCTCGTTACATACACTGCTTCCTGAAAGGCTTTTTCAAGATGAGGTGGTTCGTGCTCTGGAAATTCCTTTGCAGCAGCAGGATATGATTATTTCAAAGATGCCGTTAAAACATGATAAGCAGCTCGGCTATTTATATATTTTGCGTGCAAAGCTTGAGTATGAAACCGTGATTAATGAGTTGACACTTGTGAAGCAGCAAGCGAGGATGCAGCGGGCGAAAACGCATGAATTTGCCAATAAACTGCATGTAATCCTTGGCTTAATAAAGAATGACCATATTGAAGAGGCGATTCAATATATTAGGCAAGAGCAGCAGGATACAACAAAACAGCAGCAAGTACTTGCAGCCCAACCTTCTATCCTTATACAAGCATTATTAGAAGGGAAAATTTCAGAGGCTAAGGAGCGCGGAATTACGATAACTATTGAAACTCAAGACGTTTTAATCGATTATAGTGATGAAGAAGTGGATGCATTATTAACCGCGTTAGGCAATGTTCTTCAAAATGCTATGGATGCGTTACATACTACGAACATAGCCGATAAACAAATTAACCTTTTTATTCACCAATATAGCCATGAACTGATTATTGAGGTGCATGATAACGGACCTGGTATAGAGGAAGAAACAGCAGAGCATATTTTTACACTCGGCTATACGACAAAGGATGGCTACGATCGGGGCTACGGCTTGGCGATCAGTGAGCAGGCACTGCAAAAGGTAGGCGGCTCCTTATTAATAGAAGAAAGTGACCTAGGCGGGGCTTGCTTTTTAATCATTTTACAAAGGGAGTGATGTAATGGATATTTGGCTGCTAGAAGATGATTTTCGCATTGCGGCGATCCATGCCGACTACATAAGAGCGATACAGCCGGAAGCACAAGTAAAGCAATTTTTAAGTGGCGCATCTTTAATAGAATCGCTCACACAGACAGCACCTCCAACCGTTCTTTTAATGGATTTATATATTCCGGATGTCAAAGGCTATGATCTTGTTGCCTATGTACGGGCTCATTATCCGGAAATCAGCATCATCATGGTAACTGCAGCAGCAGAGCGTGAACATGTGGAAGCATTATTTGCATACGGGGTATTTGATTACATTGTGAAGCCGTTCGATGAAGCAAGACTCCAAAAAGCATTTCAGCAGCTTCACGTCACACGATCAGCATTTCAAAAGAAAACACACTTTACACAGCACGATTTGGATATGCTTTTTAACCGGAACAGCAACAGCAGCGCGTCGACCGAAAAAGCATTACCAAAAGGAATTGATACATTTACGCTCGAACAGGTCATTCACTTATTTAAAGAGCAAAAATACACAACGCTAACAGCTACCCAGTTAAGTGAAGTAATCGGGACAAGCCGATCCACTGCCCGACGCTATTTAGAATATTTAGTTGAAATGAATGTCCTTGAAACGAAGCTGCTTTACGGAACAGTCGGTCGTCCGGAACGCAATTATGTCCTTCGTGAAACTTATGAACAAAATTAGTTTTATTGTATTTATTAAATAAATGATCACATTATTCCTCCATGCACATAATTGTCATAAAATTATAAGAATTCTAAGCAATGGGGGTTGTTTAATGTTAAGTATTATTGGAATTATTACGATTTTAGTCATTGTCGCGCTATTAATTAGCGGGCGTGTATCACCAATTGTTGCAATGGTCATTCCGCCAGTAATTGCGATGTTTATTGCAGGCTATTCGTTTGATGATTTAGGAGTGTTTTTCGGGGATGGGATTGACTCCGTAATCAGTGTTGCGATTATGTTTATTTTTGCAATTATCTTTTTCGGGATCATGCAGGATGTCGGGTTATTTGAACCAATCATCAATAAAATGGTAGCGCTGTCAAAAGGAAATGTCGTGCTTGTTGCGATTGTAACGGTAATTGTTGCTGTCATTGCACAGCTAGATGGTTCAGGTGCTTCTACCTTTTTAATTTCAATTACGGCGCTATTGCCACTTTATGTTCGACTTGGCATGAATCCGTACTTACTTTTATTATTAGTCGCTGGTTCTGCCGCCATTATTAATATGATTCCGTGGGGTGGTCCATTAGGGCGTGTAGCTTCCGTTCTCGATACAGATGTAACAGAGCTTTGGCATCCGTTAATCAAGATTCAAGTAATCGGTGTTGTGTTAATGCTACTACTCGCTGTATTTATGGGCTTCCGTGAAAAACGCCTGATTGCAAAACGTGCGCAAACAGGACAAACGTTAAACTTTGATTTAAGTAACAGTATTCTTAACAATGAAGTAGATGAATCATTAAAACGTCCAAAGCTAATTTGGGCAAATGCTATTTTAGCTATTGTGGTCCTTGCTGTATTAATGTCAGGTCTATTACCAGCTGGATTAGCCTTCTTAATCGGTGTTGCAATCGCGTTACCACTAAATTACCGTACACCAAAAGAACAAATGGGACGCATTCAGGCACACGCATCGAACGCGTTGACAATGGCTTCAATCATCATTGCTGCCGGTCTGTTTTTAGGAATTTTAAATGGTACAGGCATGTTAACAGCGATTGCGAATAATGCTGTAAATATCTTGCCAAGCTTTTTAGCTCAATATTTACATATTATTATCGGTGTACTTGGCGTACCATTTGATTTGCTGTTAAGCACAGATGCCTATTACTTTGCCTTGTTCCCAGTCGTAGATCAAATTGGATTAACTTATGGCATCGATTCATTATCAACAGCCTATGCGATGATTATCGGTAACATCGTCGGTACATTCGTTTCTCCACTTGCACCAGCAGTATGGCTAGCACTTGGTCTATCAGGTCTGGAAATGGGCAAACACTTAAAATTCTCATTCTTCTGGATGTGGGGATTAAGTATTTCACTACTATTTATCGCCGTTTTATTAGGTGTGATACAGGTATAAGAATATTGATTATGAAGCTTCTTTTTAAAAGGAGCTTCATTTTTTTGGGCTTTGGAATTGCTCTCAACGAATTGTCAATGCAGGCAAAAACCTGACATGATGCAGAAGGTAATTCGACTCTTTTGTATGAATGATAAAAATTCTTTGCAACAAAATTAGATATATAGAGATTTTTTATAGTGCCAACCAATAATTCAATAAGAATTTTCTTAATTCAATAATTAATAACCAATATAAGGTATTTTAATACAGGAAAATATCTTAAACTATTAAATTTATGACATAACAAAGGAAAAAAGGAGGAAAAGGGTTGTAATGATAGTTTTTAAATAATAAACTTAATTTGGAACAATCGAAATATAAAGAAAAGGGGATAATTCATGAAAAAGAATCTATTAGCAAGTTTCTTACTCGTACCAGCATTGTTATTAGGAGCATGTAACAGCGGGGATGATACAGAAAAATCATCATCAACTGATTCAGACAAAGAGGTTTATAAAGTAGGTATTGATGTTACATACCCACCATTTGAGTTCGAAAAAGATGGTAAATATGTTGGGATTGATGTGGAATTAATCGAAGCAATTGCTGAAGACCAAG
Organism: Solibacillus sp. FSL W8-0372; assembly: GCF_037969735.1. Taxonomy (NCBI): domain Bacteria; kingdom Bacillati; phylum Bacillota; class Bacilli; order Caryophanales; family Caryophanaceae; genus Solibacillus; species Solibacillus sp. FSL W8-0372. Next base: position 3,075,671 of record NZ_CP150204.1, on the reverse strand, counting down.
GTTTTGAAGTGGAATTAAAAGCAATGGACTTCAAAGGAATTATACCAGCATTACAAGCAGGTCAATTAGACGTAGCTATGGGTGGAATGAGTATCACGGAAGAACGTAAAAATGTCGTTGATTTCTCTGAGCCTTACTTCGATGCAGGTGTGTCTCTTATTGTAAGTGACGAAAATACTGATATTGAATCTGTAGAAGACCTAAAAGGGAAACGTGTAGCAGTTAAAAAAGGAACAGTTGGTGCAAACTATGCAACTTCTATTGCATCAGAGGTCGGCTTTGAAATGGTGCAGTTTGATGATAGCCCATCGATGTTCTTAGATGTACAAAACGGAAATTCTGTAGCACTATTTGAAGATTACCCAGTAATTTCATATGCAATCGCACAACAAAATCTACCTTTAAAAATTGTTGGTGACCGTCTGAATGACGATCAATATGGGATTGGTGTATTAAAAGGTAAAAATCAAGAAATTCTTGATAAAATTAATGAAGGTCTAGAAAACTTGAAAGAAAGCGGAGAGTACCAAGAAATTCTAGACAATTATTTAGCTGAATAAAACTATAAGCACGCATATAGCGTGCTTATTTTTAAGAGGAGGGAAATACATATGGAAGTGGCAATTGCTGCCTTACCTTACTTACTTGAAGGGTTAAAGATGACTCTTTATATTTTTGTTATTGCTATTGTATTAGGATTTGCTATTGGTCTTGTCGTGGCATTGTTCCGTTTAGCACCTTTAACAATTTTAAATATCATTGCAAAAGTCTTCGTTAATATCATCCGTTGTACACCAATCATTGTACAATTATTCTTCATCTACTTCGGTGTAACAAAGTTTATTCCGATGGATAATATTACAGCAGGGATCCTTGCGATTTCATTGAATGCCGGCGCTTATTTTTCTGAAATTATCCGTGCTGGAGTACAATCGATTGATAAAGGACAAACAGAAGCGGCTCGTTCACTTGGCCTTTCAGGATTTCAAACGATGAAAGACATTATTATGCCACAAGCACTTAGAAGAATGCTTCCTACCTTTACGAACCAAGCGATTATTAGTTTGAAAGATACATCGCTATTATCTGTTATTGGTATAGCCGACTTAACTCAAAAAGGGGACATACAGGCTTCAGCTACTTTTGCTGCGTTTGAAATTTGGTTAACTGTTGGAGCAATATACTTTGTGATTTTATATGCGTTAACATTGTTTAGTAATTATCTTGAAAGGAGAATGGCCCTGCGATGAGCATTATTACCGTAAATAACCTAAAAAAATCATTTGGGAAATTAGAAGTTTTGAAAGACATTTCCACAGAAATCCAAGAAAAAGAAGTTGTCTGTGTCATCGGGCCATCGGGTTCAGGAAAAAGTACCTTTTTACGTTGTTTGAATCGCCTTGAAGAAATATCAGGCGGAGAAGTCGTTGTAAATGGTCATGCCATTTCCGACAAAAATGCAAACTTAAATCAAATTAGACAAGAAGTAGGAATGGTTTTCCAACAGTTTAATTTATTTCCGCACAAAACCGTATTACAAAATATCACATATGCTCCGCTAAAATTAAAAGGGTTAACGAAAGACCAGGCTAATGAGCGGGGAATGGAACTGTTGAAAAAAGTTGGTTTAGTAGAGAAAGCAAATGCATATCCTGCTGAATTATCAGGTGGGCAACAACAGCGTGTGGCTATTGCACGTGCACTTGCCATGCAACCGAAAATCATGTTATTTGATGAACCAACGAGTGCACTAGATCCTGAAATGGTTGGGGATGTTCTGGATGTCATGAAAGACTTGGCAAAAGAAGGAATGACAATGATTGTCGTAACACATGAAATGGGCTTTGCGAAAGAAGTAGCGGACCGTGTTATTTTCATGGATGGTGGCTATATCGTTGAAGAAAACAATCCGATCGCGTTGTTTGAAACACCACAAGAAGAAAGAACAAAAGCTTTTTTAGGAAAAGTATTATAGACAGCATGACAGATGCCGGTTCGTACAAAAAGTACGAACCGGTTTTATTTTTGGAGCTTTAAGCGGTAGTACTTGATTAAACAATAATAAAAGTCAGGTCGATAAAATTTACATTATTTGTTAAAAATAGGGTAGAATAGGATGGGTATCTAATAACATAGGGTTAATTTTACGGGGGAATGGTATGTTAGTTATCGGTTTATTATTTTACATAATAATTAGTTTGTCTTTTGTGGCTTTCATTGTTTTTATAGCTTATTTAATACAACCGAAAGGGGCTGTTGGAGAACGGAGGGTTAGCAAATTGCTTGAAAGTTTAGGTGAGGAAGCTATGATATTCAATGACCTATATATACCGAAGAAGGATGGTGAAATGACACAGGTCGATCATGTTTTACTGTCGGCTTACGGTCTGTTTGTAATCGAAACTAAAAATTATAAGGGCTGGATTTTTGGCGGTGAGACCCAAAGGAACTGGACTCAAACAATTTATAAAAAGAGATCACGGTTTTATAATCCGGTGATGCAAAATAACACACATCTAAAAGCGTTACAGCACCATTTAAATATGGATGTGCCGGTACATTCAATTATAGTTTTTTCGGATGCTGCAACATTCAAATTTAAGGAGCCCTTTCAAAAAGCACATGTAATTCAAACAAAACATTTAAAACGGACAATTGAACAATATAAAACACAGGAAATTTCAGCGGAGCAACTGATACGAATTTCGAAGCTCCTAAATGCCCTAATTCCAAAAACGAAGCAGCAAAAGAATGAAATTAAAAAACAACACTTGGAGCATGTGAAGGAGATTGTTAATTCTAAAAAGAAAAAAGTGAATGCGGTGAAAACCGAGCCGATTACTATAGATCGAGTTGTTATGGAGCCAGCTAGTAGTACTTCAGTTGACACTTGTCCAAAATGCGGCAGTAATTTAGTATTGCGAAATGGTAAGTATGGATCATTTTATGGTTGTAATGGCTTTCCGAAGTGCAGGTATACGAGGAACCACGATTTCAACTTAAATAGGAGTCACCTCTAATTCGAGAATCATCAAATAATATACTATAAACAATTCTAGCGAGTGAAAAATAATTCGTCTTTCCGAATTTTTCATTTGCTAGTTTTTTAATGGATTATCAAGCCCCCTTCATAAAGGCATTCCTATATTAACTATCATTTTCTTAACAACTAATTTAATAATTTAACCATTTTCCGTAAATATTTAACAGAATATTAATAATAATATGATAACATATTGATAAGTTAGTTAGCTTTTGCTATTTAACTTAAATTGACATTCTAGGAGGAGAAAAATGGTTAATAATCGAAATGCACGTTCGCTGTTTTCTTGGGTACTTATTATTTTCATTTTAATTACGCCACTTCAATCTACTGTAACAACTGCAGCTACTGGGGACGGGTCATGGTCTTCGCCGTATTCTGTTTCTCAGGCAATTAGCAATCAAAACAGCTCCGCAAAAACAGTTCAAGGGTATGTAGTTGGACAACCAACTTCCCAAACGACAGTGCTTAAAAGTAATTTTCCAAATGACTATGCATTAGCTTTAGCGGATAGTGCAACAGAAACGAACACGGCAAAAATGATTTATGTACAAATCCCTTCATCTTTCCGTTCCTCGTATGGATTAAAAACAAATCCTTCGTTAATGGGGAAAAGTTTGAAAATCACAGGGACAATGTCAGCCTACTTCTCACATCCTGGATTAAAAGACGGTTCTGCCTTTACAGTGCAGGAGGGGGGAACTGCAAACCCTGGACCAACACCAACTCCTCCAACTAATAGCTATTATGATGCGGCTTACGGGAAAACCGGGGAAGCTTTAAAAACAGCTTTACACAATATTATTGATGATCATACAGAGATCTCTTATTCAAATGTTTGGACTGCCCTTCGAGAGACGGATGAAGATCCGAACAACTCGAATAATGTCATCCTCCTTTATACAGGCCGCTCACAAAGCAAACTGACAAATGGTGGAAATGTAAATGACTGGAACCGGGAGCATGTTTGGGCAAAATCGCATGGAGGCTTCGGCACTTCAATGGGAGCAGGGACAGATTTGCATCATTTGCGACCAACCGATGTCAGCGTCAACAGTTCGAGAAGTAATCTTGATTTTGATAACGGGGGCAATGAGCATTCAGAAGCAAGAGGAAATTATTATGACTCTGATTCATGGGAGCCGAGAGATAGCGTAAAGGGAGATGTTGCCCGTATGCTGTTTTATATGGCGGTTCGCTATGAAGGGGACAGCGGAGAACTTGATTTGGAATTAAATAATCGCGTAAACAATGGCTCAGCTCCTTATCATGGCAAACTTTCTGTATTGCTTCAATGGCATAAAGAGGATCCGGTAGATAATTTCGAACGTACAAGAAATGAAATTATCTATACAGACTACCAGCACAACCGCAATCCATTTATCGATCATCCCGAGTGGGCATCAGCAATTTGGGAATAATAAATTTATTATAAAGAATGTACTCTCCTGCTAAGGGGAGTATTTTTATTTAGGAAGACAATTTGTAGATAAGCACTGTCTTTTGCCTTAACAATTTCTACCGATTATAATGAAACGATAGATGGATATTAAAGGAGATTTTCAAATGAACACACGATATAAAATTACACGCCATGATGCAGAAGGCAATCCGACCCTCAAACTAGAGGAGTGCCAAAGCTTCTTTGCAGCAAAATCCGATTTCGAGTACAGAGATTTCTATAGTGTTACTCAGGATGGCGTAAATATGAAGATTAACGGTCACTTTTTCATGTGGCAAATTGAAGGAGTGGAAATACCGTTCCGATTTTTCGAAGGTGAAATTTATGTAGCGATTTCACATCCAGCCGTTATGGAAAAAACAATGGAAGTAGCGCGCGGAATGGAAGCAAATTATATTGAAGGATAATTTATCTAGGAAGTGTGAGATTAGTTTCTCCATTTCCTAGTTTTTTTATGGAATGGGATTCAAGCTAACGTAAGAGAGGATTTAATAAAACAAAAGCGAATTACTTTTAAAACTAAGTTTATCACTAGGAGTGAAGCATAATGGAGAAAGTAATATGGGTTAAAAGTAACATGCGAACAATCGGTGCAAAGGAAGACGATGGGTTGACTGAAGTAAATAAATACTTGGAAGACGGCTGGAAAGTAAAACATATATCTGCAAGCGCTATGGGAGATAGCATAATTTCAGGACAAGCGTATATAGTTATTGAAAAGGATGAATAATAGTCTTTCTAAAACCTTAGCTAAAAGGAAAATCCCGATAGCTAAGGTTAACTAAACCTCGCCGTAATCGTTTTGAAAATACCAATACCCGTAAGTTTCAATATCATTTTTTCATTACGTAAAAGATGCTTTTCAACAAAAATTGCTGAATTGTCTATTTTAAATTCCTTATAGTTATGTAAATCTTTCGGCTTCCCGAAATGAGTCATGCATTCCTGAACAGGGGGAGCACAGCATGCATTCACTTGAATCATTTTTATGGACACAGGCTTACCTTTTAATTGAATCCAGTTTTTCGTATTCTCATCGAGCTCTATGTGCATTATAATCCCTCGCTTTCATCCCTTTTAAAATAAATATACAGCATATTTTAAAATATCGTCATGAAAAAGTTCTAATATGTCCGGTTAAACTTCTAATAAAATCTGAAATGTTCTAATAAAAATTGGGTCTTCTAATAACTTTAACCGATCTTCTAAAATAAGTGCTCGATTTTCGAATATCTGTTTCAGAAGTTCAAATAAAGCATCGCGATGTTCTAAAATAACAATAAAACTTCTAATATCCGCTGGCCCCGCCAATCAAGACCACCCCCGAGAAACACACAAAAAAAACGAACTACACGAATAGTTCGTTACCTAAATCTAGATTTACAATGCCAAAATATTCTCAGCCAAAACTCGTTGAACCGCATAAATATTCGTCGCTTTATTGAACTTCTTTTCAATCGGAACACTATTACCTGAAATCCAAATTTTCAATTCTGCATCCAAATCGAATGTGCCCGCTGTTTCGATAGAAAAGTTAGTAATACTTTTATACGGAATCGATAAATACTCTGTTTTCTTACCAGTCATACCTTGTTTATCAACGAGTATCAATCTTTTATTCGTAAATATAAATGTATCTCTTATTACTTTAAAGGCATGCTTTACCGTTTCTCCACTCGTGATAATTTCATGCATATCCTTTTGAACATCTTCCGTCTTCAATTCACTTGCATTGCCCATCAAACCGTCAAAAATACCCAATATGCTCACCTCATCTTTCTATAGTTCATAATATTTTTCACAAAATTCTTCCAAGCTATACTCGTACATTTATGTAAACAAAAAAGAACACGAAAATCACCCCGTGTTCTCCCAAATAAACTTATTTCTTAGTTGTTGTCGTCTCCCACATATCCTTCAGCCAAGCATCAAATTGTGCACCTTTTTCGCCTTCATATGTGTTGTAAATATCGCTACGCATTTTTTCTAATTTTACCTTGAAATCCTCGTATGTGTGGTCAGCAGGCAAGCTTTTCTTAATACGCTTGAAAATTTTGCGAAGATCTTTAAATAAATCGCCTTTAGGTGTTTCAGCTGCTTCAACCTCTTGTCCCATTTTCTTTAAATGACGAGCTGCTGCATCGCGAACTTTTGTTACTAAATCCGATTTTGCTACATATTTAAGGATCTTAATTGTTTCGTCCGTTTTATATTTCGCTAATTCCTGGACCGCATTTAAACGTTCTTCCCAGTCGGCTGTTCTGTTGACAGCCTTCTTTAGCTCACTGAAATTTTCAGGTAATTGTTGTGCTGATTCTTGTTTTTGTTGATTCATTCTGTTATCTCCTTTATCAATGCCTTACTAGCAATGATCTACTTTACCCATTATAGCATGAAAGTGAAGTATTTACCTGTTGCAATGGATTGCCGGACGAGGTACTCTAATTTGACTTTCAAATAAAGCCTTTAATTGTTCTAATATCATGCGCAATTCTTCTAATAAAAATCCGGTTTTCTAATATAAGTTTTAGTTGTTCAAATAAGTGCCCGAGATGTGCTAATAAAGACGTCAATGTTCAAATATCCTGTGTAACTATTCTAATATCCACTCGAAATGTTCTAATAAAATCCTGTCCCAACAAAAAGAGAATACCTTCATTCACGAAATTCCAACTCATTTCAGTTACACTCTTAATAGAGATTTTCTAAAGGAGGAAAACAAATGTTTGAAAATAAAACAGTCGTTATCACAGGTGCAGCGCAAGGAATCGGACGCTCAATTGCGATTCATTTTGCACAAGCCGGGGCAAATGTCGTTATTGCGGATATTGCGCATGACTTAGGTGTCCAACTAGCAGGAGAACTCCAAAAAGAGGGCTATACTGCTATCTTTATAGAAACGGATGTACGCAGTGAAGAAAATGTTCGTCAAACGATGGAAATGGCAGAAAACCGTTTTGGCGGGCTTCATATTTTAATTAACAATGCCGGGAAAGGGAAATGGGTTTCACCACTCGAATTACCATTAGAAGATTGGGATGATATCATCCAAACAAATTTGCGCAGTGTCTTTTTATGTTCGCGTGAGGCGGCAAGATTAATGAAACGCGGAGGAGCCATTATTAATATGGCGTCAACCCGTGCAGCGATGTCCGAGCCAAATTCTGAAAGTTATGCAGCATCTAAAGGTGGGATTGTTGCACTAACACATGCATTGGCAAGTTCATTCAGTGAATTAAATATAACCGTAAACAGCATTTCTCCAGGGTGGATTGAAACAGGAGACTACGATGCACTCAGACCGTCTGACCATTCACAGCATCTTTCAAACCGCGTCGGCAAACCGGATGACATTGCGCGTGCTTGCCTTTATTTAGCAAACCCAGACAACAATTTTATAACAGGCACTGATTTAACGATTGATGGCGGGATGACGAAGAAAATGATTTATGAAGAATAATAGATAAGACAATTCATTGACAGCAATGCGCTTTCCTTCAAAAGGAACAGCGCATTTTTAGTGAAAGCGTTTCCTATTGGTTCTATTATCGTATTTTGACAGAACTCTCTGTATTTTCTGATTTAGTGGTGGTACATTAACAATGATAAATTTAGGGAGGGTTGCTGATATGAAAATTGTAATCGTACCATCAGGGTTTAAAGAATGTTTGGACGCAGAGGAAGTAGCTTCAGCAATGGAACGTGGGGTCAGGCGTTTCGATTCGACCGCTGATTTGGAAGTGATACCTATGATCGATGGCGGAGAAGGATTTGTGAAGACAATTGTCCGTTTAAAGCATGGGAAACTGATTTATAAAAAAGTAACTGGGCCTCTCGGTAAGAAGATAAAGAGCTATTTTGGTATTTATGAAGAGGATGGAAAACGGACTGCGGTAATTGAGATGGCGGCAGTAGCCGGTTTAAAGCTAGTCCCGCGTAATCAAAGAAACCCATTAAAAACGACTACATACGGTGTAGGGGAACTCATCGTTGCAGCGCTAGATATGGGAATTGACAATATTCTGATTGGCTGTGGGGATTCGGGTACGTCTGATGGGGGTGCAGGAATGGCACAAGCATTAGGAATTCAATTTTTAGATGAAAAACAGCAAATCGTCGAGATTAATGGCGCAGAAGATTTAATGGCTGTGGATACCATTGTGACAAAAAATAAAGATCGACGGTTAAAGGAAGTTTCAATTAACGTAGCATGTAACTGGAAAAATATTCTATGTGGGGAAAAGGGGGTTGCACATATATTTGGACCCCAAAAAGGAGCCACTCCAAAACAGGTGAAAAAGTTATCATACGCGTTGGACCATTATGCATCTTTAATCGAAGAAGCAACAGGGCTGGATGTACGTTCATTACCTGGCAGCGGGGCATCCGGAGGGTTAGGTGCTGGACTAATTGGGTTAGCGGGCGCTACATTACATCCGCGATTCGATATCATTATGAAGTATATCAAGATTGAAGAGAAAATTTCGACAGCGGATATTGTATTAACCGCAGAAGGCACCCTGGATTTCCAAACGCCGAACGGTAAAATTCCAGCGGAGGTTGCACGAATAGCGAAAAAAAATAATATCCCGGTCATTGCCATTACAGGAACAATCGGAAAAGGCGCAAATCTCAACTATCATGCGGGGATTGATGCATATAGTAGTATCATTCAAAAACCAACATCATTGGAAAATGCGATTAAAAAGGCTCCAAAATGGATTGAAGAAAGTATAGAGGCTATATTACGAAAAGTTTCGATTGGCATGGAAATTGCCAATAAAGAGCATAGGAAAGAAAGAGTCTACTAAAATGACAAATCCAATAGAGAAAACAAAGATCCAATTAATGCCGAAAAAGACACTGCTTATTATTGCTATCCACATCCTCATAATGATTGCAGTTATTTCCATTAATGATTTGAACTATAGTGCAAAAGTAGCTCTATTTGCATTCCTATCTGCAATGATCTTATGGGTTACAACCAAATTTTCAGCCGGCTGGGTGGCAATCTCACTTATAACGTTTATTATTTTAATGAATGCAGCAGAGCCGGATTTGTTATATAACTCCTTATCCGAGAAAGTCGTATGGCTGATGATTGGGGCTTTTATTATAGGGGAAGCCGTAAAAAAATCTGGATTAGCCGAGCGATTATCGCTTTTCATCCTAAGCAAGTCGAATCAAAAAGACAATGTCGTTCTTGGGCTAAGTTCTATATTATTCACTTCTGCTTTTTTTATTCCCTCTACATCAGGAAGAGCGGCTTTATCTATGCCGATTATTAAGCAAATTAGTCAGAAGTTTTCGCCAAAGGAGCAAAGTGTGCTGGCGATTATTGCACCTGTCATTATTTTAATGAGTACATCAGCTACATTAATCGGCGCAGGCTCCCATTTAATCGGAATCGGCTTTCTGGAAAGTACGGTGGGTGAATCCATTTCCTATATCCAATGGTTAATATGGGGTGTTCCGTTTGCATTGGTTGTGACGATTATATCCTTACTCGTTATTAAATGGCTGCTGTGGCCGCGTGATGGCGAAAGGAAAATAGAAAATGTCCAACATGAAGAAAAAATCATAACAAGAAAATTTCAAAATGATGAAAAAAAGACGATGATTCTTATTTTCTTTTTAATCATCGGGTGGATGACAGAAAGTCTTCATGGGCTGGATATTGAATTGATTACAGTGATCGGTGCCATTATCTTTATGATGCCGAACTTCGGAATTATTAGCTGGAAGCAAGGTATGAATGCTGTTTCATGGAATTTAGTCGTATTTGTAGCTGCAGCAACCGCGCTCGGCAAAGTATTGGTAGATACGGGGATCGTTAAATGGATGGAAAATGAAATGATTGGTGTGCTGCATTTATTTGTCGGTGCTCCGGATTGGCTGATTGTGCTGATGATCCTAGTTGTTACTGTAACCAGTCATTTGTATATTACTTCACATACGACACGTGCCATTGTTTTTATTCCAGGCTTAATCATATTCAGCGAATTAATCGGAGTGAACTCTTCAACCGTCGTTTTTTTAAGTTTAATCGGGATGAATTATTGTGTCACAGTACCGGTCAGCTCAAAAGCATTGCTGCTGTTTTATGAAGAAGGAGAAATTTCCTATGATGCGCGTAGTCTAGTAAAGCTTAGTGTGATATTAATGCCCCTTTATATACTTGTCATCATGCTATTTTATTTTTCATATTGGCAGTGGACAGGACTGCAATTATAAAACAATGTAGAATGCCATTTCCTTTTAGGGGGAGATGGTGTTTTTTGGTATAACGAGTTACCGGTCGCTTCCAAAGCCTCCATTGTATTAGCCGTAGTATTCTAGGTGCGCTTTCCTTCAAAAAAAGGAACAGCGTCTTTATATTGTTTACATAATGATTAAACCATCACACATCCTAAAAAGAGGAGGTGTGAAAAAATGAAGGAAAATGAAAAACAAAAGACAATACAGCAGATAGAAGAGGTGCTCGGCTTTTCACAACATGACAGTGAAGCATTACTTGTACAAGCAACGGAAGTACAAACAACAGATATCATTCCTATAGATACTGTAAAAGCACATGACGAAGTAGATAGTACACCAACAAGATTAAATAACCAGCATGCAGAAAATACTTCGGCAATTTTAGGGCGAAATGCACCGAGATAATCAGGTATAACGATATTATGCCAGTTCCCAAAGTTGCTAATACACAAATCAAAAAAAGCGACCGTCACAAATATTGTGGCGGTCATTTGACTATAAGAAATATAGAGCATTGATCACTGTGAAAATAAGCATAATCAGTGTAACCCCGCAAAAGATTTCTGCAAAATGGACGAACATGACCTTTTCAGTACTTAGCGCACTTTTCCGGAAACCAAACAGATCGCCATTATGAATAATATAAATAAAAGTACTGATTACCATTAAGGTAGACATTAAAAATGAAATCATTGGAAGTGAAGTAACATAGCGCACATTACCTCCTGTTTCCATATAAAACGGAACGTCCCACGCTTTGCTCCATACAAAGCTTATAATGACAAGGATGTAAATAATAAGTGAAATGTTAAACGGATGCCTACGATAATCAATTAAATCCAACAGTTTCTTTGTTTTCCCTTTAAATTGTAAATTAACTTCTTCAAGTCTATCTTCTTTCAATAAATAAACAAAACCCGCTAGTACGATGCCTAGAAATAAATACAGCTTAAGCAGCCCGAAAAGCAAATCCAAGCTATAAAACGCTGCAATTACTAATGGAATAAGTATTATACCTGTAAACCATTTATTCGATGTACCATTAGCATGAAGCCATTTATTTAAAGTATCCCGGTAATCCTTTTGAAATACCTGTTCACCGTCATGGTAAGTAGATAATTTACTTACTATAAAAGCACAAACGACAAGAGCTAACCCAATCCCGAATGCAATAATGGAAGCTTTCGGATAGATTGATACCTGATCATAATTAAGAATGATCCAATTCCCGCTAAAGGCGACAACTAAAATTCCTAAAAACATAATAAACGAAGATAAATTTCTCAATTTGTCACCTCCATGATCCTTAATACTTTTAATCTACGATAATATTACATAAATTGTTTCACATTATTTTATCACAATGCTTGAAACCCTTAATACATAAGGTTTTCGGGCATTTATATTTTTAGTTTTCGCTATCTGAATAATTTTGCCGGATGTGTAAATTTAAATACTGTAGGAAACAGTTAGCCCGATTCATGTTATTTCCTTTTAATGGTTTTTTGAAAACCCATTGTCCTTATAAATTTTTAAAAAAGGATAAATTTTCTTGTTAAAATTGCCATTAAATTTATTTTTAGGTCTTTACTAGTGAAAATAATAAGGTTCTTGACGGTGTTGGAAGTTATCGCTATCATTGCTAGTATATCAATTGATAATGATTATCATTATTGATTGATGGTTGATAATACAATCAATCATTTTTTACATATAGCTTCAAATGAGAAAGGAAGAGTTATGATTTGAATTTTCAAGAATTGAAAGGAAAAGTTGCACTTGTCACAGGGGGAGCCCAAGGAATTGGTAGAACCCTTGTCGAGAGTTTGGCTACACAAGGTGTAAAAGTGGCAGTTGTAGATTATAACGAGGAACAATTAAATCTCCAAGTTAACCGTTTAAAGGAACAAGGCTTTGACGTATTCGCTTTTCCTGCAAATGTAGGGGAAAGTAAGGCAATCGATGCAATTGTTGAACAAGTAGAAAATGAAATAGGGCCGATTGAAATGCTCGTAAATGTGGCAGGAGTACTGTCTAGCGGTCCTATTCAAACATTTAGTGACCAGGATTGGGCGAGAACATTTTCGATTAATACGACAGGCGTTTTTAATGTTTCAAGAGCGGTAAGTCGTTACATGATTCCAAGGAAAAAAGGGGCTATCGTAACAGTCGGCTCAAATGCTGCCAGTGTGCCGAGAATCTCGATGGCAGCCTATGCGGCATCAAAGGCAGCAACCGTTATGTTTACAAAGTGTCTAGGTTTAGAGCTTGCAGAACATGGCATTCGCTGTAATATTGTCTCTCCAGGCTCAACTGATACGGACATGCAGCGCTCTCTTTGGACGGATGATAATGGAGCTGAAATGATGATTAAAGGTATGCCTGACAGTTTTAAAGTAGGGATTCCGCTGAAAAAGATTGCACAGCCACAAAACATTGTCAGTGCTATTTTATTTTTCCTATCTGATCAATCTAGCCATATCACAATGAGTAATCTAGTCGTAGATGGAGGAGCAACTTTAGGGGCGAGTTAAGACTGCTCTTTGAATTCTGAATAGGTAAACAAAAAGGAGAGGTAATTATGGTAACGAAACAAAAAGCAGTATTGGAACAGGAACTTCTAGATGATTATCGAGTTGGTGACTTTTTTATCGAGACACCGAAACGAACGATTTTAGGCAAAGGCGTATTCCTACAAGTCCCTTCTGAAGAGGACTGTGAAAATCAACTTGTTAGTTTGCCTAAAAAAGTAGCCTCAACACTCAAAAAAGCAAAAGAGCAAGGGCACCCACATCCAATCGTGACGGGAGCAGTTCCGTTTGATTCCTATAAAAAGGCTTGTTTGCATATTCCTAACTCTGTTCATTTTGCACCTTCATATCAACATGAGGAAAGAGGACAGGTTAGTTCCACTCCAATTGCTGTCGATAAGCTAATCTCTGTTCCAGCCCCTGAACAATACATGGAAGGGGTAGCACAAGGGATTAAGAGAATCCGTAGCGGTGAGCTGGACAAAATCGTCATTTCACGTTCATTGGAACTAAGCTTAACGGAGTCTGTTAATATTCCACAGCTTTTACGGAATCTCGCCTATCAAAATAAACGTGGTTATACGTTTGCAACAAATATTGAGTTCGAGGAGCAAGTGAAAACACTAATCGGCGCTAGTCCAGAACTACTCGTTTTAAGACAGGGGATGCAGGCGATTGCGAATCCATTGGCAGGTTCAAGACCAAGAAGTAAAGATCCTATAGAAGATCAAAGACGCGCAGAAGAGTTACTTTCCTCTCCAAAGGACCTGCATGAGCATGCGGTAGTTGTGGAGACTGTAGCGAATGCCTTGCGTCCATTTCTAAAAAATATGGAAGTCCCAGAAAAGCCTTCATTGGTCACTACTGAAACAATGTGGCATCTGTCGACTGTCATTAAAGGAGAACTGCTAGACGCAGAAGTGTCATCGCTTGATTTAGCGGTCGCTCTACAACCGACACCAGCCGTTTGTGGTGCTCCTACAGAAAAGGCGAGACAGGCAATCTCGGAAATTGAACCGTTTGATCGTGGCTTCTTTACTGGTATGGTTGGCTGGTGTGATGCTGATGGAGACGGGGAATGGGTTGTAACAATTCGATGCGCAGAGGCAAATGGGCAGTCATTGCGATTATTTGCAGGTGCAGGCGTTGTCGGCGAGTCGAAGCCTGAAGAGGAATTAGCCGAAACAGGTGCCAAATTCCAAACGATGCTTCGCGCAATGGGTGTTAATACGGAGCAGTTTAAAGATATTTAATTGAACGAATCAACTAAAAACATATAAAAGGAGTGATTCGATGGCTATTCCAGCTATCTCATCATATGAAATGCCGAAAGAAAGTAATTTACCGAAAAACAAAGTACCATGGGAAGCGGATTCGAACAGATCTGTTCTATTAATTCATGACATGCAGCAATACTTTATTGATTACTACAAGCAAGATGCATCATTAATTCGTGAATTAGTCGCCAACATACAGGCAATTAGAAAAAGATGCGATGAGCTGGGCATTCCCGTTGTATATACGGCTCAATCTGGCAATCAAAAAGCCGAGGACCGTGCATTGCTGACGGACTTCTGGGGACCAGGCCTTAAAGACGACCCGAATATTACAAAAGTGATTGATGACTTAGCACCGACAGCAGATGATATCGTATTGAAAAAATGGCGCTACAGTGCATTTAAGAAAACGAATTTATTAGAGTTTATGAATGAACAAGGACGCGACCAGTTAATTATATGCGGTGTTTATGCTCATATTGGGTGTCTTATGACAGCTGGAGAGGCTTTCATGACAGACATACAGCCATTTTTCATTGCAGATGCGGTCGCTGATTTCACATTAGAGGAGCATGAAATGGCAATTAAATACGTAGCACAACGCTGTGGCGCGGTCTTTTCTACAGCTCAGATTATTGAGCAATTAAACAGTGAACCGTCTTCCAAAGAGGAGCTCGTACAAGTATCAAACAACTCCGCTTTGTAAGCTGAGGCGAATAGCCAGGTGGTGAAAAACAATTTGTTTTTCACTGCCTGGTTTTTAATTTCTAAACTTATTGGAAGAGGAGGTAAACGTTTATTTTATGAACGGAACGTTTTAATTAAAGGTAAGTTTTTTAAAAGAATAAATAGGGAAATGGTTATCAACAATGTTATTTATAGAAAAAGGAGATGAATGATATGACAAATTCAGTACCTAAGGAAGAGGGAATCGACCATAGCCTCAGTCTTCTAAGAGAAGGTTATTTGTATATATTGAATAGACGCCAAAGCTTCCATTCAGACGTTTTTGAAACACGATTACTCGGAAAAAAAGCAATCTGTATGGGCGGAAAGGAAGCAGCGGACGTTTTTTATGACAATAGCAAATTCAAAAGAGAAGGCGTTGCACCAAACCGTGTAGCAGAAACATTATTCGGTAAAGATGGTGTACAGTCACTGGACGGGGATGCTCATAAACACCGCAAAGAAATGTTTATGTCGATTATGTCCCGTGAGCGGCTTGAAATATTGAATAAAATTACCGCTAAACAGTGGGAAATGGCCTTGGAAAAGTGGCAGCAGATGGACGAGATTGTCCTTTATGAAGAGTCACTGGAAATCATGTGCCGTACTGCCTGTGAATGGGCAGGTGTACCAGTGGAAGAAAATGAAATGAAAAAGCTAGCTAACGATTTAAGAGCAATGTTCGAATCAGCAACGGCAATCGGTCCTGCGCACTGGGCAGGTAGACATGCACGTAATCAAGTTGAAAAATGGATGGGTGAAATTATTGATCAAGTACGCGGCGGCAAACTGCATCCAGAAGAAGGCACCGCATTATATACATTTGCCTGGCACCGCGATTTAGAAGGGAAACTGCTTGATACAAAAATTGCTTCAGTAGAAGTAATCAATATTTTACGACCGATTGTAGCGATTTCGGTCTATATTAACTTTTCGGCGTTGGCCGTCCACCATTATCCCGAAGAGAGTGAGAAGTTGAAAACAGGTGATGGGCAGATTGCACAAATGTTTGTTCAGGAAGTGCGCCGCTTTTATCCATTCTTCCCCTTTGCCGCTGCAGAAGTAAAAGAAGATTTTACTTGGAAAGATTATACGTTTGAAAAAGGGACATTAACCTTATTGGATCTTTATGGCACGAATCATGATATTAATATTTGGGGAAATCCTGAAGAGTTTCAACCGAGCCGTTTTGAAAACTGGGATGGCAGTCCGTTCAGCTTTATTCCACAAGGTGGCGGCGATTACAATTTGGGGCACCGCTGTGCAGGAGAATGGGTGACAATAGAAGTGATGAAAGTGAGTCTCGACTTTTTAGTCAATCATATGACGTATGATATTCCGGAGCAGGATTTAAGCTACAGTAAAGTAAGCATTCCAAGTCTCCCTAAAAGTAACTTCATCATTAAAAATGTCCAACGACTGTAAAATGAATAACAATAGCCTGTAACCGTTTAAAAATGGTTACAGGCTTATTTAATGAAACACTAAGCACTATTATTTAAAAAATGCTTCAATCTGTCCCCACTTATACGGCGTAACAGCGTCCAAGGAATCCTCGGTACACAGCGTAGCACTGTAATTAGGAGCAATAAAGAAAGGAATGACATGGGCCTGTTCGATTCCTAGGGGAAGGTGAATCAACCCATCTCGTTGAATGGTCGCTTCAGTCAATGAAGTGTGAAGACCAAACCCTTTGTACTTCCCGTAACTTTCCTTTGCAGTCCACAGCCCATAGAAAGCTTCCTGTTCATGAAGCGGATAAAGCTGTTTTTCTTCCTCGCTCCATAAAGACTGAAAGAGCGAAAAATCTCTTTTTACGTGTTGTTCAATATCTATGCCGACGGGAAAAGCACTAAAGGCACATGCAACATAATCCCCTGAATGCGAAATGTTGAAGTGAAAGTCTTGTCCTGTCTGGTATTTACCATTCGAATCTTTATATATGCAAAGTTCTTTTTGAAAGGTTGTTGTAAACTCCATTTTCGTCAGCAAATGGGCACAAACTGTTCTCAACTGATCTTCCACTTTCCTCATTCGCTCAACACGCTGAACCACTTCCGCTTCTAAAAAAGGAAGATAATATTGCCACTCAGCGGGCATATCGTCAATTTTACAATAGGCAATAGTTGTCATGCTTTCTCACCTTTTAGAATGGTTTCGTTTTCTTTGGTAAATAAAGAACATACTAAACCTGCCAAAAGCAGTCCAACCGTAGCGATAAGTGCATATTGATAAGAAAGCATTTCTGATAAGTAACGACCAGTCACTGTTAATGTAGTTGCGACAAGCGCAATTCCTGCAGCTGCGCCAACTCGATTGAGCATATTGTACAGTGTAGTTGCTTTACTCATCTGGCTTTTCGCTACATGATGAAATGCGGAAATTTGAGAGCCAATTACGCTATGCCCTAAACATACACCCATTGCGAACATCAAGCCGCGCAATAGCCAAGGGTTTGCTGAAGGACCAATGATGGCAATACAGCAGAAAATAATAACAGTACCAATCAGACCAAGACGTACTGTGAAAAGCATGCCAAAACGCTTAGCCATTCCAGGCAGTAATTTTGACGCTACCATCAATCCGAGTGCTTCGGTAAACGTAATAAGAGAGCTTTCTAACGGTGAAGCCGAGTAAGTATATTGATACATAAGAGGGAACAGGTAAAGCATTCCCATTAAGGCACCCATAGAACACATCGCAACAAGACTTGAAGAACGGAACTGTGGCTCTTCATAAAGGCGCACATCCAGAAGAGGTTCCTTTATTTGCTTTTCATATACATAAAAGCGTCTTAATAAAAATACACCGATGACTGCACACATTAAGACAGCTAAAGAAATACCTTCAGAAGCAATAAGACTAAGTGTCAGCATTAACATCGGCAAACCGATCGCGATTAGCACGTAGCCCTTCGTATCAAATGGCGCTTTATATAGCTCGAACTCGTTCACGGCATAAAACCCAATCAGTACGATTATGAGGCCAAACGGAATATTAATGAAAAACGCCCAGTTCCATGATAAATATTCGGAAAACAGTCCTCCCACGAGGGGGCCAATCGCCGGTGCAAAAGCGATTGGCAATACTAATGAGCGAGACAGGTTTTGTCTTTCTGGCGGAGAAAATGTCCGAAATAGTAAGGTCATGCTCACAGGTGTAATAATTCCTCCTGCCAGTCCTTGCAGAACACGCGCCAGAATAAGAGCCTGCAAGCTATCAGCCAACCCACATAGAAGAGAGGCGAATGTAAACAAACTAACAGAAAGGAGATACATTTTCTTTACGCCGAAACGATTGCTTAAATAGCCGGCAGCAGGCAACGCAATAGCAATGCTGACAAGGTAGCCGATATTAATGGCGTTCGTCGCAGCTGGAGCTACACTAAATTCATTGGCAATTGTCGGAAGTAGCACATTGACGATTGTTCCATCAATGGAAACCATGAACATCGCCACTACATAGAGGACGATAATAACTGCTCGTTGGGTTTTCATCCTAAAAGACTCCGCAGACTTTTAGGTCTCATATCTACCCATGTTTCTTCTATATATAGTTGACAAGATGCTTTTACAGCTGGTCCGAAAGCGATCTCCCATCCAGTAGGGAAAGGAATCGCTGCTGGCCATAAGGAGTACTGTTCTTCTGCATTTCGCAAAACATAGTATTCACGATCAGCTTGTTCAAAAGGGTTAGACATACATTTTTTTCTCCTTTACTAAGTGGTTGATTAAAGTTTGACCGATTTCATTCAATGGGATGGATTGACACATATCTTTATGGCGACAGGCAATATCAATCTGTGTAAGCTCTCCCTTGATATATGGTTTCCAGGACGCTACATCAACATCCGGTATCCAATCTGGTACGAGTGTAGATTTATAAAATAAAACATCCCCACTATAAATTTGAGGCTTATGTTCTTTGAGTAAGTTAATCGAGTTTTTATAAACTTCTTTTAAGCGTAAAATCGTCGTTTCATTCAATGTGGCAATTGCGCTGCCCTCTGCTTTCAAGGCATCCATCACATATTCCTGAGTAACCTCATCTTCCATATCAGGTTCATAGCCGGCTAGGGCAAGTAGCGCAACAAGAGCCTCCTGTTCCTCGGTCAATTCAACTGGAGGAACGAATGTAAATGGATAAGCATCCAAAATGCAAAGAAGCGATACACATTCTCCTTGGTGTTCCAGTTGTACAGCCATTTCCTGCACGACATTTCCACCTAATGACCAGCCGAGCAAACGATAAGGTCCTGTTGGTTGAATTTCCTTAATTGCCTCGATATAGCTCAATGCCATTTCAGTCAAAGAGCGAGGGAGTTCGCAGTCTTCTGCAATACCTTGTGCTTGAATGCCGTAAAGGGCAAATTCAGCAGACAGATTTTTTAAAAGTCCGGCATAGCACCAACTTAATCCGCCGGCAGGATGAATGGCAAAGATCGGTTGTTCCCCAGCACGTAGCGGCAGAACAACGTTTAAAGCTTGAGAATCCTTTCCATTTTGCAGAGCATGGGCCAGTCCAGATACGGTAGGTGCTTCAAATAGATGTCCGATTGCGAGCTCTTTACTGAAAGCCTCGCGAATGCGTCCAATAAGCTGAACGGCTAATAAGGAGTGGCCGCCAAGTTCAAAGAAGCTGTCGTCTGTTCCAACCTGTGGAAGATTCAGTACTTCACAGAATAGTTCACAGAGCAAAGTTTCCTGTGGCGTTTTTGGTAAAACAAGCTCCTGCAATGTGATGACTGGTGCAGGAAGCTGCTTCGTATCGAGCTTTCCATTCGCTGTTAGTGGCATCTGCTCCAAGAAAGTGTAGCTAGTCGGGACCATATATGCTGGTAACGATAAGGAAGCGAATTCCTTCAACATTTGTTCAGTAACAGCACGTCCTTGCTCCGGAACATAGTAGGCAGCCAAGCGTACATCACCAGGTCGATCTTCTCTAGCGATGACGGCTACTTGTGCAATTTGCGAATGTTTCAGAAGAACTTGTTCAATTTCACCAAGCTCGATGCGGAAACCACGTATTTTTACTTGATGATCGATACGTCCGATATAATCCAACTCGCCGTTTTTCGTCCATCGAGCTAAATCACCAGTCCGGTACATACGACTTCCCGGAGTGCCATAAGGGTTGGCGATAAAACGTTCGGCAGTAAGGGATGCTTGATTTAAATAACCTTGTGCCAAGCCTTCACCCGTAACATACATTTCACCAACAACACCCGGTGGGACAGGTTTTAGTTCTCCATCTAGTACATAAATATTCAAATCGGGAATTGCTGTACCGATCAAACTATTCGCCTGTGACTGGCTGAGCTTTTCGTTTAAGCTTAAGTAGCTGACATGGACGGTTGTTTCCGTGATGCCATACATATTCACAAGGGTAGGGGCATCTTCCGGATGTCGGTCATACCATTCCTGTAAACGTGTGAGATTAAGTGCCTCCCCACCAAAAACAATATAGCGAAGCGCCAGTTTTTCGGATAATTCGGGCCGGTCCTTATCTACTGCCATTAGCTGATAGAACGCGGATGGTGTTTGGTTCAGCACCGTAATTTTCTTCTCGGCAAGTAACGCCAAAAAGTCGAGTGGCGAGCGGCTTACATTGTATGGGATGACGACAAGCTCGCCACCGTATAATAGGGCACCCCAAATTTCCCATACCGAAAAGTCAAATGCATAGGAATGGAACAGTGACCAGCGATCTTCTTCATTGAAGTGGAACCATTCATTTGTTGCATCAAGTAAGCGGATGACATTTTGGTTAGGTATCACCACACCCTTTGGTCGACCCGTTGAACCGGATGTATAAATGACATAAGCCGGATTAATTGGGTGAAGGATACCTAAGCGCTCATGATGTTTAATATTTTCAGAAGGATATGATGCAAGAGGAAGCTCCTCCATTACGATGAATTCCATTACATTCATTGCTTCTGCTTTTAGCTTCAAATCAACGGAAGTGATTAAGCAGCTTGGAACAGAATCCTTCAATATATAGTCAATACGGTCCTTCGGATAAATAGGATCAATCGGTACATAGGCAGCACCGGTTTTTAACACTGCTAAAATACTGACAATCATATCGACCGAGCGCGGCATTAAAAGTGCTACAAATGTTTCAGATGTAACTCCCTTTTCGAGTAAAATATGCGCTAGCTGATTTGCTTTTCGATTCAGCTCCAGATAAGTGAGCTCCTCATTGTCGTCACTTACGGCAATGCGTTGTGGATGCATTTCTGCAATCGCTTCGAATTGTTCAGCTATCGTTTTTTGTTCGCTTTTATGACCTTTCGGGTTCCAGTCAAGCAGCACTTTCTTCTGTTCACCTTCCAACATCACATTCAGCTCAGACAGGGTTGGGTTGTTCATCACCTGTTCAAGTACGGAAACATAGCGTTGCATGAGAGCGGACACCGTTTCTTTTTCATATAAATCAGTTCGGTATTCTGCCAAGACCTCGATGCCGTTTGGTTTGTCGCCAATGAATTCCTCACGCATTTCAATGTTTAGATCGAATTTCGGTTGACCTACAGTATGTAGCTGAATATCGGCTTTTTGTTGCTCCAATACAAGAGACGGCTGAGGTGTATTTTGCAAAGCAAACATAATCTGGAATATCGGATGCTGTGAAGGGACACGTGTCGGCTTCAAGCGCTCTACAATATGGTCAAAAGGAACATACTGGTGCTCCATTGCTTCAATGCATGTTTGTTTCACTCGCTCCAGTAATGTTACAAAGTTATGGTCTCCGGAAGTATCGGTCCGCATGGCTACTGTATTTATGAACATACCGACATTAGCCATCAATTCTTCCTGATCACGGCCGGCCATTGGACTACCGAGAATCAGATCCTCGCCTGCACCAAGTTTCGTCATTAAAGCTAAAAATCCACTTTGAAGCACCATGTAAAGAGTAGCCTGTTTATTTTTAGCGAGCTGCTGCAATCGTTGATGAAGTGCGGCATCAATTGTAAAAGTTAATGTCTTGCTTTCTGGTTTAGACTGAAATTGACGCTTGCCATCCCGAACGAGCTCAATTTCATCTGGTGAGTGATTTAGTTTCTCCATCCAGTAAGATAAGTTGTCGTTTGTGTAAACACCTTCCGTTTGCTGCCAAACTGCAAAGTCGTGATATTGAATTTCTAACGGTTCGAGATCATTGTTGTCATAGGAAAGCTGCAAATCTTTTGTAAATGTCGCAAGTGACCAGCCATCCGCACTAATATGATGAAACACGACTACCAGAGTTTCCCTATTAATAAGCGTCACACGGAATCCAGGCTCCTGTTTTAAGTCGAAAGCATAGCGTGTGCAAGCTTTTATTTGGGCCTGCACTTCGTCTGGGTCAACTTCCTCAATGAGAACTTTAGGCGCTTCATCAACTAATTGCTGATAGGGTACACCATCCATGGCTGGGTAAATTGTCCGTAAAATCGCATGTTTTTCTACAACTTTACCAATAGCCTTAATCAGTTTTAAAACATCGATTGGCTGTTCAAATGTATAAACAATTGGAATATTATAAGATGCACTTGATTCGTCCAGTTGCTGGATAAACCAAAGACTGCGCTGTGCATGTGATAAAGGAATTACTTCCACCTGTTGTCTGTCAATGACAGCAAGTGATTTTTTCTTCGCCTGTTCCACAGCTTGAGCCAAATCTATTACAGTAGGGTGATTGAAAATAACGGAAATGGATAAATCGATTGCGAATGTTTTCCGTAATTGCAATAGCAGCTCGGTTGCTAATAGGGAATGTCCTCCTAGCTGGAAGAAGTCTTCGTCGATTCCTACTGAGTTGAGTTTTAAAATCCCCTTAAAAAAGTCGCATATCGTTATTTCAGTACGTGTTGTTGGTTCCATTTTTTCTATATGTGAAATAACAGGCTGCGGCAGCTTCAACCGATCAATTTTACCATTACTCGTTTGTGGGAATGTTTCCATGAAAACAAAGTGAGCAGGTACCATATAATCAGGCAATCTTTCTGCCAGCTGTTGTCTACATTGTTCTTCTGATTCATCACCCATTACATAGGCAACAATCCGTTTATCACCGGGCTGATCTTCACGTATCATGACAACAGCCTGTTCAATCGCAGTAATTTCTTCAAGCGCATTTTCGATTTCTCCCAACTCAATGCGGAAGCCTCGTATTTTCACTTGATGGTCGGCACGGCTAATATAATGAAGGTTGCCATCTGCCTGCCATACAACTAAATCACCAGTCCGGTACATTCGTTTCCCGGCAGCAAAAGGGTTAGCAACAAAACGCTCAGCCGTTAATGAAGGCCGGTTATGATAACATCGAGCCACCCCCTCACCAGCGATATACAATTCACCAATGACTCCAATCGGAACTGGCTGAAGCATAGCATCCAGTACATAAACCTCGGTCCGGTCGATAGCAGATCCTAATGAAGGAGCCTCTTGCGGACGTATTTCAGTACTAGTTGACCAGATTGTTGTTTCAGTAGGTCCATACATATTGTAGACAGTTGCTCCGGCTTCCAATAATGACTGGGCAAGACTTCTTGAGAGTGCTTCACCGCCAACAAGTACAGTGAGTCTGTTCAGTGCATCTTTTGCATACTGGACCATCATCTGCCAAACGGTAGGTGTTGCCTGCATAATTGAAATATTTTGCTGCTCGATTAGCGCTTGCATCAGAATTGGATCTTGCACTTGTTCTTTAGTTGCCAGATGAATTGAGGCCCCGTACAGCAACGGTAAGTAAAGTTCCAAAGCTGAAATATCGAAAGAAATCGTAGTAATCGCCAGTAAATTATCCTTTTCGGATAGTGAAAATTGATGTTGCATTGCCTGCAAAAAGTTCACTAAGCTTGGCATTTCTACAACGACACCTTTTGGATTACCTGTTGAACCGGACGTATAAATCATATAAGCAATCTGTCCGATGCAAGAAGTAATCGGTTCGTATATTTGCTTGGAAGGTTGTAATGGCACAATTGGTGTTCCTTCTGCAATAAAGGAAACCTCTCCGTTAACGAGAACAATTTTAGGGCAAGCATCCTCGATCATATAAAGCAGCCGTTCTTCGGGATAAGTAGGGTCCATTGGAATATAGGCAGCACCCAGCTTGAAGCAGGCAAGCATCGTTGCGACCATTTCAATCGACCGTTCCATGCAAATTCCTACAAAGTCTTCGAGTCCAATGTCATGCGCTTTCAATTGATGGGCAATTCGCCCGACAAGCAGGTCGAGTTCAGCGTACGTAATATGTGTATTATTTATTTTGATAGCGGTAGCACCAGGCATGTTCTGCATTTGCTTTTTAAACAATTCATAAACTGTGATGTTGTTCAGTTCACTGACAGGGCCTTGTTTATACTGGAACATTACGAACTCTTCATTCAACAGGACTGGCAATTGAAACATCGGAGCATCTACTGTTTCCAACAGCAAATCAAGAAATTGTAGGAAACGTGCTGAATGATGTTCCAGTTCTTCTTTGTCATAAAGGTCCGCGTTTGCTACAAGGTCGAACTGCATGCCCTGAGGTGTACTGTAAAAATTGAACGAAATATCCTCAACCGGACCTGTAACAACCTTCCTATTTTCGACTTTCACTTTCCCAAACAGATAGTTTTCATAAAACGGCATGAAATTAATTTCTGGACCATACAGCTGATCATCGGTTGTCAGCTGTAAATCACGGCGCATCTGCTCTTGACGGTAATATTGATGTGGTTTCATCTCATCCATTAAGCCCTTGACCATTTGACAAAGTTCTTCAAAAGTTTGCTCCGTATTGAAAGAAGCACGTAAAGGCAAAATATTAACTCGTGTACAAGGCACAGACATTGCCTTATGCCCAAAACGGTTCATCATCGGAATGCCAACAATGACATCCTTCGCCTGTGTCATACGTTTCGTATAGGCAATTACTGTGGCACTAATGACTTCCTGCATGTTTACGTGCAATTGCTTACTATATTGCTGCAAGTTCATCCACGTTGCTGAAGAAAGGGGGGCTTGATGTAAAATGACTTGACCCATTTTGCTACTCTTTTTTCTGCTAAGTGAGATGACCTCTGTTTCTTGCAACTTAGAAATCCAATAGGAAGCATCCTTCTTTGCCTGTTCGGAAGTTTTATATTGCAGGTCTTGCTCAACCATTTGAACATAATCACCAAAGTGCTTTGTATATGGCTTATTTTGAACTAAAGCCGAGTAACGCTCATTAATTTGCTGAAATATTAACCGGAAACTATAGGCATCACTTACAAGATGGTGGATGCGCAAGTAGAGAAAGTGCTCTTCGGAAGACGCAGAGAATAGTATGGCACGAACTAAATCGTCCTTTCCTAAGTTGCGTACTATTTCCACGTCTGCTTGCATGTGCAAAAATGCCTCTTCTGTTGAACATGATATCTTTTCTGCCTGAAACGTAATAGAAGAAGGGATTTTCTGATATAGTGAACCTTCTTCTTCCGAACATTTGATATGCAGCCCAACTGCGCTCCCAATAGTGGCATCTACAGCCTGTAAAAGTAAATCGGTATCGATTGAAGCAGGAATATGTAAATACTCCGCTGTATTGTATAAAGGACTTTCCGTTAGGTGATGGGCATACCATATCCCAGAAGCAGCTTCAGTTAAAGGGAAACGTAATTCGGTCATTTATTTCATCCTCCGTAATCAGCTTCGTATTCTTTAATAAGACTATGCCAGCCCTTGATTGTTGGATTGTCTGCTAGCTGGATAAATGTAAGGGGAAACCCTTTTTGGCGCAGCTCCTCAACGATTGTCATCATCGTAATAGAGTCAATGCCGACATCCAGTAAATAATCTTCATCTGAAATAGTATCTATAGGCTCTGTCACATAGGATGCGACAAAAGCGCGGAGCTGTTCAATTGTAAAATCAGTTTGATTTACCATAATATCAACCTTCTTTTCTTAATATTCAGTATTTTAAGTGTGTAACTGTTTTTCAAACGAAAGACGCAAATCTTTTTTCGAAACCTTACCAAGATGAGTCAACGGAAAGCTCTCCACAAATAGTATTTCATCCGGAATTTTGTACGTTGCCAAACCTCGTTCCCGCAGGAAAGACTTCAATTGGCGCTTCGTCACATCTGGATTTCTTAGAATAATAAAGGCACAACTTTTTTCGCCCATATAGTAATCAGGCATAGCAACGATTGCTGCGTCATGTACAGCCGGATGGGCAAGTAACATATTTTCAACTTCCTCTGCCGCTATTTTTTCACCACCGCGGTTAATTTGATCTTTAGCTCGACCCTCCACGATGAGATAACCATCTTCAGTTTGACGTACAATATCGCCAGTCCGGTAAAAACCATCTTTTGTGAAGGCTTTTTCATTATGCTCCGGAGCTTTATAGTATCCCTGAATAGTGTAGGGGCCACGTGTCAACAGATGTCCTGCCTCTCCAATCGGTAATTCTTGATCTTCATCGTCAACAACTTTTACTTCATCATACGGTGACATTGGTCGACCTTGTGTATGGATAACGATTTCATCCGGGTCGTCCAATCTTGTGTAGTTTACTAAACCTTCCGCCATCCCGAACACTTGCTGTAGCTGGCAATCAAATATAGGACGTACGCGTTTGGCCGCCTCAGCGCTGAATTTGGAGCCACCAACAAGCATTACTTCCAAGCTAGATAAATCCTCTTTGTGAATCGGTTTGACATCCAGCCAATGCAGCGCAAGCGAAGGAACAAGCTGAAGCATTGTCACGCGGTGCTTTTCAATAAGTGGGAATGCCACATCAGGACTTGGTGAATAACTTAATACGATCTTTCCACCTGCATACAGAACGCCTAAAATACCTGGAGAACTCATTGGATAGTTATGAGAAACCGGCAATACAACCAAAAGCACAGTATCTTCTGTCACGTGGCAATGCTCCACACTTAATTTAATCGTGTACATATATTCATCATGTGTACGCGGAATAAGTTTGGAAATCCCTGTGCTTCCGCCTGAAAGCTGCAAGAAAGCCACTTCGCTTCCTTTTACTGATGGAAAACTAATTGACTGTGTAGTAAATAGCGAATCAAAAGGCACAAATTCCTGTGCGTCACCAAGAACAATAATGTGTTCTAACGAAGAAACCTCCTGCTGTACTTGTCTTGCAAGACTACGGTAATCAAACCCACCAAAAGAATCCATAGCGATATAGGCTTTTGCTTCGGTAAATTCACAAAAATAGCGAATTTCGTTATAACGGTGAGAGGGCAGTGAAAAAACGGGTAATGCGCCAATTTTAAATAAGGCGAATACGATCTCGACATAGCCGACGACATTTGGGAGCTGTACAACAACCCGATCCTCCTTTTGAATCCCTAGTAAAAGAAGCCCATTAGCTAATTGATTGACCCGTTCATTTAGCTGCGAATATGTAAGTGTGCGCTCATGATCAATGACCACCACATTTTCAGCAAACTGACGAGCTCTATTTTCAAGCATTTGACCAATCGTTAAACCTTCCCAACAGCCTACCTCACGATAAAAAGCAGCTCTGTCAACTGGCCATGGAGTAAAACCATCCAACATGTAAGAAACCTCCTTGAAACAATGGTGTTTAATGAATAAACAATAATGATATTGATAATCATTATCAATTCATCGTAAGAGTTATGCTACGCTTTTAAATATTTATAGTCAATAAACGATGGACAATTTGATTCAATAAGACCAATCGATCTGGTCCTTTAGACTTTTATTATTATTTTATAAATTTAAAAACTGTATCTTAAAGGGGAGTAGGATCTCGAATTAGATAATCATTTTAGCCCTGATTAATCATGAGGCTTTAATAGGAAAATCCACTTTATGGTATAATGAATCCAATTTAAGGTGATTGTGGAAAAATGCTTCATAAGTCAGTTGCCTTCAAAGAATAAATTATAAAAAGAGAGAAGGAAACAGTATGAGAAAAAACACCTTAAGCTTAAGCATTGTTACTGCTTGTCTCCTTTTAGTAGGCTGTAGTAATGAAGCAGATGAACCTGTAAAAGATACTGTAATAGAAGCAATGGAAAATAAAGAATATGATAAAGCGTTAACTTTAATAGAGGAAAATTCAGATGGTACTCCAAACGATGAAGAGACAAAAGCTTTGTATGCACAGCTTCAGGAATTTAAAGAAGTAAAGGACGCGAGAGACAATGCAGATTGGGATGGTGTGTTGGAAAAGGCGCATCCAATGCTTGAAAATGCCTCATTGGAAAGCGGTTTGAATGCGGAGTTAGAAAAAATGATATTGGAAGCAGAGGTAGAAATTAATAATAGTATTAAAGAGAATGCCGAACAAAATTCCGCAAACTCAAAGGAAAAGTATTTAGCTAAAATAGCGGATGTAGAAAATGGGATAAAAGAATTGGACCCGGTATTTGAAAATGGTACCCAAATTGAGTTAACAGAAGCACAGGTAGAAGTATTCGAGCGATGGGATGCACTATTGAATGAAATCTATAAACAACTAGAAACACAACAACTTTCACCGAACGACATGAACAAACTAAGAGAAGAACAACGAAACTGGTTAACGCATCGTGATGAAAAAGCAGCAGAAGCAGCATCAAAGTTTGAAGGCGGTTCAATGAAAAATTTAGAATACGCTAGCGTACAAGCTCAGTTAACTAAAGAAAGATGTTATGAATTAGTTGAAAAGTATATGAAATAAAGCAAATGAGACTGTATGGTTATGATACCGTACAGTCTTTTTACGTGTGTAGTAAGAATTTCTAATATAGTGACCGAATCTTCTAATAAGCCCTAAAAATGTTCAAATAATCTACCCGAATGTTCTAATATCACATCGGAATTTTCAAATATCCCCCATAACTGTTCTAATAAAATCCCCTTCCGAACATGCTAAATAATTTAAGTAAATCGCTACTTTTATAGAAATGACAAGAATAAATTAGAATAGACATTAAAATACAAAAACCTAACGCACATCACAATAATAATGGAGGGGATTTATGGAATGGCAAGAACAGTGGGATGTTGTAGTCGTAGGGAGTGGAGCTGGAGGGTTAGTTGCAGCAATAACGGCTGCCTATAATGGACAAAAAGTATTGCTTGTAGAAAAATCGGACGTATTCGGAGGTTCGTCTGCCTTATCAGGTGGGGGACTGTGGATTCCGAACAACCATGTATCAAAAAAGGCGGGCTTACAGGATAGCGAGGAAGAGGCATTAACATATATGGAAGACGTAATTGAGGATAAGGGACCTGCTTCCACACGCGAACGGAAAGTTGCGTACATCAATAATGGCTCCAAAATGGTCAGTTTCTTAGAAGAACTAGGAATGGAGTGGGTTGCTGCACCACTTTATCCGGACTATTATCCAGAACGTCCAGGCGGTAAAATTGGTCGCTCCATTGAAGGAGACGTTTTTGATTTAAGAGAATTAGGTGAATATGAGTCGCTACTACGTAAAGGTATGGTGGAAATGCCCTTCCCACTTTACTCAGGTCGTGTTTACTCTGTACCGCGTACTTTTACGAGCATGAAGGATTTCACGAATGTATCGGGGATGCTGTTTAGCGGGATTAAATATAAGCTACAAGGTAAGCATGCAACATCAATCGGACAAGGGCTCGTGTCACGACTAATTAAAATGGCATTATTGCAGGGTGTAACGATTCGATTGTCAGCACCACTAAAGGATTTAATTATCGAGAATGATGAAATTATAGGTGTCGAAATAGAACAAGATGGCGAACCGTATTTCATTGAAACAAAGGCTGTTATTTTAGCAGGGGGCGGCTTTGAACGTAATGAAGAATTACGGCGTAAATATCATAATATCGGCGCTGAATGGTCATCGGCGAGTATAGGGAATCAAGGCGATATGCTACTCATTGCGCAAAAGCACAGTTTAGATACTGCTCTTTTAGACGAGGCATGGTGGGGACCGACTGCCATTAATGATGACGGTTCACCGAGCTTTTTAGTATATGAGCGTTCATTGCCACATACAATTATCGTTGATCAGGAAGGCAATCGGTACTTTAATGAAGCAGAGTCGTATGTTGATGCAGGAAGGGCAATGCTTGATAAGCAAGAACAAACAGGAAAGGCAATCCCATCGTGGATGATCATGGAAAGCCGCCACCGGAACCGCTATTTATTCGGTTCAATGATGCCGCGCATGGTACCGAAAAAATTACTGAACTCAGGCTGGCTAAAACGTGCGGACTCCATTGAGGATTTGGCAAAGCTTTGCGGTATAGATGTCGAGGGCTTACGTGCCACAATTGATCGTTTTAATACGTTTGTCGATAAAGGCAAAGATGAGGACTATAAGCGTGGCGACTCAGCGTACGATAACTATTACGGTGACCCAGCATATACTAATCCGAACCTCGGGCATATAATTAAGCCGCCTTTCTATGCAGTGAAAGTATACCCAGGCGACCTTGGTACAAAAGGCGGTATCGTGGCAGACGAACATGGCCAGGCTTTACGTGACGGTAAGCCAATCACAGGTCTTTACGCAACAGGCAATTGCTCTGCATCCGTTATGGGCAAAGTATATCCAGGTCCAGGCTCAACTCTCGGACCAACAACAGTTTTCGGCTATATTTCAGCGAACCATATTAAAAGTACGATTTTTGAACAGGCAGAAGTAGAAACTATATAAAATAAAAGCGAATTAACAAAGGGAACAGAGCAAAAGTTCCTGGCGTTAATTCGCTTTTTTCATAATGAGCTGCAAAATTTCATTTGCACAAATGGCATCGGCGTCTGCAGTATGATGCTTTAGAAGCGGGATATTGTAAGTGTCAGCTATTACATTTAAGTTATTTTTAGGACTGTTTAAATATTTACGTGCAAGTAACACTGTGCATGCAGCTTGATTGGTAGGGCGTATGCCATTGCGAAATAGCTCGAGCGCCAAAAAGCTATACCAATCAAAACCGATATGATGGCTAACAATCGGCAAATCGCCTAAAAAATTCTTAAAACTGTGAATAACAGGGGTGATTGTTTGTTCAATTTTCACACGTTCATTTGTTATTCCATGAATATGTGAATTTTTGATTGGCTTTTCCGGATTCACAAAGCGGTGAAAAAGATCAATAGTTTCTCCGTTGCGTACTTTTAATGCGGCAATTTCTACAATTTTATCCCCTCGTGCAGCAGAGCCACCCGTTGTTTCAATATCTACTACAACATACTCGGTCGCTTGCTCCAACATATGCACCATGTCCGCCACCTTTAAGCGTGGACTGTAACTTGCCATAAAGATTCTTAAATACTGGGCAGCAAGCTTCGTATTGTAATAATGACCATACAAAGAGCGAGCAATATAGCCATGCTTTTCTAATTCGTCAATAGCCTCTTTTGGATAGCTGGCAACTAATTCTTCCTGCTTGGCGAAGCTTACAATCGAGCAAGTAATAAAAATTCTTATGTGCACTCGTTCAATTTTCATCATCTTCCCCTCCAAAATGAAACTTTCGTTCTTTTATTGAATCATATTTTAATCTTATAATGCTAGAAATTTGGCTGGGACTGAGAGCAAAATGTTCTCCAATAATTATGGGAAGTAGCAGGTGAAAATGAAAAGAAATCCCCGGCGCATGTCTTAGTGAAAGTGGTTTAAAACAATACACAAAAACGCAAAAGCTTCTAAACTGCTTTTGCGTTTTTGATTGAACATATTAAATTTTAAAATGATTTACTTGTTCTTGAATACTCATTGCACCTTCACTTACTGATTTAGCTACAGCGTTGATTTCCTGCATTGTAGCTGTTTGTTCTTCTACAGCAGCAAGTACTACGCTCGTTTCATCTGCAGCACTGTTTGCAGCATGAGCCATTTCGGAAACTGATGCAGCCACTTCTTCAGTACTTGCTGAAATTTCCTCTGAGGATGCTGAAACTTCCTGTATTTGGGCAGTCATTTCTGTAATAGCGCCAACAATATTATTAAATGAAACTTGAGCATTTTGTAAATAAACCACACCTTGATCTACATTTTCTACTGTCGTACTTACACTTTCCTCTACTTCCTTCGTATCCTTTTGAATCGTAGATGTTAAGCCGGCAATTTTTGTAGCAGAGTTTTTCGACTGCTCTGCTAGTTTGCGTACTTCATCAGCCACAACAGCAAAACCTTTACCATGTTCACCTGCACGCGCAGCTTCAATGGCAGCGTTTAAAGCAAGTAGATTTGTTTGGTCTGTAATATCGGTAATTACTTTTGTAATGTTTTCGATTTCTGCAGACTGTTTGCTTAGCTGTATTATTTTTTCTTTTGTTTTATGAGACGACTGCTGGATAACAAACATTTGCTGTTCTGCAGTTTGTAATGTTTGTCTACCTTCGCCGGCAATTGTTTGCATATCATTAGCCTTTGAATTCAACACTTGTGCAGCTTCAGCGATTCGACTCACTCCATGAGCTGTTTCATCCATTGCAACAGCGCAATCATTTCCGGTAGTTGCAGATTGCCCAGCGCCTAGAGCAACTGTTTCTACACGTTGTGCAATCTCATTCGTAGCAGAAGCCACTTCATCGGTACTACTAGCCAGTTGTTCTGCAGCTGCAGTTGTACTTGATACATTCAGTGATACGTTGCTGATTAGGTTAGATAGGCTAGCCTTCATTGTATTAAAGGCAGTAGCAAGTTCATTAATTTCATCTTTTGTTTTAACTTGAATATCTTCCTCGCGTAAATCCCCACTTGCAATAACATTGGCAGCGTTTGTTAATTTACGTAAAGGACGCGTAATTCCTAGTGTAATAAAAATCGCCAACACAATTGAAATAACATTACCTAAAATGGAAATGGTAATGAGCAAATTTTTACTGACAGCTGCATTTGCAGTTGTTTCCGCATTCGTAGTATCCATTAGCTCTTTTTGAGCATTCACAATGTTAGTGATTGTTTGTTGAATATCATTGTTAGCAGGTACAGCAAATTCAAATAACATATTATTGGCTTTATCTTTTTCTTGATTGTCTATGTAACTAATTACTTTATTTACATAGCTTTCATATAAAGCCTGCTGTTCTTTTAATTTACTTAATTGCTCCTCCATTTGTGCTGTTTTAAATAATCCTTCAATTTCACGAATAGTATTTGTTGCAATTTCTTCTTGAGTATTGAGATTTTCTAAATCTTTTGGATCTTGGCGTAAAACGTAGGAACGGATATAGAGTCCCTGTAAAGATGTAGCATTTTGAATTTTCGATAACTCCATTACTTTTAACACCCTGTCTTCTATTACAAAAGAATAGTCCTCGTCAATTTCTTTCATTTTAAGAATAGAAAAAGTAGAGAGGAAAACTAGTATCAAAATAACGGTACTAAAAGTACCTATTAATTTCCTTTTAATTGTCATATTTTTATTACCCTCCATATTTTTATAGTTATATATGCATATATAACTTCGGTTAAAATGTTAGCAACTTAATACTATTCATTAAAATTTTTTTTATATAGTTTATTTTATGAATTCAGGTAAATTTGTAATTTATAAAAATAATGTTTTAACGTTTAATATTTATAGATTTAAGAAGATTTTTGCTGCTTTATATAGGGGTCACAAATGCTTTATCTGTATAGCAACGGTTTAAGATAGAAGAGAATGGGTATTTTCTATTAAATGTGGTTTTAGATGAGGTGAACATATGAAAGGGAAATATTTTTCAAACGTAGTATTTACTGTTTCAGCAATTTTTATTTTAGTATGTGTCATTTTTGGTATAGTGGCACCAAATTTATTTAGTGATGTAGCTACTTCTTTATTTAGTTTAACAACCGATTATTTTGGTTGGTTCTACTTATTATCTGTATTTATTATTGTAGTATTTCTTATCGTACTGGCAATCTCAAAATATGGGAAAATACGATTAGGTGGGAAAGATGCAAAACCTGAATTTAAGTTTTATTCATGGATTGCGATGCTATTCTCAGCAGGTTTAGGGATTGGCTTGGTGTTCTGGGGTGTGGCAGAGCCAATGAGTCATTTCTTCTCATCACCATTTAGTAATCAGGAGCCGCAGACGACAGACGCTGCTCGTCTTGCAATGGGATATTCCTTTTTCCACTGGGGAGTTAGTCAATGGTCTGTATTTGCAATTATGGGATTAGTTATGGCATTTATGCAATTTAACAAAAAAAAGGATCTATTAATGTCTACAGCATTAGAACCTGTCACAGGAACAAAACGAGGTATTAAAAATACGATTGATATTTTAGCGGTCATTGCAACTGTAATGGGTGTTGCTACTTCAATAGGTTTAGGAGTCCTCCAAACAAATGGTGGTTTAAACGCTGTATTTAATATACCTATATCGATTTGGGTACAAATGTCGATTATTGCCGTAATGTTTATAGGGTATATGGCTTCTTCTACTACAGGTTTACAAAAAGGGATTCGGATTTTAAGTAATGTTAACATGTATCTAGCTATGATCTTATTATTGTTTGTATTTATTGCAGGTCCAACTGTATTCATACTTGAAAGTTTTGTTTTAGGTCTTAGTGATTATATTACACATTTTGTAGAGTATAGCCTGCGTTTACAGCCGTATGTTGGCGGTACTTGGGTTAAGGACTGGACAATTTTCTATTGGGCATGGGCCATTGCCTGGTCGCCTTTTGTTGGTTCGTTTGTAGCCCGCGTATCAAGGGGACGAACAATCCGCGAATTTATCGTAGGGGTACTAATTATTCCTCCACTAATTTCTTGTTTATGGATTGCTGTATTTGGCGGTTCTGCTCTTTATTTCGATTTAAATAAAGGGACGAGTATCGCTGAGGCAGTGAATACAGATTTAACAGTAGCATTGTTCCAATTACTCGATCAACTTCCTTTAACAACGATTGCTTCTATTATAGGGATGGTTTTAATATTTACTTTCCTCATTACCTCTGCAGATTCAGCAACATTTATTATGGCGAGTATGACTTCTAACGGGGCATTAAACCCAACAAATGCGTTGAAAGTAATATGGGGTGTATTAATGGCTGCAATTGCAAGCGTACTGTTATTTACAGGCGGTCTAGAAGCGCTGCAAACCGCATCCTTAATTTCTGCACTTCCATTTACAGTCGTCATACTTTTACTCATCGTGTCCTTCGCTAAAATGGTACGGCACGAAGTAATTCCTATCAGTAAGCGGGAATTAACCCGTTATAAGCGCATAATGAAACAGATTGATGAAAGTGAAAACAAAGATAAAAAATAAATAGGACTGCACAACCTATAAAAACCGCGTATTATTTACCACGAATGAAATTCGATGGTTAATACGCGGTTTTTCTAATATACAGGAACAGGATTATTGTTTTGCATTCTGTAACCAATGATATTGTTTATTCCCAAATAATGTCCCTATATCAAATTGAGGCTGCTCATCAATATCGATTGTATAGTGCGGTAAATTAAGAAAATATTTACCCTTTTCATTTTCAATTCTAATAGGTATTTCATTTTCTATTAAAACCTTCTTTAGCCGGTAAATTGTTGTATATAGGTTTTGCTCTGCCTTCTTTAAATCTACATTTGGCCATAGCTTCTCTGTAAGCTGCCATTTCCCAATACCATTTTTACGACACATGAGCATAAGTGCGAAAAGCTCCTCTACC
Organism: Solibacillus sp. FSL W8-0372; assembly: GCF_037969735.1. Taxonomy (NCBI): domain Bacteria; kingdom Bacillati; phylum Bacillota; class Bacilli; order Caryophanales; family Caryophanaceae; genus Solibacillus; species Solibacillus sp. FSL W8-0372. The sequence continues at coordinate 3,039,761 of NZ_CP150204.1, read as the reverse complement.
TTTACAGTAGGCCACTTCAGCCGAACTTCTATACCGTTATGGAATACTTTGAAATGTCCAAGAAGCTCAATTCTTAATTGTTCATCAAACACAGTGCTTGAGTAATATTTTCTTTTTTCCATTACTCTTTCTAGTGCTGTGCGAATGTCCTCTTCATCAGCGGGTTTTAGGAGATAATGAATAGCATTTAATTTAAAAGCTTCTATAGCATATTGATTGTAGGCCGTTACAAAAACGATCTCTATTTCGCTGTAAACATTGAGTAGCTTTGTCGCCAGTTCAATACCATTCATGCCAGGCAATTCAATATCCAGAAAGACAACATCCGGTTTTAAATTTGGGATTTCACAAAGAGCGGTAGTCGGTTTTTGAAATTGGTCAACTACATTGGCCAAGCCGGTTTGCTCTAGTTGTATTTTCAGGAAATCTGATACTAGTTTTTCATCGTCTACTATTACTGCTTTAAGCACTAATGACACTCTCCCTCTAACTATGAAGTGGTACTTCAAACGATACCTTTGTCCATGATCCTAGCTTACTTTCGATAATTAATTGAGTATCATAGTACTTGGCCAATCTTTTATTAATATTAGCAATGCCGATTCCTCGTTCTTTCTGCTTGGACGTATCTAGCAATTCTGGAATTTTATTTGAAGGAATACCGACCCCTGTATCATAAACCGTCACCACTAAGTGTGAATGTATTTTATTAATCGATACTCTAATTATACTAAAATCCTCTTTAGGACAAATGCCATGATTAATAGCATTTTCCACTAATGGCTGAATTGAAAGAGGGAGAATCGATTCTGCTAATGCATCCGGATCTACATTAAATTCAATCTGAAGCTTCTCGCCGAATCGTGCCTGTTCAATCGCTATATACGAATGTAACAGCTTTATTTCTTTCTCAACTGAAACATACATTTCCTGAGAATTAAATTCAAAAGATTGTCTTAAAAAGCTGCTGAAATGTGATAGTAACTGAGCTGCCTTTTTTCCGTCTGAATAGCAAAGGGACATTACACTCGTCAATGTATTGAAGAAAAAGTGCGGTTTAATTTGTGCTACTAAATAAGCTTGCTCTGTCACATCCAGTTCGTGAGTCAAGAGGTCATTTCTTTTGTATGAATGATTAACGCGTATCGTCAAATATATAGCGAGGGCAATTGCATAAAATAGTATATTTAAGAACCCGAGCTGCAATTTAGATGTGAAGCCAAAGCTATAGAGCAATAAATTAATATTATAAATATTAATATTCAACATACTGAACATAATAATTTTCTGTTGATAATCACGTGCAACATCTTTTTTAAAATAAAAATACAACATTTTTATCATCATATATAAATATACAAAGCAATTTAACACTATAAAAATCGGCAAAAAGGAATGATAGAAATTTAACGTTGTCAATAAAATAACGAGTACATAAAATGTGTAGACAAAAATTAATACATTTTTAAACAAAGGGTTAAGCAGTCTTTGATCAATTTGCGTAACAATGAGAATTAAGGAAATTGTCGCAAGAAATATGGAAGTATCTTTAATTTTAAATAGCGCTTCAAATGATAGGCTTGGTATAAGATAAAGAATTGTTCTTTCGCTTAAGCATAAATTTACTAGAGCAAAAAATATACATGACAACGCAAAGGCAAGAATAAAAAACTCTTTCCTCCTGTATCTTTCCACGAACAAATATAAAAATATATAAAGCATGCCGATTGTCAATAAGATTGCAAGGATCCCTAATTCGAATATCACATGTTTAAAGCTTTCACTAACTAAAACATCCTGTTCACCAAAATAGATGGAATTAGAGATGCCTGCACTGTTGTAGGAAAAATCGGTCACTTGAATAATAATCTCTAACTGTTCTTTATCTGGTTGGAAGAAAATTAATTTTGGTATATTTCCTTCTGTATAATTTGTTTGTTGTTTAGCTACAAATCCTTCTTCACTAACCAATTTACCGTTAATAAAAATTTTACTCGCACTGCGGATATTTTGTTTTTTTATGCCAAGCACTTGATCGGTAGGGACATTTTGAATAACAAGCCGATATGTACCGCTCCCTGACTTTTCAGCCTCAGTCGACCAAGTTCCAGGTACCTCTATATATTTAGGTTTTTTTGAAATACCTCTTTCAAATTGCTCTTGATCATATAACTGACTTTCATAAAACTCCCATGTTCCATCAAGCGGGATTAATTTCTCCTCATTAAATGATGTACTAACCAAATCCAATTGACCTTGTAATGCAAAAGCTGGCTGATTATTATACAAACTAAAAAGGGGCATTAGTAATAGTAAAGCAATACCAAATAGTACAAGCAGAGCTTTTGTGATTTTTATGTGAATACCTCCAATAGCATTTAAGTAAAAAGCTCTATCTCTAAATTAAACTTTGTAAGATTTTTGTAAGAAATTTCTGTTTGATACATTTATTACATTATTTCATAATAGGATTATAAAGTTTTATAGGTATTAAGTCTATATTTTAATTTGATTATGGAGATGGTTGTAGGTTAATTACCATGAATATAGCAATAAGTGGAAGGGCTCTCTAGTGAAATTTGTAATGTAAAGAAGCAAATCCCGCAATAATAATTAGGGCTTGCTTTATTAGGCATGCTAAATTTCTATTTTAAAAAAAATATCTATCAATATTTAAAATAATGAATTAAAATTAATATTAGTTATTTTTACCTGTTTGTTATTTGGGGAATAGGGAAAAAGAAATGATAAATTGGGAATTAAAGCATGATACATACGTGGAGATACGTTGTATACTATTATTATCAGATATTTCAGTAAAAAGGGGTTGACTAGAGGGAGATGGAATTTACTTATGAAACCAAACGCAATACGCTATTGCTTTGGATAATTACAGGGCTGCCTATGATGGTGGCTTTATATTTTTTCTTTCCTAGTCAACCAATCGACCTGGAAATTTTTGCGTACTTATTAATATTTGCCATTATTACTACTGCCATTCCATTTCAAGTAGGCGAAACGACAATTGTCCTGTCGCAATGGGTGACGTTAACTGCCTTTCTTCTTTATGGTATCGGTGCAGAAATGATCATTGTCCAATTTAGTCTTATACCGATTATTTATCAAATGAGAAATCGTCCGGATGTGGTTACTCGGGTTTTATTCATTTCCTGGATGTTTGTAGCATCATCGTTTATCGCTGCGGGAGTTGTCCATTTACTGGGGTTTGAAGTGGGGAACACAAATTTAATGCATTTGCTCATATATGGATCAATATTTGCACTTATCCATATGTTTGTAAATCACTTAATCTTATATGTACGTGATCGATTAATAGGGATTAAGGAGAAATTCTTTAGTGAGGATTCAAAATGGGATTACAGCAGTATACTTATTACCTTGCCGTTTTGCATAACATTGGTAATTTTGATCAATGAATTAGGCGTACCGGCAATCTTCCTGTTAGGGGTACCTTTTTTTGTCATTACTTTTGTTGTTAAGATGTACAATATTTCAGAGCGGGTGAATTATTCCCTAAGTAAAGCGAGTGAATTTGGTCATGAGCTTGCAGACAGGCTAAGTGCCCAGCAAATTATGGATTTATTTATTCATCGTGTAAGTCAGCTTTTCCCACATGATGCAATCTATATTGTTGATAATCTTAATGGTAAGTATGTTATCCTTCGTGCAAGAATTGATAAACAAGACAGGGAAATCCATACAGATTCCGATTCAATACAAAATTCATTTATTAATGAGTGCTTCCAATCCGAAGAAAAAAGTGTATACGGAAATACAAAAGAATGGATGGAACAGGCACCGGATTTTTTAACATATGATATGAACAGTGTCATGATTGTTCCAATTCATCGAAACCAGCGTACTGAAGGGGTAGTCATTTTAACAGCCCGCAAGAAAAACGCATTCGAAAAGTATCAAATGGATATTGTTCATTTGTTGTCGACGTATTTTGCCGTATCGCTGGAAAAGGCAAAGTATATAAGTGCGGCAGTGGAACGTAGTGAGACGTGTGCATTGACTGGTCTTTATAATTATCGTTACTTAGATAAGATGTTGGCTGTGGAGCAGGATCGTGTGGAGGCCAATCCGCATTTGCAATTCTCCCTATTGATGATGGATATAGATCATTTTAAAAGAATTAATGATACGTACGGTCATCATGCAGGAAACATCGTCCTAAAGGAATTTGCAAAGATATTGGAAAGCTTTGTTCCTGAGGGGGCAGTTTTGGCACGGTATGGAGGGGAAGAATTTGTTATGCTCATTCCTCATCTAAATAAATCTGAAACAGCCGAGCTAGGGGAACAAATACGTCAGAAAATCGAAATCACACCGTTTTTAATTGAGTCTGATTTAACCGAAACGAATCAGGAAGAGATTATTCATATTACAGTAAGCATTGGCGTATCAAATGCCCCAGAAGATACTGACGAAATGATAGGGCTATTAAGAAATGCTGACCGTGCTCTTTATATAGGAGCTAAGCAGGCAGGACGAAATAAAGTGGCCAAATATGTGAAATAATAAAAGCAGTTCAAATTTTACGATGAGTAAAGTTGAACTGCTTTATTTTTTTGTCTACTTCTAAGAAATTATATTCTAAATTGGTTCTTAATTATTGAGTATTCGAGCGATAATTCATACTTTTTTTATCTGAATAATGTATGATATTAATAGGATCATTAAAATTAATTTAAGATTATATTTTAAATATCGGAGGAATGAAAAATGGCAAAGATTTATGTAATTCATGAAAATGATGACTGGACACGTCATTTAGTTACACGACTAGAAGAGTTGAATTTACCATATGAAACGTGGCATTTAGATGAGGGGATTGTCAATTTATCGGAAGCACCTCCAGAAGGTGTGTTTTATAATCGTATGAGTGCATCCTCACATACACGTGATCACCGCTATGCACCGGAACTGACAGGTGCGGTATTAGATTGGCTTGAATTCCATGGTAGAACGGTTTTAAACGGCAGCAATGCGCTTCGTTTAGAGTTAAGTAAAGTAAAGCAATATACAGCATTAGAAAAGCATGGAGTAAAAACGCCTAAAACCATTGCTGCAGTTGGAAAAAAGCAAATTATAGAAGCAGCAAAAGCACTGAATATTGTGCCCTTTATTACGAAGCATAACCGTGCCGGAAAAGGGTTGGGTGTGCAGTTATTTTACTCAATCGCAGCATTGGAGGAGCATTTAGCGAAGCCCGATTATGAAGAGCCAGTAGATGGTATTGTTCTGATCCAGGAATATATCGAATCTCCGGAGTCATATATTACACGTGTTGAATTTATCGGAGGGCAATACTTCTATTCTGTACAGGTAGATACATCAGAAGGATTCGAGCTTTGCCCAGCCGATGCATGTCAAATCGGGGATCTGTTTTGCCCGGTAGGTGAGGAGCCAAAAGAGCAGCGGGCGAAGTTTGAAATAGTTGAAAATAATGAAACAAAGCTACTTGAAAATTATGAAGCATTTCTGAAAAATAGTGGGATTGACGTAGCGGGCATTGAATTTATCCGTAATGCAAATGGTGAAATATTTACCTATGATGTAAATACGAATACAAACTACAATTCCGATGCGGAAGCAAAAGAGGATAAATTTGCAATGCTGCAGCTTGCAAAATTCCTAGGGCAAGAGCTTGAAAAAGTGACGGCACAAACAACACTATCAAAGTAGACTAGCCAAAATAAAACGACCGATAAAGTAGAGAGTTTTCTACCTTTATCGGTCGTTTTTGAATTGCTATTTATGCTTTTTATGTTGCTTCATGCGCTTTACTAAAAAGCCACCTTTAAATGATTTTGGTTCATAAGAAATAATAAATGCTGTTGGTTCATGATGCTGTACGAGCATAAACAGTTCTTTTTCACGATTTCGTTTCGTTAAAATTTCATATTTATAACGTTGGCTGTCACGCCCTTCACCCACATAGGTTGTTAATGCAAACCCTTCGTCGCGAATTACTTTAATAAGTTCTTCGTTGCGGTTTTGTGTATTAATCGTTACGTAAATATAGCCAATCGCAAGCTTTTGCTCAATGCGCGTTCCGATAATAATCCCAAGACCAAACCCGACCGCATAAACGAGCATTGCAAGGAAGCCCTGATCACCACTGAATACAAGTGAAAGACCGAATACGTAAATAAGCATTTCCACAATACCGATAAGTGATGCGAGCATTGTAATATTTTTCACTAGGAAAATTGTGCGTAGTGTAAATAAAGGCACATAAAGTAGTTGTAGTAATAGTATAAGTAAAATTTCTTTCAATGAAATCGAATCCTTTTCTATAAAGAGTATGCTCATCATAATATGTGCCTTGTTCTAATGCAATAGATAGGCATAAATTAGGATTGATTTATTGGATAAAAAATTAGTAAAAAGGTGAAAAGCATTTGTTGCTAAGTGCAATGACAGAATCGAGGTAAGGTGAATTTATTGAAATGAAGTATTATTTAAGTTAGTGTTGTTAAAAGAGTTGGTAATTAACTTCCTGCCATAAAAAGTATGCTAAATAAGGGTGTAAATTTTTATTTACTAGTATACTTCGGTATAATTACATTGAGTGTATAGGAAGTATAATCAGAGAGAAGGTGTTGGAATGACTATTCTTATTGTAGATGACAATCGAGTGAATCAATTCGTTATTGAGAAGATTCTGAAAAGCGATGGTTATGAAAAATATGTTTCAGTACATTCTGCAAAAGAAATGTTTGACTACTTAGATCCATCCAATGCACCTAAATGCAACGAAATCAACGTCATTTTATTGGATGTTATGATGCCGGAAATGGATGGCATTGAAGCATGTCGTATTTTAAAACAAAATCCACAATGGAAAGATATACAAGTCATTTTTATAACTGCACTTGAGGATAAAGCGAAATTATCTGAAGCTTTAGATGTTGGGGGCATTGATTACATAACAAAGCCAATAAATCGAGTGGAATTGTTAGCTCGTATCCGTGTTGGGAAGCGTTTGAAATCAGAACTCGATTGGCATACAAATCAGGAAAAAGTAATTCAGAGGGAGCTTAATTTAGCAGCGCGTGTCCAACAAAGTTTGTTGAGTCCGCCTGTACAAAAGTCGAACATTGCAATTACGGCTTCCTATTTACCTTCTTCGAATTTAGCAGGAGACTTATATTATTGGGATAAGCTTGATGAAAACCGATATGCGGTAATGCTATTGGATATGATGGGGCATGGTGTATCTGCATCATTAGTTTGCATGTACATTTCTTCAGTTTTAAGGGAAGCGATTAAAAAACTTACAGAACCAGAGCTTGTAATTGCAGAGCTTAATCGCTATATGAACCTACTGCAAAATGAAAAAGAAAATTTACTATACTATTTTACAGGTGTGTATTTTATTGTTGATACGAAAGAAAAAACGTTGGAATATGTAAATGCCGGCCATCCAACCGGTTATGCGCTTATTGATGGGGAAAAGACAGTGCCAATTATACAGACAAGTTATGCTGTAGGTTTTGTAGAGGATATTAAAATCGAGAAGGAAATAATTCATTTTAATTCTTCCATTCAAATCGTACTCTTTACAGACGGCGTATTAGAAGCAATGGGTGATTGTGATATTGAGGCTGATAACGAGCTACGTAAAATTGCAAGTAGTGCATGGTCAACAGAAGTACCGCCAATTGATTACTTATTAGAAAAAGAATTACAGCATGATCAGCCGGATGATATGTGTGTACTGCTTCTACAGGCAAACGGTAATGAGATTTCCAGTAGCACTAAGAAGTTAGTACCAAATCAAATAGATGATGAAACGAATAGTGAAACAAAAAAATCAATTTTCTCTCAGTGAGAAAATTGATTTCAGGTTGTCGACAAAAGGCATCGAGAGCTCGTCTCTCGATGCCTTTTGTCATTTCTTTTATCAAATTAGGCTCCGAAGTTCTGTAAAAGGGCTCCTCTTCGAGGGAAGATGCCCTCATCTAAGCTCCTTGCCAAGTCCATGTGGCAAGTTTCTTCAAGTTCATGGCAGCAAAAGTAAGCATCGCCTGCATGGACAATTTTTTAAGGCCTCTTAGCGTTGTCCATCGCATACCATGCTTCTCTTTCGCATCCGCAAAGACACGCTCAACCGTCTCTTTTCGTTTTGCATAAATGGATTTAATTTCATGATGATGACGAAGATGTTCGGCTTCTTCTAGATAATCTGCCCAAATATGTCGCTGAATCATTTTCGTATGATTTTTACTTTCCGTACATTGTGCTAGAAATGGGCAATCTGCACAAACCGCTGGATTCGATTTGTATTGGCGATAGCCTTCTTTCGTCGTCGTTGTATAGCGCAACATCTGGTCATTCGGGCAAATATAGCAATTATAGTGCTCATCATAGACATACTCATGTTTACGGAAGAAGCCATCTTTCGTTTTCGGTCTTGTATAAGGAAGAACAGGCAACATTTGATTTTCTAATAAAAAGTTCGTAATCGCAGGTGTTTTATAAGCCGCATCCGCAGCAACAGCCACAGGCTTTTTCACACGATGAATGACCTTTTCAACAAGCGGTTGCAGCATATGACTATCATGGATATTGCCCGGTGTCACAATCGTACCTAATACAAAGCCACGTTCATCTGTCGCTGCATGAAATGAATAGGCAAATTGTTTTGTCCGTTCGTCCTTCACATAGTAACCACTTTCAGGGTCCGTTGTGCTCTCTTTGATTTCTTTCCATTCTTCCTTTTCAAACTTCTCCGGTGGAAACGGCTTTTTCCCGTTCTTTTCACGGTCTATGTTTAACTCTTCTTGTAGCTTTTCTTCATAAGCACGTGTCTCTTTTCGAACCATCTTCTTATCAAATTTTCGTTTATTCGCACTTGCCTTAACATGCGTAGAATCAATAAAGATATGGTCAGCTGATAATAAACCCGCATCCACAATTTCTTTCAAGATGCGATAGAAAATCTGTTCAAATACATCTGTATCCTCAAAACGCCGTGTATAATTTTTGCCAAACGTTGAGAAGTGAGGCACTTCTGTATGAAAACCGAAGCCTAAAAACCAGCGATACGCTACATTCGTTTCAATTTCCTTAATCGTTTGACGCATCGAACGAATACCAAAAACGTATTGAATCATTGTCATTTTAAATAAGACAACAGGATCAATACTTGGTCTACCGAAAGGTGAATATAAGTTTTCAACTAATGGATATACAAACGAAAAGTCAATGGCTGCCTCTAATTTACGTACGAGATGATTTTCTGGGACAAGTTGTTCAATCGTCAACATTTCTAATTGATTACGTTCATTCATTTGGTTTTTAGTCATCATATCGGGACACCTCTTTGATTTAGATAAACTATATTAGAAAGAATAGATCAAGTTGATTGGAATGGAAGGGGCGACTTCTGCGGGAATAGCGGGACTGCCGATACACCGCAGGAGCGTAGCGACGAGGAGGATTGGCACCCGCCCGCGAAACGCGTCCCCTGGAATGGAAATCAACGGTTTTCATCATTTAAATTTATTTTAAAACAAAAAAGACTGTAGGCAAACTCGAATTTCTTCGAGTTTGTCTACAGTCTGAAATCAATTTTCTCTCAGTGAGAAAATTGATTTTTTTATCGTTTTTATAATTTTTTTTGGTAAATACGTTCTGCTGAATTGATTGTACGGTATTTATGTGCCAGGGGTGTAAATTGTAATGTTTCTTTATCACCTAACCCTAAAAAGCCATTCGGTGCTAAGCTGTCATAAAATAAGCGGTGCACATCATGCTGTAGATCTGGTGAGAAATATATAAGCACATTGCGGCAAATAATAACATCGAATTCCTGAAATGAGTGATCTGTTACTAAATTATGCTGGGCGAACATAATATTTTCTCGTAAATACGGGTGGAACGAAGCAAAGCTATTATCTGTTTTGTAATATTGAGAAAAGCCTTCCGTTCCACCGGCTAAAATATAATTCTTTGTGTAAGCTTGCATTTTCTGAAGAGGGAAGGCACCCTGCTGCGCTTTTTTCAAAACACTTTCATTCATATCAGTCGCATACATCACTGTACGATCAAGCAGGCCCTCTTCCTGAAGTAAAATAGCCATTGAATATACTTCTTCACCCGTCGCACAGCCAGCATGCCAAACACGTATTTTTTCGAGCTTTTTTAATTGAGGAACGATATTTTCACGAAGTGCTCTAAAGAAAGAAGGGTCTCTGAACATCTCGGTTACATTAATTGAAAAATCATTCAGCAATATATTTAAAAGCTTTTCATCATAAATAATTGACTCTGTTAAACGGGATATAGTGGGAATATTATTTATTCGCATCCGATGCTCAATTCGACGTAATATAGATTGCTGATTATATTGCCGAAAATCGAAACCCGATAATGAGTACAGAGCCTCTAATAGTAAACTAACTTCTAACTTTTTCTTATCCATTTTTTAAACGTTCCCTACTTGTTAACCATACTGTTAATACAGAAAATAGTTGATCTAAATTTAAAGGTTTGCTTATATAATCTGATGCTCCGACTTCAAATGCACGGTCACGATCTTGTTTCATCGCTTTTGCAGTTAATGCAATAATCGGCAGCTCTGTTAACTGCAAATCATAGCGAATACGTTGCATCGTTTCGTAGCCATCCATTTCAGGCATCATAATATCCATTAGCACGGCATCAACGCGAGTAGCCGTTTGTAAAATATTCAAGCACTCCAAGCCGTTAGTAGCTTCCAGCACGTGAACACCTTTTTGTTCTAAAGCTTGGCGTAAAGCATAAATATTTCGATGATCATCATCGACTATTAAAATATGCTTTTGGTCAAATATCGTTTTTGGAGGCGTTACTGGAACTGGAAGGGCAGGAGAAGCATCTGTAAATGCAACTTCCTGTTCGGAAATCAGTGTAGTAACATTTCCTTCCGGCAGACTAGGTAAATAAACTGTAAATGTACTGCCTTCGCCTTCTTTACTTCGTAACGTAATCCATCCGCCTAAAAGCTTAACGACTTCCCGGCAGATCGATAAGCCTAGTCCTGTACCGCCATATTTGCGGACGGTTGCTCCATCGGCTTGCTGGAACGATTCAAAGACAAGCTGCTGCTTATCTTGAGGAATACCTATACCAGTATCCGTCACGTTAATCGTTAGCCATGTCTCACTAATTTGTTTCATTGCTGGTGTAACCTGTGCCATTTCCACCTTCACATCAACAGAACCTTGCTCGGTAAATTTCAATGCATTTGATAATAAATTATTCAAAATTTGGTGGAAGCGTTTCACATCAGTGTGGAAAATTTCTACCATGTTTTGAGCGACATCAACATTTAAATCAAGTTCTTTTTGTTTGGCAATTGGTGAGAACAAATTATGAACATGCTGTGGAATTTCGTGAACATCCATTTCTCTAAACCATAAATCCATTTTGCCTGCTTCCACTTTAGATAAATCTAAAATATCGTTAATAAGGTTTAATAAATCTTCACCTGAATCATGAATAACCTTGGCATATTCTAAATCATCGTCAGATAAACGATTATCATTATTTTCCGACAGCATCTCGGATAATATTAAAATACTATTAAGCGGAGTACGTAGCTCATGTGACATATTCGCTAAAAACTCAGATTTATAATTTGAGCTTTGACGCAACTGTTCAGCACTTTCTTGTAGCTCGATCTGTGCTTTTTCCAGTGCGTGCGTTTTTTGCTCTGCATCACGTGTACGTTCCTCAAGACGCTCATTAATTGTAGTAAGTTCTTCTGTTTGCATTTTCAATTCTTCAGATTGTGTTTGTAACTCTTCTGATTGAACTTGTAATTCTTCGGTCATTGCCTGTGACTCATTTAAAAGACGAATAACTTCCATCCGTCCGATAATACTGTTAATCGTCACGCCTAAATGCACGACTACTTCTTTAATTAAAGCGCGATGATGTTCATTATATTTCTTTAAAGATGCTAGTTCCAATACTGCGATAACGTCATTCCCGAAAAATACAGGAACAATAATTCCGTTTGAAATCGGTATATTTCCTAAAGCTGTTTCAAGGTAATGGAAGCTATTTTCTTTATTTTCATAGCTCAGTACACGTTTTTCCTTCACACTTTGACCGACGAACCCTTGTCCGACCATAAAGCTTTGACGTCCGACATCATCACCTGTCTCGGCAAAAGCCGCAATCTTGTTGAACTGGTTAGTATTGCGTACATCTTGAATATAAAAAGCACCATACACTGACTGTGTTCGGGTAGTTATAGAATTGAGTAATACTTCACCCAGTTCATCAAGCGAGTGTACGCCCTGATAGGCTGTTACAATTTCAGCTAAATTTCTTTGGAACCATTGACGGTTTTCCATTGTAGCTAGGAGCATATTCGTTGCATCAACTAGATCTCGCACTTCATCATTTGTTTTCGCAACAATGCGCTTACGGTTTTTGCCGTCTGTTTTGTTCATATCTTCAATCGCTTCAGTTACTTCATTGATTGATCCCGCAATATTTCGGGAAATCATTGTAAATACGATAATCGTAATTACTGCAATGAGAGAGAGAATCGCAAAAAGACCATATGTTAAATCGGTATTTCGTTCATTCAGTACTGATACCTGTTGCTGAATATTTTCAGTCTCGACAGTACGGAATGCGGTAAAATTCTGTTGCATTTCACTAATCGCTACACTGCTTAATTCTCCATTGAACAACGCGTTTATCTGATCACTGTCATCTCGTGTAATGGCAGTTAATAAGGGTTGTCCGATGTTGTTTATCCAATTATTAATACTATTATAAATAGGAGTAAGCTGGTTTTCGTCAGTAGAGTAATTATTTACGAGATTATTAAGTTCCTCATAACTTGCTTCCCAAGTAGCGACTTCATCCTTATACGTATCTAAATACTTTTCGTTGTTTGTAATTAAGTAACGATGTAACGATGACTCTAGGTTAAGAATTTTTCGCTCTAAATTATTCGACATTACACGCATTGAGGAATCATACTTAATAATAGCGTTTCGCTCTTCCTGTAAACTGGTTATTTGATTGTTTAACACAACTGCAGAAACAACTAAACATAAAATTAAAATAATATAACCACTAGTAATTTTAAAGCCAATCCCAATTTTCCGTTTTTTATTCATTTTAATCCTACCTTTAATTAAGATTTCTTTTAGTAAGTATACTATAACTTAGTAGGGTGTACGAAAATAGAGGATTATAACATTTTTTTGTTTTTTATATACTATTTACCTATTTAAAATGAGTCGAGCTTACCATATTGACCTCCACCACCACCAACTATCTTCATTTCCCCACTTTTTGCAATCATAAACCTTTTTGCGAGATTTTCTGGAATTATTTTTTTTATTTCTTCAAATGTGGCGTTATGGAGTATACTCATCTCTGTTCCAAATGCATTTAAAAGCTTTTCAATCGTTTTAGGACCAATGCCCGGAATGAAGTCGAGTGGGATTTGGTGAATGTAAGGCGGTCGTTGTATTTCTTCATACTCAGCATCAGATAATTCCTTGATTCTTTTGGCGACGCCTTTAATAAGCTGTTCTTTTCCGCATTGAGGGCAACGCAAAAAGTCGTCATTTAAAATTTGTTCCCCACAATTGACGCATACGGTTTCATAATATTTACCAAGCAGGGGGTTTAAACCATAATTTGCAGTAATCGTTCTGCCATCTTGTTGATGAAGCACTTTTTTCAGTTCTACAAAATTGGCATCCATCACTTTCATTCTCTGATATTCACGCGCCAGTTTTCCAAGAGAATGTGCATCTGAATTTGTCACAAAACTATAGCGGGCTAACTCTTTAATTCCGCTTACCATTGTCGTATCCGAACTTAACCCCAGTTCAATTGCATCAATTAAGTCAGGGTCGAACACTTCAGTTAAGCTTTTCTTCACACCTTTTCCAAATAGGCTTTTAAATGGAGTAAATACGTGAGCAGGAATAAATAAACCACCAAGTTCATGCACTTTTTGCTGTAGTACACGACCATCACAATACATACGCTGAGAGCTTAAATGAATATTTTTTTGAAGAGGGCGCATCCAGTCTGAAAACTGTTTCATCTTTATAATAGAAGGCATATAGCAAAGCACATGGATTGGTCCGTGGCAATTTGCATCATAAATTTCGATTTCTGACCCTAGAATGAGCGTCGTCTTTTTAAAACGTACACCACCATCCGGTAACTCAATGGCCTTTTGCTCATGAACAAGCTGCTCTATTTCGTCAAGAACTTCAGGTGATTGGCAATCGATAATACCAATCAAATCCAAACCCTTTCTCGATGTAGCGGTTTCTAAAATATTAGTAAGAGTTAAATTATTGCTACCCGTTATTTTTACTGCACGTCCGTTTTGTGTCCGTCCAATATGTATATGCAAATCTGCATAAATTTCCTTCCACATCTTGTCCACTTCCTTTATTCTTGTTTATTAAAAGAATACCCGTAATGGGAAGATTTATAGTAGGGAAGGGAAAAATCGTCTTGGCTTTCAGGAGATTTAAAGGATTTTTTTCATTTCCTTCCATTTTTTCATTGCAGTGTTCTCATCAAACGTGCTTAATACACGATAGTTTTCATCATCCAAAATTCGATAATGAGCGCTTAAATAATTTTGCTGAAGACGATGATTTTTAAATTCATCAATATTTTTCCACCAAATGTAGCCACCCATTGTTTTTTCTTTCGGAGTGATAATAACATCATGTGCCGTAAGCTCGATAACTTCCATCGGGTCACCGCCAATTTTATTTTGTAGTGTAGGGCTGTGGCGAAACAGTGCACAAATGGCAATCGTAGTTGTCCAATTCGCAAGTGTACGGTCTTTTTCAATTTGAACGAGTGTCTTTTTGGAAATACCTAAAATTTCTGCCATCTTATCTTGTGTAAAATTATTTTCTGTTCGGATAAGCTTTAAACTTTCCGAAGTAATTTGCATAATAAATTGTCTATCCATTTTATCACCTCATGTAAGAAAAGCAGCCTTAACAAAATCGCTAAGGCCACCTCCATTAATCTTATCCTTCTTTATCTTTTCCTAACAGTTTATTTGAAATAAAGAGCCCGATTGCTCCAATGGCAATGAATGAAATGGAGCGAATTAAGATGTCGAGTTCAGATAAATCAAAGAAAATCATTTTAATAATGCCGAAAAACAGCAAGCCTATTCCAACAAGCTTCAAGTTTCGGTAACTTCGTTTCGCTGCTAAATAGAGCGACAAGCTAGCGATAACGAAAATTGAAACCGTATTTAAAATAACAGCTGAGTTCCAATTGATGAGATCATGATAGTTCATGAAATGCGTTATATTAAACAGCCATATAATTGAAATAATCATACCGGCAATCGTCAATTGTTCTGTATAGCGGGCTATAAAAGCTTCATAGTTTTTATAAATAATGCCGCGCTTCCATAAATCTGCTACGATTGCCCATAAAACAGCAATATATAAAATACGGACAAGTATCGCGACTACAATCGCTCGTTCATCAACCCATGTATTCACTAGTAATATGAGCCACACAAATCCGTAAATTCCACCGGCAAGGAACGGAAGCAACCGGCCGATAAACGCTCGGTTCACCATAACAATTCCTGCAAAGCCAATCGCAACTACGCTAAACCATAAAAAATTAGTAAATTGCATCGGCATATACGCCCAGTCTAATTTCCAAATGTATAGTAGCCCCGCAGCATAAAGTAGGGGTGGAAATAGATCACGTAATCCTATAATCCATTCTTTATTTTCTACTGGCTCACGGTTAGATCGAAGCAGCATTGCATATAAACCTGCGAGCATAGCGATGACGAGTACCATTGTTACATGTTCCATCGAGAAAAACGGTTGAACGGAATAAAAAGTAAAAACATAAATAGCGAGTATAGAAAACGTAATGCCCTTTACCCATTTCATAAAGATGATGTCATGCTTCACAGCGAGTATTAACCCTGCAAATGAAACAAGTACGAATAAAAGGAACATAACTTCTTGTGAAATATTCAGTTGCGCAATAATGTTTAAAATTGTTAGGACAGATAGTGTTGCAAACATATCAATTAACAGTTTATCTGCACGTTTAAACGCAATGTATAACGAACCGGCTAAAGCTCCCAGCATCAAAATTAGTACAATTAAAAGCTCCATATCTTTATTAATTAGCAATCCATTAATTAGTGATAGGACAATAATGGTAAAGGTAAAGAGCATACTCGCATTGCGTTTGCTTTTGCTCGAATACAAACGTAAATAGCTTACTAAAAAGACACAGTATAACGTGAGAATTGCAAGTGCAAAGAACAAAATCTGTTCATTATGGAATATCGATACAATTGCCAATGCCAATATTGAAAAAGCCATACCAATATAAAGGGCTTTTCGCTGTTTATGTTTCCAAATAACAATCTGTACAGTAGTAAATAGCAATACTATGAAACTACCAATGATAAGCTCACTAAATTCCATATATTCAAGTAAATAAGGAAGCAGCAGCGATGTAAATACAACGAGCGCTGTTAATGCTTCATTGCCTTTTAAATAGCTAATGAATACGCCGTAAATAATGTAAATTAGTGCAAGGACGAGTGCAACGTAAAGGCTCAGTACATCATATATGATTGCTCCTGCAGCCGTAACTAAAATCCCGACGATGAATGCACCGCCGTAAAGAGATAAGGCTACAACCCGTGATCCCTTTTGCTTTTTCTCCATCCAATATGCACATACAGCAAGACCGACAGATAACATAAAGCCAGCAATTATTTTTACACTTTCTGATAAAAAGCCATAATCACTAACAAGCTTTAAGCCCCAAAGGACTCCGAGCACTAAAATAACCATGAAAATTCTAGGGAGTGCACGGGTAAATGTTTCTTCGAGAGATCGTTGTTCCTTTTTAGGCTCTGTCTCCTTAGGCGTTGTTTCTTTAGGTGGGACAGGTTGCTTAATGACAAGTGTATCTTTTGGTTGGGCCTTTACAGCAGGAACGGATGTTGTCATTTTATTTTGTGCGGGTACGACTTTCTCGAACTTCGTATGTTCCTTTAAATGCTGGACCTCAGCTTTTAATGTACGTAACTCCTGTTCAAGTGCACCGATCCGTTCTAACATTTCAGATTCTTTTTCCAAACATCTCACCTCTCTTAATATAATACTCAATTAGTGTAATTTTACACTTTAATTCAGCGTATGTAAATAATTTTCGAAAGATTCAACCTTTTGTATGAATTAAAAAATAAGAACGTAGCCCGATTTCTAGAAACTTTTATGTATCTTATTCGTAACAAAGTAGATGAACAAATATATAGGGAGGAATATTCGGTGTTTGGAGAAAAGCCTAAATGTACTATATGCGGTAAAGAAATTAAAGGTGAGGAGGTAGTTTATATTAAAATGCGCTATCCAAAGCGAAAAGGGATGACAGAAATAAAAGCTTATTTAAATAATGAAGGAAGTTTCATGTGTGAAGACTGCTTTCAACAGAAATCGAATTAAATATTAGGGAAACCCTACTATTGAGTTTCCCATTTTTTAAGATAAGGTTACTTATTTTTAATCTCCACTATGTTTTCGTGAATCTTAAATAATACAATCATTAACTCACAGTAAATCCGAATTATAACTGGCCCCAACACAGTGAATATAAGGCACATTAAAAACGAAATAATATCTCCGCTGAAAAGGGAAAATAAAGCAGATAGTAAACCACCGATAATTGTTAATCCGGCCAAAGCCCAAAAAACATACTTAATAATATCTCCTGCAATCATACGGTTGAAATTTAAAAAATCGTTCAATTTTCCAGTCCTTTCTAAAATAGTTTGCAATTCGGTATTAATAAATACTCAGCATTCCTTAAAACCAGGACGACAGCCAAATCCAATCTTTCGACACCAATCACCAGCCCATTAACAAAAATTCAGGAAATTGTTGCTAATTGTATATCCTATGCAAAAGGATTACGCACATATTATCGAATTTTGAAAGAAAATGGGTTGCAACTGTCATTGCCAACGGAACAACTAGTGACAAAAAAATATATATTAGTAGCGAACTGTATATTAGGGGCTGTAATAAGGAAGTATTAGTTATGTAATGTTAAAAACAATTTAGAACATATAATTATTATTCAAAAAAGTTATTTGGTAGTATTAAATTGAGTATAGATTTCATAGGGGGTTTTATGAGTAATTTAATTATTTTTTCATGCATATTTCTTATTCTATTAACAATTTTTATAAAGACTTTCCGTTCATTTACATCGCAGCTGTACTTGCGCAGTAAAATAAAAAAAGGTCTCCTTCAAAATAAAACAGAGATTCGGCTAGCTAAAGGTGATAAGCAACAATTGTCCGAAGTTTATAAACGCGTTTATAACATTGTTACCCATAGACCAAGTCGTTTGTTTACTTCAAAAAATAGAAGGAAATTCGAGCAAAGGGCAACAAGTGAACTGAATCGAATGGTAAAAAATCCTCTGACAAAACTATTCGCGAGTTTATTAACGTTTTCTAAAGGAATGCTCACATTTATTTTCCTGATAGCAACAACTTTTTTTGGTGTATTGGTAGTAGATGAAGTAAAAGCATCCTCGTTAACATTGCCGACAATTAATAAAGACGTTCAATTAAAATTGAATGTCGATTTGGAAGACAAAATTGATTCAATCGTTTCCAGTTTATTTAATGCAGAAAATAAACTGCAGAGCTTTAACTTTCAGCCATTGGCAAATGATGAGGTCATTCCTGTATATGATGTAAAAGATTATCCGCAGGTCATCACGAATGTGGAAGAATTAGGGCAAGCTATTGCACATCATATGTCCAAATTCGAAAATCAGTTTACCCTGCATTATGAGGGGGATGCATCTGATTTTGAGAACACGGTTGATGAAGTGTATAGGTGGCTACAGGTAAACGAGCCTTATTTATGGGCAGTCATGGGAGATTTCTCAACACGTGCAAGGTCCTTTGGCAATCAAATTGAATGGCAGGCTACGATAAATTATGATTTAACAGCTGAAGAAAATGCGATTGTATTAGGTATGATCGAGCAAATTGTTCAAACTATTCCTGACGATGCATCAGAAGCGGAAAAAGTGAAGTTTGTAAATGACTACTTAGTAGTGCATACAAAATATAATCTGAACAGTAAAGCCAATGCACATACACCATACTCCGTTTTAGTCAATGGGGAAGGCGTATGTGAAGGATACGCACTAGCAGCATTATTAATGTTTGAAGAGCTTGGTATTGAAGCAAAGTACGTTATCGGTGATGCGGGCGGTCCTCATGCCTGGAATCTAGTAAAAGTGGATGGACAGTGGTACCACTTGGATGTTACATGGAATGACCCGGTGCCTGATCAAGGTGATAAAGTTCATTATAACTATTTCTTAATTACTGATGAAAAAATGAAAAAAGACCATCAGTGGATTGAAGCAGATTATCCTAAAACAGCAGTAGAGAATTATCTTTAATATCTTTAATGGCTCATTATCATAAGTGAGGAAGTATAATGGCGGCTTATCCTTTGCTCTGCGTCACTCTGCTTTGGCATAAAGTTAATTTCTGCGCAAAAATGAAGAGATAAAACATAGCAATTTCGCTCTCCACCGCCTCGCGATAGCGCAAGCGGCTTGATTGGGTGTTGTTGACTTCACTTTATAACGAGGGCAAAATTTTGGGATTGGTGGGCCTCCCAAACGGCAATAAAGGCAGTGTTAAAGACACGTATCACGTGGCTTTAGCGCTGTCTTGCCGTAGCCCACCAATCAATCAAAAGCAACCCTATGTTATGGTGATAAACCACTTTATTTCCAAAAAAATAAAAAAAATGTTGACAAAAGAAATGTATTAACCGCATAATACACTTTAAGGAGTGTATGAAGTGCTTAATACATTTTTTTGTGTATACTGTATTAAAGGGTTAGTACAGGTGAGAACGCATTTTTTTAGATATAGTGTACTAGGTCATTAATACACGAAGGGAGCTGACAACAATGGATGTAAAATTTAATAATCGTGATCCTGTTTATGTGCAAGTGATTCGCCATTTTAAGGAACAAATTGCAAAAGGTTTCTTTGCGCCTGGACATGTGATTCCATCACGGCGGGAGCTGGCCAATCAGCTCAAGATTAATCCAAATACGGTGCAACGTGCCTATAAGGAAATGGAGGAGCAAAAATTGATTTATACAGAGGGAAATATGCCAAGTTGTATTACGAAGGACGAAGCAGTATTAAAAAGCGTTCGTGAAGAGCTGATTACTGAAGCGGTGCAGGTGTTCATAAGTTCTATTAAATCAATCAATGCACCACTTCCGGAAATTATGGAGCTCGTGCAAAAAAAGTATGAGGAGGCTGAGCAGCGTGATTGAAGTAAAAAATGTCTTTAAAAAATACAGGAAAAAACAAGTATTAAAAGATATGAGCTTCACAGCGGAAAAAGGGCAAATTACGTGTTTAATCGGTATAAATGGTGCTGGGAAAACAACAATCATGAAATCGATTATGGCGCTAACACCAATAGACCGCGGTGAAATATTAATCGATGGTAAAAAGATTAATAAGGATGCGTACGAAAAAATTACGTACATTCCGGATCGACTTACAATGCTGCCGAACTATACGATTGCAGAAAGCTTTGAGTTTATGGCGGACTTTTATAAAACATGGAATGAACAGCGTGCAACAGAACTACTTACTTTTTTCAAACTAGACCTTCAAGATAAACTTTCAGGCTTATCAAAGGGGAATGCGGCAAAGGTCAATCTACTGCTTGGCTTAGCATTAGATGTGGACTACATATTAATGGATGAGCCTTTTTCCGGTATCGATATCTTCTCACGTGAGCAAATTGCGAATGTCTTTACTAGTCACTTAATTGAAAATCGCGGTGTTATTATTACGACACATGAAATCAATGATATTGAGCACTTAATAGATAAAGCTGTGCTTATCGGCGATGGTAGAGTACTAAGAGAAATGAATGTAGAAGAGATCCGTGAAATAGAAGGTAAATCCGTAGTAGATGTGATGCGGGAGGTGTATGTAGGATGAACGAATATTTAAAGCTAGTCAATTTTGAGATAAAGCGATTTAGTAAACTCTTTCTAACACTCATAGTTATGGTAATTGTTGCTCAAGTTATAGGGGCATTTCTGACATCGTTTAGTTATATGAACAGAGTAGAAACAACGATGGCGCAGAAGCTACTAGGTGAAAGTCAATACGTACATGAGTATGGGGCGTATAATCTCCAAGAATTTTTATTTTCGGGGTATTTTATACTTTCAATTATGTTCGCAGCATCAATTTTAATCATATACGTATTTTTCATTTGGTATCGTGATTGGCTTGGAAAGTCGTCATTTATTTATCGATTATTAATGCTGCCAACTGCACGAAGAAACATTTATTTTGCCAAGCTGACTACGATTTTGCTGTTCGTACTTTGTTTAGTAGGAATACAAATTGCTTTATTAGAAGTGGTGCAACTGATTATTCATGGCATTATACCAGATCAGCTGCGTGCTGATTCAAGTAAAGCTTATATTTATTCATTCGATATATTATCGTTCTTATATCCAAAGACTCCTTTACTGTTTGCCCTTCTTTATGGACTTGGAGCAACAGTAGTAGCTGTCGTGTTTACAGCGATTTTATTTGAACGAAGCTACCATTTGAAAGGTATTTTCCTAGGAGTCATTTATCTGGTCGTTTCAATCATTGTTATGGCAATCCCAGTAATTATCCAGGATATTACAGGTTATTTATACTTGAACGAAATTATTGGACTGACTGCTGTAACGAGTATTTTAACACTTGGGGTGGCTCTTTATTTAGCAGACTATTTATTAAAACGAAAGATTAATGTGTAGGGGAGGGGAAGCAGATGAAAAAATACTGGCAGCTTCTTTTAATTGTCGGAGTTATTGTAGTCACGGTAAGTATCCATTATATCCAAGTCGCCAATGCTAAAAATTATCATATTACATTTGATAAAATTTCTGGGGACGAAAAATATGTAGACTCACTATTAATAGAAGGAAATATAGATGAGGGAATGACATATAATTCGGTTATTATTGGAAAAGATAAAACAACATTAGTAGACGATTTCAAATATCAAGAAGCACCACTTTTATTCCGCGATTTAATCGAGCAGAATAAAAACTTTATGCGTGGAAAAGGATTTAGTGCCACTAATTACTTTGAGGATGAAACGAAGCTTGTTTACGTAGAAGAGCCAAATGAAACCTGGAAATTAAATGAAGGCGACTCCTACAGCTACCGATTCGATTTATTGGATAAAGTAAAAAACGATCGGATTACATTTGACATACAATCCAAATTAAATAAGAAAGTTAACTGGCTTACGGTTCATAATATAACTGTTGTAAATAATGAGGTGAAGTTGTTAGTCAGACATTACCTTAACAATGGTGATGAAGAATTTTACATTGTTATCATTGATTTAGATAAACAACAGTTAGTAAGCGAGACTTCCATTGAGACTGTTACAAATGATGAAGCGATGTATACTAATCTTGAAATTTATAATCAGTATCATAATCTAGGTTATGAAAAATATCTTATCTATTCAACGACATTATATAATGCTGAGCATGAAGTACGTAATATCATTTCACGTCAGTTTAAAGTAGTAAATATGGAAACAAATGAAATAACGCCACTCGAATTACCGGACGGTTTAGAAATCGATATACAAAGTGGTACGGTAGATAATAACTATTTCGTTGCAGCTCGCATGACGGATACCGACACTTGGATTTACCGTTATAATATCGGACAACAAAGATGGCTTGAACCGATAACAGTTCCACACCCTGAAAAATTCGTGAATAAGGAAATGAATAATACGTATGGCTACAACGGTAAATTCTACGTATTAAACGAAATGGAAAAAGATTTCGTACTCCAAATATTCGATATTGAAAAGGGTACTACTTTATATGAAGGTATTCTTTCAAAGAAAGATGCCAAGCAAAAATATTATATATGGGCTAATCGATTCTTGGAACAAACGGAATAACTTACAAACGAATATAAGCAATGCAACTCTTAATATTTGGCTACCAACCTATAAATATTGAGCTCGCATGGAATACCCACTATTTATCTGTAAAGAGAATAGTGGGTTTTTCTTTTTATTTAAGTTTTGTAAAGTTTCGTAAATTTATTACTTGAAAAGAGGGATGTTTGCTACGATTATGATATTCAAAGGGTAATGGAAGGAGATAAAATGAAGTCACTGGATCCGAATAAAAAAGGGTTATTTAAAACGTTAATAGAGATTTTTTTCGTATCGACTAAATTGGGCTTTACCTCATTTGGAGGGCCAATTGCTCATTTAGGCTACTTTCATGAAGAGTATGTCCGGAAAAGAAAGTGGATGGACGACAAAAGTTATGCAGACTTAGTGGCATTGTGTCAATTTTTACCTGGCCCTGCTAGTAGTCAGGTAGGGATAGGGATTGGTGTGGTACGTGCTGGAGCAATAGGAGGCATTGTATCATTTATAGGTTTTACATTACCATCTGTAGTAGCACTTATTATATTTGCATTAGTCGTTCAAGGTTTGGATTTGAGTCAGGCAGGTTGGATTTATGGATTGAAGATCGTAGCAGTGGCAGTGGTAGCACACGCAATATTAGGAATGGCACAAAATTTAACACCGGATAGACAAAGAAAAACGATAGCCCTCTTTGCTGTAATAGTCACATTAATATGGCAAACCGCCTATTCGCAATTAGGAGTAATACTTTTAGGTGCGTTCATTGGATTTCTACTATACAAAAGAGAGAAAGCTGACGTGGAAGGAATGTCGCCCTTTCCATTAAGCAGGCGCTTTGCAATAGGCTGTTTAGTATTATTTTTCGGCTTACTTTTCCTCCTTCCTATTTTAAGAGAACTGACTTCCATTCAATGGATTGCCCTATTCGACAGCTTTTATCGTTCAGGTGCACTCGTGTTTGGAGGAGGTCATGTCGTGTTACCGTTACTTGAAAGGGAATTTGTACCGACTGGCTGGTTGAGTGAAGAGGCGTTTTTAGCAGGTTATGGGGCTACACAAGCTGTTCCAGGTCCACTATTCACATTCGCAGCATACATAGGTGCCGTAATGAATGGCTGGATTGGCGGCTTATTGGCAACTGTGGCCATATTTTTACCGGCTTTTTTATTAGTATTTGGAACATTGCCATTTTGGGATGGCTTACGACGCAATTCAAAAGTAAAAGGTGCACTTATGGGTGTGAACGCAGCTGTTGTAGGTATATTAATTTCAGCATTTTATACCCCTATATGGACGAGCTCAATTTTGACTCCAATGGACTTTGCATTTGCAGCCACTTTGTTCAGTATGCTCGCATTCTGGAAGTTATCTCCTATGGTCGTTGTAGTGACAGGGATAATCGGCGGTATGCTTATGACAATGGTATAAATCATCTTTTCTAAATGAAATATGTTACAGTAGACATACTAACCGTAAACATAGCGGATTTGGAGGATTATATGACAAATACAGTAGATGAACTAATGGAGTCCCTTGTGGCTGCAACCGTTAATAACGAAGTGAAGTGGAGCAAAGGAACTGACGAACTTGAATCAGTTTTAGAGGAAGTGTATGGCAACACGGATAAGCTTTATTTCTTTTTTGATGAAGAAGAAGGCTCGAATATCGTCATTGCTACTTATAAGTACTACGAAGGCGAAGTAGAAGCGGACGAGTTTTTAAAAGACGGCATAAGCCTTTTTGTGATTGATGCAGATGATTCGGAAATTTTAAATGAAGTAACGGATGAAGATGCAGATGATGCACAACTATTTACAACATTGATCGAAGCAATTCAAGAAGAGAAATAGAAAAGAATATGTACACGGGGGCATTCATATTTGAGGTATGAATGCCCCAAGTTACATAGGCTTAATTATACAAGTTCAAACTTTATACCTTCTGGATATATACCAATATAATTGCCTTCTTTGTTTTCATAGGCGATTTCCGCCCCTTCAATTACTTGGTTTTTTGATAATTCTTCCAATACAGTATTTAATGCCAGATCCAAATCTATAACAAGACAAAAAGTAGTCCCAGCACCATCTCCAACTTCTGAGCCATAAAGCTTTCCATTTCCAGTCAAATATAAAACTTCGTCCAGTAAGTCTTCTACCCATAAAGTTTTTTTCTCTGCTGCTTCAAATTGTGACTCATCCTCATAACGGTATTGAACAACCATTTTTGTATAGGACTCTTCTTTTACATATTCATAACCTTGATTTATCTTTTCTTTTGCCAATTTCTTCATCGTTCCTTTAGAGCTTTCAAAAAATCCTAACGAAACCGTTTCTTTTGTGCCAGGAACCCCTAATTTGCCGGATATTATATGTAGCTGTTTCTTCTCGTTCCATATTTGCCAATGAAATGTGTCACTGCCTGTTGTATTAATTAAACGAAGTACCATGCTAAAAACCCCCTAAAAATTTTGTAGAACCAATACCTTATTTCTATTCAACTACTAATTAATGATGCACTATCGAAGAGAAAAAATTAATTTTCAATCAAATTATCTAGTGCAGAACTATCCGAAAACCTTACCCGATTTTTAAGAAGTAAAAACCTTTAATGTAAAAAAAAATATTTTGCGTGTAGGCGATAAGGAACGCCGTTTATAGTGTAGACTTAAATAGGGAAAAGTTGCTAAATATTAAAGGTATTACTAAAATAGAAGTAAGAAGAGTCTATTAGAAAAAAGGTTGTTATAAAAAAATAATAATATAAACAGTGGTGTTTCTTGAATTCCGGAATACCGCTGTTTTATTTCTATTTACCTGAACACAGCAATATTCTAAAGAAAAATGAAAGAATAGGAATAGTCTATGAAAAAAACACAAAATCCCTCAATAGAGCGCTATGTTCAATCAGAGGAAGAACAACAAAAGCTTTATAAAAGAACGTTGTGGGTTGTTATTTTGTCGCAAACATTTGGCGGAGCAGGACTGGCTGCCGGAATTACGGTCGGGGCGTTAATCGCTCGGCAAATGCTTGGTTCCGAGAGCTTTACAGGTTTGCCGACTGCATTATTCACACTTGGCTCTGCATTATCCGCATTTTTAGTCGGCCGTTTTTCACAGCGTTTTGGGCGAAGATACGGGCTGTCATTCGGATTTATCACAGGGGGAATTGGAGCGCTCGGGGTCATAGCTGCTACGACGATGGAAAATATCCTTCTGCTATTTTTGGCTTTGTTCATTTATGGAGCAGGTACCTCAACGAACTTACAGGCACGCTATGCCGGAACAGATTTGGCTAAGCCAAAACAGCGTGCAACAGCAATTAGTATGGCAATGGTCGCGACGACAATTGGAGCGGTTGCAGGTCCCAATTTAGTTACGCCCACCGGTCATCTTGCTGAGGCAATTGGTTTACCAACTTTAACTGGACCATTTTTACTGGCAGCTGTTGCTTATTTAATGGCTGGCTTTATATTTTTCTTCTTATTGAAACCGGATCCTTTACTTGTGGCAGTTGCTATTGCAGAAAAACAAAACGAAGAGCAAGTTTCTACAGGTGGGGTAAATCAACAATCTACAGTTGATCGTTTAGGAGTTGGAGTCGGTGCGATTGTCCTTGTGATGTCGCATGTTGTGATGGTTGCAATTATGACGATGACACCGATTCATATGGAGCGGGCAGGAAGTGGACTGTCACTTATTGGACTGGTGATTAGTATGCATGTGGCCGCGATGTATTTACCTTCTCTTGTAACGGGGATTTTGGTCGATAAAGTGGGGCGGTCATGGATGGTTGTTGCCTCGGGTGTCACATTATCATTTGCTGGCTTTATAGCAGCGTATTCGCCAGGGGATAGGATGTGGTCGGTAGCACTTGCACTCATTTTACTTGGTCTTGGCTGGAACTTTGGACTCATTAGTGGAACAGCTATGATTATTGATGCTACAACGATTCAAAACCGTGCGAAAATCCAAGGCTCAGTTGATGTTTCAGTTGCACTTGCCGGCTCTGCAGGTGGCCTGCTTTCAGGTATTATCGTGGCCAACTCAAGCTATGCATTCCTCAGCTTTATCGGTGCGTACATGGCAATATTATTTATTCCGCTTATGATTTGGGTACGTTATAGGAAGAAATAAGGGTGTAAAAGAATTTACTAAAATAAAAAAAGTTCTAATAAATTGACCGCACTTGTATCAAGTGCGGTCAAAATTTGCTGAGCTCAGTGCTTACTATAGAAAGTTAGAGGTGACTTATGAAAAAAATATTGTTAGCGCTATTGTTTGTGCTCATTGTTGGGTGCTCCCAAAAAGAGCTGACATTGGATGATGAATTGCTATTTGAATTACAGGATGTAAATGATGAGGAGTTCCAGTTGTTAAGAGCAAAAACGAGTAATTTTACAGAAGAAGAAATAAAACAAAATTATGCAACGATTGTATTTGATTATCGCGTACGGAATGGCAAAAAATTTGATAATCTAACCGTTCAGTATAAAAACGGTTTCGGTAATTTAATGGAGCAAGTTAAATATGAGGACGGACTCAAATTTATGAATGGTGATGGGAGAACAACCAATTATAGAAATGGAAGTTTTGAACGTAATACAGACCGCTTAGTTTTTTACGTAAAGGATTTTACAGATGAGCAATTACAGGCTATTTTTAATGAATTTATGTTAGAGGTTAGCTGGGAAAATGATGATGGACAATGGGAAAACAAAACTATTCCAGTCGGTGAGACCTTTTTGGATAAGAGAGGAAGTAAATGATGACACAATATACAGCGTTAGTATCGGATGAGGAATTACATGAGGTTGATTTTAGAGGATTTTGCTTAACAACAGTGCGGGAAATGAAAAAGCTGTATCCATTAAGTGAAGGATTCCCGGAACAACCATGGCATTCATTTGATGATGATGTGGAAATTTTAAATACACCGGATGAAAAGGCAATGGAGAAGCTACGTATATCTAAATGGTTGAACCCGCCATATGATTTAGAAGATTATAGTGATAAAGCTTTTATTTATTCCGTTGAAGGTAGATGGAATGATTTATTTCTAGAGTCTCTGCAAAAATATATAAAAGAGCATATCACGCCAGATCAAAACGTCGATTTAATCCGCTTTTGGGCAGGACATGCTGAAGATTACCAACTATTGAATGAGTCTACGCTAGAGATTGATGAGATAGAACAATCAGATTTGGCACTAATCGGTAAGCAACTATATATTCGTGTGAAACTTGTATAATTGATTCGAACTTTCTTTAAATAATAAACCGTATTGGATGTTTGCAAAACGTCTTCCCCCGTCAACAAGTTTTATAAATGTCAAAGAAATCAAATTGATGAATCAGCAAAAGAAGACGGTGTATCCCTTCAGGAAATTTATTATGACAGAACTGAAAGTCAGAAATTATTTGGTGAAAAACTATTCGAGTTTATTTTCACCACTAAGAGTTAAAACTTCATTACCCAAATCTTAAAAAGCCTATCATTCCTAAATCAATTGAATGCTTTCTACATTCATTAATAGGGGGATGGTAGGCAATTTTTTTAAAAATTTTTTTATACTTGACGACTCTACAATAATGTAAACTCCTTAACTGCTAACGGTATTTCACCAAATGGTCTCTGGTCAAATTGCTCTTCAATATAAATTTCTGCAAGCACGCGCTCACGTTCTCCTGTAACTTTGCCATGTTGTACTGATATGACGGCCTCATATAGACGAGCTAGCTGTTGCATAAGTGGTTTAGCTTCAAGTGTTTGTTTTGCTTGATTAAGCGTGACGAATGTTTCGAAACGTTTTTCGAGTGCAGATGCAAGCTGTTGTAAATATGGATGGTCCGTTTGCTGTAATTCCTTCAGCAGAGCAGAATGGGCATTTTTTTGGACGAGACGGATTAGCTCATGTGCTAAAATATTTGCTGTGCCTTCCCACACCGTTAATACTTGGGCATCGCGAAGTAAGCGAGGGAGCACAAAGTCCTCAATATAACCGTTGCCACCATGGAGCTCAATTGCTTCATGAGTAAATTCAATTGCCCACTCTGCTGTTTCCTTTTTCACCAACGCTATTAAAAGTCGGACGATTTGT
This sequence comes from Solibacillus sp. FSL W8-0372, assembly GCF_037969735.1. Taxonomy (NCBI): domain Bacteria; kingdom Bacillati; phylum Bacillota; class Bacilli; order Caryophanales; family Caryophanaceae; genus Solibacillus; species Solibacillus sp. FSL W8-0372. Next base: position 3,010,584 of record NZ_CP150204.1, on the reverse strand, counting down.
TGTTCATCCTCTGATGCTTTGGAATTTACCACCTTATCATAACGAGATATTAAATCGAATAACGCTACTAAAGAGGCGTGCCACTTTGCGTGTAATGCCCCTAAAGAATGTTTCACCATTGGAAATTCAGCAACCGTCTGACCAAAGGCAATACGTCCGTTTGTATAGTGAATCGCTTCATCCAATGCGCGTTTCATAATGCCAACAGAAGCGGCTGCATTACAAATTCTAGATAGATTAAGCGCCTCCAGCATGTAGTAGATACCTTTAGATGCGTCTCCCACAACATATGCTTTTGCCCCGTTAAATTCAACTTCCCCGGAAGGTACTGCCTTTACGCCAAGTTTATCTTTTAAGCGTCGAATAGTAATCTGATTGAGCTTGCCTTCTTCATCATGCCAAGGAACGGCAAATAAAGTTAACCCTTTAGAACCGGCTTGTGTATTGTTCGTTTGACGTGCAAGTACCATTGCAACGCCGCACATACCGGCATTCGAAGCAAAATATTTTTCTCCATGTAAACGCCATTCACCTTGTTCAAACCGTGCTTCAACAATATTTGCACCGACATCTGACCCGCCTTGACGTTCCGTTAAAAATGTTGCCCCTTCGAATAATTCCGTATCACCTGTCGCACAAATGTGAGGCATAAACTTTTGTTTTAATTCATCGGAAGCATAATGTTCAAATAAATAAGCGGTTGCCATTGATAATGTTACAGGGCAATAAAAGCCGGGTTCTGTTTGCGATAGTAAATACCCCTGTGCGAAGCTATATACATAATTACCTCTATGTCCTAATTCAGGAATATCTTTATGAACATAGCCGACAATGCCAGTCGCGTATGTTTCTGCAACAGTTTGCTTGTAACCTTCATTAACAATGACTTCGCTTACTTCATCACCGTATGCATTATATCGGCGTAACTTAGGCTCGCCTTCTCGATCTGTCACTTTTGCACGTGCATCGATTGGTCCTGCACAAAGCGCTCCGAATGCTGTGAGCTGCTCATTTGCATACTTATAAAATTTAGGAGCGAGCTTTTGCTGTAACAGTTGCTGCAATGTTTTGTCTGCTTTATAAAAGTTATTATTTTTCTCTAGTTTATTTGCTAAAACTTGTACTGGCATTTGCTTCACCTCGTAGCTGTTGCTTTAATATTTTTCCGGATGCATTGCGAGGAAGTGCTTCCACTTGCTCAAAAATTTTCGGTACTTTATATGAAGATAGTTTCCCGCTAAGGAACTCTTTAATATCTTGTTCAGAAACAGGGGCTTTTGCAGAATATACAGTTTTCACCGTTTCACCCCATTCTGGATGGGGAACACCAAATACCGCTACTTCAAAAATATCCACATGCTGAAGCATTTGATCTTCAATTTCTTTCGGATAAATATTAACGCCGCCGGAAATAATAACATCCTTTTTACGGTCGACAATGTAAATATAGCCTTCCTCATCTATACAAGCTAAGTCACCTGAACGCACCCAGCCATCAACGAGTATATTTTCCGTTTCCTCTGGATTTTTATAGTATTCTTTCATATTACCTTCACCGTATAAAATAATTTCGCCAATTTCACCTGGTGTAACATCTTCATTTATTTGATTGATTACACGTAGCTCTGTTCCAAATGGTGCACGCTTCCCAATGCTGCCGGCTTTTTGTGGATGATCAGCTGCATGTAAGATTGAACCACTTGGACCTGCTTCTGTTAAACCATAAACACATACTAAATTATCCGTATTAAACTGCTTTTGAATATATAGGACTTCTTTTTCAGATAGTGGTGCACCGCCATATACCCACCATTCCATTGATGAAAGGTCTGCACTTTCAATGCGAGGTGAGCTCGCCGTTAACAGATAAGCAACAGGTGCGCCGAAGAAATGTGTCGTTTTGTATGTTTGCACGGTGTCTATCAATAAATCTGGTGTAAAGGTTGGTGTTAATACAGCAGTTGCACCTACTAATATAGAAGTTACTAAAAATAGATTTAATGGTGCAGAATGTGTTAACGGCATCATAATGAGTAAACGGCTTTCAGGCTTTACTTCCATTTCAATAGCAATCATATGTGATACAGCAAGCACATTACGATTTGTCAGCAGGACCCCTTTTGGATTGCCTGTTGTTCCTGATGTATACAGTAAAGTAGATTCATCATCTTCAAGTAAATCGCACACAACAGCTTCATAATTCCCAGACTGTTGAAATTGCTCAAAGCTTTGCCAATGAAGTGATGAACCGCCTGTTTTAACTTTTAAGCCATTAAATGAAATTGTGGAAGCTTGTTCAAAAATAAGCTCATGTGCAAAGATTGCCTTTGCATCGCTATGGTTCAATACATATTCGATTTCCCGCGCAACAAATTTGGCATTAATCGGTACAACAACTCCACCAACACGTTGAATTGCAAAGTAAAGAACGACGAACTCTTTTAAATTGGGCATGAAAATCCCGACTTTATCGCCCTTTTCTATACCATTTGAACGTAAGGCTTTAGCCGTATTGTTCACTTGTTCGTCCAATTGTTTATACGTAGTTTCCTGTCCTAAACTTATTACAGCCACCTTATTTGGATATTTTCTTGCATGACGAGCTAATAAATTTGAAATATTCATGATTGTTCCTCCAATAATTGAGTTAGTTTTTCACGAAAAATAGCTTCCGTCTTTTCAATATCTTGACGGATTTCATACAACTCTTGAATCTTTTCATCTATTTCTTTTAACTTTTGCTGCCCGTATTCAATTGTCCGTTCCAGCTGTTTCACTCCAGTACGATCAAGATTAAAAAGTAAAATCATTTCCTTAATTTCTTCCATGGAAAAACCGTACTTTTTTCCTCTAACGATGAGCTTAATTTTTGCCTCCTCCCGTTTAGAATAATGGCGCATCCCGTTATCACGTCGTGTTGGTTTCAAAATACCCAGTTCTTCATAGTAGCGTAAAGTTCTCGTTGTAAGTGCATATTCTTTGGCAATTACTTTAATCGACTTCACGGAAGACACCCCCATTGGCAAAAGTATATCATTTACGTTAACGTCAATTTAAAGAGAAATAAAGCGCGAAGGAGAAAATATAGTCATTTTATTTTGATTTCTAAAAGAAAGTTTAAAACCCCCTTAAAAACAAGTACAATATTAATAGACGAAATAAACTGAAAATGAGGGGTCGAGATGGAGTTTAGGCAATTAGAATATTTTATGATGCTTTGTAAAGAACTTCATTTTACGAGGGCGGCAGAGAAGCTTCATATTTCACAGCCAACGCTAAGCCATCAAATAAAAGTTTTGGAGAATGAAGTGGGGGCTTTGTTGTTTGACCGTATTGGAAAGAAGATATCTCTTACGGAGGCAGGGGAAATATTATTTAACCAAAGCGCATTCATTTTTAATTCAATTGATAATGCAAAACTTCAGATTAATGAACTGGAATTGCTGGAGCGAGGGACATTAAAGATTGGTGCATTGCCTGGAGAGCTAACGAATATTGTATCGGAAAGCTTAATTCAATACTCATTTGAATATCCTCAAATAAAATTATCTGTACTTAGTTCGGACGATTTATATTCACTGCTAAGGGACAATCAAATTGACTTCGCTTTTTCATTTTCTCAAAACTATCTCCCTTCAGCAGAAGACCAATTTATCGAAATTCCATTGTACATTGAAGAATTTTTGTTCGTTGCAGATCGCGAACATCCATTAATGGCCGAAGAGGAGCTGAGCCTCTCACAATTAATGGATGTACCATTAATATTATTCTCAAATTTGCATCTGTGTCGAAAAATTTTGGATGGCATTATAAAACAAGAGCATATCTCATTAAATACTGTTTTTGAGACTTCCAGTATTAATACGATTTTTAATTTTGTAAGTAGGGGGATGGGCGGTACAATCATTGCAAAGTCACTCTTTCAAATGCAAGACAACGAAAAATTAATGGCACGTCCGATTACTAATGAAGGATTAAAGCGGGAAGCAGCTATTATATACCGGAAAGATAAATTTATGAATAAGGCTGTTCGTTATTATATTCCAATTATAATCGATTACTTAGAACAACTGCACATTCCATTATCTGAGCAAACGAAAGACCAACTTTATACCGTGTCCGCAGGGAAATAAAAACGATTTTGCTACTGTAAGCGAAATCGTTTTTATTATTTATATATAATTATTAAGCAGGAAATAGACTTTAAGTATTAATTTCTGTTGACAATGATTATCATTTACATGTATTATTTTCCTTATCGATAATGATAATTGTTATCAATTGAAAATTAAGGGGCGTTATGAAAATGATTACAAAAAAGTTTAATTCTTTTTTGACAATGCTACTTGTAGCTATCGGGTTACTAGTAGTTGCAGGTTGTGCAGATAAAGAAACGGGCACAGAAGAAAATAAAACAGAAGAAACAAATTCTCAAGCTACAAATTCAGAAAATTCCGCAACTGAGTATCCAATTGTGATTAAACATGCACTAGGCGAAACGGTGATTGAAGAAAAGCCGGAGCGTGTAGCAACGGTTGCATGGGCAAACCATGATGTGGCACTTGCTCTAGGTGTAGTACCAGTAGGTTTCTCAGCAGCTAACTACGGTGTTCAAGATGAAAGCGGTATGCTTCCATGGACAGTAGAAAAGTTAAAAGCGCTTGGTGAAGAGAACCCGAACATTTACCAAGATACAGATGGCCTGGATTTTGAAGCAATTTCAGATTCAAATCCGGATGTTATTTTAGCAGCATACTCAGGACTTACAAAAGAAGAGTACGATACGTTAAGCGAGATTGCTCCAGTCGTTGCATACCCGGCAACTCCTTGGGTTATTACATGGCGTGACCAAATCCTATACAACGCAAAAGGTATGGGTATGGAAGAAGAAGGAAAGCAATTAATCACGGACACAGAAAAATTAATTCAAGATAAAGCAAACGAGTTCCCTGAAATTAAAGGGAAAAAAGCGGCATTCGGTATGTTTAACGCGACAGATTTATCAAAGTTCTATATTTATACACCAGCTGATCCACGCGGAGAATTACTGGAAGAGTTAGGTATGGAATTTCCAGAAAGCATTAAAGCCCAAGTTCAGGATGAAAGCAACTTCTACATTGAGTTAAGTGCAGAAAATGCGGATGCTTTAAATGATGCTGAAATTCTAATTGCATATGGCGATGCCTTCACATTAAAAGCACTTCAGGGAGATCCGATTTTAGGGAAAGTTCCTGCAATTAAAAATGGTGCGGTGTTAATTATTCCTGACAATACTCCACTTGCTGCAGCAGGAAACCCGAATCCATTATCCATTCAATACACAATTGATGAATACGTATCACTAATTTCGGAAGTTGCAAAAAAGTTGAAGTAATATGAAAAGTTCATCCGTTATAGAAAAGAAACAATTTATGATGCCGCGTAATTTTATAAAAGTTTTAGTGCTTTTAATTATTTTACTCGGCCTATGCATACTCGCGTCATTAGTATTTGGTTCTCGGATGATTAGTTGGACAGATCTTCTGAATGGATTATTCCATTCAGAAGTTCAGTCACATGAAGCTAATGTAGTAAGACAGCGTATTGTCAGAACCATTTTTTGTTTATTATGTGGTGCTGCATTAGGTGTTTCTGGTGCACTTATGCAATCGGTTACACGAAACCCGATTGCGGATCCGAGTATTTTAGGGGTAAACACAGGGGCATCCCTTTTTGTCGTTTGTGGCATCGCCTTTTTAAACATTAGCTCAGCAAATCAATATATTTGGCTTGCAATAGCGGGAGCGTTTATTACCGCTATTTTTGTATTTGGAATCGGTTCAATGGGCAGAGGTGGCGCAACACCATTAAAGCTTGTATTAGCAGGTGCAGCAACGAGCGCAATTTTGTCCTCATTAGTTGTTGCAATTATGATTCCACGGACGAATGTTATGGATCAGTTTCGGTTTTGGCAAGTCGGAAGTGTCGGTTCCGGCAGCTGGGATACAATCACATTATTTATTCCATTTATTGTAGTAGGAATATTCATTGCACTGTTTACAGCGCCTGCACTCAATGCATTGGCATTAGGTGATGACGTGGCCACAGGGTTGGGTGTACGTACAGTTACAGTAAGAATAGTAGCGGCATTAGGTGGCGTATTATTATGTGGGGCTGCTACGGCTTTGGCAGGTCCAATCGGCTTTATTGGTTTATTAGCTACACATATCGTACGTCTCGTGATCGGTCCTGATTTACGTTATATTATTCCGATGTCGGCTTTGTCAGGGGCAATTATTTTAACGATATCCGATGTGGTCGGCAGGCTTCTTGGCAGTCCGAGTGAACTCGAAGTTGGAATTGTGACTGCCTTTATAGGGGCGCCAATTTTAATATTAATTACGATGAAAGCGAAAATGCGTGCAATATGATGAATGAAACGATGAATATGATTAAGACATTAAGACTAAAAAGAAAACGTCGCTTTATGATGATGACTTCTATACTGGCTATTATATCGTTAGTACTTTGCGGTTTAATGCTCATGCTAGGCAATACCATTTATCCAGTCCAGGATGTCGTAAAGGTATTATTAGGTGAACAGGTGAAAGGGGCTTCTTTTGCGGTAAATACGATTCGTTTCCCGCGAATGGTGGCAGGCTTATTTGCAGGCTTTGCATTTGGTGTAGGGGGCTATATTTTCCAAACGATGCTGCGTAACCCGCTAGCAAACCCAAATGTGATTGGGATTACAACAGGTTCAAGTGCCGCAGCTGTTTTTTGTATCATTGTACTGAGTACAAGCAACACCGTTGTATCCATTGCAGCTGTAATAGGAGGGCTTGCAACAGCTATCTTTATCTATCTGCTGGCAAAGGGTTCTTCCTTTTCGATTGGTCGACTTATTCTAATCGGTATCGGTATTCAGGCGATGCTTACGGCCTTTATCAATTATTTAATGTTAATCGGAAATACACATGATATTCCGGCAGCTATGAGGTGGCTGAGCGGGAGTTTAAATGGAGCCAAATTGATTAATTTATATCCATTAATTTTAATAGTGTGTATTTGTACACCGATTTTAATGTATTTTGCAAAACGCTTGGAAATGCTCGAGCTAGGCGAACAGGCAGCTACGTCTTTAGGGGTCAATACGAACAAAACGAGACTTATCCTTATTATTACATCTGTTCTCATGATTGCATTAGCTACTGCTGCTACTGGTCCGATTGCATTTGTTTCCTTTTTAGCAGGCCCGATTGCAAAGAAAATTGTAGGTGTTGGATTTTCAGCACTCATTCCGGCTGGTTTAATTGGTGTTATTTTAGTATTGGCAGCAGATCTTATTGGTCAGTTTGCTTTTGAAACACGTTATCCGGTTGGAGTCATAACAGGGATTCTCGGTGCACCGTACTTAATCTATTTATTAATCCGTATTAATCGAAAGGGAGATTTATGATGAAAACAATGCATTCATTCCAAACGCAAAATCTTGTTGCCGGCTATGACAACAAAACGATTTTACACGGTATAAGTCTAGCGATTCCAAGCAACAAAATCAGCATAATTATCGGTGCGAATGGTTGTGGGAAATCAACACTTTTAAAAACGATGGCGCGATTAATAAAGCCGATTTCCGGTCAAGTTATGCTGGATGAGCAATCGATAAACAAAATCCCTCCTAAGCAGCTTGCACGTGTTTTAGGTCTGTTGCCACAGTCACCGGTCGTACCTGAAGGAATTACGGTAGCTGATTTAGTAGGGCGGGGGCGATTCCCGCATCATAGTTTCTTAAAGGGTTGGTCAACTGCAGACTATGAAGCAGTGGCGGAAGCGATGGAAATAATGAATATTACCGAATTTGCCGATAGTCATATTGATGAGCTTTCTGGTGGTCAAAGACAACGTGTATGGATCGCCATGGCACTTGCACAGCAAACTGATATTTTGTTTTTAGATGAACCGACAACGTATTTAGACATTACGTATCAAGTAGAAATTTTGGATTTGCTGACAGATTTGAATCGTAAGCGTGGCACTACGATTGTAATGGTCCTGCATGATATTAATTTATCAGCACGTTATGCAGACCATATTTTTGCATTACATGAAGGTAAGCTCATTTCAGAAGGAATCCCTTCTCAAGTTATTACAAGTGAATTAATAAAAAGTATTTTCGACTTGAATTGTATCGTTACACAAGATCCAGTTTCGAATTCCCCATCCGTTGTACCAATCGGGAGACATCATGCGAAATCCGAAATGCTCGTTTAACTTTTTACACAATCCGGAAGCAACTAAGCCAAGGCGAAATGATTAGTAATTTAAGCTAACTTTTTAGAAATGAAAAAGAATGGAGTGTTTCGAATGAACGATATTTATGATGTAACGATTATCGGTGGAGGACCAAGTGGATTATATAGTGCGTTCTATGCAGGATTAAGGGAATTAAAAACGAAGATCATCGAATTTCAACCGACGTTAGGTGGAAAGCTGCATGTATATCCGGAAAAGATTATTTGGGACATTGGCGGCTTACCTGCGACACCTGCTCAAAAAGTAATTGAAAATTTAATCGAACAAGGACTAACATTTAAGCCGACTGTATGCCTTAATACGAAAGTCGAATTCATAACAAAAAAGGACAATCTATTTGTTATTGAAACGAATACAGGGGAAAAGCATTATACGAAGAAAGTGATTGTAGCAGTAGGTGGCGGCATCATAAGTCCAATCAAATTGCATATTGAAGGAGCAGAGAAATATGAGGTGTCGAATTTACATTATACGATTCGAGGCATTCAAAGCTTTAAAGATAAGTCGCTCCTAATTTCAGGCGGTGGCAACTCCGCAATAGACTGGGCAAAGGATTTAATCGGTATTGCAAAGCAGATGATGGTCATTTACCGAGGAGATAAGTTGTCAGCCCATGAAGCGCAAATTCGTTATTTGCAGGAAAATGGTGTCCCGATTATTACGAATACACAAATTAAAACGCTCGTAGCAAATGACGCCAAGACAAAAATTGAAGAAGTTGTTTTGGAAAACGTTAAAACAAATGAACTTTCTAAAATCGTAGTAGATGACGTACTTGTTAATCACGGCTATGATCGTGACCATTCTTTTTCATTTGATACAAGCTTGGCTCCAGAAAAAGATACTGACTATAATTATTATTATGTGACGGATGGTAAAGGACTGACATCCGTTGACGGAATTTATGCGGTCGGTGATATTTCTAAATATGAGAATAAAGTGTATTTAATAACAGGTGCTTTCCAGGATGCGGTCAATGCGATTAATTCTATAAAAGTCAGTTTAGAACCGACTGCAGATCAATATGCAAAGGTTTCCTCACATAATGAAATGTTCGAAAAGCGCAATCGTGAAGTAATGAAGGGGATTTTGATAAAGGGTTAATCTGCAATAAAATAAAGAGATATTTGACGTAAAAGTTACTAATAGCTTTTGCGTTTTTTTATTACTGAAAAAGTGCAACGAATACCCTATAATGAAGGTGAAAGTGATTTAGTAATATTAGGAAATTAAAAAAGGGGTGCTAACTATGGTTTTACAAAGAATCTATAATTACAAGTGGCTTCTCATTGCCCTTGTTATTTTAACAGGAAATTTAATCGTATATCAGCTTTCATTCATTGATACTCTTCCAATTGATCAAATAAATGGGATGGTTATAGGTTCTCTAATAGATTGTGCGATAATTGCACCAGCCCTTCTTCTATTGCAAAAAGGAAAATGGTCTATTAAAAATTTTATAGCCTTTGTTGCAATGGGTATTATATTTGCAAGACTTGTTATTCCAACAGCATTTATAGAGCCTTTTCGTTATATGATGTGGTCAGCGATTGCAGTTGAAGTAGCATTGATTATTTTGGAGCTCACTATTTTAGTTGTTTTTATAAAATACTTACCGAGTATTATCCGTGCAGTCAAATTAGAGCGAGAGCAACTTATTTTTGCATTTCCTCAAATTGTAGCGGAGAAAGTTAAAGACAACTTACTTATAAAAATACTTTGCTCGGAGATTCTTGTGTTTTATTACGCATTTTGTAGTTGGAAGAAAAAACAGCCAAATGGATTTACAGTATACAAAAATACGATGTATATCGCTTTTTTAATCATGATTTTTCATGCGGCTTTATTTGAAGCAATCGCATTTCATTGGTTTTTTCATGATCGAGTGCCATTTTTAGCTTGGGGACATACCATTCTATCAGTCTATGGACTTTTATTTTTACTGGCTGATTTTCGTGCATTAGCTCTAAATCCAGTAAGAATTGCAGATGGTAAACTATATATTTCCAATGGATTAATGAAACGAGCAAAAATTGACTTAACGAATATTGCGCAACTTCATGCAACTGTTCAAGATGAAAATATATTTCATTTTAAAGTATTAGGAAATACAGATGAACTGCCTGCCTTTGTCATTGAGGCGAAGGAATTGCAAATAATTCATGGAATTGGAGGCTATGAAAAAACGGCGAAATATATTGGAGTTTATGCCGATGACCCGACTAACTTGCGCATGGAAATTGAATCCGCGATGAAGTAGTGTAAAAAATGTACGTCGGGGGTATATACAAGGGAAAGTAATTATACGAGGTGAAAAGATGAATATACGAATTCTAGGTTATAAAGACGCAACGAAATACAAAGAACTACGATTACAGGCTATAAATGATTCCCCGACATCATTTTGCTCATCGTACGCACAGGAAGAAATCTATACCCTGCAGGAAACCGAACATAATATTCGCCCGCAGACAGATCAATTTACACTTGGGGCATTTGAAGGTGACCAACTAATCGGCATGGTTACATTTAAACGCGAAACAAATGCAAACCTGAATCATAAAGGGCGTTTAATGGAAATGTATGTTACCCCTGAAATGAGGAAAAAGGGGATTGGTAGGGCAATGTTGGAAGAGCTGTTGCGTTTGTTAAAAGAAAATGAAGGACTTGAGCAACTTTATGTGACAGTCGAGGCAACAAACGTACAGGTGCTTGAACTTTGTAAATCTCTTGACTTCAATCAGTATGCGATTGAAAAGCGCGCAATGAAAATGGATGGGAAATACTTTGATGAATTGTGGATGGTAAAAAATCTATAACAGTAAAAAACGTAAAAGCAACTTTGATTGCTTTTACGTTTTTTCTATTATATCGCACTTCCAGCAGAGCCTTTTGATAACCGTTCTGAAATAATTAATACAATGAGGATTAAAATAATCTGCAGAACGCCATATGCACAAGCAGTTCCGAACTTAAAGGCGTAGAGCTTTTGGAAAATTGCAACTGAGAGCGGAATGGTAGATGTATTATAAATTAAAATTGATGCAACAAATTCCCCGATACTTTGTACAAAAGCTAGCAAAGTACCAGCAAGAACACCAGATAAAGTTAGGGGAATGACAATTCTTCTAAAAGTATACAACCACGTTGCACCTAAACTACGTGACGCCTCCTCAACAGATTGATCCAACTGCATAAGGGAAGCAGAAGTGGATCTAAACACAAGCGGCAAATGCCGGATAAAGTACGCGAGTGGTAAAATCCAGAATGATCCGATTAACACTTGATTGAATGTAAACACACTTTCAGTAGAGAATGCTGCGATTAAGTTAACTGCTACCACGGTACCAGGTAATGCCCATGGAATCGTGATTAAAATATCGAGCATTGTTTTTCCTTTGAAATTTAGTCTGACCATTGCATATGCTGCCGCCACCCCGAAAATAATATTGCCGATTGTCGCGATAAAGCCCATTTGAAGCGAGTTCCAGATTGGTCGCCATGTACGTTCATCCGTAAATAGCGCTTTATAATGATCAAGCGTATATTCGGTCGGTAAAATTTGAATCGTCCAAGCACCATCTTTTGAAAATGAAATTAAAATAAGGACTAAAATAGGCAAAATTAAAATGAGAGTCCCTATGAAAGATAAAACAACAGCGATATACTTTAAAGGCTTTGAACTTACTTCAGATCGGTGCACACTTACGCCTTTACTTAAATTTTGGTAATTTCGTCGGTTTTGATACCAGCGCATAATAAGTAGGAATGTAATAGAAACGAATGATAAAATCGTTGACTGTGTCGCGGCCATATCTAAGTTTCCGTTCGTTCGCGATAAATAAATTTGCATAGTCATTGTCCGCTCCACCCCGAACATGAGCGGGGCAGTATAGGAAGCCATAGACACCATAAATACGAGTAGTGACGATGCGATTAAAGAAGGTGTAAGCATCGGTAAAATAACTTTCCTCCATACACGGATACGACTCGCACCTAAACTTGTAGCTGCTTCCTCTAATGAAGGATCGAGTCCTTTAATTGCAGCAGAAGCGGTTAAGTAAAAGTACGTATACATTGTAAAGGTATGAACCACAATCACACCCCAAATTCCTTTCAGTGCAAAAGGAACGTCTTCCAATTGGAACATTTGCTGAAATAAGCGCGGAAAGATTCCACTTTCTCCATACAAAAATGTAAAAGATAAAACACCTACCAAAGGTGGCAATGCCATTGGGACAAGTACTAAAATAGATAGTACTCTACGGCCAGGAAAATCATAGCGCTCCAGTAAAAATGCCATCATAACCCCAACCACTGCACAACAGATTACACTAATTATCGATATATAAAAGCTGTTCCAAAGTGCTTCTAAATTCGCTGTGCTTTCCAAACTGAAAAACTTCTGATAATTTGCAAGAGTATTCTCGCCTGCAAAACTTTGCACGAATGTTGTATAAAATGGATAAATAACATAAGCAAATAAAATTAAAAAGAGGGGAGAAATGAGAATATAAACAAAATAGCGTGATTGTGTTAGACGAGACCACCAATTTGCTTCAAAATTATCAACAGATTTTTTGCTCATAGTGTGCCTCCCCCCTATTCTCCAAGAAAATAAATATTCTGTTTTGGAATATGCAGTTCTATCGTATCACCAGCTTGCATAAGTGCTCTCTCACGACTAATAATCATTGCTTTTAGGGTAATGTCATTCCATCTTAAAAAGTAGTTAACACTAACACCGGTAAATTCATTTAGCTCGATTACACTTGTGATCGTATTATCACCAGGACCACTTTCAAAAGCTTCGGGACGTATAGACACATAAATTTCATCGCCGGTATTTATTTGTAAACCTGCTGCCAAGTTTTCAGTCAAGCCTTTTAAAGTTAGTCCAGTATCATTTTCAACAGTAATAATATCTCCTTCGATAGATTTGACGTTCATTGTAAGTAAATTTGTTTCCCCTATAAAAGTAGCAACAAAGCGATTGTTTGGTCGATGGTAAATTTCCTGTGGGGTACCGATCTGTTTGACGATGCCATTTTCCATTACCATAATTCGATCCGACATTGCCATTGCTTCGGTTTGATCATGGGTTACATAAATAGTCGTCACGCCAAGCTCTGATTGGATCCGTTTAATTTCGATGCGTGTTTCTTCTCTTAACTTTGCATCCAAGTTAGATAGCGGCTCATCGAGTAAAAGTATATCCGGTTCAATGACAAGAGCTCTGGCCAGCGCAACACGTTGCTGCTGGCCACCGGAAAGTTCGTTAATTTTGCGGGAACCTAATGGACCTAAATGGACAAGCCCTCGAATACGGTCTACCTTTTCCTTGATTGTCTTTTTATCATATTTTCGAATTTCCAGACCAAATGCGATATTTTCATCGACCGTCATATGTGGGAAGAGTGCATAGTTTTGAAATACCATACCGATATTGCGCTTATTTGGTTGTAAAGTTGTGACATCTTGATTGTCAAAGTAGATTTTTCCTTTGGATGGATAATAGAATCCGGCAATCATCCTCAATGTAGTCGTCTTACCACAACCACTTGGACCTAAAAAAGTAAAAAACTCACCTGACTTTATATCCAATTCTAAATCGTGAACACTCAATACATCACCGAATTTTTTTGATACATCATTAATACGAACAGCTTTCATCACATCGAACTCCCTTCACACAGTAGTAGCTAGAAAAGAAAGACCTCTTGTGCAGAGGTCTTTCGAGTAAAAATTATTTGCCTTTGCCTTTAATATTTGAATCCCAATGTTCCATCCATTCCGCTTCTTTATCTGCCATCACTTGCCAGTCAATATCCATTGATTTTAAATCCAGATCTTTGTACCAGTCCGGCATTGCATCAGGATCGATATCCGTACGAGTCGGAATTTGATAATATTCTTCAGAAAGCTCAATCATTGTATTTTGGTCAAATAGGAATTCCATAAAGAGTTTTGCATTTTCTTCATTCTTTGCATTGTTCACAATACCAACTGCATCGACTAAAATAGGTGCACCGCTCTTAGGATAAATAAAGTCAAATGTGTAATCAGTCGTATGTTTCTTAAGTAAAATATCCTGTAAGTTCCATAAAGAGATGGAACCTTCCTGACGAGCTAATTTTAAATATAATGCGTTTGGATCCTGTGTATATTCCTTCGTATTAGCATCTAATTTCTTCAACCAGTCATAACCTTTTGAAGGATCATCTGCACCTTGTCGATAAATCATGGATGAGTAGATTGTACGCATTGTACCAGATGCAAGGACGCCGCGAATTAAAATCTCGTCTTTCCATTTCGGATCAAGTAATTCGTCCCAATCCTGTGGACCTTCTTCAGGGGATATAACATCACTATTAATCATAATAACTTCAGGTAACAGCATTTCACCTACCCACCGGTTTTGTTCATCTTTATGAAGCGGATCGATATTATCGATAAATGAAGGGTCCCATTCTAAAAGTAAATCTTCACCTGCGGCAACCATCATAGCTGCCTGTGTTCCGCCCCACCAGAAGTCACCTTGTGGGTTTGCTTTTTCACCTCGAACACGCTCCAAAATTTGCTGTGCGCCCATCGTCATGTATTCCACGTCAATGTTCGGGTAGCGCTCATTGAATTTTTCAATAATACCTTGTACCATGTTTTCGTCGCGCCCTGTATAAATAACGAGCTTCCCTGATGCATTTTCTTCAGTTGTACCCTCTGTCGTGCCACTATCGCTTTGTGTAGAGCCATTTGTTGACTCATCAGCATCATTACACGCAGTTAAAACTAATAAAAGAGTTGCGAGAATAAGAGTTAGCCAAGTAAATCTTTTCACTTATATTCCTCCTTAAATATAGTTTTATTTCTATAAATCAGAATAAATTAACTATTCTGTCTTTATTCTAACTTCTATATTTTTAACATTCAATTAAATATATCCATTTATATTAAATATTTACAGTTTACTGTAATAAAAATTAAATTTTAATAGATTTTATTAATTTACAAACTTTTACAACTATTTTTCATACAAAGTAATTTTGTTTATTTACACGTATTAAGGGAATTATAAATGTATAGCACGACAGCGTTAAATAAATAGCAAAACCTAAAGTACGTTAGTATGTGCATCTCATCTTATAATTGATGAAATTATAATACTGAAGGAGTGAAATCATGAAAAGCAATAAAGATATTGCATTACAAATTCTAAATGAGAACAGTATCGGTGTCATGGCAACGAATAATAACGGTGTGCCGAATTCGCGCTATATGACTTTTTACTATGTAGAATCAAAACTTTATACGGTAGCTGAAAAAAATTCGACAGTAGCACGTGAAATTACAGAGTATGGTGGCACACATATTTTATTAGGATATGAAAGTGAAGGAATTCTCGAAACCTTTTTGGAAATTGAAGGTAATGCTGCTACGACATTAAATGATGCTGTAAAGCAACAATTACTTGAAAAATACCCTTCACATGCAGATGGAGATTTTGTGCTAATTCAAATTACGCCTACACGAATGAGAATTATGAATAAAAACGGTAAAAATCAAGAAGAAGTTCATTTAATCTAAGGGGGGCCAAGTAATGGATACATTAAAAGAAAAAATTCTTTCAATTATTAATGACAACAATATCGGTACAATGGCAACATTAAACGGACGTCAACCTTATGTTCGCTATATGACGTTTACGAATGAAGAATTTGTACTATATGCTACAACAACAGAGGATTCACAAAAAGTAATGGATTTAAATGAAAATCCATATACGCATATTTTATTGGGCTATACGAAAGAAGATATGGATGCGCCATATGTAGAAATCACGGCTAAACTGAGTGAAATTAAAGATGATACACTTAAGTTGAAAATCACAAACTTTTTCAAAGATATTTTCACATCAGATGAAGGTGAAATGGTTACGATTCAGTTGGATCCGATTTCAATTAAATTGATGAATGACGGAGAGCCACAGGAACTAAACTTTTAATGAAAGTATCTTGCACTAATTAAATATGTATTGAAGAAGCAATGACATTAAATTGTCGTTGCTTTTTTTCATGTTTCAATTAGTTTATTTACTAAAAGAAAAGCTGATTTATACAAAGTATGAAAACAACAATAATTTGTAAATATTTCAGGGAATTATTATGACATTTGTATGATAAGATTTTTAAGAATTAAATATATTATATGGGGGATTTATTATGAAACTGGGTACTAAATTAAATTTAGCTTTTTACTCAATTATTGCGATAATGATTATTACCGCTGTTATTGTATTCATCAACTTAAACATGATTGATGAAAAACAAACAGAGGCATTAGATAATCGTGTAGAGCAAATTCGTTTAGTTGATGACATTCGGGCAAACCTTGCTTTTCAAGGATTATATGGACGAGCACTTATCTTGGAAAATTCCAATAAGAACCAGGAAAATTTGCTTACATATGCAGGTAAATTAGATGAAAATATTAAACAGCTCGAAGATTTAGCTACAACAAATACAATGAAATCTTATATAGAGGAAATCACAGTATTTAATAATCAATTTAACGAAAGTGTCGAAAAACTACTAGCTACGCTTGAGACTGGCAATATCCAAGCGAGTACAAATATCGTAAATAATGATTTGCAAAATGCGAACGTGGGGATTTTAAATGTAGCGAATGATATGATTACATTCCAGAAATCACAGTTGGATGAAATTAAGAACGAAACCGAACAAACAATGACAACTTCAAAAATAGTTTCAATGGTTTCCGTTCTGATAAGTCTTATAGTCGGCTTCCTTATGGTTTTATTTGTAAAAAAATCTATCGTAAAACCTTTGGCGACTTTAATGAACGCAGCAGAACATATTTCAGAAGGGGACTTAACACATCCTACAATAAAAATTCAATCAAAAGATGAAATTGGGCAACTAGGCACAATTTTTAATAAGATGAAGCTAAACCTGCAAATCTTAATCCAATCTGTTCAAAATAATTCACAACAATTAACTGCTGCTGCTGAGGAGCTCTCAGCAAGTGCGGAAGAAATTACTGCAACGACAGAAGATGTGACACAGCAAATTGAGATTACTGCAGATGCGGCACAAAATTCAGCAGTTGCTTCAAATGAAAGTGCTCGTGCAATGGAAGAAACTGCCCACGGTGTTCAGCGCATCGCGGAAGCTTCTCAAGTACTTCACAATTCATCGTTGGATGCAAGTTCGACTGCTACAAAAGGTGCTCAAATTATTGAAAGTGCTCAAGAGCAGATGGCGACAATCAATCACTCAACTTCTACTGTGAACGAACTTGTACAAAAGCTATCGGCACAAACGGTCGAAATTGAAAATATGACAAAGGTTATTACGGACATTACAGATCAGACAAATCTATTATCCTTGAATGCAGCAATTGAGGCGGCACGTGCGGGAGAGCATGGGAAAGGTTTTGCAGTGGTAGCTGATGAAGTTCGCAAACTTGCAGAAAGCTCGAAGCAATCGGCAAATTCCATTGTTGGGTTAACAATGGAAATTCAGCGTGATACTTTCAATGTAGAGCAAGCTGTTTCAAGCGCACTTAACTCAGTAAATGACGGCGTAAAAATCATTGGTAACGCAGGTGAATCATTCAATGAAATTGTTGGTGCAGTTGATTTAATGACAACACAAATCGAAGAGATTTCGGCAACAGCAGAGCAACTTTCAGCAAGTTCTGAGGAAGTGACAGCTTCTGTAAATGAAATTGCAAGTGGAGCAGGTAGTGCTTCTCAAAGTATGATTTCCGTTGCCGCAGCGATGGAAGAACAATCGGCAACGATGCAGGAAGTAAGCGGTATAGCTGTTTCTTTAGTAGATAGTGCAGCTGAATTACAAAATGAAATCGGGAAATTTAAAGTATAAAATATTCCCTGGAGTAAGTAAAAACAAAAAAAGCTCTTATGAAGCAGGACTTTCACTGCATCATAAGAGCTTTTATTTAATCTTTTAAAAACACTGGAATGTAAGGATAGAATTGCGATTTACAGTGCTGAATATCCAACCGAATCGTCCCCAACGGAAGCCTAAAATTATATTAGAAGTAACGAAAGTTGGGAAAAACCAGAAGCTATCACCATTTCTTTGCCAAATAAACGTATTCCTGTAAATACACCGTCTTATGCCGCTCGAACCTTGCTGCGATTGAGTTGCAGACAATTGCATTTGTGGTGTAAAAGCAGGAGGTGGACCCGTAGGCATAGGCGTGTTTCCTCCTGGTTGAGGTGGGCCGCCTGGGAATGGCGTATTACCCTCGCCTGGTGGTGGAGGAGGACCAATCGGGAATGGACTATTACCACCTGGCTGAGGTGGACCTCCAGGACGAGGAGGATTCATCGGGAATGGACTTGATGGATTAAACGGTGGCGGAAAAAATGGGCTGAATGGTTGTTGATTGGGGCTATTGTCAAATGGGTTAAATGGATTTTGAGTCAAAAATTTACCTTCCTTCTTAAAGTATTCATTGCTAATCTATGTGAGAAAATGCACTACTTTCTAGGGTATAGCCTATATAATTGTTATAATTTTACATGTTGGCATTGGAAATTTGATTAATGCGCGGAATTTTAATAAAATCACGAAGAATAGGTTTCAAAGAAGGGAATTAAAAAATGAAAAAATATATGCTCGCACTATTTTTATTATTGCTAGCCGGCTGCAGTGATGGAGAAGGGAAACAACATACTAAATTTACAGAACAGCAGGCGGTACCATTCGAATTAGTTCATTATGAAGAGAAAATTGCTCCTATTTATGAATCACTCGTTCCTTATATTGCATATGCCAATACGCCGTCACAATTTGAAGCACTTCAAGGACGATTTAATGTAGAAAATTTTTCAATTGATATGGACAAATATATGGCTGTATTTATCGTTACTTATTCAGATGGCTGTGGTACTTCCGTCGATGGTGTATATAATCAGGATGATTTTTTATCTGTTCAACTAATCGATGCTAAAGGTGAGTCATGCGATGTAGAGGGAGTTCCTCACACATTTGTTTTACAAGTGGAAAAAAATGATTATAAAAAAGTACAGTTGTTTAATGGTGAAATAATCAAATCTTCAGTAGATGTAGAATAGAAAATAAAAAGGAATTTTCGGCTTTGTAAAAAAAGGTTGAAAATTCCTTTCCTTTTTAGAGGAGATAATTTGCTATCACAAAAAAAAGAATATATAATCTTCTTAAACTATAACGTGATGGTTTTGATTGCTAGTTTAATCATACTCATCATATTCTTTCTTATATTGAGCATGCTATTGCTCAATTTGGGTACATAAAAATAGAAGAATAAAAAATTATAGCAATTCATTTTGGAGGTGAATCCCTCATCTAGAGGGAAGTAATTGGACGTAAACACCATATTAAACATCATTTTATTAATTATCTTTTTAGGTTTAACAGCTTTTTTCGTTGCAGCAGAATTTGCTGTCGTGAAAATCCGTAAGTCGCGTATTGATCAATTGATTTTAGAAGGTAATAAAAAGGCAGTCATAGCAAAAAAAGTAGCAGGTGACCTTGATTATTATTTATCTGCTTGCCAGCTTGGTATTACTATTACAGCAATCGGCTTAGGTGCTTTTACAAAGCCGTACGTAAAGGAATTAATGTATCCTATATTTAATTGGTTAAATGTTTCGGATATTGTAGCTTCTGCTGCATCTTATGTGATTGCATTGGCGATTGTAAGTTATCTACATGTAGTAATCGGTGAAATGGCGCCAAAAACATTGGCAATTCAGTTCTCGGAGAAAGTGACATTAATGCTTGCGGGACCACTTTATTGGTTCGGTAAAGTGATGTATCCATTTATACAGGCTTTAAATGGAACGTCGCGCCTGCTTTTACGTGCAGTTGGTGTCAAATCAGCAAGTGAAGATCAGGCATATTCGGAAGAAGAGCTTAAAATTATAATGGCACAAAGCTTTCAAGGCGGCCAAATTGATCAGCAAGAGCTGAAATATTTGGAAAATGTGTTTGCATTTGATGAGCGTGATGCAAAGGATATTATGGTACCACGTACAGATTTAATAACAATCGATAAAGATATGAGTGCGGAGGAAATCGTTCAAATATTAGATGAACATAACTACACACGTTATCCTGTCGTTGAAAATAATGATAAAGACCGTATTATCGGTGTCGTCAATGCCAATAAGCTTCTCAGTCATATCGTTTCTAACCGAGAAGTTCAGTTGGATCAATTTGTAAGAAAAGTTCCGTTTGTTTTAGGTGTAACAAGCATTCAGGATGCTTTATTGAAAATGCAAATGGCAAAAGTACATATGACAGTTGTCATTGATGAATATGGTGGCACATCCGGTGTACTGACTATGGAAGACGTATTGGAAGAGCTAGTAGGCGAAATCCGTGATGAGTTTGATGAAGATGAAGTAGATGAAATCCGTAAATCCGGTGAAAATGAATATACGATAAGCGGACGCGTATTACTAGTTGAACTGGAAGATCGTTTCGGCTTTGAATTTGAAGACAGTGAAGAAATCGATACGATTGGTGGTTGGATCCAACATACGAGCATTGACTCGGTTAAAAATGGAGAAGAGCTCCAAATTGGTGATGAAATCAAATTCGATGACCATAGCTGGACTATTTCGGATATGGATAATCTTCAAATTAAAGAAGTCGTCTTAAAACAATATAAATTTCAACAGTAAAGAACACATACTTATTTGTCTTGGAGGTGAATCCCTCAATTTTCGGGGGAATTAATTGGACAGTATTATAATAATAAATTTAATTTTAGTTGCGATTTTTATTTTATTAACCGCCTTTTTCGTAGGTGCTGAATTCTCAATTTTAAAAGTGCGTATGTCACGTATTGATCAGCTAATTGCAGAAGGTAATAAAAAGGCGATTACAGCCAAAAAAGTTACACAGGATTTGGACTATTATTTATCCGCCTGTCAGCTTGGTATAACAATTACAGCTTTAATACTCGGTGCATTAGGTGAACCAACAGTTGAGAAAATGCTTCAGCCGGTTTTTGACCAGTTCAACATTCCGGCAGCGATTGCGACTGCACTTTCTTATGCAATTGCCTTATCGGTTGTAACATTCCTACACGTAGTACTAGGTGAATTAATGCCAAAAACGCTGGCGATTCAATATGCAGAAAAGATGACGTTAATATTGGCGCCACCACTTTATTGGTTTGGTAAAATAACAGCTCCATTTATAAAAGTACTAAATGGTTCTGCTCAGGGATTATTGGAAATATTCGGTGTGAAACCAGCTGGTCATGATACGGTATACTCAGAAGAAGAGTTGAAAATGATTGTGACACAAAGTTATGAAGGCGGAGAAATCAATAAAACCGAGCTTGCCTATTT
Source organism: Solibacillus sp. FSL W8-0372 (assembly GCF_037969735.1). Lineage (NCBI taxonomy): Bacteria > Bacillati > Bacillota > Bacilli > Caryophanales > Caryophanaceae > Solibacillus > Solibacillus sp. FSL W8-0372. The sequence continues at coordinate 2,988,896 of NZ_CP150204.1, read as the reverse complement.
AGAAAATATTTTCGCCTTTGATTCCCGTAAATTGCGTGAAGTTATGATTCCGCGCAGTGAAATTGTAACACTGGAAAAAAACTTTACGCTGGAGCAAATGCTAGCTGTTATCGAGGAATTTGAATTTACGCGTTATCCGGTTATTGACCGAAGTAAAAATACATCGGCTTTTATCGGCTTTGTGAATTCGAAAGAAATGCTGACGGATATTGCTGCAGGACGTATTAATGATATGACTTCATATATTCGTGAAATCCCACGCTATAAAGAAACAATTGCGATAAAAGATGTATTTTTGAAAATGCAGCAAACACGCAATCATATGGCGATTGTTACCGATGGAAAAGGAGTTACAATTGGGCTTGTTACGATGGAAGATATATTATCAGAAATCGTTGGAGAGATTGAAGACGAAGATGATGGTAATATAGTCTATACAAACTAAATCCCGCAACCTTAAAAACGATCATTTTGCCACTGAGCATAGTGATCGTTTTTTACATTACGGCTTTTAATATGCCATCTTTACAAACCGTTCCATCAGCCTTTTTAAACTAAACCTTTTATAATGAAAGAAAGGAGTAGATAAACATGCAATGTGGTGCAAAATGTTTTTTAGTGGAAGTGGAACATAATGGCGAAAGAAAGCGAATCCCTGTTACAGCCAGATCTGCGATAAACGCTAGAAAAACGATCCGCCTTAAATATGAAGAAGCTGTAAAAATTATTTCCGTAAGGGAAGAAAAGTAATGCTACTAAAAAATCGATGGCCCTCTTTTAAAAAGGGGCATCGATTTTGAGTTAAAGCCGATTTTTTTTTTCTAGTTTAATTTGCTTCACTAAATGAATGATGAGCATTAAAATACCTATTGCACAGAAAACGATGCTAATGATAAATAAGATGAGCCAGGCTTCCATACTCCAGTTTGTCGTAAAAAATATCGATCCTACTAATAACAGGACCCCTAAAAATAATATAAGGTATCCACCTTTAGACAATGACATGCCAAAAACCTCCTTCCACTACTACATCATAAAAATAACATAAATCTCGTAAAGTTATCTAATTAAAATGATAGAAATTATTTTAAGTAATGATCTAATTCTACTGTGCTAACTTGTATTTTTGAATATGATACAATTTATAAATTAAAGAAGTAGGGGGAGTAACGCAATGATCGTACAACAACTGAATCAATTTATCCAAAAGTGGATCCCCGTATTAACCCCCCTAAGCTTAATAATCGGCGTTTTTTTAGAAAATATTGGTGCGCATTTATTATTTATAGTACCCATTTTATTTGCATTAATGACGTTAATTAGCAGTTTAAGTTTGAAGTTTCGGGATATTAAAGTATTTAGACAATATCCGAAAACGATTTTATTTATGATTGGATTTTTACATATAATAATGCCTTTGTGGGCTTTCCTTTTAGCAGAACTAATTTTTGATGATCGATTATTAACGATAGGTTTTTTAATATCTGTAGCAGTACCAACAGGTGTGACGAGTGTGATTTGGGTGACGATCAGTAAAGGGAATTTGCCGCTTTGTTTAGCAATTATTTTAATCGATACTTTAATCGCACCACTTTTAATGCCACTAGTTTTATTCTTTGTGGTAGGTGAGACAATACAGCTTAATATGCTGTCACTAGTTTTTGATTTAATCTGGATGATTGTTTTACCATCATTATTAGGAATTTTTATAAATGAATGGACAAAAGGGGTATTACTCGAAAAATACGGCAGCCCTTTATCGCTCATTTCAAAGCTCTGTTTATTTGCGATTATTATGGTGAATAGCAGTGCAATTGCTCCTTATGTTAAGAATATAAATTTAGAGTTGGCGAAAGTAATAGGGATTGTGTTGTTATTGGCGGTATCCGGATATGTTTTTTCGCTCATACTCAGTCGGCTATTCTGGAAGTCTAAAGAGGATCAAGTTGCGATAGTTTTTAATGGAGGAATGAGGAACATCGCAGTAGGAGTAGTCCTAGCAACGACATACTTTCCATCAAAAGTTGCCATGCCGGTCGTGTTTGGCATGTTATTTCAACAAATACTCGCATCTATTTTCTATAAAATAATTCGAAAATAGCGGATAAAAATATCCTTATGTATATAATGTTCTTGAAATTTAGTTATTTAATAATTTTATTCGAGTTTTTTAAAGGGAAAAGCAAGTTATAGTAGTAATTTGCTGTAATTTAAGAACTTTTATCGATGTACTTCCAGAAAATACAGTTGTGTTAATTAGGGGGACAATGTATTATTGAAATATATTAAATTAACATAATAAGTGTTTTAGAAGGAGAATCTTTAGAGGATGTTTTTACTCATCACAGATAATCCTACACTCGCTTCAACATCACGAAGTAAGTTAACAACTTAGAATAGCGGAGGGAATTATGAAAAGAATGTTAGGTAAATGGAACAGCATTAACTTAGTTAGCCGTATTATCGTAGGGATAATCGTTGGGGTTGTACTAGCATTGACAATTCCAGAGGCTGTAAGTGGAATTACTATTTTAGGGACTTTATTTATTTTAGCTTTAAAAGCAGTTGCACCAATTTTAGTGTTTATCTTAGTTATTAATGCAATTGCTTCACATGTCGGTGGCAAATCAACAAATATGAAGACAGTACTTGCTTTATATGGGGTTGCTACATTAGCTGCCGGATTTGTCGCGGTTGTTGTAAGTTTTATTTTCCCGACGACATTAACATTAAAAACAGTAGCACAGGATGTAGCACCGCCAAGCGGGATTATGGAAGTGTTCGAAAAATTATTATTTAATATCGTATCAAACCCAGTTAGTGCGATTATGGAAGCAAACTACCTTGGTATCCTGGCGTGGGCTGTTATTTTAGGGGTCGCGTTGAAAGCGGCGAATGACTCAACAAAAGGTGTTATTGCTAATTTTTCGGAGGCGATTACAAAAGTCGTACAATGGATTATTAGTTTAGCTCCATTAGGGATTATGGGGATTGTGTTTGAAGCGGTCTATACGACTGGTCTTTCAGCTTTAAGCGAGTATTTCCGTTTAATTATCATATTGGTTGGAACAATGTTTTTCGTCGCACTTGTTGTGAATCCACTCATTGTATTTGCAGTGGCAAGAAGAAATCCATACCCATTAGTATTAACATCATTAAAAGAAAGTGGAATCACTGCCTTTTTCACACGTAGTTCGGCAGCGAATATTCCGGTTAATATGGCATTGGCAGAAAAACTGAATTTGGACAAAGATACTTATGCCGTATCCATACCTTTAGGCGCAACGATCAATATGGGCGGAGCAGCCATTACGATTTCAGTTTTAACGATGGCAACAGCTCATACGTTAGGAATTGAAGTAGATCTTTTCACTGCAGTCATTTTAATGGTAATGGCAGCTCTTTCTGCATCAGGTGCATCGGGTGTAGCCGGGGGATCTTTATTATTAATACCTTTAGCTTGTAGTTTACTTGGCATTTCAGATGATATTGCGATGCAAGTAGTAGCAATAGGATTTATTATTGGGGTTATTCAGGATTCGTGTGAAACAGCTCTTAATTCTTCAACAGATATCGTATTTACAGCAGCTGCTGAATATGCGAAGGAACGTAAACAAAATTAACAAAAATAAAACTATGCTGAACGGTAAAAATTGCCGTCCAGTATAGTTTTTTGTTTTAGAAGGTTAATCTCCGCCACCGCCACCACCGTCACTCACGCCATCAGAAGAGCTTGATTCAACTGCAGAGAAAATAATATCAGAGTAATACGATTCATTCGACGGTATGTCACCGATTGCTTCATTCGAAGTATAGATTTGTGTAGTGATAAGTAAGGTGTTGCATTGATTTCGATTTAGTTTCAATGTGCGGCATATTTCATTGTGGATATCATAAAGTGCCGGAAACTGATGTACTTCAAATTTTGCTAGCGCCAGCAGGGCAATTGTTGCATAGTGGCAGGATTTCAGTTTTGTTTCCGTATTTTTTATAAATAAAGTTAACTCCTTCAGCCTTGAAAATGTAAACTCGTCAAATGTACCTGTTCCAATCGTTAAAATAAGAGCGGCATTTTTAGTGGCGTCTTTCCGTTCATAACCGATAGACACGAGTTCCTTATAGTAGTGCTCAATAGTATTAGCCAAAATCCCTGTATCTTCTGGTCGCCTAGCCAGTATTGCGCATGTGGCAGGTTTTATTGGAGAATATTTCAGGCTTGGTTGTTTCATTAAATCAGCTAACAGTTTCTGGATACGGTCCATATCATCTTCTGACGTTAAATAGGCAGACGTTATATAGCTATGTTCGCCACGTGAAAACTGCTTCGTCAAACTTTTATAAAGATTGAGTGCTTCACCGATTTTTTCGGGCTGTTTTGCAAAGTGGACATAATATGTATTAATAACCTGTTGATTGACCCGTGCCGTGTGATACCATTTCGTATGATTCTTAATTTCCTGCCGAATCGCTTCATAATCTTCATAATGAAAAATGACATTACGCACTGTAAGCTTCAGTGCTAAATCAATATAAAAAGATTTGGCATCCGAGCCAAAGTATAAATTAATTTTATCGATGTTAGTAAAAAACAATTGTAATTGAGCATTCAAAGCGATCACCTCTTACTTAATACGTACGTTTTAAAAGAAGAGAAGTTTCAAAATCTGGAACATTGTTTGACAAAATTCGTTTGTAAAATACAGCATAAATCGAAAGAGTATTGTATGATAAATATGTGAAAAATCAAATGAAAGACCGTGAACAAATTGAGAGGAAGTAAGTTATGACCCAACAACGTTTTTTACCGATTATTGTAGGAACTGATATTAATGCATATAACATGGCAATCTCGTTCCATGAAGAATATAAAATACGTCCAGTTTTAGTAGGGAAGGGTGTATTGCCCTTTACCAATTTAAGTAACATACCACGTGCGATTGAGTATGATAAAAAGTTGGGCGATCCGACACAATTTGCGAAAATTTTAATTAGTGTTGCAAAAAAATATGAAAAAGAAGCAGAAAAGTTAATTTTAGTCGGTACGAATGATTTATATGTCCGCTTAATTATTGAAAATCGGGCTATTTTACAGGATTATTTTGTATTCAACTACATCAACGAAGATTTAATGAATGACTTGCAAATTAAGTCCAACTTCTACAAGCTGTGTGAGCAGTTTGGTATCGATATTCCAACAACAGTATTTTATGATTGCCAGAAGGACGGGGCTTTTGAGCAGGAAATGATGTATCCTGTTATCATCAAACCGAGCAATGGGATTGAATATAGCCGCCATCCGTTTGAAGGACAGGCAAAAGTATTTAAAGTGGAAAATAAAGAAGAAGTACAAAATGTAATCGACATGATTAAAAATAGTGGTTATAACGATGAGCTTATTATTCAGGATTATATTCCTGGTGATGATACCGCAATGTGGGATTCTGTTATTTATGTAAATACGAAAGGCGAAACACAGCTAGTGTCCTTTGCTCAAGTTGTTCTGCAGGAGCATACAAAAACTGCAATTGGAAATTATACTGCATTAATTTCCCGTTTCAATGAAGAAGTGATGACAAAACTGCGCGGATTTTTAGAAGCAGTGGATTATCGTGGGTACGGTAACTTTGATTTGAAATACGATGAGCGCGATGGAAAGTTTAAGGTGTTTGAAGTTAACATTCGTCAAGGTCGATCAAGTTACTATATTAATGCAATGGGTCATAATATGGCCCGCTATTTTGTAGAAGATTTAATTTACGATATACCAAAGCCATGCAGCTATTTAAAAGGGGACGTGCTGTTTTCAGTTGTGCCTAAAATCGTTTTGAAAAATTTCGTCAATGATGAAGAAGTGAAAAAGGATATCGAGCGCCTAATTCAGGAAAAGAAACTAGTCAATCCACTATTCTACAAGCAGGACAAGCATTTAAAACGTAAATTTTACATGTTTATACGTCAAGTGAACTATTATAAAAAGTACAAAGAAAACGTCTGGTAAAGTCGAAGCCTATCAATGAGATACTCTTGTTGATGGGCTTTTTTTGTCGGGAAATACTATAAATAATGTTATAGTAAAAGAAAAATGAAAAGAGTGAATATTCATGACAATACATACATTTACATTAAATATAGATTGGCCGGGGGGGCGTAATTCGGTAGGAGAGCTTTCGGCAGAACGTTTACAAACGAAAATATCGATTCCACCTGAAATGAATGGACCTGGTATTGGTACAAATCCGGACGAAATGTTACTTGGAGCAGCGGCTACGTGCTATTTGATTACGCTTGCGGCTATGCTTGAAAGAAGTCAAATAGAGGCTGAACTTACGTTGGAGTCAAAGGGATTTGTTGATGTGACAAACGGCGTCTTTACTTATAAGTCAATTCATCATTATGTATCTATAATACTGAAAAACAAAGAAGATGATCGTGGGCGGCGTATTGCAGAACGCTATGCATATAAAGCGGAGGAAACATGTATGATTAGTAAGGCGTTAAAAGGGAATGTAGATATAGAAGTACATTTAACTTTGAAATAAAGGGGCGATTATGATGGATATCGTTTCAGCAGTCATCCAACTTTTAGTTGCAGCGGTAATTATTTTTTTCATTAGCGGTCGATTAATTGGTTCGCACGTTAGCTTAACCAAAAGAATTATGTCGGTAATAATTAGTGTTGCTTTTACAACCTTCGTATTTTGGTATACATACCTACGTGGTTCAGACTACTATGACCAGGGTATTGTTTCCAATGTTGTTAATATCGCGACACTATTATGGTTAGGAAGTATGCTCCTTATTTCCATGCTCTTTTATTTGCTTTTTGAGCTCTTTGATCCGATTGAATTAAATGAAAAAGGGACACCTGTTGGGAGGCGCTCGTATTTTAGAACGTTCATTACGTATTGGAAACGACAAAAACGTTTGCGCCAAGTTGTTAGTATTGCTGTGAAAAATGGGGTTACACGAACGATGAAATATGCCCGTGCCCGTGAAGATGAACGTGAGCTGGCAAAGGCATTACGCGAGACTCTTGAACAATGCGGTGGAGTATTTATAAAGTTTGGACAAGTTCTGTCAACCCGCAAAGAGCTATTGTCCCCAGTTTTCATTGATGAACTTGAAAAGCTACAGCAAACCGTAAAGCCTCTCTCTGAGCAGCAAGTGGACCAAATAATAAAGGAAAACTTCAATGCAGATACAACTAAAATATTTTCCTATTTCAGCAAAACGCCTTTAGCATCTGCTTCAATTGGTCAAGTACATAAAGCAATTCTAAAGGAAACAAATGAGCCGGTCGTTGTAAAATTTTTGCGTCCTGATGTAAAAAACATTATGCATGAAGATTTGTCCATTTTAATGGAGTTTGCAAGCTGGATAACGTCTAAATCACAGTGGGCTGAAAGTCTTGGTTTTTATGATTTAGCAAAAAGCTTTAGCTTGGCATTGAGTGAAGAAACCGATTTTAACATTGAAGCCCGCAATATGGAGCAAGTCGCAAAAATTGTAGAGCGCGGAAGCATCGATGTAAAAATCCCGAAAGTATACCCTGAATGTAGTAACTCAAATGTAGTAGTGATGGAGCATGTTAAAGGGAAGTCGGTAACCGTCGCGCATAATATATTTGCTGATTTACAAATTGACCGACATGAATTTGCCCAAACATTACTCAAAATATTTTTGGAACAGGCACTTATTTCAGGAGTTTTCCATGCAGACCCACATCCAGGTAATATTTATGTGGAGGAAACGAGTGGACGTGTAGCGATTCTGGACTATGGGGCAGTGGGACGATTAGCGGCACATCAGCAGGAAGGTTTGAAGTACTTCCTCGTTGGCATACATCAAAATGATGCGGCTATTGTAGTTGATGGTATTAGTCAACTAGTTGAAAATGCTGATAAGATAAAACATCAAGAGATGGAGCAGGCAATTAGTCAAATTCTATTGAAAATTAATTATGTATCGAATGTACCGACAGACGAGTTAATGTATTCCATTTTCTCGGTCGTTCGCGAGTTCGGCCTACATTTTTACCCTTCTGTTAACGTGGCATTACGTGCAATTATAACTTTAGATGGCACCCTTTCAATTATTTGCCCAGGTTTTAAAATATTTAGTGAAGTTAAAGACTTCTCGAATGATTATTTAAAAATGAATTTATTGAAGCCATTTAAGAAGCCGCTTGAAACAAAACAGTACCTTGAAGAAGAACTGGCATTGTTAATACCTAATTTACGAAAAGTTCCGCGCCGCATTGATCAGTTGTTTAAAAAGGTCGAGAGTGGCAAAATCATATTACATCACGATATTTTTTCTGATAAAGCCAATTCAATGTTTGTCACACAGTTATTTTCCAGATTTGTATTACTCCTTGTCGGAATTACGTTCGGTATTATTTCTGTTGCACTTCTCGCAATCTCGCAATTTATTCATAATGCATATGCGATTTATTTGAACACTGCTGCATATTTAGGATTATTTTTATGTGCGATTTTACTCGTACGTTTATCAATTCAGGCAATCCGAGATATGAAGCGAACAAATAAAATGTAGGGACCCCTAGTGGGTCTCTTTTTTTGCGGAAAAAGTAGCAGCACTGGGCAATTTTTTAATCTAACTAATGATTCACTTTAACGCTTTACTATAATGAAATACTAATTCATTAGACAATCAACCTGATAGTATGGAAGTATATTTTTAGCGAAAATATGTATTAAAGCTTATAAATATTGATTTTTGTATGAAAAAATGTAATTTATTTTATAAATAAGTAGAAATAAACTGTTATTTGTACAATAATAAATTAAGAGTAATAGGATAATGAAGAAGGAAGTGGGCAAATGATTCAACTGAATGGCCAGAATTTATCGATGGGGCAATTAGCAAAGATTTTATATAGCGGGGAAAAAGTTGAAATTGCAGAAGAAGCGAAAGCACGTGTTGTAAAAAGCCGAGAAGCGGTGGAACGAATTGTACAACAAGATAAGACTGTGTACGGAATCAACACAGGATTTGGTAAGTTCAGTGATGTTAAAATTAAAGAGCAAGAGGTAAGTAGGTTGCAAATTAATTTAATTCGCTCACATGCATGCGGATTTGGGGAGCCTTTTTCGGAGAAGGTTGCTAAAGCGATGATGATACTGCGCTTAAATGCTTTATTGAAAGGGTTATCAGGTATCCGATTAGAAGTACTAGAACGTATATTATGGATGATTAATGAAGATATAATACCGGTAATTCCTCAACAAGGTTCGCTAGGAGCTTCGGGAGACTTAGCGCCGCTTTCCCATTTAGTATTGGCTATAATTGGAGAAGGTGATGTGTTTGTAGAAGGCACCCCACAACCATCAGATGGAGTGTTTGAACGGCAGGGATTACCGAAAATTGAGTTACAGGCAAAAGAAGGGCTTGCTTTAATTAACGGTACACAGGCAATGACAGCTCAAGGAGTAGTCAATTATATAGAGGCAGAAAAGTTGGCTTATGCTAGTGAATGGATTGCGGCGATGACGATGGAAAGCCTGTATGGAATTATTGATGCGTTTCATCCAGCAGTACACGAAGCTCGGGGCATGAAAGAACAAATGGATGTTGCAGCTCGTATGCGTGAATGGTTGCAAGACAGCAAGCTTATTACACATCAAGGTGAAAAGCGTGTGCAGGATCCTTATTCATTGCGGTGTATTCCACAAATTCATGGTGCAAGCTGGCAGGTGTTAAATTATGTAAAAGAAAAGTTGGAAATCGAAATGAACGCAGCAACAGACAATCCGCTCATTTTTGAGGATGGAGACGTTGTTATTTCGGGTGGTAATTTCCATGGGCAGCCGATTGCATTTGCGATGGACTTTTTAAAAATTGGTATGGCCGAATTGGCGAATGTATCGGAACGTCGGATTGAACGATTAGTAAATCCTCAATTAAACGAAGGGTTACCACCTTTCTTAAGTGCGAATCCAGGGCTAGAATCCGGAGCAATGATTTTACAGTATAGTGCGGCCAGTCTAGTTTCTGAAAATAAAACACTGGCACATCCAGCTTCTGTTGATTCTATTCCTTCATCAGCAAATCAGGAAGATCATGTATCGATGGGCACAACCGGATCCCGCCATGCACGTATGATTATTGCCAATGTACGCAATGTGCTGGCAATTGAAGCTTTTTGTGCAGCACAAGCAGTTGAATATCGCGGAGTGGATAAGATGTCACCGAAACTATTGGAAAAGTGGAACGAGATACGGGAAATTGCACCTGCTATGACAGAAGACCGCATTTTTAGTCGTGATATTAACCGTATTATAGAATATTTAAAACCTAATATGTAAGTTATTGTGAACGATTAACATTCTGAAGTTTGTTATAATATATTTCTACTAGCAAAAGAGGAGATTACTATGACAAAATCACATTTACTAATTATTGATGGGATGGCGCTATTGTTCCGATCGTTTTTTGCGTCGGCTGCTATGAATCAATTTATACGACTGGATGACGGCACACCTTCTAATGGGGTGCAAGGATTTGTACGTCATGTATTAACAGCGCAAAATATAATGAAACCTACTCATTTAGCTGTATGTTGGGATATGGGTGCACATACGTTCCGCAATGACTTATATGAAGGATATAAAGCAAATCGCCCGGCCCCACCTGAAGAAATGCTGCCCCAATTTGATATGGCAAAAGAAGTATCGGCTATGATTGGCTGGCAAAACTTTGGTACGCATGGTCTGGAAGCAGATGATTTAATTGGCTCTATGATTGAAAAATGGAAGGACGAAGCACAAATTACCGTAATCAGCGGCGATAAAGATTTACTGCAATTATTAAATCCTTCTACAACAATTGCCTTTACGAAAAAAGGCTATACTGAGTACGATGTGTATACGGAAAACCGCTTTATCGAGGAATACGGTATTATGCCAAAACAATTTGCTGAAGTAAAAGCATTTATGGGGGATTCAAGTGATGGATACCCAGGTGTAAAAGGTATAGGTCCAAAAACAGCACTTCAGCTCATACAAAACCATGGCTCTATTGAAGGAGTGTTAGCTGCATTACCGACATTAAAGCCAGGACAGCGTATTAAAATAAGTGAGAATGAACAGATGTTAAGGCTTTCTCATCAGCTAGCTACAATTGATTGTTCAGCAACGATTGAATGTGATTTGGAAGCATTACGTTTGACTGACTATATGCCGGACTTGTTCGAACTGATTGAGCAAAGAGGCTATCGTCTAATCGCCAAGCATGCACGTGCAATTTATAGATAAAGATGAAAAAGGGCTGTGCCGAGCGTCAATTTGACGTTCAGCACAGCTCTTTCTTTTAATCTGAAGTAATACGTTCACCTTTAACTTTTACAAGCTCTACATCCAATTTACGGATTGTAGATTCATCAAGAGGGATTTTTCCATCTTTCTCGTATTCCTTCCAAGCCTTCACATTTTTACGATACAATACTTCCGATAACCGGTAAACATCAGAGTCGAATTGTAAGGAGGCTTTATATGTTTGTTCGATTTCTTTTTTTACTTGCTGTTCAATTTCCTTTTTCAATGAATTCAATTTATTTTGATCAAGTATTTCATTTGTTTGAACGACTAATTTAACATTTATATCGAATTGCACCTTGTTATTTGTAACAACGGGGGTAATTTCTGGATGCACCTCGTCAACTGTTGTCGTTGTATATGGTTCTCTAGACTCCCCCCATTTAACAGTTACATCTGAACGTTTTGTTTTATCAGTGAGCCATTGTACACCGTTTATATCGTCCCCTAATAAATTGCCCTTAAAGCCAGAATCCCTATTTAGAATGCTGATGCCTTTAAATTTATAAACAGGATCTGGTCCATCTTCCTTCGACCAGTTTTCACTCATTTCAACAAACGGTATTTTTGCTTCATAGCTAGGTTCATTTAATTGAATCATGAGTTCACGAAATTGTATGGGCTGTACCCTGGATGATTGACTAAATGAACTGAGTGGATCTGAAAGCTTAGAGAGAGTAATGGATTTATTAATAATCGGTGTGATGAGCAAAACTTCGTCAAGAGGTGAATCTGACATATAAGCCCAAGTCGTATACCTCAATTCACGATATCTAATAAATGAATCTATAATGGGTTCAACTTTGTTTTCCTTTGCAATATTTTCAGAAAAAACAACATATCTTAAATGGCCTAAAAAAACGCGCTCATCCATCGATTGATACAAATTGAAAAAGGCTTCATCGAACGTCCGCCCTTTTGCAACTCCAACTTCTGCTTGAGTTGCATCAGGATTTGGCTGTTCGCTTTTGGCAATATTGGTAAAAGCAACGATTTGTGCATATATAACAAACTGTTCATCTTTATAATCCATTCCCAGTCCGTGAATATAATACATTCTCTCAGCTTGGTTGGTATCCCAACATCCAGAAAGTAATAGCAACAATGGAAAGAAGAGGAGCTTTTTCATTTTTTATTTTCCTTTTTTTTATCTTTTAAATTTAATAAATCTGATCTTTTATTGTTCGAATTTGGTGGTGGGCGGAAAAAGGACATCTTAAAATTACTCCAACTTAAATTAGCAGGTACACTCAAATAAGGCACACCAAAAACACGAATATTCGCTAGATAAACTAGACATATATATATCGATAAGAAAAATCCAAAAAGCCCAAAAATTGATGTAATAATAATAAATGCGATTCGCAGTATGCTTATAGTAGTAACCAAAGATTGATTGACAAGTGTAAACGTAGCAATTGTTGAAATTGCAATAATTACGATCATAGCGGGGCTCGTAATCCCTGCCCGAATGGCTGCATCCCCTATTATTAATCCACCAACAACACTAATAGTTCCACCTAATATACTTGGTAGGCGCAATCCAGCTTCGCGAAATAGTTCAAACATTAAGAGCATACCTAGCATTTCTAGAGCTGAAGGCAACGGTGAGCCGGTATTTGCTTGTACTACGGTTGCAAGCAATTGAATTGGCAACTGTTCTTGATGAAAAGTTGTTAAGGCAAGCCAAAAAGCAGGAAGTAAAAGTGAGATTAAAATGCTCCCTAGACGTAATAACCTTTCCAAGGAGGTGAAGATTGGCGGATAATCATTATCCTCTCCAGATTTGAGTAATAATAAAATATTAATGGGTGTGATCATTGCGTATGCAACGCCATCTACCAAAATGATATAGCGCCCTTTAGTAAGAGATTGCATCGCAAAGTCGGGTCGACCTGTCGTATCATTCAGCGGAACAAGATATGAAATTTTATTAAAGCTTTCAAGCAATAATTCACCACTTAGGATAACATCGGTTTCAACTGATGAAAGCTGCTGTTTTATTTGTTTTAATATAGATAAATCCGCAATGTCATTAAAATATAAAATCGCTACCTTTGTTTTGGAACGTGTTCCGATTGTCAATTTCTCTACAGATAACAAATTCGTTGGCAGTCGCTTGCGAATAAGTGCAATATTTACACCTAAATCTTCAATGAAATTATCACGGGGTCCCTTTATAAGTACTTCTAGATTAGTTTCTTCTGGACTTCGATTCGGCTTATTTTCAATATTACTGCATAACAAAATCTTTAAACTTTCAATATAAATAAGGATAAATCCACTAAATACATTCGTAACAGCCTCTTGTAAATCTTCAATTTTTTGTAGCTGTGGAAGATGCAACTTTTGCATTAAAATGGCTTCATCAAATTGATCCTTTTGATGGCAGACAACTTTTAATCTCGGTACGACTACTTCATTGAATAAATGATTATCCGTCATTGCCTCACAAGTTATAAGCATTACATTAGTCGCTGGAAATTCTAATGTTTGAAAGCGAATATCAGCACAATTATCAAATTGCTTTTTTAAGGTAGCTTGTTCAATCATCATTTCCCACCTTTCGCTTTGGTTTACGGTTTACTAATATAAAGAGAATAATTGAAAGTAAGAAAAAGAAAATTGTGGTGCTTATTAAAAAATATTGCCCCTTCCATTTACTAAATATACTGTCATCGAGTAAAAAAAGAGGTAGCGAAAGGAAGACGAAAATTGGCACAATATACTTCCATATTTCTTTCTTTTGTCCGGTGAAACCTATTAATTCAATCGCTATGAACAAGATAAAGCTAATTCGGACAAAGGCTCCTGTAAGCCACTGGTAAATCGAGAAAAAATCTACATGGTTAATATAACTGCCAATGGAAGCGATACGCCATTCTTCATAAGCTGGATAGCGCTGTTTTGCTGCTTCAACTGGTCCAAACTCCGCAATAGCTCCCATTAATGGTCCCATTGTTAACCCTAAAAGTAAAAGTAGCATAATTAACAAATGACTATATTTTAGCTTGGTTTTAAAGTGTTGCTGAATAAATAGCAACAAATAGATTTCTACAAAGCCTGAGGCAGGATATAGCATGGATGCAAAAACCGGTGTAAACCCATGCTCAAGAAAGGGCATTAACAATGAATAATCTTTTACCTGAATGTTAACAAAGGCAACAAAAAAACCGAGAACTACGACAACGAATAATACGATAACATTGACCATCGTTATCGTTAAGATGGAAGATGTAGCAAGTAAAAAACAAACAAATGTAAAGAAGAAAAATAGTAATAAAAAGGGTGTATTGATTAAAAAAGTTGTAGAAACCCACTGTAACGTTTCGTGCATCGTAATGGCAGCCATTAAAATTAGATAAAAAACGATGACATATATAAGAGCATTACCAAACCTTGGATATCTTTTTATTAAATATTGCCGAACAGATTCATCTTTTAATTTCTTTAATGTTAAAAGAGGGAGCAGTAACCAAGGAATAATTAATAGTGTTGCTATTAGTACCGATATCCATGCATCTCTACCTGCACCGTTAAGCAGGGAAGGGATGATTGTAACGTGATTTTTTAATCCGATAAATGTCATTGTTAAAAAAATAATATGTAAAAGACTGATAGAGCCAATTGATTTCATAAATTTTCCTCGCATTTTTTATACAGTAATAACCAATTGAACCAACTTTTATTCTGATGAATAAAAAGAGCACTAGCTATTTGCTAGTGCTCTTTTGGCTCGATTTTTACATAACTTAAAACTTTGCGATTGTCATCATACTTAAATGTTCGGATTTGGCTTTCACGATTCCGGCCACCGTTATCATGAATTGTTAAAAAAAGCTCTTCATCTTTAATTTCATAGCCAATCAACGGTACCCAATGATACTTGTAGAGAGGGTTATAATTTTTTAGGAACTGTCCGGTAAAGTACACATCAAACTTCATCGCAACCGGATTCCCCAAGCGTAATTGTTCAATTGCCTGGGTTAAAGTACATTCTTCGACACACCAATCATCTCCAAGAAGTCGACGTAAGTTTCTGATCATCCGCCATTTAAAAAGTCCAATTTTTGTTCCACCTAATAATTTATAAAATTCATTTACATCTTTTGTACGGATCGTCTCATCTTCGCATAAGTAATTCAAAATAACGTGTGCAGTCATCGGGCCGCATGCTGAGTTTTGATATTCAGGTCGGATGTCCGAACTATATTGTGACCTGCCATTAACATTTAATAATACCCGCATACTTAATACCTCCATTGTGTTATAAAATTATCATATACCCAATTTTAAAAAAAATAATCCTTAATGATTTGAAACTAAAAATAGTACAGCTCCGTCTAACGGTTACCAAAATAAAAAAAGGGGGGGATTATATGCAGCTTGAGCAATTTGTCAGAACACATGGCGAGGAATTACTTCGGCTTTCCTATACATATGTCAAAAATAAAGAAATGGCAGAAGATATTGTGCAAGATGTGCTTTTAAAAGCATATGAGCAGCAAGACAAATTTCGCGGTGATGCGAGTTATCGAACGTATCTATATCGTATGACAATTAATCGCAGCTATGATTATCTCCGCAGTTGGAGCTATAAAAATACTGTTTTAACGAATAAAATCCAGGAAATTTTCCAAGTAACCAAATCCACTGAACAACAAGTGTTCGAGCAAAACGATAATCGCCTATTAGGTAATGCAGTGCTCGATTTGCCAGTAAAGTACCGTGAAATTATTATTTTGTTTTATTACAAAGAGTTGAAGATTGATGAAATTGCAGAGCTCCTATCAATTTCAGATAATACCGTAAAAACAAGACTAAAGCGTGGACGTGAAAAGCTAAGAAAACAATTAGAAGGTGGTGAATGGGTTGACGAATTCTCAAGTGAAACGAGCAATAGATGAGACAATCGGGAACGAACCGCTGATGAATGAAGCATTTGTTCAAAAGGTGCTGGATGGCAAGAAACGGAGTAAAAAGAGAATGCCCTTCTTACAACCTGCCTTCATATTCCTACTTTTTTTACTTGTTGGAACAATACTCTACTTTATTCCACTGTCAGACGAACAATTAGCGGTGGACACAGAAGAAGAGGATGTGTATTTAGCAAAGCCTGAGCATTTAAAAGATATGTTTATTCAAAATCGTAAAGAGAGCAGAATCATGTATGTGTTTAATAATGGAACACTTCATTATAAGAGTGATACACGCATCTATTTAGAAAAGCCGAAATCAGAAAATGAAAAACCCTATTCGGGGGAATTAATCGAGGAAACGTATACAAATATTCAGATCGAAACAAAAGACAATCAATATTTCATTACCGGTGATGATAGCTTTAGCTGGACATTAACCCGTACCGCTCCACGTATTTTAGTAGATGAAAAGGGTAACGAATATATCATACCTTATGCATTTGAAAATAAGCCTCAACTCAGTGATGTTCTACTAGACGATGAGATTCAATCGTTGGGGATTTATAAGATTGGTGGTATTGGGACATATGCCTATATTTTAGAAAAAGATTTAGGAGAGATTACTGAATTATTCAGCCAAGCAACAGTGTATGAAGAGTTCATTGATTTAGAGAGATCGGAATATATGATCAATATTGAATATAAAAATGGTGAGAAAGGAAGACTGGAGCTTTGGTTAAAGGAGGGAAATAAAGAAGGCTTTGTAATAAAAAATGATGTAATCAATAATACATGGACAACATTTAAAATTCCTAAAGCATTAACAGACCATTTCTATCAATTAGCCGAGAAAATCAAATTAATTGATTCCAAATAAAAAACAAAAACTACCTCAACCTTTGGGGTAGTTTTCGTCTGTTTAAGTCTAGCTACATAAACCAACTGAAGTATTTTCATACTTCGCATCATCTAGCGCCTTTACCATAAAATGTGCAACGCTTGCTCTTGGAATCGTGCTTGATCCTTTCGGAACTGTATCAAACGCTTCTTTGTAATCTGTTTTTAAAGGGTCGTCTTTTAATCCCATTGGACGAGCAATAGTATAGACAACACCTTTTGATTTGTAATAGTTTAATGCTGCTCGGTGATCTGCCAAAGGATTTGCCAACATTTTCATCATCATTTTCCCCATAATACCCGGGATTTCACCATCGACACCTGCTGAAGCACAATAAACTAAACGCTTCACACCAGCTTTTTCCATTCCATCTGCAATGTTTTTGCCCATTGTTTCAAGCTCGTTTGATTTTTTCATACCTGTGCTTGAGCCTAAGCATGAAACGATTGCTTCATGGCCAACAATTGCATCTGCCACTTGCTGAGCTTTAAATGCATCGCCTTGGATAATGTTGACACCAGATGTTTTTAATTTTTCGGGTGTACGAACAAAAGCTGTAACACTATGTCCGGCTGCAACAGCCATTTCAACAAAATGCTGCCCGACGCCACCTGTAGCACCAAATACTATAATTTTCATGATTAATGTCCTCCTTTTAATGCTGCTGTTTGAATCTTAACGCCTTTCCACATAAATGTAAAAATAATCGTTAAAACTAAAATGATTAATCCTGCAATAAACGGATATAAAATATCTATGTCATATAACGCTCCTGCAAGAAGAGGACCCATAATATTTCCAATACTCATATAAGCATTGTTCATACCCATTGCAAAACCTTGCTCATTACCCGCCATTTTTGAAATTAATGTCGTTAATACAGGACGCAAAATTGATGTCGCAAGGAATATTAATAACGAAATTGCAAAAAACATTGTGTAGCTTCCTGCAATTATAGAAAGGAAAAATCCAGAAGCTGTGACAATTAAAAATAACTTCAGTACATTTACTTCCCCAATTGACTTTACAAGTCGATCGACAACGAATAGTTGCATAATAACACCGATTAATCCAGTTGAAGTAATCATAAAGGCAATCTCTTGTGGGGTTGCACCAAATTTATCGTCGACATACAGACCAAGAACGGTTTCGTATGACATTAAGCCGAAGCTCATAATCAGTGTAATAACTAATGGAATGAAGAAAGGCTTTTTAACTGATAAAATAATATCTTTTATCATTGATTGATTGTTATCGATAAGCTGAGGAGTTGCTGTTTCTACAACCTCTTCCAAGCTTTCTTTAAGCGTAAAGTATGATACTACAAATGCTAAAAGACCGACGATTGCGGATACTAGAAGCGGCGTTTTTAAACCGAAATCCGCTAAAAATCCACCGATACCAGGACCAATAACTATACCAAGAGACATCGAAGCAGAGATAAAGCTATTTCCCTTTGCACGCTGATCCATCGTCGTAATATCTGCAACATATGCATAAATTGCCGGAATTAAAAATGCACAACCAATCCCACCAATTGCGCGTGATAAGTAAAGGAGCCAAATAGAATCGGCGAAGTAAAAAAGAAACATCGAGATTGCTAATGTTAGTAGTCCGATATTAATAAGCGGGCGACGACCATATTTATCTGCCCATTTCCCTCCAATTGGCGATACTAAAAATTGTGCAAATGCAAAAATGGCAATAATTAATCCTGCAGCTGTTCCGCCTTGCCCAATTTCTTTTAAATAAGAGGGGATAATCGGAATAATAATTCCAAAGCTCCCAACAGCAATAAACATGTTAAGCATAAGTAACGCCAATTTTTTTCTTTGATCTGAAGTCATAAAAATTCCTTTCTTACTATTAAATTCTGCCCGGCGAAATTAAAAAAATCCATAAAAAAATCCGTGAAATCCGCCGAGGCATATTTTCTACCAACTCACGTTGAATAAGAAAATTTTCACGTACTCAATTGTAATCGGAAAACTACATTCTGACTAGGTATTTACTTAAAAATAAGATGAACCAAAAGCATGTAAACTTTTGGATTCATCTTAAAAGAACTACTAAGCCTGTGCGTTTAGAAATTCTTCAACTTGTGCCGGTGATTTAGCATTAGCACTATGCAAGTGAGCTAACTTTTCACCATCTTTGAAGATTAGTAGTGATGGGATCCCCATTACTTGATATTTCTCTGCTAAGTCCGGGAAGTTGTCACGGTTAATTGAATACCAATCATATTGATTATATTCTGCAATAATAGGATTGATGAACATATCCATACGTGTGCAATCCGGGCACCAGCCGGCAAAG
Source organism: Solibacillus sp. FSL W8-0372 (assembly GCF_037969735.1). NCBI lineage: Bacteria > Bacillati > Bacillota > Bacilli > Caryophanales > Caryophanaceae > Solibacillus > Solibacillus sp. FSL W8-0372. Next base: position 2,969,427 of record NZ_CP150204.1, on the reverse strand, counting down.
AATTTAATGATTACCGGTTTTTCTTTACTTGTTAGTTCTGTAAATTGTTCAATTGTTGTAATTTCTTGCATATTAATCACGCTCCTTATAGCACATTGTACACGAAACAAGTAGATTACGAAAAGTAATTTAACTTAAGATACGTTCTTACTCTCAATAAAAATATAAGAATAATAATTTTATTTAAAATTGTGAGAAAATTATTGCGTAAATTATCAAAATAATCTACACTAAGGACAGAAAAGCTGTTTGAAGTTTTTTTTTCATTTCAAAATGAATGACTGTTCATTCAAGGGAGAAGGGGGAAGTGCTCGTGTCTTACAAAATTCAAAAAGTAGCGGTTTTAGGTTCAGGGGTGATGGGGTCAGGTATTGCAGCTCATTTAGCAAATATCGGGATTCCTACTTTATTATTGGACATCGCACCACGTGAACTTACAAAAGATGAAGAGGCAAAAGGTCTAACACTTGATTCAAAAGCTGTAAAAAATCGTTTTGCTAATTCAGCGATGCAAAAATTACTAAAGCAAAAACCAGCACCACTTTCAGCGAAAAAAAATCTAGCATTAATTACACCGGGGAACTTTGAAGATGATCTAGAGAAACTGAAAGATGTGGACTGGGTTATCGAAGTTATCGTAGAAAAATTAGATATTAAAAAAGGATTATTTGAAAAGATTGACGCTGTGCGTAAGCCGGGGACAATCGTTTCATCAAATACATCAGGGGTAAGCATTAACGCAATGGCAGAAGGGCGCTCAGAAGATTTCCAAGAACACTTCCTTGGGACACATTTCTTTAACCCGCCACGTTATTTGAAATTATTGGAGGTTATTCCGGCAAACACTACAAAGCCGGAAGTTGTAAACTTCATGAAATCGTTCGGTGAGGATGTATTAGGTAAAGGTGTTGTAATTGCGAAAGACACACCAAACTTCATTGCCAACCGTATCGGTACATACGGTCTAATCGTTACGATGAATGAAATGGTAGCGCGCAATTATTCAGTAGGAGAAGTAGATTCAGTGACTGGTCCTATAATCGGACGTCCAAAATCTGCGACATTCCGTACATTGGATGTAGTAGGTCTTGATACATTTGCACATGTTGCAAAAAATGTATATGACCAAACGACAGGTGCTGAGCAAGCAGTATTTGAAGAGTCACCAATTTTAAAGAAAATGGTTTCGAATGGTTGGTTAGGCGCAAAATCCGGCCAAGGCTTCTTCAAAAAAGAAGGAAAAGAAATCTTACAATTAAATTTATCTACATTTGAATATGAGCCAAATAAAAAGCTTGTTGCACCATCTCTTGAAATGGCAAAGCAGGCAAAAGGACCGGGCGGCAAATTAAAAGTATTAATTTATGCGCAAGACCGCGTAGGCGAATTATTGTGGAATTCATTTGCACCAACATTACTTTACTCAGCGCAGTTAATGGGCGAGATTGCAGATGATATCGTAGCAATCGATAATGCGATGAAGTGGGGCTTCGGTTGGGCACAAGGTCCATTTGAAATGTGGGATGCAATCGGTGTTGAAAAATCTGTAGCAAAAATGAAAGAAGAAGGTCGTGAAATTCCAGAGTTCGTGAGCGGATTACTCGATCAAGGCTTCTCTACATTCTATACAGAAATCGATGGCGATTTAGCATACTACGACGGTACGGAGTATGTAAAAGTACCAGTAAATGAAAAGGCAATTGATTTAAAACGCTACAAGAAAAAGCATGGCGTTATTAAATCAAATTCAGGTGCAAGTTTAATAGATTTAGGTGATGGAATTGCATTACTGGAATTCCACTCAAAATCAAACGCAATTGGCCTGGATATTGTACAGATGATTAACTATTCGGTTGATGAAGTTGAAAAGAACTTTAAAGGTCTTGTTATCGGTAACCAAGGTAAAAACTTCTGTGTAGGAGCAAACCTTGCAATGATTTTAATGGAAGCACAGGACGATAATATTTTTGAACTTGATTTTGTTATTAAATCATTCCAGCAGGCAATGCGCCGTATTAAATACTCAACAAAACCTGTTGTTGCGGCACCATTCCAAATGGCATTAGGCGGTGGTGCAGAAGTATGTTTACCAGCTGCACATATTCAGGCGTCGGCAGAAACATATATGGGTCTTGTAGAAGTAGGCGTCGGGTTAATCCCAGGCGGCGGTGGTAACTTAGGACTTTATGAAAAATTCATTAAGGGCTTACCTCAAGGTGTAGAAGTAGACTACCAGCATATTGCTAATAAAGTATTTGAAACAATTGCAATGGCAAAAGTTTCGACATCTGGGGAAGAAGCGCGTGAAAACAATTTCCTAAACTTCGCAGATGGAATTTCTGTTAACCCGGATCATTTAATCTATGATGCGAAACAAGCAGCACTAGCATTAGCTGAAGCGGGCTATACACCTCCTGTGAAAAGAAAAGTAAAAGTAGTCGGTGCGCCAGGTTATGCAACGTTACTATTAGGTGCACAAGGAATGTTCGATTCTGGCTACATTACAGAGCACGATCTTAAAATCGCTAAAAAGTTGGCATATGTCATCGCAGGCGGCAAAGTCCCATACGGAACTGAAGTGTCAGAAGAGTATTTATTAAACTTGGAAAAACAAGCATTCCTAGAACTAGTAGCAGACCAAAAGTCACAAATGCGTATGCAACACATGCTAGTAAAAGGAAAGCCGTTACGTAACTAAATAAAACCACTATTTTAAAAGCGAGGAACTTTGTTTCAAGAATTGAGTTAATTGGAGTGGAGGTTCGACTCCAGCGGGAAAAGCGTGACGCCTGAGACTACAGGCTCAGGCCACGCCCGCGGAAAGCGTAACCGGAACGGAAATTAAACGGACCATATTCGAAACGAATATTTACTTTCAATACTTTACTAGCGAGTAGCTTACTGTTACATGCTAGCTAATCACAAGGGGGAAACATCATTATGCGTGAAGCCGTTATCGTTGCAGGAGCACGAACACCAATTGGACGTGCGAAAAAAGGAACTTTGGCAAATACTAGACCCGATGACTTTGGTGCAGTAGTAGTAAAAGAAACGTTAAAACGTGCGGGCTATGAAGGTCCAATAGACGATTTAATTATGGGATGTGCAATGCCTGAAGCAGAGCAAGGAATGAACGTTGCCCGCTTAGTAGGAGCATTGGCAGGTCTACCAGATACAACACCAGCTTTAACAGTAAATCGCTTCTGTTCATCAGGATTACAAACAATCGCATATGCAGCTGAGCGTATTATGCTTGGCCATTCAAAGGCAATCGTTGCAGGCGGTACGGAATCGATGAGTATGATTCCGATGACAGGCAATACTGTGCGCTTAAATCCTAAGTTAGCTGAAGATGCACCGCAATATTATATCGGAATGGGGCACACAGCTGAGGAAGTGGCAAATCGCTACAATGTAACTCGCGAAGACCAGGATGCTTTTGCTGTACGCTCACATGAGTTAGCTGAAAAAGCGATTAAAGAAGGTAAATTCAAAGATGAAATCGTACCGGTAGAAGTTACAGAGTACTATGTCGATGAAAACAATCAATTAAAAGAAAAGACAATAATTTTTGATACAGATGAAGGGGTTCGTCCAGGAACTTCAGTTGAAACGCTAGCAAAATTACGTCCGGCTTTCAATGTAAAAGGTTCTGTAACAGCGGGGAATGCTTCACAAACTTCTGACGGTGCAGCAGCAGTATTAGTAATGGATCGTGAAGAAGCAGAAAAACAAGGGATGAAGCCACTTGCTAAGTTTTTAGGTTTCGCTGTTGGCGGAGTTCCACCGGAAGTAATGGGTATCGGACCAATCGTAGCAGTACCAAAAGCATTGGAAATTGCAGGAATAACTCAAGACCAAGTAGATCTGTGGGAAATTAATGAAGCGTTCGCATCACAATCAATTCAGGTAGTACGTGAATTAGGGATCGACATTGATAAAGTGAATGTTAACGGTGGTGCGATTGCATTAGGTCATCCGCTTGGAGCAACAGGTGCAATCCTAACAGTAAAACTGATTAACGAACTAAAACGTCGCGGCGGAAAATATGGTGTTGTAACGATGTGTATTGGCGGCGGAATGGGTGCAGCAGGGGTATTTGAAGTTCTTTAATTGTCTGGGGAAATAATAAGGTGTTGTTTGTAGTGAAGGTTCGACTCCAGCGGGAAAAGCACGACGCCTGAGACTACAGGCTCAGGCCGTGCCCGCGGAAAGCGTAACCGAAACGGAAAACAACGCAATAAAATCACAAAGGAAACTAGGGAGGAATTTATTATGGTACAAACAACAAACATTATTAAAGGTGGCGGCTTCTTAATCGAAGATGTGGATATTAATCGAGTAATTACGCCAGAAGATTTCACAGACGAGCAAAAAATGATTGCTCAAACAACTTCTGAATATGTAACAAACGAAGTATTACCAGTTGTTGAAAACTTAGAGCATCACGAATTCGACCACTCAGTACGTTTATTAAAAACAGCGGGCGAACTAGGTTTACTTGCAGCTGACGTACCAGAAGAATACGAAGGTCTTGGCTTAGACAAAATTTCTTCGGCATTAATCGCTGAAAAAATGTCTCCAGCAGGCGGGTTCTCAATTACTCACGGTGCACATGTTGGTATCGGTTCGTTACCAATCGTATTATTCGGTAACCATGAGCAAAAAACTCAGTATTTACCGAAGTTAGCTTCAGGAGAGTTAATTGCAGCATATGCATTAACAGAGCCAGGTTCAGGTTCTGACGCATTAGGTGCAAAAACAACTGCAAAATTAAATGAAGCAGGTACACACTATGTATTAAATGGTGAAAAACAATGGATTACAAATGCAGGCTTTGCAGATGTATTTGTTGTATACGCTAAAATCGATGGTGATAAATTTACAGCTTTCATCGTTGAACGTTCATACCCTGGAGTTTCTGTTGGTCCTGAAGAAAAGAAAATGGGGATTAAATCTTCTTCTACTCGTACGTTAATTTTAGAAGACGCGCAAGTACCGGTAGAAAACTTACTAGGTGAAGTAGGACGCGGTCATATTATCGCATTCAACATCTTAAATATTGGACGTTATAAATTAGGGGTAGGTACAGTAGGTGCATCTAAACGTGCATTTGAATTAGCAGTAGCTTATACAAACCAACGTCAACAATTCAAAACTAAATTATCAGATTTCAACTTAACAAAAGAAAAGATTGCATCAATGGCTTCTCACATTTATGCATCAGAATCTTTAAACTATCGTACAGTTGGTTACTTTGAAGATCGCTTGAACCAATTATCAGACGAAGAGCAAAAAGACGGTAAAGCAATAGCTGGAGCGATCGCTGAGTATGCTATTGAGTGCTCGATCGCAAAAGTATTCGGTTCTGAAACTTTGGATTACGTAGCAGACGAAGCAGTTCAATTACACGGTGGCTACGGATTTATGGCTGAGTACGAAGTAGAGCGTATTTACCGCGACTCTCGTATTAACCGTATTTTCGAAGGTACAAATGAAATTAACCGTATGATCGTGCCAGGCACATTCATGAAAAAAGCGCTAAAAGGTGAATTACCACTATTACAAGTAGCGCAGGAATTACAAAATGAACTACTAATGCTTATGCCGGAAGAAATCGGTAATGAAGCATTAGAGCAAGAAAAATATTTAGTGAAAAACGCGAAGAAAATCGCTGTACTTGCAGCTGGTGCTGCAGCACAACGTTTCGGTGCTAAATTAGATGCGGAGCAGGAAGTGCTTGTTAACATTGCTAATATTGCGAACCAATTATATGCAATGGAATCAGCAGTAATCCGTACACAAAAAGCAATTGAGCGTGACGGAGAAGAAAAAGCGGCACAAAAGATTCTTTACACACAAATTTTCTGCCAGGAAGCATTTGCAGAAATCGAAAAAGAAGCAAAAGAAACATTAATCGCTTCAGTTGAAGGTGATGATGCACGTATGATCTTATCGGCATTACGTAAATTAACGCGCAACAACCCTTATAACTTAATTCCGAAAAAACGTGAAGCAGCAGCGAAATTAATCGACGCTGAAAAATATGTAGTATAATAAATAGAATGAAATCGGATGCAGGGCCCGCATCCGATTTTTTTATGTTTTAGGTAAATGAATTTTCTAATTTAAATCGGAAGTTCTAATAAGAGTTGCACTTCTTCTAAAATATCTTTAAAAGTTTCAAATAAATGAATGATTTCTTCTAAAAAGCATTCAATATGTTCTAATATCATCACAAATCTTCTAATATAAAATTAATTAAGAATATAACCCCCGCAATGCAATTCCAATTTTGATTTGTTTTTCTATATCCGTTACAATAAGGGAAAATGAATGGTAAAGAGGAGTTCTTTTATGACAGTGAAATTTATCCAATACCCAAAATGTACTACATGCAAAAAAGCACAGAAATGGCTAGATGAAAATGGTATTCAATATGAAAATATTAACATCGTTGAAGAAACGCCTTCTAAAGAGCAACTTAAAGCGTATTATGAAGCTAGTGGGTTGCCTTTAAAGAAATTCTTTAATACTTCAGGTATGAAATATCGTGAGCTGGAACTAAAAGACAAATTGCCTTCGATGTCTGATGATGAGCAATTAGAGCTATTAGCTTCAGATGGTATGTTAATCAAGCGTCCAATAGTGACAGATGGCAAAAAATTAACATTAGGTTTTAAGGAGTCTGACTTCTCAGAATCGTGGAAATAAACCGGTATTCACGTTGTATTTCCGAACGAAATATGGCAAAATGAAGTTGAATGTACTACATAATAACTGGAGGTTTTTTAATGAGCACACCTAAAGAGTTACTTTATTCAAAAGAGCATGAGTGGGTTAAAGTTGAAGACGGCAAAGCAACAATCGGAATTACAGATTTTGCACAAGCTGAATTAGGGGACATCGTGTTTGTGGAGTTACCGGAAGTAGGCGATGAAGTTTCAAAGGATCAGCCATTCGGTAGTGTAGAATCTGTTAAAACTGTTTCGGAACTTTATGCTCCAATCTCAGGTAAAGTTGTTGCGATTAACGAAGAACTTTTAGACAACCCAGAATACGTAAATGAATCTCCTTACGGTACAGCTTGGATGATTACGGTTGAAGTAACGAACGACGAAGAAGTTAAAGAATTAATGGATGCAGATGCTTATACTGCATTAATTGAACAATAAATGTTTCAACACCAAAGCCTATTAGTTAAAGGTTTTGGTGTTTTTTTGCTATTGTATAGATAGCCGTAATTGATGAAAGGAAGCGTATCTCTATGGGAAAATGCATTGTAGTTGAAGGACGGGCCGATAAAATGAGGTTAATTCCTTTATTGGCTGAAGAAGTCACGATAATTTGTACTAATGGAACAATAAGTGAAGTCAATTTAATCGAATTACTAGAAGACTATGAGCATTATGAAATTGTGACAATGTTTGATGCAGACAAAAATGGTGAAAAGTTAAGAAAACTAATGAACCGGGCATTTCCTGAAGTAACTCAGCTAATTATACCTCGAGAATATGTAGAGGTAGAAAAGACTCCCAAACTAATTTTACGGAACTTATTAATACAAGCAAAATTTTTAATAAAAGAAGGATGACTTAAATATGGAACAATGGTCAAGAGAGCAGTGGGAACAAAATATACAACAATATGATCAAACCGCATTTTTCCTATACACCCCAATGTGCGGTACTTGTGAACTTTCGGAAAGAATGCTGAAAGTAGTTGAGAAATTACTACCAGATTTACCACTAGGTATGGCAAATATCAATTATATTGAGGGGTTGGCCAACGATTTGAAAATCGAAAGCGTACCTTGTTTAATTGTTTCTGACAATGGAAAAGTGTCAAAAAAGTTATATGCATTTAAATCCGTACCATTTTTGTATGAAATATTAAAAAAGTAATTGACGTCTTCTCTTTAGCATGATAAAGTAACAGACATAATAATAAAACTTAATAACGTTGCTCTTATAAAGAGAGGTGGAGGGAAGTGCCCTATGAAGCCCGGCAACCAGCATTTTATGCAAAGGTGCCAATTCACACAAAGTTTAAACTTTGAAAGATGAGAGAACGGTTTACCGTATAAATTTTTATGTGAAACCTTTCTACTTGTCGTGAGTAGGAAGGTTTTTTTGGTGTAATTTTATTTTCGAAGATGCGAAAAAAACACTAAAAACATTATATTGAAATTACAGGTAGGTTATTTCAAGAGAAGGGGTACGACGCATGATTGATATACAAAATATCACGAAAGTATATAACACAAAAAACGGTGAGCTTACAGCGGTAGACAATGTTAGCTTATCGATTGAAAAAGGAGAAATATACGGTATTATCGGCTACAGTGGTGCTGGTAAAAGTACAATGATCCGCCTATTAAATGGTCTGGAAAAACCTTCAACAGGTTCAGTTATTGTAGGTGGACAGGATATTTCTAAAGCATCAGGGGCAAAGTTAAGAGAAGCACGCCAAAAAATTAGTATGATATTTCAGCACTTTAATTTACTTTGGTCGCGCACAGTCGAAGAAAATATTGCATTTCCTCTTGAAATCGCTGGTGTTTCCAAATCTCAGCGTGCCAAACGAGTGGAAGAGCTGATTGAACTAGTAGGTCTAAAAGGAAGAGGAAAAGCCTATCCATCACAACTTTCAGGTGGTCAAAAACAACGTGTCGGCATAGCCCGCGCATTAGCGAACAACCCGGAAGTTCTTCTATGTGATGAAGCCACTTCAGCACTTGATCCAGAGACGACGGATTCTATTTTAGAGCTATTACTGGATATTAATAAAAAGATCGGCTTAACAATTGTACTGATTACACATGAAATGCATGTTATTCGCAAAATCTGTAACCGTGTGGCTGTTATGGAAGCAGGAAAAGTAGTGGAACAGGGAGATGTTCTGCAGGTCTTCCAACACCCACAAGCGCCGATTACCAAAAATTTCGTTTCGCAAGCTTCTGGAGAAACGCAGGAAATGCAGGCGTCACTAGAGCAAATTTTAGCCAATTACCCAGCAGGAAAAATTGCCAAATTAACATTTGCGGAGGCAACGACAGAACAGCCGGTAATATCTCAGATGATTAAGCAATTTGACATAGTCGTTAATATCGTTCACGGGAAAATATCCAATACAACAGCCGGTTCATTCGGTACGCTATTTATTCATATCGATGGTGAGCAACACGAAGTAGAGAAGGCATTAAACTTCTTAACAATGCAGGAAATTCAAACGGAGGTGATTGAGCATGCTTAATCAATTATTTCCGAACGTTGACTGGGGTAAAATGCTCGACGCAACATATGAAACTGTTTATATGACAGCTGTAGCGACGGTCATTACATTCATCCTCGGAATTCTAATAGGAATTGTATTGTTTTTAACAAGTGACAACCAGTTATGGGCAAATAAAGTCGTTCACTTTTTGACTGGGTCGCTCGTAAATATTTTCCGTTCGATTCCATTTATCGTATTAATTATTTTATTAATACCGTTTACAAAGTTTTTACTTGGAACGATTCGTGGTGCCAATGCAGCATTACCAGCACTTATTATCGGTGCGGCACCATTTTATGCACGCATGGTATTAATCGCACTAAGAGAAATTGATAAAGGTGTTATCGAAGCAGCCCGTTCAATGGGAGCTAAAACATCAACTATTATTTGGAAAGTGTTAATTCCGGAAAGCTTACCTGCATTAATTTCCGGTATAACAGTAACAGCAGTAGCATTAGTAGGCTATACAGCAATGGCTGGTATTATCGGTGCAGGCGGCTTAGGGAATTTAGCGTTCCTTGATGGATTCCAGCGTAATCGTACTGATGTCACGCTTATGGCGACAGTTTTAATTTTAGTTGTAGTATTTATCATTCAATATATTGGTGACTTTATTACAGTAAAAGTGGACAAACGATAGTTCGTGACTTACAGGTCATAATTATATAAGCCAAAGTTTTTTGAGCAATAATAAACGCAATCTTGAAAGAGTGCGCGTTTATACATTTAATTTACAGAATATAAAAATTGTTCGGTTAATAATGGCTAAAAATTACAAATAGAGAATAGGGGTAAAACAGATGAAAAAATTATTATCAGGCATTATTTTAGGAGCTTCAGTATTAGCATTAGCAGCATGTGGTGGAGATGAAGATACATTAAAAGTAGGCGCGTCAAATACGCCGCACGCGGTAATCTTAGAAAAAGTAAAACCAATTTTAGAGGAGCAAGGCATTGAGCTGGAGATTGCTACATACACAGATTATGTCCTTCCAAACCAAGATTTAGAAAACGGTGATATCGACGCTAACTACTTCCAACATATCCCTTATTTCGAAGCTCAAAAAGCAGATTTCGATTATGACTTTGCAAATGCAGGCGGTATTCACATCGAGCCAATCGGTGTTTACTCTAAAAAATACAAATCTTTAGAAGAGCTTCCTGAAGGGGCGACAATTTTACTGTCAAACTCTGTAGCAGACCATGGACGTATGCTTTCATTGCTTGAAACACAAGGTTTAATTACATTAGCAGATGGTATTGATAAAACAAAAGCAGAAACAAAAGACATTGTAGATAATCCGAAAAACTTTGTATTTGATGCAAACACTGCAGCAGAACTATTAGTGCAAATGTATGAAAATGAAGAAGGCGATGCAGTGTTAATTAACTCGAACTTCGCAATTGATAATGGAATTAACCCATTGGAAGATTCAATCGCAATCGAGTCAAGTGAATCACCATATGTAAACATTATTGCTGTGAATTCTGGTGAAGAGGATTCTAAAGAGATTAAAGCATTAGTAGAAGCATTACGTTCAAAAGAAATTCAAGACTTTATCCTTGAAGAATGGGGCGGCTCTGTAGTACCTGTTTCAGGTGAATAAAATACTTGGAGTTGCTTAATTAGGCAGTCATTGCAAAGAGATTAGCTGAGAGGATTCTCAACTAATCTCTTTTTTTATTGGAATCTTGTTAAACGTGAGTAAAATTTAGACACAAAATCTACAAATACTTTTTCAGATGGGGCGAGGTCACGGGTCGATGGTGCAATTATGCCGACTGTCCGTCTTATGGATGGGATTGCAATAGGTACTTTTACTGTCATACGAGGTGTGGAATCGTATAAAGAGCTTTCTGGTAAAAGCGTAACACCAATTCCAGCTGCTACAAGTCCTTTTAAAGCATCCATATCTTCTCCTTCAGAAGTAATTGTTGGCATAAAACCTACAGAGCGACAAGCGTCGACTGCTACTTTATTTAATATATATCCTTCTGGGAAAAGAACAAATTGATCACTTCGTAAATCGACTAAATTAATTTTATCCCTTTTAGCCAATGGATGTGTTGCGGGTAGTAATGCATGAATACTTTCGCTAAATAAAACCGTCGTATTGATTGATTCGTCTTTAGGGGGTAAAGGGCCGAGTAACGCTAAATTAAGTTCCCGATTTTTAACGGCTTCGATTAAATATTTATAAGAACCTTGGCGTAAATGGAAAGCGATATCCGGATATTCTTTTTTGAATGCGGAAATGACTGATGGTAATACATAGCTTGCTAGACTAGTTGGAAAACCAACTTTAATCACCCCTTTTGCCGGGTCTAGGTATTCTTCCACTTGTTTAGCAGCAAAGTCAATGGCCTTTAGTGCAGTAATGCTGTGTTCCAAAAAAGTTTTACCAATCGGTGTCAGTTTGACGTTACGTCCAATACGCTCGAAAAGTGCCGCTCCAAGCTCTTCTTCCAAATTGGCAATTTGCCTGCTGATTGCAGACTGGGCAACATGTAGATGCTCTGCTGCCTCTGAAATATGTTCTCGTTCTGCTACCTCGACAAAGTAACGTAATTGTCTTAATTCCACTAATCCCACCCCATTCATCTAAAAAATAGATTGTTTATATCCAAACTATATATTGTTTATATTATTTCGAAAACTTTAAAATGTAAATACGTTATTGAAAGAATGAGGGGGAATTAATATGAGTTTTCACCAGTTGCCAGGAGCACAAGGTTTATATAATCCACAGTTTGAACATGACGCGTGTGGTATCGGAATGTACGCTAACATAAAAGGGAAACCATCACATACGATTGTAAAAAAAGGTTTAGAAATGTTATGTCGTTTAGAACACCGTGCTGGACGTGGCGGGGACGGTAAGACAGGCGACGGAGCAGGGTTAATGGTACAAATTCCACACGACTTCTTTAAATTAAATTGTCCGGAAATTAATTTACCTGAAAAAGGAGCTTACGGTGTAGGGCAAATTTTCTTTACGAACGATGAAATCGAACGTAAGAAAATTGAACAAAAAATGAACGAATTAATTCAGCAAGAAGGCCAGGAACTTATCGGCTGGCGAACTGCTCCCATCAATAAAGAAAATTTAAGTGAAATTGCAAAATCTACTGCACCGGTTGTTCGACAAGTATTTATAAAAGCTCATTCACAAAATCAGCAAATATTTGAACGGAAATTATATGTTATTCGTAAACAATTGGAACATTGGGCGGTAGAGCAAGGCTTTGAGCTTTATATCCCTAGTCTTTCAAGTCAGACAATGGTTTTTAAAGGTTTACTAGCTCCAGAGGAAGTAAGCGAATTTTATATTGACTTACAAAATGAAAGCTTTGTTTCTGCTTTAGCGCTTGTCCATTCTCGATATTCGACTAATACATTCCCATCATGGAAACGCGCGCACCCTAATCGTTACATCATTCATAATGGTGAGATTAACACATTGCGTGGGAATATTAACTGGATGCGAGCACGTGAGCAACAATTTGTATCACAGGTTTTTGGAGAGGATCTACAGAAGCTGTTACCAATTATCGATGCAACAGGTTCAGATTCTTCCATGCTTGATAATGCATTCGAATTTTTAGTATTAGCAGGACGTTCACCGGCAGAGGCAGCAATGATGATGATTCCTGAGCCGTGGACGGAAAATCCACGCATTGAAGAAAATCGTAAAGCATTTTATCAATATCATTCCAGCTTAATGGAACCTTGGGATGGTCCGACAGCCATTTGTTTCACAGATGGTAAACAAATTGGAGCGATATTAGATCGAAATGGCTTACGTCCAGGAAGACTATATGTAACAAAAGATGATCATGTTATTTTCTCTTCTGAAACTGGGGTTGTGGATTATGCAGAAGAAGATATTTTATATAAAGACCGTTTAAGCCCTGGACGTATGTTGTTAATCGACTTAGAGCAGGGGAAAATCATTTCGGATGAAGAACTGAAGTCTCAAATGGCAGCAGCGAAACCGTATGCTGCATGGTTAAAAGAAAACATGATAGAGCTTAAAGCGAAAGATGAAAAAATTGTTGAATTAAATGACATCACTTTACGTCAAAAGATTCATGGATATACTTTTGAAGATGTTCAAAAATATATTGTACCGCTTGCTAAAGAAGGAAAAGATCCGCTTGGTTCGATGGGGAATGATTCACCGCTAGCTGTATTATCAGATCGACCACAATCATTATTCAACTATTTTAAACAGCTCTTTGCACAAGTTACCAATCCGCCAATCGATTCCATTCGAGAGCATGTAGTAACTTCTACGATGACTCTATTAGGTGCGGAAGGAGATTTATTGCATCCGAACGAACAAAATGCAAAGCGTATTTTCCTAGAAACACCAGTGCTATCGACTGCAGAGTACGAGCTGCTTTTAAACAATGAAGAAGAAGCATTTAAAGTAGCTGAAATATCGCTTAAATTTACGGAAAATTTAGAAAGCGAGCTCAATCGTATAAAAACAGAAGCAGAAGCGGCAATTTTCGGTGGGCGAACAATTATTGTGTTATCGGATTATGTGGAAGATGCGAAACAATTAACAATACCAGTATTGTTAGCAGCTAGTACTATCCACCAATATTTGATTCGCATCGGGCTTCGAACAAAAGCAAGTATTGTAGTAAATAGTGCGGAAGTTCGTGAAGTGCATCATTTTGCAGCATTGATTGGATTCGGTGTTGATGCGATCCATCCATATTTAGCTTATGCAACAATTGAAGAAGCCATTGAAAATGAACACTTAACAATTCCGTTTGAAAAAGCAATGCAGAAGTTCCGAAAAGGCGCGGCAGAAGGTGTCGTAAAAGTAATGTCCAAAATGGGTATCTCAACGGTGCAATCATATCGCGGTGCTCAAATTTTTGAAGCAGTAGGAATCTCAAAAGCTGTAATTGATGAATATTTCACAGGAACTGCTTCCCAAATCGATGGTATTGATTTAGCAACAATTGGTGAAGAGGCTAAACGCCGTCATGAAGCAGCACTGCAATCGATGACAGATCAGCTGCAATCAGGTTCTGATTTCCAATGGCGAGCAGATGGTGAACATCATGCGTTTAATCCAAAAACAATTCATACGCTGCAATGGGCAACAAGAAAAAATGATTACGGTCTATATCGTATGTATGCAGAAATGGCTAATGAAGAGCGAATCGGGTTTTTACGTAACTTATTTGACTTCAAAAAAGCAGAACGTCGACTTCCGATTGAAGAAGTGGAATCTGTTGATTCGATAGTTAAAAGGTTCAAATCGGGTGCGATGTCATATGGTTCACTATCAAAAGAGGCACATGAAACGTTAGCGATTGCGATGAATCGTTTAGGGGCACGCTCGAATTCTGGAGAAGGTGGAGAGGATCCAGCGCGTTACAAACTAGATGCAAATGGCGATAACCGTCGTTCAAGCATTAAACAAATTGCATCGGGACGATTTGGAGTCAAATCACATTACTTAGTAAACGCTGATGAATTGCAGATTAAAATGGCGCAAGGTGCAAAACCAGGAGAAGGCGGTCAGTTGCCTGGTAATAAAGTTTATCCTTGGGTAGCAGAAGTACGCGGATCGACTCCAGGGGTAGGGTTAATTTCTCCACCACCTCACCATGATATTTATTCAATTGAAGATATGGCAGAGCTTATTCACGATCTGAAAAACGCTAACCGCTACGCTAGAATCTCAGTGAAGCTTGTAGCAAAAGCAGGCGTTGGTACAATAGCGGCCGGTGTGGCAAAGGGTGCAGCGGACGTTATTGTAATTTCAGGCTATGACGGAGGAACAGGTGCTTCGCCAAAAACTTCGATTAAACATACAGGTTTGCCGTGGGAGCTAGGTCTGGCTGAAGCACATCAGACATTAATGCTAAACGGATTAAGAGATCGTGTAACGTTAGAAACAGATGGGAAGCTAATGACAGGTAAGGATGTCATAATGGCGGCATTGCTTGGGGCAGAGGAATATGGCTTTGCAACAGCACCATTAATCGTATTAGGCTGTGTTATGATGCGTGCTTGCCATTTGGATACTTGTCCAGTAGGAGTAGCAACACAAAATCCGGAACTACGTGCTAAATTTATGGGGAATGCAGATCATGTTGTAAACTATATGCGCTTTGTAGCAGAGGAAATGCGTGAATACATGAGTATTTT
Organism: Solibacillus sp. FSL W8-0372; assembly: GCF_037969735.1. NCBI lineage: Bacteria > Bacillati > Bacillota > Bacilli > Caryophanales > Caryophanaceae > Solibacillus > Solibacillus sp. FSL W8-0372. The sequence goes on along the minus strand of NZ_CP150204.1, from coordinate 2,953,973 downwards.
AGGCTTCCGAACTGTAGAAGAAATGGTTGGACGTACTGATGTTCTTCAAATTTCTGAACGTACGGCAAATCATTGGAAAGCAAGTCAATTGGATTTATCCGCATTGTTGCATCAAATGCAAGGTACGCGTACAAAGCAGCAACAACAAAATCATCAAATTGAAGAAAGCTTTGATATGCGCGAATTATTACCAAAGGTCACAAAGGCAATTGAAGAAAAAGAGCGCATAGAATTAAGTTATCCAATTAAAAATACAGACCGAGTAATGGGTACAATTGTCGGTAGTGAAATATCAAGAAAATATGGTGAAGCTGGGCTGCCTTTAAACACTATTAATTTAACATTTACAGGGCATGCTGGCCAAAGTTTCGGTGCCTTTACTCCACGTGGTATGGCAATGAGAGTAGTAGGGGATGTCAACGACTACTTTGGGAAAGGTCTATCGGGAGGTAAAGTAGTAGCAATTGCTCCAATTAAAGGGGAACAAGAGAAAAACGTCATTGCAGGGAATGTTTGCTTATACGGTGCAACAAGCGGGCAGGCATTCATTAACGGGCAAGCAGGGCATCGCTTCGGTGTTCGTAACTCCGGTGCACAGATCGTGGTTGAAGGAATAGGCGACCATGGCTGTGAGTATATGACTGGCGGCAAGATTATCGTATTGGGTGATGTAGGCCAAAACTTTGGTGCTGGGATGTCAGGAGGTATAGGCTACATTTTGCCGAGTGACGAGGAGAAATTTAAAGCGCAGTGCAATATGGAAATGATTCAATTCGAAAAACTTTCGGATGCTACTGAAATCGAATCGGTTCGTCAACTCATTATTCAGCATTTAGAGGAGACAGACAGCTCTTATGCACTTGATGTTTTAGCGAAGTGGGAGCAATTCTTTCCTCTATTTGTAAAAGTTGTGCCAGTGGATTATAAAGAAATGCTGGAAAAAATCGATGAGTATAAGTTAAATGGATTAACATATGACAATGCCGCAATGCAAGCCTTTGTGGAAGTAACAGGAAGTCAAAAAAAGCTTGTGAGTTCGAAATAACAGGAGGGTTCTAGCATGGGGAAAGCAACTGGATTTATGGAATTTAAGCGTGAAAAAGTACAGGAACAAGCACCACTAGAGCGCATCTCGAGTTGGAGCGAATATGCAAGCAAACTACCAGATGAAAAGCTTCAAACTCAAGGGGCTCGTTGTATGGATTGTGGTACGCCATTTTGCCATATGGGAATTGAAATTCGAGGTACGGCTGCAGGGTGTCCGATTTTTAATGTCATCCCGGAGTGGAATGATTTAGTTTATAAAGGGCAATGGAGAGAAGCACTGGATCGTCTTCATATGACGAATAACTTCCCGGAATTTACAGGGCGGGTTTGCCCTGCTCCATGTGAAGGGTCGTGTACATTAGCCATTACAGACCCTGCCGTTGCGATTAAATCAATAGAGCGCACTATTATTGATAAAGGTTTTGAGAATGGCTGGATTACACCGCGTATTCCAAAGGTACGTTCTGATTTTAAAGTGGCAATTGTTGGATCAGGCCCCGCTGGCTTGGCTGCAGCAGATCAGCTTAATCAGCTAGGGCATTCTGTAACGGTATTTGAACGTTCGGATCGCTTCGGTGGACTTTTAATGTACGGTATTCCAAACATGAAACTTGAAAAAGAAGTAATTGAGCGCCGTATTGACTTGTTGGCATCGGAAGGCATTTGCTTCGTAGCAAATACAGAAGTTGGGAAAGATATTACGAAAGAGCAATTACAGGCCGACTATGATGCTGTAATTTTATGTACAGGTGCACAAAAGCAGCGTTCGCTTCATATGGAAGGCAGCGATGCTGGTAACATCCACTTAGCAATGGATTATTTAACAGATGTAACGAAAAGTTTATTGGATTCAAATTTTGCGGATAATAAAGCACTGAATGTAGAAGGTAAGGACGTTATCGTTATCGGTGGCGGAGATACAGGTGCAGACTGTGTAGCAACTGCATTGCGCCAAAATTGCCGCTCAGTTTACCAATTCGGGAAACATCCTCAACAGGCGAAAGTTCGTACAGATGATACAATGTGGCCGAAAGACCCTAATATTTACACGTTGGACTATGCATACGCAGAAGCAGACGCCAAATTTGGTCGTGACCCACGTGAATATTGCATTCAAACAACAAAAATTGTTAAAGATGCAGCTGGAAATGTAAAAGAACTCCATACAATTCAAATGGAGAAGATTTTAGGAGAAGATGGTTTCCATTACTTTAAAGAGCTGCCGGGAACAGAGAAAGTGTGGCCGGCACAGCATGTATTTGTAGCAATAGGTTTTGAAGGGGCAGAAAAGGAAACGCCAGAACATTTCGGTGTGGAATTTACGAATAACCGGATTCGCGCATCCATTAAAGATTACGAAACGAATCTACCGGGAGTATTTGCTGCCGGTGATGCCCGCCGTGGTCAAAGTCTTGTTGTTTGGGCGATTAAAGAAGGACGCGGTGTTGCTGCAAGTGTTGATTATTATTTAAATGAATTAGTAGTAACAAGTTAATATAATTATATCAACACCATTTTCTTTTAAGAGAATGGTGTTTTAATTTATTAAATAAAGGGTATGGTAGCGCCCGGTAATAAGTGAAATTGATTCTCAATTAGTGTTTAGCTATTGAAAAAATATAAAGCATAATTATTACTGTTTAAATAGTAGAAACAAACTGCACTAAAGCGTTTTAATAGATTGATAAGTATTTTTTAATTAAAATCATTCTAAACTATTTGCAACACACATTCATTTCGGGTAAGATTGGTTATGAACTTAATTTAGCATACAAAAAGTATGCAAATGAATATTTGGAGGTAATTTAATGGCAACTTTAGAAATTAAAGATCTTCACGTTGAAATCGACGGAAAAGAGATTTTAAAAGGTGTAAACTTAACAATCAACACAAACGAAATCCATGCAATCATGGGTCCGAACGGTACAGGTAAATCTACATTAGCTTCAGCAATTATGGGGCACCCAAAATATGAAGTAACTTCAGGTGAAATCATCCTTGATGGCGAAAACGTATTGGAAATGGAAGTTGATGAGCGCGCACAAGCAGGTTTATTCCTTGCTATGCAATATCCTTCAGAAATTCCTGGTGTAACAAATGCGGACTTCTTACGTTCAGCAATTAACGCGCGTCGTGAAGAAGGACAAGAAATTTCATTAATGAAATTCATCCGTGAATTAGATAAAACAATGGAATTTTTAGAAATGCCGGAAGAAATGTCACAACGTTATTTAAACGAAGGCTTCTCTGGCGGTGAGAAAAAACGTAACGAAATTCTGCAAATGATGATGATCAAACCAACATTCGGTATTTTAGATGAAATCGATTCTGGTTTAGATATCGATGCATTAAAAGTAGTTTCAAAAGGTATTAACGAAATGCGCGGCGAAGGTTTCGGCTGCTTAATGATCACTCACTATCAACGTTTATTAAACTACATCACACCTGACCATGTTCACGTAATGATGCAAGGTAAAGTCGTGAAATCTGGTGGTGCTGAATTAGCTCAACGTTTAGAAGCAGAAGGTTATGAGTGGATTAAAGCAGAACTAGGTATTCAAGATACTGAAGCAGTAACAGAAGAAGCATAATTAAGGAGGACGACAAAGATGACGGTTGAAACAAAATTAGCGTTATCAGTAGAAGAAGTACGCTCGTTCTCGCAAAATAACGCTGAACCAGCAGCATTTACTGATTTCCGTGTAAATGCAATGGAAAAAGCTGCTGAGCTTGACTTACCAAAACCAGACAGAACGAATATTAAAAAGTGGAACTTCATTGATTTCGCAAACCATACAGTAGAAAGCGCACCATTCACTTCATTGGAAGAACTGCCTGCAGAAGTGAAGTCAGTCGTAGATACTGAAACACAAGAAAATTTATATATCCAACGCAACAATACGCCAGCGTTTGTAAAATTATCGGAAGAACTAAAAAACAAAGGTGTTATTTTCACAGATATTCAAACAGCAATCCGTGACCATAAAGATTTAGTAGAAAAATACTTTATGACAACTGCTGTAAAAGTGGACGAGCACAAACTAACTGCCTACCATGCAGCACTAGTTAACGGTGGTATTTTCGTATATGTTCCACGTAATGTTGTAATCGAAGAACCGCTTCAAGTTGTATTTTTAAATGACAATGCAGAAACATCATTATTTAACCACGTATTAATAGTGGCAGAAGAATCTTCAGCTGTAACTTATGTTGAAACTTATATTTCTACATTTGATGAAGCACATGGTCAAGTAAACGTTGTAACGGAAGTAATCGCAAAAGATAATGCACAAGTTACATTCGGTGCAGTAGATAACTTGGCACATGGTTATACTGCTTATGTAAATCGCCGTGGACATGCACTGCGCGATGCAAAAATTGACTGGGCATTAGGTTTAATGACGAACTCAGACACAATTTATGAAAATACAACAAATTTAATTGGTGATAACTCTACTTCAGATTTCAAAATGGTAACTGTAGGTAGCGGAGATCAAAAACTTAACTTTACAACTTTAATCCGTCAATGGGGTAAAAATTCCGATGGTCAAATTTTAAAACACGGTGTAATGAAAGATAAGGCACAATCAATATTTAACGGTATTGGTCACATCATGCATGGTGGTACGAAAGCAAATGCAGAGCAGGAATCTCGTGTATTAATGCTTTCTGAAGGAGCACGCGGTGATGCAAACCCGATTCTTTTAATCGATGAAGACGATGTAACAGCAGGACACGCAGCATCTGTTGGACGTGTTGACCCAACGCAACTTTACTACCTAATGAGCCGCGGTATTTCTAAACAAGAAGCAGAGCGCCTTGTAATTCATGGATTCCTTGCGCCAGTTGTTGCTCAATTGCCAATCGAAGGCGTTAAAAAACAGCTGACGGAGGTTATCGAAAGGAAAGTTCGATAATGATACCAAAAGAAATAAAAAGTTATTTTCCGATATTAAACCAGGAAGTTAATGGACATCCATTAGTTTATTTAGACAGTGCGGCTACATCTCAAAAGCCAATTCAAGTAATTGAAGCAGTGTCGAATTATTATAACTTGGATAATTCGAATGTTCACCGTGGTGTGCATACACTTGGAAACCGTGCAACAGATTCTTATGAAGGTGCACGTGAAAAAGTTCGTAAGTTCATTAATGCCAGTTCAACACAGGAAGTTATTTTTACGCGTGGTACTACTACAGCCCTTAATACAGTTGCCTCAGGTTATGGTCGTCAAAATGTTAAAGAAGGTGATGAAATTGTCATTACGTACATGGAACACCATTCAAACATTATTCCATGGCAACAGCTAGCAAAAGAAAAAGGGGCCGTATTAAAATATCTTAACCTTGAACCAGACGGTACAATTTCACTGGAAAAAGTACGTGAAATCATTACACCAAAAACAAAAATTGTTTCAATGATGTATGTTTCAAACGTATTAGGTACGATTAACCCGATTAAAGAGATTGCACGTATTGCACATGAAAATGGTGCTATTATGGTAGCTGATTTAGCACAGGCAGCACCGCATTTAAAGATAGATGTACAAGATTTAGATGTGGACTTTGCAGGTTTTTCAGGTCATAAAATGTGTGCTCCTACTGGAATTGGGGTACTATATGGAAAAAAAGCGCTTCTTGAAGAAATGGAACCAGTAGAGTTTGGTGGCGAAATGATTGATTTCGTAGGTTTAGAAGAATCGACTTGGAAAGAGTTACCGTGGAAATTCGAAGGTGGTACACCGATTATTGCAGGAGCAATTGGTCTGGGTGCTGCAATCGACTTCTTGGAAGAAATTGGTTTAGACAACATCGCAGCACACGAACATAAATTAGCAGGCTATGCGATGGATCAATTAGATACAATTGATGGTCTACAGATTTTTGGTCCACGTGACCCGATGAAACGTTGCGGACTTGTTACATTTAATCTTGACGATGTCCATCCTCATGATGTGGCGACAGTGCTTGATATGAGTGGTATTGCAGTTCGAGCGGGACATCATTGCGCCCAACCTTTAATGAAATGGCTTCAAGTATCAGCAACAGCACGAGCAAGCTTCTACATGTACAATGATGAAGAAGATGTTGATCGTTTAGTTGCAGGATTGCGCTCAGCGAAGGAGTATTTTGGCGATGTCTTTTAATAATTTAGATCAACTATATCGTTCCGTAATTATGGATCACTATAAAAACCCTCGTAACAAAGGGGCACTTGAAGAAAACAGTGTGACAATCGATATGAATAACCCAACTTGCGGTGACCGTATCCATTTAACACTGAAGCTAAACGATGGTATCGTAGAAGATGCGAAGTTTGATGGAGAAGGATGTTCAATCTCTATGTCTTCAGCATCAATGATGACACAAATCGTAAAAGGCAAAAAGTTAGATGAAGCTTTAGAATTAGCAGACATTTTCTCGAAAATGATGCTTGGCGAAGACTTCGATGATGAAAAATATGATCTTGGGGATGTGGAAGCACTACAAGGTGTTGCTAAATTCCCGGCACGTATTAAATGCGCTACATTAGCTTGGAAAGCGATGGAAAAAGGCGTAAATAACGAAAATAAATAATTTAAGTAGGCTAAAGTGCTTGTACAGCATTTTAGCACTTCTCATATTTATCCAGGTCAAAGCGCTAGCTGTTGTTCGGACGTTTCGATTCCTTCCTGCGTGTGCGAGCACACTTGTCAGGACTCTCCAACGTCCGTCACAGCTAAACGAGCGCTTGGACACTTTTAGTTAATGAACGGAGGAGACAACATGGCTAAAAAAATGCCTGAAATCGGCGATTACAAGTATGGCTTCCATGATAAGGACGTATCAATTTTCCGTTCTGAACGTGGACTTACAGCAGATATCGTTCGTGAAATCTCAAGTATGAAGGAAGAGCCACAGTGGATGCTTGACTACCGCTTAAAAGCTCTCGAAAAATTTTATGAAATGCCAATGCCTCAATGGGGCGGTGACCTAGCGTCATTAAACTTCGATGAAATTACGTATTACGTAAAACCATCTGAAGCAACAGAACGTTCTTGGGATGAAGTACCTGAAGAAATCAAAGCAACATTTGATAAATTAGGTATCCCGGAAGCTGAACAAAAATATCTTGCAGGTGTATCTGCTCAGTATGAATCTGAAGTAGTTTACCATAACATGAAGCAAGACCTTACAGATATGGGGATTATCTTCAAAGATACAGACTCAGCGTTAAAAGAAAACGAAGAAATCTTCAAAAAACACTGGGGTACAGTAATCCCTTATACAGATAACAAATTCGCAGCATTAAACTCTGCAGTTTGGTCTGGTGGTTCATTTATTTATATGCCTAAAGGCGTTAAATTAGATACACCACTACAAGCATACTTCCGTATTAACTCTGAAAACATGGGTCAATTCGAACGTACGCTAATCATCGTAGACGAAGATGCATCTGTACACTACGTAGAAGGTTGTACAGCGCCTGTTTACACAACAAACTCTCTACACTCGGCTGTAGTAGAAATCATCGTTAAAAAGAACGCTTACTGCCGTTATACAACGATTCAAAACTGGGCAAACAACGTATATAACCTTGTTACAAAACGTACAGTTGTTGAAGAGAACGGTACGATGGAATGGATCGACGGTAACATCGGTTCTAAATTAACAATGAAATACCCTGCTTGTATCCTTAAAGGTGAAGGCGCACGTGGTATGACACTTTCAATTGCTATTGCAGGTAAAGGTCAACATCAACACGCTGGAGCTAAAATGATTCACTTGGCACCAAACACATCTTCAACAATCGTATCTAAATCGATTGCTAAGCAAGGTGGTAAAGTAACTTATTTAGGCCAAGTTAGATTCGGTAAAAACGCAACAGGTGCTCGTTCAAACATCGAGTGTGACACGTTGATTATGGATAACCAATCAACTTCTGATACAATTCCATACAACGAAATCTTAAATGATAACGTATCTTTAGAGCACGAAGCGAAAGTTTCTAAAGTATCTGAAGAACAATTATTCTACCTAATGAGCCGTGGTATTTCTGAAGAAGAAGCGACAGAAATGATCGTAATGGGCTTCATCGAGCCATTCACAAAAGAATTACCAATGGAATATGCAGTAGAAATGAACCGCCTAATCAAGTTCGAAATGGAAGGTTCTATCGGATAATACAATGTAAGCATTTGCCTCCTAACCAATTGGGGGCAAATGCTTTTTTTTGGAATTTAGATAGAGAAATTCATTGAATTAGTAATAAAAATCGAAATCGCATTACTAAAAGCAAAATTGTGTTGAATTCGTGAAGAAAAAAAGTGCTTTTACGAGAATTTATTAATTAAATACTTGGCTGCCGTTTACAATAATTGTATTAGATGGAATAATGGAAATGTAGATTATATATAAAAGGAGCGAGCTATAATGGAAAACTTATTCTGGCCAATTACTTTAGGGGTACCTGCTGTAGTGTTAGTCGTAGCAGTAGCTGTTATATTTTGGGCATTAGGACAAAAAAAGAACAACAAACTTTGGAAAAACGAAGAGCACGAAGGTATAATCAAATAATTTAAAAATGCTTCAAACGGATAATACTTATCGTTTGAAGCATTTTTCTATTTGAGGTTGGAAATAAAGTTTTCAATTTCTTCCTGGGTTTTACGATCTTTGCTCACAAAACGCCCAAGTTCAATTCCATTTTCATAAGCTAAAAAACTAGGAATCCCGATAATACCTAAATCGATGCATAGATCTAAAAACTTATCGCGGTCAACTTTAACGAATTTGTAATTTGAAAACTTTTCAACTACTTCCGGCATAAACGGATCAATAAAACGACAATCGCCACACCAGTCAGCTGTAAATTCAAAAACGACGGCCGAGCTACTTTTAAATTGCTCAAATTCCTCGATTGATTGTAAAATATGCATAAACTGAACCTCCCTTTTCTACTATTATGGTAGGAATTAAATCATTTTGCAATGTATCAATATATATGATCAATATGTTGTACAATACAATAAATTAAAGAGGTGAATTGAAATGATTTCAATTGGCTTAACTGGTTGGGGCGATCACCCAGATGTCTATAGTAAAGTGACGGCAGCAAAAGATAAATTATTTGATTATAGTGGGCATTTTCCGGTTGTAGAGTTGGACACCTCCTTTTATGCAATACCGTCAGTAGAGAATGTAGAAAAATGGTGCAAAGATACACCTGATAATTTTAAATTCGTTATTAAGGCATATCAAGGGATGACAGGTCATCTACGGGACGAATTACCGTTCGAAACGAGAAATGATATGTTTAATGCATTTAGAAAATGTGCCGATACATTTAAAAGGCATGGAAAGCTGGCGATGGTGCTTGTACAGTTTCCACCATGGTTTGACTGTCAAAGAAAAAATGTACAATATATTCGCTATATAAAACAACAACTAATAGATTATCCAATTGCGATTGAGTTTCGCAATCAAACTTGGTTTAGTCCCCAAACGAAAGAAAAGACACTTCAATTTTTAAAAGAACATCAATTTATCCATACTGTTTGTGATGAACCGCAAGCGGGAAGTGGTTCAGTACCTTTTGTACCTGTTGCTACAGACAATAAAGTGCTTCTTAGAATACATGGTCGAAATGTACATGGCTGGCGTAATATTGGGCACGGGGAAAATTGGAGAAAAGTTCGATTTTTGTATGATTACAATGAGGAAGAATTGCAGAAACTTGCGGAAGACATAAAAGATTTAGAGGCACAGTCAGAGCATGTTTATGTTTTATTTAATAATAATTCCGGTGGACATGCAGCAAAAAATGCAAAACGGATGCAACAAATCTTACAGATTGAATTTGGTGGTCTTGCACCAAAACAGCTAGGATTTTTTGAAGATTAAAAGAGAGCGGGGGAGCAAAAATGCGAGAAATAATTCATTTTTTTCATACGAATGATTTGCATAGTCATTTTACGTATTGGAAGCGCAGTCAATCGTTTATACAGATGCAACGCAAAATGCTGTCCGATCGAGGGGAAACAAGCTTTTTAGTGGACTTAGGCGATCATCTAGACCGTTCTAATTTGTATACAGAAGCAACATTGGGTAAAGGCAATATTAAAATGCTGAATGAGGCGCAATACGATGTTGTAACAATAGGGAATAATGAAGGAATCACGCTTCCTTACAATGTCCTTTATCATTTATACGATGATGCTGAATTTGAAGTAGTGGTCGGCAATCTTTACTCGCAATTTGAAGAGAATCCAAGGTGGATGAAGCCTTATACTATTTTAACAACAAGGTATGGCACAAAAATTGCAGTAATTGCGGCGACAGCTCAGTTTGACCTATTTTATAAGGAACTTGGTTGGGAAGTGACAACACCTCGTGCAGAGCTTATAAAATTGGCTTTTAAATTAAAAAAACAAGCAGATATCATTATCTGTATGTCCCATTTAGGAATTACAGAAGATGAGTTGTTAGCACAGGAATGTCCGATTATTGATGTAATCTTTGGCTCGCATACACATCATGTATTTGAACAGGGGAGCCTAGAAAATAATGTCCTTTTAACAGGGGGCGGTAAATTTGGTCAATATACGGGGCAGTTAGAGATAGAGTATGACCATGCCACACGGACATTAACCGAAAAGAAGGATCGCCTGTATGAAAATGCTCTTTTACCTGAAGTTGAAAATGAAGGGGAATGGTTAATCCAATTGCAAAAGGAAGCCAAGCTCCTACTGGATAAACCTGTATTTACATTAACAAAATCGTATAATAAAGAATGGTTTCACCGCTCTCAATTATCCGATTTATTTGCAGAATGTATGTACGATTATACAGGAGCAGATTGTGTCATGTTTAATGCAGGAATTTTCGTTGACAAATTGCGAAAAGGACTAATTTCTACATATGATATTCACAAAATTCTGCCTCATCCGATAAATATATGTGTCATTCAAATAACTGGTAGTGAATTAAAAGAAATATTCCTTCAATCTGAAAATGAAGAGTGGTCTCGCCTTGAATTAAAAGGACTAGGCTTTAGAGGAATTATCTTCGGGAAAATATTGAATTATGGCATTGAAATTACGAAGCAACGAGAATTGTTCATTAATGGTCATCTCATGGAACCTGATAAGGTATATCGATTAGCTACGTTGGATTTATTTACGTTTGGCTATTTTTTTCCTAGTTTTAAATATGCGAAGAAGGAATATTACTTACCGGATTTTATAAGAGATGTATTTAAAAACTACTGTATGAAGAAATTTCAGTGAAAATTTATATATTTCTCCCCCATTAAACGTGAATATGAAATGTACGTAATTTTAGATTGGAGAAATTAAACAAATGCGATTAATATCGATTAATGTTTTGAGAGAAGGTATGGTAGTAGGGAGGACTATATGGAATGAAGCCGGACATCCACTCCTCCATAAAGATGTAACTGTAACAAAAGGGATTGTTGAAAGGCTACGACAACTTAATGTTCAATACTTATATATAGATGACAGCCTTTCAAAAGGAATAGAAATAGAGGAAACAGTTGAACCGAAGAAGCGTATTGAAGCAGTAAAAAATATGACAAAAGCATTTGAACATGTAAAACAGGCCAAACCAAATCAGGCCTCGTTTGTACTCGATCAGCAATCTAAAGTAATCGGCTTAATAGTAGATGATATTATGAATTCTATTATCAATACTGATGATGTATTAATGGTGCTGACAGATGCCTATTTATATGATGAATACATTTATCAGCACTCCTTTCAAGTAGCAATGTATTCGATAGCCATTGCAAAAGAGATGGGTTACACTTATGAAGATATTCGATTGATTGGAATTGGGGCACTTTTGCATGATGTTGGGAAATTGCTTATTCCTATTGAGATACTATTAAAGCCAGGTAAATTAACGGATAGTGAGTATGAAGAGATAAAGCGTCACGCTCAATATGGATTTGACATATTGCGTAACCTGCACAGTCTGTCTTTACTTGTAGCGCATTGTGCGTTTCAACATCATGAGCGAATTGATGGGAGTGGCTATCCACGAGGGATAGTGGACCATGAAATTCATCCATTTGCGAAGATAATAGCAGTTGCAGACGTATTTGATGCATTGACATCTAATCGAGTGTATCGAAACAAAATGCTGCCGACAGAAGCAATTGCCATCATCGTTAAAGATGATGGGATAAAATTTGATACAAAGGTAGTGGAGGCTTTTAAAAGAAGCATAATTCATTATTCGAACGGAACCATTGTATTGCTGACAGATGGACGACGTGGAATTGTATCAAAGCAAAACTTAATCGACGTAACCCGTCCGTGGATTCGGGTTTTCGAAGAAGATGATAAGTTGTTGGGTGCTACATATGAAATATGCTTGAGTGATTACCCGGAAATCTACATAAAAAATATTGAAACAGAATTTGCTGTATATGTTGAATAAAAAATCCTCCTTCTCATATTTTAAGAGAAGGAGGATTTATTTGCGTTTTCGTAAAAGAAAGTGGAGGTCAAATTCAAAACCAAAGTCAAAGTCATATGGCAGAAAAAAAGGTAGAATGCATAACATTGTTACGATAGTTGTCGTAAGTATTGTTGGAATGGTTTGTATTAGTATATATGTATTAAATGAAAGATTAATGCCGACATATTTGCAATATGCCGAAGTACAGACATATAAAGTTGCCTCGTATGTCGTAAGTAAAGCGATCAATTCAAGAACGTCAAGTGTTCTCGATGTGAATGATATTATTGTAGATTTACCGACTCAATCAACAGATATGATTACGACAAAATTTAATACGGAAATTATTAACCAAGTGCGCGCAGAAACAACGGCATTAGTAAAGGAATATTTAGAGCAAGCAGAAAATGGGGATTTATCGCATTTGCCGAATTTGGAAAATGTCGAATATGATGTGGGGAAGATGGAGGCTGGAGACGGAATTGTATTTTTTGTGCCATTAGGGCAGGCTCTTAATGTTCCTATAATTGGGAATCTAGGACCAAAAATACCTATACGTTTTCACATTATTGGGAATGTACATAGCAATGTTGAAAACACTGTTAGTGAATTTGGAATAAATAATGCTATTGTAGAAGTGAATTTATTTATTGAAGTAAACGTTCAGATAATTGTCCCATTTGCAAGTAAATCTGCATCCGTAGAGCAGAAAATCCCAGTTGCCATCGGTTTAGTACGAGGAACCGTTCCTCATATTTACAGCGCGGGTGAAGGTGCACAACCTTCTATAGAAGTACCTATCCCTTACGATTAACCCTAATTTTGAAAAGTTGCAATTATAAGAATAGTGTGTTGTTGGAAAGTATTTAATATGGTAATCTGACATCATAACAACGTAGTAGTTGAGTGAGGGGAGTAAGTGAAATGACATCTTGTAAACCAACTAATCTGAAGGAAGAACATGTACGTAAGCCGGAATGGTTAAAAATTAAGCTGAATACGAATGATGAGTATAAGGCATTAAAAAAGTTAATGCGGGACAACAATTTGCATACTGTATGTGAAGAAGCACGCTGTCCGAATATTCATGAGTGCTGGGGTGAGCGCCGTACAGCTACAATGATGATTCTTGGCTCTGTATGTACACGTGCCTGTCGCTTCTGTGCAGTTAAAACCGGATTACCAAATGAATTAGATTTGGCAGAACCAGAGCGCGTAGCAGATTCAGTTGCATTAATGAACTTAAAACACGTAGTAATTACCATGGTAGCCCGGGATGATTTAAAAGATGGCGGTGCTGAAGTTTTGGCGGAAACGGTTCGCGCGATTCGTCATAAAAGTCCATTAACTTCAGTGGAAGTGCTGCCTTCTGATTTAGGTGGTCGAGAAGAAAGTCTACGCTTACTTATGGATGCAAAACCTGATATTTTAAATCACAATATTGAAACGGTACGTAGCTTAACACCACGTGTACGTGCGAAGGCAACCTATGATCGGTCATTGGAATTTTTACGTAAAGCAAAAGAGATGCAGCCAAATATACCGACAAAGTCATCATTAATGATCGGCTTAGGGGAAACGATTGAAGAAATTTATGAAGTAATGGATGACCTGCGTGCAAACAACGTAGATATTATGACGATTGGGCAATATTTACAGCCGACAAAAAAACATTTGCCTGTAAAGAAGTATTACTCTCCAATCGAATTTGGCAAGCTACGTAAAATTGCCATGGAAAAAGGCTTCAGTCATTGTGAAGCAGGTCCGTTAGTCCGCAGTAGCTACCATGCAGACGAGCAAGTAAATGCTGCTGCAAACCATAAAGTAGAGATCTGATGAGTTTGCTGTCTTTTTGAAATTTTATAGTGAATATTGCTTTCATGGTCAATATTCATTAACATGGAAATAAGATAGGTGGTGTCTAGTTTGATTATTGCGGAAGGTTATACTTATGAATTGATTGAAAATGTGCGGGAAGGGTTTCAGGAAGAAGCATTTCTGACGCGTTATTCAGATATTTTAACGAAATATGATTATATTGTTGGTGACTGGGGTTATGGGCAGTTACGTTTAAAAGGTTTTTTTGATGATAAAAATCAAAAATCAACATTTGACACAAAAATCAGCACAATCCAAGATTATTTATACGAATATTGTAATTTCGGCTGTGCATATTTTATTGTTCAAAAAACCGGTCGCGCAACAGAAGTGAAAAAAGAGCAAGAAACAGAACCAATTGTAGATGAAAAGCTTGCGGAAGTAACTGAATAAATGAAAAACGAGGAGACGTTTTAATACGTTTCCTCGTTTTTTTTAGCTTAATAGCTCACGTAAATATTCACGCAAATCTTCAGTATCAGCTTCAGTACGGTTATAAACATGCTCTAAATAACCTGGTTCCTCTACATCATCAGCTCCGATAATAGCAAATCTTCCAAACTGAATATCTAGCACGAGAACCTTCCCAAAAAAGCGACTGCTTTGTAAAATCGCTAAATCATAACGTTGCGATTTACCGGCAAAACTAACAAAGCGCGTTTTTGTGTCTTCTACATCATCATATAAGAAAAATCGTTCCATTTTGTTTTGAACCCCTTCCATCTCTAAAGAATATGGTACTATATAAGGGAAAACACTATCAACTTTTATTGATTGAATGGAGGCTTTATCTATGTACTTCGTAGATAGAAATAAAATTACAAACAACTTATCACATTTAGATGAATTAATATCAATTTTTGAATCAACGGACAACTGGTTAGGCGATGAAATTCATAAACTTGCTTTACAGCGTATCGGCCATAATGTGATGGAAGCGATGATGGACGTTGGGAACCTTGTAATCGATGGCTTCATTATGCGTGATCCAGGCAGCTATGAAGACATTATTGATATCTTCGTTGATGAAAAAGTAATTACGCCTGAAATGGATGCACCACTAAAAGCAGTAGTGGGATTACGTAAAATGATTGTCCGTGAATTTATCGCAGTAGATAATGAAGAAATATTAACAGTGTTAACTTCAAATTTAAGTGCGTTAAAACAATTCTCAAGTAAAGTTGAAGATTATTTATTAAATGAGTTAGGTCCAGTTTCAGCATTTTTACCTGAGGACCATGCATAATGTTAGCTTATAAAGCGTACTGCTTTGATTTGGATGGAACAGTTTACCGCGGTAAAATGGGCATCGAATCTGCAGTGCAATTTATCCATCATCTTCAAAGACAGGGAATTGAGCCATATTATTTAACGAATAACTCGTCAAAAACGCGGGAAACATTACAGCAACTGCTAAAAAGTGTAGGTATTGAAGCACCACTTCATCATATATATTCGAGTTCATTAGCAACAGCAAAGTACGTTGCAACCATCTGCAAAAATAATAAGGTGAATGTCGTTGGGGAAGCAGGTATTCGTACAGCTTTACTTGAAGAAGGATTAGAAATAACGGAGGAACAAAGCGATGTACTTGTAATGGGCATTGACCGCCAAATAAGTTATGAAAAGCTTGTTAAGGCAAGTGCCTATATCCAAAATGGTGCAAAGTTAATCGGGACAAATGAAGATATCAAATTTCCAAATGAAAATGGTTTTGCACCTGGCAATGGTTCGTTTGTTCATTTAGTTGGCAATGTGGCTGGGGTAACACCGTTATTTATCGGAAAACCTTCACCAGTAATGCTTCAAATCATTGCGGACGAGCATCAATTTAAGAAAGAAGAAATGGTTATGATAGGCGACAATTATGACACCGATATTTTATGTGGCATACATTTTGGTTGTGAAACAATTCATGTCAATACGGGTGTAACGCCTACAGAAATTGTAAAACAACAGGCACAGCTACCCACTTATTGTGTAGAGAATTTAATTGAGCTATTAAAATAACAAAAAGAAATCCGGTGTGGGTAGTTTACCACATCGGATTTTCTTCGATATATTCATAAATGCGCTTCGTCAGTTCTTCTGGTGTATCCGCCTCGACTAAATCACCATTTACAACCGCATAAAAGCATTGTGCACATTTTGTACAATAGCTTAAGCAACCATATTCCAAAACATCTATATCAGGGTCTTGTTCTAATTGTTCATATGTTTGTTGTGCACCATTTGCTAAGTTACTAATACAAAATTCGACTAATGGATTTAACATATCGTCACCTCACTATTAGTCATGCTACTTTGTTTTTTTATTAACGTCAATTGCTCTGTTTCATAATATATTGCTATGTGAATTAATTCACAAAAACTAATTTAATATATTGTGAAATTTATCACAAACAGTTATAATGTTTATGGAAAGTTTGTGAACAAAACTATTCTTCGTACAGTAAGCGTTCTATTTCGTACTGAATGAAGGTAGAGCTTCTGACAGGCGTTGGAGATTTATATAGATTTTTTTGGGGTAAACTAGAAAAAAACAGACACAATTACGCGTAGGTGTAATTGATTAATTACAGAATATGAGGGAAATTGCTATGCAGAAATTAGTATTATTAGGTGGCGGATATGGAAATATGCGAATTTTGCTTCGTTTATTACCAGGCTTACCGGCAGATGTAGAAATTACATTGGTGGATCGTACACCTTTCCATAGTTTGAAAACAGAATTTTACGCACTTGCAGCGGGTACTTCTACAGATAAAGAAATTCGTGTTGCGTTTCCAGAGCATGAGCGGTTAAATCGTGTGTATGGTGAAGTTGTTCGTATTGATCGTGAAGATAAAAAAGTATATTTGGAAGATGGACAGGAACTGGCATATGACCAGCTTGTTATCGGTTTAGGCTGTGTTGATAAATATCATGGTGTCCCAGGCGCTGATGAATTCACATATAGTATTCAAACTATCGCAAAATCACGCAAAACATTTGAAAAGGTTTGCGGTTTAGCTCCTGGCTCAACTGTAGCAATTATCGGTGCAGGACTTTCAGGAATTGAGCTTGCAAGTGAATTACGCGAAAGTCGCTCAGATTTAAAAATTAAATTATTTGACCGTTCGCACCGTATTTTACGAGACTTCCCAGAAAAGTTAAGTGAATACATTAAATCATGGTTCGAAAAACATAATGTTGAAGTAATTGCTGAATCTAATATTACACGTGTAGAAGAAGGTCGTCTTTACAATCACGATGAAGTTATTGAAGCGGATGTAATTGTTTGGACTGCAGGTGTACAACCTGTAAAAATCGTTCGTGAATTGGATGTAGAAAAAGATAAATTTAATCGCCCAATCATTACAGACCATTACCATGTAGTTGGCGATGAGGATGTATACGTAGTAGGAGATTGTGCTTCTTCTCATTTACCTCCAACAGCCCAATTAGCCGAGGAACAAGGTGAGCGTATTGTAAAAGTACTAAAAATGCGCTGGAAAGGCGAGCCACTACCGGAAAAGCTTTCAGAAATCAAAATGAAGGGCTTTATGGGCTCCCTGGGTAAGAAGCAAGGCTTTGTTCATTTAGCTGATACAACGGTAACAGGACGTATTGCACGCCTAATGAAGTCAGGTCTTCTTTGGTATTATAAACGTCAAAACGATAATTAATAATAAAAATGCCTCTCTAGCAAAATTATGCTAAAGAGGCATTTCCTTACTCGCCACTTGGCTCAAAGCCTGCTGCTTCAAGTGCTGCAAATACAGGTTTAATTTGTACATAACCTTCTCCGACAACTTCATCATTTACTAAAACCAGTGGATAGAAAAATTCATCTTCTTGTATGCGATTTGCATAATCTTGATCACGCTCGTTATCAATTGTACCTTCAATGTCGATATAACGAATCGTAAACGGTTGTTCTGGATATTTACGTGAGATTGCAGCTTGAAGCCATTCGTATGTATCTTTAGAAGAAGGTGCGTTCACACAGCTCGCACAAATGATATTTGCGCCGAAAACTTCAATAATTGGCTGAGATTGTGACATGGGAATTCCAACCTTTCGCTATTCAATAATGGATTTTTTTGCTCCTTCACATTATAATGATTTTAATGAAGGGAGTCGAGCAAAATGACAGAAACAGAACAATATGCACAAGTACAGGAAGTTTTAGATAAATTACGCCCGTTTTTATTACGCGATGGCGGAGACTGTGAATTAGTTGATATTGAAGAAGGTATCGTAAAGCTGCGTTTACTAGGCGCATGCGGTAGCTGCCCAAGTTCTACAATTACGTTAAAAGCAGGTATCGAACGTGCACTATTAGAAGAAGTGCCTGGTATTGTTGAAGTAGAGCAGGTATTCTAATTAATGGTATTATCCTTTAGATTAAGGGGTATTCCATTTTGCGGAAAATAGCAAAATAGCATGAGCTGCCTTAAATTTAAATTTAAGGCAGCTCTATATTTTTTTTATAGGGGCATTTTTTCACGTTCTTCTCGGATCAATTCCCATTGCTCCTTGGCCATCTCTATAAGTTTTGCTTCGCCACCTACACGCTGACTTTCGATAACGCGTGAAAAGAAGCGAGTTGCATTTTGATAGTCGTTGATTCGACGTGATAATTCAGCAATCATATACATAATACGTATGGAAGACATTTGTGTACCTGAAAAATCTTCCGTCGAGAAGCTTTCCATATAAAAATCACGTGCCATTTTAAGAAAGCGTTGTTCTTGCCCAGTATTATTGATGGAGCGGTATAACCATGCAAGTCGTAGGGTCAAACCAGATATAATAACAAATTTTTCTTTTTTAATAGTTGCACATAATAAAGCAAGTTTATATGCCTGGATGGCATCGAAAACCGTACGCTCACTTTTAAAATTGTGTGGTATCCAATTATTAGAAATTTGAATAGTGATTTGTTCTTTGACACCCGGGGCAAAATATTGATTGAAGTCTTCCGTAAAGGAAAATCCACAATGCTGACAAACGAATACATTATAGTATAATGCGTTGACTTGATTATCTGCATATATTGGGTGAAAATCGGATTCGGTATGGTCAACTTTTATGGATTTTGAACGCACTTTTAATGTAGGGAATTTTTTTTTGCAATTTAAGCATTCAACATCTTTTTCATAGTATGGGGAAATTATCATAGGTCACATACCTCTCGCATAAATAATAACTATATTATAGCAAGGGAATTACAGGAATAGTGATAAATTAACTGAATTATTATGAATTTTTTTAGGTATTTTATCCTCCAGTAATAAAAGTGCTGTAGTAAAATACTTGGACTAGGCAGTTTTGTTGTCAGATACGTTTTACAATTGATATGATAAGTAAAGAAAGTAGGTGACTGAAATGGCAAGTGAAAAACAAGTAATTATATTAACAGAAGCGGCCTCATTTCAAGTCAAAGAAATGATGGTCCAAAACGAAGAGGAAAATGCGAGCTTGCGTGTAGCCGTAAAAGGCGGGGGCTGCAGTGGTCTTTCATATGGTATGGCATTTGAGCAAACAGTTAATGAAGACGACTTCGTTGACAACCAATACGGGATTCAAATTATCGTATCTAAAGAAGATGCGGGTATTTTACAGGATACTAAAATTGATTTTAAACAATCATTAATGGGCGGCGGTTTCACAATCGACAACCCGAACGCACTTGCTTCATGCGGATGCGGCACAAGCTTTAAAGCGGCTGCACGTCCAGCAGTAGAGCAACCATGTGAATAATGGATTGTTGTATAGGATTGTAAATAACAGCGGAAATTGATATGTACACAATCCCCAAAGAGTGTAAACACAACCCCAAAATGATGTATTAAGGGTTGTAAATACCAAGCCTTTTTGATTTGTATGTTGCAAAAACATAACAAATTGAGGAGGCTTTTTTGTATGGTTTTGAAGAAGAAAAAACGAACAGCAGTAGGGAAAATGGCTATGGAGAAGGACTACCCTAAGATTACATTTGAACAGGCGATTGACCTTGTAACGTCAGCTAAAAGAGCGGAAGGTTTACGTCCTAGAACTTTAAAAGATTATCAAAAGGATTGGGGATATTTTGTAAAATGGATTAAGGAGAATTATGAAATTGAAATGGTTGATGAACTAACACCTCAGATTTTTCGAGATTATATCAATTACCTTAAGTATGATGTTAAAAAGTATGAAGGGCATAAATTCATTAAAGAGGAACAAGGGGTAGGACTTGCTGATACAACTATCAATATTCGCCTACGAGTGTACAAAGCTATGTTTAATCATTTAGAACGTGAGGGATTAATAGCGATTAACCCAATGGAGTCTGTGAGGCTGTTGAAGCAGGATTTAGACCTTACAAACTGTTTTACCGATGAAGAAGTTAAAGAACTATTTAAACAGCCTGAGAAGCGAGATTATGTGGGCTTTCGAGACTATGTAGCGATGACAATTCTTTTAGATTGTGGTATTAGAGCGAATGAGCTACTAAGCTTGAGAGCGGTTGATATAGACTTTCAAACACGCTTCATAACGCTCAAGGCAGAGGTCAACAAGAACCGCAAGCCTCGTATTGTACCAATGTCAGGACATACAGTAAAGTTGCTCATACAGCTTATTGGAGAGAATAAGAAGCACTTTACAACAGATAGAATCTTTTTATCTCAGTGGGGAGAACCACTAGGTCAGAACCATTTCAATAAACGCTTAAAATTTTATGCAGAGAAAGCAGGAATCAAAGATAAGAAGGTTACAGCTCACGTTTATCGTCACACTTGGGCTAAGAATATGACGCTTAATGGTTGTGATTCATTCACTCTACAAAAGATGGGTGGATGGAGCGACATACGTACAATGCGTAGGTACATTCAGATGGACACAGATGACTTGCGTAAGACCCATGACAGTTTTTCGCCTGTGATGAATTTGTTGAATAAGAAGCAGTAGTTACTATGGAGCTAGAGAAATATTCTAGCTTCTTTTTATTTAGTGGCGGTTTACATGGGTAGGTGCTTTCAGTAGGTAAAACAAACGAAAAAGGTACATGTTGGTGGCAAATTTGGACAAGGTGGCTATATTCCATAGGTATATCCATAGAAAATGCCACTTCTGACGTGAAAATCTAATGTGCTATCGACTTTTACTTTGTTTTTAGTGGGTACTGAAGAAAGTTTAGTTTTGTTTCAGTAGGTAACGGAAAATCATTGGTATCATTGGGTTTCCACTGTATTAGATAAATGCAAAATATATTAATAACCCTTTTGGAATAGAGTGAAAGGAAACAACGCATATAAGAAAATTTCATGATAGAGTTTTCAAATAAGTATGTTATGTGAGTTAGTAAACCATTTACATATTTAAAAATTAGCGTTTTTAGAACAAAAATTCAAAATACCCCCGAATCAAAATCATATATAAAAGACTTAAGAATTTAATATATATTTTGATTCAGGGGTAGATTTAAAGGGAGAGAAAATAATGCAGACAGATACAGTGTTAATTACAGAAAAAGAGCTTATTGAACTAACAGTGACCTATGGTTACAGTGGTTCAGAATTAACGAACCCACATTTTTTAGAGAAAGGTTTCTTAAAACAAAATGGTACTTATAAATCATTCCTCAAAAAGGTTGAATCAATATGTGAATCGTGGGTTCGCTTGAGAAAAAAGAAAGGTCAACCTGTAATGTATGAGATTACAAACCTTTATGAAGAAGCACTACCTCTAGAAGATAATCGAAGTAACAATGGTAAGAAGTGGACAGAAGAAGATTTGATAATGCAAGATTATATTCATTTTGTCTTATCACTTGGAGAGGTAAATGATGAATTTCCTCGTTCCTTAAACTCGTGGGCAAAGTTGTTTGGACTTCCTACCTTAGAGGAAATAGATGAAATAGTTTCTGAAGAGGTTTTTGATGGATTGTATAAAGAAAAAGAGCTTTTGAAAATAATTGAAAAGTTTAAAAATACTATTTATCAAAGAAATAAAGAAGTAGTTTCTAATTCTTTTAGAGAGTTGGAAAAGCAAAATAAAATACAGGTTATTAAACGCCCTATATTTGTCTTACTAGGTGGTACATTTTCTTATCCATCTGAGGAAGAATATTCTGATGTTGAAAAAGAGAGAGCCAAGATTTTAGGTTCTCGAAATGTTAGCTTGAGGGATTTCTTTTTCAAACCTACAAATGAAAAAGTTATTGAAGCAAAGGTAGAAGTCGACGAAATGCTTAGAACTAGAGGGCTTATACTTTTTTATAGAGGTTATCAAATTAATGATAAACAGTCTGTCAGTTATGAAAATGCTTTAGGTGTACAACAATTTTTAAAAGCATATTCAGATAGATTAGTTCAACTAACTCTACAAAGAGAAAATAACCCCAATTATCAAGTGAATTTTGTTGAAAAAAGATTCTATATTTACAATACCTTAATTCTCTTGAGAGAGTTAGATTATGAGATAGATGGAACGCTAATTTCTAAGTATGAACCTACCAAAGATGATATTGTATCTCTAAAGGATTCCAAAAGGGATTATGTGATTGCTGAAAGAGAGTTGTATCACATGCAATTTGCGTTTTCTAATAGAGTCAAAGATGAAGAAATAGGGACATGGGGATTTAAAGTGATGTATGTAACAGAGAGCAAGCTTAAATCTTGGAATTGTAGTTAATAACAATTAGCGAAAAAGAATCATCGAGCAAAACGCTGAGGTTATTCAGTACCAATAAGGTATGGTTGAACAGCAATCAGGTATGACAAGCTGTGAGATAAATCGAGGTAGGCAATAACCCACTTCACTTCATTTCAGTGACGCTGAGGACAGTTCTGAGAGTCACATAGTACCTATAACCAAATGACCCTGTTATATTTTTTTACGATACGATAACGTTTGACCATTTCGATTCAATTTGAAGTGGTCTTTCTTTTTGTCCGAGTAATCGCTGCTTTTAAGTCAGATAACAGAATCAATCATTTACAGTAGCAAGAGCAACAAACAGTATAATTATTAGGGAATCATTGGAGCATGATGATAGGGGATACGATAACTCACAGCAATCGAAAGGGAGGGGAACAACTCATGATTTGTTTTGCTTTCGATTGCGAGTGAAGGTTATTTAGAAGTCAAAATAGATTCAACTTGATTCAAGATAACATCGTGGTTTTCAATTTTATCGTAGATAGCCGGGTTGAAAAGCTGTGGATTAGGACTGTTTGCAAAAATAACTTCAATATCATCAATAGACGTAAAGTCCTTATCGAGAGTTACAAGTTTTGCACCTAATAAGTATGTACTACTAATAATGAAAGCATCTCCTGTATGAAGGGTATACTTAATTGAGAAGTCTAAGGCAAAAGCTGTTGTATCAAATGTAGTATCTACATGTTCAGTTAAAGCCAAAACAGTATCTACTTTTTCCTTAGCAAGCCTATTGTACTTTTGTACCAAGCCTTTTTCAGAAGTTTTTGGTAAGTTACCCCAATTTCCTTTAGCTTGTTTTTTTGAATATCTTCCCTCATTAACCATATCAGTAGCATAAAGAATCTTAGCTATTGTGAATTGAAGTTCTTTTACAACTGTGGCGGAAATGTAAAGTCCACAATCTGAGTTAATAGCATGTACAAGAAAGTTTTTTACTACTTTGTGATATGGTTCACTCTCAATGATAAGAGCTACTAAAAAGTTAGTATCTAAAAAAAGAACGTCATCAGTTGTTAAAGTGATGACGTTGTCAAAGAAATTATTTGTGGTAGTCATGGTCAGTCTTACCTCGTAATTCATTTACTGTTTCAACGGCATCTACTTCATAGGGTGTTTTGATAGAGCCTGCTAAAGAAGATAATAATTCTATTCTCTTTTGTTGACGGGATGATAGTGCTTTCTTTTTATTAGGCCTTTTTGGCGGTGTAAGAAGCATATTTTTTCCACTCCCCTTATTCATAGTATATGCACCTCCTTACCAACAGATTACCCTTTTTTTAAAAAAGTATTCTTAGTACAGATGCATACTTGTAAAATAATGTACCATTAATGTTACTTAATGTAAATATTTAACTGTGTCAAGAAAAATAATTCTAGCAAGTAGTTTAGGAACATCAAGTAGGGCGCTTTAGTGTCAAAACTTTTAAGTATTGACACCGAAGAGGGGACACTGTAATATCAAAGTATCAAACGGTGTCATAACTAAGTGTCGAAAGTTATTAAGGAACGGGGGTACAAAATGACGATATATGGATATGCTAGGGTGTCAACAAAAGGACAAGACCTTGAAGTACAGATTAAAGCTTTACATAATGAGAATGTTGAAACCATCTATCAAGAAAAGTTCACAGGTGTAACCGTCAACCCAAATTGAACATTTTTTGCTCATTAAGGATGAACACTTTTTATTCGTTAAAAATCTTTTGCTGATGTTTTAAACGATGACTTTCGTTGTTCATATGAATAACCTCGACTCGATGTAACAGCCGATCCAAAATAGCTGTCATCATTCCCTGATTGTCCACTAATTCTGTCCATTCTTCTGGACTTCGATTCGATGTTAAAATGAGTGAACTTTGCTCGTACAGCTGGTGCACGAGTTGAAAGAATAACGTTGCTTCGCGTTGATCTAAAGCCATATACATCACATCATCTATAATAATTAAATCTGACGCCCGCAAACGTTTTAATTGGATTTGTGAGCGATGCGTAAACTCCTCCGTTTTCAGTAACTGAATTAGTTCACCCATTGTAATAAAATAGACTTGAAAGCCTCCTTGTATTGCCTCAATGCCTAAGCCTACGGCCAGTAATGTTTTACCTGCACCAGGTGGTCCTAAAAGAATTAAATTATAACTTTGTTCTAACCATTGAAACTCTTGCAGCTGCTTCATTTGACGCTCTGTAATCGCTGTTTGTTCTTCTAGTTGAAACATATGCAAGGGTTTATGATAAGGAAATCGCGCCCAAGCCAAGCGTTTCTCTATGCTCTTTTCTTCACGTCTTCTAAGCTCTAATGTTGTTAATTCCTCAAGGAATTCTAAATAAGTCCATGATACTTGTTCAGCTTGACGGAGAAGCTCAGGGAGCCCCTCAGCCGTTTCTGCTAAACGTAATTGTTTAAAAGCTTGTTGAATATCTACCACACTTTTGCTCATTTTATTTACCTCCCATACGATGAATGTATTCTTTTAAATCTCTCGTTTGAACAGCTATTTTTAGAGATTCTTTTGATTCTTTTACAACAGTTGTGGGTTGCTCTGGTTCGATTTTTGTCCGCTTAAAATAGGCAACAACGTCTCGAAACTCATTTGCACTATATAACTTTTCTTGAATACATTTATCAATCGCTGCTGGAATCCATTCTGGACTCTCTTTCGCAACCTTTTGGAACAGTAATAATTGATCTCTACGATAACGACCGTATGTATGGCAAACATCTTCAATATATTGCTCAGCATCTTCATAAGGAAATAATGTAAGCACTTTTCGTTGTAATTGATCGAGCGATGTGGAGCGATCACGTCCATGATTTAAATTTTTTATAAGTTTTCCTTTTTCTAAACTAATTGTGTGTTCCGCAAGAATTTCTCCAGTATGCGGTGCTAAAATTTTTAGTTTCTGCCCTTGGGGCACTAAATGTATGATTGGATATTTCGTATAAGTCCCCAATGGAACCGAATATCGATTTGATGCGTACCGAACTGTATTGTCCTTGTTCACATTCCTTGTTATAATTTCTGTATGGTTGCTTTCTATTATAGAAAGCGGTGTAGAGACTTTTCTTAAGTGTTGCTTTTCCAGGAGAAACACTTCGAAAGGTCTTTTTTTTGTTGTATTGTGCACTTTATAATTACCTGTACGTTCTAACCATTTCAAAGACCGATGGTTCCAATCTTCAAGTGTTGTATAGATGCGATTTTTAGCGAAATTATACTTAATGTATTTTACAACGTTTTCTATTTTCCCTTTAGACTCAGGGTCTGCTTTTCGACAGAGGTATACTTTAAACTTACGGTCTTTGACATACTGCTGAAAATCCTTCGTTAAAATGAGATCGCCGGCATTTTCACTTACCGCAATTAAATTATCTTGATCATAAACAATTTCATCTGTCACACCTTCGTAAAACTGAAAAGCCTTTTCATGGCAACCAATGGTGTCCCTTGTTGTAAAAGGACGATCTAACCAAAGGACATATTTATGACGAGAATGTGCTAAAACAAAGGCGATAAAATATAATTTTACTTCTTTGCCATCTGTTGTTTTTTGAATCGTTTGTCCCCAATCTACCTGTAATTGTTTGCCTGGTGGTTGTTCAATTACCGCTTCGTATTCTCGAGGTTCGTCTATCTTTTCAATTTGATAAATCTCACGTATTTCATTTACATAGCGTCTTACAGTACTTTCTCCAACATTAATTGATGGAAACTGCTCCTGCAGCCAATCTAAAATTTGTGCACCCGTTAAACTAGGATACTCACGTAACCAATTCACAATCCAATCCCGGTATTCATCTAGCTTTTTCTTTCGACCAGTATGACTAAATTCAATTACTGCATCTTCAAATGACATATCTAAATATTTATACACAGTATTACGTGAAATTTTAAGTCGTTTAGCAATCTGTGCAATTCTTAAACGACGTTTTCGTAATTGATGGATTTCAATATGTAACACAAGCTTCTCCTCCATTGGGACAGCCTCCTTATAAACTGATATTTCCAGTTTACAGGAAACTATTATTTAGATGAAAAGTGTTCATTTGAAATGAGCAAAAACTGTTAAGTTTATTTTAGCGGTTACAACAGGTACGTCTACAGACAGACCAAAGTTACAGGAACTGCTAGAAGTATTACAAGTTGGGGATAAACTTGTTGTAACTAAACTAGACAGACTAGCACGTAATACTAAAGAAGGTATTGAGCTGATTGAACAACTGTTTGAGAAGGATATTAAGGTGCATGTGCTGAATGTAGGCTTATTGGAGAACACGAGCATGGGGCGGTTCTTCTTAACCACGTTACTAGCTGTTGCTGAAATGGAACGTAACATGATTGTAGAACGCACACAGGAAGGGAAGGCGATAGCGAAACTGAATCCCGACTTCAAGGAAGGTAGACCTAAGAAATACAATCAGTATCAATTAGATGAAGCCATGAAACTACTTGAAACAATGTCGTTTGCTCAAGTAGAGAAAGAAATGGCACGTAGAGGTACGAAGATTAGTATGAGCACATTGAAGCGTGAAAGTAAGAAGCGTAAAGCTGAGAAACTATCAAAGGAAGTTTAAGGATTTTGAAAGCAGGAGCATGTCAGTGTTGATATGTTCCTTTTTGTGCTTTAACTAAGTACAGTATAATATAGGTATTAATGGAAAGGGGTACAATGTATGAAGCAGGTGCAGACCTAGCGACAATTGCTAAAATCATAAGAATCTTGAAACAATAAATAAGCATTATCAATCAAAGAATGATGGTATGAAAGAGATAACTGTAAAAGGATGAACTAATTTTTCCTTAATACCTTAACGGTCATTAAATTGTACATAAATAGAAGAGTTTTGAAAGGAAATAAAGAGCTTCAAAAAAAGAAGCTCTTCAACGTATGTTGTATGTTACTCATTCATTATTCTCTCTTCTCGTGTCTGACATTCACAACAATTACCATCGTAAATGGCAGTACTCATATCTGACCATGAGACTAAATTACTGCACCAATCGTTAGGACACTTTGGCAAATATACATCATTTTTAAGCATATCGAGGGCTATTGCTTTTAATTGTAATTCTGTTAAAGCTCCAATACCCTGTGTTATTGCTAGTTTAGCAGAGCCAATTGCTGCTTCATGGGCAAGGTTGCCATCTTCAAGTAATTCTTTTAGGTAGTTTAAAAGACCATGACTATAATCTTGCAGTCCTTCGTAATCTTCATAATCATCTTTTAATCTTTGAACTAATGAATCTACTTCAACAGAGTTAATCATATGTGTCCTCCCTTCACTTTTATAGTAAATATTTTAACCAATAATTTACAATGAGTCTAATAATAACACAAGGTAAAATCATCATTTTACATTGGTCATGTGAAAAGCTAACAGAGCAGCCTGTGAGGTCACAACAAGACTTCTCAGCTCTCCTAGGAAGCTCTGAATAACCTTAATCATGTTTTGATATAACGTGTCATAGCACTTGTAGGGAAGTTGGATGACCTATGAGTTTTGATGCAGGGTTAGCCCTAGTTTCCGATATTTAGATGATTGTTATTTGTAATAATAGTCTACCTATAATGTTTATTATTTTATAGGGGTTCATTAATTTATAATAAATGGTAAAATATTTAAAATAAAGTATATTAAGGAGATGCGTAAAAATGCATAGTCAAGAGTTTAGAGAAAAACAATTACCGCTGTGGGAGGAAATGATAACTAGTCTTTTTGAAGGTAATACTCCATTACAAAAGGTTTGGTCAGACCGTCAAGAGATAATAGAAGTACTAGATTATGTGGGTACGCACAAAGCTCTTAATCACACTTTTTTGCCTGAAAGTGGTGGATTAGATTTAAAGGGATGTGGTATTTCTAATGAGTCACAATGTATTGAAATGGACTTAGGTGTAGTGTATATAATCAAACCGAAGAAGCTTACTTTTCAATGGTTTGAAGAAGCTGATTACGAATGGGCTTATTTTATGTTAGAAGCTGACACATTAGATGTAACGGGAGTATATGAAAACCTATCTTTTAAAAGTGAAGAACTAGTAGAGATTGAAAAAGGCAAATATATTTCTAGAAATCACTGGGATTCTAATGAGTACAATGGAAGAAGGTTGCCTGAAGAAGCAAGGTTGGTAGTGAGATACACTTCAGGTCAGTTTGCCATTTTTTCTAAAGCTTCGAAGTATAATGGCGTTTCAAGTACCTATGATGGAAGGCATGATAAGGTAACTCCAATAGCATTTAAAAATTATATTGAAGAAATAGTAAATCGATTAAATCTTAAAAAATAGAGGAAGCTGTAATAGAGAGCGAGTTTAGGAGGGAAAGAAAGATGGAACTAGATTTCGCAACATTAGGCACCAAATTCGCAACTTTAGTCGCTCGTAATAGTGTGCCTGTGATAATGGATAGGGTAAAAGTAGCTAAAGAAGCAAAAGAAGATAGCGAAACAATCAATAGATTAGAAGAAATAATTAGTGAGTTGATATCCGAAAAAAACGAATTAATACAAATGGTTCAACTATATGAAGAACAACTAATAACTCAAAAGATTTCAGATGATGAAATTGATTATATTTCAAATAGTCTATTACCTATATTAGAGCAGTTTGTAGCTAATGATGACGGTCAGCAAGCAGCAACTACAGAAAAAGCTATAGAAGCAATTAAACCAATAATATCAAAAGAGACATTCTTAATTCTTCAAATGCTTGGATTTAACTTTAAGCAAGCAATCGGAGAGCCGCTTACACAATTACTTAGAGCCTTGATATCATCAAAAATTCCTATGGATGGAAGTAATCAACACGAGGTAATTAAACTTCAACAAGAAGCATACTTAGAAGAACTAAAAATTTATAATGACGAAAAAGCTTTTGAAAGAATGAGATTAGTTAGAACAGGTCAACTATGATAATTTTCTTGTTTTAGTCAAATGAACGCTATTGAGCGCATACAGTCAGCATGTGCTTTAAAGCAGCTAGTGAATAAGTGGAACAACAAAGCGAGATAGCCCCAAGGTCTGTCTCGTTTTTTTTTTTGTGTAGCTAAAACAGATAATGTCATCTGAGAACGTCCTGTGAGCGTTCATACGTTGTCAATGTTGAACTGTCTGCCAATTGAGTTTTAGGAGCATTTACAAATCTTGTAGTGGACATTAGGGGGCGTGGTTTCCGATATTGAGGTAGAGTGTCTTGGAATCGATAGGTGACCTGTTACAGCCACACGAATTAAAATAGTTCACGAAACGATAAAATGTAGAGTTTAAATATAAGTTTGGGTATAATTGAAACCGTAACATACACAATCATAGAGGTACGGGATACACAATCCACCCTGTGATTTACAACCCCTGAAAATAATGATAAACGTTGATATAACAACATTTCACATAATCTAGGTGCAGGCGGCGGTTTCACAATCGACAACCCGAACGCACTTGCTTCATGCGGATGCGGCACAAGCTTTAAAGCGGCTGCACGTCCAGCAGTAGAGCAACCATGTGAATAATAATTAAAATGACTAAGTCTTTAGCAAGAAATGCTAAAGGCTTTTTTGAATTCTTATATCTCCTATAACGGTACTATGTTTTAGTGTATACTTTTGTATTATTATAAAGTTTGAATTATTATAATAATAAAACCATACTGCTAGGGGGCAATGAGGTGAGTGTATTAGAGTTATTGGATAAGCTGGATCAAATCGAAATTTTATATGAGCCGATCTATAGTGCAGATGGACATCGCGTAATTGCATACGAAGTAATTGGTCAAGTAGAAAGCGAAAATAAGATAATTAATATCGAAAAATTCACATACGAAAAAGATGTGCCTGCGGATATTAGAGCAGAAATTGAGCTATTATTTGTCCGGAAAACTTTACAGGCAGTTGCACATTTAATCGATGATTTTGGTTTATATATTCCTTGTAACCCTGAGTTGCTTATGCTAGATTTTGGAGAAAACTATTTTTCAATGTTAAAAGAAATAGTTGTAGAATCGAATTTATCGAATATTACACTTGTAATGACCGAGCATAAATTTGATGGGGAGACCAACCAACTCCAACATCTAATCCGTTATATAAAGACATACGGCGTAAAAATTGCATTTGCAGATGTCGGGTCTCAAACGCAGCTTGAAAATATTATGTTGCTCGAGCCATCCATTTTAAAATTGAATGTAGGTCAGCTAAATTATAATTTGTGGGGTGCTCAAAATCACGCATTCTCTACGATCCGTACTCTTGCTGTTAAGATGGGTACTCAATTATTAATTGAAAATATCGAAACAGTATACCAATTACAGCATGGATGGAAAAACGGGGCACGTTACTATAAAGGACCTTATTTACAACTCCCACTGAAGGAATTACATGCACGTGATTCATTAAAAGAGCGTTTCCGCAAAGAATGTGAGCAATTTATCGCTACAGAGAAGAAGCAGCTTCTACATAAATATGACGAAATGAAGCGGCTTGAGCGAGTAATCTGTACAATTGTGGAACAGTTAAATCCTACAAGTATGCAAAACGAAAAATTATTGGAGTTGGCAAAAGCTCTGGAAGATTGTGCATTCCGACTTTATATTTGTGATAACAATGGTTTCCAAACATCACCGAATATAAGTTGGAAAGATGGTAAGTGGGAAATGCATCAAGAAACAATAGGGAAAAACTGGAGCTGGAGACCATATTTCCTATTGAACATTATTAAAATGACAAAAGATAACCAGGGAGAATTGTCAGGTGTATATAGCGATATTGAAACAGGTGAGCTAACGCGTACCTACTCGATGGCAATTGCCAATGAAGAATTTTTATTTATTGATATCAAATATGACTATTTATATGAGCATAATATCGTTAATTAATAGAGTACTATTTACTGATTTGTTTGAAATAACCAATAAAAAACGCTACTATTAAAAGTAGTAATTTCGTAAAAAAATAGCACATTCTAGCGTACAGAAAATAGAATTATTCTAGTACTTGCGCTAGTACATTAAAATTAAGGGGGGTTTTGATTGGTGAAAAGACCGACAATTTTAGTATTAGGTGCAGGTTATGGTGGATTAACTACTATTGTTAATCTACAAAAGCTTGTCAATGCAAATGAGGCAGAAATCATTTTAGTAAACAAAAATGACTACCATTATGAAACGACATGGTTGCATGAAGTTGGGGCAGGTACGATTTCTCCTGACAAAGCGCGCTATCCTATTTCAAAAGTAATTAATCATAACGTAACCTTTGTAAAAGCTAATGTTGGAAGCATCGATGTCAATACAAAATTGGTCGGTACTTCTGCCGGTGATTTTTCGTACGATTATCTAGTCATTGGATTAGGGTTTGAAGGTGAGACATTCGGTATACCTGGATTGAAAGAGCATGCTTTATCATTAACCAATATTAATACAGCACGCCAAGTCCGCGAGCATATCGAATATCAGTTTGCTTCATGGACTTTGGATGAAGTAAAAGACGATAGCAAATTAACAATCATCGTCGGTGGTGCAGGCTTTACAGGAATCGAATTTTTGGGAGAACTGGGTAACCGCATCCCTGAGCTTTGTAAAGAATTTGATATACCTCAAGAAAAAGTACGTTTACTCTGTGTCGAGGCAGCATCGACAGTATTACCAGGATTTGATCCGGAATTAGTCGATTATGCGAAAGCACAATTATCAAAAAAAGGCGTAGAGTTTTCGATTGGTACACCAATTGTTGAAGCAACAGCAGAAGGTGTTAAAATTAGAAAAGATGAAGAGGATTTTGAATTTATTAAAGCAGGGACTGTCGTATGGGCAGCTGGAATACGCGGAAATGCTTTAGTGGAATCAAGTGGTCTCGAGTCCAATCGGGCGCGTATTGCAGTTCGTGAAGATATGCGCGCACCAGGCTTTGATGATGTATTTATCGTAGGGGATTGTGCATTTCTTCTAAATGAAGAGGCGGGGCGTCCTTATCCGCCAACTGCGCAGATTGCGATGCAGCAAGGTGTTACTATTGCAAAAAATATTAAACATTTAATTAATGAAGAGCCGACAGAAGTATTTGTATACGATGATAAAGGTGCTGTATGTTCATTAGGGCATGAAGATGCTATTGGGACTGCATTTGATCGTAAATTTACTGGTAAGCCAGCCTCTGCATTAAAAAAAGTAGTTGATGACCGTGCACTGTATTTAGTTGGTGGTGTAGGCTTAACACTGAAAAAAGGGAAATTTAAATTTTTATAATCTAACTTCAAACTTGCAAACGAGTGTGCAACACTTCTTTTGCAAGTTTTTTTATCAGCATAACAAGGGGGATTTCTATTATGAAAAAGGACAGAGGGAAAGTATGGCTTGGAGTTGCTGCCATTGTTGAGAACCAAGCGGGGGAATGGCTGCTTGTAAAAAAGACTTATGGTGGACTTAAAGGGGTTTGGTCACTGCCAGCTGGCTTTGTACAGGAAGCAGAAACGGTAACAGCTGCAACTACGCGTGAAGTTTTGGAGGAGACAGGTATCATTTGCAAAGTAAAGGGGTTGGCAGGATTTCGCTCAGGTGTGATATTAAATGATATTAGCGATAATATGGCTATTTTTCATTGCGAGCCAATTGATAATAATCAACAGTTTGTATTGCAGGAAAAAGAAATTATCGAAGCCTGCTGGATGGCACCAACAGATATCGTACAGCATGAATTATCTTCCGTCATGTTGAGGGAAATGGCGCATCAGCAAGTTGTTAGTCATATTCATCCAATCATCGAAGATATTAATCCCGGAGATGTATTTGGCTATAGCGAATATCATTTATTTTTCAAGAAATAATAACTGCTAAAATAAAAATACTATTAACTTTATGGAGAAGTATTGACAATTTTAATCTCCTGTTCATTATTTTGGATGTTGAATTGAAAGTACCCACTATATCATGTAAAATTATGAGAGATTATTGGGGGTATACATAACATGAATGATGTTTCATTAGTACAGTTAATCATTTCGATTGTTTTATTTTTTGTCATGTTTTTCGGAATCGGATTTTTATTGAATATGTTATTGCGTATGACATGGTTAATGGCCATTGTTTATCCGATTGTCGTAATTTTTATTATTGATGAAGTTAGCTTTTTGGATTATATCTTTAAACCTAGTATGGCATTTTCTGCACTAGTAGATAAAGTTCAGGCATTACAGCTCGTAGATATTTTAATTTTAGCGGGTGGCTTCGGAGGTGCAATAGTAGCTGGATTTGTTATGATTGCTCTTCGAAAGGCCGGTTATCGAATGTTTTAAAAATAAAAAATGGATCTGTTAAAGGTAATCTAATCTTTTAACAGATCCATTTTTTATAAACCTTGAACACTATACCACACAACTGCAAGCACTATTCCCGCAAGTCCCCCGATAAATACTTCGCTTTTTTTATGACCTAATAACGTTTTTAAATCTTCTATTTTTTCCTGTTCATTCATTTCAGGCCAACGCTTGATTTCATCGAAAAATAACTGAAGGTCATGTCGGATTTCGTTTAAAACTGCTGCATGTTGTCCAGCTTGAAAACGTACATGGCTCGCATCATACATTACAATGCCAGCTAACATTGCAGCAACAGCAAAAGTTACAGAATCAAAACCTGCTTCTATACCAACTGCAGTGGCGATGCTCGTTACAGCAGCAGAGTGGGAACTTGGCATCCCCCCTGTAGAAGTTAATAAGCTCCAGTCGAACTTTCTAGTAACAATAAAATTTATCGGAACTTTTAATATTTGTGCAAAAACAATTGCGAAAATCCCGAGCCAAAGTGGCGTATTTTGCAGAAGTTCGATAATTACACCCACTTTCTCATAATTGCTGTAATTATACCATTTTTCCTATGTTGGATTAAAATTAAACTCACAGAAAAATAAAAAAATTGTTTCTTTCGTTACCCGAATTAACTGATTTTGTATATAATAAAACTATACATTAGGAGGTTTTAAAAATATGAATATTGAAGTGATGGCAAAAACATTTGAAACACAAACTTCGGAAACATTAATTATCGGTGTTCAAAAGCACCGTGAGCAAATGAAAAATTGGTCATCTTTTAGTGATTTCTTTGGAGAGACAATTGATACATGGCTTCATACTGGAGAAATTTCAACAGAGTCTAAAACAATTACGAAATTGCCGTTTTCAGGAAACCATTCATCACTTAAGCGTATTTATTTTGTTGGTCTAGGTGAGCGTAAACATATGACAGCAGATGAACTACGTGAAGCATTTGCAACAGTAGGTAAAGAATTAAAGAATGCAAAAGTAAGTGATGTTGCAATTTGGGTAGAGTCATTTACTACGGATCAATTAGAAGAAACAGAAGTCGCATATTTAGCTGGAGAAGGGTTAAATTTAGGCTACTATTCAACACTAAGCTATAAAACATCTTCAAATGAACCAAACACATACTTAGATCAGGTTCAATTTGTAACAGAGGCCAAGATAGAAGATGTTGTAGAAAACTTCGAGGTTGGAAAAGTATATGCAGATGCTGTAAATGAAGCGCGTACTTTGATTAACTTACCGCCGAATTTACTTACAGCAACAGATTTAGCTGATTATGCAACAGAGCTTGCTAATATTTATGATTTAGAAGTGGAAATTTTAAATAAAGCACAGCTTGAGGAATTAGGTATGGGCGGTATTTTATCTGTCAACAAAGGTTCTGTAGAAGAGCCGCGTTTAATCACGATTAAATACCAGGGCAAACCAGAGTGGGAAGACGTGATTGGTTTTGTCGGCAAAGGTGTTACATACGACACGGGCGGTTATTCTTTAAAACCTCGTGATGGTATGGTTGGTATGAAAGGTGATATGGGTGGTGCTGCAGCAGTACTTGGTGCGATGCGCATTATTGGTGAAACACGGCCAAAGCAAAATGTAGTGGCAGTAATTGGCTCTACAGATAATATGGTGTCTGGAGAAGCCTTTAAACCTGATGATGTAATTACAATGTACAATGGGAAAACGGTTGAAGTACTCAATACAGATGCTGAAGGTCGTTTAGTACTGGCAGATGCCATGACATATGCTAAACAGCAAGGTGCCAACTACTTAATCGATGTTGCAACTTTAACAGGCGGAGTAATTGTTGCACTTGGAAAAGATAAAACTGGTGCTTTAACAAATAACGAGGAATTTTTCGAAGAGTTTATGGAGGCGGCGATTGAAACAGGCGAGTTTGTTTGGCGTTTACCATTAACAGAAAGCGATAAAAAGCGTATTCGAAAGTCAGAAGTCGCGGATTTAAACAACTCACCAGGTCGTGATGGACATATGATTTTTGGTGGCGGCTTTGTTGGAGAATTTGCTGAAGGAACGCCATGGATTCACCTTGATATCGCAGGTACATCGGATGCAGGTGCACCACATGCTTTAGGGCCAAAAGGTGGAACAGGAGTCATGGTGCGTACATTAGCAACATTAGTAGAGCTACGCGATAATTAATATATTTGAGAAGATGTCTTGTAAGTATAAAACTTATGGGACATCTTTTTATTTTTAGGCAATTGACCAATGGCTCTATAAATTATGAATACACTATTTATAAGGGAGGAGGACATAAACATGGTTAATCGTAACCCATATTTTAATTCAGGGTTTGTATATCCATTTGGTGTTCCGTTTTTAGGTAGTTTTCTAGGAGGCTTTTTAGGGGGGTCACTTAATAACAATTACTCACCTAATTACCCACCATACGGGCCGTATCCACCAAATTATCCGCCGAATTACTACTATCCACCTTATAATTACCCACCATACCGACGACGTTATTGGTAAATAGGAGATAATTATAGGTAAAGACATACTTGCTCGTAACAGTATTGTTAGCTATGATGTAAGAATGAAATATTACGATTTTTGAGGGAAATGAATTTATGAAAAACCCATATTTATATGGATACTTACCATTAATAACAATCATTTTATTTAGTTTTTCATTCAGTATGTTTGCTATATCTGAATCTTTACAATTACTTCACGCAATTGGTGTATACAACGGTATGCGTGAGTTTTTATCGGATTTAGAATTGCGTTTCGTACTACTAATAGTATTTGCATTATTATTTTTTATGCTATTTTCAGCATTGAAGCTTATTGGTGAAACAATTCATGAGCTTGGAATGTTATTTTTCTCAAAAGATAAAGAGGGGCAAACAATTCATGCAGCGCGTGGAGGATATGTTATCTTCTTTTTCGGAGCATTTACTTCTATCATCGGATTTCAATCGTTACTTATTTTAGTCATTGTTTTTTTAATAACAGTATTTTGTTATTTTATTTACAATGTCTATAAAGTGAGTCAGTATATGTCCATTACAGGTGTGATTGGGTTAATTTTCTTTGAAATAATTACTTGGTCAATAGTAGTGGTGTTAGTCATCTATGCGATTGTGAAGCTTTACAATGGAATACTTGCGGGCTTGCCATTTGCATAAAATAAAAAAAGCTTGTTAACATTTTAGCGGGGGAGGTGCGCTATACATTAGTTAACAAGCTTTTTTATTATGTTTGGCTATGTAGTTTTGCGGTTACTACATACTTAATCTGTTATTGCATTAAATATAGAAAAGTGAATTTTTGAACTTTCAATTGACTCCATTGAGCGAGGTCTATCATAGCCGACCCAAATAGCCGTTGTATAATCATTCGTTAGCCCTGCCATCCAGTAATCTTTAAATGCATTTGTCGTACCTGTTTTTGCCCCGATATACTCTGAAGAACTATAAAGACCTCGTGCAGTACCACTTGTTACAGTCGCATTTAATAAATCACGCATCGTTTTAGTCGTTGTTGCAGACCAAATTTCCTCACGATCACGAGACCAGCTATATAGCACGTTTCCTGTTAAGTCTGTTACTTTTCGGATACTGCGTACAGGCGAGTAGAAGCCATCGATAAAACTAGAATAGGCATCGGCCATTTCAAGTGATGTTACCCCATAAGTTAATCCACCCAATGCCGCAGCAAAAGTCCGATCTTTATCCACTATTGATTGAAAGCCGAATTGATCTATATAAGAAAAAGCTGTATCGACTCCAACCGTATTAAAAATTCGGAGTGCACTTGTGTTAATACTATTTTTGAAAGCTGTTTCAACAGTTACATTGTTATACCAAATACGGCCGTAATTTTCTGGACAAAAGTTGCCAATACAATAAGGACCACCATTTATACTCGAATATTTCGTACCAGTAGTCGTTTCAAAATAAGGTGCAAATACACTAATCGGTTTAAATGCAGAGCCTGGCTGTCTAGGTGCTTGGTAAGCGCGGTGTAAATCGTGCTTTTTATAATCTTTGCCTCCAAAAATACTGATAACTTCCCGTGTTTCGTTGTCAATAACAGTGGCACTTGCCTGTAAATCGGAATTAGGTAAAATCCGATTGATAGCAATTTCATCTTGACGCTGTTTTTCCGGTTGAAGTGCTGTATATACGTTAATACCTTGACGTA
This sequence comes from Solibacillus sp. FSL W8-0372, assembly GCF_037969735.1. Lineage (NCBI taxonomy): Bacteria > Bacillati > Bacillota > Bacilli > Caryophanales > Caryophanaceae > Solibacillus > Solibacillus sp. FSL W8-0372. The sequence goes on along the minus strand of NZ_CP150204.1, from coordinate 2,915,407 downwards.
AAATTAAATCAATTTTCTTTTGAAGCTCTAATTGCAAGAATTCCTTCTCCATTTTATCCGAAGTCTTGTCAATAAGTTCACGATAGCCAGTTTGATCAGCGATAAGCCATTTGAGCTCCTGCAAAACGAATGTGCTGTAACTAGGATACTGTTGTGTCTTTTGTTTTACTTCCAATTGGATGCTTTCTTCTTTATAGGCAATCGCTTCTGTTGCAGTAATAGCACCATGTTCCATGAGCTTATCGATTAATCTTTCTTGGCGATTTTTTGTGTTTTCAAAATGTTGAATAGGATCGTATAAGGTCGGGCTATTAGGGATTGCTGCGATAAAGGCCATCTCAGCAACCGAAAGCTTCGTTAATGGGCGATTAAAATAATAGGTTGCTGCAGCTCCAATTCCATATACTTGATTGCTAAAATACATTTCATTTAAATACATTTCAAAAATCTCATCTTTTGAATAAGTCTTTTCTATTTCATAGGCATAAAAAAGCTCCATTAATTTACGTTCGTACGTTTTGTCTGTAGACAAATAGCGCATTCTTACTAACTGTTGCGTAATGGTAGAACCACCCTGCTGAATGGACTGTTCGGACGTATTAGCTATAAAAGCCCGAGCAATGGCACTTACGTCAAAACCAATATGATTGTAAAAGTTTTCATCTTCACTATATATGAATAGCTGTTTCACTATTTCAGGTATTTCATTTAAGGGAAGGGGTTGTGACCATTCTATATATTCTTCGCTGAAAATCACCTTATTTGCATCATATAAATTGACGGGAAAGGTTGAGACAACTTCAGGAAGCTCAATAGACTCCGCAATTTGTTGTTCATATTGCTTAGCTTCTCCTATTTCGACCCATACTTCACTACCAATTAATAGGAGTAAGGGGATGCTACATAAAATGACTATGTAGCCGAATATTTGTTTCATCTTTTAATCGGCCCCCATATGTTGTTTTCTAAAAAAGAATACCATATTCATATGGATTTAAGCATGGTTTTTTAAGAGCTCCTTCATATTTTGCTCAGGGAGCTTCTTTAAAATGGACATGACAATAAACGCGATTAAAAATAATAAGCTAGTCGAATAGAATACCGAATGGATACCACCGATACTAGCAACTACTCCACCTAGTACTGGTCCTAATATATTGCCAAGGAAACGGAAGCTTTGGTTATAGCCCATAATTTCCCCTTGAACCTCAACCGGAGCTTCCCTACGAATAAGGGCAGAAGTGATTGGAATAAGCCCACCCGAAACAATTCCGAATAAAAAGCGCAATCCAATTAACTGCCATAACTCTGTTACAAATGCTTGGGGAATGATGATAATTACAGCAACGATTAATAAATAAGATAATATTCTTTCATAGCCGTAATGGTCACTCAATTTCCCCCAAAACCTGGCAAAGCATATGTTTCCGAGTCCTGCAGCACTAAAAGTAATTCCCGCAAGCAATGCGACTTCCTGCGAAGGGGTAAGTTCTGAAACATATAGCGACAGCAAAGGTTGAATACTGAAATTTCCGATTTGGATTAATGTCGTTACAAGCATGACATTTATAATTAATCGATGATGGAAAATCGCCCAAATAACATTCTTGCTGGCGTAAATTGCATTTTTCGTTTTCCGTATAATGGTCGGTTCGTGAATACCTACTATAATAATTATTGCCGCAATTCCAATAGCAACTGCAGTAATAATAAATGTATATTTAAAACCGAATGTATCGGCCATTACTCCACCTAAAACAGGACCAAACAATGTCCCACCGACGCTGCCCATTTGCAGAGTACCTAATGTTTTTCCAGCCACTTCTTTTGGCGTATGTCTACTTATAAAGGCGATAGAGGTTGGAATAAAACCAGTGACGACACCCATAGCTAATCTTAATACGAAAAACTGCTCAACATTTTGGACGTAACCCATTAAAAAAATACTTGTTGCTACACCTATGCAGTTAATAATCATAATTGGTTTGTATCCGTATTTGTCAGCTATTCTTCCCCATATAGGAGACATTAAAAATGCTGTAACAAATGTCGCAGCAAAGATTAAACCAGCCCACGTTTGAACATAGTCGTCTGAAAAATCCCCTAACGTATCAATATATAAAGACAAAAACGGCATAATCATCGTAGCGGCCGCTGCAACTATAAAGTTTGCTACTAAAATGATGATGAAATTATGTCTCATATTTTTCAAATTAATCACATTCTTCCATAATATTTGTAATATAGTATAACTTATTTCGGAATACGAAGGAAGTCCCTCGCATGTTATTAGCTTAAAATAACAGAGTTATGGTAAACTGAAACTTGGTAGAAAAGGGGAAGTTCGGTTCTATTACCTATACCCAACCATTCCATAATTTATTTAAAGGAGAGACAAAAATGTTTCCACAATTAACGAAAGAATTAAATCCAGGCGAAGTAATGGTAGAAATGAAAACAACGATGGGCTCAATCAAAATTAAATTATTCCCGGAGCACGCACCAAAAACAGTTGAAAACTTTTTAGGTCACGCGAAATCAGGTTATTATAACGGTATTATTTTCCACCGTGTCATTCCAAAGTTCATGATTCAAGGTGGCGACCCTACTGGTACAGGTATGGGCGGAGAGTCAATTTGGGGCGGTACATTCGAAGATGAGTGTGTTCCTGAATTATTAAATATCCGTGGTGCTTTATCTATGGCCAATGCTGGTCCAGGCACAAACGGTTCTCAATTCTTCATCGTACAAGCACCACAAGTGGAAGTATCTATGCTAAAACAAATGGAAGTACGCGGTTGGTCGAAGGAAGATGTAGAAGTATACAAGAAAAACGGTGGTACGCCATGGTTGGATGGTAAACATACTGTATTCGGACAAGTAGTGGAAGGTATGGATGTTGTTGACAATATTACGAACGTTGACCGAAATATGCACGATAAACCAAAAGAAGATGTTAAGATTGAGTCAATCACTGTAATTGACTAATTTTTAAAGGAAGTGTGAGCACTTGAACCAATTTTTAATGAATTTCTCTGGTGGCTTTTTATATTTCCCGGAAGACAAATCACTTTATCTTCCTGCTGCAATTGAATTCGCGATTTTACTGATTATTGTTTTTGCTACATTCCGTTTTATTCGTCGTATCGCTGCTCGCCAAGCTGCACAAGCAAAAGTTTTAGAAGAACGCGCATTAAAGGAACGTAATGAGCGGATGGCTAAAGAACAGGCATTGGAACAGTTACAAAAACAATAATCGAAATGTAGAAGGGGCTATCCGAAAAGAATTTTCTGGATAGCCCCTTTTTTGCTATTTAAATGTTTGCAAAGTTTTTTTAATGCCTTCAACGCCAACTTTTAACGTATCAAATGGACATGCAACATTGATTCGTAAAAAGCCTCGACCAGCTTCCGTGTATTTCGTACCGGGATCTAGAGCAACTTGTCCGATTGTTAGAAGTCGATTCATTATTTCTTTTTCCTCAATGCCAGTTGCGCGGTAGTCGATCCACATTAAATAGGTTGCATCAGGAATTTTTACATTAATTCCTTCAATTGCATTTAATTCTTTTGCAACATATTCCATATTATTTTTTAAGTATAAAAGCAATTCATCTAACCATTGGCCACCATCATTATAGACAGCTTTTACAGCGGTGCTTGCAAAAGTATTTAAGCCAAGATTTCCATGTGCCTGTGAATTTTTTCCGAGAGCTGTAAATAACTCTTTATTTGGCGCAACAATCATTGCAGCATGAATACCAGCTATATTAAATGTTTTAGTAGGCGCAATACAAGTAATGATTTTTGCTTCAGCAGCATTTGGCAATGTAAAAATAGGTGTATAGGCTTTCTGAATTAAAATGTCTGCATGAATTTCATCGGATAATAAATAAACATCATATTGAATACATAAAGCGACAAGCTGTTCAAGTTCTTTACGCTCCCAAACAATCCCTGCTGGATTATGGGGATTACATAAAATAAACATTTTAACACCAGTACGGAAAACTTCTTCTAGTGTTTCAAAATTAATTGTGTAAATGCCATTTTCTTCTGTTAAGTCGCAAGTCACGACTTCCCGCATCTGGTCTTTAGGGACATTGAAGAATGGGGGATATGCCGGAGTAGACATGGCGATTTTGTCTCCAACTTCTGTGAATGTCTCGATTATCGTAGCAATTGCTGGTACTACACCAGGTTGGAATAGGATGGTAGATGGATCAATGTTCCACTGATGACGTGTTTCATACCATTTAACGATTGCAGCCTTTACTTCATCACTCGCAAATGTATAGCCAAATATAGGATGCTCCAATCGTTCTTTTATAGCCTGAGTCATAGCAGGGGGAGGGGGAAAGTCCATATCAGCTACCCACATTGGTAAAAGATTCGAAGTATCCTCTAAATTGTATACAGCACTCATCATATCCCATTTAATTGAATCGGAATTACGGCGAGCGTGAATTTCGTTAAAAATAGACATTATAATCCTCTTTTCTATAGAAATTATTTTTACTTATGTTATTATACTAACTATTATAAGAGAGTAATAGGGTGAGGGAAATGGATAATATTGAAATGAATCAAAAGTGTGTTCATATATTACAAAATTGGGATCCATTCGGATTTGGTATTCATAGCTATGATACGGAGACAGCCGATGTTGTAGCCGCATTACAAGGGATAGATGATCCAACAGAGCTAGGGAAAGTAATTCAGAAAGTTTATGAGTATTCATTTGAACAATGGATTCCTTTTGAACGCTGTGTAGCTATTGCGTATAAATTACTTGCGGTAAAATTTGAAGCCAAATGCATCATTTAAAAAAAAGCGAGCGACCTTTAACTAAGGCCGCTCGCTTTTATATTTAAGCCATCCATTAAATTTGATACTGGTACTTCCAAAATCGTCGATAATAATAATATTGTTTGCGTCGAAGGGATCTGGTCACCTTTTTCATAGGCTGTCAGCTTTTCAATGCCTACTTGTGTCTTTTTTGAAAGGTCTTCAATGGATAAGCTTTTTTCTAGACGCAATATTTTTAACTGTTCATGAAGCTTTAATTTCACTTGGTGCACATCCTTCCAATATATTCTTTTTACTTATTATAATATGTAGAACTATTTATGAAATCCCCTGTTTATGACAAAAATAAAAACTTGTTCAAAATTTCAATTTGAACAAGTTTTTAAAATTAACTAAAGAACACTTTATTAATAAAGATGGCTACGATGGATATTGGTGCTAAATAGCGTACGATGAATAGCCAAACATTATATAAAATTGGCGATGCCTGAATTTCCTCACGTGAAATTTTCTTAGAATAATGGTATCCGGCAAAAATTGAAGTTAAAAGGGCACCAATTGGCATTAGTATTGCACTTGTTACATAATCCACAAAGTCAAAAATAGAACGATCAAAAATTGAAACGTCCGACAAAATACCAAATGATAAAGCACTTGGAATACCAACGATAAAAATAATGGCAGCTAATAACGAAGATGCCTTTTTACGTTGTGCAGTTTTTTCACGTATGCCAATAGAAACAACTACTTCTAATAAGGCAATGGAAGAAGTGACAGTGGCAAAGAGCAATAAGATGAAAAAGACAAGCAGTAAAAAACTACCGAACGGCAATTGCTCAAACACTGCAGGAATCATAATGAAGACTAATCCAGGACCTTCTGTAGGAGAAAAGCCAAGTGCAAAAACGGCTGGGAAAATTACAAGACCCGCCAATAATGATATCGCAATGTTCAATGTAGCAACATTTATAGCCGAAGTTACAATTTTCTCTTTTCTAGATAGATAAGAGGCATAAGTAATCATCGCGGCAACGCCAATACTTAGTGAAAAGAAGGCCTGTCCTAAAGCTAAAATCAATGTCTCTCCATTTAAATAGGACCAATCAGGAATAAACATGAATTTTACACCTTCAAAGGCACCTTCTAATGTAATCGAACGGATAAACAGCAAGATGAAAAAAATGAACAATATCGGCATCATCCATTTACTCGCCGATTCGATTCCATTTTTAATGCCGGCTTGGACGATAACTAAAGTCAAAATCATAAAGCATGCCTGTGCAAATAGGACTTCCATTGGATTTGAAATAATATCCGTAAATAATGCGCCAAAGTCATTCCCTTGACCGGTAAGGGAAAATGTAGTTGCTCTGACAATATAGCTCAATATCCAACCACCAACGACACTATAAAACGATAGGATGAGTCCACATGCAACTAGCCCGATCCATCCAATCATAAACCAAGGCTTTCCCGGTGCCTGTTCTTTAAAAGAGGTAATCGGATCTTTTTGACCTCTTCGTCCAATCATAAACTCAGCAATTAAAATCGGTAACCCGATTAAAATTGTACATAATACGAATAATAAAATAAAAACACTACCACCATTTGTTCCCGCCATATAAGGGAACTTCCATATTGCTCCAAGACCGATTGCGCTACCTGCAGCAGCTAATATAAATCCAATCTTAGATGTAAATTGATCTCTAGATGACAAAAGACAACCTCCTCATGTGTATGCAAATAAACATTTTACAATAATATTCGCAAATTTTGCAAAAAAGATTTAGTGAAATGATAAATTTCATGCAACAAATAATAAAATAATTTTATTTATTGGTTTTTTATTATAATTATTGATAGAAAAACGCTAGATTAATACGATTCTTTGTTACTGTAAGCTTCATATGTTATAATTTAACATGACATTTACGTATATACGAAAAGAAGGTAGGAACAAAGTATGGCAAAAAAAATTGAAGTGGGTGACGTGTTAACCGGTAAAGTAACAGGAATACAACCATACGGAGCTTTTGTTGCTTTAGATGAATTTACGCAAGGGCTTGTGCATATTTCTGAAATCACATATGGTTTTGTGAAAGATGTAAGTGAATTTTTATCCGTTGGTGATGAAATACAAGTAAAGGTTTTAGATGTAGATACAGATCAAAAAAAAATAAGCTTATCTATTCGTGAACTTCAAGAAGTGCCCTTTCATCGGAAAAGGGATATGCAACCTCGCCGTTCTTTACAAGATCGGGTAGATGAAGTAGATGCAGATGGTTTTCAAATTTTAAAGGAAAAATTAAAGGACTGGATTGAACAATCCGGACATTAAACAGCACACCTCGTTATATAAATAGATAATGAGGTGTGTTTTTATTTGAGGAAAATAGGTTAACTAAGTATAAACATGGTTTAAAAAGTACTTTTTTTCATAAATTATTATAGAAATAATAAAAGTCCATAAAATGTGACGAAATATTTAACAAACTCTGAATGAAGTATGTTACAATGTTGGCGGAAAGACACAAATACAATAATTTTAAAGAGGCGAATAATATAATGGCTGAAAATTTAAACTTATTCACATCTACTCAAGAAGTAATTCATGAGGCATTAAATAAACTAGGCTATGATGAGGCAATGTATGAATTACTAAAGGAACCTGTCCGTATGTTAACAGTAAGAATTCCTGTGAAAATGGACGATGGTACGACTAAAGTATTCACTGGTTACCGTGCACAACATAATGATGCAGTTGGTCCTACAAAGGGCGGAGTACGTTTCCACCCGATGGTTTCGGAGGAAGAAGTGAAAGCGCTTTCTATGTGGATGACATTGAAATGTGGAATTGTCGACCTTCCTTATGGTGGAGGTAAAGGTGGCGTTATTTGCGATCCTCGTGAAATGTCAATGGGGGAAATCGAACGCTTGAGTCGTGGTTATGTACGTGCCATTAGCCAAGTAGTAGGTCCTACTAAAGACATTCCAGCTCCAGACGTTTTTACAAATGCTCAAATTATGGCTTGGATGATGGATGAGTATAGCCGTATGGATGAATTTAACTCGCCAGGATTTATTACAGGTAAACCAATTGTTCTTGGAGGCTCACAAGGGCGCGATCGCGCAACTGCTGAAGGTGTAACGATTGTAATCGAGGAAGCAGCAAAAAAACGCGGGATTGAAATTAAAGGTGCACGTGTTGTTATTCAAGGCTTCGGGAATGCTGGGAGTTTCTTAGCGAAATTCATGAGCGATTTAGGGGCAAAGGTAATCGGAATTTCAGATGCTCACGGTGCATTACATGATCCTAATGGTTTGGATATTGACTATTTATTGGACCGACGTGATTCGTTCGGTACCGTAACAACACTATTTGAGAACACTATTTCAAATAAGGAACTATTGGAATTAGACTGCGATATTTTAGTGCCGGCTGCAATTGAAAATCAAATTACAGCAGACAATGCACATAATATTAAAGCGAACATCGTTGTAGAAGCGGCAAATGGTCCAACTACTGCAGAAGCTACTAAGATTTTAACAGACCGTGGCATCCTGCTAGTTCCAGATGTATTAGCCTCTGCTGGCGGTGTAACAGTATCCTACTTTGAATGGGTTCAAAATAATATGGGTTATTATTGGACTGAAGAAGAGGTCCGTGAGAAATTATATGCAAAAATGGTTACAGCGTTTGATAATGTATATACAACAGCTCAAAACCGCAATATTAATATGCGTTTAGCGGCCTACATGGTAGGGGTACGCCGTACTGCCGAGGCTTCTCGCTTCCGTGGATGGGTATAATCGTTATAAAATTAAGTCTCACTCCCAATGTGGAGTGAGGCTTTTTTCAAAAATAGGGGGAATTATTGGTGAACAACTTTTCATTTTACAATCCGGTAAAAATACACTTTGGTGAGGGAAGTATCGAAAACTTACGTATGGAACTTCCACAATACGGGAAAAACATTTTAATCGTATATGGCGGCGGAAGTATTAAAGCTAATGGTGTTTACGATTCAATCATGTCAATTTTGAATGATTTGGATATGAATGTATTTGAACTATCAGGTGTTGAACCGAATCCACGTGTAGAAACGGCAAGAAAAGGAATTGAAATTTGTAAGCAACATAATGTTGATATCGTTTTGGCAGTAGGTGGCGGTTCGGTTATTGACTGCTCGAAATTAATTGCGGCAGGAGCCAAAGTCGAAGAAGATGCATGGGATATTGTAACGAAGAAAGTATTGGCATTGGAAGCATTACCTTTGGCAACTGTTTTAACGTTAGCGGCAACAGCATCAGAAATGAATTCAGGATCGGTTATTACTAATTTGGAGACAAAAGAAAAGTACGGATGGGGCAGCCCTGCTGTGTTCCCTAAGTTTTCGATTTTAGATCCTTCCTATACATTTACGGTGCCAGCAAATCAAACAGTAAATGGTGTTGTGGATACGATGTCACATATCCTTGAGCAATATTTTAACAATGCGACAAACACACCGATTACAGATGAAATGAGTGAAGGGATTTTACGTACCTTAATTGATGTTGCTCCTAAAGCTTTAGAGGATCCATTCAATTATGAACACCGTGAAACATTAATGCTTGCAGGAACGATTGGCTTAAATGGATTCTTATCACTAGGTTCACGTGGTGACTGGGCGACACATAATATTGAACATGCTGTTTCAGCTTATTATGATATCGCACATGCAAGTGGCTTAGCGATAATTTTCCCTAATTGGATGAAGCATAATTTACACGTCAATCCCGCACGATTTGCAAAGTTGGCTATCAACGTATTCAATATTGATGCAACAGGTAAAAGTGATGAGCAGGTTGCGATGGAAGGAATCGAGGCATTATCAGCATTTTGGACATCTATTGGTGCACCAAACCGCTTAGCAGATTTTGAAATCGATGCAAGTCATTTTGAAGGAATGGTTGAGCATTGCCTAGTATATGGTCCATTCGGAAACTTCAATAAGCTTGAAGCAGAGGACGTTCGAAAAATTCTGGAAATGTCTTTATAACAATATAAAAGGGAAGCTGGTCTGCTTTTGGACCAGCTTCCCTTTAATTATGAAGATTAATTAAATCATCCCTTTTTCGTTTTCAGGCTTTGTGACAGTATGTTTCCATGCACGTTCTCCATCATCTTCATCGAAGGCCATTGTCACCTTTGTAACACCTTTTTGATTTAATAGCAGGGTAGTTAAATAATCACGTACATCATCTAAATATGCGAGCGATAGACTAGGGTCTGTTTCCGCAATTAATTCCACATGCAAAAATTCACCCTCTTTTATTACTTCCAGTCGTGCAATATCCTTTACGTGAGGATCTTCCATTACTAAGTTACCGATATGAACAAGCATTTCCTCATCTGTTTCACCGATAGCTCCACGTGCATTATCCAAAAATACACGACCTACTACATAAAACATCATTAAACCAATGATAATAGATACAATTCCTTCTAATCGGTAGAAGTCTGTAAAGTAGGCGATGACAATAGCTGAAAAAGCAAGAAGGTTTCCTGATGTTGCCACTAAGTCTTCCATCCAAACAAGCTTTGTAGCAGGCTTTGCACGTTTCAAATACTTAGCAGACTGAATGATTGCAATCCCTTTACGCTCTACCCCAACTTCATGCAATACTTCTTTTGCGGCCTTGTTTAAAACGAATAATTCCAATACGAACCCGATTGTTAATACACCAAGTGCAATAGCTACGCCTGAAGATTCTGTAGCAGGATGCATGAAGTGATGCCAACCTTCTTTAATGGTCTCATAAGAAAGAATAGCAACAATTAAAACAGCTCCTAAGCACACTAAGTTAACAATACGCCCGTATCCGTTGGGGAATCTTGGAGTTGGAGCTTTTTTCGACAGCGCGGAACCGATAAATACGAAAAATTGGTTTGCAGCATCCCCAAATGAGTGCATCATTTCTGCGAACATGGCGACATTGCCAGTGAAGAAGAACGCAACCCCTTTTATAATGCCTAAAAATGAATTGACAAAAGCGGCGATTAAGGATGGCTTATTACCACCTTTTATTAACTTAAATAATTCTCCCATACGTTTTCCTCCATTTAATCTAAGTATTCAATTTTAATATTTTGAACAAATTTAAGCTTTCTTAGTCGGTTATATAACTCAATTGTATGATTTGTTTCAATAGTTGAAAATCTAATATCAATTTCGTGCAATATTTTTTCGGTGTTAGATACATCTCGAATGCTTACATTTTCAACGTACATATCATATTTCTTCATATACTCCATCAAATCATTTATATTATCTGCCTGTTCGGTAATAACCATTAATGAAACTTCCCGCATCCTTAATCTTTTAGGACCGAATTTCATAAGTAAAGGGGCGAGAAGCTCGATTCCTAATACGACGATCATTACTGTAATAAAGGCTTCAATATAAAAGTTTGCACCAACAGCAATACCAATGGCTGCCGCACCCCAAATCATAGCTGCTGTTGTAAGACCTGTAATACTATCATTACCCTTACGTAAAATAACACCTGCACCTAAAAAACCTATCCCGCTAACAATTTGAGCAGCTAATCGGAGAGGATCCATTGTAATGTTGATGTCATCTCGTGCAGGTGTTGAATAGGCAGTTTCGATTGATATAATTGTTAGTAAGCAGCTAAATGTAGCAATAACTAAACTTGTCTTTAAACCGACTGGCTTCTTTTTTAATTCCCTCTCTATTCCAATAATTAAACTTAGTGTTGCCGCAATTGATAATTTTAATAAAACTTCTATAGTAAAATTATCAGTACTTAACCATTCCATGACGCGTTTATCTCCTTTCTATAGAATAGATCGAAAAAAGATCATTTATGAGGTATAGTTTGTAAGGTTAGTTATCGTAAAAATATCGGATGCTAAACTATTTATATAGAAAGAAGGCATGTTTGTGGAAAGACCACCAATTCATCCGTATATCCCAATTATGATAGGTGTAATTTCTGTTTCCCTTTCTGCAATCTTTGTAAAACTGGCTAGTGCAGACTCGGGTGTTATTGCATTTTATCGTATGTTGTTTTCAATCATAATTATGCTACCGTGGTTTTTAATGAAATATAGCCACGAAATCAAAATGCTAACAAAACGGGATTGGTTCTTTTCTTCAATAGCAGGAATTTTTTTAGCATTTCATTTTATCTTATGGTTTGAGTCACTAAACTACACTTCCGTTGCAAGCTCTACTGTTTTGGTTACAATGCAACCTTTATTCGCTTTTATCGGAACCTACTTGTTTTTTAAAGAGAAGATTACATTAAAGACGCTTGTGGCAGGTACTATAGCAATTTTAGGAAGTGTTCTGATTAGTTGGGGAGACTTCCGAATTAGCGGTTCAGCACTTTATGGTGATATTTTAGCTTTAATTGCCTGTGCATTAGTAACCGGATATTTATTGTTTGGTCAAGATGTTAGAAAGAGACTGTCACTTGTAACTTATACAATGGTCGTTTATTCAGTAAGTACGATTACATTATTCTTTTATATTATTGTAAAAGGAGAATCATTCGGTCCTTACCCGGCGATTGATTGGATGTGGTTTTTATTGTTGGCGATTATTCCTAATTTATTAGGGCATAATCTTTTTAACTGGTCATTAAAGTGGGTGAGTACGAACGTGATTTCTATTGCGATTTTGTTTGAACCTGTTGGAGCAGCAATATTGGCACTATTTATCTTTAATGAGTATTTGACAGCCTATCAATTAGTGGGTGGTTTAATCGTAATATTGGGCATAATGTTATTTGTTGTTGATGTGAAAAAGATTTTTAGAAAAAAAGCTTGATTTTATACATCCTTTTAAGGTATATTATTAATTGTCCTTAAGAGGATGGTTACTTCAAAAGTATTTCACAATAATTATTGACTTCGGATTTTAAATGAAATATAATAATTCGAGTCGGTGAGTTACTGAGAAATATATTGTAAATGTTATTGACATAATAACTTTAAGATGGTAATCTTGAGAAGTTCCTTTTCGGAGCTATATGAACCTTGAAAACTGAACAAGCAACGTTAATGAAACAAGCTTCTTAAATGAAGCAAACAATAGATTTCAACTTTTAATTAAGTTGAATCGCTAGCAAAGCAAATGAGCTTTCAAACTACTTTTATGGAGAGTTTGATCCTGGCTCAGGACGAACGCTGGCGGCGTGCCTAATACATGCAAGTCGAGCGGATGATGAGAGAAGCTTGCTTCTCTCTGATTTAGCGGCGGACGGGTGAGTAACACGTGGGTAACCTACCTTATAGATTGGGATAACTCCGGGAAACCGGGGCTAATACCGAATAATACTTTTAAACACATGTTTGAAAGTTGAAAGACGGTTTCGGCTGTCACTATAAGATGGACCCGCGGCGCATTAGCTAGTTGGTGAGGTAACGGCTCACCAAGGCAACGATGCGTAGCCGACCTGAGAGGGTGATCGGCCACACTGGGACTGAGACACGGCCCAGACTCCTACGGGAGGCAGCAGTAGGGAATCTTCCACAATGGACGAAAGTCTGATGGAGCAACGCCGCGTGAGTGAAGAAGGATTTCGGTTCGTAAAACTCTGTTGCAAGGGAAGAACAAGTAGCGTAGTAACTGGCGCTACCTTGACGGTACCTTGTTAGAAAGCCACGGCTAACTACGTGCCAGCAGCCGCGGTAATACGTAGGTGGCAAGCGTTGTCCGGAATTATTGGGCGTAAAGCGCGCGCAGGTGGTTCCTTAAGTCTGATGTGAAAGCCCCCGGCTCAACCGGGGAGGGTCATTGGAAACTGGGGAACTTGAGTGCAGAAGAGGATAGTGGAATTCCAAGTGTAGCGGTGAAATGCGTAGAGATTTGGAGGAACACCAGTGGCGAAGGCGACTGTCTGGTCTGTAACTGACACTGAGGCGCGAAAGCGTGGGGAGCAAACAGGATTAGATACCCTGGTAGTCCACGCCGTAAACGATGAGTGCTAAGTGTTGGGGGGTTTCCGCCCCTCAGTGCTGCAGCTAACGCATTAAGCACTCCGCCTGGGGAGTACGGTCGCAAGACTGAAACTCAAAGGAATTGACGGGGGCCCGCACAAGCGGTGGAGCATGTGGTTTAATTCGAAGCAACGCGAAGAACCTTACCAGGTCTTGACATCCCGGTGACCACTATGGAGACATAGTTTCCCCTTCGGGGGCAACGGTGACAGGTGGTGCATGGTTGTCGTCAGCTCGTGTCGTGAGATGTTGGGTTAAGTCCCGCAACGAGCGCAACCCTTATTCTTAGTTGCCATCATTCAGTTGGGCACTCTAAGGAGACTGCCGGTGATAAACCGGAGGAAGGTGGGGATGACGTCAAATCATCATGCCCCTTATGACCTGGGCTACACACGTGCTACAATGGACGATACAAACGGTTGCCAACCCGCGAGGGGGAGCTAATCCGATAAAATCGTTCTCAGTTCGGATTGTAGGCTGCAACTCGCCTACATGAAGCCGGAATCGCTAGTAATCGCGGATCAGCATGCCGCGGTGAATACGTTCCCGGGCCTTGTACACACCGCCCGTCACACCACGAGAGTTTGTAACACCCGAAGTCGGTGAGGTAACCTTTATGGAGCCAGCCGCCGAAGGTGGGATAGATGATTGGGGTGAAGTCGTAACAAGGTAGCCGTATCGGAAGGTGCGGCTGGATCACCTCCTTTCTAAGGATTATTTCGGAATCATTCCCTTGGGGAATGAAACATTAACGTTTGCTGTTCAGTTTTGAAGGTTCATTCTTAATTGAATGAGATACTTCAAAACCTTGTTGGTTTAATTCATCTCGTATGATTGAACCGCATTTCGTTCTTTGAAAACTGGATAAAACGACATTGAAAGCAATAAAACAAATTTCTATTTTATAGAAATGTAACAAGTCAAGCAATTGACGTGTAAACTTAAATCTTAGATTTTATCTAAGTGTTAACTTTTGGTTAAGTTAATAAGGGCGCACGGTGGATGCCTTGGCACTAGGAGTCGATGAAGGACGGCACTAACACCGATATGCCTCGGGGAGCTGTAAGTAAGCTTTGATCCGGGGATTTCCGAATGGGGGAACCCACTATCTTTAATCGGATAGTATCTACACGTGAATACATAGCGTGATGAGGACAGACGCAGGGAACTGAAACATCTAAGTACCTGCAGGAACAGAAAGAAAATTCGATTCCCTGAGTAGCGGCGAGCGAAACGGGAAGAGCCCAAACCAAAGAGCTTGCTCTTTGGGGTTGTAGGACACTCTATACGGAGTTACAAAAGAATGAGTTAGACGAAGCGACTTGGAAAGGTCCGCGAAACAAGGTAAAAGCCCTGTAGTCAAAAGTTCATTCCCTCCAGAGTGTATCCTGAGTACGGCGGAACACGTGAAATTCCGTCGGAATCCGGGAGGACCATCTCCCAAGGCTAAATACTACCTAGTGACCGATAGTGAACCAGTACCGTGAGGGAAAGGTGAAAAGCACCCCGGAAGGGGAGTGAAATAGATCCTGAAACCGTGTGCCTACAAGTAGTTAGAGCCCGTTAATGGGTGATAGCGTGCCTTTTGTAGAATGAACCGGCGAGTTACGATTACGTGCGAGGTTAAGTTGAGAAGACGGAGCCGCAGCGAAAGCGAGTCTGAATAGGGCGAATTAGTACGTGGTCGTAGACCCGAAACCAGGTGATCTACCCATGTCCAGGGTGAAGGTGAGGTAACACTCACTGGAGGCCCGAACCCACGCACGTTGAAAAGTGCGGGGATGAGGTGTGGGTAGCGGAGAAATTCCAATCGAACCTGGAGATAGCTGGTTCTCTCCGAAATAGCTTTAGGGCTAGCCTCGTGATTGAGAATACCGGAGGTAGAGCACTGTTTGGACTAGGGGGGCATCTCGCTTTACCGAATTCAGACAAACTCCGAATGCCGGATATTTATACACGGGAGTCAGACTGCGAGTGATAAGATCCGTAGTCAAGAGGGAAACAGCCCAGACCACCAGCTAAGGTCCCCAAGTAATCGTTAAGTGGAAAAGGATGTGGCGTTGCTTAGACAACCAGGATGTTGGCTTAGAAGCAGCCATCATTTAAAGAGTGCGTAATAGCTCACTGGTCGAGTGACGCTGCGCCGAAAATGTATCGGGGCTAAACGATTCACCGAAGCTGTGGATGCATACTTTGAGTATGCGTGGTAGGAGAGCGTTCTAATAGCGTTGAAGTCAGACCGGAAGGACTGGTGGAGCGATTAGAAGTGAGAATGCCGGTATGAGTAGCGAAACATGGGTGAGAATCCCATGCACCGTATGACTAAGGTTTCCTGAGGAAGGCTCGTCCGCTCAGGGTTAGTCGGGACCTAAGCCGAGGCCGATAGGCGTAGGCGATGGACAACAGGTTGATATTCCTGTACCACCTCCTCACCGTTTGAGAAATGGGGGGACGCAGTAGGATAGGGTAAGCACGCCGTTGGTTGCGCGTGTTCAAGCAGTAAGGCGTGTATGTAGGCAAATCCGCATACTATAACGTTGAGCTGTGATGACGAGCTCTTTAGAGCGAAGTTCCTGATTTCACACTGCCAAGAAAAGCCTCTATCGAGGTGAGAGGTGCCCGTACCGCAAACCGACACAGGTAGTCGAGGAGAGAATCCTAAGGTGTGCGAGAGAACTCTCGTTAAGGAACTCGGCAAAATGACCCCGTAACTTCGGGAGAAGGGGTGCTTCTTTGGGTGCATAGCCTAGAGAAGCCGCAGTGAATAGGCCCAGGCGACTGTTTAGCAAAAACACAGGTCTCTGCAAAACCGTAAGGTGACGTATAGGGGCTGACGCCTGCCCGGTGCTGGAAGGTTAAGAGGAGCGGTTAGCGCAAGCGAAGCTGTGAATTGAAGCCCCAGTAAACGGCGGCCGTAACTATAACGGTCCTAAGGTAGCGAAATTCCTTGTCGGGTAAGTTCCGACCCGCACGAAAGGCGTAACGATCTGGGCACTGTCTCAACGAGAGACTCGGTGAAATTATAGTACCTGTGAAGATGCAGGTTACCCGCGACAGGACGGAAAGACCCCGTGGAGCTTTACTGTAGCCTGATATTGAATTTTGGTACAACTTGTACAGGATAGGTAGGAGCCAGAGATCCCGGAGCGCCAGCTTCGGAGGAGGCGTCGGTGGGATACTACCCTGGTTGTATTGAACTTCTAACCCATGCCCCTTAGCGGGGTAGGAGACAGTGTCAGGCGGACAGTTTGACTGGGGCGGTCGCCTCCTAAAGAGTAACGGAGGCGCCCAAAGGTTCCCTCAGAATGGTTGGAAATCATTCGAAGAGTGTAAAGGCATAAGGGAGCTTGACTGCGAGACCTACAAGTCGAGCAGGGTCGAAAGACGGGCTTAGTGATCCGGTGGTTCCGCATGGAAGGGCCATCGCTCAACGGATAAAAGCTACCCCGGGGATAACAGGCTTATCTCCCCCAAGAGTCCACATCGACGGGGAGGTTTGGCACCTCGATGTCGGCTCATCGCATCCTGGGGCTGTAGTCGGTCCCAAGGGTTGGGCTGTTCGCCCATTAAAGCGGTACGCGAGCTGGGTTCAGAACGTCGTGAGACAGTTCGGTCCCTATCCGTCGTGGGCGTAGGAAATTTGAGAGGAGCTGTCCTTAGTACGAGAGGACCGGGATGGACACACCGCTGGTGTACCAGTTGTCTTGCCAAAGGCATCGCTGGGTAGCTATGTGTGGACGGGATAAGTGCTGAAAGCATCTAAGCATGAAGCCCCCCTCAAGATGAGATTTCCCATTACGCAAGTAAGTAAGACCCCTGAAAGACGATCAGGTAGATAGGTTCGAGGTGGAAGTGCGGTGACGCATGTAGCTGACGAATACTAATCGGTCGAGGACTTAACCACATTTTATTGCACAATTCAATGAAACGTTTATCCAGTTTTGAAAGAATGAATATTTTTTCTAAGGGTTTCAAGACACAAGCTGGTCGAGGAAACGACTGAGTGATTGAAGGAGCGTACTTAAGTATGTGACTGAAAGAGCGAGGGAAGTTGACGAAGGATAGCGCCGTGTATTGGAAGCCGAAAATAGTGAAGTGATGATGGCAAAGAGGTCACACCCGTTCCCATACCGAACACGGAAGTTAAGCTCTTTAGCGCCGATGGTAGTTGGGGGCTTCCCCCTGTGAGAGTAGGACGTCGCTTCGCAAAAATATGGAGGATTAGCTCAGCTGGGAGAGCACCTGCCTTACAAGCAGGGGGTCGGCGGTTCGAGCCCGTCATCCTCCACCATTTCTAAATGCCGGTGTAGCTCAGTTGGTAGAGCAACTGACTTGTAATCAGTAGGTCGAGGGTTCGACTCCTTTCGCCGGCACCATTTAGAGAGCCATTAGCTCAGTTGGTAGAGCATCTGACTTTTAATCAGAGGGTCGAAGGTTCGAGTCCTTCATGGCTCACCAGTTTTATATTGTCTGCTGCGGGTGTGGCGGAATTGGCAGACGCACTAGACTTAGGATCTAGCGCCGCAAGGCGTGGGGGTTCGACTCCCTTCACCCGCACCATTTTAATTTTATATACTGTCAGAGTAAAAATATCTTATGCATTTTGCGGAAGTAGTTCAGTGGTAGAACACCACCTTGCCAAGGTGGGGGTCGCGAGTTCGAACCTCGTCTTCCGCTCCAAAAATGCCGGGGTGGCGGAACTGGCAGACGCACAGGACTTAAAATCCTGCGGTGAGTGATCACCGTGCCGGTTCGATTCCGGCCCTCGGCACCATCTTTACAATATAATTTGCGCCCGTAGCTCAATTGGATAGAGCGTCTGACTACGGATCAGAAGGTTGTGGGTTCGACTCCTGCCGGGCGCGCCAAATTTCGGAATGTAGCTCAGCTTGGTAGAGCACTTGGTTTGGGACCAAGGGGTCGTAGGTTCGAATCCTGTCATTCCGACCATTATTTATGGGGCCTTAGCTCAGCTGGGAGAGCGCCTGCCTTGCACGCAGGAGGTCAGCGGTTCGATCCCGCTAGGCTCCACCATAAATATGTAACCAATAAAGATCCTGGCGGTGTAGCTCAGCTGGCTAGAGCATTCGGTTCATACCCGAAAGGTCGTGGGTTCGACTCCCTCCGCCGCTATCTTAAGGACCTTTAGCTCAGTTGGTTAGAGCAGACGGCTCATAACCGTCCGGTCACAGGTTCGAGTCCTGTAAGGTCCACCAGTTAAATCAATAGTTATTATGGAGGTATACCCAAGTCTGGCTGAAGGGATCGGTCTTGAAAACCGACAGGCGGGTAACACCGCGCGGGGGTTCGAATCCCTCTACCTCCTCCATTTATTTGCTGGGTAACTAAAACAGGGTTAAAGAAAATAGTATTATCGCGGGGTGGAGCAGTGGTAGCTCGTCGGGCTCATAACCCGAAGGTCACAGGTTCAAGTCCTGTCCCCGCAACCAAATGGTCCCGTGGTGTAGCGGTTAACATGCCTGCCTGTCACGCAGGAGATCGCCGGTTCGATCCCGGTCGGGACCGCCATTTGTGGGTTTGTAGCTCAGTTGGTAGAGCATTAGATTGAAGCTCTAAGTGTCGGCGGTTCGATTCCGTCCAAACCCACCATTTATGCGGGTGTAGTTTAGTGGTAAAACCTCAGCCTTCCAAGCTGATGTTGTCGGTTCGATTCCGATCACCCGCTCCAGTTTTTTAAATAAGGGCCTATAGCTCAGCTGGTTAGAGCGCACGCCTGATAAGCGTGAGGTCGATGGTTCGAGTCCATTTAGGCCCACCAAATAATTTATTATTCCGAAGTAGCTCAGTTGGTAGAGCATCCGGCTGTTAACCGGCAGGTCGCAGGTTCGAGTCCTGCCTTCGGAGCCATTTTATATTATGGGGACATACTCAAGAGGCTGAAGAGGCGCCCCTGCTAAGGGTGTAGGTCGCGTAAGCGGCGCGAGGGTTCAAATCCCTCTGTCTCCGCCATCGGCCCGTTGGTCAAGTGGTTAAGACACCGCCCTTTCACGGCGGTAACACGGGTTCGAATCCCGTACGGGTCATACATAAGAAGAGAAAAAAACGCTAAGTACTTAGAAAAGTACTTAGCGTTTTTTGTATATTTTAATAATATGTTTCTATAATAGTAAGAAGAGACAAATGAATAAACATAGTATAAATCCGGTTGTATAACTGCTTATTCGAATTAACAATGTTCTAGAAAACTTTTATTGTATATTTATAGATAAACCTTCCAACAAAGTGTTTGATGTATTCTCCCTCGTTATAATGCAGAAATAACACCATTGGAGCTTTTCTAAAAGCAGGCGAATATAAAAACTTTTGTAGGGGTGAGTTGATAAAAAATCTACTCACCGTATATTACATTAATACATTTTAATTTTTAAAATGTATAGTTAATAGTAGTTAAAATTCTATATAATTTTAAATTTTATTATTCAAAAATAATACTCATAATATACAAATATGATTTATATTTATAAAAAATAAAAACAACTATTGAAAAAAAGGAGAAAAAATATTAAAATTTCGTTATGCTAAGTAATCGGTTTTATTAGAAATTGAGACAAGTTATTGTAAACATAGAAAAAAATATTATTTTTGAAAAAAGTTTTAAAAAGAGTATTGCATTATTTCGAGAATACTGATATTATAAATCTTGTCCTTAAGAGAAAGGACAAACATTACATAAACTAAAAGATGAATATCCCATGGAGGATTAGCTCAGCTGGGAGAGCACCTGCCTTACAAGCAGGGGGTCGGCGGTTCGAGCCCGTCATCCTCCACCATTTCTAAATGCCGGTGTAGCTCAGTTGGTAGAGCAACTGACTTGTAATCAGTAGGTCGAGGGTTCGACTCCTTTCGCCGGCACCATTTAGAGAGCCATTAGCTCAGTTGGTAGAGCATCTGACTTTTAATCAGAGGGTCGAAGGTTCGAGTCCTTCATGGCTCACCAGTTTTATATTGTCTGCTGCGGGTGTGGCGGAATTGGCAGACGCACTAGACTTAGGATCTAGCGCCGCAAGGCGTGGGGGTTCGACTCCCTTCACCCGCACCATTTTAATTTTATATACTGTCAGAGTAAAAATATCTTATGCATTTTGCGGAAGTAGTTCAGTGGTAGAACACCACCTTGCCAAGGTGGGGGTCGCGAGTTCGAACCTCGTCTTCCGCTCCAAAAAATGCCGGGGTGGCGGAACTGGCAGACGCACAGGACTTAAAATCCTGCGGTGAGTGATCACCGTGCCGGTTCGATTCCGGCCCTCGGCACCATCTTTACAATATAATTTGCGCCCGTAGCTCAATTGGATAGAGCGTCTGACTACGGATCAGAAGGTTGTGGGTTCGACTCCTGCCGGGCGCGCCAAATTTCGGAATGTAGCTCAGCTTGGTAGAGCACTTGGTTTGGGACCAAGGGGTCGTAGGTTCGAATCCTGTCATTCCGACCATTATTTATGGGGCCTTAGCTCAGCTGGGAGAGCGCCTGCCTTGCACGCAGGAGGTCAGCGGTTCGATCCCGCTAGGCTCCACCATAAATATGTAACCAATAAAGATCCTGGCGGTGTAGCTCAGCTGGCTAGAGCATTCGGTTCATACCCGAAAGGTCGTGGGTTCGACTCCCTCCGCCGCTATCTTAAGGACCTTTAGCTCAGTTGGTTAGAGCAGACGGCTCATAACCGTCCGGTCACAGGTTCGAGTCCTGTAAGGTCCACCAGTTAAATCAATAGTTATTATGGAGGTATACCCAAGTCTGGCTGAAGGGATCGGTCTTGAAAACCGACAGGCGGGTAACACCGCGCGGGGGTTCGAATCCCTCTACCTCCTCCATTTATTTGCTGGGTAACTAAAACAGGGTTAAAGAAAATAGTATTATCGCGGGGTGGAGCAGTGGTAGCTCGTCGGGCTCATAACCCGAAGGTCACAGGTTCAAGTCCTGTCCCCGCAACCAAATGGTCCCGTGGTGTAGCGGTTAACATGCCTGCCTGTCACGCAGGAGATCGCCGGTTCGATCCCGGTCGGGACCGCCATTTGTGGGTTTGTAGCTCAGTTGGTAGAGCATTAGATTGAAGCTCTAAGTGTCGGCGGTTCGATTCCGTCCAAACCCACCATTTATGCGGGTGTAGTTTAGTGGTAAAACCTCAGCCTTCCAAGCTGATGTTGTCGGTTCGATTCCGATCACCCGCTCCAGTTTTTTAAATAAGGGCCTATAGCTCAGCTGGTTAGAGCGCACGCCTGATAAGCGTGAGGTCGATGGTTCGAGTCCATTTAGGCCCACCAAATAATTTATTATTCCGAAGTAGCTCAGTTGGTAGAGCATCCGGCTGTTAACCGGCAGGTCGCAGGTTCGAGTCCTGCCTTCGGAGCCATTTTATATTATGGGGACATACTCAAGAGGCTGAAGAGGCGCCCCTGCTAAGGGTGTAGGTCGCGTAAGCGGCGCGAGGGTTCAAATCCCTCTGTCTCCGCCATCGGCCCGTTGGTCAAGTGGTTAAGACACCGCCCTTTCACGGCGGTAACACGGGTTCGAATCCCGTACGGGTCATACATAAGAAGAGAAAAAAGCTAAGTACTGTTACACGTACTTAGCTTTTTTGTATATAAGGGGATGATGATTTGACAGAGCTTTTAAAAATATTTGATAAAAATTATAAAGAAATAGGTTTTAAACACCGTGAAATAATTCATGAAAGAGGATATTGGCATGAAGTATTCCATTGTTGGGTTATTGAAAAATTAACGCAGAGTGGCATATTTACTTTCAACTGAGAAGTAAATATAAAAAAGATTACCCAGGCCAATACGATATTACTGCTGCAGGTCATTTACTTTCTACAGAAACTGTTGAAGATGGAGTGCGAGAACTTGAAGAGGAAATAGGTATTACCGCTAAGTTTCCCCAATTAAAATCATTGGGAGTAATTCCATATAGTATCGAAAATGAATTAATAAAAGATAATGAGTTTGCCAATATTTTTGTTTTTGAGTTGGTAGGAGGGTTTGAGCAGTTTTCCATTCAACGTGAAGAAGTTGATGGAATGTATCGTGCTAAATGGGAACATTTTATGCAATTGGCTCAAGGAGAAGTGAAGGAGATCGAAGTGACAGTATTTCGCTATGAAAATGATGTTAAATTTTTTGAAATGAAAAATATTAATTTAAAACAAATGTCTACATTACCGCAAATGTACTTGAGTGAGTTAATTTCAAGATTAAAAAATTTTTTGGAAGCATCCTAAATGATTAGGAATGCTTCTTTTTTTTAGTGTAATATCGATTGATATATTTTGTTTTCAAAAATCATCCTTTCACAATTATATTTAAAATAAAAATTCAATTTATAACAAATTTTCATTGACCTTTACGTTACGTCATCCTTTATAGTACTTAATAAGAGGTGATGGCATGCTAATAAATGAGTTGGCAAAGTTATCAGGTGTAAGTGCACGAACATTAAGGTACTATGATGAAATTGATTTGTTAAAGCCTTCAGTGGTCGAGCAAAATGGTTATAGAAAATATAATCAATCTGATATTGATCGACTTCAACAAATTCTGTTTTATCGGGAGCTAGATTTTAAGCTAGAAGAGATTAAAAATTTATTAAACGATCCAAATTTTGAAGTAAAAGAAGTGTTAAAAAAACAATACGGGCTTTTACAAAAAAAGAGAAATTATCTCGATAATTTACTTGAGACAATAAATCAAACAATCAATATGTTGGAAGGGGATATTAAAATGACAAATGAAGAGAAGTTTAAAGTGTTCAAAAATAAATTAGTGGAAGAAAACGAACAAAACTACGGGCAGGAAATTCGTAAAAAATATGGTGAGGAACAAGTTGAAGCAAGCTACGGCAAACTGAAAAATATGTCAGAAGAACAATATGAAGCTATGCAGCAATTAGAGAAGCAGTTGTTTGAACGCTTAAAAGAAGCGATGGAACAAGGAGATACTACTTCAGCAATTGCTATGGAGGTTGCAGAGCTTCATAAACGTTGGTTAAGCTTTTCTTGGGCAAAATATACGAAAGAAGCGCATCTAGGATTAGCACAAATGTATATATACGATGAGCGCTTTATTTCCTATTATGATCAACAGGTTGGTAAAGGTGCTACTCTATTTTTGCATGATGCAATTAGTGCATATACAGCGATTAAATAAACCGAGAATGTTTTAGAAATCCTCATTTAGGTAATATTTAATTACCAGATAAAAGGGGGATTTAATATGAATAGCGATCAATTACAACAATTACGTCACACATTAGAGGATGAGCTTGCGACATTAGAGCAGTTTATCAATGAAGAACTGCCTGTTGAAGAAACAGAGTTATCCGCGATTGATAATCATCCAGCTGATGCAGCTACGGATTTGACAACAGTTATAACGGAACTTACGTTAAATGAATTGAAGGAAGAAGAAATCGAGAGAATTAAAACCGCATTAACTGCAATGGATGAGGGTACATATGGAAAATGCGCTGTATGTGGTGAAAACATTCCATTTGAACGTTTAGAAGCGATTCCTACAGCTTTAACATGTGTTGATCATGCAGAAAAAGAAAATGTGGAATAATAAAAGAGGCATGTTGGTGACAACATGCCTCTCTTACATTTAAAGAAAATATGAAAGCAGTAAACCAATCGCCAAAAGGAAACCAAAAATAGTGTTCGTTTGTGCAGTAAACTTCATAGCAGGCATTACTTCTAAAGGCTTTTCTTTAGCACGGAATAGTTTAATGGAATCGATTGGCTTTTTCGCACTTAATAATACAAGTAAAGCCCATGGTGTTAAATGACCAAGAAAAACGAGACCTACTATCCAAATATAAGATACAACAAAAAATGCAGCAAGTATCGTTACGGCGTTATGACGGCCGACCAATATAGCCATCGTTTTGCGACCGCCTTCGGTATCTCCTACTATGTCACGGATGTTATTGGAAAGCATAATCGCCCCCACTAAAATCATACTAGGAACTGAGATTAACACTGCATCGAGTGTTACTTCCCCTGTTTGAATATAGAAGGCGATTAAAATAATACCCATCCCCATCACAGCTCCGGAAACTAACTCCCCAAAAGGTGAATATGCAATCGGATATGGACCACCTGTATACAAGTAGCCAATAAGCATGCAAACAAGACCAACAGCTACTAACCACCACGAAGTCATCGCACATATGTATATGCCTAGAAGCATTGCCACTCCATAAAAGCTTAGCGCAATCATCATAATTGTCTTTGGTGCTACACCGTGCCGGACAATTGTACCCCCAATGCCGACTGAATTTTCATTATCCAGTCCAAGCTTATAATCATAATATTCATTGAACATATTTGTAGCTGCCTGAATGAGCATACTAGCGATAAGCATTGCAAAAAACAATCCAAAATGAATTGTTTCACGGTCAATTGCAAGTGCCATTGAAGTACCTAGTAATACTGGTACAAATGAAGCTGTTAATGTATGGGGACGCGTTAAATGCCACCAAACTTTAAACCCTTTGTCCGCTTCAACGACTTTTGTCATAAAAAACGCTCCTTACTAAATACAATTATCTAAACTATTGTAAAGCAATTACAACAAAAAGAACAGAGTGAAGCATGAATACATGTAACGATTGCTTGAAAAATGGTATGATAGGAGAGGTATTATTTAAAGAACGAACGCAAATAAATTGAGCAAATTATAAAAATTTTAGCACGTATTAAAAAACGTGGTAATTGCATCATACTTAGTGAATTTGCAACATGACGGAGGGAATTTTCATGCAACACAAGTGGTACAACGCCACTGAAATCGAAGTAGGCTTAAATTCAAAACAAATTTTTTATATAGAAACAATCGAAGTAAGTCGTTTATCCGCTTTAGCTTTTTTTGCAGCGGGTGAAAAGAAATATAAAGGAAAACGCAATTACTGGCAAAATCGTGAAAAAACTTTCACGTTGGTCGGTTTAGGTCATGCATACACAATAGAAAATAATGCATCCGACTCCCGTTTTGATTTAGTTGAGCAACATTGGAAAAAGCTAACTAGTCAAATTGTGCAAGAAGATCAGCACCTACAGCCTATTCTTTTTGGTGGTTTCACATTTGACCCACAAAATGAAGTATCAGCAGAATGGACAAACTTCCCGCAAAGCTATTTTACAGTAGCAACCCATCAGTTAGTCATTCGAAATGATAAAGCGTATGTAACAATTAACTATATTACAGATGAAGCAAATAGCGCCAAGACTTTTGAGGCATTGCGTAAAGAGCGTGATGAGCTAATTCATGCGGCACAAGTAAAGGAAGTTAAAACATATGCAAAGCCGACGATGACCAGCTATATGGAGCCATTTAAGGAAGACTATTTAAATTCCATTCACAAAGTGACAAGTTTAATAAAAGATAACGAAGCGCAGAAGGTAGTAATTGCGCGTTCTTTAGCATTGCAATTTAAGGAAGCGATTACATCGCCGCAAATTTTATCGCATGTTGTTCATGAGCAACCGGAAAGTTATCTATTTGGCTTAGAGCACGGTGATTTATTATTTTATGGTGCATCTCCAGAACGTTTAGTAAAAGTCGAAAATGGACGAGCTTATTCTTCTTGTGTTGCGGGGTCAATAAAGCGTGGATCAACAGCAGAAGCTGATGAAGCGTTGGGACAAAGCCTACTAAATGATTTGAAAAACCTTGGTGAACATCATTATGTCGTTGAAATGATTACTGACACATTTGAAAAAAATTGTACTGAGGTTAAAGTGCCTCATGGACCGAAGCTTTTGAAAATCAGAGATATTCAGCATTTATATACTCCTGTTGAAGGAAATTTAAATAAAGACGCAACGATTTTACAGTTGGTGAAACATTTACATCCAACTCCAGCATTAGGTGGTGTGCCTCGTGAACAGGCGATGAAAATGATCCGCGCGTATGAGCCGATGAATCGAGGGCTTTATGCAGCACCTATTGGTTGGATTGATGCAGATGGAAATGGGGAATTCGCTGTAGCAATTCGTTCTGCTGCTTTAGTACAGGACAAGGCATACTTATATGCCGGCGGTGGGATTGTAGCAGATTCAGAAGCGCAATCGGAATATGAAGAGACGCTCGTGAAATTCCGTCCGATGCTACGGGCGCTTGGAGGTAAATTACATGAATGAGCGTGAAATATTATCAAATTATGTATATCAAATTGTATCGGCTTTAGTAGCCTCTGGTGTAGAGAAAGTCGTTATTAGTCCAGGCTCTCGCTCTACTCCGCTTGCATATGCATTTGCTTCAACAAAGGAGCTCGAGATGCATCGACAAGTGGATGAGCGCGCAGCTGCTTTTTATGCACTTGGTTTAGCTAAAGCTACGGCAAAACCTGTTGTATTATTATGTACATCAGGTACGGCAGCTGCAAACTACTACCCGGCAATTGTGGAAGCGAAATATGCAAGGGTGCCTTTAATCATTTTAACAGCTGATCGTCCACACGAATTAAGAGAAGTGGGTGCACCACAAACAATCAATCAAGTACGACTTTACGGTGAAAACGTAAAGTGGTCAGCTGAATTCCCAATTCCAGACAATGCGCCCCAAACGTTGCCATTTATTGAGCGTCATACTGTCCGCGCAGTAAATATTGCAATAACTGCTCCATTTGGACCGGTACATTTGAATATTCCATTTCGTGAACCATTAATAATCGATTTTAAAGAAGAACTGCCGAAGTCCAGCTATGTAAAAAGCTATACAAACGAGCTTACACCTTCAAAGCAAGCGATCACTGAGTTCACACATATTTTGGAACGAACAACAAATGGAATGATAATTATAGGTGAATTGCCATTAGGGACAGATACCAATCATTTATGGAATTTTATACGTGAGGTAAAGTGGCCGGTAATGATTGAAAGCTTATCGAATCTACGTGCAGAAGTACCTGAAGATTGCCAAGTGTATGCAATTTCTACATATGATGCCTTGATGAAAAATGAGCGTTTCAAACAAAATGTCCGTCCGCAAACGGTTATTCGTTTCGGAGCACAGCCAGTATCAAAATTTCTAATGCAATTTATCGTCCAAGCAAATCCGCAAAACTACATTATTATCGATGAGGACCCAATGTATAGAGATTCTACACATATGTCCACGCACTTTATTCATGCGCTTCCAGGGGAATGGCTAGGTGAAATTGGGCTACAGCATTCTGAAGCTGAAATCGAATATGTTCAGTTTTGGAAAATGGCCGATTTACTCGCATCGGATGTCATAGAAAAATATAGTGATTATGCTGACGACGAAGGGGCAATGGTACAATCACTGCTTGCAAATATTGAGGAAGAAGCTGACATATTCGTAAGTAGCAGTATGCCAATTCGTGATATAGATACTTTTTTACTTTCAACTAATCGATCAGTTCAAATTTTCGCAAACCGAGGGGCCAATGGAATTGATGGGGTGACATCTACTGCACTTGGCTTTAGCAATGGTCGTAAAATGCGTAAAACCTATTTACTGATTGGAGATTTAGCGTTCCTGCACGATACAAATGCATTCATTGCAAGCCGTTATCAGAACTGTGATCTCACAGTCATCGTAATGAATAATGATGGCGGTGGAATATTCTCATATTTACCACAGTCAAAAGTAGAGGCACACTATGAGGATTTATTCGGTACACCTACTGAGTTAACATTCGAGCAGGTTGCTAGTATGTACAATATGGAATACGAAAAAGCAAATACAAAAGCTGAACTTATCAATACATTGGCAACAAATAAACAAGCCTCTTTAAAACTAATTGAGGTGTTTACTGATCGCGAAGAAAATGTAAAGCAGCATCGTCTATTGTGGACACGTATAAACGAGGTGATTGAACAGTGGCTCGATTCGCTATAAAAGGTTTAGATGTGTATGTGGAACAATGGAATGAGGATGCGAAACAAACAATCGTTCTATTGCATGGTTTTACCGGGAGTACGAAAACATGGCATAGAGTGATAGCGAATTTGCCAACAAACATTCGTTGTATTGCGGTAGATTTAATCGGCCATGGACAGACAGCTGCGCCATTAACAGAAAATCAATATTCCATGATATTTCAGATCGAGCTACTGCACGAATTATTTCGTATTTTGAATCTTAAAAATTTCGTGTTATTAGGTTATTCGATGGGAGGACGTGTGGCTTTAAGTTATGCAGTCCGGTTTCCTTCCCAATTGACTCGTCTAATATTGGAAAGTGCTTCTCCTGGTTTAGTGGGGGAACAGCAGCGGAAAATGCGGAAAATTGCTGACGAACAGCTTGCAGAGAAAATTGTAGCAAACGGGGTTGAATCTTTCGTAAATAAGTGGGAAGACATTCCTCTTTTTGCCTCGCAAAAGCTTTTGCCTGCGGAGGTGCAGCAGGAGATAAGAAAAGAGCGAGTACAACAGTGTGAGATTGGGCTTGCAAATAGTTTGCGCGGTATGGGAACAGGAGTAATGCCCGAACTTTGGGGAAAGCCTCTCGCTACATTACCGATACCTGTTACTTTAATAACAGGCGCTTTAGATGAAAAATTTGTACATTTAAACAACGAAATGCAAAAACAAATTGTAAAAGCTAATCACATCATAATTCCAGCAGTTGGACACGCAATTCATGTGGAAAATCCAACAAAGTTTGCTACAATAGTAAAGGAAACGATTTCATAATCAATTTAGGAGGCAATATATATGACAAAGCAACGTCTATGGACATCTTTACATACTTATGAAGATATTAAGTATGAATTCTATAACGGTATCGCAAAAATTACGATTAACCGTCCGGAAGTTCGTAATGCATTCCGTCCAAAAACTACAGCGGAACTAATTGACGCATTTACACGTGCACGCGATAACGAAAAAGTTGGCGTAATCATCCTAACAGGTGAAGGAGAGCATGCATTCTGCTCAGGCGGTGACCAAAAAGTACGCGGCCACGGTGGTTATGTAGGTGATGATAATATACCTCGCTTAAATGTTTTGGATTTACAAACATTAATTCGTAAAATTCCTAAACCAGTTGTAGCAATGGTTGCTGGTTATGCAATTGGTGGCGGTCACGTATTACATGTAGTATGTGATTTAACAATTGCTGCTGAAAATGCACGATTCGGACAAACAGGTCCTAAAGTCGGCTCATTCGATGCTGGCTACGGTTCAGGTTACTTAGCGCGTATCGTAGGACATAAAAAAGCTCGTGAAATTTGGTACTTATGCCGTCAGTACGATGCACAAGAAGCACTTGATATGGGCTTAGTAAACACTGTTGTGCCATATGAGCAGTTAGAAGATGAAACGGTTAAATGGTGTGAAGAGATGCTTGAAATGTCTCCAACAGCATTACGCTTCTTAAAAGCTGCCATGAATGCAGATACAGACGGTTTAGCTGGTATCCAGCAACTTGCTGGTGACGCTACACTTCTTTACTATACTACTGAGGAAGCTAAAGAAGGTCGCGATGCATTTAAAGAGAAACGTAAACCAGACTTCGGTCAATTCCCTCGTTTCCCTTGATTTGTTCATATAATAATTCAAAAGGGATGTCCGAAAATGGACATCCCTTTTCTTTACGATAGGAGGAAAAATGGATGCAGCCAAACTGGATCAAGCAACGTGCCTATTTAACACCAAATCGCGTTGCACTTAGCTATGGTGATCAAGAATGGACCTTTAATGAGCTCTATCTACAGTCTGTTCAGTTAGCTTATAAATTGAATACACTTCATTTAACAAATGGAAAACGGGTAGCCATTTTAGCTCCATCTACACCGGATTTAGTTGAACTGCTATATGCTTGTATGCAGGCACAGTGTGAAGTGGTTTTACTAAACGGCAGATTAGCGAAGAAAGAACTTGCATATCAAATAGAGGATGCAGAAGTTGATGTGATTCTAGTTGCCAATGAGGACCTTGCTAAACTTCCTGAAGATACCCGTATCATTACATTTTCTAAGCTTTATCAAACGTCTGAATCAGAATATAACATTTCAGCACATTGGGATGAAGATTTCGCCCTCACAATCATGTATACATCTGGTACAACAGGCTTTCCGAAAGGAGTCTGTCAAACGGTTTCAAATCATAGTTCAAGCGCAATTAGTTCTGCACTAAATATAGGTATTTCAGAGAAGGATACATGGCTTTGTACTGTTCCGATTTTTCATATAAGTGGTTTTTCAATTTTAGTCCGGTCATTACTATACGGGATGAAAATACGTTTATATGAAAAATTCGATGCTAAAAAATGTGCACAGGAAATTATTAAAGGTACAGTGACGAAAATGTCAGTCGTAGCAGTTATGTTGGAAAATATATTGTCTGAAATGGAACGCATTGGTCAAAAAGCTCATCCCGTATTTTCTACGATGTTAGCAGGTGGTGGTCCGGTGCCAATCGGTTATTTACAACGAGCAGAAAAATTAAATTTGCGTGTAGCACAAACATACGGTATGACGGAAACCGCGTCCCAAACTGCTACATTAGCAAATGAAGATGCTATGACACATATCGGTTCTGCAGGAAAACCATTGTTTTTTAATGACATAAAAATTGATGCTAAAGATGGAGAGCGAGTTGGAGAAATACTAATACGCGGACCACATGTCACGCCAAAATATATTGGTCAGTTTAAACATAAACCAACAACAATTGATGGCTGGCTACATACAGGGGATGTTGGCTATTTGGATGAAGAAGGCTATTTGTATGTAGTGGACCGTCGAAGTGATTTGATTATCTCAGGTGGCGAAAATATATATCCTGCCGAAATCGAAAATGTTTTACTCGCACATCCTAACGTAAAGGAAGCAGGGGTTTGCGGGATGGATCATGACATATGGGGACAGGTGCCTGTAGCATTTATCGTATTGAAAGAAAACATATCTGAACAGAATATAATAGATTTTTGTGAGATGAATTTAGCGAATTATAAAGTACCTAAACAAGTTCATATTGTTGCTAACTTACCTCGAAGCGGATCCAACAAGCTATTAAGAAGAAATTTGCTTCAATTACTGGATGATATATGAGGGCACTAAAAAAATGGTCCCAGCATTTTAACCAATTGCTGGGACCATTTATATTATTTTGATAATGCTTGTTTTAATACTTCAATATTCTTTCGCATTAATGAGAAGTAATCTTCGTTATTTTGAACATCTTCTTTTGTAAGCACGCTCAAATTATGCAAAGTTAACGTTTTTGCGTTCACTTCTTTTTGAATCACTTCAGTTAAGTTTGAGGAAACATTTTGCTCAAAGAAAATATATTCAATGCCTTCTTTATTAGCTAAGTCCACAATTGTCGTCAATTCTTTTTGTGATGGTTCACTTTGCGAATTTAAACCTGCTACAGGTACTTGATTAAATCCATAATGTCCGGCAATATAGCCAAACGCTGCATGTGAGACGAAGAACGTTTTTTTAGTAGTAGCACTAGCCATTTCTTCAAATTCAGAATGCAGTGTATCTAAATCTGCTACTAATTGTTCGTAGTTTTCATTGAAAGTTGCTTCATGTTCAGGTAAAGCCTTAGTTAACTCTTCTTTAATCGTTAAGGCTAACTGTTGCGAAATAATAGGGGATAGCCAAACATGTGCATCATGATCGGTATGAGCATGATCTTTATCACCTTCAGCCTCTTCATCATGATCGTGATTATGACCGTGATCATCGTGTTCTGTAGTAGCTTCCGCATGTGTATGACCAGTCGAAATATGCAATTGCTCTTCTGTTACACCATCAGCAGTTGCAACTAATTTAACATCTTCATTTTCCAATGTCTTTTTGGCTTTTTCAACAAAGCCCTCTAGCCCAAGTCCGATAAAGAAAAATAAATCAGAATCCGCTAAAGCCATCATATCCTTTTGCGTTGGTTCAAATGAGTGCTCGTTTGCACCTGCAGGATAAATAGAAGCCACATCTACAAATTCGCCGCCAATACGTTCTGTGAAGTATTGCAATGGATAAACTGTCGTATAGATGGATAGAGTATCATTATTCGATTGAGTATTGTCTGTTTCGGCAGGTGATTCATTATCTTTGCTGCAGGCAGTTAATAACAGAATAAATGTAAGCATTGAAATAATAGAAAGCCATTTTTTCATTATAGTAAATCTCCTTAAATAGTAACAATTACGATTTGTGTTTTTGAACATTTTCAATCATACAATACTAAAAGAAAAAAAACAATATAAAAAGCCTTCGAATATTATTTTCTTTTCGAAGGCCATTTTTCAGGTACCGGATCAAAACCTCCCGGATGAAGTGGCTGACATTTTAAAATACGTATTATGGTCATGATTAGTCCTTTAAAAGCGCCATGTTTCTGAACTGCTTCAATACCATAGCTCGAACAAGTCGGATGGAATCGGCACGATGGGGGCTTCATAGGAGAAATATATTTTTGATAAACTCGTATTAGCCCAATAAATATCCTTTTCATAACTATTTTTGCTCTCCATTTTTAAAGGTATTGGTTGGTTTTGCATCAATCGTTTGCTTTAATGATACTTTGTTTTTTCGAGCAAGTAAAATTATGGAGAACGCAAAAATCCCCATAATGGTAATGATGATAATTAATACGATTGGTAAGCTCATTTTTTCACCTCAACTAATTTAACCGGCACAGTAAATTTACACCCTAACCGGTTCATTCCTTACTATTGTACATGAAAAAGCGCGGCTAAATTTGAATAATCGTCGAATTTATAAGGTTTTAACAAGTGGAGGAACGGTTATAATATAATTAGAAGTGGAAAATCTTTATCTTTTCACTATAATTCAGGATTAAAACTTCATTTTGAAGTTTTAAATATAAAATTATGAGGTGAAGGTTTATGGCGAAGAAACAATTAAACACACATTTAAACGATTTAGTAGCAACATGGTCGGTAATGTACACAAAGTTACATAACTACCACTGGTATGTAAATGGACCGTCTTTCTTTACATTACACACAAAATTTGAAGAATTATACAATGAAGTAACACTTAATCTAGATGAAATTGCCGAACGTATTTTAACAAAGGGCGGCAAGCCTGTGGCAACATTAAAAGAGCATTTAGATATCTCTTTAATTAAAGAAGCATCTGGTAAAGAAGAAACGCAGGAAATGGTATCTATTTTAATCGAGGACTTTAACACGATTATGGATGCACTGGAAAAAGCGATGGAAGCAGCATCTGAAGAAGGCGATGACCGTACAGAAGATATGCTGAATGCGCAATACCAAAGCTTAGAGAAGCATACTTGGATGTTAAATGCATATTTAGGTAACTAGTTTTGATGAAGCGACTCCAATATTGGGGTCGTTTTTATGTATAAATCATTTTCCTATAGCTCACCTTAAGTATGAGGTGAGTAAATTGGAAAAAAATAATGTATATGTATCTGTCGCTAATTTAACATGTAATTTGTATCCGGGATCATCCTATGAATTTGTATTGAAAATGGATCCGCATAAAGCACGTGTATTTGCAAAGCTCTTCGATCAAATGCAGTCACTCGAAGCTTCGAATGCCTTTCGAGCGCATATGCCCTTCATCCCTTATCATTTAGATAGATTGAATCATGAAATAGACCATCGTTTAAAAAAGGTCTATGCACTTATACATGAATTTGGAGATGAAGATGCGAAAAAATTTGTAGAGCAATTGCCGTATTTTAATCATTAACTACTCGCTTTTATTGAATGAGAGACATCTGTTCGCTAAACTAGGAATAGGAGTTGAGCGAAAATGTTTAGATTTATTGATGAGAATGGATTACCGGTAGATTTAAGATTTGATGAAGGTCCTTTTGAAATAGAGCCTAAGCATGTCCTGGCTCTTGTACAATACGAGGGGAAATGGTTGTGCACAATACATCATCGACGTGGCGTAGAGTTTCCTGGAGGAAAGCAGGAGCCCGGTGAAACATTAGTGCAGGCAGCTATCCGAGAAGTATATGAGGAAGCCAATGTAATAATAGATGATGTTAAATGGTTCGCCTACTATATTGTTCATGATACTATTCCATTTTGTAAGGCAGTTTTTACAGCAAAAGTAAAAGATATCGAACCCTTTGTAGGAGACTTTGAAACAGAAGGCATTTTATGGTTAACGGAAGAGGAACTTTGGCAACAGCCCAATTTAAGCTTTTATATGCGAGATGCAGGTATGAAAAAGATGCTGCAGGAAGTGAATAATTATGAACGCAAATGGTGAAATTTTATCAATGCATCAATATCCCTCTCCGAATCCGCATATCCGTTTAGATGAAGTGACATATTGGTCTCAAGGATTGCGTGTAAAGGGGTTGCTGGCGCGTCCTAAAGTACAGGGGCAGTATGAAGCCCTTTTATATTTACGTGGTGGACTACAATCAATCGGTATGGTTAGACCTGCCCGTATCGCCCAGTTTGCAATGCATGGATTTATCGTGTTTGCACCCTATTATCGTGGAAATCGTGGGGGAGAAGGAAAAGACGAATTTGCGGGGCAAGACCGGTATGATGCAGTTTTTGGTGTAGAAGTACTGAAACAATTTACCCCTGTTAAAAAAGTAAATTTGTTTGGTTTTTCTCGAGGAGGCTTAATGGCGTTGTGGACAGCAATATTACGTGATGATGTAAAATCTGTCGTAACATGGGCTGGTGTCTCAGATGCAACAGCGACCTATTGGGATCGAATCGACATGCGTCGTGGATTAAAAAGAATAGTGGGAGGTACTCCTAATAAAGTACCAGAAAACTATGAAAGCCGTACGCCTTTATACAATATTGAAAACGTTCAATCACCAGTATTAATTATACATGGGGCAGAAGATCAACATGTTAATATTGAACATGCCTATCAATTGGAGCGTTATATGAAAGATAAAGGCAAACAAGTTGAGACATGGTATTCATCTAGGCTGAAACATCATTACCCGCCAAATCTGAATAGAGAAACAGTAAAAAAAATTAGCGAATGGATGAAACAACAATAAATTAAAAAAGGGATGCAGTGTGAAAATACTCTGCATCCCTTTTACTATGATATATTTTTAAGTTTGACGTCGTAGTATTAGTGCGGACTATATCGTCAAACAATATGTCGAGTTCATCATTAGTAGATTATACTAATGGACCGCCTTTTTTCACGATAGCTTCATCAACATCAGCGAATTTTGTGAAGTTGTTTTTAAATAGCTCTGCAAGTTCAGTAGCCTTTTTATCGTATGCAGCAGTATCAGCCCATGCAGCACGTGGATTTAATACGCTAGAAGGTACTCCTTCAATAGCTACAGGAATATTTAAACCAAATACTCCATCTTGTGTCGTTTCAACATTGTCTAATTCACCGTTAATGGCAGCGCGTACCATTGTACGAGTATAAGCAAGTTTCATACGGCTACCTACACCGTATTCTCCTCCTGTCCAACCTGTGTTCACTAAGAACACTTGTGAACCATGCTCGTCAATTTTCTTACCTAATTGATCTGCATAGACTGTTGCAGGAAGTGGAAGGAATGGTGAACCGAAGCATGTAGAGAACACTGGCTCTGGCTCAGTGACACCACGCTCTGTACCTGCTAATTTTGAAGTGAAGCCACTTAGGAAGTGGTACATCGCTTGCTCCTTCGTTAATTTTGAAATAGGAGGTAGTACGCCAAACGCGTCCGCTGTTAAGAAGACAATTGTGTTTGGGTGACCTGCTACTGATGGTAATACAATGTTATCAATATAATCGATTGGATATGCAACACGAGTATTTTCTGTTAAAGATCCATCGTCGTAGTCACAAATGCGTGATTCTGAATCAACCGCTACATTTTCCAATACAGAACCGAAGCGGATTGCATTGTAAATTTCCGGCTCATTTTCAGCAGAGAGGTTAATTGTTTTTGCGTAGCATCCACCCTCAATGTTGAAAACACCATTATCAGACCAACCGTGTTCATCATCCCCGATTAATTTGCGGTCGCAATCCGCTGATAAAGTTGTTTTACCAGTTCCTGATAAACCGAAGAACAGGGCAACGTCGCCTTTTTCGCCAACGTTAGCTGAGCAGTGCATTGGGAAAATACCTTGTTCAGGCAACAAATAGTTCATAATCCCGAAAATTGATTTTTTCATTTCGCCAGCATATTCAGTACCACC
This sequence comes from Solibacillus sp. FSL W8-0372, assembly GCF_037969735.1. NCBI lineage: Bacteria > Bacillati > Bacillota > Bacilli > Caryophanales > Caryophanaceae > Solibacillus > Solibacillus sp. FSL W8-0372. The sequence goes on along the minus strand of NZ_CP150204.1, from coordinate 2,878,452 downwards.
GATTAAGATGATTTTCTTTTCAATTGATGTTATAATAAATGTTTCCGAACCAGTTCCATCTACTTCAGGATCTGCTTTAAAGTTTGGAGCAGAAACAATTGTAAAGTCAGCAACATGTGCAGCTAATTCTTCTGCTGTAGGACGGATGAATAATTGATGACAGAATAGGTTATGCCAAGCATATTCGTTAATTACTTTAATCGATAATTGAGAGTCTTTGTCAGCACCCGCAAAACCGTTGAATACAAATAATTCATCGCGTTCTTTTAGGTAGTTTACAACTTTGACATAAAGCTTATCAAATACTTCTGAAGAGATAGGACGGTTAACTTTACCCCAATCAATTTTATCTTTAGAGTTTTCCTCTTCAACGATATATTTATCTTTAGGTGATCGACCAGTATATTTACCTGTTTCAGCACGTAATGCGCCATCAACAGTTAACATTGCTTCTCCACGTGATGTAGCTTTTTCAACTAATTGTGGAACAGATAATTGAGTTTTGATGTTTTCCCCGTTTAAAAGTTCTTTCAGCTCGTTAGCAATTTCTACCGAATTCATCTATTAAATACCATCCTTTTTTATAGTATTCCCTTATAGTAGGGGAGTTGTTATTAATTCAAAAATAGTATAACACATTGAAGGATATAATCTATACTAATTATGAATTATTTTTTTGTGGAATTTTTAACTGTTTAAAATCAGACAAAATTTATTGACAGCACTAATTTTTTTATGTAGGATGTGTAATTGAACGGATACTCTTATCCCGAGCTGGTGGAGGGGCAGGCCCTATGAAACCCGGCAACCTGCGTATATTTTATACGTGTTGGTGCCAACCTGATGCAAGGGCAAAATTTCCCTTGAACGATAAGAGTGAAAGGTAACGAAACGTAATATCCTTTCCTCACGTGTGATGAACACGGTTATGAGTGAAAGGATTTTTTTATTTGAATTTACAATTTCGTATTGAGCGAAAATTATATAGTTACAGCCTTTCAGACCCTCGTGTTAAAGCAAATAAAGCTTGACGTTAATAATGCTATTATGCCACGGTGTAAGACGCAATATAACGGACATGGGTAATGAGTACCGTATCAATAAAAACAATTGCCAAAGTGAATTAGGAGGAAATGACATGAAAAATCGTCGACTGTTTACATCAGAAAGTGTAACGGAAGGACATCCAGATAAAATTTGCGATCAAATTTCGGATGCCATTTTAGACGCAATTTTAGCAGCAGATCCAAATGCACGTGTAGCTTGTGAAACTACGGTAACAACAGGCTTAGTATTAGTATCTGGTGAAATTACAACTTCTACTTATGTAGATATGAAAGGTATTATCCGTGATACGGTAGCAGAGATTGGCTATACGCGCGGAAAATATGGTTTTGACGCAGAAAACTTAGCTGTACTTGTTGCAGTTGGTGAACAATCACCGGATATTGCACAAGGTGTAGATCAGGCGTTAGAAGCGCGCGAAGGTTCAATGACAGAAGATCAATTAGAATCAATCGGTGCTGGAGACCAAGGTTTAATGTTCGGCTACGCATGTAACGAAACACCGGAACTTATGCCGATGCCTATTTCTTTAGCTCACAAATTAGCTCGTCGTTTAACAGAAGTACGTAAATCAGGAGAATTGGAATATTTACGTCCGGATGGTAAAACACAAGTAACAATCGAATATGATGAAAACAATGAGCCTGTTCGTGTGGATACAATCGTTATTTCAACACAGCATGATGAAGAAGCGACATTGGAGCAAATTCAAACGGATATTAAAGAACATGTTATTAAACCAGTAGTTCCTTCTGAGTTATTAGATGAAGCAACTAAATATTTTATTAATCCAACAGGTCGTTTTGTAATTGGTGGTCCAAAAGGAGATGCTGGTCTAACAGGTCGTAAAATTATCGTAGATACGTACGGTGGTTACGCACGTCACGGTGGTGGTGCATTCTCTGGTAAGGATGCAACGAAAGTGGACCGTTCAGCAGCATATGCAGCTCGTTATGTTGCAAAAAACATCGTTGCTGCAGGCTTAGCGGATCGTGCTGAAGTTCAATTGGCTTATGCAATCGGTGTTGCACAACCAGTATCAATTGCGGTAGATACATTCGGAACTGGTAAAGTAGAATCTTCCAAAATCGTAGAATGGGTTCGAGAGCTATTTGATTTACGCCCAGCAGGAATTATTAAAATGTTGGATTTACGCCGTCCAATCTATAAACAAACAGCAGCATATGGACACTTCGGTCGTACTGACATCAATGTACCATGGGAAAATACAGATAAAGCGGCAGAACTTAAAGAAAAAGCCGGAATTTAAAGAAGGAAGGAGCGTTCAGTCAAATGGACGGCTCCTTTTCTGTTATTATGGAGAATAATATACTTCCTTCCTTTATATTGTAAATAATTGGATTGATAGCGAAATGTTATTTCTGTAATGATTTGTAGTATTGTCCCTTCGCTACGTATTCATTAATTATGCGATCCATATCTGCCCGGTCCTCTGCATTTACTTCACGTACAACTTTTGCTGGGCGCCCCATAGCAAGTGAATTGGGAGGAATTACTTTTCCAGGTGGTACGAGACTACCTGCACCAATAAATGCTCCTTCGCCTATTTCTGCACCATCCAAAATGATGGAACCCATGCCGATTAAAGCACGTTTTCTTATTGTACAGCTATGTAATGTTACTTGATGACCTACTGTAACTTCATCTTCAATAATGAGTGGAGCTGCAGGGCTTTGGTGAAGACAACTTAAATCCTGAATACTAACACGATCTCCAATGATTGTTTTATTCACATCGCCGCGTATGACTGTATTAAACCAAATGGAAGTATTTTCCCCTATTGTCACATCGCCTGTAATTGTTGCATAATCAGCAATGTAGGCAGTTGGGTGAATAGTTGGTGATTTATCTTTATAAGGGTATATCATGTTCAATTCCTCATTTCTTTTATAGAATGTATAAGAGCTATTGTAATCGTATCAAATCACTATTAATTTTCAATTAACATCTTTTAACTTTATATAATAAATTATAGCAGACTGTTTTAAGTAAGGAGGATTGACCATGTGGAAATGGGAAACAGAGCAGCAGCCAAAAGCCGTAGTCGTTATTCTTCATAGTGCATATGAACAGCATCGGTGGTACGCATGGTTAATCGAAAAATTCAGAAGTGCTCGCTTTCATGTAGTAATGGGGGATTTACCTGGGCATGGTGAACAAGGAAAGTATGCAAGATATCATGATGAAAATTTTGAAGAATACTATAATTATACAAAAGTGTTATTAAAAGTTGCCCTAGAATATAATTTGCCTCTATTTATTGTAGGCAATGGATTAGGTGCATCTATAGCAACATACGTACTTCAGAAAAATAAAATAGAATGCGCAGGTGTAGTCCTAACATCGCCGTGGCTTCATTTTAAATTAGCACCGGGAAAATTATCCAATGCATTATCAAGCTTTAGTGCAATAACATCGAATGTGAAATTAAAACATGAATTGAGCATACAATATTTCACACGTAATACGGATGTATTAATGGAGTTAAAGGAGCAGTTACCGTTAAATAGTATGGTGACTGTTAAATGGTATCGGGATTGGCAACATATGACGCGAACAATCCGTGATCCTGAAAATAAATTCCCTGATATTCCACTGTTACTAATGACCGGGGAAAATGATAAAATAACGGATATTAGTACTTCTAAAAGGTGGCTGATGGAACAAACTCTTTCAGAATTCCACTATAAACAATGGAATGGATGCCTGCATAGTTTGTTTTTTGAAGTGGAACGTGAGGATGTTTTCCGATACACAATTGATTTTATTAATAATGTCTTAAGAGACCTTGGTTATATAGTAGAATAATGAAAAACCTAACAAAATTCGACTTTTGTTAGGTTTTTTTTAAAATTTCAGTAAAAAATATATCGAAATTTTAGAATATTTGTAATATACTAAATTTCTAATTAATACAATAGTTCAACAAGGGGGTAAAATATGGATTTTATTAATGATTTTGTAGGATGGGCCAATAATATTCTATGGGGTCCAGTAATGATTTACGGTATTTTAATTGTAGGCTTGTTCTTTTCAATCCTTACAAAATTTGCACAAGTCCGGTTAATTGGAGACATGTTCAAGTTAATGTTTAAAGGACAAAAGTCAGAGGCAGGTGTTTCTTCCTTCCAAGCATTGGCCATTGCTTTATCGGGGCGTGTCGGTACAGGTAATATTGTGGGTACAGCTACAGCTATTGCTTTTGGTGGTCCCGGTGCGGTGTTCTGGATGTGGGTTACAGCATTTATTGGAGCATCTACAGCCTATATGGAATCGACATTGGCGCAAATCTATAAAGAAAAGAAAGATGGACAGTATCGTGGTGGTCCGGCCTTTTACATTGAGAAGACAACAGGTATTCGTGCCTTAGGGGTTATTTTTGCGATTGCTATGATTGCTTCTGTTGCATTTTTAATGCCGGGTGTTCAGGCAAATGCCATTTCAGGTGCGGTAGATAATGCATTTGGAATTGAACCTTGGATCACTGGTTTAGTTACAATTATTTTATTAGCGGTTATTATCTTCGGTGGTGTTAAGCGTATTGCAAGTGCTGCGCAAATTTTAGTACCATTCATGGCATTAGCTTATTTGTTAGTAGCGGGTATTATTATTATTATGAATATTACAGCTGTGCCTGAAGTATTAGCTTTAATTTTCCGCAGTGCCTTTGCAACAGATGCTGTATTTGGCGGTATGATCGGGAGTGCGATTTTCTGGGGTGTTAAACGAGCAATCTACTCAAACGAAGCTGGTCAAGGTACAGGGCCACATCCGGCTGCAGCAGCAGAAGTATCACATCCGGCAAAACAAGGTTTAGTACAGGCAGCATCAGTTTATATCGATACATTACTAGTATGTTCTGCAACAGCATTGATGATTTTATTCATGGGTACATATAACGTACATGATGGTAGCCAAGACGGTCCATTAATCGAAGCGAAAATGGATGAGACGATTACTTATTCAGGCTTTACCCAAGCAGCGGTAAATGAGGCGTTCCCAGCATTAAATAACTTTGGTTCTGGGTTTGTAGCAGTTTCATTATTCTTCTTCGCCTTCACTACACTAATGGCTTACTACTACATTGCGGAAACAAATGTTTCGTATATGCTGAACGGAAATGCCAGAAGGATAGGGATTTTCCTAATGAAGTTCGTATTATTAGCTTCAGCATTTTACGGCACAGTTAAAACATCTGATTTAGCTTGGGCATTTGGTGACGTAGGACTTGGTTTAACAGTTTGGATTAATGTTATTTTACTACTATTCATCATGAAACCAGCGCTCATTGCATTGAAAGACTATGAGCAACAGAAAAAAGAAGGAAAAGACCCGGTGTTTGACCCAATAAAACTCGGTATTAAAAATGCAGATTTCTGGGAGACATATAAGAAGGAAGATAAATAGAAAAACAGGCTGGGACATAAGTAGAATTTTCTTTGTAAAAGGAAAATAGTCTTATTAAGAAATTGCTATTATTTGGATTGATTGGAGTGAAGGGGCGACTCCTGGGGGAACAGCACGACGCCTGAGACTACAGGCTCAGGCCGTGCCCCCGGAAAGCGTCCCCGTAACGGAAATCAATTCTGGCAGAAGCAGAAAAACATCTATTTTTTCTTTGAAAAAATAGATGTTTTTCGTTTTGTCCCAGGCTCTTTTATATATGAAAAACTAATTAAGTGAACAAATGATTATTTAAACTCTCTTTTTTTCGCGCAAAAATAAAGTTGTAATGCATCAAATTGTTCTGCTGAAAAATCCTTTTGTCCACGTATATATTTTTCATATAAATTGTAATAACAAATTGTTAAATACTCATCGTTATGATGGTTTTTGAAAGGTGTGTAATGCTGGGGAACTGTAATGCCTGCAAAATAGCGCTCCATTTTATCCATAGTACGAATTGTAATATTACGTGCCTGCATTTCTTTCAGTACAATTTGTGTGTAAATAAACAAATCCTCTTTCGGGTAATCATATACATAATTAATTAATATATGGTTATCTTCCTTAGCAAAGATACTATTTAATTCCCGCCATTGGGCAAGCAATTGGCTTTTCGGGATAAATGGGATGAGCTCGGTGTGCCATAAACGCATAATATTCACCTCATTACTAGATAAAAAAGAGCTAAGAAAACTTAGCCCTCTTTCGGAAATTCTTTTACTTTTTCCAAAGCAATAATAAATGGTGGGTCATTTTTTTGATTCATAAATTCATAGCGCAAAACATGTACATGCTTTTGAGGTAAATTACTAACAAATTCAATTACTTCGTTACGTTCATCTTTGCCGCCTTCATGTCCATAATATACAACTAATACAATAACTCCACCAATTTTTAATAATGTTAGAAGACTTTCGATTGCCTGAATTGTTGTATTAGGCCGGGTAATAATTTCATGATTACTGCCAGGTAAGTAGCCTAGATTAAAGATGGCTGCAGCAACAGGTTTATTTATATATTTGGCTACATTTTCATGCCCGTCCTTTAATACAATTGCCCGGTGTTCAAGTGCGTTGTCGAGTAGACGGTGTAGTGTGGCATCAACCGCTTCCTTTTGCACATCAAACGCATACACATAGCCATTGTCCCCTACAAGGTTTGCTAAAAAAAGTGTGTCATGTCCATTGCCTGCTGTTGCGTCTACGGCAATTTCACCTTCTGAGACCGATTTTTTCAATAAAGTTTGAGCATATTGAATAACACGTTCTAATATCATTTTGCGATTTCCGCCTTATAGTACTTTCCTTGATACGAGCCACGTCTTTCCAACTCTGCATCTATTCCATTAAGTACTTCCCATTTGTTTACAGACCACATTGGACCAATCATTAAATCAATCGGACCATCGCCTGTTATACGGTGGACAATCATTTCAGGTGGAAGAATTTCAAGCTGATCTGCTACAAGCTGAACATATGCATCTTTTTCCATAAACTCCAGCATACCTTTTTCGTATTGCTTCACAAGAGGTGTCCCTTTTAAAAGATGGAGTAAATGGATTTTGATACCTTGTACATCCAGTTTTGCCACTTCACGAGCTGTTTCCATCATCATATCGTAATCCTCTAAAGGTAATCCGTTAATAATATGTGTTACAACACGTATGCCGTGCTTGCGCAGTTTATTAAGACCTTCTACATATGTCGCATAATCATGTGCGCGGTTAATTAAGTTGGCTGTTTTTTCATGGACTGTCTGTAATCCCAATTCTACCCATAAATAAGTGCGCTCATTTAATTCAGCTAAATATTCTACGACATCATCCGGTAGGCAATCTGGACGTGTTGCGATAGAAAGACCCATAACTCCTTCACAAGCGAGTGCTGCTTCGAATTTCTCTTTTAAAACTTCGAGTGGTGCATGAGTATTTGTATAAGCTTGGAAGTAAGCCATCGTTAAGCCGTCTTTCCATTTGTTCTCCATTTTAGCTTTGATTTTTTCGAATTGTACAGGGATTGGATCTACTTTACTACCTGCAAAGTCACCTGAACCTGCAGCAGAACAAAACGTACAGCCACCAAAAGCGACCGTACCGTCACGGTTTGGGCAATCGAAGCCAGCATCTAATGCGACTTTATATACTTTCTTTCCAAATTCATTTCGTAAATAGCGATTCCATGTATAATAACGTTTCCCGTCTGACGGGAAAGGAAAATTTGTTTCAGTCATTCGTTGTTCACTCCTCTAACGTATTATTCTAACATGGACAGATCCTAATAGAAAATTTTTTTCTTGTACATTTTTATGCGAAAGAATACACTTGTTATTTGAGCAAATGTTGAAGGAGGAAATTCAGTGCCGAAACAAGTCTGGTTTTTAATTATAGGCACATTCGTAAATACGGTCGGGAATTCATTTTTATGGCCTTTAAATAGCATATATATTCATGATCATTTAGGGAAATCATTGACTACAGCGGGCATTGTTTTGATGCTCAATTCATTGGCGGGTGTTTTTGGTAATCTAGTAGGTGGATATTTATTCGATAGATTAGGTGGCTATAAAGCAATTTTGATAGGGGTAGTACTTAATTTATTTTCAATTTCGCTTCTCACTATTTGGCATGATTGGCCACAATACATTATATTTTTGGCGATGATGGGCTTTAGTGGGGGAATAGTGTATCCGGCTATTTACGCTATCGCAGGAAGTGCCTGGCCTGAAGGTGGTCGCAAAGCTTTTAATGCGATCTTCTTGGCAAATAACGTTGGAGTTGCCATTGGACCAGCATTAGCAGGTCTAGTCGCAGATATAAAATTTGATTATGTATTTAGTGCGAATCTATTTTTCTATGCGTTATTTTTCGTACTTGTCATAACTACGTATAAGCGTTTTGATGATAATAGAATCATAACTAAGTCCATATCGAGTGATGAGGGTAAACAAAGAAGTAAAGCACCTATTATCGCAATCGGGATTTTAAGTATATCTCTAGTAGTATGTTGGTTAAGCTATTCACAATGGAGTGCAACAATTTCTTCTTATACGCAAGGATTGGGAATGAGCCTGTCTCAATATAGCTTACTATGGACAATCAACGGCTTTATGATTGTAGCAATCCAACCAATTATTAAACCGCTTGTCACTCGATGGGAAAATAAAATAAAGCATCAATTAACACTAGGTTTAGTACTTATGTCGATCTCATTTGGTGTCGTTTATTTTGCGCAGGATTTTAAAATGTTTGCTGCGGCTATGGTTATTTTAACATTCGGTGAAGTATTCTTTACACCGATCATCCCGATGATTGCCAACAAGTTGGCACCACAAGGGCAAGAAGGATTTTATCAAGGGCTAGTAAACAGTGCAACGACAATCGGACGAATGATTGGACCTGTATTTGGTGGTTTAATGGTCGACGTATATGGTATGCAAATGTTAATGATGATTTTATCGATTCTTATTCTTTTAGCTATTATTCCGTGTCTGCTATATGATCGAGCATTAAGAAAAGTACAATCATAAAACAGCCACTTGTACTTTTGTGTAGAATTAGTTAAAATGAATGAAATAATATTTTGACTGTGATGAGGAATAGTAGATGGTCTCACTTTATAGAGAGCTAGCGGGTGGTGGAAGCTAGTAAGTGTCAAATTGAACTCGCCTCGGAGTTTGCTTTAGTGAAATTGTAGTAGCTAAGGCCGTGTATTCGCGTTAAGAAATGAAGCTGAGTGCTGTGTCACTAATTTGGGTGGTACCGCGGGAGTAAAAATTACCTCTCGTCCCTTCTTATCATAAGATGGGACGGGATTTTTTTATTTTTTAAATATTCTGTTAAATCATGGATAATACGCCTACAATACATAAACCACAGCAAGAATGTGTTTAAAGGAGGAGTTATTGTGAGTTTTAATCATCAACAGATTGAGAAAAAGTGGCAAGCGTTTTGGGAAGAAAATAAAACATTCAAAACGGAAAATGAAGTGGATAAACCAAAATTTTATGCTTTGGATATGTTCCCATATCCATCAGGTGCCGGTCTACACGTAGGACACCCTGAGGGTTATACAGCGACAGATATTTTATCTCGTTTTAAACGTATGCAAGGTTATAATGTTCTTCATCCAATGGGTTGGGATGCATTTGGTTTACCAGCAGAGCAATACGCATTAGATACGGGGAATGACCCTGCTGAATTTACGGCAAAAAACATTGCAACATTTAAACGTCAAATTAATGAACTAGGTTTCTCTTATGACTGGGACCGTGAAATTAATACAACAGATCCATCTTATTACAAATGGACACAATGGATTTTCACAAAATTAGTGGAAATGGATTTAGCGTATGTTGATGAAGTTGCCGTGAATTGGTGTGAAGCTTTAGGTACAGTTCTTGCAAACGAAGAAGTAATCGACGGACTTTCTGAGCGCGGTGGTCACCCAGTAGTACGTCGTCCGATGCGACAATGGGTACTGCGCATTACGAAATACGCAGACCGTCTAGTTGATGATTTAGTCGATGTTGATTGGCCAGAATCGATTAAAGAAATGCAACGTAACTGGATTGGTCGTTCTGAAGGAGCTCAAGTGAAATTCACAGTGGCTGGTTCAGACAAAGGATTCGAAGTATTTACTACACGCCCTGATACTTTATTCGGTGCTACTTATTGTGTATTGGCACCAGAGCATAAACTAGTAGCTGAAATAACTACTCCAGAGCAACGTGCAGCGGTAGAAGCGTACTTAGAAAAAGTATCATTAAAATCTGACCTTGAGCGTACTGATTTAGCAAAAGAAAAAACAGGTGTATTCACTGGTGCTTATGCAGTAAATCCAATCAACGGCAAAGAAGTGCCAATTTGGATTGCAGATTATGTATTATCAACATATGGTACAGGTGCAATTATGGCGGTTCCAGCACATGATGAGCGTGACTACGAATTCGCAAAAGAGTTTAATTTAGAAATCGTTCAAGTGCTTGAAGGTGGAGATATCGAAAACGAGGCATTCGTCGGCGATGGTGCACATATTAACTCTGAATTCCTAAACGGTTTAAATAAAGAAGATGGTATTAAGGCAGCGATTGATTGGTTAGTGGAAAATGGCGTAGGGGAAAAGAAAATCACTTACCGTCTACGTGACTGGTTATTCAGCCGCCAACGCTATTGGGGCGAGCCAATCCCAGTAATTCATTGGGAAGATGGCACAATGACAACAATTCCTGTAGAAGAGCTGCCACTAGAATTACCGAAAACAACAAATATCCGCCCTTCAGGTACAGGGGAATCACCACTGGCAAATATTGAAGAATGGGTAAATGTAGTTGATCCTGTAACAGGTAAAAAAGGTCGCCGTGAAACGAATACAATGCCTCAATGGGCAGGTTCTTCATGGTACTTCTTACGCTATATCGATCCGAAAAACGATCAGGCACTTGCAGATCCTGAATTACTAAAGCGCTGGTTACCAGTTGATATTTATATCGGTGGTGCAGAGCATGCTGTACTTCACTTACTGTACGCGCGCTTCTGGCATAAAGTTCTTTACGATTTAGGTGTAGTGCATACGAAGGAGCCATTCCAAAAATTATTCAACCAAGGGATGATTTTAGGTGAAGGTAACGAAAAGATGTCGAAATCAAAAGGGAATGTTGTAAATCCGGACGATATTATTGAGTCACATGGTGCAGATACATTACGTTTATATGAAATGTTCATGGGTCCATTAGAAGCATCTGTAGCATGGAGCACAAACGGTCTTGATGGTGCCCGTCGTTTCTTAGATCGCATTTGGCGTCTATTTGTAACAGAAGAAGGAAAACTTGCAGCTAAAATTCAAGAATCTAATGACACAACATTGGAAAAAGTATATCACCAAACTGTGAAAAAAGTGACGGATGACTATGAAGGCATTCGCTTCAACACAGCTATTTCACAAATGATGGTATTCATTAATGATTGCTACAAAGCGGAAGTAATTCCTGTTGAATATGCAAAAGGGTTCGTCAAACTATTATCACCAATCGCACCACATATCGCGGAAGAACTTTGGACAATTTTAGGACATGAAGACACAATCACGTATGCTACATGGCCAACATATGACGAAGCAAAACTAGTAGATGACGAAATCGAAGTAGTTGTTCAAGTATTAGGTAAAGTACGTGCGAAAGTAACGGTAGCAAAAGATATCTCAAAAGAAGACTTGGAAAAAGTGGCTTTAGCCGATAGCAAAGTACAAGAATTCATTGAAGGAAAAACAGTTGTTAAAGTTATTGTTATTCCAGGGAAATTAGTCAATATCGTAATTAAATAAATATTAAAATGAAAAAGTCTGCTCGCATTTTGAGCAGACTTTTTTAATGGATTATAGTTGATGGTGGAACACCGAATCTTTCCAAAAGATAATGAAAATCAAAATTGTCTTTATTGTCACCTATTAAATCAATTAAATACTTTTCAATTTTGCTTTGCGGCATTTCATACATATTTGGTAAATATGACAATAATAGCGTATCTGTATTGCCGTTCGTAATGAAACAGGTTTTAGAAAAGTTTTGTGTATCAAGCTTTGTTAAGATCATTTCCAGACTGGAATGCACCGGCATAACATGAGGCGATATCCGATTATTATGAATTAAGCCTATAAATACTTTGAAAAAATAATCACTTTGAACATGGTCATCAATTAGAATTAAAACATGATCATGATATGAATCGTTTTCAATCAGTTCATCGACTTTTTGCTCCATTAATTGTTCCATATACGCCACTACTTGATCATATTTTGTATTAGAAATAGCTTTTTGCATCTTCAGTAAATTCAAAATCTGATAAACAGGTATAAATATTTTAGTGAAATATTCTTCTATAGTAAAATTATCTACAATTTTTAAATAAGTTTTTTTTGCATTTTCAACATTTGCACTCACTAACTCATTATAAAATAGATTTAATAGTTCGATTTTATCCTCTGATTGATAGGAAACCATTTTTAAAATTGTAATATCATTGTTTATAGAAATATGTAAAGAAGTATTCGTTTTCATACATTTAACTCTTGGTGAAGTGGGGAACTGTGGATTTGCCTTTTGGACAAGTGCATTATGGCCATTTGATAATAAGACAATCGAATTCTCAGGGTAAATGCCAATAAAATCAACAAATTCAGTTAAAAGTATACTATTATACTTTTCTTCATCTCTATAAAGTAAACTAAATGCATCTGCAGCACGCATTGCATCACGGTATGGTCGTTTCATTGTAATCGCTGAATACACATCGATTATTTGCAAAAGTTCGAGCTCTGCCTTGAAATTTATTTGCATACTCTCCGGATAACCTTCACCATTTCTACGTTCATGATGGGATTTAGCCAAATAGGACAAATCAGATAAACCTATTTGTTTAAGAATTGCCTCTCCATATAAAGTATGTGTTTTCATCAAGTCAAATTCCTTTGCAGTAAGACGACCAGGTTTTTGAAGGAGTTGCTGTGGTATCTTTAACTTTCCGATATCATGCAACAAGTACCCTAGAGCTAGCTTTTCTACTTGTTCAATTTTTAAGTGGCGAGCAAATAGCGTTCCAATAATAAAAACATCGATACTGTGTAAATAGGAATGATAATCCCATTTTTTCAATTGGGACAAGCAGTATTTATTCGCAGAATTAGATAAAATATCTTCTAAAATATCTTGTAAATAATCAATATTCCCTTCTTCTTTTAAAAGTTGACCGTATCGAATTTCAATATCGAGTTCCGCTAAAATAGCGTAAAAGTTAAATTCATCCTCGTTCCCGCTTAAAGAGCTATCTGAAAAATTAATGAGGGTATCTTCCATTAATATTGGGAATTCAAAGGAATTTGCACATTTTTCTTTATAATAAATGGAAAGGTATTTTATGCTTTTCTTTTTTAGTAATTCCAGAGCTTTTGCTGTTAAAATACTGTCTTTTTTCATGAACAATGTACGGTTAATAAAAACATCATCTGCAAGAACATCACCCGGTTCTACATCTTGGATTAAAAGCTTTTCGATATTTGGCATTAGTTACACCTCCTATAAGTGATTTAATTTATACAATATAATTATTATTATATGGTAAAGTTCTGAATATTTGGATATTTATTTATAGAATATTTCAAAAAAATTAATATATAAGTACTTAATCTTTTTTAAAAACATGGCAGAAACATAGTATAAAAGGTTTATGATATATTCACAGTAGAAATGGGTTAATCACAATATCGTTAAATAAATTTTAAAAAATTTGAAACTTATTCCAAAAAAATTACGACTATAAAGAAAAAGAGAAAGGGGTGGGGCAGTGTCGGAACATTTAGAAGAAGTAATGGATGCCTATGGGGAATATTGCATACGTGTTGCCTATTTATATGTGAAAGATTGGACAGCAGCAGAGGAAATTGTACAAGATACGTTTTTAGCATATTACAAACAGCAAGAGCGGTTTGAAGGTCGTTCCTCGCTAAAAACCTATTTAGTGAAAATTACGATACATAAAAGTCATGACTATTTAAGAAGTTGGAAACGCAAGATGGCACATGTTCTCCCAAAAAGACTTGCTACTCCCTCCATTGAACAGGTGAAAATTCAAGAAGAGGAACAATTCGAACTTGTAGCGGCATTACTGCAACTCCCTGTTAAATATAGAGAGGTACTTATTTTATATTATTATGATGATTATAAAATCAAAGAAATGTCGGAGCTTTTACAACTGAGTGAGAATACTGTTAAAACGAGGCTTATACGCGGTCGTGAAAAGTTAAAGCCGTTATTAGTAAATATTGAATGGGAGGTGCTGCTAAATGACGAAATGGAAGGGTGAAATAGACCGCTACATTGGAGAGGAGCAAAAATTTACTCCCGAAATGAAAAATAGAATATTGCGTAAAGCATCGAAAAAATCGTTTAACTGGCGCTATGCGTTTACAGCAGTTTCGTTTTGTGCTGTTGTATTAATTCTTCTGCTAGCAGGCCCTAGTCAAGTGGAGCCTCCTGTTCAAAGTGCCACACCGTTTGAACAGCTGATTGAAGAAGCTACGGTGGAAGAGTTCTATATAAGCTCGAAATATAGCCAAAGAGATCAATTTTTTGCACGTGATTCAAGCTATTATACACAAGTTCATGCATTCAAAAAGGATATTGATGTGCAAAATATGAATATGCTTTTACATGATATGAAGCTAATCGAACGACCTTACAGCTATGGTTTAGGAAAAGATGTGCTTGTTGTAATGTCCAATGGTGAGCAGTTAAAGCTGAAAATTGCGAAGTATGACGGATGGTATGTCGTTGAAGATGTGCATACAAAACTATTTTATAAATTAGAAGATACATCTGCAGTAAATTATTCATTGTGGGATAAAAAAATGGATGATGCGGGCTTTGGTTTTATGGAGATAGTGATACTGGGTGGAGTAATGATCGCAATAGCCTATTTATTAAAATCTGTATTAAAAATACCAAAGCAAAAACAAGAAGAGAAGCGAAACTGGAAAGGGACAGTGATTTTCATTGCAATTGTTATTCCACTGCAATTCTCTGCTCATTATTTGCGAGAAAATGAGTATTTAATGCATAAAAGTATCCTGTTTTTTATATTAGCAAGTGGGTTGCTAGTAGGATCTTATCAATTTGATAAGTTGATAAAGACGAAAAATCAACAAATTTATGAATGGATTGGGATGGGGTTATTGGCTGTATTTTTATGGGTAATCATCACATTCGGTTAAGGGGGGACTCAGATGAAACGATTATTATGGATGGCACTAATTTTTCTGCTTGCAGGGTGCAGTGCAGATATGAGTGCAAAGGAGCCTTATCCTGTGGAAAAAGATTATCCTTTTAATGAGCGCCTTGTACAAGAAGTTCCGAATAATATTATGCTAAAAACTTATCCATCGAGCAATGAGATCAAAATTAATTTTGTTACTACTTATGAACAGGCGGCTTTTCTAAAGAGAAACGAATCGTATATTACATTTGAAACGATTGGAAATAATTTTAAACTGCCTAAAGCAAGTTTAGTAATTAGGGAACGTTTTGAAATAGAAGATTTAGTATATTATGCGATGAAAATTCATGTAAGAGCAACGAAAGCTGAATTAGAGGGAATTCCACAGTCTTTTTCACAACTGGAAGTGAAGTTGGAAGGTGTACCTCTTATGACTTTAAACATCGGCAATGTTTCATTTAGTGAGGAAGCAACGAGATATTCAGAAGATGTACCTGCCGAAGAACTGAAAGAGGCCGCACTATTGTTGCATGAAGGGCAAAAATAACTATGTTGCCAAAACATTTTCTATGTAATACTAGAATAGTAAATGACATCATTTAACGATTTATGAAGAAAGAAGTGTAGCAATATGGCACAAGCCGAGCATTCCGTACAAATTCCAGTGAGCCAAGAAACAGTATGGGCTTTCGTTAGTAAAATTGAGAAATGGGCAGTGTTGGTACCTGCTTATAAAGAGCATAAGGAAGTGGATTCACAAACTTCTCACTGGACATTCGAAGGGAATTTTAAAGGGTTAACGAAAAAAGTAGCGCTGGAAATAAAAATTATAGAAATGAACGAGCCATCTCAAATTAAATTTGAAATTAAAGGTCTTTCAGATAATTTTAAAGGCGGCGGTGAATTTACAGCGGAGCCTAGAGATGGTGGTACATATATGACATGTAAGGTGGACGTTACAGCAGGCGGACTTTCCGGAGCGGTATTAAATCCAGCTATAAAAGTATTGTTACCAAAAGTGACAACACGTCTAACTGAAAAAATCGCTCGTCACATACAAGCATAAAAAATCGACTCACTTGGAAAATTAGTTCAGGTGAGTTTTTTATTTGTGTATAAGTGGGTATAACTTTTATGGATATCCCTTTATAAAAACTTTTATTTATTATGATAACTATCATATGGAACTAATGACAACTACCTCTATAACAGGTACTTGTTATTTTTTATACTGGAAAGAAGGAAGAGGTGGCTTTATGACACAAATCATGTTTGAACAAGGTAAGTATAGTACGAAGGAAGAATTTTGGAATGGCCTCACACATGGAATAGCGGCTGTTATGACGATCCCTGCTACATTGATGCTTATTAATAAAGCGCAAAATCAGGGCTCGACTATCGAGTTAATTAGCTATGTTATTTTTGGGATATCTATGTTCTGCCTATATTTTGCATCAACAATGTATCATTCATGGCCGTCACATAAAACATTTCTGAAAAAGCTCGATCACAGTTCTATTTTTTTATTAATTGCTGGGACATACACACCTATTGCATTAGTTGCTATAGGTGGTAAATTAGGATGGACTATTTTTGCCATTCAATGGATTTTGGCGACAATCGGAATAGTACTAAAACAATTTTTCGTTCACCGATTTAAAGTATTGTCGCTATTTGTTTATATCGGAATGGGCTGGATCGTCATTTTTGTAGCAAAGCCTTTATATGCGCATATAGGAATAGCTGGTTTTACGACGTTATTAATCGGTGGTTTATCCTACACAATCGGTACGTATTTTTACAAAAATGACCGTATTCCATATAACCATGCAATTTGGCATTTATTTGTCATGGGGGGCAGTGTGGCAATGTTTTTAGCCGTTTACTTATATGTATAAAATAAAGAGTCAATCCGACTTTCCGGATTGACTCTTTTTAGATGCTGGCTGTAAATTTTTCGATTAGGTCCTGTAAGTAATCGTTATATTGTTCTTCGTTTCGTTTTTTCATTTCTTCCAATACTTGATTTAAAAACACTTTGTTGTCCATAAATTGATCAGGCAATGCATCATACAAAAGCTGATGATGATAGTTTTCCTGATCCAAATACAGTTCGAAATAATAGCCTAGTTTGTCCTCTTCATTAAATAAATGCATCATGCATTCCACTTCATAACATTGCATAATAAATTCATGCTTAAAGCCAATCTGAACTGTAAATGCTATATGTCCACCTTCACCATCTATTTTAAAAGGGCTTATACTGGAAATTATTTGATTCTGGTCCATAAGCCAATAGAGTTGGTTCGCTTGCCGATTCGTAGTATAGCTCGTAATTCCTTGCGGTGCATTTTCGATTAGAAAATGTTTGGCAAGTTTAGCTTGGACAGCTTCTTCAATTGATGATGAAACAGCAATTTTATCAAGGTGTTGACATACACTTTGTAAGAGCGTCGGACTTTTTTGAATGTGTTCGATTATTTTTTTTAATTGCATTGGAAAAACATTTGGTATATTTGCTAAATCGATAGCCAGTGACATCCCTAGGCCTTTTTTATTTAAACCGAGAGTCAATTTTAACGGTACGTTTTTGGCATAGGATTCATTTTTTTCGATATAGCAAAAAGCCTTTATGGAAAAAGTAAATTCATCTTTATTACTGTCGCTAATTTTTTTGCAAGTCAAATGAGTTTGCATAAGCTCGTCTGATGCTAAAAAGAGCATTGTTTGTTTTGTTTCGGAATTATGCATCGCATCATGTCCTCCTGAGTGTACATACCTTTTATGATACTAGGGAATTATTAGGAGTACTAGTATTTTTGTGATAAAAATTATAAATGTTTGATTTCACCAGCACTCATACCTGCTATTCTTCCAGTTACAAGTGCTGAGGTAATATTATAGCCGCCCGTATAGCCATGAATATCTAAAATTTCCCCACAGAAAAATAACCCCGGCTTTTTCTTGGAAGCCATCGTTTTAGGTTCAATTTCCTTTACAGAAATCCCGCCGCCTGTGACGAATGCCTTTTCGATTGGCTGGGTGCCATGAACATCCATCGTAAATGCAACAAGTTCACGTGCGAGATTGCGAATTTTCTCTTGAGATAATTCAATGCCAGTTAATGTAGCGTCAATGTCGGCACGTTCCAATAAGAATAATAACCAACGTTCTGGTACTAGTGACTTCCATAAATTTTTAACAGCCTTTTTCGGTTCATCTTTAATCGTCTTATTTAACATTTGGAAACATGTCTCTTCATTATAGTCAGTCAATGACTGAATACGTACTTGCACAGGAGCGCTACCGGTTTTCAGCTGCTCCTTTACTATAAACTGACTGCAACGTAATATTGCGGGACCACTTAATCCAAAGTGTGTAAATAACATATCCATTTGATGGGTAACGAGAACTTTCCCTTTTTTGTTAAGCACTGAAACAGCAACATTTCGTAATGCTAATCCTTGTAATTCACGGGATTGGATAAATGGTTCCTTTGATGTAACAGGTACTTCTGTCGGGTATAAAGTCGTAACTGTATGACCCGCACGTTCTGCCCAAGGATAACCATCACCGGTTGAACCCGTTTGTGGAACAGCTTTCCCACCAACTGCTACAACTACAGCATTTGCGCGGATTTCATCGCCACTTTCCAAACGAACACCATAAATTTTTTCCTCATCCATTAAAAGTTTATTAACCGCTGTATGCAGGCGCACTTCCACTTTCAGACGCTTCATTTCATTTACGAGTGCATCGACAACATCCTGTGCACGATCGGAAACCGGGAACATGCGACCGTGATCTTCTTCTTTTAAAGGGACGCCAAGCCCTTCAAAAAATGCAATTATGTCTTCATTGTTATAAACTGTAAAAGGACTGTATAAAAAGCGACCATTGCCAGGAATATGTTTAATAATTTCTTCTGCTGATAAACGATTTGTTACGTTACAGCGTCCTCCTCCTGAAATTGCGAGTTTTTTCCCTAGTTTCGAACCTTTTTCAAGTAGGAGTACTTTTCTATTTTTTTCGGCTGCGGCTATAGCTGCCATTAATCCAGATGGTCCGCCACCAATTACAATCACATCATACATATATTATTTCTCACTCTCTTTTATACAAATTTTCTTAAACGATTTTACTTCTACTTATTATACATGAATTGAAGAAACTATTTGAGTAAATGGACTTTCACATGTAAACTTGTAAAAGGAAATGTTCGGGAACTATAGCGAAGCACAATCCGTCTTTATCTTTCGAGAATAAAATTGGACTTCGCAAATGAATATAACGATTAAATAAAGGTATATTAAGAGAATTTTTATATAGAACGGTAGGTCATTTCATGTCTTCATTAATGAAAGGAACAGCCATATTAACTATCGGTTTGTTTCTATCAAAGCTTTTAGGATTAATTTATATTTTCCCGTTTTATGCCATTGTAGGTGAAGAAAACATTGTCTTGTACAACTACGCCTACATTCCTTATAACATTATGTTAAGTATTGCTATTGCGGGTTTACCAATTGCAGTATCAAAATTTGTTTCGAAATATAATGCATTAGGTGATTTTGATGCTGGTCGTCGTTTAGTTAAAACAGGAGCTCTCCTGATGACATTAACAGGGATCATAGCATTTATTTTAATGAATTTACTTGCAACACCGCTTGCCAATATAGTGATTGATAGTGAAGATCAAACGTTTAGTGTTGAGCAAGTTGCGAATGTTATTCAATGGGTAAGTTATGCATTAATTGTTGTACCATTCATGAGTTTAGTACGGGGTTATTTGCAAGGTTATGGGCATTATTTGCCGACATCTGTTTCACAATTAGTTGAGCAAATTGTGCGTATCGTCTTTTTACTAGGCGGTGCTTTTATCGTTGTCAATGTTATGGGTGGCGATGAAATAACAGCAATCAATTTCTCCGTATTTGCTGCATTTATTGGTGCGCTTGGCGGGCTTGTGACGCTGTTTTATTTTTGGAAAAAACTTCGCCCTGATATTAAGGCGGTTCAAGTTGTTGCACCGAAAGAGCGAAGACTTCCTTATTCAGATATGTATAAAGAGATTTTCAAATATTCGATACCTGTTGTATTCGTTGGTTTAGGGAGCTCTTTATTCCAACTTGTGGACCTACTCACATTCATCCGTGCAATGAACGCCAGTGGAATAGCAGGAGACATCAGCGAAGCCTACTTTACGATGCTGAATTTGTTAACACAAAAAATTGTTATGATTCCAGTCGTATTGGCGACAGGGTTTTCAATGGCAATTATTCCAACAGTCACGAAGTTTTATACAGAAGGCAATTTGCGGCAAGTACATTCTGCTATGGATAAAACATATCAAGTGCTACTGTTTATTACAGTACCGGCCGCGATCGGAATCTCAATTTTAGCGGAAGATTTATATCATTTCTTCTATTCCTACAGTGAGATGGGAACACAAGTGTTAAGTCATTATGCACCTGTGGCCATTTTATTTGCACTATTCACTGTAACAGCCGCGATACTGCAAGGGGTCAATTATCAAAAATGGGTTATTTTCAGTTTATTAGTGGGCTTACTCGTAAAGACGGTATTAAATACGCCACTTATTCACTTGATGTCTGTTGATGGGGCGATTTTAGCTACAGCGCTTGGTTATGGTGTTACGATAGTTATTAATATTTTTGTTATAAACAAAGTGACAAACTACAATGCGAAAGTTGTAGTACGCCGAATATTATTAATTATTATTTTAACTATTTTAATGGCATTAGCTGTTTCATTAACTCATGCGGCATTATCATCAATTGCACCTGCAACATCAAAACTATTAGCATTGCTTTATGCAATTGTTTGTGCGGCTGTTGGTGTCATTGTTTATGGTACAATATCCTATAAATTAGGGTTAGCACAGCTTTTATTAGGTGATAAGCTAACAAAAATCGCACGTAAATTAAGATTAGTAAAATAAAAATGAGGACGTCTCTAATAAAGGCGTCCCCTTTTTACATGGAGGATTTTATGCGTTTAGATAAATTATTGGCAAATATGGGCTACGGCTCACGAAAAGAAGTAAAGCAACTGTTAAAGCAAAAAGCTGTAACCGTAGACGGCATTACCGTGAAGGATTCGGCGATGCATGTAAATCCTGAAAAGCAGGATGTTTCGGTGTTAGGAGAACGTGTAGAATATGTAGAGTTTATATACTTAATGATGAATAAACCGCCTGGTATTATTTCTGCAACAGAAGACCGATATGATCAAACAGTTATTGATCTGTTGGATCCGGATTTCCAGCATTTCGAGCCTTTTCCTGTAGGGCGTCTGGATAAAGATACGGAAGGGTTTCTGCTTATTACGAATGACGGGAACTTAGCGCATAACTTATTATCTCCAAAAAAGCATGTACCCAAATGGTATTATGCGAAAATTGACGGAGTTGTAACGGAAGAGGATATTAAAGCTTTTGCACAAGGAGTTACATTGGACGATGGGTATCATACAAAGCCAGGGGAGTTAAAAATACTACACTCAGGTGAGCAATCGGAAATTGAACTCATGATTCAGGAAGGGAAATTCCATCAAGTAAAACGTATGTTTGAGGCGGTTGGTAAAACAGTTACGTACTTAAAACGTTTATCGATGGGACCATTGCAACTGGATGAGCAACTGGCACTAGGTGAATATCGTGAGCTGACAGAACAGGAACTTAATCTGTTAACAGCAAATAAATAAAAAGTAAAAGCGAATGCCCCGACGAAAAGGCATTCGCTTTTTAGTTCTCTCAATCAAGAACTGATAAACGTTTACTAAGAATAAACGTTCCTAATATTTCATTGTGTAACTGATCGACACCTTACGTTATGTTGGGACAAAATAAGTCCTTTCTCACAAAATAAAGAATCAGCCGCTTTCAAGAATTCTAAGATGTCATTTTTACTTTTTTCTTCGTCGTTGTCCATTTACCCCGACTTGGACTCATTACCAAGTCATTGAAGGCTAACACATTCAAATCTCTTTGAATGGTGCGAGGAGTGATGTTAAACTCTTCGACTAAATCCTGTGTAGTCACTTCTCCTTTATTGAGGATAAACATATACACGTCTTTAATACGATTAAGCATTCTATCAGTAGTTGGTTTCATTTCTAAAAACCACTCCTTCGATCTTAAATTCTCATGGCATAAGACTAGCGGACGACAAAATGTGTGCGGAGTGCACTTAGGCTTTAGTTGTTTGCCTTAGACATCCCCTTTTCTGAAAGTTTGGTCAGAATAGAAGTTCCGACACACACATTATAGCGGAAAATCAAATAAAATTCCAGAATTGAGTTGCAATTTCTGATATTTTTACAGAAAATTCATATTTTTAATATTAATAGAAATATAGTTCTTTGTAAAAATAATGAATGATTATTGTAATTTTGTTTAGAAAGAGTACAATAACAATATTATAAAAATGAGGTGCAGTTAATGGATTGGTTACAGATGGCAAAAGCAAGAAAACAAGAGCTCATTCAAGAATTACAACAGTTAATTCAAATTGAAAGTGTAAAAGATGAAAATAATTTTTCTGATATAATACCTTTTGGTGCTGGACCTAAAGCGGCATTGGATTTTATGCTGCAAAAAGGTATAGAGCAAGGAATGACTACAAAAAACATTGACAATATGGCAGGTCATATTGAAATGGGACAAGGTGAAGAGCTTATCGGTGTGCTTTGTCATGTCGATGTTGTACCTGCCGGTGATGTTGCAAGTTGGACATATCCCCCTTTCGCTGGGCAAGTAGCAGACGGGAAATTATTTGGTCGCGGAGCAATCGACGATAAAGGTCCGACAATGGCTGCTTGGATGGCGATGAAACTTATACATGATGCCAAAATCCCTTTAAATAAACGTGTACGCATGATTATCGGCACCGATGAAGAAAGCGGATTCCAATGTGTGACACGTTATTTCGAAAAAGAAGAAATGCCGACGATTGGTTTTGCTCCGGATGCAGATTTCCCGCTAATCAATGCTGAAAAGGGTATTGCCCATTTAACGTTTACAAGTAAAGAAAAACCATCAAGCGATGAACAACTACTAACATTCTATGCAGGAAAAAGAACAAATATGGTACCAGACGAAGCAACCGCTACTTTAAAATATGCCGAAAACAGCACAAGTGAGAATTTTCAGAAATATTTAAAAGAAAATCAGGTTGAAGGTACTTTCACAGAAACAGATAATGGGATTATAATTGTTGTTAAAGGGAAATCAGCCCATGCGATGGAACCGGAAAAAGGGCGTAATGCAGCGGTTTATTTAGCGAAATTTTTACAAAATGTTCTGACGACAGAACAAAGTAAGTCATTTGTCGATTTTATCGTTCGTGTTTTTGATAAGGACCATTTTGGAACTGCATTGGATTTAAACTTTGAAGATGCAATGTCAGGTCCAACTACATTCAATCCTGGAATTGTAAAATTTGATAAGCACGGGGCATCAATTGAAGTGAGCATGCGTTATTCAGTTTCTTACCCTTTTGAAGAGAAAATAACAAGAGCACAATTATTGTTACAGGGTGAAGTGTTTACATTAGATGTTGTGAGTAACTCAAACCCACATTATGTTAGCGAGGAAGATGAATTAATCCAAACATTGTTGCAAGTGTATCGTAAATACAGTGATGATTACTCGAAGCCACTTTCAACTGGTGGAGGCACCTATGCACGCGTTATGAAAAAAGGGGTGGCATTCGGGATGCTATTCCCTGGTGAGCCAGATGTTGCACACCAGGCAGATGAATTTGTAGATATTGAAAACTTAATAAAAGCAACTGCTATTTATGCAGAAGCGATTGTAAAATTGGCAACTAACTAATAATAAAGGTGGTATTTGAGATGAGCTTTAGTTTATGGAATGATCAAATTGTAAAAAATGAAGAAGTGTTAGTGGATAAGGAAGATCGCGGTTACCAATTTGGTGATGGAGTTTATGAAGTTGTGAAAGTATATAATGGAGAACTGTTTACAGCGACTGAGCACATTAATCGTTTTTATGACAGTGCGGAAAAAATCCGTATTACTATTCCATATACGAAGGATAAATTACACCAATTATTGCATCAGCTTGTAGAAGCAAACAATATTGATACGGGTCATGTTTACTTCCAAATTACACGTGGTGCAGGTCCACGTAATCATATTTTCCCTGGTGATGACGTGAAGCCGGTATTAACAGGAAGCGCGAAAGAAAATCCACGCCCATTAGATAACTTTGAAAAAGGTGTAAAAGCGACATTTGTTGAAGATATTCGCTGGCTGCGCTGTGATATTAAATCATTAAATCTTCTTGGTGCAGTGTTGGCAAAGCAGGAAGCATATGAAAAAGGCTGCTATGAAGCGATATTACATCGCGAAGAAACTGTTACAGAAGGCTCTTCTTCTAACATTTACGGAATTAAAGACGGTGTCCTTTATACACACCCAGCTAACAATTTAATTTTAAATGGGATTACACGTCAGGTGATCCTTAAATGTGCTGCAGAAATTGGTTTACCTGTAAACGAACAGGCGATGAAGAAAGAGCAGCTACTTGCAATGGACGAAGTAATCTTATCATCAACAACATCAGAAATAACGCCGATTATTGAAATAGATGGTACGGTTATTAGTAATGGTACTCCAGGTGAATGGACGCGTAAATTACAGGCTCAATTCGAAACCAAAATTCCTAAAGGGATTAATGCATAATCTTATACTCCAAGTAAAGAATTAAATAATTTAGCGCGTTGCTTATTGGCAATGCGCTATTTTTTTTGCACAATAACCTGTAAAATATAAGTATTAAAGATTAGCAATGAACTTAGGGAGAAGATAAAATGGCTCAGTTAGTAAAACTTCAGGATTATATTTCACGTTATGAAATTGATTTAGCTCGTTATCCAACACAATTTATACGCTTAAAGCAAAATCAGTGGGATAGGGTAAAGTATCAATGGCAAACGGGTGAAATGATTGAGCGTTGGGAACATATAGAGGAAGAAAATGTTCAGGAGGAGAAGAAAACTTCACTGTTCCAAAAAATCTTCCCATTTAAAAAAGATAAACTCAGTGAAGAAAATGAAGAACAAGAAGATATTGAAAAAATAACGATTTCAAATGATTGGGCAGTAGAAAATGACGAAGTTCTAGAAGAGGAAACAACGTTATTATTTGAACCGAATATCGTATATACACCACAAACTCTTGAAGAGTTAAAGAAAATGTTTATAGATCAGTTCTTCCACTTTCAAATGAAATGGGCAAGCTCGACATTACGTCAAAAATCGTATGTAGATCCAAAATTTATGCGGGATACATTGCTGCGTTCAATGCTACAAACATTACCAGATAATTATTTAATATTTTACTTCCCAATATTAAGGGTGAAAAAAGCACCAATTGAATTGGACATTATTATTTTAACGCCAACAGAATGCTTATGTATTACATTATTAGAACAAGAGGAGCAGGCTGTATTTATTGCAAATAGCGAGCGTTTCTGGACTAAAAAGGTCGGGAAAAATGAGAAAAAGCTTTTAAGTCCTCTAATTCAATTAAACCGTATGGAAAAAATAATCGAACAAATCTTTGCTCAGAACAATATTGAACTACCGATTCGTAAAGTGTTACTGACAAGAAATGGCTATATTGATTATCCAGGGACGATGTATGGCATTTCATTTGTTGATAAACGAAAATTTCCGGATTGGATGAATTCCTTGAAGCACTCTGTTTCACCAATGAAGCATATGCAAATACGCGGCGCACAGGCTATTTTGAATACGGTTCAAACGACTTCGTTTAACCGTGATATTTGGAATACAGATGGCAATAAGGAAGATTAACAAATGGAATTACATTTTATTATTAACTCTAATGCCGGTAATGGACGAGGGATAAAGCGTTGGGAGCAATTTAAACAGGATTTAACTTTGCCGTATACTACCCATTGGACACAATATGCAGGCCATACGTTATTGATCGTAAAAGAAATTACCGAGCGCGCTACAAAACAAAATCCGGTCTGTTTAATAGCGGTAGGGGGAGACGGAACAGTTCATGAAGTTTTGAACGGTGTCGTACATTTTGAACATGTATATATTGGCGTAATTGCAGCAGGTTCTGGTAATGACTTTGCCCGTGGCTTCGAAACATTTAAAACAGGCAAACAGCTGGAACAGTTTATTAAATACCCAACTCGTTCCCTACATGATTATGGAAGTGCACTATTTAATGGTACATCAAAATATTTTATTAATAATTTTGGTGTCGGTTTTGATGCATTTGTTGCAATGAAGGCAAACGAATCCAAACTGAAAAAATCTCTGAATAGATGGAAGCTAGGGAAGCTCAGTTATCCGTATTATGTAATTTCTGCCTTATTTACATATAAGCCGTTTCATTTAACGATCCTTCTGGACGGGAAAGAACAACGATTTGAAAATGTGTGGTTCACAACCGTCAGCAACCAGCCGTATTTTGGGGGTGGGATGAAGTTATCTCCCGCTTCCAACACTTGTGACGGAACATTGGAAGTTACAGTTGTATCCAATTTATCGAAGTGGAAATTATTATTTGTTTTCGGGAGTGTATTTTTTGCTAAACATACAGGCATGAGAGAAGTGCACCAGTTTTCAATGCACTGCATACAGTTGTTTTTTGAGGAACCTATTATGGCACATGCAGATGGGGAAAAACAAAAATTACAGCAACATATGAATACTATTGAAATATCGGTTCATCAAAAAGCATGGAGTTTAGCAAAATAAAAGCAAAAATAGATTATATAAGCTATAATATGAGACATGCAAACAACAGAAATGAGGATAAGTAAGTGAGATTAAAGCATAAACCATGGGCAGCAGATTATATTCAGGAACATCCGGATGTGATTATCCCAAACCCTGAGCATTATAAAGGGAAATGGAATGAAGTATTTGGTAATGACAACCCAATTCATATTGAAGTGGGTACTGGCAAAGGACAATTTGTATTAGGGATGGCTCTTCAAAACCCTGATATTAACTATATTGGAATTGAATTATTTGATAGTGTTATAGTATGTGCCTTGGAAAAAATCGTAGCAGCAAATAAGCCTGCAAATTTACGATTATTGAAAGTAAATGGCGAGAAGTTAGAAGAGTTCTTTGGCAAAGGTGATGTTAGTCGTGTGTATTTAAACTTTTCGGATCCATGGCCTAAAGTTCGCCATGCGAAACGACGATTAACACATGGCGGCTTCTTGAAGATTTATGAAAATGTTTTAGTCGATAACGGGGAAATCCACTTCAAAACGGATAACCGTGGTCTTTTTGAATATTCGCTAGTAAGTATGAATGAGTACGGCATGGCATTAAAATATGTATCGTTAGATTTGCATGCGAATATGCCGGAAGATAATATTATGACAGAGTACGAGGAGAGATTCTCGAAGCTCGGTCAACCAATTTATCGACTAGAATGTCAATTCAAAACTAAATAATTTATGATTTAGGGGGATGGAGAAATGGATCGATTTGAATTTCACAACATGACACTAACATGGTTACATGGGGGTGTTACAGCACTGGATGGCGGGGCTATGTTTGGGGTAGTGCCAAAAGCACTGTGGTCTCGTAAATATCCAGTAAATGAACTGAACCAAATTGAATTAGCATGTGAACCAATCTTAATTCAATACGAGGGGAAAAATTATTTAGTGGATTCTGGTGTTGGTGCTGGAAAATTAAATGAAAAGCAACTTCGCAATTTCGGTGTATCAGAAGAATCAACAATTGAAAAAAGCTTAGCTGAAGCTGGATTACAGCCGAATGATATTGATGCAATCTTAATGACACATCTACATTTCGATCATGCAGGTGGCTTAACAAAGTGGGAAGGTGACAAGCTAGTTCCTGTCTTCCCGAATGCTGTAATTTACACAACACAAATCGAGTGGGATGAAATGCGTAACCCGAATATTCGCTCGAAAAATACGTACTGGAAAGAAAATTGGGAGCCAGTAGAACATTTAGTTTCTACATTTGAAGGCGAGCTTGAAGTAGCACCAGGTTTAAAAATGATTCATACGGGTGGCCATAGTGAAGGACATGCGATTATTCGCCTGGAGCAAAATGGTGAAGTGGCGCTACATATGGCGGATATTATGCCAACGCATGCTCACCAAAATCCACTTTGGGTATTGGCGTATGATGATTACCCGATGACAAGCGTATATGCAAAGGAAAAATTACTGAAAGAAGCACTCGAAAATAACTACCGGTTTATTTTCTACCATGATGCGTATTACCGTATGATTCAATGGGATACAACAGGAAAAGTAATAACGGACAGCTTGGAACGTTCGAAAGAGGCTTTAATTAAGTAAGTAAAAAAGCGCCAGCATGATTTTTTCAATTCATGCAGGCGTTTTTTATCGATTACGTACTTTTAACATATATTGTGTGTTCACGATTATTAATATAAGAGAAATAATTAGAATCGCGAATAGCTGGGATTCTCCCGAAGCGATTGAATAGAACATCAATAATAATAATGATGCGAGTAATAAAATATTAGCCGTATTGAAGGCAGAATAAAATCCTTGAAGCATAACATGGCGTTCACCTTCATCTGACATTTCTAATAGTTTTTTTGAATATTGACTATCATTAAAAGAAGGAAATTCCCGATTAGGATACGCATATTTCAAAGATGTTCCTACTAAGATAGTTGATAAAATTGAAAGTAAAACAACGAAAATTGATAATATTAAAATGACAATAGATTGTTCGGTAATTACTCCAATACACATTGCTACAATACTTAAAATCAGAGCAATATTACTTGCTAAAGAAACATCGCTATACAATGTATATAAATATTGTTCATGTAAATCTTCTTCATCTCCTGAAAATTGCTGTGCAGATTTTTGTTTTAACTGAGCTAATTTCAGCAAGCTTCCAACTAATAAAAGAAATGCAATGCCTAAAAACACAAGGGTCATTTCAGTAGCGATTTCATATAACGGTAGTGCAAAATTCCCGCTTACGGTGAAAAAACCAATAGGTGCACCTATAGCCGCTCCGCCTAAAAGCTGTATTAACGTTTTTTTCATTCCAATTCCTCCTCCTCAAAAATAAAAATCTCATCAATAGACTCATTTAAAATTTTTGATATTCTGACGGCAATTAATAGCGAAGGGACGAGTTCTTCTCGTTCTATTAAGCTGATTGTCTGTCTCGATACTTTTGCCCGCTTTGCCAATTCGGTTTGGTTTAACTGATACCTTGCCCGTAACTCCTTTAGCCGAGTTTTCATTTCCTCACCTCTTAAATGAAGTGTAAAGTAAAAAAGTCAATTTGACAAGTATATTTGTCAACTTGACTAATAAAATTTACTTTTTGTTCAAAAAAATACGATGACATATTTCGTCATCGCATTTATATTTCTAAACTTGTTTAATATCTACAATTGCACCAGAACGGGCATCTGCTGCAAATTCGTAATTCTCTAACTCCCCATTCATCGTACGGGAAATACCACCACGATATACAGGTGTTTCTGTAAAGCCATTACTGAAGTTTTCAGTTTTCATATAAATCCAAGAACCATCAATCGGTGCCTGCTTTTTAAATTCATCTTTAATGTTTGTTAAAATATGATCAGGATTTGCATATGGCGCAACGCGATTGCTCATTTCCTTTACGATGACAGCTGCTGCCACCCCTGTTACAAGACCTATTGTAAAATCTTTTAAGTTCATCCCAAAAACCTCCTCAAAATATTCACTATATTTACTTTAACACACTCTGAAAATAGTGTAAAAAAAATAGAAGGTTCGAAAGTCGAAATACTCAATTAATTTTGTGTTATAATAAGTGCAAATCTACTTATAGAGGTGTTACATAATGAATCAAGACACACTGGCCCTATTTAAAACGTTAACAGAACTTCCTGGAGCACCAGGTAATGAACGTGCTGTTCGTAATTTTATGCGTTCAGAATTAGAAAAGTATTCCGATGAAATTATTCAGGACAATTTAGGGGGCATTTTTGGCTTACGTCAAGCAAAGGACGAAAATGCACCGAAAATTTTAGTAGCGGGGCATATGGATGAAGTAGCGTTCATGGTTACTTCCATCACTGACAATGGAATGATTCGCTTCCAAACTCTTGGTGGCTGGTGGAACCAGGTAATGTTGGCACAACGTGTGACAGTCTATACTAAAGAACGTGAAATTCCAGGGGTCATTGCATCAATTCCTCCACATTTATTAACAGATGCGGAGCGTTCAAAACCAATGGATATTAAAAATATGCTGATTGATATCGGAGCAGATTCAAAAGAAGATGCGATAAAATTAGGTGTACGTCCAGGTCAATCAATTATTCCTGTATGTCCATTTACACCGATGGCAAACCCAAAAAAAATTATGGCAAAAGCTTGGGATAATCGTTACGGCTGTGGATTGGCAATCGAGCTTTTAAAGGAGCTTCATGGAACAGAAGTGAACAGCCATATCTATTCGGGTGCAAATGTCATGGAAGAAGTAGGTTTACGCGGAGCGGCAGTTTCTGCAAATATGATTAAGCCGGACTTGTTCTTTGCATTAGATGCATCGCCAGCAAATGATACATCCGGTGATAAAAATGAGTTCGGACAATTGGGTAACGGCCCGTTATTACGCATTTTTGACCGTTCAATGGTGACTCACCGCGGGATGCGCGAGTTTGTATTGGATACAGCCGAAACAAATAAAATTCCTTACCAATATTTCGTATCTCCAGGTGGTACGGATGCAGGTCGAGTGCATACGCAAAATGATGGTATCCCTTCTGCTGTAATTGGAATTTGTTCCCGCTATATTCATACATCTGCTTCCATTATTCATGTGGATGATTATGCAGCGGCAAAAGAGTTGCTTGTTAATTTAGTTCAATCGGCAGACCGTTCCACAATTGATTCAATACGTGCAAACGTATAAAAAAATAGAAGAATATATTATAATACAAGGATGTGAAATAATTGCATCCTTGTTTTTTTGTGAAAATAAACGGGATAGGCAATCTACATAAGGAAACGGGTTTTAAGAACTTTTTCCTAAATTGATCAACTTGGAGATGAAAAGATGAAAGTAGCAGTCGGAACGAAAAATAAAGCGAAAGTCGGCGCTGTCGAAGTAATTGTCAAACAGTTCTTCCCAGAAGCTACAGTGGAAAGTATAGATGTACCTTCTGATGTATCAGTTCAACCTTTTTCAAACGAAGAAACGAGGCAAGGTGCCATTAATCGCGCACGCAATGCAATGATGAAAACAAATGCCGATATAACATTTGGTCTTGAAGGCGGGGTTGATGAGATAGAAGGGACAATGTATTGCTGTAACTGGGGAGCTGTAAATTTAAAGGACGGAACGGTCATTGCCAGCTCTGGTGCACAATTTGCATTGCCTGAAGAAATCGCACGGGAGCTTCGGGTAGGGATGGAACTTGGACCTGTCATGGACGTCTATACTAATATCGAAAATATTCGTCAACATCAAGGTGCAGTAGGCATCTTTACACATAATTTAATCGATCGTAAAGCAATGTTTGAACATATCGTAAAGCTATTGGTTGGACAAGTATTATTCAAAATGAGCAAAGAACAGAAAGAAGAAATGTAAATCATTTTCGTTGCTTTGCAAGTTGGAAAATTATTATGATACGTTAGAAAGTATGAAAGTGAGGGGAAACTATGAGTCGTAAATGGATACAGGCAGCTATACTTATCGCAATAGTTGCTGTATTAACTGCGTGTTCACAATCAGCTGAGGAACAAGCTTTAGCTGGAATGGAGAATGCCGAAACGGTGTTTGGTAGTGAACCGAAAGAAGTGAATAAATCGATTGGACATATAGAGCTTTACTTACCGGCAGGATATAGTATTGAAAAAGGAATTGATGATTTAAATTATACAATTCTAAATGGTAAAGATTCTTATATTTTATTTGTAAACGAAAATGAAACAAGTGATAGTCAGCTGCATTATGATATTTTCAAGAGTGAGAGCACAGGTAAAATTGTACAGGAAAAAACATTTCAATCAGAGGGTCTATTTGGCTTTGCGGGAGTTGTAGAGCAATCTGAAGAGAAATATGAACTCATTGCAAATTTAGGCGGCGTTAAATTATCTACGATTTCCGAAGACAAAAAGTTGGATATCAAAATTCAAGAAATGATGGAAATTGTAAAGACGGTCAACGTTATTGAATAACTGAAGCATTGAGCAAAGTATTCGTATTGCTTTTTTGCTACAATAGTGAAGTAGATGAAACGGTTCACATTTGTGGGCCGTTTTTGATTAGATAAAGGAGTGGTTGAATGGATTCGAAACAATTAGTGGCTGAACTGAAAACTAAATTGGGTGAGGCTAACTTTACATTCACATTCGATGAGAAGCATGATAAATTGCGTCTGGATCACAAAAAAATCGGTAAAGGGATGGATATTTTTTTACCGGAAATTGTGACGAAGTACAAAACGAAGAAACATCAGGCAATTGAGGAAGTTGTTTATACAATTGAACAAACTTTTTTAGCAATGGAACGAGAAGAGGAACAAGGATTTGGAGGATTGGCTTCTGTATATCCAATAATTCGTTCCACATCCTTCCCAAAAAAATCAAATGATGGTCATGCCTTTGTAATGACGAGCCACACTGCAGAAACTCGTATTTATTATGCGCTTGATTTAGGGACAACTTATCGTTTAATTGATGAATCGATGTTGCCAAAATTAAGTGTTACAGAGGAGCAGATCCGCGAAGCTGCCCGTTTTTCTGTAAAAAAATTACCGACTTCTGTTAAACGTGATGAAGTTTCAGGCAATATCTATTATTTTTTAAATCAGAATGATGGGTATGATGCAAGCCGTATATTAAACGAAAGCTTTTTAAAGGAAATGGAAAGTCAAATTGAAGGAGAAATGACAGTATCTGTACCACACCAGGATGTATTAATTATTGGTGATATTCGAAATGAAGTAGGGTATGATGTATTAGCGCAGATGACAATGCATTTCTTTACAGTTGGCGCGGTTCCGATTACGAGCTTGTCATTTGTATATGAAAACGGTCATTTAGAACCAATATTTATTTTAGCAAAAAACAAAGTGAAAAAGGAGCAAGACGAAAAATGAAAGTAGCATACAACAAAGCACATGTAGGAGATGTCCTATTAGTTCAGTTAGCAACAGAATCCATTGTAAAAACAGAGGTTGAACGTGCTGGTGACGTAGCCATATTAAAAGAAGAATCAACTGGAGAAATAAAAGCATTCAATCTTTTTAATGCTAGCAAATATTTAGAATTGGATGTAGCAGGCAATGTGGAAGTTACTCCTGAATTAGTTCAAAAAATAGAGGCAGCCTTAACGACTAATGGTGCAGAAATTTCTTTGGATGTAGATTTCTCCCCTAAATTCGTTGTAGGTTATGTAGAAGCGAAAGAAAAACACCCAAATGCTGATAAATTAAGTGTGTGTAAAGTAAATGTAGGTGACGAGACATTACAAATCGTATGTGGTGCACCAAATGTTGAAGCTGGCCAAAAAGTAGTAGTAGCAAAAGTTGGTGCAGTTATGCCTTCAGGATTATTAATTAAAGAGGGCAATTTACGTGGAGAAGATTCGTTTGGTATGCTTTGCTCTGCACGGGAACTAGCAATTCCAGGTGCTCCAGAGGTGAAAGGGATTTTAGTATTAGAGGATTCTGCTGAAGTAGGTAGTCCGTTCGAAATGCCTTCTCGTTAAATTAATCTAAAGTTAGTATGTTGAGCCTAGTCTCGCATACTAACTTTTTTTATGTTTAAAATTATTAACGACAAAGCGCATTTATACAGCAAATATGATATGCTTTTGATGTGTGTAAATCTTATATACATATAAAGACCGTTTAAATAATGAAATTTGAATGGCAATGTTTTTAAGGAAAGTAGTGGTATTTTATGAGTTGGATTAAAAATAAATTTAATAAACTTTTTAAGATGGATTTAAATGAAGAATATGATGAACATGAGGGCTATACAAACACCGATTTAAATGAACAACATAAGGTGCAACCCAATTACAATGAGCAGACAGATCGACCGAAAAATGCATTTCGATTCCCTTTAATAGAAGATGAATTTAAAGAAGCTGCACAAAAAGAAGAGCAACAACGCCAAACGACTAGCTTTTATGATGAAGATAATGAAAAGCTTTCATTGCCAAATTACTTGCAAAAATCTACTGCGGGTCGTGAAATCTATGATGTGGAAGTCTCAGGCATTGGAGAGCTGCTGGAGCGACGCCGTAAAGGAAAAGGGCATTCAAATGTCATACAGAAGAATGAGCCAGTACGCCGATTGCCGATTTTAAAAGAAGAGCGGGAAAATTTACGCAAAAAACCGTCGCTTGAAGAAAAACAAGTCAGCAACCAAGCTACGAAACCAATCGAATTGAGAAAACGCTTTATTCCTACGGATGTACCTTCGCCTGTACATGGATTTAAAAAGCCAACTCCCATTGAAAAGCTAATCGAAAAACAACAAGATGCGGATGAGCAACACAAAAATGATGAACCGTCTTCATTAATAAAGGTCGAACCGGAAAATAGTGAAGCGCTAAATCAATTCCCGGAGGCGGAGACAGCTGTTGAAAATCCCCTTGAATCGCAACAACACGAACTAGTTGAACAAAGTACAAGCGAAGAACCATTACGACAAAGTGAAGTTGTTGTGGAAAATGAAAATAGTAGTGAGAAAGAGCTTATTTTATTTGAAGTAGAAGAAGATGTTCTAGAACCACAAGAGTTCACTGAAGCACCAGATAATAAAGATTTATCCCCTCCTGTTATAGAGGTGGAAGAAGTTGAAGAAAAGAAAACAATTGAAGAGACACCTGCTGCAGATACTATGAATGATGTGCAGGTAAAACATGTAACAATTGAAAACTCAACAATTCATATAGGTCAATTAAATGTTGAGCAGGTTCCTTCGACAGACGATAATACTGTAATCGAGCAGAAGAGTGAAGAAACAGTAAAACCTGTAAGTACGGGAAGTCGTCTTCCATTCAATGTTGTGATGTTAAAATCAGATAAACAAAAGTTGCTTACAAAGAAATTTGTTGAGCAGCATTTAAGTCAACAGAAGCATATTGTTATAGAGTCGGAAGAAATAGATGAAGGTAATGAAGTGGTTAACGATCAAAATGAATTAATGGATTCTGAGATGACTATGACTACTACGTTTACCAAAGAAGTCACTACCATTCAACAATTGGATGATGTGCAGAATATTATTGATACAAACCCCTTAACACTATCTTATGGACAGGAACAAGAAGAACAATCTGAAATGATTATCTTACAACATGAGCCGGTACAAAAAGTTGAAGACAGTGGGGGACAGACAGAACCAATAAATGACCTGCCTTTGACTTCCGTAGGATTACTGGAACGAGATGAAAATGTGCAGCAACCAATGGAGGAAATACTTGAAGTAGCGGCTACTACAGAAGAAATTCAGGAATTACCTTCAATTGAAAATACTAGCGAGGAAGTTATAGAAACTCCTCCATTACCGAAACGAATTCCTTATGTAAAACCACCACTTGAGTATTTAGTGCCGCCCGAGGAAATGGTTGAAGACCGTGATTGGATGGACGAACAGGGAGAGAATTTAGTCGAAGCATTATCCCACTTCCAAATTCAGGCGCATATTGAGTCAATTGTGCAGGGACCTGCTGTAACACAGTTTGAAATTACGGTTGGGCAAGGAACGAAAGTAAGTAAAGTCCGGAATCTAACAGATGATATAAAGTTGGCGCTGGCTGCAAAAGATATTCGTATTGATGCACCAATTCCAGGGAAGCGCTCGATTGGCATTGAAATTCCAAACCGGATTTCCCGTTCAGTACGATTATCTGAAGTAACGGATTCGGCATCGTTTACAGATTCTGATTCACCATTAGAGGCTGCTTTAGGTTTGGATTTAACAGGCAAACCTGTAACAATCGATTTACGAAAGATGCCTCATGGTCTTATTGCAGGTGCAACAGGCTCAGGTAAGTCAGTATGTATTAACACGATTTTAGTTAGTTTACTGTATAAAGCAAACCCTAATGAATTAAAACTAATGTTAATTGATCCTAAAATGGTTGAATTGGCACCATTTAATCATATTCCACATTTAGTAAGTCCTGTTATAACGGACGTTAAGGCAGCTACGGCCGCACTTAAATGGGCAGTTGAGGAAATGGAAAGACGATATCAGTTATTTATGCATAGCGGTGCACGTAAAATAGAAGCATATAATAAAATGTGTGACGCAAATGGAATGTATGCACAGAAGCTTCCATACTTGTTGATTGTAATAGACGAGTTGGCGGATTTAATGATGATGTCTCCACAAGATGTAGAAGATAGTATTGTTCGGATTACTCAAAAGGCTCGTGCTGCAGGGATTCATTTAATTGTCGCAACACAACGACCTTCTGTGGATGTTATTACAGGGCTAATTAAATCCAATATCCCTACACGTATTGCCTTTTCAGTATCATCTCAAATTGACTCTCGTACAATTTTAGATACACAAGGCGCAGAACGCTTGCTTGGACGCGGAGATATGTTATATTTAGGAAATGGAATGTCGGCTCCTACCCGTATTCAAGGTACATTTGTTACTGATGATGAAATAGAAGAAATTATTGAGTATGTACGTGAACAGGGAGAGCCACAATATATATTTAAGCAAGAAGAACTATTAAAACGCTCTGAAACAGTAGAGGACCAAGATGAATTGTTTGAAGAAGTTTGCCGATTTGTATATGAACAAGGTTCAGCGTCGACATCTCTTTTACAACGTCGTTATCATATAGGCTACAATCGAGCGGCAAGACTAATTGACATGTTAGAGCGTCAGGGCTTTGTTTCTGAACCAAAAGGGAGTAAGCCGAGAGATGTATTTATAACTGAGGAAGATATAGTTGAGCAATTTGGCGGCTAAGGTACATGATAATTGAATGACAATAATTTTTGAATTGTCGTTCAATTATTGTTACGTATATTTAGTGCTATAATGTATGCATAACTTTGAAACAACAAATTGATAATTTCAATGGGATCAATGTATCCTAGGAGGGTTTTAACAATAATGACACGCTATCATTTTACAGGTATTAAAGGTTCAGGAATGAGTTCACTTGCGCAAATTTTATTTGATGCTGGAGAGCAAGTACAGGGTTCTGATGTTGATACGTATTATTTTACAGAGCAACCTTTACGTGAGCGAGGAATAGAAATTCTTACTTTTGATGAAAATAATATTAAAGAAGGCTTAACAATAATTGCAGGTAATGCATTTAATGATGACCACCCAGAATTAGTACGTGCACGTGAATTAGGTTTAGAGGTAATCCGTTACCATAAGTTTTTAGGAGAGTATAGTAATCGCTATACATCTATTGCTATTACTGGTGCGCACGGTAAAACATCAACAACTGGATTAATGAGTCATGTTGTAGGTGGCTATATGCCAACTTCTTATTTAATAGGTGATGGTACGGGTTCTGGTGCACAGGATGCATCGTACTTTGTAATGGAAGCATGCGAATACCGCCGACACTTTTTAGCCTATCATCCGGATTATGCAGTGATGACAAATATTGATTTTGATCACCCTGACTATTTTACGAGTATAGATGATGTTTATGACGCATTTCAGCAACTAGCTTTACAAGTAAATAAAGCAATCATTGCATGCGGAGATGATGAACAGCTTCAAAAAATTCAGGCAAATGTACCTGTTGTGTATTATGGTTTTGATTCTGCCAATGATTTTTCAGCTCGTAATATTGAGAAAACAACAGAAGGTACTAAGTTTGATGTATATGTTCGCAATGAATTTTACAGTAAGTTCTTTATTCCACTATTTGGGGATCATACAATTTTAAACTCATTAGCGGTTATTTCGCTTTGTCATTATGAGGGTATCCCAGCAAATTTAATTCAGGAACGACTTAATACTTATGGTGGGGTAAAACGCCGCTTTACAGAAACAAAAATTGGCGACGTTGTTTTAGTGGACGATTATGCACACCATCCTACTGAAATTGCCGCTACTTTGCAATCAGCACGACAAAAATATCCGGAACATAAAATTGTTGCGATATTCCAACCACATACATTTACTCGAACAAAAGCTTTTTTGCAAGACTTTGCGGATAGTTTAAGTGGGGCAGATAACACATACTTATGTGATATCTTTGGTTCTGCTCGCGAAAAACAAGGCGAACTTTCAATTGATGATTTAGCATGTCTAATCGAAGGGTGCACTGTATTGACTCTTGATGAGATTAGCGATCTTAAAAAGCATGGAAATGCCGTATTCCTTTTCATGGGAGCGGGAGATGTTCATAAATATCAAGATGCTTTTGAAGCTATTTTGAAATAAAAAGAGAAAAGCAGCTTAACCTGGATTAGAGGATAAGCTGTTTTTCATACATAATTGATAGAACTAATAATTATAAAGGGTTTTATTAACTGATAGATTGGGAAATATGACAATATGGACAAAAGGCACATTCATTTTTGAATGAAGTTTTGGCGAAATATGTTTTTCAAAGAAAAGGATTGTCAGGTTTTTTGTCGAATGTTTAAATGGACTAGATATAGGAGGTAACATTATGGAAGTACTACTTTATATTGCTGCATTAGTAGCTGCAATCGGATTTTTAGTATTATGTGTAAGCATCGGTATGACACTGTTTTCTGTAAAGAATACATTGAATTCTATTGCCGGGACAGTTGCTGGAATTGAAGGGCAAATGGAAGGCATTACCCGTGAGACGACGAGCTTACTTACAAAAACAAATGCATTGGCTGATGATATTTCAGAGAAGTCGGAGAAGTTAAATTCTGTAGTTCATGCAGTTAAAGGAGTAGGCGATTCTGTAAATAGTTTAAATTCTTCAGTACAACGTATTACTACATCAATTTCCACAGAAGTTCATAAAAATGAAGATAAAATTGCACAAGTCGTTCAGTGGAGTAATGTCGCAATGGGTATCGCAGATCAATGGCGTCAGCGCAAGCCAATTAACGATGAAGATGTAATTTATACGAGTACTAAAACAAATGAAACACCACCAAATATGAGTTCAAAATCAAAATTTGGGTTTTTGAAGAAGAATAATGGGTAAAATTATTTTAAAATGTCAAGGGGGAGTATTGTGATGGAAGAAAAACGAGTTAACTATCAACAGATTAATGATTCAATTTATGATGATGAAAAAATTCATGTAAAAGATTTTGTGATTGGTGCATTAGTTGGCGGAATAGTAGGGGTAGCTACTGCGTTATTATTAGCTCCAAAAACAGGCAGTGAAATGCGTAACGATGTTGCTGTACAAGCTGTAACTTTGAAAGATAAAAGTATCGAGCTTTCAGGAACAGCAAAGGAAAAGACTGCTCAACTATCTACTCAATTAAAAGAACAATCTTCATCAATTGTTGAAAAAGTAAAAGGGAAAACAACAAAACAACCACCAGTATTTGATGATGGAACAGCATCTTCAGAAGGGGAAGAACCATTACCTTTAGACGAAGTAGATAAAGTAGATGATCCGAAATCTCAGGCAATAGCTGCTGAAAATGCAGATCCTGATACTTTAAATACAGATCCAGATCTTGCAAATTCTACACGTCATACTGATATGTAATAAAAGCAAAAAGGCTTCCAATAAATGTTGGAAGCCTCAGACTGTAGACAAACTTGAAGGAATTCGGGATTGCCTACAGTCTTTTTTTATTAAAATAAAGTTAACTAATGAAAACCGTTAATTTCCATTCCGGGACCGATGCTTTCCCCGGGCACGGCTCCAGCTAACTAAATTGTGCCTACAACGGCAGGCACAATTTAGTGGATCTTCCGCGCGTGCTCCTGCGGTTACTCGTCGCAAAATAAATTTCGCTGTTCCCGGTGGAGTCACGGTCCCTCCACTCCAATCAACTTATTCATCGCTTTAAATAAAGTGAGAGATAGGATATCTACGATGACTAGTATTCAATTCAAATCAATGAACATAAACAACTTATTCCTGTTAAGCATCGAATAAAAATTTATAATAAAAAGACAAAAGGTCTCGAGAGACCTTTTGTCGACAATCTGAGGCTTCCAATAAATTTTGGAAGCCTTTTTTATTGTTGAAATTCTATGATTATTTAATTTCTGCGAGCTGAATTTCTAACAGGTCGCCACCGAATATTTCCGCATCAAATGTTGAAGGCTGTCCATTTCGTAAAATCGTGAAAGAACCTTTAAATGTGGTAGGAAGCTGCCAAGTTGAAAAACGGAAAACATCCTGATAAATCCACTTTCCCGTATCCTTTTCAATAATCTTAATCGTAGCTCCATTTGGTACGGTTGAAGTACTTTGAACAATTTGACCATTGACGTAGAACTCCCGTGCCGTTTTGGCAAGTTCTACTTGTTCCTGCTGGAATGTGACAATCACTTTTTCCTCCAAAAGCAAATTTAAAGATGCTGCTATTTGTTCTGCAGAAGGCAACATAATTTGCTCAAAGGTAATTACATCCCCTGTTTGGATAGGATAATGAGTTTTAGCAGGCTTTCCATTTATAAAAAGTTGCGAAGAAAACTCCGGTAAATAAACGGGTTTACCATCTAGATGAACACAGTAAGAACTAAACTGCTGGAGATGTTTCGTATTATTCGTACTGTTGAAAGCATCTTCTACCGTTGTAACTGTTTGGACAACAATGACATCACGATCCTGTATAGGAGTATCCAGTTTCACTGGCTTTTCATTAACTATTACTTTCGGCTCTATTATGTATTTTTCCTTACCTATAGTTATCTTTTTAACAGCTGCCTCATCAATAATGTCACGAACTGTGGCATATGCATCAGCACCATCTTTTCCTGGAATAAGCTGAATTTTATCGCCATTTTTTATTAGTGTTTTAGTGGAAGCTATTTCCCCGTTTAATACTATTTGTGCAGGCTGTCCATGTTCTCCCGGTACAAATACATTTTGACCATTCACTGTAATAGATAAACCGTGACCTAATCTGCCATACAACTGTTTCGCACGGATATTCGCTGCAAGAAAGGCATCGCCTACTGTCATTTCTTTTAATTCGAATAAACGAACAACTTGATCATTAACTGAGATGGACATGTAATGAATTGGTGATTTTTGAGCTGCAATTGCAATGCCAATCGGTGTGACAAGTTCAGGTGTTGCAGGGATATGTTCTGCACGTGTTAAATTCTGAATAGCATTTACATCACGAACAGCTACACGATTCGCAGGTAGGTTCAATACTTTTCCAAGCTCTTCCGGAAGATGAGGAGTTAAGCTCCCGCCACCTACAAGCATAACGGCCTTAGGAGGAACATTATTATTTAAACGTAAAATTTCCTCACCAATAGATTTTGCTAGGTTTTCAATTGCGGGAAAAATGGCTTTTACCACTTCTGCTCGAGGAATATATTCGTCAAATCCTAAAATATCCTGAATTAAAATTTCTTCATTTGTATGCATTTGGCGTTTCGTTATTTCAGCTATCGGAAAATCCAATAAATAATGGTCACTTAAGCTTTCAGTAATTTCATCACCGGCAGTTGGTACCATTCCGTATGCAACAACTGTACTTTTATCCGTAATTGCAATGTCCGAAGTTCCCGCACCAATATCAACTAGCGCAACATTCAACCGACGCATTGTTGGGGGGATAAGTACATTAATCGCCGCAATAGGCTCTAAAGTTAAAGCTTCCATTTCTAAATCTGCACGTTTTAATGCAGCAAGAAGTGATTCAACAACTACCCGTGGCAGGAATGTTGCGATAACTTCTACAGAAGCTTCATCACCTTGCTGATCGAGTAGGCTACCAATTTCTTCGCCATCTAACCGGAAATACAAAACGGAATAACCGACACAATAGTAATGATTATTTTTTACATCTTCTTTATGCTGCAATAATTGCTGTTGGGCTTGTTGGACAGCTTGAAGCTCTAACCTATTAATATCTTCTTCAGTAAAAATTGGTCTGTTTTTTATTGAAAGTGTGACAAGTGCTTGCTCAGTTTTTAATGCTCGACCTGCTGCTGCGACACTGACTTTTTTCAATGGACCATGTGTTTCTTCCAATTTTGTTTTAATCTCCTGGATGAGCTCTGCTACATACAGGACGTTATGTATTTGACCATCAACCATTGCACGTTCTTTATGTTCCTTCACTAAAATATCTGCGACATGATATTTATCTTCGTGTTGTTCTAGAATAATGCCAACAACGGAGCGCGTTCCGATATCAAGTGCAAACAATTTATTTGTCATATGATAACGCTTCCTTTCAATTTATTATTACAATATACTTTAGCGAGTTGAATCGCTAAATTAAAAAGACGTGACATTCTACAATAGATTGATTATAATAAGTTTATTACTTAAAAATGTATCATACTTTTAAGTTATCTGAAAGAGAAGGATACGCAAAGAAGAGGGGTAAGAGGAATATGAGTCAACAGGATTTAGAAAGCTTACGTAGTCAGATTGACAGCTTAAACTTGGAAATTTTACGATTAATTAATGAACGTGCAACCGTTGTAGAGGAAATAGGTAAAATAAAAGAGAAACAAGGCGTGAATCGCTATGATCCACTACGTGAGCGCCATATGCTTGATTTAATTAAAAAGAATAACAATGGTCCATTAAATCAGATGACGGTTGATTATATTTTTAAACAAATCTTCAAAACAGCATTAAAACAATTAGAAGCAGAGAAGAAAAAAGAATTGCTAGTATCACGTAAAGAAAAGTCAGAAGATACTGTCATTAACATTAACGGTGAACTAGTTGGATCTGGAACACCTTCATTTGTATTTGGACCATGTGCAGTTGAGTCATATGAGCAAGTTGCGGCAGTAGCTGCCTCTATCCAAGAAAAAGGATTAAAATTAATTCGTGGCGGTGCATACAAGCCGCGTACATCACCATATGATTTCCAAGGTTTAGGGTTAGATGGATTAAAAATATTAAAAGAAGTTTCAAAAGAATATGGTTTAGGGGTTATTACAGAAATCGTAACACCTTCAGACTTGGAGCATGCACTTGACTATATCGATGTAATTCAAATCGGTGCCCGCAATATGCAAAACTTTGAGTTATTAAAAGCAGCAGGTTCAACGAATAAACCTGTCCTATTGAAACGTGGTTTAGCAGCGACAATCGATGAGTTCATCCATGCTGCAGAATATATTATGTCAAAAGGAAATGAAAATATTATTTTATGTGAACGTGGTATTCGTACATACGAAAAAGCAACACGGAACACATTAGATATTTCGGCAGTTCCTATTTTAAAGCAAGAAACACATTTACCAGTCATGGTAGACGTTACACATTCAACAGGTCGTCGTGATTTACTGCTACCATGTTCTAAAGCAGCAATTGCTATTGGAGCAGACGGTGTCATGGCGGAAGTACACCCAGACCCATCAATTGCATTATCTGATCAACAACAGCAAATGGATATTCCTACTTTCAATGCGTATTATGATGAAATATTAAAATTCATGAAACAATACGAAGTATCAAAATAATATTTGATAAAGGCTATGTTGAATTTATTCGACATAGCCTTTTTTTTAGCTATATTTATTTGACTCATGGTGCATATTAAATTACAATTTTTTCTAAATAGCATTATAAAGGGGAAGTTGTATGGAGCAAAAGATTGCATTAATTACTGGGGCAGCACAAGGTATTGGGTTTGAAATTGCGAAAGAGCTGTCAAATAACGGGATTAAGGTTATAATTTCCGATAAAAATGAAGAGAGATTAAAACAGGCAGTTGAAGAGGAGCCTAGTTTAGGTTATTTATTATGTGATGTTAGCGATGAACGACAAATACAACAATCGATTGACGCTGTAATC
Organism: Solibacillus sp. FSL W8-0372; assembly: GCF_037969735.1. NCBI lineage: Bacteria > Bacillati > Bacillota > Bacilli > Caryophanales > Caryophanaceae > Solibacillus > Solibacillus sp. FSL W8-0372. The sequence continues at coordinate 2,834,175 of NZ_CP150204.1, read as the reverse complement.
TCCCAATTTGGTGCACTCCATATCGTTATAAACAATGCAGGCTTTCAACACGTGTCAATGATTGAGCAGTTTGATACGGAAATTTTTGATTTGATGCAGAAGGTGATGGTTGTCGCACCATTTATTTTTATGAAACATGCATTGCCGATTATGAAACAACAAAAATATGGCAGAATAATTAATATTGCTTCTATTAATGGTTTAGTCGGATTTGCAGGAAAAGCCGGCTATAATACTGCAAAACATGGGGTTATCGGATTAACTAAAGTAGCAGCACTCGAAACGGCTACCGATGGAATAACGGTCAATGCTATTTGTCCGGGCTATGTCGATACTGAACTCGTAAGAAATCAATTCGAAGATTTAGCGAAAACAAGAAATATTGCAGTTGAGGATGTATTAGAGCAAGTCCTGTATCCTTTAGTACCACAAAAGCGATTGATAAATGTTTCTGAAATAGCAGGATTGGTTGTATATTTATGTAGTGAGGCAGCAAAAGGCATGACAGGGCAAGCAATTGTCTTGGATGGTGGTTATACAGTGCAGTAAAATATTTTTTTTGCAGAAATTATAGGTAAAACTAGTTATTCACTAGGTTTTGGATTGAAAAAAGAAATGAAAATATTATATGATAAAACTATACATATTATTAGTTAATCTACTTTAAAAAATAAAAATCGTATAACATGCTAAAGGGGGAGATTTTTTGACTGTCACAATTTATGATGTTGCGCGTGAAGCAAATGTTTCAATGGCAACAGTATCACGTGTAGTGAATGGAAACCAAAATGTTAAGCCAGCTACAAGAAAAAAAGTGCTGGAAGTGATTGAGCGTCTTGAATATCGTCCAAATGCTGTAGCACGTGGCTTAGCTAGTAAAAAAACAACATCAGTAGGTGTCATTATCCCTGACATTTCGAATAACTTAAATGCAGAGCTTGCTCGTGGTATAGAAGATATTGCGACAATGTACCGCTATAATATTATTTTAGCAAACTCAGATCAGAATGAAGAAAAAGAGTTAACATTACTCGATACGATGCTAGGAAAGCAAGTAGATGGAATTGTCATGATGAGTGAGGAAGTAACGGAAATGCTCCAACGGGCAGTAGAGGCTTGTCCAGTCCCGATAGTTTTAGCTGGATCGATAAGTTCAACTGAAAAAGTTGCATCTGTGAATATCGATTACTACAAGGCAGCTTTGGAAGCAGTTCAAATACTGATTGACAATGGTCATACGCGCATTGCTTTTGTTTCGGGTCCTTTACAATATACAGTTAATGGTGAACGCAAATTAGCAGCTTATAAGGATGCCCTACAAAAAGCAAATATTGCCATTGATGAAGTATTAATTGTTGCTGGGGATGGGTCATATGACGATGGTTTGGAAAGTTGGGTAAATTTAAGTGAACTAGAGAACCCACCTACCGCTATTTTTGTAGGTAATGATGAACTTGCAATTGGTTTAGTTCATGGAATTCAGGATAGCGGGAAAATGGTACCAGAAGATGTAGAGATTATTAGCTTCGAAAATTCCAAACTGGCTCGTATGGTACGACCACAATTAACAAGTGTTGTATTGCCTTTATACGATATTGGGGCAGTTGCAATGCGTTTATTGACGAAGTATATGAATAAAGAAGAAGTCGATGATCAGCATGTCATCTTGCCACATCGAATAGAACAACGTGATTCAAGTAAATAACAAACAGCCTGTCACAACAATGTGGCAGGCTGTTTGTTATTTTTTGTTCTATGCTACTTGCATTTTGTAAATCACTAATAATTATTTTACTAATAAAGTAGAGCAATTCGCATTTTTGGAGACGTATGTACTAACACTGCCAAATACCATTTCCTGCATTGTATTTAATCCACGACAGCCAATTACAACTAAATCTACATTGTGATGGTTAGCATAGTTTGAAATCATTCGACCTGCAGGACCATGTACGATTGTTAATTTTAAATGGGGATGATTACTTTTTACATAATCAATTTCACGCGATAATTTTTGAATATATTGTTCATCTGTTTGAGTGAGGGTTCCCATATGTAACGGTTCATTTGAAATAGCTTCTGTAGGTATTGAAGAAATAATCTCAATCAACGATTCCTCTGTAGCAATGCCGACAGCATCTTTTGCAGCACGAAATGAATTTTCAGAACCATCGATAGCCAATAAAATATGTTTATACATGTAATAGCCCCCAATTTTCTTTATTCTATTTTAGTATATAGGAATATCCCTATTTTAGGAAAATAAAAACTATACAATCTTTGACTAAAGATTGTATAGCGACTTTTAAGAACGATTCTTTTCTGTACGAATAATATGTAGCGCTTTTTCAAGCATTCGTGCATTTTTTTCTTCAATTTCTGCTTTTCGAGGAATAGCATCATATAAAGGTGTTGGATCATCCCAAGTCGGAATTAAAGGAACTGGTGATTCCTGTTGCCATTTATCAAGCCATTTTTGTGGGAGTGGACCAGTTGGTGTAGGTTGGTCGGTCATTTCTGTCCATATATGTGACCAGGCACGTGGTACTACACGCCAAATATCATAGCCTCCACCACCGACAGCTATCCATCGGCCACCACAATATTCATGGGCCAATTTGTGGGCAAGCTTTGGAATTTCCCTATAAATATTCATCGTTCCATACAAATGAGTTAAAGGATCAAAATAGTGTGCATCTGCTCCGTTTTGAGTTAGTACTACATCCGGTTTAAAAAACTCAAATACTTCGCGCATTGATTGCTCATATATTTCTAGGAAGCTCTCATCTTCTGTAAAGGCGTCAATTGGGAAATTAAAGGATGTACCATAGCCCTCGCCATTACCACGTTCCGTAATATTCCCTGTACCCGGAAATAAGTAGCGACCTGTTTCATGGATAGAAAGAGTACATACATTGGGATCATCATAAAATGACCATTGAACACCATCACCATGATGGGCATCTGTATCTACATATAAAACACGAAGCCCATACTTCTCCTGGATGTATTTAATAGCAACGCTACTATCATTGTATATACAAAAACCGGAAGCTCTTCCACGGAAGCCATGGTGCAGTCCGCCCCCTAAATTTAGTGCATGCTGTGATTTCCCCTGCAAAACAGAGTCGACCGCCTGCAATGTACCCCCTACAAGCAATGCACTTGCTTCGTGCATATTTCGGAACATAGGCGTATCCTCAGTACCAATTCCAAATGGTTCACCCTGTTGTGCGGTTAATTCACCATGACCGGCTTTTTTTACAATTTCAATATACTGAGGGTCATGAGCCAAAGCAATTTCTTCATCTGTTGCAACACGGGCCGGAACAATATCCTCATCGTTTAAAGCCCCAATATTCTTAAGTAAATCAATTGTTAAATGTAGTCGTTTATGATTAAACGGGTGTGTGTCCGAAAATTTGTAAGTAAGTTGATCTGGAGAATAAATAAATACAGCTTTTTTCATAGTGAAACGCCAGGTAAATTCGGCCATAGTACATCGTATCCTTGCTTACGCAAATCCTCGATGATATGAAGCGGATTCATTACTTGTAATCGGACACTTACGATACGTGATTTTGTATTATCGCCATCAGGATATACAAGAACACTTACTACATTTGCTTTATTTTCCTGAAATACTCTTGAAATCTCAAAAAGCATGCCAGGTTGATTGCTAACTCGGATATCTATTTTTGAACCTGGCTGATGTGCCCCTGTTAATTCAATATATGTGTAAAGTAAATCTGTTGTAGTAACAATACCGACTAATTTACCGGCAGATACAATTGGCAAACAGCTGATTTTAGCATCATAAAATATTGAAGCAACTTCTTCAACAAAATCTAAAGGATGACCGACTATTGGATTCTTCACCATTATTTCTTCGATGGGTGAATCATAGATAGTAGAGTTCGGTTCTTCTCGTAAACATGATGGTAATGCGTTTTTTAAGTCATGATCTGTAATGATTCCGACAACTATATCGTCAGAACTTACAATCGGTACGTGGCGGATTTTTTCTTCCCGCATAAGACGGACGGCATCGCGTACCGTATTCTCGGGAAGGAGTGTATGTATATCCCTTTTCATAATTTCTTCGACAATCATTTTTCAATCCCCTTTGCAATAAGAATTAATACATGAAACGACTTCTAAAGCGAAGTTTGTCAAATCTTTCAAGTGTCTCGGTTCCTACACGTGACCCGACACGAGCCATTAAACAGTTTGCAGGATGGGACGTTATTTCAGGGTCGTCTGTAGCGTAATATTCAAAATTGGCGGTAGTCATCATTCTCTCCATCATATTCCGATAATCCCAAACTGATAAACCTGTTCCTTTGAGGTCCCAATGCCAATAATATTCAGTCGTGATAACTAAATAATCTTCCATAGCATCATCCATAAAGGAAACTTCGAGCAGTTTCTTTCCTGCACCCGTACCTCTATAAGAGGGTATTACCTCAATAGCACCAAGTTCAATCATATTAGGAATACGATCTTCTGCCCAACGCTCTAAAGGATCAGGATAAAGAAATGTCACATAGCCCACGATGATATCATCTTTTCGTATAATAATTATACGTCCTTCTTCTAGCCCGGCAATTTCGACTAGTGCTTTATGCTGTTGATGAGAAGGTCGAAATGCTTTCAGGTCTTCGTGTAATGAGTAGGATGCAAGTTTTTCTGAGGAAACGGGCCCTTCCACTAAAACATTACCATTCTTCGATTCGAATTCAAGACAATAGTATTTTTTTACATGATTCATAATCACACCACCTGCTTGTAATACCTCCATTATACTCTATTTAATGCGAAAATACGCTTTATTTTACGATAAATAACTAAATTGTTAGAAAATTATAAATGTTTTGCCCATTATAGTATTTTTATTGTAAAATGGTTGTATGTTTTAAAGAAAGGGGAAATTTCATGGGGACAAAAACAGTTGAAAAACTAGCAGTAATTCCAGGGGAACATAATTTGAAAAATTATGAGGATGCAGCTGCAAATCATGATTGGGTCAATACTGAGAAGGCATTTTCTTGGTATGAAACGGGGAAGATTAATATTGCTTATGAAGCAATAGATCGACATGTCGAAACACATCGGAAAAATAAAGTAGCACTTTATTATAATGATGGGCATCGAAAAGAGTCATATTCTTTCTTTGATATGAAACGCAACTCGAATAAAGCGGCAAATGTACTGAAGGAGAAAGCAAATTTGCGAAAAGGGGATCGTATATTTGTATTCATGCCACGTACACCGGAGCTTTATTTCAGCTTATTAGGGGCATTAAAAATAGGGGCAATTGTTGGACCGTTATTTGAGGCATTTATGGAAGGGGCCGTTTATGACCGTTTAATGGATAGTGAGGCAGTTGCAATTATTACAACACCATCATTATTAAATCGGGTACCTATTGAGAAGCTTCCACATTTAAAGACTATTTTTGTAGTTGGAGAAGATGTTGAAGAAACGGATAAAATATTAGATTTTAATAAATATTTCAAAGAGGCACCTCAAGATTTTGACATTGAATGGGTCGATAAAGAGGATGGCTCCATTTTACATTATACATCTGGTTCTACCGGTACTCCAAAAGGTGTATTGCATGTGCATTATGCAATGGTACAGCAATATCAAACCGCCCAATGGGTACTTGATTTAAAAGAGAATGACATTTATTGGTGTACAGCTGATCCAGGTTGGGTAACAGGAACAGCTTATGGCATTTTTGGACCTTGGTTGAATGGGGTTACTAATGTAATTATTGGTGGTCGCTTCAGCCCGCAAGCATGGTATGGTGCGATTGAAGAATACGGTGTTACTGTTTGGTATAGTGCACCAACTGCATTCAGAATGTTAATGGGTGCTGGTCCAAGTATGATCAGCAAATACAATCTATCTTCATTACGACATGTTTTATCCGTTGGGGAACCTTTAAACCCTGAAGTTGTGAAATGGGGAATGGAGATCCTAAATCACCGTATTCATGATACATGGTGGATGACAGAAACTGGCGGACATATGATATGCAATTTCCCGGCAATGGAGATCAAACCAGGATCTATGGGAAAACCAGTTCCGGGAGTATATGCTACGATTGTGGATGATCAGGGAAATGAAGTACCACCATACACAATGGGGAATTTAGCAATCAGAAAAGGCTGGCCAGCTATGATGCGCCAAATTTGGGGGAATCCTGAACGATATAATTCTTATTTTTTAAAAGGTGAATGGTACGTATCAGGTGACTCAGCATATAAGGATGAGGACGGATATTTTTGGTTCCAAGGGCGTGTAGATGATGTAATTATGACGGCAGGTGAGCGTGTCGGTCCGTTCGAGGTAGAAAGTAAATTACTTGAACATCCGGATGTAATAGAAGCAGGTGTCATCGGAAAACCGGATCCTGTGCGCGGGGAAATCATTAAAGCATTCATTTCATTGCGTGAAGGGGTAGAGCCAAGTGATGAACTTGAAGCAAATATTAGGGAATTTGTAAAAACAGGATTATCTGCCCATGCAGCACCACGTGAAATAGAATTTAAAGATAAGTTGCCAAAAACACGAAGTGGAAAAATCATGCGCCGGGTATTGAAAGCGTGGGAATTAAACTTACCAACGGGTGATTTATCCACTATGGAAGACTAATCCTTTCTACATTTGCATATGCTATGGGGCGCTTACATATGTAGGCGCTTTTTTTACTATTAATATAATGAGGCTATAAGAAAGGCAATTAGTGCTTTTCACCTTAAATACTCAAATAATTGAACGATAATTTGGAATTATCTATGATTATATAAAAATACAGTTGACTAAATAAATATACATAACTATACTTATTTTTATCTTTTAGATTTCATTGATGTATTTTTTGGCAATAAAAAAATTAGAGGTGACAAAGATGAAAGTAAGTATTATTGGTGCCACAGGGTATGGCGGTCTGGAATTATTGCGTTTCTTGCATAACCATAAAGAAGTAGAAGAAATAGGATTATTTACATCATCTGAGGAAGGAACAGTATTTTCAGATAAATTCCCTCACTTAACAAACATTTATAATCAACCTTTATTGAAAATAGATTACGATGTATTAGCAAAATCCGATGTTGTCTTTGCAAGTACACCGTCTGGGGTATCTAGTACTCTATTTCCACCTTTAGTAAACCGAGGTCCAAAATTAATCGATTTATCAGGGGATTTTCGATTGAAAAACCTTGAAAGCTATGAATCTTGGTATAAAAAAAAGCCGGCACCGAAAGAAGCAGTTGAAAAAAGTGTATATGGATTAACAGAGTGGAATGAAGCGGCCATTAAGACATCGGATTTAATTGCAAATCCAGGATGCTATCCAACAGCAGTTCTCTTATCCATCCTGCCCCTTATAAAGCATCAGCTGATTGATCCAAGTTTTTTAGTCATTGATGCAAAGAGCGGAATATCCGGCGCTGGCAATAAACCATCAAATACTACACATTACAGTGAAGCAAATGAAAGCTTTTCAATATATAAAATTAATGAGCATCAACATATTCCTGAAATAGAACAAGCAATTTCGATGTTTACCGATACCGAAACAACTATTACGTTTAACACACATTTAGTGCCTATGACACGGGGGATTTTAGCTACTTCCTATGCACAGGTAACAGAAGGTGTGACCCAAAAACAATTAGTTGATTGTTTAACTTCAACGTATGAGAATCACCCTTTCGTACGTGTCATTCAGGAAGCGTCATCTATTGGAACTAACCGCGTAAAAGGTTCGAATTATTGCGATATTTATGTGAAGCTCGATGAACGGACGAATCGCGCAACAATTATTGGGGTTATCGATAACTTAGTAAAAGGGGCTGCAGGGCAGGCAATCCAAAACATGAATGTTCAGTTTGGGTTGCCACAGCAAACAGGCCTACAACTTGTACCGTACTTTATTTAAACATTAGGAGGAACATCAAATGGCTTCAACAATTGAAATGAAAAAACTATCTAGCAAAAATATCGTATCACCAAAAGGCTTTACTGCAGCAGGTGTTCATTGCGGTATTAAACATAAGAAAAAAGATTTAGCGATTTTAGTCAGTGATGTACCAGCAAGTGTAGCGGGCGTATTTACAACAAATGCTGTTCAAGCGGCACCCCTTAAAGTAACAAAGGAAGTTGTATATGGAACGAAAAAAATGCAGGCAATGATTGTAAATTCAGGGAATGCTAATGCATGCACAGGTAAACAAGGGATAGCAGATGCATACGAAATGCAAAGACTTGCTGCACTAAAGCTCGGCATTTCTGAAGGTTTAGTTGGGGTAGCATCTACAGGTGTTATTGGGGAAATTATGAAAATGGAACCTATTAAAAAAGGGATGGAAATGTTATTACCGGATTCCAAACTTGAAAATGGAATTGATTTTTCACAAGCAATCCTGACAACAGATACAGTAATGAAAAATACAACATACGCTACGATTATAGACGGTAAAGAAGTAATCGTATCGGGAACAGCAAAAGGTTCAGGTATGATCGAACCGAATATGGCGACTATGTTGGGCTTTATTACGACAGATGCAAATATTGAATCGGATGAATTGCAAAAAGCGTTATCTAATGTAACGGATTGTACATTCAACTCAATTACAGTAGATGGAGATACATCAACAAATGATACGGTAGTAGTAATGGCAAATGGGTTAGCTGGTAATGAACCATTATCGCCTGCACATCCGGATTGGGAGAATTTTTATACAGCATTACGATTAGTATCCGAAGACTTAGCAAAATCGATTGCACGTGATGGAGAAGGCGCAACAAAACTCATTGAAGTTGAGGTCGATGGTGCAATTTCTGATGAAGAGGCAAGAAAAATTGCAAAAACAGTTGTCGGTTCCCCTCTTGTAAAAACAGCAGTTTTCGGATGTGATGCAAACTGGGGTCGTATTATCGCAGCAGTTGGTTATTCTGGAGCCGTTGTTGATCCAGATAAAATTACAATTAAAATTGGCGGGGCAACAATGGTCGAAAATGGAGAACCTATTAATTTTTCAGAAGAAGCGCTAATAGAAATTTTAAAACAACATGAAGTTAAAATCTTTGTGTCTTTAGAAGTGGGAGAGGGACACGGCTTTGCTTGGGGGTGTGATTTAACTTATGACTACGTTCAAATCAACGCATCATACCGTTCGTAAAATGGTCATCAAGCTAGGTGGCAGTACATTAGAAGGTCTTAACGAGGCCTTCTTTCGTAATTTCAAAGCCCTTCAAGATCAGGGGATTCAACTCATCATTACTCATGGGGGAGGACCTGCCATTAATCGTGAATTAGCCGCTGCTAACATTCAATCTCAAACTGTAAATGGCTTACGGGTAACGAATGAAGAAATGATTGAAATTGTTCAATCAACTTTAATCGGTAAAGTTAATCCTGCATTAGTTCATGAACTCAATGCTGCAGGAATTGACTCTGTAGGATTAAATGGTTTTGATCAAACTTTGTTGGAAAGTGAATATTTAGATTATGAAACTTATAAATATGTAGGTAAGGTAAAAAGTGTTAATGTAAACTTATTAAATACATTAACTGAAAGTGGTATTGTCCCTGTAATAGCATGCATTGGCGCAACAAAGGATGGGCATGCACTTAATATTAATGGAGATACAGTGGCAAGTGAAATTGCATTGGCAGTAGGTGCAGACCGTTTACTCCTCGTTACAGATGTTGCAGGTATTCGGATTAAAGATGAATTTCAAACAGAAGCCACACCAAATTTAATTAAGCAATGGATTGATGAAGGAGATATATACGGCGGTATGATACCGAAAGTACAAGGGGCTTTAAATTGTTTAGAGTCGGGAATACCATCTGTCCAAATTGTCAATGAAACATTAACCGGTACAACTATTTTAAGTGAGGAGCTAGTAAAATGAGTGCATTATTTCAAAATTACGCAAGAAGACCTTTCGCTATTGTTGAAGGGAAAGGAACTGAAGTATTCGATACTACAGGAAAACGCTATTTAGATTTTACAAGTGGAATAGCTGTCTGTAGCTTAGGTCATGCCAATCCTGCAATTGTAGAGGCAATTCAGCAGCAAAGTGAAAAACTATGGCATATTAGTAACTTATTTGAAAGCCCAGGTCAAGAGAAGCTGGCGGCATCCTTAGTGAAAGATTTACATCTATCCTATGCTTTTTTCTGTAATAGTGGAGCAGAGGCAAATGAGGCTGCAATTAAATTGGCTCGAAAGCATACAGGGAAGCATAAAATAATCGTTTTCGAACAAAGCTTTCATGGACGTACATTCGGTGCAATGAGTGCGACTGGTCAAGATAAAGTACGTAACGGCTTCGGACCATTAGTGAGTGAATTTATTACATTACCGTTTAATGATGTAGAGGCATTAAAAGCTGCAGCAGACTCTGAAACAGCAGCAATAATGTTGGAGATGATTCAAGGTGAAGGCGGGGTAAATTCTGTATCTGATGAATTTGCGCAAGCTATTCATGACATTCAGCAATCAACAGATATTTTAGTAATCGCCGATGAAGTACAAACGGGAATTGGGCGTACAGGTACCCGTTTTGCATTTGAGCAAACTGTAATTAAGCCTAATATTGTATCAATGGCGAAAGGTCTAGGAGGAGGTTTTCCAATTGGAGGCATTCTCGGTACAGAGGAACTATTTAATACGTTTAACGCAGGTACACATGGCACGACATTCGGTGGAAATCCACTAGCGGTGTCCGTAGCACAAACGGTTATTGATCATATATTTAATGATGAATTTTTACAATCTGTAAAACAAAAATCAAGCTATTTTGTAATAAAACTTAAAGAAGCATTTCCGAACTATACTGTTCAAGGGAAAGGTTTAATGCTTGGATTAGGATTAGGTGGAGAAGACGTAGCGCCATATGTAGCTGCTTTAGATAAAGCTGGATTGTTAACTGTAGCGGCAGGTCCGAAAGTAATACGCTTATTGCCACCATTAACAGTAAGTGAGCAGGAAATTGATGAAGCTGTAGACATTCTAAAAGGTGTATTACAAACAGATAAAATTACAACTCTATAAATAATTTAAAAGAGTTTGGGACAAAACGAAAAATATCCATTTTCCTTAAGGGAAAATGGATATTTCAGACTGTAGACAAACTCGAAGAAATTCGAGTTTGCCTACAGTCTTTTTTGTTTTAAAATAAATTTAAATGATGAAAACCGTTGATTTCCATTCCAGGGGACGCGTTTCGCGGGCGGGTGCCAATCCTCCTCGTCGCTACGCTCCTGCGGTGTATCGGCAGTCCCGCTATTCCCGCAGAAGTCGCCCCTTCCATTCCAATCAACTTGATCTATTCTTTCTAATATAGTTTATCTAAATCAAAGAGGTGTCCCGATATGATGACTAAAAACCAAATGAATGAACGTAATCAATTAGAAATGTTGACGATTGAACAACTTGTCCCAGAAAATCATCTCGTACGTAAATTAGAGGCAGCCATTGACTTTTCGTTTGTATATCCATTAGTTGAAAACTTATATTCACCTTTCGGTAGACCAAGTATTGATCCTGTTGTCTTATTTAAAATGACAATGATTCAATACGTTTTTGGTATTCGTTCGATGCGTCAAACGATTAAGGAAATTGAAACGAATGTAGCGTATCGCTGGTTTTTAGGCTTCGGTTTTCATACAGAAGTGCCTCACTTCTCAACGTTTGGCAAAAATTATACACGGCGTTTTGAGGATACAGATGTATTTGAACAGATTTTCTATCGCATCTTGAAAGAAATTGTGGATGCGGGTTTATTATCAGCTGACCATATCTTTATTGATTCTACGCATGTTAAGGCAAGTGCGAATAAACGAAAATTTGATAAGAAGATGGTTCGAAAAGAGACACGTGCTTATGAAGAAAAGCTACAAGAAGAGTTAAACATAGACCGTGAAAAGAACGGGAAAAAGCCGTTTCCACCGGAGAAGTTTGAAAAGGAAGAATGGAAAGAAATCAAAGAGAGCACAACGGACCCTGAAAGTGGTTACTATGTGAAGGACGAACGGACAAAACAATTTGCCTATTCATTTCATGCAGCGACAGATGAACGTGGCTTTGTATTAGGTACGATTGTGACACCGGGCAATATCCATGATAGTCATATGCTGCAACCGCTTGTTGAAAAGGTCATTCATCGTGTGAAAAAGCCTGTGGCTGTTGCTGCGGATGCGGCTTATAAAACACCTGCGATTACGAACTTTTTATTAGAAAATCAAATGTTGCCTGTTCTTCCTTATACAAGACCGAAAACGAAAGATGGCTTCTTCCGTAAACATGAGTATGTCTATGATGAGCACTATAATTGCTATATTTGCCCGAATGACCAGATGTTGCGCTATACAACGACGACGAAAGAAGGCTATCGCCAATACAAATCGAATCCAGCGGTTTGTGCAGATTGCCCATTTCTAGCACAATGTACGGAAAGTAAAAATCATACGAAAATGATTCAGCGACATATTTGGGCAGATTATCTAGAAGAAGCCGAACATCTTCGTCATCATCATGAAATTAAATCCATTTATGCAAAACGAAAAGAGACGGTTGAGCGTGTCTTTGCGGATGCGAAAGAGAAGCATGGTATGCGATGGACAACGCTAAGAGGCCTTAAAAAATTGTCCATGCAGGCGATGCTTACTTTTGCTGCCATGAACTTGAAGAAACTTGCCACATGGACTTGGCAAGGAGCTTAGATGAGGGCATCTTCCCTCGAAGAGGAGCCCTTTTACAGAACTTCGGAGCCTAATTTGATAAAAGAAATGACAAAAGGCATCGAGAGACGAGCTCTCGATGCCTTTTGTCGACAACCTGAAATATCCATTTTCCTTAAGGGAAAATGGATATTTTTCTGTTTCTACCAGAATTGATTTCCGTTGCGGGGACGCTTTCCGGGGGCGTGGCCTGAGCCTGTAGTCTCAGGCGTCACGCTCATCCCCCAGGAGTCGCCCCTTCACTCCAATCAATTCATAAAGTATCGGTTTCTTAATAAGGAATTTTCTCTTATACAAAGAAATTCTACTTATGTCTCAGCCACTGTTTTTTATAAATTAGTCAATAGTTGTTTCGGGATCGATTTCTATATCGTCTAAATCTTCTTCTATGATCTCTCCTGGTACAGTATTCTCTTCATCTTCGGGTTCAGGTGGCGCAATATAAACTTCCCCAACTTCATTCGAATAACCCGACTCCAGGCCAGTAATATCAACAGCAACAACGACATACCTAACGCCTTCTGACACAGACATTTGGAACCCTTCGTAAGACTTTAATGATCTTACAAGTGATGTGCCTTCATTTGTAATACTGTATACACGGTAGCCAACCACATCATTGGATGCTGAAGCCGTCCATGATAATGAGCCATTTGCCAATGTTGCAAATACAGCTTCAGGTGGAGCACCATCCGCTTCGAACTGGGCACCTGATACAACACCATTACCAGTACTAAACGGCAATAGCTTTGATGCATCCCCACCGAGCCTACCTAGCATACGGTCAATAAAGGCCTGATTCAATCCGAATCCACTCATTTGGACAAACTCAGTAGGTGTACTTGGTAGTGCCGCATAAGTACTGCCATTAATTACTACAGAAGTAGATGAAACGAAACTATCATCTGGCTGTGTAGGTAAAAATACATTTTTGTTAAATAAATCGGAAACGACTAAACCAGCATTTGAACAAGATGTGGAAGCAGCTAATCCGGATATTCCACAGAACGACTGCGTAACAACACCTTCTGGCTTTTTGAATGTTTCCTTCGTACCGATTAATTCTGGATCGATATCATAAAGCGTATTTAAATAACTTGCCCATAATCGGTTGACACGATTACTAGGGTGCTGATAACGATTATTAAATGCATAAAGAGTACGAGGCTGGTCATAACCTAACCAGACACCGACTGAGATATTCGGATTATAGCCTACTAGCCAAACGTCTTTATGATCCTGTGTTGTACCTGTTTTAGCAGCAAAGTCTGAAGAGAACTTTAACTGACTTTTCGCTAAAGTTGCGGTACCGCCTTGTTGAAGTACATCACGTAACATATCTGTCATCATATAGGCAGTTTCCGGACTGAATACCTCCACCGGCTCAACTTTATGTTCATAAACAACATTACCATCTAAATCCTCGATACGCTCAATCATATAGGCATCTATGAATTTTCCTTCATTTGCAAATGTAGTATAAGCATTTGTATTTTCCTCGACTGTTGCCCCATGCGTGATACCGCCAATGGCTGTAGATAAATGAACATAATCTCCTTCAGTTAACTTAGAAAAGCCCATTTTATCTAAATACGTAGCAGGACGACGATCTAAAATTGAGTCATACAAACGTAACAAGGCCAAGTTTTGAGAAGAAGCTACTGCTTGACGTGCAGGAATAATGCCTAATTCCTGTGTAGGAATATAGTTTACAGGTTCGTAATTATCATAATCACGTTTAAATTTAACATCCACTACCGGGCTACCCGCCCCGATTACACCATATTCCAGTGCCGGTGCATAAGCAAGTAATGGTTTCATCGTTGATCCATTTGATCGATAAGCTTGTGTAGCATGATTTAACTGTTCTAACTGGTGGTCACGTCCACCGACGAAGCTTAAAATACGACCTGTTTTATTATCGATAATGATACTTCCTGTTTGAACAGGCACATCCACTTCGATTTCTTCACCTGTTTCTGGATCTTTTTCTTTTTTCTTATATGTTTGACCATACAGTGTAAATTCTTCTGTTACATTTCGCATAGCATCGTACATATCTTTATTGATTGTCGAATAAATACGATATCCTCCAGAACGAATTGTACGGTCTGCTAAAATAGAGTATTTTTCGTTTAAGTTCTTTTCTTCTTTTAAACGGTCTGGGTCAATTCCGTCTTCTTCAGCAAGGATTTTTGCGAAAATTTCTTTTGATCGCATTTCAAGCTCAGCTGTTAGCCAAGGATATTTGTCCTCTGGTCGTTCTTCATAACCCTTCAAATCTTTTGTAATATCATAGCCTATTGCTTCGTTGTACTCTTTTTCCGAAATATAGCCTACTTCCTGCATACGATATAATACCGTTTTCATACGGTCGATACCAGGTTTCATTCCTTCAGCACTCTTTTGTTCACCCTTATTTGTGAATGGTGTGTATTTAAAAGGCGCTTGAGGTATTCCGGCAATATAGGCTGCCTGTGGTAAATTTAGCTTAGAAGCTGGAATACCAAATATACCTTGGGCTGCTGTTTCAATTCCGGCAATATTACGACCGGAAGAATTACGGCCATATGGGATAATGTTAAGGTATGCTTCTAAAATCTCTTCTTTACTCATAAATTTCTCGAGACGGAAAGCGAGTAAGATTTCTTTAGCTTTACGCTCATACGAAACTTCATTTGTAAGTATTTGGTTTTTTATTAACTGCTGTGTTAAAGTAGAGCCACCAGTTTGTGTAGAGGAGTTCGATACATCTTGCAGTAACCCACGTAAAACTGCTTTTGGTACAATTCCTTCATGCTCGCGGAAATATTCATCTTCCGTAGCAAGTACCGCATTTATAACTATTGGAGATATATTAGCAAGCGATGTCTCACGTCGGTCTAAATCTGTTCGAATTTTTCCTATGTAAATATCGTTTGCAAAGTAAAGTTCACTTGTTTCTTCATAACTGAATATTTGCTCGCGCATCTCTTCTTTTGATCGCAAAGGTTCATCCTTTGTTAATGATGCGAAGTAACCTGCACCTACACCCCCAACAAATAACAGTGTAGTAGCAACAAAAATTACTGCTAATAAAGTTAAATTCCAAAAGACACCACCAGTAATTCGTACATAGCGCATCTGTTTTGAAGAAACAAGGGATTCGATTTTTTTATTAAATTTATCAAGCCATTCTTTCACAACATCGCCCTCCTAAAATCTTGTTTATTATAGCATATTTGATATATAAACGAATATATTTATTGACAACATCTATTTTCTAGGTAGAATAGAAAATATAAATTTCAGGCAAAGAAGAGTTTGCAGTAATAAATGTGCTCCCTGATTAGAGAGCTGGCGGTTGGTGAAAGCCAGAGAAAGCGCATTTATGAATTACGTACTTGGAGCTTGAACGGATCGTCACGTTATAGACGCTTAAAGTGGAAGAAAAGTTTTTTGTTTCTTCAAGCTGGGTGGTACCGCGTTAAATGAGAAATTTGACGTCCCTGCATGCATTGGCGTGTAGGGACGTTTTTTGTTTCCTTACATAGCGAATACAACACATGTAAAAGGAGAGAAAAATGATGAACGAATTACTGCAAGATTTAGAATGGCGTGGTTTGTTATACCAACAAACAGATGCTGAAGGTATGGAAAAGCTTTTAAACGAGGAAAAGGTTTCATTATATGTAGGTGTCGATCCAACAGCAGATTCCATGCATATCGGTCATATCGTACCATTACTTACATTACGCCGTTTCCAAAAAGCGGGCCATACACCGATTTTATTAGTTGGGGGAGCTACAGGTACTGTAGGAGATCCGTCAGGACGTTCTGAAGAGCGCCAACTACAGACGATGGAGCAAATCGACAAAAACGTTCAAGGTCTAAAAAAACAAATGGAACGTTTATTCGACTTCTCATCAGATGCAGCAAACGGTGCTGTATTAGTAAATAATAATGATTGGGTTGGCCCAATGTCATTGATCGATTTTTTACGTGATTACGGGAAATTAATTAATGTAAACTACATTTTAAATAAAGACACAGTAGCTTCACGCTTAGATTCAGGTATTTCATTCACTGAATTTGCTTACACATTAATTCAAGGAATCGACTTCAACCATTTATACGATCATCATAATGTTCGTATTCAAGTAGGTGGCTCGGATCAGTGGGGCAATATTACAACGGGATTGGAAATGATTCGTAAGACACACGACGAAAATGCAAAAGCATTCGGTATTACGATTCCTCTTGTAACAAAAGCAGATGGTACAAAATTCGGTAAAACAGCAGGTGGCGCAGTATGGCTGGATGCTGAGAAAACATCACCATATGAGTTCTACCAGTTCTGGATCAACACTGCAGATGCAGACGTTGTAAAATACCTTAAAATATTTACCTTCTTAACACGTGAAGAAATTGAAGCGCTGGCAGTAAGTGTGGAAGAAGAGCCGCATTTACGTAAAGCACAAAAAGCTTTAGCTGAAGAGATGACACGCCTTATCCACGGTGAAGCTGGTCTAGAGGCAGCGGAGCGTATTACAAAGGCATTATTCTCAGGGGATTTAAAAGCTTTATCAGTAGATGAAATGAAAGTGGCATTTGCTGGCGTTCCATCTGTAGAGGTAGCGAAAGAAGACAAAAACATTGTTGAATTAATCGTAGAAGCCGGCATTTCATCTTCAAAACGTCAAGCACGTGAAGATGTAACGAACGGTGCAATTAGTGTGAACGGTGAAAAAGTTACAGAGCTAGAATATGTGATTGATGGCAAAGACCGATTAGAAGATGCATTTGCGATTATCCGTCGAGGAAAGAAAAAATATCACATGGTGAAATTTGTATAACTAAATGATTTTGAAACGTCTTGGAAATAAAGTTTTCCAAGGCGTTTTTTTAAAGGGATATTAGGAAGTAAAAAGAACGTAATAAGGAGAAGGGAGAGATGACATGGAGAAAAAATCTTATTGGGGACAAATTGGAATGGCCATTTTTGTATTGCTGGGAGCAAGCTTTTTCACGTTTGTTATTGTTTTCACGTTTCTACTGGCGGGCAACATTCATTACATACCGCTAATAATTGCAGTAGCTTCAATTTTATATATAGGTTTTGTCCTTCAAATTTTTGATGTATTTTACCAAAAGAAAAAACGTGTGAAAGTGTATTGGGGACTAGCGGGGATTATTATAGCTATTACATGTATTCAACCGATTTATAAGTGGTTGGATAGCAGGGTGTCAACTGTTGATGCTGAGGTTAATATTTATCAGTATGAACCTTTTGTAGAAGGCAACCAATTAGTAGCGCTCGGACAAACCGCTTCCTTAACATTGGAGGAGCCTTTACCGATCATAGATGGTGCGACGGCATTGTACCCACTCTATGCGGCAATCGCTCAAGAAGTATATCCTGAAAAAAGTTATAATCCATATCAGAGTGAGGTAATGGTTAACCAAACACATGAAGCCTATACGAATCTAATTTTAGGAAGGGCGGATATAATTTTTGCGGCGGGACCATCTGAAAATCAAAAGAAGCGTGCGGAAGATAAGGGCTTTGAACTGGTATTAACCCCTATTGGAAAAGAAGCATTCGTCTTTTTTGTAAATAGTAAAAATAATATTAACGGTTTATCGTTGGAACAAATTAAAGGCATCTATTCCGGTGAAATTACAAATTGGTCTGAAGTTGGTGGGGATAATGATGAAATTCGTGCATTCCAAAGACCGCAAGATAGTGGATCCCAAACTGCTTTACAACGTTTAATGGGGGATACGCCTTTAATGGAGGCGCCAACTGAAGATATTGCAACTGGTATGGGTGGAATAATTAATGAGGTATCCCAATATAAAAATTATAAAAATGCAATTGGTTATACATTCCGCTATTACTCAAATGAAATGGTGCGGAATGAAGAAATAAAACTATTGGAAGTTAATGGGGTAGCTCCTTCAAAAGAAACAATTCGTTCAAATACTTATCCAATTGCCTCGGAGTTTTATATTGTGACGGCAGGTGAGCCTACTGGTAATGTAAAGCGATTAATCGATTGGGTATTATCAGATGAAGGTCAATCTTTAATAGAAAAAGCGGGTTATGTTTCACTATCTTCAGTAGAATGATATTTAAGGTACAATAATTTTGAATCGCCCACAGTATGCCAGTATAATAGAGTATAGACATATTTTTTTAGGGGGATTTTGATTTGAATGAGCAATTGACACATGCAGTCGATGATCGACATGCGGTATTAAGTATTGCTACTAAACCTCGTGATACCATTCGTTATGTTCTAACACATAAAAAGTTATCTTATTTTATTATCGTAGGTATTATCGGTATGTTTGCAAGCAATTTAATTAGCTTTATCGGCATGGATTTTACAGGAGCATATACTTTAGGTGATATCGTTTATTCGACATTATTATCAAGTTTATTGCTCTACTTTCTTTCTACAGCATTATCAGCAGGTGTTTTGACACTATCAGCAAAAGCATTTGGCGGGATAGGTAAGTTTAAAGAAATGTTCCGCATGATTAGTGTAACGATGATTCCTTATATTTGGATATTACCGATAATATTGTTTTGGATGCAATTTGCGCCACAATCTTTTTTTAATATTACTTATATTGAAACATCATTAAGTGATTTAATCCTACAGTTTGTATGTGGTACGTTTATAATTATTGCCAGTTTATGGACATATGTTATTACAGTAGTTGGTATTTCAGAAGTGCACCGAATCTCAACATGGAAAGCATTTTTCGCTTCCTTTATTGTGATAATTATATTAGTGGTAAGTGCTCGTTATTTACTGTTTTAAATTCAAGACATTCACATTGTATATTTTGTGAATGTCTTTTTATTTTATAAAGTAAAACATTAAGACGGGTTAATAACATCGGGACTATTGCCATTTTGAATATGACTATTCGATCCGGTAATGTCATAAGCAATTAAGGTTACGTCCAACTTTTCTTCCAGTTGTTTGATTGCACTAAGTTTTTCATTATTAAGTTCGGCAAATTTTGCATCTTCCAAAAAAATCACATCCTTTAATAAATTATAAATTAAGTATGAGAGATATTTTAATATTTATCCGTTTGCAGAGATGGGAAATTGGGGTATATAAATAGTAACGCAAGATAAGTTATGTAAAGAAAATTATCCCCACATCAGTTCAAAAATTTGATAATTTTCTGTATAGTTGTATAAAAAAGTAAACTTATCAGATTAATAGCTTGGTCCTTGGGTTTCTTATTTGCGTGGAATTGTAGGTAGAAGTTGGGAGGTGTAACAATGGAATCTTATAATGTTTCTATTTTAATCAATGAATCAGATCAAAAAGTTAAAGACAATATAAAACTTGATTATCAAACATTAGATTTAATAGTCAAATCTAATGGAGTATGGTTTGATGACAAAGGACATTCAGTAGTAAGTGTTCATATAGGTTTAGAAAATGATGCAACAATTTATATTTCTGAAGAATAAAATATATTTCGTTCAGCTACTTATGCATGATCAATTGAGTAATATCTAATACTTCCTATTACAAAGTACAATATAAAAAGCCCTAGAAACATTGATTTAACAACGTTTCTAGGGCTTTTTAAGTTACTCTTTGCAGACTCAACTACTAATTAACGAGAGTAGAACTCGACGATTAATTGTTCGTTGATTTCAGCAGATAATTCAGAGCGCTCTGGCATACGTACGAAAGTACCTACTTTAGAGTCTGCATCGAATGATAAATATTCTGGTACGAAGCTGTTAACTTCTACAGATTCAGCTACTACTGAAAGGTTAGCTGATTTCTCACGTAATGAGATCGTTTGACCTGGTTTTACTGAGAATGATGGGATATCAACGCGTTTACCATCAACTAAGATGTGGCCGTGGTTAACTAATTGACGAGCTGCACGACGAGTGCGAGCTAAACCTAAACGGTATACTAAGTTGTCAAGGCGAGTTTCAAGTAAGATCATGAAGTTTTCACCTTGTACACCTTGTAATTTACCAGCTTTAAGGTAAGTGTTTTTGAATTGACGTTCAGTCATACCATACATATGACGTAATTTTTGTTTTTCAGTTAATTGTAGACCGTACTCTGATTTTTTACCGCGAGAGTTCGGGCCGTGTTGACCTGGTGCGTAAGGGCGTTTTGCGATTTCTTTACCTGTGCCGCTTAATGAAATACCAAGACGACGAGATAGTTTCCAAGATGGACCTGTATAACGAGACATAATTGTGTCTCCTCCTTTAAATTTGGTTTTTGTTGTAAAAGAAAAAACCAGTTGTACCCGACATTAAACGGTATTCTATTTTCATGTATCTTCGCCCATGCAGCCGAGAGGGTTACACAATACACCATTCTAATAAGATAGAAGGAACAAAATACACGATTAAGTTATACAACTACTGCATTCATTTTACACAAAGGCTATTGTATCTTTTTTTTAACAGTACGTCAACAAATAGTAATATTCCCGTGAAGCAGTAAATGTTAAGTGAGAAGTACTAGAAGAATAAAAGAAGTATAAATACGTGAAAAAATATGAATTAGTAGAGAGATTTGCTGAAAAAATTAATATTAGGTAATTATGCGTATAAGGGAAAATGGTAATGAGACAGAAAATAATCGTTTTTCTAATAAAAACGATACTATTAGGGGTGTTTATTAGAAAAATATTACATAAATAAATAGTCAAATAGACACGAAAAGTGTATACTTGAGGATAAGTAATAAGAAACTGACAATGGCAATAGCGAAAGAAAAGGTGATTTAATGGTGGAAAATCAACTAAAGATTGATCAATTTAAATCGAATATCCTGAACCTTTGTATGAATTCAAATATACAACAACATAAACTCCATGACTATTTTCTACTATTGGAAAAGAGCCTGGCAGATTTTTTCGATATGGAAGATTGCTTTTTATTCCATTTGATTGATAACAACCTAAAACCGGTAACCAACCTGAATTTTTATAATATCGATTTTAATTTATTAATCCCTTATTTAAATGGAAATAAAGTTGTAGAATTACCTAAGTTTTTAAAGGAACTTTCGTATTTCAAAAACCATACAAATATAATGCCACTTATGAGAAACAATAAAATGGACGGAATCATTGTTTTTAAATATCAAAAAACAACTCCCCCTTTCGAAATACAATTAACAGAAGATATTATAATTAATATCTCCTCTGTTCATAAATATTTAGTGCAAAATTATGAAGTACATTCAAATGAGCAAAAATACCGTAAACTTTATGGAATGACTGACCTTTTTCACTCCACGATGGATATTGATGTAATTTTGCAAAATGTACTCATTACGATTGAAGATAATTTTTCGGATTTAGAAGTGGAACTGATATTATCAAATGATCAGGATCGTCAAACGAAAATCCAAATAAAGCCTTTTGATTACTTGTCAGAGCGACCTTCAACAATCGAGGCGTTTGTATCTGGAGAGTTAAAAGAGGATATTGCCATGGAATTGGACTGTCGTTTATTAAACGTACCTATTAAAGGTAGGCAAGCAATTTACGGCATATTACAGGTGAAAGCACCTATTAACTATTCCTTTACTAATTCAGAGAAAGATTTCATAAAAATGCTTGCCCAAGCATCAGGGAATGCATTGGAAAATGCCAAACTCTATCACCAATCACATCGACTAATCAGCGATTTGCAGTTAATTAACGAAACTTCTCATCGTTTGAATATGAAGCTGACGATTAACGAAATGCTTTTATTTTTACAAAAACAATTATTAAAGTCATTCCAACCGATGGAAGTCGGGTTTTTATTTAAAGGGAAAGATTATTATGAAATGACGGAAGTCTGTACTCCATATTTTAATCAAGATGAATCTCTAGCATATATTCATTATGTGGAAAAGCACTTTAAAGTAAAACAGGATCCGTTATTTATCGCTGATTTTAGTCGACTTATTGCGGAGGAAATTAAATATAAATCAGTGATGGCTATTCCAATGATTGTAGAAGAAAAGATTATTGGGTTTAGCATTGTATTGCATCAGGAACCGTATTTCTTCTCCTTTGATAGTTTTAAGTTGATGCAATCGCTTATTCATCATTCTTCTTTAGCTATTTCTAACTCTGTTTTACGGGAGCAATTACAGGAAATGGTGGATCGTGACCATTTAACAAAGCTTTATGCCCGTAGTTACTCTGATACTTATGTAGAAAAATCAATTCAAAAAGATGACTCGGGTATGTTTCTTCTAATTGATATTGATAACTTTAAAAAGGTTAATGATACGTTTGGACATCAGGTTGGGGATAAAGTGCTCGTTCAAATTGCTGTTCAATTAAAAAAGAAAATTGGTTTAAGAGGGATCTGTTCAAGGTGGGGCGGTGAAGAGCTCGCAATTTATATTCCGAACATTTTAGAAGATGAGGCATTGAAAGTTTCGAAAGAGCTAGTTGATCTGATACCAAAAGTAACGAAACCTTCAGTCACAATTTCGGCCGGAATGGTTACATGGTATAAAGGGAAGCGACCGGATTTTCAACATATCTTTTTACAGGCGGATACAGCTTTATACAATGCTAAAAGTAACGGGAAAAATCGCGTTTGTGTGTTTGAAAGTTCAATGGAACTAAAATGTTAAAGGGAGAACCTGAAAAGTAATTCAGGTTCTCCCTATTTTTTATTTAAATATGTTTTAAGAGCACACTGACAAATCGCTCTAATCCTTCTTTATCTTCCAATGAAAAACGTGCTTCATTCGGGCTATCAATATCCAAAACGCCAAATACCGTTCCATTTGCAGTTAAAGGAATGACGACTTCCGATTTTGATGCTGCATCACAGGCGATATGTCCAGGGAAAGTATGTACATCATCCACCATAATTGTTTCATTGTTTTTCACGGCAGTTCCACAAACACCGCGTCCAACGGGAATACGCACACAAGCAGGTAATCCTTGGAATGGACCAAGAACTAATTCGCCATCCTTCATTAAATAAAAGCCAACCCAATTTATATCTTCTAAAAAGTAATTTAGTAAAGCTGAAGCATTGCTTAAATTAGCAATGAGGTCGTTTTCCCCTTCCAATAATGCGTCAAGATGTTTTGCAAGTTGCTCGTACTGCTCTGTTAGCGTGCCGCTGTAAGTAATATTAGAAAACATATAAACCTCCAATTAAAATTTAATTTTTTGTTGTAAAGCCTCGTGATGCTGATGTAAATCCTGTGCAGTATGTGCATCAGATCCAAAAATAATAGGTATGTTTAATTCTTTTGCGAATTGCACAAATGGTAATGGCGGGTAGGGCTCCTTGCAGAAAGGTTTACTTAAACCGGCACTATTAAAATCAAGTTCATAATGATACTGCTTCATTAAAGTGAGGATTTCCTTAATTCGCAAGGAGTCGTCGATTTGTTCTGAATGCGCAAGCTGAAATTTATGAATTAATGTTGGATGACCTATTCGCGTTGGCTTGTAAGGGCCAAGGTCTGCCAAAATCGATTTTTTAACCGTTTCGTAATAGAGTTCGTACATAGGGGCGATTCCGCCTACCTTATTAGCAAATTGTAAATAGACTTTGTCGGAAAAGTCAATGCATACATACTCATCTGCTGCCTGTAAAAAGTGAACTGATAAAATGGCATCATCGAGGAAAGGACCAAACTCATTTAGTAAGTGACGAGTTTGACTCTCGAATCCAATAATATAATCAACTTCTAAACCGATATTAATTATAATTTTTGACTGATAATGTTCTTTTAGTCTTTTCAGTTGATGAATATAGTCTTTCAAATATGCTTTATCCATGCCACTATCCTTGTCGGGTGTTGGATCGATAAAGCCATCAGGTAAAGGTGCATGTTCTGTAAAAGATATTTCTTTGAATCCATTTTCAATCGCTTTATCGATATATTTCTCGAATGAATCTGTGGAGCCATGTGGGCAAAAAGGGGTATGTATATGACCATCGCGCATCAATTTATGCGACCTCCTTCAAAAATATGGGATTTGCAGTAAAAAAACCTGTAAATAGTTCAACAAATAGTATAAAACATGTTATTATTATAAAGACATATATAAGTAATTTATTGATTTTAATTGGGATTAGGGGGCTTACAATGATAAATTATATCATCATTGTTGTCGTCATACTATTAGCATTATTGATTGTAGGGTTGGTAGTACGACGCAAGCATAATGCAGAAATAGGACGATTAGATAAAGAAAAGTTACAAATCCAACACTATCCAATTTTTGAAGAGCTAGCTAAAGTAAAAGCGCTAAACATGAATGGTCAAACAGAAGAGCTATTTGAAAACTGGCGAAATCGATGGTTAGATGTTGTGGATAAACAAATTCCGAAAATTGACGAATTGTTATTTGATGCGGAAGAATTTATTGATCGTTTTAAATTCAAAAAAGCTACGCATGCAGAACGAGAAATTGACCAGGAGCTTACAAAGTGTGAGCAAGTTCGTGTGCAAATTATTACAGAGCTTGACGAATTAATCGGCAGTGAAGAAAAAAACCGTATCGAAATTGAACAATTGAAAGAGTATTACCGCTCAGCACGTAAAACGATTTTGGCACATCAACATTCATTTGGTCCCGCTTTAGAGGAATTGGAAAAGAAGCTAGAGCAGTTTGTACCAAAGTTTGAAGAGTTTGATGAGTTAACAAAAGATGGTAACTACCTACAGGCCCGTGAAATTGTACTCCAGCTAAATGATGAAGCTCAAACGATCTTTAACCTTCTAAACGAAGTACCAACACTACTTACAGAAATACAGACAAAAATTCCGACAGCGATTCATGAGTTGCGAAATGGTCAGCGTGAAATGGAAGAGCAAAACTATTATTTGCGTCATTTAGAGCTGACAGAATACTTGGATGGGCTTGAAAACGAATTAGACGTATTGAAGGATGCAATTGCCGAGTTAAACTTACAGACTGTATTGCCTCGCATTCAAACGATTAATGATGAGATTGATCATTTCTATAATTTACTGGAAAAAGAAGTAATGGCAAGAAAATATGTCGAACGCAATTGTTCAGGTATGTATAGTACGATTAATGAAGTGATGCGATTAACAAAAGATATTAGTGATGAAGTGGCCTATATTCAGCATAGCTATCGATTGCAGGATAAAGAGGCGGAAATTCCAAAAGTCGGTTTAAAGCATTTGGAAGTTTTACAAAGACGCTATGAATTATTGTCTACACGTGTACAGGAAGAAAAGTCCGCATATTCAAGCCTTCAGGAAGAATTGAAGGAAATTACGGATGAAATTGAGCGTATTGCAGAAGAACAAGAGAGCTTTTCAAATAAATTAAAGAATTTACGGATTGACGAGAATAAGGCAAGGGCAGAATTAGAAACTTTAAAGCGTCTGCTACAAAACACAGAACGCTTACTAGGACGTGCCAATATTCCTGGGATACCAGAGGAAATGGACGCGCGATTGGAAGAAGCGGCAGAACGTATTTTTGTGGTGGTTCAAAGTTTACAGGAAGTACCACTAAATATTGTACAAGTAAACCAACATTTACTAAGTGCAAAGCAATCCATTGAAGAAACACATGAAAAAGCACAGGAAATGATTGAGAATGTTTTAATAATCGAACGTCTCATTCAGTTTGGTAATAGATATCGCGCCAATAATCGTCAAGTGCATGAAAGCTTACTTGAAGCAGAGGACGCATTTAAAAAGTTCCGCTACATAAAGGCATTGGAAGACGCAGCAAGGGCAGTTGAAATTGTTGATCCAAATGCTATTAATCGTATTGAAGAGCTTGTACAAGAACAACTGATTTCAAAATGATAAGCATAACGGTTACATGTTGAACGATTTAGCGTTATAATAAATAAGCAAATTAAAGAGGTTGTGGTAATGGTTTAATAGACTATTATCACAACCTCTCTGCTTGAGATGAAATTACCTATAAAGTATTGCTTTGCGTTGGTTAAGTGTATTCACGCCACCTTGTCGCAAAGCTAAATAGTTAAAAAAGAAGGTAGAGTATAGATGATTTATTTAGATAATAGTGCGACAACAAAACCACACGAGGATGTTCTAAAAACATTCTTGGTAGTAAATGAACAATATTTTGCAAATCCGGCTTCCATCCATCGTGCCGGTGTAGAGTCAAATACGTTATTAACAAAAGCTCGTGAGCAATTAGCAAGTATTCTCCATACTGATGAAAAAAACATATTGTTTACTTCCGGTGGAACTGAGTCGAATAATGCCGCGCTTTTTGGTCTTGCAAAATCAAGTAATTTTAGAGGAAAGCATATTATTACGACAGAAATAGAGCATCCCTCGATTTTGGAAGCTGTTAAGCGTTTAGAGGAAGAAGGCTATGACATCGACTATTTAAAAGTAAATAAGTCTGGGCTTATTTCTTTAGAGGAATTACAGCAAAAGCTTCGTAAAGATACTATTATCGTTAGTATTATGCACGTAAACAACGAAATGGGTGCAATACAGCCAATTAAAGAAGCAGCCCAAATAATTCATAAACAATGCCAAGCAATGTTCCACGTAGATGCGATACAAAGTTTCGGTAAGCTACCAGTATTGTTTGATGGTGATAATGGTCCAGATGTTATTTCCATTTCAGGACATAAAATTCATGGTCTGAAAGGGAGCGGTCTGTTAGCATTTCGTAAAAAACCACAACTGAAAGCATTTATCGTTGGTGGGGGACAGGAATTTGGTTTACGCAGTGGAACTGTTGCAGTACCACAAGCTGCTGCGTTGGCAAAAGCTGCACGTTTAGCTGTGGAGAAAATGCCTGTACATGTCGAGAACTTTAAAAAGTGGTCAGCTGAGCTGCATCATTTCTTTGAGCAATTTGATCAAGAGGTTTATATACTTTCCCCAAAAGACGGTGCACCACATATTTTATCGTTTAGTGTAAAAGGATTAAAAGGTGAAATTTTAATTAATGCATTACAAAAACGCGATATTATCGTTTCAACATCAAGTGCCTGTTCATCTAAACAAACGAAAACAAGCCATGTTGTGGAGGCAATGAATATCGATAGTCGCTATAAAAACGGCGTATTGCGTCTAAGCTTCGGCGCTAATAATACAGACGAAGATATTGCTGCGTTTAAAAAGCAATTTTCAGTAGTTATGAAAGAGTTAAAAGGAGAAATTACACAATGATTTTTAAAGAAATTTTAGTTCGCTACGGTGAATTATCAACAAAAGGTCGTAACAAAAAAGATTTTATCAGCCGTTTACGTGATAATGTTCGTTATTCATTCAATGATATTGCACCGCTGAAAATTCGTGCAGAACGTGATCGTATGTTTATCGAAATCGAAAACAAAGAGAAATTTGCTGTGTTAATGGAGCGTTTACCTAATGTATTCGGTATTCAATCTATCAGCCCCGTTGCATCATGTGAAAAAGACTTAGATGTAATGAAGGCGTTAGCTATGGATATTTTAGAAGACTACCGTGATCGAGGCGATTTAACTTTTAAAGTGGAAGTGCATCGTACAGATAAAACGTTCCCACTAGATACACATGAATTGCAGCGTGAAATGGGTGCAACCCTATTACCAAACTTTCCTAACTTTAAAGTACAGGTGAAAAATCCGGATGTCGCACTTCGTATTGAAGTACGTGAAGATGCGATCTATATGATGGCACAAGTAATCCAAGGTGCTGGAGGAATGCCAATCGGTTCAAATGGCCGAACACTGTTAATGCTTTCCGGTGGTATTGATAGCCCAGTTGCTGGGTATTTAATGATGAAGCGTGGCGTTAGACTGGATGCCATTCACTTCTTCAGTCCACCATATACAAGTGATAATGCATTGCAAAAAGTAAAAGAACTAGCAAATGAGTTAACTAAATTCGGTGCAAATGTTCGCCTGCATGTCATTCCATTCACAGAATTGCAAGTAGCCGTAAAAGATGCAGTACCGGATAATATGTCTATGACTTCCACTCGTCGTATGATGATGAAAGTTGCTGATAAAGTTCGCGAAGAAATTGGTGCACTAGGAATCGTAACAGGTGAAAGCCTCGGGCAAGTTGCATCACAAACATTAGAAAGTCTAACTGCTATTAATGATGTGACAAACACGCCAATATTACGTCCGCTAATTTCAGCAGATAAAAATGACATCATTAAAATTGCCAAAGATATAGGCACCTACGAAACATCAATACAGCCTTTTGAAGATTGCTGTACGATTTTTACACCATCTAGTCCGAAAACTAAGCCAAAATTAGAAAAAGTACTACATTTTGAAAGCTTTACGGAATTCGATGATTTAATTGAACGAGCAGTGAAAAACCGCGAAGTTCATGTGTTTCCACAAAAGCAAGTAAAAGAAGATAAATTTGCTGATTTACTATAAGTTTAAACTCTAGAAATGATTTCCTAATCGAACTATAAATTACCTGCCTTTTTTGTGTATTAAACTTTTCTCCTGGTGCATTCTAATGTCACAAGGAGGTGAGCAACACATGGCAAACAACAATAGTTCTTCAAACAAATTACGTGTACCTGGTGCACAACAAGCGCTTGACCAAATGAAATACGAAATTGCACAAGAGTTTGGTGTACAATTAGGAGCAGAAGCATCATCTCGTGCAAACGGATCTGTAGGCGGAGAGATTACGAAACGCCTAGTTCAGATGGCTGAGCAACAATTACGTGGTGGAAACCAATAATTAAAATTTAAAAAAGGGACCGTTACTTTAAGTAGCGGTTCTTTTTTATTTTGCAGGTAATAAAATAATTTATTCATTAAAAAATGGCGGAATATTTTGATATTAATGAATTGCATCATTATACTTAAATGGTAAGATCTTTTTAAACAAAGGGGAGATTTAAAAATGATTCAAGACTATTTAGTAGCACCGGCACATTATAATATTGTGGATGAATTTGAAAAGCACGAAAATAAAGCGAATAAAACTGCATTGATTTTTCAGGACGAAAATGGGAAGGAAAGTCGCTATACATATGAAGAACTTTTGCTGCAGGCAAATCAGGCTGCGAATGCTTTTTATGCTAAAGGGTTAAAAAAGGGTGATGTAATTTTAATTATGCTACCACGCTGTTTGGAAGCATATGTGTCATATATCGGAGCATTAAAAGCAGGATTAGTAATAATTCCAAGTTCAGAATTACTAAGAGCAAAAGATATTGAATACCGTTTAATTCATTCTGAAGCAAAAGCAATTATCGTAATGGAGCAATTTGTAAAAGAATTTGAAAGTGTTGAAAGTTTATCCAAAGTTGAACGATTTATCGTTGGGAACAACAAAGAAGGTTGGACATCGTTAATGGATCTTGCTCAGCAACAATTAAACGAATTTAATTCTGTAAATACAACATCAAATGATTTAGCATTTTTAGCCTATACATCTGGTACAACAGGAAATCCAAAAGGTGTAATGCATTCGCACGGCTGGGGATATGCACATTTACGTACAACTGCGTCAGAATGGCTTGGCGTACAGGATGGAGATACGGTATGGGCGACAGCAGCACCTGGTTGGCAAAAATGGATTTGGAGTCCTTTTTTAGCGGTGTTGGGAAGTGGCGCAACAGCATTCGTATATAAAGGAAAGTTTGATGCAAAGCAATATTTGCAATTAATAGAGCAACATAAAATAAATGTGCTTTGCTGTACACCAACTGAATACCGCATGATGGCCAAATTGGACCAATTAGGGTCATTTGATTTAAATTCATTGCGAAGTGCAG
This sequence comes from Solibacillus sp. FSL W8-0372, assembly GCF_037969735.1. Taxonomy (NCBI): domain Bacteria; kingdom Bacillati; phylum Bacillota; class Bacilli; order Caryophanales; family Caryophanaceae; genus Solibacillus; species Solibacillus sp. FSL W8-0372. The sequence goes on along the minus strand of NZ_CP150204.1, from coordinate 2,803,670 downwards.
TATCTGCAGGTGAACCGTTAAATCGGGAAGTAATCGAAACATTTAAGCGAGAGCATAATTTAGTAGTGCGGGATGGATATGGACAAACGGAAAACACATTGCTAATAGGAACATTGCTAAATACAGAATTACGTTCCGGTTCTATGGGAAAACCGACTCCTGGTAACATTATTGAACTGGTAAATGAGGATGGTGAGCCGGTTCCAGTAGGTGAAGTTGGAGATATTGCTGTACACAAATCAACGCCAGCACTATTTAAAGGCTACTATAAAGACCCAGAGCGTACAGCGATTCAATATCGTGGAGATTGGTATATAACTGGAGACCGTGCTACAAAAGATGATGAAGGTTACTTCTGGTTTGAAGGACGCAATGATGATATTATTATTTCTTCCGGCTACACAATTGGTCCGTTTGAAGTGGAAGATGCTTTAACGAAGCATCCGGCAGTCCAAGAGTGTGCAGTCGTTGCAAGTCCAGATGAAGTACGGGGAAATATCGTAAAAGCTTTTATTGTACTAAAAGACCAATCGTTGAAAGATAGCCCAACAATTGTTGAAGATTTACAAAACCACGTTAAACAACTGACAGCACCATATAAATATCCACGTGTGATTGAGTTTTTAGATGAATTACCTAAAACAATTTCAGGGAAAATACGTCGTGTCGAACTGCGTTCAAAAGAGTTGAAATAACAGTTTCCGACATTATTTCCTGGGGAATAAGGGGAAAAGGTGGCGAATTTTGCCGCCTTTTTTTGCGGGAAATGGAGGTGAAATAAAATGGGGAGATGATTTGCCTTTTCATTGAAACTTTTTTAATATACCATCGTACATATAATAAGGAGGCGAAGACATGAATACAAAACGAGTAGTAGCTTTAATAATAGCTGCCGTATTATTATTTTTCTCAATAGGGATTAATACTATTATTACAATTTTTAAAACGGATTTCTTTAGTAGCTTTGATATGCTAGGGTCAGATGCACTTACATATGAAAATGTAGTCGAAACAGGTGATTTTACGAAGCGTATTGCTAATCTAAAAGTTGATGGTGTAATTCAGGATGTTGGTGAACCAAGTATTTGGGAAACTGTGGATTATAATCATCAAGTATTTCTTGAACAGCTGGACGCTGTTTTAAACGATGAAACAGTTAAGGGGGTTCTTTTAACGGTTAATACGCCAGGTGGTGGTGTAATTGAATCAGAAGAAATATATCAAAAGTTATTACAGATTAAAGAAGAAAGACAAATACCGATTTATGTAACGATGGGGGCGATGGCTGCTTCTGGTGGCTATTATATCTCAGCACCAGCAGATAAGATTTTTGCTCAACGTGAAACGATTACAGGATCTATTGGTGTAATTATGCAGTCGATCAATTATGAAAAATTAGCTGAAAAAATTGGCGTAGAATTTGAAACGATTAAATCCGGCGAACATAAAGATATGTTCGGTGGGCCACGTCCTTCTACTAAAGAAGAGCTGGCAATGCTTCAGGAGATGATTGATGAGTCGTATGAACACTTTGTCGATATTATTGAAGCTGGACGTAATATGTCGGAAGCAGAAGTGAAAAAAGTTGCGGATGGTCGTGTATTAGGTGGTACACAGGCATTAAGAGCTGGCTTAGTCGATGAAATTGGTAATAAAGAGGCAGCTATCAATGCATTACGGGCAGACCATGACCTGGAAGATGCACAGTTGTTTGAATATACGATGGATACATCGAGCTGGGGTTCATTATTAGGTATGAAATTGGGTTCAATGTTTAGCCCATCAGCAGAATCACAAGTTTTATCTAAAATTATTTCATCAACGAATTCACCGCGTATGATGTATTTATACGGGGACTATTAATAGGGGGGAAAGCAATGACTGAAGCAATCGAAGTAGTTGATACAACATCTGCCGAAGAGCTGCCTTCTATTAAACAAAAAACAGCGGGTTTTTGGATGCGTTTTTGGGCTTTTATACTGGATTCTCTAGTTGTTAGTGCAATAGTGGGGATATCTATAAAACCAATATTTGCCTTAATGGATTGGAACACAGCTAGCAATGTCTGGTATGCACCAATGACCATTATATCCGGAATCATTTTTTATGCTTATTTTGTTCTGCTGACGAAATTCTTCAAGCAAACATTTGGGAAAATGGTTTTTGGCATAAAGGTAGAAAAAGAAAATGGCGAACCTTTGGACTGGATGACTATTCTCTTTCGTGAAGTAGTAGGCAGATTCATTAATAGTACATTATTGTACTTACCATATTTAATCGTCGCATTTTCGCCGAATAATAAAAGTATTGCAGATTATTTTGCGGATACTGTTGTCATTCATGAGAAAATTTATACTAAAGATGTTTAAGAAAAATTAGAAGGGGAAATGTACATTATCGACACCTTCTATATAAAAGCAAAGGGTTGCTTCGTAATCAATTTTGATGCTGAGCAATCCTTTTCTTTATTTGGGAGTGAATGTGAGTTCAGTTAGTTGCATTTTTCAAATCATGTTTAGTAATATTAGGGAATATAAAGGAGGCGTATAGTTATGGCACAAGTAACATTTAAAAACGGTCCGGTAACATTAATCGGCAATGAAGTAAAAGTAGGGGATCAAGCCCCGGATTTTAAAGTATTAGCAAATGATCTATCTGAGGTAACACTAAAAGACTCTGAAGGTAAAATTCGCTTATTTTCAGTAGTACCATCATTAGAAACAGGTGTTTGTGACAAGCAGACACGTACATTTAATGAAGCGGCAGCTAGTTTAGGTGAAAATGTAGTTATTTATACAGTTTCAATGGACTTGCCATTTGCTCAAAAACGCTGGTGTGGAGCAGCAGGTATTGACAATGTCGTTACAGTATCTGACCACCGCGATGCATCTTTTGGCGAAGCGTATGGCGTACATATGAAAGAATTACGCCTATTAGCACGTTCAATTTTTGTAGTGGATGAAGCCGGTAAAGTAACTTATGTAGAATATGTTCCAGAAGGTACAGACCACCCAAATTATGACGCAGCGATTGAAGCTGTAAAAGCTCTTTCAAAATAATTTCGTTTTTTACGATTTTGTTGTAAAGTAAATACATGATGATGGATACCCACTCAATAATTATTGAGTGGGTTGTTCATTTGTGGATTGAGAAATAGATTTCAACAAGGAATCCACAGAAGAAAAGAGGTGTTGTCTCACTTTTTAGTGGGAATCGTTTCTTTGATGAATAGGAATGAGGGAGTTATTTTTATGGAGAAGTTTGAACAAATCTTTAAATACATTAATGACCATGCTGAAACTATTGTTGCCCAGGAAGAGCAGGATTATTTAGAAGCGTTGTTACAAACATTGGAAGAAACACTTGATGGGAAATTTGAGTGGCAAGTAGAAGGTGCAACTAAGGAAGATATGCGTAAAGCTATCCAAATTGCGATTCTTAAAGGTATGCGTAAAAGTGCTCAGCCAAATCACCAAATGACCCCTGACACGTTAGGACTGATTGTGAGCCATTTTGTGGAGCGCTGCTTTGAACAGGAACTCACTGAGCGACCAATATCAATAGTAGACCCAGCCTTAGGGACAGGGAATTTACTGTTTACATTAATGAATGCGTTTGACGGCAAAGTTAAGGCAACTGGAGTTGAAGTTGATGATGTGTTAATTCGATTAGCTGCAGCAACTGGAGACTTAGTAGAACAGCCCGTAACGCTGTTTCGCCAAGATGCGCTCGAGAAGTTATTAGTCGATCCGGTGGATGCAGTGGTATGCGATTTACCTGTTGGCTATTATCCGAACGAAGAAGTAGCACTTGATTATGAATTATGTGCAGCAGAAGGAATGAGCTATTCACACCACTTATTTATCGAGCAATCGTTAAATTACACAAAAGAAGGCGGTTTTGCATTATTCCTTGTTCCATCTAATTTATTTGAAACAGAGCAAGCTAAGCAATTACATCAGTATATTAAAGGTCATGCATGGATTCAGGCTGTCATTCAACTACCTGAAAATCTATTTTCTTCAAAGGCACATGAGAAAAGTATTTTAATTTTGCAAAAGCAAAGTACACAACTAAAAGCACCACGTGAAGTATTATTAGCAAAAGTGCCTAATATGTCCAATAGAGAAGCATTGGCAATGTTTTTTGAAAAGGTACGTATGTGGAAGGAAAGCAATAATCAAAAACGTTAATTCACATTAAGACGTTAGTTTTGTTAATGACTGTACAGCTAATGAAACTAGATATTTTTGAACTAAAAAAGCCATCTTCTCAAATTGAGGAGATGGCTTTTTGCTTTTAAAATGAATTCATTCTGGAGTACGAATTACTAATACGTCACATTTAGCAGTACGAACGATTGATTCAGAAACTGAACCGATTAAGAAACGTTCAACGGCGTTTAAACCAGTAGCTCCACAAATGATTAAGTCTGCTTCAACAATATTTGAAAGATCTTTTGTAATGATATTTTTAGGAGAACCATACTCGATGATAAGGTTTACATTCTCAACACCTGCTTCTTCTGCCTGCTTTTTATAGCCATTCAGTAATTCTTCAGAGTGTTGTTGAGCACGCTCAGCGATTGAACGGTCATAAGCTTCGATAGCGGCAAAAGAACGTGTATCGATAACGTTTACTAGATTAATTGTTGCACCTTCATTACGTTTTGCTACATCAATTGATTTTCGGAACGCATATTCAGCCTCTTTAGAACCGTCTACTGCTACTACAATGCTTTTATAATGATTTGCCATTTCCATTACCTCCTAATTTTTCTATGACTTTATTATAACAAATGATTTTCGAATGGAAATAGCTAACACGGAAAATTAAAAAAATTACTATTGTTATGTCGTGTATTATATGGAAAACGTACATAATTTGTTCAAATACTATGATAATATATTTTTATTACAATTTTAAATTTAATTTTGATTTTAAATATTTTTTGCAAGTTCATTATTCTGAATAAACTTTATATTTAAAATAAATCTACTATTTTTGTGTTAAAGTTGGTAGAATGGATTTGAATTATGTTATGCATTTTTCTAAGCGATGTTTATAGGGAGGAATTACGTTGAAAATCGGGGTACCGAAAGAGATAAAAAATAATGAAAATCGAGTGGCAATGACACCAGCAGGAGTATTGTCATTAATTGCTAATGGTCATGAAGTGTATATTGAACAAGGTGCTGGCTTAGGTTCGGCATTTACAGATGATGACTATATTGCAGCAGGTGCAAAAATTGTTGATACAGCTGCAGATGCATGGAATGCGGAAATGGTTCTGAAAGTAAAAGAACCAGTTAAAAGCGAATATAATTATTTCCGTGAAGGTTTAATATTATTTACGTATCTACATTTGGCACCAGAACCAGAGCTTACAAAAGCATTAATTGAAAAACGTGTTACGGGAATTGCCTATGAAACCGTTCAATTACCAAACCGTTCATTACCACTATTGACACCGATGAGTGAAGTGGCAGGGAAAATGGCGACTCAAGTTGGTGCGCATTATTTAGAGAAATACCAAGGTGGAAAAGGAATTTTACTTGGGGGTGTCTCAGGTGTTCCACGCGGAAAAGTAACTGTAATTGGTGGGGGTATTGCTGGTACGAATGCAGCGAAAATTGCAGTTGGTATGGGTGCGGATGTAACAATAATTGATTTAAGCCCGGAACGTTTACGTCAGCTTGAAGATATTTTCGGTCGTGATGTACAAACTTTAATTTCAAATCCATACAATATTGCTGATGCTGTTCGCTCAGCAGATTTAGTTATAGGTTCTGTTTTAATTCCTGGAGCTAAGGCACCAAAATTAGTAACAGAAGAAATGATTAAATCGATGTCACCAGGTTCAGTAGTAGTTGATATTGCGATCGACCAAGGTGGCTGTTTCGAAACTTCTGAAAAAGTTACAACACATGACAACCCAACATTCGTTAAACATGATGTAGTTCACTATACAGTTGCAAATATGCCAGGTGCAGTGCCACGCACATCTACACTTGCATTAACAAATAATACTGTGCCATATGCATTGCAAATTGCCAATAAAGGATTCATTAAAGCATGTTTAGACAACCCAGCGTTAAAGCTTGGTTTAAACACGGTTGATGGGCATGTTGTCTATGAGGCGGTAGCAGATGCACAGGGATTACCTTATGTAGCTGTGGATGACGTTTTAGGCGTATTAACAGGATTAAACAGCTAAAAGTATGAATAATAAAACACTCGGATGTTACTAATAACGTCCGAGTGTTCTTTTATGAATGTTTATTTCACTGAAACAAGCTCTGTCGTAATTTCACCTTCAAAGTTAGTAACTCGAATTATACCGTAATCCTTTGCTAAATAAAGTTTAGATCCGTTTGGGTATTTAATGACTACAACATTTTTAAATGTCCCTGCTTTAGTCTTTAAAGTAGTCGAAGTACTTTCGACAGTTACCTCTGTTTTCGTATCCGATTCAATTCCATAATCCGTATCATAAATTGTCGATTTTTCCTTCATCGGATAACTTAAAGAAAAGAAGAATACATCGGAATAGGCAACACCAAGTTCGAAACTATTTTCATTTTCAATATATGTGTAGCCAATAAACTCTTCTTCCATTAAGCTAACGGAATTCCTTATATCCGGATTCACGGCAGCTTTATACGTAGTTTTTGCTCCACCTTCCAATGATGGTTCATACGTATAGCTTCGATTAGCTTTAGGGAGTAGACCGTTTGTAATAACAGGCGCTTTTTTCGGTTCATATTTTTTCGGTTCTTGTTTTGTTAAAGTTTTTGAAAGAATATAACCTTTATTGCCGTTATGTTTTATATAAGACCATTGACCTTCTTTTGAAAGAACAGTAACTTTAGAAAATTTTTCAAGAAGTGTTAATTTTTTTGCACTAGGTGATGGAGCATCACGTAAAAAAGTATTTTCTTCCGCATTAATAAACTGAGTCGACTCGGCATGTGCTGGCTGCGTTTGTAATAAGCTAAATGGCATTAGAAGCATGAGCAAGATGATTAGCATAAATAACGATAATTTTTTCATGATGCACTCCCTTTCTTCGTATTTATTTCCTCTTGTAAATTACCTATTCCTCAATTTTACCTATAGAAAACAAGTAAAGATTTGGGAATAGCCTTAAAAGTACATTAATCCTAGTAGTTGAATACTACTTGAAAACGTTGATATGCCTTCACTTAACATCTTATTCTCACAACAAAAATTTATATCATATCTCCTGGAAAAAATATTCTCAAGGACAAGTATATTACTCAGACTTTTCTTTATTCCTACTTTATTAAACAAATTTATAAAATGTACTAAACGAGTAAATTGTTGAATTCAGATGAAACAACTTTATGAAATTACCCTTATAATCCACAAAAAAAGCTGTATGAAAGTTAAAACGCAACTTTCAATACAACTTTTTAAAAAGATAAATTATATTTTTAGGACTGTTAAACAAGACAGCCAGATTTTAAAGGATAACTAATTCCTTAGTAAACTTCGTTAATACTTCTACGCCGTCATTTGTTACGACTACATCATCTTCAATTCGAACTCCGGCTGCATCTGATTTATAAATTCCTGGCTCGATAGTAAATACTGTACCAGGCTGTAACGTCATTTCGTTTGTTCCTGTAATCGATGGGAACTCATGAACAGAAATTCCAAGCCCGTGACCTAATCGGTGCGTGAAATATTCTCCGAAGCCTGCATCTGTAATAATATCGCGAGAGATTTTATCTAAATCCATTGCACGAACTCCAGGTTTTACTGCTTCGATTGCAGCTTCATTTGCACGGCGTACTGTATTGTATATTTTCATTTGCTCTTCATTTGGCTGACCGAATGCTACTGTTCGTGTAATATCTGAACAATATCCTTCATAAATTACGCCTAAATCAAATAAGATGAAGTCACCTTTTTGGATTTTACGATCTCCTGGTGTACCATGTGGAGAAGCTGTTTTTTCACCGGCTAGCACCATTGTATTAAAGCTCATCGCATGGCCTTTCGCTTTAATAGCAGATTCAATCGTATTTAAAATTTCCATTTCTGTTTTGCCTTCAGCGATTGCATCACAACCTACTTCAATTGCAAAGTCTGCTAATTGCGCTGCTTTACGTAACTTCACAAGCTCTTCTTCGTCTTTGCAAATTCGGAGTGCATTTACCTTTTCATCGATATTTGTAAACTTTAATGTTTCAAAACGTTCTTGTATTGCTTCTAAACGTTCAACAGTCAAATGGGATTTTTCGATTGCCAATGTATTGAATGCTACGTTACGTGCTTTAACAGCGTTTGCCACAACATCCCATGCATTTTGAGTGTCTTCATGTCCGATTACTTCATAAGTCCATCCCGCTGCTACAACGTCTGGTATTTCCATTTTCGGACAAATTAAAAAAGGCTCTGCGTCTTTAAATACCATGACACCGAGTAAACGTTCATGCGGATCACTTTTAAAATTAGAAAAGTAAAACACATTATCGGGAGTAGTGATAAAAGCAGCATCCCACTCATTTTCTACTAAATATTGCTGTAATTGATTTTGCTTTGACATATTAAAAATCCCCTTTTATTTCCTAAGAATGAATTCATAATTAAGCATATCAAAAAAAGGAGATTTATGCATAAATATCGAATATATTAGTGGTGACAATATATCTTTTAGGAGGGTAATTTTATGAAAGTTTCATATCATGGGCATTCAATTATAAAAATAGTAACGAATGGTACAACTATATTAATAGACCCTTTTATAAATGGGAATGGTCTTACAGATTTAAAAGTTGAAAACGAAAATCCGGATGTTATTTTACTGACACATGGTCATAATGATCACGTAGGAGATACGGTAGAGTTGGCCAAAAAGAATAATGCGCTCGTTGTAGCACCTAATGAGCTAGCCGATTATTTAGGCTGGCAAGGGTGCAATGTGCATAATATGCATATTGGAGGAGCTCATGAATTCGAGTTTGGAAAAGTGAAATTTACCCAGGCTTTCCATGGTTCTTCATATGTAACGGAGAATAAGGAAATCATTTATACGGGTATGCCTTCAGGGATTTTATTTACAGCAGAAGGAAAAACAATCTACCATGCTGGAGATACGGCATTGTTTGGAGATATGGAACTGATCGGAAAACGTCATCCAATTGACGTTGCTTTCCTGCCAATAGGAGACAACTTTACAATGGGACCAGAAGATGCTGCATATGCAGTAACATTACTAAAACCAAAAATTGTTGTACCAATTCACTACAATACATTCCCGCCAATTACTCAAAATCCTGATGAATTTGCGAAGCTTGTAGAAGGGGCGGAAGTCCAAATTCTACAGTCAGGGGAATTTGTTGAATTTTAATATGAAAAAAGCAAACTGCCCAACTTAGCAGACCAGGTTGGGCAGTTTGTCTTATTTTCTACTGTTTTTTATAAGTAATAATGAGGGTATAGATATGGAAAATATATAATTGCAACGTTTAAATATGGTACACTAGGGACATAAATGAATGATGAGAAATAGGTGATGTAATTGTCAACGAAACACGAAAAGATTTTACAATACATTGAATCACTACCAGTTGGCGATAAAATTTCAGTTCGTCAAATTGCAAAGGAAATGCAAGTGAGTGAAGGGACAGCCTATCGTGCGATTAAAGAAGCTGAAAATCGTAGGTTAGTCAGCTCAATTGAACGTGTAGGAACGATCCGTATTGAAAAGAAAAAGAAAGAAAATATTGAACGATTAACATTTGCAGAAATTGTAAATATTATTGATGGTCAAGTGTTGGGTGGAAAGTCAGGGCTACATAAGACGTTAACTAAGTTTGTAATCGGTGCGATGAAGCTTGACGATATGATGCGATATACAGATGCAGGAAGCCTTCTGATTGTCGGAAACCGTACACAAGCTCATGAATATGCATTAAAAACCGGTGCGGCCGTATTAATTACAGGTGGTTTTGATACGACGGATTCAAACAAAGCATTGGCTGATGAATTGGATTTACCGATTATTTCGACTAGTTACGATACGTTTACTGTAGCAACAATGATTAACCGTGCTATTTATGACCAATTAATTAAAAAAGATATTTTGCTTATTGAAGATGTATATGTTCCAATGGAGGATACTGCTGTTTTAAGAAATAGTGATACGATTGCAGACTTCCATAAACAGAATCGCCGAACTACACACGGGGCATTCCCTGTATTAACACATCAAAACAAGCTAGTTGGAATGATTACAAGTAAGGATGTTATTGGTAAAGAAGAGTCAGAGCCGATTGATAAGGTTATGACAAAGAGTCCAATTGCAGCTTCTATGAAAACAAGTGTAGCCTCTGCTGGTCACCGAATGATTTGGGAAGGGATAGATTTGCTTCCAGTCATAGATGAAGATGGCTTGTTAAAAGGGGTCATTAGCCGTCAGGACGTATTAAAGGCGATTCAATTAGCGCAGCGTCAGCCACAGCACGGAGAGACAATTGATGATTTAGTTAAAAATGAGATGCGCGTCATGGGTGAAGAAGATATTGCTGTGGAATTTACAGTCACACCGCAAATGACGAATCAATTTGGCGCGATTTCTTATGGTGCCTTTACGATTTTACTTTCAGAAGTTGGGGCTTTTGCTTTGAAACGTCGTAAGCGTGGGGAAGCCGTTGTAGAAAATATGAATATTTACTTCATCAAGCCAGTACAGATGGAGAGTGTATTAACGGTTCGTCCAAGAATTTTGGACATGTCACGTAAATTTGTGAAGATGGATTTTGAAGTATTCAGTGGAGCAAATCTTGTTGGAAAAGCAATGATGACTTTCCAGCTTTTAGAAAGATAATGATAGCAGTAATATTGAATTTTAATAATAAAAAGGGTGTCCTCAAGGTAAAATACCTTTAGAAACACCCTTCTCATTTACTTATTCAATTCATATTCTTCATGTACGTAACGACCTTCATGGCGCATACGTTTATAATTGTTTATACCTAAGCCGGCACCTAAAACAATAAATACAGCTGCAATGGCAAAACCAATTATATCAGGATATAAGATAATTGCATTAAGACCGAAGAAAATCAAAAATGCTGCAAGTGAAACACCTGCTTTTGCAGTGTACCATTTTCGGCGAATAGGCAAAGTGGAGCGGAATTGCTTCGTTTTAAAATAAAAGTAAAATACAAGTGATGCTACAATACCAGCAACGAATAGAAAATTTAAATAGACCATAGTGAACCTCCTAGTAGCCAAACTACTAAATATTGTAACGATTTTTCTTGGAAAATGATATAGGTATTCACTATGTGCGAGGGGGAAATGTTGTGAAACGTCAAATAATTGACAAAATTAAACAATATGACACGATTATACTGCATCGTCATGTACGGCCAGATCCAGATGCATATGGTTCTCAAATTGGCTTGGCAGAATTAATCCGTGCGAATTATCCGGAAAAAGAAGTATATACAGTCGGCGAACATGATCCGTCTTTATCGTTTTTAGCTATCCCACAGCATATAGAAGATACGCAGTTTAATAATGCACTCATTATTGTAACTGATACAGCAAATACAGAGCGTATTGATGATGATCGTTATCAAAAAGGTGACTTTATTATTAAAATTGATCACCATCCAAATGACGATGCATATGGTGACCTACTTTGGGTTGATACGAATGCAAGCTCATGCAGTGAGATGGTTTATGAACTTTATGAGGAAGGCAGAGAATATGCTAATTGGCAAATGTCCGATGCAGCAGCTCGTCTTTTATTTGCAGGAATAGTTGGAGATACGGGGCGCTTTTTATTCCCAAGTGCTAGTCCAAAAACATTTGAAACTGCAGGTCAACTAATCCAATATAATTTCGACCGCAATCAAGTGTTTGATGGTATGTACGAAATGGACCGCAAATTATTAAATCTTCAAGGTTATATATATCAGCATTTCGAAATGGATGAAAACGGAGCGGCTTCGATTAAATTGCCTACATCTGTTTTACAGCAATATGATGCAACACCTTCCGAAACATCTCTTTTAGTTGGCTCATTGGGAAATGTGAAAAATATCCGAGCATGGGTTATGTTTATCGAAGACAATGATACAATTCGTGTGCGGATACGTTCAAAAGGTCCGGTTATCAATGGACTGGCAAAAAAATATAATGGTGGAGGGCACCCATTGGCATCCGGTGCAACAGCCTATACTTGGGAAGAGGCAGATCAAGTAATTGATGATTTAAAAGCTATTTGTAAAGAATATAAATAATATGTTGGAGGGATGAAGCGTGACTGTATATCCACAAATACGGACAAGTGCCGATTTATTAAAAAGTACAATTCGTCTTGAAGAGCTCATCCCTTTTTTACATCAACAAAAGGCAAAAAGCTGTGCAATCGTCAATACGAAATTGTACGGACTTTTGCCTTTTTGGTTTGAAATGAAAAGGGCTGGCATACACCCGGTAATTGGACTGACAATACAGCTAGAATGGACAGAAGAACAGTCATTACCGCTTGTATTATACGCGAAAACAAATGAAGGCTATCAAAACTTATTGAAGATTTCCAGTAGTATTGCGATACGAACAGAACAGACAATTCCTTTACGATGGCTGCTGGCTTATGGAAAAGGAATAGCCTTCATGATACCTGCACTTGACTTACAAGGAAGATGGCTGCAGCAAACGGCCGAGAAAACAATGCTGGAGATTAAAAATGCATATTCAAATGAGCTGTATGTTGGAATTTCCCGTGGATCAAATGAAGCCCCTTCTGAAAGACAAGCTATAGAATTTGCTGTTAAAAATGGACTGCCCATTGTTGCGACACATGAATCGTTGTTTATGAAAGAAGAAGATTTCTTTTCATATGAAGTGGCCAAGGCGATTGAAACAGGTGTGAAGCTCAATGAAGCTGCTAAAAGCAACAAAGAACAAAGCTATGTATTAACTGCGGAGCAATGGCAAGGGAAATTTCATGATGAGCCCCAATGGTTGATACAAATGGAGAATCTATTAATGAGCTGTCAAGTTCAGTTGACAACAAATGATGTATATATGCCGAAGTTTCCTCTTCAAGAAGGGGATACCGCAGAAAGTATATTGCAACAGCAAGTAGTTGCAGGGCTTCAGCGCAGATTAAAAATGGATTCATTGCCGACTCGCTATTTGGAACGTATAAATTATGAGCTGAATGTTATTCAATCAATGGGGTATTCTGACTACTTTTTGATCGTGGCCGATTTTATGCGCTTTGCAAGGGAAGAACAAATATTAACAGGTCCGGGACGAGGATCATCGGCATCATCACTCGTTGCCTATGCACTTGAAATTACACAAGTGGACCCTTTGCAATATGATTTATTATTCGAACGCTTTTTAAACCCTGAACGTATTACATTACCGGATATCGATATAGATTTTTTAGATACGAGACGTCATGAAGTAATTCAATATGTTGCTAGAAAATATGGGAAGCAGTATGTCGCTCAAATTATTACGTTTGGTACGCTTTCAGCAAAAGCGGTTGCACGGGATGTCGCTCGAATGTTCAATTTTGAAAGTGAAACATTGGAGATGATTTCTAAGCTCATTCCAAATAAACCAGGTATTACGTTACAGGAAGCTTACTCGAAGTCGGAAAATTTACGAACATGGATAGCAGCAGAGCCAATCCGCCAAAAGTGGTTTCAAACGTCTCTTCGATTGGAGGGCCTACCTCGAAATGCTTCGACACATGCAGCGGGTGTCGTATTAAGTCCGATTCCATTAGTCGATATCGTGCCAATTGAAGATGGGCATGATGGAATTTATTTAACACAATGGCCAATGCTTGAAGTTGAACAAACTGGATTGTTAAAAATTGATTTTTTAGGGTTGCGTAATTTAACGATTCTTGAACAAATAAGAAAATCCATTCAGTTTACACACGATATTCGACTAGATTTCAATCAAATTCCTCTTAATGACCAGAAAACGTTTGAACTGCTGCAACATGGGGATACAGCTGGTATCTTTCAGCTCGAATCAGAGGGAATGAGAAATGCTTTACGGGAAATAAAACCAACACACTTTTTAGATATTGTTGCGGTAAATGCATTATATAGACCAGGTCCAATGGAGTTTATCCCACTTTATGCAAGAAGGAAGCATAAAAAAGAGCAGGTAATGATGCCGCACCCCGATTTAACGCCAATTTTGGAAGAGACGCATGGGGTTATTATTTATCAAGAACAAATTATGCGTATAGCCAATGTAATGGCAGGATTTTCATTTGGACAGGCAGATTTGCTCCGTCGTGCTGTAAGTAAAAAGAAGCGTGATGTGTTGGAACAGCAACGCGCCTCTTTCGTGCAAGGTGCGTTAGAAAAAGGCTATACAGAGCAAGTGGCAGAAGAGGTATATGCATTAATTGTACGCTTTGCCGATTATGGTTTCCCAAAAAGCCATGCAGTCGCATATAGTATCATTTCGTATCACATGGCATATTTGAAAGCAAATTACCCTGTTAATTTCTATGCAGCCCTTCTTACAAATGCAACGGGCAATTCAGAAAAGCTAGCACAAATTTTAATGGAGGCAAAAGCAAGGGGAATTGAAATTCTGCCGCCGTCGATTAATCGAAGTATGCGCCATTTTAAAGTAGAAGCCGGGAAGATCCGTTTTAGCTTTTCGGCGATTAAAGGGGTACCACAGCCCTTTTTGCAAAAGTTGCTAACTGCCCGTGAAGAAAGACAAAAGCCGTTCGAATCCATATTTGATTTAGCGGTTACCATGACGACAGCGAATTTCACCCGTAAAATTATCGAACCGTTGATTAAGGCAGGGGCACTTGATGAATTTGGAAAAGATCGCGCAACATTACTTGCTACAATTGAAGGGGCACAAAAACAAGCTGATTTTGTGCGGCCTGGTGGAGATGATTTATTTGAAGGCGCACTACTTGCATTTGGAAAGCCGAAATACAGTGAAACATCACCGATACCGGAAAAAATAAAGTTGCAATATGAAAAAGAAGTACTCGGTTTTTATTTATCCGACCATCCAATTGTAAAAGTACGCAAACATTTCCCGGAGGTTACAGCGACAGTCCAAACTTTATCCCAATTGAAAGATAATACTTACGTAAAAATGATTGGTCAAGTTCAGGAAATTCGTCAGCTCCGTACGAAACGAGGAGAACTGATGGCATTTGTCCAATTAGAAGATGAATATGGGGCGGTCTCTTTAACACTTTTTCCAAAAGAATACGAGAAAGTTGTTGGTAAATTACAGGAGGATACTTTACTTTATATTGAAGGGTTTTTCGAACATCGTTTTAATAAGTCCCAAATAAAAATTAAGGATATTATTATAAAATAAATAGTATTATAGAGCGTTTCTAATAAAATTAGAAACGCTCTTTTTATATTACTTCATCAAATTTTATCGAAAAAACATAAAAATAGTTATATATTCGCAAATTTTATTATATATAAGATTATAGTTTTATAATTTCCCTTTACAACTTCAAAAACATTTTGTATTCTTACTTTATAAACTGGTCTGACCACTTTTGATAAATTATGGAATGTTGGACTCGATGAGGTGAAAAGCGTGGAAGAAAAGCCCGCAAAAAAAAGATTCATACAAATTGTAAAGCAGTTGCATGATTTAATAGCTGAACAAAACATTCAGGAAGGGCAAAAGCTACCTTCAGAAAGAGTATTAAGTGAACAGCTGCAAGTGGGAAGATCTTCTGTCAGGGAAGCTTTACGTAGTTTGGAATTGTTAGGCTTAATTGAAACAAGACATGGCGGAGGTACTTATTTGGCTAGCATGAAACAACATCAATTCGTTGAGATTGTTGGTTCATTTATTTTACAGGATGAGCAATCTATAGCTGATGTCCATGCGACAAGACAAATGCATGAAAAAGAAGCCATTCGCATCATTTGTCAGTCTCCTGTTTTCTGCGCATTACCGATTTGGAAAAGTTTTTTTGTGAAGCTGGAGCTTGGAGAATCATTAAAGCGAGAAGATATACTTCGTGAATGTATTGTTATTTCCGGGAACCGTCTTTCATTAAAAATTTGGCTGCAGCTTCTTGCGTTTAGCGATAAACTGCTTGCGACTGATATAACTGCCGAAGAGAAAAGGGAAGTAAAGACTTTACTAGCTTCTATGCAGATGGGGTATTCACAGGAAGCTCTTGATGCATACGAAAACTGGATGGTCATTATAAAATAAACATTTTCAGATCAATTCAAAGGGGGATTACGATGTCAATTCGTGATTTATTTACAATTAGCCGCAAAAAAAATACAGATAATATAACAAAAAGAGAAGATGAAAAGGCCTTTCCAGAAGGCATCGTTACAAAATGTCCAAAATGCAAAATGATTCATGTAACAAAGGAAATAGAGAAAAACCTGAAAGTTTGTACGAAATGCCAGCATCATTTCAGCTTAACAGCAGATGAAAGAATTGCCTGCTTTTTAGATAAAGGTTCATTTGTGTCGATGGATGATCATCTACAAACGACAAATCCTTTAAATTTCCCGGCTTATGTGGAAAAGATAGAGATCGACAAAAAGAAAACAGGTTTGAATGAAGCAGTTTTAACAGGGGTAGGCGCATTAAAAGAAATGCAGGTCGTTGTTGCAGTAATGGATTCACATTTCCGTATGGGATCGATGGGGTCTGTTGTAGGGGAAAAAATCACTCGAGCTGTGGAGAAGGCAACAGAACTAAGGGTGCCATTTATTATTTTTACTGCTAGTGGTGGAGCTCGTATGCAAGAAGGTGTACTATCTTTAATGCAAATGGCGAAAACGAGCGTTGCATTAAAACGCCATAGCGAAGAGGGCTTACTTTATATTTCTGTTATGACCCATCCTACAACAGGAGGCGTTTCTGCAAGTTTCGCATCGATTGGGGATTATAATATTGCCGAACCTCAAAGCTTAATTGGCTTTGCTGGACGTCGTGTTATCGAGCAGACGGTACGGGAAAAGCTGCCTGATGATTTCCAAACGGCAGAGTTTTTATTGGATCATGGTCAACTTGATGCCATTTTTAATCGATTGGAAATGCGAGATAAAATTGCAACAATTGTAAAGTTACATGTACAAGGAGGCGTATCCCATGTCTAAATTAATGGCATTTGAAGAACCGGTAGTGAAGCTTCGGGAAAAGATTGTAGAATTAAAAACAATTGCTACAGAAGCGGAAGTCGATATGAGCGGTGAAATTGAGAAGTTAGAAACGAGATTGCAGGAGTTGGAAAAAAACGTTTATGCAAATATGGAGCCGTGGGACCGGGTGCAAGTAGCCAGACATGCGGAACGACCGACTACGCTTGAATATATTGAACGAATATTTGATGATTTCATTGAGCTGCATGGGGATCGTGCGTTTAAGGATGATGCAGCAATTGTAGGGGGGATTGCCTCATTTAATGGGCAGGCAATAACGATTATAGGTCACCAACGCGGGAAAACGACGAAAGAGAATATTCGACGTAATTTCGGGATGCCACACCCGGAAGGATACCGTAAAGCATTACGACTGATGAAGCAAGCGGAGAAATTTAATCGTCCCATTATTTGCTTTATTGATACGAAAGGTGCTTACCCAGGTAAAGCAGCTGAGGAGCGCGGCCAAAGTGAAGCGATTGCCCGTAACTTGTTTGAAATGGCGGGTATCCGGGTACCGATTATTAGCGTTGTTATAGGAGAAGGCGGTAGTGGTGGCGCACTTGCATTAGGTGTAGCAAACAAAATACTAATGCTTGAAAATGCGACCTACTCAGTTATTTCACCAGAAGGAGCGGCATCGATTTTATGGAAAGATGCAAGCTATGCTAAACAGGCAGCAGAAGCTATGAAAATTACAGCCCTTGATTTAAAGCAGTTGGAAATAATCGATGGGATTATTCCGGAAGTTGCCGGTGGAGCGCATAAAGATAAGGAACAGCAAGCCATAATAATGAAAGAATACATTACAAATACGTTAAACGATTTAAATAAAGAAAGTGCAGAGCAATTAGTTGAGAATCGTTATACAAAATTTAAGAATATTGGTCAGTATATTGAACAATAATATTGTTTAACTAATGATTGAAGAGCGAAGAATGCGTGAAAGCGCATTCTTTCGTTATTTTCAAATGCTTTACATTTTTGTTTTCTAGAATAGTTACATATAAATGGTTTTTCTGTTAATGTGGATAGTAACAGTCGTAATAGGAGGAAAGGTCGTATGAAGAAAATTGCGGTTTTAACGAGTGGTGGAGATGCACCGGGTATGAATGCTGCTATTAGGGCAGTTGTTCGTAAAGCACGTTTTCACGGAGTAGACGTTGTCGGAGTTTACCATGGCTACGAAGGCCTTTATAATGGGAAATTTGAGCTTTTAGATATAGGTTCTGTTGGCGATATTATACAACGAGGCGGTACGAAATTATACTCTGCACGTTTCCCTGAATTTAAACAGGACGAGTTCCAATATAAAGCAATCGAGCTTATGAAAGAAGAAGGTATAGAAGGCTTAGTAGTGATTGGTGGAGATGGCTCTTATCGTGGTGCAATGCAATTAACTGAAAAAGGGTTCCCTTGTGTCGGCATACCGGGAACAATTGACAATGACGTACCTGGAACAGAATATACGATTGGCTTTGATACCGCATTAAATACAGTTGTTGAATCTATTGACAAAATTCGTGATACTGCAACAAGCCATGAAAATACATTTGTTATTGAAGTAATGGGTCGTGATGCGGGAGATATTGCATTGTGGTCAGGTTTAGCAGCAGGTGCCGAATCTATTTTAATTCCTGAAGAGTCATTTGAAATAGAGGATATTGTAACCCGTCTTGAACGAGGGGCAGCACGTGGCAAGCGACATAGTATAATTATTGTAGCTGAAGGTGTAATGAATGGTCATAAGCTGGCAAAACAACTGGAAGAACGTACAGGTGTAAAAATACGTACATCTGTTTTAGGTCATATACAACGCGGTGGTTCTCCATCTGCCCGTGACCGTGTGTTAGCAGGCAGATTCGGTGCAAGAGCGGTTGAGCTATTATTGGAAAATAAAGGCGGAAGAGCAGTTGGCGTGAAAAATCATGAAGTAATAGATTATGATTTAAGGGAAGCATTTGAAACAAAGCACAAGGCAGATTTGAGTTTGTATACATTATCAAAAGAACTTTCAATTTAAAGTGCATAAAACGGAGATGACGAAACTATGAGAAAAACTAAAATTGTTTGTACGATTGGACCAGCAAGTGAATCACCAGAAATGTTAGATAAGTTAATCGAAGCAGGTATGAATGTGGCACGCTTGAACTTTTCACATGGAAACCATGAAGAACATGCTGCACGTATTGCAGCTATTCGCGATGCATCTGAACGCAAGAAACAACCGGTAGGAATATTATTGGATACAAAAGGTCCGGAAATTAGAACACATTCGATGGAAAACGGAGAGCTTCACCTAGTTTCAGGACAAGTTATCGATATTTCAATGACAGAAGTGTTGGGGAATGAATCACGCTTCTCGGTGACTTATGACCAGTTAATAGAAGACGTTGACCAAAATGATAAAATTTTATTAGATGACGGTTTAATTGAACTGCGTGTGTTGGCTAAAGACTTGGAACAAGGATTAATCCATACAATCGTTGAAAACGCCGGCGTTTTGAAAAATAAAAAAGGTGTTAACGTACCGGGCGTATCTGTCAAATTACCAGGTATTACGGATAAAGATGCAGCCGATATTCTATTTGGTATTGACCAAGGTATTGATTTTATCGCTGCTTCATTCGTACGTACAGCGAAGGATGTTCTGGAAATCCGTGAGTTACTGGAACAAAATGAAGGAAGCCATATTCAAATCATTCCTAAAATAGAAAACCAGGAAGGCGTAGATAATATTGATGAAATTATCGAAGTTTCTGATGGTTTAATGGTAGCGCGTGGGGATCTGGGTGTAGAAATTCCAGCAGAAGAAGTACCGTTAGTACAAAAATCATTAATTCGTAAATGTAACCAAGTGGGTAAACCTGTAATAACGGCTACTCAAATGCTAGATTCTATGCAACGTAATCCTCGTCCTACTCGTGCTGAAGCATCCGATGTTGCCAATGCAATCATGGATGGTACAGATGCAATTATGCTTTCAGGAGAAACGGCAGCAGGTTTATATCCTGTAGAGTCGGTAGCAACGATGAACAAAATTGCTAACCGTACAGAAAATGCGCTAGATTACCGAGCAATTGTAGCACAACGTAGTCGCGAAAAAGAAGCGAACATGACAGAAGCTATTTCTCAAGCTGTTGCCTACACATCAATTAATCTTGGTGTAAAAGCCGTATTAGCTCCAACAGAAAGTGGAAATACTGCTAAAATGATTGCAAAATACCGTCCGGGTGTATCCATTATTGCTGTAACAAGCCAACCTTCGACA
The DNA here is from genome assembly GCF_037969735.1 of Solibacillus sp. FSL W8-0372. NCBI lineage: Bacteria > Bacillati > Bacillota > Bacilli > Caryophanales > Caryophanaceae > Solibacillus > Solibacillus sp. FSL W8-0372. The sequence goes on along the minus strand of NZ_CP150204.1, from coordinate 2,783,207 downwards.
GCTCAAAAATTAACGTTAGTTTGGGGTGTAAGACCAATTTTAACGCAACGTGTTTCGACGACAGATGAAATTTTGGAGCTTTCGGTAGACGAAGCATTGCAATATGAATATGTTAGCCATGGAGATGTTGTTGTCATTACAGCAGGTGTTCCAGTAGGAGAAGCAGGTACAACAAACTTAATGAAAGTTCACGTAATTGGGGACCTATTAGCTCGTGGGCAAGGTATTGGAAGATTTTCTGTAGTCGGTAAGGCAATTGTCGCAAAAAATGCAGGCGAAGCTTTAACTTATGATACAGAAGGTGCAATCATTGTAACAGTTGGTTCAGACCGTGAAATGATGCCAGCAATAGAAAACTGTGCAGGTATTATTACAGAAGAAGGCGGCTTAACATCGCACGCCGCAGTAGTTGGTTTAAGCTTAGGAATTCCGGTAATTGTCGGAGTGAAAGAAGCTACATCATTAATTCGCCACGGTCAGGAAATTACAATGGATGCTGAAACAGGTGTCATTTATAAAGGACATGCAAGCGTTCTATAATAAGATAAATGGAGCTACTCAAATAAGTGTAAACTTACATGAGTAGCTTTTATTTTGAAACTTTTTCACTCCTTAAACGTATTAAATAGTAGAAGAGGGGGCTTTTTTAATGAAGAAATTTTTATTTGGATTACTCGCACTTGTATTCGCTGAAATTGCCTTGTTTATCGTAATTGGGAATGCAATCGGTGTTTTATATACTTTACTTTTAATCATTTCCACTTCTGTAGTTGGGCTGCTTATTGCAAAACAACGTGGAACAAAATCTGTCCAGGATATTCAGAAGAGTTTGCAGCAAGGACAACCTCCTGCAGTTGCGATGATTGAAACATTCATGATTTTTATAGGTGGTGCCTTATTAGCATTACCAGGGTTTATTACAGATATTATTGGTTTGCTTTTCATATTGGGCATTACAAGAAAGTTATTTAAACCTGTAATTTTCTATTTTTTACGCAAAAGAATGAAAAAAGGACAGGTTGTCATCTTGCAAAGGTAGGATGCTGCTTTAATTTAATAGCAATCATCAAAAGTATTGGGCTGACGATAATTCCATAAAAACCAAATAATAAGACTGAGGCAGCGCTGATTAAAAATGTGTGGATCATACGTAAATGCAATGTATGGGACCAAAGCATCGATTCAGTTAGCTGTCTTATTGTTTGTACAATAAAGTAAATGCCTATAATAGTTGCTCCCATAAGTGGATTGCTGATAATAAAATAATAAATGGCGACTGGTATTAAGAAAATACCGATACCTAAAAAAGGCAAGCAGTCTGCTACAGCAATTAAAAATGCTTTTATAATAAATGATTCAAAATTTAAAAAGTAAAAAGAACCACAAAGAAGCAGAAACGTTATAGTAAATAACTGCAATTCTACAACGATAAAGCTTCCAATAAGCTCCATTCCTTTTTGAAAATATCGTGACCAGGCATCTCGATATGCTTTAGGAATATAAGCAAAAAACCATAGTCTATTTTTATAGCTTTCAAATAAGGCAAAATAAAATGTTACAACGAATATAAAAAATTCAAACAACGATTGAAAACTATTTTTCAACATAGTAACAATCAAAAATAAAAATTCATTTAAAAAATTTTGGAGTTTTTCTATAATAAACGGAAGCAGGGGATGTTTAATATAATTGTCTTCCAAAGATAGAAGTGTTGATTGGATGACAGGTAGTAATGTTATGAAGCTATGGATAAGCAATAAGATAATCGATACCACTACTGCAAATATAAAAACAGATAAAATAATTACAACAAGAAAAAACGGTAGTTTAAACTGTTCCTTAAAAAAGATGAAGACAGGAAATAATAAATAAGCAAAAAATAGTCCGAAAATTATAGGCGGTATGAAATAAAAAAGGGTAAAATAAAGTAGTAGAATGATAATATTCCTACTTTTCACTAGCAATTGATTTGGTTTATTTGTATAATCCACTTATACCACTCCTAAATTATGCCATATATATCTCGTTGTTAACGATAAATTCTCTCTCATGCGCTAAATCTATCATCTATGCTAATTTTTCTTAAAATCCGAGTAATTCATTCACAAAGACGTCAAAATTTATTATAATGAAATATGTAAGCGATTTACTTATAGGTTCAACTGAGCAGAACGATATGAGTGTGCCTCTTTTTAATAGACTGAAAAGAAAGCACTTACAAAATTAATTTATTAAGTGAAGGAGCGATTTTTATGTCAGCAACTAAAGGTTTAGAAGGTATCGTAGCAGCAGAATCAAAAATTTCTTCAATTATCGATGATACACTTACATACGTAGGTTATGGAATCGACGATCTTACTAACAATGCAACTTTTGAAGAAGTAGTATTCTTATTATGGAACACACGTTTACCAAACGCTGAAGAATTAGCTAACTTAAAACAAGAATTAGCTAACAACATGGATATCCCGGCGGCAATTACAGATTTATTCAAATCTATGCCATTAAACACAGTACACCCAATGGCTGCATTACGTACTGCTGTATCAATGCTTGGTGCATTTGATGAAGAAGCAGACGTTATGGATGCGGAAGCTAACTACCGTAAAGCGATCCGTTTACAAGCAAAAATTGGTACAGTAGTAACTACTTTTGCACGTGTACGTCAAGGTAAAGAACCAGTTGCTCCAAAACCAGAATTAGGTTATGCAGCAAACTTCTTATATATGCTGAAAGGTGAAGAACCAGCAGCAATCGAAATTGAAGCATTCGATAAAGCGTTAATCTTACACGCTGACCACGAATTAAATGCTTCTACATTCACAGCTCGTGTATGTGTTGCTACATTATCTGATGTATATTCAGGCGTAACTTCAGCAATCGGCGCATTAAAAGGTCCATTACATGGCGGTGCGAACGAGCAAGTTATGAAAATGTTAACTGAAATCGGTTCTATCGATAAAGTTGAATCTTGGGTACAAAACAAATTAGATAATAAAGAAAAAATCATGGGCTTCGGTCACCGCGTATACCGTGGTGGAGACCCACGTGCACCTCACTTACGTGTAATGTCTGAAAAGTTAACTAAGTTAACTGGTAAACCAGAATTATATGATATGTCAGTTAAGATTCACGATATGATTGTTGAACAAAAGAAATTACCTGCAAACGTAGACTTCTTCTCAGCATCAGTATATGATTCTTTAGGTATCGAGCATGACTTATTCACACCAATCTTTGCAGTTTCTCGTACTTCAGGTTGGGTAGCGCACATTTTAGAACAGTATGCAAACAACCGCCTAATCCGTCCTCGTGCGGAATATGTTGGTCCAGATATGCAAAAATACGTACCAATTAACGAGCGCTAATTAAAAAAGTATGTTAAAATATCTAGGACTGTGAATTGACACAGTCCTAGATTTATGATTATTAGGAGGCAAATTTCCAATGACTAACAAAATCGTAGTAGAAAACGGTTCTTTAATCGTTCCAAACAATCCAGTAATCCCTTTCATCGAGGGTGACGGTATCGGTCCAGATATCTGGGCAGCAGCATCTCGCGTAATCGACGCAGCTGTAGAAAAAGCTTATAACGGTGAAAAGAAAATCGAATGGTTAGAAGTTTTAGCTGGTGAAAAAGCATTCAACCAAACTGGTGAATGGTTACCAAAAGAAACTTTAGAAAAAATTAACGAATACTTAATCGCTATTAAAGGTCCTTTAACAACTCCAATCGGTGGCGGTATCCGTTCACTTAACGTAGCATTACGTCAAGAGTTAGACCTATATGTATGCTTACGTCCAGTTCGTCACTTTGACGGTGTACCTTCACCAGTTAAACGTCCAGAAGACGTAAACATGGTAATCTTCCGTGAAAACACTGAAGATATCTATGCTGGTATCGAGTACAAAGCTGGTTCTGACGAGCAAAAGAAATTATTAGCATTCTTACAAAACGAACTAGGTGTTAAAAACATCCGTTTCCCAGAAACTTCTGGTTTAGGTATCAAACCTGTATCTAAAGAAGGTACTGAGCGTTTAGTACGTTCTGCTATCGAATATGCTATCCAACACAACAAACCATCTGTTACTTTAGTACACAAAGGTAACATCATGAAGTTCACTGAAGGTGGATTCAAACAATGGGGTTACGATGTAGCTGAAGCTGAATTCGGCGACAAAGTATTCACTTGGAACCAATACGATGCTATCAAAGCTGATAAAGGCGAAGCTGCTGCTAACGAAGCACAAACTGCTGCATTAGCTGCTGGTAAAATCTTAATTAAAGATTCTATCGCTGATATCTTCTTACAACAAATTTTAACTCGTCCAAATGAGTTCGACGTAGTAGCTACTATGAACTTAAATGGTGACTACATCTCTGACGCATTAGCTGCTCAAGTTGGTGGTATCGGTATCGCTCCAGGTGCTAACATTAACTACTTAACTGGACACGCTATTTTTGAAGCTACTCATGGTACTGCACCTAAGTATGCTGGTCAAGATAAAGTAAACCCATCTTCAGTATTATTATCAGGCGTATTAATGCTTGAGCACTTAGGATGGCAAGAAGCTGCGGACTTAATTACAAATTCTGTAGAGAAAACAATCTCTTCTAAATATGTAACTTATGACTTCGCACGTTTAATGGATGGCGCTACAGAAGTTAAATGTTCTGAATTCGCTACAAAATTAATCGAAAACTTCTAATTAAAGCTTAATTTTTTACCTTTATATGTGAAATTATGAACAAATTGTTTAGTAATGAATAGTATTGTTCTAATAATTTCAAAATGATAGAGGTAATAATTGACTTTATAAGTTGTTCGTTCCAAAATTAATAATAGTTACAAAAGGGAGAGAGCGTAATGTTTTCTCCCTTTTTTGTACATATTTTTATGATGCTAAGATTATTATTCTAAAGGAGCGATTCATAATGAAACTTAAACGCAAAAAAATCTCAGTAATTGGTAGTGGATTTACCGGAGCAACAGCAGCATTTTTAGCTGCACAAAAAGAATTGGGCGATATTGTAGTAGTAGACCTTCCAGCAGCTGAAAATCCTACAAAGGGAAAAGCATTGGATATGTGGGAAGCAGCCCCTGTTCAAGGATTTGATTCATATGTGACAGGTACATCATCTTATGAGGATACAGCTAACTCGGATATCGTATTAATTACTGCGGGTGTTGCACGTAAGCCGGGTATGAGTCGTGATGATTTAGTTCAAATTAATCAAGGTGTAATGAAAACTGTAGCAAAGGAAATTGCAAACACTTCTCCAAATGCAATTATTATCGTTTTAACAAACCCTGTAGACGCGATGACTTATACAGTGTTTAAAGAATCGGGGTTCCCGAAAACTCGTGTCATTGGTCAATCGGGTGTATTGGACACTGCTCGTTTCCGCGCGTTTGTTGCAGAGGAATTAAATGTTTCGGTAAAAGACATTTCGGCTTTAGTATTAGGCGGTCATGGTGACACAATGGTTCCATTAACGCGATATGCTTCCATTGGAGGGGTACCTTTACATAGCTTGATTCCAGCGGATCGTTTAGAGGAAATAGTACAGCGTACACGTGTTGGTGGAGGAGAAATTGTTAATCTATTAGGAAACGGTTCTGCGTACTACGCACCGGCAGCTGCAATGGTGGAGATGGCGGAAGCGATTTTAAAGGATCAAAAGCGAATTTTGCCAGCAATCGCCTACTTAGAAGGTGAATATGGTTATAATGGCATTTATTTAGGCGTACCAACATTATTAGGTGCCGATGGAATTGAAAAAATTTATGAGCTGGAACTGACAGATGATGAAAAAGCAGCGTTGGATCATTCTGCGGATGCAGTTGTAGACGTTATGAAAGCATTGAAATAATATAAAGCAAAAAGGGCTTTCGGTAGTTTATACCGAAGCCCTTCATTTTTTTATTGGTACACGGGATTCCATTTTAATAATTTTTTCTCTAATAGTTTTGCAATAGAATCTGCAATTTTTCCTAAAATGGCATATAAAATAATTGCCAATACAACAATATCAAGTTGCATATATTCACGTGCATTCATTGACATATAACCGATACCTGAACTTGCCGCTACTGTTTCTGCAACAATTAAAGTAAGCCACATTATTCCTAATGAATAGCGAATACCGACTAATATCGATGGCATTGCTCCTAAAATAATTACTTTAAAAAACAGTTTGTATTTCGAAAGATTATATATTTTCCCCATTTCGATTAACCGCGGATCTACATTACGGATTCCGTGGTACGTATTGACGTAAATAGGGAAAAAAACGCTTATTGCCACTAAAAAGATTTTTCCTTCTTCGCCTACACCAAACCAAATAATAACTAATGGAATGAGTGCCAAATTCGGAATGTTTCGCAGCATTTGAATAGTTGTATCTAAATACCGCTGTGCGAATGGAACAATCCCATTCAAAATACCGATAATAAAAGCAATACTTCCGCCGATCAGAAACCCGATTAAAGCACGTGTTGTACTGATTTGAAGATGTTCAAACAGAACCCCTGAAGCTGCTTGTTGATAACCTGCTGCTATTACATCAGAGGGGGCAGGTAATATTGTATTGGCAAGGATGCCTGTTTTATTTGATACTTCCCAAATGATAATAATTAAAATAGGAATGATCCACGGCTCAATCAAATGAATCCATTTTTTCTTCTTCATTTACTCACCTCTTATGGTTTCCAAATATAGTTTTCAAGATTTTCTACAAGATTAGTTGTTAATCCAATGTCATAAAGATCTTCATTTAATCTTTGTAAATCTGCTTGTGCATCTTCATCCAAATAAGTAGCAACAGATGAACGTCGGGCTAAGCTTGTTACCCAAACATCTGCGGCGATACCTGTATTCTCTTCAAGAATTTCTGCTGCATCACTTGAATCAGTATCAATAGCTTCACCGACTTTAGATAATTCTTCCACATAGGCAACGACAGCATCTTTATTGGATTCAATAAATTTATCAGATGCATAGTAGAATCCGCGGTGTTCCACAATGCCTTCTCCTGTAGCTAAAATTTGATTGCCTTTACTTTCGGAAACCGTCATATACGGATCCCAAGTAACCCAGGCATCAACCTCACCGTTTTGAAATGCAATAGTCGCATCTGCAGGACTTAAAATAACAGATTCTACATCATCCAGTGTCAGATTAACTGTTTCCAAAGCAGTAACTAATAAATATTCGGAGATGGAAGCTTTATTGTACGCAATCTTTTTTCCCTTCAATTGTTCTATTGATTGGATAGGGCTGTCATTTTTTACTAAAATCCCCTCGAATTGTGGAGAAGATTCTTCACCTGCGATGTATTTGAAATTCATTCCTTTTGATAATGCCATCATTGATGGGGCATCACTTGCATTGGCAAAATCAATAGCTCCGGAGTTTAATGCTTCTAGAATTGAACTGCCCGTATTGAATTCAGACCATTCCACTGAATAACCTAATTCCTTTAAACGTGATTCAAGTTCACCATTCGCTTTTAATAATAATGTTGTACCGTTTTTTTGGTAGCCAATTCGCACCTTTTTATTTTCTGCATTCGATGCTGAGCACCCGACTAAAATAATGGATAGAGTTAAGAGAAAAAAGATAGAGAGTAGTTTTTTCATTAGTAATACCTCCTCAAATAATTGCTTGTAATTGTTTTTGTTTAGTTGGTGATTCTGTTTTTATTTGTTGTCCTAATAACTGTTGAAGCAGTATTTCCTCTAGCTCCGCAAATTTTGGATTTGAGCGTGTTCTAGGGCGGGGAAGGTTAACTGGCAAATCCAGTGCTACAATCCCGTCTTCTATTAGAATAATTCGATCCACCAATGTAATTGCTTCTGCCACATCATGTGTCACGAGCAACGAAGTGTATTTTTGGTTTAACCATAATTGTTCGATTAGATTTTGCATTTCCAATCGTGTAAGAGCATCCAATGCCCCGAGCGGCTCATCCAATAACAAGAGTCTTGGTTTTGCACTAAGTGCACGCGCTAGTGCAACCCTTTGTTTTTGCCCACCTGACAATACATGTGGCCACTCTTTAGCGCGGTCCTTTAACCCAACATGTTCAAGCGCTTCTAATGCGAGCGGTTGCCAATCCTTTTTCAACTCTGTGCCAACCCCGACATTTTCTAAAACAGACAGCCATGGGAGTAATCGATCCTCTTGAAACATGACGCGAACGCCTGAGAAATCATCTTGGTGAATCCCGTTCTTTAAAGATTCGCCAGCTGTTTTTTGATCTAAATTTGCGATGATTCGTAGAAGCGTACTCTTTCCGCAACCACTTTTCCCGACAATTGCGACAAATTGTCCAGCGGGGATTGTTAAGTTAATATCCTTTAATACTTCTTTTTCACCGAAACTTTTCGTTAAATTAATTAACTCAATATTGATTCCATTTGCCATGGAAGCACCTGCTTTCTATTGTTATACTTAACATATTGAAATACTCGGAATTAATATTAAAAAAATTTACATACGCTTATCTTCCGTGCGCATATAAATAATTTTCTAAATGTTAACATAATAACAAATATTCGGTCAATAAGAAATGTTATTTTACCTATCGAAATAATAAGGTATATGAAATTCTAGTCAGTAAAATGATGTCTTCACATATGAATAATTGTACTTTTCAAAAAAAGTTGCTACTATGAAGATAGTGCTTCTAAGCAGTACATAATTATAGAAATAGTTGATAGTCAACCACATGGAAAATTGATTTTGAGATGGGGGTTTCAAATCGATTTGGAGGAACTTAAAATGGTTAAAACGGTTTTAGTAGTAGAAGATGAAATGCCAATCGCAACATTATTGAAATATAATTTGGAGCAAGCTGGCTTTGAAGTTCTTTTAGCACATGATGGTCAGGCTGGGCTTGATACGGCAGTTCAGCAAGCACCAGACTTAATATTACTGGATTTAATGCTGCCGAAACTTGATGGTGTGGAAGTATGTAAAGAATTACGACGTTTACGCATAAATATACCAATTATTATGTTAACAGCTAGAGATGATGAATTCGACAAAGTATTAGGTTTAGAGCTGGGTGCAGATGACTACATGACTAAACCATTTAGCCCTCGAGAAGTAATCGCACGTGTTAAGGCTGTATTGCGACGTTTTTCAGGACCAGTTGTAGAAGAGGCAATTGAGACAAATGAAGTCGTATACTCGTTTGGAAATTTAAGAGTATTCCCGGAGCGATTTGAAGCATTTATTGATGAAGAATCTTTGGAGTTCACACCGAAAGAATTTGAATTACTAGTATACTTACTTGAAAATAAAAATCGGGTATTAACACGTGATCAATTACTTAGTGCTGTTTGGAACTATGATTTTGCAGGAGATACACGTATTGTAGACGTCCATATTAGCCATCTTCGAGATAAAATTGAAGAAAATAGTCGTAAACCACTTTATATTAAAACAATTCGTGGTTTAGGATATAAATTTGAGGAGCCAAAAAAATAATGAACGGAATGAAAAATCGTTTGTTTTATTCGTTTATTTTTGTTATTGGATCAAGTTTAGCTGTTCTAGGGCTGTTCATAGGGCAGCTTTTTCCTTTTTTTATTGATGAATATATTAACGAAGCGACAAATGTCTCAGAAAACAAATTAGCACAGATAGTAGAGGAACAGCAGATTGAGCTAACGGCAAGTCAAAAACAAGCTATTATAGATGCCTCTAGGATTGATGTTGAGGCAGAGTCTTTAATAGATATTAAGCAAAAAATGTATGTACTTATAGCGGCAATGTTATTAGGTGGATTTATTATAACGGGTTTTATGGCTCATCGCGTTGCCAGTAATTTTATAACGCCGATTATCAATATTACAAAGACGGCACTGGAGTTATCGAAAGGCAACTATCGGGCGCGGGCTTTTGCAAATGGACCAAAAACAATTGTGGAATTACGAAATTCAATCAATATTTTAGCACGCAATTTACAGGATATAACGAAGACGCGGGCAATCGAGGAAGAACGTTTAAAGACATTAATTGAAAATATGGGTAGTGCGCTAATGATGATAGACCGTGAAGGGAACATTTCTATTGTTAATAAAAAGTTCCAAACACTTTTCGAGCTCCCCACAGAACAGCTTATCGGTAAAAATTTCATGATGCTAGGATTACCAAAGGAACTGGAGCAATTTATCGACCATGTGTTTTTAACGGAATTGCCATATCGCCAGCAGCTTGTAATGGAAATTGCTGACGAAGAATATTATGAGCAAGTATATGGGGCACCTGTTGTTGGTGAGCACGGTCGTTGGCTAGGTGTAGTTATAGTCATGCATGATGTAAGTGAGCTTGTAAGATTGGAGCAGATTAGAAAAGATTTCGTGGCGAATGTATCCCATGAGCTGCGTACACCGATTACATCGATTAAAGGTTTTTCGGAAACCCTTCTGGATGGAGCGTTTAAAGACGAGCAAATGTTGCTTTCTTTCTTGAATATCATTTACGATGAAAGCAATAGAATTCAGGTTCTTGTTAATGACTTACTCGAGCTATCCAAAATTGAGCGCCACGGCTTTACGCTTGATGTGACCCCAACGAAGCTTCAGGATATTTTAGTGCGGGTTGTTGATTTAACGAGTTCGCAGCTGGAAAGTAAAAATATGCAATTTGATGTGAAAATTGAGCAGGATGCGGTTATTTTAGGTGATGTTAATCGATTGATGCAGATTTTTACGAATTTAATTAATAATGCCATTGCATATTCAAAAGAAGAAACTACCGTGACACTATGTATTAGTGCGAATGAACAATACGGAATTTTTGAAGTGAAGGACGAAGGAATCGGCATTGAAAAAGCAGAGATTGCACGTATTTTTGAACGCTTTTACAGGGTGGATCGTGCACGTAGCCGTAATTCTGGTGGTACAGGGCTTGGATTATCTATCGTGAAACATTTAATAGAAGCTCATAATGGGAAAATTCAAGTAGCAAGTGAAATTGGCAAAGGTACCAGCATAAAAGTATTTCTGCCATTACAACGTTAAAGCTTAACAGTAGCTTTACAATAATGTTATATAGCCTTTATATTGGGGTGATATATTTTTTATAGAAACCCCCGTTTCAAAAAAGGTAATATGCCACAATGGTACACGCGACCATGCAAAAAGCTTTGCGCTATTTGCATGGTTTTTTGATTTTCTTCTACCTTTTTATGTTTCTCAAAAAATATGAAACTTTTACAATAGATGGAGCGTAGAATAAAAGGAAAATAAAAAAGGAGGTTCTTTACGATGAGTGTAAAAAGAACATTACTATGGGTAGCACTTGCCTTGTTTGCCGTTGTGGCAATTATTGTTGTTACGACATCGTGGTATACAGTAGATGAATCGGAACAGGCAGTAGTGATTACATTTGGTCAAGCGGATGAGACAATACAAGATTCAGGACTTCATTTTAAATTACCATGGCCAGTACAGGCAGTAGAGATTTTATCAAAGGAAACATACAGTTTACAGTTCGGCTATAAGCAAAATCCGGACGGTACGGTGGAAGCATTCGATAAAGAAACAAAAATGATTACAGGTGATGAAAATATTGTTTTAACAGATCTTGTTGTTCAATGGCGAATAGTTGACCCGAAAAAATACTTATTTAGTTCACAGGAGCCGCGAGCGATTTTACATAATGCGACATCCAGTGCGATTCGTTCAATCATTGGCAGCTCAACAATCGATGAGGCATTAACGGATGGTAAAGCGGATATTGAAGCAGAAACACGTGAGTTGCTTGTATCGTTAATCGATAAGTACGATATCGGTATTGGGGTTGTAGGCGTAAAGCTGCAAGATGTAGAAGTACCAAATCAGGAAGTACGTGCAGCATTCACAGATGTTACCGATGCGCGTGAGACAAAAAATACAAAGATTAACGAAGCAGAAAAGTATGAAAACCAGCGTGTAAGTGAAGCGGTTGGTGAAGCAGCGGCAATTCTTTCAAAAGCGGAAGGGGAAAAGGCTTCACGTATTGAGCAAGCTACAGGTGAAGTGGCATTATTTAATCAGCTTTATGAAGAATATCGCCTGAATAAAGATATTACACGTGAACGATTAGTACTAGAAACATTGGAGGCAGTTTTACCGAATGCCCAAATTTATATAATGAATGATGATGGCAGCGGTACGATGAAGTACTTGCCGATTCAACCAATGCAAACGACACCACCTTCTACAGAAGAGAAAAAAGAAGGGAGCAAAAGTGAATGAGTAACGACAAAAATAATTTTAACGGCGATTTAGATGAATTTGTGAAAAAACTATTCGGCAATAAAAACGGATCGAAAGAAGTAAAGAAAGTCCCGAAAGCGAATGATCCAGATCAACAAGTAAATAACGGTGATTTAAATACAAAAAAAGCACCAACACCATTAAAAAAAGATAAAAAGCCTTTAAATGTTAAGCAATGGGTTACTTCTGCTATTGTATTAACGGTTGTGTTTGCTGCATTAATTGTCGTAGTTGCGAACTTGTATATTGTAAAAGAAAATGAATATAAAGTAGTTCGTCAGTTCGGGGAAGTAGTGAAGTACGAAAGGGAACCGGGACTTCATATGAAAATCCCATTCATCCAAAGTGTGACGACTCTTCCAAGAAATTTAATGACTCATGATATGACAGAAGAAGAGATCAGCACGAAGGATAAAAAGCGGATTATTATCGACAATTATACAGTATGGCGTGTTACGGATCCAAAAGCGTTAATCTCAAATGCAGGACAGTTGCTCAATGCGGAAAATCGTATGGAGGAGTTTATTTATTCGGCACTTCGTACAGAATTCGGTCAAACGGAGTACGGAGATATTATTAATGAAAAAGATTCGAAACGCGGGAACATTAATGACCGTGTTACACAACGTGTCAATGAATTAATTGAATCTGCCAATTTCGGTATTGAAGTAATTGATGTGCGTATTCGCCGTACTGATTTACCTGAGGAGAACGAACAGTCTGTTTATACACGAATGGTTTCGGAACGTCAATCGATTGCGCAAAAGTATCTGTCTGAAGGGGATGCGGAAAAGCGTAGTAAAGAGGCAAAGACTGATCAGGAAGTACAGGTAACACTTGCAAAAGCAAATAAGGAAGCGTCTGTAATCCGTGCAGAAGGGGAAGCACAGGCAGCTCAAATTTATAATGCCGCTTACTCGAAAGACCCGGAGTTCTACAGTTTATTCCGAACATTGGAATCATACAAGAAAACAATTGGTAATGAGACAATGATTATTATTCCATCTGATTCACCATATGCGAAATTACTATCAGGTCAATTAGATTAAAAGCAGAAAAAAGCTATTTAGAATGTAAACCCATTCTAAATAGCCTTTTTTATTGGTGGATTTATTTTACAATATTTACCTTCACTGAAAATTTGAATTATATTATTTCAAATTATTATTTTATTGTTATAATAAGTGAGTAATATAATTAAGGGGGAGCAAATTTGAGTAGAAAAATACAAAATAGTTTAATTGCTTTCATTATGGCAACATCAGTGACAGCACTATTTTATCAAACGAATTTAAGTTTCATGAAAGTGGAAATTTATCATATACCTATTTTATTTATTGTGATTTTATTGTTAAGTGCCTTTATAGCAGAAGATGTCCGTAATTCGTTTAAAAAAGTACTATGGTTTGAAAAACGTGAGGACAAGCGTCCGATTTGGCAGGTAGGAGTAGGAATGATTTTTTACTTTTCCCAAATTGGTTTTGTTGAGGTATTTGCACGTGGATTAATGCAATACGATTTAGGTGGTATGCCAATGTATATCATCATTCCATTTTTAAATGCATTTTTACTAACAGTTATTTTTGAAGAGATTTTTTATAAAGAAGAGAAAAACAGTGTACATGTTGTGAAGTTCAAAAATAAAATTAAATAGATATTTAGACCGCGCGGGATTTTATTCCACGCGGTTTTTATTATAGCAAGATTATTTAAATAAAATGGAAAAATTTAAAGAAGTGTGTATAATATAACAAGCGTAGTCTTTTTTGCATATATTGTAATAATTTTTTAGGGTATAAATGCTTATATATTCAGAAAAATTAGGTAATAATGCGCGTTGTTTAATTAATGCTCTATACATATAAGGAAGTGAAAGTTTTGATTCTATTAGATACAGCTTATGTATCCCCGCTCTTAGCAGAAACATTGATCGAAAAGAAAGTAAAGATTTTAGATATTGAACAACAGTTGATTCTAAATGACAAATCAGAAGATGAGCAAAATCTGGTGAAAGTATTTCAACAAGAGGATTTAATCATTATGAATTCTGAAGAAGCCATTCAGATTCTAAATGAATATTATGCAGAATCGCATGTAACAAAAACAGCGAATTTATTTAAAAATAAATTTGCATTCAGAAAGCGTTTAGCTGAGAGTTATCCTAATTTCTTCTTTTTAGAAACTACTTCAGGTGAATTAGGGCAACTTGATCTATCCTCACTACCCTATCCGTTAATCTTTAAGCCGACAGTCGGATACTCAAGTGTTGGGGTTTACAGAGTAGAGAATCTACAAGAATTCCAAAGTATAATCGATAAGATGGAAGAAACGATGGAACAGTCGAGTGAAGACGATTCAAAGGATATTTTGGGTAGTGAAACCTTTATCATTGAAAGTTATATTGAGGGGCAGGAATTTGCAATCGATCTTTTCTTCGACGAAAAGAATGATCCGGTTGTGCTCAATTTATTTGCGCGTATGTTCAAAGACGAAAAAGATATGAGTGATCGTATTTATTATACGAGCAAGCAAGTGCTGCAAAATTACTTAACTCCGATTACCGAGTATCTGCAAGGACTTGGGGAAATCTTCAATTTACGGAAAATGCCGCTGCACGTAGAACTGCGCATGGATGATGAAGGAACAATTGTACCAATTGAAGTGAATCCATTACGCTTTGCTGGTGCAGGTACGACCGAATTGGGAAGTTTTGCATATGGGGTTAACTCGTACGACTATTTCTTCGAACAGAAAAAACCGGATTGGGCTACCTTAAGAAATACAATGGACAATAAAATTTACAGCTTTACTTGTGCCGAGTTTGAAGGTGAGATAAAGATTGATGACGGGCTTGTGATACACCATGAATTATTGCAGAAACAATTCCACCATATTTTAGAATATCGTCATATTCCGTACGGTCAGGGTGCAACGTTTGCTGTCATTTTCTTTAGCAGTGAATCGTTGGCACAAAATGACCATATCTTATCGTTGGACTTTATGGAATATGTAGAAAAAGAAGAAAAGTTGTATGTGAAAAATTAAATTTGGGGGGAAGCTTGGTTAAAACAATTTCATAATTGTTTTAAAGAGCAATGTAAATGTTAAAAAAATATAATTCAGTAAAAACCAAGATTTTATTAGGAATTTTAGTTCCAATTATTTTATTAAGTGTTGTTTTTAGTTCACTTCTATTTTTGGTTTCCAGCAACTTAATTAATAACCAGATCATTCCGCAGCACAACCAAAACTTATTGTTGAGTATGGAAAAATTCAGTACGCTTTTTGACGCGGATATAGTGAATGATGCTAAGAAAAACAAGGCTTCATATGAAAAATTACTGGAAGCCACAACCGATTTCCAAAATGATTTTGATTTAGAAAATGCCTATATTATGAGTAAAGTCGATGGAGAGGAAGTTATTCTGGTATTGGGGAATTCGGAAGATTACCTGACACCGCTTGCTTTTACAGAAGAACAGACAGCGGCACTTTCCACAACGGAAACAGTGGCGAGCGAGATCTATGAAGATGATTATGGTAAACATCAATCAACCTTTCTTCAAATTCCTGGGACGGATTCTGTTCTGGGATTGGATGCGGATGCGGATTTTATTGATGAATTGAATAGATTGTTAATTATAATTATAGTTGCTTCACTGCTTGTTGCATTGATTATAGGCTCAATTATAGCGGTTATGGTTTCAAAAAAAATTGTGAATCCTTTAAATCAGCTTTTAAACCACACTGAAATTGTGGCACAGGGTGATTTATCAAAACAATTGGAAGTATACAGTGATGACGAAATCGGGCGTTTAACAACTAGCTTCTCGGATATGCAAACGCAATTGAGAGAGACTATCTACCATGTAACCGACACATCCGACCATGTTGAGGAAGGTTCTTCGATATTAAAAGAGACGGTAGAACAGTTAACAATTACATCGAATCAGGTATCGGGCGCGATTCAGGAAATTGCTTCTAGCACTGAGCTAATTACAGAAGGCGCTGTACAAAACCGGGTGGCAGTGGAACAGATCGCATTCAAAATTGAAGAAATTTCTAATGTTACGAAATTAGTGGCACAGGAGGCGATAGATACCAATACTGTCGCAACACAAGGAATAGAAGTTATTCATAAGTCTGTTGCAGGAATCGAAACAATTAATGAAACGGCGAAAATGTCATTAATGAAAACAGAACAAATGAATAGCCGTTCTTTAGAAGTTGGTCAAATCACGAAAATTATTTCAAGTATTTCAGATCAAATCAACTTACTTGCTTTAAATGCGGCAATCGAAGCGGCAAGAGCTGGGGAATACGGGAAAGGTTTCGCAGTAGTAGCGGATGAAGTTCGTTCATTGGCAGAACAATCGGCGAATTCGGCGAGTGATATTACGACATTGATTAATGAAATGCAAAAAGATTCAAATGAATCTGTTGTTGCAATTAATAATGTTGTAACGAAAATCGAGCAGGAAAGCGTGACGATCTACTCGGCTGTTGAAACATTTAATACAATATCTAAATTAGTGGATAATATGAAAAATGAAATTCAAAATGTAACAGATGCATTCCAAGTAATCGCAACGGACTCTAATCGGGTACTTGAAACAACGGATATAACTGTTCACTCATTGGAAGAAACCAATGAGCATTCTCAAAGTATTGCTGCATCAATAGAAGAACAGACAGCATCGACTGAAGAAATGTTGAGCATCGCACACGAATTGAATGAAATGATTATTAAGTTAAAAGGACAAATTAATCACTTCAAATTATAAAGATTTTCTTTAGTTATATAAATAACTTCTAAACTAATATGAACTTAATTCAATGATGGAAAAATCCAGATTATGCTATTTTGCATTCATCTGGATTTTTTCTTTTTAGGCGGGAAATACATATTGCGGAAGGTTTCTGTTTGCATAAGGATTATAAGATGGAGTTTGCGATGAATTGCGAATAGAGGGTATTGCCTGCTGATGTTAAGTTCTTGGAAGGGACATTCACTTTGGCGTCCTGCATAATTGTGGCGAATAAGAATTTTATTGCAGAAGAGTTTGCGTTTATGTTGGCAATTCATCGCAATAATCGCTAAAGTAGAAGGAGAACATACAATCGTAACTTAACTTCTTACAGTGCGTTTTGAACACACGCCAGAAGTTAATGCCTCTGGGTGGAGCAACAGATTCGGCAAAGAGTGTTTAAAAGAAAATCCGGTTAAAAGTGTCGGGTGACTGATCCGTATCCTGTGAACCTGACCCGAAACCGGGCGTAATCACCCCGAGGTGAAATTGATTAATGGAGGAACGCGCATGACAAAACAAAAATTACTTTTACTAGATGGAAACTCATTGGCTTATCGTGCTTTTTTTGCATTGCCGCTGCTGACAAATGACAGTGGGATTCATACAAATGCTACTTACGGATTTACAACGATGCTGCAAAAAATTATCGGTGAGGAAAATCCGACACAAATGCTTGTTGCGTTCGATGCCGGGAAAACGACTTTTCGTCATGAATCGTTCGGTGAATATAAAGGTGGACGTCAAAAAACTCCGCCAGAGCTTTCCGAACAATTCCCTTATATTCGTAAGCTGATTGATGCATACAACATTAAACGCTATGAACTGGAAATGTACGAAGCAGATGATATTATCGGAACACTAGCGAAACAGGCTGCCGGACAAGGTATAGAAGTTATCGTTGTTTCGGGAGACAAAGATTTAACGCAGCTAGCAACAGAAGATGTCACAGTCTATATAACTCGTAAAGGGATTACCGATATTGAAAAATATACACCGGCACATATTCAAGAAAAGTATGGACTGACACCGGAGCAAATTATCGATATGAAAGGGCTTATGGGCGATCAATCGGATAATATTCCGGGAGTTCCGGGCGTTGGTGAAAAGACAGCGATTAAATTATTGAAGGAACACGGTACAATTGAAAAACTATATGAAGCGATGGATTCATTGAAAGCATCGAAAATGAAGGAAAAGCTGGTAGATAATGAAGAAATGGCACACTTATCAAAAAAACTTGCGACAATTCATACAGATGCACCACTAACAATTTCACTGGATGATTTAGCTTATTCAGGTCCGGATGAGGAATCACTTCTTAATGTATGGCAAGAGCTTGGGTTTAAATCTTTAATCGAAAAGAGCGATTTTGAAGCAGTAGAAACTGAACAAGCTGAACTAGTATTTGAAAATGTACAGTCTATTAAAGCTGACATGTTAAAAGATACGATGGCAATTCATCTGGAGTTGGAAAATGAACATTACCATAGCTGTAATGCCCTCGGTTTAGCCTTGACAGACGGGGAACGCACGGTATATACAGCGATTGATAATGTAGTGGATAATGCAGATTTAAAAGCATGGATCCAAGATGAAACAAAGAAAAAATATATGGTAGACAGTAAAGCGACACAAGCAATGCTCCATCGTTTAGGGATTGAGCTAAAAGGTGTGGAGTTCGATTTATTGTTAGCTTCGTACATTTTAAAGCCGTCGATTTCTGGTGATGATGTTGCAACACTTGCAAAAGAATTCGGTTATCAGGATGTACAATCCAATGAAGCGATTTACGGAAAAGGGGCAAAGTGGATTGTTCCGGGGGCAGATCATGTAGCAGAACATGTAAGCCGAAAAGCAGTAGCAGTATGGAAGCTGCAGCCAGTTTTAGAGCAAACACTTAAAGAAAATGAACAGTTTGAATTATATAAAGAGCTGGAGCTGCCGCTTGCACATATTTTAGGGAAAATGGAGAGCGAAGGGATAACAGTCAATATCGATACATTGCGTCAAATGGGTGATGAACTGAAGACAAAGCTCGAAGTAATGGAAGCGACAATTTATGAACTGGCAGGCGAGAAATTCAATATTAATTCACCGAAACAGCTTGGTGTTATCTTATTTGATAAATTAGGCTTACCTGTCATTAAAAAGACAAAGACAGGATATTCAACAGCAGCCGATGTACTGGAGAAGTTACAGTCCGAGCATGACATTGTGAAGCATATTCTTGAGTACCGTACGCTTGCGAAACTGCAATCAACATATATTGAAGGTTTAATAAAAGAAGTGCATAAAGAAGATTCAAAAGTGCATACCCGATTCCAGCAGGCTTTAACTTCAACTGGGCGTTTAAGCTCAACAAACCCGAATTTACAAAATATCCCGATTCGTTTAGAAGAAGGACGTAAAATTCGAAAAGCATTTGTTCCGTCGAAAAAGGATTGGATTTTGTTTGCGGCGGACTATTCACAGATTGAGCTGCGCGTATTGGCTCATATGTGCGGTGATGATGCGCTTGTAGAGGCATTCCAGCAAGGAATGGATATCCATACACGGACGGCAATGGATGTGTTTAATCTTGAAAATCCGGATGATGTGACAAGCTTAATGCGTCGCACAGCAAAAGCTGTAAACTTTGGTATTGTATACGGGATTAGTGATTATGGCTTATCACAAAGCCTTGATATTACACGTAAAGAAGCTGGGATTTTCATTGAAAACTACTTGCAAAGCTTCCCTGGTGTAAAAAACTATATGGATACAAGTATTGAAGAGGCCAAGAAAGCCGGCTTTGTTACAACGATTTTAAATCGCCGCCGCTACTTGCCGGACATCACAAGCTCGAACTTCAATTTAAGAAGTTTTGCAGAGCGTACGGCGATGAACACGCCGATTCAAGGAAGTGCAGCGGATATTATTAAAAAAGCAATGATTGACATGGATGCTCGCCTTGAACAAGAAGGGTTGCAGACGAAGCTGTTGTTACAAGTACACGATGAGCTTATTTTTGAAGCACCAAAAGAAGAAATTGAAATTTTAGAACGTATCGTACCTGAAGTTATGGAAAATGCAATTAAGTTGAGCGTGCCGTTAAAGGTTGAATTTTCATATGGTCCTACATGGTACGATGCGAAATAAGGAGTACCATTTATGCCAGAATTACCAGAAGTAGAAGGGGTCGTACGTGATTTACGGCCAATCGTAGAAGGGAAGACGATTGAATCTGTCTCTTTATCGGATGTCGTTTATACATCGCATGAGGCAGGGAAACAGGCGATTGTAAAAAACGCAAAGCCTTCTCAATTTGAACTATTAGTACGCGATATGAAAATCGATAAATTGGAGCGCAGATCAAAATATATATTCTTTCATCTAAAGAAAAATGATGAACGTTTTATTTTAGTGAACCATTTAGGGATGAGTGGCGCATGGTTTGTTGTGAATGATGTGGTGGAGATAACGGAAGAAAAATTCCGTAAGCATATCCATGCGATATTTACATTGGCAAGCGGAGAATTGCTTGTCTATGCTGATATCCGCCGTTTTGGTGAATTGCGCTTTATAAAAGAACTAGCAGACCATCCACCTTTACTGAAAATGGCACCGGAGCCTTTTGATGAAAGCGCATGTGATTTTTTCCTAACGCAAAGTGAAAAGCCGAAATTTGCGAAAAAGGCGATTAAAGAAGTCATTATGGACGGTCAAGTTATCTCAGGCTGCGGGAATATATATGCAACTGAAGCTTTATTTAAATTATTCATTCATCCTGGCCGTGTGACAAGTGACTTAAATAGAGAGAAAAAAATGGAGCTCTTTCAAATGATTTGTGATGTACTTCAGGAAAGCATCGACTCAGGCGGCTCTACAATATCTGACTATCGGAGTATTAACGGTGGGGCAGGTACGATGCAGCATCGCTTAAAAATGTACGGAAAAAAACAATGTGTAATATGTGAAGCAAATACAGAGTCCATCGTTATCGGGGGAAGGACGTCAACATATTGTCCTCAATGTCAAAAGTAAAGGGGAATTACTGTGATTATAGGTTTAACAGGAAGTATTGCAAGTGGAAAAAGTACAGTCGCAAAAATGATTCAGTCATATAACTTACCAATTGTTGATGCCGATCAAGTTGCACGACAAGTCGTAGAGCCAGGAAGTCCAACGCTTTTGAAAATCGCCGAAGTATTTGGACAGGATGTCATTTCTGAAGATGGTACAATGGACCGCGCAAAAGTAGGGAATCTTATTTTCCATGATGAATCGAAGCGTCAACAACTAAATGCCATCATTCACCCAGCTATTCGTGAAGAAATGATTCGCCAGCGTGATGAGTTTATTTCATACGGTGAAAAAAACGTATTTATGGATATTCCATTATTATTCGAAAGCAAGCTCGAGCATTTTGTTGAAAGGATTATTGTAGTTTCGGTAAGGGAGGATGTTCAACTAGAACGCTTAATGGAACGAAACGGCTTGACAGAAGAAGAAGCCAAAGCACGTATTGCTACGCAAATTCCTGTAAAAGATAAAGAAGCGCTAGCTGATATAGTTATTTATAATAATGGCTCTTTGGAAGATACTGCCCTTCAATTGCAAAATGTTTTATATGAATGGAATGTTTTGAAATAAAATAATGCCTTGCCCGTTTTTGTTTGAAGCGGGTTAAGGCATTTATTTTTAGGGTATGTATTATCTGAAAATAACAACTTTTTTTATATGTGTTAAATATGTTCACCTTTTTAGAATATGTGTTATACTAATCAACGAATAAATAAAACGAATGAATCGTACTTTTAGGAGGATTTAAATAATATGACAGTTTCTATTGCAATTAATGGTTTTGGCCGCATTGGTCGTATGGTATTCCGACAAGCGATGATGCGCGGTGATGTTAATATCGTAGCAGTAAATGCAAGTTACCCATCTGAAACGTTAGCACATTTAATTAAGTATGACACAAATCATGGTGTATTTCCAGGTACTGTTGAAGCGGTTGAAGGTGCATTAATCGTAAACGGTAAACGTGTTGAGCTAGTTAGTGAACGCGATCCTTTAAAATTACCATGGGCTGAAATGGGTGTAGATATTGTTATTGAAGCTACTGGTAAATTCAATGACCGTGAAAACGCTGCAAAGCATATAGAAGCTGGCGCGAAAAAAGTTATTTTAACAGCTCCAGGTAAAAATGAAGATATTACAGTAGTGTTAGGTGTAAACGATGATAAATTAGATTTATCAAAACACGATGTCATTTCAAACGCTTCTTGTACGACAAACTGCCTAGCTCCAGTAGCAAAAGTATTAAATGATGAATTTGGTATTGTAAACGGCTTAATGACAACTGTACACGCTTATACTAATGATCAAAATAACATTGATAACCCACATAAAGATTTACGTCGTGCTCGTAACTGTGCATCGTCAATTATTCCAACTTCAACTGGTGCAGCTAAAGCTTTACGCTTAGTGTTGCCAGAGTTAGATGGCAAAATTCACGGTATGGCCTTACGTGTACCAACACCAAACGTATCATTAGTGGACTTAGTTGTAGATTTAGAAAAAGATGTAACAGTAGAAGAAGTAAATGCTGCATTTAAAGCAGCTGCTGAAGGCAAAATGAACGGTATTTTAAACTTCTCAATGGAGCCATTAGTATCTTCAGACTACAATACAACAACATATTCTTCTACAGTTGATGGATTAACAACAATCGTTTTAGGCGACCGTAAAGTAAAAGTAATTGCTTGGTATGATAACGAATGGGGTTATTCTGCACGTGTAGTAGACTTAGCAAATAAAATCGCCAAAGAATTAGTAGCGGTGAATGCATAATTTAATTTCTTTTTACGAGTAAAAAGAATGAAAAGTCTTGATTGGAAATTCGGTAAGTGATTCTTTCGGCATATATAGTGCCGGGATATAACTAAACTATTGCCTTTTGTAGAATATTTATTTTTACAAAAGGCATTTTCTATTGTGTGAATCGATAGGGCACTATATAATTGAATCACTTTCCTTTTGGAAAATTTCGACGCGCATGAAGAACTATTTCACGCGCGTTGTTTTTGTTATAATATAGATAAACTAACATTTAGGAGAAATAAAATATGAGATGTCCAGCTTGTCAATACAACGGTACACGTGTTGTAGATTCAAGACCTGTTGATGATAATAAAGAAATTCGAAGACGTCGTGAATGTGAATCGTGTGCTTTCCGTTTTACGACATTTGAAAAAATAGAAGAAACACCTTTAATCGTTGTGAAAAAAGGTGGCTCGCGTGAAGAATTCAGCCGTGAAAAGGTATTGCGAGGACTAATACGGGCATGTGAGAAACGACCGGTTGCTTTAGATCAATTGGAAGAGATTGTATTATCAATTGAAAAGGAATTACGTCGACTTGGCAATGCAGAAGTACGCTCGGAAGATGTGGGTGAAATGGTAATGGATCGCCTTGCAACAGTTGATGAAGTGGCATATGTACGATTTGCATCCGTTTATCGACAATTTAAGGATATTACTGTATTTATCGAGGAACTAAAAGAAATTATGACACGTCAGTCAAGTGACAAATAAGTTTTAGGAGGGGGACAAAATGGTTCACTTTAAAGAAATACAGCCAACAGATCATTTTGAAATAACGCTCCCTCACGCCTTATCTACAAATGAACGTCAATTATTAACGCTATTTTATCAGCCCCTAACAGGACCGGAGCCGATAAGTTTATTTTTAACGCTATGGGCGGAAGCTGAAAATCATACACCTCAGCAATATAATCATTATTATTTGATGCATGTATTGTCGATGCCTTTAAAGAAGATTTTTGAAGCGCGAATTGCATTAGAAGCGATTGGTTTAATGCGTACTTGGCGAAAGGATACTGCTAATGAACGGCATTTTATATATGAATTAGTAAGACCACTCGATGCACCGAGCTTTTTTAAAGATCCGCTTTTATCGATGTTCTTATTTAGTAAAATTGGCGAGGGGGCTTATCGAAAATTACGTCAGCGCTTTTTGACTCAGCCAAATAAAGAACAGTATGAAGAGGTTACACGTACATTTATGGATGTGTACCGTCCGATTAATCAAAATCTGCCTCAGGATGAGTTGGAAACAATGACACCGAAGCAAATTGATTATCCATTTTATTTTGAGCAATTTGATTTTAAGCTACTGCAGGCTGGCTTATCTGAGCAGTTAATACCGAGTGCAGCATTAACTGTGAAAGCAAAGGAAACAATTGCAAAGCTTGCCTTTTTGTATCATCTCACACCATTGCAAATGCAAAAAGTGGTAATACAAGCATTGGACGAGCAAAATAAACTAACGACCGATCGTTTAAAACGTTGTGCAGCAGATTATTATAAATTGACCGTTTCTACAGAAGCCCCGGTCATGACAAAAGTATTCGAGGGCAAAAATAATGATACTTTACACGCGGAAAACTTAACGAAGGAACAAGAACTTCTGCATTATTTGGAAACAACGCCACCGGTTCAAGTGTTGCGTGATATCAATAATGGAAAAGAACCAATTCCTTCCTCAATTCAACTTGCAGAAGATTTAGTTGTAAAGTATAGCATGCCTATAGGAGTAGCTAATGTACTGCTCGAATATGTCATGTTATCGACAGATATGAAATTACCGAAAAGCTATGTAGAAAAAATTGCAGATCACTGGAATCGTAAGCAATTGAAGACGGCTAAAGAGGCGATGGATTTAGCACGTGAAGAACGCGATAAATATACGAAATGGAAACAGGAAAGTTCAGTGGTCAAACAACCGGCTACTTCCCAAAAGAAGCCTTCGTACAATCGTAAAAGTGGACGAGATGAACAAGTTCCTGACTGGTTTTACAAGCGCAATGAGCAGCAGCAACCAGAAAAAGACAGTACAGTGGATTTCGAACAGGAGCGCCTAAAAATATTACAAAAGCTTGATAGGGCAGGTGAATAACAATAGAACCGATTAATAATCAATTAAATCAAATTAAGAAAAAAATGCCCTCTTTTGAAGAACGTTTTGAAGCGATGCGCAGAGAGACGATCGAACATCCGAAAGTTCAACAGTTTTTACGTGAACATGAACAGCAAGTGACGAAAGAAATGGTTGAAATTAGTTTACCTAAATTATACGAATTTATTTCACAGTCAACAGGATGTTGCGGAAATGGACATACAGGACAATGTACAAATTTATTGCAAGGTTATCTTCCAAAATTATTTATAACGCATAATGTCATTGATATTACGTATGTTCCTTGTGAGCAAAAGCTTCGCGAAGATGAACGACGTGATGTAGCCAATATGATTTCGAGCATGCATATGCCAAAAGATGTATTAAAGGCAACATTAAAAGATTTGGCAATCGACAATCATTCCCGACTTAGTATTGCAGAACAAGCAGCTGAATTTGTCGCGACTTATAAGCGAACGGGAGAATTACCGAAAAAAGGATTTTACTTGTACGGTAAATTCGGTGTAGGAAAATCCTTTGTACTTGGAGCGATTGCAAATGAGCTTGCAACACTAAAGGTAAGAACAGTTGTCGTATTTGTTCCTGAGTTTTTACGAGAAATGAAAAATGCGATTAGCGACAATACTTTGAATGAAAAAATAGACTATGTCAAAAAGGCGCCTGTATTAATGTTGGATGATATCGGTGCAGAGACGATGTCGGCATGGACACGTGATGAAATACTCGGGACGATTCTACATTACCGAATGAGTGAAGAATTACCGACATTTATTACATCGAACTTTGATTATAAAGGGCTGGAGCATCATTTAGCGCAATCACAACGTGGTGATATCGAAGTCGTAAAGGCTGCTCGTATTATGGAACGAATTAAAGCTGTGACAATTCCGGTTGCGATGGATGGAGTCAATCGCCGAGAATAAAAAATAACAAGAAAATTTACTTTTTACCAGTTGCAATTGTTATAAATCGAGCGTATACTTTGTACGTAATTAAACAAAAAATGCATTGAAAAGGACAACAAGTTTAACGAACTAGCTTATAGAGAGGGGAGCCACGGCTGCAAGCTTCCTAGCACAAGCGTTTCACTTTACTACCTTCGAGCAGTGACGGGGCCAATCCGTCAACGTTTCTCAGTACGTTAACTGACCGAGAGCTTCTAATTCGTATTGACGAAGAAGGAAGAAGGGTGGCACCACGAGCATACAGCATCGTCCCTTTTATAGGGACGGTGCTTTTTATTTTGCCTTAATATGCAAATATTTTGACTGATAAAAAATATGGGGAGCAAATTAATTTATAACTATAGATTAGTTGATTGTAGTGTAGGGCGGCGACTCCAGCGGGGAAAGCGTGACGCCTGAGACTACAGGCTCAGGCCACGCCCGCGGAAAGCGTCCGCCCGAAACGGAAATCAACGGATTAGGATGACGACACTTTGCTACTCTCAATTAAATGAAAACCTTATAAGGAGGACAATAACATGTCAGAAATGATCAAATTAACTTTCCCGGATGGCGCAGTAAAGGAATTTGCCAAAGGAACATCTACATTAGACGTTGCAGGCTCTATTAGCCCAGGTCTAAAAAAATCAACATTAGCCGGTAAAATCAACGGTACACTTATCGATGCAAAAACAGGAATTGAACAAGATGGTGCAATCGAAATCATTACTAACAAATCAGATGAAGCGTTAGAAATCCTTCGTCACTCAACTGCTCACTTAACAGCGCAAGCAGTAAAACGTCTATACCCAGATGCAAAATTAGGTATTGGTCCAGTAATTGATTCTGGCTTCTACTATGATATCGATTCACCAACTCCGATTACTGCTGAAGATTTACCAGCAATCGAAAAAGAAATGAAAAAAATCATTTCTGAAAACATCGAAATCGAGCGCAAAAATGTTTCTCGTGATGAAGCACAAAAAATTTACGAAGAAGTTGGCGACGAGTATAAATTAGAATTACTTGAAGCAATTCCAGCAGATGATCAAGTATCAATCTACTACCAAGGCGATTTCTTTGACCTTTGCCGTGGTGTACACGTACCATCTACAGGCAAATTAAAAGAGTTCAAACTATTATCATTAGCTGGTGCTTACTGGCGAGGTAACTCAGACAACAAAATGTTACAACGTATTTACGGTACTGCATTCTTCACAAAAGACGAGTTGAAACATCACCTGCAAATGCTTGAAGAGGCAAAAGAGCGTGATCACCGTAAAATTGGTAAAGAATTAGATTTATTCATGACTTCTCAAACAGTAGGGCAAGGTCTACCGTTATGGTTACCAAACGGTGCGACAATCCGCAGAACTATTGAACGCTACATCGTAGACAAAGAATTATCTTTAGGCTACAAGCACGTATATACACCAGTGCTTGGCTCGAAAAAGTTATATGAAACATCAGGACACTGGGAGCACTATCAAGACGGCATGTTCCCGCCAATGGAAATGGACAATGAAACACTTGTTTTACGTCCGATGAACTGTCCTCACCATATGATGGTATTCAAAAACGGTCTGCACTCTTACCGTCACTTACCAATCCGTATCGCGGAACTTGGTACAATGCACCGTTACGAAATGTCAGGTGCCGTATCTGGTTTACAACGTGTACGAGGAATGACTTTAAACGATGCGCACATTTTCGTACGCCCGGATCAAATTAAAGCTGAATTTAAAAAAGTAGTTGAATTAATCCTTGAAGTATACAAAGACTTCGAATTGAAAGATTTTTCATTCCGTCTTTCATACCGGGATCCGAACAACACAGAGAAGTATTTTGATGACGATCAAATGTGGGAAACTGCACAAGCAATGTTAAAAGAGGCAATGGATGAGCTAGGTTATGATTACTTCATCGCAGAAGATGAAGCCGCCTTCTATGGTCCGAAATTAGACGTTCAAGTAAAAACAGCAATTGGTAAAGAGGAAACTTTATCAACTGCACAACTTGACTTCTTATTGCCACAACGCTTCGACCTTTCTTACATTGGTGAAGACGGTCAGCCACAACGTCCAGTAGTTATTCACCGTGGTGTTGTATCGACAATGGAACGTTTTGTAGCATTCTTAATTGAAGAGTACAAAGGGGCATTCCCAACTTGGTTAGCACCAGTTCAGGCAACAATTATTCCTGTATCAAACAGCGTACATTATGACTACGCTCGTGAAGTTCAGGAAAAACTAGCAGCTGCTGGCGTACGTGTTGAAATGGATGATCGAGAAGAGAAATTAGGCTACAAAATCCGTGAATCTCAAATGAAGAAGATTCCTTATATGCTCGTACTTGGAGATAAGGAAGTAGAAGATAATTCAGTAAATATTCGTCGCTACGGTTCGAAGGATTCTGAGACAATCAGCTTTGACCAATTCCTTGCAGATATTACTGAAGAAATAAAAAAATAAGATAGCAACTTAGAACTCCATAATAAAAGCAGTTCAAATTTTACTATGAGTAAATTTGAACTGCTTTATTTTTGTGCCTTGAGATTATCAATAGACTCAGTCCGATTTTTCAAAGAGGATTATGATTTTTTCACAACATCGATATCGAAGAAGAAACATTGAAAATTAAAAAACTTTTTAAACTTAAAAGATTATATTATAAAGCGTACTAAAAAGCTTGACGTTATTTTTAAAGCATGATAAGATTGTTTAAGTTATGAATACAAAAGTTTGCAAGTAGAGGCTGCCCGCTTCTCACCTGATTAAGTGCTTTTATAAGTTACGAGCAGGTATTAGACACGTTGAATTGTTTTGCGCAGGACTGCGTATGCACATATAGCGGGCGGACATCTCAAATGTCCGTCCTTTTTGTTTGAATAAAACAAAAAGTACATATGGACATAACGCAGAGGTGTACCGTTCGACCGGGTTATACTTTACACCAACTCATGTATTCCGACAAACATTTGGAGGTGGATTAATATTAGCAAAGACATGTATGTAAACGAAGGCATTCGCGCACGCGAACTTCGTCTAATCGACCACAACGGTGATCAACTAGGTCTAAAAACGCGTACAGAAGCGATGGAGATTGCTGCTCGTGCTAACTTGGATCTTGTCCTTGTAGCCCCTCAAGCCAAACCACCAGTCGCTCGTGTTATGGACTATGGTAAATTTAAGTTTGATCAGCAAAAGAAAGACCGTGAAATTCGTAAAAATTCTAAAGTAATCGTTATGAAAGAGGTTCGCTTGAGCCCGACGATCGATGAACATGATTTTCAAACGAAATTACGTAACGCGATTAAGTTCCTTGAAAAAGGTGACAAAGTTAAAGCATCAATTCGCTTTAAAGGTCGTGCAATTACACACAAAGAAATCGGTCAACGTGTGTTAGATCGCTTTGCCGAAGCGTGTGCTGAAGTATCTACGGTTGAACAAAAACCGAAGATGGAAGGCCGAAGCATGTTCTTAGTTCTTCAACCAAAGAATGAGAAATAATACTTATGTATAAACAAGTTTAGGAGGAAATCGACATGCCAAAAATGAAAACTCACCGTGGAGCTGCGAAACGTTTCAAAAAAACAGGTACTGGTAAATTAAAATTTGACCGTGCTTATGGCTCTCACTTATTCGCTAACAAATCAACTAAAGCAAAACGTCACTTACGTAAAGCGAAAGTTGCATCTTCAGGCGATTTCAAACGTATCCGTACATTATTAACTTACATGAAGTAATCTTTGACCGTTTTAAAGATTATTAAAAAAACTAAAAAACAACTACATTCGAAAGAATTAGCAGGAGGTAATTACTATGCCACGCGTTAAAGGCGGAACAGTAACACGCGCTCGTCGCAAAAAAGTTTTAAAATTAGCTAAAGGTTACTACGGTTCAAAACATACATTATACAAAGTAGCTAACCAAGCAGTAATGAAATCAGGTCAATATGCATACCGTGACCGTCGTCAAAAGAAACGTAATTTCCGTAAATTATGGATCACTCGTATCAACGCAGCTGCTCGCATGAACGGTTTATCTTACTCTCGTTTAATGCACGGCTTAAAAGTAGCAGGTATCGAAGTTAACCGTAAAATGTTAGCTGACTTAGCTGTAACTGATAGCGCAGCATTCACTCAATTAGCTGACGCAGCTAAAAAAGCAGTCGCTAAATAATTAGCACTTACTTTTATAATTAGACTGGTAGGGAATTTTCCTTATCAGTCTTTTTCAAATTGAGGGGGAATTTGTTTATGGCATTGGCAGCACTTTCATATTTAGTAGTCGTTTCACTCATTTTGTGCATTTATATGTATATTGATAAAGAACGTGCAAAGAAACAGGAATGGCGCATTTCAGAAAAAACATTGCTGACGCTTGGATTATTAGGTGGAGCATGCGGTGGTGTGTTAGGAATGTATTTATTCCGGCACAAAACAAAGCACAATGCATTTGCATTCGGCTTTCCATTAATGGCAGCAGTACATATTTTTCTAATAGTTCAGCTATATAGTAGTATTTAATTAAACACATTAAGGAAGTATTATTTTCCTTAGTGTGTTTTTTGTTATGGGGCATTTATTGTTTCTCATTATTCCTACATAATTGGTTTGTATTATAAATAGCTATAATTTATAATATATTCAGAAAACTATTTTTAGGGGGATTTTTTTTGATAGTCTCTACAAATTTCATACAGTCATCAGTAATTAGGGGAAATGGGAATAAATGATGAGCAAATACAATGAACAGCTGTCGCATTTACAAGTGCCTAATGAAAAGGAAATTCCACAGGAGCTACAGGAAATTTTTGATGGTCATGTAGAAAAGCAATTAGAGCAAAATGGCTTCGTGAATAACTTATTTAAAGTGCTTCCTTTAAATGCTGCGCAATATAAAGGGTTTTTAGACTTTAAATATTCCTTGTTTAATGAAGAAACATGCTATTTATCAACAGCAGATAAAGAAATGATTGGACTTGTTGTGTCTTCAACAAACAATTGCAGCTACTGCTTAACAACGCATAGCGATATATTGCGAGGGCTGACAAAAAATCCAGGTTGGGTAGACCAGCTTACATATAATTATCGTTCTGCAAAACTGACGGATAAGCAGCGAGCATTATGTGATTATGCATACCGTACTACACGTTATCCGAATGAAATTACTACAAAAGAAGTAGATTTATTGCGTGAAGCTGGATTTAATGATCATGAAGTTTTAGAAGCGGCATTTACAGTAGGCTTCTTCAATTATACAAACCGCTGGGTAAGTACAATAGGTGTAATTGCAAATGAAGGTCATTACGGACATAATCGATAACAAATGGGTGCTACAGTTTAATGTAGCACCCTGATTCGTTCAAAGTATTCAACCTTGCATTAATTGTTCAATTGGGTTTTTCCAGTTAATTTTCGCGTTAGGATAATTCATTAAAATTTCTTTTTCTAAATATAAAAAATCCTCTTTCGTGAAGCCTTGAAGTTTCATCGAATCATGGACGAAGACGAAAATGCTGACGACATCAAATGCATTTTCAGTCGTACCTAAATATTTTTCACCTTCAAATAATGCTCCTTTATACGTAATGAAAAAATTTTTCCGAATGTTCTTTACATCATCATAAAAATAATAGTGTCCATTTTCATAGGCCTCATCTAATTTACGCTTCGGGTCAGTTAAATAGCGTACCCCTTTGTAAAATATGTAAATGATGAGAAGGATAATGGCAAACCGTAATAATATAGCCATAAAACTTCCTCCTTGCTAGCGGTGTTTCTCTGCTATACGATTAAGTAGTAGAAAAAGTTTCAATATTTTTAGCAAAAGAGGGATTTTATTATGGAATTTAGTCAATTATTTGAAATGCAGAAGCAGCTTGACCGCTATATTGAAGAAACACAAAATATACAACATGACGTTTTTGATGAAAAAGGACTGGCGCTATTGGTTGAGCTTGGAGAGTTGGCAAATGAGACGCGCTGTTTTAAATTCTGGTCCACAAAAGGTCCGTCTGAGCGAAATGTCATTTTGGAGGAGTTTGTAGACTCCATTCATTTCATGCTATCACTTGGGTATATGCGTGATTTTAAACTGGATGAGTGGCCTGTTGTAATGGAGAAAGCGGATTTAACAAAGTGTTTTATTACGGCAACACAAACTGTTCTTACCTTCTTGCAGCATCAAACAGAGGAAAACTATAAAGACATTTGGACGCAGTATAGCTTAATTGCCTACAATTTAGGTTTCACGGTAGAGGATATTATAGAGGCATATAAACTAAAAAATGAAAAAAACTATGAACGTCAACGTAATGGCTATTAAAACAGTTTTAATTAGTCAGCAATAAACTATTTCACATTTCGAAATATTGGCGCTATAATAGGTAAGAGTAACTATTAGGGGGATATCCACATGACAAAGCTAGATGCTACATTACAAATGTTTAAAGATTTAACAGATGCAAACGGAATTCCGGGAAATGAACGCGCTCCACGTGAAGTAATGAAAAAGTATATTGAGCCATTTGCAGATGAAATAGAAACTGATAACTTAGGTAGCTTAATTGCAAAAAAAGTGGGCGATGAAAATGGTCCAAAAATTATGGTTGCTGGCCACTTAGATGAAGTTGGTTTTATGGTAACTCGCATTGATGACAAAGGATTTGTATTTTTCCAAACAGTGGGCGGCTGGTGGAGTCAAGTTATGCTTGCTCAACGTGTTACAATTACAACACGTAAAGGGGAAGAAATTATTGGGGTTATCGGTTCAAAACCACCACATATTTTACCGGCAGATGTCCGCAACAAAGTAGTGGATATTAAGTCAATGTTCGTTGATATCGGAGCTACTTCCAAAGAAGAAGCGATGGAGTGGGGAGTGCGTCCTGGTGATATGATCACACCGTACTTCGAATTCCATGTAATGAAAAATGAGAAGCATCTTTTAGCTAAAGCATGGGACAACCGTATTGGCTGTGCCATTGCAATCGATGTTTTAAAAGCATTAAAAGACGAAAATCATCCAAACATCGTTTACGGTGTAGGGAATGTGCAAGAAGAAATAGGCTTACGCGGTGCAAAAACATCAACATTTAAAGTACAACCGGATATCGGTTTTTCAGTAGATGTAGGTGTTGCTGGAGATACACCAGGTGTAACATCAAAAGAATCTACTTCAAGAATGGGTGAAGGTCCACAAATTGTTGTATTTGATGCATCAATGGTTTCTCATACAGGTTTACGCGAATTTGTACTTGACGTGGCAGAAGAAGCTGGCATTCCATATCAATTCGAAGCAATGGCAGGCGGAGGCACGGATGCGGGAAGTATCCATATTACAGCAAACGGTGTTCCATCATTAGCAATCGGTGTTGCTACACGCTATATTCACTCACATGCAGGTATTTTACATCGTGATGACTATGATAATGCCGTAAAACTAATCGTAGAAGTAATCAAGCGATTAGACCGTGAGACAGTAAATAAAATTACGTTTGAGTAAAAGAGGGTGTATTCAGGAAGGGTTTAACTTTTCCTGAATACACCAATTTTTTTATTTTATATATAACTTATAGTTATCCCTACCACTATTTTTCGCTTCGTATAATGCAATATCTGCGTTTTTAATTAACTCGGATTTAGTGATTTTTTGAGAAAATTTCGCCATTGCAATTCCCATACTTGTAGTAACCGTTAATTTTTGTCCTTTGATTTTCCATGGTTGCTGCATTTTAATTTTAATTCTTTTCGCAATTTCAACGGCATTTTCGATATTCTGTATGTTGGGTAAAAGAATAACAAATTCATCACCACCCATTCTTGCCACAGTATCATGACTTCTAATAGATTGTTGGATTCGAGCCCCAAACTCCTTAATAACTGCATCGCCTATATCATGGCCGTAAGTATCATTAATTACTTTAAAATGATCTATGTCTAAAATAACTATTGCTAAACTATTGTTTTTGTTTGAAAACTGTTTTTTAGCTGATGCGAATCGTTTATTGAATAGAATACGATTCGGAAGTTCCGTTAAAGCGTCGTGATAAGCAAAATATTTAAGTTTTGATTCGTACTCTTTTCTTAATGTAATATCTCTTGTAAGAATAACTAAATGCTGCAACTCATTTTTATGATTAAAAACTGGTTTCCCAATGGATTCGCACCAGAGCATTTCTTCATTCGCATTTTTCTGTTTAAATTCAATAGTGAAGGCTTCCCCTGATTGTATGGATTTCTTAGCTACATCTTTTATGCGTTCCTGATCAGTAGGATGAATATTATGTACAAAATCTTTCCCGAGAAATTCGTTACTTTGATAGCCTAATACATTTTTATAGGAAGGGGAAACATAAATAATTTTGCCATCCTTATTAACGAGTGTTATTAAATCATTGGCGTTTTCTGCAATAATTCGAAATCGATTTTCACTTTCCTCTAACTTTTCACTATTTTTCATCAAGTCTGTTACGTCTTTTAATATGCCGTACAATCCAATGACTACACCATCCACGAGAAGGGGTACAATTTTATAAATGATATTTACATAGTCTCCACTTTTATTTTTAATAATTATGTTGTAGCTTTTAGTTGTTCCGTTAATTGCATCATCTATTACTCTTTTTAGCTCTATGTCCTGTAATTCTACTAGTGTATTAAAGGATTTCCCGACTACTTCCTCGATTTTATAGCCAGTAATTTTTTCACTCGCCTCATTCCCATCTGTAATATACCCCATATTATTTAGAATAAAAATGCCATCTATATTATGAAAAAATAAAGAATGGAAACGATCATTGTTTTCTATAGCATTACTTGCCATTTCCTTCACAGAAGAAAGAGTTTCTTTTTCTTTTGTAATATCCCGTACAACTGCAACAAGTCGATCGACTAAACCATGTTTGTTTAATAGTGGTGTTAAAACCGTTTCAAAGTAGAGCGTTTTTTGTCGTTCTTCATTAATTTCATAAGTATCTTCGTATGTAAAACTTGTCTGACTTATAACAACTTTTCTAAATTGTTCATATAAAAATTCTGATTTATCTAAACGCTTCTCAACTTCCTTAAGACTTAAACCAATAATATCTTTGGATGTACCTATACGTTCCTTCGCGGATTTATTAATAAACTGAAATTGAAAATCGTCCTTATTAATCACTTTAAATACAAAAATCATATCAGTAATACCGTCCATTAATACTTCCTCAAAAAAATTATTCATAATGCAACAGCCCCTTAACAATAAAATGCTCCATCTTTTTAGTAGATATTTGATTAATTTTGTTAAATTGTCCCTCATAAAAGCTTCTAAATATTAGTAATAGAAGGGAGTATGTAAGCGAGTGAACTCGATATGCCTTATTCTATTGATTCAATATTCGCAATTATGAGTAATTTGATATAAAAATATAAATCCTTTTTGCCTACTAAAATACTAATTTGTATATACCCACAATTAATTATAAATAACCATTTATATTGCACCAAATTTTTGGACTTTTTTATAAAATTTAGTTGAGAATCAAAATTTATAGGTATTTTATATTGTTTTTATAGTTTTTTTAAAAATCCAAAAACATTACAAAGGGACTATATTCACTCGTAGTGAATTAGTTTCAATGGTATAGTTTATAACTGAGATTAATGGAATTACATGATTTTATTGTCAATTTATTTGGCGGTAGAATTAATAAAAATAATAATTTATAAAGGAAGGGAAAATAATGTTTCGAAATCTAACATTTTTCACAAAAAACATATTAGTTACAATCATAACCATTTTATGTGTAGGAACAGTTCTTATTGGTCTAAGTTATTTTGTACAAGGATATTTATTAAAAGATCAATTAAGTGAACAAACCCAGGAAATTTCGGAATCTTGGTATGAAAAGCTTGATGGCAATGAAGTGGAACAATTAATTCAGGAAAAAAATATTCAAAGTCCTATACATAAAAAATATACAGATATGTTCAACAAAATGAGTGAATATAATCCTGTAGTAGCACAAGGCTATATTTATGGAGTCGAATTATCAGGGGATAATAGTAATGAAACTTCATTAATTTCATTTGATGATACGATTTGGGAGATGTTTAAAGAGGAAGGTCTACAACCAGGTACTTTATACGAACAGCCAGCCATTGTAGTTGATGGATTAAAAGCATTAAAGGAGACGGGTGAACCTCAATTTACAGAGATTTATAAAGATGACTATGGTACATGGGTAACGTTTATGTATCCAATTTTTAATGCCCAAAACGATCTCATTGCTTATTATGCCATTGATGTAGATGCTTCAAGTGTTGGCGAAGGTCAAATGGGACTATTAATGTGGTCATCAATCATTTTGGCAATATTATTAGTCATAGCGATTATTGTTCAGTACTTCATTATTAAATCGCAACTAAAACCTCTAACATATTTATTGGCAGGGATTAATAAAGCAAGTAAAGGTGATTTAACGGTTAAATTACCCGAAGGAAGAGATGAATTAGGCACTGTAAATGCACGATTCAATGAGATGATTGCCTCATTAAGTAATATTGTAAATGGTGTGAATGAATCTGCAGGTAAAGTAAAAGAAGATTCCATCCAACTCGAGAATGCCTTTACATCAACATTTAATACATTTGATTCAATTACTGGTGCAGTTACAAACATGAAAACGAATTTAAAAGGGCAGGAAACTTCAATTGAAGAGGCAGCATTATCGATGGAAGAGATGTCTAGCCAAGTCCAACAAATCGCGGTAGATATAACAGATGTATACAAATATGCTGAAGACGTAACTTCACATTCGAATGACGGCAGCAAAGCAATAGCAAATGTAACGAATCAAATGGAATCCATTGTAGAGAATGTAGAAAATTCAAATCAAAATATTGGAACTTTAGTAAATTTATCTGATGAGATTGGGAAGTTTCTGCAAATCATTACAGATATTTCGGATGCGACTAATTTATTGGCGCTAAATGCAAGTATCGAAGCAGCACGTGCTGGAGAACATGGAAAAGGGTTTGCCGTCGTTGCACAGGAAGTCAAAAAACTGTCTGAGCAATCAGCTCAATCAACAGAAGGTATTCAAGAGCTAATTGGGCGTGTACGAGAAGCGGTTAAAGAAGCACAAAAGTTTATGGAGAGCATAAAAATAGGCGTAGACGGAGGAAAAGCCTCTACTCAGCATACAAACGAAATTTTCAACAAGATTTATGAATTCAACAAAGAGATAACAGATAAATTGCAATCGGTATCTTTGGCTACAGAAGAGATTTCGGCCGGTGTAGAAGAATCTACAGCAATGATTATTACATTATCTACAAATGCAAGTGAAATTGTAGATGGTTATGAAGGTATTGCTACAAATGTCGAAAACCAGCGTGGAACGTTAGGCAATATCCGAAATATGTCTGAAAATCTAAAAATTACTTCCGAGAAATTAGAAGAAGTTGTAAGTACGATTAAAAATTAAAAGGATTTAATCGCATAATAAATTTCAGAGGAGGCATTTGAATTTTAAATGCCTCCTCAGTTAGTTTAAACAGTTGAATATTAAATAGATTTTTTACGAGAGGTTGTTTAGGAATGAATACTATTTTACATAAATTGAATGAAATCGTTTTAAAGCAAGGAGATGCAATTGCTTTAAAGGAGAGAAATCGTCAATTAACGTTTACTGAGCTGAACAATGAATCAAATAAAGTAGCTAGTTATTTAATAGATAATGGTCTTGAAAAGGGTGGATTTGTAGCAATCTATTTAAAAAGAAGCATCGATACGGTCATTTCTTTATTAGGCATTATTAAAGCTGGTGGTGTGTATGTATCTTTAGATCCATCACATCCAAATGAGCGTAACAGCTATATTATTGATGATATTAATACTTCATTCATAATTACAAATACAGGTGCAGAGCAAAATCTAGATTCCTTACAGCTTGATCCTTCTATGAATATTTTGCAATTGGAAAATATTTATGCTAATAAGGCAGTTAATTTAACTTTGAATATAAATGATAATGTAGAAGATCCGTGTTATACGATTTTCACATCAGGTACAACTGGAAAGCCTAAAGGAACATTAATTCGCCAAAAGGGAATAATGAATTTAGTAGATTATATGCAAAAAGATTGGCAAGTAAATGACCAAGATAAAATATTGCAATTCGCCACATATAGCTTTGATGCATCTGTATTAGATACATTTTTATCATTATTAACAGGTTCTATGCTGTATTTAATAGATGATGAAGAGCGTATGTCTGAAAGCAACTTCCTGAACGTAGTAAAAAGTGAAGGGATTACTATTATTCCGGTATTGCCGACTGTTTTCTTTAATCGAATTGTGAATCATTTAACAGAAGAAAATTCGGATTTATTTGCTTCTGTTAAATTAGTCGGTGTTGGCGGGGAATTACTAACAGGCGACTTGGCAAGAAAATTCAAATCATTTGTTGGTGATCAAATAAGATTCTTTAACTTATATGGTCCTACTGAAATTACGGTCATGGCTACAGCGTATGAAGTGCCGAAAGGTCTTTTGAATGATGTATATAGTGTACCAATCGGAAAACAATTACCAGGAAATAAAGTATATATAGTCAATGAGGACGGAAAACAATGTAAGGAAAATGAAATTGGAGAGCTATGGGTAGCTTCCATAGGAATTTCCTTAGGTTATTTACATAATGAAGAAAAGACAAAAGAAGTATTTATCCCAAATCCTTTCGATGCCAATATTTATGAAGGCATTGTTTATAAAACTGGGGATCTTGTGAAGCAATTGGCTGATGGCAACATTGAGTTTGTTTCAAGGAAGGATACTCAAGTGAAGATCCGTGGCCATCGTATTGAAATAGCAGAGATTGAAACAAAGATGAATGAAGTTGATGGAGTGAATAATGCAGTTGTAGTTGTCGAAAAAGAAGGCGATGATCAAATATTAAAAGCCTTTTTCACTTCAAATGAACGTATTGAGCACACAGCAATTATAGAAACATTAAAGACAGATTTACCGAGCTATATGCTCCCTACTAAATTGAAACAACTGGAGGATATTCCTTTTGCACCAACGGGCAAAGTAGATCGAAAAGCACTAGAAAAAATGGAAGCGGATCGCGTGTCGTTAGTGGGTTCACGGGAAATCATTGCACCGCGCAATGAGATAGAGAAAGATCTTATCGATGTTTGGAAAAAAGTACTGAAAATTGATGCTGTTAGTGTGAAGGATAATTTATTTGATATTGGTGGACATTCTTTAAAGGTTATTGAGATTTTAGCGCATGTAAAGCAAACATATCCTGCCTTGACGATAAAGGACTTCTTCGATTTAAAAACGGTTGAAAATTTAGCTGAAAAAGTTATCAATACATCACTGAATCAAGACATCCAATTTAATGGTGAGTTTACAAATTTAACGGAATGGCCAGTAATGCCCATTAAAGAACAAGTACGAGAAGTTAATAAAATATTGGTAACCGGAGCTACCGGGTTTTTAGGTAGTCATATTGCTCAAAAATTGCTGGAAGAAGGCAAAGAAGTATTTTTACTTGTGCGCGGCGAGAATGCGGAGCAACGAGTAAGTGAAACAATGCAAAAATACTTCAACTGTAATACGAATCCGCTTATTACAGTTATTAGCGGGGACTTAACTAAAAAATTTTTAGGGTTATCGAAAGAAGACTTTACAGAACTGGCCAACAACATAGACGCCATTATCCATTCTGCAGCAGATGTGAGACACTTTGGAAACCGGGAACATTTTGAAAAAGTAAATGTACAAGGGACTAAAAATATATTCGAGCTGGTAAATATAAACGCAGACATCACTTTCCACCATATTTCAACTGTAGGGGTTGTCCAGGATTTATTAACAGAGGGAAAATGGAATAGCGTAAAAGATATGTCGAACATCCCTGAAGATTTACAGTTGGATAGTGTTTATACAGATACGAAAATGAAGGCTGAAAAATGGATTTTGGACCAGGCAAAAGTAGGGAAGCAAGTATTCGTATATAGAATGGGTAACTTAGCAGGTCGTTATAGTGATGGACATTTCCAAAGCAATATTGATGAAAATGCATTTTATCGAATGCTAAAGCTCATGATTTTAGTAAATAAAGCGCCAAATGTTCAGTGGATGGTGGATTTCACACCAATTGACTTTGCGGCGGATGTAGTAGTGAAATCAGCATTGACAGCCGAGCATACAGTACGTGTATACCATGTTTGTCACCCAGATCCGATACCGTTTGCACAATTCGTTTCGATATTAAATGAGCTTGATTTATCAATTGAAATGGTCGAAACAGCATTTTATGAAGATTATATTTTAAGTGATAGTATGAGTGAGGAAATTAAAAACCTAGCTGTTGCACAATTGGATGGCGACGGTGCTAGTGATACAAACGCAGTGTTTGATAGTCAACAAACGATGAAGCTGCTTAAAATTCAGCATTTACCTAAAATAGAAAAAGAGTATATCGGTAAATTAATTCAGTATGCTTCAGAGCAGCAGTTTATTAAACTAGCTGTATACGCATAAAAAACATGGGGTGGGGCTGGGACAGATATAGAAATTTCATTGGATAAGGAAAAGACACTTATTATAAAACGGATATTTTATAATTTATAAAATTGATTGGAATGGAGGGCGACTCCTGCGGGAACAGCAAAATTTATTTTGCGACGAGTAACCGCAGGAGCACCGACGCCTGAGACTACAGGCTCAGGCCGTGCCCGCGGAAAGCGTCCCGGAATGGAAATCAATTTTTACGCCAGCAAAAAAATGCCATTTTTCTCATAGAGAAAAATGGCATTTTGGGGTTATGTCCCAGTCTCATCCTTTTTAGGAGATATCATATTGTGAAAGTATATTTAGTAAGTAATTGGGCAGCAAAAGTAAATCAAAACAAGCCAAAAGAAATTTGGGCGACCGAATTAATAAAAGAACGGTTAGGTAATGTTGCTATTCAAAAAGATTCAAATGGGAAGCCTTTTATTTTAAATTCTTCTTCTTTTATAAATTGGTCACATAATGATGATACGTTAATCTATGTATTAAGTGAGAAAGGTAAAGTAGGCATCGATATAGAAAAAGATGATTTGATCTATAATGAGCATTTGTACGGCTGG
Organism: Solibacillus sp. FSL W8-0372; assembly: GCF_037969735.1. NCBI lineage: Bacteria > Bacillati > Bacillota > Bacilli > Caryophanales > Caryophanaceae > Solibacillus > Solibacillus sp. FSL W8-0372. Next base: position 2,742,058 of record NZ_CP150204.1, on the reverse strand, counting down.
ATTTTGCATAAAGATGAAATACAAAAATTAAAAGAAGGAACGACATTTTCTGAGATTTGGACGAGGAAAGAAGCCATTTTAAAATGTACGGGGGAAGGGATTAATGAAAACATGGGTGATTTCAGTAGTTACCAAAAGATGAAATTCACTGTAAAGACAGTTTTTATGAATAATCTATGTATTAGTATATGCAGTGAATTTGATGAGGAAATTGAAATTTTAATGGATTATACAACATCCTATAACATAGAGTAATTGAAGTTAACGTAAAAAACATTAATTTTCTCGGAAGGAAAAAATTAATGTTTTTTATTTTATCCTCACACTATAGTCACTTTACACTATGTAACTCAGTGAGCTTTGCTTCAATGGAATTGATTAAATCTTTTGTTGCTTGAGGTACGAAGGTTTCTAAAACAGAATTAATCATTATGCCCATAAATCCACCTGCAGATAGATCCAAACTTCCCGTTACCTGCACACTATCGCTACTGTTTTCTTGAATTTTAAAGTAACCACTGCCTTCAAAGTTATCGGATAGCCCCTTTAAGCCGAATTTTATATCCGATGGCTCGGTAAATTCATTCATATCAACCTGAAGCTTAATTGTCTTTTTCGTAAAGCCTAAATCCGCTAAATAAATCCACGTAAATTGAGACTCATTTTGTACTTCGTGTGCTATATAACCAGGCATTAATGGTGCCCAATTATTATAATCCTTTAAAAAGTCCCATGTAACTTGATTAGATAATGGTAAATCAACTGTATGTGTAGCATTTGGCATAATGATTCCTCCTTATAATACTTTACTTTTGCTTTAAGTGAATTTTCACAAAAAACAATCCTTTAAAATATTATGCTTAAAAGTGAATGGAAATTCAATGGTAAATTAATAAATTTCTACCTGTAAAGCATGTAATTGTCGTTTGAGTAATTTTTTCATTATAACTGTCTAATTAGTGAATATATATAATTATTAAATAATTTAATTAATTATAAAAATTTATATTAATTCGCTTGATTTTATAATTATGCATATGTATAATAAAAATCAATATAAAGCTTACAGAGGTGTGTTATATGAAATTATTGGAAGAGGTTCAATTAAAGCCTGTTGAAAGTCTGAAGGGAAAAGACTTATTAACGCTACTTGACTATACAAGTGAGGAAGTAAAGCAATTGCTTCAACTCGCTACACAACTAAAATTAATTACTAAAGCGGGAAAATGTCCACGTCTACTGGCAGGTAAGACGCTCGGTATGATTTTTGAAAAAAGCTCAACTCGTACTCGTGTATCCTTCGAAGTTGGCATGCAACAATTAGGTGGCTATGGTATGTATATGAATGCCCGTGATATGCAAATTGGACGCGGAGAGCCAATATCCGATACTGGGAAAGTATTATCCGGTTATTTGGATGGTATTATGATTCGCGCTAATTCCCATGCAATGGTTGAAGAGTTAGCCGAGTATGCTACTGTGCCGGTTATTAACGGGTTAACAGATATCGATCATCCTTGCCAGGCATTGGCTGACCTTGAAACAATTGCCGAAAATAAAGGTGAACTAAAAGGATTGAAAATCGCATACATTGGAGATGGCAATAACGTGGCACATGCACTTATTGTTGCCGCTGCACATGTAGGAATGCATGTATCCGTTGCTACTCCTGTAGGATATGAATGTAACGACAGCATTATTGAAAAAGCACAATACATTGCTTCCCAAAATGGTGGGACAATATTTGTAACGCATGACCCAGTAGAAGCTGTAACTAATGCTGATGCCATATACACTGATGTATGGACATCGATGGGGCAAGAAGAAGAAACGGAAAAACGATTAAAAGACTTTGCTGGTTATCAAATAAATGATGCACTCGTTGCGCATGCTAAGCCAGATTATATGTTCTTGCATTGTTTACCGGCACACCGTGAGGAAGAAGTTGCGACATCAGTTATTGATGGACCAAATTCCTATATATTTGAGCAAGCGGAAAATCGTTTGCATGCTCAAAAAGCAGTTTTAGTATCTTTATTAGCATAAAGATCTAGGAGATGGTGTCCTGCGGGTTGCAGGCACATCTGCTTTCGTACAGATTTGCAAGCAGGTAGGGCGAGCAAATTATGTAGTAGTCCAATATGAATAACAACGGGAGACGCTGTGACGATTTATAAAAGACTACAAGTGATGTTTGTATTCAAGATGGAATGCTTCATCGCTACATAGTAAAAGCAATCTGGGAGACGCCAGATTGCTTTTTGTTTTTTATTTAAAAATCGCTTTATATACTAATAATAGGACATACTAATTTTAATTAACAAATTGTTGGGCCAATTTTTTAGTGAATTCATTGCGCTCATTTTCATTTGCGCTCTTCCACCATGTTTCTAAAAATACACCGAGTCCAGGTAACAAATGTTCCTCACCTCGTGCAATTGCATCATTAACAATATCCTGAAATTCTGCTGCATCTGAACCCATTACGTTTGCAGTAATAGCTTGCCGAATTTGAAAATCCATATAAATATGAAACCTCCTTTTCCCATACTTTGTACCAATTTATCAACTTTATACATTGCATGGCGGTATAGATTACGAAAAATTTATGATAGAATGTAAATTCGAGTACTGAAAAAGGACGGGAAATTATGAAAAGAATCGAATCTACACAAAACAGTCTAGTGAAGCATTGGAAGAAGCTCGTTACTCAGCGTAAAGAGCGGGAGAAAACTGAAGAATATATAGTAGAAGGCTTCCATTTAGTAGAGGAAGCATTAAAACACAAAGAGCAAATTGTTCAAATTATTGTTCGAGAAGGCGTTGATTTGCCTTTATTATGGGCGATTGATGAAGTAACAATAGTATACGTTAACGATGCAGTTGCAAAGGAAATTGCAGAAACAGAAAAATCACAAGGTGTATTTGCGCATTGTAAACAACGCCCCATTTCAGAGGATGAACAATATGAATGGCGTAAAGTTCTCTTAGTCGATGCCGTGCAAGATCCAGGCAATATCGGTACAATGATCCGTACTGCTGATGCAGCCGGAATAGATGCCGTCATTTTAGGAAAAGGATGTGTTGATCCATTTAATCCGAAATCATTGCGTTCTGCACAGGGCTCACATTTTCATATTCCTGTTATCCGAGGAGATTTAATGGAGTGGATTGAAAATTTACAAGCAGATGGAGTTCGTGTATACGGTACTTCATTGGAAGAATCAATATCCTACAGAGATATTGAAAAAAGCGATGCATTTGCACTAATAGTAGGAAATGAAGGCAGCGGTATAAATCCGCAAATTTTGGCAAAAACAGACCAAAATGTTATTATTCCAATTTTAGGTGGTGCAGAATCATTGAACGTAGCAGTAGCTACTGGAATTTTATTATACGCATTTGTTAAATAATACAACAAAAAATACAGGGATTTCATAGTATCTTCAGCTATGAAACCCCTGTATTTTTGGTATTTACAGGCATTTTTATGTAAATAAATCCAGTGAAATAGGGCAAAGGGATTTTTCTGATTAGTCCCAAAAGAATTACTTCATTATGTTCATAGAAATGTCATTTTTGAAATCGAGCTGTTTATTCGCTCGCAATTGCGCAGTTTTACTGTATTTTTCATTATTATTTTAAAATACCAATTAAAAAAAGCTCGAAAATAGTAAGAAATAAGGGTTTTTTCCAATTTGATGTTTTGACACTTATTTGTTGTTTAACTAAAATCTAAGTAGGTTAGACAAGCGCTTGAAGTTTCCGCACGAAAAAATAAAATAATGCTTTCGAAAAAATTGTGCAAACTGTTAATTATGGACTTCAATCTAAAATTCCAACGTGGTAATGATGGATTGAGGGATTATCCATTATATTTAACACTATATGCATAGTGTTAAAAGTTGTAAGTGAATTTATTCAATTGAATTGCACTATTTTCACTATTTTATTTTCGCTCTCAGATGAAAGCGCTTAAGCAAGATCTAACAAGCTTTATTTAATTGGAAAGGAGTCCAACTATGAAAGTAAATATGAAGGGAACATTACTCTCTTTCATGGGATTAGGAGCTATTCTTTTAGCAGGCTGTAACGACAAGTTAGCAGTACTTGATCCTAAAGGTCCTCAAGCTCAAAGACAAGCCGACGACACAATGTTATTAATTTATCTAATGTCAGGGATTGTTCTAGCAGTATTAGCAATTATGGTATTTATGTTAGTTAAATACCGCGCTTCAAAACAAAGTCCAGATTATGAGCCACCGCACATTCACGGTCACTGGCTTGTAGAGTCAATTATGATTGGTATTCCTGTAATTATCGTTATTTTCTTATCGTTCGTATCTGTAAAGAGTAACTATATTGTAGAAAATGTTCCTCAAGCATACGAAGATCAGGAGCCATTAGTAATTTACGCTTCATCATCTAACTGGAAATGGCATTTCAGCTATCCAGAGCAAGGGATTGAAACAGTAAACTACTTATACATTCCTGCTGGACGAGCAATTGAATTTAAACTATATTCTTACGGTCCAATTACAAGTTTCTGGATTCCACAACTTGGTGGTCAGAAATACGCGATGGCAGACATGGTAACAACTTTACATTTAGCTGCTGATAATCCAGGCGAATTCTGGGGACGTAACGCGAACTTCTCAGGTCGTGGTACAGCAGAAAATATATTTGATGTAACAGCCTTAACGCAAGCAGAATTTGACGAGTGGGTAACAGAAGTTCATGAAACGGCTGCACCTCTAACAGAAGAGAAGTTTGAAGAATTATTGGAGCCAGGTCATCTTGGTAAGTCAACTTATACAGGTACTCATTTAGAGTTCTCACCAGCTCCTGAACACAACCACGATTCTTCTGATGAAGATGATGAAAAAGAAGAAGAGGATCACTCTTCACATTAATTTTGAAAGTAAGCACTTTTGAAAGGAGTAACTACTATGTCGGAATTTTTTGCACAGTTTGCAGTTCCACACCCAAGTACCTTGATTTATATCGCAATGGCTTCAATAGTTTTAGGAAGTATCGCGTTAGTAGCTGTTGTTACTTACTTTAAATTATGGGGCTACTTATGGCGTGAATGGATTACAACTGTTGACCATAAAAAAATCGGTATCATGTATTTAATCGTCGCTTTAGTAATGCTATTCCGCGGCGGTGTCGATGCCGTAATGATGCGTTTACAGTTAGCTGTTCCAGAAAACAGCTTCTTAGATGCTCAACACTATAACGAAGTATTTACAACTCACGGGGTAGTAATGATTTTATTCATGGCAATGCCATTCATTACTTTCTTCTTTAACTATTTAGTACCATTACAAATCGGGGCACGTGACGTTGCGTTCCCACGTTTAAACAACTTAGCATTCTGGTTATTCTTCATGGGTATGGGATTATTCAATATCTCATTCATTATCGGTGGATCACCTGATTCAGGATGGACTTCTTATTTCCCATTAGCGGGTAATGAGTTCAGTACATCCGTTGGTACAAACTACTACATGCTCTCGCTGCAAATCGCGGGTCTTGGTACGTTATTGACAGGTATTAACTTCATAACGACAATCTTTAAAATGCGTGCGCCTGGTATGACATTATTCAAAATGCCAATGTTCACTTGGTCAGCGCTTATCTCAAACTTAATTATCGTATTTGCGTTCCCAGTATTAACAGTAGCTTTAGCTATGGGTACGATGGATCGTCTATTTGATACTAAGTTCTTTACTATCGGCGACGGTGGTATGGACATGCTTTGGGCCAACCTATTCTGGGTTTGGGGTCACCCTGAAGTATATATCTTAATTTTACCGGCATTCGGTATTTTCTCTGAAGTTATTTCGACATTCTCACGTCGTAACTTATATGGCTATAACTCAATGGTATGGTCTATGATCGTAATTTCAGTATTCTCGTTCGCTGTATGGACTCACCACTTCTTTACGATGGGGCAAGGTGCATTCACGAACTCGATTTTCTCAATTACAACAATGGCTATTGCCATCCCAACAGGGGTTAAGATTTTCAACTGGTTATTCACAATGTATAAAGGGAAAATTGAAATGACAACGCCGATGTTATATGCGATGCACTTCATTCCTTTATTCACACTAGGTGGGGTAACAGGTGTTATGCTTGCGATGTCAGCAGCTGACTACCAATACCACAATACTATGTTCTTAGTAGCTCACTTCCATAACGTAATCATTCCTGGTGTTGTTTATGCGATGTTAGCTGGTTTAACGTTCTACTGGCCGAAAATGTTTGGTTTCATGTTAAATGAACGTATCGGTAAAGCTACTGTTTGGGTAATGTCTACAGGTTTCGTACTTGCATTCATTCCAATGTATATTACTGGTTTAGACGGACAAGCTCGTCGTATGTACACATATTCAGAATCAACAGGATTCAGCATGTTAAACATGGTATCATTCGTTGGTGCTGGTATTATGTCTGTTTCATTCTTAATGCTTGTATGGAACATTTGGTACAGTTTCAAAAACTCTCCACGCGACATTGGATCAGATCCATGGGATGCACGTGGTCTAGAGTGGGCGACACATACACCAATTCCGCACTACAACTTTGCAATTACTCCAGACGTAACTGATTCAACTTCAGAAGCATTCTGGGATTCTAAGAAAAACGGCACGAAGTTATTCAAAGGTGAAATTAAAGATATTCACATGCCAAATAACTCAGGTCAAACATTTATTTTATCAGTATTCTTCTTCATCGCTGGTTTCGCTCTAGTATTCAGTATGTGGTACTTGGCAATCTTCGGCTTAATCGGAATTTTAGCTTGTATGGGTTACCGTTCTATGGAGGACGACCATGGCTATCATATCCACAAACATGAAGTAGAAGAAACAGAAAAAAGCTATGACAAAAAAGGAGGTGCGAAATAATGGGTAAAGTAAATAACAATGTTCCTTTAGAGTATTCTACTGAAGAAAATAGCTTAAAAATCTTTGGTTTTTGGACTTTCCTAGGTGCGGAGATTATGTTATTCGGTACATTATTCGCATCATACTTCACACTAGTGGATCGTACAGGTAACGGTCCAACTGGTGCGGAAATTTTCGAAATTACTCCAGTATTAGCAGAGACATTCATCCTGTTAACATCAAGTTTTACAATTGGTCTAGCCATTCATGCGATGCGTCTTGGTAGTAAAAAAGCGACGTTGACATTTATGGGTATTACATTACTACTTGGTGCGGCATTCTTATCTGTCGAAATTTATGAATTTGTACACTATGCACATGTAGGTGCAGGTATTACTGTAAGTGCCTTCACTTCTATTTTATTGACAACTTTAGGAACACATGGTCTTCACGTAACATTCGGTTTATTCTGGGGTATCTTCCTTATGATTCAAATCGCTAAACGTGGTCTGACTTCAGTAACAGCGGGTAAAGCATTCGTATTCTCACTTTACTGGCACTTCCTAGATGTAGTTTGGATCTTCATCTTCAGTTTCATTTACTTGAAAGGAATGATGTAATCTATGGCAAAGTTCTTTCCAATAGGCCAAATTATGGGCTTCGTATTTTCACTGATTTTAACAGTGATTGCAATGCTTGTTTACTTCACAGATATGTCATTCACAACTGGAATGATCATCCTGCTAGTAACAGCATTCATTCAAGCAGGTTTACAGTTCATGGTATTCATGCATGCTGGTGAAACAGAAGACAAATGGGCTATCTACTCAAACATCATTTACGGTATTGGTTTAATCGTACTTACTATTTTAGGTACATTATTAATTCTAATCTGGGATATGTAATCGTTAAAATTTCTCCAGCTAGTTGAAAAGTATTCAGTTATACATTAAACTAGTTGGAGAATATATTACGAAATGCTTTGACCGGGAAGAGTAGGTATACAACATTTGTTTTAGGGAATGCAAGCCATGACTGAAAGCTTGCTAACAAATTGTATAGCGAAGTTCACCCCGCGAGCAGCATCCGGGAGCCACTTGTGGTGAAAGGATTGCCGGCTAGACATAGTCGTTAGCTCCAATGAAGTGATTGCTTTAAAGCAATAACTAGGGTGGTACCGCGAAACTCGTCCTCGTCCCTTTCTTAGGGGACGAGGTTTTTTTATTTTCAAAAATAGTGATTATTATAGTGCATATATGTAAATTTATTAAAGCCAACACTAGTTGCTTGAAGTGGAGGGCGATGAGTGTAGCTGACGGCTAAAGCCTTTCGCTACATGCAGAGCATCCTGTGGGAAAAGCGTGACGGTGCTTCTGCGGTGGCCGCAATAAATAACCGCCATCCTCGGCGCAAAGAATTAGAGACAAACAAGTTTGACTCTAATTCTTGCCCGCGGAAAGCATTCGCCCGGAACGGAAAGCAACGGGTTCAGAACAGGCACTATGTCGCTATTTCTAATGAGTAGGAATTTTGTGGTTTTTGGAGATACTTAGTTGATTGGAATGTAGGCGGCGACTCCTACGGGAACAGCACGAGCGGAAGCACCCGGACTGAGCGAAGCGAGGGAGAAGGCTGGAGCCGTGCCCGTGGAAAGCGTCCGCCGAAATGGAAATCAACGTATTGAAGAAGCTAACTTTATTCTCTAACTAAATAAGGAGGACTTTGTAAAATGGAACAACAATTAAAGCAATTAGAACAAGAAGCATTAGCAAAAATTGCTGACGCTGCCGATTTAAAAGCATTAAACGACGTTCGTGTTGCGTACTTAGGTAAAAAAGGACCAATCACGGATCTTTTAAAAGGAATGGGGAAACTTTCTGCAGAAGAACGCCCAAAAATGGGTGCCCTTGTAAACACAGTACGTGAAAATGTAACAGCTGAGCTTGAGAAAAAGGTAGCTGTATTAGAAGAAGCTGCAATTTTAGCACAGCTTGAAAACGAATCGATCGATGTAACATTACCAGGTGCAAAAGTACGTGCAGGAAACCGCCATCTTTTAACACGTGTTATTGAAGAAATTGAAGATTTATTCCTAGGAATGGGATACGAAATTGTAGAAGGTCCGGAAGTAGAAAAAGACTACTATAATTTTGAAGCGATGAACTTACCAAAAGGCCATCCAGCACGTGATATGCAGGATTCATTTTACATTTCAGAAGAAACATTATTACGTACACACACTTCACCTGTACAGGCACGTACAATGGAAGCCAAAAAAGGCGAGCCGATTCGTGTAATTTGTCCAGGTAAAGTATTCCGTCGTGATACAGACGATGCGACGCATTCTCACCAATTCATGCAAATTGAAGGTCTTGTAATTGGTGAAAATATTCGCATGTCCGATCTTAAAGGTACTTTGGATGCCCTTGCGAAAAGAATGTTCGGTGCAGAGCGTGAAATTCGTTTACGTCCATCATTCTTCCCATTCACAGAGCCTTCTGTAGAAGTGGACGTATCTTGTCATAAATGCTCAGGTAAAGGCTGTAACGTATGTAAGCAAACTGGTTGGATCGAAATTTTAGGTGCTGGTATGGTACATCCGAACGTACTTGAAATGGCTGGATATGATTCAACGGTAGTTTCAGGTTTCGCATTCGGAATCGGTGCCGAGCGTATCGCAATGTTAAAATACGGTGTGGATGATATTCGTCATTTCTATACAAATGACACGCGCTTCTTATCACAATTCCACCAGGCAGAAGTGTAAGAAGGAGGACAATATAAATGTTAGTTTCGTTAAAATGGTTAAGTCAATATGTAGATATTTCTTCTTTAGAAGCAAATGAATTAGCAGAAAAAATTACGCGTGCGGGGATTGAAGTAGATGCAGTAATCGATCGTTCACTAGGCATGTCAAATGTTGTAGTGGGTCATGTTGTATCAAAAGAAAAGCACCCGGAAGCAGATAAATTAAATGTGTGCCAAGTAGACGTTGGCGAAGAAGAACTTCAACAAATCGTTTGTGGTGCTCCAAATGTAGATGCAGGTCAAAAAGTAATCGTAGCGCGTCCAGGTGCGAAATTACCTGGAGGCATTAAGATAAAAAAGGCGAAATTACGTGGTCAAGAATCAAACGGTATGATTTGTTCACTTCAAGAGTTAGGCATTGAAGGTCGCCTTGTACCAAAAGCTTATGCTGAAGGGATTTATGTTTTACCTTCAGATTCAACGCCAGGTGCGGATGCATTAGAAGTTTTAGGCTTATGTGATACAGTACTTGAGCTTGGTTTAACACCTAATCGTTCGGATGCATTAAGTATGCTTGGTGTTGCTTATGAAGTAGCAGCAATTTTATCTCAAGATGTAAAATTACCGGAAATTAATTATACAGCTTCAGCTGAAAAAGCGGCAGATGTATTAAAATTAACAGTAGAAGATAAAGAAGCAAACCCAATGTACGCAGCGAAAGTTGTGAAAAATATTGAAGTAAAAGAATCTCCATTATGGCTGCAACATGCGCTTATGTCTGCGGGAGTACGTCCACATAATAACGTAGTCGATATTACAAACTATGTGTTAATGGAGTACGGTCAACCATTACATGCGTTCGACTATGACAAGTTAGCAACTGGTGAAATCGTTACACGTATGGCTCGTGATGGCGAAGTGATGACGACTCTTGATGATCAGGAACGTAAATTACAACCACATAACCTTGTTATTACAAATGGTCAAGAAGCTGAAGCAGTAGCAGGTGTTATGGGCGGTGCTAAATCAGAAGTATCAAATACTACAACGACAGTAGTAATCGAATCTGCATACTTCAACCCGGCATCTGTCCGTCGTACTTCAAAAGAAATCGGCTTACGTTCGGATTCTTCTGCACGTTTTGAAAAAGGTGTAGATCCAAACCGTGTCCTTCCTGCTGCTGAACGTGCAGCACAGTTACTTGCTGAATTAGCAGGAGGAGAAGTACTAGAAGGTACAGTGCTAGTTGATGAGTTGGATAAGACACCAGCCCGTGTAGTTGTATCACCTGACTTCATTAATGGCCGCTTAGGTATGAAGATATCTTTAGAGGATATGCTGTCTATTTTAGAGCGCTTAAAATTTGATGTGGAAGCAGTTAATGGGTTATTAATCATTGATGCTCCGACACGACGTCAGGATATTAAAATTCCGGAAGATATCGTGGAAGAAATAGCACGTATGTATGGCTACGATGAGATTCCTGTAAGCTTACCGGCGAGTGATCAAGTTGGCCGCTTAACGCCATATCAAGCAGGACGCCGTATTGTACGCAACGTTATGGAAGGTGCCGGTCTTTATCAAGCAGTAACTTATTCTTTAACTTCAGCAGCGCATGCTCAAAAGTTTGCTTTAAAAGCTGAAGAGACGACAAAGTTATTAATGCCTATGTCTGAAGAGCGCTCTACACTACGCCAAAGTTTAATTCCTCACTTAGTAGAGGCGGCAAGCTATAACGTAGCCCGCCAAGCAGAAACAGTGGCATTATATGAAATTGGTTCTGTATTCCTTGGTCAAACTGCGGAAGAACTTCCATTTGAAGAAGAGCACTTGGCACTTGTATTAACAGGTAAATGGATTGATAATACATGGCAAGGCGAGAAGAAAAACGTTGATTTCTTCGTTGCAAAAGGTATTGTAGAAGCGGTATTTGCAAAATTAGGCTTAACATCTCGTGTAGGCTATGCAAAAGCGCAAGTAGACGGCTTACATCCTGGTCGTACAGCTGATGTTTTATTAGATGGCGAAAAAGTGGGTGTCATTGCCCAGCTTCATCCGCAAGAACAAAAAGCATTTGATGTAAAAGAAACTTATGTGGCTGAATTAAACTTGAATGCCATTTTAAGTGCGACGCAAGAAGAGCTTGTTTATTCAATGATTCCGCGCTTCCCGGCAATGAGCCGTGATATCGCATTAGAACTGGATATAGCAACTCCAGCAGGTGAAATCGTCAGCATTATTAAAGGTGCAGGCACTTCATTATTAAAAGATGTAAAAGTATTCGATGTATATGCAGGGGAAAAAATGACGGCTGGTAAAAAATCAGTAGCATTCTCATTAACATACTATGACCCAGAGCGCACATTAACAGACGAAGAAGTAGTCGCAGCACATAATAAAGTATTAAAAGCATTAGCACAAGCTGGCGCGGAAGTACGATAATATCATAAAATATTTTAAAACCCGAATGCAGCAATTTTAGGCATTCGGGTTTTATTTATGGTTGAATTTGTTTATCTGGTTTCACCATTCCTACAATTGTGCCGATTAGACCACTAATTGTATGTATGATGCCAAATGTGTAAAAGTTTAAAAAAACATGGTTTGTATATTCATTTAAAATGGGAAAACCAAAAATGGTAGAGCCGGGTGTAGTCGTGTCGCCTCCAAGGGAAGCATACACACTATCTTTAAAATCAATTGCATAGAAAATTAAAACGACGAGCAGTGCAACGCCAAATATAAAGTAAATCATGCGTATTATATGATCTTTCGCATTGCGTGAACTTACAACAAAAAAACGATATGTAATAAATAAACTTAATAATATAAATGGTGCGACAAGTGCTAAACCAAGTGCACCAAGATTACCGCCATCGGCAACATCATCTGGCTTAACCGTAAAAAAGTGCTGAATAATCATTACACCAAATAAACTAATGCCCAAACTTATGAGCCAACTAAGACGTAGCATGTAAATCCTCCATTTCTATATTCACTATACATGGTACTCCATTTCGTTTCAATGAAGCATATAGGATTCTTTTATCCATTAAATTCAGTATAATATAGTAGAATGATGTAAAGGGGAGGAATTTTTATGCTTAAAAAAGAAGAAGCGGTACTAGTACTTATTGATATCCAGGGGAAATTGGCGCAAATTGTTGATGAAAGTGAATTTATCATAAAAAATATTGCCAATGTGATACAAGGAGCAAAACTACTCGAGTTACCGATTTTATGGCTTGAGCAATACCCTAAGGGGCTCGGACCAACCGATGAACGTATTGCAGAGCATTTAACTGATGAAAAACCAATCGAAAAAATTACATTTAGTGCCTATGATACAGAGGAATTTGTACGAGCTTTAGAGCAGACAGGGCGTAAAAAAATTCTACTAGCGGGAATCGAAACACATATTTGTGTTTATCAAACTGCTGCGCATTTACTTGCTAATGGCTATGAGGTGGAAGTGTTGGCGGATTGTGTGTCTTCACGTACTGCAGCTAACAGTAATATAGGTCTTCAGAAAATGGTACAACTTGGGGCTACCGTTACAAGCGTAGAAATGGCCTTATTTGAAATGCAGCAAGTGGCAAAAGGCGACGTTTTTAAAGCAATCAGTAAATTAGTAAAATAATAGAGAGAAGGGAGCCTGGGACATAAGTAGAAATTTGTTTGGATAAGGGAATATTCTTATTAAGAAACTGATACTATATGAATTGATTGGAGTGAAGGGGCGACTCCTGGGGGAACAGCAAATTTATTTTGCGACGAGTAACCGCAGGAGCACCGACGCCTGAGACTACAGGCTCAGGCCGTGCCCCCGGAAAGCGTCCCCGGAACGGAAATCAATTTTGATAGAAGCAGAAAAATATCCATTTTTTCTTTGGGGAAATGGATATTTTTTGTTTTGTCCAAGGCTCTTTTTCATTATTTAAAAATCGACAGCTTCTTCAATGCAATGCAAACAGGTATAGCAATAATAAGTCCGACTGTATTTTGAACAAGGTTGCCGGGAATAGAAGCTAACGGAATAATCCAATTTCCATACAACACACGTTCACAAATATAATAACCGCCCAACATAAAGGGAATCGAAACAAAAATCGCAATGATATTATAAATCGAACTCTCACCATTTTTGCCCTTAGATGTAGCAATTTTACCTACGATATAGCCTTGAATACCACGTGTAATAAAAGTGAAGGGTGCCCACAATGTCCAGCCAGATAGAATATCAAACAATGCCATTCCAAAAGCTCCTGCAATTGCCCCTTTTTTCGGACCAAATATTATCGCTACTATAAACAGCATTGCCGATCCTAAATGGACGAGGCCGCCGTTTGCTGCAATAGGCAATCGAATATTAATGAAGAATGTAGCAATAAAGACTAGAGAAATAAGTAAGCTAGTAATAATTAAATCTTTTGTTTTGTCTGACGAGGTAGAAACAGACCTTGTTGTTGTTTGCATAGATAATTCTCCTTCTATTTGAAATTATCTATCATCTTAGCAACATATTGACATCTCTAAAAGGTTCAAAATTAAACAATTTAATAAGGTCAGATTGCACTAAAAAAGCCTTATGTCAAATGAATGATCATTTAACATAAGGCTTAGGTCATTTTATGAATTTAAAGTTGATTTTCTTTTTCCATAAAGGAAATAAATAATGAGTCCTATTATGAACCAGATACCACAAGCAGCCCAAGTTTGCATTGACAGCTGTGTAATGAGGAATATACATAGAACTAGCGATACGATTGGCAACACAGGATAAAACGGTACTTTAAATCCATTAGGCGGCAAGTTTTTGTTTTTTCTTAAATTCAAAATTCCAGCTGAAACGAATATAAAGGCAACTAATGTTCCCATATTTACTAATTCTGCTAATGTTTCCAATGGAACAAATCCAGCAAAGAAAGAAATGACAATTGTAAAAAACCATGTGTTTTTCACAGGGGTTTTACGCTTTGGACTTAACTGTGAAAATATTTTAGGCATTAAACCGTCCCGGGCAAATGCCATTAATAGACGAGTGCCTCCATACATCATTACTAAAATAACGGTCATCATCCCAATCACTGCACCTAATGAGATAATGCCAGCTGCCCATTCCTGATTGATTACTTGCATGGCAAAGGAAACGGGATCTGTCACATTTAAATTTGTGTAAGGGACAATACCAGTTAATACTAAAGAAACCACGACATAAAGCAATGTACAAATAAATAAGGAGCCGATAATACCAATAGGCATACTTCGCTGTGGATTTTTAACCTCTTCAGCTGCAGATGACACTGCGTCAAATCCTAAGTAAGCGAAAAACACGAGCGCTGCACCAGTAAATACACCGCTCATACCGAATGGTAAAAAAGGTGTCCAGTTTTCTGGCTTTACATAAAATACCCCGACAGCAATAAATAATAAAATAACCCCTACTTTTATCGCAACTAATAATGCATTAAATCTTGCGGACTCTTTCATACCTAATGTCAGTAAAATTCCGATTACAAAAATAATAAAAATTGCTGGTAAGTTAATATAAGTGCCATCTTCCAGGTTGAATGGTCCGGTTAAAGCTAACGGAATGTGAATATTTAACCCTTCTAATAAGGAAATAAAGTAACCTGACCATCCAGTCGCTACAGCCGCTGTAGCGAGTCCATATTCCAGTAGCAACGACCACCCAACGAGCCAGGCGATGATTTCACCGAAAACGATATAACTATAAGAATAAGCACTTCCTGTCACGGGGACAGTTGAAGAAAATTCTGAATAACAGAGCGCGGCTAATGCGCACACTATAGCTGCAATGACAAAGGAAAATATAATCCCGGGTCCTGCATGTAGAGCTGAAACTGTTCCAGGCAAGATAAATATACCTGTTCCAACAATTGCACCCACCCCGAGTAAAATTAAGTCAAATGCGCCTAATGTTTTTGGGAGTTGCAAATTATTGCTTTTATGCAAAAGGTCCTCAATGGGTTTTTTTCTAAATAATTTTTTCACTATTTCACCTATTTCTAATTTAACAATATCAAAATTTTATCATCATTAATCGGAATAATAAAGAAGTTTATCAAGTTGAAGCGTTAAAGTGAGATTTCCTTTCTAAAAGCAGAAAAATATGGTGTTAAAGAGAGAATGAAATGACAGAGATAAAAGTATTATTTGTTTATATTTAAAGTTTTATGTAAAATAAATACTATTTAAATAAAGAATATTAAAAAGTAAATTTGCGGTTATGAAAAAAACAGATATAATTTCGATAGAGTGAAGATATTGAAATTTACTCATCTTTTGAACCTAGCACAAAGGAGTGCAAATAATGGAGAAAAAAATCCAAATTAAACAGCCGAAGTATCAAGTGATTGCAGAGGATATAGCAGCAAAAATTGTTGAAAAAAAATATATTGTCGGAGAAAAAATTTATGCACGTTCATCATTAGCATCTCAATACAATGTATCTTCGGAAACAGCGAGAAGAGCGATTGCCGTTTTACAAGATTTAAATATCGTCGAAGCAACAAAAGGAAGCGGTGTTGTAATCGTTTCGTACGAAAATGCCGCCAATTACGTTCAGCGATTGCAGGGAGTAAAATCAATACGGGATTTACAAAAGCAATTAACAGATAGTATTGGCAAACAAATTGATGAATTAAATAACTTCCAGGATACGCTAGAGGAGATGGTTAATCGGACAAGCAGATATCAATCCATTAATCCTTTTGTTCCTTTTCAAATTGATATTACAGAGCAATGTCCTTATTTATCAAAAAATATTGGGGAAATTAACTTTTGGCAACAAACTGGAGCAACAATTATAGGCATTAAAAAGGATCATGAACTAATTGTTTCTCCTGGTCCGTACGCTACAATTTCTTCTGGAGACACTTTATTTTTTATTGGTAAAGATGAATGCTACTCAAATGTGAAACACTTTTTACAACTATAAAGTAACCATTTTCATTTAGCTTTAGTGAAGCTTGTCATATTTGTAATAAAAACAAACTACTACCGAAAACTTGTTCGGTAGTAGTTTTTTCTGTTTAATGTAAACTATTTCTTTCTGAAAATTTTCGAATGGATACTTCTTATTTGACAAAAGTAACAACGTTCATTAGTATTGGAGTTGTTGCTTGTAACAACCTGATAGAATAAAAGAGTTGTTACTTGTGAGAAATTTATAATTATAGGAAGTGGATTATGGGGAAAATTAATATTGAACGAGTCACGAAAGTATTTGGGAAAAATACATCACAAGCATTGAAGTTAGTTAAGCAGGAAAAATCTAAAGAACAGATTTTAAAAGAAACAAATGCCACTGTAGGTGTATATGAAGCTAGTTTAACGATTGAAGAAGGTGAGATTTTCGTAATTATGGGGCTTTCAGGAAGTGGGAAGTCAACATTAATACGACTGTTAAATCGATTAATTCAACCAACAAGCGGTGATATATATATAGATAACCAGAACATTACAAACTTGAATAAAAAGAGCTTACAAATTGTTCGAAGAGAAAAAATGAGCATGGTGTTTCAAAACTTCGCATTATTCCCACAACGTACAATTTTGCAAAACGCAGAGTATGGCCTGGAAATCCGAGGCATTCCAAAAGAGGAAAGACGATTAAAAGCAGAAAAGGCTTTACAAAATGCAGGATTGCTCTCCTATAAAGATCAATATCCAGATCAATTATCAGGTGGTATGCAACAACGTGTAGGACTTGCACGTGCGTTAGCAAATGATACAGAAATTATTTTAATGGATGAAGCTTTTTCTGCTCTTGATCCGCTCATTCGAAAAGAAATGCAAGATGAGCTATTGGAATTACAAGCTAATTTACAAAAAACGATTGTCTTTATTACACATGATCTGAATGAAGCACTTCGTATTGGCGATCGTATTGCCATTATGAAGGATGGTAAGATCATTCAAGTAGGAACAGGGGAAGAAATTTTGACTAACCCTGCAAATGAATATGTCCGATCATTCCTGGAAGATGTAGATCGTTCGAAAGTATTGACGGCGGAAAATGCGATGATTCGTCCAATGACAATTCAAATTGATCATGAAGGGCCAAAAGTTGCGTTGCAGCGTATGAGAGAAGATAAAGTAAGTGTCCTGCTAGCAGTAGATAAAGCCCGAAAGTATTTAGGCTATATTACTGCAAATGATGCACTTGAGCTTGCGCAATCCGGTGAAAAATCATTGCAATCGATTCTACGCAATGATATGCCAATTGTTGAACCATCTACAGTCATACAGGATATTTTATCGGTTATTTCCGATTCTCCGACACCTGTTGCTGTAGTCGAAGAGGGGAAACTGCGCGGTGTACTTATCCGCGGTGTAGTACTAGAGTCATTAGCCTCTGAAAAAAACGGAGGTGTAGATCATGAGTAAACTATTAAATTTTGGAACTCCAATACCAGTAGCAGATAGAGTAGAAGACTTAATGGACATAGTTACGGATACACTTTCAGCTCAATTCCGTTTTATACAAAATAATGGTGCGGACTTAATGGATCTCGTCACATCAGGATTGACGTCTATACCACCATACGTATTTATTATTATCGTAGCTATTTTAGCATTTTTTGCAACAGGTAAAAGATTTGGTTTAGCGATTTTCTCAATACTAGGTTTATTATTCATTTTAAACCAAGGGCTATGGAATCAACTTATGAACACATTTACGCTTGTACTGTTCTCAAGTTTACTTGCAATTGTAATCGGTATACCACTTGGAATACTAATGTCTAAATCAAAAATTGTTGAACAAATATTAAAACCAATTTTAGACTTCATGCAAACAATGCCAGGATTTGTTTATTTAATTCCAGCGGTTGCATTTTTCGGAATTGGTGTCGTACCAGGTGTATTTGCCTCAGTAATCTTCGCATTACCACCAACTGTACGCTTCACGAATTTAGGTATTCGCCAAGTTCCAAAGCACTTAATCGAGGCAGCGGACTCTTATGGTAGTACGTTTGCACAAAAGTTATTAAAAGTTGAACTACCTCTTTCCAAAGCTACTATAATGGCCGGTATTAACCAAACAGTACTATTATCTTTATCGATGGTTGTTATTGCATCAATGATTGGTGCACCGGGATTAGGTCGGGAAGTATTATCAGCATTGCAACGCGCACAAATTGGTAACGGATTTGTCGCGGGTATTAGTTTAGTTATCTTTGCGATTATCGTAGACCGATTAACACAAAGTTTAAATAAAGATAAATCAAATGGGGGAAAATAAAATGAAAAAATTCAAATGGATGTCGGCAGCTACTGCACTGAGCGCAGCACTTTTATTAGGTGCATGTGGAGATGAAACAACGGATACAAAAGATACTTCAGCTTCAAAAGATTTAGATTCAATTAAGTTAGCCTATGTTGAGTGGGATTCAGAAGTTGCTTCTACGTATGTAGTTGCAGAAGTATTAGAAAGTGTTGGCTATAATGTCGATATTACACCTTTAGATAATGCTATTATGTGGGAGGCTGTCTCAAAAGGTGAGTCAGATGCCATGGTATCTGGCTGGCTACCTGCAACACATGCTTCACAATATGAAAAATATGGTGCAGATATTGAGGATTTAGGGCCAAATTTAGAAGGTGCAAAAATTGGTTTAGTTGTACCGAGCTATATGGAAGTTGCATCGATTGCGGATCTGTCGACAGAAGCAGCATCAACAATTACGGGTATTGAAGCAGGTGCTGGAGTAGTTGCGGCTGCGGAAAGAGCGTTAGAAACTTATCCAAACCTAGAATCTTGGTCATTACAACCATCTTCTTCAGGTGCGATGACGGTTGCTTTAGAGCAAGCGATTAAAAATGAAGAAGAAATCGTTGTAACAGGCTGGAGCCCACACTGGAAATTTGCCAATTACGATTTAAAATATTTGGAAGATCCTGAACGTGTATTCGGTGGGGAAGAAAGTATTCACACTTTTGTTCGTCAAAACCTAGAACAAGAAGCACCAGATGCATTTAAAATTTTAGATGCCTTTGAATGGACTACAGAAGATATAGAAGAAGTAATGCTGGATATTTATTCAGGGACTAAACCTAAAGAAGCGGCCCAAAAATGGATTGAAAACAATGAAGACCGTGTGAATAAATGGACAGAAGGTATTGAAAAATAATAAAAAATAGCAGAATGGAAGCTGATATAGCGACCATTCTGCTTTCTTTTTATTTTGTGTAGTTATCGAAGTAGCCTTGAATATAAATCATTGGTGTTCCTTTATCGCCTGATCCTGAAGTTAAGTCAGACAATGAGCCGATAAGGTCAGTCAGCTTACGAGGTGTAGTACCTTGAGCAGCCATATTACCAGTTAAATCTTCTTCTTTGTTATTAATATAATCTTTAATTGCTTCTTTTAATGCTTCACCGTGTAGATTTGCAAAATCATTATCAGCTAAATACTTCAACTTGATCTCGTTCGGAGTACCGTCAAGGCCTGGCGTATAGGCAGGAGATACAACAGGGTCTGCAAGCTCCCAAATTTGACCTACAGGATCTTTAAATGCTCCATCGCCGTAAATCATTACTTCTACAAGTTTACCAGTAGCAGCTAAAATTTTTGCTTGGATGTCATCAACGATTGGTTGACAGTTATCCGGGAATAATTTTACGCTATCTTCTGTCGATTTGTTCGAGCCAAGTAAGCCGTAGTTAGAGTTAAAACCAGATCCGTTCACAGATTCCGCTAAAATATTATCTAGACCGTAGATTTTTTCTGCACCGGCAGCTTTTAAAATACGTTTTGTACGGAAACGAGAGTGAATATCACATGTTAAAATATTTTTCGTATAATCTAAAATCGTTTTTGCGTTGTTTGAGAAAATTACTTCAACTTCAGCGCCTTGTTCAATGATTAATTCTTTATAATATTCGATGTAGTCCACACCTGTAAATGTATGTTTGTTGTAACCGAAATGGCCACGGAATTCAGATTCAGTTAGCACATCTGTCCAAGGATTAATTCCTTTTTCATCAAGCTCATCCAAAGTAACTAAGTGGTTACCTACTTCATCAGAAGGGTAGCTTAGCATAAGGACGATTTTCTTTGTACCTCCTGCAATTCCTTTTAAAATGTTTGAGAAGCGATTACGCGAAAGAATTGGGAAAATAACACCTACTGTATCATCTCCAAATTTGGCTTGTACATCTGATGCGATATCTGATATTTTTGCGTAGTTCCCTTGTGCACGTGCTACAACAGACTCTGTTACAGTAACAATATCACGATCTTCAATAGCATAGCCTTCTGTCTTTGCTGCATTTAACGCTGTATCAACAACGATTTGAACAATATCGTCCCCTTCATTAATAATTGGGCCACGAAGACCTCGTACAACCGTTCCTACTACACGTTCCAAAATAATCTCTCCTTCAATAGCTGTAAGTTATATTTTAATGGTTTTGCTTTCGATAAAACAAAACTTAAGAAATCTCACAATATTTACTATAACCCGTTCATGTGATATAAGTAAAATTAATAATTCTAATATCAGATATAAGTGAGGGTTATATGATTATAAAGTTGGAAGCTTATCGTATCTTCAATGAAGTGAGTCGAAATAAAAGTTTTTCAAAGGCAGCGGCAGCGTTATACATGACACAGCCAGCAGTTAGTCAGTCCATTTCAAAACTTGAAAAAGAACTTGATATCATTTTATTTAATAGAACTCCAAAAGGGGTAACATTAACAGAAGAAGGCGAGCTGTTACATGAATATGTTAATTCCGCTCTTGGTATTTTAGACGCTGGGGAAGAAAAAATTGCCGAATTTAAAAACTTGCGTACAGGCGTTTTACGTATTGGTGTCGGGGATACAATTTCAAGGTACTTTTTACTGCCTTATTTAGAGGCATTCCATATTAAATATCCTGGCATTAAGTTAAAGGTTCTAAACGGTACAACAAATGAAATATTAGCTTTTATTAAGTCTGGGGAAGCGGATTTAGGCATTTGTAATCTGCCAATACAAGATCCTCAGCTTCAAGTTATCCCTTGTAAGGAGATTCATGATATATTAGTGTGCGGACAAAAATATAAAAACTTAACGAAAAAACCGATTCGGTTCGATATGCTTATGAAGCTGCCATTGATTTTTCTTGAAAAAAAGGCGAATTCCCGTAATTATGTGGAAAACTATCTAAAAGAACAAGGCTATACAATTTCACCTGAATTCGAATTGGGCTCTCATGATTTAGTATTGGAATTTGCTAAAATCAATTTAGGCGTCGCGAGCGTAACAAAAGAGTTTGCAACCGACTACTTAAAAAAAGGGCTTTTATATGAAATTGAGCTCCAACAGCCAATTCCTAAGCGCAGTTTAGGGGTTGTCCATTTAAAAAATGTTTCACTTTCAAAAGCAACGAGAAAATTTATCGCTATTGTTGATCCGGGAATCATTCATTAATAGAAGAAAATGAGGAATAAATATGACAACTAATTTTAACGACTATTCATTATCACAAGAATTACAGCGTGCACTTAAAGATTTGGATTACAGTACACCGACTGAAGTACAGCAAAAGGTTTTGCCCCATGCTTTAAAAGACGAAGATTTAATCGTAAAAGCACAAACAGGAAGTGGAAAAACTGCTGCATTCGCGATTCCAATTTGCGAAAATATAGAATGGATTGAAAACAAGCCACAAGCGCTCGTACTAACACCGACACGTGAACTAGCTGTCCAAGTAAAAGAAGAATTCACAAATATTGGACGCTACAAACGTATTAAAGCGACAGCATTGTACGGGAAGCAACCATTCCGTTATCAGCAAGATGAACTAAAACAAAAAACACATGTTGCAGTAGGAACGCCAGGACGCGTATTGGATCATATTGAAAAGGGCACGTTAAAACTGGATAAAATTCGCTATGTAGTTCTTGATGAAGCAGATGAAATGCTTAACATGGGCTTTATTGATCAGGTAGAAGCAATTTTAGCACATGTTGAACATCGTGAAGTTATGATGCTGTTTTCTGCAACTGTGCCAGATACGATAAAAAAACTTGCATCCAATTATTTAAAGGCTCCGATTGATATCGAAGTACACTCAGAGGAGGCTGCTCCAAAAATTGAGCATGCTGTGATAGAAGTACACGATGAGGAGAAAACAGCAGCTGTAGAAAAAATTGCGGTTGTAGAAAATCCGGATACATGTATTATTTTCTGCCGTACGAAAGACCGTGTTGATGCTCTCCATGATTATTTATACGACCGTAAGTACAGTGTCGATAAACTGCATGGCGGGATGGATCAGTCTACGCGTTTACTTGTCATGAATGATTTCAAGCGTGGGGATTTCCGTTATTTAGTGGCGACAGATGTTGCAGCGCGTGGTATTGATATTGAGAACATTTCACTAGTGATTAACTATGATTTACCAATGGAAAAAGAAGCCTATGTCCATCGTACAGGTCGAACAGGGCGTGCTGGCAAGCAAGGGAAGGCTGTCACGTTTATTACACCGTTTGAACATGAGTTTTTAGCAGGAATTGAAGAATTGATTGGGTTTACAATTCCAAAAGTGAATTTGCCGACACATGAAGAAGTAGAAGCAAAGGCAGAAGCATTTGATAAAAAAATGCAAAGTCGACCACAGAAGAAAAAACAAAAGAATGCTAAGGTTGATGCAAACATTACAAAGCTCTACTTTAATGGCGGTAAGAAGAAGAAGCTACGTGCCATTGATTTTGTCGGGACGATTGCAAAAATTCCTGGCATGACTGCTGCAGATATCGGCATTATTACAATTTTAGATACGTCCTCATTCGTGGAAATTCTAAATGGGAAGGGCAACCTCGTATTAAAAGCGATGAAAACAACGCCAATAAAAGGTAAGCAATTAAAAGTGCATATTTCGACTAGCGGTAAATAGTTTAAAAAGTCGTATTGAACATTATATAACGTTCAATACGACTTTTATTTGTTATGAGGAAGTTTAATTATTTTCCGCGTTTTTGATATAAAACCATAATAAATTTGCGAGCTCGACATTTTCCCCAGCATGAGGCGTATTTGCAAAAGCTTCACGAAATGGTTTTAGCAATGCTTCAATGACGGCAATACGTAATTCATTGCGCTGTAGCTCATCTAGAATACTTTCCGTAAATTGAGCTCCTACCCCATTTGCGGCATCCAATTTTAACTGGTCAAGAAACCCTTGGACTTTTTCAATTAAATCGCTCTTTGTTACCGAT
The DNA here is from genome assembly GCF_037969735.1 of Solibacillus sp. FSL W8-0372. Taxonomy (NCBI): domain Bacteria; kingdom Bacillati; phylum Bacillota; class Bacilli; order Caryophanales; family Caryophanaceae; genus Solibacillus; species Solibacillus sp. FSL W8-0372. Next base: position 2,718,184 of record NZ_CP150204.1, on the reverse strand, counting down.
TGGTAAATTTTTTTCTCCTCAACTAGTTGAAGAGCATCTTGAGTAATTAATATTTCGCCATTTTCCAACATGGAAGGGTAAATTGCTTTAATATTGCGAAGTGCAATCCTTAAAATCTTCTTCGGATCAATCATATCCTTATAAAATAAGCGATGACAATACGTTAAATGATGCACCATCGCGAAAAACAAAATAGCGAGCTCAAGAGTATAAGGGCGTACTTTTTCGCCAAAAATATCGGTGAACCGATTAGATACCCATTCAATTTCCAGTAAGCGATAGCGCTCTAATAATTCCCTGAGCTCCTTATCGTTCGACTGAAAAATATTTTCAAACACGGATGCTAGATTTTGTTTCTTATTTATTTGCATAAGTACGAGTATTTGTTCCAACAATAAATTTTCATCTGTATTATCTTGGTTTAATAGCATTTCATGGCGTAACAAGCTCGCTTCATAACGGGTTTGCTCCATAATTGCTGTAAAACATTCTACTTTTGAAGAAAAATAATTATAGAAAGTTCCTTTGGAAATAAGTGCTTTGTCCAAAATGTCTTGTATTGATGTTTCATGGAAGCCTTTTTCAATAAAAAGCTGTAATGCACTGTCTAGCACCTGTCTTTTTCGTTGATTCATGAGTTTCCTCCAAATAAATATATCCGATTCAGTGTGCATATAAAAAATAAATAGAAAAAAACATTTCTATATACGCTGATTTATACTCCTATTCTACTGACTGAAACGCGTATTAGCAATGTTTTTAGACTTAGAGTATAAAATTGTTGTATTTATTGGACTCCGAGTATAAAATAGTTCGAGTATAGAAATAGGAAGTTTGAACGTATAAAGAAGGGAAATAAAATTTATGGATAAAACACAAGATATAAAGACATTTAAAAAACCTCCATATTTAATGATTGCTGTATTATTTGTCGGGGCGTTTGTAGCATTTTTAAATAACACATTATTAAACGTAGCCTTACCATCTATTATGGTAGCGTTTGATATTCAAGATTATTCAACTGTTCAATGGTTAGCAACAGGCTATATGCTTGTAAGTGGGGTATTGGTTCCTGCTTCGGCATATTTAATTACAAAGTTCAGAACAAGACCTTTGTTCATTTTATCGATGGCGATTTTCGTTATTGGTACAGCATTGGCCTCATTTGCGCCTAGCTTCGCACTTTTATTAGCGGGTCGTATGATTCAAGCTGCTGGTGCAGCAACGATGGCACCAATTTTAATGAACGTAATGCTGATTAGTTTTCCGGTTGAAAAGCGCGGGCAGGCAATGGGGATGTTCGGTTTAGTTATGGTACTGGCACCAGCAATCGGACCAACACTATCAGGGTGGATTGTGGAACATTACGACTGGAGCGTTCTGTTCAAAATGATTCTTCCAATTGCCGTTTTATCACTCTTACTGGCAGTTTGGAAACTGGAAGATGTCCTTCCAAATCGTGATGCTAAAATCGATATACTTTCTATTGTATTGTCTACAATCGGTTTTGGCGGATTGTTATACGGCTTCAGTACAGCAAGTTCAGCTGGCTGGTCAGCAATAGAAGTATGGGGTACGATTGCTGCAGGGGCAATTGGTTTAGCATGGTTTATCGTACGTCAATTCAACTTAGAACAACCATTACTAGATTTACGAATTTACACATACCCTTCGTATGCATTGGCTTCTGTCGTATCAATGGTACTATCTGTAGCTATGTTCTCAGGGATGATTTTAACACCGGCTTATGTACAAAATGTTCGTGGAATCGAACCATTTGAAGCAGGATTAATGATGTTGCCTGGTGCAATTATGATGGGGATTATGTCACCAATTACCGGGAAGTTATTCGATCGATTCGGACCGCGTATTCTAGCCGTTATAGGATTAACTATTACAACATTGGCGACAGTAGGTTTAGGTTATTTGGATGTCGATTCATCATATTTATATATCATTTCGGTATATACAATTCGTATGTTTGGTATTTCAATGGTAATGATGCCGATTATGACAAACGGTTTAAATGCATTACCTAACCGTTTGAATCCACATGGTACAGCAATGAACAATACAGCTCAGCAAGTTGCTGGAGCGATTGGTACAGCTGTCCTAGTAACTGTCTTCAACTCTCATACAAAAACACGTGCAGCAGAAATTGCGGCTGATCTTAAAGCAAATGCTTCATCTGCTGTCCAACCGACAGCAGAGCAAATCGCGCAAGTTCAGGCACAGGTAATGCAACAAGCAATGCTTGACGGCATTACATTCAGTTTCTTCGTAGCAGCAGCTGTAACAGTAGTTGCTTTAGTGTTAGCATTATTTATTAAGCGTGTTGACGTGACGAAACGTGAGGACTATACAGGTCCAGTGCCACAAAAGAAATAATAAATAATCGGATCAATCGGCGGGAGTTTTTTGCTCCTGCCGTTTTTTATTTGATATAATTGGTAAAATTATATTTTATAAAAGAGGAGTAAAAAAATGATTGGACAAATAGGGCAAGTAATGTTGTATGTAGAGGATCAGGAGCGATCAAAAAAATTTTGGACTGAAAAATTAGGCTTTACCGTAGTTTCAGATATTAATAATGGAATGCGTATTATTACAATAGTGCCAAATGAAAATGCACAAACAAGTATTGTTTTACATGATAAAAAGAAGATTGCGGAAATGTCTCCCGAGTTAAATTTAACGACACCTTCTTTAATGTTTTATGCTGAAAATTTAGATGAGTTATATAGAGACTATCAAACTAAAGGAATTACAGTTGGAGAGTTTATGGAAATGCCTTTTGGTAAAGTATTTAACTTTGCCGATGATGAAGAAAATTACTTTGCTGTTATGGAGAAATAACGAAAAGAGCTGTGCCTATTGGTCACAGCTCTTTTTCGTTACTGCTTTCTTTTTTGGAGAAGTTTACGTGCTTTTTCTGTATTGGCAAAATGCCACTTTGTCATAGAACGAAGTGTCTCTTCTCCAAATTTCAGCCAAATTTTTGCTGCCATTTCGTCCACTTTACCACTGGCTCCTTTTTGAAGGGGAAAACCTGTAACCTTTGAGAGACGATCCATTTCCTTTAAAAAAGCATACCTTGCCAATATCGATGCTGTTGCAACAGCTACATGCAGGTTTTCTGCTTTTGTCGAGAACAGAACTTTTTCCCGCACAATTTCTTTCTCATTTTTAATATGATTGTAATAAATCCCGCGTTCTGCGAATTGATCTATTAAAATATATTCAGGCGTCTCGGGAGCTATTTTAGTTAGGACATGCTTGATAGCCTGATTGTGAAGCATTGCCTTTATTTTACCTTGGGAATACCCGCGTGCCTGGATTTCGTTATATTTGTCATTGCGAAGTGTCAATATGCTATGGGCACATACTTTCATTAAATCCGGTGCAATTTTGCGCATATAGTCGTCTGTTAATTGTTTGGAATCTTTGACACCCAATTCCTTTACGAGTGCGATTTTGTCGGCTGGAACATACACTGCTGCCACCGTAACAGGTCCAAAATAATCTCCTGTTCCCGTTTCGTCTGAACCAATTACCGATAATGCTGCAAAATTATCCGGTAGCGTATCCCCTTTAATGGAAACTTTTTTCGTAGTTTGGGAACTTACTTGCCCCCAGCGTGCAGCTTCCCGTTCCGCACCAGCGCCTTGAAACATGACTTTGCCGGATTTATAGGCGGTAATTGCGGTATCGGCAAGTTTTACTGCAAATAAAACTCCAGGAGCCTTTCGTTCGATGATTGCGTCTTTATAGAAATGTTTAATTGTTTGCTGTTGTTCAGCACTACATAGTAGAACGATATTTGTCATAAGTAATCCTTTCAAAAAACATTCATTTTTAAGTAGTATAACTTTTGACGAAAGAAAGGGGAAATAACAAATTCATTTAATGTTTCGATGAACATTAACGTCATGGTGTTGCGATAGTGAAATGGGAAATGATATGATGTACAATATGAAAATAGCATCGTTTTATAAAATAACAGCAATCGGGTTTGCTTTTAACCATTTCATTAAGTAAGAATTGAAAAAGTATTTTCGTACTGTTTACATATTCTTTCTGGAGGGATTATTTTGGCTGAGCAAGAGAAGAATCGCATTTCCGTAGAAATATATGGCAATACATATAAAATGGTAGGAACAGAATCATCGGGTCATATGCGTCTTGTTGCTTCAATAGTAGATGACAAAATGCGGGAAATCGGTGCACATAATCCATCATTGGATACAGCGAAACTTGCTGTACTTACAGCAGTTAATTCAGTTCATGATTATTTACTATTAAAAAAACAATTTGAAAAATTAGAAGAACAATTGAAACAATTGAAGGGTTGACATACATGTTAGATATATTTATTTTAGCTGTCTTTATCATTAGCCTTATAATTGGAGCGAAACGAGGGCTCGTTGTCCAATTAATAAATATCGGTAGTTTTATAATTGCCCTAGTTGTGGCCATAATTTATTATAAGCCGCTTGCAGAAAAATTTGTACTGTGGATACCGTATCCAGGGTTTACAGAAGGTGCAACGATGACATTAGTACTCGACTCACTTGATGTCGATCGTACATTTTATCGCGTATTTGCATTTGCCATCATTTTCTTTGCTGTAAAAATAGCGTTACAAATTGTTGGCTCAATGTTTGATTTTTTAACGTATTTACCTGTGCTGAGTTCTTTAAACTATTTATTGGGCGCAGTACTTGGATTTGTTGAAATGTACCTTATTTTATTTATTGGATTATATGTCGTTGCATTACTGCCGATTGAATCCATCCAATCTATTATTGACGGATCTATTCTAGCTGGAATGATGTTGGAGCATACGCCAATTATTACGAGCATGTTTCAAAACTGGTGGTATATTTATAAAAACTAACTTTTTTAGCTAGTGTCCTACATTCAGTATGAAGTTCTTGAAGAAAATCAGCTGCTATATACAATAACAGCTGACTTACCTACGTCTAGGCGCCAAATGCACCGGGATGTAATGGATTGAAAATCATGCGAAAGCTTCTCTCGATTTTCGGGAGGAGCTTTTTTAAAGGGGGAGGCAATTATTAATGAACAAAAAAATTATTATTCGTACTTTAGAAAAAATTGCGTTATATATGGAACTACAAGCAGAAAATCCATTTAAAGTATCTGCATTCCGCAAAGCGGCAGCTGCCCTTGAGGCGGACGAGCGTAGTCTAAGTGAAATTGATGATATTACTGCAATCAAAGGGATAGGTAAAGGTACTGCGTCAGTTATTACAGAACTGATGGAAACGGGAGAATCCAGTGTCTTAAAGGAGCTTGAAGAAGCCGTACCTAAAGGACTAGTACCGCTTATGAAATTACCGGGTTTAGGAGGAAAAAAACTTGCGAAACTTTATCAGGAGCTTCACATTGTCGATGCTGATACATTAAAGATAGCGTGTGAAACAGGAAAAGTACGTGAGTTGGCTGGGTTTGCGGCAAAAACTGAAGAAAAGATTCTAAAGGAACTTGAGAATTTTGGGACCCGGGCAGAACGATTACCAATTTGGCAACTTGAGCCTGTAGTATTGGAAATTAATGAGCTTTTAGCAAGCCTGCCTGAAGTCGAGCTATTTTCAGTTGCAGGAAGTTTCCGACGAGTTGCGGAAACAAGTAAAGATATAGATTTTATCGTGGCTACTAACGAATATGAAGTTGTTCGTGAGGCTATTCTAAAACACCTGGCAATATTAGAGACAGTTGCTGCTGGTGATACAAAAGTATCTGTGATTTTAGACCGGGAAGACCCGGTAAGTGTAGATTTCCGGCTAGTAAAACGAGAAGAGTATGCAACAGCACTTCATCACTTTACAGGTTCGAAAGATCATAATGTGCGTATGCGTCAATTGGCTAAATCAATGGGGAAAAAAATTAGTGAGTACGGTGTGGAACAAGAGGATGGTACAATCGAAACTTTTGAAACAGAAGAAGCGTTTTTTGCCCATTTTAATTTACCATTTATCCCACCAACAGTACGGGAAAGCGGGAAGGAACTTGATCGCTTGGATGAACTTCAGGACTTAGTTGCATTAGATAATATTGTCGCGGATCTGCATATGCATACAACTTGGTCTGATGGTGCGCATTCTGTCAGTGAGATGGGGCATGCTTTAATTGAAAAGGGCTATTCATATGCTGTCATTACCGATCATTCACAATATTTAAAAGTAGCAAATGGTTTAACTCCAGAAAGATTAGAATTACAGAAGCTAGATATTTATGCTTTTAACGAAGCGAACCCTGACTTCCGACTATACCGTGGAACAGAAATGGATATTTTACCAGATGGGACTCTTGATTTTGGTGACGATGTATTAAAAGATTTAGATTTTGTGATTGCTTCCATTCACTCGAGTTTTACACAATCCCAGGATAAAATTATGGCACGTTTAAAAACAGCCATTGAAAATCCATATGTCCATATGATTGCACATCCGACTGGGCGAATCGTAGGGCAGCGCGGAGGCTACGATCCGGATGTTCCCCTTTTAATTGAGTGGGCAGCAGAAAATGGAAAAATATTAGAATTAAATGCAAGTCCTTATCGTTTAGATTTAAGTATCGAGTTTTTACAGTTAGCGATGGAAAAGAATGTTCCAATCGCAATCAATACAGATGCACATGCAATTGACCAATTGCGCTACATGGATATTGGTGTTAAATATGCACAAAAAGCATGGTTAAAGAGAGAATTAATCGTTAATACATGGTCTAAAGAAAAATTCGAAGCATTTATTAAAAAAAATAAAGAAAAGTAATAGGAGGTGTTCTCATGATCGAACAACGAGCATTGAAAACACTAGAATTTCATAAAGTGCGTGAGCAAGTAGCGGTATTTTGTACAAACTCTATAGGGAAACAAGCGATTGATGAGCTCGTACCAGAAACGGACTATGATACAGTTGTGGAACTATTAGAGGAAATGGATGAAGGCTTAGCCATTTTACGTGTAAAAGGCAATGTACCGATGGGTGGAATTTTTGATGTACGCCCTCATGCACGTCGTTCTCAAATTGGCGGTATGCTAAGTCCGATGGAGTTGATGGAAATCGCAAGTACAATTCGTGCAAGCCGAATTTTACGTAATTTCATTGAAGATATTGAATCTGAGAATGCGATTGACATTCCTCATTTTATCGAACGGAAAGAACAAATGCCTGTATTGACGGCATTACAGCATGAAATTAATGATTGTATTGATGATAACGGGACAGTCCTTGATTCTGCAAGTGCTACACTACGTTCGATTAGACAGTCATTGCGATCAGAAGAGTCCAAAGTACGTCAAAAGCTGGAAAGTATGACACGTGGGTCGAATGCAACGAAAATGCTGTCAGACGCGATTATTACGATTCGTAATGACCGATTCGTAATCCCAGTCAAACAGGAGTATCGTTCACATTATGGCGGTATTGTCCACGACCAGTCTGCTTCGGGTCAAACATTGTTTATTGAGCCTGATGCAGTGATTCAAGCGAACAACGAAGTGCAACGTCTAAAAGTGAAAGAAAAGGCAGAAATCGAACGCATTTTATCTGAGCTTACATTAAAGGTACAGGAAGTCGGACATGAAATATTTGTTCTTGTACAATTACTTGGAGAAATCGATGTGATTTTAGCAAAAGGGAAATATGGACAAGCGAATAAATGTACAATGCCAAAGATGAATAATGAAGGCTATACACGCCTCATACGTTCCCGACATCCTCTTTTACCAATTGAAGAAGCAGTTGCCAATACAATTGAATTTGGGCGTGATGTGACAGCAATTGTAATAACTGGACCAAATACAGGTGGTAAAACGGTTACTTTGAAAACAGTGGGGCTTTGTACGATCATGGCACAGTGCGGCTTGCCAGTCCCGGCTCTTGACGGTTCGGAGCTAGCTGTATTTGAGCAAATCTTTGCAGATATAGGTGATGAGCAATCGATTGAGCAGTCCTTGTCAACATTCTCTTCTCATATGGTTAATATAGTAGATATTTTAAGTAAGTTTAATGAGAAGTCTTTAATTTTATTTGATGAGCTTGGAGCAGGTACAGACCCTCAAGAAGGTGCAGCGCTGGCCATTGCCATTTTAGATGAAACAGTAAATCGTGGTGCACGTGTTATGGCAACTTCGCACTACCCTGAGTTAAAGGCATACGGATATAACCGACCATTAGTTGTCAATGCAAGTGTAGAATTCGACGTAGAAACACTTAGCCCAACTTACCGATTGTTAATCGGTGTACCAGGTCGTTCAAACGCATTTGAAATTTCCAAACGTTTAGGCTTGAAAACAAATATCATTGACCATGCGAAATCATTCACAGGTACAGACCGTCATGAAGTTGAGTCAATGATTGCGTCGCTTGAAGAAAGCCGTTTGCGCTCCGAGCGTGAAGCGGACGAAGCACATATTTTACTCGAAGAAGCTCAACAGATTCGTGCAGAACTGGAAGAACGCCTTCGAATTTATGATGAGAAAAAAGATAACTTAGAGAAAAAGGCGAAAGAAAAGGCACGTAAAATTATTGATGAAGCGAAAAGAGAAGCCGAATCGGTAATTGAAGATTTAAGAAAAATGAAAGAAAATGCAGCATTAACTGTAAAAGAGCATGAGTTAATTGAGGCGAAAAAACGATTGGACAATGCAACACCAGTCGAAAACAAAGTACTGCAAAAGGCAGTTGCAGCCCGAGAACGTAAACAAAATCTTCAAGTAGGCGACGAAGTAAAAGTATTAAGTTACGGACAAAAAGGGACAATTCTTCAAAAGGCTGGCAATGAGTGGGTAGTTCAAATTGGTATTTTAAAGATGAAATTACCTGAATCTGATTTAGAATACATGAAACCTGAGAAAGAGCAGGTTACCCGTCCGATGATGAATGTGAAAAATCGCAATAGCGTCGTAAAGTTGGAACTTGATTTACGTGGAGAGCGATATGAGGAAGCGCTCATTCGCACAGAAAAGTATCTGGATGATGCTTTATTAGCCAACTATCCACGCGTCTCGATTATCCATGGTAAAGGAACTGGGGCATTACGACAAGGAATTCAAAGTTTCCTGAAAAATCATAAGCGTGTTAAATCGTTCCGTTACGGTGAAGCAGGTGAAGGTGGCTTTGGTGTAACTGTCGTGGAACTAAAATAATAGTTGCTCCTTTTTAATTATCCGCTAATATTAGTAATAGGAAGAAAATTTAAAGGGGGTAAAATGGATTGCTAGGTTCAAATTTTTGGCACCATCCTCTCGTAGAAACGGCAGGTTATTTTAGTGTCGTAGTCCTTTGCTTATTCGTATCGATGATCTTATTTGAAGTTGTAACAAAGTATAAAAATTGGGATGAAATAAAAAAAGGGAATGTTGCAGTCGCTTTAGCTACCGGTGGGAAAATTTTAGGTGTGTGCAATATTTTCAGATATTCCATTAACCAGCATACATCCTTTATTGAAATGCTGGGCTGGGGTTTGTTCGGTTTTATACTGCTGATTTTTGCCTATTTTTTATTTGAATTTCTAACACCGAAGTTTAATGTTGACGAAGAAATAGCGGCAGATAATCGCTCGGTAGGTTTTATTTCATTTACGATTTCACTTGGTTTATCCTTTGTAATAGGAGCAAGTATATCTTAGGAGTTTAAATATGGAAACTTTATCGAAAATACTAATAGCCGTCTGCATAATATTTCTCGTAGTCGGTATTTACTACATGATGACCCTTTAGGCTTAGGAGCAAATGAACTAACATAACTGTTAGTTTCAGGTTGTCGACAAAAGGCATCGAGAGCTCGTCTCTCGATGCCTTTTGTCATTTCTTTTATCAAATTAGGCTCCGAAGTTCTGTAAAAGGGCTCCTCTTCGAGGGAAGATGCCCTCATCTAAGCTCCTTGCCAAGTCCATGTGGCAAGTTTCTTCAAGTTCATGGCAGCAAAAGTAAGCATCGCCTGCATGGACAATTTTTTAAGGCCTCTTAGCGTTGTCCATCGCATACCATGCTTCTCTTTCGCATCCGCAAAGACACGCTCAACCGTCTCTTTTCGTTTTGCATAAATGGATTTAATTTCATGATGATGACGAAGATGTTCGGCTTCTTCTAGATAATCTGCCCAAATATGTCGCTGAATCATTTTCGTATGATTTTTACTTTCCGTACATTGTGCTAGAAATGGGCAATCTGCACAAACCGCTGGATTCGATTTGTATTGGCGATAGCCTTCTTTCGTCGTCGTTGTATAGCGCAACATCTGGTCATTCGGGCAAATATAGCAATTATAGTGCTCATCATAGACATACTCATGTTTACGGAAGAAGCCATCTTTCGTTTTCGGTCTTGTATAAGGAAGAACAGGCAACATTTGATTTTCTAATAAAAAGTTCGTAATCGCAGGTGTTTTATAAGCCGCATCCGCAGCAACAGCCACAGGCTTTTTCACACGATGAATGACCTTTTCAACAAGCGGTTGCAGCATATGACTATCATGGATATTGCCCGGTGTCACAATCGTACCTAATACAAAGCCACGTTCATCTGTCGCTGCATGAAATGAATAGGCAAATTGTTTTGTCCGTTCGTCCTTCACATAGTAACCACTTTCAGGGTCCGTTGTGCTCTCTTTGATTTCTTTCCATTCTTCCTTTTCAAACTTCTCCGGTGGAAACGGCTTTTTCCCGTTCTTTTCACGGTCTATGTTTAACTCTTCTTGTAGCTTTTCTTCATAAGCACGTGTCTCTTTTCGAACCATCTTCTTATCAAATTTTCGTTTATTCGCACTTGCCTTAACATGCGTAGAATCAATAAAGATATGGTCAGCTGATAATAAACCCGCATCCACAATTTCTTTCAAGATGCGATAGAAAATCTGTTCAAATACATCTGTATCCTCAAAACGCCGTGTATAATTTTTGCCAAACGTTGAGAAGTGAGGCACTTCTGTATGAAAACCGAAGCCTAAAAACCAGCGATACGCTACATTCGTTTCAATTTCCTTAATCGTTTGACGCATCGAACGAATACCAAAAACGTATTGAATCATTGTCATTTTAAATAAGACAACAGGATCAATACTTGGTCTACCGAAAGGTGAATATAAGTTTTCAACTAATGGATATACAAACGAAAAGTCAATGGCTGCCTCTAATTTACGTACGAGATGATTTTCTGGGACAAGTTGTTCAATCGTCAACATTTCTAATTGATTACGTTCATTCATTTGGTTTTTAGTCATCATATCGGGACACCTCTTTGATTTAGATAAACTATATTAGAAAGAATAGATCAAGTTGATTGGAATGGAAGGGGCGACTTCTGCGGGAATAGCGGGACTGCCGATACACCGCAGGAGCGTAGCGACGAGGAGGATTGGCACCCGCCCGCGAAACGCGTCCCCTGGAATGGAAATCAACGGTTTTCATCATTTAAATTTATTTTAAAACAAAAAAGACTGTAGGCAAACTCGAATTTCTTCGAGTTTGTCTACAGTCTGGAACTAACATAACTGTTAGTTTGTTTGCTTTTTTTGTTGGATTTTTCACTGGAATATTATGTTATTCATAAAAATGATTAATAAATACTATAATTAATACAATCATTGAAATAAAATTTTGAATATTAAAAATTTTACTGAAAAAGTATATTTCTATACTAAATGAGGGATCGATGGTTAATCTGCTACGATAATACTATAAAATCAAAAATAAATAATGAGAAAATAAACGTATAAACGAGAATAAAATGTAGAAATCTATGAAAATAGTTTGAAAGAATTTCCTTTTTTACTTATAATAATAAAAACAAGTAAAGCTTTAGCAAAGGGGAGAAGTTTTATGACAGAAAAAGTTTGGTTTTCGAGCTATCCGGAAGAAGTTCCGCATACACTGGAACTGCCTGAATTTCCAGTGCATCAATTTTTAACGCAGGCATATGAGTCTTTACCTAACAAAGTTGCTATTCACTTTATGGGGCGCGAGGTTACGTATAAAGAGTTATATGAATCAGCGATGAAGTTTGCGAATTATTTACGTTCTCTAGGGGTGGAGAAAGGTGATCGTGTAGCAATCATGTTACCGAATTGTCCGCAGGCTGTAATTGCTTATTATGGTACGATGTATGCAGGTGGAATCGTTGTTCAGACAAATCCTCTTTATACAGAACGAGAGTTGCAGTATCAAATGGCGGATTCTGGAGCGAAAGTTATTTTAGTAATGGATATTCTGTATCCACGTGTCATGAAGATAATGAATGAAACAAGTATTGAAAATGTTATTGTTTCAGGAATAAAAGATTACTTACCGTTCCCAAAAAATTTAATCTATCCGTTTATTCAAAAGAAGCAATATGGCTTTAGCGTAAAAGTTGAACATAGTGGCACAAATCACTTATTCACGGAAGTTATGAAAATGGCTAAGATGGATAAGATCGAGCTAAATTTTGATTTTGAAAATGACTTGGCATTATTGCAATATACAGGGGGTACAACAGGCTATCCAAAAGGCGTTATGCTTACACATAAAAACCTGATTGCCAATACGATGATGTGTGATGCATGGATGTACAAATGTAAAAAAGGTGAAGAATCGATTCTAGGTATCCTGCCTTTCTTCCATGTCTATGGTATGACGACAGTACTCATTTTATCAGTAATGCAGCAAGGCAAAATGGTATTATTGCCGAAGTTTGATGCTGAACAGGCTTTAAAAACAATTGATAAGCAAAAGCCAACGCTATTCCCGGGTGCACCAACGATGTATATTGGTTTATTGAATCATCCCGATTTAGCAAAGTATGATTTGTCGTCCATAAAAGCTTGTTTAAGTGGTTCGGCACCACTGCCATTAGAAGTGCAAGAGAAATTTGAAGCGTTGACTGGTGGACGCTTAGTAGAAGGATATGGTTTAACTGAAACATCTCCGGTTACGCATGCCAATCCAATTTGGGAAAATCGTATAAATGGTTCTATCGGTTTACCGTGGCCAAATACTGATTCTGTCATTTTACGTTCTGGTGAAGCAGAAATTTTACCGGTAGGAGAAATTGGTGAGATTGCCGTTAAAGGACCTCAAGTAATGAAAGGCTATTGGAATCGCCCAGAAGAAACTGCGATGACATTTTCTGATGGTTGGTTCTTAACAGGTGATTTAGGCTATATGGATGATAAAGGTTATTTCTATGTTGTAGATCGTAAAAAAGATATGATTATTGCTGGTGGTTTCAATATTTATCCGCGTGAAGTAGAAGAAGTCCTTTATGAGCATGAAGCTATTCAGGAATGTGTTGTAGCAGGTATTCCTGACCCGTATCGCGGGGAAACAGTTAAAGCCTATATTGTCTTAAAAGAAGGTAAGTCAGTTACAGACAAAGAGCTAAATGAATTTTGCCGTAAAAATTTAGCAGCCTATAAAGTACCTCGTTTTTACGAATTCCGTGCTGAACTGCCTAAAACAGCTGTAGGCAAAATTTTACGCCGTACACTTATTGATGAAGAAAAACAGAAAATGACACAGCAAGAAGCAAAATAATTAATTGTAGAGCAAACTGTTGACAGAATGTAGAACAAATTATAATATGAAAACATGAATGAATGGTCATTCATGTTTTCATATTTTTTTGGTGGTGATCAGCTTGAAACGAAACAAACCCAAATACATGCAAATAGTAGATGCTGCAGTCATAGCAATCGCAGAAAACGGCTATCATCAAGCCCAAGTTTCAAAAATTGCAAAACAGGCTGGAGTAGCTGATGGTACAATCTATTTATACTTTAAGAATAAAGAAGATATTTTAATTTCTGTATTTCAGGAAAAAATGGGTATATTCGTAGACAATTTACAGGCTATAATAAAAAGTGGAGATACTGCTTCTGATAAGTTATGTAAGATGATTGAGAATCATTTACACGTTTTATCAAGCAATCGACATCTGGCAACTGTAACTCAACTTGAGTTACGGCAATCGAATAAAGAAATTAGACTGAAAATTAATGCTATTCTAAAAGAATACTTGATTTTACTAGATCAAATTTTAATTGAAGGTATGCTTAACGGTGAATTTAATCAAGCAATGGATGTTCGTATTGCAAGACAAATGGTATTTGGGACAATCGATGAAATTACAACGACATGGGTAATGAATGACAATCGTTACAACTTATTGGAACAAGCTCCAAAAATACAGCGATTATTGTTAAATGCATTAAAAGCATAAAGGGGATGTAGAGAAATGGAGTTTCTAAGTTGGAAAGTAGAAGAAGGGGTAGCTATTGCTACTATTTCAAGACCACCAGCCAATGCACTTTCACAAGGCTTAATCCAAGATGTTAATGCACTATTAGATGCTGTTGAAAATGATGAAACTGTACGCGTCATTGTCATCCATGGTGAGGGACGATTCTTCTCTGCCGGCGCTGATATTAAAGAATTTACAAATGTACAGACAGGTGAAGAGTTTACGGGATTGGCAAAAAAAGGACAGGACGTCTTTGAACGTGTTGAAACATTCAGTAAACCTGTAATTGCTGCCATTCACGGTGCAGCATTAGGTGGAGGTTTAGAACTTGCGATGGGATGCCATATGCGTTTCGTAACTGAATCCGCAAAACTTGGACTTCCTGAATTATCACTTGGCCTAATTCCTGGTTTTGCAGGAACACAGCGTTTACCTCGCTATGTAGGGGTTGCGAAAGCAGCTGAAATGATGTTCACAAGCGATCCGATTTCTGGAAAGGAAGCTGTAGAATGGGGATTAGCAAATCGTGCTTTCTCTGATGAAGAGCTCCTGACAGAAACTTTAAAAATTGCGAAGAAAATTGCAAAGAAATCACCAATTGCGTTAAAGGCAGCTATTCAAATGCTTAATTATTCAAAACCATCGTCCTACTATGATGGTGTAAATGCAGAAGCGAACAGCTTTGGGGATGTATTTGTTTCAGAAGATGCAAAAGAAGGTATCCATGCATTTATTGAAAAACGTGAACCAGTATTTACAGGAAAGTAAACAAATGTATCCGCCCCGTTTTTACGGGATTAAATTAAAAGCTTTTAGGAGGTCTAGATTATGAATATTTTCGTATTAGTAAAACGTACTTTTGACACAGAAGAAAAAATCGTCGTATCAGGCGGTAAAATTCAAGAAGATGGTGCTGAGTTCATCATCAACCCATATGATGAGTATGCAATTGAAGAAGCAATTCAAAAGCGTGACGCATTAGGCGGTAAAGTAACAGTTGTGACAATCGGTGGCGAAGATGCAGAAAAGCAATTACGTACAGCTTTAGCAATGGGTGCTGACGAAGCGGTATTAATTAATACAGAAGATGATTTAGATGAGCTTGACCAGTATTCTTCAGCTTATATTCTATCGGAATATTTAAAAGATAAAGTAGCAGATTTAATTTTAGCTGGTAACGTTGCAATTGATGGTGGTTCAGGGCAAGTAGGTCCTCGTCTTGCAGATTTACTTGGAATTAATTACGTAACAACTGTTACAAACTTAGAAATTGATGGGACAAATGTTAAAATTGTACGAGATATTGAAGGTGACTCTGAAGTATTAGAAACATCTTTACCATTATTAGTAACAGCTCAACAAGGGTTAAATGAGCCACGTTACCCATCTTTACCAGGCATTATGAAAGCGAAGAAAAAGCCGCTTGAAGAGTTGGAGTTAGATGATTTAGATATCGATGAAGACGATGTTGAAGTAAAAGTAGAAACAGTTGAAATTTACTTGCCGCCACAAAAAGCAGCTGGTCGTGTATTAGAAGGGGATCTTTCAGCGCAGGTAAAAGAATTAGTAAACTTACTTCATAGTGAAGCAAAAGTAATCTAATAGAATATCAACTTGAGAAACGAAAATTTTTACGAAGATGGTAATGGAGGGATATTTTATGACAAAGAAAGTTTTAGTGTTAGGTGAGGTTCGAGATGGGAGCTTACGTAACGTTACATTTGAAGCAATCGCAGCAGGTTCACAAATCGCTGACGGTGGAGAAGTAGTAGGATTATTAGTAGGGGATTCAGTAACGGATTTAGCTCAAGAGTTAGTTGCCTATGGTGCAAGCCGCGTAATTACAGTTGAGCATCCACACTTGAAAAATTATACATCTGACGGTTACAGCCAAGCTATTTTAGCGGTTGTTGAACAAGAAAGCCCAGAAGCAATTGTCTTCGGTCATACATCTTTAGGTAAAGACTTATCACCAAAAATTGCCTCTCGCTTACAATCCGGTTTAATTTCGGATGTAACAGATATTGAAGGGTCTGGCGATGATACTGTATTCATCCGTCCGATTTATTCTGGTAAAGCATTTGAGAAAGTAAAAATTAAAGACGGCGTAATTTTTGCGACAATCCGTCCGAACAACATCGCGCCTTTAGAGAAAGATGGTTCTCGTTCTGGTGAAGTATCATCGGTATCAGTTGATATAACAAATTTACGTACAATCATTAAGGAAGTTGTCCGTAAATCAACAGAAGGTGTTGACCTTTCAGAAGCAAAAGTAGTAGTAGCTGGTGGCCGTGGGGTAAAATCCGAAGAAGGGTTCGAGCCATTAAAAGAGCTTGCTAATTTACTAGGCGGTGCAGTAGGTGCCTCTCGTGGTGCATGTGACGCTGAATATTGTGATTACTCATTACAAATCGGTCAAACAGGTAAAGTTGTAACACCGGACCTTTATATTGCAGCTGGTATTTCCGGTGCTATCCAACATATGGCTGGTATGTCGAATTCAAAAGTAATCGTTGCCATTAATAAAGATCCGGAAGCAAACATCTTCAAAGTAGCGGACTATGGTATTGTAGGCGATTTATTTGAAGTAGTACCAATGTTAATCGAAGAGTTTAAAGCACTTAAAGTAAACGCATAATGACTAGCTTCCCTCGTTTTGAGGGGAGCTTTTTATGTCAAAATAAGTGCAAACAATATGAAAAACTACTGTAAAATGTCATCTGTTTATATTCCCAAGCATTTTACTACTTTTTAAATGGCAAAACATGCTATACTACAACCAGATGTTATTTAAGGAGGCTATTTTATTATGGCAATTGTACACGGTACAGATCAAACTTTCCCACAGGAAATTTCAAACGGCACAGTTTTAGTAGACTTTTGGGCAGCATGGTGCGGACCATGTAAAATGATTGCTCCAGTTCTTGAAGAATTAGATGCAGAAATCGGTAACGAAGTAAAAATCGTAAAAGTTGACGTAGATAACAACCAAGGCACTGCTGCTGATTATCAAATCATGTCAATCCCATCATTATTATTATTTGTTGATGGTGAATTAAAAGCAAAAACTGCTGGCTTCATGCCAAAAGAAGCTTTAATCGACTTTATTAACGACAACAAATAATCAATTTGCAAAGCCGTATGCCTAATAAGGTGTACGGCTTTTTTCTTATGGGACTATCAGTTAAAATAAAGTGAATGACATATCCAATAGGTGAGAATATGAATGCAAATATTAAAGCAAAGCTAGAAATATTACCGAATGAATCCGGCTGCTATATTATGAAAGACCGTCAAGGGACGATTATATATGTCGGCAAGGCAAAAGTGTTAAAAAACCGAGTGCGTTCGTATTTTACGGGAAGTCATGATGGTAAAACAGCCAGATTAGTCAGTGAAATAGAGGACTTTGAATATATTGTAACTTCAAGTGATCTCGAAGCGCTTATACTTGAACTGAATTTGATCAAATTACATGATCCGAAATATAATGTAAAGCTAACAGATGATAAAACATACCCTTATATAAAAATAACGAATGAACGTTACCCTCGAATAATAACGACAAGGAAAGTAAAAAAGGATAAGGCAAAATATTTTGGGCCTTATCCAAACGCGTATGCGGCCAATGAAACGCGGAAATTGCTCGATCGTTTATATCCACTTCGTAAATGTACACATCTGCCAAATCAAGTATGCCTGTATTATCATTTAGGGCAATGCTTAGCACCTTGTGTAAAAGAAATTGAAAAACAAGTATATGATGAAATGATAGGTGAAATTTCAAAGTTTTTAAACGGTGGTGTCGAAGAAATACAGAAAGATCTTCAGCAAAAAATGCTCGATGCAGCCGAAAAGCTGGAATTTGAACGGGCGAAGGAATTCCGGGATTTAATTGCACATATCGAGCAGGTTATGCAAAAGCAAAAAATCGTATCGGATGATTTAAGCAATCGGGATGTATTTGGCTATGCAGTCGAAAAAGGGTGGATGTGTGTACAAGTATTTTTTGTACGGCAAGGAAAATTAATTGAACGTGATGTATCGATTTTCCCTATATATAACGAGGCAGAAGAAGAATTTTTAACATTTGTCGGACGATTTTACGAGCAGCCACATCATTTACTGCCGAAAGAGATTTTTGTACCAAAGACGATTGATGGTACGATTTTGCAAAAGCTTTTAAACGTAAAGGTGCAGACACCAAAGCGCGGTACAAAAAAAGAGCTGGTCGATTTAGCTATGAAAAATGCCAATATTGCAATACATGGAAAATTCCAGTTAATTGAGCGTCAGGAAGAACGTACAGTAGGAGCTTGTGAAGCACTTGCCGAAGCTATGCAAATTCCATTACCACTTCGTATCGAAGCATTTGATAATAGTCATATGCATGGTGCTGATCCTGTTTCTGCAATGGTTGTGTTTGTAGACGGGAAGCCTGCAAAAAAGGAATACCGGAAATATAAAACACGAGAAGCCGCAAAACATGATGACTATGGGGCGATGCAAGAAGTCATTCGGCGCCGTTATACGCGGGTATTACGAGAAAGCTTGCCATTACCGGACTTAATCCTAATCGATGGAGGAAAAGGACAAATGGAGGTTGCAAGAGAAGTAATAGAAGATGAGCTAGGATTAATGATTCCAATAGCAGGTCTTGCAAAAGACGATAAGCATAACACATCCCAACTGTTATTTGGCGCTCCACCAGAAGTTGTACCTTTAAAACGGACAAGTGATGGTTTTTACTTATTGCAACGTATACAAGATGAGGTACACCGATTTGCCATTACATTTTTGCGTCAGCAACATCAGACGAATGCAATTACATCCGTTCTTGATGGCATTCCGGGTATAGGACCGAAACGTAAACAGCAACTTATGAAGCATTTTGGATCGGTAAAAAAAATTAGGGAAGCAACAGAGTTACAATTGCAAGAAGCCGGTGTTCCTGCCAAATTGGCAGAAGTAATTTATCGTCACTTTCACGAAGCATCATTGAATAAAGAATAATGTTGTGTTACTATAAAAGACAATTCAATAGTTAATAAACGATAGAGGTGCAGTATTTAAGAGTAAATTGCTCGAGGAAGAACAATTCCAGCGACAGCAATTGAAAGGGAATTCTGCCGAAGTGAAATACGTATTGTTCACGTGTTTTGCTGGTTTTGCATTTAAGAAATGTAAGATTGTCAGAACTTTATGTTCTGGAGAGCTATCCTGAAAAACATATAAACTTTTATTTGTATTGACGGCGACTTTCCATGAACATATGGAAGGTCGCTTTTTTGATGGAAAAAAATAAGGGGTGGAAGACATTGCAGACAGTTGTAGTAAAGTTTGGTGGACCAATGTTGGCAACAACAGAAAAAATAGTACAGGTAGCAAAAAAGGTGATAAAAGAGCAAGGTCGTGGCATAAACTTAGTCGTTGTCGTTTCTTCGATGACGTCCATTCGTCAAAATTTACGGCAATTTGCCTCGGAAATTACTCATGAACCGTCGAAGCGTGAAATGGATGCATTAATCTCTACGGGAGCGCAGATAACAAGCGTCCTTCTTGCTTTAGCAATTCAGGAGCATGGGGGAAAAGCAGTGTCACTTGCCGGTTGGCAGGCAGGTATCCAAACAAATGAAAAATATGGAAATGCCCGAATTGATTCTATAGTTAATAAGCGTTTTGAAAAACATTTTGAACTAGGAGAGATCGTTGTTGTATCAGGATTCCAAGGAATAACATACACAGACAACATTTCGACTTTGGGGAAAGGCGGTTCTGAAACTTCCGCCGTTGCATTAGCCATCGCCTTAAATGCGGAACGTGTTGATATTTATTCAACGGTAGAAGGCATTTATACGGCAGATCCGCAGCTAGTGGAGGATGCTACGAAATTATCTGTAATTTCATATGATGAAATGTTGGAGTTTTCCAATTTAGGTACCAAAATTTTGCATCCTCGAGCAGTTGAGCTTGCAAAAAATTACAATATGCCAATCGTTGTACGCTCAGCTACCGAAGACGTAGAAGGTACATTAATAAAAGGGGATGTAGACATGGAAAAAAATTTACTTGTGCGCGGGGTGGCATATGAATCTGATATTATTCGTTTAACGATCGGATATGATTCATATGAAACAGCGTCATTAGCCGAAGTATTTAGTGTTTTAGCGGAAAATGATATTAATGTTGATATTATTGTGCAGGCAGTTATTGACGGGATTAAGCCTACAATTTCTTTTACAATTTCAAAAGAAGAATTTGCTGATGCTTTACGTGTATTAGAGTCGAGTAAATTGTCACTTGGATTTAGTTTTGCAGATTTTGAAATCGGATTGGCTAAAGTATCGATTATTGGATCAGCAATGGCTTCAAACCCTGGAGTCGCAGCACGTATGTTTGCGCGTCTGGGACGTGAGCATATTCCGGTTAAAATGGTTAGCACATCTGAAATAAAAGTGTCGGTCGTTGTGCCACAAGAAGAAATGGTGCGCGCTGCCAATGCTTTGCATGAGGAATTTAATATAGCAATGAAAGAAGTTCCCGCTTCTTAAAATAAAGATACGAGACAGAGTGGAGAGTCTTTACTAGTGGTAATCAAGAATGATATAACTATATTTCTATGTTAAAGAAACTAAAAAACTGCTAGCTTTTAAAAAGCAGCAGTTTTTATTTACGCTCAAATCTTCTCTTTTAAATCCCACTTTAAAATGAATTTGACGCAATTCTTCTTTTCGATTTTTTCTTCATAGCATTCCGTTAAATAGCCAAGTTGTTTTTGCTTTTGCTCAGCTAAAAAGCCTGCTTCTAAACGAAAACAGCGTTGCTCAATATTAATCGACATTTCCTCGGTCGTCATAAGTATGTAATGAAGTTCATCCTTTATTTCTTTCTCCAAAATTAACTGACCCCAGCCGGCCTCCCCGAAAAATGAAGGAAGCTCATCCATGGAAAATAGCGGAAATTTACGTGCTAGTTCTTTCCCTGCCCAATATAAAACATCTTCCTCATGCTTACCTAAAATCGATGGTAGAAGATGATCGCGAAGGATTTCATATCCAAAACTTGGAATCGTTTTCATTTTGTACCCCTCCATATTAAAAACCTCTTTCATAAATTTTCTTATAATTTTCATTCTTTCAGGAAGAAAATAGTTATAAGTAGAAAAAACTGGACTTAATATAGCAAAAATCCGTCTTTAAAATGATTATAAAATATCCCTCGTTACCTTGACGCTAGTATCTGTTGAGAGTACAATGGACATGTCATAATATTGTACCATGATGAAATGCGCAGTCAATAACACAACGTTTACAAATTTGAGGCGTTGCACTTGTGTATTTCAAGTACTAAGGGGGGTAACAGTTTTGTCGAAAGATCGTGAATTTTTATGGCGCCGCTTACACTCGTTATTAGGTGTAGTTCCTGTCGGGTTGTTCTTGGTGTTCCACTTGTCTTTGAACTTCACTGCAGTTGGTGGTGAAGAGGTTTACAATAACGCAACAGGTATGATGGAATTAGTTCCGCACTCGTTATTGTTAGCAATGGAATGGATTATTATTTATATTCCATTAATGTTCCACGGATTCTATGGTGTGTTTATTGCATTTACATCTACACACAATACGGGTCGTTTCAGCACGTTCCGTAACTGGATGTTTGCTTTACAACGTTTCACAGGAATCTTCCTTGTAATCTTCATTGCATGGCACATTTTCCAAACGCGTGTTCAAAAAGCATTTGGCGCTGAAGTTAACTTCGATATGATGGTAGAAATCGTAGATAACCCATTAATGTTGGCATTCTATATTGTCGGTATCGTATCAGCAGCATTCCACTTAGCGAACGGTCTATGGTCATTCTTAGTGAGCTGGGGTATTACACAGTCTAAAAAATCTCAACAGATTACAACTTATGTTACGTTATTATTCTTCGTAATTTTAGCAATCATAGGTGTTGCAGCTATCATTTCATTCGCTGTTTAGTTTAACTTGACCACTAATATACAGTTATTAAGACAGTTCAGATGAATTATGAGTAAAAGTAATTAGCAATTAATGAGGAGTGAGAAATAATCATGGCAAAGAGTAAAGTAATCGTCGTTGGTGGCGGTTTAGCAGGCTTAATGGCTACGATTAAAGCAGCTGAAGTTGGTACTGCAGTTGAATTATTCTCGTTAGTTCCAGTAAAACGTTCACACTCTGTATGTGCACAAGGCGGAATTAACGGAGCAGTAAATACAAAAGGTGAAGGGGATTCTCCATGGATCCACTTTGACGATACAGTTTACGGTGGAGACTTCTTAGCGAACCAACCACCAGTTAAGGGTATGTGTGATGCAGCCCCTGGAATTATTCACTTAATGGACCGTATGGGTGTAATGTTCAACCGTACGCCAGAAGGTTTACTTGATTTCCGTCGTTTCGGCGGTACGTTAATGCACCGTACAGCATTCTCTGGTGCTACAACAGGTCAACAATTATTATACGCACTAGATGAGCAAGTTCGTGCTCAAGAAGTTGCTGGTTTAGTTACAAAATATGAGCACTGGGAATTCCTTGGTGCGGTGCTTGATGATGAAGGCGTTTGCCGTGGTATCGTAGCACAAGATCTAAAAAGCGAAGAAATCCGTTCATTCCGTGGTGATGCAGTTATTATGGCTACTGGTGGACCTGGTATTATCTTCGGTAAAACAACGAACTCTGTTATTAACACAGGTTCTGCTGCATCGATTGTTTATCAACAAGGTGCAACATATTCAAATGGTGAGATGATTCAAATTCACCCAACTGCAATTCCTGGCGATGACAAAAACCGTCTAATGTCAGAATCTGCTCGTGGTGAAGGTGGACGTGTTTGGACTTATAAAGACGGTAAGCCATGGTACTTCCTAGAAGAAAAATACCCTGCTTACGGTAACTTAGTACCACGTGATATCGCAACACGTGAGATTTTTGATGTGTGTGTAAATCAAAAACTGGGTATTAATGGCGAAAACATGGTATACTTAGACCTATCCCACAAAGATCCACATGAATTAGATATTAAATTAGGTGGTATCATTGAAATCTACGAGAAATTCGTAGGGGATGACCCACGTAA
This sequence comes from Solibacillus sp. FSL W8-0372, assembly GCF_037969735.1. Taxonomy (NCBI): domain Bacteria; kingdom Bacillati; phylum Bacillota; class Bacilli; order Caryophanales; family Caryophanaceae; genus Solibacillus; species Solibacillus sp. FSL W8-0372. Next base: position 2,694,840 of record NZ_CP150204.1, on the reverse strand, counting down.
ATTACCGATGAAAATCTTCCCGGCAGTTCACTATTCAATGGGTGGATTATGGGTCGACTATGACCAAATGACTGAAATCCCTGGATTATTTGCTGCGGGTGAATGTGATTACTCACAACACGGTGCAAACCGTTTAGGTGCTAACTCACTATTATCAGCAATTTACGGTGGTATGGTTGCGGGACCAAATGCTGTGAAGTACATTAAAGGACTTCAAAAGCATGCTGAAGATTTACCAGAAGAAATCTACACTCGCCGCGTACAAGAAGAAACAGAAAAATGGGAAGCTATCTTAAACATGGATGGTACAGAAAACGCTTACTTACTTCATAAAGAGCTAGGTGAGTGGATGACTGACAACATGACTGTTGTACGTGTGAACGCAAAATTAGAAGAAACTTATGCGAAATTAACTGAGCTACAAGAGCGTTGGGAAAACATCAACATTAACGACACTCAAAAATGGTCGAATCAAGGTGCCCACTTCACTCGTCAGTTAAAGAACATGCTATATTTAGCTAAAGTTATGACTAAGGGTGCATTATTACGTAACGAATCTCGTGGTGCTCACTATAAGCCAGAATTCCCAGAACGTGATGATGAAAACTTCTTAAAAACAACTATGGCGAAGTTCGACCCTGCAACGGGCGAACCAATTATTTCTTATGCAGAAGTAGACGTTTCGTTAATTCCACCACGTAAACGCGACTACTCAGCGTAGAAAGGGGAACTAAAAAATGGAAACAGTAAATACTGAAAGAACAGTTAAGTTAGAAATCGTTCGTCAAGATAGTGAGAACGGTGCTACACGCGTTGAAAAGTTTGAAGTTCCTTACCGTCCAGGTATGAACGTTATCTCTGCGCTAATGCATATTCAAAAATACCCTGTTACTGCTGACGGTCAAAAAACGACACCAGTAACTTGGGATATGAACTGTTTAGAAGAAGTTTGTGGTGCATGTTCAATGGTTATTAACGGACGTCCACAACAATCTTGTTCAGCATTAGTAGATAAATTAACTCAACCAATTCGCCTAGAGCCAATGAAAACTTTCCCAGTTGTACGTGACTTACAAGTAGACCGTGAGCGCATGTTCAATGCACTTAAGAAAGTTAAAGCATGGGTACCAATCGATGGTACTTATGATTTAGGTGAAGGTCCACGTATGCCTGAGCGTAAACGTCAATGGGCATATGAGCTATCTAAATGTATGACTTGTGGTGTTTGTATGGAAGCATGTCCAAACGTGTCTGAAAAAGCTTCATTCATGGGTCCAGCACCATTATCACAAGTTCGTTTATTCAACACTCACCCAACTGGTGCAATGAATAAAGACGAGCGTTTAGCAGCAATTATGGGCGACGGTGGTCTTGCAAACTGTGGTAACTCTCAAAACTGTGTAGCTGCTTGTCCAAAAGGAATTCCTTTAACAACATCTATCGCTGCACTTAACCGTGCAACAACAGTTCAAATGTTCAAGAACTTCTTCGGTTCTGACCATATGGTTGACTAATCTAATAGATTTAAAAGACTCCCGCTTTGGTGGGAGTCTTTTTTTTTACTTCTGTATGAATAACTCCTATTATCGTGCTCTCGTATTTAAACGAAATTACAAATTATGCTATAATGAATGCATATTCATTATCAGGGGATGATGATTTATTTAAAAAGGGGGATGTTTTTATGCGAGCTACATATATTCAAGATGTGAAAGAGTGGATGGCTGGATTTTCTTTTTCTACAAAAGTACGTGTCCGCTTTTCGGAAACAGACATGTATGGTCATGTAAATAATACGAAAGTGTTTGCATATTTAGAGTATGCGAGAATTGAGTACTTTAAAGCAATGGGTTTTAATTTCATAGAAGGATCAGATGATACAAGTATGTTTGTAGTAGCGGATATTCAATGTGATTATTTGAAGGAAGTGTTTTTTGATGAGGAATTGACAATTTTCGTTAAAACGGCATCAATCGGCACATCTTCACTTGATTTGCATTATATGGTGACGAATAAAAAAGATGAAATATGCTACACAGCACGTGGAACGCTTGTACAATTGAATCATAATACGGGGAAAGGTGTCCCTTTATTAGAGGACCAAAAAAAATTATTGCTCGGGAAATAGTTAAATGCCCTCACCTGCTTTGTATATTCGACATAATGTACAAGGAAGAAGATAGGAGGGTGTTGCAAAATGAATCGTCCGCAGCATCGTTCGCTGTTAACAAAAAGAGAACGCGAAATTTTTGAGCTTTTAATAAAGGACTATTCAACTCGGGAAATCTCGGCAAAGTTAGGTATTAGTGAGAAAACTGTTCGAAATCATATTTCCAATACGATTCAAAAGCTGGGTGTATCAAGTCGTACTCAAGCAATTCTAGAGCTGTTAAGACTTCAAGAATTGTCAATATTCTGATTGAAGACTTGCTATTTCACAAAAAAAACTTCAAAATAGAACTATGAAACGCATCGAGGAGTGAATGGAGTAGATGAAAGATCACAGCACACATAGCTCTGAATCTGTAGCAATCCTAGAAAAAGAATTAAGATATATTTCACACTTAATTAAACAAAAAGGTCGCGAAATACTAAGCAATTATACAATTACCCCACCGCAGTTTATTGCATTACAATGGTTGCATGAATCTGGTGATATGACGATTGGTGACTTGTCGACGAAGATGTATTTAGCTTTTTCGACAACGACGGATTTAGTAGACCGAATGGAAAAAAATGAATTGGTACAACGTGTGCGTGACGAAAATGACCGCCGTGTTGTACGTATTCATCTTTTATCTGAAGGCGAGCGAATTATTCAAGAAGTAATTCTTAAGCGACAAGATTATTTAAGGGATATTACAGAGGAATTTAATGAAGAAGAATTCGAGCAATTATCACGAACTTTACAAAAACTACATTTATTAATGAAATAGGATAGAGGCGGTACAAGTGAATGCCCCAATTGGTGTAATCGATTCTGGAGTTGGCGGTTTAACAGTGGCAAAAGCGATTATGGAGCTCTTGCCAAATGAAACAATATACTATATAGGTGATACGGCGCGCTGTCCATATGGACCTCGCACGAAACAAGAGGTACGTAATTTTACATGGCAAATGGCAAAAGTACTTGAAAAGAAAAATGTGAAAATGCTTGTCATAGCATGTAATACTGCGACAGCCGTTGCATTGGAAAGTTTACAAAAGCATATGCCATTTCCTGTTCTAGGTGTAATTAATGCTGGGGCACGAGCTGCAATAAAAAAGACAAAGCGTAATGAAGTAGTAGTACTCGCAACAGAAGGCACGATTAAAAGTGGCGCTTATGAACAGGCTGTAAAATCGTTAGCAACAAAAGCAACGATTATTCCACTCGCCTGTCCGACATTTGTGCCTCTTGTTGAAAGTGGCGAATATGAAGGTCAGTTTTCATACGATCTTGTCGCAAAAGGATTAAAGCCATTGGAAGATGAGCGATTTGATACAGTTATTTTAGGCTGTACACATTATCCTATTTTACAAAAACAAATTGAAGCAGCAGTTGGTCCACATGTTCATGTTTTGTCATCTGCTGAAGAAACTGCCAAAGATGTCGAAGCAATTTTAAGCTATAAAGGGCAGTTGCGAACAGATGAGGAACCACCAAAACATATATTATATGCTTCCGGTTCCGTTCCAATTTTCCGTTCCATTGCAGAACGTTGGTTGGAGAATGATGAACTGGATATACGCAAAATTACATTTGAAAAGTAATTAAAGGTTCAGATTAGGCATTTTGTCTAATTTGGGCCTTTTTCCTTCTATGTCTTGCGTTTACACTTTTGACCGTTCTGAAAGTGTGTTAAGATTAGTGCGCGAACAAATTGAGGAGGTCAAGAATGACTAGACATGACTTACGAGCTGTGAATGAATTACGTCCAGTTCAAATTGAAAATAATTATTTAATGCATCCGGAAGGCTCGGTACTAATTACGGTTGGACAAACGAAAGTAATTTGTACAGCTACGATAGAAGAAAGAGTACCAGGTTTTTTACGTGGACAAGGTAAAGGCTGGATTACGGCTGAATATTCAATGTTACCACGCGCTACAGAGCAACGCACACGCCGTGAAAGCTCTGCAGGGAAGGTAAGTGGTCGCACAATGGAAATTCAACGCTTAATCGGCCGTGCATTGCGTGCTGTCGTAGACTTAGAGGCATTGGGCGAAAAAACAGTTTGGATTGACTGTGATGTTATTCAAGCGGATGGTGGAACTCGTACAGCTTCCATTACTGGAGCATTTGTAGCGATGACACAAGCGATTGCCAAATTAGATGCTGAAAAACCATTCGCAAAATTCCCTGTGACTGATTACTTAGCTGCTACAAGTGTAGGGAAACTAGCTGAAATTGGTGCAGTATTGGATTTAAACTACATTGAGGACTCAGCAGCCCAAGTCGATATGAATATTATCATGACAGGTGCTGGCGAATTTGTTGAATTACAAGGTACTGGAGAGGAATCGACATTTACTCGTTCAGAGTTGAATGAACTGCTTGATTTAGGCGAATCAGGAATCTCAGAATTGATTGTTATTCAAAAAAATACTTTAGGTGAAATCGCACAACTGATTGGGAAGGTGGAACCAAAATGAAACAGGTAGTCATTGCAACGAAAAATAAAGGTAAAGCAAAAGACTTTGAAGCGCTCTTTGAACCATTCGGCTATAAGGTTGTTACAATGTTTGATGTAGCACCAGATGTGGAAATTGAAGAAACAGGAACAACATTTGAAGAAAATGCGATTTTAAAGGCGGAGACATTAGCCAACCTATTAGGGCAAATTGTGATTGCAGATGACAGCGGTTTAGCTATAGATGCATTAAATGGTGAACCGGGTGTCTATTCTGCACGCTATGCTGGAGACCATGACGATGAGGCGAACATGGTAAAAGTACTGGAAAACATGAAAGATGTACCGGAAGATGAGCGTACAGCTCGTTTTTGCTGTGCGTTGGCGATTGCAGGTCCTAATTTAGAAACGAAGACGGTATTTGGAACATGTGAAGGTGTGATTGCGCATGAGAAGAAGGGAACTAACGGTTTTGGTTATGACCCGATTTTTTATGTACCTGCCTTAGAAAAGCATATGGCTGAACTTTCAGCCGAAGAAAAAGGCGCTATATCACACCGTGGTAATGCGATTCGCAAGCTTGCTTTACAGTTAGCTGAATTTCTTAAATAAGTAGTACTTTTCTTGCATTGTAAACAACTGTTAATAGAATTGTGCAATAACGATTGAATTTTTGATTCATTCCTGTCACAATATGTATATAAATGGAAAGGATGTGGTTACGAAATGAAGCTATTGATAATGAGTGATACACATGGTGACGAGGATATCATTGAACGTGTAAAGGGCTACCATCCAGACGCATATAAAATAATCCATTGTGGTGATAGCGAATTACCGTATACCAATCCATCGATGCAAGAAATCGAGCGTGTGAAAGGCAACTGTGACCATGATCCGAATTATTTAGAGGAGATTCTATTCCAAGTAAATGGAGACCGTGTGTATGTGACACATGGACATTTATATGATGTGAAAAACTCTCCGATGAAGTTAGTCTATCGGGCTCAGGAAGTTGGTGCCCAAATAGTGTGCTTCGGTCATTCACATGTGTTAGCCGCGGAGTATATAGAAGATACTTTGTTTATTAATCCAGGTAGCTTATTAAAGCCCCGGGGCATTAAAGAAAAATCTTTTGTTACTCTAACAATTACTCCTACCCATTTTACTTTAGATTGCTATGATGATAATAATAATTTAATCGATAAAATGTTTTTTGAACGTTAGATTGAAGAAGCGAAGTCCACTTTTTATCAAGGGGGCTTCACTTTTTTATAGTCGCCACTGGAAAGTGAATTTTATTTTAGTTGAATAATAATTTTTATAAAATTGATTGTTGACTTTCTAGTTAATGTACCATATAATAAAAATTGTCTTTAATACCAATTACGTTATTGAAGCAGTTGTCTCCATAGCTCAGCTGGATAGAGCACACGCCTTCTAAGCGTGCGGTCGTAGGTTCGAATCCTACTGGGGACGTATATAATTTGTGGTTTAGACCACCTCGAATTAACCTTCTAACTTAATGTTAGGAGGTTTTTTTTGTTTACAAAAAGAAGGTACGACTGATCGTTTAAAACGTATTTAATCGGAATCTTTAATGAAGAACAACAAACAGTATTTAAGTCGATTTAATGCTTATATCACTCCAAAAGCATTATCCAATCTATTCGCTATAGCTGAAATGTCTTCATTAACTAATATGAATGTGAATGCATCTCTAATTCTTACATAACTTTCAACAGCTTGTTCTAGGTCCTCATCTTCTTCAAGTATCTCTACTAACTCTTCACTAATATCATAACTATTAGAAATTTGATCATAAATACAGTCTTCTACTTCACTATCAATGCCCATTTCTGTAAAATATTCAGCCATTTGTTTCATTAAAAAGTCTAATTTTTTATCAGAATAAAAATTATATAAATTGCCATCACGCATCTCAATATATAAATATTTGAAACTATATTCACTCCAAAGTTCATCCTGATTGAGCAATATGAAAAAAAAACGTTCCTCTTCTGTATCATTTCTATGATATAGTTCATCAGAATTTATCTCGTACCTATTAATTCCTTTTAGAAGAATTCTTTTGTTGTCTAGTACCATAACACTCATTTAATAATCATCCTTTTTACATTGATTTATAAATTATGAGTATTCTAACCTTAAAAGGTTTTTTTTATTCGTTTCATAAATTAACATATGTCGAATATGACGGATTAAATACTTAATAATTATAGAGCACCTTTTATAGATGATTAACGCTTTTCGCCTTGGTATAACATTCAATTCGTTTTTCCAACTTCTTTCGCGATTTATTGAATTGTGCCACGATATAGAAAAGGGGAGTTAATTATATTTTCCGTTAAATGGAATATAATTGATTAGAAGAATTGGCTAATACGAATAAGTTAGATAAAACTTTGAACAAGAGCCGCTAAAAACAGCCAATGTATTAAGAGGAGGGATACAAAATGAAAATTGCTTTAATCGGTGACAGTTTAACTGAAGGTCGTCCAGGGGTTCCTTTTCATACGATATTAGAAGATAAATTTCCAAATATCACTTTTGTTAACCTTGGTAAACCAGGGGAAACAGTGAAAAGTTTATATACGCGCCTTTTAGAAAAAAAGTTAAAGGATGATTATGATCTTTCTTTCATATGGATTGGGGTAAATGATGTCTATTCAAAACTGCTTAGCGTTCAAGCGCAGCCGGTTGCGAAAGATTATGATGAATTTCAGACTTATTATGAGAAAGTCTTAGCGCTAGTTATAGAATCGTCAAATAAAGTCGTAACAGTTACCCCGACTGTAGTTGGTGAAAATACTAATAATGCTCCCAATAATGAAATTAAAGAATTGAATCACCTTATCCAATCCATAGCACATAAACAGACAAATGTTGGTTTTCTAGATATCCAATCAGCTTTCCTGAATCATCTTTCAGCAGTGAATAGCTCGGATTACATCAGCACAAAAGTATTGAGTGTTATGACCGACGTTCTTTTTTATAAGAAACCTTCAAGGATTGATAAAAAATCCAAAAAACGAGGGCTACATCTTACGTTAGATGGTATACACCTTAATAGTACTGGGGCACAACTTGTTGCAGACATATATACGGCTGAAATAGAACGCTTGCTTTACAGTGATTAAAATGAAGTGCGGTAATGAAGTATTTTGTCGAAATGTGTAATTTTTTATGAAAAATAATTAATCATTACTTGCAATTAAAATAGATGATATATTAATATATAGACAGGAACAATAAATTTAATAAATGCAAGACAAGGTGGAGTCGTAGTCAGCTACGGCACCTCCTTGTCTTTTTTGCATTGAAAGGGGAAATTTATGTTTATTTTACAAATTGTTATTATTTTATTTGCTACAAAATTGGCAGGGCACTTAGCTGCTAGGTTAGGCCAACCATCAGTATTGGGAAAAATACTTGTTGGTATCATTCTAGGGCCGGCATTACTTGGATGGATTCACGATACAGAATTATTAACAGTATTTAGTCAAATTGGAGTTTTATTATTAATGTTTTTGGCAGGACTTGAAACAGATCTTCAGGAAATGAATAAAAATAAAAAGGCAGCGATATATGTTGCATTAGGCGGTATTATTTTACCGATTATTTTAGGTTACGCGGGAGCCCAATACTACGGAATGTCTGTAGGAGAATCTATTTTTATTGGACTATTGCTTTCTGCTACATCTGTAAGTATATCTGTTCAAGCACTGCGTGAACTAGGTTGGTTAAATAGTAAAGAAGGTTCAACGTTACTGGGCGCTGCTGTATTGGATGATATAGTAGTCGTAATTTTAATTGCCATTGCAATGAGTTTCTTTGCAGGTTCGGATACGAATATTGGATTATTAATAGGGAAAAAAATACTGTTCTTTGCAATTTTAATCGTACTTGCAAAATGGTTTATTCCACATTTTATTCGTGCATTTAAGAAATTTAGAGTTACAGAATCAATATTGAGTGCAGGTTTGATTATTTGCTTTGGTTTATCATACTTTGCAGAATTTTTAGGTATAGCGGGAATTATCGGTGCATTCTTTGCCGGTATTGCCATTGCACAAACTGAATTTAAAAAAGAAATTGAGCACAAAGTTGAACCTATCGCGTATGGAATTTTTGTACCGTTCTTCTTTGTAAGTATCGGATTAGCGGTTTCATTCGATGGAATTGGAGATCAAATTGGGTTTATAGTCGTATTTTCAATTATTGCAGTTGTTTCCAAGTTTGTTGGTTCCGGATTAGGTGCTAAATTAGCTGGATTCAATACGAAATCATCGATGGGCGTTGGTGCAGGAATGGTTTCCCGAGGTGAGGTTGCACTTATATTAGCTGCAATGGGACTTGAAGGGGGATTATTACCAGCAAATTATTATACTTCCGTTATTATTGTCATTATTGTAACGACAATTGTTACTCCGCCTTTACTAAAAGCAATTTTTGGCAAGAGAATTGTCATAGAGTAAGAAGAGGACAGGACATAATTAGGCCGTGCCCGTGAGTAATCAAAACGAAAAACAATTATCCCACAAAGAGGCTGTAGAAATTTCTTTGTATAAGGGGAGTACTCTTATTAAGAAACCGATATTATATGAATTGATTGGAGTGAAGGGGCGACTCCTGGGGGAACAGCACGACGTCTGAGACTACAGGCTCAGGCCGTGCCCCCGGAAAGCGTCCCCGTAACGGAAATCAATTCTGGCAGAAGCAGAAAAACATCTATTTTTTCTTTGGAAAAATAGATGTTTTTCGTTTTGTCCCAGGCTCTTTTTTACCCACCTAGATTAAAAAGCTCAGAAATAAAAATGAATTAATACTTACTCGCATAGTATGTTAAAAACATTAGAAGAAAGGTGGGAGGTATGTATTATCCACAAATGAAGTATCAGCCATTACCTACTTCACGGGAAATGACAGTTTCGGGTAATGGGGAAATAACGCTTCAACCAGATTATGCGCAAATTCAAACTGAAGTGCGTACAGAAGGAGATAATGTCAGTTCTGCTCAACATGAAAATGCGATTATTATGAATCGGGTTATTGAATCGCTCTTGAATTTAAATATTCGGAGAGATGAAATGCAAACGTCAGCTTATAATATATTTCCAACCTATGACTATATTGATGGAAAACAAGTATTAAGAGGCTATGAAGTTCAAAATGCAATTACTGTAAAAATAGTGAATATTAATCAAGTTGGTACGGTTATCGATACAGCGACACGAAATGGGGCGAACCATGTATCGGGCATACAATTTAAAATAGAGCACGTAGATACTTACTATCGTCAGGCACTTCAGTATGCCCTGATTGACGCGTTAGGTAAAGCAAAATCAATGGCTGAAACGATGCATGCAACTTTAGAACCGTTACCTATAGAAATAATTGAAGAGACAAATACTGCTACTCCTATTCCATACAAAATGCTTCAACTAAGTAACCAACAGGCTGTTACACCGATTGAACCAGGTTTGATAACAGTAACAGCTACTGTAAAAGTCAAATTTCAGTATTAGCGCAGTAAGTTAGATATTCTAATTTTAAATTCCGTTTTCTATCAAATAAAAAATAGAAATGAACCAAACTGTTAAGGACTTTTTCAGTTTGGTTTTTATTTTGTATTGCTTATTCTTTCATGTAAAAGCATGATTGGATCCTTTGTATACATAAAGTAACAATGATAAAAAGTGAAATAAAGAAGGTGCGTATTGAAAAAGAGTATACAAATTGCAGGTACATTTGTCAGTTTGGTAGTCGGTGCAGGTTTTGCTTCTGGACAGGAGATTATGCAGTACTTTACAAGCTTTGGACTAGTAAGTGTGTTTGGTTGTATTGTTGCTGCGGTCATTTTTGCTTTCTTAGGCATGACACTTGCGCAGATCGGATCGGACTTGCAGACGACTTCCCATAAGGAGGGCATTCATTACATTGGCGGTCGTGCTTTTGGTCCGGTGCTGGATGTATTAATTTCTATTGTATTATTTGGGATTGCGATTGTTATGTTCGCGGGTGCAGGAGCTACATTTAATCAAATGTATAATATGGAGCCGTCATTTGGAAGTATGTTAATGACTCTCGCAGTAGTTTTTACACTTTTACTAAATGCGAATAGCATTATCAATATGATTGCGGCATTAATGCCATACTTACTGGGCGTTATTTTTATTCTTTTGATTTATTCTTTATTTACAATCGATTACTCAATAAGCGAGCTGAATATTATAGCAAAAAAACAACCATCTGCAAGCTCTCATTGGCTAACGAGCGCGGTATTGTATGTTTCATATAATATTGCTGCAGGGGCGGCTATGCTTATTTTAATGGGAGGAACGACAAAAGATAGAAAAGCAGCAAGAATGGGTGGTGCTTTAGGAGGGGGAGTACTTGGCTTATTAATATTGCTCATTAATTTAGCTCTTTTTGCGAAAATGGATATTGTGGCAGGCGTGGATATGCCAACGCTTGAGCTAGCAAAACAAATTCATCCGACAGTAGGGAATCTTATGTCCATCGTTTTACTAGCAATGATATACAGTACAGCGGTAGGCACACTATATATACTGGCAGTAAGAATTGTAAAGAAAGAAAATCTCATGATGAAAATCATTGTGATACTGCTTAGTTTAGTAGGTTTTGCAGCTAGCCTCATAGGCTTTACAACATTAGTCGGTAAACTGTATACCATTATGGGCTACCTCGGGATGGTGTTAATAGTGGCTATTGTATTGGCGCAAATACGTATTTTACGTACCAACAAGAGAAAAATATAAAAACTAAAATGCTGAATTCCTCAGCTAGGTAAATTTAACTCTTAAATTGCTGCTTCAAGGCGGGCAATGATTGCTCGAATTGATTCGATTTCTTGACGGATTTTATCCATCATATCCGACAGTGCGGCAAATACGTTATTCAATTGTATATTTTGTATAGCTTCATAGCTGTTAAGAATTCCGTTGTTTCGAATATCATCAAATCGTGTTGCTAAACTTCCATTCCATGTCATTGTTGTTAATTCAGGTTTTGTCATAAGGTGCTTATTGTTGGAAAATTCATTTTGCTTTCCTGTTAATTGACTATTGCACGTTTCCAAACGGTTTAAATGACTTTGCTTTTTATTCAACTCAGAATACCAATATCCTAACGACATTTCGTCACCTCATAATCTATTAGTTTTTGCGGATTAGCTTTTAAAATTAACTATTTTAGTTAATTTTAAGTTCTAAAATATGACTCCAATTCGAACTATACCTCATTAATATATCACAATTAAAAAATCTTAAACTGATATAGTTTGCTTATTTTATTAATTTAAAATTAGTATAAAACTCCTTTTTTACTCAAATCTTGTTGACCTTGTTATTTTTTGGTTTATAAAATTAAAATACGGGTATTAAATTGCAGGATATATTTTACAATTTATACCTAAATAAACAAGAAAAAGGAGAGAAATTTATGTCAGGAATTATTCGTGTAACCCCAGCTGAGTTAGAAGCAATGTCCAATCGTTATGGAACTGAAAGTGCACAGGTTGAAGAACAAATTTCACGATTAGATAATATGATTCAAGAATTACAGTCTATGTGGGAAGGTGAATCAAGTCGCGCCTTTGCAGATCAATACACGACTTTACGTCCATCAATTCAAGATATGCAACGACTTTTACAGGATGTTTCTGTACAACTGAAAAATACTGCACATGCTCTTGCAGATGCAGATCGTCAAATTGCAGGGCAAATTCGCAGTTAAGTTTCATCTAGAATTAAGATTTAAAGAGCGTCGTATTCAGATGAAGGCGCTCTTTTCATTTGCTGGACAGTTTTGTATTTGTTCCCTATAAAACGACTTTCACTTTGAATTAGTCAACCTTAATTTGATTGAATGAGGTGAATATAAAATGTACATAGAGGTATCTATAGACTTAAAAAACTATAGTGAGGAGTGTTTTGATTTACGTCTGTCAAATTCCTATTCAGTCAAAGAGTTGGTCAATATTGTTTGGCAGGCAAAGTCAATAACATATCCTCCAAAGGAAGGTTATTGGATTCGAATTGTAAATAAACAAACCGTATTATCCGGAAATGACCTATTGGCAAATAGTGGTGTTACTACAGGTGATCGACTAGAAATCTTGTAAGGAGTCAAGCAGATGTCAAAAAAGAAACTATCCTATTTAGAAAAGCAATTAGAGGCTACCCTCAAGTTTGAACAAGATGAGATCACAATTATTTTTCAAAAAGAAAAAATAAAACTAGCAAATGAAATAGAAATTGCACTATTACAAGAACATAACCCTTTCATAAATAAAAGTATCACTTTAACAGATGATGAATTAATCTTCACCTATAAAAAAGAATCAAATTATATGAATTTTGGAGAATTGCGGAAATTAAAAGAACTAAGTCGCTGGATGTTTGCTTCACAAGTTTTAAAAGTGCAAAGCCGCCATTCATTTAACCGGCTCCACCTTATTGTATGCCCGGAAAATGTATTAATCGATGAAAGCTTAATGCCATATTTTCTACATTACGGGGTGAAGGAAAGTATTCCTCCCTATGAAAAAGAAAGTAACCGAATTTGGAATGAAACGAAAGCGCTTATTGCTGCTGCAATTGATCCTAAATATACATTCGAACAATATATTCAGTTCTCTCAATCTATTGAACTTAGTCCCATCGCTGAAAAGGTAATGAGTGCAAAGGATGAAAATGAACTAAATGATACGATAAAAAAACAAATAACTCTACTGAAAAATGAAGAAAAAAAGCTAGTAACAGTTTCAAAAACAAAATGGAGCTGGGTACGTTACGGTATTGCAGGTCTTTTATTGGCACTTATACCTCTAGGAGCATATACAGGATATTCGGCACTAGTGCTTCAACCTCGTCAAGAAGCTTTTGTGGAGGTTCAGAATTCCTATCTTCAAGGAGATTATAGTGAAGTAATTAATAAACTGACAAATTATGATATTGAGCATATGCCTAAAGTTATACAGTATGAGTTATCGCTTGCTTATATCGTAAATGAAACATTGACCGAAGAGCAGAAAGAAAATGTCTTAAAGACAATAACGTTGCAGACAGATCCAAATTATTTTAAATATTGGATTTATATTGGCCGTGGACAGGCAGAGGAAGCTTTAGCCTTAGCCCGACAACTCGAGGATTTGGATTTAATAATGCTAGCTTTACTGCATTATGAGGAAACTGTAAAAGGAAACCTCGATCTGGAAAATGAAGAACGAGAGCAGTTACTAGATAAAATTCAAACTGAAAAAGAGGAAGTAACGGAACAGCTTGAACAATTAAAAGAAGAACTTGAAATAGAGGAAGCAAGTTCTAGTAATAAAGATTCAAACAAAAATGAGGAAATAAAGTCTGAAAAACCAAGCACCAACAAACCAACCGCAGAGGAAAATAAGGAAGACACTGCGGGTTCTACAGATACAGAAAGCGCGGATAATTCTACAGAAGAATAATTGAATTTAATAAAGTTATTCCAGCACTAATCTATTTAGTAGTAAAAGTCCCTATTAGAAGGTGATTTAATGAGTACGCTTTTGTTTTTTTATGATAACTATTACCAAGCGATACAACTGGATCAGTTGAAAAGTAAAACCGTTACAGTTGGTCCCGATTCATCGCATACAGTGACGATTCAAAACTTACCATTTACAAATGGCTCACTACTGATTACCGAAGATTCCTTTGGCTTTACAGTAAAACAGCATGAAAAACTGCTTGGCAAAGTAAATCCGAAGCAATTTTTTGAATGGCAAGATGAAAACAGCAATAAAAAATTGAAAATCATTCTCTTTTTAGCCGTAACAAACAGCAATACTTATTTCATTGGAAATAGACAGGAAATTCTGTTTTCAACTAAGTTTGAAGAAGCAGATATTTTCTGGGAAGAAAATTACGGAAATACGCAGTCGTTCTCACTAATAAGAGCGGAGAAAAAATGGCTCCTCGAAATATCGAATGAGAATCACCTATATATAAATGGTCAAAGAAAGTTTGCAAGTAAGGAAATACAAATTGGGGATATTATATTCACACCTTTTTTGATTATTCGACTTTTGGAAGAGGACGTACTCGAAATTAGCAGTTTTGAAAACTTCGATTCAACGCTTTCCAATATTATCGAACCTGCTTCAGAAATGAAAAAAAAGTATCCAATTTATAGAAGGACTCCAAGGATGGTATATGAGCTTCCGAGTGAAAAAGTAACACTTTCTTTTCCTTCGCAAGAAAATGATCCTTCAGGTAGAGGGTTGTGGATAATAATTTTACCGCCGCTTGTAATGTTGATTGTTATGGGAATTGTAGCCGTTATTCAACCTCGTGGAATTTTTATTCTAATTACGATGGTTATGTTCGTTATGACATTAATTACATCATCAGTACAATATTTTAAAGATCGCAGCAACGAAAAAAGAAAAAAAGAAAAGCGAATCCGTGTGTACACAGCTTATCTTGAGAACAAACGCCATGAACTTCAGGAGCTGGCAGATAAACAGAAGTTCACAATGGAATTTCACTTTCCTACGTTTGAACGGATGAAGTATTTAACAAATCAAATATCCGATCGAATTTGGGAACGATCTGTAGAAAGTGAGGATTTTCTTCAGTTTCGATTAGGAACTGGTATTGTTCCGTCGAGCTTTTCCATTTCATTAAATTCAAATGATATGGCCAATCGCGAAATGGATAATTTAATCGAGCAGTCTCAGAAACTTGAAAAAGTGTATAAAGAAATCGCTGATATGCCAGTTATCGCAAATTTAGCGAAAGGACCGATTGGATTAATTGGTAAGGATCGAGTAGTAAAAAAGGAAATACAACAGCTAATTGGTCAACTCGCCTTTTTTCATAGTTATCATGATCTCCGTTTTATTTTTATTTTTGATGAAGAAGATTATGCTCAGTTTGAATGGATGAAGTGGTTGCCGCATTTTAATATACCTAATATGTATGCAAGGGGACTCATTTATAACGAAAAAACGAGGGATCAGCTGCTTTCCTCCATTTATGAAATGGTTCGTGATCGTGATCTGAAAGAAGAAAAAGAGCAAATTCAATTTACTCCACATTTGGTGTTTATTGTTACAAATCAACAGCTCATCTCAGACCACGTCATTTTAGAGTACTTGGAAGGCGACCATACTCATTTAAATATTTCTGTCATAACTGCAACTGATGCAAAGGAAAGCTTATCTGACAACATATACACACTCGTCCGGTACTTAAATGATACGGAGGGCGATATTTTAATTCAGAACAAAAAAGCGGTAAATATACCGTTTACATTAGATAGTCACCAAAAGGAAAACAATGAACGCTTTTCACGGATGTTACGTACCTTAAATCATCAAACGGGTATGACAAACTCCATACCAGATAGTGTAACATTCCTTGAAATGATGAGTGTAAGAGAAGTAGAAGAATTAAATATCGCACATAAATGGATGGAGAATAAATCTTCCCAATCTTTAGCTGTACCAATTGGGCTTAAAGGCAAAGATGATCTTGTTTACCTGAATCTGCATGAAAAAGCTCATGGACCCCATGGTTTACTTGCTGGTACTACGGGTTCAGGGAAAAGTGAATTTTTACAATCGTACATTTTATCATTATCCGTTCATTTCCACCCGCATGAAGTAGCATTTTTACTAATTGACTATAAAGGCGGGGGAATGGCACAACCGTTTAAAAAATTACCGCATCTTTTAGGGACGATAACAAATATAGAGGGAAGTGTAAACTTTACAAATCGTGCGCTTGCTTCCATTCGAAGTGAATTAAAACGCCGTCAGCTTCTGTTTGACCGTTATAATGTAACGCATATTAACGATTACACGGATTTATACAAACAACAACTCGCAGAAGAGCCGCTACCTCATTTATTTTTAATCTCTGATGAGTTTGCGGAATTAAAAAATGAAGAGCCTGACTTTATTCGCGAACTAGTTAGTGCAGCCCGGATCGGAAGAAGCTTAGGGGTTCACCTTATATTAGCTACTCAAAAGCCAGGTGGCGTTATCGATGATCAAATCTGGAGTAATGCACGCTTTAAAATAGCCTTAAAAGTTCAGGATGCGACGGACAGTAAAGAAATACTTAAAAATACGGATGCTGCATCAATCACTGTTACAGGTAGAGGTTATTTACAAGTGGGAAATAATGAAGTGTATGATTTGTTCCAGTCGGCCTGGAGTGGAGCACCTTATCTTTCAGAACATTCTGGTGGTGAAGACGAAATAGCTATTGTAACCGATTTGGGGCTCATTCCTTTATCGAATATAGCAGCGAAGGAAAATAAGCAGAAGTCGATTTCCGAAATTGAAGCGGTTGTTTCGAAAATTGAAGAAACACAAAATATATTAGGCGTCAAAAAGCTTAGAAGTCCATGGTTATCACCGCTTGAAGATAGAATTTATAATAATACCTACAATTCGGAGGAGCGATATCAAATTGCGATCGCTTTAGTCGATGAACCGGAAAAACAAAAACAAACGCCTTATTACTATCAAGTGATGGAAGATGGAAATATCGGTATATTCGGTTCAAGCGGTTATGGTAAATCTACGACAGTGCTTACGTTACTATTAACTATCGCACAGAACTATAGTCCCGAAGAAGTGCATTATTATTTAATGGACTTTGGGAATGGATCATTGCTTCCATTAAAACAACTTCCTCATACTGCGGATTTCTTCTTAATGGAAGAAAAGCGGAAAATGGAAAAGTTTATGAGAATGATCCGGGAAGAGATTATCCGGAGAAAACAGCTATTGCAACAGTTGGAAGTTGGTAACATTAAATTATATAACAGTGTTGCAGAGAAAAAGCTTCCGTTAATTTTTGTTGCTGTAGAAAATTTTGACTTTATAAAAGATGAAATGCCCGATTTCGAAACAAATTTCAATCAATTTGTAAGGGATGGACAATCATTAGGAATTTATATGATTTTTACTGCGACTCGTATATCAGCGATTCGCCAAGCAGTAATGAACAACTTAAAAACGAAAATAGTTCATTACTTAATGGACCACAGTGAGGCGTATTCAGTCCTGGGTAAAACAAATCTAGCTCCTGAAACAATTCCTGGAAGAGCCATCATAAAGAAGGATGAAGTACATTTCTCTCAAATATTCCTGCCGGCTAATGGGGCAAATGATTTTGAAATGCTTGAAGCAGTAAAAGAAACAGTTAAATCATTAAAGGCCAAGTACCACGAGTATGCTGCGCCACAGCCTATTCCAATGCTTCCTAATGATTTAACATTAACGAAGTTTTCTGAGTATGTCCGTCTGGAAGGGCAACCACAATTTCTACCAATTGGATTGGACGAAGAATTTGTTCAACCTGTCGCAATTAATCTATTAACAAATAAGCACTGCTTAATAATCGGACAAGCGCAAAAAGGAAAAACAAATGTATTAAAGCTACTTATAACGACCGCTATACAAAAGGGATTAGGACACATTGCTGTATATGATTCTTTCGACAGAGGCTTGGCTACGTTAACAGAGAATGAGTTGGTGACACAACTAGAAGGAAAGGATCAAGTTGAGCAATGGTTGAGCGCAATTGAAGAAGAACTAGCGGCGCGCGAAATGACCTACACTAATACAAATTTCAGTGATCGATCAGAACTCAATTTTGAGCCAATATTATTTGTAATAGATGACTTTGCACGATTCAACGCAGCTATGGATACTAGATTACAAGAACATATTTTAAAACTGATGAAGAATGCTAGTTATTTAGGATTTAACGTTATCGTTACAGGCAATGCGTCAGATATTTTGAAAGGCTATGATTCGCTGTCGGCTGAGGTTAAACAAATTAGACAAGCAGTCTTATTAATGAAGAAGTCCGATCAAACATTGTTCACACTTCCTTATGATCGTAAAGAAGAAGAGATTCAGGCAGGGTTTGGTTATTACGTTTTAAATAACAAAGAAATCAAAATACAACTCCCACTATGTGATGTTGAAAGGAAGATATACTCATGACGTCTCAAAAGAGGTTAATGTTAAAAATTGCAATCGTCATGATTTTGATTATCGGAGCCCCGATTATTTATTTCTTTGCAATAGGTGAAAATCCGTTTTTTGATGAATCAAATGGAACGAAAAATATCGCTGTTGTAAATGAAGATACAGGTGCAGAAAAGGAAGAAAATGCACTGGAATTCGGAAAAGAGGTAGCGACTGTTCTCACGACAGACTCTGACTTTAACTGGTCTGTTGTGAGTCGTAGCGCTGCTGAAAAAGGGTTGGCTGGTCAAGATTACGATGCAATCGTCTATATTCCATCGAATTTTTCAAAAAATATTATGACATATGAGGAACAACAACCAGTTAAGGCTGAATTTAAATATACAGTTGGCGGTCAATTAAATGCAGCAAATCGTGAGAAAGTTTTACGTGAAATTGATAAAGCGACTGCACGTGTCAACGGGAAAATCGCTACTCTTTACTGGAGTTATGTATCTCAAGATTTAGAGAAGGTCCGTAATGAGTTTGATACGATTTTGCAAAAGGAAATAGAATTTTTAAATACAATATCGGAATTTTACCGTCCAAATTTAGCGAGCGTAGTAGGGGATATTGAAAGTCAAAAACAAATGCTAGAAAATCTAGCTTCAACTGTAAGTGGGACTCCAATCGATGGAAGTATTCAGGAAGCTGGAGAATTTGAAGTGCTATTATCCCAATTTGTATCTTATGTAAATGACTACAAAGAATATCATACGACCCAACAACAGCTATTACAGCCACTACAGCAGGAAAGTTTGCTTTCAGTAGTCTTTATGAAAAATGATCAGGAACCTCGATATAATGAAACAAAAAATTATTTGATTGATCACAACGATAGCATTAATGAGAACGTCCAAATGCTTGAAGAACAACTGGCAAAAAATAAGGAGAGTGTAAACAACTTAACTAGCCAGGTCGTTAAACAGAGAGAGGAAATTATCGACCTTTTAAATCAAGTGGAAGGCGAATTACTTGTTCAATATGAAAATCAATTAATTACGTTAAAAGATCAGCTAAATACTAGTTCACCTAGTCAAGTACAACCAATACAGGCTAGAAAAAGTGGAGAAGTAAAAAACAATACGCGCCAATTTATCGCATCCTCTAAAATTGCAGCATTAGATTCTGAAAGAGATAAATTAATAAGCTTAATTCAAAATATTAATTCAGTGAAAGAAGAAGTAGTCATTGCTTCGGGAAATACATCTGAAATAAATGATGAAAATACTAATAAAGAAGTTCTAGCTGTAAATGATCAACTTTCACAGCTGTCTTCTCAGATTGCTGTAATTGAATCAAATATTAATCAAATTCAACAGCAAGAAAGACAACTGCAAGAGGAGTTAATCGAGTCTCAAGAATCTCAGGAAGACGCCAAAGGAGATGAGCTGAAGCCTGAAATAAATGAATTCACAATTGTAGAAGAAGTAAAGAGGAAAGAATCTGAAATTATGAATTCACCATTGATGAATGGGGCGAAAAAGGAAAGGCTAAAAAGTGTTTTCTCTAAAACTATTGATAGTAACAATACAGCAATGCTCATGGAATATTACGGGGCATTAGCGCAATACGAAACCATTTTAAAGACAAATTTAAGTGTAAATAACCTTTTAGTTATGAACAATGAAGGTTCAAGCATTCTAAATGAATTACAACAAGGGGTTCCGGATTCCCAGGAACAGTTAGTAAGTTTAGAGGAAGATGTTAAATCTTTCTTTACAGAGTATACGGCAAAA
The DNA here is from genome assembly GCF_037969735.1 of Solibacillus sp. FSL W8-0372. Classification (NCBI taxonomy): domain Bacteria; kingdom Bacillati; phylum Bacillota; class Bacilli; order Caryophanales; family Caryophanaceae; genus Solibacillus; species Solibacillus sp. FSL W8-0372. Next base: position 2,674,415 of record NZ_CP150204.1, on the reverse strand, counting down.
GTTGACTCTGACTATGAGGCAATTTCATCACAAATACAGGCTGTTGAGACAAGTGCTAACAATATGCAGAAAAGCTTGGATTCATTTATATCGGGTTCCACAGTATTTTCAGTACCACCTGCAGACGGCAATGCATTAGTTTCAAATCAACATAGTATTATTCAAAACTTAACAGCAATGAGTAACTCAATGAACAGCATTATGGATAATCAAGATAACATCATGCTCGTTACAAATGATTTATATGCAAAAGCAGCTAATGTAAACGCAGATACAAATGAACTAAATAATAAGTGGAATGATAACGTTAGTACAACAGAAAAATACCGAAATGATATTCATAACGTATTAAATAATGCGTTTGTGGATGGACAAAGAAATGGGCATATATATGATCATTTATCAACACCGCTTACATCTACTAGCTTAAATGCAACGGTAGAAGAGAATAAAGTACCGCCAGTCATCGTACTTGTCATTGTATTAATTAGTAGTTTATTAATCGGCTACTTCTGCTACTATTTCAACAATAACAAACCGGGCGTACGTATCGCGTTATTCTCTTTATTAAACTTAATCGTCGGGTTGATTATAAGTATTTACGGCATGGAAATTTATTCTCTAAATGAAACAGGAACAATCGAGTGGACGATTTTCACTATTTTATTATTAGCTGCTGTATCGACAATTATTTTTGCAAGCTTCTCGATTGGACCTTTAATCGGTTGGTTTGTAAGTGTGGCAGTGATCGCGTTTTTCGTAACACCAATGTTGACATTGTTAGCTTCGAATCTAGATTATGAAGATCCGATGTCAAAAGTTTATTTATCGATTCAATACGGTCCGGAATCATTAATTATCCCTGCAAGTATCGTTCTATTGGTGATTATTGGAGTGTCTGCATTAATACCGTATATCGCAGGGAAAATCAAAAACCGTTCCAATGAACAAGACGAGGAACCTATGTATGAAATGTAAGGTAATAGTTGGTTTCTTTAGTTTATCTCTAATTTGGGGAGCTGGATTCATATTTGAAACCAGCTTCCCGTTGGATTTAAAAGTTGGAATGACTGTCTATGCATCTACCGACCTGTATAAATTGAATCCAAACGAATATAAAGAAAAAGAGTTTAAACATAATAAGGAATACCTTCATAATGAGGCTTTATTAGAGATTCGCAAAAATATTCGAGAAGAGCAAAAAAAACTGGATTTCCTGCCAAAGGATAAAAACTCCAATGAAAAAATAAAGGAAGAACTCTTTATTAATAACTTTGAAAACCGTAAAACAATTGCTTACGAATCAACAAAATATCAATTATTCTCAAGCGAATTAAATGCTGCTAAAGAAAAAGTTTCAAATGCAACGACCATTAACCAAAGTAAAAGTAAAAATTTACGAATTATTTATATTGGTATATTAATAGTAAGTATTTTAGTTGTGCTAATTTGGCTTGTACCTAAAATGGTGCAAAGTGAGAAAAAATAAGAAATGGTAGGAGTAATGTCTAGATTCCATTAGAAAGGAGAGAGTACATTTGTCAAATGAAGTGAAAATCGTCTATGCGGATGTAGAAGAACAGCTATCTGTGATTGAAAATGCAGCTTCATCACTTAAGCCTACTGCAGAACTTCCAATTGAAGGAAATACATTAGATGTAGTAACAAAGTTAAACGAGCTCTCTATACAATTAGAGCAAATCTTAACAAGTTACCAAGCGGTGCTGCAAAATAATATTCAGACTACAAGAAATTCTGTTCAATATATGAAGGAGCAGGATCAACGTATTTCGACGAATATTAATGGCACCGTTTCTGGTCCGAGGAGGCTAATAGATTAATGAAAATACTAGATTCGAGTAATTTCCACAGTGGTATTTCACGAAATCTAACTATGCTAACAAGACTTGAGACAGAAATGAAAACAGTTGAAACATCCCTTCAAGAGCTAATTCAGCTTGAGGAATCATTAAAGGGGCAAGGCGGCAGTGCAATACGAGCATATTATCAGGACTGTCATGTGCCCTTTTTGCAATTTTTCTATTTAGTTAAAGGCAATTTCCAGGATATTCTTACGCAAATGCAGTCAGCACTTGATAGCCTAGAACCTGATCGTAATGGTTATATTCAACAATCATTCCTTGAAAATAATGTGGAGCAAGGCTTGAACAATGCAAAACAAATTACAGAAAGCCTAACAAATGAAACAAATACAATAATAGGTAGCGTTTCAGATATTGTATCGCTTCCGCAATTAAATGATTCCGAAGTTCATAATGAAATTCAGGTAGCAAAAAAGCATCGCGATACAACAGTAGAAGATCTAAATACATTTGACAATAGCCAAACGTCCGCTCTGACAGCTGTTGAGAGTGACTTTTTAGCAATGAATACATGGATTAAAGATTTGGAAACGATGATAGCGGAAGGCTTAACAGATGTGAATTTCCCTAAAGAGCTTTGGGCACAGTATGCTTCAACGACAGCGCTTCTTACGGGGTTAACGAGTAGAACCAACCCATTAGATGGAGTAACAGAAGGGGCACCGGTAGAAAAGACCGGTAATGTCTCATCAGCTGATGAAACAATTATGGGATATAAGGAAGACACAGGTAATTTTAGGAGATTTAATACGGCTTTAAATGGAGCAGTTGAAAGCTTTGGAATGTTTATGGCGGGTAAAAAGGGTGGTTTGAAAATGGAGTTAGTACGTGATACACGTACTGGTCGACCTGCTTACCGTTTACGTGCTAGTAAAGAGGCACTTCACTATTTGAGGGTTACTCCAGATGCAAGAGCGTTAAGAGAGCTAAATTATAAACTACCAAAAGGGGACAAACCATGGAAGCCGCAACACCATCAGCAGCAAGCTAATAACAGTGCAATTTTAAAATTCGGCACACAAAAGAAGGGGCAATCCGGCTGGTCAAAAGTGGGAGAAGCCGCATTAAAGGACCACTCTTCCCTTAAGTACTGGAATGATAAAGCAAGTATTACTGAAAAGGCAAAAACTGTCGGTAAGGCAGCAGCGGCGGGTGCCGGGAAATCATTTAAAGATATTGTAGATGTGAAAGGTATCTTCACGAATGGTTTTACAAAAGGAATTACAAAAGGATTAGCGCCCATTTCAGCCGGATTCAACTATTATGCTAACTATCATAATGCGAAAGATGCCGGGTTATCAGGCGGAGACCTGCATAAGAGTGCCATAAGAGATACAGCGATAGATACAGCAGTCGGCGGTGCGGTTCAGGCTGCCAGTGTTGCACTTTTCACTGCAGCTGTTCCTATTCCCGGTGTTGGGACTGCAATTGGTGTTACAGCTGGTATATTTATCAATGGTTTGTTAAATAAAAAAGATAAAGAAACAGGGGAATCGGCCATGGATAAAATAAAGGGCTGGTTCCGTTAAAAATAGGAGGCTTCACCTCATGTTAAAAAAACTATCAGAAGAAGATTTCGCTGTATTAAGAGGACCGCTGGAATCTGGTAGACAAAGCCCAAATTCATTAGCTACTGTGTTGATATTAGGTATGTTCATACAGGCATTGGTATTTTATCTTACTTATTATGTTGCTGGTAAGTACACAATCTATCCAAATTTCGAAAGTATTCAAACAATCCATATGTGGTTGACAGCAATTTTAATTTTATTATCCGTTGTTTTTGCGATACCAGCTGTTTTTAAAAGAGAGGAGAAGGTACAGTATTTCTTATCTATTATAGTCACTCAAAATTTCACCGTTTTTTTCTACCTATCTGCGCTTTTTTATCTAGGAGAAAGTGATGATGCAACAGTTGAATCTCTAGTTAACTTAACATGGATTACACTTACGATCGGTGTATTATTATTTCTCGCAACGTTTATTCGATTTTATATACTCCTTCAGAAAGGTTATTATCGCAAAGGATCTAAAAGTGATGAAATGCGCGGGAAATTTGAAACGAAATCTTATATCCCTATTGCAATAATCGGCAGTATTAGTCTTGTTTTTATTATCCAATACGTAATGAAAATGGGATCTTATGATTTCTTTGATACAGTAATGTTTGTTTTTTTACCATTTGGTCTTTTTTACACATTGATTTTTGTCTTGCCCGAACAGCTCGTTATTCTTTATTGTAAAATTCGTTTTAAAAGCTTTAATTTTGATATAAGTGGCTATTTGTACACGGAAAGAGTAGCTAAAAATAATAGAAAAGTTAAACATAATTAGGAGGCTGGATTTAATGGATATTCGCAGCTTACATTTCGATCATTTAATTACATTTCAAGTAAGAGATAAAAAAGAAAATTGGCTAGAAGGGATTAAGATTTTAGAAGATTTCCCATTAAATCATGAAGTGTATCAAAATGGTCCTGTATTTTTTTCCTATGAAGAAGAAAAAGATAATGAAGGCCTGTTCACATATTATTTACCGATAAATGATGCCGTGGAATTTGAAGAAGGTATTACAGATTTTGAATATATCCACCAATTTAGTATAGAAAAAGCGCTATTAATGCGCCAGGCACAGGAAGAGGAAGATTTTAGTACAGCTATCCAGAAAATCAAAAGTTATGCAGCAACTGAGAATATATCAGTAGATAATTCATTCATTTGCGTACTATTGGATGTTTACGGAGAATATTTAATTGATTTATACGTCCCGTTAAAAGAATGGAGCGAAGTGAAATGATTGTAGAAAATCACCAAATTTCTTACCGGAATGTAGCTTCTAAATATTATAACTTTGTGCCAGAAGAAATTGATCTGGCTTTTGCGGATTTTGATCAAATTCTCTCAAACAATGGTTTTCATATTCAAGACACGATGTTCTTTTCTATTATTAGTGACCCTACTGCTCCTGTAATGACAGCTGAAATATTCCGTTCTATAGAGGAAAGTAATGTTTCGGATTTGAAAGCTGCTGAAGATGTCAATTTTAGAAGCTATTTTTCAGTCAATCGCATGCTTATGACAAGGATTACGAACGAATTTGATGCGCAGTCTCAGGAGAAGTACTGGGAGCTAGTGGAACACTTACAAAAAAATAATTTTAATCAAAGTAGCCCAATCTTTGTGGAGTACAAGCGCAGCCATTCTGGTACAGTATATGCGGAAATGAGTGTAGGAGTAAGGTAATTAATAATTAATGGTTGGCCAATTTAGATGGAACTATTAAAAAGATGGTGATAAATTGAAGGTATTGGATGTAAATGAGTTTCAGCAAGGACTTGAAAGAACTGTTAGTCAGTTAACCCGCCTGGAAAGTGAAATGAAACAAATTGAAAGTGCTGTTCAAGGTCTCACACAATTAGAAGAATCGCTAAAAGGTCAAGGTGGAGAAGCATTACGTGCATATTACGAGAGTTGCCATTTGCCATTCCTCACATTTTTCAATACCTTTAAAAATAGCTTTACGAGTGTTCTTCAAGAGATGAAAACAGCCCTTTCATCGCTTGAACCGGATTCATCAGGCTTTATTCGCCAAGCAGCATTGGAAGGCGAAATCGAGCAAGGCTTAAATCGAGCCAAACAAGTGACAGAAGAGCTAACAGACGAAGCCAATAATATCATGGACCAAGTGTCAGATATCGTGAACTTGCCAAAACTGGATGATAGTGAAGTCCATCTGGGTGTACATGACGCGAAACGACATCGGGACGAAACCGTTGAAAAACTCATTGAATTTGACGTGTCCCAAACCGATGCATTAACGACAATTCAAACAGACCTGATGCATATGAAAACATGGATTACCAACATAGAAACGATGATGACAGAAGGGGTAACAGATGTTAACTTCCCGGCAGAACAATGGCAGTCATTCGCTAGTCAGAATCCGTTAATGATTGCACTGGCCTATCGTACGCAATCGTTGGATCAAGTGATTAATATGAATCCATTATTTAATCCTGGAGGAATCGGAGGAGCGAATCCTTACACACTTTCGGGTCTTTATCTAACCGGTCAACAGCCTTTAGGTACTTTCGGGCTAAGCGGTGCAATGGTTTCAACAAATTTCGTTTCATTTATGAAGCAAAAAGAAAAAGAAATCGCAAAAGAGCTTTCCGCTACAGCCACAACAGTAGATGATGTGAAAGATGAGGGGAATGGTTTTCTTAATTTCCTAGGAGACGTTGGAAGTGGCGCTACAAAAGTCGGAAAAGGTTTGTTGGATTTCTTAATATTGGACGATGTGAACACGCTCACTGATAAAAATGCTTCGGGTCTTGATAAAGGAATTGCGTTAGCATCCTTCATTCCAGTAGGAAAAGTTTTGAAAATCCCGAAAGCGATTGATAAAATTGTAGATAGTAACGTGGACGAGGTTGTTGGTAAGGGTACTAGTAAAGCTAAAAATTTTGAATTCAGAAGTAAGGTGTATTCTCCTGTAGAATATCAAGGAAGAAGGGTTTATCAAAGGAATGATATTGATTGGAACATGGTTGATCCTGATAAAGGTCTTACGAATTTAGAGAGGGCTCAAATGGGATGGGCACCTTTAGGTAAGGATGGTAAAGCTATCAATTTGCATCATATACTACAACAGGAACCTGGACCAATGTTAGAGATTCATCAAACAGTACATCAGAAAAACTATCGAATTCTTCATGGACTTTTAGAAAAAAATAAATTTAAAAGGGTTAAGCCTATTGATAAAATAGCTTCACATGCTAATAAATCTATAGATGAAATTTCAGAGATTAGAAGAGAAAGGAAAATGAGAAAAAAACGTAGTTTTAGGAGTGACCCAGACTTAGATCAAAAATATAATGATTTTCGGGGAGAGTATTGGAAATGGCGGTCAGATGAACTTCTTAAGGATCCAAATAAATAAGGAAGGATGATAGCTTTGAATAAAGAGGCAGTCATTGAATTAATAAATAACGCACCTAAAAAGTTTTTTGTTGGGGCTTTAGAGGAGAGTAAAATAAGTGACATTGAGGAAAGACTTAATGTGAAATTGCCGGAAAGTTATAAGTGGTTTTTGCAAGAATATGGAACTGGAGGAGTTTTTGGGATAGAGATCTTTGGAGGTGGACTTCGCGAGGTGCCAACTTGTGTAAGAGAAACGGAAGAATGGAGAGAATATGGTTTACCAATGGAGTTCGTTGTAATACAGAACTACGGATCTGGTGTTTATTGTCTTGATACTTCAAGGTTAGACAACAATGAATGTCCTGTTATAGACTGGGAGCAAGATGATGAGGATGGAATATATGAATATGAAAATTTCTACACATTTTTAGTAGAACAGTTCTCAAAATAATTCACTAAACCTTAATCAGGTGCTCGTACCTTGTCGAGTTTTTCTTTTCCTTTTATAATTAATCTCATGATAGTTAGCTGACATATGGTATTGGTTATAATGAACAATATAGAAAACCAAGGTATATATTACTCGATTTATATTTCACACGAGAACGGCAGGAGTATTTTATAGAATTAACAACAAGCACTTGATTGCCTTATTAGGAATCAGGTGCTTTAATTTTTCCAAAGGAATGTAAACTTAACAGATTTAAAAAATAGAAATATTAATATGATTGGAAAACTATTTTTGTAGGAATCGATGAAAATTACTTCAGTAAAAATGCTATTTCTGACTATGCGGTAGAGTTGATGGAAAATGGTGATGAAAATGAGTTTGTTAATGAACTTACATGGGGAATATCTATTGAAGATTTAAATAAAGTGATGTTGGAGATAAAGGACATTTATTTCCCACAATTAGATGAAAATAGCGCATTTTTAATAGCTGAGAATAGAAAACTTCGATTTGTTTGTTTATCTAAAATAAAAGAAGAGTGTAAAGAAGATAATGAATTATTAAATAAAATAGCCGAGTTTTATGAAAGTCATCATTACCCAGAAGACATGGTGAGTTTCATAAATTATATGCCTCAAGAAGTCCCAACTACAATAGCAGATATGGTAAAAAGGTTTGAAGAATTTTTAAAATTAGAGAAAGATTTAGTTAGCTCATATTCTTGAAATTTAAATATGGAAGAATTTTCGTTTTCAAGGTGCACTTAAAGCATTTTGTTTCCTTGGAGTGAAAATTTATTGGTTTAAGGAGTTTAAACGGAAAAATATTTAATAGATTTTAAATCGTATAAAAAAGTTCCGAGTGAAATGATTATAAAATATACGAAACTGGTACCAAATGAATTTATAGATTTATGGAGTAATTATGGATTTGGTACATTTATGCAAGGGTATTTTAAAAGTGTAAATTCAGAGGAAATTAAAGAAATTTAGGGGGAGAGTAGTCAAAGATACAAGGATTCAGTTGTATTGTTTGCTACAGGTATTGGTGATCTAGTTATTTGGTCAGATGGATATGTTAGACTACTTAATTACAGGTATGGTGTGGTAAAGACAATTATGTTTACATTTGAATTTTTCTTTATGGTGAGTTGGATTATGATGAGTGCTTTGGCTACACTCCTCTATTAGGTTTAGGTGGAGCAGAAAAAGTAGAGAATTTAAAAAAAGTCAAATTGAAGGAACATATTCTTATTATTACTGAATTTATGGGTCCAGTTCAGTAATGTACAGGAAATATGGTTAGAGTTAACTATGAGCACTTGATTGTCTATATTAGGCGACGAGTGCTTTTTTATGTTTTCAATATTCAGACCGATGTTAACTTCCCGGCAGAACAATGGCAGTCATTCGCTAGTCAGAATCCGTTAATGATTACATTGGCTTATCGTACGCAATCGTTGGATCAAGTGATTAATATGAATCCACTATTTAATCCTGGAGGAATCGGAGGAGCGAATCCATATACCCTCCCTGGTCTTTATCAAAATGGTCAGCAGCCTTTAGGTACTTTCGGGCTAAGCGGTGCGATGGTTTCAACAAATTTCGTTTCATTTATGAAGCAACAAAATAAAAAAGTCGCAAAAGAGCTTTCCACTACAGCCACAACAGTAGATAATGTGAAAGAAGAGGAGAATGGTTTTCTTAATTTCCTCGGAGACGTCGGAAGTGGCGCTACAAAAGTCGGAAAAGGTTTGTTGGATTTCTTAATATTGGACGATGTGAACACGCTCGCTGATAAAAATGCTTCGGGCCTTGATAAAGGTATTGCGTTAGCATCCTTCATCCCGATAGGAAAAGTTTTGAAAATCCCGAAAGCAATTGATAAGATTGTAGATAGTAACGTGGGTGAGGTTGTTAAGAAGAGTGATGTAGATGAGGTAGTTGGTAAAGGTAATGCTCTTGTAGATACAAGTAATTTTGTGAAAAATGGGAAAATTCCAGTTGATTTTGAAGTCAATAATACCAAACGACATACCTAATACATTTAAACCGAGTGAAACTATAACTGAAGGATATAAATATAATTTTGAAATAGACGGGCAAAAGATAGAAGTAAAATGGCATTCACCAGATTTAAATGCAAAACAACTGTACCCTGATAGTAATTCAGGGAATATGTGGACTGCCCAAATAAAAATAGGGAAAAAACTTCTAGGACAGGATGGTAACCTTTATAAAAAGCCGAATAATTTAACACATATTCCAATTGAGTAGGAGAATTAAGAATGGATTTTTCTAAATTTGATGAGTTACCCGATTATTTATCTGAGGAAATACTAAAAATGTATTTTGAACAGGTTATTGATTATTACGAAAATAATGGGGATAGAAGTAAGATTGATTTGTCTGAAGCTATATATCAATTAGCAGAAAGACAATGGCATACCTATAAATTTTTGGATGAAAAAATTAAAGATAAGGTAGATTCGATAGTTCAAGAAATATTAGACCCAAATTCTTATGAGTTAATGGATAATGTAACGTCAATAATTGCATATCTTGGACTCTCAAATAGTTTTCAAACATTAAAGGAAATAGATAGTACAAGTCTAAGTATTAATGTTAAGGAAATAATAGAGGAAACAATAAATGAATTAGATGGAAACATTGGTAATCCTTATTCAGGGGTAGAGGAGTAAGTATGATTAAAACCTTTAGTTATTGGAGCTAGCCCTGTCTATTTAATTGCTATGCTGCCATATCAGAGGAGGGTGTAATTTGAGCTTATTTAAAGATTTTAAAAAAGTAAGTGAAGTTGAGGAATATACAATTAATAAATATAAGAATATGCTCCCAGAAGCTTTAATTGAAGTATGGAAATCATATGGGTATGGTACAATAATGAATGGATACTTAAAAATAATTAACCCTGATGAATTTAGCTCTTTAGTAAATGAGTCTTATTTAAGAAGTAAAGGGACAATACCTATTTTCAGTACATCCATAGGTGATCTAATACTTTTTGAAAAGGATGAAAATCAAGAATCCTATATTGTAACAATAAATTACCGAAAAGGTAAAACAAAAGTTGTAGCTTCAAAATACTCCTTGTTTCTAAGATTTTTAGAGGAAGAGGCTTTTAGACAGAAGGCTTTAGATTGGCTTCCTTATCCAGAAGCAATAGAAAAATATAATGAACCAGAGTATGATGATTGCTTTGGCTATACACCTTTGCTATGTTTAGGTGGAGCAGAAAAAGTAGAGAATCTAAAAAAAGTCAAATTGAAGGAACATATTCGTATTATTACTGAATTTATGGGTCCAGTGCAGTAATGTACAGGAAATATGGTTAGAGTTAACTATAAGCACTTGATTGTCTATATTAGGCGACGAGTGCTTTTTATGTTTTCAATATTTATACCGATGTTCACTTCCCGGCAGAACAATGGCAGTCATTCGCTAGTCAGAATCCGTTAATGATTGAACTGGCCTATCGAACGCAATCGTTGGATTAAGTGAATAATATGAATCCACTATTAAATCTTGGAGGAATCGGAGGAGCGAATCCGTATACACTCCCTGGTCTTTATCAAAATGGTCAGCAGCCTTTAGTTACTTTCGGTCTCAGCGGTGCGATGGTTTCAACAAATTTCGTTTCATTTATGAAGCAAAAAGAAAAAGAAATCGCAAAAGAGCTTTCCGCTACATCCACAACAGTAGATGATGTGAAAGATGAGGGGAATGGTTTTCTTAATTTCCTATGAGACGTCGGAAATGGCGCTACAAAAGTCGGAAAAGGTTTGTTGGATTTCTTACTATTGGACGACGTGAACACGCTAGCCGATAAAAATGCTTCGGGTCTTGATAAAGGTATTGCGTTAGCATCCTTCATTCCAGTAGGAAAAGTTTTGAAAATCCCGAAAACGATTGATAAAATTGTGGATAGTAATGCGGGTGCGGTTGTTAGAAGAGTGATGTTGATGAGGTTGTTGGGAAGGGTGATGCTCCAGTTCCTACCAAACCAGGTGGTGGTAGCAATTCTAAAGACTTTGTTAACCCACATTCTGAAAAACATATGTTTGGGCCAAGTAGACCATCTACTCCTAATAGGTCACAATATGGTGAAGATGTGTATGTAGCCAAGTTAAGGCAAGAAACAATGACTAATCCTGATAAAGTTTATTCAAACTGGCCAAATCCTAACAATCCAAATCCAAACAAAATAACTAAGTATTATAAAGAATTTGACTGAAATATCAGTACACCTGATACACCGACAGGGAGTCATAGGGTATTTGAAAATCTTGTTGATCCAACCAGAAGCTCACATGTCCCATATGTTCCAAGAAAATAACTATTAAGTAGGTGAAATACTTGAGTAATATGTTGTATCATGCATATTTACCTGAAAATCATGAACATCATGTTTCGCTGGAAGAAGTCATGAATGGTGGCATTAAATATTCTACTAAGTCTAATAATAGATATAGTAATGGTGGTAGAGTAAAATTTGAGATAACAGAACTATTAAAACCCTCCAATGCTCCTGCCTGGCTTAACTTTAAAGAAGCAATAGGTGTTGATATAACCAATCGTTTTTCAAAATCTTTTGGCTTTCCTATATTTACGGATAAAATCTTAGTATTTGATGGTGATATTTCCCTTTCAATCTATGACCAAGCATTCTATGAGGATTTGAAAGACTTTGATGAGGAAGCTTTAAATATTGATACTGGAGAAACTATTGAATATTGGCTAAAACTATATTGGAAAAGTATGATGACACTTGAAGACTATTTAATAAAGAGGTCTTATCCAAAGCCAGAAGTATTAATTTTTGAATCTGTTCCCAAAGAAATTATTCAACTATGTGAAGAATAGACTTATATACCTTGATTGGCTAATGCCTTTCAAGGTTTCTTTTTATGGAGGGCTGCGTTAGCATCCTTCATCCCAATAGGAAAAGTTTTGAAAATCCCGAAAGCAATTGATAAGATTGTAGATAGTAACGTGGACGAGGTTGTTAAAAAGAGTGAAGTTGATGAGGTTGTTGGGAAGGGTACAGTTGGTCAAGAAGTCAGCAAAGTTAATTCTAAAGTAATAGAAGAACTTGAAGGATCGGTTTTAGATGGAAAACGAGTTGGAAGTGGGAAGAAGGTTGACGAATTAAAGCCAGTTTGGGGAAGAGATGAAAAAGGGAAACCTATTATAGTGAGGGAATTCCCCCATGTAGCAAAGGAACATGGTTTTTCTGATGTTATCGATAATTATTCAAGATTTGCAAAGGAGTTTCCATTAGTTGGTGGGGACCAAGTTGAGAGGGAACTATATCAAATAATAGGAAGTAATAATGGAAAAAAAGGTGTGTTTGAATGGATTGTAGAGCCAAACGGTAATGTGACCCACAGGAGGTTCATAGAAAATGGAGAAATAACTGGTAAACCAAATCAAATTCCAAAAAAGTAGGTTATGAGAAATATGAACTTAACAGATTTAAAAAATAGAAATATTAAATATGATTGGAAAACTATTTTTGTAGGAATCAATGAAAATTACTTCAGTAAAAAGGCTATTTCTGACTATGCGGTAGAGTTGATGGAAAATGGTGATGATAATGAGTTTGTTAATGAACTTGCATGGGGAATATCTATTGAAGATTTAAATAAAGTGATGTTGGAGATAAAGGACATTTATTTCCCACAATTAGATGAAAATAGCGCATTTTTAATAGCTGAGAATAGAAAACTTCGATTTGTTTGTTTATCTAAAATAAAAGAAGAGTGTAAAGAAGATAATGAATTATTAAATAAAATAGCCGAGTTTTATGAAAGTCATCATTATCCAGAAGATATGGTGAGTTTCATAAATTATATGCCTCAAGAAGTCCCAACTACAATAGCAGATATGGTAAAAAGGTTTGAAGAATTTTTAAAATTAGAGAAAGATTTAGTTAGCTCATATTCTTGAAATTTAAATATGGAAGAATTTTCGTTTTCAAGGTGCACTTAAAGCATTTTGTTTGTTTCCTTGGAGTAAAAATTTATTAGTTTAAGGAGTTTAAACGGAAAAATATTTAATAGATTTTAAATCGTATAAAAAAGTTCCGAGTGAAATGATTATAAAATATACGAAACTGGTACCAAATGAAATTATAGATTTATGGAGTAATTATGGATTTGGTACATTTATGCAAGGGTATTTTAAAAGTGTAAATCCAGAGGAATTTAAAGAAATTTAGGGGGAGAGCAGTCAAGGATACAAGGATTCAGTTGTGTTGTTTGCTACAGGTATGGGTGATCTAGTTATTTGGTCAGATGGATATGTTAGACTACTTAATTACAGGTATGGTGTGGTAAAGACAATTATGTTTACATTTGAATTTTTCTTTCAAAATATTAATGACTTGGAATTTAAAGATGAAGATTTGTCTTGGCAACCTTATCCCGAAGCTCTTAAACAATATGGTGAGTTGGATTATGATGAGTGCTTTGGCTACACCCCTCTATTAGGTTTAGGTGGAGCAGAAAAAGTAGAGAATTTAAAAAAAGTCAAATTGAAGGAACATATTCTTATTACTACTGAATTTATGGGTCCAGTTCAGTAATGTACAGGAAATATGGTTAGAGTTAACTATGAGCACTTGATTGTCTATATTAGGCGACGAGTGCTTTTTTATGTTTTCAATATTCATACCGATGTTAACTTCCCGGCAGAACAATGGCAGTCATTCGCTAGCCAGAATCCGTTAATGATTGCACTGGCAAGTCGTACGCAATCGTTGGATCAAGTGATTAATATGAATCCACTATTTAATCCTGGAGGAATCGGAGGAGCGAATCCGTATACCCTCCCTGGTCTTTATCAAAACGGTCAACAGCCTTTAGATACTTTCGGTCTGAGTGGTGCGATGGTATCTACGAATTTTGTATCATTTATGAAGCAAAAAGAAAAAGAAGTCGCAAAAGAGCTTTCCGCTACAGCCACAAAAGTAGATGATGTGAAAGATGAGGGGAATGGTTTTCTTAATTTCCTAGGAGACGTCGGAAGTGGCGCTACCAAAATCGGAAAAGGTTTATTGGATTTCTTACTATTGGACGATGTGAACACGCTCACTGATAAAAATGCTTCGGGTCTTGATAAAGGAATTGCGTTAGCATCCTTCATTCCAGTAGGAAAAGTTTTGAAAATCCCGAAAGCAATTGATAAGATTGTAGATAGTAACGTGGGTGAGGTTGTTAAGAAGAATGATGTAGATGAGGTTGTTGGTAAGGGTACGGGTAATATCGGAAATAAGACCAGAGATCAGGCCAGACATACTGCTCAAAATCTACTGAAAAATGGAGAAGTTAGTATGTCTAATCTGGAATCAATGATTCCTTCGAATATTCCAAATTCATTTAAACCAACCGATACTATTACTGATGGTGCAAAGTATGAATTTACACTTGCCGATGGACAAAAGGCTATAATTAGATGGCATTCTCCAGACCCTGTAGCGGCAAGCAAATATCCAGGATCAGCATCAGGTTCAAGATGGACTGCACAGATAAAAATCGGAAATAAACAGCTAAAATCAGATGGAACATGGACAAAAAATCAATCTTTAAATGAGGTTCATATCCCGATAGAAGGGAAATAAAATATGGATATAAATGAAATTAAGAATCTACCTGATAGAATACCAAGTGAAACACTAATATCATTGTTTCAAAATGTATTAGATCAATTTAGAAATAATAAAATTGAAAAAAATGATTTTTTATTAATACTTAATCAACTTACAGACAGGCAAGTTATGACATACGAGTTATTAAGAAGTGATATAAGAAATGATATTGATAGAACTCTCTCTAAATTATGGAATACAGATTCCTATGATGAAGTAGATATTATTCTTTCTATTGTAGTAAATCTCGGTCTAGAAATTTGCTTTAATAAAATAAAAGAATCACTGGAACAGTATAAGGATATAGATAAATCAATCCTAGATGAAATACAGGAAACAATAGATGAAGTAGGCGAGAATATCTCTAATCCGTATTATAGTTTGGAAAAATTTAAATAGTCTGTTACGTTTTTTAGAGAAAATAAAATAGAAGCAGTGTTGGTTAATGTTAATGAAGTATTTAGTCACTTAAATGAAATTATTGAGTTAACAAAGTTTTCAGTTAGATATGGAGATTTTCTCCTAATTGCAGAAGATTTTAATTTTGGTTTGTATTGAACGAACGGAATATTTTTATGAGTTAAGTGTTTGGGGACTTTCATAAGGAAAAATATGAGAACCTTGATTGGCGCAAATGCCTTTCAAGGTTTTTTACTTTAATTTATACTAAATCAGCTGATATTTGAGTGAGACAATAAGAAAATGATTCGTTTGAGAATCGAGAGCTCATGATGGTAGTACCATCAAGGCGTTTTATTTTAATACATGGCTAGGAAGAAGTGTGAGAATTTGGTGAGATGACATTTTACATAGCATGGGTAGTTATGACAAGGATTGGATAACAAACTAACGAGAACGACAAAGCTTGTGACGATAAACAATGGGTAAAGTGAAAGAGAGTTGTTTTATTGCCTTTGCATTTTGGGTTGTATTTTTACTAAAGACGGTCGTATAATACTCGCTATTCGTTAAAAAAGCGTTACCAAAATTACAATTTATTTAACGGGAGGGTGAAAAGTTGAACGTTGTTGGGTATATACGAATCTCAACTCAAGGGCAGCCAAGAGATGGATTTAGCTTGAAATATCAAGAAGAGGAAATTAAAGCACGTAGATATTTTAGGAGTGGCTAAGTCTAATATTGCTACTGTTGTTATAGAAACGAAGCGTTATAGGGATTTAGGAATGAGTGAGAATTTAGTAGTTATTGAAGATATAGATGAATATGCTTATTGTTTGGATACAAGCAATGTGGAGAATAATAATGAATGCCCAGTAATAGCGTGGAATAAGCAAGGAGGCCTTGATGACTATAATTCGGCAGAAAATTTTTATGAGTTTTTATCACAAAGGTTATTTGATGCAAAAGAAGCTTGGGAAGAAGATTTTTAAGATAGATAATTAGCAAGAATTATAAATGAAATTAAAGAAAATCAAAAACTCTTGTTGGTTGTACCATCAAGAAATTATATAACAAGAATAAAAAAAGCTATGAAAATTATAGTGGGGGAAGAAGAGAAATAAGGTTAATTTTTATAAACAAGTTGGAGTACAGCTACTTTATGAATTTATGGATTCAGTTAACTATGAGCACTTGATAGTCTATATTAGGCGACGAGTGCTTTTTTATGTTTTCAATATTCATACCGATGTTAACTTCCCGGCAGAACAATGGCAATCATTCGCTAGTCAGAATCCGTTAATGATTGCACTGGCCTATCGTACGCAATCGTTGGATCAAGTAATTAATATGAATCCACTATTAAATTTTGGAGGAATCGGAGGAGCGAATCCATACACACTCCCTGGTCTTTATTAAAATAGTCAGCAGCCTTTAGGTACTTTCGGTCTCAGCGGTGCGATGGTTTCAACAAATTTCGTTTCATTTATGAAGCAAAAAGAAAAAGAAGTCGCAAAAGAGCTTTCCGCTACAGCCACAACAGTAGATAATGTGAAAGATGAGGGGAATGGTTTTCTTAATTTCCTAGGAGACGTCGGAAGTGGCGCTACAAAAGTCGGAAAAGGTTTGTTGGATTTTTTAATATTGGAACAGTTAAAGTTAGTGGAAAGGAAGTAGATGTATCCAGAAGAGTTTACTAAATTGAGATTGATAAAAATTATGTACCTAATAATCCGAAGGCACTAGGAAAGTCGAATAGGAGTGAGTTAATTTATGGATGAAAGAATTATAAAGATGATCGAAAATTATGGTGAAGAAGATGATTTTTTTGGAGAAATATCAGAAGAATATATTAATAAGGCTGAAGAAAAACTTAAAGTTAAATTCCCTCTAAGTTATCGCAATTTTATAAAAAAATATGGTTCGGGAGGAATATGTGGAGTTGAGCTTGAAGGTGTTCAGGGTAATTTAGGAGCATCTGTAGTTGATGCAACAGAGAGATGGAGAAAATTAGGGTTGGGCATGAACTTAATTGTTTTAGAGGACTCGGGAGAATTTGCTAGATGTATGTATTGTGCAGATATTAATGATGACAGAATATATAGTTTGGAAAGGGGAGGGATAGATTTACACCCGCGATATAATACATTTGATGACTATTTAATAGACATATTTCAAGAAGGAATTGATAATTGGTAAAAAACAATAAGGTTAATCCGGGGGATACTTATGAATCAATTAACGGACCAGAACAAACTCATAAGTTTAATGCAGTAGTAGTAACGCCCCTTCAATAGGTTCCCAATGGAGATATAGAATTGATATTGTTGATGAACAAATAAGGGGAATGGCAAAAAATATGCCACCTGAGCA
Source organism: Solibacillus sp. FSL W8-0372 (assembly GCF_037969735.1). Classification (NCBI taxonomy): domain Bacteria; kingdom Bacillati; phylum Bacillota; class Bacilli; order Caryophanales; family Caryophanaceae; genus Solibacillus; species Solibacillus sp. FSL W8-0372. Next base: position 2,656,718 of record NZ_CP150204.1, on the reverse strand, counting down.
ACTAAAAAGTACCTATTTAAATGTTAAACTGACATACTAAGGAGATTTTTTTATGGAGAAAACATTAAATGATTTTAAGACACACAGTAAAGTTCCTAAAGAAATAATAGAAAAATATAAAAACCTTGTTCCAAAAGAAATAATAGACTTGTGGCAGGAATATGGATTTGGAACATTTATGCAAGGATATTTTAAAAGTGTTAACCCAGAAGAGTACATTGATATTTTACAAGAGTGTAGTCAAAGATATAAGGATTCTATAGTGTTATTTGCTACTGGTATGGGAGATTTAGTATTATGGGCTGACGGTTATGTAAGATTGCTTAATTTTAGATATGGAGTACTTAAAACAGTTATGCCAAACTTTTTGTATTTTTTCAAAAGTGTGGATTCAGAAAAATTTCGGAATGAGTATTTAAAGTGGAAACCATATCCTGAAGCTGTGGATCATTGGGGAGAACTATTTTATGAAGATTGCTTCGGTTATACCCCTCTATTAGGTTTAGGTGGAGCAGAAAAAGTAGAGAATCTAAAAAAAGTCAAAATGAAGGAGCATATTCTTATTATTACTGAATTTATGGGACCAATTCAGTAATATTCGGGAGTATGTTATAGAATTAACAATAAACACTTGATTACCTAATTTGGAATCAGGTGTTTTAATCTTTCCTTAGTAATTTCTATTTTTGGTACATTTGCAAATGCTTCGGGTCTTGATAAAGGGATTGCGTTAGCGTCCTTCATTCCAGTAGGAAAAGTTTTGAAAATCCCGAAAGCGATTGATAAAATTGTTGATAGTAACGTGGGTGAGGTTGTTAAGAAGAGTGATGTAGATGAGGTTGTTGGTAAGCCTAGGGGTGAAGATGTTGAGCGTCGTAAGAAGGCTGATATATTAGCTCAGAATCGGGCGAAAGGAAGAGCTTTTGAAGAAGCACAATTACTAGAGTTTGAGAAAACTGCAGATTATATAGTAGAACAAGTAACTATAAAAACAAATCAAGGGACAAAAATTAGAGTTGATGCAATAGGTACTGATAAATCCACTGGTAATATAGTAATTCAAGAATATAAATCATCAACTACAGCACCATTAACTAAAAATCAAGTAAAAGGATTCCCTGAACTACAAAGTGGTGGGGGCAACGTAGTAGGAAAAGGAAACTTTAAAGGTGGTACTCCTATATTGGAATGTCAACACTAAACTGGACAAAAATTATAAGGGTTGCAGCTTGAATTCCACAGGCGTTAAATAGCCAAGTGTTCCGTGAATTCGTAAGTTGTTAAACCAATGGACGTAATCTCCAAGTTCAAGAGCGAGCTGTTCAAGAGAGGTGAAGTGGGCTTGATTAGCGAATTCTGTTTTAAATACCTTGAATGTTGCTTCAGCCACGGCGTTATCATAAGGACATCCCTTCATGCTCAGTGATCGCTGGATTCCAAACGTTTCAAGTGCCTCTGAAATTAGTTTGTTATCGAACTCTTTTCCACGATCCGTATGAAACATTTTGACGTCATGCAGGTTGGCCTGAATGCTCGAGATTGCTTGATATACAAGCTCTGCTGATTTATTTTTACCAGCACTGTAACCTATGATTTCACGATTAAACAGGTCGACAAATAGGCATACATAGTGCCACTTTTTTCCGACACGGACATATGTTAAATCGCTGACAATGACAGCTAACTGTTCTTCTTGATTGAATTCGCGTTTCAATTCGTTCTTAACAGGTGCTTCGTTACAGCTTGATTTATATGGCTTAAATTGAGCTACAGTATAGTTTGAAACAAGCCCTAGTTCATTCATAATCCGTCCAATTCGACGACGGGAAACCTGTTTTGGTTTAGATAATCTCATTAATTCTTTCTTGATTTTACGTGTACCGTAATTATTGCGGCTTTCTTTAAAGATACTTGCGATTTCCTTTGTAAGTGCTATTTCTTCAACTTTCTTTTCACGCTTCCCAGAAAGGTCGGCATGGTAATAATACGTGCTTGTTGGAATATCTAGGACGGCACACATTGCTGATACCGAATACTTGTGAGTGTTATTACGAATCACATTTATTTTCGTCCCATGATCAGCGCCGCTTGCTTTAAAATATCGTTCTCCATTAATAAACGTTGGTTTTCCTTGCGTAATCGAGCCATTTCATTTTCTTCTTCTGTTCGATTATCCTTCGCTGAAAACGAACCTGTTTCCTGGTGATTCTTAATCCAGCGATCTAACGCAGAAGGCGTAATATCATATTCTCGGGCAATGTCTGCACGAGACTTACCGTTTTCATAAAGCTTCACTAATTGCAGTTTAAATTCGGGTGTAAATGTTCGACGTTGACGTGTCATAATAGCACGCTCCCTTTAATTGATAGTCTAAGTTTACAATCCCTTATTTTATCTGTCCAACTTAGTGTAGCCTATTCATATCTCCTACAAAAGTTGAGATTATCAGACCGGATTAGAGAGGAGAACATTATGTCTATATTAGAAACTAATAAGATTGATGCTATGGGTATCAGCAAGGACGGAGAAGGCTTGATATTGATGCTTGCAGATCATTTGGATTGGAAAAATGAATCGGAACATTTAACTCTTTTGCAAGATAAAATTAATGCATATATAGGCTTTATTGAATCAAATCAGTATTCAGATAACTATCCAGACAGAGTTTTTGAATATTATGTTATTGATGTAAGGTTTAAATATAAAGCAACCGAGAATTACTTAAAATTTTTCGAGGTGATTAATACTCAATTAAGAGAGTATAATATTCAATTGGTAAATAGTGACGTTTAAAATGGATGGAGCAAGAGGCATGAGCAAAAATCAAAAGAACCAAGAACACGAGAAAATCATATTGACTAATATAAAGCATGAGGCGAAAAAACAAAATTTTAAAATAATATCTAATTGTATTTATAAAAAGATAGATGGGGCCTGCGGTAGCTGGAACTTTTGATAAAACAACAGGTAAGTATTACTTTGGAATCAATAATACTTCAGGTAAGATTCCAGAAGAGTTACACCATTTAATAGAACAACGGATTATCAATATGCCAAAAAATATTAAAGAAGGATATACATTTACGTATGGGGCAGGATCTCACGCGGAAGTTTACTCATTAAATCAAGCGGTACTTGCAAACCCACAAGCGAGTACTTCAAATTTTATCACCCATGTAGTACGGTCTGGTAAAAAATTAAAATCGGCAGGTATGATGATGCTAACCTGTCCACATTGTAATTTTATTACTGAAGGATTTGAATCTAGTTCAGAGGTGAAAAAGATTGGAAAATCAAATTGATATATTAAGTAAAGAATATGTTATGGAACATGGGACTAACTTTGACGAAGAGTTATGGTTTACATCCTACAGTGATGAAGTTTTAGATAATCCTGAGGATGAGAATGGGAAACCTTTTACCGGTTTAGCTTATGAATTATATGATAATGGTAACTTGATATACTATACAAATTATGTAAAAGGTTTTATAGAGGGAGAGTTAATAGAGTTTTATAAAAATGGCAATTTAAAATCAGTGAAAAATTTAATTCATGGACAAAGTAATGGTACCGAAAGAATCTGGTATGAAAGTGGAGAATTAAAATTTGAAGGAGAATATAAATTGGGTATAGCTCTTCATTATATAAAATGGGATACTGAAGGCCGTATCATAAAACAAAAAATTTCTCCTACAGAAACAGATTTAAAAGTGATTGAATCTTTTTTTAAAAGTGATACTCAATGAAAAAGGTAGATTTAAATAATATGAAATTGATAAATGAATTTACCAATATTCAGAATGAATTGTTACCCAATGAAAATCTTGAGAATAGCTTTGACGTTAATGAAATCAAAACCATTGCGGGAGTAGATCTAGCTTATTGGGATGTAAATAACACGACGTATGGTACATGCTGTATTGTTATGATTGATTATTCTACAAAGGAAGTTATCGAAAAAGTATATAGTTATGGAGAAATAAATGTTCCTTATATTTCAGGCTTCCTCGCTTTTCGTTAATTGCCTTTAGTACTTGAAGCTGCGAAGAAATTATCTAATGAACCTGATTTATATATGTTTGATGGAAATGGGTATTTACATTATCGTCATATGGGAATTGCTACTCATGCTTCAATGTATTTAAAGAAACCAACAATTGGTGTGGCGAAAAGTTATCTTAAAATCCAAGGTGTAGACTCGATTATGCCAAAAAATATAAACGGATCTTATACCAATATTGTAATTAATAATGAAATATATGGTCGAACTTTAAGAACAACAGAAAATGTAAAACCCATTTTTATTTCCTGTGGGAACTGGATTGACATAGAAACAAGTACTGAAATTGTTCTGAACTGTATTAATAATATGAGTCGTTTACCTATTCCCGTTAGATTAGCAGATATAGAAACCCATAAAATTAGAAAACAATTAATAGAGAATGATTTGGGAGAATAATCTCTATATACAATAAGACATAATTACTAATAAATAATATTTCAGCTAATAAAGTGTTTTCATAGTAATTAACAAGGAAAACAAATAGATTTTTAAGCACTTGATTGTCTAATTTAGGCGACATGTGCTTTTTTTTTTTCAATATTCCTGGGGAGTGTTAACTTCCAGGTAGAATGCTGGCAATCCTTCTCCCCCCGGCATCCGTTAATGATTGCACTGGCCTATCGTACGCAATCGTTGGATCAAGTGATTAATATGAATCCACTATTTAATCCTGGAGGAATCGGTGGAGCGAATCCGTATACCCTCCCTGGTCTTTATCAAAATGGTCAGCAGCCTTTAGTTACTTTCGGTCTCAGCGGTGCGATGGTTTCAACAAATTTCGTTTCATTTATGAAGCAAAAAGAAAAAGAAATCGCAAAAGAGCTTTCCGCTACAGCCCCAACAGTAGATTGGACGATGTGAACACGCTCGCTGATAAAGATGCATCATTACTAGATAAAGGAATTGCCGGAGCATCCTTCCTCCCAATAGGAAAAGTTTTGAAAATTCAGAAAGTATTTGGTATGAAGCAACGAAATAAAAAAGTCGTAAAAGAGCTTTCAGCTACAGTCCCAACAGTAGATGATGTGAAAGAAGAGAGGAATGGTTTTCTTAATTCCTTAGGAGATATCGGAAGTGGCACTACAAAAGTCGAAAAAATTTTGTTCGATTTCTTAAAACTTCTTGGAAAAAGGCTTTAGAATCAGGCAAAACAGTTGAAGTTAAAATTGAACCTATTTATAAAGTTAATTCTTCCCGTCCTTCAAAATTTGAAGTTGAATGCAAAATTAATAGCAAGAAGTATGAAGTTAATTTAAGCAATTATAATAGAGGTGTTAAATTTAGAGACAAAACAGATGGAAATTGGACTAAAAGGGATAATGAGAATTTGATTAAAGGGGAAGTTCCAATCAAATATATTAAGGTTACGTCAAAGGAGTGAGAATTTTGAAACTATACTTTTTAAATGAGTTTTAGGAGATATATGCAATATTAGTGTTGAGGGAATGTGGATTAATGCTCAGATTAACCCTTCGAAAAATATCGACAAATTCAACGATTTTTTTGCAGCGATTGTTGATGAGGAAAAAGATTTTAATGAAAATATTTTTAACGAAGAATGGTTAAATGATAGTAATTGGCATATTATCGATAATAAAAATAGGAAAAAGGGTATATACATACCTGCAGTTTATCCTGGTAGGGGAAATTAACTGGAGGTGGAGATAATTTATAGATAGAATAAAACATACTTTGAGTGGTTTTACGCCTTTCAAGGTTTTTTGTTTAACGGAGTAAGACTAAAAGAAATACATTGGCAAGATTAGAGGTGAAATATAGATGACAGTAGGAATATTAGTAGATTGTTTTTATTACGAATTAGGTCATAGCGATTTTGTACATTCTTTCTTTTCAACAATCTCATATCATTTAGAAAAAGAAGGATGGGGGACAAAATACCCTTTAATTATGAATGAGTTGTATAATGACACACTAAATTGGGATGATGTTTCTGTTGCAAAATCTAATTTAAATGAAATTGAACAGAAATTATCAAAACACTCTCAAGAACATGTTATATGGGATATTGATGATTTATCACAAGAACCTCCGTGGGGGGATAAAATAAGTTCCAAAGTAACTAATCTTGCGAACTATTATGCAACAACGGATGGGAAAACATTCTTTGAAGTGATACGAACAGCGATGGATATGGCAGAAGAAGATAAATGTGATTTGAAAATTCATAAACTATAATTTTTTTAAACCATGGGACGCTATCCCATGATTATTTTATGATACGGAGTGTCGAATACATCACTCTTTATTCTGATAGTAAAGCTAAACTTTATAAGCCCTATTTGAGGCTAAGAGTTTCTAGATGAACACAATAATCCAGACCATTGCCGACCTGAATTACCATCTTCAAGCCATAAAATTAAAGACTGATCGACGATTATTTCGGAGATAAAAATTGTAAAGATGGATAAGGAGGTTTACTTTGAGTATTTCTAATGAGAATAAAATAATTGCAAAGACAGCTCTACATGCTTTAGGGGGTAAACCTTGTGTCTCAAAATACTGGGACGAAAATAATGTCAGTAACATTGATATGCTTTCAACAGTTAATAGACCCTTTGACGGTGTATCATCATACTCAACTATTGGACTATCTGACCATTCAATTGAATTGACTGTTGAAAAAACGCCTTTGCGAATAGAAATAGTTGGCGCAATAGCAACAGATTATAAACAATATCCTAATATATTGGCAAGCTGTGCATTTTGTATTATTAACTCAAAATTTTCAGTTTCCCATGGTTCAGTATTTCGAGATATAATAAAGATGTATTATCCCAATACTGAAATGAAACATGTGTTATTTGTGTCACCTTTCTTGTGGGAAGATTTACATATACTTGAATTTCCAAATAAAAAAGTGGCTTGGCTGCTAGCTGTTCCAATATCTGAGAATGAATATCTATTTGCCCAAGAAAAAGGAACAGATACATTAGAAGAATTATTTGAACAGGAAGAGATAGATATCTTTGATTTAGAAAGAGAATCAATAGTGTAATTTTCTAGTTTATTGACCTTGATTGACTACATTGTCTTTCAAGGTTTTTATATTTTTTTTACACAATATTTGAATCAAAAATTCATGATGGTTATCATACTAACTAAGTAGATAAAAGATTTAAAACAAATTGATTGAGGTGAGAAGAATGGCTGTGGGATTTAAAGTGAAATATTACTGGTATCAAATCGGGCATGGTAATTACTTACACTCTTTTTTCTCTACAATAAGTTATCATTTAGAACAAAATGGATGGGGAACTGAATATCCTTTCTTATTAAATGAACTCTATAATGGGAAACTTGAGAATAAGAATATTGATAGCGCTATAAATGAATTAGAAGCAATTAAAAAGAAATTACAGGATTTTAGCCCATCACAAGTAATATGGGACATTGATAACTTATCTAAAAGTCCGCCTTGGGGTGATAACATTAGTAAGGATATAACAAACTTATCTAATTATTTTATAACAAGTGAGGGTGAGGACTTAATAGATATGTTAATGAAAGCATTAGAGAAGGGACAAAAAACTAATTCTGATGTTTATATAGAAAGCATATAAATATCGTCCATTAGGTTTTTAATTCAAATTTATGTGGAGGTACCAAATATGTACAAGGAATTAGATAATCTTTTATCTGCAGATACAACAGTAGATTCTTGGTATGATGACGGGTTGTATTATAGCAGGCGAGATACTTTTAAAATTTAGTTTAAGTGATTGGGATGAATTATCCAATCAAGTACTTAGTAAATCAATAGAATGGCAGAGAAAAATAGCATATTGTTTGGATAATCAGTGTAATGAGCATGAACTTAATATTTTAATGTCCTTGCTGAATACTGATGATGAAGAATTATTTGCGACTTGTATAGATACATTAAGGAGTTATACAAGCCAAGAAAGTAAAAGAAAGATATTAGGTGGCCCTGAAATTCTGCAACGTATAAATGACCTATTACCAGGTGCCAGTGCACCAGTAAGGAAAATCCTTCAAGACTTTCTGTCTAAAGTTCACGAAGGGTGTGGATTCACACGCTGAGGTAATTACTTTAAATAAAGCATTGAAAGCTAATCCTAACGCTAGTATAGATAATTTTGTTATAAATGTAATTCGTACTGTTCAGAGTAAAACAAAACCAGACAGCTGAAATGATGTATCCTGGATGCTCGCATTGTGCTTATCTTACAGATGAATTTAAAATAATCACGGAGGTTTTAAAAAATGTTAAATGATATATTAACGAAGGAATATATAATACAGAACGGAGTAGAGTTTGAAAATCATTTAGGTTACGGGGGACCTTATAATTTAGGTATAGTAGAGTATACTGATGATAACAAAGAAAAATTGTTTACGGGCATAGCTTACGATATTTATGAAAATGGAAATATAGAGAGTTATTTCTATGTAGAAAATGGTGTTAAACAAGGTAAGTATGTGGAGTTTTTTCTGAATGGTAATATAAAATTAATAGGGAATATGGATAAAAGCTCTGCAGACGGCTATCAGGTTGAGTTTTATGAAAACGGGGCTAAAAAGTATGAGTCTGAATGTATTGCCGGACGTGAGATGACATTTAAAAAGTACGACGTTGAGGGAAATATTATGGAACAAAAAACAGAACCAAGTGAATTCGATTTATTGTATGCCAAAAGGTACAGTAAGGAACCTTAATATTGCCCTCCCTGGTCTTTATCAAAATGGTCAACAACCTTTAAGTAATTTTGGTCTCAGCGGCCAGTTAGATGGCTCTCGAAAAGATGCACGAAATTTAGTCACACTTTATCAGACACCTGTAAACTCAACTGTTATGAGAGATTTTGAGAGTTCTGTTCGAGCAGTTGTTGAAAAAGGTAAAGTTGTAAGATACCAATCAATTCCGATCTATGAGAGCAATAATTTAATGCCTAAAGGTGTTACGTTAAAAGCAAGGGGAACAAATGGTTTTTCTTTAGATGTTACAGTAATAAATATGAAATAGGAGTCGATTTATTTGGATAAATTAATTAAAATACTCCCCCCTCCAAAAATTTCACAAAAAACTGGGGATAAAGAACAATGGCGAAAATTTTTTGACACTCTTGGTACGGAACTGCCTTCAGATTATGTAAAATTTATTGAAACTTATGGTACGGGTGGTATTGACAATTTCTTGTGGATATTAACTCCTTTTGTAAATGATGAAAATGTAAATTATCTTGTTAGGCAGAAGGAAATGACAGATGCATATATTCAATCTAAGAAAAATTTCCCACAATATTATAAACATGAAGTTTACCCTTCAAGTGAGGGGATACTTCCATGGGCTTACACGGATAATGGTGACGAATTGTACTGGTTAACAGATGGAAAACCTGCTGAATGGAAAATTGTGGTGTATGAATCAAGATCACCAGAGTATTATACTTACTCACTTCCAATGGTAGAATTTTTATATCAAATAATAACGAAAGAATTAATATGCAATGCATTCCCTGATGACTTTCCAAGTGATGAAACTACATTTGTTTCAGTAAATGTTGAGTAGTTATTTAACCTTGATTGGCTATATGCCTTTCAAGGTTTTTTAACTTTAAGAATTTTATGATTAGAAACAAAATCACTTTTGAATCAAAAACCCATGATGGTTAGCAAACTTATGAGATTGGTTACAGTGACATTTAAATAAACAACCACACCCTAACTACTCGATTTATATTTTGCACACGAGATGACAAAGCTCGTACTAAAAAGAGGGGAATGGTTTTCTTAATTTCCTAGGAGATGTCGGAAGTGGCGCGACAAAAGTCGGAAAAGGTTTGTTGGATTTCTTACTATTGGACGATGTGAACACGCTAGAAGATAAAAATGCTTCGGGCCTTGATAAAGGTATTGCGTTAGCATCCTTCATTCCAATAGGGGAATTTTTGAAAATACCGAAAGCGATTGATAAAATTGTAGATAGTAACGTGGGAAAGCTGAAGAATTAGGTTATAAGCCACAAACAAAAGAATTTAGTGACTTTATCAAAAAATAGGTTAATCCAAGAAATATTCCATCTTCAGTTATTGAAGACGCTATAATGAATACGAAAAAGACACCTGGTAATAGAAGATCGTTCGTTCATGAAGCAAAGGATGTCAAAGTATTAGACGATGTTATTACAGTTATACCGAAATAATCAATAAAAGGATGAAGACGAATGTTTATAAAGTATGATGAGTACGATCTATTAGAACTTTTTCAAAGTGAGCCGGTTAGTATATCGGGTAATATAGATGATGGAGAATTAATTTATACTTACAAAGATGACCAAAATTTCAAGGTGATTTTAACCTTAGATGTATATCAACAAACGAGTAGTCTAACCATTACATTTAATGATTCTATAGTATTTACAGGGGATTTAAATAATGTAACAAGTATAAAAAAAGATGACAAAGTTATGGTAATAAATGTGGGGGAAGAAGAAAAATTAAAGGTTAAATTTTTTAAACAAGTTGGAGTGGAATTGCTTTAAAATAGCCATAAAGTATTAGAAAGAGTATAAAAACCTATTATGATATTCTTACCTATAAACAGTAGGTGAAGTAGTGGATATTTATATAATGTAATTGTTATCATACCTTGACTGGCTTTATGCCTTTCAAGTTTTTTTCTTAACTAAAAGAAGTTTGTGGTAAAAAAAGTAATATAGTGAATTATTTTGCAACAACCAACGGGAAAACATTTTTGAAGTGTTACGTACAGCAATGGATGTGGCAGAGGAAGATAAAGGTGATTTGAAAATTCTTAACCTATAACTATTTTAACAATGGAATACTATCCCATGTTTTTTTATGATACAGAGTGTAGAGTACAATTACTCTTTATTTTTTGATTGAATTCGACGTGTCGCAAACAGGTGCTTTAACGACGATTCAAACAAGTGGCGCTACAAAAGTCTGAAAACGAAAGCGATTGATAAAATTGTAGATAGTAACGTGGGTGAGGTTGTTATGAAGAGTGACTTGGATGAGGTTGTTGGGAAGGGTTCGGGTAAATCCGGAAAGGTAAATCAGACGCAATTAAAGATTAGAGATGAGGTAGAAACCGGAAAGAGCTCTTTAAAAACCAACAAACATAAAGGGAATTACGGTGAAATGAAGATGGTTGTTCATTATGAAAGCAAAGGCTATAAAGGCATCGACGGTGTTTATGAAGATTCAAATCCTCCGCCACAATTTATAATTGCAGAAGCGAAATGTCTTAGAATCAGTCCTTGACTCTGCTGAAAAAGTGAAAAAATAAAGGAGCTACTTATGAGAGATAAATTAAAAGATCGAGAATATTTTAATGTTATATAGATTATCAAAATCAACGAATAGATAAATTTGAAGGTTTATTAGAACAATTAATAAATGAAAAGGGAACAGAATTTAAGGGAGTTAGAACGGGCAAGTTATCCCTAGTGAATTTTTATCTCGATAAGATGAATGCTTTGTATTCTCTAGGGGCCCCCGTTAAAGAAATAAAGCAGTTATTTCCTAAGGTTATTCAGTATTTTACAGATATATGGAATAAAGAAGGCAGTTATTCAAATTTATTAAAGATAATGTCTTTAGCAATTTTATTTAACATTTCTAAAGATCAGTTAAAAGGTTTATTAGATTTAATAAAAAAAGAACAGTTAAATGATAAATTGATCGATTTTTTAGTGCAGTATATTGATTCAGACTGGGAAAATAACGGATCGGAATACCTGTTTTCAAATCCATATGGATATGTTCAAAATATTATTGAGGCGGAAAATCAAAATACAGCTTTGGAGTTGTTAAAAGTTTATCTGGAAAAAGAATGGTATAAAGGGCAAAATGATACAGGATGGTATGAATCTCATAAAGGCAATAAAGATATCTATAGTGGCTATTGGAGCTATGAAAGTGGTGCAGTTGCAAAAATCCTTCGATTAGATGATACGCTATTAAGAGAAGTTCCATACTATCCTTATGATTTGGTTCATTTTGAAGAATGATAATATAAATATAATTCATTAATATAGCACCTTGATTGGCAATTGCCTTTCAAGATTTCTTTTTTTGTGGGTCTGCCCAGTAAAATGGAAAGTGAGGCTTGTAATTTTTTTATAAAACATTACTGTAATTTTGAGCATATCGTAAGGTCGGGTAAGAAACTAAAACTAGCTGGTATGATAATGCCGACCTTCCTACATTGAAATTGTATTACTGAAGGATTTGAATCTAATTCAGAGGTGAAAAAAGGTGGAAAATAAAAAAGATATACTAAGTAAAGAATATGTATTAAATCATGGTATAAATTTTGATGAAGAATTATGGTTTACCTCGTACGGCGACGAAGTACTAGACAATCCAGAAGATGAGGGAGGTATGCCATTTACAGGTTTAGCTTATGAATTATTTGATAATGGAAGTATTGCCTATTATTGCTATTATAAAAATGGTTTTAAAGAAGGGGATTATATTAAATTTCACAATAATGGAAAAGTGAAATCTTCAGATTACATGGTAAAAGGACAAACGAGGGGTATAAGAAAAATTTGGTATGAAAGTGAAGAAATTAAATTTTTAGGAGAGTATAAATTTGGCATTTGTTTAAAATATATTGAATGGGATAAGCAAGGAAACATAATTGGAATAAAAGATACCCCGACAAAAGATGAAGTTGAACTAATTGCCCGACTTTCTGAAGGTAATGAGGATGAATAAGTTTGATGAAAATATATTAATCGTGGGAATTTTAGTGATTTCTAAGTAATGATTACAGTTCGAAAACGTTGAGTAAGAAAAATAATAACACGGAGTTGAAACACATGTTATTAGTACCTAAAGCACTTGAGAATATTATTGTAGGTGTATTAATTAATAATCATTTCAAATGGTATGTTTCCAAAAAAGATATTTGGTTTTTAGATAGAAAAAAACTAGAAGAGGCATATAAAAAGAAATTTAAAGAAATGGGAATTGCATATACTGGTCCATTTATCGAAGAAGATGATGAAAGGAAAGGCATAGATATATTAGATGAGGATTCATATGCAGAATTTGCGCCAAGAATGGCAAAGTATGCTGTTTCAGCAAAAGAATTAAGAGAAAGGCTTAAGTTAAATTTACTTACTGAAACGAAAGAGGACACTTTTTATAGTTTTATGCCTTCTTTATTCGTAAATTTCGATAAAAGAGAGCTGTACTCTCTTTATTCAGAACCAGCTTCCTACGAGGATTTTGTACCTGAAAATTGGACAGGACGCTACGAAGATTTTTTATCATACATAGATAGAGCAGAAAAGTACTGGTATGATGAAAATGAGATTGTCCTATTAAATTTTGAGGGAGGCAGTTGCAATTGACTGCTTCTTTTTTGTTATCCATAATTATTCGGACGGAAAAATGAGCACCGGTAAAAGGGTAAGTAAAACAAAAGCCGAATTCGCTAAGAAAGCGAATTCGGCTTATTTGTGCACAACAATAGCTGCCTGGTGGAGCCACAGACGGTCATGAATCGGCATACCTAAACCATACTCCAGGATTTGAATGAGCTTTATCATTTGAACATTGAGCTTTAAAAGTTAAGAGCTTTGAATTTTGATATTTCAGCTTTGACCTTTATACTTTGAACTTTTCTATTAAAAATTCATCTATTAATTGTAGGTTGAGTGACTGTTTGGTTGTTTCAACTCGCACACAGTCAAAGCACGAGCGCCGATCCGTTTACTGTTTTCGCTACGCTATGCAAATTATTAGTTAGATCTCAATAAATGTTGTGGCATTTGATTCTGATAATACAGCGTCTACTTCTGACTCAAATTCCTCGATTTTCGCTGCAAGCTCGTCAATGGTTTTCTTTACTTGCATCGGGTCGATCAATTCATATTCATTGCGCTTCATAAAAGTATCAGTATGAAGCTTCACTTCGTCTGAGGATGATTGCTTTTCCTTGCTGCCCAAAATATTAATAAGGTAATTTTCAAGCTTTTCTGGAAGGGCCTCATTCGCAGCTGTTACTTCGTCGATTGCTTCAAAATATTGGCGGCGTAGATGATTCAGTAAATCCTTCTCATATGCAATTGATTGTTTACGTTCAATTGCTTCAGCCACTGTCATTTCATTTGCTCCAATTTTAACGATTGTTTTAGCATTTGATTCAACAACGAGTGCTTTTAGTTTATTGCGGTATTGAATAAGACTAGTGACTTTGTCATACGAACCTTGCATTTCTTTTTTGTATTCATCAATTGACATGCCTTCAATTTTTTCGTTGCTTTTTCGGTTTGCTCGAGCCAGCACTACGCGGTACGTAGCCGATTGGATCCGTTCACCAAGCATTTTTAACTCAGATAGTGCACGATGCAGCGATATTCTTTTCGTCTCCATGATGAACCTCCATACAATAAAAATTTAGTAGATTCTACTATAACATAATGCTGCTCTCAATTTCACTATATAGGGAAATATTAGGGGATACAGAAAGCGATTGAAGGTAATAAACCATTTTCTCGAACCGTGTTAATAATCATTCCCCACATTCATATACTTTTCTATTGATTATTTTATAGAGGGAGGAGCTTTGTGGAGGTTTTTGTTAGACCGGGTGATTCTTTTTGGTATTATAGCCAAGTTTTTAATCTTCCGTATCAGCTAATTATTGATTCAAATCGTAATTTAAATGCACAGGCGCTAATCCCGAACCAACCTGTCCAGATTCCCGGCTATGTAACAAATCCATATACTATTCAACGGGGAGATAGCATTTGGTCGATTGCACAAAGAATTAATTTGCCGATGGATGCAATTTTTCTGCTCAATCCAGGAATCAATCCATATGCGATTCAAGTAGGTACTCAATTATTATTACCTATTCGTATAACATGGCGTGTTGTAAATGGTAAACAAAATTATGATTACAGCACGATGGTACAGGATATTCGTACATTGCAGGCAATCTATCCATTCCTAGTAAATGAGCCGATTGGAAATTCTGTATTAGAAAAAGAAATTCCAGGACTCACAATTGGAAAAGGGCAGAAACGTGTTCATTATAATGCATCATTTCATGCGAATGAGTGGATTACAACAGCGATTGTCATGACGTTTCTAAATGATTACCTATTGTCGCTTACGAATAATGGTTCCATAAGAGGGCTTTATACATTGCCATTATATAATCAAACAAGTTTAAATATCGTGCCAATGGTAAATCCGGATGGAGTGGATTTAGTACTGAACGGACCTCCGGAAGATGCAACAATCCACAATAATTTAATCGAATGGAATGGGGGGAGTACAGATTTCTCTGGTTGGAAAGCAAACATTAATGGGGTTGATTTGAATGACCAGTTTCCTGCTGAATGGGAACTGGAAAGAGAAAGAAATCCGAAAACACCAGGTCCACGCGATTATGGTGGGGAAAGTCCGCTATCTCAACCAGAGTCCATTGCAATGGCCGAGCTAACGGTTGAACGGGATTTTGCTCGTGTGTTGGCTTTTCATACACAAGGGCAAGTTATTTTTTGGGGATTCATGGGATTGGAGCCTCCTGAAACAGAACAGCTTGTCAACGAGTTTGCCAGGGTTAGTGGATATGAGCCGATACAGACAATCGAAAGCTATGCTGGTTATAAAGATTGGTTTATTCAAGACTGGCGTCGCCCAGGTTTTACAGTAGAACTAGGTCTTGGAACGAACCCTTTACCAATCAGCCAGTTTGGTGAAATTTATGAAGAAGCATTAGGGATTTTCTTAAGTGCACTTTATATGTAAATGAAATCCCCCCGTTACCACTTGTGATGGAACGGGGGGATACTTTTATGAATTTAAGTTTTCATCAATTTCCAGGATGTTTTGCTTTAGTTCATCTAGTTTGGATTTATTTTGCTCAACAATATCCATATGTTCCTGTTTTTGTTCTGCATTGGCAAGTGCATTTTCGGTACGCTCCAATGAATTGAATGCATGTTCTACTGCAAATTCTTCTGGGTGGGACATTGCCTGTTTTACTGCTCGCTCTGTTCTTTCAACTGAGTTGGATAGTAAACTAATCGGGTGATTTTGTTTCCAGCTAGGTGTGCCTGAACTTTTTTTAGCCACTGTTCCTCATCCTTTCCGTCTTCGGGACTGTTTTCACTGTTAGTATTGATCCTGACGAGTAATCCATCCGTCAAAAAAATTGCCAGTAAATGAATTCAAAAAGGACTTTGCTTTAAGAATAAATGAAGTAATTCGTACCATACTAATTTGGATTTCACTTTAAACATAGGGAGGCGGAACGAATGAGCAAAAAGGGTGCATTAGATCCGAAATCTCAAAAAATCCACCAAAACTGGACAAGAAATAAGCATCAGAAATCTCAGGTTAATGGTCAAACAGAGGTTACTCTGCAAAACCAAATATTGAGAATTAATGCGAAAGCTAAACAGTTCTAACCTTTGTTAAGAAGTAAATCAGGCCTTCACCAACAGTAGTATTCTGTTGTGAAGGTCCTTTTACTTTTTACTTATAATTTTTTGCAGCGTTACTTTTACCCTTTTCTACAAGGCGATGTAGTTCATTTAATTCATTTGCGATTTCTTCTCTCATTTTGTTTGGAGCAATTTTTTCATTCTTAGGTGTTTGAGGTAACGACCTCTTATTAGTTCCTTTGCTTGTGCTGTCGTCTCTGCCCATTTCGTATTCTCCTTTCGATTGGATTCCTTCTTAATATGGCATGAGATCAGTTTTTTATCACAAAAAGTAAGGAAGTAAACGAAGATGGAAAAAGGCATAAAACCCCCAATACTGAGCACATTAAATCAGTAGGAGGTGGAGAAAATGAGCAAAAACAACAAAAAGACATTGAATGAAAGAACACATAATCCTTTTGCTACTTATAAAGAACTGCATCATAACAAAACAAGTCATGATCGAAATCCAGAAGACAATGTAGCTGAATTTGCAGAAGAATTTGATTCCAAACTAAAAAATAAAAACAATAAAACAAATCATGACAAAAATCAGCAGTCCAACAAAAAATAGTTAATCTTGATTTTCTTTTCAAATAAAAAAGAGCCTTAATTAAAGGCTCTTTAATAATATGGAGAAAGGTAAAACTATCCCATATATACACTTTCACATGTTCCGGCTACAGGCTCGTAAAAACAATGTTGTTTAAATTGCCCTGTAAATGGTTGCCCATACCATGTAGGAGGACATTCCCCTGAAGGATTAAAATACCAGAGGGCATATTTTGCTGGATGGTCTCTCCAAAAATCTAATGTTTGCCTTGCCAAACGTTGTTCAGTAGGTCTTGCGCGCTGATAAAACATATTTCCTTTTTGAACTGCTTCAAAAGAATAGTTATTTCCCTGAACTTGAAAAATAACCTGCTCTACTGTTCTGACGTCTCTAAAGTCTAAACAATCCGCAACAACTCGATTTACAATTACATTCCCAACATATAACATCCCTTGCTTGCCTTCACCTTCAGCCTCAGCTCGCATCATTCTTGCCATCAAATCGACATCTGCATCGCGGTACTTAACTCTTGGCATTTTTTCACCTCACATTTATAGTATGAAAAAGTTTGCTACGTTGCGCATATCTTAATTAGTTTTGTATAAAAATTATTTCAAAAAGTGCTCTTATTCATTTATGACTTTTTCTCTCGCATTAATAGAGCATTAAGTTCATAAATTAGTATATAGAAAAAGGAGGACCGACAATTCAAATTCATGTTGTACAGCCAGGAGAATCGCTATGGGGAATTGCGCAAGCTTATGGAACGACGATACAGAACATTGTGGAAGCCAATCAAATTCCCGATCCTAATCGCTTAGTTGTAGGGCAAGCGCTTGTGGTTCCAGTAAATGGTCAATATTATATTGTTCAACCAGGGGATAGCCTATGGTCAATAGGACAACGCTTTAATGTGAATTATATGACACTTGCACAAGTCAATGGTTTGTCTTCAAATGCGGTATTAATGATTGGAACACGTTTATATATTCCTCCCGCTGCGAAAACATCTGCTGAAATTTTTGCTTATGTTGAACCAAGAGGCAACGAAGTAAGTGAACTACTAGTAAATCAAGTGCGTGAAACGAGTCCCTATTTAACGTATTTAGCTCTATTCAGCTATGAAGCAGGACGGGATGGTTCATTAAAGGCGCCAGTAATTGAACCACTACCTAGTTTGGCCGCAGAAAATAATGCGAGTATTGCAATGGCGATAACGAATCTAGAAGATTATCAGTTCAGTAGTGAGCTAGCACGTGATATTTTTCAAAGTAAAGCAGTACAAAACTTACTTTTTGACAATATTATTGCAGAAGCAAAAAGAATTGGGAATGTTTCGGATATCCATTTTGATTTTGAGAGAATACCAGGTGACCAAAGGGAAGCCTATAATAATTTCTTGAGAAGCGCGGTAGAGCGTATGCATGCTGAAGGTTATACAGTCTCCACGGCACTGGCACCAAAATCGAGTGCGAATCAGCCAGGGGAATGGACGGTAGGTCATGATTATAGAGCTCACGGGGAAATAGTAGATTTTGTTATGCTAATGACATATGAGTGGGGGTATTCTGCAGGCCCACCTCTGGCTGTCTCCCCGCTCCCTCAAGTGGAACAAGTAGTTCAATATGCTTTAACGGAAATTCCGGCAAATAAAATTTTACTTGGGCAAAATTTGTATGGGTATGATTGGACGTTACCCTTTGTGCAAGGGGGCGAATATGCAGAAGCATTAAGTCCACAACGTGCAATAGAAATAGCCAAACGTTATAATGCAGCCATTCAATATGACTATACCGCACAGGCACCTTACTTTAACTATTATGATGAGCAAGGACGTTCACATATTGTCTGGTTTGAAGATGCACGTTCCATCCAGGCAAAATTTAATTTAGTAAAAAGACTAAATTTACGGGGTGTCGGTTACTGGAAACTTGGTTTACCGTTCCCCCAAAACTGGCAACTTATCGGTTCAAACTTTAATGTCGTTAAGAAATAAAATAGGATTAAATAAAAACTCAGATGAATTAGTATATAGCTCATCTGAGTCTTTATAAGTGATGTGGCAATTTACAATCGTACTTCGCATTAGAAAGTATATTATGAATCTAAAATTTTTCCATTTACTTGCTATGTAAATTTTATTCTGATACACTCGACGTAATTAAATGCATTTGCAGGGGGACACACTTGTGTTGAGAAGGTTAAAACCTGACCCTTAGAACCTGACCGTTAATACGGACGTAGGGAGCAAAGTACAATTATACATATGTACTTACTAAGACCCCGCGTATTTTACGTGGGGTCTTTCTTTTGCAGTGTCACTTAATAATATTTTTATTAGGAGTGGTAAAAATGATTGCATGTACTATAGCAGGATCCGATAGTGGGGGCGGGGCTGGCATCCAAGCTGATTTAAAAACCTTTCAAGAGCTTCGTGTATTCGGTACATCAGTGATTACAGCTTTAACGGCTCAAAATACAAAAGGGGTGCATGGAATCTATCCGGCTACTGCTGATTTTGTAAAGGATCAATTAAATGCAGTAATCGATGATTTTGATCTGAAAGCTGTTAAAACAGGTATGCTGTTTAATGCAGAAATCGTAGAAACAATTGTCTCGGTATTGAAAGCTAAAGAAATACCACTTATTGTAGATCCAGTGATGATTGCAAAAGGCGGTGCTAGCTTACTGAAAGAGCAAGCAACAATAGCTTTAAAGGAAAAACTACTTCCGGTTGCTACGGTTTGTACACCGAATATACCCGAAGCAGAAGTATTGACCGGGCTTACGATCAAAACCGAAGAGGAAATTAAGCTTGCAGGGGAATATTTATTAAATTTAGGTATGCAATGTGTAGTGATAAAAGGTGGTCATTTAGCGGATAATCATGCGATTGATACGGTGTTTATTCGAGGAGAAAAGCCTTTTAAAATGAAAACAGAAAGACTGAAAACAATTCATACGCATGGAACAGGATGTACATTTTCAGCAGCAATTACCGCAGAAATTGCCAAGGGGAAACCATTAAAAACAGCGATCATTGAAGCAAAAAAGTTTGTCCAATTAGCAATTCGTTATCCACTGAATATTGGTCATGGATATGGTCCAACAAACCATTTTGCCTACCAGGAGCACCGAGGAATTTGCGATGTGCAAGTAATTTAATTAATTTATTGAGTAAATTGTACTCGTTTCTTGAAGTGAATAACTTGTGGCATTTTTTTAACTCTCAAAAAGTACTACTTGCCTAGATATAGTAATGTATCAATTTACTCTTTTCTACTATTCTGTCAATTTAGTATGATGGACTTGTTGAACAATTTAGATAATAGGAGTGAAAAAAATGTGGAAAAAACTTTCTGCTTCGGCCCTTACATTAACACTTTTAACTAGTGGAATGGCTGGAGTATCAGCGGCATCTACTTCCAACGAGGAAGAAATGACACGCGGAGATTTTGTGAAGGCAGTCATTGATGCATTAGGTGTTGAAGTAGGTTCTGGACAATCCGTTAAATTCAAGGACGTACCCGATTCACTAAAGCCATATATTGAAAAGGCTGTGGAACTAAAGTTAATTAAAGGTAAAACACCGACACAATTTGCACCAAATGAAAAATTGACACGCACACATGCCTTCCTTATTGCAGCTAGGGGTATACAGGATGAAAAACAATACTCCGAAAATGTATTAAATCAATTTAAAGATGCGAATAAAATTGGATCTGGGAATCGTCAAGAGATGGCAAAGGCAGTAGAGTTAGGCTTATTAACAGGCTATGAAGACGGGACGATCAAACCGAATGAGTTTGTCACGAAAGTGCAAATGCAAAAGATTCTGCAGCGGTTTTTAGCGGAATATAACCCAGTTGAAGCAAATACGACTGTGGCATTGCGCATTTTGGGTACGACGGATATTCATACTAATATTATGAACTATGATTATTACAAAGATGCGCCAACGAATAGTTTAGGTCTGGCAAAAACCGCGCTGCTCATCGAAAAAGCCCGTGAGGAAAACCCGAATACGGTATTATTTGATAATGGTGATGCCATTCAAGGAACGCCTCTAGGCTCTTACATTCAATCCGTGAAAAAATTAAAAGAAGGAGAAGTCCATCCTTCTATTGCATCAATGATTGCGCTAGATTATGATGCAGCGACTTATGGCAATCATGAATTTAATTACGGTTTAGAATTTATTGATGAAGTAACAGATGATGCACCATTCCCGTATGTTAATGCGAATGTTCGAAATGCTTTAACGAAGGAATTAATGTATGAACCTTATGTCATGATTGAAAAAGAAGTACTTGATTCTACAGGAAAAAGTACGATGATTAAAATTGGTGTAACAGGCATTGTCCCTCCACAAATTTTAAAATGGGATAAAGCAAATTTAGAAGGAAAAGTAACAGTAGATGATTCTGTAGAAGCAGTAAAAACAATCGTTCCACAGATGAAGAAAGCTGGCGCGGATGTAGTAGTTGTTCTGTCGCACTCAGGTATGGGTGATGCTACACATGAAATCGGTGAGGAAGATGTATCCTATCTATTAACAAAAATCAGCGATGTAGATGCGGTCATAACAGGACATGCCCATGATGTATTCCCAGGAAAAGTAGATAGCACTTTATCGAATGTGGATATTGATAATGGAACAATGAACGGTGTACCTATCGTAATGGCCGGTAAATTTGGTAGCCATCTAGGAGTAATTGATTTAGAGCTTGAGAAAACAGCTGATTCTTGGGATGTGATTTCAGGAACAGGTGCCGTGCGTGAAATTGCAAAAGATAATGAAAATGTAAGCAGTGCAGTAGTGGAAAGCGTAAAAGAAGCCCATGAAGGTACAATTGATTATGTGCGTCAGGCAGTAGGAACAACTACAGCAAACATACATAGTTATTTCTCACAAGTGCAGGATGATCCTTCTATTCAAATCGTAACAAATGCCCAAGCGATTTATGTAAAAGATAAAATTAAAGGAACACCATTTGAAAGTCTACCTGTATTATCAGCGGGTGCGCCATTTAAAGCAGGTACGAGAAGTGATCCCGAGTACTACACATTCGTACCAAAAGGTGAGTTGGCAATTAAGAATGTTGCAGACCTATATTTATATGACAATACATTAGCTATGTTAAAAGTGACAGGTGCTGATGTGAAAGAATGGCTTGAAATGTCTGCTGGTCAATTCCACCAAATCGATATAAATAAAGAAGATGAACAACAACTAATTAATGCTGAGTACAGATCATATAACTATGATGTCATTGATGGCGTCACTTATGAAATTGATGTGACACAACCAGCCAAATATGATGCTAATGGAAATATAGTTAATGAAAAGGCTTCCCGCATTGTAAATTTACAATATGATGGAAAGCCGATCGATTTATCACAGGAGTTCATAGTAGCGACAAATAACTATCGTGCGAATGGAACATTCCCGGGTGTACGAAACGCGACTGCAGTTGAAGTTTATCCAGATGAAAACCGTCAAGCAATCATCGATTATATTTTAGCTGAAAAAACAATTGATCCAAGTGCAGATGGTAACTGGAAATTTGCTGCGTTTCCAGAAAACGTGAAAGTGGTATTTGAATCGTCGAAAAAAGCAGTCGATGTGTTAGATGAAAATAGTAAAATTCATTATATTGATGAAGGTACAGATGGTTTTGGTAAATATGGATTAAAAACTAACTAAAAATTTTAAAAGCAGAAGTTCCTCACCCAAAGAGAAACTTCTGCTTTTTTATTCATGGGTGTATAGAATAGGAGAATTAGGATTATGTCAACACCATATTGAATGAAATTTTCGGAGTTAGTGGTAACTATTGGTCAACTTTTATTTCACAAAATACCATTTTAATAGCATTCATAATTCGTTATGGGTATCGTACCAAATTATAGGTGAAAAATTTTAATAAAAAGTATTTTACGATAGAGGTACGAAAGGAGGCGTACAAAATGAAAAAAAGCTTTATCACATTTTGTGCATTTGCACTTTTAGCTACTCAAGCTCCAGCAGCTAACGCAGCATCAACAACTGGAGGAGAGGTGACACCACAATATAAATCTACTCAAAATTATGAATATAAAAAGATAGCATCTAATAAATATTTTATTAATGGGAACTCGGTGTCTAACTTTATTGAAATTAAAAATGATAATTTTAAAGATGGAAAAATTTCAATTAAAATTAAAAAAGTTAAAAAGTCTGTTTCTAATAAAAATGAAAAAGGTACTGTTGAAGAGGTGCCAGCTGAACAACTAAAAGCACCAGTGAAGGAAGCAACAACAGAACAACCAAAAGCACCAGCGAAGGAAGCTACATCGGAACAGCCAAAAGCGCCAGCGAAGGAAGTTACATCGGAACAACCAAAAGCGCCAGTGAAGGAAGTAGCACCAGAACAACCAAAAGCAACTGAAACAACACAGACGTCGACTCAGTCACCTGCAAAACAACCAACAAACACAGTAGCATCTAATTCATCGGACATTGATGCTATTGAAGCAGCGGTTGTAGAATTAACAAATGCAGAGCGAGTGAAGGCAGGGTTACAACCATTTAAAACACATGCACCATTAATGGCGGCTGCTCGTGAAAAATCACAAGATATGAAAGACAAAAATTATTTCTCTCATACAAGCCCAACTTACGGTAGTCCATTTGATCGTTTGAAAGCACTAGGCATTAGCTATAAGGCAGCTGGTGAGAATATTGCCAAAGGTCAACGTACAGCACAGGAAGTTGTTACAGCTTGGATGAATTCTGAAGGTCACCGTGCAAATATTTTAAATGCAAACTTTACACATATCGGTGTTGGGTATGTGAAGGACGGTAATATTTGGACGCAACAATTTATTAAACAATAATAGTTATATAAAGAAGCATCTCCATGACTGAGCACATCAATCATGAAGATGCTTCTTTTTTTGTTCCATATACTGCTTAGTCATAAAGATAACAGCGCGCTGCCAAAAAAATAAGTCTGTATAGAGTACTCGTTTGACATTAGTAACAACCTCTTGTTAGAATTGGGTTGTTGCTTTTGAAGGAGTAGACGAAATTATATTTTTGGAGTTGATATTTAAGATGAAAAAATTTAAAACCTTAGGGATGACTTTAGGGGTTTCTTCAGCACTTCTTTTGGCTGCGTGCGGAGATGATACTAATGGTAGCGGTAGTGAAAATGGAGATAACAATAATCTTAGTGAACAAGTAGATTATACGATAGTCGGAGTTGAACCCGGCGCTGGATTGACAGGTCTATCACAAGATGTATTAGATGAATACGAAAATCTGGAAGGGTGGACATTGCAGGAAAGTTCAACTGCAGGAATGCTTGGAACTTTAGAACAGGCCATTCGTAACGAAGAGCCAGTCATTGTGACAGGCTGGACACCGCACTGGAAATTCTCTGCTTATGATTTAAAAATCCTTGATGATCCTAAAGGTGTTTTAGGTGGATCTGAAAATATTCAAACTCTTGCAAGAAAAGGGTTGGAAGAAGATTTACCGGATGTTTATACAGTAATGGATCGCTTCTATTGGGAACCGGAAGATATGGAACAAGTGATGTATGATGCACAAAATAGTGGTGATTTTGATGCAGCTGCAGCTCTTTGGATTGAGAATAACGAAGAAAAAGTAAGTGAATGGACAAAAGATATCGCCCAGGCTGATGGTGAGAAGGTTAAAGTCATTTCAACTCCTTGGGATTCTGAATTTGCATCAAGTAGTGTAGTAAAACTGGTCCTTGAAGGATTAGGTTATGATGTTGAAGTTACACCCGTTGATCCTGCAATTATGTTCCAAGCAATTGCAACAGGTGAAGGGGATGTTACTGTAGCACCATGGTTACCATCAACTCACAACGCTTTTTATGAAAAACATAAAGATGATATTGTAGATTTAGGCGAAAACTTAGAAGGTACACAAAATGGATTCGTTGTACCGTCTTATGTAGATATTGATTCAATTGAAGATTTAGAGCCGAAAGAATAACAATTAAATAACTTAAAAAGGGACAGCCTGTAATTTCAATAACAGGCTGTCCTTTTTAAATGACCACGCATTTAGTCGGGCTGTGTTAAACGTTATTTAACTTTAACACAGCCCTTTTTCCATAACTTAGTATTACTTGTTAATCCAAATAGTCATATTTGCTTGCTTCATCCGCGTACTTTTGCGAAATTTGCCCATTTAGCTGATCCTCTTTAGAAAGATGGAGGAATTCCAATGCCGAATACATTTCCTCACCATCTTTGTCCTTGTATAAATCATTGTAATGGTCATAATCTCCTTCAAAATCAGCAGGTGTATCTGAATTTCCGTATTGAGCAACGATTTGGAACGAATCTTCATTATCTTGCAGTTCATCATGATCTTCTCTACCTGAAAATGAATTGTCTACAGCAGGATGAAGTAGCTCCTCTTCGATTGGACGATCGGTTGGTACTGATTTTGCTTCACTATGATCGATGCAAAATGTTGTATACGGTATTGCGCGAAGGCGATCATAAGGAATTTCTGCATGGCATGTTGCACAAACTCCATATGTACCATGCTCCATCCTTTCAAAAGCAGCATTTACCTGTACCAATAGATCATCACTATGGACTTTTAGCGCCATATCCTTTTCGCGATCATATAACTCAGTTGCTAAATCTGCTGGGTGATTATCGACTGTTGATAATTCATCTGTTGAATCACGTAAGCTTGCGCGGGCAAGTAGTTCGTTTTCATTTTCATTTACATCACCGATTAATTCTGATTTTTGTTCGATCAGCTGTTTTTTTAATTTAGCAAGTTGTTTTTCTGTTAGCATCATTATCAATCCTTTCTTAGTTAGTATGAACGAAATGGCGCAAAATATTTCATGACTTCAATCTCCGTTCTCGTATAGTTCATACCGTATAGGCAATACTATTTTTTATGATGCGAACAGGAGGAATGAAAGTTGCAAAATACCGATAATAAACTTTCCATTTTCGCTTTAGGTGGTATAAATGAAATCGGAAAAAACATGTATGTCATTGAATATGGGGAAGAGCTAGTAATTATTGACTGTGGTGCAAAATTTGCAGACCAAAGTTTATTGGGAGTAGATTTGATTATTCCCGATTTAAGTTATTTAGAGGAAAATAGACATAAAATAAAAGCTTTAGTTGTGACGCACGGGCATGAAGATCATATTGGCGGCATTCCCTTTATGCTAAAGAAGTTAAATATGCCTATTTATGCTTCCCGATTTACGCTTGGATTAATCGAATTAAAATTAAAGGAACATAAACTTTTACGGGATACTGTTTTAAATGAGATTAATGCTGAATCTCGTATTGATTTTGAGCATTTGTCTGTAACATTCTTTAAAACAAGCCATAGTATTCCTGATTGTTTAGGTATTGTATTTGATACTCCAGAAGGGAAAATAGTCCATACAGGAGATTTTAAATTTGATTTTACCCCCGTAAACGATCAAGTTTCGGATATTCATAAGATGGCAGCAATCGGTACAGAAGGGGTATTAGCGCTAATATCTGAAAGTACAAATGCGGAGCGACCAGGATTTACCCCTTCTGAACAAATTATTGCCAACCATTTAGAAGAAGAATTTCAAAAAGCGACAGGCAAAGTATTTATTTCTACATTTGCTTCTAATGTAAATAGAATTCAACAGATTGTAGAAGCAGCAAAAAAGACGAACCGAAAACTTGTACTGCTAGGTCGGAGTATGGTAAACGTTACTTCTGTAGCAATGCGACTCGGTTATTTAGATATCCCGGCTTGGATGTTAGTTGAACCACGGGATATGAGAGAACTTCCTCCAGAGAGGATAGTTGTATTATGTACAGGTAGCCAAGGAGAGCCACTAGCAGCATTATCGCGGCTTTCAACGGGCCGAAATCGTGATGTGAAAGTTATACAGGGAGATACAGTGATTTTTGCTGCTTCGCCAATACCGGGAAATGAAAAGGACGTTTCTAAAATTGTTGATAACTTATTTCAGCTTGGTGCAAAAGTGGTATATGGAAATTCCAGTGTAACCGGAATGCATGTATCAGGTCATGGCTATCAGGAAGATTTAAAAATGATGCTGACACTTATGAAACCGAAGTATTTTATCCCTATTCATGGGGAATATCGCATGCTTCATATCCACCGATTACTCGCAGAAGCAGTGGGTGTTAATTACAATAATACTTTTATTCTAAAAAATGGGGAAATTGTCGATATTAAAAATGCTGAAGCTAGGCAAACTCGTGCCATTACTGCAGGAGATACGTATGTAGATGGTGTTGGCAGCGATGAAGTGGGGGAGATTGTACTACGCGATCGCAAGCAGCTATCAGAGGAAGGTATGCTCGTAATTGTTGTAACCATCAGTCAATATGATGGTTCGATTATTTCGGGACCGGATAGTATTTCACGAGGTTTTGTTTACGCGAAAGAATCCGAGGCATTAATAAATGATATAAATGAGATTTCAAAAGCGGCAGTAATGAACTTTAAGGAATCCAATCCATTTGCTATGAAAAAGGCGATTAAGAAAGCTGTAGATCAATATATATTTACGTTGAAAATGAGAAAACCAATGATTTTACCGATTGTTATTGAAATCTAAATGCAACGAAAATAACGTTCTGAAAGGATAAAAATCCTTGCAGAACGTTTTTATATTATCTAAATTATTATGCCGGTTGAAGTTTTGATTCATCTTGAATTTCCTTAAATAGGGCTAAATCTTCTCTGTAATTATTCAAGTATGAGGACAAACTGTGATTTTTTATTTTTTCAAACGTATCGATATTTACTAATTGTAACTTATTATTAAGGATTTTTGCATTAAACCATGCTGTCTCTTCGAAGGCAATATTCATTATATGTTCTTCAATAATCATACTTAAAAGGCTAGTTGTATTATAGATTTCATTTAAAGAATTTTCATTTCTCATTTCAAAAAAATCAATTGTTCTTGGTAGAGAAGCCTGTAATGCCGGTCTGTCAATAGCATGTCCTAGCTCGTGTAGTGTTAATGCCTTTATATATATTTCTAAAGGTATAATATTAGAGAATTCTGCGGCAGCTTCTACTAAACGATTCGCATCGAAACTAACGATATGCGTAATGAAATTATAACTCATATTTACACCTGTATAATCTTGCTTTAGTTCAATATTCATGCCGGTAGCTAGAATAGTAGAATGAATAATTTCTTTAAGATATTGATTTGTATATTGGTGCATGAATATTGTCATTTCCCTCTCTCTATTAAATAAGTTATATTAAAATATTTGTTTTTATAAATGAACATAAAGTAATATATAATTTTTTTTGAATAATTTCAAATAGTTTGTTTACAATTTTATGTAATATGCTATTTCTTAAAGTAAAAAATAGGGTTAAAGCTTGTTATGGTGCTTATTTATGCATAAAAAAGATGCCTGCCGTGTTTTATACAACGGCAAGCATCTTTTTATTATACGCGTATTTTACTGTTCATTTTTATTTGATTTCATTCATGTTGATTGTCTTAATTGTTATTATTGTTGCTGTTATTTCTACTGCTAGCTTCTCCGCCTTTGCGGCCAGCTTCTTCACGGCTCATTTTACCGCCATTGTTATTGCCATTGTTGTTCTGGTTGTTTCCATTACTTGCTTCTCCGCCTTTACGGCCGATTTCTTGATAAAATTCTTGGTTGTGGTTATTGGATGTAGCTTCTCCGCCTTTACGACCCGCTTCTTGAACTGTCATTTTCCCATTGTTGTTCTGGTTACGATTGTTATTAGCCATTTCTAACATCCTCCTAGAATATTTTTTAAGCCTATTGCTAAGCTTACTAGTTTAATTCCCACCCTTACATTTATTAAACATTAATTATATTTCAAATATATTACAAGTAAATGATTGATTTTTATTATATATCTTAATTGAGCATGGTGTGAATCCTTAGAGTGCCTGGTTACAGCGCCATGTTAGATGAGTATTTATCATCAAATTATGACAACCAAAAAAAAAATAATTCTTCTTCTATTTACAAAAATATTTAATATCTTTTTATAAAATGGAAAATGTATTCAATTTTGTAACTTTGTACGTTAAAATAACTATTACACAAAATTTTCTGTTAATTTTTAATTTTTGTAGTACAACAGAGTTTTTTTTTGATATTGTTATATTACAACAAAAATATAATTTAGGAGGAAAAGAGAAGTGAATGCAATTACACTAGTTATAGGGGCTATTTGTATATTAGTAATAGCTTATCGTTTTTATGGTATTTTCTTTACTAAGAAAGTATTAAAAATTAATGAAGACAAGCCAACACCTGCTCATGAAAAAAATGACGGACAAGACTATGTACCGACAAATAAATGGGTAGCATTCGGGCATCATTTTGCGGCTATTGCAGCTGCAGGTCCATTAGTAGGACCTATTTTAGCAGCACAATTCGGTTATTTGCCGGGTTACCTTTGGCTATTAATCGGTGCCGTTATTGGGGGAGCCGTACATGATGCGGTCGTATTATTTGCTTCCATGACAAAAGGTGGTAAATCGCTCTCCGAAGTAATGAGAGAAGAGCTTGGACCGGTTGCAGGATTCTGTACAGGTTTAGCAATGCTTTTCATAATTACAATTACTATGGCAGGTTTGTCAATGGTTATATTGGGAGCGCTTGCAGAAAACCCATGGGGAACATTTGCTGTTGCAGCGACAATCCCTATTGCTATGCTGATGGGCTTAATTAATAAGTTCTCGGGTAACTTAAAGCTCTCTACTATTATAGGGGTCGTCTTACTCGTAGCGGCTGTCTTCTACGGTCCATCGATTCAAGGAACTTGGCTCGGTGAGGTATTAACATTAGACCGTGAAACATTATCAATTTTATTACCGATTTATGCATTCTTTGCGGCAGCTTTACCAATATGGTTCTTATTAGCGCCACGTGATTATTTAAGTAGCTTCATGAAGATAGGTGTATTTATTGCCTTGATTATCGGGGTATTTATTATTAATCCTACAATTCAGTTTCCAGCAATTATTCCTGACTTTTTAGGTGGCGGAGGACCGATCGTAGCGGGTCCTGTTTGGCCATTCGTTTCAATTACAATTGCCTGTGGTGCAATTTCCGGTTTCCATGCTTTTGTCGGTTCAGGAACAACACCGAAAATGCTAGATCGCTGGGAAGATATTCGTGTAGTAGGTTTTGGGGCAATGCTCGTAGAATGTGTCGTTGGGGTTATGGCTCTAATAGCAGCAACGGTTTTACATCCTGGAGATTATTTTGCAATTAACTCAACGCCTGAAAAATTTGCGACATTAGGAATGTCTGTAGTGGATTTACCTGCATTATCTGAAGCAATTGGGATGGATTTAGAAGGACGTACAGGGGGCGCGGTAACGCTTGCTGTCGGTATGGCATCAATATTTGCCGGGGTAGAATGGTTCAGTCATTTAACGGCATATTTCTATCAATTTGTTATTATGTTTGAAGCGGTATTTATATTAACAGCAATCGATGCAGGTACACGTACTGCGCGTTATTTAATTCAAGATTTCTTAGGAAATGTGTATAAGCCATTAAAGAAAACCGATTGGCTGCCCGGTGCAATCGGCGCGAGCGCCCTGGCCTGTGTCATGTGGGGTTACTTACTGAATTCCGGGGATATTGCATCCGTCTGGGCATTGTTCGGCGTATCCAACCAATTAATGGCGTCAATCGGTTTAGTATGTGGTGTAACTTTCGTACTGAAGATTGCAGATAAACGCATTTACGTATTAACATGCTTTATTCCATTAGTATATTTATATATTACAGTAAACGTAGCAGGATTCTGGATGGTGAAAAATGTCTACTGGAACAGCATGGCTGGCGGATACAATATTTTAAATGGAATTTTATCTATCATCATGTTAACGCTAGGTTTAATTATTGTCATAACATCATTTATTAAATGGCGTGAATTATGGGCACACCCGCGCTTTAAAAAACAGGCAACAGCAAATTAAATGTATGATCTAAACCGAAATGGAACCAAACCTCCATTTCGGTTTTTATTTGAAACGAAATCGCATTTGTTTACGGGTTACAAGAGAAGTGAATATAATGGAAAAAGGAAATAATGGTTTAATAAGGGAGTGAATAAAATGCGTTTTGCAGATTACATATTTTACTTTTTTCTTTTTTGGTACATATGCGGAGTAGTACTTGTGGGCTTTGATTTGTTGCCTAGTTGGCTTGAATGGTCGAATAGTGTATTTATTATTACAACCGGAATATTAGGAGGGATTTATTTCATTATTCATTTCCGCTTTAAATTGGGGTTCTTAATATTTGTTGGAATATTTGTGTCTACATTCATCATTGAATACTATGGGTCATCTAGTCAATTTTTGTTTGGTGATTATACGTATTCCAATTATTTTGCACCGAATGTTATGGGGGTTCCAGTTGCAATCGGTTTCGCATGGGTAATGGTTATTGCAACAGGTCATGCTATTATCATGAAGTTTGGTGTGCAAAATATAATTTTAAGAGCACTACTCGGTGGTGTTTTAGCGCTCACAATGGATTTAATATTAGATCCAGTAGCCTATAAAGCAAAACAATATTGGATATGGCACGAACCGGGAATATACTATGACATTCCGTGGACGAACTTTTTTGGCTGGTTTATTATCGCTTTTTTCATTCATATAATTCTTTCATTCATTTCTGTTTCACAAGTGAATAAAGTTTGGCAGGATCGACTCGTTCTTTTGTATATCTTGATTATTATCATGTTTGCTTTAATCGGATTAATGAATGGAATATATTTGGCCAGTATAATAGTTGTGACATCAGTTCTCTTTTTAATATTTTCACTTCGAAAAGAGGGGCAATATGCGAGTAGCTAAAAAGAATAAAATCGCTAGGAGAATGTTTCGACTCGTTCAACAGAAATTGTTGAAGCGAAGTTTTGCGCATATTTATATAAAGGAGGATTTTCCTCTCCCCAGCAATGCACTATATATTGCTAATCACAGTTCTTGGTGGGATGGTCTGCTTTTGTTTGAATTGGAGCAAAGGGGATATATTCCAAATCTATTTGTCATGGTAGATGAGCAGGGAATAAAAAAATTCCCGATTTTTCAATGGATAGGTGCGTATTCAGTTAATCAACAAAACCCGAAACATATTATAGAATCCATCCGCTATACGAAAAGTCTATTACAGGATGGAAAAAATATTTGTATATTTCCTCAAGGAAAGGAATGGCATTTAGAGCAAAGGCCACTTTATTTTCAACAAGGTGTAGCAATGATTGCCAAGCAAGTGAAAGATGTTCCGGTCGTTCCTATAACTTTTTACTATACATTTCGGAATGAACGAAAAGCGGAAGTATGGATTTGGATTGGAGAACCAATTCAATATGAAGATAAATGGAGTCGAGAACAGATGACACAGTATTTTGAAGAGATAGTCATGGAGCAGTTAAATGCGCTGAAAAAAGATGTCGTTCAAAATGATTATACAAGTTTCATAAAAATATGATGAGGTGACAAGGATGCTATTTATTTACTGTTTTATGTTAAGTATTTTTGTCATTTGGACAATTTTGAATGGCTTGTTTTTACCTCAAATTAAAAAAAGGCATGGGGAAAATCAAGATCTTGTTTCCATTCTTATCCCTATGCGCAATGAGCAAAGAAATGTAAAAAAATGCATCTCTATGCTAAAACAACTTACATATCCAAAGCTTGAGTTCATTATTTATAATGATCAATCAACCGACTTAACTGGACAAATGCTCTATCAGGAAATTGATGGTGATGCTCGCTTTCGTGTGATTGAGGGAGTGGAGTTGCCGTCTAGTTGGGTAGGAAAAGTGCATGCCTGTCATCAGCTACAGCGAGCAGCCACTGGGAAATATTTGGCGTTTATTGATGCAGATGTAACCTTGTCATCCCACATTTTTGAAAAAGTAGTACCACTTATGAAGAAAAACGAAATCGGTCTAATTACCGGGTTTCCACATTTTATGTATTCTAATTGGCTGGATCGGCTTGTACTTCCGATGATGCATTTTCTTGTGAATTTTCATTTGCCTATTGCTTTGGCAAATTATACGAAATGGCCGGCTGCTACGGCTGCCAATGGGACTTTTTTATTTTTCGAAAGAGAAGCTTATGAGAAAATGGGTGGTCATCTTGTAGTGAAAAACTCTCTATTGGAAGATGTAGAAATAGCGCGGGCGATGAAAAAATCAGGAATGCGGGTGTTATTAGTTAATCTTAGTAAAAACATTTCATGTGAGATGTACACTAATGCATTTGAAACGTGGCAAGGTTTTTCTAAAAATACATTTAAGGGCCTAAATTATTCTTTTAGAAATGCCGTGCTGTTTATCCTTTTTTATAGTGTAACTTA
This sequence comes from Solibacillus sp. FSL W8-0372, assembly GCF_037969735.1. Classification (NCBI taxonomy): domain Bacteria; kingdom Bacillati; phylum Bacillota; class Bacilli; order Caryophanales; family Caryophanaceae; genus Solibacillus; species Solibacillus sp. FSL W8-0372. The sequence continues at coordinate 2,623,225 of NZ_CP150204.1, read as the reverse complement.
TGTGTTTCCGCTGGTACTTCTTATTAATAGTATTGTTTTTTTTAATTGGCTGTATGCTATCCCGTATATTTTGATTGTTATTCAAAGAATGGTTTCCGACTTCAAAAGCAAGTCACCCTTATATTACGCATTATTCATGCCACTGTCTTCATTGGCAATGCTAATTATCTTGTGTAATTCAATTTATTTGTATCAAACGAAACAATCGTATGTTTGGAAGGGACGTGAATACGGATGAAGAAAGTAGCGATAATTGGTGGTGGGCTAGGGGGACTGTCCGCAGCTATTACACTTGCAAATGCAGGGATGGATGTTACAGTATTTGAAAAAAATAAAGAATTGGGCGGAAAAATGCGCTCAGTAGATCTCGGTACACATCATTTTGATTTTGGACCGAATACGATTACAATGCGTCCTGTTTTTCAGCGGGTATTAGCACAAACTGGGGTAAATCCGGATGATTATTTAAATTTTATTCCTTTACGAGTTCATATGAAGAATGTAAGTTCAAAAGGAGAAGTATTATACTTTTCCAACGACCAGCAATATATGATTGAGCAAATTAAAAAGTTTTCTTTAAGCGACGCGGAAAATTATCCTGCTTTTATTACGGAAATTTCAAGAATCTACTTTTTGGCACAGCGTCATTTTTTGCAAACAACATTTACGAGCTGGCGAGACTATATGAAACCATCATTACTATCAGCACTAGTAAAAGTACGACCTTTTGAAACTTTGGAGCAATTTATAAGAAAGTATTTTCAGCATCCGTTTATCGTTCAATGTTTTTTACGCTATGCGACATATATTGGTTCATCGCCATACATAATGCCTGCAACATTTGCTATGATTGCTTATTTGGAATTGGTTGATGGTGTTGATTACGTTGAGGGTGGAACATCAAAGATTGCGCAAGCATTTAAAACCCGTGCTAAGCAACTAGGTGTGAAATTTCATGTAGGGTGTGAAGTGACAAAAGTTCAATATGGAAAGACCCAAATTCACAGTATTATCGATCAGTATGGAAATACACATACAGTCGATGCTGTATTTATGAATTCTGATCGACTAAGTGATGTCTTTGAGATTGAACAAGTAAAAAAAGATATTCAGCCATCCAGTTCAGCATTTGTCTTACTGCTTGGGCTTAATAAACGGATTGAAGGGTTGCATCATCATAATGTCTATTTTCCTGAAAACTATGAACTGGAGTTTGACGCACTCTTTTCAGATCACTATGTTGAAGATCCCACAATTTATATTTGTAATTCTTCGTATACCGATCGTTCCATTTCACCAAGTGGAGATAATTTACTAGTTTTAGTAAATGCCCCACCAACAAAAAATGGAACTTTACAAATCGATTCACATCAATATCGCCAACAAATAATCGGACAGTTAAAGGACCTTGGTATGGATATCGAGGATGCTATTGTGGAGGAAAAAGTAATAACACCCGAGTATTTAGAGAAGGAATTTTATGCTTTTCGAGGCGCATTATATGGTGCGGCATCCAATTCAGTAAAATCCGCCTTTTTTAGACCAAGTAATCGGCATGCCAAACTGAAAAATTTATATTTTGTAGGCGGGACAGTACATCCTGGAGGAGGGTCCCCGCTCGTCACACTGGGGGGCATGAATGTAGCCAAAAAATATATAGCTAAAAATGGTCAGGAAATTTAGAGTTAGCTCTAATTTTCCTGACCATTTTGTGTAATGTATAAATAATTTAAGTAGTCTTCTTTTAAAATTGCATTTAAAATACAGGGCTGTTTTTGTCTCTCCTCCAATAGTAAATGCTCTTCCTGAAATTGCTGTTCAACATTTAATGAAATGAACGGTAGTTTTTCCTGTGCTTTTTGTGAACGGATATTAACAGTACGAGCACCTGCAAACACAACATCCAATTTCAGCTGCTCAAATGCAATTTTTAAAATTTCAATTTTCGATGGCAAATTATAGCCAAGCCCCCAAAACTCAAAACCAATCCAACTACCGATGTGACAATGTTTCTTATGCTGGTCAATAAACATTAGTGTCGTAATACCAACTAATTTTTCTTCCTCATTTAGAATTACACGAGAAACCGTCTTTCCTTCAGATTCTTCTATTAAGTTATTAATAATAAAATTTTCCGTATCTTCTATGGATTGAGTAGGTAAACCAAGTGCATTTTTTACTTCGGGTGCCTGAGATAAACGATGTATTTCCTTCGCATAACGAAGATCATGGGGAACTAACTTCACTTTTTTCATTTTATTTCAACCTCACTTTTTAAATGAACTTCCATCACTATGTAGATAACTATATATTGTTCCATTCTATATTATATTCATAAAATAACCGACATTTTTTTAGAAAATAAAAATAAATCGGAAAATAAGGTTGTTTTATTTAAGTAAGTATAATAATATAACTCATATAATATAAAACCGAGTTGAATAATCGGCATTGGGGTGAAAGGTAATTGTCTTCAGTAATGATTGATATTAGGAATGTAAGTAAGTCTTATGGTGAACAGGGTCCAACAGTACTGCAGGATATTTCTTTCGATATAAAAAAAGGTGAAGTTATCGCGATTTTAGGGAAAAGCGGCTGTGGAAAAAGTACATTGCTTAATTGTATAGGCGGTTTTGAAGCAGTAAACAACGGCCAAATTTTGCTCGATGAAGTGCCTGTCAAGAAACCGAGTAAGCGATGTATTATGCTGATGCAAAACTATGGGTTACTGCCATGGCGCTCTGTCCGGAAAAATGTAGAGTTGGGCATTGAAAATATAAGTTTATCAAAGCAGGAAATAGCTGAAAGAACGCTACATTATTTACGAATGGTTGGATTAGAAGATCGGGCCAATGCTCTACCTAGTGAATTATCTGGTGGGATGCAGCAACGAGTTGCTATAGCACGTGCCTTGGCAATGCAACCAGAGGTCATTTTAATGGATGAACCATTTGGCGCGCTCGATACATTTACACGCTACTATTTACAGGATGAATTAATGCAAATTCAGCATCGAGAAAAGATGACAATTGTATTAGTAACACATGATATTGATGAAGCTATTTATTTAGCAGACCGCATTTTAATTATGAAGCCAAATCCTGGAGAGATTCATAAGGAAATTGTATTGAGATTACCAAAGGAACGAAATCGTGCTGATGCAGACTTTCAGTATTATCGAGAATTAATTTTTAATGAATTTCAATTTACACACGAAAAAGCGACGATCGAATTTAATATTTAAGTTTTCAGGGGGGTTAGTGGATGAAAAAGCTATGTTTAATAATGACAATGTTATTTGTTACACTTTTAGCTGCATGCGGAAATAATGATTCTGCAGTCGATGGTGAAAAACCAACAATAAAAATTGGGTATTTACCAATTACACATGCGGTGCCTTTATATATGCAGAATGATGAGAACTTTGAGGATTATCATTTAGAGTTAGTAAAGTTTGGTTCTTGGCCAGAGCTAATGGATGCGCTTAATACGGGAGCAATTGACGGGGCATCTGTACTAATTCAATTAGCTATGAATGCAAAGGAAAAAGGTATTGATTTAAAAGCAGTGGCACTCGGTCACCGTGATGGCAATGTTTTAATTGCAGGTAATGATATTAATTCTGTTGAAGAGCTAGTCGGAAAATCCTTTGCAATTCCAAGCAGGTTTTCCACACATAATATTTTGTTGTATGAAATGCTGAAAAAACATGGCATTGCCTATGATGAAGTTGATGTAATCGAACTACCGCCAGCAGAAATGCCGGCAGCTTTAGCAGAAGGGCGAATTGCGGGTTATGTTGTAGCTGAGCCATTTGGAGCGATTTCTGTAGCTCTTGAGAATGGTAAGGTATTGTATCAGTCAGAAGAAATATGGAAAGATTCCATCGATTGTGGCTTAGTATTGCGAGGTAAATTTATTGAAGATAATAAAGAATTAGCCGACAAATTTGTTAATGACTATGTAGCAGGTGGAGAGCTTGCACAAGGAAAAGACAAACATATGCATGAAGTGGTCGGGCAATATTTAACAGTGGATCAAAATGTGTTGGATATTTCTCTTGATTGGATTTCATATGACAATTTAAGTATTGAACAAGAAAGCTATGCTATTTTACGTGATGCATTAATGGAAATGGGATTATCTGATGACCCACCATCCTATGAAGACTTTGTTGATGCTAGCTTTGTAAATTAATAGAGGAACGGAGGGATATTATGGCCATAGTGAAAAAACTGTCACCGATTGCGATTGGCTTTATACTGCTTCTTATCTTCTGGCAATTTGCCATCTTGATCGGTGGACATCAGGCAGCACTCTTCCCTCCGCCTTTAAAAGTGGGGGAAGCATTATTAGCAATCATTTCGGATGGTTCTTTGTTTGTTCATATTCAAATTAGTTTATTTCGATTTTTTTCAGGTTATTTAGCAGCAGTAATTGTGGCCATTATTTTAGGCCTTCTACTAGGTAGATCGACAATCGTATGGAAAGTAGTGGACCCAATTGTTCAAGTATTGCGTCCAGTTTCTCCAATTGCATGGTCACCTTTTATCGTATTATGGTTTGGCATTGGCAATATGCCCGCGATTGTCATAATTTTTATAGCTGCTTTTTTCCCGGTCCTTTTATCGACCGTATCTGCTGTCAAAAAAGTAGACAAAACCTATTTACGTATTGCTTCCAATTTTGAAATGAGCCCGTTTGAAACATTACGGAAAATTGTATTACCGGCATCATTCCCGATGATTGCAAATGGTTTGCATATGGCGTTAGGTTCTGCGTGGATTTTCCTTGTAGCGGGTGAAATGGTCGGTGCGCAATCAGGGTTAGGATTTTTAATTATTGATGCAAGAAATTCTTTAAGTCTTGATTTAGTAATGGCTTGTATCGTTGTCATTGGGGTTCTTGGAATAGCGTTAGATAAAGGCATTCATTATTTTGAAAGTTGGGTCAATCGTATTTGGGGCGGCGCAAAATAAAACTGCCTAAAAAGTTTTAGACAGTTTTTATAGGTCGTATTTGAATATTGTCGATTCGATCACCCGTTTTAGTAGAGTAATACCCAATTTCAACCCGATTTTCATCAGGATCGACAATTTCTTTATAACAAGTTTCAAGATGCTCAGCTCCCCAAATAATCATCGCATTAAATACATGCTCCAGGGCAGTGCCTTTTTCGGTTAATGTATAGCGGTAACGAGGTGGATGAGCAACATAAAGTTCGCTTTGGACAATATGGGCTTCTTCTAATTCCTTTAAACGATTGGAAAGAACGTTTGCCGAAAGTCCGGGTAGCTTGAGCTTAATATCATTGAAATTTGTTTCACCTATTAGAAGTTCGTGGATGATTAGAAGTGTCCATCTATCCCCGAGAATATTTAATGTTTGTGCAATGTTACAAGGTAAATCATAACGAGTTTTCATGCTTATGCCTCCTTCGTACTTAGTATAAACATTAATTTTATGCAAAGCGAGTTAATTTTTTTAACTTAAGGGGTTTGAAATTTTCAAAAATATGTACCTCATGACAAATAGGTGCAATTAATTATTGATATTCATAGTGCGATCTAATTGGACGCCTATTTGAATATAGAGAAATTTAATATTAACTACTAGGAGGAATTTAAATGAGTTTATATTTAGTAGAATCAACAATTAATGAAGTATCTTCAAAAGAGGCATTTTCGGCATTAGTAGATAAAGTGCATGCAACAAAAAATGTAGGGGTTATCGAAGTACAAGTAGCGAAGGATTTTTCACGTGGCTATTTTATTATTGAAGCAACGGAAGAAGAAACAGCGAAAGAAGCTTTACAATCACAAGGTGTTTCCATCGACTTAATTAAGGAAGTTCGTTTAATCGGTAAAGAATTAGATGAAGTAAAAGCTGGCGGCGAGCAAGTAAATTATTTAGTTGAGTGGGAAATTCCTGCTGAAATTACAATGGAAAAATATTTGGAACGCAAAAAGAAAAACTCTGTAAAGTATGAAGAAGTACCTGATGTAAAATTCTCTCGTACGTATGTATGTGAAGATATGACAAAGTGCTTATGCTTCTATGATGCACCAGACGAAGCAGCTGTAAAACGTGCACGTGAAGCAGTACAAACACCGATTACATCGTTAACGGAATTATCGGACTAAAAGGAAAGGATGCGGAGAGAATGGCATTGAACAAACAATTATTAGCGCAAATCATCGAGGAGAAATTAAAACCTTTAGTAAAGAAAGTCGATGAGCAGGCACATTATGCAGAAAGCTATATTTTAGCATTAGGCGAGGCTGGATTTTTCCAATCGGCAAATAAAGATCAATCGAGTTTATTAGTAGATGAAGCGACAGTTGTCCGTGAAACAGCAAAAGTATGTATGACGACAGCATTTTGTGTTTGGTGCCATCTAGCCGCATTAACTTACTTAAGAAATAGTGATAATCCATTTTTGAAAAATGATGTGTTGCCTCAATTAGAAAATGGCGTAAAGTTAGGGGCAACAGGATTATCAAATGCAATGAAATACTATTCTGGTTTGGAGAAGCTTCATTTAACTGCCGAAAAGACAGAAGCAGGTTATATTATTAACGGGACATTACCAGCTGTTTCGAATTTAGGGAAGCGCCATTATTTTGGTGCGATTGCTACAATTGATACACGGGAAGTGATGGTGCTCGTTTCAACAAATGCATCAGGTTTGGAAATGACCGAACGACTTGGGTTTATCGGGGTAAATGGAAGTGCAACGTATACTTGTAAATTTGAGAATGTCCTTATTCCAAATGATTTTGTTATATCGGAGGATGCAAAGGCATTTTGCGATATTATACGACCGACATTCATTTACTACCAAGTTCCGCTTGGTGCCGGGGTTATAGCTGCAGCAGCTGATGGCATAGAGAAAGTAAAAGCAAAGCAAAACGGCTGTAATGACTTTTTGAAAGTACAGGCAACTGAACTACGTAGCCATCATGAAAGAATTGAAGCGGAATTAACTCAATTAGCAAGCGATTTAACACTAAAAGATGTAGTAAATACGCGTTTACAGGCAGTCCATGATACATTAGCTGCAGTGCAGGCAAATATGATTCATAATGGTGCAGCGGGCTATGTAGCTGGTAGCGTACCTTCCCGCAAACTGCGTGAAGCATACTTCTTTGCAAATTTAACGCCAACTGTCCGCCATTTAGAAAAAATAAAATCAAATTTTACTTAAGTAAAAAGGGGCTATCCAGTTAGCCCCCTTTTTTAGTTTAGTTTTCTTTTCGATACTCCAACAAATCCCCAGGCTGACAATCAAGCGCTTCACAAATTGCTTCTAATGTAGAAATGCGGATGGCCTTTGCTTTGCCATTTTTTAAAATAGATATATTCGCCATTGTAATGCCGACCCGTTCAGAAAGTTCGGTCACGCTCATTTTCCTTTTCGCCAGCATAACATCTATATTAATAATAATCGTCATCTTTTCACCTCATATCGTTAAATCATTTTCAGCTTTAAACACTAGCGCATGTGTTAACAACTTTTGTAGAACAGCTGCAAACACAGCGATGACGATTGATGCAAAAATGATAATAAGTGAAAATAACATGATTCCGGGTGCATCATCTATATCTGCAATACGAAATAAAAACGGTAAATCTACAATAAACAATACACTGATTGCAATCGCACAGCGCTTGATTTTTTTTAAAGCTTCTACCGATAAATTGGAAAAAGCAAGCTGTTGATCAATATAGCTTAATAATTTTGTCGTTTGGAAAAGAGCAATAAAATAAGGTATTGCAGAGAGATACATAACAGCTACCATTGGAATGAACAATAAAAAGGCCTTCGTTTTTGGAACGAAAATCAAATCATAAGCTAAATACGATAACACTGCAGCAATCGGTAAACCAATTATAACGACGGCAACCTTTAAAAATATAGTTTCACGCTTCATAAATTCCACCTCGCTATTTTAAATTTATATTGATAATAAGATTATATTTATCGATTTACAATAAATATGTATTGAAAGGTGAATATTTTTTCTATGAATTGCTTGGAGCTAGTATTTCGATGTGGTACATGAGAAAATGAACTAAAAAGAAAAAGGGGGATCAGCATGGATATTAAACTTTCGGAAAATCAGATAAAAGATCTATGCGGGACCGTTTCTTTTAAAAAAGGACAGACTTTTTATCAAACAGGGAAAGTAAATTTCCTGCAATATACGGATATTTTCGGAGAAGCGGTTGTGAAAAGTACAGAACAATTCATTGTCCGTGTGGAAAAAGAGACTACTGGTAAGTTTAAAACCTCCTGTAGCTGCCCGACATTAGAGGGCTACAGTAAAAGCTGTCAACATGTTGCGGCGGTGCTTATTGCTATTTTAAATCGTAATAAAAAAACATCTCCTTCTTCGCATACGATTCCTATTGAGCAGAATTTAGATTTTGAAAATAGCTTTCTTTCTATTTTCAAAGAGCCAAAAGTACAAACGAGTCGTCAGCAACGCCATTTTGAAAAGCGAGAAATAATGGATGTGCACTTTTCGCTGACACCAGTCCAATCTATAGAAGGTGACACACTTTTTGCTATCCAGCTCCAAGTAAATGGGGAACGGGTGTTATCTATTCGTGATTTTTTAACACATATTAAAAATAAAAAATCATATCGGATTTCAGAAAGAACGGTTTATAACTTTGAGCGATTCTGCTTCGAAACACAGCACGATGCTATGATACAGCTCCTTATCAAAATAGTAGAAGACGATGCATTATATATAGAAACTACGCAAAATAAGCCAATCCATTTTAAAGAACATCTATTGGTCATTCCGCCATCATCATGGCATCACCTTGCTTCATTACTCTCGGAAATAAAAGATGTTTCAGTCAATTATCAAAATGAAAGCTATATTGGGATTAAACTTTTAGCTCGACCTACAGCGCTTCATTTTTTCATCAATGAAAAAGGTGAGCATTATGAGCTTACTATAGAAGGAATTGAACGAACGGTCTTACTACGTAGTTATCACTTAGTACTGTTTGATGGAGAAATGACACAAATTAGCGATGAAAGTATGACGCAACTATTGGAATTAAAGAAAATACTTCAACAGCAATCCAAGTTAATAATCGAGCAATCACATTGGAACTACTTTTTAGAGCAGATTATTCCGAAGTTGAAAAAGATCGGTAACGTTACAATGGATAGAGCCCTTTCATTACAGCAAATGCAAACACCATTAGTTGCTAATGTTTATTTAGATCGTGTGAATAATCGCTTTCTTGCAGGTTTGGAGTTTCAATATGGGCAGTTTGTTATTCAACCATTAAGTGAATATGACATATCGGATGAAGTGCTAATTATTCGAGATATTGAAAAGGAGTCAACTATTTTAGCGTTGATGGATGAAAGTGGATTTACGAAAACAGATGGCGGTTACTATATGCAAAATGAGGAGCTCGAATATAATTTTTTATTTCACCAACTTCCGAAATTAACAAAGCTCGCTCAAATTTATGCAACAAATTCTGTTAAATTACGTATTGCAAAGGAAAATAACTTCCCTAAAATTCGAGTAAATGTACAAAAAGAACGGACAAATTGGCTTGAATTTAAATTTGAAATGGATGGGGTTTCGAATAAGCAGATAAAAGAAATTTTAGCGGCTATTAAAGTGAAGCAAAAATATTACCGACTGAAAGATGGAGCATTGCTGTCATTGGAAACGAGGGAAATAGAAGAAATTCAGCGCTTTTTAAGAGCCATACCAGCACAAGATGATGAATACGAATTAACGTTTAACATGCCGATTTTAGATAGCTTGCCGTTTTTGGAGCAATTTGAAGAGAGTACAATTTTTGAAGCGGAACAATCGTTTAAAGAATTTACCGGACAATTGTTAAATCCAGCATCACTAACGTTCGAAGTTCCGCCAAGTCTACAATCTATTCTTAGAGATTATCAAAAGCATGGTTACAATTGGTTAAAATTACTTTCCAATTATGGATTTGGCGGTGTACTTGCAGATGATATGGGACTTGGCAAAACGATTCAAAGTATTGCGTTTATCTTGTCCGAATTAGAAATAGTCCGTGCGAATAAACAACCTGTATTAATCGTTTGTCCATCATCACTTTCTTACAATTGGCTATATGAGTTCATGCAATTTGCTCCAGAAGTTGAAGCAATTGTTGTGGATGGGGATGTGTCAGAGAGAAGGGCCCTACTGCGATCAATGGAAGAACAAGATGTTGTAATTACAACATATCCGTTATTGCGACGTGATATATCATTTTATGAACGACAACATTTCCATACGGTATTTTTTGATGAGGCACAGGCATTTAAAAATCCGGTAACTCAAACGGCACGTACAGTCAAAAAAATTAACGCGACCAACCGTTTTGCCTTAACGGGTACACCAATTGAAAATTCCTTGTCCGAATTATGGTCAATCTATCGCGTTGTTTTTCCTCAGCTATTCCGGGAGCTAGAAGAGTTCCGACATATGCAACGGAAAGATATTGCACGTAGAGTTCGACCGTTTTTGTTGCGCCGTATGAAAGAACAGGTGCTGAACGAGCTTCCTCAAAAAGAGGAAATAATCGAAAAAACGGAACTTTTTCCCGAGCAAAAAGCGTTATATGCAGCGTATTTGGCAAAGTTACGGGTGGATACAATGAAACATTTAGACAAAGAGACGTTTCATAAAAATCGTATTCGAATTTTGGCGGGCATAACCCGACTACGGCAAATTTGCTGTCACCCGGCCCTATTTGTCGAAGGTTATAAAGGAAGTTCTGCAAAATTTGAGCAGTTGTTTCACCTGTTGGAGCAATCGAAAGCATCAGGTCGCCGTGTGCTAATATTTTCGCAGTTTACGCAAATGCTGAAAATGATTGCAACTGAGCTATCCAAGCGTGGGGAATCGTATTTTTACCTGGATGGTCAAACTCCATCAGAGGAGCGTGTAACTCTTTGCAATGCTTTTAATAATGGAGAGCGCGATTTGTTTTTAATTTCGTTAAAAGCAGGAGGAACAGGGTTGAATTTAACAGGGGCAGATACCGTGATTTTATATGATTTATGGTGGAACCCGGCAGTAGAGGAACAAGCAGCTGACCGTGCGCATCGAATGGGACAAAAGGAAGTTGTACAAGTTATCAAACTTATTACAAATGGGACGATAGAGGAAAAGATGAGTGAACTTCAGCAAAAAAAGAAACTGCTCATTTCCGATATTTTGGATGGAGATGACCAGTCTAACAGTAGATTAACCGAGCAAGACATCCGTGAAATTTTAATGATTTAACTTTTTGCATATGTTCACGTAAGAGGAGCTTTTAAAAGTAAGTTCGCATCGTGCATAATTTAAAAAGGTTATGAGGACATTAATTAGCCTCATAACCTTTTTTCCTATTTGATAGGTGTACGTACAATTAATACATCACAAGTTGCATGTCGGACGATTGCTTCAGTACTGGAGCCCATGAACATTTGCTCCATTGCATTTAAACCTGTTGCACCACAAATAATAATATCTGCAGGCGCATGTTCTGAAAGCTTTTTGGATAAAACATTTTTCGGAGTACCTTTAGTTAAAATCTTATTAACATTTACAATGCCAGCTTCTTTTGCTTCTAATTCATAGCGGTCCAATAACACTTCACCGTGCTTACGGACTAATTCGACCATATTATCATAAAGCATATCAAAAGATGCGGAAAAGCTTGTATCGATTACGTGGATGATATGTAAAGTCGAGCCAATATTACGTTTTGCTACATCAATTGATTTTTGAAAAGCGAGTTCGCCTAACTCAGAGCCATCTACTGCCACAACGATATTTTGATAATGATTTGCCATACGGAATTCCTCCTTTATCAATATGATAAATTATATCAAATAAATAGATTTCGGTATAATGATGGCGCCAAAATATTGTATAAAAAAGGATAAATGTGTCCAGCAAAAAGCAGTTTCTCTCCACATTTCCAACTGTTTACGAGTGTTTAATCGGAAGGATCTTTAAAACTTTTTGAATACGGAAAGCAAAGAATCCTGCAAAAATAGCTAGAATAATATCTTTTGGCATCGGTGGAATCATCCATAACCAAGCCAGTTTGTAGGAAAATCCTTCTGGCGCCGCTGCCCATAATGTATAAGCAAAATACATCCAAGTTGTTCCTAGAATATAATTAATAGCCATCGCTATAACTGCCGCAATAATATAGGCAAGTCTAGTTTTGTATGTTTCAGCGATTTTACCGGCAATATAGGCACTAACGATAAATGTAACAATAAAACCGAATGTCGGTAGCAAAATTGCTGAGAAGCCACCTGTAAATTTTGAAAACACCGGTGCACCAGCAAGTCCAATAGCCATGTATACAGTACAAGCAATGGCTCCTTTTTTAGATCCTAGAACTAATCCTGCTAAAATAGCAAAAAAAGTTTGTAATGTAATTGGTACACCACCCACTGTTAAGAAGGGTGCAAATGATGTTATGTTTGCACCAATCATAATTAATGTTGCAAACAAAGCACTGTAAATTAAATCTACTGTTTTAAAGGTTTGTGTTTTGTGAACGGTTTCCATTTTCTAACCCCTTTGTTAACTAGAATATTTTTTCGGTTAACGTAAATATAAAATGTAAAACGAGTTGTGTCAACTAAAATTTATTTTTGGTTAACTAAAATGAGACTAGATTACAGTTTTCGTTTTAAAAGACCGGATTTTGGTTAACTAATCTTAAAAGGTTTATAATAAATGTATCAACTAAAAGAAATGAGGCGAAAAACAATGACAGAAAAAGAAGACAATTTTGGTTTTCGTTTTGATAATAGTTATATGAATTTGCCACAAATGTTTTATACCGAGATAGCGGCAAATAAAGTTACTGCACCAGCGATTGTCCTTTTTAATCGTACGCTAGCAGATAGAATGGATTTAGATGCAAATGAATTAAAAGAGCAAGGGGCGGCAATTTTAGCCGGACATGAAATGCCTTCAGGGGCAGCGCAAATTGCCCAAGCATATGCGGGACATCAATTTGGCCATTTCAATATGTTAGGAGATGGACGAGCACTATTAATTGGCGAGCATATTACAAAAGATGGGGAACGCTATGATATTCAATTAAAAGGCTCAGGGCGCACACCGTATTCACGAGGGGGAGACGGAAGAGCGGCATTAGGTCCAATGTTGAGAGAATTTATTATTAGCGAAGCGATGCATGCACTTTCAATTCCTACCACACGTAGCTTAGCGATTGCTGCAACAGGGGATGTTATTTATCGTGAAAAGGCACTTGATGGTGCTGTTTTAACCCGTATAGCGGCTAGTCATTTGCGCGTCGGTACATTTCAATATGCAGCTCAATTTGGAGAATTGTCTGACGTAAAAGCATTAGCGGATTATGCGATAGACCGGCACTATCCTAAGATTCGTAAAGTAGATAATCCTTATATTGCATTATTAGAAACTGTATTAGAAAAGCAAGCGGCACTAATTGCAAAATGGCAAAGTGTTGGCTTTATTCACGGTGTAATGAATACGGATAACATGACAATAAGCGGTGAAACAATAGATTATGGTCCATGTGCTTTTATGGATACGTATGACACATCTACTGTATTTAGTTCAATTGATACTCAAGGACGTTATGCTTATGGTAACCAACCTGCAATTGCTGCTTGGAATTTAACACGATTTGCAGAAAGTTTATTGCCAATAATTCATGAGGATGAAGAAGAGGCGGTTCGTTTAGCACAAGGTATTCTAGAAAAATTCCCTTCTGTTTATGAAGTACATTATTATAGTGAAATGCGTGAAAAGCTCGGACTTCTCTATCCGGGTGATCAGGATGAACAGCTTATTAACGATTTGCTTCAGTTAATGGAATACAATGAAGCGGACTATACGAATACGTTTCGTTCATTGGCAGAGGGAGAACGACCAAACAATAAATTATTCCAATCAGAACAGTTCAAACAATGGGAAAAAGCCTGGTTCGAGCGTATTGATCAACAGGACATGACAAAAGAAGAAACTTTACAGGTGATGAAATCGGTTAATCCTTCCGTAATTCCAAGAAATCATTTAGTAGAACAAGCTATAGAAGAATTTATTGCAGGCAATCCTTCAATGTTTGCCGAAATGCTTCAAGTCTTATCAAATCCCTATGATACAAATGAACAGTTTTCAAAATATACACAGCCGCCAACAGATGAAGAACCACCATTTGTCAGTTATTGCGGCACATAAAAATCGAGCGCGGTACAACGTTAAAGTTGAAACCGTGCTCTTTTTTTGTATCATAATTAGCCTTGAAGAAATTATTATGGAAGATTTTGAACAATTTTTTAAAAAGCAAACGTCTAAGTTGTAGAATTGAAAAGAGGTGAGTGGTCGGTGGAGGAAATTGTAGAACAATATGGAGAATATTTATATCATTTTAGCTATTTATACGTAAAGGATCGTCAAATTGCAGAGGAAATTACACAGGACGTCTTAATGAAGTTTCTATTACATAAAGAAAATTTCCGTAGTGAAGCTTCACTGAAAACCTATTTAACTCGTATAGCGATTAATTGTTGTCATGATGAGCTACGCAAACAAAAGAGAAAAGCACTTCTAACAAAATTAATACCAATCCGTAAAAATGTACCTTCAAGTGAACAAGCATATTTAGAGATAGAAGCTTTCACAACATTAAAACAACATATTTTCGCCTTGCCTGTTCATTATCGTGAGGTCATTATTTTATTTTACTATGAGGAATTTGAGGTATCAGAAATTGCTGATTTACTCATGGTTTCACAAAATACCGTTCGTACAAGAATTCGTCGGGCGAGAGAGCTTTTAAAAAATGATCAGGAATTGGAGGCGCTATTTTATGAAGGAATTTAAAAATCAGCTGAAGCGGGAATTGCAGCAGGATGCACCTTATACAACTGAGCTCAAGCAGCGATTGTTACAGACGAAGCGAAAGCCGAAAAAACGCAATTGGCAAGTACTATCGGTTTCTGTTGCAATGTGCTGTTTAATTGGAATGATAGTATATGCTCAGTTCGCCCCACAGCAAATTGTCCAGACAGCGAATGAAGGGAATCCACTATTGCCAATTATTAAGGATGTTAATGCGTTAGAGGTGATTAAACCCAAAACCGCGTATCTACTAGGTGAACAATGGATGCTGCATGGCTTTCGGATGGTGATAGATGAAGAGGCCAAAATTACATATGGAGATTATGTAGCATATTACGGTCCTGAGGGAATCGTTGTATCAACAGTGCTCGGTTTAGCGAATGATTCGGTGACAATGGATGAAGGGCAAATTCGAGTAAATGGTACGATATTAACTGTCCGAGGGCTTGGAAAGAAAATAGGGGAGGCAGAACAGAAAGATCCCTTTAAAAACCCATATTATTTTTATGAGTGGGGTATACAATTCACACCTTTTGCCAATGAAACGGTAGATACTGCTAAGGACGAGCTGCTTGTTTACAATAAAGAAGACCATCAGCAATTATTAAAAATTAAGGATGCTCAACTAGCAGGCAAGGTGACTGCTATTTATGCTCCAGATGAATTAGCGCTTACATTGACACCTGAAGAACAAGCTGTTTATGAGGCATTTAAAACGGATTATGATTTGGAACGCTTGCGTGGTATTTCACCCATTGCGATTACAAAAATGTTTTTATTAAGTGAAAGTGAACAAGATTATGAAACATATGAAGCCCTTTTTACAAATGTTGAAAATAAACACACTATTGAAGTAAAGCAGTATTATGAAACAACAAAAGCTGTGCGTCAACAGTTATATACACCAGAACTAAATCGTTTAATGATTGCAAGTGGCTTTAATGGTATAGAAAAGGCAACCTTTGAAGTACGCTCAGAAACAGAAGGCTGGGTTGTTTATACTGGGGAAAATGGATTACCTGCAGAAGTGAGAATGGAAAAAAATGAGCAAGGTATATGGCAGCCATCGTTTAGTCGGCCTATTTATATTCCGCTTGAATAAAGAAAAAAGCAGAAACGCAATAAAACGTTTCTGCTTTTTCTTATGATAAACGACCTTTATAATCTTCAAACTGGAATGAACGAATAACTTTTATTCCTAGTTCATCATTGTAAGTGCAAATACTCGGCAAATTCACACCGTTGAACATATGTGTTTTCACCATCGTATAGTGCGCCATATCTGTAAAGACGATTTTGTCGCCTGCCTGAAGTGGCTCATCGAATGAGTAATCTCCAATAATATCGCCGGCTAAGCATGTCATACCACCTAAGCGGTACGTATATGCTTTTTCGTTTGGTTGACCAGAACCGATAATATGTGCGCGGTATGGCATCTCAAGCGTATCCGGCATATGACAAGTAGCAGAAGAGTCTACAATTGCAAGCTCCATACCGTTATGAACGATATCAAGCACTGTTGCTACTAAATAACCTGTATTCAGTGCAATGGCTTCACCTGGCTCTATAATTACTTTTACGTCGTATGTTTCCTGAATACGATTAATTAACGACACTAATAGTTCTACGTTATAACCTGGTTTTGTAATATGATGACCACCACCGAAGTTAATCCATTTCATCTGGTGTAAGTACTTTCCGTATTTTTCTTCAAAATGAACTAAAATACGTTCCAGCACTTCCGCACCTTGCTCACACATAGCGTGGAAATGAATACCCTCCACACCGTCTAGCTCATCTGGCTTGAATGATTCAAACGGGATACCTAAACGTGAATTAATGTAGCATGGATCATAAAGTGGTGTTTCCACCTCTGAATAGCCCGGGTTTACACGTAAGCCGATTGAAATATTTTTCTCGTGATTCAACACTTTATCTTTATATTTATTTAACTGATCAAAAGAGTTAAATACAATATGGTCGACATATGTTAAATATTCATCAATTTCATGTTCTGCATAAGCAGGGGCATAAGCATGTACTTCCTTACCGAATTCTTCATAGCCAAGACGTGCCTCGAATAATGAAGAAGACGTAATGCCAGCTAAATAATTGCGCGCCATCGGAAATGTTGACCACATTGAAAACCCTTTAAGTGCAAGTAAAATATCACAATTTGTACGATCTTGTACAGATTTTAATAGCTTTAAATTGCGCTCGAGTAATCGCTCGTCAACTACGAATGCCGGAGACGGAGCCTGTGACCAATCGATGCCCGTTTCTTCTGCTAAAGCTTCCTCCATAATAGGCTTCTTCATTTTTACATCAGCCATTATTTTGTTACTCCGTTAGAAGTGAATTCTAAGTCGATTAATTCAGGATTTTCAGTTTCGTGCCATGGTAAGCCCCATTTGTTTAAAGCGTCCATGAATGGATCTGGATTGAAGTCTTCCACATTCCATACACCTGGTTTTTGCCATTCGCCGTTCATTACAAGCATAGCGCCTATCATTGCCGGTACACCAGTTGTGTAAGAAATCGCCTGTGAGCCAACTTCTCTGTAGCATTCTTGGTGATCACATACATTGTATACATAGTAAGTTTTTTCTTTACCGTCTTTAATACCGCGAACGATACAGCCGATGTTTGTTTTACCTTTTGTAAGAGGTCCAAGTGTTGCTGGATCTGGTAAAACAGCTTTTAAAAATTGGATTGGCTGAATCATTTGTCCTTGGAATTCGATTGGCTCAATTGAAGTCATACCTACATTTTCTAGAACGTTTAAATGTGTTAAGTATTTTTCGCCAAACGTCATCCAGAAGCGGATTTGTTTTAAACCTTTAATGTTTTTCGCTAAAGATTCTAATTCTTCATGGTATAGAAGGTAGCAATCTTTTTCACCGATTTCCGGTAAGTTATAAACTGTTTTATATTCTAAAGGCTCCGTTTCAACCCACTCGCCATCTTTCCAGAAACGACCGTTCGCAGTAATTTCGCGAATGTTGATTTCCGGGTTGAAGTTTGTTGCGAATGGAAGTCCGTGGTCTCCACCATTAGCATCAACGATATCGATGTAATGAATTTCATCGAAATGATGCTTTTGTGCATGCGCTGTGAATACGCCTGTTACACCTGGGTCAAAACCTGAACCTAGAAGCGCAGTAATGCCTGCTTCTTCAAAACGTTCTTTATACGCCCATTGCCATTTATATTCGAATTTAGCAGTATCTAAAGGCTCGTAGTTTGCTGTATCTACATAATGAGTCTTAGTTGCTAAACATGCATCCATAATAGTTAAGTCTTGATATGGTAAAGCTACATTGATCACCACATCTGGATTAAATCCATTGATTAAGTCAATTAGTTCCTCGGTGTTATCTGCATCCACTTGTGCTGTATGAATAATCGTTTTTCCACCATCTAATTTTTCTTTTAAAGCATCACATTTAGACTTTGTTCGACTTGCGATCATAATCTCTTCGAATACTTCTGAGTTTTGTACACATTTATGTACGACAACGCTAGCTACACCGCCAGCTCCAATAATCAATGCTTTACCCAATTTCTTGTCACGCTCCCAATCTATAATTTAATTGTGTTTCAATTTGAAACAAGATTGATTATATAGAATAGTACGTGACTTAGCAATTATGTTCTCGTATTTTTTTACAAGTTTTAGAGATAATTATAAAAACATGCAAAACATAGTTGTTTTACATGTTAATGAGAAGAATTAATCATTTCAAGCAATAGATAATAATAGCGTAAATTAGCTTTAGTATGCTGAAGGATTTCATAGTAGGAATAACTTTTGAACAGGAACAGGCAAGAGATGAAGACGCAACTCAAATAGAGTGGGTGTTTTAAGCGCTTTGGTTTAATTAGTATGAATGTTACTGTCAAAACGATTGTAAATAATATAAAGCAACTATAAAAGATTAATGGTAGAACGTTACTTGTAGCCTGTTCAATCAAGCTTCTGAACTGCAACAAGGCTTCAGCAGATTTTTCACTTTCTTTAATCTGCAGAAATTGATCTTCAAACTGAATGTTCCAAAAAATTTTATCGTTTTGTTCTATTATTTCATATTGGTATTGAAGTGCATGCCCTTTTTCACCGGTTGCTGCTTCACTTGAAGCGGAAATAAGAAAGGAACTGAATAGGATAATGGCTAAGACTCGCAACGTTAAAGTCATGATACACCTCTTATTGAATGATTTACTAAATAAAGGTAATTATACTATGATAAAAAAGTAAAGCAAGATGAAAAAACCTAGTGAAATTTGATTTCACTAGGTAATAGACTATTTAACTGTTTGCTTTTGAAGAACAGTATCGCGGTTTGTAACGGCATCAACTGCTTCATATATTGTACTTTCGAAATGGTTCACTTGCAGGGATGTGATACCTTGAATTGTCGTTCCACCTGGAGAGCATACTTGATCGATTAATTGCCATGGGTGGGAGTCAGATTGTAATACCATTTTAGCACTACCCAATACAGAACTTGCTGCAATTTTAAGTGCCATATCTTTTGGCATACCTTCGCGGACAGCAGCACGTGCCAACGAATCAATGTACAGGTAAGTAAAGGCCGGGGAGGCGCAACCAATCGTAGTAAATATTGAAAATAATTCTTCAGGAAGTTCATCAATCGTTCCTACTGTAGCAAACAGCTTTTCAACAATAGCTTTTTGTTCGTCATTTCCTATGAGTGTTGAAAAACAGCTTGTAGATGCGCCAATAGTTGAATTTATATTAGGCATGACACGGAAAATAGGTGTCTGTGCCCCAAGCTCACGATGTAAATAGTCAAGTGATTTTCCGGCAGCAATCGAAATAACAATATGATTGCTCTTTAAATTTTGTTGAATTGCTGGAATTACTTGATCAAACATTTGAGGTTTTACTGCAATAATAACGACATCTACTTGTGACATGAGATGCTCTATTGAATCTGCAGTTTGGATCCCATATTGGCTGATGAGTGCCTCTGTTTTTTCGATGCTACGATTAATCCCATATACATCTGTAGGATTAAATTGTCCACTTGTAATCATTCCATTAATAATCGCGTATGCCATGTTTCCAAGACCGATAAATCCGAATTTCATAAATATATCCCACTTTCATTCATTAAAAATATGCATAGCGCTTAGTATACAGCACTGAAAGTTCAATGCAAATAGAACGTATTATCAGCTAAAAAGATTAAAAAAATTCACCATCTTTCTATTTAAGGAAGATGGTGAATGCTATGTACTCTATTATTTTATAAAAAATATGCGTTTTTAATCCCGACAGGCCAGTCGACTAGTTGATCATTGTCGGCTTTTACTTCCAAGACTAATATTTCATTTTCGATCGCTTCTAATAGCCACTCACTGTATAATAACAACGGCTTATCATTTGTTACTAACTTTTTTAGTTCATTATTTGTGATCGTTAAAATTTCGTATTCACAGGTAAGGTGTATGTGCTGAGGTAAAACCGTGATGGATCCAATTTTAATCGTCCCTGGAATTGTTCCTTCGATTTCAATAATATAAGTAGTTACGCTTTGTCCTTTATAATCAACAATCGTTTCCGTTATGAAATCAAATTTTACTGGATACTCTACATCGTTTACAATTGCTGTACTTCGACTTACTACACTAATCGGCAGCTTTTCCAATGAATTTTCGAACCGATTTTTAAACTGTAGCAGTACATTTTCCGATAGTACTACCATAATAGACACTCCTTTTATGAATAGTGGATGTTTTTTACTACGATTATTTACTAAGTAGAATGGGAATATTGAATTAGAGCCTTAAATAATAGCAAGAATTTCAAAAATACTAGTACTTAGTATATAACTTTTTTTAGTATTGTAAATTAATATAAGTATAAATTTTGTGAACATATTGTTGAAATATGGTAACAACGTTAAAATAAGTGCAATTGATAAAGGATGCGAAGATTACCTTTGTCATCAATGGAGTGATTACGATGAAAGAAAACAGTAACAACACAAACAAAAGAAAAGTAATTTTATTTCCGGGTACAGTAGATCGACTATTTAATGAAGCGAAACATTTAGCCGAGACGTTCCATTATAAAGAAGCGAATGAATTATTTGAGCAAGCATTGCTATTAGGAGAAGGGGATGAATTATCACTTAGTGTTTTTGCCTATTCTTTATATGAAGTAAAAAATTTTGAAAGGGCAAAACAAATATGTGAAGAACTATTGGCAATTGGTCCAAGTATGTATTTTGAAGTGATGGAACTTTACTTAACAATTTGTATGCAATTGCGCCAATTTAAACAAGTGGAGAAAATTATTGAATCATTGTTTGATGAAGAGTTAATACCAGAGCATGAAGTCGAAAAGTTTGAGCGTTTAAAAAACTTAAATGCGCATATAGCAGAAAACCAGGAATCTCAGTTACAGTCTCCTCCATTAGTCGATATTGAAGAGAATTTTGAAATTATCGCAAGTGAGTTCCTGAAGTTATCTGTACAAGAACAGCTAATGTTGATAAATGAGCTGCCTGAAATGAATATTCGCCCATATATAACAGAAATTAAAGCCATTATTGAAACAGAAAATGTGCACCCATTTATTCAAAGTTTGCTGCTTATTTTGCTGGTAGAACAGGAAGTTAATCTGGAGTTGAATATAGCTAAATTCAACATGACAAGGAAGATTAACCCTTCTGAATTACCTTTGCCAACAAAAATGCCTCAATATGAAGAAATTGCAGCGATTATAACGGAAGAACTATTACAAGAGCCCTCTACACTGGAGTTTGTACAGCAGTTAATGGCTAAGCATGCCATTGTCCTTTATCCGTTCGAATGGACCATTTTCCGAAGCGAGGATGTTGCACTAAGTTATATTGAATTTGTTAAATCCATGTTTGGCAAAACCGTGGAAATAAATGGTGAAATAGCGGGGTTTTTACAGAACATAGAAAAAATATCAGATTTACAAGAGTAGTGAAAAAAGTTGAAACATTGTTCATCTATGTTATACTAAAATGGTTGTCAAACAATATATATGACGAGTTTGTTTATTCAAACGAATGTTAACTTTGGAGGTAATATATATGTCAGTAAAATGGGAAAAACAAGAAGGTAACGAAGGTTTATTAACTGTTACTGTAGAAGCAGCAGAAGTTGATAAAGCTTTAGACCAAGCTTTTAAAAAAGTAGTAAAACAAATTAACGTACCTGGTTTCCGTAAAGGAAAAATGCCTCGTAATGTATTCGAAAAAATGTACGGTGTAGAAGCTCTTTACCAAGATGCTTTAGAAATCGTTATCAACTCTTCATACCCAGTTGCTTTAGATGAAGCTGGTATTGAGCCGGTTGATTACCCAGAAATCGCTGGTACAGAAAACTTCGCTAAAGGTACTGATTTCACTTACACTGCAACAGTAACTGTGAAACCAGAACCAAAATTAGGCGAATATAAAGGTTTAGAAGTAACTAAACAAGCTACAGAAGTAACTGACGAAGAAGTTCAATCTTTAATCGATGCTCAATTAGCTAAAAAAGCTGAACTTGAAATCAAAGAAGATGAAGCAATCGTTGAAGGCGATACTGCTGTTATCGATTTCGAAGGTTTCGTAGGCGAAGAAGCATTTGAAGGTGGTAAAGGTGAAGATTACGCATTAGAAATCGGTTCTGGATCATTCATTCCAGGTTTCGAAGAGCAATTAGTAGGCGCTAAAACTGGCGAAACTAAAGATGTTGTAGTTACTTTCCCTGAAGAGTACCATGCTGCTGAATTAGCTGGTAAAGAAGCGAAATTCGTAGTAACAGTTAAAGAAGTAAAAACTAAAGTATTACCTGACTTAACAGATGAGTTCGCAAAAGAAATGGACCCAGAAGTTGAAACAGTAGAAGCTTTACGTACAAAGTTAAAAGAAACTACTTTAGCTAACAAAGAAGCTGATTCAGAAGCATCATTACGTGATGAACTTGTAGAAAAAGCAGCTGCTAATGCAGAAGTTGAAATTCCACAAGGTATGATCAACACAGAAGTAGACCGTATGGTACAAGAGTTCGGTCAACGCTTACAAATGCAAGGTATGAACCTAGATTTATACTACCAATTCTCTGGTCAAGACGAAGAAGCATTACGCACTCAAATGGCTGAAGAAGCTGCAAACCGTGTACGTGTAACATTAGTGTTAGAAGCAATCGGTCAAGCAGAAAATATTGAAGTAACTGAAGAAGACATCAATGTTGAGCTTGAAAAAATGGCTGCACAATTTGGTATGTCAAATGACCAAATTTTAACTGCTTTAGGCGGAACAAAAGTTCTTGAGAACGATATCCGTACACAAAAAACAGTTGAATTCCTAGTTGAAAACGCTAAAATTACTAACTAATTTATTTAATTGATATAATTTATTAAATCGTACTTTGTTTAATAACCATGGCTAACTATTAACATTGTCGATTATTATTAGTTTAATCGCTGGGCTACCGTCTTTCATATATGAGTTAGCTAGTAATAAATAAATTAAATCAAAATTTTAACAAGGTGCGGTTTTTCCGTGCCTTGTTTTATCACTTAAAAATTAAAAAGATAATATAGGTTAAATTATTTGTGATTTGAATACATACATATAATTGTTAGGGTATTTGAATATTTGTGGAGAAAAAGATACAATAAAATCCAATGAATGTTGAAGCACTAACGTGAAATTCATAAGACATAAATTAAGACAGTAACAATATGCAATCAATTTATTTGATAAAACAACTAGAATCTTGTAAGATTGTTGCTTGAATAGGGGTGAACCAAATTGTTTAAATTTAATGATGAAAAAGGCAATTTAAAATGCTCTTTTTGTGGTAAGCCACAAGAACAAGTTCGTAAACTGGTTGCAGGACCAGGCGTATATATTTGTGACGAATGTATCGAGCTTTGCTCAGAGATCGTAGTAGAAGAACTAGGAATCGAAGAGGAAATTGAGTTCAAAGATATTCCGAAGCCTAAAGAAATTTTAAATATATTAGGTGAATATGTTATCGGACAAGAACGGGCAAAAAAAGCTTTGGCAGTTGCTGTTTATAATCACTATAAACGTATTAATTCAAATTCGAAAATTGACGATGTTGAATTATCGAAATCAAATATTGTTTTAATCGGCCCAACTGGTAGCGGTAAAACTTTACTTGCTCAAACATTGGCACGTATTTTAAATGTACCATTCGCGATTGCTGACGCAACTAGCTTAACTGAAGCAGGTTATGTTGGTGAGGATGTTGAAAATATTCTTTTAAAATTAATCCAAGCTGCTGATTATGATATTGAGCGTGCCGAAAAAGGGATTATTTATATTGACGAGATTGATAAAGTGGCTCGTAAATCTGAAAATCCTTCAATTACACGCGATGTATCTGGTGAAGGTGTACAACAAGCTTTACTTAAAATTCTAGAAGGTACTGTAGCTAGCGTTCCTCCACAAGGCGGTCGTAAGCATCCACACCAAGAGTTTTTACAAATTGATACATCAAACATTCTTTTCATTGTTGGTGGAGCGTTTGACGGAATCGAGACGATTATTAAACGTCGTCAAGGTGAGAAAGTAATCGGATTTGCTTCTACTATAAATAACGGTGTTGATGAAGATGCTTCTATTATGTCCCAATTAATTCCGGAAGACTTATTGAAATTTGGACTTATTCCAGAATTTATTGGTCGTTTACCAGTATTGGCAACGTTAGAGCAGTTAAATGTAGATGCGTTAGTTCAAATTTTAACAGAGCCTAAAAACGCTTTGGCAAAACAATATCAAAAAATGCTAGAACTGGATAATGTTGAGCTTGAGTTTGAAGATGAGGCATTAGTTGAAATTGCAAAATTAGCGATCGAACGTAAAACAGGTGCTCGTGGACTTCGTTCTATTATCGAAGTAACAATGCTGGACGTTATGTTTGAATTACCTTCACGTGAAGACATTAAAAAATGTGTCATCACGGCAGAGACAATTCGTGATAAAGCAGAGCCAAAATTAATTTTGGATGATGGTTCAGTATTGAAAAAAGATGATAACGAAAAAACCTCAGCATAATTTTTGCTGAATGTTTCCAATTATGTAGCTGACTTAGACTTCTTAAGCAAGTCCAAAGTCAGCTTTTTCTTACAAAAAGGATATACATATTGGTTGGATGAAAATTTTATGAATAGCTGACACATACTTATAATGCGGGTTGTTTTTAAGATTTGGATGGAGGTGAATACCCGCGTGACAAAAAAATTATCAAATATGCCAGTTTTACCGTTAAGAGGACTTCTTGTCTACCCAACAATGGTTTTACATATTGATGTTGGTAGAGAACGTTCCATTGCTGCACTTGAACATGCGATGCTTGGAGACAGTACAATCTTTTTAGTAACTCAAAAGGATTTACGTGTTGATTCACCCGTAAAATCAGATCTTTATAAAATGGGTACTTTAGCGAAAGTTAAACAAATGCTAAAGCTTCCAAACGGCACATTACGCATATTGGTTGAAGGTTTAAACCGTGCGGAGATGGTAAGTTACAAAGATGCTGAAAAATTTGCAATTGCAGATTTAGAAATATTTGAAGACGATCAATTTAAAGATTCCGAAACAGAAGCTTTAATGCGTACAGTTCTATCTTATTTCGAAAAATATGCAAAATCATCAAATAAAATTACAACTGAAACAATCGAATCTGTTCTCGATATTGAAGAACCAGGTCGATTAGCGGATGTAATTGCCTCTCATTTACCATTTAAAATTAATGAGAAGCAGGAAGTGTTAGACATCACTAACATTAAGAAACGTTTAGACCACTTAATGATTCGTCTACATGATGAGCAGGAGATTTTAAATCTCGAGAAAAAAATCAGTACAAAAGTGAAGCAAGCGATGGAGCGCACGCAAAAAGAATATTATTTACGTGAGCAAATGAAAGCAATTCAAACAGAGCTTGGTGATCGTGAAGGGAAAACAGGGGAAGTTGCCGACCTTCGCAAAAAAATTGATAGCTCAGGCATGCCTGATTCCACATTAAAAGTGGCGTTAAAAGAGCTTGATCGTTATGAAAAATTGCCTGCTGCAAGTGCAGAAAGTGGTGTTATTCGTAACTATCTGGAATGGCTTGTTTCAATACCTTGGACAGAGAAAACGGAAGACCGTATAGATATTGCTCACGCTGAAGAAGTTTTAAATCGTGATCACGACGGTTTAGAAAAAGTAAAAGAGCGTGTTTTGGAATATTTATCAGTCCGTCAGTTAATGAATTCATTACGCGGTCCTATTCTTTGTTTAGCAGGACCTCCAGGTGTTGGTAAAACAAGTTTGGCACGTTCCATTGCAGAGAGCTTGGATCGTAAATTTGTCCGAGTTTCACTTGGTGGTGTACGTGATGAATCGGAAATTCGCGGTCACCGTCGTACGTATGTAGGTGCTATGCCAGGCCGTATTATTCAAGGAATGAAAAAAGCAGGTACAACAAATCCTGTATTCTTACTTGATGAAATTGATAAAATGTCAAACGATTTCCGTGGAGATCCTTCTGCTGCTATGTTGGAAGTTCTGGATCCAGAGCAGAACAATACATTTAGTGATCACTTCATTGAAGAGCCATATAACTTGCAAGATGTACTGTTCATTGCAACAGCAAATGATTTAAGCACAATACCTGGCCCACTTCTTGATCGTATGGAAATTATTAATATTGCCGGATATACGGAGTATGAAAAAATTGAAATTACGAAAAACCATTTAATTCCGAAACAAACGAAGGAACATGGTTTAAAGAAAGCGCAATTAGTTATAAAAGACGAAGCAATTACGGATTTGATTCGTTATTATACACGTGAAGCAGGAGTTCGTGGATTAGAGCGACAAGTAGCAACTGTTTGTCGTAAAGCTGCAAAAATCATTGTTTCAGGTGAAAAGAAAAAAGTGACTGTTAGCTCCAAAGTATTAGTGGATATGCTTGGCAAACATCGCTTCCGTTACGGACAAGCAGAGCTTGAAAATCAAGTAGGTGTTGCAACAGGTCTTGCTTACACTACTGTTGGCGGAGATACTTTACAAATTGAGGTTTCATTAACACCTGGTAAAGGAAAACTAATCCTAACAGGGAAGCTTGGAGATGTAATGAAGGAATCCGCACAAATTGCACTATCATTTGTCCGTACATTAACAGATAATTTAGGACTTGATTCAGATTATTTTGATCAACATGATATTCACGTCCATGTTCCAGAAGGCGCAGTGCCAAAGGATGGTCCTTCAGCTGGTATAACGATGACAACAGCCATCGTTTCAGCTATAACTGGAAAAGCAATTAAACGCGAAATTGGGATGACAGGGGAAGTAACTTTAAGAGGTCGGGTATTACCAATCGGTGGCCTAAAGGAAAAATCTTTAAGTGCTCACCGTGCAGGATTAACGACGATTATTATCCCGAAAGACAATGAGCGTGATATTGATGATATTCCAGAAACAATTCGTGAGCAACTCACATTTAAACTAGTGTCACAGGCGGAAGAAGTTCTTGCTCTTGCACTAGATGGAGGTTTTAAAAAGTAATGAAAGTCCATAACGTTGAAATGATCGGCAGTTTTGTCCGACCAGAACAGTTCCCGGAAGACGGGCTACCTGAATTTGCGTTAGCGGGTCGTTCAAATGTCGGCAAATCTTCGTTTATTAATCGTATGATTGGCCGTAAAGCAATGGCACGTATTTCGTCAAAACCTGGTAAAACGCAACAGTTGAATTTCTATAAAATTGAAGAGCAACTTTATTATGTTGACGTTCCAGGATACGGCTATGCAAAAGTTTCAAAATCAGAACGTGCAGCATGGGGAAAAATGATTGAAAAATATTTCATGGGACGCGACCAATTAAGAGCCGTTGTATTAATTATTGATATTCGTCACAATCCCACTAATGATGACTGTATGATGTATGATTTCTTAAAGCATTATAATATTCCTGTTATCGTAGTAGCGACAAAGGCTGACAAAATCCCGAAAGGTAAATGGGATAAGCATAAAAAGCATGTGCGAGAAACGTTGCAAATGGATAAACAGGATCCATTAATCGTGTTTTCTTCAGAGAAAGGTCTTGGCTTCGAAGAGGCCTGGGCTGAAATTGAATCGCGTATGTAATTAAATTAGAACAACTTCGATTAAATTCGGAGTTGTTCTTTTTTGTTTGTAAATTTTTAAAAGTCAAACAACCCTTTGCTTTAATTAAAAGGTTAACCTTCATCAAAATTATAATAATTACTTGATATTAATATGGATTTGTCGATAAAAATTGTAGGAGGTGCTACATATGGATATCGCAGCTTTAGCAATCTCGATGAAACAAGTAGATTTAATGCAAAATGTTTCAATAGCTGTTACAAAACAATCGATGGAATTTCAAGAACAAAGCATAGAACAATTAATAGAAGTAACGAATGTATCTCACCCAACTCTAGGTCATACAATTGATATCTCTATTTAATTAATTAAGACTTACGATGCAAATACCTAGGTAATTTGGTAAACTTAAATAGTTAATGCAGTATTATTTGTAAATTTATACAAATTAAAGGGTTGTGAATTGGAAGAAATGAGGTTAAGTAAGACTATTTGAAATAAAAATTATGGGAAGTAATGAATGAGGAGGAGAAACAATTGCTTAAAAAAATAGTAACACTGTTGACAGCAATTACACTTGCTTTAGCAATTCTACCGCTAGGTCAACAAGCTGAAGCATCTACTACATATACCTTTATGAAAGCAAATTATAATGAAAATGAAGATAAGAATGGAACGGTGACGCGTACATTAAAAAGCGTCACTTTAAAAAATAGTTCTGGAAAAACAGCAACATTCAGCCTTTCAAATACAGGTAAATTCTATATTAATAATACGCTGACAAATATAGCTGGTTTTAAAGCGGGTATGAATGTCACGATTAAACTAAAATCAGGTAAGATCACTGAATTACGCGGTTCTACAAATGACGGGGATGGTTCAATTGTTGAAAATAGTAAACAAATATCAGGTGTAGTTACCCAAATCGATCCAAACGGTCTACAAGTCCGCGTAAAGGTAGATGGGGCATCGACGAAAACGTTTACTGTAACTAATAATACAGAAGTGTTTAAAGGGAAATCTTTTGTAGATATTAGTACCCTATATGTAGGGGACCGTGTACGTTTAAAATTTGCTACAGCCAATACATCTCGTATTGCCGAGATTAATATTATGAGTACAGCCAACATGGTTGCAGATTTATACAAAGCAAATTTAAATACGGTTAATACTAATAAAAATACAATAAATGTTCAAAATGCCCATACTTTATTGAATTGGCGTTTCGGAACTGGAAACATAAAAACAAAGGCTACTTTCAACTTTACTAATAATACAACCATTTATGCAGGGAATAAAAAAATATCAAAAAATCAATTGAAAAACTATAACAACAGCGATATTTATTTTGTAACAAAAGAACAGTTTAATAAAGAAGTTATCGATAAAATTATTGTATTAGCCAAAAATGAACGTACATTCTATCAACCAATTAATCGTGTGAATATTGGTGTAAATGTGCTGGAATTAAAAAATACACAGAAATTAAATTATCATAATGGATCGATTTTAATACGCAACGGTCGATTAGTAGAACCTGAAGGATTAATCGCATTGGATTTAGCACAAAAACCTATTTCTACAACAGCCTTTGTATTAACGGATGGTGGTGCGAAAAATGACTATGCGCATATTGTAAATGTTACAAATGATGCGTTTTTAGCGCCGAATTTATCAAAATACCAACTTTACTTTGGCCGAATTGATGTCGCAGATTTAGACGCATATGAAGTGGACTTATCTGATTTGCAACGTTTTGATAATCATTTCTGGAGTTCAGATAATCAAATTTCCCAATTTGGATACAGCAATTCTACAATTGCATCTGAACTGGATGGGACAAAGCAATTTAAAGTAATACCTGAATTGGACTTAGATTTATATGATAATTATACAAACTCGCCAAATCCTTATTATGCATACTTCTATGTAAAGGATGGACATATTCAAGGCATTCACTTTGTTCCAAATGAAAGATTGGCAACGTTAACTTTGACAGGACGAGTAAGCTCGGTGAATTTCAATACGAAAAAGATTTCAGTTATTAATAGTAGCCAGTGGGGGAACGACGGCCATTGGAACTTCCGATACGGTTCACTTACATTAGACTTATCCAAAGCAATGATTGTTAAAGATGGAAAAGTGGTTGATATTGAGGAAATTAATAAAGGAAGTCAAGTAACAGCTGTTGCACGTTCGACATCTGATGTGTATGTACTACTTATAAACTAAACTGATAAGGCATGTGGGATGTGCCTCTCACATGCCAATACTATTTTGCGGAATAATTTAAGGAAATGAGGACGAATTTGTGAGGAAAAAGTTTAACTTAAACTTTGTAGCAGCATGTTCATTTTTAATTATAGTACTACTCGTCCACCCGTCGAGTAGTTCAGCCCAGTCAATCGATTTAACAGGTGGAGTTAAAAATGAGTATGAATACGAAGAGTATTTCTTTTTAACAGGGAAACCAATTAAATTTACGGGAACTAATAAAAACGTTTCTGTAAACAAAACAGAGCGTCAAGGTAAATTAACTGAAACATATAAATTTACGTTAACAGGACCAAGTGGAGAAAAATTAACGAGAAACTTTACGTATACATATGATGTAACAAACTATGACCAGGTCGGTCAAAGTTCAGCGACTGGTAGCGTAACAAAATTTACAGAAAAAATTACTATTGGTGACCGTACATTTACATTAGCGGATTACCAACTTTCAAAAAGTACAATTACAGACAAGCGTCCAGCATCTGACTATTACTCTGGAGAAGCGATTGCCCGTAAAACATATACCGAATCGACAGGTCGAGGAAAAGATGCAGTAACAAAAACAATTACAGTAGAGGCAAGCAGCCGAAATGAAGGATATGAAAACTTCTGGGGTGCCACTGAAACTCAAATTACCGATTTTGAAATTGTGTATGAAGATGGCTCAATCGGAACGGTAAAAAACAAAGTTTCTACAGCTAAATCACGCACTTTGGACTTCAATCAAAGTGATGCTACTTTATCCAGCTTTAACGGCAACTATAAAACAGTTAGCTCGGCAGATTCATTATCTGAATATGAATACGATTTACCTGCCGGAAGAGGAAAAGTGGCAAGTAGCATTGACTATATGCCAAAGCTAGAAATGCTGAAGATCCCAAAATTCCGTGATTTATCAACAAATTGGGCACGTGAACAAATTGAAAAATTATATTCGCTTGGGATTTTGGAGGATCAATCCAACTTCTTCTCTCCTAATACACCAGTGCAACGTTTAGACTTTGCCATTGCAATCGGTAAAGCAATAGACCTGCGTGTATTGGAAGAGCAAAACAATCGCCGTCCTACTTCCCAGCCGACCATTTTTAAAGATGTAAAGCGCACTACGAAAGATCACAATTATTTAGTTGCAGCAGTGAATAAAGGGGTTATTAAAGGGACGACACCGAATACTTTTGACCCTGATGGATTTTTAACACGTCAGCAAGCAGCGACAATTTTAGTACGTGCCCTTGGTTTAGAAGGGAAAGCACCAGATCCAGGCTATACAACGGATTATAAAGATGACTACAGAATTACAGATTATGCACGAGATGCCGTATATGTAGCGACACAGTTAGGGTTAATGTCCGGCAGCAACGGTTATTTTAATCCGAAAGATACGTTAACACGTGCACAATCTTCGGCAATCATTGAACGATTTTTACGCTATTTAGAAAACGATTTAAAAGAAAACTACCGTGACAATATTCTGTTCTTTAACTAAGGAGTTGCAAAAATGAATAAAATGAAGAAACTAATGGCGATGTTGCTATCTTGTCTTCTAGTTCTCTCTTTAGCTTTTCCATTTGGTCCGATAGAGGTGGAAGCAGCAAACAAGCAAATTTCGGATATTGCTAAATCTAATTCGAAATATAAAGCGGCTAAATGGGCAGTAGACAAGGATTATATGCAATTATATGGCGGGAACAAATTCCAATCTGGCACTCTCGTTATGGAATGGCAAATGCTTCAGTTTTTAGCGAAGTTGGATAGTAATTATCATTTCAATACGAACAATAAGGATATGTTATATGAATATTACAGTGAGTTGAATATACCGCTATATGGAGCAGACAATCCATCAAAGCGTAATGCAAACATTTCCAGAGGTCATTTTGCCCGCTTATATGCAGCAGTTAATGGTTTAGATTTATCGGAAGTACAAGCAGTTCAATATTTATATATGAATGAAATTACTACTGGAACATCTGGTAAGCGCACATTTGAAGATTATAAGCCGACCCGCAATATTAACCGAGGAGATATGGCCGTTTTTATGTATCGAATTAATCAGCAAGGGAAAATGGCGATAGAAGGATTATCAAGCGCTCCTACTGGTAAGGACAATAATAAGATAACGTTGCCAACAAACTTTATTGAAAGTAAAGATGGAACGGTAACCATTCCAACAAAGCCAGGCAAAAATCCGGATGATAAAACGACTAGACCGGACGTTTACAAAGCTGTAAAAGACATTAAAGTAGCAAAAGAAGAACTTACTGCCAACGGTCTGGATTCCTCTTTAATTACAATTAATTTGCGCGATAGCTATGGCAATGACATTTCATATGATGAATCGCTTGCGTTTAAAGTTACCTCTGTAGCTGGAGCGAAAGTATCGGAAACGAACACGAGTACAAGTGGACAATCGACAGTAGTATATACAGA
This sequence comes from Solibacillus sp. FSL W8-0372, assembly GCF_037969735.1. Classification (NCBI taxonomy): domain Bacteria; kingdom Bacillati; phylum Bacillota; class Bacilli; order Caryophanales; family Caryophanaceae; genus Solibacillus; species Solibacillus sp. FSL W8-0372. The sequence goes on along the minus strand of NZ_CP150204.1, from coordinate 2,590,471 downwards.
TGGCCCTCAGTTAAATGTATATGTGACAGCACCGGCACTTACAAAGTCGGTAGTTGATACGATTCGCTTTGAAATGGTCAATCCAACGGAGAAATACCACACATATAAAAATCAAGTCATTGAAGTATCGATGCGATATGTACCAAAAGCAGAGCTTCGCATCACGTATGAAGTGTTTGATCCAGAGCAGACAGAATGGAACGGCGGTACGGTTGATCCTGGAGTAAAACCATTGCCAGCTTTACCACAAGGTGTAGTTGGAACAACGACTGTACCATATACACCAAATGGGATTATTACAATTACCGATTATGACGAAGATATAAAAGTAATGACAGGCTCTAAATGGGAATCTTATACGACATCCGATGGTAAGTTAACACAAGGGCAAGTCACTTCAAAGGAAATACAATACGGAAATGCCGACTTGAAATTAGAAGGCCAAATTATTTCTGTTTGGTTATTTGAACAAATTTTAGATTATATGATTGAAGGACCGAAAGATGAATCTTCATGGGGCGGTCTAGGAAATGCGAAAGTAATGTACACAGTAAATAATGAAGGACGAGCAACATACGATCTTCAAGGCGTTATGAGTGAAGAAGATACAGTTCCCTTCAATTCTATGCTACATGCTGTCATTATTTATTTAACAGGCAAGTTTTTACCGATTGCAGATCAAATTACATTAGCGCATGAAGAATCGGTCGAAGTAATAAAAGCAATGTACGATCGCTTAGGACAAATCGATAAAAATTTACTGCGAAAAGATTATGCAGACCTAATCGGAAAACTGGAAGGCGCTGTATCAAAAATTGCCGTTTTACAGGCAGGAAAAGAATTACAACAACGTCCGGAAGGCATGGATCGATATACAAAAGTTATTGTCAATTTAGTAGCGCCGAGTGGTGTTATTATTACTGATTATAAAGGAACAGTAGAAGTATCGTTCAATGGGAAAACTCGTGTTGTATCATTTGATACGAATACAAAAGACTACAATAATAACACAGGTAGCCGCGGGTCTGCAGTTGTATACTTTGATGATATTCTATACGGCAATTCACAGGTAAAAGCACGATTGATTGACTTGGATCCACGTTATGATAAAGTTTTTCAAGGACTGAAAAATACGACTGTTACACAATCTGTATTTTCAAATCCACGTTTTGAAAATAATTTATGTGCAGTTGAATCTGAAGTTATGTTTGTTGTGGATCATTCAGGTTCGATGAAAGTACGAGATGCGAAAAACTATACAGCAGACAAAGTGAAACAGACGGTGAAGCAAATTGGAGCGAATCCGAGTCATGTGTATCGATTCAGCAATCGTTCAAACCATGAAGCAACAGACACAGCAGCAATCGTTTCAGGTATCGATAGCTTACTGAGCTATAAAAATGAGAATCGTTCGACGAATATTGTATCAGCATTAAAAACGGCAGTGAATAATTTCACTACAAATCAATATACAAATAAGGCAATTGTATTGGTAACGGATGGCTATTCAAATAGTAATGGCTTAGATGAGGTTATCCGAATGGCAAAAGAAAAGGGAATTGCGATTCATACTGTTTCAGTTGGCTCATACACTACTGTGAATGAAAAGTTATTGAAAGATATATCATCTGAAACAAAAGGTACGTATCAAAACATTTCAACAATCGAGAATTTACATGGCTCGTTACAATCGATTATTACTACGATTTTATGTAAAACTCCAACTTTGAATAATAGTTGTTTAGTAGGGGACACAATCTTTAATCGTACAGATGTACGTATAGAAGAACGTGTAACAATTCTCGCGGATGTAAATACAGGCTGTGAAAATGTAAAAGCGGTGCGTGTCGTATTTATTTCGCCTAGTGGAGATGTGCGTTATGATTTACCTGAACGTGGTTCATCGCGCTTTATGCATCGACCGCAATTGTATGAATTCCCTGAATTTGATTTATACGTAGAAGTTGAATTCCAAGCTCTAGATGAATCAGGAAACGTTATCGCGACAAAAATTCATAATATGTGACAAATTAGAAGCTCATTGCATAAGTGAGCTTCTTTTTCGGTTTGTATGATTGAAATCTATGTCGAACTTTGTTAAACTTACATTAGAATAATTCTAATTTAACTTTTTGAAATTAGGGTATATATCATCGTAGCAAAAAATTTTTAACTCTTACCGATCAAAAATCGGAAAAGAGGATTTGATTTATCATATTCAGCAAATACTTTCATAGCATGTTCACAAACTAAACGTGAGTCATGCTACCTTTATGTTACAATAGAATCTATGAATTAGAACGTGTGAGGTGTAGAGGTTCATGCATACATTAGTAGTAGGCTTGAATTATAAAACAGCGCCAGTAGAAATTCGTGAAAAGTTATCGTTTATCGAATCGGATCTTCCGAATGCTATGGAGGCGCTACAAAAGCAAAAAAGCATATTAGAAAACGTAATTATCTCTACTTGTAACCGTACAGAAATTTATGCGGTTGTTGATCAATTACACACTGGCCGCTATTATATTAAACAATTTTTGGCTAACTGGTTTAACATCCCAATGGAGCAATTCGAGGATCATTTATTCATTTATGAAGAGGATGAGTCGTTAAACCACCTATTCCGTGTAACGGCTGGTATTGATTCGATGGTATTGGGCGAAACACAAATTTTAGGACAAGTTAAAAAGAGCTTTTTACAAGGTCAAGAAATTGGTACTACTGGAACCGTTTACAACCAGTTATTTAAACAAGCAGTTACATTTGCTAAACGCGCCCATAGTGATACAGCGATTGGTGAAAATGCTGTATCTGTTTCATATGCAGCCGTAGAACTTGCAAAGAAAATTTTCGGTTCTTTACAAAATAAACATGTTGCAATTTTAGGTGCCGGTAAGATGGGTGAATTGGCGATTCAAAATCTATATGGCAACGGTGTAGGTAAAGTAACGGTTATTAATCGTACATTTGAAAAAGCCCAAAATTTAGCATCGAAATTCGATGGTAAGGCAAAAGCAATGAATGAATTACAATGTACTCTTTTAGAAGCGGATATTTTAATCAGTTCTACAGGAGCAACAGATTATGTCATTGATTACGATCTAATGAAGGACGTTGCAAAATTCCGTAAGGGTGACCCATTATTTATGGTCGATATTGCAGTACCACGAGATTTAGATCCGCGTATTGGCGATGTACCGAATATTTTCCTGTATGATATTGATGATTTACAAGGAATTGTACAAGCGAACTTGGCGGAGCGTGAGCGTGCGGCAAATGAAATTATGACGATGATTCATAACGAAATTATACAATTCAAAGATTGGTTTAATACGCTTGGTGTCGTTCCGGTTATTTCTGCATTGCGTAAAAAAGCGTCATCTATACAGGAAGAAACGATGATGAGCATTGAAAATAAGATGCCAAACTTAACGGAACGTGAGCGTAAAATAATTAATAAACATACGAAGTCAATTATTAATCAGTTGCTGAAAACACCGATTCTTCAAGCAAAAGAGCTTGCCAATGACAAAGATGCAGAAGCACAGCTAGCACTATTCCAACAAATTTTCGGGATTGAAGATGAAGTGCAGCAAGAAGTACAGCAGATGCATGTTGTCAAACCAACTTCCAACAAAAAAGTTAAAGAAGTAAACTTAAGTCCGGGTTTAACTTATTAATTGAACAATAGCCAATAGACATTGAGCCTTACCAAATGAACATAAGCGTTTTCGTATCTATATGGTAAAATCATAGATACCGAAAGCGCTTTTTTCATAAGTGGGTTTTAGTTTTAAACAGGAGTAGGGTGCATATGACAGAACTAGTAATGACAAGATTATATGAGCTCATGATTATTCTCTACGGGCTTTGTATCGTACTGTATTTTACTGATTATCTTTATAAAAATGTGAAATTCAGACGTGTTGCGTTTTGGTTTGTTTCGATAGTGTGGATATTGCAAATATTATTTATTGTATTGTTTATTTTCGAAACAAAACGATTCCCAATTTTGTCTCTGTATGAGGGTGTATTCTTTTATGCGTGGCTTCTAACTACGCTGTCGATCGTGCTACATTGTATTGCCCGTGTCGACTTACCGGTATTTTTTATAAATGTATTGAGCTTTATATTTATGACAATCCATTTATTTGCACCTCAATCAAACGCTCAAATTGTGAGTGATTCTTTAGTCTCGGAAATGTTATTGATCCATATTAGCTTTGCGATTATGTCTTACGCCGCTTTTTCTGTGGCGTTTGTCTTTTCGCTACTATATATAATTTTATATCGAATCTTAAAGCGGAAAAAATTAAATAATTTGTGGTCAAGATTGCCAAGTTTGCAACAAATGGTTAAATGGATTAATCTATCGACAATAATCGGAATTCCATTGCTGCTTATAAGTTTAATTTTAGGGTTGGAATGGGCATTTTTAACATTAGAGAATGTTTCTATTTTTGATGTTAAAATTTTAGGCTCTTTCATCGTATCCGTTATTTACTTAATTATTTTCTTGCTGCATCGAAGAGGTAGGTTAGTTGGGACGACTTATGCACAAGTGCATGTTGGGTTATTTCTGCTCGTCGTCATTAATTTCTTCCTTGGCAGCAAACTATCAAATTTCCATCTATGGGTTTAACAGAAAGGTCGGAGTATATTGAGAAAAATTATTGTAGGATCTCGTAGAAGTAAATTAGCATTAACACAGACAAATTGGTTCATTAATGAATTAAAGGCTGCAGGCGTTCCTTTTGATTTTGAGGTAAAGGAAATTGTCACAAAAGGAGATCGGATTTTAGATGTTCAGCTTTCTAAAGTTGGGGGTAAAGGTCTTTTTGTAAAGGAAATCGAACAAGCTTTATTTGATAAGGAAATCGATTTTGCAGTGCACTCTATGAAGGATATGCCGGCAGTATTACCGGAAGGTCTTGTAATCGGCTGTATCCCACCGCGTGAAGATGCGCGCGATGCCTTTATTTCAAACGGTCATGTGAAATTTGCCGATTTACCAAAAGGGGCAGTTGTCGGTACAAGCTCATTACGCCGAAGCGCCCAGTTATTACACGTGCGTCCAGACCTAGAAATTAAATGGATTCGTGGAAATGTGGACACGCGCCTAAACAAATTAAAAACAGAAGGCTTTGATGCGATTATTTTGGCGGCAGCTGGCTTAAAACGCCTTGGTTGGAGCGATGATGTCGTAACTGAATATTTAGACACAGATATTTGTCTACCAGCAGTTGCGCAAGGCTCGTTAGGTATTGAGTGTCGTGCAGATGATACAGAGCTTCTTGAACAATTAGCGAAACTAACAGATCAGACAACGTGGAAAACAGCACATGCAGAGCGCTCATTTTTAGCGGCAATGGATGGCGGTTGCCAAGTTCCGATTGCAGGCTATGCAGTAGCGGATGGAGAAACACTTACTTTAACAGGTTTAGTAGCAGCACCAGATGCTTCTGTGACATATAAAGAAACATTAACGGGCACAAATGCTGATGAATTAGGTAAAGCAGTTGCCGCAAAATTAACAGAGCAGGGCGCCTTTGATTTAATTCAAAAAGTAAAGGCTGAGCTTGATGCCGAGTAATGCTCTTTTAGGAAAGACGATTATTATTACAGGTTCATCTGTTGTACAGTCAGTACAGCAATTAATTGAGCAACATGGTGGGAAAGTATATAATTATCCATTAATCGAAACTGCTGAAATAGTTTCGGATGAAGATAGCATATATACGGCTAACCTCGACTCGTATCAATGGTTAATTTTTACGAGTCAAAATGCCGTGACAAGCTTTATTAATAAGTGTGAGCGCAGTAGAATAAAGGTCCCATCGTCTATAAAAGTCGCAGCTGTCGGAGAAAAAACAGCTACACTTTTACAGCAGCACGGCTATTCAATTCACTTTATGCCGACTGTTTACAGTGCCGATGTATTCGTTAAGGAATTTGTTATGGAGCCAACAGAACGTGCATTATTTTTACGAGGCTCGATGGCGAAAAGTACAATACATGATGGCACTGGTGCAGACGAATGGACAGTTTATGAAACACGTCCTTGTACAACTTATTTACAAGAGCTTGAACAATGCATACTTGAACACGAAGAACCAATTGTTATTTTTGCAAGTCCATCTGCAGTTGACATTTATGCTGAGCATATTGTTCCGAATGTGGACTGGCGATATGTTAAATTTGGCTCAATTGGTCATGTGACAACGTCCGCCCTTGCTAAATATGGGGTGGAACCAATTGTACAACCGAAAATCTATACGATGCAGGCTGTTATTGAGCAGCTCATCCTGGAGGAACAGAAAAAATGACAGAACTTTATTTCCAGCGTCACCGTCGCCTACGTCAAAGTGCAGCGATGCGTGCCCTAGTAAAAGAAACATACTTACAAAAAGAAGATTTAATTTATCCATTATTTATTATTGAAGGCGAAAATATTAAAAATCCTGTTAGTTCTATGCCAGGTGTATTTCAATTATCACTGGATAAGTTAGCTGCCGAAGTGGATGAAATTGTTGAGTTAGGTATTCAGGCGGTACTTCTATTTGGTATTCCGGCTGAAAAGGATGCTGTAGGTACCGGCGCTTACCATGACCACGGAATTGTTCAAAAAGCGACTCGCTTAATTAAGGAGCGTCACCCTAATCTTTTAGTAGTAGCAGACACTTGTTTATGTGAATTTACTGACCATGGTCATTGTGGTGTAATTGAAGGAGAGCAAGTCTTAAATGATCCATCACTTGATGTGCTGGCTCGTACTGCTGTTTCTCAAGCGAAAGCAGGTGCTGATATTATAGCACCATCGAACATGATGGACGGTTTTGTTGTGGCAATTCGTGCAGGATTAGATGCAGCAGGATTCCAGCATATACCGATCATGTCATATGCAGTGAAATACGCATCAAGCTATTATGGTCCATTCCGTGAAGCAGCTGAAGGCGCTCCTCAATTTGGTGACCGTAAAACGTATCAGATGGATCCTTCAAATCGAATGGAAGCAATTCGTGAAGCAACTTCAGATGTAGAAGAAGGAGCAGATTTCCTTATAGTTAAACCAGCACTAGCCTATATGGATATTATTCGCGATGTAAAAAATAGCTTCCCTGTGCCAGTAGTTGCGTATAACGTTTCAGGGGAATATTCGATGGTGAAAGCAGCTGCACAAAATGGCTGGATAGATGAAAAGGCTGTAGTACTTGAAACATTATTAGGTATGAAGCGTGCAGGATCTGACTTAATTATTACGTATCACGCAAAAGACGTTTGTCGTTGGCTGGAGGAAAAATAATATGACTAGTTATGAAAAATCAAAAGCAGCATTTACAGAAGCTGTAGACTTAATGCCAGGTGGAGTAAACTCGCCTGTACGTGCGTTTAAATCAGTAAACTTGGATCCGATTTTTATGGAATCGGGCAAAGGCGCGGTAATTAAAGATATTGATGGCAATGAATATATTGACTATGTATTATCATGGGGTCCGTTAATTTTAGGACATGCACATCCTGAAGTAGTATCTGCTATTCAGGACCAGGCTGCGAAAGGTGCATCGTTTGGTGCTCCAACACTTTCTGAAAACAAATTAGCAAAGCTTGTAATGGACCGCCTACCTTCTGTTGAAATGATTCGTTTTGTTTCTTCTGGAACTGAAGCAACGATGTCTGCATTACGTTTGGCACGTGGTTATACAGGACGCGATAAAATTTTGAAATTTGAAGGTTCTTACCACGGGCATGGTGATTCCCTTTTAATTAAGGCTGGGTCAGGTGTAGCAACGCTTGGTTTACCGGATTCTCCAGGTGTACCGGCGGATATTGCGAAAAATACTTTAACAGTTGCATACAACGATTTAGAGTCTGCAAAATTAGTATTTGAAAAATTTGGTTCAGAACTGGCAGCTGTTATTTTAGAGCCTGTTGCAGGAAATATGGGGGTTGTACCACCTCAACCAGGTTTCTTGGAAGGTTTGCGTAAGCTTACTGAGGAAAATGGAACACTTTTGATTTTTGATGAAGTAATGACAGGCTTCCGCGTGGATTACGGTTGTGCACAGGAGTACTATGGTATAACTCCGGATCTTACATGTTTAGGTAAAGTTATCGGTGGTGGTTTACCAGTAGGTGCGTTTGGTGGTAAACGTGAAATAATGGAGAAAATTGCTCCGGCAGGTCCGATTTATCAAGCGGGAACATTATCAGGCAACCCACTTGCTATGACGGCTGGCTATGAAACACTATCTCGTTTAAATAAAGAATCATATGAATATTTCCGTAAGCTAGGTGACCAACTAGAAGAAGGTTTCCGTGCAGCAGCAACGAAATATAATATTCCACATACTGTGAATCGTGCAGGTTCAATGATCGGTTTCTTCTTTACAAACGAAGATGTAATTGATTTTGAATCAGCAAAAAGCTCTGATTTAGAATTATTTGCGGAATACTTTAAATTAATGGCGGAAGAAGGCATTTTCTTACCACCTTCTCAATTTGAAGGATTGTTTATTTCAACAGCGCATACAGAGGAACATATCGCTAAAACAGTGCAAGCATTCCATCATGTATTTGCTAAATTAGCAAGATAATCTTACTTAATAAACTCATAAATCCCCTTTCTATGCATAATGTAAGCGTAGGGAGGGGATTTTTATGCAACAATGGCATATGAATGAAATGTTTACATTTCCGAAGCAATTAGGAAATATTCAACAAAATTCGAAAATAGTAGTTGAACCGAAATGGCATGAAGAATTTAATGAGGATTCTGTAGTGATAAGAGGTATTTATGTAGTAAAAGGAAATATACAATTTGACCATAAAGCGAGAGAGGAGGAAATAGAGGAAGGCATATATATTGAGCATATCGATATAGAAAAGGATTACGGCTATTTTGAATATGCATTGCCTTTTTCGGTTGATTTCCCAAATGATCAGATTGAAAAGGTTTCTCTGCAAATAAATGAAATAAAACTAGAACCAAATAACGGGTACTGTTCATGTAGCTGGCAAGTTAATTGTAATGTGGAAAGAAAAGTACAAGCAATAGAAGAAGTTAAGAAAATTGATGAGGTAAAGGAAGTAAAAGCGGAGAAGGAAGTGGAAGTAATTCAGGAAATTGAAGAAACTGTCGAGCCAATTCAGCATATGGCTACTTCAGACCAACAGGAAGAAGAGGTTGAAAGTCATATTTTATTTCATGAGGAAGTGCAACGACAGGCTCAACATCTTCCAGCAGAAGAGATTGATTTTTTGGAGCAGTTAGCAGATGCATACAGCCGTGTTCAAATTCAATTAAAAAAATAATAAAAGGGATTGGGACATAACCCAAAAGTTCCATTATTCTCAGGGAGAATAATGGAACTTTTTTTGCTGGCATTAAAATTGATTTCCATTCCGGGACGCTTTCCGCGGGCACGGCCTGAGCCTGTAGTCTCTGGCGTCGGTGCTCCTGCGGTTACTCGTCGCAAAATAAATTTTGCTATTCTCGCAGGAGTCGCCCTCCATTCCAATCAATTTTTAAAATATTCCTTACTTAATAAAGGTCTTTTCTTTTATCCAATGAAATTTCTTCTGTCCTAGCCTATTTTGTTTAACAAACCAGACTTAAATAAAATCTGTCAATAATAAGTAGCAAAATAAAATTAGTATGGCTAATAATATGATATCGCCTGTTGTCGGAATGAGTATTGTACGTATTGCCTGGAAAATTGTCAGCGGTAGAATGCAATATCTCATGTAAAATCGGAATTTTCGTAACCATGGAGGTAATAAGAAAGGGTTATAATTTTTTCGCAATTTCCAAACTCCTTTTGCATAGTATATGTTTAGAAATTAAAAAAAGTGTTTTCCGATAATGAATATGATACTTGAAATTTCATAAAAAACAGCTTAGAATTATTTTAACTATATATTTGAAGCGTTGAATAGGAAGAGTATGTATGAACATGATGTGCAGAGAGGAAACAGTAGCTGAAAAGTTTCTACATCATACTTACAGAAGGTAGCCTAGGAGCTGACTTAGTGAAATAGCAGTAGCTGAGTTCCGGTTAGACACCGTTATCGAATGAAGTGCCGATTGGGCATAGTAACGCCGCATTGTATGCGAGCGCTTGACATTTAAATCACAGGGTTTAAAGAAAGCGCTTGTCAGACGAGGAACGTAGCCGAGCGAAGACGCGAATTGAACATAGTGTTCATGAGCGACTGAGAGAGGCAAGTGACAAAGTATGCGAGCGCTTGACTAAACCCTTCGGAATTAAAGGTGGTACCGCGAATTAACTCCCTCGTCCTTTTTTAGGCGAAGGGAGTTTTTTATTTTATTCAACTTGTATTTGAAAAGGAGAGATTCATCATGACGGAAATTACAATGCCAACAAAGTATGATCCAAAGTCAACAGAAGCCGGCCGCTATGAATGGTGGTTAAACGGTAAGTTTTTTGAAGCAGATCCAACGAGCGATAAAGAGCCGTATTCTATCGTTATTCCACCACCGAACGTAACAGGGAAACTACACCTTGGTCATGCTTGGGATACAACATTACAGGATATTTTAATCCGTATGAAACGTATGCAGGGATATGATGCGCTTTGGTTGCCGGGTATGGACCACGCGGGTATTGCGACACAGGCAAAAGTAGAAGAAAAACTACGCGGTGAAGGCATTTCACGATATGATTTAGGCCGCGAGAAATTCCTGGAAAAGACGTGGGAATGGAAGGATGAATATGCTTCCCATATTCGTGAGCAATGGGCAAAACTTGGTTTAGGTCTTGACTACTCAAAAGAGCGCTTCACATTAGATGAAGGCTTATCAGAAGCAGTTAAAGAAGTATTCGTTAAGCTGTATGAAAAAGGCTATATTTACCGTGGTGAACGTATTATTAACTGGGATCCAGCTGCAAAAACTGCACTTTCTGACATCGAAGTAATTCATAAAGAAGTAGAAGGCGCGTTTTACCATATGGAATACCCATTGGCAGATGGCTCTGGAAAATTACGTGTAGCAACTACACGTCCAGAAACAATGCTAGGTGACTCAGGTGTAGCTGTACATCCAAACGATAAACGTTATGCACACTTAGTAGGGAAAACGGTTATCCTTCCAATCGTAGGTCGCGAAATTCCAATCGTTGCGGATGATTACGTAGATATGGAATTTGGAACAGGTGTCGTAAAAATGACGCCAGCACATGACCCGAACGATTTTGAAGTAGGGAATCGCCATAATTTAGAACGTATTTTAGTAATGAACGAAGATGGTACAATGAATGATTTAGCTGGTAAATATGCTGGCATGGATCGTTTCGAGTGCCGTAAGCAGATTGTAGCCGATTTACAAGAGGCAGGCGTATTAATTGAAATTGAACCGCATACACACCAAGTAGGACACTCTGAGCGTACAAATGCAGTAGTAGAGCCATACCTTTCAAAACAATGGTTCGTAAAAATGGCACCACTTGCAGAAGAAGCATTAAAAATGCAAGAGGATGAAAATGAAAAAGTAAACTTCGTGCCAAACCGTTTCGAAAACACATATAACCGTTGGATGGAAAATATCCATGACTGGTGTATTTCCCGTCAATTATGGTGGGGGCACCAAATTCCAGCTTGGTACAATAATGAAACAGGCGAAATTTATGTTGGTAAGGAAGCACCAGCCGACAAAGAAAACTGGACACAGGATGAAGACGTATTGGATACGTGGTTCTCAAGTGCTTTATGGCCGTTTTCTACAATGGATTGGCCAAATGAAGAAGCAGAATTATACAAACGTTACTATCCAACAAACACACTAGTGACTGGTTATGATATCATCTTCTTCTGGGTAAGCCGTATGATTTTCCAAGGTAAAGAATTTACTGGTAAACGCCCATTCCAAGATGTGTTAATTCACGGTTTAGTACGTGATGCAGAAGGTCGCAAAATGTCTAAGTCACTAGGAAATGGTGTTGACCCAATGGATGTAATCGGTCAATATGGCGCGGACTCACTACGTTACTTCTTGGCAACAGGTTCTTCTCCTGGTCAGGATTTACGTTACTCTACAGAAAAAGTAGAATCTACATGGAACTTTGTAAACAAAATTTGGAATGCCTCTCGTTTTGCGTTAATGAACATGGAAGGCTTAACATACGAGCAAATTGATTTAACAGGTGACCTTTCAACAGCGGATAAATGGATTCTTTCACGCTTGAATGAAACAATCGACCGTGTAACAACTTTATCTGATAAATATGAGTTCGGTGAAGTAGGACGTGAGCTATACAACTTCATTTGGGATGATTTCTGTTCATGGTATATCGAAATGGCGAAACTACCATTATACGGTGAAGATGAAGCAGCAAAATTAACAACACGTTCAGTACTTGCCTATGTTTTAGACAATACAATGCGTTTACTGCACCCATTCATGCCATTTGTAACAGAAGAAATTTGGCAGCACTTGCCACATGAAGGGGAGTCTATTACGATAGCTGCATGGCCAACTGTTAACCCAGCATTTAACTTTACGGCAGAAGCAGGCGATATGCAGCTGTTAATGGATATTATCCGTTCAGTACGTAACATTCGTGCAGAAGTAAATACACCGATGAGCAAAAAAGTAGCGATGACGATTTCGGCAAAAGACGCTGGTATTGCAGCAGTTCTTGAAGCAAACAAAGGTTACATCGAAAAATTCTGTAACCCTGATGGCTTAACAATTGGTACAGAGCTTGAAGCACCAGCACAAGCAATGTCGGCAGTTGTATCAGGCGCAGAAATCTTCATGCCGCTTGCAGGTTTAATCAATATTGATGAAGAAATTGCACGTCTTGAAAAAGAGCTTGAAAAGTGGGCAAAAGAAGTGAAATTAGTTTCTGGTAAATTATCTAATGAACGCTTTGTATCTAAGGCACCAGAAGCATTAGTAGCAACTGAACGTGAAAAGTTAGCCGACTATGAAGCGAAATATGCAACAGTTGAAAAACGTATTGCAGAATTAAAAAATATGTAATTTATACGAAAGGGGTGCCGGAATTCGGTGCCTCTTTCTTTTTATTTCGCTATAATATAACTGATTACATATTAACCTTACTAGGGAGAGAAATTAAATGTTTCAATCGATTGAGCAGTGTACAAATTTTATTTTTCAATTAAAAGCAAGCCAATACAAAGGAGAACCTTTACAGTCAGCCAAAATGATTTTAAATGCACTTGGCAATCCGGAGAAAGAAAATAAATTTATTCATTTTGCGGGTTCGAATGGAAAGGGTTCTACTTTAAATGCGACACGTGAAATTTTAATGGCGCATGGTTTAACGGTAGGTGCTTTTATCTCTCCTCATTTAGAACGAGCAAATGAACGGGTGACTATAAATAAAAACCAAATCTCTGATGAAGATTTTCTAAATATCGCGAATCAGCTGAGTGAAGTAATTAAAGAAAAATTGGACGGCAAGTTTCCGAGCTTCTTTGAGTTTATGACACTCCTTGCCCTGCAATATTTTGCAGAACAACAGGTAGATGTCGTTTTGCTTGAAACAGGAATCGGAGGGCGTTTGGATTCGACTAATGTTGTTATACCGGAAGTAAGCGTCATTACAACAATTTCATTAGAGCATACAGATATGCTTGGTGAAAGTTATGGGGAAATTGCAGCAGAAAAAGCCGGGATTATAAAAGCGATGAAACCTGTAGTTGTAGGAGTAAAAAATAAAGAAGCATTATCGGTGATTAAAGAAGCGGCGATTCAATTACATGCACCAATCTATCTGATAAATGAGCAATTTTATATTGAAAACAATAAAAAATCGAATTTCAACTATGTATCGGATATAAATATCAGCAATATAACAATGGCTATGGTCGGTGAGCATCAAAAGGAAAATGCCGCACTGGCTATTACTGCAGTGAAATTGTTCTTGCCATCTGTTGATGAAAAAAAAGTAAAACAAGCCCTTCAAGAAGCAAAATGGGATGGCCGATTTGAAAGGGTGACCGGCAATATCATATTAGACGGTGCACATAATTCTGAAGGCACCATGGCATTAGTCGAAACAATAAAAGAGGTTGCCCCACATCATAAAGTAAAGTTTATTTACGCAGCATTACAAGATAAAGACCATGCTCTCAGTATTGAATTAATGGATAAATTCGCTGCTGAGATGCATTTTACTCAGATAAATTTACCGCGCGCTGCAACAGCGAATCAGCTTTTCGAACAAAGTAACCATGCTAAGAAGTTTATGAATCCGAATTGGCAACAGTTGATTGAAACAGAAAAGGCAAATCTAGCGGAGGATGAACTGCTTGTTATTACGGGCTCTTTATATTTCATCGCTGAAGTACGAAGTCTATTTGTAAAGAAAGGGTGGATTTCATGATTCCGTTATTAAACCTTTATAAAGAGCGGTGGCAAGTGGAAAGTGAACAAATAATTAAGCCAGGGTTAGCGGCAATTGAATCGGCACTTACTTTATTGGGACATCCTGAAAAGCAATTAAATGTCGTACATTTTGCCGGTACGAATGGAAAGGGCTCTACATTGTCGTTTGTAGAAGGAATAGCGCGGGCTCACGGGCTGTCGGTAGGAAAGTTTATGTCACCTTGCGTTGTAGATGTGCATGATCAAATACAAATCGATGGGGAGCCTATTTCTACAGATCAAATGGATCGTTTGTTTCAGCACTTGGCTGAGGCGGGGCTAAGCGGGAAATTAACGGATTTTGAATTATTGACGGTCGTGGCTTTTCTTTATTTTGCCAATCAAAAGCCCGATTTAGTTTTAATCGAGGCAGGAATGGGTGGAAGAGAAGACAGCACGAACGTAGTTATACCTATTGTTTCGGTTGTCCCGAGTATTGCATTGGAACATACAAAATTTTTAGGTGATACATTGACGAGTATCGCACGCCATAAAGCAGGGATATTCAAGGATAACTGCCCTGCTGTAATAGGGGAAATGACTAATAATATAAAGGATATTTTTGTACAGGAAGCCAAAGCAAAAAACGTAGCGTTATATTGTTATGGGCAACATTTTACCGTTACAAAAACAAACGTTTCCGAACTTTACGAAAATACGGTGTACGAAGTGAAATTCGGAAATTTACAGCGTCAGCTTTTAGGAGCACATCAAGGTCATAATATGTCTTTGGCCATTACTGCCTTTATGGAAGTGGTGAAAAAATTCCAGTTGGAGCTTGATGAGAGTAAAATTCAGTTTGGTATAAAAACTGCTGTTCTTGCAGGCCGCTTTGAACAAGTCCTGCCAAATATTTATTTTGATGGTGCACATAACCCGGCAAGTATTCAATCACTGGTCTCAACAATAAAAGAGCATTTTCCTAAGAAGCGAATTGAATTCCTTGTAGGATTACTGGCGGATAAAGATGTCCAATCAATTTTGAAACTATTAGAGGAAGTCGGAGATGTTTTTTACTTTGCCGATATCCAAAATGAACGGGCGATGAAAGCATCGGTTATTTTTGAACTGAGCCAGGCTAAGAATAAATATATTATTAACGACCCAGTTAAGATTTTAACGGAGCCAGTGAAAGGTGATACGGTTAGAATTGTAACCGGCTCATTATATTTGTTAAGCGAGATTCGACAAAAATGTAAAAATATCATATGATTTTGCTAATAAACTTCGATTTGATGGTATTTCTTTGTTGTCGAGTGAAAATAAAGAAGAATATTAGCGAAACATTTTTAATGGGCGACGACAGCAGTCTCGCCCTTTTTTATGTCTATTTTGCTATGGTTGATTAAAAAGAGATGGAGCTGTAGCAAATATGAAAGCTTTAAAGAATAATGCCATTTTCCAAGCAATGTTCATTGGAAGTCTTACAGGGCTTGCTGGCGTCCTAGTATTTATTTTTATTTTACAATTACCAACAACAGAAAAAGAAGTTGCAGAAACTATTCCGACAGTGCAAACAACAGAGGAACAACAGCAAGTGAAGCAGCAATATTTTGCATTACAACATGGCGTTTTCTCAAATTTTGATAGCGCAGCTCAATTTTTAGGAACTTACCCTACTTTAAATAAAGCGGCTGTAGTGAAAGTGGACGAGCAGTATTTTGTTTGGTCACGTCTTGATACAACGAAGGTCGATGCTGCATTAGCGTTAATACCAAGTGGATTTTATAAAAGTATAACAATTGCAAGCAGTTGTCCTAATAATGCTGAACTCCAGCTTCCAATTACTTTGAAAGATACGAAAATGTTTACAGGTCAACAAACTGATAAAATTGATGAACAACTTGTGCCAACGGACTGGATTGGGCTGGCATCGGAAGTTTCAAAGCTTTCAACTAACCCCAATATTATTCGGTTGCATATGTTTTTAAATTATTATGAGCGTCTAGATTGCCTTAAAGTAACATTTTAGTATAGAAAAATGCTAGAAATAGTCTATTTTATTGAAAAGTATCCACGGCAGTACAATGTTCAAATTTCCTATTGTCGGTTACTATAGATAATAGGAGGATTGGAAATGAATTTTACTACGAATGAACAACTTATTTTAGCTTCTTCATCACCACGAAGAAAAGAATTGCTCCAAATGATAAATATTCCCTTTACTATTGTCACAAGCGATGTAGTGGAAACAAGTGTCAAAGCAAATACAGTCCAGCAATATGTAACAGAAGTAGCGCTTTTAAAAACACGTGATGTTGCAAAAAAATGCCCGGATAAGTGCATTATTGGAGCGGACACTATTGTCGTGTTTAATGATCAAATATTACACAAACCTACTTCAAAAGAAGAAGCTATTCAACATTTAACGCAGCTGGCGGGCAATCGTCATGAAGTGATGACGGCAGTAGCGATTATTTTAGCGGATGGAACAGAGCATACATTTGTTGAAAGGACTGCAGTTATTTTTAAACAGGTCTCTCCACAAATGATAGAAGCATATGTGCAGACAGGAGATCCATTTGACAAAGCAGGGGGTTATGGGATTCAAACGAGTGGCGCCATGCTCGTGGATCGCATAGAAGGAGATTATAACAATGTCGTCGGATTGCCGATTGCATCGTTAGTTCAAAAAATGCTTACATTGCAACTACTAAAACTAACCTTTTAGGAGTGATGTCAATGACTGGAACACCATTGTTGAATTTAAAAATCCATGATGTGCTTGAAGTAGACCGTCCGCGTGAGCGCCTTATACGTCAAGGTGCAAAAAGTCTGTCGAACCAAGAACTTATTGCAATTCTTTTAGGAACAGGTACAAAGAAAGAGTCGGTACTAACAGTCGCCAATCGGGTATTGATAAACTTTGAGAAATTGCATAATTTAAAACATGCAACACTTGAGGAAATTATGGATATTAAAGGAATTGGCGAAGCGAAGGCAGTATTATTATTAGCCGCGATTGAACTAGGGAGAAGGCTTGCAACAAAAGATTTAGAGGAACGTTTTACTATACGCTCTCCTGAAGATGCTGCTACCTTTTTAATGCAAGATATGACGTCATTGCAGCAGGAGCATTTTGTGTGCCTATTTTTAAACGTTAAAAATCAAGTGCTCCATAAACAAACAATTTTTGTTGGAAGTTTAAATGCAAGCATTGTCCACCCTAGGGAGATTTTCCGTGAAGCCGTTAAACGTTCAGCAGCATCAATCATCTGTGCTCATAACCATCCTAGCGGGGTACCTACACCTAGTCCGGAAGATGTAGATGTTACATCACGACTGTATGAGGCAGGTAAAATTGTCGGCGTTGATTTGCTTGATCATGTCATAATCGGTGATCATCAGTTCATAAGCATGAAGGAAAAAGGATACTTTTGATAGGGAAGACAAACGTAAGTGCACGTTTGTCTTTTTAATATGAGAATGATGAGAAAGAAATATAGGGAATGTTACATTACAATAACAATTATTATATATTTTAATGATTCATCGACATATTTCGCCTATGCAACTTTTATTTGTTATATTCGTCATATGGATGTGGTGATTTTGTTAAATCTTACATATTAATTTTATTTGTTTCAAAGCGAAAATAGAAATACAATAGTAAGGTAGTGTTATAGAAAAAAACATTCGACAAAAGTCGAGATTAGGAGCATATGACACTATAATTATTTGATGTAATTCGTTATAATAGAGCGTATGATTTTAGTAACATCATAAATAGAAATTGTTTTATAAGAAAGGGAGTACTTAATTTGTTTGGATTAGGGAATAAAGATGTCGGGATTGATCTTGGCACAGCTAATACATTAGTATTTGTAAAGGGAAAAGGAATCGTATTACGAGAACCATCAGTAGTAGCGAAGAATACAAAAACAGGTGACATTGTTGCTGTTGGTAATGATGCAAAAAATATGATCGGACGTACACCAGGTTCTATCGTGGCAATTCGCCCAATGAAAGATGGCGTTATTGCTGACTTTGAAATTACAACTGCAATGATTCAATATTATTTAAGAGAAGCAATGAAAGCATCAGGCTCTAACTGGAAAAAGCCAAATGTGATGATCTGTGTTCCTTATGGTATTACATCTGTTGAACAACGTGCTGTTATTGATGCAAGCCGTCAAGCTGGCGCAAAAGAGGCATTTACTATAGAAGAACCTTTTGCAGCTGCAATCGGTGCTAACTTACCGGTTTGGGAGCCAACAGGTTCTATGGTCGTAGATATCGGCGGTGGTACAACAGAAGTGGCTGTTATTTCTCTAGGTGGTATTGTAACTAGTGAATCGGTACGTGTCGGTGGTGACGCGATGGATCACTCAATTATTGCCTACATCCGCAAGACATATAATTTAACAATCGGTGAGCGTACAGCGGAGAGCATTAAAATGGAAATTGGTACAGCACTTGCTGAAGGTCCTGACGAAGTGATGGAAATTCGTGGTCGCGACTTATTAACAGGTCTGCCTAAAACGATTGAAATTACTTCAAGTGAGATTTCAAAATCTTTACATGAAGCAATCGTTGTAATTCTGGATGGCGTGAAGAAAACTTTGGAACAAACTCCTCCTGAATTATCTGCAGATGTTATGGAGCGCGGAATCGTACTAACAGGCGGTGGCGCACTATTACGCAATCTTGATAAAGTAATTAGTGACGAGACAAAAATGCCTGTATTTATCGCTGAAAATCCTCTGGACTGTGTAGCAATTGGAACAGGTAAAGCGTTGGATAATATTGATTTAATTCGTTCGCAACAAGTGAAATAAGGAGGACTCGCAGTGCCACATTTCTCAAATAAAAAATTAATTATTCTTTTAGTAAGTGTTATTTTTCTTGTGGCATTGATTGGGTTCTCTCTACGTGATCGTCATAACGCAACATTACCCGAGCAAATTATTAAAGATACAGTTGGCTTTGCACAATCGATTGTCGCAAAGCCGACTAATTACATAACAAGTATTTTTAGCAATATTGATTCGCTGTTAAATACGTATGAAGAAAATCAGCGCCTAAAAATGCGCCTTGAAGATTTTGCCGTTTTGCAGGCAGAAGTAAGTACTTTAAAAGCCGAAAATTCTTCATTGCGTGAACTCGCATCAATCGAGGAAAGTTTGCGTGATTTCGATCCGATTCAAGCGACGGTCATTGCGAGAAACCCTGATCAGTGGGAAGAGAAAATTATATTAAATAAGGGTACAGCACATGGTGTTGAAAAAAATATGGCGGTTAGAACTTCTCGTGGTCTAATAGGTAAAATTGTAATTGCTACACCTTATACGTCAGAAGTAGAGCTACTTTATACAAACAATGAAAATTATCGTGTATCTGCTATTGTAGTAGATGAAGACAATAAAGAAATTCATGGTTTAATAGAAGGGTATGACGATGAACGTAACGAATTACTATTAAAACGAATCGATTCCAATATAGATCTTGATGTCGGCGGTAAAGTATTGTCTTCTGGTCTAGGCGGGATTTTCCCGAAAGGTATTTTGATCGGTGAAATTACAGAAGTGACGACAGATGACTTTGGCTTGACGAAAATGGCCTATGTAAAACCGGCAGCGGACTTTTCAATATTAGATCATGTTATTATTGCCAAACGTAACACAATTTCGATAGACGGTTCAGATGGGTCTGGTACAAATGAAGATTTAACGAATGAACCGGTTGTGGAAGTTGAGGGGGATGAATAATGCTCGCTCGGTTTTTAATAGTGTTTGTAGGGATTTTGCTGTTTTTATTTGAATCTGGGTTAGCTATGTTTTCCCCCTTGCAGCTAGGTGAGGAAACTTACTATTTAATTCCGCGTTTTTTAATTTTATATTTAATCTTTTTAGCCATTTATTATAGTCGTAAAAAAGCCATGATTTATGGTCTTATTTTTGGATTATGTTTTGATGTATTCTATATTAATATTATTGGTTTGTACATGGTGTTATATCCGGCGGTTTGCTATATTGCAGCATGGTGTGTGAAGCGTGTCCATCCCCATTTAGTATTTTCAATGTTTTTGGCTTTATTATTAATGGTTATTTTTGAATTTGTAATATATGAATTTTTCTATATTATACAGTTTACAACAATGGCAGTTCAGCCGTTTATCGTAAATCGATTAGTTCCTACAACAATAGGGAATCTATTATTTTTAATAATGCTTGCATGGGCGTTTAAATATTGTATTAGCGCTCGAGTATTTCAACGTGCACAATAAGCATTGTAAAACAAGTGATGAAGAGACAACTCGAACATTGGATTCGGTTGTTTCTTTTCACCATTATGTAGCGCGAGGTGACTTGAAAAGCTATGAAAAAACAATTTATCCATATTAAAGGAACTAAAGATGGATTGGTCCTTCGTTTGGATGATCAATGTTCTTATTCCGAATTAGTGGAAGAACTTGAGAAAAAAGTTACAGAAGGACATCTTGATGGTAAAATAGATGTACAATTGCACTTAGGAAAACGTTACTGTACACCCGAGCAAAAAGACCAGCTTACAAAAGTTGTTGAAGAGCATCAAAAGTTATGTGTAAAAAACATTCAAAGTGATGTCATTACGATGGAAGAAAGTTTCAAACAGTTTGAAACAAATCGCTTTGAAACATACGTAGGAATTGTTCGGTCTGGACAAACACTACGCGTAACGGGAGATATTCTTGTTTTGGGCGATGTAAATCCGAATGGAAGAATTGAAGCAGGCGGTAATGTACATATTGCGGGTAAGCTAAAAGGAATAGTGCACGCTGGTGTAAATGGAAATGATGAAGCGATTGTTTACGCCTCTCATTTTGAACCTACACATGTATTAATTGGTAATCATGTTGAGGTCATGACAAATGAATCGCAATTTATATTAGACCATACTCATCAAATATTTGCATATCTTGGAGAAAATGACATAATTGCATATGATAGAATCCAAGAGTTAAGAAATATACGACCGAATTTATCAACATATAAAGGAGGAAGCTAAATGAGTGAAGACGAATTATTATTCTCTAAGAATATTGATGATGCAATTACTCAAGATGCTACCTTATATAAGGAAGGGGCCGCTAATGTGGGAGAAGCAATCGTTATAACTTCAGGGAAAGGTGGCGTAGGTAAAACGACTACTACGGCAAACCTAGGAACTGCATTGGCACTTCAAGGCAAGAAAGTTTGTTTAGTGGATACGGATATAGGTTTACGTAACTTAGATGTGATTTTAGGACTGGAAAATCGTATTATCTATGATTTAGTTGATGTAATCGAGGGCCGTTGTAAAATGCATCAGGCGTTAGTAAAAGATAAGCGAGTAGATGAACGTTTATACTTATTGCCTGCTGCTCAAAATACAGATAAAAATGCGATAAACCCGGAACAAATGAAGATCGTAATAGATGAGCTGAAGCGGGAATTTGATTATGTGTTAATTGATTGTCCTGCAGGTATTGAACAAGGCTACCGCAATGCTGTTGCTGGAGCGGATCGCGCTATCGTCGTGACAACACCTGAAATTTCAGCAGTGCGGGATGCGGATCGTATTATCGGTTTGCTTGAGCAGGAGCCAATTGAACCACCTAAGCTTATTATTAACCGTATACGTAAAAGCTTAATGACGAACGGAGATGCGATGGATATTACGGAAGTTACAACGCATTTATCGATTGATTTATTGGGAATCATTGTCGATAGTGAAGATGTGATTAGCTCTTCAAACAAGGGTGAGCCAATTGTAATGAATCCGAATAATAAAGCATCATTAGGCTATCGCAATATTGCCCGACGTATTTTAGGGGACTCTGTACCATTAATGAGTCTGGAAGATGACCAGCCAAAAGGTGTATTTGCTAAATTGAAATCATTATTCAAATAAAGTGTAAGCTGTATGGAATGTATCGAACTATTCCATACAGCTTTTTCTATTAGTAGCTTTCTTGAATTGAAATGTCTTTCATGACATATAATAGTTCAAAAAGATTGGATGGTGAGCTTGAAAAAATGGAAATGGCTCATCGCGAGCATCGTCTTTGTGATTATTTATGGCTGTAATTATTATGGGGATATATCTACAAAACGTGTTATTCATTCCATCGTATATAGCTCGGATGACTTAGTCATGATGAGAAAGGCAGTTGTAAATATACTGTCCAAGGATGAAACACAAATCCCTGTAAGTGCAGATATATCAATCAATCAATTACAACTTTTCCAGACGATTGATCGCTTTAACGATGGTTTTTTACTCGCTTATGATGAACCTTTTGTATTAAATGCCTTGTTTGATGGTCTAATTGTTTTTACTGGCCATACAAAATATAATGGGAAAGCAATTTCGATTGTATATGATACAGGGGATACAGTTACATTTGGTTTTGTCGATGATTTTTATGTATTACCCTACACAACTGTAAGTAAAGGGATGGTTGTTGCAACTAAAAAAGCTGGAAAACTGTATGTGCAAATTGAGCGAAATGGGCAAGTTTTGAATATGGAAGAAACGATTAGCTGGCTAAAGGAAAAGTCCATCTAAATGAAAATTTCGATTCACCCATTATTTTTGTTACTGCTCTTATCAATTGTTTTGTATGGGGATATTGCATTTTATACTGTTATTATTGTCTCGTTATTATTTCATGAATTGGGTCATTTTATCGCAGCGAAATTAGTCGGAGCGCACATTACACAATGTAAAATTGTTCCGTACGGCGGAGAAATGACGATAAAGGATGAGATGCGTTTATCCTACAATCAGCTCATTATTATTGCATTAGGGGGACCGCTTGCAACGTGCATTGGAATCTTCGTCAGTGTTTTTTTGCCTCCTATGCTCAGTGAGAGGTTAATAGAAGTTCAACTATTTATTCTAGCTATTAACCTCATTCCAATCTGGCCTCTTGATGGTGGTAGAATATTTTGCTATAGCTTATTAAAATGGCGGCCGTTTTCTAAAATTTTCGAATTTTATTTAACGGCTTCTTTTTATTTACTTACGGTAATAATTATCGTACTATTATATTTATTGCCGCAATCATTGTCATTAACAATCATTGGTCTCTTTTTATGGACCAAAGTTATAGGCGATTGGAAATTTCGAAAATACCGTTCTGCATTTGAAAAAATAGTAATGAATAGGTTGACTTGATATTTTAGATGTGGTAGTATTTGAATGTTATTGTTTGTAGCACCCGTGCTACTGCAACCGCGCTGAACAGGTTTAAGTACCTTTATGGTCACCTGCAATTCCGGGCGAGTCTGAGTCTAAGAGGAGGTGCATTTTAATGTACGCAATTATCGAAACTGGTGGTAAACAAATCAAAGTTGAAGCAGGTCAAGAAATCTATGTTGAAAAACTAGGTGTGGCTGCTGACGAAATCGTTACTTTTGACAAAGTTTTATTCGTAGGTGGAGAAACAGTTAAAGTTGGAGCTCCAACAGTTGCTGGCGCTACTGTAACAGCGAAAGTTGTTAAAGAAGGTAAGCAAAAGAAAATTACTGTTTTCAAACTTAAAGCGAAAAAGAACTACCGTCGTAAGCAAGGTCACCGTCAACCATACACTAAATTAGTAGTTGAAGCTATCAACGCTTAATAAGTAGGTGATGGACATGATTACAGTAACTATTTATAGTGATGAAAATCGTAAATCTTATGGATTTGAAATTTCAGGACATGCTTTATCGGATATCTATGGTCGTGATTTAGTTTGTGCAGGTGCTTCTGCTGTTGCCTTTGGTGCAGTAAACGCAATCCCACAAATTACAGGAATTACTCCTGAGATCGAACAAGGTGCTGAAGGTGGTTACTTAAAAGTAACTGTTCCACAAGCTGAACTGAATGATGAAACAGACGCTAAATTACA
This sequence comes from Solibacillus sp. FSL W8-0372, assembly GCF_037969735.1. Lineage (NCBI taxonomy): Bacteria > Bacillati > Bacillota > Bacilli > Caryophanales > Caryophanaceae > Solibacillus > Solibacillus sp. FSL W8-0372. Next base: position 2,566,202 of record NZ_CP150204.1, on the reverse strand, counting down.
AGTTATTCTGAACACAATGGTTACACAGTTCTATACAATGACTGCGAGCTATTCAGAATACATCGAATTGAAATATAAAATGATCTAGGAGGTGGAACAGGATGTTATTATTAACTTTAGATCTTCAATTCTTCGCATCTAAAAAAGGTGTAGGTTCTACTAAAAACGGACGTGACTCAGAGTCTAAACGCCTTGGTGCTAAACGCGCTGATGGTCAATTCGTTACTGGTGGTTCAATTCTTTACCGTCAACGCGGTACAAAAATTTACCCAGGTACAAACGTAGGCCGCGGTGGTGACGATACATTATTCGCAAAAGTTGACGGCGTTGTTAAATTTGAACGCTATGGTCGCGACAAGAAAAAAGTATCTGTATACCCTACAGCTCAAGAAGCATAATTCTTGCAATGAAAGGACTGCATTTATTGCAGTCCTTTTTTTCACTTTTTCACCTTTTTTAACAGGTGTCATAGTTCAGGAGAAAAAGGCTAACTGATTCGCTATGGTCATATAGCTAAATCCGATGGCAATTATGCTAAGTATAATTGATATGAATGGTTGAAATTTTCTTAAGTATCGATTATGTCATTCTTTTGAGGAACAGATGAATAGAAGGAAAATAGATGTGAAACTTGTTATACTAGTAACGATACTGGAAAACGGAGAGTGGAAAAATGGCTGGTTCAAAATTAACTGTAACTGAAGCGTTACGCTATGCAAATCATGACTTTTTAAATCATCTTCATTTGATTCAAATGAATTTAGATTTAGGTCGAGTGGACGATGCAAAAAAAGTGATTTTTGAACAGTCAGAGCATTGTAAGATGCTTTCGAACATCAATCGACTTCAATTACCTAATACGATGGAATGGCTTCATACAGTACAATGGCGTTTCCCAGCTATACAGCTTCAAATGGATAGCGATGTAAATGCCCCAGTTGAAAGCAAGTACGATGAAGCTATTACTCAATACTTGGAAAACACAATTATTCATGTTTATGACACGCTTGATCCATATGAAGAGCACAAATTGCAGTTAAGTATCGAAACAAAAGAAAATAAGTGGAATATTTCATTTCATTTAACGGGAAAATGGGAACAGTCGCTATTTTCAATAGAACAGAATATTTTTGGTGTGGAAACATATGAACAAACGAATACAAGTTGGAAATATGTCCTTCACATGCATGAGGAGTGAAAGAAATGTTTGTCGATCACGTAAAGATTTACGTTAAAGGTGGAGACGGTGGAGATGGAATGGTTGCCTTCCGCCGTGAAAAATATGTACCAAATGGTGGTCCAGCAGGTGGCGATGGTGCCCGTGGTGGTAACGTTGTTTTTGAAGTAGAAGAAGGTTTACGTACGTTAATGGACTTCCGCTACAAACGCCACTTCAAAGCTGAACGTGGAGAGCATGGGATGAGTAAAGGGATGCACGGTCGTCGTGCTGAAGATTTAATCGTTAAAGTGCCACCCGGAACAGTTGTAATGAATGCTGAAACAAAAACAGTCATTGCCGATTTAGTTGAACATGGTCAACAGGCTATTATCGCTAAAGCAGGACGTGGCGGACGTGGTAACTGCCGTTTTGCTACACCATCAAATCCAGCACCGGAATTAGCCGAAAAAGGTGAACCAGGTCAGGAATTAGAAGTTATTCTAGAATTAAAAGTATTGGCTGATGTTGGTTTAGTTGGTTTCCCTTCTGTAGGAAAATCTACATTATTATCTGTCGTTTCTTCAGCAAAACCTAAAATTGGTGCTTACCATTTTACAACGATTGTACCGAACTTAGGAATGGTAGAAACAGATGACGGTCGTTCATTCGCAATGGCCGATTTACCAGGTTTAATTGAAGGCGCGCACCAAGGCGTTGGCTTAGGGATGCAATTTTTACGTCATATCGAACGTACACGAGTAATTGTACACGTAATCGATATGTCTGGGATGGAAGGCCGCGAGCCATATGACGATTATGTAACGATTAACAACGAGTTAGAACAATATAATCTACGTTTACTTGAACGTCCGCAAATTATCGTTGCCAATAAAATGGACATGCCAAATGCGGAAGAAAACTTGGAAGAGTTTAAAAAGAAAGTAGGAGAAGACGTAAAAATCTTCCCGATTTCAGCAGTTTCTCGTCAAGGTTTAAAGCCATTACTATTTGAAATCGCCGATCTTCTAGAAGTAACACCAGAATTCTTATTGCATGATGTATTGGAAGAAGAGTCGGATGCGGTAGTAATGTACAAACATGAAAGCCAAGGCAGCGATTTCGAAATTACACGTGATGATGATGGTGCATATGTACTTTCAGGTTACACTATTGAACGTTTATTCAAAATGACTGACTTCAGTCGTGAAGACGGTATTCGACGTTTTGCCCGCCAACTACGTGCTATGGGTGTTGACGAGCAATTACGCAAACGTGGTGCCCAAAATGGCGACACAGTACGTCTAATGGAATTCGAATTTGACTTTGTCGATTAATTAAGTGGGGGATGACGATGAAAAACGTAGCTAATCAACGATATTATTTAGTGCGTGAGGACGTATTGACAGATGCGATGCAAAAAACGTTAGAAGCAAAACAATTATTGCAAAAAGGCTCTGTTACTTCCATTTGGGATGCGGTAAAAGAGGTTGATTTATCTCGAAGCGCCTTTTATAAATATCGTGATGCTGTTTTTCCTTTCCATTCGATTGTGCAAGAACGTATTTTAACGGTGTTCATTCAACTGCAAGATCGTAAAGGTACACTTGCCAAATTACTAGAAACCGTATCGGATGCACATTGCAATGTGCTGACGATTCACCAAACAATTCCGATTCAAGGGCGTGCAAATGTTACGTTGTCATTGGACGTTACAAGTATGTCGTATGAGTTGGATGAACTCATTCGCAGCTTAAATCATCTTGAATTTATTGAATCGGCTGAAGTTATTAGCTCAGGTGCATTTTAACCTCTAGAATTTCACGCAAATGCACCAAGGAATAACCAAATAATTAGGGCTGTCCAATCTGCTAGGGCAAATGGACAGTCCTTTCTTATAAAAATATTTAACAGAAAATTTAGAACTTGAGACTGAGGTGTACATTATGTCAGAAAATAAATGGGAAAAACGAATTGCCTATCTAGGTCCAGAAGCATCTTTTACATATTTAGCTGCAAAGGGTTTATATCCGCATGATTGGCATATTCCATATAAATCAATTCCGGAATGTATTGAAGCTGTATCGGAGGGGAAAGTCGAGCTAGCAGTTGTACCTGTAGAAAATGCATTGGAAGGTTCCGTGCCATTAACAATTGACTATTTATATCATGAAGCAGAGCTATTTGTAACAGCTGAAGTAATGTCAAAAATTCAACAGCATTTATTGGTAAATAAAAAGTTCGCTGAAAATTTAGAGATGCTGGAAGAAATATATTCACATCCACATGCATTGGCACAATGTCATAAATTTTTATTTTACACACATGGCAATGTGAAGCAAACACCATATGCTTCTACTGCAGCAGCTGCCGAGCTTGTTTCCCAAACCGAAGATCGCTGTATTGCAGCCGTTGCAAATCTTTCAGCAGCTGAAAAATATAACCTACATATTGCAGAACATAATATTCATGATTTCCATTTTAATCATACGCGCTTTTTTGTATTATCAAAGCAAAATATAAAGCATGGTTTAGTACCGTTACAATCACAGCCGAAAACAACATTTATGCTTACATTACCGACAGATGTGTCCGGTGCGCTTCATCAAGTATTATCTGTATTTGCATGGCGTAAAATAAATTTAAGTAAAATAGAATCACGACCATTAAAAACAGGACTCGGGAATTATTTCTTCATTATTGATATACTAGACGATGAAGAGGAACCGATGATGAAAGGTGCTCTGGAGGAGCTTAAGGCTCTTGGCTGCACAGTGAAGTCACTCGGCACATATTTTACTTATGTAACACCAGAATGAGGTGGAGATCTTGAGACGTCTTATACTATTTGATGGAGAATGCAACTTCTGTGATGCAAGTGTTCAATTTATTATAAAGCGTGATCCGAAAGCATTGTTTAAGTTTACCTCACTTCAAAGTGATAGCGGGATTGATATGTTGAAAAAGTTTGGTGTCTCCGAAAAGACGGACAGCATTGTATTGATTGAAGGGGATAATTACTATACTGAATCGACAGCAGCGCTTAAAATTGCACGGAATCTTACAGGCCTCTGGAAGCTATGCTATATTTTCATTGTAGTGCCTAAACCACTGCGGGATATTTTCTATCGGTTCGTTGCAAAAAACCGCTACAAATGGTTCGGTAAAAAAGATGCATGCATGCTACCATCAGCAGAGCAGCGAAAAAGATTTTTATAAAATGAAGTTGTGCACTCGTGTCAATGGAGTGCACTTTTTTATGTTTATTTTAAAGGAATAATGTATGCGCGTCATTTTATTAGAACAATGCTGCGGGATATTAGAAGATGGCAATTGGATATTAGCAAATCCAACGGAGATATTAGATAAAAGTCATTGCATTTTAGCACAATGGGACGTTTTATTAGAAAATCGGGATTTTATTAGAAAAAATAAAATTATATTAGAAGATTTATAAATATATTAGAATTTTCAGGGTTCTATTTAATCCAGTATCCTATTAATTAATTGTAATTAAATCAAACTTTTTAAAAACGGGATTCGTCTAATTGATGAAAGGAGGTATTTCTGTGGAAAGTTATTTAATAAATGATACTGCTAACTTATCAAATGAAACGATTATAGATGAATTAATGCAACATTACGGAGAAGACGTATTAAAGCTTGTCATGCAATATGTACATAATAACGCTGTTGCCGAGGATCTAACGCAGGAGATTTTCGTGAAATGCTACAAGGCACTTCCTTCTTTTCAATATGATTCATCGTTAAAAACATGGCTTTGGCGCATTGCAATTAACCATTCAAAAGATTATTTGAAAAGCTGGTATGCCAAAAATGTCGAAGCAAAAGACGATGAAGTCTTTATGCAAGTAGAAAGCGGTACTTCTGTTGAACGAGAAGTCATACAGCAGCAGGAAGATGAGAACTTAGTCAAGGCGATCATGGCGCTGCCGATCAAATACCGTGAAGTTATTTATTTATGTTATTACGAAGATCAGGCGATGAAGGAAATGGCAGATGTACTGCAAATTAATGAGAACACAGTAAAAACAAGACTTCGAAAAGGGAAGCAGCTATTAAAAAAATATCTGGAGCGTGAAGAAAATGGATGATCGTTTAAAAAATTTGAAAAAAGCGATGGATCGCACTGCATTTTCCAGCACGAAGTTCACAGAGCAGCATAAAGAAAATGTTCAACGACAGTTAAACATGGACGAGTTGAAAAGGTTAATTTTATCACTTTTATTTGAAGCAAAGTCAGGGATTGAAATTACGCAATTACTGCATGTAAGGGGAATACAGGATGTAATCAATAATGAGGGAATCATCTATTCAATTCTTCATGAACAGGAAAGGAATGGGTTTGTGCTCGCAAATTGGACGGACGGCGTTAAGCGGTATGAGTTAACGAAGACCGGAAAAAAACAATTACAGCAAGAGGGGCAAATCAAACTGACATTGAAGGAGCGTCTATTGGGGGTGCGTATGCATGCAGAGTGAACGTTTTTTAAATAAAGTAACAGCTTTTATTCGTTCAAAAGAAGCTCAGGTACATGTATATGATGAATTAAAGCACCATATAGAGCATTCGAAAAATGCCTGGTTAAAAAAAGGGTATACACCCGATGAAGCGGAACGAAAAGCAATTGATGAAATGGGTTCACCATCCGCACTCGGAAAATCGATGGACAAGATTCACCGGCCCAAAGTCGATTGGCTGTTAATTAGTTTAGTTGCACTTCTATTAGGGGCCAGCTTTATTCCTATTTTAACATTTGATAGTACCGTTATTTTTGGGGCAGATATGACTGATTATTTTATTCGAAGCAAATGGGTGCACCTTGTTTGTGCCGCCATATTGATTGCAGCACTGATGTATATCGATTACCGGAAGCTGGAGCGGTTCAGTCTCGCTATATATTTGGGTGCACTTATTTTGTTAATGATATTATATTTCTTTCCGACAGCTATGGTTTCTGGGCAAAGCTATTTAATGGTAGGGCCGATACAGATACAAGCTTGGACCGTTTTACCATTGTTGCTGATTGCTTGGGCAGGCTTTTTTACACAGAAAAAATTTAAAAGTTGGCAGTTAATCGTCTTATTTGTTTTGCCGTTATGGTTTATTTTAAGTGCGCCAAACCTGACAGCAGCCCTTATTTATACAGGGGTAGTAACGGTTTTATTTTATTTAAGTGACTACTCACTAAAATCGAAAATTATGACAAGTATAACTTTAATAGGCCTAATCGCTAGTACAATGTTTCTGATTGCTCCGCAGCTGCATCATTACCAGCTTGTACGTATCTATGCTTTTCTGAATCCGGAAAGTTATGCTACACAGGAAGGCTATGTATATTTGGCAATCAAAAATGCATTAAATGAAGCTGGGTGGTTTGGGGCAGAGACGGTTCGTTATATTCCGGAAGGGCATACAGATTTTGCTTTAGTGCAGCTTATCCAGGAATTTGGTTATATTGCAGGAATTGCTGTCGTATCGGTATTATTCGCCATCGCAATTCGTATACTTTGGAAAGCAAAACAATTAGCCCGTTCCTATGGAAAAATGCTTGTAATTGGAGCAGTATCTTTTTATTGCATGCAGTTTGGATATTCTGTGGCTATGATTCTTGGTTGGTTGCCGATCATCGGATTGTCGCTTCCTTTTATAAGTTATGGTTTTACATCTCTCCTATTAAACTCATTTGTCATCGGGATTGCACTTAGCGTGTATCGCCGGAAGACATTTATCGGGAGTGGCGTGCAACAGAACTATTCATAAGAAAAACAGCTTATTCATTTGACAAGTGTCTTCTGAATAAGCTGTTTTATCTTAGTTTTCAATCAAAAATCCGCGCTGACGTAATTTCTCTTCGGCTAGATTCAAGCTTTCTTCAGAAGTCGAGCTAATGACGTGCAAATGTGTGCCATCGGTAAGAGCTGAAAGATAAAGGGCATTAGTTTCTTGGACCCGTTTTACAAAATGCTCCACTTCTAAGCGGTTAGATACCATAATCGAAGCGGTAATTTCTCCGTATACCGGATGCTCGACAATAACGCTTTCGACCATAACCCCACAATCGACCAATATAAATAACTCTTCTTTTGCTTCCTCTGCATTATGCATGCAGACAATTTTACGTTGTATACGCGTTTGTTGTACGTTATGCATATAAATATAACCTTGGCTTGTAGCGACAATAGGCTCGTTTCGTGCCTTTAATAAATTCATATCATTTACAATGACCTGTCTCGAAACATTTGTATGCTTTGCTAATTCTGTACCTGTTAGCGGTTGTACTGCATTCTTTAATAATGCAAGCAATTCTAGACGGCGTTCTTCGCCTAATAATTTTTTCATCAATTCCACCTCAATTAGCATACCAGTTACATTACATCTTATCATAATTATAGTGTACTTACTGTGAACATTGTGGCAATAGCACAATTTATGCATATGCTATTACGAGAAAAGGAGGAAAGATGTGCGCGTTCATATTGTTCAAAAGGGAGATACTTTGTGGAAAATCGCAAAGCAATATGCGATTGGTTTTGAAGATTTAAAAAGATTAAATGCACATTTAGCTAACCCTGATTATATTGTTCCAGGGATGGAAATATATTTACCAGATTCCGTGCATAAAAAAGAAGTGAAGCAAGTTGTAAAGGAACAGCCAAAAGTAGTGAAGGAGCAGCCAAAGCCTGTGAAAGAGCAACCCGTTCAAATGCCGGCACCCGTACCGACACCAACACCGGTACCTATGCCGCAGCCACAACCACAAAAACCGCTTTGGCAAGGGGATATTTACTTGCAGCCTACTCCTCAGCCAATGCCGATGCCGATGCCAAATTGGCAAACGAATGTTCATGTACAACCAACATTTGAAAACAATATTACACAACCACAACCCGTCTATATGCCACCGATGATGCCACAACAACCTATTATCATTCAGCAACAACCACAACCACAACCACAACCACAACCAATGCCGCAGCAACCAGTCTTCGAACATCAGCCACAGTTTATTCACCCAATGCCAATGCCAATGCCAATGCCTCAAATACCAGTGTGTCCTTCATGCCATAAAATGCCAGTGCATCAAATGCCAGTGCATCAAATGCCGGCTTGTCCGTCATGTCATCGGATGCCAATGGAAATGCCAATGCATCATATGCCAGTGTGTCCGTCATGTCATCGAATGCCAATGGAGTCGCTAATGCATATGCACCAAATGCCGGTGTGCCCATCATGTCAGCATATGCCAATGGAATCAACAATGTATATGCATCCGCAAATGCAACCATTTATGCATATGGAACATCCAATGCATATGCAAATGCAGCCAATCCATCATGATGAGTCTTCAGTAAAAAGAAAACATTGCCCGGATAAAGAGCAATTAGTAAACCATTACTATAATGAAATTGATTATATGATGCACCAACAAAACCCTTGCTGTCACCCACAAATGATGCCTTATCCAGCAAGTATGATGCCTCAAATGCAACCGATGCCACAACCGCCGAAGTCATGTCAATAGTCATAAAAGAGAATTGCTGGAAGTGGGATACACAAAAAGGGTCTTATTTTATGAAGTATTATGAAGATGGATTTATTGCACAAAAAGTGAAAATGATTCATCGTGAGCTTGAAAATATACAATTCCCATATCATATTCCTGTAGAAGAAAATGAAGAGCCAAATATTTTAAAACAACGGTGGTTTGATGGGAAAAGTGTTGATTATAAGCGGTTTGAACATCAGTATTTTGCTATTTATGCGCTCCAACAATTGCATGAAACCAATGAAAAAATTAATTGGGATGAAACAGGCATGCTTTCATTGTACCGAATGCCGGAGAAGTGGATGAGGCGCTTCGAACGCTTTATTGCAAATGAAAGAGAGCTAAGACGCTTATTAAAAAACAATTATGACGATTTAGTTAAGCATGCGTCCAATGCGTTAAATACAATGGCGCAAAGGACTGTACCTTCTGAAACTAAAACAATTTTACATGGGGATGTCGTTCATCATAACGTGATGTTACGTGGTGAAGAAGTAAAGCTTATTGATTTTGATTTAGCTTCTTTAGGAGAAGCATCAGATGAGATTATTTTATGGCTTCATCGCATAATGCCACAAACTAAATATAATTTACAGCAGGCAATGAATGATCATCCTTATTTACAGATTGTTCAGCCGAAGCTTCATTATTTGAATTACCCTAATGAAATTTTGAGGGAATGTTTATTTTATCTCAAATTAAGCGACCGACAAAAAATTGCCTGCTATCCATTCATCCAATCAATTGTGTATGAGTGGCTTAAATACAAAGATTCTTTAGCAGAACAAATTGAAATTTTGCAAAATTAAATTGTAGCATATAATTCTGTGATACAAGATAAAGAATATGATAAACTTAAGGCTGTCTTATAGGACAGTCTTTTTTGTATTTAAAAATGCATAAAACCGAAATCGGTATCCGCATGGCTGTTAGTCTCGAATAAAAGCAACGTACGTTCGGTAACTTACCTTTTCGTATGCTATAATAAATCGAGAAATGTGAGGGATGAACGATGTATGATTATTTAAAAGGACAAGTAACCAGAGTTACACCAGAATATATTGTATTAGAACAACAAGGCATTGGCTGGATGATCTTTACTCCCAATCCATATGCATTCCGAATTTCAGCAAGCGATCAGCAAATATTTGTGTCCTTGCAGGTAAGGGAAGACGCACAAAATTTATATGGATTTAATAGTTTGGAGCAGCGTGAATTATTTAAAAAACTAATTCAAGTATCAGGTATCGGTCCAAAAGGTGCACTGGCGATTTTAGCTAGTGGGAACCCTACTTCCGTAATACAGGCAATTGAAATGGAAGACGAAGCATTTTTAATCCGATTCCCTGGTGTAGGTAAAAAAACAGCACGCCAAATGATTTTGGATTTAAAAGGAAAGCTCGATATGCTGCTTGATTCGGTGGAATTACCGAGCGCAGAAAATGAGCTGCCGTTATTTGGTGTTAATCCAAATGAACATGAACTTCAGGAGGCAATGCTTGCTCTACTGGCATTAGGCTACTCCGAAAAGGAACTGGATAAGGTTAAACCACAATTAAGTGAAGATGAAAGTTTAACGACGACAGATGCCTATATTAAACAGGCATTAAAGCTATTGTTGAAATTGAAATAAAAAAGGAGTGAGATAACATGTCAGACCGTGTACTTTCAGGTGAAGCAACAGATGCCGAAGAGCAATTTGAGCTTTCTTTAAGACCGCAGCGTTTAGTGCAATACATAGGTCAAGATAAAGTGAAGGAAAACCTTAAAATATTTATCGAAGCCGCTAAGCTACGTCAGGAAAGTCTTGACCATGTACTCCTTTATGGTCCACCAGGTTTAGGGAAAACAACATTAGCTATCGTTATCGCTAATGAAATGAATGTAAACGTAAAAATGACAAGCGGTCCGGCGATTGAACGACCAGGGGATTTAGCAGCAATTTTAAGTTCTCTCGAAGCAGGTGACGTACTTTTTATTGATGAAATTCATCGTTTGCCACGTGCTATTGAGGAAGTACTCTATTCTGCCATGGAGGATTTCTGTCTGGATATTGTTGTCGGAAAAGGTCCAGAAGCACGTTCGATTCGTTTAGAGTTGCCGCCATTTACACTTGTTGGTGCGACGACACGAGCAGGCGCTCTTTCTGCACCGCTTCGTGATCGTTTTGGTGTTTTGGCGAGACTGGAATATTATGATGAACAGTCGCTGGCGGAAATTGTTATTCGATCGGGCGAATTGTTTGGGGTTGCATTAAATGAACAAGCGGCCTATGAAATTGCAAGACGTGCCCGTGGAACACCACGAATAGCAAATCGTTTATTAAAAAGAGTTCGTGATTATGCACAAGTATTAGCAGACGGTGTTGTTTCGCACAATTTGGCGAAGCAAGCATTGGAGCTTCTACAAGTTGATCCAAGAGGACTTGACCATATAGATCATAAACTGATGCAGTCGATGATTGAACGTTTCGGTGGTGGTCCTGTTGGTTTAGATGCGCTAGCAGCATCCATCGGAGAAGAAAGAATTACAATTGAGGATGTGTATGAGCCGTTTTTATTGCAAATTGGCTTTATTCAACGTACACCACGTGGTCGAATAGCAACAAACCTATGCTACGACCATTTCGGTTATCCACCGGCACAAAAAGAATAGAAGGAAGTTATGACCGTGAAAGTAGAAGATTTTGATTTTCATTTACCAGAAGAATTAATTGCCCAAACACCATTATTAGACCGTACAGCGAGCCGCTTGATGGTCGTTAACCCAAACTCATTGGAAGTTGAGCATCATACATTTGCCCATATTTTAAATGAACTAAAAGCAGGGGATTGTCTCGTATTAAATGATACACGAGTACTGCCGGCTCGGTTAATGGGGACTAAAGCAGACACAGGTGCCAATATAGAATTATTACTATTAAAGCAAACAAATGAGGATGAATGGGAAACGCTAGTTAAACCAGCCAAGCGTGTAAAGGTCGGAACGGTTGTCACATTTGGTGATGGACTGTTGACTGCAACATGCACTGGCGAACTAGATCATGGCGGACGTACATTTAAATTTACGTATGATGGCATTTTTTATGAAATCCTGGATAAACTGGGGGAAATGCCTTTGCCACCATATATCCGTGAAAAGTTAGACGACCAGGAACGTTATCAGACAGTTTTTGCAAAGGAACGTGGATCGGCAGCGGCACCGACAGCGGGACTACATTTTACTGAGCCTTTACTAGAAGCTATAAAAGCAAAGGGTGTAGAAATCGTGTTCATCACATTGCATGTAGGGCTGGGTACATTCCGACCAGTAAGTGTTGATTCCATTGAAGACCATGATATGCATTCAGAATTTTATAGTGTATCGGAAGAAGCTGCAGCTGCAATTAACCGTGTGAAGCAAGCAGGAGGAAACGTCATTTCGGTAGGAACTACTTCTACTCGTACCCTTGAAACAGTGGCAGCAAAAAATGACGGAAAAATTGTGGCATCACAAGGATGGACAAATATTTTTATTTATCCAGGATTTGAATATAAGGCAATTGATGGTCTTATTACGAATTTCCACTTACCGAAGTCAACATTAGTCATGCTTGTCAGTGCGCTTGCTACGAAAGAAACAATTATGAATGCCTACGAAAAAGCAGTTGAAGAAAAGTACCGTTTCTTTAGCTTTGGAGATGCAATGTTCATTCGTCCAGGGAAGTAATTTGCAATTAAGGTAACATATCGATACAATTATTATTTGTGTGCACCTACTACAACAGTGGTAGGTGTTTTCATTCGAAGTAGTGTTCTTACTTTAGAAACGAGAGGATTTTTTATTATGACAGAAACAACAAACCAATTACCAATTCGATATGAATTAATTAAAACTTGTGCTCAAACAGGTGCCCGATTAGGGATTGTGCATACACCACATGGCTCGTTTGAAACACCGACATTTATGCCCGTTGGTACACAAGCTACCGTGAAGGCGATGAGTCCTGAAGAATTAAAAGAAATGAATGCAGGAATCATTTTATCTAATACGTATCATTTATGGCTTCGTCCAGGAAATGATATTGTAAAAGAAGCGGGTGGCCTACACAAATTCATGAACTGGGACCGTCCTATTTTAACGGATTCAGGCGGTTTCCAAGTATTCTCTTTATCAAAGTTCCGTAAAATTGAAGAAGAGGGCGTTTATTTCCGTAATCATTTAAATGGAGACAAGCTATTTTTATCTCCGGAAAAGGCTATGGAAATCCAAAATGATCTAGGCTCTGATATTATGATGGCATTTGATGAATGTCCACCATTCCCAGCAACATATGAATATATGGAAGCATCTGTTGATCGTACAACGCGTTGGGCAAAGCGCTGTAAAGAAGCTCATGCACGTCCAGATGAGCAAGGATTATTTGGGATTATTCAAGGCGGGGAATATGAAGAGTTGCGACGTAAATCTGCTGAAGCTTTAGTAGAGCTTGATTTCCCAGGTTATGCAATCGGCGGTTTATCTGTTGGCGAGCCGAAAGATATTATGAATAAAGTATTAGATTTTACTGCACCAATGATGCCGGCAAATAAACCACGCTATTTAATGGGTGTCGGTTCACCAGACTCTCTAATTGATGGAGCGATGCGCGGAATTGATATGTTCGACTGTGTACTGCCAACACGTATTGCACGTAATGGTACACTCATGACTTCTGAAGGACGTATGGTCATCAAAAATGCAAAATACGCTAAAGACTTTACGCCAATCGATGAAAATTGCGATTGCTACACATGTAAAAACTATACACGTGCATATGTACGCCATTTATTACGTACAGAAGAAACATTCGGTTTACGTTTAACGTCATACCATAACTTACGCTTCTTAATTAAATTAATGGAAGATGTACGCCAAGCGATTCGTGAAGACCGTTTAGGTGATTTTAAAGAAGAATTTTTCGAAAAATATGGTTATAACAAACCAAATGCAAAAAACTTCTAATAATATGTTCGAAATCCGAAAATTAATATAATTTTTTAGAAAAAGTAGAGTTTTTTTGAGCAAAACTTAACAATTCTATACTATACTAGGTAAGTGAGAAAGAGATAGAGAAAGGGGGCAATATAAGAATGGAAGGCTTAGTACAATTTTTACCAATCATCGTAATGTTCGTTGCGATGTGGTTCATTTTAATTCGTCCAGCACAAAAACGTCAAAAAGCAACAGCAACAATGCAAAATAGCTTAAAACGTGGAGATAAAGTAGTTACTGTAGGTGGCTTACACGGAGAAGTAGATGCAATTGAAGATACGGTTGTTTATTTATTAGTTGACGGAAATACTCGTTTGAAATTTGAGCGCCAAGCAATTGGTCGTGTAGAATCAGTTTAAACGAATGAAAAAAGCTTGCGGAAATGTTAATTTTCCGCAAGCTTTTTGTATCTTTCCTACATTTTTGTACAAGCTAAAATGTAGGAAAGAGGTGAGCGAAATGAATGATTATATGATTATTATTATACGAACAGTTCTTTTGTATATTATTTTACTTGTTGTATTTCGACTTATGGGCAAACGTGAAGTTGGTGAGCTAAGCATTGTTGATTTGGCGATTTTTGTATTGATGGCTGAAGTTGCGGCACTTGCACTAGATGACATACATAGAGAGTTTTCAAAAGCAATATTACCAATTATATTATTGTTTTTAATTCAGTATTTAAACTCTTGGTCTATATTAAAAAATAAACGATTACGTGACTTTATCGAAGGCGATCCTACAATGGTCATTAGAGATGGCTGGATTTGTGAATCTGAAATGAAAAAACAGCGATACAACCTAGATGATCTGCTCCAGCAGCTTCGTGAACAGGGAGTCTGCTCTGTACAGGATGTAGCCTATGCATTTTTGGAACAGTCCGGTAAATTATCTGTTTACAAAAAAGATCAAGGTGGATTTATTTTGCCATTAATATTGGATGGTTATGTTGATAAAAGACATTTAAAAATAATGGGAAAAGATGAAGAATGGCTGGTGCATGAATTATTAGTCAATGGATATCCCAATATAAGAGACATTTTTTATTGTACGTATGAAAATGAAAAGTGGTTTGTCCAATTACGAGCGCGAAAAAATTGATCGGATGTAATGGAAATCATTAATTCGGATTTGTTTTGTAATGAATAGTAATAACATTACGACACCAATAGTAACGAAACAACTAGTAAATAACGGTATGCCTTTCGTGAACAATGGCAAAGCAATACAAGTAATGATGAAAATACCATAAGGCAGGAAAAAGAATCTAAAGCCAACATTGATTTTCTTCTGTTGCTTAATGGAAGCAATATGCAGGAAAGATGTGATTAATACGCCAAAACCAATGGCGATAATTGCCCCTTTTTCCTGAATGGATGGCTGTGATGCCAAGAAAAACAGAATGAAAAGTTTTCCAATACCACCATAAATGGAATTCATCATAGCAGCCTGAGCTTCATCAATTGCTTGTAAAATTGAATGAAGCGGACTTTGAATATAATAAAAATAAAAAATTGGTGCCAATATTTTCATATAGCCACGGTTTTCTTCCAAATGGAAAAGAACCATTGTCAGTTCATCTCCATGCAAAAAGAATAAAGAGGCGGCTAAACAGCCAATTAATGAAGACAGTCTTAAAGAATGTGTCACCCGTTTATTCACCAATGTGTAATTACCGCTGGCCATGGCACTGCTTACTGCAGGGATGAGGACAATTGCCAGAGCTGCTGGGATAAATGCCGGGAATAGTAGCAACGGTATGTGAACACCCGAAATAATTCCGTAAAGTGTTGTAGCAGCACCTGCTGCTAAACCAGAAACAGTTAGGGCTTTTAGGAATATAATCGGCTCTAAAAACCATGTAAATGTTCCGAATAATTTACTGCCTGCTGATGGAAGCGCAATATTAAAAATCGGTTTTGCAAACGAACCGCTGCTGTTGCCTTTTTTAAATGCTTTACTGGACCTTTTATAGAAGTAAGCCAAAAATAATAAAGAAAAGATTTCACCTATTGCTGTAATACCCATTGCTGCAGCTGCTGTTATGGCAGGTGATTCAGAAATAAAGTACGGTAATAATACAACAATTAGACCGATTCGAACAAGTTGTTCAAGAAGCTGTGCCCATGCAGTAGGAGCAATTTTTGCTAAGCCTTGCAAATATGCTTTTATCAAGCTTGAAAATACAACGATAGGAATTGTGAATATGCTAATATAAAGTGTGAAAATCAAATTTTCATTATGTAATAGCACTTTTGCAATATACGGGATGCTAAAATAAACGAATGGACTAAATAAAATAATAGAAATAGCAGAAATTTTTATAGCCGTTTTCATAATTGTTGCAACATGTTCAACTTTTCTTTTTGCGGAGTATTCTGCAATTAGCTTAGAAATTGCAATGGGAATACCTAATTGAATAAGAGAAATGAAAAAAATAAAGGTCGGATAAGCTGTCATATAAAGTCCGACAGCCTCTTCTCCAGCAATACGCATAAACTGCATTCTGTAAATAAACCCAAGACATTTAGAAATGAATATGACAAACATTAAAAATAATGTTCCTTTTAAAAATGAGCCCAAATAACTTCAATATTCTCCCTTCTCAATTTAATTTCATTCAGATACAATAAAGTATGCAATACTAATCGCAGTTAAAACCTAAGTATAGGAGTGATCGAAATGCAAATTCCATTTTTCAGTCTTTACGAAAAAGTTCAGCTTATATTGACGAACAAAATTGAGGAATTCCATTACTATGGATATGATGCTCTAACAGAACAGGATTTATGGAAATATTGTGTCGACAAAGTTTGGCGCAAACAAGATGTGCAGAACTTACGATTACATGAGTTAACGTCTGGCATTTTTGGCACTACCGCTTCAGAAGTACTAAATTATGTGCAAATTAGCGATTTCAAACGCAATGAATTAAATTTAAAACTTTCGGAAGAAGAGCTTCAGGGGTTATTCCATCCTCTTAAGGAATAGGGATAAAAGAGATAGTATAAAAACAAATTATCTAGTAATAATTTGACAGTTTCCACAAGCTGTTTCATAATGAGAGTGTTGCGCTTTTTAAAGTATCGATGTTATTTTTAAAAAGCGATAAAAAATTTGTGCTATAGATACATAGATTTTTGTAGTTATTTTTACGTTTTACATCACAGTGCTTTTCTTGTGATATTGAGGAGGATTTTTTAATGAAATTAGCAAACCGTATCATTACGTTTATCCTAGTAGTAGCATTGCTATTTACAGGGATGGGCACAACGGTAGAGAAGGTTTTAGACGACGTAAAGCTTGGTTTGGACCTTCAAGGTGGATTTGAAGTACTGTATGAAGTGGAATCTCTTGTGGATGGACAAAACATTACACAGAGTGTATTGGCAGATACAACAACTGCATTAAACAATCGTATTAATGCATTCGGGGTTAGTGAGCCAAGCATTCAAATTGAAGGAGAAGACCGAATTCGTGTACAGCTTGCAGGTTTAGCAGATCAAGCTTCTGCCCGTGAGCTTTTATCAAGTACAGCGAATTTAACATTCCGTGATGTAAACGATAATATTTTACTCGATGGGACTGATTTAAAGGAAGGTGGCGCAGCTGCGTCATTTGACCAGCAAAATCAGCCAATCGTAACATTAACTTTAAAAGATGCATCAAAATTTGCTGAAGTTACTCAAAAAGTAATGAGCATGGGTGCTCCGAATAACCTATTAGTTGTTTGGTTGGATTTTGAAGAGGGCGTAGATTCATACGCTACAGAAAGTCAAAAGCCGCCTGGCGAACAGAAATATCAATCAGCTGCATCAGTAACGCAAGTTTTAAATACAACAGATGTTATGATTTCGGGTAACTTCACAGTAGAAGAAACGAAAAACTTTGCATCTGTATTAAATGCAGGTTCTTTACCTGTAAAATTAACAGAAATATACTCAACATCGGTTGGTGCCCAGTTTGGTGAAGACGCATTAAATGATACGGTACTTGCAGGCGTTGTCGGCGTACTGTTAATCTTCTTGTTCATGCTGCTATACTACCGTTTACCAGGGTTTATCTCCATTATTACATTATCGGTATTCACGTATTTAGTGTTAATCGTCTTTAACGGTATTAATGCCGTATTAACATTACCAGGTATTGCCGCAATAGTATTAGGTATCGGGATGGCCGTAGATGCGAACATTTTAACAGCTGAACGTATTCGTGAAGAATTACGAGTTGGTCATTCTGTAAAAGATGCTTACAAAATGGGTTCTAAACAATCTTTATCAGCAATTATTGATGCACAATTAACAACGTTGCTTGCTGCAGTAGTATTATTCTATTACGGTACAAGTTCTGTAAAAGGTTTTGCAACAACATTAATTATTTCAATTTTATTATCCTTTATTACAGCTGTTTGGGGTTCTCGTATGTTGCAAGGTCTGCTTGTAAACAGCGGTTACTTCAATAATCCAGCATGGTTTGGGATTAACAGATCAAAACAACATTCACTAGATGAAGGAATTACTTCATTGGATTTAACTACGAAATTCGATAAACTAGACTTTGTTGGAAATCGTAAAAAGTTTTACGCGTTATCTACAATCATTTTAGTAGTTGGTATTGTAGTACTTGGTGTATTTAAGCTGAATCTCGGCATTGATTTCTCTCAAGGTACACGAGTGGAAATTGGATCAGATACAGCATTAACACAACAGGAAGTTATAGATTATTTAGATGAGATTGGGTTTGAAAATAACGATGTAGTCATCTCTGGCGACGAACAGAATATGGCTGTAATGCGTTATAAAGAAGACTTCTCGCAACAAGAGGTACTTGACTTTAAAGCACAGGTAAATGAGAGATTTGGTCAAGAGCCAAGCTTAAGTACAGTTTCAGCAACGGTCGGTAAAGAGCTGGCCAAAAATGCAATGTATGCTTTAGCGTTAGCTGCAATAGGAATAATCATTTATGTAGCTGTTCGCTTTGAATGGCGTATGGGTCTTGGTGCTATTATGTCATTATTGCATGATGTATTCTTTATTGTCGTGATTTTCAGTATATTACGTTTGGAAGTAGACATTACATTTATAGCAGCAGTATTAACAATTGTTGGGTATTCTATTAACGATACAATTGTAACGTTTGACCGTATTCGTGAAAATATTGATCGTCAAGAAAAAATTACATCAAAAGAAGAGCTGGCAGTTATCGTTAATAAATCACTTCGTCAAACGATGGGACGTTCTATCAATACTGTCTTAACAGTTATTATTGTTGTATTGGCGCTTATTTTCCTAGGTGCTCCTTCAATTCAGAACTTCTCAATCGCTTTATTAATTGGTTTAGTTACAGGTATCTATTCTTCTATCTGTATCGCAGCACAAGTTTGGTATTCACTGAAATGCCGCGAAATGGATAAAAAAGGTACATCTGTTGTGAAAAAAGAGAAAAAACAATGGGGTTCAGACGAGCCACAAGTATAATAGTATTAAAGCATGCAATTTTGTTTAAAGACAAAGTTGCATGCTTTTTGTTTAGGTTAAAACGATATAAGGAATAACATTTAATGGATACACCATTAAAGGAGGGCATTTTATGAAAATACAGTGGACATTAGTTGTAGGTCTTATTTTTGCTATTATTATCGCTATTTTTGCTACGGTAAATGTAGAAAGTGTCCCGGTAAACTATATTTTCGGAGAAGCCAATTGGCCATTAATTTTAGTGATTTTAGGATCAGTGTTAGTCGGATTTATTATTAGCTTTTGTTTTTCGGCATTTCGAATGTTAGGGAGCAAGCGTCAAACAAAATTAGTGAAAAAAGAGCTGGATGATACACGTGTTTTGTTAAATGAAAAGGATGCTGAAATTCTACGTTTAAAAGAGGAATTACGTAAGCGTGATGAATCTACATTAAAAGTAAAAGAAATTCCGGATGAATATGATACAAATAAAGAATGGACAAAATAATGGAATTCTTCAATGTTATGCTATCTAAAAGTGATAAACTTTTGGGTAGCACTTTTTTAAGTGTAAATTTATCTCTTCTAAACCCTATATTAGAATGGTATTTTACGAAATTATCTTTAGGAAACGCACGTGATTTTCGGTATAATGTACTGCATGAGGAAGTGAATATATATGATACAATCACAAAAAGTTTGGAAAATAGAGGAACAAGATGAACAACTAATTAAACAACTAAGTTCACAATTAAATATTTCATCTATCGCAGCAAAAATTTTAATTGCAAGAGGCTGTGAAAATTCAGAGCAGGCAGCCTCCATACTAAAAATTGATGAAAGCCAGTACCATGATCCTTTTTTAATGGCGGGAATGGAAGAAGCCATTACTCGTATTGAAGATGCATTAGAGAACGGGGAAAAGATTTTAGTATATGGAGATTATGACGCGGACGGGATTACTAGTACAACCGTGTTAATGAATGCCTTACTTGATATAGGGGCAGATGTGAGCTTTGTTATTCCTGATCGATTTACACATGGGTATGGTCCAAATGAAGAACTTTTCCGAAAAGCATATGCAGATGGCGTAAATTTAATAATAACTGTCGATAATGGTATTAGTGGCATCGAACAAGTGAAAGTAGCTCGGGAGCTCGGGATGGATGTTATCATTACTGATCACCATGAGCCAGGGGATGTATTACCAGATGCAAATGTTATTATTCATCCACGTATACCTGAAGGACATTATCCATTCGGAGAGCTTGCTGGAGTAGGGGTAGCCTTTAAGTTAGCGCATGCTTTATATGGCGAGATACCTGATCATTTATTTGAATATGTAGCAATTGGGACGATTGCCGATTTAGTACCTCTAGTCGGGGAAAACCGCTATTTGGTACAGCGAGGTCTCCAAGCGTTACAACAGTCTACAAACCCTTGGGTAAAAGCAATGTGTGAGGCGTCAGGAACCAATCAAAGAGAGATTAATGAAGAAACTGTAGGATTCTATTTTGGTCCTAGGTTAAATGCGATCGGTCGCTTAGGAAGTGCAGAGCCAGGTGTGCATTTTTTAATGAGTGAAGATCCGCTGCAGGCAAATGACCTTGCAAAACAGTTAAATGATAAAAATACTGAACGCAAAAAAATAGTTGAGGATATTAGCAATGAAGCAATTTCTATGATTGAAAATAATGAGGACTTAAAACAATCCCTTGTTTTAGTAGTTGCTGGAGAAGGATGGAATCCCGGGGTTGTTGGTATTGTGGCTTCCCGATTAGTGGAAAAATATTATCGCCCGACTATTGTTCTTTCCATTAATCATGAAAAAGAAATTGCAAAAGGTTCTGCCCGTAGTATCGAAGGGTTTCATTTGTACAATGAACTGGTGAAAAATCGCGATATTTTACCTCATTTCGGTGGACACCCGATGGCAGCAGGTATGACATTGCCAATTGAACATGTCGAAGCTTTGAGAACACGTTTAAATGAACAGGCTAAAGCATGTTTATCGGAGGAGCAACTCGTACAAAGATTGCAAATTGATGTTCCTATTGATTTAAATGAAATTACAGTTGATGCAATACAGGAAATACGTAAATTAGCGCCTTTTGGTACGGAATTTCCAAAACCGATTTTTGCTATTCAAAATGTGAAAGCAAAATCGCTTAGAAAAATTGGGTCAGCTGAAAATCATTTGAAGATGGAGTTGGAGGATGCTTACAATTCATTAGATGCAATCGGTTTTAATAAAGGTTATTTACATGACGAAATATCCTATGGCATCGCTTTATCTTTAGTAGGGGATTTACAAATTAATGAGTGGCAAGGTAATAAAAAGCCGCAATTTATGGTCCAGGATGTACGTATTAATGAGTGGCAACTATATGACTATCGTGGAAAAAGTCAAACAAGCAATTGGGTAGCGAAGGTCAATATTGAAAAAACGGATTTTATTGCGTTTTTTAAACAGACGAAAGATCACTTTGAACAAGCGATACCAAAAGAGATTATACACTTTACAGATGAGGTGAATCCCTTAACGCTTCATAAAAATATTGTTTTGCTTGATTTACCTGAAAACTTTTTACTGTTGGAGAAAATACTAAATAAAGTACAGATTGAACGGATTTATGCACATTTCCATACGGATCAATCTGCTTATTTTAATGGAATGCCGACACGAGATCATTTCAAATGGTATTATGGCTTCTTAAAAAAACGTCCTGCTTTTAACTTAAATGAGCATATCCAGAAATTGTCGGAACATATTGGCCTAAATATGGAAGTAATTAAATTTATGACAACAGTGTTTTTTGAGCTAGGATTTGTTACAATAGAGAATGGTCTGACGACAGTAAATGAAAATGTACCAAAACAAGCATTGTCAGAAGCCCCGTCATATAAAATGCGTTCACAACAAATCGAGCTTGAGCAGAAGCTTGTATATGCTACATACAGCGAGCTTAAACAATGGTTTAATGAACGATTGAGTTCTTGAGGAGGACATAGGAAGAATGGATTTAAAACAATACGTAACAACAGTTGAAAACTGGCCGAAAGAGGGCATCAGCTTTAAAGATATTACGACAATCATGGATAACGGTCCTGCATACAAATATGCAACTGATGAAATTGTTAAATATGCAAAAGAAGTTGGCGCAGAAATTATTGTTGGTCCAGAAGCGCGCGGATTTATTATCGGTTGTCCGGTAGCTTATGCTTTAGAAATCGGTTTTGCACCAGTACGTAAGCCAGGTAAATTACCTCGTGAAGTCATCTCTGCAGATTATGGTTTGGAATACGGAACAGATACGTTAACAATGCATAACGATGCTGTAAAACCAGGTCAAAAGGTTTTAATCTGTGATGATTTACTTGCAACAGGTGGTACAGTGGAAGCAACTGTACGCTTAATTGAGCAATTAGGCGGCGAGGTTGTAGGCGCTGCATTTATTATTGAGCTTACAGAATTAAATGGTCGTAACAAAATCGGATCTGTTCCGATTAAAACATTAATTCAATATTAATTTATTATCGAACTATCTCGCATGTTTATGTGAGATAGTTTTTTTCAATGAAATTAATTGCTAATAGCTGTTCAATAATTCTACAAATTTCTACTTTCTGCAAAACTAAATGACCGCGTGTCTTTACATTTAGTAGCTATCTTTTATACAATTGAAGTTATACTTATTGCGAAAATTAAAAGAACAGGTGGACTAATGATGGCGAAAGAACAAATATTGGCGCCCGAAGATGTTTTCGAGCTCGTCAAATCTTATATGAACGAAGAACATGTTACCTTTGTTGTAAAAGCATATGAGGTAGCAAAAGAAGCCCATAAAGAGCAGTTCCGGAGCTCTGGAGAACCATATATTATTCACCCAGTACAAGTAGCAGGTATTTTGGCAGAACTGCAAATGGATCCTGAAACAGTATCCGCTGGATTTTTACATGATGTCGTAGAAGATACAGACGTAACACGTGAAGATTTAGTGAATGAATTTAGTGAAGAAGTTGCCAAGCTTGTAGATGGTGTAACGAAGCTTGGGAAAATTAAATACATGTCAAAAGAAGAGCAGCAGGCAGAAAACCATCGAAAAATGTTTGTCGCTATGGCTCAGGATATCCGTGTCATTTTAATTAAACTGGCAGACCGTTTACACAATATGCGAACATTGAAACATTTGCCGGCTGAAAAACAGCGTCGCATTTCACAGGAAACACTGGAAATTTTTGCTCCTTTAGCGCACCGTTTAGGAATTTCGAAAGTGAAGTGGGAGCTGGAGGATACGGCATTACGCTATTTAAATCCCCAGCAATATTATCGGATTGTTAGTTTGATGAAGAAAAAGCGTGATGAGCGTGAAGCCTATTTAGACAATGTAATGGATGAAATTAATTCGCAACTTCAGGAAGTTGAAATTGAGGCGGATGTTTATGGTCGTCCAAAACATTTATATAGCATCTATCGGAAAATGGTTCTTCAAAAGAAGCAATTCAATGAAATTTATGATTTATTGGCTGTAAGAATTTTGGTCGATAGTATTAAAGACTGTTATGCAGTTATTGGTATTATCCATACATTATGGAAGCCAATGCCTGGCCGATTTAAAGATTATATTGCGATGCCAAAGCAAAACTTATATCAATCTTTGCATACAACGGTCATTGGTCCATATGGTGATCCATTGGAAGTGCAGATTCGTACGAAGGAAATGCATAAAATTGCTGAATTTGGTATCGCCGCACATTGGGCATACAAAGAAGGCAAAACAGTCGAGCGAAGTAAGGAAAATATAGACCAAAAATTAACGTGGTTCCGCGAAATCCTGGAATTCCAAAACGAATCATCAAATGCGGCAGAATTTATGGAATCATTAAAATTCGATTTATTTTCAGATATGGTTTATGTATTCTCGCCATTAGGGGATGTTATCGAACTTCCGGCGGGCTCTGTCCCAATCGATTTTGCGTATCGTGTCCATTCTGAAGTCGGAAATAAAACAATCGGTGCAAAAGTTAACGGCAAAATGGTGCCTCTTGATACTCCATTAAAAACAGGGGATATTGTGGAAGTTTTAACTTCAAAGCAATCATTTGGGCCAAGCCGTGACTGGATTAAAATTGCCCAAAGTTCCCAAGCAAAAAATAAAATAAAACAGTTTTTCAAAAAGCATGTGCGTGAAGAAAGTGTAATTAAAGGTAAAGAGCTGGTAGATAAAGAAATAAAAGCACAAGAGTTTGATATGAAGGTAGTTTTAACTCCAGAAAATATTAAACGCGTTATTGATAAATTTAACTATACACATGAAGATGATTTATATGCAGCTGTTGGTGTCGGCGGGATTACAGCCCAACAAATCGTTAACCGATTAGCTGAGAAAATGCGAAAAGAGCGTGAACAGGAAGAAGCGCTCGAAAAAATCGTTAAAAGCATGAACAATCCTACACCTAAAAAACGTACTGAATCTGGTGTTATTGTTAAAGGGATTGATAATTTATTAATTCGTCTTTCACGCTGTTGTACACCGGTACCGGGTGATGATATTGTCGGGTTTATAACAAAAGGTCGAGGTGTATCAGTACACCGAGCTGATTGTCCTAATATTCAGGAAGATGGCAACTTAGAACGTCTTATTGAAGTGGAATGGGAAAATGATGGTACACAAATACGCAAAGATTATCCGGTAGATATCGAGATTTCTGCGTTTGATCGTCCTGGTATTTTAAATGATGTGATGCACGCAGTAAGTGAAGCGAAAACAAATATTTTAGCAGTTACAGGTAGAGCTGATCGTGAAAAGATTGCTACGATCCATTTAACAATAGCGATTACAAATATTTCAGGGCTTCATCGAGTAGTGGAGAAAATAAAGCAGCTTCCGGATATTTATTCGGTACAACGTGTAATTAATTAATTTATAGATAGAGGTTATGTTATGCGAGTAATACTACAACGTTCAAAACAGGCTTCGGTAACAGTGGACGGACAGAAAACTGGTGCCATTGATAAAGGTTATGTGCTGTTAGTCGGCATTACACATAGCGATACAGAAGAGGATATTGCCTATGTGGCAAAAAAGATTGCTGATTTGCGCATTTGGGAAGATGATGAAGGGAAAATGAATCGTTCTATACTGGAAGTTGGCGGCGACATTTTATCCATTTCCCAATTTACTTTATATGCTGATACACGTAAAGGAAAACGACCGAGCTTCGTGGAAGCAGCAAGACCAGAGCAGGCTGAGCCTTTATGGAATGCTTTTAATGAACAATTAAAAGCACATGGCTTACATGTTGAAACAGGCGTTTTCGGTGCAATGATGGATGTAGCACTTATTAATGATGGACCAGTTACAATTACTATTGAGTCGAAAGCTAAATAATCAATGAACGAATCACTCCTTGAAAGCATATTGTACAGTATGCATACAAAGGAGTGATTTTTTGGTTCAAATGAGTACTTTTCCTAACGCTTATTGGTTGGAAGCAATTCAAAATTATTTAGGTCAAATGGTTGCGGTACAACAAGATGGGAATCGAGTTCAACAAGGAGTTCTAGCAGCTATCTGTCCAGATTATATTGTGCTTGATGTTTGCCAAACACCGTTTTATATTCGGATTGATAAAATTGTATCGATTATGCCGTTTTTGAAAAAATAAAGTATGATTTGGTCTATGCACCCCCTAATTGTCATAAGCTTACTATGACAATTAGGGGGTGCTTTATTGTTTCAACGCGTTAATCGTTTAGCAATTGATTTACCACAAGTTGAATATGGTGATGCAAATGCAGCGAGTGCTGTACAAGAACTGTTAGGCGGGAAATTCGGGGAGATGTCGACTCTCAATAACTATATGTATCAGTCGTTCAACTTCCGAGGAAAGAAAAAACTAAAGCCTTTTTATGACTTAGTTGCGAGTATTACAGCAGAAGAGTTTGGACATGTTGAACTCGTTGCCACTACCATCAATTTATTAAGCAAGGATACAACGTTTTCCGGAAACCCGAATCTTGCTCCGATGATGAACGCTAAAAATATGCGCAATACACAAAGTTTTATTGCATCTGCACAAACATCTTTACCTGTAGATTCGATGGGGAAACCATGGAATGGCGAATATGTATTTTCAAGTGGAAATTTAGTGCTTGATTTACTGCATAATTTCTTTTTGGAATGTGGAGCACGAACTCATAAAATGCGTGTATATGAAATGACTGATCATCCAACAGCACGTGAAATGATCGGCTATTTATTAGTACGCGGCGGAACACATGTTGTTGCTTATGCAAAAGCAATTGAGATGGCAACAGGATTGGATGTAACGAAGATGCTTCCGATACCTAGCCTTGATAATCATGTATTTGATCATGCGCGGAAGTATGAAGATCGCGGATATGGAAATGTACTGTTTACGTGGAATTACGTAGGAGATTATCAGGATATCAATAAAATCTGGAAAGGACCACATCCATGGACGAATGCTCCCCTCATTGTAGAGGAAGGAATGCCAAAGGGTGCAAAAATGCCGGATTTAGACGAATTACCGGAAGAATTTGCTCCGGGAATCGGTCCGGAAGAATTTCAGATGATTGCGAAACGACTCATGTCCAATATATAAAATAAAGGCTGTTTTGGGAAAGTACAACTTCCTATGACAGCCTTTTCTTCACGTTATTTTATTGTTTTATGATGTCATTAACTTATGCCTTCGCAGTAATTAACAACTGTTTGGAAATCCAAATCCCCACCGAATATGGACAGTGCACTACCGATCGTTACATGTAATTTACCGTTTGAAATGGCTTCAAACTTTTTTAAATCATCAAGCGAACGAACTCCTCCAGCATATGTCGTTGGAATCGTTGTCCATTCAGCCAAATCACGTACTAATTCCTCCTGCATGCCTCCGCGTTTTCCTTCAACATCCACTGCGTGAATAAGCAGCTCATCGCAATATGCTTCAATGTCTTTTATCGATTGTGCATTTACTTCAAAATCACTGAATTTTGTCCATTTATCTGTTACTACATACCATTTATCATCGCGCTTGCGGCAGCTTAAATCAATGACTAGATGTTCTTTCCCGATTTT
The DNA here is from genome assembly GCF_037969735.1 of Solibacillus sp. FSL W8-0372. Taxonomy (NCBI): domain Bacteria; kingdom Bacillati; phylum Bacillota; class Bacilli; order Caryophanales; family Caryophanaceae; genus Solibacillus; species Solibacillus sp. FSL W8-0372. The sequence goes on along the minus strand of NZ_CP150204.1, from coordinate 2,538,904 downwards.
TTCAACTAAGTTTTTCAATCGATTTAGATCAAGCAATCCATCGTGAAAAATATATGAAGTGACAATGACATGTGATGCACCGGATTCGATATATTTTTGTGCATTCTCTGCAGTAATGCCGCCACCAATTTGCAGTCCATTTGGATATGCATGTAATGCACGAATTGCTGCTTCCTCATTCCCAGGACCAAGCATAATAACATGTCCGCCTGTTAGTTTGTTTTGCTGGAATAATGAAGCGAAATACGAGGCATCTTGATCCGATGTGAAATTTTCAATGACTTCTTTATTATCATATCCAAGCGTACTCCCGACAATTTGCTTAACTTTCCCGTCATGTAAATCAATACAAGGTCTAAAGTTCATGTTCTTCACTACTTTCTCTTGAAATCTATTCCTATCATAACATTTTAGTGTGCTAAATTAATAGAAAAATCAGACGGGACAAGTCATGCATTATATAGTAAGACAGGGCGCTGCGTGTATGATAAAATGAGCATACAATTATTAGAAAGCGTGGCATGAAAATGGCGGAAAATCTAAATTTGTTTGACATAAATAAGCTATTTATTTTAGGTCGACCTATTGTAACAATTTTTCATAATACAACGAATATGTACTCCATTGTTCGTGTCAAAATACAAGAAACAAACCTTCAGTATGATGAAAAAGAAATTATTGTCGTAGGCTATTTTCCGAAGTTAGTAGACGATGAACTCTATCGATTCACCGGACAAATGAAAAGTCATCCGAAATACGGGATGCAATTTCAAATTGAAACTTTTGAAAAAGAAGTACCGACAACAGAGCAAGGCATTGTCCATTATTTATCAAGCGACTTATTTTCAGGGGTAGGCCGGAAAACGGCAGAAATAATTGTTGAAAAGTTGGGTATGGATGCGTTAACCAAAATATTAGAAGATCCATATGCACTTGATGCGGTTCCTCGTTTATCTGCTGAAAAGAAGTTGCTCATTCGTCAAACAATCGAAGAAAATTTAGGGTTAGAGAGGGTAATGGTTCGCCTCAATGAGTGGGGATTTGGACCACAGCTTGGTATGAAAATATATCAGGCTTATCGGGAAGAAACCTTAAGTTTATTAACAGAAAATCCTTACCGGCTTATTGAAGAAGTAGAAGGGGTCGGTTTTATTCGTGCCGATGAACTTGGTGCGAAGCTAGGGATAACGGGAAATCACCCGGACCGTATAAAAGCGGCTATATTTCATGTACTGACAAATGCAGCATTATCAGAAGGTCATGTCTACTTGGATGCAGAAATGGTTCTTCCAATGGTTAAAGAAATGCTTGAGCAAAGTCAGCGTATTGAAATTCCATACGAGGCAATTTCGAAGGCAGCGATTGAAATGCGGGAAGAATCAAAAATTTGCGGTGAAGAAACTCGTATGTATTTACCTTCTCTGTATTTTAGTGAAGTCGGCATTGCCAGCAAGATAAATGAGCTCAAAGAAAAAAATAAAAAAGCAGAGAATTTTTCGCGTGATGAAATTCGTAAAGCAATTGGTGATATTGAAGAACAGTATGATGTGACATATGCACCTACGCAAGCACTGGCTATTGAAACCGCTCTAAACTCTGCCGTTATGATTTTAACAGGTGGTCCAGGTACAGGGAAAACGACCGTTGTGCGTGGTTTAGTCGAAGTTTATGCAGAACTTCATGGATTATCATTGAATCCAAAAACTTATGCGGAAAAAGAAGAGCAGTTTCCTATTGTCCTGGCAGCACCAACTGGTAGGGCAGCAAAAAGGTTAGCCGAATCAACAGGTTTACCAGCGATGACGATTCACCGCTTATTAGGATTTAATGGTCAGGAAAAGGATGAGGAAACGGAGCGTGAAGTTGTCGGTCGTCTTATCATTATCGATGAGATGTCAATGGTAGACACGTGGCTTGCCCATCAGTTGCTTAAAGCGCTTCATGAAGATGTACAGGTAGTATTTGTAGGAGATCAGGATCAGTTACCGCCTGTAGGTCCTGGACAGGTATTGAAAGATTTGCTTGCATCCAAACAAATTCCAACAGTGGAATTAACCGATATTTACCGGCAGGCAGAAGGGTCTACGATTATTGAAATGGCCCATCAGATTAAGAAGGGGACCGTTCCGGAAACATTAACTGCTAAAACAACGGACCGCTCATTCATTCAAGCCGGAACTGCACAAGTGACAAGTGTTGTTACACAAATTGTAAAAGGTGCTCTTGCTAAAGGGCAGGCAATCCGTGACATTCAGGTACTTGCGCCAATGTATAAAGGTCCGGCTGGAATTGATAGCTTGAATAAAGAAATACAACAGCTTGTGAATCCAAATAATGGATCACGAAAGGAAATTGTTTTTGGAGATACGATATACCGAATCGGCGATAAAGTACTCCAGCTTGTCAATCAGCCGGATAATAATGTATTTAATGGTGACATGGGTGAAGTGATTTCCATTATTCGGGCAAAGGAAACAGTGGAAAAGCAGGATTTATTAATCGTAAGTTATGATGGAATTGAAGTTACCTATCAACGTGCGGATTTAAATCAAATTACTTTGGCCTATTGCTGTTCAATTCATAAATCCCAAGGTTCGGAATTTCAAACGGTTATTATGCCGGTAGTTCGCAGCTACTCTAAAATGCTACGTAGAAATTTACTGTATACCGGAATAACACGCGCAAAAAACTTTTTAATTTTATGTGGCGAGCCGGATGTATTAGCGAATGGGTTAGCCAAAAATGATGATTTAACACGACTAACAACATTAAAGGCTCGACTTGATCCTGAAATTACAGAAATACAGGAAGTAAATGAAATACCGGAAAAAGAGGTAAAAACAGAAGGAATTAGTGAAAAAAAACAATCAAAAACATCTTCTGAACAGTTAGGTCTACTAAATACTACCTCCTCACATAAAATCGGAGAATCATTACCGAATCATTTAACAGTGGAAACTGCACCGTATATTCATCCATTAATAGGCATGAATGACATTTCTCCATATGATTTTAATGAATAATAAAACCAGCTATTTTTTCATTTCTGAATGAAAATAGCTGGTTTTTTGTTTTATTAAAGTTTTTTTGACTTCAAAATGCTTTATAAAATGTGGATTGTTTATCTTCATCGAAAAAGGGAAATGTTTTTAAAATATAATATAAAGTTAAGGGAATTACGACATAACACTTTTAAGCATTAAAGTCGCAAAATATAAATGTCAGAAGTTTTTAAAGAAACTATTAATTAATAATATGTATGTGATTATGTTAGTATAATAAAAACTTATATGATGTCCGAAGTTTGATGTCAAATAATGTAAAATGAAAAGGTTTACAAAATTAAAGGAGAAGGTGCGCAAACATGGATTTCGTTTGGGGAATCATAGGTATTGTTGGAATCGTAGCGATTGCTATAGCATTGTCAAATAACCGTAAAGCAATTCAGTGGAGAATTATTATATCAGGTTTAATTGTACAACTAGTTTTCGCATTTATCGTATTAAAGTGGTCATATGGTCGTGAAAGATTAATGCAACTTTCTGAAGGGGTACAAAAGTTAATAAGTTATGCAAATGAAGGGATTTCCTTCGTATTTGGCGGATTAGCAGATCCGAATAATGTCGGATTTGTTTTTGCAATGAGTGTATTGACGATTATTATTTTCTTCTCTTCTTTAATCTCTGTTCTTTACTATCTAGGGATTATGCAATTTATCATTAAAATTATCGGTGGCTTTTTATCAAAAGTGTTAGGCACAACAAAAGCAGAATCAGTGAATGCTGCAGCAAATATTTTCGTTGGCCAAACTGAAGCACCGCTTGTTATTCGTCCATTTTTAAATAAAATGACAAAGTCACAAATGTTCGCTGTTATGACTGGTGGACTTGCATCGGTATCAGGTTCTGTATTAATCGGGTATTCTTTATTAGGTGTGCCTCTTGAATACTTATTGGCTGCAAGTTTCATGGCCGCTCCAGCAGGTTTGGTTATGGCAAAGCTAATGATTCCTGAAACAGAAGAAATCGATGAAGCAGATTTCAAACTAGAACGTAATTCTGAAGCGACAAACGTTATTGATGCTGCTGCATCCGGTGCATCTGACGGTTTAAAATTAGCAGTAAACGTTGGTGCAATGTTACTAAGTTTCATCGCATTAATCGCATTGCTGAATGGCCTTTTAGGAGGCGTTACTGGTTGGATCGGTAACTTTACAGGGTGGTCATTCTTAGATAACGTAACACTTGAAGGCATTTTAGGATATGTATTTGCTCCGTTGGCATTTTTAATCGGTGTTCCTTGGGATGAAGCAGTTCGCGCTGGTTCGTTTATCGGTCAAAAATTAATTTTAAATGAATTTGTAGCGTATTCTAACTTCGGTCCTGTGATTGGTGAATTTTCGGATAAGACAGCTATTATCATTTCATTTGCGCTATGCGGATTTGCTAATTTAAGCTCAATGGGTATTTTAATCGGTGGTTTAGGTGGTATGGCACCAGATAAACGACCAATGATTGCAAAGCTTGCGATTAAGGCAGTTGCTGCAGGTACGTTAGCATCTCTATTATCAGCTGCTATTGCAGGCATGTTTATGTAAACTTGTTTAAAACATAAGAAGTTCTTGTATAGGAGACTGTGCTAAAAGTTAGTTTAGCGCAGTCTTTTTTTAGTAAGTAATTTCGCTAGCAAGCTTTTCTAGTACTTGTCGATTTTTTAGGACATAACCCCGATCTTTCTTCGTTAAGTATCCTTCTTCGCAAAATTGTGCCAGAACAAATAATAAATGTCGGTATGATACCCCTAAATATTCGCATACCTCTGTATGTTTTTCTTTATAGAATTGTTTATCAGACGATAGTAAAATGAATGATGCCAGTCTATTTTCTAATGGATAAGCCTGGTTTTGAGTATATTTGGCTGTCATATCCATAGTTTTTTGACTTAAAAAAAGACAGAGCATTTTTAAAAATACCGGATCAGCTAATAATTTTTCTTTCACTTCACGGATGGAAATTGCAAAACAAATGGATGTTGTAACGGTCTGGATGCCTTTTGAGTAACGTTCTGCATTTAATAATTCCATTTCTCCCATAAATGTAGGAGATGTTATAAAATCAATTAGAGAAATTTTCCCGTTTTTATGTGTAACATATAATTTTGCTTTTCCTTCAATCATGTAATACAAATAGTCGGGAAAAGAATGCTCATGAAAAATATACTCCCCTTTATCAAATTCATAAACTTGTATAAAAGGATTAATATCAAATGAAAAATATTGAGAAATAGGGTATTGCTCAATATAAGGTTTACTTTCTTCTAGTGATAACTTTCTCAAATTATAAAGCAACTCCTTAATATAAAATATGAGATATCTCACATTATTGTACAAATTGTCGTGCTATTATTCAACATTATAAGAATGGAAGAAGGCTATATTATTATGAACAATCAGCGTTGGCTGGCAAAGAATTTTTTTATGTTCTTTATTACGTGGGGTATATTTTTGCCTTATTGGACAGGCTGGCTTATTAATGACAAAGGTTTAACCGTTTCAGATGCGAGTATTATTATGGGGTTTGGTTTAGTTGCACGAGCAATCTCGACAATCCTTATTTTCCCGTATGTCTCAAAAATAATGAGCAATAAAAATGTACTTATATTCTTCACAGTGGCGTCTTTAGTAACTGCACTACTTTATGTACCAATCGATTCTTTTGTAGGCTTATTCATCATGACGATGCTTTTTAGTGCATTGTATCCCGCATTATTACCTGCAGTGGAAAGCAGCGCAGCGACATTAATGCAGCAAGGTGGAATTCATTATGGAAAGGCGCGTTCACTAGGGTCATTTGGCTATGTAGTTGCTGTATTAATTATTAGTATGATTACGGGAATGTACGGCGAGCAAATGATTTTATGGGCGATGATTTTCGGTTTAACTGCATTATTAGCAATTCAACTCATGCCCGCTCCTAATGTATTGAGTTTAGCTCCCCCTAAAGAAACTGGGAAAACATTATCGATGAGAGGGCTTTTTGATGTAAAAAGTTTCATCGTCGTATTATTTGTAGTGATCTTACTTCAAGGAGCTCATGCCTCTTACTATAACTATGGATATATATATTTACAGGAGTTAAATGTAAATCCTTTTTATATTGGAATGATATTGAATGTCGCAGTGTTATTTGAGATTATTTACTTTTTAAAAGCAGATACGTTCTTAACGAAGTGGAAGCCATCATCGTTAATGTTATTGGCAGCGGTTGGTTCAACTGTACGTTGGATTATGATATATGCTTTTCCAAATATGCCTATGTTTATTGTGTCTCAGGCACTTCACGCACTGTCATTTGCAATGGCGCATTACGCATTCATCCGCTACATATCTCAAGCATTACCGAAAGAACAAATCCCGAATGCACAGGGGATTTATTCTGCGCTTGCAATGAGTTTAAGTGCTGCGATCTTAACGCTTTTAGGTGGAGCTCTGTATGAAGTTGAACCTAGTTTGGCATTTTTAGGAATGGTTATTTGTACAGGACCAGCTATTGTATTGATACTATTGACGAAAAATCGTTTTAATTATTAAGGAATGCGGATTGACAGCACGTAGTCAATTTTCTATAATGAAGAACATATATTAATGAAAACGATGATGGAACAAGTACGTATTGGACTTCGTGAGCAGAAAGAGATTTCTTGGCTGAAAAAATCTCCGCGAAAATTACGGAAAGCTACTCCAGAGTGCAGCTAATACCTGCCGTATGCTTACGTTATAAGCACTTGAGATATAATGCTTTATGCATTATAAATTAGGGTGGTACCACGAGATAACAGTCTTCGTCCCTTTACCGGGATGAAGGCTTTTTTTGTGCCCAATTCATCGTACTTCAAAAACATTACAGGAGGATATAATTATGACTACAAAAACAATGACAGGTTCTGAAATTCGTCGTCTATATCTTGATTTTTTTAAAGAAAAAGGACATCATATTGAACCATCCGCACCATTAGTGCCAATTAATGACCCATCACTTTTATGGATCAACTCGGGAGTTGCGACATTAAAGCCATATTTTGACGGACGTATTATTCCGGATAACCCACGTATTACAAATGCACAAAAATCTATTCGTACAAATGATATCGAGAATGTAGGGAAAACAGCACGTCACCATACTTTCTTTGAAATGCTGGGGAATTTCTCAATCGGGGATTACTTTAAAAAAGAATCAATTCATTACGCTTGGGAATTTTTAACGGACGAAAAATGGATGGGCTTTGATCCGGAAAAGTTATCAGTAACTATTCACCCGGAAGACCAAGAAGCTTATGATGTATGGCACAACGAAATCGGTATTCCGAAAGAGCGTTTAATTCGTTTGGAAGGAAACTTCTGGGATATCGGAGAAGGTCCATCTGGTCCGAACTCAGAAATCTTCTATGACCGTGGTGAAGCATATGGTTTTGGGGCACCTCCAGAAGAAATGTATACAGGTGGGGAAAATGAGCGATATTTAGAAGTGTGGAATTTAGTGTTTTCTCAATTCAATCACAATCCTGATGGAACATATACGCCACTGCCGAAGCAAAATATTGATACAGGTATGGGTCTGGAGCGTATAGTTTCTGTTGTACAAAATGTACCAACGAACTTTGATACAGATCTATTCATGCCAATCATTGAAAAAACTGAAAGCTTTGCTAACCGTTCATACAAACGCCCGCACGAAGTAGACTTAAAAGAAATCTTCGGTTCAGCAGAAGATATTAATACACCGTTCAAAGTAATTGCTGACCATATCCGTACAGTAGCATTTGCAATTGGTGACGGAGCATTGCCATCAAACGAAGGACGAGGCTATGTATTACGTCGTTTATTACGTAGAGCAGTTCGTTACGCGAAAAAAATCGGTATTGAAAAGCCGTTTATGTTTGAATTAGTTCCGACTGTAGGGGAGATTATGCAAGATTTCTATCCACAAGTAAAAGAAAAGGAAGCATTTATTCAACGTGTTATTAAAAACGAAGAAGTTCGCTTCCATGAAACACTTGATGGAGGACTTGCAATCTTTAACGAAGTAGTTGAGAGTCAAAAAGCAAAAGGTGAAACTGTAATTCCTGGACCGGATGCATTCCGTCTTTACGATACATTCGGTTTCCCAATCGAATTAACGGAAGAATATGCAGAAGAAGTTGGCATGACAGTTGATCATGATGGTTTCGAAGCTTCTATGGAACAACAACGTAATCGAGCTCGTAACGCGCGTGCAGATGTTGATTCTATGCAAGTGCAAAACGAAGTGCTTTCAAACTTAAAACAGCAATCAACATTTATTTATGATGCATTAGAAGCTTCAGCAAAAATTGCTGCGATTGTTGTAAATGGTCAAGAAACGACAACGGCTAATGAAGGTGAAGAGGCATTAATTATTCTTTCTGAAACACCATTCTATGCTGAAATGGGTGGTCAAATTGCTGATACTGGAGTTATTGAAGCAGACGGATTCACTGCCATTGTTAAAGATGTTCAAAAGGCGCCAAATGGTCAACCATTACACACTGTTGTAGTGGAATCAGGTGAAATGAATGTTGGGGATGAGGCTACTGCGAAAGTAGATGAATCAAAACGTAAATTAATCCTTAAAAACCATACAGCAACACACTTAATGCACCGTGCCTTAAAGGATGTATTAGGTGACCATGTAGCACAAGCAGGCTCTTACGTTGGACCTGACCGTTTACGTTTCGACTTCTCTCACTTCGGTGCAGCAACAAAAGAGGAACTTGCACAAGTAGAGCGTGCAGTAAATGAAAAAATTTGGGAAGACATCGAAGTTGTAATTCAGGAGATGGATATCGATTCTGCAAAAGCAATGGGCGCAATGGCTCTATTCGGTGAAAAATATGGTGATGTTGTACGCGTAGTAGCTGTTTCAGATTATTCGATTGAGCTATGCGGTGGACTGCATGTAAGCCGTTCTTCAGAAATTGGTATCTTCAAAATTGTTTCAGAAGGTGGTATCGGTGCAGGTACTCGTCGAATCGAAGCTGTAACAGGTAAAGCGGCGTATGAAGCAATCAAAGAAGAAGAAGCTATTTTAAATGAAGCAGCAGCTCTATTAAAAGCAAATCCAAAAGATGTTTCAACACGTGTAGCAGGTCTACAGGCAGACTATAAACAATTACAACGTGAAAATGAATCATTATCACAAAAAATTGCAAATGCTCAAGCGGGGGCAGTATTGGATGCAGCACAAAAAATCGGTGACGTAACAGTACTTGCAACAAAAGTGGATGCAAAAGATAATAATCAATTGCGTCAAATGATGGATGACTTAAAAGAAAAAATGCAGGCAGCTGTTATTGTACTAGGTGCAGTAGATGGCGATAAAGTAATGCTATGCGCAGGTGTAACGAAAGATATCGTAGGTGGTAACTACCATGCCGGTAACATTGTAAAGGTTGTTGCTGAAGCATGTGGCGGTAAAGGCGGCGGTCGTCCTGATATGGCTATGGCTGGTGCTAAAGATGCTTCAAAACTAGAAGAAGCGTTAAATGGAGTCTATGAAAAAGTAAAATCTTTCTAAACATCTAAAATTTACTACTAGCATATTTGAAGTGCTTGCGGGAATAAGTTATAATGATAAAAATGGAGATGGGCTTCTATGCTCCATCTCTTTATTGCTGAAAGCGAGGTGCTGGTCTTGAGTTCTTTCGATAAAACGATGAAATTTAGTTTTCCAGAGGAATCTATGGAACAAGAAGTAAAGCAAGTGATGCTGAAGGTGTATACGGCTTTAGAGGAAAAAGGGTATAATCCAACAAACCAAATTGTAGGGTATTTATTATCTGGTGACCCGGCATACATCCCTCGCCACCAGGACGCACGTAATTTAATCCGCAAGCTGGAGCGCGATGAAATTTTAGAGGAGCTCGTGAAGTTTTATATTAGAAGGAATGCTGAGGCAGAAAAATGAAGATTATGGGTTTAGACGTCGGCTCGAAAACAGTCGGCGTAGCAATTAGTGATGCGTTCGGTTGGACAGCGCAAGGAATCGAAACAATAAAAATTGATGAAGCAGCAGGCAAGTTTGGGATTGAACGTATTAACGAACTTGTAAAGGCACACAATGTTACTGAATTCGTTGTGGGTTATCCAAAAAACATGAATAATACTATCGGTCCGCGTGGGGAAGCTTCTGAGAACTATAAAAAGTTATTGGAAGATACTTTCGGTTTTCCTGTCAAACTGTGGGATGAGCGTATGACGACGATGGCTGCTGAACGCATGCTTATTGAAGCGGATGTTAGCCGAAAAAAACGCAAGCAAGTAATTGATAAAATGGCTGCGGTCATGATTTTACAAGGTTATTTAGACAGTAAAAACTAAACGCTCTATTCAATCAAGGCAATTAGTTTGAGCTTTTCTAACAATGTTGCTTTTGTTAGGGCTTATTTGTATTTAAATGCAATGGCTTTATGTATAATATACGAAGCAACAACCGGCAATACTTAAATTTAATGAAGAGGTGACTTTCATGTCAGAACAACAAAACAATATTACTGTAGTCGATGAAAACGGCAATGAACAACTTTGCGAAATTTTACACACTTTTGATTCGGAAGAATTCGGTAAATCATACGTGTTATATTCTTTAGTAGGTGCAGAAGAAGATGAAGATGGAGCAGTAGAAATCTTTGCATCTGCATTCGTACCTGCTGAAAATGGTGAAGATGGCGAATTAACGCCTATCGAAACTGAAGCAGAATGGGATTTAATCGAAGAAGTATTAAACCAAATTGAAGACGAATTAGGCGAAGAAGAATAATTCATTCGATATTATAAAAAAACAGAGTGGGTGACGAGCCTTCTCTGTTTTATTATTTAGGAGGAAATTTAATGGAAGAAAATATTTTTATTTTACAAACAGAAGATGGCGGGGAGCAACAATGCCGCGTCATATTCAATTTTGATTCAGATGAACATTCTTATGTACTGTTTACGCTAGTTGGTGATGAAGTGGCTGGTATTTCAGCATTGCGTTATGTTTTGGATGAAAATGGCGAGATGGGCGGCTTCTCTGATATTGAAACAGAAGAAGAATGGGCAATGGTAGAAGAAGTAATGAATACCGTAATGGCTGAGTTTGGTGCAGATCAAACAAATTACTTCACAATTACGAATGATAACGATGAAGAAATTATGTGCCAAATTTTACATCGTTTTGAAAATGGCGGGAAAAATTATTTATTTTACGCTACTTTAGAAGACGGTGAACCACAGCTAGAAGAAGTATTCGCTTCTGCGTACATTCCTGGTGAAAATGGTGAAGTAGAAGATCTTTTACCAATCGAAACCGATGCTGAGTGGGCAATGGTCGAGCAAGTTTTAAACTCATTATCACAAAATTAGTCCAAAACCTAACTGACGTTATTCGTTAGTTAGGTTTTTTTATAGTGCTGTGAGGTTTCTTAATATATTTGGAAAAAGAACATTTTTCTCTTTAAAACGTCGCTAATAAAATACAAAACATGCAACATTCATTGTTCATTATTGTATCGGAAGTAAAATTTATGTATCATATGAAAGAGAAAAAGGGGGGGCTCCCGTGCTAGATGAAAATTCAAAAAAGGAAATGTTCAATAAGATGAATGAACGTAAAGGAGAAGTTAAAACTGTGCGAAAAATTGTAGGAATCATCGCACTTGTCGTTCTCATCATTATCGCGATTGCAGGATACTCAGGTTATAACTATGTTACATCCGCATTAGAACCAATGGATCCAGAATCAAATAAGGAAATTGAAGTTGAAATTCCAATGGGTTCCGGGATTACTTTGATTTCAAGCATTCTAGAAGAAAAGGGAATCATTAAAGATGCGAGGATTTTTAAATATTATACAAAATTTAAAAATGAATCTGCATTCCAGGCTGGTGACTATTCTTTAACACAATCAATGACATTGGATGAAATTATTGAAAGCTTGAAAACGGGTAGAGTATATCGAGAGCCGGTATTTACAATGACGGTTCCAGAAGGATTGACACTTGAGCAGGTTGCTGGCGTCATACAGAAAAATACACCCCATAAAGCAGAAGATTTCATGAAAAAAGTTACGGACGTTGCTTATATAGAGCAGTTAATGACTGAATATCCAGATCTATTAACAGAAAATATTTTAAATGAAAATATTCGCCATGCATTGGAAGGTTATTTATATCCTGCAACATATCCGTTTTATGAAGAAAATCCATCGATTGAAGAAATTGTAAATACAATGCTCACTTCGATGAACACAATTGTTTCGGAATATACACCGATTTTGGAAGAACGTGAAATGACAGTGCACGAATTGTTGACTTTTGCATCATTACTTGAAGAAGAGGCAACAGCGCAAACTGACCGTGAAACAATCGCTAGTGTATTTTACAACCGTATGGATATTGATATGCCATTACAAACCGATCCGACTGTTTTATATGCTTTAGGTTCACATAAGGATCGTGTGTTGTATGAAGATTTAGAAGTGGACAACCCGTATAATACGTACCAGAATGTAGGATTACCTCCTGGACCGATAGCGGGGGCGGGGAAAACATCTATTGAAGCGGCTTTAAATCCTTCACAAACCGATTATTTATACTTCCTGGCAGATAAAGAAGGTACGAATCACTTTGCAAAATCATATGATGAGCACTTGGCAAATATTGAGAAGTATTTGCGTTAATTGATTCATCACCATAAGTTGAGGAAGTCAAAATTAAAAAAATAAGATTTTCTAATGAAGTGCGTTCTGTTGTGCTACGGGGCAAACGCGTTGAAGCAAGTGTTTTTGAAGCGCGCGTCCGTTGTACTACGTTCTTGATTAGGTGTTTTTTACTTCACTTTATAACGAGGGCATAATTTTGGGATTGGTGGGCCTCTCAAACGGTAATAAAGGCAGTGTTAAAGACACGTATCACGTGGGTTTATCGCGGCCTTACCGTAGCACACCAATCAACTAAGTGAAAATTTATTAGAAAAACACCCCCATGTTATGGTGAAGAGTCCGTTAATTAGAAGAAAAGGAACCGAATGGCTTCTAAATTCCTTCTAATGATGGTTTTTAGAAAAGATTGTTCGCATTCCTTTTCTTTTCATGCTATTATAAGTTGTGATTTTTTGTCCTTATATAACAATTTTGTAGGCGCAAACATCTTCGTTTCGTCTTTTTTCTTATGGATATAAGATATGCGTAAACAACCAGGTAAAGGGAGAATGAAGAATGGAATTATCAGACGCTTATATTGCTTCCTTCATTTCTGAGCGTGATGAGTTATTAGTAGAAATGGAAAACTTCGCAAAACAACATCATGTCCCAATTATGCAGCTTGCCGGAATTGAATCATTGAATCAAATATTGCGTATTCAAAAACCGAAAGCTATTTTGGAAATTGGTACGGCCATTGGCTATTCTGCACTGCGAATGGCGAAAGCATTGCCCGATTGTCAGATTGTGACAATTGAACGGGATGAATCACGCGTTCAATATGCTAAAGAGTTCATTGCAAGGTCAGAGGCGGCAAACCGTATACAAATAATTGAAGGTGATGCGTTAGAGGTAGATACGGAAATGCTTCCAACTACTTTTGATGCTGTTTTTATTGATGCGGCAAAAGGTCAGTACATGAAGTTTTTCGAGAAATACGCGCCACTCGTTCCATCGGGTGGGGTATTGTATATCGATAATATGTACATGCATGGGCTTTCGAATTTAGATATAAAAGAAGTGCCTAGAAGAAAAAGAACAATGATTCGTAATTTAAAAACATTCTCAGATTGGATTATGTCGCACCCGGATTATACGAGCGCCTTTTTCCCAGTCGGTGATGGATTGTTAATTTGTTTGAAGAGGTGATTAGAGTGAATAAACCAGAATTATTACTTACTCCCCAATCCGTTGAGCATGTGGCTGCATTACTTGATGCAGGAGCAGATGCTTTCGTTATTGGTGAACAGAAATTTGGTCTGCGATTGGCTGGAGAATTTACAGTAGCACAAGTGGAAGAAGCTACGAAATTAATCCATGCTGCAGATAAAAAAGTGTATGTAGCTGTCAATGCTTTATTTCATAATGACCGTTTAGATGCACTGGATGAATATTTAAAAGAAATGCAACGTATTGGCGTCGATGCACTCATCTTTGGTGATCCGGCGGTTATCGTAGCGGTACGTGAATTAGGTATTACTATTCCATTGCATTGGAACCCTGAAACGACAGCGACAAATTACTTCCAAGTGAATTATTGGGGCGAACGTGGCAGTAAGCGTGCTGTACTTGCCCGTGAACTTTCTGTTGATGAAGTCATTGAAATCAAAGAAAATACAAAACATGAAATTGAAGTGCAAGTGCACGGAATGACTTGTATGTTCCAATCAAAGCGTTCACTATTAGGGAACTATTTCTTATACCGTGATGAAGCGATGCAAATTGAAAATCGCAAAGAAAATAAAAATATGTTTTTACATGATAAAGAACGTAAAAATAAATACCCGATTTACGAAGATTTAAACGGTACGCACATTTTCTCACCAAATGATATGTGTATTATCGAAGAACTGAATGAATTATTTGAAGCAGGAATAGACTCATTGAAAATTGATGGTGTTCTCCAATCATTTGATTATGTTGTGACAGTGACAAATCTTTACCGTCAAGCAATCGATACGTACTTTGAACAAGGCGAAGATGCATATGACGATATTAAATCAGACCTTTTTGAGCAAGTGGAAGCAATTCAGCCAGCGTTACGCCCACTGGATACTGGCTTCATCTTCAAAGAAACAGTTTACTAGGAAGGAGAACGAAGGCAACATGCTACAGTTAATTCAAAACGAAAAAATCCGTGAAACAATTAACGGAAAAACAGTTATTACGAAAAAGCCTGAGCTGCTTGCACCAGCAGGAAGCTTAGAAAAATTAAAAGTAGCCGTACATTACGGTGCAGATGCGGTATTTATCGGTGGTCAGGAATTCGGGTTACGTTCAAATGCGGGTAACTTCACAATCGAGGAAATGAAGGAAGGCGTTGAGTTCGCCAACAAATACGGCGCGGTTATTTACGTAACGACAAATATTTTTGCCCATAATGAAAATATGGACGGGCTGGAAGAATATTTACAAGCAATCGAGGGTGCCGGTGCTAAAGGGATTATCGTTGCAGATCCACTAATTATCGAAACTTGTAAAAAGGCAGCGCCAAGTTTAGAAATCCACTTGTCGACACAGCAATCTTTATCGAACTGGAAAGCTGTAAAGTACTGGAAAGACGAAGGTTTAGAACGAGTAGTTTTAGCACGTGAAGTAGGCGGGGAAGAAATGCGCAAAATGAAAGAGGAGGTAGACATTGAAATCGAGGCATTCGTGCACGGTGCAATGTGTATTGCCTATTCAGGACGCTGTACGCTTTCCAACCATATGACAGCACGTGACTCGAACCGAGGCGGTTGCTGTCAATCATGTCGTTGGGATTATGATTTATATGAGAACAATGACGGTGAAGAAGTGGCATTATTTAACGAAGGTGAAGCACCTTTCGCAATGAGTCCAAAAGATTTGAAGTTAATTGAATCTATCCCTCATATGATTGAACTGGGCATTGATTCGTTAAAAGTGGAAGGCCGTATGAAATCAATTCACTATGTAGCCACTGTAGTTTCCGTATACCGCAAAGTAATCGATGCCTACTGTGCTGACCCGGAAAATTTCAAGTTTGAAAAAGAGTGGCTAGAAGAGCTAGCACGCTGTGCAAACCGTGCAACAGCTTCATCATTCTTTGAAGGTGAACCAAGTTATAAACAGCAAATGTTCGGCTTCCATTCACATAAAATGAAATGGGACTTCGCAGGATTTGTAATGGATTATGATGCTGAAACACAAATGGTTACGCTGGAACAACGAAACTATTTCAAACCGGGAGATACGGTTGAATTTTTCGGTCCAAATATGGAAACATTCAAAATGACAGTTGGTCAAATATGGGATGAAGACGGCAATGAACTTGATGTTGCCCGACACCCACTGCAAATTGTAAAATTTAAAGTAGATCGCTCATTATCGCACTTTGATATGATGCGAAAGGAGAATAACTAAATGTCAAAGCGACCAGTTGTCATCGGGATCGCAGGTGGCTCATGCTCAGGTAAAACGAGTGTAACACGTGCAATATATGATGTTTTTAAAGATCGTTCGGTAGTTGTAATCGAACAGGATTATTACTATAAAGATCAAAGTCATATGACGTTTGAAGAGCGTCTAAATACAAACTATGATCACCCTCTTGCGTTTGATAATCAGTTATTAATCCAACATATTAATGAGCTATTGTCTTATCAGCCGGTAGAAAAGCCGGTGTATGACTATGTTCAACATACACGCTCGGCCGATGTAATACATGTAGAGCCAAGAGATGTTATAATAGTCGAAGGGATTCTAGTATTGGAAGATGAAAACTTACGCGATTTAATGGATATTAAATTATTCGTTGATACGGATTCGGACTTACGTATTATCCGCCGTATTCAGCGTGATATTAAAGAGCGTGGTCGTACAGCTGATTCTGTTATCGAACAATACTTAACAGCAGTTCGTCCAATGCATAATCTGTTTATCGAGCCAACGAAACGATATGCCGATGTTATCATTCCAGAAGGTGGAGATAACAACGTTGCTATTGACTTAATGGTTACGAAAATAAAAACAATTCTTGAAACTGATGCAAACTTGTAATATGATGATGTAGTATTTACAATATTTACATTTTACTTTATACAACTCTCATATTTTTAATTGGTGGATGTAAAAGTTAGTAAATGGCAATGTCACAGATTTTTTTAGAAAGTTATTCGAGTGAACTTGAATAAAATCTGGACGTAGTTTATGCCGAAACTTTATTGATTGATAAATAAGTATTCATGAAATTCGGCTGCTAGTATTTGCAGTGTAAATCTCTTCTAAAAGAAGTAATTTACACATACTGTAAACTAGTAGTCGGGTTTTCTGTTATTTATGAACGCTAATACAGAAGAGAAAAAACGTAGAAAAGTAAACGTTTTCAAGTTATTACTAAGGAGTGGGAATAATGTCAAATGAAAAACAATATCCAATGACACTTGAAGGAAAGCAAAAATTAGAAGATGAACTAAACACACTTAAAACAGTTAAGCGTCCGGAAGTTGTAGAGCGTATAAAAACAGCTCGTAGCTTTGGTGACTTATCGGAAAACTCGGAGTATGATTCAGCAAAAGAAGAGCAAGGCTTTGTGGAAGGACGAATTTCGTTAATCGAGCAAATGCTTCGCAATGCCGTAATTATTACAGAAGATGATTCATCAACTTCTATTTCCCTAGGGAAAACTGTTACATTCGATGAGTTAATTAATGGAAAACGTGCTAATTTTGAAGAGTCGTACACGATTGTTGGTTCTGCAGAGGCTGATCCGATGGAAGGTAAAATTTCAAATGATTCACCGATTGCAAAGGCGTTAATGGGAAAACATGTTGATGATGTAGTTAAATTAACTACACCGGGCGGAGATATGGAAGTTGTTATTTTAGAAGTAAAATAATTTCTTAGCAGTTAGCATTAAAATCGCTAGCTGCTTTTCTTTTGTGGCAATGAATGGAAGGTATGTAAGGAATTCCGGAAATGATTTTCTTTCGTATGTTTTTAGTGCACAATCTGTTTTTCTAATGCTAAAATAATCTTGCATAGGAGGAGATTGGAATGGAACGTAAACGGCGATTTCAAACACGACAACAGTATGCGGAACAAAAAGCAAAACAATCGAAATTTCAAAAAGCGGATAAAAGCCTAAACTACCTGATCGCAATTGTTGCTGTATTAATTGTTGCGACATTGATTTTTATTATTTCCAGGGATCCAGCACCTGATAATGAAGCACAGCAAGACGAGCCGCCAGCTAATTCGGTTGCAGATGGATCGGAAGCTGCAGAAGATGGACAAGTAGATGAAGATGGGCAAGTTGTTAAGGAAGAGGATGAAGATGCATCTAATGACGCGGACTCATTACCTGAAGAAACTGAGGATACAGTAAGTAATTCTGATAATCCAGCCGTACAAGAAGTAATTACAAATCCAAATTGGCCAGTGTATCCAACTGCACAAACAGGTGAACATGTTTCCACATTCGAAAAAGGGCATATTGACTATGAGGAAAAGCTAAAGGCAATCTTCAGTGTAATTGAATTGGAGCAGGACAACAGTATAGTATTACGTGTAAATAATAACGGAAATGCTAAAAGTGCAATTGCTGTTGTGACATCAATGGATAAGGAACAAAAATATCGGGTAAGTATTGAATGGATTGACAATGAAGGATGGAAGCCTACTCAAGTGGAAGTGCTGAACACCCTAGAAGGTATTTAACTATATAATTTAAAGAAATAGTTTTATTGGAGGAATTAACAAATGAAGATTGCAGTAATTGGCGCAATGGAGCAGGAAGTGGAATTATTACGAGGTGCTCTACAAAATACGAATACTGAAACAATTGCAAACAGTGAATACACAACAGGTACATACGAGGGAAAAGAAGTTATCCTGTTAAAAAGCGGTATTGGAAAAGTAAATGCAGCTATGTCAACAACGATTTTATTGGAGAAATTTAATCCGACGGTTGTAATTAATACAGGTTCTGCAGGTGGCTTTGATGCCGCTTTGAATGTAGGGGATATTGTCATTTCTGATGAAGTGCGCCATCATGATGTAGATGTAACTGCATTTGGTTATGAAATCGGTCAAATGGCGGGTATGCCGGCAGCGTATAAATCAGACGAAAGCTTAATGGAAGTCGCAAAAGAAGCTGTAAAAGAAGTAGGGGAACATCACTATAGTGTTGGTCTCATCTGTTCAGGCGATGTGTTTATGAGCAATCCTGAACGTGTTGAAGCAGTTCGAAAAGATTTTCCAACAATGAAAGCAGTGGAAATGGAAGCAGCTGCAGTAGCGCAAGTTTGCCATCAGTTCAATACCCCATTTGTTGTTATTCGTGCATTATCCGATATTGCTGGACAAGAATCGGGTATGTCATTTGATGAGTTTTTACCTGTTGCAGCAAAGCACTCGACAGAAGTAGTGTTAAATGCCATTACAAAATTATAAGTAATTAATCTACCGAGATATTTAAAAACTGCCTAATCGCTAATAAAGGATTAGGCAGTTTTAATTAGCGGTCAATAAAAATCAATGTTTTCGGTATTCCTATATATTCGTAGAAAAGAACTTATTCTTTTTCACTATGTTTAAATTGCTGGTAAAGCTTAATAAGCGCACGCTTTTCAATGCGGGAAACATAGCTGCGCGAGATATTGAGACGCTTTGCAATTTCTTTTTGAGTGTGCGGGTCAAAATTCTGTAAGCCATAGCGATAAGAGATAATCTCAAGCTCACGGGGGTCTAACGTATCCAAATAACGATACAGCTGTGCGAAATCTTCCCGTAACTCAATTTTTTCAACTGTTGAAGGTTCATCCAGCTGAAGTAAATCCCGTATTTGCAGCGACTGTCCATCTTTGTCGACTCCGATTGGTTCGAATAATGATACGTCTTTTTGCACTTTTTTCTGAGCTCGCAAATGCATTAAAATTTCATTTTCAATACAACGAGCTGCATAGGTAGCGAGGCGGGTCTTTTTTTCGGGTGTAAAACTGCTTACTGCCTTCATAAGACCTATCGTTCCAATGGAAATATAATCGTCCAGTAAGTCATGAGGGGGATGGAATTTCTTTACGACATGGGCAACTAAGCGCATATTACGTTCGATTAGTTCGATACGTGCATTTTCGTCGCCATTAATATAGCGATTAATGACTTCTTCTTCTTCCTCACGTGATAAAGGTTTATAAAACGTCTGCCCTTTTAAGTAGCCCAATAGTGCGGGAAGCTCAAGCCAAAGTTGAAGCAATGCTGTCACAAAACCGCTCAAGCAATAAACATCCTTTCGTCTTTTCGACAGTATATGATAAATTTTGCGGAGAAATGAAAAAAAGTGTAAGAGCCAATTTTTGCTCTTACACTTTTTTTAATGTAAATGTACTTACCATCAGTAGTGCTAATACCGGGAATAAAATTAGGTAAAATGTTTCGGATAAAGAATTTGTAAAGAAATAAGAGAACGTGAGCAATGTACCTGCAGCTGTTATCGGTAACCCAACAAAGTATCCAGTCGAATCCATTACATTGAAACGTGCTAATCTTAATGCACCAGCTGCTATAAATAGCACCGGCATCATCATACCCGCAATCCCCGCATTCATTAATACCATTTCATACATTAACAAGGCTGGGGCCACACCGAAGGATATAATATCAGCCATGGAATCAAGCTGTTTTCCTAATTCTGATTCCTGGTTAAATTTGCGGGCAACTTTCCCATCATAACGATCTAAAAAAGCAGCAATAAAAATTAATAAAACACTGTAGCTATAGTATTCATTTAATGTTGCCATAATAGCGGCACCACCAAATGACATATTTGTAATTGTAATAATATTTGCAGCATTTGCTTTTATCTTTTTTAATGTTGAATCCACTTTTTGAAGTAAAAACATTGGTAAAACACTCCCTTGCGCATCGGCTATACTCTATTATACTTCTTCTTTAGAAAAAAAGGTAATAGTTTAATTCTGCATAATACCTTTCCTTGAGCGCCTATACATTATATAATTTATCTTTATTCCATATTTATTATAAATGGGAGGACACAGAATGAAGGAAAAATTATACCGCAATTTGATAGAACTATCAAACGGTAAGCTCTCTTCGAAAGTATTACAACATGTTGCTCAATCACGTATAAGTAAAAATTTTATTCGTAGTTATAGTGATATATACGGAATTAATATACAGGAAGTTTCAAAATCGCCAAAAGATTTTACAAGTTTACATGATTTTTTTGTTCGTGAGCTGAAAGGTGAGGTTCGCCCTGTAGATATACGGACAAATACATTTGCAAGCCCTGTTGATGCGAAATTGGAGGCATTTGGCGATATTACGGATGGTATGATGTTTTCAGTTAAAAATAAGCCGTATTCATTAGTCGATTTATTGGGAAATGAAACACAGGCTACAAGGTATAGTAAAGGCAAATATATTGTCTTTTATTTAAGCCCTGCAGATTATCATCGTATTCATAGTCCAATTGATGGTGTCATTAAGCGTCAATACATTTTGGGGAAGAAATCCTATCCAGTAAATCAAATGGGCTTACAATATGGGAAAAAACCAATCAGTCATAATTATCGTATGATAAGTGAAATTAACTATGAAAAAGATTTTTGTACAGCCTTTATTAAAGTAGGCGCAACATTTGTGAATTCCATTAAACTTACAAACAATTCAACACAGTGGAAAAAAGGGGAAGAAGTTGGCTATTTTTCTTTCGGATCGACAGTTGTTATGCTATTTGAACAGAATGCGGTTGAATTTACTGAGAATGTTTCTAGCGGTGCGAAGATAAAAATGGGAGAAGCATTTGCTACTATGTTATAATGAGTAAATAAATTTTGAGTTAGGGGTAACGGCTTTGTACAACTTTTTATTACCAGATGAATTTATTCGTAGTGTATTTGAGATTACGCCAGAAAAATTAAATGAATTAGGCATTAAAGGAATTATTACGGATTTGGATAATACCCTAGTGGAATGGGATCGTGCGGATGCAACAGATGAGCTTGTGCAATGGTTTGAAATGATGCGTGAATCAGGGATCAAAATTATTATTGCATCAAATAATAATGAAGCACGCGTTCGACAATTTGCAGAACCTCATGGTATCCCTTTTATTTTCAGGGCAAAAAAACCTTTAGGTGCGGCATATTATGCGGCGCTTGTACAGTTACGTCTGCGTCGCCATGAAGTAGCGATGTTGGGAGACCAATTACTAACAGATGTAATGGGAGCGAAGCGTCAGAAGCTGTATACGTTTTTAGTACGTCCAGTAGCGAACTCAGACGGACTAGTTACAAAATTTAACCGTTTTGTAGAACGCCGTGTTTACAATGATTTAAGAAGAAAAGGAAAGTACCCTTGGGAAGACTAATAAGTAGCCCAAGTTGCATAGTTTTTGCAATACCAGTTAGGAGGAAATAGTTAATGAACGAAATGCCACAATGTATTGGCTGTGGAACAGTGATTCAAACAGAAGATAAAAATGGATTAGGGTATGCCCCTGCATCCTCTCTAGAAAAGGAAATGATTATTTGCCAACGCTGTTTCCGATTAAAAAATTACAATGAAATTCAGCCAGTCAGCTTAACAGATGACGACTTTTTACGTATTTTAAATGGTCTTGGACAACAGGAAGGTCTTATCGTAAAAATCGTCGATATCTTTGATTTTAATGGCAGCTGGTTACCTGGTTTGCACCGCTTTGTAGGTAACAATCCTGTACTTTTAGTGGCAAATAAAGCAGATCTTTTACCTAAATCGGTGAAGGAAAAGAAAGTAATTAATTGGCTAAAGCGTGAAGCAAAGGCATTAGGGCTTAAGCCAATTGATGTAAAACTTGTATCGGCTCATAAAGGTATGGGCATGCAGGAAGTGGTAGAAGCGATAGAAGAATACCGCAACGGCAAGGATGTATATGTTGTTGGCTGTACAAATGTGGGGAAATCAACATTCATTAACCGTATAATTAAGCAGGCTACAGGGGAAGGTGAAATTATAACAACATCTCACTTCCCTGGAACAACATTGGACATGATTGGAATTCCACTGGATGACGGTGCATCGTTATTTGATACACCAGGTATTATTAATCATCATCAAATGGCCCACCATATTGATTCAAGCGAATTGAAATATATTATGCCAAAAAAAGAAATTAAACCAAAAGTGTATCAGCAAAATCCAGGACAAACTTTATTTATCGGCGCACTTGCCCGTTTTGATTTTATTCAAGGCGAACGTTCTGCATTTACAATACATGCAGCAAACGATTTACCGATTCACAGAACGAAGCTGGAACGTGCAGATAGCTTATATGAAGAACATAAAGGTGAATTATTGGCTCCACCAACTACAAAGCATATTGACCAACTACCACCGCTAGTACGCCACGAATTCTCAATTAAAGAAGCAAAAACAGATGTGGTCATTTCAGGATTAGGATGGGTAACGGTACAGCATACAAATGTAGTTGTAGCCGCTCATGCTCCAAAAGGGGTAGAAGTATTCATCCGCCCATCGTTAATTTGATAGAATGGACTCTTCACCTAATTAAGGTTGATATTTTATTATTCAAAGTTAGTTGATTGGAATGAAGGGGAGGCGACTCCAGCGGGACAAGCACGATGCCTGAGACTACAGGCTCAGGCCGTGCCCGCGGAAAGCGTCCGACCCGTAATGGAAATCAACGGCATTTAATGACGGAAGCTAATACTTTGTGGTAAATGAAATGGTAGCTGGAAAGAAGGAAAAGATGATGAAAAAGTGGTTTGCGGTTATTGGGGATCCGATTGCACAGTCAAAATCTCCGGAAATGCATAATGCATGGTATGAAGAAGAGAATGTGGATGCGGCTTATATCCCGGTACACGTGAAGCCTGAACATTTACAACAAGCTGTAGCATCATTCAAGCTGTTGGGCACAAGTGGCTGGAATGTAACAATACCGCATAAGCAAACAATTATTCCCTTTTTGGATGAACTTGATGAACTCGCTGCAAAGATGGGCGCGGTCAATACTGTCGTTCGTACAGCTGAAGGGAAACTAAAGGGCTATAATACAGATGGTCCGGGATTTGTGAAAGCATTAGAGCAAGTAATTGGCACAAATAAGCGTGATGCACCGGTTTTATTAATCGGCGCAGGCGGGGCAGCACGTGGCATCGCATTCGCTTTACAGCTTATAGGCTATTCGGACATTACTATTGCCAATCGTACGGTTGAAAATGCACAGCAAATTATAGATGAGATGTCTGAGGGGCGGGCTATTTCATTGGAACACGCAGAAAAGAACTTAGATGCTTTCCAAATTTTTATTCAAACAACACCGGCAGGAATGTCAACGGGCGACTTTGCTTTGCCATTTTCGCTTGAAAAGTTCCCTGCAGGCGCAATTGCTGCAGATATTGTGTATAATCCATTAATGACGCCATTTTTGCAAGCGGCTGAGCAAAAAGGGGCGACAATTGTTAATGGTTTAGGCATGTTCGTGCATCAAGGAGCGATTGCCTACGAATATTGGTTAGGCCATTATCCAAATACAAATGCAATGATTGCCCGTTTGACGGCGCAATTAGGAGGAAATTAAATTTTATGTTAACAGGTAAACAAAAACGTTTTTTACGTGCTGAGGCACATCACTTAGATCCAATTTTTCAAGTTGGGAAAGGTGGCGTAAATGATGCAATGCTTGCACAATTACGCGATGTATTAGAAGTACGCGAACTTATTAAAGTACGTATTTTAGATAACTGTGAAGAAGATAAAAATGTTGTGGCAGAAGAACTTGCTGCAGGAACACGCGCAGAATTAGTCCAACTTATCGGATTAACAGTTGTTTTATATAAAGAATCACGCAATAACAAAAAAATCGTATTACCAAAAGTAGCTACGAAATAAGGTGAAGCGAAATGAAGAAAGTCGGTCTTTTTGGCGGTACATTTAATCCACCGCATATCGGACATTTAATGATGGCCAATGAAGTATATGCTGCCCTCGATTTAGCGGAAATACGTTTTATGCCCAATGCAAAGCCGCCACATAAGGATAAGTTGAGTTCTACAACTAATGCACAGCGTCTTCGGATGGTTGAGCTGGCAATTGAAGAAATCCCCTATTTTCATGTGGAGACCTTTGAACTGGACCGTGGAGGTGTATCCTATACATTCGATACGATTAAAGCTATGCGTGAGCGTGAGCCGCTAACGGAGTTTTATTTCATTATTGGTGGGGATATGATTGATTCATTACCTACATGGCATCGGATTGACGAGCTCATGCAGCTTGTGACGTTTGTAGGAGTGAAGCGTCCAGGCAGTGAAGCGCAAACGTCTTATAATGTACACATGGTTGATGCGCCCCAAATAGACCTTTCTTCAACTTATATTCGAAACCGATTACAGCAACATAAGGCCAATTTGCATTTTATATTGCCTAAGGCTGTTGAACAGTATATTCGAGAGGAAGGTTTGTATGGATCGTCAGACGTTATTAGCAGCAATTAAAGAGCGAATGCCCGAAAAGCGGTATCTTCATACGATTGGTGTTATGGAAACGGCGATTCGTTTAGCCGAAAAATATCAGGAAGATCCGAAAAAAGCGGAAATTGCAGCCATTTTACATGATATTGCGAAATATGCAGATGTCGAATGGATGAAAAAAGTTGTGATTGAGCAGCAATTGGATCCTCGCTTACTTGATTGGGACGCTGAGATTTTACATGGTCCTATCGGGGCATGGATTGCAGAGACGGAATTTCATATTGATGATGAATCAATTTTAAATGCAATTCGTTACCATACAACTGGGCGAGCGGATATGACAACTTTTGAAAAAATTATCTTTGTGGCAGATATGATTGAACCAAACCGTAAATTTCATGGTGTAGAAAAACTAAGAGCCGATGCAAACATTAATTTGGATGATGCATTCCGGGCATGTATAACTCATACCCTCAGCTTTTTAGTTTCATCACAACAGGCAATTTACCCTGTATCAATTGAATGCTATAACTTTTTAATGAGAGAGGAATAAACATACATGAATGAAACGTTATTAAATATTACGTACAAAGCAATAGATGACAAGCGCGGGGAAGATATTGTTGCCCTAAATATGCAGGGGATTTCTTTATTAGCTGACTACTTCATCATTGCAGAAGGTAGTTCAGAACGCCAAGTACAGGCTATTGCAAGAGAAATTAAAGAAAAAGCTGAAGAAGCGGGCTACACTGTTCGTAAATTGGAAGGCTTTGATACAGCTCGTTGGATTTTAGTTGATATGGGGGATGTTGTTGCGCATATTTTCCACAAAGATGAGCGTGCATACTATAACTTGGAGCGTTTATGGGGAGATGCAGCACAATTAGACGCACCACAAGCTGATAATGAATAGTTATGAGCGTTTTGCAGAAGTATACGATGAATTGATGACAGATATCCCGTACGCGGAATATGTGGAGTGGATTCAATCGCATGCCCCTGCACAGAACTATAAAAATTTATTGGATATTGGCTGTGGTACTGGAACACTTGCTTTATTATTGCATCAAGCAGGCTACAATGTATCAGGTATCGATTTATCTGAGGAAATGCTTTCGATTGCAAGTGCTCGTATGGATGTCAATGGGGTTACAATACCACTTTATGCAATGTCGATGGACGAACTAGACGGTTTCAGTGACTTGGATGTGGCAATCATTCCAATAGATTCGATTAATTACGTAAAAGAAGAACATCAAGTCATCGAAACATTAAAACGGATTTTTGAAAGTCTTCGTACTGGAGGACAATTATTTTTTGATGTGCACTCGTTATATAAGATGGACGCTATTTTCTTAGACGGTCCATTTACGTATGATGACGGAGATATTTCCTATGTATGGCATACAGAGCATGGGGAGTATCCACATTCAGTCTATCATCAAATGACATTTTTCTTACAGACAGAAAATGGTTTATATGAACGATTTGATGAAGAACACTTTCAAAGAACTTTTAACTATGAACAATATGTTATTTGGCTAAAAGAAATTGGTTTCTCACATGTCGAGGTTTCGGCTGATTGGACAAAAGCCGAGCCGACTGAAGAAAGTGAACGGATTTTTATCCGTGCTGTAAAATAAATAAAATGCCCGAAAAAGAATGTTTCGGCAGTTTTAGATGAAATACCTTTTCATAAAGAAGTGAAATTTGTATAGTGGAAGTAAGCTCCATATATAAAACCTTCTTTATGAAAGGGTGTTTTTTAATTTGCAGCCATTTGTGGAGAAGTATAAAAAGCAAATCACTATTTTTGGTAGTGTACTTGCGGTAATAGTTGTCTATTTCTTTTTTATTCAAGATTCCTCGAACAGTGCCACGATTGAAACAATTGACCAAATGGCCATGGCTACTATTGGCTCTACTCCAAATATTCCGGAAACAGAATTGGAAGACACTCCACAAACAATTATTGTTGATGTAAAAGGCGCAGTAAAATATCCGGGTGTTTATACCTTGTCAGAAGAGCAGCGAATTGTCGATGCAATTGAAGCGGCAGGGGGCTATACGGATGATGCAAATCCAATACTTATTAACCATGCGCAAAAATTACAGGATGAAATGGTTGTCTATATTCCTAATTCTAGTGAAGATGCATTGGAAGAAATGGAACTGCTTCTGCAAATGACGGAAACAAATTCTACAAGCAGTGGTAACAGCTCAGGGAAAATCAATATAAATAAAGCAACTGAATCAGAGTTAACCCAATTGCCTGGCGTAGGACCTTCAAAAGCTAGTGCAATTATTCAGCATCGATCAGAACACGGAAATTTTCAAAAAGTAGATGATTTAAAACAGGTAACCGGCATCGGGGATAAAACATTTGAGCAGTTAAAGGACTTAATTGATGTAAAATAAAGTGAAATTTCAAAAAATCATACATTGCGAATGGTTCGAACTATGTATAAACTGATAAGTGATATAAATTTTGGGGGTTATCATATGGAGCGAATTACTTGGGATCAATTTTTTATGGCACAAAGCCATTTACTTGCATTAAGAAGTACATGTGCCCGTCTTGCAGTAGGGGCAACTATTGTGAGAGAGAAGCGTATTATTGCCGGTGGATACAATGGTTCAATCTCCGGTGATGAACACTGTATTGAAGAAGGGTGCTATGTAGTGGACAATCATTGTGTCAGAACAGTCCATGCTGAAACGAATGCGCTGTTGCAATGTGCGAAATATGGTACACCAGCAAATGGGGCGGACCTATATGTGACGCATTTTCCATGCTTACCTTGTTCGAAGACGATTATTCAAGCAGGAATTAAAAACGTGTACTATGCAAAAGATTATAAAAATAATGTATATGCTTTGGAACTATTCAAGAAGGCTGATGTCCATGTTCAGCACATCCCATTCGATGAAGCAAAAATAGATTTTCTGCAAGATGAAAAGTTTGCCTTAACATTTGAAATGCTCGAGAAGCTTCGTGAGTTAGGTGCAAGTAATGAACAGTTGCTCCCTTTAGAGGAGAAGATGCATGCTTTATTTGGTAAACTTGTTCAAGCATAAGTGGATATTTTATGCCTTGTCGATTTGTATTAGTGCAATTGCTGCATTTGAATCGATAAGGCTACTTATATTATTAGTTATATTGTTGTTATTTTGTCATTATAAGCGTTTCCTCAAAATACATCTTGTCTTAATTTTTTCTACGGGCGTTGTGAGTTATTTTTTTTTCACCCAAGAAGTAAACAAGCTTTTGGTGCCGGTAGAACTTCCCGCAATCTTGACATGGTCTGATGAATACAAAATTAACGGTGTTATGCTGCGAGGTTTTATGACCAATGAAGAGGGCGAAAAGCTATATGTAACCTACGAAATAAAAAGTGAACAGGAAAAGCAGCTCCTGGAAGCCCAGCAACTCGCTGGTACGAATTTTTTTGTTGCCGGAGAGCAAGTATCCCCATCTATTCCCGCACACCGCTATGGCTTTTCTATGGGTCGGTATTTACAAAGTAAAAATGCCCGAGGAATTATCGAAATTCAACATCTAACTTTTGTGGACAAGGAAAACTCTTTGTTCCAGCCTTTATATGACCAACGCTTTAGATTGAGGCTCCATATTGAAGATACATTCCCTCCTTCGCTTGTTGCTGAGGCACAGGCCCTTTTAATCGGTTTACAACATAATGTCGATGATGAATTAAATAGAGCGTACCAAAAGTTAGGGATTACACATTTATTTGCGATTTCAGGACTTCATGTCGCCCTCGTTTCTTTCCTATTTTTCCAGTTGTTATTACGTTTGGGCATCCGTAGGGAACCAGCCACAATTCTGCTTCTTGCCATATTACCGATGTATGCGGTTGTAGCAGGAGGTGCTCCATCAATATGGCGTGCGGTAAGTGTTGTGGAATTTATCATGCTTGCTCGGTATTTACGGTGGAATATTCCAATGGATGACGCCCTGTCAATAAGTTTTATCATTTTTGTCCTATTGGAGCCCGGTATTATTTTTCAAGTAGGTTTCCAGCTTTCCTATTTAGCTACATACAGTCTAGTCTACTCGAATCGAATTTTAGCGCGGTATTCTAACTTCTTGGTTCAATCCTTTTTTATTACCTTTGTATGTCAAATCCTCGTTTACCCACTGTTACTGTTTCATTTTTTTGAAATCAGTCTTTCATCTTTTATAGCGAATATTTTCTTTGTGCCACTATTTTCTTTTGTAATTCTTCCGATTAATCTTGTTGTTTTAATTCTTACGTTTTTGCCGCTCCCGTTTGATTCTATTATTTTTCACCTATATGAGCCATTGCGAACAGCACTTACAAACTTCATCTTCTTCATTCAACAGCCGATTGTCCAAATGTGGAACCCGGGAAAACCATCGATTATATGGCTTGTCATATTGTACAGCTCTGTTTTCATTACCTTCTATTTCCTTGATAAACAAGAGATATTAAAAGCAATTTTACTTTTAGTAATGCCTGCATTGCTTTTCCATTTTCAGTCCTATTGGCATAATGATTTAAAAATTGCCTTTGTAAATGTAGGGCAGGGAGACTGCATTGTTATTGAATTACCTTACCGGAAATCCGTTATAGTGATTGATGCAGGAGGGTTATTAAGATTTGATCAGGAGAAATGGAAAGAGCGTCAAACGCCATATGAGGTGGGTCGGCAAATAGTAGTACCTTATTTAAAAGGGCGTGGCATACAGTCAATTGACACATTTGTATTATCTCATGCCGATGCCGACCATGTAGAAGGGGCTGAAGAGGTTCTGCGAGAAGTGCTTGTGAAAGAGGTACATGTGACCCCAGGCTCGATTTCAAAGCCTGTAATGAATGATTTTTTACAGGAACTGAAGAATACAAATACAAAACTTATCGAAAAGATGGCAGGGGATTACTGGAATGTTGGTACGACGACGTTTGAGTATTTATGGCCTGTTGATATTGAATACGAAGGGAATAATGATTCGCTTGTTATTCTGGTAACGCATAATCAGTATAAGGCACTGTTTACAGGAGATCTTGAAAAAGAAGGGGAACAGCAATTAATTCAACTATATACAGAAAAGCTAAGGAATATTGATTTGTTAAAGGCCGGTCATCATGGGAGCAAAACTTCAAGCATTGAAGAGTTTGTTGCGCTGACAAACCCGAAATTTGCAGTGTTTATGGCTGGGGAAAACAATCGGTACAATCATCCGCATATTGATGTAGTAAATCGTTTTGAATCATACAATATCCCACACGCAACAACTGGAATGGAAGGAACGATAGAAATAACGATAAAAAAAGGTGAGATGGCAATAGAAAAATCGAATTCAATTTATTTGCAATAAAAATGGCTCATCACCATAACATGAGGAAGATTTTCTAATAAAATTTCACTTGAATGATTGGTGGGCTACGGCAAGACAGTGCTAAAGCCACTTATGGTGATGAACTATAAAAATGGAGTGATTTCTATGTAAATAATAGAAATCACTCCATTTTAGGATTACATACGTGTAGCTGCTTCTACAATAATTGCAATGATAAAAATTGTAATAAAGAAACCGCCACCAATTACGAAACCGTAACCAGCATCTGGGAAGTCGTTGCCTTTCATCGCACGGCCACGACCTTCAAATGGGTTTTCAGTTACATAGTTTGGATCTTGATGTCCTGCCATAAGTATCCCTCCTAATCTTCAATCATTATAGAATAATCTAATTAAAAATGCTATATGAAATGCTAATTATTCCTTTTATTGGTGATAATAATAAGTGTAAATTTCAAGAAAAGTCCACAAAGTAATTAGCTTGTTATTTTAATTTGTTTTTTCCTGTTCTGTAGGATTGTAAGCGAATCTGTACATTCTCAATTAATTAAAAAATGTTATACTAAGAAATACGAAAGTAAAGGAGGTTCCCCAGATGATAACAAAAATATGGCAGGATTTTAAAAAAGGGAATTTCGCACCGGTTTACTTGCTTGTAGGAGAAGAATCTTATTTTATAGATGAAACAATAAAGCAATTGAAATCTGCACTTCAAAAAGAGGAAGAAGCAGAAGTGATGACCTTTGATTTAAATGAACAACCGATAGATTTTGTCATTGATGAAGCGGACACAATCCCGTTTTTTTCAGAACGCAAACTGATAATCGCCAAAAATACATCTTTTTTAAAAGCAACTGAAAAAGGAAAAGAAAAGATTGAACATGACTTAAAACGTCTTGAAAGCTGGCTCGAGCATCCTACCGATACTGCAATTACGGTATTTATAGCTCCATACGAAAAATTGGATGAACGAAAAAAAATCACGAAGCTTATGAAGGATAAATGTACGGTTATCCTTGCGCAAACACCTCAAAATAATGATTTAAATGTTTGGGTGCAAAATGAAGCGAGGATTCATGGGAAAGCCATTACGGATGAAGCAATCGTGAAATTGCTTGAAATGGTGGGGCCAAATATGCTCCAACTACAAATGGAAATAGAAAAGATGGCGTTATATTTAGGGGAAGAGTTGGAAATTACACGTGAACTTGTGGAAGATTTAGTAGCGAAGACACTTGAACATGATGCTTTCAAAATGCTGAATGCCTATTTGGAACATAATCAGGAAGAGGCACTTAAAATTTATCATGATTTATTGCGCCAAAAAGAAGAACCGATCAAACTCGTTGGATTACTTGCAAGTAATATTCGTACAATGACACAAGTTTTCTATTTGCAAAAAAAGGGCTATCATCAGCAACAAATTGCAAAGCAACTAAAAATTCATCCTTACCGTGTCCAAATTATTTCGAATCAAAGAAGCCGTCCAACGGATCAACGATTACTCCAAGCACTGTACAGTCTGGCTGAGGTTGATCTTCAACTAAAAACCACAGGTGGCAATCGCGAACGCCACTTGGAACTATTTTTATTGAGAAAGCTATAGGAAAAGTTTTTATATATTTTTTTGAAGTAAGATTTACCCGTCTACTTGTGGATTCTACTAGTAGCGTTCTATAAAACTAATTATATAATACGAAAAAAGCCAACTGCACAAATGCGCAGTTGGCTTTATAACTTTACAATTAAGCTTTTTTCGCTAAACGAGACTTTTTACGAGAAGCCGCGTTTTTGTGAATAAGACCTTTAGAAGCAGCTTTATCTAATGCTTTAGAAGCAGCAACTACTAATTCTTGAGTGTTTTCAGCACCTGTAGCGATCGCTTGTTCAGCTTTTTTAACTGTAGTACGCATAGCAGATTTTGCTTGTACGTTAGCAGCGTTTGCTTTTTCGTTAACTTTTACACGTTTAATAGCAGATTTAATGTTTGGCATTTCTTTCACCTCCTAGATTTAGGTACGAGATGAGTATTTTCTCACTGTTTCATGTGTCAATACAACAAAAATCATTCTACCAAAGGATTGAAAGAATTGCAATACATAAACGCAAAGAATATTTACTTGACAGTTTGAACAAACTGGAATGTGGAGGTGCAATTATGAAAAAAGTAGATTGGAATCGCACAGATTTAATTGATGAAACAGCTGGAGTACTGCTTCAACAAACGCCTGCGGATAAGGAAAAATTAAAGCATGAACGTGGCGTTCATATGGAGGAGTCGCAACAAAACCGAGTAAAAATTACAAAGGTTGAAGTAAATGCGGCTGGGCAAGAGCAAATTAGTAAAAAACAAGGAGTGTATATTACATTATCGATACCTACGTTGACTTCGGAAGACCAACATGGCTTTTCGCAACTACAGGAATCACTAATCCATTATTTACATGACTTGCATAAAGATTTAAAAATTACTGCAGAATCAAAAATTTTAGTCATAGGATTAGGAAATAAGACGATTACACCAGATGCAATTGGTCCATATACTATTGATGCCATGCATAAAAAACAATCGGAACTGCAGGAGCCTAAATTTATTTTATATGCGCCAGGCGTAACGGGACAAACAGGATTTGAAACGAGTGATTATATTCATGCTTTAACAGAAAAAATAAAGCCATCGCTAGTAATTATAATTGATGCACTTGCAACAAGTGGCAGTGCACGTTTATGTAGAACTATTCAATTAACGGATACTGGTATTCATCCTGGTGGGGGTGTAGGTAACCACCGAAAAGAAATTTCAAAGGAAGTTCTAGGTGTACCTGTAACAGCTATCGGAATTCCAACAGTTGTAGAAGCACCGATATTAATTGCAGATGCAATTGATGTTGCTTTCAGGTCAATCGCAGCAAAAATACAAGAAAAGGGTAAACCTTCCGGGAAGTTATCTGTAACAAATTGGACACCTGTGAATGAAGAAGTGGATTTATCGAAAGTGGAGCCGATTTTTGGACAATGGGCGACTTGGCCGACAGAAGATCGTCGTCAATTATTTGAAGAAGTATTTAGTACCCATCCTGAACGACTTATGGTTACACCAAAAGAAGTTGATTTTTGGCTGAGTCAATATGCATTTTTGTTAGGGGAAAGTTTGTTTAAATGGATAGAGCAAAAACAATCTACTTAAAATTAGAAAAGAATAAATTTTAGATACACTAAAAACTAGTTATACGTTCTAAGTTTTGCTCTTTCCCCATATTGTATTGGAGAAAGGGTGATGTGTTTGCGGAAACTAAAACGCTTCTCATTATTGTTCTTATTTTTATTTTCACTGCCTATTATTATTGGGCAATTCCCTTTTCCAAATAATGAAATGTCCACAAAAAAATCTGAAAATACACACGTCGTTTATGCTGCAGCAGAACCGCTACCAATTGTAGTCGAAGAACCGCCGTATAATCCAGATCCATTTAATGTATTGCTCATGTTTACACATTCTCATGAGTCGTATAAGCCGATTGTTAAACAGACTAAAGGGATGCAGGCAGTATATGATGAGGAAATGAATATTTTCTCGTTACAGCAAATGATGCAGTATTATTTCGAATTAAATGAAATTACACCACATGTTGTCGATGTTGATGTAATGAACGAAATGAAGTTAGTGGATGCAAGGTTACCTCAAGCCTACAAAGTTGCTCGCCCTATATTAAAACAATATTTGGAAGAGCGTGAATACGGACTGGTAATTGATTTTCATCGTGATGCAGTTCCGAAAAAGGCTACTACACATACAGTGAATGAGGAAAGCTATGCAAAAGTGGCATTTGTCGTGGGGGCGGAACACCCGGCATATGAAGCGAATTTAGCGTATGCAACAATGCTGGATAAACAGTTAAATAACATGTTACCTGGTATTTCACGCGGCATATTAAAACAACAAGGGGATCATGTGAATGGTGTTTATAACCAGGATCTTGCACCGAATATGTTGCTGATCGAACTTGGCGGTATTGACAATACGGAAGAAGAACTTCACCGAACAATGGCTATATTAGCGCAGGCCATCCGACTTGCATTTGTTGAAGCGGCGGTGTAATTATTTTAGAGGGAATTTTATAAAATGAAAGTGAGTAGTACATTCTTAAAAGGAACTTAAACACTACTCCTTGCTCAAATATGTAAAAGCGCATTTCGCAATAGTGTGAGCGAAATGCGTTTTTCCTATGGCAGTTGAAGGTTCGCTGTTGTCGTTTTACTACGATTCATAGTATAATTTAAATTAAGAAAGCCTCTATTGTTCCATTACTTTCAAATTTGATGGATATAGAGGCTGTATTTTAGTAGAAAAGTAAATGGATGATAATCTACATACGTAGTGACACCAACCCATAATGGGCTCAGGTGTTTTTTCTAATTAGGAGAGGAATTATACATGAACCGAGAACAACGTTTAAAACGTCAAGAAAATATCCGAAATTTCTCGATTATTGCACATATCGACCACGGGAAATCAACTTTAGCAGACCGTCTTTTAGAATCAACACAAACAGTTACACAGCGTGAAATGAAATCACAGCTATTAGACTCAATGGATTTGGAGCGCGAGCGCGGAATTACGATTAAATTAAATGCCGTACAGTTAAAATATAATGCTAAAAATGGTGAGATCTATACATTCCATCTAATCGACACACCTGGTCACGTCGATTTCACATATGAGGTGTCGCGATCGTTAGCGGCTTGTGAAGGTGCCATTTTAGTTGTGGATGCAGCACAGGGAATTGAAGCACAAACATTGGCAAATGTATATTTAGCATTGGATAATGACCTGGAAATCTTACCGGTAATCAATAAAATCGATTTACCGGCTGCAGATCCTGAGCGTGTTCGCCAGGAAGTTGAGGATGTTATTGGGCTTGATGCATCTGAAGCAGTACTTGCATCTGCAAAAGCTGGTATTGGAATCCAGGATATTTTAGAGCAAATTGTTGAAAAAGTACCGGCACCACAGGGCGATCCTGATGCACCATTACAAGCATTAATTTTTGACTCAGTTTATGATGCTTATAAAGGGGTAATTATCAGCATTCGTATCGTAAATGGTACAGTAAAAGCCGGCGATACAATAAAAATGATGGCAACCGGTGCCGAGTTTGAAGTTATCGAGGTGGGCATTCATACACCAAAAGCGATTCCTCAAGCTGAATTAACTGTAGGCGATGTAGGCTATTTAACTGCATCAATCAAAAATGTACAGGACACACGCGTTGGTGATACTGTAACTTATGCTGGCAGTCGTGCAGCGACAGAGCCGCTACCAGGCTATCGTAAATTAAACCCGATGGTATATTGCGGTCTTTATCCTATCGATACAGCTCGCTATAATGATTTGCGAGAAGCATTGGAAAAATTAGAATTAAACGACTCAGCACTTCAATATGAAGCGGAAACATCTCAAGCATTGGGCTTCGGTTTCCGTTGCGGATTTTTAGGTCTTCTCCATATGGAAATTATTCAGGAGCGTATTGAACGTGAATTTAATATTGATTTAATTACAACAGCTCCTTCAGTAATTTATGAAGTAACTAAAACAGATGGCACAGTATTGAAAGTCGATAACCCTTCAATGATGCCGGACCCACAAAAGATTGACGAAATTGAAGAACCATATGTTAAAGCAACAATAATGGTGCCAAACGATTACGTAGGGGCAGTTATGGAGCTTTGTCAGAAAAAACGTGGAAACTTCTCAGGTATGGATTACATTGATGATAGCCGAGTTAAAATCGTTTATGAGATGCCATTAGCTGAAATTGTTTACGACTTCTTCGATTTCTTGAAATCCAATACAAAAGGCTATGCATCATTTGACTATGAATTAATCGGATACAAACCATCGAAATTAAGCAAGATGGATATTTTATTAAATGGTGAACAAGTCGATGCACTAAGTTTCATCGTGCATAAAGACTTCGCTTACGAGCGCGGAAAAGTGATTGTAGAGAAATTAAAAGAACTAATTCCTCGTCAACAGTTTGAAGTACCCGTGCAAGCAGCAATCGGTCAAAAAATTATTGCCCGTTCAACAATTAAGTCAATGGGTAAAAACGTACTTGCAAAATGTTACGGTGGTGACATTTCGCGTAAACGTAAGCTACTTGAAAAGCAAAAAGCAGGTAAAAAACGTATGAAACAAGTAGGTTCAGTAGAGGTCCCACAGGAAGCATTTATGGCGGTACTGAAAATGGATGATAGTAAATAATGTTTTTTTAAAAGGCAGATGGAGCAATCTTTCTGCCTTTTGCTTTTTGGATGAGAAATATTTACTAATCTGCTACAGTAAGAAGGAAATGAAATCCAATTTTAAAATGGGGCTGTATGCTATGACGGACATTTTAAACTTTCTACAATATAAAAACGAAAAACTTGAGGGCGAACTGGCGAAACTGTTCGAGCGGGCCAACTCACCTGCATGCAGAGTGGATGCCCTAATAGAAAATAAAGAATTACAGTTAGAGGATCATAAGCTGTTCTTGGCTTTTCTGGCATATTTAGCACAGCATGAGCTTGATGCAAAAACAGTGTTTCAAGATGTTTTACGTTTGCCAAAACACCAATTTGAAGCAAATTATGAAATGGAATGGACACAAGTAATAAAGTTAAGTGTCACATTTCTTACAATTTTGCGGACGAATGATGTAAATAGTTATAAACAATTCATGGACTAACTTGTCGGAACTAGTAACAATTCGCTATAATGATGAAATGAGTAAATGTATTAAATGAGAGGGGCTCTGGGTCGATGAATGAGGAACAACGACTAGCTAGTCAGCAGATTAAGCAACCTAAGGAAGAAAAAGACTATAGTAAATATTTTGAAAAAGTATTTACTGCTCCTTCACTTAAAGATGCAAAAAAACGCGGTAAAGAAGAAGTGAAATATCATAAAGATTTTGATATTGATGAAAAGTATATAGGTATGGGACAAGACCGTAAGTTTTATATTCGCACATACGGCTGTCAAATGAATGAGCATGATACTGAAGTAATGGCCGGTATTTTCATGCAGCTTGGCTATACACCGACTGAATTAATCGAAGAGGCTGATGTTGTATTGCTAAATACTTGCGCCATTCGAGAAAATGCAGAAAATAAAGTATTCGGTGAGCTTGGCTTCCTGTTAAAATATAAGCGTAAAAATCCAGAAATGCTAATTGGTGTTTGTGGATGTATGTCGCAAGAAGAATCCGTCGTCAACAAAATCTTAAAACAATACCAACATGTCGATATGGTATTTGGAACACACAATATTCACCGTCTGCCAAATATATTACACGATGCATACATGTCAAAAGAGATGGTCGTAGAAGTTTGGTCAAAAGAAGGCGATGTAATTGAAAACCTTCCGAAGAAGCGCTTAGGCTCAATTAAAGCATGGGTAAATATTATGTACGGTTGCGATAAATTCTGTACATATTGCATAGTTCCGTATACGCGCGGCAAAGAACGTTCACGTAGACCTGATGAGATTATTCAGGAAGTGCGGGATTTGGCAGCGCAAGGATATAAAGAAATTATGCTTCTAGGTCAAAATGTAAATGCCTACGGGAAAGATTTTGACGACATCGACTATCGTTTAGGTGATTTAATGGATGAACTTCGCAAAATCGATATACCACGTATTCGCTTTACAACAAGTCATCCACGAGACTTTGATGATCACTTGATCGAAGTACTGGCCAAAGGTGGTAACTTGGTGGATCATATCCATTTGCCTGTCCAATCAGGTTCGAATGAGATTTTGAAAATCATGGCACGTAAATACACTCGTGAGCACTTTTTACAATTAGTAGATAAAATTAAAGTCGCGATTCCAGGTGTAACATTAACGACTGATATTATCGTTGGATATCCAAACGAAACGGAAGAACAGTTCCAGGAAACGCTTGATTTGTATCGCCAAGTAGGTTTTGATATGGCATTCACGTATATTTATTCACCACGTGAAGGTACACCTGCAGCAAAAATGACAGATAATGTAACGGAAGAAGAGAAGAAAGACCGCTTACAACGTCTTAATGCAGTTGTAGGAGAGTATTCTGCTAAAGCGCTAAAAGATTTAGAAGGTCAAACAGTAGAAGTTTTAGTTGAAGGTAGCAGTAAAAGACGGGATGATGTTTTAGCTGGTTATACACGAAAAAACCGTCTTGTAAACTTCAAAGCAGATCCAAAGTATATAGGTAAGCTTGTACAAGTGAAGATTTTAGA
Organism: Solibacillus sp. FSL W8-0372; assembly: GCF_037969735.1. Taxonomy (NCBI): domain Bacteria; kingdom Bacillati; phylum Bacillota; class Bacilli; order Caryophanales; family Caryophanaceae; genus Solibacillus; species Solibacillus sp. FSL W8-0372. The sequence goes on along the minus strand of NZ_CP150204.1, from coordinate 2,500,080 downwards.
AGCAAAATCATATTCATTGTTAGGTGAGTTTGTAGAAGAAGTAATCGAAGAGGTGGAATTTGTAAAATGACAACAAAATTGTATACTAAAGACGAAATTATTGAAAAAGCAAAAGAAATTGCCCATATGATTGCCAATACAGAAGAAGTTGAGTTTTTCAAAAAAGCAGAAGAGCAAATTAATGAAAATCAATTTGTTCGTGAAAAAATTGCATCTTTAAAAACTTTACAGAAGCAGGCAGTAAACTTCCAGCACTTAGGAAAAGAAAAAGCATTAAAAATGATTGAAGGCAAAATAACGGGTATTGAACAAGAAATTGACGATTTACCAGTTGTTCAACAATTTAAACAATCTCAAACTGAGGTAAACGGTTTACTGCAACTCGTGTCGAATGCCATTGCGAACAATGTTACAGACGAAGTTATTGCTACAACAGGTGGAGATTTATTAAAAGGCGAGACTGGTTCAAAAGTACGCAATAGTACTCCAGGCTCTTGTTCTTAATTTAAATATGAGGGGGCTGTGTTAAAAGTGAAATTAGCTTTTAATACAGTCCCCTTCTTTTTGTTCAACTTAATGGGGCTAAATTATAAACATAAATTGGGAAGAAAACCCGTCGATATTCCTAATATATTTTGATATACTGTTCAGTAAGTGGTAACTAATAGGAAGGACATTGTCTATGAATGAATTTGATAAACGAATTTTAAGTGATGATGAATTGTTTTTTTGGTTATGTCAGATGGCTAGTCAACTTGATTCAGCGGTCGTGATTATTAATCCAAAAAAAAGTTTTACTATTGAATATGTAAATCATATGTTTATGTATATGACAGGATATAGTGAAACTGACATGATTGGTTCCACGCTTTCTTTTCTCCATGGACAGCATACGGATCTGTTAAATGAAAAGGATATTCAGGAGAGCATTGAAAAAGGTGTTACATTTAAAACTTCATCCTTTCTTTATAGGAAAGACGGTTCTTCATTTTGGAGTGATGTAAGTCACTTAGCGATGCGCAATCCACAAGGAGAACTGCAATATTGCGTGCTCACTTTAAGAGATGTGACTGATTCGATGAATATAGAGTCATTAATTAAACTAGAGCGCGATGTTTATTTTAGTTTGGAAAATGGCGGAACGCTTGAAAGTGTAATGGGGAATATTTGCGATACGGTTGCAACAACCTTTTGGAAAGAGTGCTATTGCTCCATTGTGCTCAGGGACGATAATGAACGTTCGCTGAAGATATATGGAGACTTGTTCAATGATTTAAATAAGCTTGATGAAAATGCCTTGTTAATGGGAATTAGAACTGGAGATATGGGGCGATTACATAAAACGGTTATTTTAGGAGACATAGCTAAGTCTGAATATTATGAATCATATCGTGATTTAATGAGGAAACACCAGATTGTAACATTGTGGGGCGAACCTATTTTAAATATGGAAGGCAAAATCATCGGAATATTTACGATGTATTTTAAACAACATATAGAGCCAAAAGATATCGATTTGAAATTTCTAAACCGTATTGCACCAATTGCAACGCTAGCAATGAAGTACTTTGATCAAAAAAAAGCGATTCGTCGACTTGCCTATCAGGACGTTGCATCAGGGTTAAACAATTTTGAAAGATTTAAAATCATCTTAAATGAAATGATTGCTGAAGGAAATGCAGGTCACTTATATATTGTGAAGCCGGGTGAATATCAAACGATAATCGATTTATATGGACGACGTGGTGGAGATGAAGTTTTAAGTCAGTTAGCAAACCGAATTCAAAGTTTATCGACATTTGAGGACTCTATAATTGCACGTTATACACATTCCACTATTATTGTAGCAACACGATTATCACTTCGGGAAATGAGTATTCCACAGAAGGAAGTCGATTTAATATTATCGGATCCTTATTATATTGACGGAAAAGAAGTGTACGTTACATTAAAAGTCGGAACTTCTATCTATAGCCCTCAAGTAACATTAACAGAAGCAGTTCACCGGGCGGACACGGCTTTATCGAGTGCTCTGAAAATAAACGGTACAGTGATTAAGAAATTTAACCAAAGTTTAATCGAGTCAGTAGAGCAGGAAATGAATGTACTATCTCATTTTTCAAGAGGGATAAAGAATAGTGAATTTTTCCCGGTACTCCAGCCTAAAGTCAACATAAGAACTGGCGAAATTGAAAGTTTTGAAGCTCTGGCGCGTTGGGTGTCAGCAGAGCTTGGATTCGTTTCACCTGCTTTGTTTATTCCTGTCGCAGAAAATACAGGCAATATTTATAAAGTAGATCTGGTAATTTTCCGGAAAGTATTGCAGTGGCAAAAAAACCGTCTTGATGCGGGACTTAAATTGTATCAAGTATCGATCAATATTTCGCCGAGTCATTTTTATAATGCATCGTTTGTAGAAAATTCAGTAGCGCTCATAAAAAAATATAGTATTGATCCTAAATATATAAAATTTGAAATTACCGAAAGTGTCGAGTTAGACAATGTTTTACGTGCAAAAAAAATTATCAATGAATTGCAACAATACGGTGTCGCAACTTCAATTGATGACTTTGGGGTAGGGTATTCATCCCTCAGTTACTTGCAAGAGTTGCCTTTTGAAGAAATTAAAATTGACAAAAGTTTCGTCGATAATCTATCCAATCCACGGATGAATGCAGTAATTAAAACGATTATCCAGCTTTCAGGCAACTTGAATATGATTTCTGTAGCTGAAGGCATTGAAACTGAAGATCAACATAACGAATTAAAAAAGTTAGGGTGCAATATTGGTCAAGGATATTATTATTATAAACCAATGCCTATTGAGCAAATCAATGACTTATTGGCAGACCAAATGACCGTACACTAGTGAAAGATACTACTACAATACTTCATTGTAGTAGTTTTTTCTTTTGTAAAAACTCATTTCACCCTTTAGGCACCTGCCGCATACAATAAATCGAGTAGTTGAAGAAAGGAGAGATGTTCGGTGAAGCGTTTACGCCAAATTGTGACAAAAGCAGTTATAGCGAAAGGGAAAAAGCGTACCGAATGTGTTGAAACGCTCAGTCCACCGAATGCGCCAACAAGCATTTTAGGTTGCTGGGTAATCAATCATCATTATCAAGCAAAGCGTAATGGTAAATTTGTTGATGTGACAGGGAAGTTCGATGTGAATGTGTGGTATGCTTATAGCAACCATTCAAAAACGGCAGTTCATACAGAAACAATCACTTATAAGGATCGTATTAAACTGTCATTCCGTGATGGAGAAGAAGTCGATTCAAATGATGTGAAAACTCGTGTATTACAGCAACCAAATTGTATAGAGGCTGTAATTACGAAGCAGGGGGATAAATTCCAAGTAACAATCGAACGCGAATTTTTAGTGGAAATTATCGGTGAAACAACTGTAGTCATTAATGTACACCCACTTGACTATGAGGAAGATTGGTCTTACGAGGAAAGCTCACAGCAGCCATCAAGTTCGTCATCTTCCAGCTCGTCTAGTTCATCTAGTTCGTCTAGTGGAGACTATGAATCCTCGTCATTCTCATAAACGATTTAATTAAAAAACTCACTTATTAAAGAGCGAACATTATCAGCATTATAGGCTGGACAGTTTGGGATTGTTTGAAGATTTCTTTCAAACAATCCTTTTTTCATTGCGTATACAAGGAAAATTACGAGGCTAATGGTATAATACTTGTACAAGTTTTAGCAAGTGAGGGAAATAAACATGACTACATATACACCGATGATGCAACAATACATGCTCGTAAAGCAGGATTATAAGGATGCTTTTTTATTTTATCGTTTAGGCGATTTTTATGAATTATTTTTTGATGATGCTATAAATGCATCACAATTATTGGAAATTACATTAACAGCACGTGCAGGCAATACGGATAATCCGATCCCAATGTGTGGGGTTCCACATCACTCTGCACAGGGCTATATTGAAACACTCGTCGCAAAAGGCTATAAAGTCGCTATTTGTGAACAAACAGAGGATCCGAAACATGCAAAAGGTGTTGTAAAACGTGAAGTTGTCCAAGTTATTACGCCAGGAACAATTACAGAAGGAAAAGCGCTTGATGGCAAGTCAAATCATTTTATTGCAGCGGCAGAAAGTATAGGGGAGACCGAAATTGCGTTTGCCTATTTAGATGTTTCTACAGGTGAATCTAATTGTTCCATAATTGAAGGCAGTGCGAAACAATTAATTCAGCAAGTACAATCTTATGCAATTAAAGAAGTGATTGTTACAGAGCAGCTACAGTTACTGTTGGCGGAATATGCCGAGGCAGGGGGTATTGTTTTATCATTGGAGATGGAGGAAATGGAAGCAGTACGTGCTGCGCAATATGTAAATCATTTGCCGGCCAATCTGCAAGGAGTGGCTAAACGGCTATTGCAATATGTGGAACGAACACAAATGCGCTCTTTATCCCATATCCAGCCGTTTAATTATACGGAGGCAAACAACTTTTTGCGAATTGATACTAATTCCAAACGTAATTTAGAGCTTATACAGTCAATCCGTAGCGGAGATTCAAAAGGCACGTTATTATGGCTGTTGGATGAAACAGTTACAGCAATGGGTGGACGGAAATTAAAGCAATGGCTACACCAACCATTGGCTAATAAAAAGGCAATCGAATCGCGACAATCAATTGTGACCGAGTTGTTAGAGGATTTCTTTTTACGCGATGAATTAACGGGATTATTAAAAAATGTGTATGATTTGGAGCGATTAGCGGGACGTGTTGCATTTGGTTCTGTTGGAGGGCGTGACTTAGCCCAACTGCGGGAATCTTTACGCCAAGTACCAAAAATTCAGGAAAAATTAATTAATAGTGGTCTTGAAAAATGTAGCATTCTAGGGCAAAAGCTGGATGTTTGTGATGATGTTGAGCAACTATTGGCAGAGGCAATTACGGATCATCCTCCGATTTCGATTAAGGAAGGTGATGTGATTCGTGATGGATATAATAAGCAGTTGGACGAATATCGCGATGCATCACGCAACGGTAAAGATTGGATAGCGCAGCTTGAACAGAAAGAACGTGAAATAACAGGCATTAAAAATTTAAAAATAGGCTATAATCGTGTTTTTGGCTATTATATCGAAATCACAAAGTCTCATTTAAATAATACGGATTTAAGCCGATTTGAACGAAAACAGACCTTAGCAAATGCAGAGCGCTTTATTACGGAAGAGCTGAAAGAAAAAGAAGCACTCATTTTAAATGCAGAAGAACAAAGTTTAGCACTTGAATATAATTTGTTTGTTGCATTACGTGACCGTTTGAAGGTATTTATTCCACGTGTTCAGGCATTAGCCGCAGAAATTAGTGAGCTTGATGTTTTGATGAGCTTTGCAGCGGTGACAGACAAGTATCGTTTTACAAAGCCTGAATTCCATGAAGGGCGCGGACTGCGAATTATTGAAGGACGACACCCTGTCGTAGAAAAGATGCTTAATAAACAAAGCTATGTACCAAATGACTGCATATTGACAGATGATAAAAATATGATGCTTATTACCGGACCGAATATGTCGGGGAAAAGTACGTATATGCGTCAAGTTGCCTTAATTGTAGTATTAGCGCAAATTGGATGTTACGTACCTGCAGATGAAGCGATATTGCCAATTACCGATCAAATTTTCACACGTATAGGGGCAGCGGATGATTTAGTCGCAGGACAATCGACATTCATGGTTGAAATGCTCGAGTCACAGCATGCTATTACACATGCGACGAAGAACAGTTTATTGCTGTTTGATGAAATTGGACGCGGAACTTCAACGTATGATGGTATGAGTTTGGCCCAGGCAATGATGGAATATATTCATGAAGAAATAGGGGCAAATACTTTATTTTCAACCCACTACCATGAGTTGACTGATTTAGAGAACGAACTAGTTCGATTGCAAAATGTTCATGTGAGTGCAACAGAACAAGATGGACGGGTCGTATTTTTGCACAAAGTAAAAAAAGGGGCGGCTGATAAAAGCTACGGTGTACATGTAGCAGAACTTGCAGAAATGCCTGAAGCTATTTTACAGCGTGCCCGTATTTTACTTGAGCAGTTTGAAGCGACACATACTGCGGAAAAATCATCTAAAAGTGATCTTAAACAGACTCCAGCCGTTGTGGAACAGCCCCCTCAAAAACAATCAGACGAAGAATTGCAGCTTTCGTTATTTTCAATTTCTGAGGAGCCTGCTATAGCACCAGAGCAGCAAGAAGTGCTTGATACGTTAACAAAATTAAATGTTATGGGAACGACACCAATGCAGGCAATGACATTACTATACGAACTCCAACAAAAGCTTTTAGGAAATAAATAAGGAGGGAACAGCTTTGGGGAAAATTCAAATAATGGATGAGTGGCTATCCAATAAAATTGCCGCCGGTGAAGTAGTGGAACGTCCCTCGTCCGTCGTCAAAGAATTAGTTGAAAATGCAATTGATGCCGGTAGTACATCGATTGAAGTTTTTCTTGAAGAAGCTGGTCTTAGCTCCATTCAGGTAATAGATAATGGTAGTGGAATGGATGAAGAAGATGCACTTAAATCTTTTTCTCGGCATGCCACATCAAAAATCGAAAAAGAGCAAGATTTATTTAGAATCAGAACACTCGGCTTTCGCGGTGAAGCATTAGCATCAATAGCCTCTGTCTCTAAATTAACATTACGGACATCCGATGGTGAGGGTGGTATGCATTTATATTTAGAAGGAGGACATTTAAAAGAGCATAAACCTGCTGCACTTCGTCGTGGGACAGATATTACTGTAGCCCAGCTCTTTTTCAATACACCGGCTCGACTAAAATATTTAAAGACCATTCAAACGGAACTCGGTCATACAATTGACTTTATTAACCGAATAGCGCTCGGCTACCCAAAGATCGCGATAAAATTGGTGCATAATGATCAAACATTGCTTCAAACAAATGGACGGGGTCAAGTACAGCAAGTATTAGCTGCAATATACGGTGCACATCATGCAAAAAAAATGCTGCCGTTTGAAGCGAGTAATAATGACTATAAAATTCACGGCTTTGCCAGCCTGCCTGAAGTTACCCGTGCATCAAAAAACTATATGTCATTATTCGTCAATGGGCGATGGGTCAAGCACTTTGTTATTCAAAAGGCGATTATTAATGCGTACCATACGTATTTACCGATTGAGCGATTCCCGATTGTCCTTCTCTATGTTGAGGGAGACCCGCAGTTAACCGATGTCAATGTCCATCCTGCAAAGCATCAAGTTCGCTTAAGTAAAGAACCAGAGCTATTAAAGCTAATTGAAGATACAATCCGCTTGGCTATTCGGGAAGAAATACGCATTCCACTGGCAGAAAAAAAGGAAAAGCCAATTCGTCCCGCACAAGAGCAGATGAATATTTGGAATCCTGTAAAAGCATCGGAGCCAGTATTTGATGAGGATAAGCTAACTTCTATTGTGGAAAGATTATCAGGTGATACATCCGTAGTAAAAGAACCGTATGCTCCGCTTTCAGTAGAAAATCAGGATTCCATACAATACGAAGATGCCCATGAAGTGATGTCCCAGATGGAGTTACCTGCAGAACCATTTATGAAATCAGTACCTTCCGAGGAAGAACGGCCAATTGTTCAACCTGAAATAAAACGTCATTTTCCGGATGTTGAAATTGTCGGTCAAATTCACGGGACGTATATAGTGGCACAAATGGAAGACGGCTTTTATTTAATCGACCAGCATGCTGCACAAGAAAGAATTAAGTATGAATATTACCGTGATAAAGTGGGAGAAGTAAATGCAAATGAACGTCAAACATTACTGATGCCTTTAACTTTCCATTATGCTGCAGATGAGGCATTGCGTTTAAAAGAATCTAAAGAAGCGCTTGAGGAAGTGGGCGTTTATTTAGAAGAATTTGGACTTTCTTCATTTGTTGTAAGAGAATATCCGACCTGGTTTCCAAAAGGGGAAGAACAGGAAGTTATTGAAGAATTGATCGAACAGGTTTTAAAAGCTAGAAAAACAGATATCAAAAAATTACGTGAAGATGCAGCGATTATGATGAGCTGCAAAAAGTCCATTAAAGCAAATCATTTTTTAAATAAAGAGCAAATGGAAAGACTGATTAAGGATTTACGAAATGCAGATAATCCATTTACATGTCCACACGGACGCCCTGTTTTAATTCATTTTACATCATATGAAGTCGAGAAAATGTTCAAACGAGTAATGTAAATTCCTAAAAGGGGTGGAGTTTTTGGAACAGCAATCTTTCTTTATAACAATGTCAGATGGGCACGATATATTTGTGCGCACTTTTAAACCAAACCAAGTAACGATGGGGCATGTTCATATTTTGCATGGAATGGCCGAGCATAGTCAACGCTATGAAGCTTTTGCCGAAAAACTCTGTGAAGAAGGCTATTTCGTAACAGCCCATGATCATCGAGGTCACGGATATACAGCACAAAAAAATGGTATGCCCGGTTATTATGGTGATCAGAATGGTTTTGAACGTGTAGTGGAGGATGTATATGAAATACTCGCAAATTTAACAGAAAAAACAACAGGTCGTCCAATTTTATTTGGCCATAGTATGGGCTCATTTATTGCTCGACGCTTCATACAGCAACATAGCGGAATGATTGAACGCTTAGTATTGAGCGGTACAGGTTCTGCAAAATTACTACATGAAGCTGGTCATGCCATTGCAGGTCAATTAGTGAAATTGCAAGGCGCAAAAGAACAAAGTCTCCTAATGCATAAGCTTAGTTTCGCAGGTTTTAACCGGCACATAGAAAATCCAAAAACAAACTTTGACTGGCTCACTACTGATGAAGACGAAGTGAAAAAGTATATTGAGGATCCTTTATGCGGTTTTATCGCGACTCACCAATTTTTTTCAGATTTAACCGGTGGGATTCTTACGTTAAAAAACAAAAATCAAAATGCACGCATTCGTCCTGATTTAAAAATATTGCTCATAAGCGGTACACTTGACCCGATTGCAGATGAAAATGGGAAAAGTGTTCTGCGTACAGGTAAACAGCTTGTGGACGCTGGGCTGGAGCATGTGAAGGTACATTTGCTTGAAGGAATGCGACATGAAATATTAAATGAAAAAAAGAAGGATCAAGTAATGGAAATAATAGTACGGTGGTTAAAAGATGAATAATAAAATTGATGTAGTGGCCATTATTGGCCCTACAGCATCTGGTAAAACAGCGTTGAGCATACGTTTAGCAAAAGAAATAGATGGGGAAATCATTAATGGGGATTCAATGCAAGTCTATCGCCATATGGATATCGGTACAGCAAAAATCACTGTTGATGAAATGGAAGGGATTCCACATCATCTGTTAAGTATTAAAGAACCTACAGAAGCATTTTCCGTAGCAGAATATCAACAGCTAGTCCGAGGGAAAATTGAAGAAATTCAAGCCCGCGGTAAAATGCCAATTATCGTAGGGGGAACGGGACTTTATGTACAGTCAGTACTCTATGATTTTCAATTTACAAAACAAGAAGTCGATGAAGAAGCGCGTCTTAAATATTATGAGGAATTGGAGAAATTAGGTCCAGAAGCGATGCACGCCAAATTAGCAATAATTGATCCAGCTTCTGCAGCAGAAATTCATCCGAATAATACGAGACGCGTCATTCGTGCATTGGAAATGGCAGAGCTTGCCGGTGTATCCCGCGCAGAAGAGCAATTTAACCGCGGTAATATTCCCCTATACAATCATTTAATTATCGGACTGGACATGGACCGTGCGAAATTATATGAACGTATAAATTTACGTGTAGATTTGATGATGAAAGCTGGTCTGCTTGAAGAAGTGCGAGCATTATATAATGCGGGTATCCGGGATGTACAGTCGATTAAGGCGATTGGCTATAAAGAGTTGTATGCATATTTTGATGGTTTAGTAACACTTGAAGAAGCAATCGAACAAATTAAGCAAAACTCCCGTAGGTACGCTAAACGCCAATTGACATACTTCCGAAATAAAATGGATATCTCTTGGATTGGAAATGATTGGGATGCCGTTAGAAGTATAATCTAAAATATTTTAAATTTAAAAGGTAAATCTTACATGAATAACGAATAATTAACTATTGCATGTATACTATGGTAAGGGAGATTAGACGATGATGAAATCACTGAATTTGCAGGATACGTTTTTAAATAATTTACGCAAAAACAATACTTTTGTAACGGTATTTTTACTGAATGGTTTCCAACTAAAAGGCTTAATTAAATCTTATGATAATTTTACTGTTTTACTGGAATCAGAAGGGAAGCAGCAATTAATTTACAAGCATGCCATTTCTACTTTTGTTCCTGCCAAAAATGTTGCATTACTTGATGAAGAAGAGTAATCCGGCTAAACGGTAGCGCAATATTAATTGTTTGATTATAATGACTAAGATGGTACTAGTATTGGAGGAATTATAATGAAAACAATGACGACAGATGAACTGATTAATTTATTGGATGCGAATGAAGATTTGAATGTAATCGATGTACGTGAAGATTTTGAAGTGGAGCACGGAATGATCCCGGGTGCAGTACATATTCCACTTGGTTCTGTTCCGGAACGTACAGATGAATTGGATAGTTCAAAATCATATATAGTTGTATGTAAAGGTGGCGTTCGTAGTGCGAATGCTTGTGAATATTTAGAGGGAAAAGGCTTTGATGTAACGAATCTCGAAGGCGGAATGATGGCCTATGACGGAGAGTTGGAATTCAAGTAATAATTGACAGGGGAATGTTTAGCAGTCATTTAGGACACGCCCTCTTTCAATTGTAGCCGCACATATTTTCCAACTAAAAAAGCTGTATCAAAAGTAAATTTGACTTTTGATACAGCTTTTATTTTGCTTATTTTACTATGCTTATTTTTTTCGAAGGCAATCCCCAGCCCTTTGTATACGATAAAATACGCAAAGCAGTAATTAGGACAAATAAGATATACAAAAATATATCACCTTTAAAGATTTCAAGCCCAAGTAAGAAACCGGCACATGCAGCCCAAACCCCATATATTTCATGACGTAGAACTATCGGTTTTCTTCCAGCAAGAAGATCACGTACAACACCACCACCAGCTCCTGTTAATACTGCTGCTACGATAACAGCGGCAAGGGGCAAATCTAAATGGACAGCATACATCCCGCCCTGAATTGCAAAAGCAGACAATCCAATTGCATCGGTTACATTTCCCCAACGATTCCAATGTTTTATAAAGTGATTCGGTATTAAAAAGAAAATGGTAATGGCAGCTAGTGCAATTTGAAACATCATTTCCTGATTCCATAAAGTCGAAACTGGTAAACCAATCAATATATTACGGATTGCACCCCCACCAAAAGCTGTAACAATTCCTAATATATAAACTCCAAATAAATCGTACTCTTCTTCCATAGCTACAATTGCGCCTGATATTGCAAATGCTATGGTCCCGATAACACTGAATACCTCCCAAGCCATATTCATCTCTCCCAATCCAACTAATACTATCGCCATGAGGATAGCAGTTTTTCAAACATTCGTCAAAACTAATTTTTTTAAGGTATAATAGTTACAGTTTGAACAGAATGGAGCAGTAAATCATGGCATTTCAATCATTATTAACACCAGAAACTATAAAGCTAGCGACGAAAGTTGAAGAAAAGGTTCGTACTTATCATCAACAAGTAGATGACCGCGCATTTTTTAACCAACAAAAAGTACTAGCTGCTTTTCGAAATAATCAAGTAAGTGATTTTCATCTGCATCCTTCTACAGGATATGGTTATGATGATGAGGGTCGGGACAATTTAGAGCGTGTATATGCGGAAACTTTCGGAGCGGAAGCAGCAATTGTACGTCCGCAAATTATATCTGGCACACATGCTATAACATTAAGTTTATTTGGCATTCTACGACCTGGTGACGAACTTCTTTATATTACCGGGAAACCTTACGATACACTTCAATCAATCGTCGACGGCGGCGAAAAAGATACGGGATCATTAAAGGATTACAAAATTGGCTATTCCCATGTTGATCTAATCGGAAATAAGGAAATCGATTGGGAAGGTGTGAAAAATGCAGTTAACGAAAATACAAAGATGATTGCAATTCAGCGCTCAAAAGGCTACGCAACACGTCCATCCTTTACAATTGAACAAATTTCACAAATGGTTTTAAAAATTAGGGAAATTGCACCGAATGCAGTTATTTTTGTTGATAATTGTTACGGTGAATTTGTGGAGTTGCTTGAACCTACAGAAGTAGGTGTAGATTTAATGGCTGGTTCTTTAATTAAAAATCCTGGTGGGGGCTTTGCAAAAATAGGCGGCTATATTGCAGGACGCGCAGATCTAGTAGAAAAATGCGCATACCGTATGACTTCACCTGGTATTGGTGCTGAAGCGGGTGCATCATTGAATACGTTAGCAGATTTTTATCAAGGGTTTTTCATGGCACCGCATATTGTTGCGCAAAGTTTAAAAGGTGCGATTTTTACATCGGCAATGTTAGAAGAAATCGGAATGACGACATCTCCTCATTATACGGATGTACGAACAGATTTAATTCAATCTGTAGCATTCCGGACTCCAGAACAAATGGTAGCGTTTTGTCGTGAAATTCAGGCAGCTTCTCCTATCAATGCTCATTTTGCCCCGGAACCTGCATATATGCCCGGTTATGAAGATGACGTTATTATGGCAGCGGGAACATTTGTTCAAGGATCAAGCATTGAATTAACTGCTGATGGTCCAATTCGTCCTCCATATACAGCTTTTGTCCAAGGCGGCTTAACATATGAACATGTTAAATATGCGATTTGCGCAGCTGTCCAAAAACTAACTTAATTTTAAAAAAAATCGTCTATTTTATGGACGATTTTTTTAATTAAATAATAATATTAGGAAAATATTTAAAATACACGCTGTTTTTATAGAATTTAGGGTAATAGTATATAGTCTGTTCAATTTGTGATGGTCACTTCTCTAAGTCTAGTATGTAAAATGCTGATTTATACAACGTATGTCAGTTTTTCTAACATATAATTGACAATGTACGTAACAAGTCGTAATATAGCGGTAAGGGGGTGAATTAAATGAGTAGTGAAATTCGACGTTCAATGCCACTATTATCGATAAGTATCGTCATGCAATTAACGGATCTTACAGCCAGACAAATCCGTTATTACGAAGAGCATGATTTAATTCAGCCACACCGTACAGAAGGTAATCGTCGAATGTTTTCATTAAACGATGTCGATATCTTATTGGAAATTAAGGATATGCTCGAACAGGGTATTAATATGGCAGGTATAAAGAAAGTATTTGACATGAAAAATGACCCAGCAATACAACAGGCGAGTAAAGAAGTTATTTCGGATTCAGATTTACGTAAAATTTTGCGTGAAGAGATGCGACAAGCTCAGCGCATGCAAAAGACATCTCTTCGACAAGGGGATTTATCACGCTTTTATCAATAGCGTGTAAATTATATAAATTTGATAAAAATCGGTACTGAACAATTATAGGAGTGTGGAATTTAGTGGGTAAATATACAAAAGAAGATATTAAGCAACTCGTACAAGAACAACAAGTAAAATTCATTCGTTTACAGTTTACAGACATTTTAGGGACAATTAAAAACGTAGAGATTCCAGTAAGCCAACTAGATAAAGCATTGGATAACAAAATGATGTTTGATGGCTCTTCAATCGAAGGTTTTGTACGTATTGAAGAATCTGATATGTACTTATACCCAGATTATGATTCATTTATGATCTTCCCATGGACTGCCGAAAAAGGGAAAGTAGCGCGATTCATCTGCGATATTTATAATCCAGACGGTACTCCATTTGCGGGTGATCCACGTAATAACTTAAAGCGTGTATTGAAGGAAATGGAAGAGTTAGGTTACACTAACTTCAACTTAGGACCTGAACCAGAATTTTTCCTATTTAAGTTAGATTCAAAAGGTGAACCAAGTCTTGAAGTAAATGACCATGGTGGCTACTTCGACTTAGCACCAACAGACCTTGGTGAAAATTGCCGCCGTGACATCGTGTTAGAGTTAGAAGAAATGGGCTTTGAAATTGAAGCTTCACATCATGAAGTTGCACCTGGCCAACATGAAATTGACTTTAAATATGCTGATGCCATTACGGCTTGTGACAATATTCAAACATTCAAATTAGTTGTTAAAACAATTGCTCGTAAGCATGGCTTACATGCTACATTCATGCCAAAACCTTTATTCGGTGAAGCTGGATCAGGAATGCACTTTAACGTTTCTTTATTTAAAGGAAAAGAGAATGCTTTTTATGATCAATCTACTGAATTAGGTCTATCTGAATCGGCAATGCAGTTTATGGCAGGTATACTTGAGCACGTACAAGGTTTTACAGCAATTACAAACCCAACAGTTAACTCTTATAAACGTTTAGTACCGGGTTATGAAGCGCCATGTTATGTAGCATGGTCAGCGCAAAACCGTTCTCCGCTTATCCGTATTCCTTCTTCTCGTGGAGTTTCAACACGTATAGAAGTTCGTTCAGTGGATCCATCGGCAAACCCATATTTAGCGATGGCAGTTATTTTAGAGGCTGGTTTGGAAGGTATTCGTAGAAAGTTAACTCCACCACCAGCAATTAACCGTAACATTTATGTAATGAACGAAGAAGAGCGTAAAGCAAACGGTATCGATAATTTACCAGCAGCATTAGACGACGCTTTAACATTACTATCAAAAGACGAGGTTGTGCAAAAAGCATTAGGCAACCACATTTATGCAAACTTTAAAGAAGCAAAAGAAATCGAGTTTGATATGTACCGTTCAACTGTTCATCAGTGGGAACGCGATCAATATATGAAGATGTACTAATAGTAGTGTTGGGGCGTTTTGTCCCAACGCTTTTTTTCTTTTTTAAGGAGAAAAACCGGCAATATTAATTGCCGGTATGGGGATGATATTCAATTATTTACCGTTTTGGGAACGATTCTTTGCAAATAATCCAGAAGCTTGCTGCTTTTTGGCTTCAGCTTGTTGGTTTTGCTTTTTGACTTGGCTTACATCTGTTTCCATTCCAAACTCCGCGTTTATTGAACTAAGTTTCTTTTGTAAACCACTATTAGCAAATAAGCCGGAAGCTTGCTGCTTTTTAGCTTCAGCTTGTTGGTTTTGCTTTTTAACTTGGTTCACATCGGTCTCCATTCCAAATTCCGCGTTCATTGAACTAGGGCTTTTTTGTAAACCGTTATTAGCGAATTGACCAGAAGCTTGCTGCTTTTTAGCTTCAGCCTGCTGGTTTTGCTTAATAACCTTGTTAACGTCTGTTTCCATCCCAAATTCAGTATTCATGTTTTTGTTTTTCATGAATATCACCTCCTGAATTTATTCTGTTCAGAGGTTGTTTTATTATTCTATGGAATATATTTACTTTTAAATGATAAAAGGGATTTTATCTGTTATCTTGAATTCATATTACATACTCGTGAAGATGTAGAGGAGAGCTATAAAGATTTGTTGGAAATTCAGTTATAAAACATTTTTTAGAAGATCAAAATGAGTGTAAAAACTATACAATGGTTATTATGTACATTTAATTGCAGATCATATATATAAGGGTTAAAAAACCGTTTTACATCCAGATTAAAGGAGCAGATTAATATGGATTTCAATATGATAATACATGAACTAGAAAAATTAGGAAAAGAACGAACGAAAAAAATTTACATGTCTAACGGAGCAAAGGAACCGCTATTTGGTGTAACGATTGGCTCGATGAAACCATATGTTAAGCAAATCAAAATAGACCAGGAACTTGCGGAACAATTATATGCAACTGGGAACTATGATGCGATGTATTTTGCCGGAATCATCGCAGATTCAAAAGCAATGTCGGAAGCAGATTATAATCGATGGATTGAGCAGGCCTATTTTTATATGATATCTGATTATATTGTTGCAGTTACATTAGCGGAATCTGAGATTGCCCAACAAGTAAGCGATAAATGGATTGCAAGTGGAGAAGAGCTGAAAATGTCTGCTGGCTGGCATTGTTATTGCTGGCTCCTCGGTAATAGAAAAGATGAGGAGTTCTCAGTTCAGAAAATGAAGGAAATGCTTGAACAGGTAAAACAAAATATCCACCTAGTACCACCACGTACACAAGTTGCGATGAATAACTTTGTAATGACTGTCGGTATTTCTTTTAAGCCATTACATAATGAGGCGTTGCAAATTGCAGAGGATATTGGTGAGGTAGAAATTAAGCATAAAGGAAAAAAGCCTGGAAAAGTACACGCGTATGCAGAAATTGTAAAGCAAGTTGAAAAAGGGCGTATCGGATTTAAACGCAAATATGTTCGTTGTTAGTTGTGGAGAGTAATACCTTGTTATTTCACGATATAATTGTATAAACTTAAATTAGGAAATTTCAAGGAGGAAATTATATGAAGAAAAGTATTGCGATTGATATGGACCAGGTTTTAGCTGACTTTTATTCTAAGTTACGTATTACTTACAATGAGAATTTTGGCACTTCCTTTACGGACGAGGAATTTTTATTAACTACGCAGCGTGATTTACCACGTGAAGATGCGAAGAAACTATTTGCACTATTAAATGAGCCAGATTATTTCCGTGATTTGGACTTACTGGATGAAGATGCAATTGAAGTCATTCAGGAGCTGCAGGAGCATTATGAAATCTTTATAGCTACTGCTGCAATGGATGTACCGGGATCATTCACAGCCAAATATGATTGGCTAATCAAGCATTTTCCATTCATTAAAACACAAAATATTGTATTTTGCGGAAATAAAGCAGTTATACATACCGATTATTTAATTGACGACAGTCCAAGACAACTTGCGGCATTTAAAGGAACAGGACTATTGTATTCAATGCCATACAATCGGGCAGAAGAAGGATATACAAGCGTCCATAATTGGAAAGAAATTAAGGAATATTTTATAAAACAACTTGAAATTGTTTAGTCAAACAGGGTCTGCATTTAGCAGCCCCTTTATTTGTAAATTTTAGTAGTCATTTAAGGCGATATAATAGTATAATTTAAAATATTTGAATTATTTTTTAACTTTAAGGGGATAGAAAATGAAGCCGATTATTGGATTAACGATGTATGACTTTGACAAGAAAATGGATATTAATAATGTCTATTTAACATCAATTGAACAAGCAGGGGGAATTCCGATTTGTATTCCGAATGCGACGAAAGGAAATGTTGAGGCTTTATTGGATATTGTTGATGGTATTGTATTAATTGGTGGTGCGGATATCGATCCGTTATTATTTAATGAAGAGCCGCATCGTAATATCGGGAGTGTAGTACGAAAGCGTGATGACAGTGATCTTTTATTAATGAATGAAGCATTTAAAAGACAAATGCCCATTCTAGGTATTTGCCGAGGACAGCAGATTATGAATGTAGCCTTTGGAGGTACGATTATTCAGGATATTCCATCACAGGTGGAAAATATAGTCCAACATAAGCAACCATCCAAGCGCGGAGAATTAGCCCACACTGTTGATGTGAAAACACCAAAGTTTAAAGCTATTTTTGGAGAAGAATCATTTCGTGTGAATACTTTCCATCACCAGTCAGTAGGGAAATTAGGGAAAGGTCTGATCACATCGGCTGTTGCAAAAGACGGTATAATTGAGGGAATAGAGCACGAATCCCATCCATATTGTGTGGCTGTACAGTGGCACCCTGAAGAGTTGGCACCAAACGGTGATATTTATGCACAACGTTTATTTAGTAGTTTTATAAATGCATGTAAAAAATAAAGGAGGACCCAGTCGATTTCGGCTGGGTTTTTTGTTTGAAAAAGAAAAAGCTTGCCGATTCTATTAGAATGGCAAGCTTTTAATTAATGAATATTTCGATATAGCCCTACTACTTTACCTAAAATTGATACTTGATTAACAATAATCGGCTCCATTGAACTGTTTTCAGGTTGTAGACGGAAATGAGTTTTTTCTTTGTAGAAACGCTTCACAGTCGCCTCATCTTCTTCGGTCATTGCAACAACAATTTCTCCATTGCTTGCAGTAGAAGTTTTCTTGACGATAACGTAATCCCCATTTAATATGCCTGCTTCAATCATTGATTCACCCATTATTTCAAGCATAAATAACTCATCTTCTGATGATCCATATGCATCGGGCAGCGGGAAATATTCTTGGATATCTTCAATAGCTGAAATAGGTAAACCAGCTGTAACTTTACCGATTAATGGTACGTGAATTACACCTTGCTTAGCTATTGATAGCTCTTCTTGATCTAAAATTTCAATGGCACGCGGTTTAGTAGGGTCGCGACGTATAAGCCCTTTACTTTCTAATCGAGCTAAATGCCCGTGGACAGTTGAACTAGAAGCTAAACCTACTGCCTCTCCAATTTCACGAACTGAAGGCGGATAGCCTTTTGAACGAACTTCCTCTTTTATAAAAGTTAGAATAGCTTCTTGTCGCTTGGAAATTTTTTGTGTCAACTAACTCACCTCTTTATCATGCTATTTTTCTTAGTGTAAGTATAGCAGTATGCGAACACGAATGCAAACATAAGTTCGAAAAAACGGTTGACAAAAACATATGTTCGTATTATTATGGGAACAAACATTCCGAACGTATATTCGAAAAGAGGGGTATTTATTATGAAAAAAATTAAATTAAACAGCTTCACATCAATGTTTCTCATGTTTTCTATTCTATTATTGGTATTAATATTCCATAAAGACGATAATATAGAATTATACGAACAAGTATCTATCGAACAAGGAGATACTTTATGGTCGCTTGCAGACCATTATCGTGGTAAAATGGCAACGCATGATTGGATAAACAAAGTGAAAAAAGAAAATGGTCTACGAGATGGAAAAGTTGTTTCAGGACAAATATTGGTTGTACCAGTTGAAAAGGAAGCCCAATATATTGTTCAGTTGAATGAATCATCCGATGTGTCGACAATTAAGGTAGCGAGAGATAATAATGACAAAAACTAAAGCAGTTATTTATTGCCGTGTCAGTACCGAAAAAAGTGCGCAAGAAACATCGTTGCTGCGTCAGAAAGAGGAACTTACGAAATATGCAGGCGCATTCGGTTTTAAAGAAGTAGAGATTTTTACGGATCAACATAGCGGCTATGACGTGGAACGTGATGGATTACTGGATATGCTCGATTATATGAGGGAAAATAAAATCAAATCGTTATTTGTACAGGATGAAACACGTTTAGGACGAGGGAATGCAAGAATGGCAGTTCTCCATCTATTACAAAAATACGAAGCGACTGTTTATACATTGAATGATGCTGGTCCTGTAGTATTAAATGAGATGGATACGATGCTGCTTGAAATATTGGCTG
The DNA here is from genome assembly GCF_037969735.1 of Solibacillus sp. FSL W8-0372. NCBI lineage: Bacteria > Bacillati > Bacillota > Bacilli > Caryophanales > Caryophanaceae > Solibacillus > Solibacillus sp. FSL W8-0372. Next base: position 2,480,657 of record NZ_CP150204.1, on the reverse strand, counting down.
TAGTTGAAGAGTATCAGCGTCGTATGCACAATGCTAAAATTCGTCGTGGAATGCGTCGAGCAGTAGAAAATGGGTATCAACCCCAAAATAATTTAAAAAACCGTGGGAATATTGAAGGTCGCGAACGAAAGGATGTACCAGTTGAAGAAATTGTTCAGCTCCGTCAAAAAGGCTTAACGTTTGCTGAAATAGCCACTACCATATCAGGCTTGGGTATACCCATAAGTAAAGCAACAGTACATAGACGATATATTGAATATATGGAGCATTTTGAAGATTAAAATTGTCCTTAAGAATATCGCAACACAATTACAGGAATTCTATAGCAATTATAAAAATTAACTAAAGTATTACAGAAGAGTCACGTTCATTTGAGCGTGGCTTTTTATTATGATTTATTTAGTTTGTGGAATGATATGAATCAGAAGGTATTAAAGTTTTAGGAGGTGATATTTTGGACGTATTATTAGAACAAATTCGTAAAGATCTGGACTATTTAAATTCACAAGGTAAGCACGTAAAAAAAATTAAAATGAATTCTAAGGTTTTTGAAAGGATGACTAACAAGCTTACTGATGTTGAAGTTAATAATGATGCCGTTACTGTATTTGGCATTATTATTGAAGCAGATGACAATACCGAAAAATTTGCATTTATTTTAGATGAGGCGACTAGGACTTAAGTAGAAAAGCTCTGTAGTGAGCATAACATGTATGAAAAAAATTGACTCTATTTAAAATTGGTTGAAGGGAAGGGTCCGACTCCAATGGGAACAGGGAAATTTATTTTGCGACGAGTAATCGCAGGAGAACCAACGTCTAAGACGACAGACTTAGGTCATTCCCATGGAAAGCGTACCCGGATCGGATACCGATTTTTCACGCATCAGAAAAAGCGCTTTTTTATAGTGATGAGGAATAAATTAGTGATTATAAACTTAAGTTTAATGCATTACATAGTAAAGTTATGTCATGTTTTTAGCTCAAACCTTATTATTTCAATGTTTTTACGCTGTAAGAGTAGTTACTTTCAAAGCGTTTTTACTTGCCCTTCCAGTCTTTTTTTTATACCTTTGTATTATTGGTATGTAGAAAGGTGAGATTGAAATGTTATCAAAAGAAAAATTGGCTCGTATTAATGAGCTTTCTAAATTAGCAAAAGAAGGAAAGTTAACGGAAGAATTAGCAAAGGAACGTACAGCACTCCGCAAGGAATATTTAGACACATTCCGTTCGACTATGCGCGATACGATAGAACATATGAAAGTGATTGATGAAGAAGGCAATGATGTAACGCCAGAAAAATTAAAACAAATAAAATCGCAAAAAAACTTTCTAAATTAGAATGTTTAATAATATGACACATTTCTTATAAAGTATGACATATTTTAATAAACTCAATTAGAAAAGATTGTTTTCTTAGGGGAATTTGTCTAAACTATAGGATGTAGAATTATCGTACGAGAAAGGATGTCACACAATGACACAACAGATGGATCAGTTAGCAATTAGCGCAATCCGTACATTATCAATCGATGCAATAGAGAAGGCAAACTCAGGTCACCCAGGTTTACCAATGGGTGCAGCTCCAATGGCTTATACTTTATGGACGAAGCAATTACGTCATAACCCACAAAATCCAAATTGGTACAATCGTGACCGCTTTGTATTATCGGCTGGACATGGCTCAATGCTTTTATATAGTTTATTGCACTTAGGTGGATATGGTTTAGAGATGGAAGAGATAAAAAATTTCCGCCAGTGGAATTCTAAAACTCCAGGACATCCGGAATATGGTCATACAGTAGGTGTTGAAGCAACTACAGGTCCATTAGGGCAAGGTATTGCGATGTCAGTAGGTATGGCAATGGCTGAGCGTCATCTAGCTGCAACATACAATAAGCCAGGTTTAGATATTGTAGACCACTATACATTTGCGCTATGTGGCGATGGTGATTTAATGGAAGGTGTTGCTGCAGAAGCGATTTCACTTGCAGGACACTTGAAATTGGATAAGTTGATTGTGCTATATGATTCAAATGATATTTCACTTGATGGTGATCTGGAAAAGTCATTCTCAGAAAACATCCAAAAGCGTTTTGAATCTTATGGTTGGAATTATTTAAAAGTTCAAGATGGCACTGATCTTGTTGAAATTAATACAGCGATTGAAAAAGCAAAACAAAATACTGGCGGACCAACAATTATCGAAGTTAAGACTGTCATCGGTTTTGGTTCTCCAAATAAATCAGGTAAAGCGGATTGCCATGGTGCGCCACTTGGATTTGATGAAGTTGCTTTAACGAAAGCTGCATATGCTTGGGAACATGAGTCATTCTTCGTACCAAATGAAGTGTACGAAACATTTAAAGCGGCAAGCGAAATACAGGGTGTACAAGCGGAAGCTTCTTGGAATGAACTGTTCGAAAGCTACAAAAATGAATATCCGGAGCTAGCTACACAATTTGTAAATGCAATGGAAAACAATTTACCGGAAAACTTTGCTTCTGAATTACCAGTGTACGAAGCTGGCACTGCTGTAGCTACGCGTTCATCTTCTGGTGATGCAATCAATGCCATTGCAAAAACTACTCCTTCATTCTTTGGTGGTTCTGCAGACTTGGCAGGTTCAAACAAAACAACGATTAAAGGCGCTGGAGATTTCTTCGCTGATACCCCAGAAGGTCGTAATATTTGGTTTGGTGTACGTGAATTTGCAATGGGTGCTGCAATTAACGGTATGGCATTACACGGAGGATTAAACGTATTTGGCGGTACATTCTTCGTATTCTCTGACTATGTTCGTCCTGCAATTCGTTTATCAGCATTAATGGGCTTGCCTGTAACGTATGTATTTACACACGATTCTATTGCAGTAGGGGAAGATGGCCCTACTCATGAGCCTGTCGAGCATTTAGCATCATTGCGTGCAATGCCAAATCTTTCGGTTATTCGCCCGGCAGATGCAAATGAATCTGTTGCAGCATGGAAATTAGCTTTAGAAAGTAAGTCAGTTCCAACTGTATTAGTTTTATCTCGTCAAAATTTACCGGTATTGGATGTAGCGAAAGATGCTGTATATGAAGGTGTTGAAAAAGGTGCCTATGTCGTTGCTGCATCAGTAAAAGAAACACCGGATGCTATTTTAATTGCAACGGGTTCTGAAGTAGGATTGGCTGTAAATGCTAAAAAAGCACTACTAGAAGAAGGAATTGATGCGTCTGTTGTATCAATGCCGTCAATGGACCGTTTTGAAGAGCAGTCTAAGGAATACAAGGAATCAGTATTGCCAAAAGCTGTGACAAAACGTTTAGCAATAGAAATGGGTTCATCATTCGGTTGGCATAAATATGTTGGCTTTGAAGGTGACGTACTAGCAATTGATAAGTTCGGTGCATCAGCGCCTGGAGAGATTGTTATAAAAGAATATGGCTTCACTGTAGAAAACGTAGTTGCTAAAGTAAAAGCACTTTAATTTAAAGTTTAAATGTCACTTGTCTACTAGACCAAGTGGCATTTTTTTAACTTCTTATCGTGTGCATTCCCGGTTATTTTAGAAGAACATACTAAATTACATATTTCCGATGCAAACTGCCCAGGTATAATGTATTGGATACGTGCGATATTATATGAGGAATGGTACGATAGTAAATGAAAAAAGAAGCCAATAGATTAAGGAAGTGATTGATTATGACAGCCGAAAATATACAAAAGGACATTGCTACATATATAGAAAAAGCATTATTTTTATTATCCAGTAAAGCAGATCCCGAAAAATTTGAAAAGATTATCCAACAAAATATTAATGATAAACGAAAATCGTCCACTTCAACAATAGACTTTTATGACCGGCTCATGTTAAACATGGCTTACTTCGTTGAAAATAAAATGGCATGGACAGATCTTGTTCGTGCTACATTTACTGCTGGGGAGTTACCGACTGTATCATATATTGAAAATGAACTAATGGTACATCAAATGCAGATTCGTAACAGTGTAGCAGAAAAGATGGATGATTATACGAAAGCTTTCCATCTGCAATATGAAGCATTAAAAGTAGAAGATGCAGATGTAATTTATGATTATGCATATGCATCTGTGGAGCATGGATTACGCGTCGATTTTTTAACATTAATTTGTGCGAATAAAGCAACACTTTTAGCACAAGGTGATATTGACGAAACGTTAAAAACGATGGACGGTTATATTGCTTATTTTACCGACCAAATCGTCAATAAAATGACGCTTTCTTAAAAGGAGATATAAAAATGAATACACCATTTACTTATTTACACAAAGCCCCTGTGATGAATACAGAGAAAAAACCTGCAATCTTCTTATTGCACGGTTTAGGAAGTGATGAAAACGATTTATTACAATTAGTTAATTCGTTTTCTACGCAATGTCACATTTTTAGTTTGCAAGGCCCTATTCAACATCGACCTGGCTATGCTTTTTATACATTTGAAGAAGAAGGTAAGCCAAACCGTACTATTTTTGATAAAGTATTAAAAGGAATTGAAGCATTTATTAAAGAAGCTGTTCAAGAATATAATTTAGATGAACAACAACTTTATGTCGTTGGATTTAATCAAGGAGCAGCATTGGCACAATCCCTTGCAATGGTAATGGGAGATACGATTCGTGGTACAGCAGCGTTAAGTGGCTATTTACCTGAGTTTGCTGCACTTGAGTATAGTAAAAAAACGATGGATGGTTCTAAGATTTTCATTTCACATGGTGAATATGACTACGACTATCCGTTTGAATGGGCTGAGCATGCAGTCCGTTTCTTCAATGACTATGGCACGAAAGTTACATTTAAATCATATCCGGTAGGTCATGGTGTCAGTGAGCAAAACATACACGATTTAATCGCATTTTTATCTGAAGATTTGCCAAATAATTTAAACTAAAAAAACAGCTGATGGAAATAAAAACTATTTCTCGTCAGCTGTTTTTTTTGTGTCTAATAATTGTTCCGCATCACTAATCGACATCGGTTTATAGAAATAGTAACCTTGACCAGCAGGACAGCCGAGTTGCTGAAGCATAGCCAGTTGTTCCTTAGTTTCAATACCTTCAGCAATCGCTCGCATTTTAATATTTTTTGCAAGTAGAATAATCGTTTGTACTATTGCATACATACCTGGTTCATCCATTGAGCTAACAAAGCTACGGTCAATTTTTATTTCAGAAAAAGGCAATTGAGGTAAATAGCTTAAGGAAGAAAAACCTACACCAAAATCATCGATGGAGCATTCAATACCAATTGCCTTTAATTGATCTAAAATATCCTTTGCTCTCTTGAAGTCGACTAATTCAATACTTTCTGTTACTTCGAGTTTAATAAATTGTGGTGGAACATGGAATTGGTTAAACGTATTCTGAATGTTTTCCAAAAATAGTGGATCATAAAAATGATCCGGAGAAATATTAAGGGATACAGGCAATATTCTTTTGCCCTTGTTCAGACGTTTTTGTAGCCAAATAAGTATATTTTTAAAGTTCAGTAGATCAATCTCTTTTATTTTTCCGGTTTCTTCAGCTATTGGAATATACTTATTTGGTGGAATGAAACCGAGTCTGCTTGAATTCCAACGGGACAGTGCCTCGAAACCTTCCACTTCAATCGTAGTAAAATTAATTTTTGGCTGTAAATATACTACAAATTCTTCGTGGTGTAGCGCATATGCCAATTGATTGATAATCTCCATTTCCTCTATCAGTTGCTTTGTACTGTTCTCTTCATAAACCTCAAAACTATTGCCGCTTCGGTTACGAGCTTTTGATAAGGCAATATCTGACTGATGGATAATTTGATCTACTGTCAACGATTGATCAAAAGTTGTATAGCCAATTTTTAATGTAATATAAGTTTCGTTATTATCAATTAAAAAAGGAATAAGGGTAAGTAGATCAATCTTTTGGTAATAAGTTGTGAAACCAATTTCTCCTTTTATCCCTAGAACTATGGAATTTGAGAATCGTGAAATGAGCACATCATCTACAGCTAAATACTCGCGTAATCGGTTGGCCAATTGACTTAATAGGTCAGCACCTGCGTTACGCCCATATAAATCCACGATTTTGTTAAATTCGGTAGGGTGGATAATTGCTACAAAACCTAATTCACCTGTATTTAACCATTCAGATAAGTGCGTTTTAAAAAAATGTATGTTAGGTAAAGAAGTCTCTGAATCATAAAAAGCTAAATGGCGCAATTGTATTTTCTGTTCTGCATATTTAATGGCAAGTTGAATAAGCAGCGTCAAACGATTTAAATAATTAATATCAATTTGTTTTAATTCCGTACTGTCCTGATTAAATAATGTTAAGATACCGCTAACTTCGTTTTGTGGTGTCAAAATCAACTTTGTCCAGGAACCTTTAATCGCATCCAATTCGTAATTTTCTGAAATATCGGTGTACAGTGGAGTAGCTGTAAAATCTTTTAAGTAAACAGCGCTCTTATTAAAGTTGGAATTTGGTGTAATCTCAAGAAGATCTAGTTTATTAATTACGTACTCTGGTAATTTATAAGAACCCATAGATTTAATCTCATAGTTCTTGTTATATAAATGAATCGTACAATAGACATCCCGAATATAAAATAGTTCAATTTTTTCCGAAATTAAATTCAAAATCGATTGCAGGTTATTCTCATTATCGATCGCTTGATATACTTCGTGTTCCAATTTATAAATCATTTTATTTAATGTTTCTTCTGTTGTATCTTCGCATGTTAATAAAACGTATTGAATGATCTTTTCATCATTCCTGATAGGATGAAGGGTAATCGAATTCCAAAAGGCAGAACCTTCTTTAGTGTAATGTAAAATTGTTAATTTTTTTGGAGAACCGGATTTTAAATGTAAATTTAAATCTTCAATTGTTTTTTCATTTGTTCTTTTGCCGTTTAAAATGTTGATATTTTGATTAATGACTTGTTTGTTTTCAAATGTAGTTAATTTTGAAAAATATGGATTTGCATGTAGAATGGGTAGATTCTCATCGTTAATGTCAATGATGAGCGTTCCTTTCGAAAGTTGGTTACTTAAGGTTTTTAACCAATTAAATAATCGATCTTTTGATAGGGGTATAGATTGATCAATTGTCATAATTACTTCCCCTTTTTAGTTATAAGATTTACTTAAAGTATAACAAATTTCCTATAAATAGAAAGTATAATTATTGTAATATATAAAAACTTTATTCTACTTGAGCCTTATTTCCTGTTTGAATAAAACAAATGGATGCAAAACAAAAAGAAACTAGTAATGGAAAATTACTAGTTTCTAGAATTAGGACTTTATTTTCTATTGTCCATTCTATTGGAGATATTCTCTTTTGCATCACCGATTTTTTCTTGTGCTTTACCTTTTACTTGGTCACGTTTTCCTTCAGCTTGTAGGGATGGGTCGTTTGTATTACGTCCGACTGACTCTTTTACTTCCCCTTTTAGTTTGTTGCCTGTACCTTTTATTTTATCTGAAAATCCATTTGACATAGTAAAACCTCCTAAAAGTATTTACATATGTCTATTTCCCTTAACATGAAAGAGTAAACAAAATATTAATTTTTCGTGTAGATCGTGTAGAAATTGAGAAGGGCTTCGGTGCCTTTTTGGTCAATAATTGTTTGTCTATTTTGAGACATAGTGACAGTTGTTTTTTCCTCATCAATCACACCATTTTGGAAAAACAAAATGACCTCAATTTTACTAATTTCAATTAATTGTTGTTTCTCGATTTCCGAGAAGTTTTCTTCTGCAAATAGCCCATTATCCTGCCATGTACCTGTTATTTTTAATTGTTGCTCGTTCCCGTTTTCGTCATAATACCATTGCACATCGCGTAATATAGTTTTAAATAAGTCGTTAATTGTAAAAGTCTGATTGTCGAACTCCATTTCAACTGCCCGGATGGAGTGCACATCAGTTGATATGGCAGTAGCGGCTTCATTTGCCTTAGAATTAATACCAGCTGCCGCCTGTTTAATATCACCAATCGTATCTCCACAACCCGCTAACAAAATTGCTGTAAATAAAAATAATATAGAACTTCTCATTAGAGTCCCTCCAATGTTGTCATTACTATCATTTTACTAAAATGTGTAAAAGGAAACGCATCATTTTTGTAGTAGAATGTGAAATATTTGCAACAGATTGTAATTAGAAATTGAAGAGGAATTTTGCTTGGAAATATAAATTTTTTATTTCAATATCTGTTCATGTATACAGTGCTTAAAGTTGGGTCACAATAGTTTATAAATGAATAGTATATCGAATAGGTAGTTTTGAAAAAAGTGGAAAGTGAGTGTTGGAGATGCGAATTGACGATGAGTTACTTGAAAAACTTGGTAGTTATTTTGTTTATCATGAAGTATATAACCGGTACGGTATTACATTTGAAACTTTTGTAGATCGTTGGACGAGAGGGATTCTTGAATTATAAAAATTAATTACACGTTCGTTCTTAATAATAGCGTATTCATTTTGAATGGACTTTAAAATACACTCCCTATTTAAGACTGGGTAGTGTATTTTTATTTTTGCTATCCTTTTTTGGAAATTATTATTACGATAGATTTATAAAAAGTCCAATACAAAGGAGCAATGATAATGAAAGTACGTGATATGGGCATTAAAATAGGGCAATTAAATACAGGCAATAAAAATTGCATTACGGATGTCGAAGGAGTAATGGTCGGTCATGTTACACTGGATTATCCAATAAATGATTCGGGAGATGCGGCATGTACAGGGGTAACCGCCATTTTACCGCATTCAGGAAATGTGTTTCGCGAAAAAGTAACGGCAGCAAGCTATGTATTAAATGGATATGGAAAAACAACTGGTCTAGTCCAAGTGGACGAACTAGGGGTTTTGGAATCTCCAATTATGCTCACAAACACTTTTGGTGTGGCAAACGTTACACAGGGCACACTCCAATATTTACTTGAAAATAATGAAGAAATTGGAGTAACGACCGGGACAGTGAACGTAGTAGTTGGTGAATGTAATGATAGTCATTTAAATTCAATTCGTCACTTTCCTGTGAAACCTGAGCATGCCATAGAGGTGATACATAGTGCTTCGAACAATCGTGCCGAAGAGGGCGCAATTGGGGCAGGGAAAGGAATGATGTGCTTTGGTCATAAAGGGGGCGTTGGCACTTCATCACGTATCGTAAATGATACTGATGAAAAGCAATATATGGTTGGCTGCCTCGTATTAAGTAATTTTGGAAAGGCAAACGAATTCTTGAAGGGACGCTACACCAATACTGCAAACAGCAGTGAACCGACAATGAGTCCGACTGACGGATCGATTATTATAATACTCGCAACAGATGCTCCTCTTAGCAGCCGCCAGCTAAAACGTGTAATTAAACGTTGCGGTATCGGATTAGGCCGTACAGGGAGCCATTTCTCAAACGGGAGTGGGGATATCGTAATAGGATTTACAACTGCGAGAAAAATCCAACATCATTACGATGATACTCTAGAAACACGCCAGCAATTACGCGATGACCTAGAAGTAATGAACTCATTATTCATGGCAGCGGCCGAAGCTACAGAAGAGGCGATACTTAATTCAATGTCACAAGCTGAAACAACAACTGGGAGAAATAATCATATAGTAAAAAAATTAATATTTTAATAAATATGCAATCTACATTGATTTGTCTTTCACATTATTATTCTGTGAAAGGCATTTTATTTTAAAAAAACAAATATAATGAGGAGAAATGTCAGGAAAAAGGTAATCTTCTTCTTTTGCACGATTAGTAAACTACTAGCAAATTTTCAAGAAAAAACTTTCACTATCGAAATATATGTGATATTTTAAATTTATACTTAGAAGTTTGAAAACTCTAAATTTTTAGATATTATTTTTGGGAAGTATTTTTCATATCGAAATTATTTTAGGAAATCATATGAAGTCCTACCAGGTAGGAGGTATCCACTAAGATATATTATTTATTTCCAATATTCATAAAGACTGCATCGGAAATGATTCCAGATTTACTGGAAAACGGGGAGCCTTTAGTGGAAATTAAACCGATAGCAAATAAATTGTATATTGAGCCGCAATATTTTTTGAAAGGTATTCCGGATAGCTTGAGTAAGCTATATTTGCGTCGGGAAGCTGCTAGTAAATTATTTAAAGCACTTCAACTTTTACCGGAAACGATGAGCTTTATTTTATACGATGGGTTTCGCCCACTACAAGTTCAGTCGTTTTTATATAACGACATTAAAAATAAAATAAGATTAAAACATCCACATTGGACGGCTGAACAACTTGAACTTGAGACGTTGAAGTATGTTGCATTTCCAAGCACGGAAAACAGTTCTCCTTCGCCGCACTTAACAGGTGGGGCAATTGATTTAACGTTAGGCGACGAGCAAGGACGTCCATTGGATTTAGGTACAGCATTTGATGCGACTGAAGAAAAATCGGCTACCGCTTATTTTGAAAAGCATCGTTCGGAAAATGAAGCAGCGCATATTAATCGGCGAATCTTGTTTCATTGCATGACACAAGCAGGATTTCAAAATTACGAAGAAGAGTGGTGGCATTATGATTATGGAAATAGAGCGTGGGCGCGAAAATTATATAAAGACCAATGTATGTACGGACCAATTATCGCCACTATTGAACAGAATGAACTAAAGGAGTATCAATTCAGATGAGAGTATATATAAGCGCAGATATCGAAGGAATTACAGGGACGACTGTTTGGAGTGAAACAGAACTAAACACATCCGACTATGCACAATTTCAGCAGCAAATGACAAAAGAAGTGCTTGCTGCGATAGAGGGTGCAACTGCCGGGGGTGCGACTGAAATATTACTGAAAGATGCACATGATTCTGGTCGGAATATTTTAATTGAAAACTTACCGGAAAATGTAAAAATAATTCGCGGTTGGACACAAGAGCCGATGTGTATGGTCGCTGGACTGGATGAAAGCTTTGACCGTGCCATTTTTATCGGGTATCACAGTGAGGGCGGAAGTGAAAAAAACCCGCTTGCCCATACGTTAAGCTTATTGGCAGATGTCAAAATCAACGGTGAATATGCAAGTGAGTTTCTAATTAATACATATGCCGCAGCACTACATGGCGTGCCAGTAGCATTTGTAAGTGGCGATAAAGCATTAACAGAGCACATCGCCCGCTATAATGACGAGATCGTAACGTTTGCAACAAAAGAGGGAATTGGTCATGCAACGATTAGTGTAAGTCCACAAACGACATTAAAAGAAACGAAAAGACTGATTGAAGTAGCAATGAAGATTGAACGCAGTAAGCTTCAAATCGAATTACCTCAACAGTTTAATGTGGAGATTATATATAAAGACCATATAAAAGCATATCGTAATTCATTTTATCCCGGCGCAAAATTTAAGGCGCACAATACCGTGCAGTTTGAAACGACAGATTATTTTGAGGTACTTCGACTGCTGCAGTTTTTAACATAAGGTGGATGGTTTATGAAAATTACAAAAGTTGATGTTGGCTTAGTTGAAGCACCCCTTATTACACCTTTTAAAACAGCATTGCGCACTGTATATAATATACAAAACATCGTCGTAACTATATATACGGACAATGGATATATTGGAATTGGGGAAGCAGCACCAACGCATGTTATTACAGGAGAATCACTTCAATCAATTCGCTATGCGATTGAAGAAGTGATTGCGCCACTCATTATTGGAATCGAAATTGATGAGATCGCACTCCTTTGTGATCGGATCGATAAATGTATGTATCAAAATACGAGTGCAAAGGCAGCTGTTGAAATCGCCCTATACGACTTATGGGCAAAAAAATACGATGCACCCTTGTATAAATTGCTCGGTGGCTATCGAAGTAAGATTACGACAGATATTACAATCAGTGTGAATGACGAGGAAGAGATGGTGAAGGATAGCTTAGAGGCTATTAAACGTGGTTTTTCCATTTTAAAAGTTAAAGTAGGGAAAAATCCACATAGTGATGTTAATAGTATATTAGCTATTCGAAATGCTGTCGGTCCAGACGTCGTGTTACGTGTCGATGCGAACCAAGGATGGACACCGAAAGAAGCTGTTAAAATTATCGGTCAGCTAGAAGATCGCGGTGCTGATATGGAACTGGTTGAACAGCCTGTTCATTATAGTGATATTTCCGGAATGCAATACGTAACGAATCAAACGTATACGAATATTTTAGCAGACGAAAGTGTGTTTTCTCCTAAGCAAGCAATCGAAGTGATTGAGAAGCGTGCTGCGGATTTAATAAATATTAAACTGATGAAAACTGGTGGTATTTCAAAAGCACAGCAAATTAATGCTATTGCAGAAGCCAATGGGGTGGAATGTATGATTGGCTGTATGCTAGAGACAAAAATCAGTGTGAGCGCCGCAGCACATTTTGCAGCAGCAAACAAAAATGTCACGATGGTGGATTTAGACGGACCGAGCTTATGTGTTAAGGATCCTATCGAAGGGGGACCGTTCTTTGAAGGAGAAAACATTCAAATGAGCGATGCTTCAGGAATTGGATTTTTAATAGAGGCTTTTATAGCCAATAAAAAAACACTATAGGTATAAAAAGGAAATAGCCTTATTCGACTAAAGGAATCCCATCGATATTTTTCGAGAAAATAATAGGGAAACGGGGAGGAGATAGTTTGAATGAACGCAGTAGTGAAGGTAATGATAGCCAATATCCACAAAAGTACAGATATAAATACGGAGTTAACCGATGAAGCGTTATATGGGATGCCAGTTGAAGTGTTAGAAGATATTGATGATACTTGGGTGAAAATTCGAACGTTTTATCGCTATGAAGGCTATACATTAAAAACGAATTTACACATGGAAAGTGAAGATATCCTTACGTGGATTGATGCTAATTATGTTGTAATTCAAAACTTTGCCGATGTACTGACAAGGCCGAAAATTCAAAGCAGTAAAATTATTACGTTAACACTCGGTGCGTTTATTCAAGTTTTGAAGGAAGCAGATTTGGATCCTGCCTGGACAAAGGTACGGTTAGTAACAGGTGAAGTTGGTTATGTCCGTTCCCAATGGATTCAAAAGCGTGTGAAAGTATATACGACAAATGAATTGGCTTTCCGTGAGCAAGTTGTTCAGGACGCGTTTCGATATATCGGTACACCATATCGTTGGGGCGGGAAATCTCCTCTAGGCATCGACTGTTCAGGTCTTGTATCTATGGCATATATGTTGAATGGTGCATACATTTACCGGGATGCAAAAATATTGGATGGCTTCCCAATTCGCAAAATCGAAAAAGCTGAACTAAAGCTTGGCGATCTAATTATGTTCCCTGGCCACGTAGCAATGTATATCGGCGAAGACTTGTATATACATTCTTCTCTAGGTGGCAATGAAGTGAACGTCAATAGTTTAAACCCACAGCATTCAGAGTACCGCGAAGACTTGGCCACGACGATTACTGAATATGGGAGTATATTTTAAAAATAAGAGGCGAGTTAAAAGTATCTGCTTTTAACTCGCCTCTAAACATGTGATGTATTTTAAAAGTTCTTTTGAATCCATTCGTTTGCTTCTGTCCAATTATAAACACGAATAACGTTATTCGGTACGCTCAATTGGTTGTACGGGGTATCAAAAAGAATTACAGGGATTTTTAGTTCCTCGGCAATTTCCACAGCATTATCATGTTTATCCTCGAAAAAGGCCTCTACGCGATGCTTTTTTGCCACTTCTATTTTGTTGTGACTACCGATACATTCGATATGATCATAAGGTACTTTATAGTTTTCAAACCATTTTTTTGTGATATCGAAAACATTTTCCCCACGTGCCGAAATATAATAAAGTTCATATTGTTTTTGCCATGCTGACAAAATACGATGCGCATCGGCAGCCAGTTCACTCACTTCATACAGGCGAGGTTCATTTTCTTGAAACCAGGCCTGAAATTGAGCTCGATCGACTGGATATGGAAATCCGCTTAAAAAATCATATTCCGTTACATCCTGTAGCGTCATATTAATATTGTATTGTTTATTAATATGTGGAATTAATGTGGCAGGACATGTAACTGTCCCGTCAATATCAATACCGAATCGATGCTTTAAGTTTGTCATTTCCATTGCTCCATTCTTTTACACGCTGGCATTTGCTTCTGCTTCACGCTTTGCAACCATTTCAGCAGCTAATTTATCGATTTCTTTTTTCAGTTCTTCCACCATTGTTTCTTCTGGTACTTTACGAACTGTTTTACCTTTCATAAATAAAAGTCCTTCGCCACGTGCACCGGCAATACCGATATCCGCTTCACGAGCTTCACCAGGGCCGTTAACAGCACAGCCAAGTACAGCTACTTTTAAAGGAACACTCAATTTAGAAATATATTCTTCCACTTCATTGGCAATCGAGATTAAGTCGATTTCAATACGACCACAAGTCGGACATGAAATTAATGTTGCCATATTTGAAGCTAAACCAAATGATTTTAATAATTCACGCGCAACTTTAATTTCTTCAACAGGATCAGCTGATAAAGAAATACGTAAAGTATTACCAATACCTTTAGATAAAATCGCGCCTAATCCAGCAGCGGATTTTACTGTTCCGGCAAATAATGTACCAGACTCAGTAATGCCTAAGTGTAGTGGGTAGTTAAATGCTTTCGAAGCTTTTTCATACGCTTCGATCGCAAGGTTAACGTCAGACGCTTTCATTGATACGATTATGTCATGGAAATCTAAGTCTTCTAGAATTTTGATATGGTGTAACGCAGATTCAACCATACCATCTGCAGTAGGGTAGCCGTACTTTTCAAGAATATGACGCTCTAAAGAACCGGCATTTACACCAATACGAATTGGAATTCCTTTTGCTTTAGCAGCATTTACTACGGCTTCTACTTTTTCGCGACGACCAATATTACCCGGGTTGATTCGAACTTTATCAATACCACCTTCAATGGCTTTTAATGCTAATTTATAATCAAAGTGTATATCCGCAACTAAAGGTATATTGATTTGTTTTTTTATTTCCGGTATTGCATCAGCTGCACGCTCATCCGGTACTGCTATACGTACGATCTGACATCCAGCTTCTTCTAAACGTTTAATTTCAGCAACAGTTGCTTCGACATCATGTGTTTTTGTCGTACACATACTTTGTATTATGACTTCGTTATTCCCACCAATTGTTAAGTTACCGACACGTACAGGACGCGTTTTCGTACGGTGAACGATTTCACTCATGAAAAATTCTCTCCTTCTCAGGCTTGTTAATGTTGTTATATCACCTAAATGATATAACGATATGTAAGCCGTCACTGTTCCTTATTTTATCAGTGTATGAAAAGAAGAACAAGGAAGAAACGTTAAGAATTCAATTTGTGCAATTTTCTTTCGCATGAGAGATGATTGGAACGAATACCGTATCACCCGGAACTAGTGGCTGTAGGTTCAAATGTGGGTTCAATTTATAGAAATGTGCAAGTCGTTCAGGGAAAGTTGTTTTTACGGGAGAGGGCGTTGCTGAGAATAGGCTGTAAATTGTATCGCCTTGTTGGATTTTTACGACAACATAGCTTTCTTGCGGTATTTCATCACACGACGGTATGGAAGAAGCATAAAAGGATGCTAAGGGCAGAGAGCCTTCTTGTAAATCTACTTTAATGACAAAAGCAATTAATAAAAGCACTATGGAAGCTATTAAAAAGCGCAAAAAAATCCTCCTTATCTCTACAATTTAACTCACAAAAACAAGTTGTTAAACTATATGATTCATAAGGAGAATTTATTATTTTTCGATCGGATATTTCGTTAGGGCAATTATAATAAACAGCATTGTAATAAATATACTAATTAAGGTAGCAACTGTAGGGGAAATGGGGAATAGGTTACCGAACATCGTTATAAATGTTCCCCAAGTACTGGCAAATACAGCTGTCCGCCATACTTGTCGATATTCTCCGCGACGCTTCATCGGTTTAATAAAGAACTGTCCTGCAAGCGCAAATAGACTTACTTTAACAAAATAGATTGAAGTATTTAAAACGAATAAAAAAATAATAGCAATAGGGTAAACAATCCATTGCACATCCTGGGCATACTGTTCGATTTCAGAATAACTGAAAATTTCGTCCGTTCCGCCATTAATAAACTGACCGAAAGAAAATGCCGTTACTAGCGCAATCATTAAAAAGGCATATTGCATTACTTTTCCTATTGAAAGAATTCGATAAGGTCCTAATTTTTTAGGGTTAGTTAAGCTATGAATAAATAGTTGCATGTGAGAAATTTTCATATGTATGAGGCTCCTTTAAACAGTAGTTTAACATGAACAAAACGTTATTTGAACTTGATAAAGTAAAATTGAATCTTTTCGTTATTTTTTTCGTATAATTTGTGAATATACTTTTAAAAGGATGTGAACATATGGATATCATTGCATGGGTGCTTATTATAGCTTTATTTGTCATCGCTTTTATTGGTTTAGTATATCCGATCATACCCTCTGTCATATTTTTACTAGGAGGGTTCATTGTTTATGGTTTATTTTACGGCTTCAGTGAATTGCCTTGGTGGTTTTGGTTAATTGAACTATTATTTGTAGCTTTATTATTTGTCGCTGATACGATTTCCAATTTAGTGGGAGTTAAAAAATTTGGTGGCTCTAAAGCAGGGATGTGGGGGAGCACAATCGGTCTTTTAATAGGACCATTCGTCATTCCATTCGCTGGTATTATTGCGGGACCCTTTATCGGAGCTGTTATTGGAGAGCTGATTGTTACACGCAGTAATTTACAGCAGGCCATTCAAGTAGGTATTGGCTCTGTAGTAGGATTTTTAACTTCTGTTGTTACAAAAGGGATTATACAAGTAGTCATGATTGTATTATTTATTATTGCGATTTAAGGAAGAGCAAATATTTGTAAATACGAACTTATATCGCTTACACTAGTAATGAAAAGGTTACAGACAAAGGTGAAGCAAGAAATAGATGGTTTCGGTCAAAAGGCTGAAATGTTATTATTACGGTTTTTTTGATTGAATGACGAATCATTTTTTGATAACCTAGTATTGTAATCAACATTAATTATATGTTCCAGGGAGGAATAAAAACATGGCTTTCAAATTACCAGAATTAACTTACGCTTACGATGCATTAGAACCACATATCGATGCAAAAACAATGGAAATTCACCATTCTAAACACCACAACACTTACGTAACAAACTTAAACGCAGCAGTAGAAGGTACTGAATTCGCTGATAAAGACATCAACGAGTTAATCGCTAACATCGATGCTTTACCAGCTGACAAACAAACTGCTGTACGTAACAACGGTGGCGGACATGCTAACCACACATTATTCTGGGAATTAATCGCTCCAGGCGGTTCAAACACTCCAGTAGGCGAAGTTGCTAAAGCAATCGACGCTAAATTCGGTTCATTCGACGCTTTCAAAGAAGAGTTCGCTAAAGCTGCAACAACTCGTTTCGGTTCAGGCTGGGCTTGGTTAATCGTTGAAGGTGACGGTGTAGCTGTTACTTCAACTCCAAACCAAGACTCTCCAGTAATGGAAGGTAAAACACCAATCCTAGGCTTAGACGTTTGGGAGCACGCTTACTACTTAAACTACCAAAACCGTCGTCCAGACTACATCGGTGCATTCTGGAACGTAGTGAACTGGGACGTAGTAGAAGCAAAATTCCAAGCAGCTAAATAATTAAATTTGACCACTCAAATTTAATTATTACTGCACCGAAAGCAAAGCGACAGGTGCAGTAATATTCTAGAAATTTACGCATGGGAAGAATTAATCTTCCCATGTGTTTTTTATTTTTCTCTCTCAAATTAGTTAACTTTTTATTTTCTTCTGCAATACCTCTCTTAAACGATGAAAGTCATAAATATATTGATTCAACGTTTCCGGTAATAGAATATAATTTTCTTTATGCCACTGAAGGAGTAATCCGATGATGGAGTTTGCAGTATAGCTTGCTAAATATTCAAGCTGCTGTTTGGACATATGTTCCGTCTCTTCAGTATGTGATTCCAAAACGAACGAGCGAATCGTCTCTAACAATTTATGATAATAAAGCATCGGTGTTTTTTCATCAAAAACAATGCGGTAAAATGCTTCGTATTTTTTGACGTGGTGAAAAATTTGAATCATTTCAGGAGTTAGCCTGGCTAAATTATCTTTTGTAATGTCATATGGAAAATCATAAGAAAATTTTAAGTCTTTCACAATTTCGTTAAAATAGCGTTCGAATACACCGTGGACATTTTTATAATGCAAATAGAATGTTCCTCGGTTAATTTCGGCAATACGGCATAATTCTGCAACCGAAATATTTTCTAAAGACTTTTGATTTAATAGTATTATTAATGCCTTTTGTAGATTGTCATGTGTTTTCTTTACACGTAAATCCATAATATTTTCCCCTTTAATGAACATAAATTTCAAAAAGTGTTGAATAATAAACTAAACTTCATATAACTGTCGTTTGTGCGTTTTTTTTCTTTCAATTATAATTTTTATTGAACAGATGTACAATAACTTGAATTTTAAAGGAGAGATTTTAATGAAATTACAGGATAAAGTAGCGATCGTTACAGGAGCTGCATCTGGTATGGGAAAGGCAATTGCTGAAGCATATGCTAAAGAAGGTGCAAAAGTAATTGTTTCCGATATGAATGAAGAAGGCGCAAAAACTGTTGCAGATGAAATTGCTGCAAATGGTGGTACAGCATTTGCCATTGCAACAAATGTAACTAAAGATGAAGATTTACAAAAATTATTTGATACGACAATCGAAAAATTTGGCCAATTGGATATTTTAGTGAACAACGCTGGAATTATGGATGGTTTTGAACCAGTAAATGAAATTACTGATGCTCGCTGGGATATGATTTTTGCGGTAAATACAACATCTGTAATGAAATCGATGCGTATTGCGACAGATATGTTCCTTAAACAAGGTCATGGTGTCATTGTAAACAATATTTCCGCAGGTGGTTTAAACGGTGGTCGGGCTGGTGCGGCATATACAGCTTCAAAGCATGCGGTTGTAGGGTTAACGAAAAATACAGCATTCATGTTCTCACAGTCAGGTATTCGTGTTAATGGAATTGCTCCTGGTGCGGTTATGACGAATATCCAACAATCCATGCAAAACATAAGCCAGTACGGTGCTGGGCAACAACAGAAAGGTTCTGCATTGATTCCACGTGTGGGTAATCCAGAAGAAATTGCAAACTTAGCAGTATTTTTAGGCTCAGAGGATTCAAGCTTCATTAATGGCCAGATTATTACAGCTGATGCAGGCTGGACAACTTACTAATAATTATTTTAAACAGCTTTGGAACTTCGGTTTCAGAGCTGTTTTTTTTATTTAAAACGCTCTTTTGATTAGGAAAGTACATATAAAGTAATTGTGCATGAATAAAGTGTAAAGAGGTGATGAATAAATGAGCATGACGTACAAAAATATATTGGTTGCTGTGGATGGGTCAAATGAAGCAATGATTGCATTTAAAAGAGCGGTGCAAGTTGCAATCAATAACGCCGGCAGTAAACTGTATATCATTCATGTAATTGATACTCGCTCCTTTGCATTTTCAGAAGGATACAATTTTGATTTAGCAGATCAATATTCTAAAAGTAAAAAGGATATGCTAGATGGGTATGCAGAAGTTGCCGTAAAATTGGGATTCGACAGAACTTATAAAATAATGGAGTATGGGACACCAAAGCACATCATAGCTAGGGATATCCCGAAGCAAAAACAAATTGATTTAATTATTTGTGGTGCCACTGGTAAAGGTGATGTGGCGCGCTTCTTTCTCGGTTCAGTATCTGAAGCAATTGTAAGAACTGCAAAATGTGATGTACTTGTTGTGAGAAATCGATAATTGTTCTAGCGTCAAGAAAGGGTTCACTATTGGATAATTCTTGCAAAGAGGGGCTATGTTAAATGTCATTTTGACCTTTAGCATAGCCTCCATCTTTTCCTATGAAACTTTACAACAACAGAACCGTCTAAAAGATAAAGGATATAAATCTGAAGTCTTTTTTCAATAGGTTTTCAGTGTTATACTAAAAGGCATGACTAAGCATTCATGTACAACTTACATAAAGCAAGAAAGGGGAGTTTCAGTTGCGCAAAATTATGCCAAATCGTCAGCAAAATCCGAAGGCAAAGCAAAGGTCAAGTTTAACATTTCGGATGAACATCCTTTTCTTTTCCATATTTGTTCTGTTCTCTGTACTAATTTTTCGTCTAGGGTATTTACAAATTGTTAAAGGTGAAGATTATGTGCGTGAATTGGAACGTACTGAGGAAGTGCGTGTTAATACGAGTGTACCGCGGGGGAGAATCTTTGACCGTTATGGGCGCATATTAGTTGATAATCAGCCTGAAAACGCAATTACGTATACAAAAATGCAAACGACAAAATCTGCTGAAATGCTTGAAATAGCTGAAAAGCTTGCAAATTTAATCGATCAGCCAACTGATAAAGTAACACATCGAGATAAATTGGATTTTTGGATTATACGTAACCAGGAAGCTGCGCTAAAAAAAGTATCACAAGAGGAAATGACAAAATTCAGAAATGAAAACGAAGAGCTAGAGACGAAAGAAATCAACCAAGAATTCGACCGTCGAATCCGTGATCGTATTACAGAAAAAGAGCTTGAGCAACTTACTGAGTTTGATTTAGAAGTTCTGGCGATTTACCGTGAAATGATGACAGGGTATAATTTATCTCCACAAATTATTAAAGGAGAAAATGTTACACCTGAAGAATTTGCACGAGTTTCTGAACAATTGGCTGATTTACCTGGTGTGAATACAACAACCGATTGGAAGCGTGTTCGCCAATCACCTTTAGCTATTTTAGGGCGTACAACTGTACCAAGTAAAGGTGTCCCAAAATCAAAACTGAACTTTTATTTAGCACGGGACTATTCTCGAAATGATCGTGTAGGCGAGAGTTATTTTGAAGCTCAATATGAGGAAATTTTACAAGGTGAAAAATCGGTAGTAAAAAATATTACGAACAAAAAAGGTCAAGTAGTGGAGACTGTAACGACTTTCGATGGTTTGCCAGGGAAAGATTTAGTCACTACATTAGATGTAGAACTTCAGCAAAAAGCGGATGAAATTTTAGAACGTCAGTTACTTGATTTAAAATCAAAAAGAGGGTCGGAATTATTAGACCGTGCATTCTTAGTGGCGATGAGCCCAAAAACAGGGGAACTATTATCTGTTGTAGGTAAAAAAATAGAAAAAGATAAAGAAACAGGAAAACCTTATATTGTCGATTATTCATATGGTACGTTTACTACTGCCTATGAAGCAGGGTCAACAGTAAAGGCAGCAACTGTATTAATGGGTTATAATGAAGGAATTATAAAACCAGGAACAAGGATGCTCGATTCTCCAATGCGTATCGGGAATATTACATTAAATACACTATTTAATAAGCACGGTAGTGTCATATTAGATGATTTAACTGCATTAGAGCGATCTTCTAATATTTATATGTTCAAAATTGCGATGGGGATTGGCGGGCGTACTTATTCACCGGGTATGCGTTTTAGTCTAGCTCCAGGAACGCTGCAAACGATTCGTAATGAATATGCACAATTCGGTTTAGGCGTGCCAACAGGTCTTGACTTGCCAGGAGAAACAGTTGGGTACCAGGCTGAGCCTGATACGGATGTGAAATTGCTGAACTTAGCTATTGGACAGTTTGATACGTACACAACGATGCAGTTAGCGCAATATATTTCCACAATTGCAAATGGTGGGTACCGTATTCAACCACGAATGCTGAAAGAGATTCGTAATCCTTCAAAAGATGGTAAATACTTAGGCCAAGTAGTTGAAGAAGTTTCACCAACGATATTAAATAAAATTGAGAACAGTGAATCAGAAATTGCTCATGTCCAAGAAGGTTTGCGCCGGGTATACTTTGGAACAAATGGCTCGGCTAAACGTCAATTTGCAACAGCCGATTATACAGGAGCGGGTAAAACTGGTACAGCAGAGGTAGTTTATTATGGGCCACAACGAGAAAAATGGAGAACAAATACGATTAATATTGTACACGTTGGCTATGCACCATTTGAAGACCCTGAAATTGCCTATGCCATCATTTATCCTTGGGCAACTACAATCTTTGAAAATAACTACTTGCCACATGCAAATTTAACAGCTCGAGAATTAGTCGATTCCTATTTTGAATTAAAAACAAAATATGCCGAAGAGGGTTTATCTTCTAGTAAAGTAGAAAAATCGATTATTAAGCATTCGGACGAAAAACTGGATGAAGATGAAGAAGTTGAAACAGTAAATGAATAAAAAAGTGAGGCTGGGACATAAGTAGAAATTTCTTTGTATAAGGGGAATGCTCTTATTAAGAAATCGATATTATATGAATTGATTGGAGTGAAGGGGCGACTCCTGGGGGAACAGCACGACGCCTGAGACTACAGGCTCAGGCCGTGCCCCCGGAAAGCGTCCCCGTAACGGAAATCAATTCTGACAGAAGCAGAAAAATATCTATTTTTTCTTTGAAAAATAGATATTTTTCGTTTTGTCCTAGGTTCTTTTTTAAAGGAGAAATATAAAATGAAAAAAAAGATTATGCATACAGTAGTTATTATTGGTGCATTAAGTAATGCAGTTATATTAGCCATTATGGACATGCCATCTTGGTTAATTATTTTAATGTCTGTAATTTACATTGTTATTTTTGAAGGGCTTCTACTATTATTAGAACCTAGGCTAGTACGAGCAGAAAGAGAACGAAATGTAAAAGCATATCCTTTTTTAAAGGAGCTAGTTGATGCAAAAAAAGCTACTGTTACATTACGAGACGGCACAGTACTTTACAATGTAACGTTTGAAGGCTATGCGAATCCGAAAGACGCAAAAACAATTTTATTGCATGTACATACTGTAAAGACAAAAAAGGATAAATCTACATTTACGGAACATCCTGTTAAACTAATTAACATAAAGAATGTAAAAAAAGTTCAATAATAAGAAAATGAGACAATTTGCGGAAAGATACTGCAAATTGTCTTTTTTGTTTACAAAGCTTTACGGTCAATTAACGAACGAAATATATGCGCTCAACAAATTTTCATTATAGTTGGAATTGTAAGAAAAAACATTTATTAAACAAGCGGAGGAATTACAAATGAAAAAGTGGCAGTACTTAACATCAACAGCTTTAATTAGTTCAGCAATTCTTTTAGGAGCATGTGGCCAGGAAGAAGATGAAGCTTCGACATCAGCAGAAACTCAAACAGAACAGGCTGAGTCAGGCAGTGCACAATTATCCGGTAACGTAGTAGGCGATGGCTCGTCAACAGTTGCTCCGATTACAGAAGCATTAGTTGAAGAATACGCAGCAGTACAAAAAGATGTACGTGTGGCAGTTGGTGTATCGGGTACAGGCGGCGGATTCGAAAAATTCATTAATGGAGAAACGGACTTCTCTAACGCTTCCCGTCCAATTAAAGAGTCGGAAGTGGAAGAGCTTAAAAATGCGGGTGTAGAATACACAGAATTTGAATTGGCATACGATGGTTTATCGGTAGTAGTACATCCGGAAAATACATGGGCAAAAGATTTAACAATTGAACAATTAAAGCAAATTTGGATTGAAGATGGATCTACTAAAAAGTGGTCAGATATCGATCCAACTTGGCCTGAAGAAGAAATAGTATTTTATTCACCAGGATCTGATTCAGGAACTTACGATTACTTTGATGAAGTAATTTTAGATGGTGAAGATATTGTAAAATCTGCAACATTATCTGAAGATGACAACGTATTGGTACAAGGCGTTACAGCAGATAAAAATGCGATTGGCTACTTCGGTTATGCCTATTACCTGGAAAACAAGGACAAGTTGCAAGTTGTTACTGTAAATGGTGTGGAGCCTACGAATGACACAATTGAATCAGGTGACTATTCTCCTTTGTCACGTCCACTGTTCATCTACGTGAAAAACAGTGCGGTAAAAGATAATGAAGCAACTTATGATTTCATTAAGTTTACATTAGAAAATGCTGGTGAAATGGCGGAAGTTGTTGGATATGTAAGTTTACCGTCCGAAAAGTATGATGAAAGTTTAAAAGTATTGGAAGGTTTAAAATAAGTGCACAGAACAAATAGTGTGGGGTGGCTCTCATGCCCCTCACATTTTTTAGTTCAAATTGTGTGTTAACTACATGGTTAAAAAGTGAAGTGTATAGATGACTACTGGAAGGAGTTTTCGTTCATGGCTCTTAAACAACAGGAGCAAGTAAGTGTCCAGCAATTAATCGAACGATCACGCAATCGTAAAGGAAAGAAAGTAATTGAAAAATTAGTGCCTAAAGGATTGTTTTTGGCAGCGACGATTTCAGTTCTTACAACGTTTGGGATTGTGTTTACGTTAATTTTCGAAACGATAGAGTTTTTCTCGCGCGTGTCGATAATAGATTATTTATTCGGCACAGAGTGGCTGCCATTCTCTGGAAAGGAACCATTGTATGGAATCTTACCGTTAATAATAGGGACTTTTAAAATTGCATTTATCGCAATTTTAGTAGCGGTACCATTTGGGTTAGGTGCAGCAATTTTTTTAAGTGAGTATGCGTCAGAACGTGTCCGAAAAATTATAAAGCCTATTTTGGAGGTGCTTGCAGGTGTTCCAACAATTGTTTACGGGTTCTTCGCTTTAACGTTTATTACCCCAATTCTGCAAACACTTATTCCGAATCTTAAAATTTTCAATGCTATCAGTCCAGGTATTGTTGTTGGAATTATGATTCTACCAATGATTACGTCCATGTCGGAAGACGCGATGAGCTCAGTACCCCGTTCAATTCGCGAAGGAGCTTTAGGCTTAGGTGCCACAAAGTTCGAAGTGGCAATTAAAATTGTATTGCCTGCTGCATTATCTGGAATTATCGCTTCTATTGTCCTAGGTATTTCCCGTGCAATAGGAGAAACAATGATTGTCTCTTTAGCAGGAGGATCTACACCAAAATTCGACTTTGGATTTACAGATTCCATTCAAACGATGACAGCCTATATTGTTCAAGTGACAACAGGTGATGCGGGATACGGCACGACAATTTACTACTCAATTTACGCGGTAGGATTCACATTATTTATTTTCACTTTGGCGATGAATTTGCTTGCAACTTACATTTCAAAACGCTTCAGAGAGGAGTATTAAAATGCGCTATATACAGGAAGACCTAGTCATGAAGCGAATGAATAAACGTCTCATTTCAAATAAAATGTGGAAGGTAATTTTTATTATTGCCACAAGTTTTGCCCTCGTTTCATTAGGAATGCTGTTATACCGGATTATATCTCAAGGAATTGGCTTTTTAGATTTAAATTTTCTCACAAACTTTGCTTCTCGCATTCCCGAAAATGCAGGAATTAAAGCAGCTTTAGTCGGCTCGCTCTGGCTGATGAGCGTTGTGGCACCTGTATCGATTATTTTAGGCGTAAGTACGGCAATTTACTTAGAAGAATATGCGAAGCAAAATAAACTAAATGATTTTATTCGAATAAATATCTCCAATTTAGCAGGTGTTCCTTCGATAGTATTCGGTTTACTTGGATTAACAATATTCGTTAGATTATTCGGTTTTGAAAAAAGTATATTAGCTGCTGGTTTGACGATGAGTTTATTGATTCTGCCAGTTATTATTGTTGCGGCTCAAGAAGCAATCCGAGCAGTACCGAATGAGCAGCGGGAAGCTTCATTTGGAATGGGGGCGACAAAGTGGCAAACCATTGTTCGTGTAGTTCTCCCAGCGGCGATTCCTGGTATTTTGACAGGCAGTATTTTGGCCTTATCTCGTGCAATTGGGGAAACGGCTCCATTAGTCGTAATTGGTATTCCTGTAATTCTACAATTCTTGCCAACAGGCTACTTGGATACGTTTACGGCATTGCCCATGCAAATTTTCGATTGGGCAAAACGTCCACAGGAAGCATTCCAATATGTCGCATCAGCGGGCATTATTGTTTTGATGGTTTTGCTATTGACGATGAACTCGGTCGCAATCTTTATTCGGAATAAGTTCCAAAAACGTTATTAGGAGTGAAGTGGAATGGTACAAATTTTAACTAAATATAATGGAACACAGCATGCGGTGCACGAAAAAAATAACAGATCCATTGTAATGCAATCGAATAATTTTAACTTATGGTATGGTGGGCATCATGCATTGAAAGATATTAATTTAAATATGCAGGAGAATGAAGTGACAGCGATTATCGGTCCTTCAGGGTGCGGGAAATCTACCTATATTAAAGCATTAAATCGAATGGTAGAGCTTGTACCTATTGTTCGTACAACAGGTGAAATCAATTATAGAGGACGTAATATTTTCGGGAATGGATATGAAGTGGAAGAACTACGGACAAAAGTCGGCATGGTTTTTCAAAAGCCAAACCCATTTCCAAAATCGATTTACGATAATATTGCTTACGGTCCACGGATTCACGGTATTAAAAATAAAAAGATTTTAGATGAAATTGTAGAAAAGTCATTACGAGGTGCAGCTATCTGGGATGAAGTAAAAGACCGTTTAAACCAAAATGCATATGGTTTATCGGGTGGTCAACAACAGCGTATTTGTATTGCTCGTTCCTTAGCGATTGAACCAGATGTAATTTTAATGGATGAACCGACGTCAGCACTTGATCCAATCTCTACATTGAAAGTAGAGGAACTTGTGCAGGAAATGAAAGAACAATATTCAATCGTAATTGTCACACATAATATGCAACAAGCAGCACGTATATCAGATAAAACGGCATTCTTCCTAAACGGAGAAGTGATTGAATTCGATCGAACAGATACGATTTTCTCCACACCGTCAGATCAGCGTACAGAAGATTATATATCAGGTCGATTCGGATAGGGGAAGGGGTTTAAAGTGAATATGATACGGGAGCGTTTTGAACATGATTTAATTGCTGTGCAGCAGGATTTAATGGAAATTTGTGATTTAAGCATAGATTCATTGCAAACTGCATTTAAAGCTTTTGTGAACAAAGATATCGACTTAGCCCTTCAAGTGATAAAAACAGATCTCAAAATCAATCGGTTAGAAGAAACAATCAATGATCGTGTAATTTTACTTATTGCAAAGCAACAGCCTGTGGCAACTGATTTACGCAGATTAATTGTAGTGATTAAAGCAGCAGCCGATATGGAACGAATAGGAGATCATGCGGTCAATATTGCAAAGGAAACTATTCGAATCGGCAAAGAACCATTTGTATCGAGTATTGAACCAATCGAGGAAATGTTCCATAAATCGATATCGATGTTGCGACAAATTACCGAGGCATTTTTGGAAGAAAATACGACAAAAGCTAAAGAAATCGCAAAGCTTGATGACGAGGTTGATGAGTTGACCGGCAATACAATCAGCAATTTAATGAAACTAAAGGTTTCCAATGAGCAAGTGGCCCAAATAACGAGCTTATCCTATGTATGCCGCTGTATTGAACGCTCAGCAGATCACGCAACAAATATTGCAGAGCATTTATTCTATCTCTTAAAAGGCAAGCATTATGAATTGAATAACTAATTTTAAAGTATAAGGAGATAAAAACTTCTTATACTTTTTTTGTTTTTTGAAACGTCAACTAATTGGCAATCGTTTACAATGTTAGAAAGGGGGCGGGCGTAAAATGAATGAGAATATCGAGCAAATTGTAGATGATTACAGTACGCATTTATTGCGGATCGCCTATTTTTATACTAAAAATCGACATGCAGCAGAGGATATTGTGCAAGATGTTTTCATTAAATTTTTGCAATCCAACTATTCAGAGCGAGGCCAACTTCGTGCTTATTTAACTAAAATGACCGTGAATCGCAGCAAAGATTATTTAAAAAGCTGGGCGTATAGAAAAATACAATTTGAAACGAAATGGTGGATGAAAACTTCTGACCATGATCATATCGTACAACAAGAAGAGCGCTCTAACATTGGTGCAGCCATTTTAAAGCTACCACTAAAATATCGGGAACCGCTTATTTTGTATTATTATGAAGAAATGTCGGTTATACAAGTTGCAGATTTATTACAAATTAACGAAAATACAGTGAAAACAAGATTAAAGCGTGGGCGGGAACAGTTACGACCTGTACTTGAAGGGGAATGGGAGGTACTACGTCATGAATGATTTTAAAAAAGCGTTAATTAAAGTTGCAGGAGATTTATCCGAAAGTGAAAAGGCTGTGAAAAATACAGTGCTATATAAAAAAAGCAAAAAGAAATACAGTAAAATCATCATTATCCCAGCTTTTGTTGTCGTACTTTTCTTCACAGTAGCCCTTTTGCTATTTCCAAATGAAGTTGACCAAAGACAAGCGGACAATATGTTTTACAATGATTATTTATATGATTATTTTGTCGCCCTGGAAATGATGACTAATTCCGATATTGAAATAACAGAGTTTCATAAAGAGGCAGCATTTACTAAATATATTAGAATAATTGGTGTAGAGCAATTGGCAAAAGGTTATCAGGTAGAGGTTTCAAAACAGGAAATGTCGGAGAGAAAAATTCTATCTGATCAGATAATGAATAAACAGCAGCTCCAGCAAGTTTTATCTAAAGTAAATTTAACATTTGAACAATATGAACAATATGTGCGACCTAAGTTAATCAAAAATTATGTTTTGGTAGAGAAGTTAAATAAAATTTGGCTAAAGGAAAATCCGCCCATGTTTTCTGAATTTGCTGCGGGCTATACGGAACAGTTAGCGAAACGTTATTTGCAGGAACACTTTGAGGAACAATATTTTGCAATTCAAAAAAGGTACAATGTGACTGATGAAAACAGAATGAGTGTGCCTAAGTCAGGCGTAATTGCGGCGATTGAAGGCAATATGTTGTTTTTTATTCAAAATAGTACATTTCAAGAACTACAAGTTTTGTCTGAAGAGAAAAAGTTCCGTTTAGAAGAGGGGAAAATTAAATCCTGGATTGTAAATATAGATGAAATTCCTGTCGAAATTGGAGATTATGTAAAAGTTTCAATTGATGGAGTAGGCTGGATTGATGGGGGAAATACAGCGAATGCTATGAGTGAAGGGTTGGAAGTAATTTTACCGGTGGAAGAGTCGAGTACCATCCCGAAAATAAAATTAGAACAAATAGCCGGTGCACAGTGGAATGAGCTTTTAATCGGTGTACCGTGGGAATCCCAAAATTTTGTTCATAACTTTTCCAAACCACTATATATTGTCGAAGCAGGTGGAAAAACATATACTATTTTCAAAAACGATTACAAGAATTTATTAATCGTACCTTATGGTGAAGCAAAAATTGCAAAAGTTACTCAAGGGAGAACGGAAAAAATAGAAGAGTTTCTTCAGCCATTCCTAACTAAATAATTCATGTATTACTTGGATACATGTTACAATAAAGGCAATACGAATAAGTGGAATTTTACTTATAAATTCAAAGGAGTTTGAAACATGTTAAAAACAATTGTATTTGATCAATTAAAACAAGCGATGAAAAATAAGGACACATTGGCTAAAGGTGTTTTAACACTTGTAAAATCTGCATTGGATTCAGCCGAAAAAGAAAAAGGCTCTGAATTAACACCGCTAGAGGAAACGGCAATCATTAACCGTGAAATTAAACAGACGAATCAGTCACTGGACGGGGCAAAGCAAGCGGACCGTGCAGACCTAATCGAAAAAGAAGAAGCGAAATTAGAGATTTTAAAAAGCTTCTTACCAAAACAACTATCAGAAGAAGAAATTGTTGTAGAACTTCAGGCAGCCGGTATTGTAACTGGCATGAATATGGGGGATGCAATGAAAATTGCGAAGCCTTTATTGGACGGTAAAGCAGATGGCGCAACCATTTCAAAAGTTGTTAAATCATTGATTTCTTAATTTAAAAATATTTGTTGGAGTGTCTAAAGTTTTATTTTAGGCGCTCCTTTTCGCTATGTTTTTATATTTCCATCCCTTACAATATAGAAAAGGGAAACTAATAGGGGGAAACCATTTTGAATTTACATGACCAAATACAATTATATGTACCTTTTAATGAACAAGAAGAAACGGATAAGGATATTATGCTGCGTGCGATGGTTACATTATCGGATGTACTCACACGAAATAATGAAGTGTTGCATTTTACTGCTTCCGCTTTTGTATTTAATCCTGCCCGTACACATGTTTTAATGGTTTATCATAATATTTATAATTCATGGGGATGGACTGGCGGTCATGCAGATGGGGATCCGAATTTATTTCATGTAGCAAAAAAGGAACTCATGGAAGAAGCGGGCCTTACGGAAGTGAATCCAATTCAAGAAGAAATCATTTCCCTGGATATATTGCCGGTAATTGGACATATGAAAAACGGAAAATATGTGGCAGCCCACTTACATTTTAACGCAACTTATGTATTTGAAGTGTCTGATGAAGCAACTCTCCAATCAAAACCCGATGAAAACAGTGCTGTAGGATGGATTGCCATCGATGAAGTTGCTCAAAAATGTTCTGAGCAGCATATGATACCTATTTACGAAAAGATAATAGAAAAAGTAAAGAAAATAGAAGGTTAAATTTAAAAGATGTGTTGATTGGTCATTCAATCAGCACATCTTTTTCACTACCAAGGCTTTAAATTAAATCAACAGGTCTTGTTCTTATAAATTCCTGAAATCTGCGAACTTCACGGTAAGGTAGGAGCCGCTGCTGATTTCTAAAATCCTCTACATCCATTTGGAAAGGCTCAATTCGCCCCTTTTGTAAATAGATGAGACGCTGGAAGGGATTGATCGCAATTGCTTTCGAATATTTTCCGAACAAAGTCAAATTATGACCTTTCATAAAATAGAGATTTAAAATAGCTCGATTATGAGCAATGGCGTGCGGTGTATCACATCGATACCAAACATCTTTAAAGGTTACCCCTAGCAAAACAGCATATTCTATATCTTCATCAAATGAAACTTCAATATAACCAGCATGATGATTGCTTATTAATTTGTAAATTGCTATCGTGGGATCGAAGGCTTTCAATTCATAATATATGAGAGGAATAGCTGATGATTTACTACGATCTCTTACCATTAAGTTTGATGGGGGACGTTTTGAACATAAAAATAAATTATTTTTCGCATAATAGGAAATATCCTTCCCAATTACTTGTTGATGCTGCGAATTTTCATAAACAACGGCATAATATTGATCATTAAATTTAATGACTCGATATAATTCATTGTCATAGTTTGTTGAGTAGATGTATGAGAGACAATCTTCCATTGTCTCAAAGCCTTCGTAAAATGAATAACTTTTATAAATGGATAATAACCATTCCCGGCATAGGCTATCTTCAGTTACGAAGCCGTATGTATCATCTGAAATGGCCCGGGAAGTCGCCAGTTTTCCGTTAAATGGTCGTAAAAAACGGATGGATAATAACTGTTTCACTAAACGAATTTCGTAATCCATTTGAGGAATATTTTGTAGCAAATTAACCTTCCTTTCATCAAGCTAACGCCGATTAATAGAAATACCTATTTTATAGGTAAAAGTAATTATAGCATATGTATAAATATCATTAGGAATAATTTGCCTATGTATTGTTTGCTGTAAAATTACTAAAAATGTCTGAATGGCTCTATGATTTTGAAATAAATACACAAAATTAAACAAGCATATGCTAAAATAACGTTGTATAAACAAAAGGGAGGCTGTTTTTAAATGGCAAAAAAAGTGAAAGAATATACAATTAATCCTGATCGTGTGGAAGAAGCATTATTAGTTCAAAACCGTATGCTTCTTGAATTATTAGTTCAAGTGTTAGATGAGCAATTAGTAATTGAGCGTCCAATTTTGCATGAACGCTTAGCTAACTTAGTTGAGCTTTCAAATCATGATCGCGAGTTAAAAGATACATTACACGGTTTAACTCAAAAATTATAATTACATACTTTATGTATGGCGCGACATCCTTAATTATGGATGTCGTTTTTTTATGGACATGGGCTGTTCACACTACCAAAAATTTGTTGGACTTTGTCAGTTTGAATTACTACTTTTTCATTTTGTTTTTCGCTATACTATCGATATTGATTTGAAAAAAAGATGGAGGAGTTTCGCATGACAAAAGAACATAGGCCTATTTTAACCGATGAAATTCTTCATTTTCTATATCGTAATGCATCTTTTCAAGCTTTGGAAGAAGAGCAGCAACAAATACTTTTCGCTAAATTTAAAAACGAACCATTATTTAAAGAAGTAATTGAAATATCCATCGCGCTTGAAGAAATGATTGAAGAAGTAGAGGCAACAATGCCCAAAATACAGGATAAAGACTTTTTATTCCCACCAGAACAGCAAAAACTACTATTAAAAAATCGAACAGTTTCTCGTGGTAATGTATTGTTTGTACGGTTTGAGGAACTTGAAAAACTTTACTCACCTATGATTGTAATGATCCAACAATCTGATTCAATGAGTGAATATGAAGCATTTAGTAAAGGTACCATTATGCCCCTGTTTAATCTTTGTGCTTTGCAAAAGAGAGATTTAATCATTCTTCCGTTCAGTCATACAACTGCTGAACCTCTTTTCTTTAAAAATGGAACTCTGGATGTTTCGTTATTTGAACGCTTTTTATACAAACACTTAAATGGAACTACACAAATCGTTCCTGCTTTAGAAAAGGTACTTGAACTATTCTCAAAAGATATAATCAATAATCAGCGTGATTTAATGATTATAACAGACAATCAATTTAATGATTTCCAACCTTTCATTGAATCTGATTTCACGGAGCGTTTACACGAGCTGTCTGTAGATGTTTCTGTAATAGCAATGAGTGAAGCTGATTTTGAAGTACAGCCTATACCATTTGCAGATAAAGTATTTTTTGCAAATGAATAAGTATTGAAATGACGAATCCGAAAAGGGTTCGTTTTTTATTTGGGAATATTTATGGAAAGCAAGGAATTTCCAGCAGGAATGCTGAATATTAAATGGAGGGGTACATAAATAGAGAGAAATGGAGTGTTACGATGTATACAGCTTATTGTAGAACATTTCAAAGTTCGATGCGTATGGGTATGAAGCTGATGAACTGGAGAAAGCCTGATTTACTGCAAGGCGAAAACACTATATTAAAATTACCGGTACTTATCCAGAAGTTAAATTTGAAGACTGTCCTGATTATTACAGATGAAGGGATTAATAAGCTCCAATTGATGGATTCATTATTAGAAGAAATGCATGAGCAAAATATTGAATTTGTCATCTACAGTAAAACTGTGCCTAATCCGACATTTACTAATATTGAGGAAGCATTGGCACTTTATTATCTACATGATTGTGAGGGAATTATTGCCTTTGGAGGAGGGTCGCCGATGGATTGTGCAAAAGCGGTCGCGGCTCGTATCGCACAACCTACAAAGTCTATTCCTGATTTGAAAGGCTTATTTAAAGTAAGAAAAGAAATGCCACCATTTTTTGCTGTTCCTACAACGGCCGGTACCGGAAGTGAGGGAACGATTGCAGCGGTTGTTTCAAATAGTGATACACATGAAAAGTTTGCCATTATGGATCCTGTACTTATACCGCATTATGCCGTTCTGGATCCCGTTTTAACGGTTAATTTACCGCCACATATTACTTCTACAACAGGGATGGATGCATTAACACATGCTGTAGAAGCCTATATAGGGAAAAGTAATACAGAGGAAACGAGAAAATATGCCCGCGAAGCTGTTATTCTTATTTTCAAATATTTGTTACGGGCATATGAAGATGGTTCAGATATGAAAGCGCGCGCGGAAATGCAACGCGCCTCCTATTTAGCAGGGTTAGCATTTACTCGTGCCTATGTTGGCTATGTTCATGCAATCGCACATACGTTAGGTGGCTTTTATCAAATTCCCCACGGCTTTGCAAACGCTGTAATTTTACCGCACGTCCTTCGGTTTTACGGAGAAAGTGCAACAAAGCCATTAGCAGAACTTGCTAATATTGTAGGGATAGGGAGCATTACCGATAGTGATGAAAGAAAAGCCCAGCTATTTATTGAGGAGATAGAAGCATTAAATCGGAAAATGAATATACCTTCAAAAATAAAGGGGATTATCAACAGGGATGTTCCGGTAATGGTAGAGCGTGCTATACAGGAGGCGAACCCTTTGTATCCTGTGCCACGAATTTTAAATGAAGAAGAATTGTTTTATTTGTATCAAATAATTCAGGAATAATTAAAAAATTGCGAATGGGACATAACTTAAAAATGCCATTCTCCTTGAGAGAAATGGCGTTTTTTTGCTGGCATAAAAAATTGATTTCCATTCCGGGACGCTTTCCGCGGGCACGGCCTGAGCCTGTAGTCTCAGGCGTCGGTGCTCCTGCGGTTACTCGTCGCAAAATAAATTTTGCTGTTCCCGCTGGAGTCGCCCTCCATTCCAATCAATTTTTAAAGTATCCGTTTTTAATAAGGGTCTTTTCCTTATCTAATGAAATTTCTACTGAAGTCCCGGCCCCTATATTCACTTTGTTACAGTTCAAGCTGGGCATCAAAGTAGTTGAGTAAACCTTGATAAATTCCCAGTGTTGCTTGTTCCCGGTAGTAATCTGTAGTGATTGCACGTTCTTCGGATGGATTACTTAAATAGCCCAGCTCCAATAAAATGGCATTTTGACGGTTTTCACGCAGCACTAAGTAATCACCAAATCGTGCTCCACGATCTTTTAGATCAACTTTGGATGCGAGGCCTGCATGTACATATTCGGCAAGCTCCTGCTGATAGCTATTCGTATAATAGGTTGTAAAACCATTAACTGAACTATCTTCAATTGCATCATAGTGAATGCTGATAAATGCATCGGCATTTGTCTGGTGTGACACAGCGACACGTTTTCGCAAGTCGACAAACACATCCGACTCACGTGTCATTACAACATTTGCACCAGCAGCCTGAAGCTTAGACCTGAGCAATTCTGTTGTCATAATGTTAATATCTTTTTCATCTGTTCCACGAGCACCTGTAGTACCGCGATCATTTCCGCCGTGCCCAGCATCCAGTACTATTGTTACGCCTTTTAAAGTCCCTTTTTTCCGATCTTCCGATTGATTTTCATGGTTTTGATAAGTTTGACCTGTTGCGTTGTTGTTCTCAGTTACAACCCAGTTTGCAACATAGGCTGTTCGTTCTTCATTTAATGCGATTTTATACCAATCGCCTTCGTTGTCTATAATCGGATATGTATTACCAGCATCTGCACGAGTCACAACATTTGAAGAAGTTGATGCAGATTCACGTAGATTTGTCCCGTTATAAATTACAGTGACAAAGTTATTTGTTTGTTCTTTTTTTGAAGATTGTTCAGATTTCAGCTGTTTTGTAAATGTTCCATAAAAGCTATAAATCCAACCTTTAGCGCCTTTTTTATATTCAATTTCAACCCAGTTATGATCCCGGCTAATTACTTTGAATTGCTGACCATTTGTTGCCACCCCAAGTTTTTTTGCAGTTAGATCAGGCTTTTTTCGGATATTTACGGCATTTACATTGATGGTAAATGTATTTGGATCAAATTGCTGAGGCGTTACATTCGACTCTTCATTGTTATTTGAAGGAGTAGAGGGTGTTTCTAATATTGTTTCTTCTTTAATCGTCACATATTTTTCAAATACCCAACCAACCAGTTCTCCATTTTGAATTTGAATCCAATCTTGTTCTTGATGTAAAAACTTACTTTCTGTCCCCGAAGAAAGCTTTGTTAGTACCGGAGAAGATAATGATGGACCTGCTCGAAGGTTTAAATCATTTACTTGAGCAATAACAGTTTTTTCGGATTTGGCAGCAGATCTACTGTCGGCCGATTTGACTAGCCACGCAGCAACCCACCCTTCCATCTCACCATATTTGACATGTTGCCAATCGCCTTCTTTCTTTATCGACAGCAGCTCTGTTCCTTCTTTTAATGTTTCAAGCACAGGATAGGAAAGACCAGGACCTTCACGCAAATATAATTTTTCTGCTTTTACAAATAATTGCTCGCCA
Organism: Solibacillus sp. FSL W8-0372; assembly: GCF_037969735.1. NCBI lineage: Bacteria > Bacillati > Bacillota > Bacilli > Caryophanales > Caryophanaceae > Solibacillus > Solibacillus sp. FSL W8-0372. Next base: position 2,444,532 of record NZ_CP150204.1, on the reverse strand, counting down.
TTTGCCGCCACTTGGCTAGTGGAAAAATTATAGGGAAAAATGCTTGTAAATAGTAATAAAAGTGATAGACCTATTAATATTTTTCTTTTATTCATAGCTTCCTCCTTTTAGTGAGATTTGTACTTTTACAATACTTTCACATATATTCTCTATTATAAAAGGAAATATGACAAAAAATATAGCGTTTTATTGAAAATGGTTGACAACTTGTCATGACATCATTAAGATTAGTGTTAATTTAACAAAAGTAACATTGCCAATGACCAAAAAAGTAGCGGTTGCCAATGCTGAAAAGAGAGGGAAAGACATAGGCTGTAATCTTTCCTACAGTAAGTAACATGTGAACAACAGTTGAGAGGCGTTTCCTCGAAAAAATTTTTTCTAGTAGGGGAAGACGGAATCGGCCGTTATCCGAATACGAGAGGATGTAGCAATACATCAATTAGGGTGGAACCGCGGAAGAGTATACAAGCTTTCGTCCCTTGCATTTTTGCAAGGGGCGGGAGCTTTTTTTATTTTCTCTTTGTTCAGCTCGCGAACAGTTTGGTCAACTAAGAAAGGAGTGCTTTTAATGAATTTTAAAGTACCTAAAGGGACACAGGATATTTTACCGGGTCAATCAGAAAAATGGCAGTATGTAGAGCGTGTCATTCGAGATTTATGTGATAAATATCGTTATAACGAAATTCGTACACCGATGTTTGAAGCGACAGAATTATTTCAACGCGGTGTAGGCGATACAACAGATATCGTACAAAAGGAAATGTACACGTTTACGGACAAAGGGGATCGCTCGTTAACATTACGCCCAGAAGGAACAGCTTCGGCGGTACGTGCATATGTCGAGCACAAAATGTTTGGACAAGTAGATCAGCCGGTCAAGCTTTACTATACAGGTCCAATGTTCCGTTATGAACGTCAACAAGCAGGGCGCTATCGCCAGTTCGTACAGTTTGGTGTTGAAGCAATCGGCTCTGCTGATCCTGCAATAGATGCAGAAGTAATGGCACTAGCGATGGATGTGTATACAACACTTGGTTTGAAAGATTTAAAATTAGTTATTAATTCATTAGGTGATAAAGATACACGTGATGCACACCGAAGTGCATTAATCGCGCATTTCACACCGTTTATTGGAGAGCTTTGCAGCGATTGTCAAAGCCGTCTAGAGAAAAATCCATTACGCATTTTAGATTGTAAAGTAGATGCGAAACACCCGGCAATGGCTACTGCACCGTCTTTAACAAATTATTTAACAGATTCATCAGCTGAGTACTTTACAAAAGTTAAACAATATTTAGATGTATTGGGTATTTCGTATGAAGTGGATCCAAACTTAGTTCGTGGTCTTGATTATTACAACCATACTGCATTTGAAATTATGATTACAGGTGAAGGTTTTGGATCAATTACGACACTATGCGGTGGTGGTCGTTATAACGGTTTAGTTGAAGATATCGGTGGTCCGGAATCACCTGGTATCGGATTTGCACTTTCAATTGAACGTTTATTATTAGCGCTAGAAGCAAAGAATATTGAGCTTCCCACGGAAAATGATTTGGAAATGTATGTAGTGGCGATGGGGGAAGAAGCAAAGCTAAAAGCAGTTGAGCTTGTAAGTTCATTCCGTGCAAAAGGCATTTCAGCAGATATGGATTATTTAGATCGTAAAATGAAGGCACAAATGAAAGCAGCAGACCGTGCCAAGGCAAAATTTGTCATTGTGCTAGGTGAGACTGAGATAGAAGAGCAAGTAGTAAATGTAAAAACAATGGCAACTGGTGATCAAACAAAAGTTGAATTTGGTCAGCTAGTGCAATACGTTTTAGAAAACAAATAGGTGGAGGAATAACAATGGCGCAAAGAACACATGCATGTGGCTTAGTAACAGCTGCAGAAGCAGGGCAGGAAGTTGTTTTAAAAGGATGGGTACAAAAACGACGTGATTTAGGCGGATTAATTTTCGTGGATATGCGTGACCGTGAAGGCATCGTACAAGTAGTTTTCGGTGATCAGGCAAAGGATGCATTAGAAATAGCGGAAAAAATCCGTAATGAATATGTAATCGAAGTAAAAGGGAAAGTTGTTTTACGTGATGCTTCCCAAGTAAATAAAAATATGCAAACAGGCGAAATTGAAGTGGTAGCTTCTGAGTTAACAATTATTAATGAAGCAAAAAACCCTCCTTTCGCCATTGATAATAATGTAGAAGTGTCTGAGGAGTTACGTTTAAAATACCGTTATTTAGATTTACGTCGTCCAGTAATGTATGACACATTCAAAATGCGTTCAGATGTAACACGTACGATTCGTAACTTCCTACAAAATGAAGGGTTCCTAGAGGTGGAGACACCAATCTTAACAAAATCAACTCCGGAAGGTGCACGTGACTATTTAGTGCCATCTCGTGTACATGATGGTGAATTTTATGCGTTACCTCAATCACCGCAGTTATTTAAACAACTCCTCATGGTAGGTGGTTTTGAAAAGTACTTCCAAATTGCTCGCTGCTTCCGTGATGAAGATTTACGTGCAGACCGTCAACCGGAGTTTACACAAGTTGACATCGAAACTTCATTCTTATCGATGGATGAAATTATCGAAATGAACGAACGTCTGTTAACTCAAGTTATGAAAGATGTGAAGGGAATTGATGTTGTAACTCCATTCGCGCGTATGAGCTATAAAGAGGCAATGGATCGTTTCGGTTCAGATAAACCAGACGTACGTTTTGGATTAGAATTAAAACAGCTTTCTGACATTGTAAAAGATTCTGCATTCGGTGTATTTGCAAATGCTGTAACAAATGGCGGAGAAGTTAAAGCGATTAATGTAAAAGGTGCAGCTGCTAATTACTCTCGTAAAGACATTGATGCATTAGGCGAATTTGCAGGTCGTTATGGAGCAAAAGGTTTAGCTTGGTTAAAAGTAACGGAAGAAGGCTTAAATGGTCCGATTGCGAAGTTCTTTGAAGGCGAAGCGGCAAACGGCATTATCTCTGCAACAGAAGCAGAAGCTGGCGACTTATTATTATTCGTTGCAGACAAATCTTCTGTAGTAGCAGATGCACTTGGTGCGCTACGTTTAAAACTAGGTAAAGAATTAGGATTAATCGATGAGTCGAAATTCGAATTCTTATGGATAGTTGATTGGCCATTATTCGAATACGATGAGGCGGCAGGTCGCTATTATGCAGCACACCATCCATTCACACGTCCATTCGATGAAGACTTGGAGTTAATGAATACAAACCCTAAAGAAGTTCGTGCACAAGCATACGATATCGTATTAAATGGTTATGAGCTTGGTGGTGGTTCATTACGTATTTATGAGCCGGATTTACAAGCGAAAATGTTTGAACTACTAGGCTTCTCTGAAGAAGAGGCACGCGCTCAATTTGGTTTCCTACTGGAAGCGTTTGATTACGGTGTTCCTCCACATGGTGGATTAGCAATGGGACTTGACCGATTAGTAATGCTGCTTGCAGGCCGTACTAACTTACGTGATACAATTGCGTTCCCTAAAACAGCAACGGCAAGCTGTTTATTAACAGAGGCTCCATCACAAGTTTCAGATGCACAGCTTGAAGAGTTAAGTCTTCGTGTTGCTTTAAAAAAATAAAAATAGAACTCGGCAGTTTGAAAAGAAATTTCAAATTGCCGGGTTTTTCTAAATATTTCAATTAACATAGTACATTTTTAATATTTTACTTTAAAAATTGATATTTTAATTGAATTATCAGAAATTTGGTGTTAATATTTGTTTAACACGAATCCTAAAGTGTTCGTCGCTAAATTTGTTACTTAACACTTTTGACCGAACATTAAATCGTTGGGAGCTACTTATTACCGTAGCCGCAAACATGCCCCATTGGAGCGGGACGTTTAAAGCTACGACTAGTGCACCCCCTTGCTATTCATGCGGGATCAAAACGATGTTTTTTAGCAAGACGGCACATTTGGGATTCGTATTTAATTTATTTACTCTTCGACTAATAAGTTGGAAGGGTATTTTTTTTGTTAAAAAGTTCTCGATCCTATTTAAAAGAAAGTAAATTAAAACATTCTCAACACTAGTACACTTTTAATATGTTGCTTGCATATAAGAATTGTTGTCGTTATAATGCCTAGTAGAATGATAAAGATTGAGGGGTAAAATTAGATGTTACATCAATTTTCACGAAATGAGCTAGCTATTGGTACAGAAGGTTTACAAAAACTAAAAGATACAACAGTCGCAATTTTAGGAGTAGGAGGGGTGGGTTCTTTTGCAGCTGAAGCATGTGCACGCAGTGGAATCGGCCGAATAATTTTAGTCGACAAAGATAATGTCGATATAACAAATGTAAACCGTCAATTAGTTGCGTATTTATCAACAGTAGGGAAGTCGAAATCGGCTGTTATGAAAGAACGCATTGCAGATATTAACCCGGAATGCGAAGTTATTGATATGCATATGTTCTATACGGAAGAAACGTATGAAGAGTTTTTTGCACAGGGGATTGATTATGTTATTGATGCATCGGACACTGTCATGTACAAAATTCATATTATGAAAGAATGTTTAAAACGTAATATTCCAATTATCTCGAGCATGGGTGCAGCTAATAAGATGGACCCAACACGTTTCAAAATTGCTGATATTTCGAAAACACATACAGATCCGCTTGCAAAAGTAATTCGTACTAAGCTCCGTAAAGAGGGGATCAAAAAGGGCATAACTGTAGTATTTTCAGATGAATCACCAATTGTTGTGCGTCCGGATGTCGCGCAATATGTAGGCAAGCCTGAAGCAGAGATTCGTAAAGCAAAATTACCACCTTCTTCAAATGCATTCGTACCTTCTGTTGCTGGATTAATTTCAGCCAGCTGGGTGATTAATACCATTTTGAAAGATGTGGAAATTAACCGCGTTCAAGGGTAATATAAGGAAAAGGCAGTGTGGAAGTCAATTTGACTTTTCAACACTGCCTTTTTCGTCCTTATTGAATTATTTTTAATGCTTGTTGATAAGTTTCTTCAATATTTTTTGTTACATCAGTCTGGTCTTTAGTAATTTTCTCTAAGACGTTGCATAGTTGATCGATGGAGCTAGTACTTTGCTCGATTATTGTCGCAAATTCGTTTGTCGCAACTTGTACCGACTCCCCATTTTTTTCGATCGATTTTACGCTCGTTGAAAACTGGGTTAAATTCAATTGTAAATTGTTCATAGCTTTAAATAAATTTGTAAAAGTATTATTCGAGCTTTCAATCATTTGCACTTGTGTTTCGACATGGTTTAAACCATGTGTTAATCGATCAAGCGCAAGTTTATTATAAGAATTGACCTGTGCTAAATTTTCATCAATCTTTAATACAGTATCATCTGTCAAGCTTGCCAATTTACGAATTTCTTGGGCAACTACCGCAAACCCTTTTCCATGTTCCCCTGCACGTGCAGCTTCGATGGAGGCATTTAATGCTAATAAGTTTGTTTGTTCCGTAATTTTATGAATTGAATAAGCGAACTGATTCGTTTCATTAATTTTATCTGATAAAGACATAAATGTTGTATTGAGTTCATTGAAAAATGCAGTAAACTGATCAATTTCCTGCTTGAGCTTTGTCATGGAATTAACTCCCTCTACTGCACTCACACTTCCATCTTCTGCTTCAGTAACAATCTTGTTGAGCTCGGAAACGATGGAATGTAGCTCTCTATGCGTTAACTCCGTACTTTCAACAATAGATTGAACGTGATCGGATTGTTTATGTGCCCCGATGCTCACTTCTTTTAGTGATGCTAACATTTGTTGATGTGCAGCACTCGATTGATTAGTGCTGTCAGTTATAAGCTCAAGTTTTGATGTGATACCTTGAACGGAAGATTCCAGACGCTGATGCAGTTGTTCTTCGTGAACAGCGCGCTCGTTCGCCTGAGTCATATAGTTTTCAATATTATTAAACATTTTTTTGTTTTGTCGCACCTGCAGAAGAATAGCGACAAACATTAAAGTTTGAACTACGAAAACATTTGCTGGATCAACGGCAAAACCTTCAGTATCCATAGTGAAATTAAATACCAAACCAAGAGTAGAGGCAATATATCCCGCGCACAGAACTTTAATCCGATTGTGGACACTACTTAAAATTAGTACAAAAATACTTAAAATAATTGTGGCTAATGTTACTTTATTGGTAATGATTGTACCATACACAGTCAAGACTGACGCGATGATAACGACATATGGAAAGTAAGGATGCAATGCAACTACTTTTCTTTGAATAAAGTAACATATTAGTGTAATAGTCAAAGGGATAATTAACGATAGAGCGACTCCAATGGGACGATCGATAAAAAGTTGTGCCACACCGCCTAAGAAAGCAGCCATCCCATAGACAATCATTAAAATAGTATTTTTTTCATGTAAATCTTTTGCATTTAATTGATGAATCATAAAATCACCTTTCCATAAAATGTCGTTATTTTGTAACAAATTACATGCTTTGATATAATATATACAGTATTTTCCTCACAATGTCACGTCTTTTTGAATCGTTATTCATTAATACTTTTTGGATATTATTATTGTGATAAAATAATAAGGAGATAGGTGAAAGGGGGCTAACACAATGCCAATTCAGCAATTGGAGTACCGCGGGCTTAATCTATACGATGTGGTGGGAACAGTGGAGGTTGCGATTGACGCCGATTTGAAGCAGATTCATATTTATGATACGCAACATATTGTAGAACCCGAGTATGATTTCTTATCGAAAAGTTACATATTAAGTGAAGGGTTTTGGAAGATGGCAAAAATCATAAAAGAAAAACAACTTTTTCTTGAAAATGATGAAAGTAACTTGAATTTGTGGATTACACCTTTTAAATGGGTTTTTTATAGTTCAAATCAAACAATTAAAGTATTTGAAGAAGGAAAGATGAAAATACAACCTATATCATCATGTGCAGAAGATATGCTATTGTATGAAAAGTACTTTTCCCGTTTGAAGAATGAATCTTTGGGTGGCAAATGACATAATATTCTATTAAAGGGGTTAATTATGGCAAAATTATGGCAGGATTTGCGCTAATTCTTCGTTTTTGCCGTATAATACCTTTTTTTTGTTATAGTTAAGGTACGTATTGATTATAATGCATGGGGATGCAAGGAGGACATTAGAATGACAATCGAAATGAAGAATGAATTGTTAAACTTACCGAGTTTACAATTAAAAATGGATAATATCGTTTTTGATAATATTGATACAAAGCCAAACTGGTCTAAGGCATATGAGCAGCTTGACGAGTTATTACAGAAGGTAGCTTTCAATTTTAATAATTATATTGAAAAAAATAATGGAGAAATGCCACCATCAACTACTTATTGGACATTATATATGGACATTACTTCAAAACTTCTCTATTTTACTGGTTTAGCTCATTCGAATTTAATCGCAGAGGATGATGTGGACGCACGCGCACATGTTATTGAGCTTTATCATATTAGTGCAGGCTGTATTCCAAATGCACTTTTAGAAAATAACGAAGAATTGATTTCCGAAATTAAAAAGAGTATCCAACAATTAAATGGTCAACAAAAAGTAGATTTGCAAGTTGCTGAAAATTTAGAAAACTGCATGGAGAAATTCTATACTTTTACAAAGACCTACCAATAAAACAACAGAGCCATTTTCACTTAAACTGAAAATGGCTCTTTTTAAATTAACTTTTCGTATTGTTGTGAAATGATTTTAATTTTTCATAAATGGCAGCCATTCTTTTTTCTTCCCCTGCAATGACAGGATGATAAAATTCTGTTCCGACTAGTTCATCCGGCAAGTATTGCTGTTGAACCCAGCCGCCAAATGTACCAATCGGGGAGTCGTGCGGGTATTTGTATCCGACATGGCCAAGGGTAGCCGCACCCGCGTAATGTGCATCTTTAAGATGGTTTGGTATGGCGCCTGTTTTGCCATCATGTATTGTAGCGATTGCTTTATCAAGTGCTTTATATGCTGAATTTGATTTGTCGGAAAGGCACATTTCCACTACAGCTGTTGCTAGTGGAATACGGGCTTCAGGTAAACCGAGCTTCACCGCTGCCTCAGTTGCAGCCTGTACATGTGCACCTACGCTTGGATTTGCTAGGCCGATATCTTCATATGCCATGACGAGGAGTCGTCGGCATACTGCAATTAAATCTCCGCTTTCTAATAAATGGGCCAAATAGTATAATGCTGCATTTGGATCACTGCCTCGCACTGACTTTTGAAGGGCTGATAATAAATTATAGAAATTTGAGCCACCTTTATCACCAAAAACTCCAATGCGTTTAGCGAGCGCCTCTATCGCATTATCATTTAAGCTTGTTACGCCATCAACTTCATCTGATGCATAATATACAGATTCAAGCAATGTTAAAGCTTTTCTCGCATCACCGTTGGAAGCATTCGCAATATTCTCGATTTGTGTATTTGTTGCTTCTATTTTTTCATTCCCTAACCCACGTTCTTTATCTTCAAGTGCCATGTATAGTAACTGTTTCACGTCTTCAATTGTAAGCCGTTCCAACTGTAAAATTTCTCCGCATCTTGAGCGTATGGCAGGGTTGACATCATGAAATGGATTTTCAGTAGTTGCACCAATAAGGACAATCGAGCCGTTTTCAACATGTGGCAACAATGTATCCTGCTGTAATTTGTTGAAGCGGTGAATTTCGTCCAAAAACAAAATGACCTTTCCGCTCATTCGTGCATCCATTACAACTTGTTCAATATCTTTTTTTCCAGCATGAGTTGCATTTAAAGCAAAAAAAGGGAGCTTTGTACTACCAGCAATGGCATTTGCGATAGAAGTTTTTCCTACTCCTGGAGGACCATATAGCAGCATTGACGGAATATGATCTTTTTCAATCATTTTAAAAAGTGGTGTATGTGGACCAATAATATTCTGTTGTCCGACAATTTCCCGAATGGTACGAGGTCTCATTTTATAGGCGAGCGGTTCGTTCTGCACAATTGTTCGCTCCTTTTCTTTTTTATAGAATTAAACTTTATATCATTTATAATAAAGTATTTCCGAGTGGTTTAAAAGGAGTTATGGTATAATAGATGTTATAAATGGACTAGAAAATAGAGGTGTTACAATGAAAATTTCAACAAAAGGTCGTTACGGTTTAACAATAATGATAGAACTTGCTAAACAATATGGAGGAGGACCGATTCCATTGCGCCAAATTGCAGCAGACAAAGAGTTATCTGAAGCATACTTGGAGCAGTTAGTATCACCACTCCGTAATGCAGGACTTGTAAAAAGTGTTCGTGGCGCTTACGGCGGTTATATGCTGGCACATAAGCCAAACGAAATTTCAGCTGCAGATGTTATTCGTGTATTGGAAGGTCCGATCCAACCGGTCGAAGGAATTGAAAATGAAGAGGCTCCCCAACGTGAATTATGGATGCGCATCCGGGATGCTGTAAAAAATGTATTGGATACAACTACAATTGAAGATTTAGCGAAATATACAAATAATGAAGTAACTGATGGTTATATGTTTTACATTTAGTGTTATTTAAAGGAGTTAGTTAGTTTGAAAAATACAATTTACCTCGATCATGCAGCCACATCACCAGTAGCACCGGAAGTTATTGACGTGATGGCCCGTGCAATGGCGGAGGAAAGTGGAAATGCATCAAGTATTCATACAGTAGGGCGCAGTGCACGTAAAGCATTGGATGAGGCGAGAACGAGCTTGGCTCAAAAAATCAATGCGAAATCGTCTGAAATAATTTTTACAAGTGGCGGTACAGAAGCTGATAATATGGCCATTTTTGGTACTGCATATGCCCGCCAAGATGAAGGTAAGCATATTATTACAACTCAAATAGAGCACCATGCAGTTTTACATGCATGTGAAAAGCTTGAAAAAGAAGGCTTTACCGTGACTTATTTACCTGTCGATCGCACAGGTCGTGTAAGTGCAGATCAAGTAAAGGCTGCTTTGCGTGAAAATACGATATTGGTAACAATTATGTATGGCAACAATGAAGTTGGTACAATTCAGCCAATCGCTGAAATTGGAGAAGTTTTAAAAAATCATATAGCAACATTCCATACTGATGCCGTCCAAGCGTTTGGATTAGAGAAAATCGATGTTGAAGCACTTCATATTGATTTATTAAGCGTTTCTGCACATAAAATGAACGGTCCAAAAGGCATCGGTTTTTTATATGCAAAAACAGGTGTGAAAATTTCGAGTATACTGTATGGTGGCTCCCAAGAGAAGAAGCGTCGTGCAGGAACTGAAAATGTACCTACTGTTGTTGCGTTTGCAAAAGCAGCGGATATAGTGGAAGAAGAGCTTCAGCAACGCAAAGAAAAATATAATGGTTTTAGAAATATTTTAATTGAACAGTTCCGGGAGGCAAATATCGATTTCCATATAAATGGTCATCAAACAGACGTGTTGGCACATGTGTTTAACGTGACATTCCCAGGGACAGATGTAGAGTCATTTTTAATTAACCTGGATATGGCTGGAGTACTTGTATCGAGTGGTTCGGCATGTACAGCAGGTTCGATTGATCCTTCTCATGTACTAGTAGCAATGTTTGGGCAAGATGCGCCTGAGCTTCGTAGTTCCATTCGTTTCAGTTTTGGGTTAGGATTAACAGATGAGTTAGTGCGAGAAGCAGGGAAGCGTACTGCTGAAATTGTGAAACGACTAACTTCGTAAATATATAAGGAAGACTTCGCGCCTTTTACGCGATTTGTCTAAGAAAAGGTGAATAGTAAATGGTAGAAACAAGAGATCCATCTCAAATCAGAGTTGTAGTCGGTATGAGTGGAGGAGTAGATTCATCAGTTGCCGCTTATTTATTAAAGCAGCAAGGCTATGATGTAATCGGTATTTTTATGAAAAACTGGGATGATACAGATGAATTTGGTGTATGTACTGCAACAGAAGATTATGATGATGTAATCGCAGTATGCAACCAAATCGGCATTCCATATTATGCTGTCAATTTTGAAAAACAATATTGGGACAAAGTATTTACGTACTTCCTGGAAGAATATAAAGCAGGTCGTACACCAAATCCGGATGTTATGTGTAATAAAGAAATTAAATTTAAAGCCTTCCTGGAACATGCACTGGCACTTGGCGCGGATTATTTAGCGACAGGCCACTATGCACGTGTAGCACATGACGAAAACGGTGTGAAAATGCTTCGAGGCATTGATAATAATAAAGATCAAACGTATTTCCTGAATCAGTTAACTTCAGAACAACTGGAAAAGGTTATGTTCCCAATCGGACATTTACCGAAGCCTGAAGTTCGTAAAATTGCGGAAGAAGCAGGTTTAGCTACAGCGAAGAAAAAAGATTCAACAGGTATCTGTTTCATCGGTGAACGTAATTTTAAAGAATTTTTAAGCCAATATCTTCCTGCACAGCCAGGCAATATGGAAACATTTGATGGTGAAGTAAAAGGTACGCACGATGGTTTAATGTACTATACATTAGGTCAACGTCACGGCCTTGGAATCGGCGGAGACGGCGAACCTTGGTTTGTTGTAGGTAAAGATTTAACACGCAATGTATTATATGTTGGCCAAGGCTTCCATCATGATGCACTGTATTCCGATGCATTGACTGCTGTAAAAATGAGTTTTACAGGGGAAGCGAAAACAGGTACGTTTAACTGCACGGCTAAATTCCGCTATCGTCAGGAAGACTCACCGGTAACTGTAACAATGCGTGAAGACGGTACAGCTTATATTGAATTTGCCGAGCCTGTTCGAGCGATCACACCTGGACAAGCTGTTGTTCTGTTTGATGGTGAAGAGTGCCTAGGTGGCGGTACAATCGATGGCGTGTTTAAAAATAGCGAAAAGTTAACATATGTAGGGTAATTTACGGTAGACGTTCATAATAATTGAGCGTCTATACTTTTGTTTTGAGGTGGAATAATGGATATAAACTATAATGAAATTGGAATTAAAGCATTCCAGGAGAAGCGCTATGAAGAAGCTGCACAAGCTTTTACCGAAGCAATTGAATCAAATCCAAATGATGCAATTGGTTATGTGAATTTTGGTACACTCCTTGCAGCTATGGGAGATATCGAAAGATCAGAACGATTTTTCCAAAAAGCGATAACAGTTGATGAAAAAGCGGCCACGGCATATTATGGCTTAGCAAATCTATATTATGAAGCAGAGCGTTATACGGAAGCTGCAAAACTGTATCAAAAGTCGATTGATTTTGGTATTGAAGGAGCAGATGCGTATTATATGTTGGCGAAATGTTTTGAGCGTGAACAGCAATTTAAGTTGGCATTGCCTTTCATGCAGCGTGCAGCAGAGCTTGCCCCAAATGATCTGCAAATTCGTTTATCATATGGTATTTTACTATGTTCCTTAGAAATGTTTGACTTTGCAAAACCTGAACTGGAGTATGTAATTGAAGAAGATTGGAATAATGCCGATGCACACTATAATTTGGGTGTATTATATGCAGTTTCAACAACAGATACAGACAAAGCAAAATATCATTTAAAACAAGCGTATACATTACAGCCTGAATTCGATCAAGCAAAATATTTATATGATATGATTTGCCAACGTTCAAATTAAAATTTTTAATTTTATACAAAATATAAGTAAGCGGTGGATGAAAAAGTATTTTTCATTCACTTTTTTTTTGACTCTATAATGATAAATAAATGAAATATATACTAATAATACATATATGATATGATGAATTAAACTGACAATTTGAGGTGGGGATTTGACATGCAGGCTAAAATAGATAAAGCAGATTGTATGTTTTTAATTTCTGATGAGAAGTTGTATGAATTTCAACAATTAATAGATGAACTTGATTTATTTACACTAATCCTTCCGTTTGTTGAAGAATCCTATCAACGATCTGTTTCTATATTGGATATTTGGTATTTAATATCAAATGAAGAGATTAACCGTATATCCAATCCTGAAAATACGATGATATATGCTTATCGGAATTCTTTATTGGAAATCATTAAAAACTTTCAAATAAAACGCTATGTTCAGCTAGCTCTTTATGAAAATACGAAATTAGCATTTATATGTGCAATACATATTTATAATACATTAGATAGTTTTATTAATGAAAAAATGGCATTAAATGAAGAGGTATTACAAAATTTTAATCAATTAAAAAGATACAGCCATAAAAGTTTAAGGCCTTTTTATGATACAAAATACATTGAATATGAAAATTATCCAAAACAATTAGCTACGTTGCAAAGTAATGTAGTAACGCAATTGCAGGAAATTAAACAACAATTCGATATACCATTGGCTTGGACATTAGAGCAGGCAATTGATGAGGCTAGTAAAATGTATGAAGCTGTATTCGGATTGATCAATGATTGGGGTGGTCGTGTGCCATGATTATATCAAACCAAGTAGAACATTTAAGAAGTCTGTATAGAGAACTGAACTATTTTGAAGTAATTCACTTTGGCACGATAACATTACCGATTTCACTTGAAGAAAAACGTTATGATGAGGCGCTTATTTGTTATGAGTACTTAGCTTCAGCTTATTATGAAACTGGTAAATATGAGAAATTCCTCGTCGTTATGAATGACTATGAAAAGCTATGTTTAACATATGGAAAAGATGAAAATAAAATGTATTTTTACTATTTATACAGTCTTTTACAAGTAGTTGTTAAAAACTTTGATGAATCAATTGATGCGACCAAAAAATCAGTTAAATATGCGCATTATTTAAACTCCTATGAACTAATTTCTATTAATTATTATAATTTCGCTGCCCAATTAGTCCATATAAACCAATTTGAGAAAGCAAGAATAGCGATTAGTCTAGCGGAGTTTTATAAAAATAAGATTCCGATACAAGATTTAACAATTGCTAAAGGTTATATAGGTGCGCTCTATTATTTTGCTACAATAGCAGATAATGAGGGGTATCAAAATGTGAAGCAGGAATTTGTAGAACTTTTAAAGAACAAACACAGTTTATATAACGCCAAGATTTTATTTGCTGAAGCTATTTTAGCATTCAACATGGGGCAAAAAGAGAAAAGCACTTTATTATTTGAACAGGCTTACGTTGAATTCAAAAATCAGCAAAATATTATGTTTTTAATAACGGTGGATTACCATATTAAAACCTTTAAACTGTATGATACATTTCAATATACAAATGAGCTGCGTGAAATCATTGAAAATTCTAACCGTAAACCATTGGACGCAAATAATGTAAAAAGTTTGTTATCTGATTTATTTATTGATGAGGATGTTTCCGCCCTTTCTATAAAGTATCCGAAGGTCATTTCAAAAGAATTAATCGTACAACATGTTGAACAGGCACTTCAAAATAATGAATCATTGTATTGTATTCATTGGTGCTTCATAACAACGGAAATTGAAAGCTTATTTGGTGATAAATTCGTTGAACATTTGCTGTTTACAATGTTTGAAACAATTTATCATTTCATTTTTAAACATAATGCAGAAGTAAATGTCCTTTCAAAGAATGAAGGGGAAGCTTTTATAAAAGATATATCCGAACCGAAATTTTTTGAACTGTTAATGGAATTAGAAGAAAAGCTTCAATCTTCAGTAGTACATTCTACATTGGGCATGATGGAAATTCCTGTACATTTCGGATTTATTCATTCAAACCAATTACCTAAAGATCAGGCTACGTATGAACAATTGGCCGCTTATGCGGATGCCAATCTTTATTATGCAAAGTCACATGGTCAATTATATATTTATAATTAATTCGAAATAGTTTGAAAAAAATATCGTTAAGCTTTACAATATAACGTATAGTAAAAGCGATGATGAAAAAAGAGTAGTAAAGTTTTGTTTTCCAGAGAGCTAACGGTCGGTGGAAGTTAGTAAACGCACTTTATGAATGGGATTTCTAGCTGCACGAAGGAAATGTCGTGCCGTAGCTCTCACGTTACGAGATTTGAGTGGACTAAATTATTTTTAGTCAATAAAGGTGGCACCACGGCTCTTTCGTCCTTTAATAGCGAAAGGGCCTTTTGTATGCATTTTTAGTTGAGTTGAGGAGAGATGAGCATGGTAGTTGAGATGAGAAGTTATGTAGTAAAGAAAATAAATGGAGATACGCATACACCGATTTCCATTTATGAATCAGTGCAGGGAACGAAAAAAGTATTATTTGAATCAAATGCTAAATTTAAACATAATGGGCGCTATTCGTTTATTGCGTTCAATCCTGTAGGGGAGCTAAAAGGCGATGGAGCAACGAGTACATTCCAGATTCATGACGAGCCATTGGAAACCGAGCGGCTGCCTGTGCTGGTAAAGTTAAAACAATTACTGCCGATTTGTAATGAGCAATTTCCGTTTGCCTTTTTCGGAGGAGCAATTGGCTACTTCGGCTATGAAACAGCCTTCCATTTTGAAAACATAGGGGAAATTGTAGGCGATAAATATAATATGCCCGATGTTCATGTATATTTTTACGAAACTTTTATTGTAATTGATCACTTATTGCAGGAGATATCGATTATTGCCCTCGATCTTTTTGAAAAAGGCTATTCTGCTGAACAATTGCAGCAAAAAGTGGATGTAATTGAACAGATGATTACTAAAGCGACGCAGTTAACACCGAATAACCCGGTTGAAGTGAAATTCACTCCATCGATTGAAAAGGACAGCTTTATCGAAATGGTGGAAACGGCGAAAGAACATATACGTAAAGGTGATATTTTCCAAGTTGTTTTATCTCAAACTTTTGAGGCGGAATACAGTGAAAATCCATTTACACTATATAGGAAATTACGTACGTCCAATCCATCTCCATATATGTTTTATCTCGATTTTGATGATTATACGGTTTTAGGGACATCACCCGAAAGCCTGGTAAAAGTTCAGGATGGGATTGTGACAACTAATCCAATCGCAGGAACAAAGCCTCGGGGGAAAACAGCACAAGAAGATGAAGCATTGGCGACAGCTCTTTTACAGGATGAAAAGGAAATTGCTGAGCATAAAATGTTAGTCGATCTTGGGCGAAATGATGTTGGACGTGTTGCACAAATCGGAACGGTGCAAGTGACTAGATATATGGAAATCGAAAAATATAAATTCGTTATGCATATCGTGTCTGAAGTGTCTGGTAAATTGCGAGATGATGCACATTTAGTTGATGTTCTTGCATCAAGCCTGCCAGCTGGAACGGTTTCAGGAGCTCCGAAAATCCGGGCGATGCAAATTATTAATGACTTGGAACGTCGTAAGCGCGGCATATATGCTGGAGCAATTGGTTATTTATCTACTTCAGGAAATATGGATTTGGCACTTGCGATTCGGACGATGATTGTAAAGGATGGAAAAGCCTATGTCCAGGCAGGTGCCGGGATCGTGTATGACTCAGTGTCAGAGATGGAATACGAAGAAACGCTTAATAAAGCAAAGGCATTGTTGGAGGTGCGCAAATGATTTTACTTATCGATAACTATGATTCGTTTACGTATAATTTGTATCACCAAATTGCAATGTTAGGTGAAGATGTAAAAGTTGTCCGGAATGATACTGTAACAGTTAATGATATTCGTTCTATGAAACCGAAAGCCATTGTTATTTCACCTGGTCCGGGTAAGCCTAAGGAAGCGGGCATTGTAATTGAAATGATTCAACAGCTATACTCTGAGTTTCCGATTTTAGGTATTTGCTTAGGACATCAATCTATTGGAGAAGCTTTTGGCGCGGCAGTGAGCAGGGCGGAAAATATAATGCACGGTAAAACGAGCAAGCTTCGATTTGAAAAGAAAGGTTTGTTTGAACATTTTGAAGAGGAAATTGAAGTGATGCGTTATCATTCGCTTATTATCGAAAAAGAAACATTGCATAAGGATTTTGAGATTGTTGCAATAAGCGCGGATGATGAGGAAATAATGGCAATTCAACATTGTAAGTATCCTGTATACGGTTTACAGTTCCACCCTGAGTCTATCGGAACTAAGCTTGGTTCCGATATGATCAGGAAATTTCTTGAAGAGGTGGAGGTACGTGTATGATTCCAAAAGATAAACATGATTTAGCCGCAGTTGAACAGTTAAAAGAAGCAGATGCTGAATTGATCATCCCAATATTGCCACAGCTACTTGAGTGGGTTCAGGATATGAACTGGCCGGTAGCTGAGCCAATGGTCGAACTATTGCTTCAGTATCCAAATGAGATAACTCCACTTGTAGAAGAGGTTCTACGTGGAGACGATGATATGTGGATTTACTGGTGCTTAGTAAGAATTGTCCCGAAGCTGCCGTTTTATTCAAAGCTTGTATTGGTAGATGCAGTAGAGAAGATTGCTGCAATGGAGGAAACCCCATTTAATGAAGATAATATTGAAGCTGCAAAAGAAGCATTACAAAGTTTCGAACCCTAAAACTTTCGCCTAATCAGATATCTGGTTAGGTGATTTTTTTAAAAAACTAAAAAGAAAATGAGTCCAACTTTAAATTAGATACGTCTATAAGGTTGAAAGGGGGGCGGCAAGTGAATATTGAGCAGCTTATTGATACATATAGTGATTATTTGTACCGAATTGCCTTTATATATACGAAGGATCGCTTAGCGGCAGAAGAAGTTGTCCAGGACGTATTTTTAAATTTTTATCATAAATCGGATCAATTTGAATAGAAGGCGTCGATTAAAACATATTTAGTAAAAATGACGATAAACCGCAGCTATGATTATTTGAGAAGCTGGAAGAACAAGAAATTTGCTATTTTTCAGTTGTTTCAACCATATGAAAAGGGTGCTGAGCAAATTTATGTAGAGAAGGAGTTACAAGGGGAAGTAACTGCTGCAGTTCTTGCCTTACCCGTCAAAGATCGGGAAGTATTATTGCTCTATTATTATGAAGAGATGACAGTTATCGAGATAGCAGAGTTATTACAATTGGCGGTATCGACGGTTAAATCACGTTTACAGCGTGCAAGGGCGAAGTTAAGGCCAAAGTTAAGTATGGAGGTGATGAATGATGAATAAAGAAAAATGGCAAAAAGAGTTAAGTAAGCTGCAATTAACGGAACAACAGAAGATGAAGATAAAACAAACGATTATTCATTCAAAACGCCCGAAACGTCAGGTGAATTGGACAATTGTGATTGCACCGATTTTTGTTTTTACTGCATTGTTTTTTTGGTACCTAATTAGTAATGCTGATTTTGTTTCACCTATCAATCAAGCATCTAAGCCAGTAACAGATAGTTATGAAACAGAACATTTAACTGAATTAATAAGAAGAGGCAAACATGTAGCCGTCATTAGTTTATTGCTAATTATCAATGGTATCCTCGCGACAATGGTATTTTTTAAGATGAAGCGATGGCAAAAACCGAAAATACTTAAATTACGAAAAATAGTTTATAGTTGGCGATATGTGCTTATCTTTATTGTGCCATTTATCATCTCTGCAATAGGTGGAATGCTTCAGATGTTAGAAATGGACATTCAGTGGCTGAAGTTTAGTATTTTCATCCTAATTATTATTTTTCAAATTTTACTCTCATTTTATTTTGCCCGCAATACAACTGGTAATGTATGTTGTCTGCATTGTAGCCATTCATTTTCAAAAAGGGAGCAAATTAAAATGGTATGGCATTTTAAAATAGAATTGCATTGTCCATCATGTAATGAAAAATTATTTTACACAAAAAAATACCGTCAAATAATAGGGGTATTAACGATGCAAACAACGGCAACTTTAATCTTCTCGCCTTATTTGGGCTTACCGCTTCCATTGAATATTCTATGTGTTGCTATTTTTATACTCGTAATATGTTTGGTGATTATGCCATTATATCTGGATTTAAAAAAGGAAGAAGAGTTTTTGTTTTAAAAAAACTGCAGCCGAATTCAAATATTCGGCTGCTGAGACTGTAGACAAACTCTTAAAACCGTTGATTTCCATTCCGGGACCGATGCTTTCCCCGGGCACGGCTCCAGCTAACTAAATGGTGCCAAGAGCGGCAGGCACCATTTAGTGGATCTTCCGCACGTGCGGTTCCCGGTGGAGTCACGGTCCCTCCATTCCAATCAACTTATTCATCCCTTTAAATAAAGCGAGGTACGAACGATGACTAGCAATAAATTCAATGAACATGAACAACTTGTTCCTGCTAAGCACCTAATTAAAATTTATAATAAAAAGACAAAAGGTTTTTCGAGACCTTTTGTCGACAATCTGTGTAGCCGAATTCAAATATTCGGCTGCTTTTACACGTTAAAGTAATTTGGCAATATCGCTTTCTGCTTTTGTCGGGGAATCCTGTGGTGCATAACGTTTAATGACGTTTCCATCCCGATCGACTAAAAACTTCGTGAAATTCCATTTAACTGATTGGCCTAAAAGTCCTTTTGCTTCTGAAGATAAATGTTTAAATAATGGGTGAGCGTCCGCACCGTTCACTTTAATAATCTCGTGCATTGGAAAAGTTACGCCGTAGTCCATGCGACAAAATTCGGCAGCATCTTCACTTGAAGATAATTCCTGCTTAAATTGATCGGATGGGAAGCCAAGTACGACAAATCCTTCCTCTTTATACTTTTCATAAAGTTCCTCAAGCTGTGAAAATTGATTCGTAAAGCCACATTTACTCGCAGTATTGACAATCATCATTACCTGTCCTTTATAGCGGTCTAATTCATATTGTTCCCCTTTTTCTGTTTTAACAGGGATGTCATAAATATTCATTAATATTCTCCTCCTAAAAACTATTCATATTAAATTTTGTATTATTATCGTACGGAAAAAATGCCATTATGTAAAATAATCCATTTCATCGGAGTATAAAAATAAAATAAAATTTTTGTCGAAAAAATGTCGAACGGTAAATTTTATTAAGTAAAACGTGACAGTTGTCACTGTGTGGGAAATATGTTTGCGCTTACATTATGTTGAGTAAATAATTTTATACATCAAGGGGATTTAGAATGACAAAAAAGATTGCATGGGTTACAGATACAGCAGCACTATTATCGCCGGAATTTATAAAGAAGCATAACATACATGTGCTTGCATTAAATATTGTATTTGAAGAAGGCGCACTACGCGAAACAATTGATATGACACATGATGAATTTTACGATAAATTAAAAAATGCAAAAGCACATCCGAAAACATCCCAACCTGCTTTTGGTGAGCATGTAGCATTATATGAAAAATTAAAACAGGAAGGCTATGATTGTGCAATTGCCATTCATACATCCGAGCAATTATCAGGAACAGTATTAAGTGCTCCTATGGCAGCTGAGCAGGCAGGATTTAAAAATTTTGTTATCGATGCAAAAATTGGCTCCTATCCAATGCAATACATGTTGGAGTTAGGATTGGAACTTGAAAAAGACGGCCTGGAACCAGAAGAGATCGTGAAGAAAATTGAAGCAATGCGTGGAAATGCAGAACTAGCCTTTATACCAGCGAGTTTAGACCAGCTGCATAAAAGTGGACGAGTTTCAGGGACAGCTATGTTTCTTAGTAATTTATTAAATATTAAATTAGTCATTGAATATAATAAAGAGGGCGGCGTAGAAGTAGCACAAAAAGTTCGTGCAGATAAGCGTGCGAAAAAAGCCGTAATCGAAAAACTGCAACGTGCCATTCAGAAATCACCTGTAAAAGAAGTAGCAGTTATACATTGTAACAATATTACGGGAGCAATTGAGTGGAAAAAGGAACTGGAAGAACAGTTTCCTACTATTATATTTACGCCAACGCCATTATCTGCATGTGTAGGTGTTCATGCGGGCGAAGGAACATTAGGTTTAACTTGGGTACGTGAATAAGTAAAATGCAGGGCATCCATTTAGATGTCCTGCATTTTTTTGTTATTCAAATATAAATAATGAATTAAGACAGCGAAAATCAAAGTAATTAATAGGGAAGATACCATAAAAGTTACCGTTCCTATCCAGCCGTATTTAGACCAAAATAATCCTCCAATTGTCCCTCCTATACTAGAGCCCATATAATAAGCAAATAAGTATAAGGAAGAGGCCTGTGCTTTATCACTTTCTGCCAACTGACTTACCCAACCGCTCGCTATAGAATGGGACCCAAAAAAACCAAATGTAAAAATAATAAGACCAATAATTTTCAAAGTTAAACTTACCGGAAATGTCAAAAGAGCCCCTGTCAGCATAATAAGAATACCGCTGTATAAAACCTTTTGACGTCCATATGTATCAGATAAGCTGCCGAACCAGGCAGAGCTCCATGACCCGACTAGATATACGATAAAAAGCCAACTAATAATTGTCATACTTAATAAATAAGGAGGCTCGACTAATTTAAATCCAATATAATTGTACATTGTGACAAAGCTGCCCATTAATGTGAAACCAATTCCAAATAATAAAACGAGCTTTTTGTTCTTAATATGCTGAAATAATGTTTTTGATAATAGCTTAAATTGTAATGGGCGTGGGTTGAAATGTTTCGATTCCGGAAGTGCCCAGACGAAATAACAACTTATAATGATGCTTAATACACCAAGAACAATCATTCCTATTTGCCAACTGTAAAGGTCGGACATTGTACCGATAATGATACGACCGGATAATCCTCCAACAGCATTGCCACTTATATAAAGCCCCATTGCAGCTCCAAAGCTTGTGGGATCCATTTCCTCTCCTAAATAAGCCATCGCAATAGCGGGAACACCTGCAAATACAAAACCTTGCAGAATTCGCAGTACAAGAATTGCCTCGAAATTAGGTGCAAAAGCCAATGCGAAAGTAAGGAAAGATGCTGCAAAAATCGAAATCGTCATCAACTTTTTCCGTCCCCATGCTTCGGATAATGAACCGAAAAGTATGAGGCTAAATGCAAGGACTGAAGTAGCTGCAGATAGCGACAAACTTGCTGTAGCAGGGGAAACATTATAGTCTTTCGAAAACTGGGGCAAAAGTGGCTGTGTAACGTAAAGATTTGCAAAGGTAATAAAGCCCGCGGAAAATAGAGCGATATTCGTCATTGTAAATGCTTTCGTTCCTTTTTTTATGTAATCCATAATACCCCCCAATCATGAATAGCTGACCTGAATATAAAGAACAGCTTTTCGTATTCGCTATTCAATGGATTGTCCTGTTAATATCTTAGCAATTTGTTCAATTGTCATGTCTGAACTTAAATCAAACGCTCCTTTTTGAATGGAGCGCGCATAATCCGGTTTGGATAAAAACAGCTCAAGTTCGCGTCCATTTGCAACAATGCCAAAATCTTCTGCCTGCTGTCCGATTGTATAAATGGAAACATCTTCATATATATAAATCGTCGCTTCGGTAACTTTCTCAGTATTCGATTTTTCTTCATTTATAGAAGAGGAATCATTTGTTTTTTCAGCTGTTTGATTTTCAGATTTTTCATCTGTATGAGAATTTTGCTTGTCCAATTGTTCGGTTAATAAAGTTATTTGATTTTCATAATCTTTTAACTGCTGTTCATATAGTGCTATGTCTTTTTGTTTGGATTCGGTTTCACCAGAAGATAAATCAACTAAAGCGATGCTCGCCCCCGCGACAAATAGACCAATTCCAAATGCTCGCAAAGAGGTTTTCATTGTTTCCCTCCGTTTGCCAAAATCGACTGGATTTGGGCATGTGATAAAGTGGAAAGTTTACTTATTTCATCAATTGATAAACCTTGACCGTTTAATGCCAAAACCTGACTTACTAAAATGCCGTTAATTGGCTTATTATTCTTTTCAGATTTTAAGCCAGATTGGGTATAACTGCTTTGATCTGTCTTGATTTGAGCAGCCACTTTCTGAAAAGAAGTAAAAGCATCGGGTTTATCAACTTCAGGATGCTTAACCTGGAAATTCGGTTCTACTAGCAACTCTTCCTCCAGTAGTTTAATCCGGCGTTTTAAAGCATTTGTTTCTTGATAAATATTAATTGATAAATCTTCTACATCTTTTTCAACCTGAACGGACTTATCTTTTAAAAAGAACGATAAGATAATGACGATAATTCCTGCAATCATTAATATCGAAGAAAGTTCCATATGTAGTCCTCCATTTTATTACTAATCTTATTGAAGATGTAATGAAACATGTCTTGTTTGTATAAAAACTTTCTACCTCATTACAAATTACCTTTATTTTAGCATAGTAAAACTTAATAATAAATCATACTAGATTTTTTGAGAGAGTGTGTTATAATAGGTAAGTCGTATAAATCATGCTCAAATAAATTTATATTCTTAATTTAGAGTGGGAGGGTTAATGATGCGCGTAAACATTACTTTAGCTTGCACAGACTGCGGCGAACGTAACTACATTTCAAAAAAGAACAAGCGTAACAATCCAGAGCGTCTTGAACTTAAAAAATATTGCTCTCGCGAGAAGAAGTACACTCTTCACCGTGAAACAAAGTAATAATCGCTCAGTTAGCCAAAACCACTTGTGGGTTTTGGCTTTTTACTTGGAACATATGAACATTGTTGAACGTTTTTATGATAGATGGATTTAAAATTGATCTATGATAATAACTGTTAACCTATATGAAGAAAGTAGGGGGATTAGTTGGATAAAAGGGATTATCGTAAACAAGTGCAGGAAAATTTGGCACGAATGTCGTATCAAACATATCGTGAGCGCTCATTCAATTTAGCCCGGCAGTTATTACAAGAACCTTCTATTAAAAAGGCTAGTACCATTGCGCTTACTTTATCAAATCAACCTGAAGTAGATACTACGTTTATAATCGAGCAATTTTGGTTATTAAATAAGAAAGTTGTCGTTCCGAAATGCAACCCGGCGGACCGTTCGATGCAGTTTTACAAAATAGATAGCTTTGCTGAGACGGAACGGGCATACAAAAACATTTTAGAACCAATCCCAGAATTGACACAATTAGTCGAAAAAGAGGAAATAGACGTGATAGTTGTTCCAGGTGTAGTGTTTGATCGTCAAGGTTACCGTATTGGTTTTGGTGGCGGTTATTATGACCGATTTTTAGTTGGATACAGCGGAAAGCGCATTTCCCTCGCTTTTGAAGAACAGCTTTTAAATGAAGTACCGAGAGAATCACATGATCTACCGGTACATATACTACTTACAGACAAAGAGCGCATAATTTGCGGATAAATGTTGGAGGAACGACAAATGAAGTCAATGTTGGACATAATTGGATTACTGAAACAATACGGAATCTACATTTATACTAAGGACCGGATTGGTGATCTATATTTGATGGAAGATGAAATTAAGGAATTATATAAAACGAATGTTTTGGATATTAAAGATTTTCAGATGGCTTTGTTAATTTTACGTCAAGAAGAGCAAAGACTAAAAGCAGGAAAATAAACTTTATTTATTGTATAATAATAGGTAACGTTTACCTGACTGCTTGTGTAACTAGGGGTTTTGAACGTTTCTGACTCAATTATACCCTTAGTCAAACAGCGGAAGTTCACCGCTGTTTTCATATTTTACGAAACCTTTTCGTTTCTAATACGTACTAACTAATAGTGTATTTTCAAACTGCACTTTCATAATTTTCCCAACAGAATACTGTTGCGTATTAGACTGAAAAGCTTTAAGATATATTTTGTTTCACGTTGGAATTTACACAAATAAAATAATATATTTAAAAATTTGAATATGTAAAGAGAGGATGTATAGGAGATGAAAGATTTTAAATGGCCTAAACATTCGATATTAGCGATTGCCGTAATAGCAACATGGATTAAAACTGTAATTGTTTATGAAACAAGTTTTGATATGAAAATAGAGAATGCAATGCAATTATTAATTTTAATCATCAATCCATTAAGCTTTTTGTTATTTTTCTATGGATTGGCATTATTTTTAAAATCTCCAAAGGCACGAAATCGTTTTATCGTTGGCGGTAGTATATTACTGGCATTCGTCTTATATGGAAATGTAGCGTTCTACCGTTTTTATAATGACTTTGTCACATTACCGGTATTATTTCAAACAAGTAACTTCGGAGAGCTGGGAACATCTGCGGCTGCAATTATTAACTGGACGGATATTTTATATTTCGTCGATGTAGCGATTATTTTAATTGCACTTAAGCTTATGCCTAAATCTGTTGAATTCACGCCAATTCGCAAAGATGCACGTAAAGCATATTTCGTTATGACAGCAGCTGTATTATTTTTGAATTTGGGATTAGCGGAAACAGAACGTCCACAGCTATTGACGCGTGCGTTTGACCGTGAGCTATTAGTTAAGAATATCGGAACATATAACTATCATTTATATGATGTGTATGTACAATCTAAATCATCTGCCCAACGTGCTTTAGCAGACGGTAGTGAACTTGTGGAAGTGAGCAACTATGTTCGTGCCAATCAGGCAGAGCCAAATATCCAAATGTTCGGCAAGTATGAAGGACGTAATGTCATTGCTATATCATTAGAATCATTGCAATCCTTTGTTATTAATAATGAAATGAACGGGGAAGTTATTACACCTTTCTTGAACTCATTAACACAGGATAAAGATACGTACTACTTCAACGATTTTTATCACCAGACAGGATTAGGGAAAACATCCGATTCTGAGTTTATCTTTGAAAACTCGTTATATGGTCTAGGTCGTGGAGCGGTATTCTTTACACATGGTGAAAATACGTATAACTCCTTTGCAGAGCGTTTAGGGGAGAATGGCTATTTCACGAATGTTATGCACGCTAACAATAAATCATTCTGGAATCGTGATATGATTTACAAATCGTTTAATTTAAATGAATTTTACGATATTGAGTCATATGAAGTAACAGAAGAAACATCAGTAAACTGGGGATTAAAAGATATTCCATTCTTTGAACAATCAGCAGCATTGATGAAGGAAATGCCACAACCGTTCTATAGTAGATTAATTACATTAACAAACCATTATCCATTCTACTTGGATCCGGAAGATGTAATGATTCCAGAATATGATTCAAACTCTGGTACATTGAATCGCTATTTCCAAACGGTTCGCTATTTGGATGAATCAGTGAAGGAATTCTTCGATGATTTAAAAGAACAGGGATTATATGAAGACTCAATTATCGTTATGTATGGTGACCACTACGGAATTTCGGAAAACCATAATAAGGCGATGGCAAAGTATTTAAATAAAGAAGAAATTACACCTTATGACAGCGCATTATTACAGGCTGTCCCATTATATATTCACATTCCGGGCGACAATGAGGGACAAGTGATGGATAATGTATCTGGGCAACTGGATATTCGTCCGACACTATTGCACCTTCTAGGTATCGAAACATCTAAAGATATGCAGCTTGGTGCAGATTTGTTTTCAGAGGAACATGAAGATTTCGTTATTTTCCGTGATGGACGTTTTATTACGGATAAAGTAGTTTACGCAGGGGAAGTATGTTATGACCGTGCTACAGGCGAATCAATTGAAATCGATGCTTGTCAACCATATATTGACAGAGCTACCCAGGAGTTAGAGTATTCCGATCAGATTATCAATGGCGATTTATTACGCTTCTATGATTCTGAAACAGGTAATTTACTAACAGATCAAAATTATAAATAACAAAAAGCTGTTCTTGAACATTTCAAGAACAGCTTTTTTTACTTTACAGAAAAAAACGCATCGCTTAGATAGCGACACGTTTTCCCATTGCAATTAGTGTGTTGGTGGATAGCCTTGATTTAAAACTGTCATGATAACAAACCAACCAAATACACCTGCTGCTAAAGCATTGAATGCTACAGCTAAAAGATTTTTTTCTTTGATTGATTGGAATATGCCAACTACGCCAAGAATTGCAACTAGACCAAAAATAACCATTAATAAGTTCATAAAAAATTGACACTCCTTTAAGACATTCCAAAAAATGTCGCAACAATATTCCTCTTTTATTGTAAAGGTTTCCAATTCGTTTGTCGAGGACTAAAAATGACGTTTGTTTGAACGTTAGTTTTCACTATCTAGTAGGAAGAAAAAATGTATAATGAGAATTGAGGTGATTAGATGTTAAATATAAGAAAATATAGTTTAGGGCCAGTTCAAACAAATTGTTACATTGTAAGCAATAAGGAGAAAGATTGTCTGATTTTTGATCCGGGTGAAGAAGCAGGACGCATTATTGGTGAGGTACGAAAAAACGGATTAAGACCTTTAGCTGTTTTATTGACGCATACACATTTTGATCATATTGGTGCAGTGGATGCTATAAGAGAAAAGTATAATATACCGCTATATGTACACGTAAAGGAAGTTGATTGGTTAGCAGATCCGTTGAAAAACGGTTCAGGGAAATATGCGGAGTTACCAAATTATATAGTGGGGAAACCTGATGAAGCGCACGTTATTCGTAAAGAAGGCGAGCTGGCAATTGGCGAATTTAAAATTGACGTTGTACATACACCAGGGCATTCACCAGGCAGTATTTCTTTTATTTTTAAAGAAGATGGCTTTGCTATTGTTGGGGATACGTTATTTGAGCAAAGTATCGGTCGAACAGATTTAATTGGTGGTTCAATGGAAGTATTGCTTAAATCGATACATGAGAAATTATTATCGTTACCGGAAGATACGATTATATATCCGGGGCATGGAGAGTATACGACTCCTGCAGCAGAAATGAATTCGAATCCTTTTTTAAACGGATTTTAAGCGTATTTTCTATATAGTATGATTTAGTTTAATATAAAAAAACGACCGCTCTTAAAATAAGAGCAGGTCGTTTTTTTTAGTGTCCACCACCAGGTGTGTGGATGAAAGTTGTATAATATGTGAATCCGGCGAAGAATACTGTTAAATATGCTCCGAAAATGTACATGTACATGCGTTCTGAAAGATTTAAGAAGCCTAATAATAAGAATAAACCTGTATTACCTACGAATAATAGCGAAACCTCGTTCATACCACCAAGGTAGAACATAACGGCGAAAATAGCAGTCCAGAATGCCATAACTTTATACATATTGCTCATGAATTTCCCTCCTTTTGCAAAAAAATAGAGTAATCTCTTAACCATTATAAATCAAGTTTCTTAATAATGTAAACTGGAAGTTATGGAAGAGTTGTGACAATCGCGTGATTTTTGCCATTAATTGTGAACGGCAATTTTATATTTACAGAAAGAACATGCATCCATCATACTTTCTACTTGAGAAATTTCATTTTTGCCAAACAATATATCAACTTGTCCTTTTAAGTAAGATTCGTGAAGTTGGCATACAATATTTCCGTATTTTTCTAATTGGTTATGGAACGGACAGTTGAAAATTGAAAATATAAGGGATTTTGTTTGTTCATTTTCAATAACTTCAGGAACATAGCCGATTAATTTGGCGCTTTTTGTTAACAGGGCAATTTTATCTTCGAAAGTTAAAGGGAATTTCCTTTTTATTTCATCGAGCATTACCTGCATGGACTGTTTTCCATCCTCATAACTAATATCTCGCGCTTTGTCCAATGCCTCGTC
The DNA here is from genome assembly GCF_037969735.1 of Solibacillus sp. FSL W8-0372. Taxonomy (NCBI): domain Bacteria; kingdom Bacillati; phylum Bacillota; class Bacilli; order Caryophanales; family Caryophanaceae; genus Solibacillus; species Solibacillus sp. FSL W8-0372. The sequence goes on along the minus strand of NZ_CP150204.1, from coordinate 2,416,057 downwards.
ACCTAGTTCATATATAAGTTCGAGTGACCATCGGATTAGAGAAGCCGGATCTCGTCTAGGAAAGCTTAGGTTAATTCCTTCATCATTAACTTTATAAACTCGCCCAGGCCGTCCACCTTTTCCCGTTTTTAGATATTCCGCTGAAATTGCATCGATTTCTGACAACTTTGTTAAGTGTAAACGTGCCACATTTGAATGAATGTTAAATCGTTCAGCAATTTCCTGAACCGATACAAATTTTTTGTATTGTAACATATACTCATAAATGGAAAATCGAGTTTCATCTGCCAATGTACTAGTGATTTTAATAGGATGTAGCATTTTTCCACCTCCATCAAGCTAAATATAATATAAAAGTGCCTACTTTTCTATTATTCTACATGAAATGCCATTGAAATTGTTAATATTCATACAAAAAATACCTTAAAAAGAAATTATTTCACCATTTCTATTAATTTTGTATAGACGGTTTTATAATATAAATAGATAAAGGATATCAAGTTAAAAGAGGTGATTAACATCGAACAGCAATCTATAATTGAACAAAAATGTTTAGAGCTTTTGTCGAATGCAGCAAAGCTTGATGCAACGGATATTCATTTAATTCCAAGAGAAGAGTGTTTTGATGTATTGCTCAGGAAGTATGGCCGGTTTGAAAAGACTAATGAAATTCCCAATGATCTCGCCTTACGAATGATTTCTTACTTTAAATTTTTGTCATCCCTCGATATTAGTGAAAGGCGAAAACCCCAAAGTGGTGCGTTTCAAAAGTTTATCGGCCAATTGATGTATGCATTCCGAATTTCCACATTACCTTCTAGTTTTTACAAAGAGAGCTTGGCGATTCGATTATTGCGTCAAAATCATACCGTCCCCTTAAAAACATTATGTCATTTCCATGAGAGTGTTCGACAACTGGATAGGCTGGCTCGTATGGATAGCGGCTTAATATTGATAAGTGGGGCGACCGGCAGTGGGAAGACGACCACACTATATTCAATGTTGCAATACTGTGCTCAGCATCTTTCACGACATGTTATATCAATTGAAGACCCTGTGGAAAGTACACAGGATCATCTGTTGCAAATTCAAGTTAATGAACGGGCTGGTATAACGTATTCAGCCGGTTTGAAGGCAGTATTGAGACATTCACCTGAAGTCATCATGCTGGGGGAAATCCGTGATCAGGAAACAGCGAAGGTTGCGATGGAAGCCGCATTTTCAGGGCATTTAGTTATCTCTACTATTCATGCGAAAGATACTGTCAATTGTTTATATCGGCTTCAGGATTTGTCTGTTTCTTTAGAAGAGATGAGGCAAATGCTTAAAGCTGTCATTTCACAGCGTCTAATCGAAACTGATAAACAGGGCTATAAAGCAGTTTTTGAGTTTTTGACAGATAAACAATTACAGAGCGCGATAGAATCTATAATAGAAGGCCATCGTTTTACACTGCCTTATGAACAAACAATAGCTGGACAAAAGGCGCTATTAAAAGGAGAAGGCTATGAATATACCTCTCATTAAAAACCTTCCGACCACCCCGTTATTTCAAAAAACAATTATTAAGCCTTCCGAGTTCCCTACATTACTTCAACGAATTTCAACATTATTAAGTGAAGGCTATACATTTGCCCATAGTATAGAAATGCTGCTTCCTTATCATGTGAAGCAATATGAACCGGTACAACAGGAAATTTCGAATATCCTGCACAATGGAGGGAATGTGACGCAGGTTTTTCAGTTCCTCCGGTTGGATAATCAGTATTTAGTATCAATAGAAATGGCTGAAGTAACCGGTAGATTGAGCGAAGCAATAGAAATAGTATCGAAGCAACTTACCTTCCAACAACAAGCGAAACTAAAATTGTTAAAAGTAATTTCTTATCCAATAGTGTTATTTTCCTTTTTAATCCTGCTGTTTTTTGCGTTCCGTACGTATTTTTTGCCGAATATGGCTTCAGTCGTAGCTTCGCGCGGTCAAGGTGAGGAATCAGCAAGTATCCAATGGTCGGCATTTTTCCTCCATATGCCCGACTATATCGTAGCAGTTAGTGTTTTTTTATGTTGTCTGCTAATAACGTTTATTTTCTATGTAAGAAAGAAACGCATCGACATACAACTCCATCTGCTATTTAAGCTCCCTTTCTTCAGCCTATTTTGGCGATTGATATTAACAAGACAATTTTCAAGACATTTAGGCAATCTATTGGTCGCGGGAATTTCTCTTCAAGATGCATTTGACCATTTAAAATTCCAACAGCATCAGAAACAAATAGCATATATTGCCGAAACGTTACAGGAACGTATTCTTATTGGTGATTCTTTATCGCGTGCTGTTGTGCTTGTCGGTTATTTTTATCCTAAGTTTGAACATTTTATTGCCCACGGAGAGGCTAGTGGTTTACTGGGGCGGGAACTAATTTTGTATTGTGAGCTTCTTGATGAAAAGCTGCAGAAAATTATAGAACGGTTACTGGCAATTGTTCAACCATTACTTTTCATCATTATTGCCATGTGTGTCATTGCTGCTTATTTAAGTATTTTAATTCCTATGTATGATGTGATTGATTTTATTTAAGAAAAGGTGGAAGAAATGATGAAAAATGAAAAAGGATTTACATTAGTTGAAATGCTTGTTGTATTGTTAATTATTTCTATATTGATTTTAGTAACCATTCCTAATGTATCCAAACATTTCGCGTCAATTGATGAAAAAGGCTGCGATGCCTATGTTTTAATGCTTCAAGGACAAGTGGAGGCATATAAGTTGAACCATAAAGAATATCCAAGTTCCATATCAGACTTAATAGAAGAGAACTATGTTATGGAAGAAGATTTACGATGCCCTGATAATACGCAAATTAAAATTGAGAATGGTAAAGTGATAGCTTCGACTTCGAGTAGCTAGCTAACACGGTAATAATAAATGAAGTTAAAAATAAGAACAGTTTTAACGAATGCAAAAGGATTTACTTTATTGGAAATGCTCGTTGTCCTCTCAATCTTTATGGTGGTAAGTACAGCAATTCTCTTTTTTTCACATAAACCATTGTTAGATTTTACAGAAAAACAATTAATGAATCAAAATGAACTCTTAATAAGAATGACGCAGTTGATTTCAATTGATAAAGAGAATCCGCATAGTTTTGAAATCGTCAATTGCCGTAGAATTCGTATAAGGGAAATGAATAGAGAGGGCGTTATATACGAGCAGATGGTACCTAAAAACATTGAAATATTTATAACGACCCCGAACTCAAGGCTCAGCTTTAATACGAAAGGAAATGCGCATGCGTTTGGGCGAATTACGTACCATTTTGAAAATGTGACCTATCAATTCTCTGTGAATATTGGGAAAGCAAGAATTTTGGAAAAGGAGGTTTTTCATGACACAGAGAGGCCTAACGCTTGTAGAAACACTGTTGGCAGTCGTCATTTTATTTTTCCTGACTTCAACAATGATTCCACTCACTTATAATATGAAACAGCAAATAGCAGATCAAAAATTACAGACCCATGCCGCTGAGGTCGCCTTCATGGGTGCGTTAAAGTATAAAAGATACGGTCAATCAGCCGGTACTCAAGAAATCGATCAAACTGTTTTTCATTGGACCTATAATGGCCAACAACTTTGTGTACTGTTCGATAACAACGAGGTGGAAAAGGAGCAATGTATATGAAACGAGCTCGGATAAATGAGGCAGGATTTACACTGTTGGAAAGTCTGTTCCAGTTAACTGTTTTCGGTTTATTCGCTTCGATTAGCTTACTAATCCTAATTCGGGTAAACGATATCCAGCAAATCCATAAGATGAAGGATGAAGTGAATTGGGAGTTTTTCGTCTATGATTTGCATCAATATAATATGAATTCCGCATCTGGCAGATTATATAATTCCAGCACACTGCAGCTTGAAATGCAAAATGACCCAAACGACCGGTTATTTGTATTTGATAAATCAGAGCTGCATTTACGGAAAAGGTCGAATAAAGGGGGCAATGAGATTCTATTGCCATTCGTTGATAAATGGCATCTAGAAGGAGATGGCAATAATCTAAATATGAAAGTGGTGATGCAGGATGGAACGGAAAGAGAACGATCCCTCGTGTTACCATTGGATCCAAAATGAAAAAGGGGCATTATTTTTAATGGCAATTCTCTTATTATTCATCGTAACTGGATCTGCCATTTTATATACAAATGCATATTTTGCACAATTAAAATTTTATAATTCATTGGAATTTCCCAATAAACGTTGGTATAGCTGCATTTAGAAGGGCACAGGAGAGGGTGTACCCCAAACTGTACCCCAAATCACAAAAAAGAACGTATATTTACCCTTCGCCAATATTAAAGTGATTAAATAATTCTACTGTTTCTTCTTCAACTCGACTGAGTGAATGTGCATATACATTCATAACTGTTGTCGGGTGATCTCCAATAATTTTTGCTACTGATACAACCGGAATTTTATTCGCTATTAAGATCGATGCAAAAGTATGACGAAAACCGTGTGGTGTGATTCTTGGTAAATCATATGTGCACTTATCTAATAAATAATCCAATGCATCATTTACATAAGTGTCACTGATAGGGGTGAATTTGTATCGATCAATAAATACATAACTATCTTTTTCGACAGTCATTTGTTTTTCCCATTTATTTTGAATGCACCAAACTTTATATTTCTTTAATTGATTAATTAGTATTTTGTTTATTGAAATGGTTCTGTAGCCATTATCTGATTTAGGCGGGCCAACTTTTTTATTTGCGCGTGTTCGCTCAATCGTAATCGTATTGTTCTCAAAATCGATATCAGACCATCGTAAGCCAGCCAATTCACCTTTTCTGATACCAGACATACCTAATGTTAAAAAGATGGTGTAGTAGCTCGTAGGTTCTGTTTTATAAACATAGTTTAAAAATAATTTTAACTCTTCCTCTGAAAAATAGTTACTATCCTTTTTCCCATTAAATTTCCCATAGTCTAATTTGGTAACTGGATTATTCCTGATAATACGTTCATCCACAGCACTATTGAGAGCTGCAATAACTATTCTTCCGACACTTTTTAAAGTCCTTTGTGATAAACCTTTTTCGATAAGAGGATTAATTAAATCTCTTTGCATCACCATGTTGGTAATCTTAGTTAACTTCATTTTTCCAATCAATGGTGAAATGTGAAGCCTAATATGTCGTTCGTATAATTCATAAGTGCCTATGCGCCAGTTAGTTTTATTGGCATCCATCCAAATAGTCAGCCAATCGATTAGTGTATAGTTAGCCGATGTAACATAACTTTCATTCCCATCTAAAATATCGGCTTTCACTTCAATTAATGCTCTTTCTGCATCTTGCTCAGTCGAAAATCCTTGTTGTGACTTTTCCTGACGATTTTGAAACTTATCATAGAATTTATAACGATACGCATATTTAGTGTTTCCGGCAGCATCTTTATATTTATAGATGCTGTCTTTTTTTGTTTTTGTCATTTTATATCTTGCCATTTTGATTACCCCATTCATTTGCACGGGCAGGTGCTTTAGCTTAATGATGGTAATCTATTAACCTCACCCCCCTTAAATGGGAATGTATGTTCGTTTTTTAGGTATTAAATTAGCTTCTCACATTTCAGCTCGACTAATTCAATCGGTACCTTATGTAATGAAGCTATAGTTTGAATCGTTTCATATTCATTAAAGGATTCGTCTGGTATTAATAATTCGGCAGCAAAGCAATTCGCTTCACGTTCGATTTTACTGACTGACAGAAAAGTATTTTGATTCATAAAAGGTGTATTTACATTTTTGTGGAATAAGGCATGTCCTAGTTCGTGAGCACAAACAACTTTCTGGGTATGCTTCTCCAATTTCGAATTGATAACAATATACTGATTTCTACGATCGTATTTATAATAGCCATTGATTTCGTGATGAAGGTCATGCTGCATGACCTGTATTTTTAAATGATTTGCCAACTGATATGGACAGTTAGTGTTGTATTTTTGTTTTAACTGATTGGTTTTCTCTTTTATCCACATGCAATCACTCGCTTTACCTAATATTATTCATCATCACGGTACTTCTTAGGTGTAAATTTCTTGTTGATTCGTTGTGTTTGTCTAAATAATAATTCCATTGATTCGAGTAATGATTCTTTCGCTTCTTCTGACATCGGTTCACCATCAAAAGCTAAGCCATTGCTGTTTTCTATTTCTTTTTCAAATTGTTTTAAGCGTTTGGCGATGTCTCGTTCGTCTTTGTCTGAAAATACTTTAGAGTTCTTCGTTTGAGTAGGATTATTAGATTTTCCTAATAAATAATCACTAGAACAATCTAATACTTCTGAGAGTCTACTTATATCTTCAGCACTTGGATCAGTGTAACCACGCTCCCAATTTGAAATTACTTGTGGAGATGCAGATACCTTGTCAGCTAGCATTTTTTGAGTGTAACGATTTTTTTGTCTTTGTTCTTTTATACGTGCCCCAATCATTAATTACACCTCATCTTTCTATTTGAAATATACCACTAACTAACGTATTTAGATACATTTATAACGGAATTTGAGAATTATAATATAAAAACAGTTGACATTAACGGAAAACGTTAGTATATTGTTATTAACGGATTACGTTACTTTGGAAGGAGGGGCTAACATGGTCCATGAAAACTTAAAAAAAATCCGAACAGCTATGGGTGTAACTCAATCTCATTTAGCAAAAAAGATTAATGTAACAGGCATGACATACAGTCGGATTGAAAATGGAGAAAGTAAACTAGATGTTGAACGTTTAAAGGTGATTTCAAGAACATTAGGTATTGATATTTCAGTTTTTTTTGATGAAAAACTAACGAAATCCGTTATAGAGAGTATTGATAAGGCTCATTATCACGATAAGCAACTAGCGTAGGAGGAATGAAGATGAATCAATTAGCAATTATTCACCAACAACGTGTATTAAATAAGGATTTAGCAGTGTACGGCACTTTCGAAAATCCACTGTTCTTAGCAAAAGATGTTGCAACTTGGATTGAACATTCAGCTACTCACATGATGCTAAAAAGCATTGACGAGGAAGATAAGGTTCGAAACATTATTTCTACCCTTGGTGGTCCTCAAGAGATGTGGCTTTTAACTGAAGATGGTCTTTATGAAGTCTTAATGCAATCACGTAAACCGATTGCAAAGCAGTTCAAAAAACAAGTCAAATCCATCTTAAAAGAAATTCGAACAAACGGCGCGTATGTTCATGCCGGTGAAGATGACGACGAAACGATCATCATGGCTAAAGGTTTACTTGCAGCACAAAGAGCGATGGAACGTCAAAAACGCGAAAACCAAGCACTTCATAAACAAATTGAAGCTGATTCTCCATATACGAAGTTCGGTAAGGTTGTAGCGCTTTCGGATAGCGCAGTGAATATTGGAACTTTTGCAAAGATGGTTTATGAAAAACATGGCATAAACATCGGACGTAACAAACTGATTGCCTGGCTGAGAGATAAAGGTTATCTCATTAAGCAGCACGGGGCAGAAAGAAATTTACCTAAACAGCGATATATCGAGCAAGGTTGGTTCCGTGTCCGTCCAGCAGTGGTGGCACGTACAGATGGTGACATTCAAACAGGAACAACATTAATTACAGGCAAAGGGCAAATCGCCTTAACAGATATTTTAATTAAAGAATTTGCACAAAAAGCAAATTAAGCGGAGGTAACGATCATGACTCAAACTCATGAAGAACTTGAAAGTTTAGACGAACAACTCGTTTATGACATTGAGGATTTAATCCGTATTACTAAATTTAAAGAAGATATGTTGAAAGAATATTTTTTACATGATCCACGGATATTGCGTTGGCAACGTCGAGGCAAAACACGGGGCAAACGTGTTTGGTTAGCTAAAGAAACGCGTAACGCTATCCGTGAAATCATGTTAAATGAATGGCCAAGCTAAAAATAATTGCACGGGCAGGTGCTTTAGCTTAAGACCATGAGCCGAGGGCAATCGGCAGAACTAGGAGAGCCAGGGCAATGGCTCAATAGCAAGTTATCTTGCTAATTAAAGTATATCTCTATTTCACAAATAAATGTGTTCTTAGCTGGAACATCAAAGTGTTCGTTCCATTTTGGAACACGGGGGAGAAACGAAAATGGATTATGGAAAGATACTGAAAGGATTCAGAGAAACGGCAGGCTTTACACAACAGGAACTGGCTGACTTATTAAACCGCAGCCGTTCCTGCATAAGTAAATTTGAGAGTAATCGTAAGTTAACGGATATTGCCACTTTTAGAGAATGGGTTACAGTAACAAATTGTGAATTTCAAGCAATGGTAGTTTTATTCGGCACAGATATTTTTGCAAACGTATCACAAGCTTTATCGCTAGTACCGGCATTTATACGTGTTATTTCAATTTTTTAGGGGGGAGTTAGGTGCGCATTAAACCAAGAGTGTGGAGAATCATGACAGTCAAACAACGCTTACAAGCTATGTATTTTATGGCACAAAAAAACCGCTAATCACGGGAATGATTAACGGTTTAGGGATTTATAACAAATGTAAACTCATTATATCAAATTTTTACAGACAGCGCGAGAGATTTCTCGCTCTCGTCAAGCAGTCCTCAATCGGTTGGTTAGCCGGTCCTCATGGAGAATTGAGGGTTGCTTGATGGGATTCCGTCGGAAAGTAGGTGATTGAATGTCAGCAATTGAAAAGATAAAACTAGCTATAGCTGTAATTGAAAAGTACGGATTTAAATCGATTATCGGTATCGAAGCAACGAAATTTGACAATACGACAGCAAATGTTCATTTATCGGATGCAACAGAATTAACCGGCTTCGATTGCCAAGTTGTAGACCATGACCAAATGCGAGAAGTGTTAGCGATGGTAGACGGAGTAAGGGTGTTTGTAATGTTGGAAATCGAATCTACCGTGGCATGAAAAAAACCACTGCAGCAACAGTGGTCTTGAAAAACATTATTTCTGAAATTATATCACAGGAGGTTTATTTATATGAAGAAAATCGAATTAATCTTTATCAAATTACGCAATTTTAAAGGCATTAGCAAGCTAGATGTTGATTTAAAACGTGAAAACGCTCGAATCTACGGTGACAACGCAACAGGTAAAACAACTGTATTTGATGCTTTCCTTTGGCTGCTTTTCGACAAGGACAGTAACAACGATTCTAAGTTTGCACTCCAAACATTAACCGGCTCAGGTCTCAAAGTGCACAATTTGGAACATACAGTTGAGGGGACTTTTTTGGTTGATGGTGTAGAGGTTCATCTAAAAAAAATTTACAAAGAAAAATGGACAAAGAAACGTGGTCAAGCTCACCAAGAGTTTTCTGGTTATACAACTGACCATTATGTAGATGAAGTACCAGTTAACAAAAAAGAGTATGTCGCAAAGGTAGAGTCGATTGTTCAAGAGGACGTTTTTAAACTTTTAACTTCACCAACTTACTTCAATGAAAACGTGAAATGGCAAGAACGACGTAACATTCTATTAGCTGTTTGCGGCGATATTTCAGATGAAGATGTTATTGCATCAGATCCAACATTAGCAAAATTAAATGATGTACTTAGCGGAAAATCAATCGAGGATATGAAGAAGATTATAGCTAGTCGTAAAAAGCACATTAATGCTGAATTAGAAAAGATTCCAGTGCGAATTGACGAGATCCACAAAATGATTCCAGAAGTACAAGTGGATGATACTGCTTTAAAAGCCAAAGTTGAAAAACTAGAAACGGAAATTAACGGCTTAAAAGACCAACGTTACCATATTACGAACGGTTCGGCAGTATTGGACAAGCAACATGAATTAAAAGAGCTTGAAATGCAGTTGGCAGATTTCAAGAGGACATTTGAAGCGGACAGCAAGCAAGATATTTATAAGCTTCAAACGCGCATTCAAGAGTTACAGGGGAATGTTCAAATCATTAAAGCTGAAATTCGTATGAATGACATGGATAAAAATGATGCAGAACGCGAAATCAAAGCATTTACAGACAGAATTTCAAACAACGAACAATCAATGCAGCGTTTGCGTGAAGAATTTGCACTATTAAAAAAGCAAGAATTTGAATACAACGACGAATGTGAATGTCCAACTTGTAACCAACCTTTACCTGAAGAACAAGTTGAAGCAGTACGTGCAGAGGCACTTGCACAATTTAATGAACGTATTTCAAAACGGCAAGGAGAAATAAAAGCAGAAGGTCCAGTATTTGCAGAGCAAAATAAACAAATTCAAGCAGAAATTCAAACAATTAACGAAAATCTCGCTTCTATAATTATTCCTAAATCAGAGGAACTGCATGAAAAATTAGCTTCCGTCGAAAAAGAGCTATCGAAATTCAACGAGAAGCTCCAGCAAGCACAAACAGCTGTGCCGGATGTGACAACGACGGAGAAATATCAAGAAATATTAAGCGAAATTAACTTAACGCAAGCTCTTATTGCAGAAATAAAAGCGAATGCCAATGAAGTTGTAGCAGACATTGACGCAAACATCCGTCAACTGGAGGAAGAAAAGCGTGCTGCTAATGCTGAATTGGGTCAACTAGCCAATGCTGAAAATCAACGTAAGCGAATCACAGAATTAGAAGCAGAGCAACAACGTTTAGCTGCTGAATATGAGGTGCTAGAGGGCAATTTATACCTCATTGAAACATTCACTCGAAAGAAAGTTGAAATGCTTACAGAGCGCATCAACAGCAAGTTTAAATATGCTCGCTTCAAATTATTCGAAGAGCAAGTCAACGGTGGTCTTAATGAAGTGTGCGAAACATTGTATGAGGGCGTACCATACGGTTCCGGCTTAAATAACGCTGCAAAAATCAATGTTGGCTTAGACATTATCAATACTTTATCGGAGCATTACGGCATCCTAGCACCAATTTTCGTAGACAATGCCGAGGCAGTTACGAAATTCATCAATGTAGATGCGCAATTAATTAGCTTAGTCGTTTCAGAGAAGGACAAGCAGTTACGAGTTGAACTTGATCCAATCGAATTGAAGGAGGCTATCTAATATGCCAGTTAAAACGGTAGCAATTGACGCTAGTTTAGCGTTTAACAGTAATACCGAGGATTGCATGGTACTACGATTAAGTGGTCAGTTTGAGCACTTAGTAGAAATTGCATACCCATTCCATGAAGATACACCGAATTTCCGTTTATCAATTCCACAGGCGTTAAGTTTACGCAATGCAATTGATGATTTAATCAAAGTGAATTTTATCGAAGTACCTAAGGAGGATGTTAAGTAATGTCAAATGAGCTAATGACAAAAGCAATTCAATTTGAGGTAAATGGTGAGCCGGTTAAGTTATCCGGCAACACCGTTCGCGAGTATTTAGTATCTGGCAATGGTGCCGTATCAGACCAAGAAGTTGTAATGTTCATGAACCTTTGCAAATTCCAAAAGTTAAATCCATTCCTTAACGAAGCGTATTTAATCAAATTTGGTAGTCAAGCTGCACAAATTATCGTTTCAAAAGAAGCGTTTATGAAACGCGCTGAAAGTCATCCGAAGTACCGTGGTTTTGAAGCTGGTGTAATCGTAGACCGTGGAGGACTTTTAGTTGAAATCGAAGGGGCTGTAAAGCTAAAAGACGATGTGCTAATCGGTGGTTGGTGCAAGGTTTATCGTGACGATCGTAAAATGCCAATTACTTCAAAAATAAGCTTTGAAGAGTTTTCCAAAGGGCAAGCAACTTGGAAGCAAATGCCTCTTAATATGATTCGGAAATCAGCCATTGTAAACGGCTTACGTGAAGCGTTCCCGGAAAGCTTAGGAGCTATGTACACGGAAGATGATGCAGACGTTAAACAACGCCCGATAGAGCAATCTATTCAACAAGAAATTATCGAAAATGCAAATCAAGAAATTATTGATATTAAATCCGATACGCAACCGCAAAAAGAGCCAGTCACTCATGTTCAAGATGCTCAGGTTATTACAGAATATGAGCAACAACAAGAATTACTTTCATCAGAAGATGACCCAGGATTCTAAAAATGATTGATATTCAAACAATCGCAACAGGTTCAAAAGGTAACTGCTATCGCGTGAGCGATGGCAGTACAGCCTTACTTTTAGAAGCAGGCATAACCTTTAAAGCAATTCAACAGGGACTAGATTTTAAAACTTCTGAAATAGACGGTGTTCTTGTATCGCATGAGCATATGGACCATTGCAAGGGCGTTGAGGGCTGTTTAAAACGTGGCATGACAATTTATATGTCTCAGGGCACAAAAGACGGCATGGGCTTAGACAATGCTCAAATTCGCATTATTAAAAGCAAAGAGCAGTTCCGAATTGGTACATGGACAATCCTTCCATTTGACGTGCAGCACGACGTAAACGAGCCATTAGGGTTTTTACTTCAATCAGACAATGGCAGCAAGCTCTTATTTGCAACAGACACCTACTATATTAAATACAAGTTTAGTGGATTAACACATTTAATGATTGAGTGTAACTACGATCAGCAGACACTCGATGAAAATGTCGAAAGCGGTCGTACACATCCAGTTATGCGAAAGCGTGTAATGCGCTCTCATTTTTCACTGGAAAACTTAATCGAATTTTTCAAGGCAAATGATTTATCGAAAGTTGAAGAAATCCACTTGCTGCATTTATCAGATTCAAACAGCAATGTTGAACGAATATTTAAAACAGTAGCAAGAGCAACAGGAAAATTAATTCACATTCCATAGGGGGGTCAGGGCAATGTCTCTCAAAAACACAAATAGTTACAACAAAACATTCCCAGTACGTAAATCGTTGGCACATTTAAACGAATTTATTGCTGAAAAAGGCAAGCAAGGTTGGAAGTTAAAGGGCGAAATTAAGCAAAATTACAATGGAGATTATCAATGCATGATGGTGCGAGAGCGCGTTTTGCAATGAATTAGGAGGGCTAGGGCAATGGCTAAATACAGACAAGTACACACAACATTTTGGGATGATGGCTTTGTTATTGATCTTACACCAGAAGAGAAATACTTCTACTTGTATTTAATGACTAACAATAATACAACGCAATGTGGCATTTATGAATTGCCATACCGAGTAATCGAAATGCACACAGGTTACAACCGAGATACGGTTCTCAAGTTACTGGAGCGCTTCAAGGAGTACGGAAAAATCGAATATAACGTTTCTACTAAAGAAATTATGTTAATTAATTGGGCGAAATACAACTTCATTAATTCACCAAAAGTGAAGAAATGTATCGAAAAAGAGCTCCAATCTGTGAAGCATAAACCATTCGTGAATATGTATATAAACAGTCTCGCAGAAAACGGATACCATATCGATACCGTATCAATAGGGTTAAATGAAATTTCTGCAACTAAAGTAACCGAATCTAGTAACAGCAAGGGTTCGATACCGTATCAATACCCTATGGATAGTCCATGCATAGACCTGGGGGAAGAAGAAGAAAAAGAAAGAGAAGAAGAACAAGAAGAAGAAAGAGAACAAGAACAACATAAAGAACAAGAATCGGCTTCGCCTTCTTCTGTAGCAGTAGTAAATCCTTTCAGTTTTTATGCACAAAATGGTTTTGGATTAACCATGAATGATATAACCCGTGAAAAAATTGTTGCCTGGTGTAACGACTTATCAGATGAACTTGTTGTTCATGCCATGCAAATTGCCATGGAACGAAATAGAGTCAGTTGGTCTTATGCAGAAGGTATCTTAAAGAATTGGCATTCAAAAGGCGTTAAATCCTTAGAAGATGTACAAGCCTTAGTTGCTCAATTTGAAGCGCAGCAAAGTCAAAAGAATCGTGGTTTCGGAAATCAACGAAGTGAAAATATCCCAGATTGGTTTTATAAACATCAAGCGGAAAAGAAAGAGAAACCTGTAACTAATGAGCCAATTGATTTTGAAGCTGAACGCAGAAGAGTTTTAGAAAAGCTAGGTGGCGCATGACAAAACAACAGGTAGATCAAGCAATCAGTGAATTAATTAGCGCATATGTATTTCCTTTGGAAGCTTTACTGGATGTACATACGAGATTGCTAGGCTGTACAGATGTACATTATGCAGCCCAGCAGTTGCGCTACCTTCAAAATTTAGTGGCTGCAGGAATGGCCAAAAGGAGATGAAGAAATGAAACTAGTGTTCATGAAAATAGACAACATCGTTGAAACGTCTAAAGGAAAAGTTATCAATATTCCAACAGGAGGCATCCAGTTTGAATACCGTGGGAACGTAATTCAATCTATAGAGCCAGTGCAGCTTGAAATGAGCCACGATGGAAGATTCCAAAATATCGTTCGTCAAATGGACTTCGTAGTCTATACAGATCAATCGCTATTTGCATCAGGAAAAATGATGTACGGGTCAGTGTTTAGTGTTGTAGCTCATGAGGATGTACAACGTGCCGTTTATAAAGAGATTGTGAAGCGTTGCAAGGTTGTTCCGATGTACAAGCCAGTGAACGAACGAGAGCTGTTTGCAAGGGAATATGAATCTGCTTATGCGCAGTTACTGGGGGTGTAAGGATGAACTTGCAAAAATTATTTGAGACGCAGGCAAAGTTGGATGAACACATATACGAAAAGCATCCTGAGCTACGAGGACAAAACAATCTGGATTGGAAGATCCTTGCGCTACAAGTTGAACTAGGTGAGTGTGCGAATGAATGGCGTGGGTTTAAGAAGTGGAGTAATGACCAGGAGCCACGTACTTATGTTCCGAATCCTAATGATCTATGCAAAGCGTGTGACGGACAAGGTTACACAGGTAAACATTTAGACATCAAGCACTGGAAATTTTGCAAAGAGTGCGATGGTTGCGGTGCTCATTATCACAATCCTTTGTTAGAAGAATACGTAGACTGCTTGCATTTTATTTTGAGTATTGGCAATGACTACACCTACGACAATTTTAAAGATGTTCAATACATGTTGGAACGTGCAACTATCATTAGTAACACATCACGAAAAGATACCGTAGAGATATTTAACTTTCTATTTCATAGAGTAGGTAGTCTGGCAACAGGTAGAGATGATAGACCTTACAGAGATGATATTTTACCTTTATTTCTCGTGTTAGGTGAAAGACTTGGCTTCTCATGGGATGAAATCGAACAAGCCTATTTCGCCAAAAACAAAATTAACCATGAACGTCAGGAGAGTGGTTATTAATGAAACTATGCGAACGCTGCAACAGACAGTTAAAGACAGCCAAAAGTATGGAGTTAGGGTTTGGTCCAACTTGTTATAAAAAGCATTTAAAGGCACTAGCAGACGCTGAATTTGAGCGTAATCAAGTGACGATTGATGAGGTGATAGAAAATGATAGAGAAAATCGCAAGTCGGCTTAAAACACTTAGACAAGCCTATGACTATTCGGGCGCTTATGTAGCTGATCAAATCGGTTATTCTCCTAATCAGTTGTGGCAGATTGAAAAAGGTAATTGCATTCCGAAGATTGATTTTATCGCAAAAGTTTGTACGGTGTATGGAATCTCCATTGACTTCCTGGTGTTTGGATCAGATGAGGATTTCCAAAAGCATATCAATGAGCTATTTAAACATGACATGGATGCAGAGCTTGTAGCGGTAATGATCCAACAGGGTTATGGCAGGGCCAATACAAGATGGCATCGGTAAAGTAGGTGGGATGAGATGTGTTACATGGAGCTTTTCAAATTGGTAGATGGCAAAGAGTTGATGGTTGCAGGCATGTTTACGGGAGCAGAAATAAAATTCCATCGGGCAGAGGGTTATCGTGAACGTCCAGTAAATAAAAATGGGATTCGAGTGGCATAGGAGTGATAGAGCAATGATTCAAAAAAACAGATCATATGCCAATCGAGGTGCGTTCTTAGAGCGCATCATCGATATGGCTAATAATAAATACCGTAATGCAGGTGTGGCAGATATACGCAAAGTTCCTACACCAGTAAAAATCCTAAAGCAAACAGGCAACAAAATTACTGGACATACGGAAAAGCCTACATGGGTGGACTATTCAGGGATTTATAACGGACGAGCGATTATTTTCGATGCTAAGCAAACGGCACTTACAAACTTCCCGCTTGAAAATCTATCAGAGCATCAATATAGATTACTAGAATCATGGGCAAATAAAGGCGCTGTTGCGTTCCTAGTCGTTTATTTCAGTAAGTATGATAAATACTTCATGTTACCTTTTGAAACGCTTAAATGGGCCTGGGAGCGTTCAATAACGGGTGGTCGTAAATCAATTGCGTATAAGGAATTTGAAACGATGGCTCATGAGGTTAAAAGTAAGGATGGATACACGCTGCATTATTTGGATGCGGTTTGATGAAAAAGCTACGAATATTTATAGACTGGCTGGTTTATTTGGTGGATCGGATTATTAAGTAATAACAAATTATGTGCAGTAAGTAAGGAGTGATTTTTTGGAACAGTTACCAGAGAACGTCGTGAGTATTGATTTAATAAAATTTGAACGAAATAGAAATAAATTGTGTGAATGTAATAGTTTGCACATAACGATTGATACCAAAAACCGCAAACTGTATTGCCAACATTGTCAAGCTGAACGAGACCCGTTTGAAGTAGTTTCAGCGATGGGAGCAAGATTTGGTGAAATAAACGAACGTCTTGAAAAGTCTTTACAGCAAAAGAAAGAGCTAGACAATTACAAGCCTCATTTAAAAATCATCAAAGAACTTGAAAGTAAGACGCGTGCTGGCAACAATCAAATGCACCCGATTTGTCCATGCTGTGACGAGCCGTTTATGTTAGCAGAGTTAACAAGATTTTACGGTGCAAAGTTTGTAAACGGACAAATCGTCGAACGTATTGCAGCTAAAAGAAAATTAGAAAACGAAGGGAGCAAGTGAAATGACAGAAGAAATTAGATTCTTAAATGATGGTGGCATTATTTTAAAAAATGAAGAGGGAATTTTTTATCACAAATCAAATGCGGAAAGTTTACCACTTACGGTAGATAGAGAAGAAGGTGAACGCCTATTCGAAGCAGGCAATGAAATTTACGTATTCCAAGTTTGCGAATGTGATGCAGTGGCAGCCTCTTCGCTTAAAGAAGCACTTGCTTGGTACAAAGATCTAACGGGATTAGAGGATGATGAATTGTACGAGTACGATGGAGTAGAGCTAATTGAACATGCTCACAAGGTTAATAAAGCAGAAGAGGATAAAGGTCTTATTACCGTCCGCGAAATCCTTGAGAAACATTGGAAAGGTGAACCGTTTATCGCAGTTACAACAGGTGGTTACTAAGTAATCCGAACAGTAAGTTTAGCAAATTAAAAGAAAAGGTCCTCTCTTGTGAGAGGACAATATTAATTATTCGAATAAATCAAGACCAAATGCTGCTTTAGCCGTTTCAATTATTTCTTCGGCAGACTTAAAGCCTTCGTCAGCTCTATTATCTTCATAATAGTGTTTAATATCAATGCCTTCTAATAAGGCTAAAATCGCTTTTACTTTAAGATCATGATTCCAAAAAGGCATATTGGATTCACCCTCAATTGTAACTTTAACGTCTGTTTTTCCAGATTCAATTGATCCAGATGCAATTGTAATAGTTTCATGCGGCATTTTAGAAAGCCTCCCAATATATGTATTATGTAAAATATTGTAACTTATTTATTGGGAATGGTATACAATTTATTGCACAAAAAAAGACTCAAGCCACAGCTCAAGTCAGCAAAACTATCGAGATTATTATAGCAAGTGTGTACGGTTAACGCTAAAGAATTAAACACAAAAATTCAAAAATTCCAAAATTCCAATTCCAATTTATTTTGTATCAAGCAAAATATATAAATTTTCAGCAAGTTTTTTGTAGCTATCCTTTGTTTTTTCTATCGCTAACAACAATGTTAAAACAAAATACGGAAGATGAATAGTGAATCCACTTTTTAAAGAAAGAAGAGAATATACAATATATATTAATGTAAAGATGGTGCCTGCAAGCCATATAATAAACAGTCTTTTGGATTTTACAAATTTATCTTGTGTAGTGTTCTCAGTCATAGCAAAAATTCTAATAGTAAGATAAATGGTAATAGAGATGGTAATAAAAATTAAATATGAAACATCGTTTTTAATTAAATTATTATAAGAAGTTTGTTCTATAAAAACCGTAATGGCCAACATTTGTAAAACAGTAAAAGCTATTACGAAAAATAAAAAGAATAAACCTTCAAAATATGCTTTGGAACTATTTATTCTAGGAATAGAGTATTTTATCACCTCTAGGAAATTTAAAATTCTCTTTGTAAATAAATAATGTCTATTATTGAAATTTATAATTATTTGGATCATCAATATTAAACAAAATAACAAGGGTATTGTCCAACCGTATTCATAATTTACATCTTGTTGTTTTACATTTATTGTAACTGCTATTGCAAAAATAAATGCGCTTACAATATAAACAGAAATTAACATAGCAAAAACAGAAATTAATCTAGAAATGATTAAATTTATTTGCCCTTCTTTGTTAATATATTTAGATTCTAATTCTTCTACGCCTTTTAATATTCCTATAATAAGTACTATTAAATTATTTTCTTTCGGCATATGTATTTTCTTTTTATTCATAGAATCACTCCTTTATTAAAGAATACGAGTGTGTTTGGGAAAAGTTTCAAAATTTAAAAAACCGCAGCGAGTACATGCGCTACGGTTTACCTCTTGCTATATTTGGGTGACATACCAATTATAGCATAAGGGGGCAATCTTATGTATTTTCCAGAGTTATTAGAAGAATACAAGCAGTTGTTGAAGCAAATGAAGTCTGAGGGCGTGACAAGCGGTGATTTATACCGTGAAGTAAAACAGGCAATTGAATGGATGGAAACAGGTTATGACCCTGCAGAGTATCGGGCAGCTACTCGTGTGGACGCATTTCCGATGGATCCGTACCATATGCAGACTTATATGGCTTATGCAAACAACGATTATGAAATGTTGGATAGTATGGCCAACCTACAGAACTATTTAGAATCACATCAAGATGAACAGCGTTTTAGAGCCGACTGGCGAAAAGCTGAAGAAAATAAGAGAAAAGTTAATTGTGCATTAAAAGGGTTAACAGCAGATGAAAAAGCGGTATTTGTTGCAATTGAAGCTGAGCGCCTGCCATTTAGTAAGGTTGCTAGAATGCTAGATATTAGTAAAAGCACGGTGCAGAGTTATTACAATCGGGCTAAACGGAAGATTCATGCAAATATTACTCATGGCACGCAGGAAAGTTTGTTTGATGATATTGCATAACTGAACAAAAATTGTAAGTAAAGGAGTTTTAATAATGGCGAACAAGTATAAATGTATAAACGAATTTGTTGTAGATTCATATGACGAAAACGAGCAAGTGGAGGAGAATGATTTTTTTATTGTAGAAGTCGGTTCCATTTGGGAATTGCAAGATGAATCTTATTTAAGCGATGTAAGATTAATGGACAATGAAGGAAGATGGTTAGAAATTGCTCAATCACATTTAGTTGAAGATTTCGTTAAGTTAAATTAAACAACAATTTAAGTTTTTGCCATACGAATTCCCTATATATAAGAGCACTTATTTTTACCACAAAATAAAAATGAGAGGCTACAGTATTTGAGATTTACCGAGGAGCACAGATAATTGGTGCTCCTTTTTCTGTACATAAAAATGGGGGTGAGCGTTATGATGACAGCTTTGAAATGTGAGAAGTGTGATAGACCAGCGCAGTTAAAGAAGCAGGCTACTGGACGAACACGGAATGGGCATTTGAATGTTAAGAAGGTGTATGAGTGTGTTTGTCCTTGTGGAGCAGAAATAAAGCCTATGATAGAGTAGGGCTATGAGATAGTACGTATTGCTAATACTCCGAGTAGAAGTAATTTGTTGATAGCAAAATTTTATTAAAGCAATATTTCCTTAATACTAGTAATATAGCGTTGAGGTGTTTAAATTGAATAAGATTTTAGATTTAATATTAAATATAGTAATTATTTTTCTATATATTTTTATTATTACCATTATTATAGTTGTATTAAGTGGTTCTATTTATTATTTCTATAAAGATAGCGATACCTTGCTAGCTGGAATAATAGCATTTGTTGGTGCCATAATAGGTGGGAGCATTACCTATCTAGGTGTAATTTATACCGTTAATGAAAATAAAAAAGAATCAGACTCCAAACAATTAGTTCAGAAATCATATAATTTAGCATTTTTAGAATATCAACTACAAAAACTATATTTAAATTTTGCTGCATTTCCAATAAGTGACGAAGAAAAAGCGATTAAATTTTTTAAAGAGTTTAGAGAATTAATGGATGACAACATAATAGAAAAAGCAACAATTGTAGATATAAGTTTATCTAAAAGAATTTTAAATATGTTATTTTTATTTAATCATTATGAAGGCCTTCTTACTTATAAAAGAGAAAATTTCATAGAGAGAAATTACACAGAAGAATTATTAGATACCTATGAAAGGTTTAAAAAATTAAGAAAAGAAGTAGTATTAATTCGTGAAAAAATCCAAACTGAAAAATAATATGTTTATTAATTAGACATGGTTGGAGTTGGTGTTGATGAAGCAGACGATAATCAGTATCGATGAAAATTGAAAAAGTCAATTTAAGGACATATGCAGAGCAAAATGAATATGATAATATGTAAGTATCGACAATTTATGAAAACATCGACTCCCCTAGGGTCGATGTTTTTTCTATTTACAGTGAAATATGGCAATGTTAAAATAGGAACTAATGTTCTATTTTGTATTCGTTTGATTCCTTTTACTTATCTGGTATAATTTTGTATAAAATTGTCGAAGATTGCTAGGGGGAAATAATGATGGATTTAAGGGAAATAGAAAATATTCTTGGAGAATATTTCGAACCAGAGGGAAGACTTTCTGTGTTATTTGTTAATAAGAATGGTGTTAATTATAAAGCCTACAATCCAGAAGTTTCCAGTGATGTACAAGAGAAAATCATAAGAATTTTCTATAATACAATTGGAGAATATATAGAGAGTGGGGTGGAGTCAGCGGAATTTAATCCGAGTGGGCAGGAACCAGGCACTTTTTCTGTATGTCTAGAAGAATACGTTGGAAACTTTGATGAAGTGATTAATTTGTTTGAAGCAGATGATCACGAAGAGATAGCTGCAGAAGATATTAGCTTTCTAATTCACAGGTTGCGAATTAATAAGGATGAAGAAGATGTTAAGTATTTATATTTGTTTCGTAGAAATACAAAAATGAAAAAGCTTAGAAGAGGGTTCTGGCTTCGAAAAGTACGTAATGAGTATGATGTATTAGATTCTGAGTTAATCGGTGTCGATAATTATATTGATGCAATTTCATATGAAGGAGAAATTGCTTTTTTTGCCCATATCTCTGCTGAACGAATATTCAATTTGAGAGAAAAATTTGCTGAAAATGCACAATTGGTACTGGAACAACTTAGGGGACTTAATTTCTTTGAAAATTTTGAAGATTTTTTTGAGGATTCTTTAGAGGATGCGAGAGTAACAAGAAGATTAACTAAAATTCATCATAATCCCGATATCCTTCAATTATTCCGACAGAATTACGAAAATGTCCCTGATGTAATCGAAGAGTTTGATCTCAATATCAATTTCGATGGAACCATTAATAGAATTATTTATGAAGATAAAGAACAATTAAGTGATATCACCATGTTGATAAGGGACGCATATTATAAAACAGTTTTAGCAAACCGAAAAGGTGTCGATGACTATAATAACTAGGCCATAGATGGGAAGGGGTGAAATGTAATGTTAACTAACACCTATAAAGGTTTATTGTTCATTTCATCTTTTTTACCTTTGTATATTTTATTGATGGTGCAATTTTCTGATTTTGATAAAAGCATAATGTATAACCTAAACGAACATAAAGTTGCATACAGTGTTTTAATGGGATTAATTGTAGTATCAGTTGCTACTTTTTTATATTTTATATTTTGTAAGATGAACAAAGAGGAAAATTTTGGGAAAGTTGAGAGTGTAAATAATGAAGTTTTAACTTACTTTATTACTTACATTGTTCCGCTAACTACACTTAAAGAAGATGATATTAATTCCATAATAATTAATTTGATTTTATTTTTTGTTATAGGAGTATTTTATATAAGTGAGAATCAATTCTATCTTAATGTTCTATTTAAATTTACAGGTTTTAATGTTTATCAAGATGATAATAAGAAAATTATAATTTCAAAAAAGCCGCTAGTTAAAATTAGCAACAAGTCGCATGTTAAAGTAAAAAAATTGGGCAATAGGATTTTTCTAATAAATAAAAAGTAGTTGCTTTTAAGTCGCGTATTTCTGAGCGTGGCTTTTTGTTATCAAAAATGTATTATGTTATTTTTCTAATTAACTTTATAATAGTAGGGAGGAGGGGATAATAATGAATAACGAAGGAGAGGTAAATTGGATTAACAATTACCATCATTTCGACAGAATCCCATCTGAAGGAGAATATTTGGCAACTGAGGTCGCTGGCGATTGGTATAAAGTTGAATTGGTTGTACATACCCCAATCTCCGAAGAGATGAGCGCAGAAATCTATGCAGTGAAAGTAAATTAAGAAATGAAAATGAAATTAAAAAATTAAATTTAACAATAAACATCCTTCGGGGTGTTCTTTTTATTTTATAAGCAATTAGCATAATGAGGTGATGCCATTGATTGAGAAGAAATTAACATTGAAGCAACAAGCGTTTGCGGATTACTATATTGAATTAGGGAATGCAACAGAAGCTGCAATAAAGGCTGGATATAGTCAAAAGTATGCAGCGCAGAATACAGATAAATTACTAAAAAATACTAATGTTTCTGCTTATATAGAAAATCGTATGAAGGATATCCAGTCTCAACGAATTGCTGATCAAGAAGAAGTAATGGAATTGTTAACTGCTGTTCTGCGTGGTGAGGCTAGGTCAGCGGTTCTGCGTGGTATTGGTGAAGGTGCACAAGTAATTGAAGAGTATATGCCTCCTACGACAGCCGAACGTATTCGTGCAGCCGAATTAATCGGAAAACGATACGCTCTATTTACTGATAAGCAAGAAATTAACGCTACTGTAACGCCAATATTTGTAGATGATATAAGTGGTGATAATAATGGCAGTTAAAAAGTTATCAGAACTCATACCGAAAGCGTTTCATCCATTATGGAATGCAGCACTGACAAAAGATATTCTTCATGTTGTTTGCAAAGGTGGGCGTGGGTCAGGTAAATCATCGGACATCGCACATGTATTTGTGCAGTTATTGATGCGCTATCCAGTAAATGCAGTGGGTATTCGTAAAGTAGACAATACGATTGAAACGTCTATATTCGAGCAGATTAAATGGGCAATCCACGAACAGGGAGTGGCTCACTTGTTCAAAATTAATAAATCACCGATGCGAGTCACCTACATGCCACGTGGCAACTATATGATTTTTAGGGGTGCTCAGGACCCGTCGCGTATTAAATCATTAAAAAGCGCAAATTTCCCTTTTGCTTTTGCTTGGGTAGAGGAAATGGCTGAATTTAAAAGTGAAGATGAAATCACGACCATTACCAACTCGCTATTACGTGGCGAACTGGAGAATGGTCTTTTTTATAAGTTTTTTTATTCATATAATCCACCAAAGCGAAAGCAATCATGGGTGAATAAGAAATATGAAAGCTCATTTCAACCTGAGAACACGTTTGTACACCATTCCAATTACTTGGATAATCCATTTATCTCCAAACAATTTATAGAAGAAGCAGAAGCAGCTAAAAAGCGTAACGAAATGCGCTATCGTTGGGAGTACCTAGGGGAAGCAATCGGATCAGGTGTTGTACCTTTCGATAACTTACAAATTGAAAAAGGCAGCATTACAGACGAAATGGTTGATTCATTCGACAACATTCGAAATGCAGTCGATTTTGGTTATGCTACTGATCCATTAGCATTTGTACGTTGGCACTATGACAAAAAGAAAAATGCTATATATGCCATCGATGAAATATATGGAGTCAAAATTAGCAACCGAAAGCTCGCTCAGCGATTGAAAGATAAAGGCTACCAATCGGACCGTATAGCTGCAGATTCTGCGGAGCCGAAATCTATCGCAGAATTACGTGATGAATTAGGCGTGCCAAGGATATATGGCGTTAAGAAAGGACCAGACAGCGTTGAGTATGGAGAAGAATGGTTGGACGATTTAGATGCAATTTATATTGATCCATTACGTACACCAAATATTGCAAAAGAATTTGAAAATATTGATTATCAAACTGATAAAGACGGCAATCCAATCCCACGTTTAGAGGATAAGGATAATCATACAATTGATGCCACACGTTATGCCTTTGAAGGGGATATGCGCCAGTCTACTTACAGTTTTAATTAGAGAGGTGATGTAAATGACAAACTTATTCCCCTATCAAGGGGCAATTACAGATACGGAAATTTTAAATGAGCGTATCGTTTCAGGAGCAAACAAAATTATCAGCAATATTAAATTGCTAGAAAATGAAATCAATAAATTTAAAGCATCAGAAAAGCGCAAATGGATGTTAACCGGTGAGCTTTATTACGAAGGTGAACAAGATATTTTAAAACGTGAACGTATGGTTATTGGTAAAGGTGGAAGGTTAGAAATCAACAGGAATCTTCCAAACAATAAAATACTCGATAACCAATACGCCAAGCTCGTTGACCAAAAGGTGAACTATCAGCTGGGTAAACCGATTACGCTTGAATCTGAAAACCAACAGTATTTAAAAGCCCTTGAAACCATTTTAAATCGTCGCTTCCATCGGACATTAAAGCAGGTAGGTCAAGATGCATTAAATACAGGTATCGGTTGGCTTTATCCGTATTACGATGAACAAGGGAACTTTTCTATCAAACGTTTCGCACCTCATGAAATCATTCCTTTCTGGAAAGATTCAGACCGTACAGAAGTAGATTTTGCGGTACGTATTTATACAACGATTGCTTATGAGGGCGATAAAGAGGTAGTTGTTGAGAAAGCGGAAGTGTATAGTGCAAACGGTGTTGAATATTACGAATGGTTTAACGGTCAATTGGTGCCAGAAGTAATGAATGAAACTAGAGCTTACATTACCGTTTACGATGGCGAGGAAAAGCTTGATGTGAATTGGCAGCGAGTACCGTTAATTCCTTTTAAGTTTAACAGTAAGGAGATTCCGCTGATTAAGCGTGTTAAATCGTTGCAAGATGGTATTAACACCATGCTTTCAGATTTTGAGAACAATATGCAGGAAGATGCGCGAAACACCATTCTAGTGCTGCATAACTATGACGGACAGGATTTAGGAGAGTTCAGACGTAACCTATCTCAATACGGTGTCGTAAAAGTACGTTCTGCAGATGGATCGAAAGGTGGCGTTGAAACGCTAACAGTTACAGTAAATGCGGATAACTACAAAGCAATCCTAGCACTGTTTAAAAAGGCGCTCATTGAAAATGGCCGTGGCTACGATGCAAAAGACGAGCGCATGAGTAATAATCCAAATCAAATGAATATCCAGTCGATGTACAGTGATATAGAGCTTGATGCTAATGGGATTGAAACCGAGTTTCAGGCATCCTTTGAGCAGTTACTTTGGTTTGTTAATCAACACTTAGCCAATACTGGACAAGGGGACTTCGCGGGAGAAAAATTGGACATTACCTTTAACCGAGACATCTTGATTAATGAAAAAGAAGTAGTTGAAGTATTGGAAAAGTCTACTTATCTATCTGAAGAAACGAAGATAGCGCAACATCCTTATGTAAAAGACGTGCAACTGGAGCTTAAACGCAGAAAGCAAGAACAGCAACAGCAGATGGATCTACTGGATAACTACGAAACTACTTTCCGACAGAAACAAGGTGAGCTAAATGGCGAAGAAACCCCGTAATTATTGGCGAAATCGCTTTGAAGCATTAGAAGATGCTCAACATAATCGCTCCGTCTTTTACTATGCCGACTTAGAAAAATCTTATATCCAAACAATGAACTCGCTTGAAGCCGATATTTTACGTTGGTATGAACGTTTTGCTAAGTCTGAGGGTATTTCATTGGATGAAGCTAAACAACTGCTTAAAACGCAAGAATTGAAGGAATTTAAGTGGTCTGTAGATGATTACATTGAGTACGGTAAAAAGAACGCGATTAATCAGCAATGGATGAAACAACTTGAAAATGCCTCATCTCGTGTTCATATTTCTAGGTTAGAAAGTTTGAAGCTACAATTACAGCATCATGTTGAAAAACTTTATGGTGACCAAATAGAGAGCTTTGAACGTTTGATGAAAGAAGTATATCAAAATCAGTATTATCACACGGCTTATGAAGTGCAGAAAGCTTTCAATGTAGGCTTTGCATTTCAAGCATTGGACGAAACTAAACTTTCAAAAATCATTAGCAAGCCATGGACAGCTGATAATTTGACGTTCAGCGCTAAAATTTGGCGTGATAGAGGTCAGTTGATAGATACACTTCATAAAGAGTTAACGCTCTCTATAGCGAAAGGTGAGAGCCCTCAGCGTTTGATTAGTGTTATCCAAAAGAAAATGAATACTTCTCGTTCAAGTGCAGCCCGTTTGGTATTAACCGAGCAGGCTTTTTTTAGTGCCTCGGCATCAAAAGATGCTTTTGGTGAACTGGATGTAGAGCGTTATGAAATCATTGCGACATTGGATAGTAAAACAAGTGATCTTTGTCAGTCGATGGATGGAAAAGTATTTAAGTTATCGGATTTTGAACCCGGGGTTACTGCCAATCCCTTTCATCCGAGGTGCAGAACCACGACAGCTCCATTTTTCGAGGACGATTATAGCCAGCGGATTGCACGTAAAAAGAATGGCGAAGTGTATTACATTTCTAGCAATATTAAATACCCTGAATGGAAAGAAAGGTTTGTTGCTTAGTTTTTGCCATACAAATGCCTATTAATAAAGGGAAAGGATGATTTCATGAGTCCATTAATATTTTTCTTGTTTGTCGTTACAGTTGCAGCAGTCTGTTATGTATTAGGCCATCAAATTGGCTATCTGAACGGAAAGCGGGAAGTTTCAAATATTGTACGCGGTGAGCCTCCCTAAAGCGACATTTGAAGATGATTTGGGCAGTGAATTGCAACATGTCCTTGAATATGTCGAATCGGGAAAGGTTTAGGTGGTCTGAATCTCGTCTTTTTAACGCTTTATGACGTTAAACTGAAAGTGTTTAAACCTATCGAGTCGTTACTCGTAAAACACGTATTAGGAGGATGAAATGATGAATAAAGAAGATTTAATTGCTATGGGTTTATCTGAAGAACAAGCAGATGCGCTTGTTAGTAAATATGGCAACATGGTTCCACTAGAACGCTTCAATGAAGTTAATGGAGCAAAGAAATCACTTGAAGAACAAGTGAAAACACATGAAACACAACTGAAAGAATTACAGGGCAAAGCAAAAGGTAATGAGGAATTACAAGCAGAAATCACAAAGTTGCAGGAAACACAAAAGCAGGCAAAAGAGCAGTATGAACAGCAACTTCAAGATGAGCGCATGTCTACCGCCTTAAAATTAGCGATTGCCAACAAAGTACATGACGTTGATCTAGTTACGGGATTGGTCGACAAAACCAAAATTGAATTAGACGACAAAGGCAATGTCAAAGCAGGACTTGATGAGCAACTTAAAACGTTGCAGGAATCAAAGTCCTTTTTATTTGTGCCTGAAAAGGAAGAGAAGAAGCCTGAATATAAAGGATGGACTCCTGCTGGTGGTGATACAAGTGCTAACAATGAATTAGATCCTGGTGCGGTATTTGCCAAGCAGTTCAATGAAAGAGGAACAGTCGGCTCGGACGTCCCAAATCCATGGAACAAATAACATAAAAGGAGGGCATACACATGCCATACGTAAGCAATGTAAACAATTATTCTCGTGTTAACTTTTTGAAATCTTCAAAGGTACAAGCCTTTACTACTTTAGTCAGCGATGTTGGTGTATCAGCAAATGCAAAAGGTCAGAAAATTGTTCCTGCCGGTACAATCTATCCAGCTAATGATGCAACAGCAGAAGGAATCATCTACAACGATGTGGACGTTACAAACGGACCGCAACCTGGTTCATTAATTGTTGAAGCATATATTCTGGAAGAACGTTTACCAGTAGCTCCAACAGAAGAAGCAAAAACAGCATTAAAAGAAATTAAATTTTATTAATTGAAGGGTGGAAAAAGAGAATGCCAGATATCTTAGAATTATTTAATCAGAAAACAGTTTTAAATTACTTAAACAAACGCGAATTGCCAAAGTTCGTTGGTGAGGGTCTATTCCCTGAAAATAAGTATGATACGTTAGAATTTGAGTATTTAGTAGGTGCTAGCAATTTACCTGTTGCAGCTAAAATTCATGCTTTTGATACTGAGGCGGAAATCGGGTCTATCGAGGCAGGTAATCAGGCGCTAGAGGCTGCTTACATCAAGAAGAAATATCAAATTAAGGAGAAAGATTTAATTGCGTTGCAGTTCCCACGCACACCACAGGAGCAAGATATGTTAACTGGTCGTGTATTCAATTTAATTGACCGTTCAGTTAATGATGTGCGCGCTGAAAAGGAAATTATGCGTATGCAAGCATTAGCAAACGGTGCATTAGCCCTGCCTATGGAAGGTGGCGGTACATTAACGGTGGATTACAAAGTGCCGAACAATCACAAAGAAGCTTTAGCTGGTGCTGCTACATGGGATTCCCCAGATGCAGATATTATCGGGGATATTACTCGTGCTGCTGATGCACTTGATGAACGTCCTACGCGCGCTTTAACATCTACTACTATTCTTAGCCATATCTTACGTAACGCTTCTGTTATCGCTGCATTATTCGGAAAAGATAGCGGTCGTTTGGCAACACTAGCAGATTTAAATGGCTTCATGCAGTCTCATGGCCTGCCAACAATCGCAACATACGATGCTAAATATCGTGTGCAGAACGCAAACGGAACTTATACAACGCAGCGTTACTTCCCAGAAAACAAATTCGTCATGTTTGGTGATGCTGAATTAGGTGAAACGTTGCTAGGCCCAACGCCGGAAGAAAGCCGTTTATTACGTCAGGGTAATGAAGATGTCCGCAACGTTGGTAATGTTATTGCAATGGTTTATGAAGAAGGGCTAGACCCAGTAACAACATGGGTGAAAGCTGCAGCTACTGCAATTCCTTCATTCCCTGAAGCTAATAACGTATTCCAACTACAACCGATTGCATAGGAGGGCTAATAGATGAAATTAGTTGAAGTAATTAAAGTACCGGTACGCTATGAGGGTAAAACCTACCCTCGTGGTGAGCAGTTTGAAATGGAAGAAGATCATGTAAATGAAAGTCTCGTCAAAGTGCTGGGGGATGTTGCTCAAAAGCAGTCAGAAACACCAGATAATCCCTATGAAGGTATGACGTTAGAAGAACTGAAAGCACATGCTGAACAAAAGGGAATCGACATTGGCAAAGCCACAACGGAAGAAGGCATTATCAAGAAAATTGAAGAAGCCGAAAAAACTAAATAGGGTGTGAGTTTATGCTCGCTACAGTATTGTTACGTTTAGGGGCCTTGGGTGTCCCTGTTTCAAACGATCCAACCAGTACCGATATGTATTTGTTAAATTTCGCAGTCAATAAAACCATTGATCATATTAAAAATCAAACGAATTTAAGTGCTGTACCCGAAGGACTCACTCACATTGCTATTGATATGGCAGTGGGTGAGTTTTTGTATGCGAAAAAGTCTATGGGTTTACTTGATGTGAGCTCACTGGACTTTTCGACAGCTACTAAACGTGTCAAAGACGGTGACACAGATGTTGAATTTCTTGTAGATGCCAAATCCACGCCAGAAGCTAATTTTTACGCCTTTTTAAATTACCTGCAGCACAATGATACTGATTTTGTTAAATATCGGGTGCTCTCATGGTAAGCACTCGTAGAAAGGCGCTTGAAACATTATGGCATGGTACATGTGATGTTATCGGTTGGGGCGAGGTAACAGATCCGCTAACTCATATTACAAAGCCCGGGGAATTTATTTTGCATCAGAGTTTAAAATGCAAGCTCTCTCATAAAAATATTAGCGCTACATCTCAAACAGGTGCTGGTGCTATTATCGTGCAACAAATTAAGTTGTCGCTCGGCAATGAGCATGATATCCCTGCAGGTTGCAAAATCATCGTTTCACAAAACGGTAAGACTGCTGAATATGCGCGTAGCGGTGAACCTGCTGTCTTCATTGACCACCAAGAAATTGTATTAGACGTTTTCAAGGGGTGGACTTAATGGCTAGATGGGGCAAAGTAGATTTTCGTCAGTTGAAGCGTATGCAGAAGAAGATGGAGCAACTAGAAAAAGCAAGCTTTGAAAAGTTTTGTGAAGATGCAGCAAAGGAATTAGCAGCTCGTTTATTAGCGAAGGTTATCAAACGTACCCCTGTTGGTGTATATGAAGATGGCACAACAGGCGGTACTTTACGTCGTGGTTGGACTGCTAATAGTAATCGTGAAGCTGAATTATCAGCTACATTTGGCGGTGGCGGTGGAGCAAAGAAATTTGCCGATTCCATGACAGTTAAAAAGTATGGACCTTATTACGAAGTAGAGGTAATCAATCCTGTTGAATATGCATCTTACGTTGAATATGGCCACAGAACACGTAATCATCAAGGGTGGGTAAACGGTCGCTTTATGATGACCATTTCAGCAGATGAAGTAGAACGTGCAGCACCTGCTATTTTAGAAGGGAAGTTAACGCGATTACTAAAGGAGGCTTTCGATGGAAATTGATGATATTGTTGTTGCTATTTCACGGAAGCTCCAGGAAGCTTTCGGTAGTAACTATAGAAAATATATTGATGAAGTGCCACAGGGGTTTGTGACTCCTGCTTTTTTTATTCAGTTTTTGAACTTTGAGCACATTATGCAAATCGGAAATCGGTGGAAAGTAACGCCGTTATTTAACGTTCAGTATTTCCCGAGCAATGGCGCATCAGAAAGCGCGAATATGTGCTTGAAAGTTCAGCAAGCATTAAAGGATGTCACGCTCTTAAATGGCGCTGTGATGCTTGCAAGAGGGAAAAATAGCGAGGTTGTTGACGGTATTGGTCATAACTTTATACGCTTTGATTTCTTTCTTCAAGAAGTCGAGATGAAAGTGCTAATGGGCTCGTTGGAACAATTTACAAATGGAGAAAGGGTGGTATCAGTTGGCGAGAACGATTAAAGCAAAAGTAGAACCTGTTACTGCTGAATCAGTCGGTGAAACGATTCAATCAGTGGTACCAACGTTTACAAAAGCACAGCTTGTTACAAGTCGTAAATATATTCATCGTCGGGATGCACTGAACGCATTGTTAAAAGGTGATGAACATTACTCATTTGCTCAGGTAGATGAGGTATTAAAACAGTTTGACAAAGGAGTGAAGAAGTAATGGCATTAGGTGGAGGCTTTTGGTTAACGCAGAATAAAGTGTTACCAGGTACGTATCATAATTTCATTTCCAAACAACGAGCATTCGTAAATTTATCTGATCGTGGATATGCAGCATTACCTATTGTTCTTGATTGGGGCGTAGATGATGCAGTAATGACAGTTACAAAAGAGGATTTCCAAAAGGACTCTCTTAAATTATTTGGCTACGATTACACACATGAGAAATTAAAGGGCATCCGTGATTTATTCAAGGGTGCTCTTACTGTTTTCTTCCATAAGCTAAGCCTTGGAGGCTCTTTTGCTGAAAATGATTATGCTAAAGCAAAATACAAAGGCGAGAGAGGTAATGCGATTCGTAATGTAATTCGAGCAAATGTCGATGAGCCTTCTAAATTCGATGTGTATACGTATTTAGATAATACCTTAGTTGATGAACAAGTTTCAGTTGCAGATGCAACAATGTTAAAAGATAACGATTATGTTGATTTTAAGAAAAATGCAACATTAGCTGTTACAGCTGGTGCACCTTTAACAGGCGGTGCAAACGGGGCTACTGCATTAACCGCAGGTACACCACATCAAATGGCATTAGATGAACTTGAAGGTTACGGCTTTAATACAATCGGCTGTTTATCGAATGATCCACTTATTAAATCACTTTACGTAGAGTACACAAAGCGTATACGTGATGAGGTTGGAGCTAAGTTTCAGTTAGTAGGTCATAAGCTTGGAGCTGTAGATCATGAGGGTGTTATCGATATTCAAAATGATGCTATCGGTGAAAGTGAAGAAGTATTTGGTGCCACTTATTGGGTTACAGGTGTGCAGGCTGGTGTTGCTGTAAATCAATCAAATACAAACCGTACTTATGACGGTGAACATACACTTGATATGTCAGAGACAAAGACACAACCTCAATTAACATTGCTATTAAACAATGGTAAGTATGTTTTCCACCGTGTTGGAGGGAATTTTAATGTTTTAGAAGATGTAAATACATTTACTTCATTTAGACCAGATAAGAATGAAGATTTCTCTTTTAATCAAACGATACGTGTATTAGATCAACTAGCCATTGATACAGCTCACTTATTCAATACTCGTTACCTTGGAAAAGTACCAAATGATAATGATGGTCGAATTTCGCTGTGGAAAGATATTGGTGCACATCGAATGGAAATGCAACGGATACGAGCGATTCAAAACTATGACAAAGAAAAATTACTTGTAGGACAAGGACAATCGAAACGTGCCGTTGTTATACAAGAAGAAGTAATTAATACTTTAACCATGTCACAACTTTACATTAGCACAGAGGTTGCTTAAGGAGGGAATACTAGATGAATAAACTGATTAAACGTATCGTGGCAGCAACTATGTTGTCACGTTTTTTAAAACAAAAGAAAGCACTTCAATTACCATTGAAGTTGGATCTACAGTTCTTTGCAGAGACAACAATGCATGCGCGCGACGCTGTTCACGGTGCCCAAGGGCGAGCTTTCGTTACAATCGAAGGCAATCGATATTTGTTCGCCAATCTAATTAATTTAGAGGCACGTATGGACAAAACGAAAACACAAGTGCCGATTATGGGTCGAACAGGTAAAGGTAACAAATCTACTGGGTGGGAAGGTACTGGATCTGCTACATTCCACTTCAATACATCGATTTTCCGGAAGCTATTAAAACGCTACAAAGATACGGGGGAAGATATTTATTTTGATATCCAAGTGACAAATGAAGATAGCTCTTCCTCCATTGGTCGTCAAACAACAATTTTAATCGATTGTAATATGGATGGTGGTATTATTGCAGCACTAGATGCAGATGCGGAATACCTTGAAGATTCAGTTGACTTCACTTTCGAGGATTGGGATATGCCGGAAGAGTTTTCTATTTTAGCAGAAATGCAATAACGAGCTTGCCGTTCATCGGCAGGCTTTTCTTATACTTAAAAATAACAAAGGAATGGTGAATATAAATGAGTAATTTAACAGCTTTCTTAGCACAAAATGCAATTAATCCAGAGGCAGAGGAACATGTAGTTTCTAAACGTTTCATAGATCCTGAATCAAAGCAACCAATGAAATGGCAAGTAGCTTCGGTGGATTCAGATCGTGATGAAGCATTACGTAAACAACATACTAAACGATTACCGGTACCAGGAAAGAAAAATGTATTTCAACCAACAACAGATTATGATGCATATTTAACTTCATTAGCGGTAGAATGTACTAAATTCCCGAATTTGCATGATAAAGAGCTTCAAAATTCTTACAAAGTGATGGGGGCAGAGGCTTTACTTAAAAAGATGCTTTTACCAGGTGAATATGCTGAATATCTAAAAATTGTACAAAATGCAAACGGCTTTGATGTCGGCATGGAAGAGGCAGTAGAAGAAGCAAAAAACTAATCGAGGACGGCGACTATGATGCAAATATTGCTTATTATTGTTTGCATAAATTACATAAGTGGCCGTCTGAATATGATTCTTTGCCGAAGTGGGAAAAAGCTTTTGTAATTGCTGCTGTACAGATAAAAATGGCAGCTGATGAAAAAGCTCAAAAAGAAGCTGAAAGAAAGAATAAAAAAGGCAAGCGAAAAAGGTAAACTAGAAAACCCATTCCTAATTATGTATATTTATGTATGAAGGAGGGTGTTTGATGAAAAAAATCTTATTAATTGTGTTAACGTTATTAGCATTATACGGATGCTCGGATTCTACACAAGGAGATGATGTAGAAATGATCATTGATGCAACTCAATTTAGTAACTTAACATCAGATGAACTTGTGAATATTATGGGTGAGCCGGAATCAATCGAAGATTATGAATGGTCTATTCCTAAGACAAATAAAAGTATCGTAGGAAAACTTTATATTTATGAAAACAATAAATTTGAATTTATTCTGTTTGAAGATACTGTTACACGATTAAACGCATATTCCGGTGTTTATTGGGGCTATGATGATTCAACTTTTGTTTTCAGTTCTGGCAAAGATGCGATGAAAACTTTTGGCATTACTGATACTTATAAAAACATGGCGAGAACCGTGAATACAGAGGTGGTAGAAAAATATGAGCCTGTAACAGAAGGAATTCAAAAAGTAGAAATCCATGACATTAAAGAAAATACATTCGGCTTAATACGTTTCACGTACGATAGCAATTTTTACGAATAAGCGCTCATTAATTTGAGTGCTTTTTCTTTTGGAGAAAGGGGGATATCAGTTGGCTACTATTCGAACAGCAATTCAAATTCAAGATGGCTTATCGAATACATTTAAAGCCATGAATGTAGCGATGCAAGCAACAATCAACAGTTTTGAACAGCTGAATCGTGCGTCGGGTAACGCAATGGACATGTCCAGTATCGAGATTGCCAGACGTGAATTAGCGCGCGCTGAACAAGCATTTGACCAGATAGAAACGCAAATACGTCAGGCTGATCATCAACAAGGCCGATTTAATAATTCTGTTCGGGAGGGAACAGGTGCTGCTAATGCATTATTAAGTAAAATGCTGGCCATTGTTGGTACCTATATCTCATTTCAAGCTTTCAAAGATTTAATAGGCACAGCGGTAAATCTGTCTGATGAAGTGACCAATATTACTGCTCGCCTATCCTTAATGAATGATGGCTTACAAACAACTGCTCAATTGCAACGAATGATTTTTGATAGCGCACAAAGAGCATATGGGTCGTATTCTCAAATGGCGGATTTAGTTGGTAAGTTAGGTATGAATGCAAAGGATGCCTTTAGTAGTAATGCGGAAGCAGTTGCATTCGCGGAATTACTAAATAAACAGTTCGGTATTGCCGGAACAAGCGCTGAAGGTGTTTCAGCAGCTACTTTGCAATTGACACAAGCGTTGGGTTCAGGTGTTCTAAGGGGCGAGGAATTAAACTCTGTATTTGAACAAGCTCCAAATATCATTCATACAATTGCTGATTATTTAGATGTTCCAATCGGTAAAATTCGCGAAATGGCGAAAGAAGGAAAATTGACGGCTGATGTAGTTAAGTTATCCATGTTTGCTGCTGCAGATGAGATTAATGATAAATTTAACAACATGCCATTAACGTTTAGCCAAATCTGGCAAAACTTCAAAAACGAAGCGCTTTGGGCTTTTCAAATCTTATTGAGTAGCATGAACGATACCTTTAATAGCGAGCGCTTTTTATCTTTTGTTGAAAGTGCAAAATCAGCTCTATATACAATTGGTAGTGCTACTCTTGCAATTTTTAATCTATTAGCAAGTGTCGGTGCATTTGTATATGATAACTGGTTTTGGTTAGGTCCAATTATTTTAGGGGTGGCAGGAGCTTTAGGAGTTTTAATCAGCTATTTGGTCCTCGTTCAAACATGGACTTTGTTAGCTGCTGCTGCACATTGGGTTTTAAATGCAGCGATGGCTGCCAATCCAATTGGTCTAGTTATTGCAGGTATTGTACTTTTAATTGGAGTATACTATGCCGCTATAAACGCTATAAATCATTTTGCAGGTACATCTATAAATGCAACTGGGGCTGTAGCAGGTGCAATTATGGTGGCAGTTGCATTTATTAATAACCTTTTTGTCGCCTTTTACAATTTAGTGATGGATATTGTAGCGGCGTGTTGGAACTTATTTGCTTCATTTGCCGAATTTTTAGCAAATGTTTTTATAGACCCTATAGGCTCTATTATGAGGATGTTTGGTGATATGGCGGATTATGTTTTAGTGATTATTCAAAGTTTAGCAAACGCAATCGATGCCGTTTTTGGGTCTAGTTTAGCTGGTGCAGTTAACGGTTGGAGAGGTTCGCTTGATGCTTCTATCACGTCAAAATACGGTGAGGCAGCTGTAAAAGTTCCGAGAATGGAAAGTGCTGAATATCATCTGGAGCGTTACGAATATGGTAAGGCTTGGGATGTGGGGAACGAATGGGGATCAAATCTATTTAGCGGAGGATTAGGAAATATAGGGACACAAGAATCTTCAAGGTCTTGGGAAGATTTAATGAATAGCATTAACATGCCTGATTTAAGTGCTCTTGGCGCTGGCAAAGATAGCCCAGCAGCCAAAAAAACTGCTGATAACACAGCTAAAATGGCAAAATCGCTGGATGGCACAGCCAATGAATTAAAATATCTTCGCGATTTAGCTGATCGTGAAGCCATTAACCGCTATACTACAGCCGAAATTAAAGTAGATATGAAAAATGAGAACCACATCAATTCCGAAATGGATATCGATGGGGTTATTGATCGTTTTGGTGAAAAAGTCGAGGAAGTAGTAGCAGTATTAGCAGAGGGGGACGATACGGATGTATAACTTTTTTATGGATGGTGTACAGCTTCCTGTCGCTCCATCTGCTATGAGTATGAAAGTTAACAATAAAAATGAAACGATTACTTTAATTAATGAAGGTGAAGTTAACCTGTTAAAAAAGGCTGGTCTTACTGATATAGAATTTGAAGTTGAGTTCCCCAACGTTAAATATCCATTTGCTGTATATCCAAGCGGATTTCAATCAGCTTCATATTTTTTAGACCATCTCGAAAAATTAAAAGTATCTCAAGAGCCTTTCCAGTTCATTGTTAATCGAATGAAACCGGATGGCTCTTTATTATTTGATACGAATATGACGGTTTCAATTGAGGACTATACGATTGATGAAGATGCAGAGAATGGATTTGACATCAAAACAACAATCTCTTTAAAACAATTCCGTCCATTCGGTACAAAAAAGCTAAACATTAAATCGAGCCCTAGTGCTTCAAATACGGCTAGTTCTGCACAACCTAAACAAAAGGTCACTGTAGAGAAATCAAGACCGACAACAGGCAAGCAGACACCAAAAACGTATACTGTCAAAGCAGGTGATACTTTATGGTCAATTGCTAAAAAGGAATTAGGTAATGGTGCGAAAACCGATGATTTAGCAAAGCTTAATAATTTATCTAACCCCAATTTAATTAGAGCCGGGCAGGTGATTAAACTTGGGTAAGTATCAATTGCTCATACTATCACGTGGCCGTATCTTTGATGTTGCCGTACAAGAGCCTATTATATGGGAGACACATCGTAAGTCGATGCCTGGTAAATTAACGTTTAACGTAATTAAAGATGAACTATTAGGCTTCCATGAAGGAGATATGGTCCGCTTTGATTATGACGGTGATAAAATCTTCGCTGGATTTGTATTTACGAAAAAGCGTACCAACAATCGCATTATATCCGTTACGGCTTATGATCAATTGCGCTACTTTAAAAACAAAGATACCTATGTATATAAAAATAAAACGGCAGCTCAGGTTCTTCAGATGCTCATTGCTGATTTTGGTTTACAAGGTGGCATGATAGCAGATACAAAGTTTGTCATTGCTTCTCGTGTTGAAGATAATCAAGAGCTATTCACGATTATGGATAATGCTGGTGCAATCACTACGAAAAATACAGGTAATTTATTTGTACTTTATGATGATTACGGGAAGTTAAATTACCGTAATGTTAAGCAGTTAAAGCTTGATATTTTGGTGGATGAAGATAGTGGTGAAACGTTTGAATACACCACTTCAATTGATGAAAATACTCACAATAAAATTAAGTTGTCTCGGGAAAATAAAAAGACCGGTAAACGAGAAATCTTCATTGCTCAGGATAGCGCCAATATAAATCAATGGGGTGTTCTTCAGTTAACTGAAAGCGTTGATGAGGGCGAGAATGGCAAAGTGAAAGCTGATGCACTGTTAGCACTGTATAATCAAAAATCACGTAAGCTGCACATAAATAAAGTGTTTGGAGACCGACGTGTAAGAGGTGGTTCAACATTAGGCGTGCAAATGTATCTTGGTGACTTAACTGTTGCTAATTTTATGATGGTCGAAACAGTAAAACATTCTTTTTATGAATCAGATCATCGAATGGATTTGAAATTGAT
The DNA here is from genome assembly GCF_037969735.1 of Solibacillus sp. FSL W8-0372. Lineage (NCBI taxonomy): Bacteria > Bacillati > Bacillota > Bacilli > Caryophanales > Caryophanaceae > Solibacillus > Solibacillus sp. FSL W8-0372. Next base: position 2,377,638 of record NZ_CP150204.1, on the reverse strand, counting down.
TGGCGGTGATTTTGTTGCGTGATATGTCGGATATTATCCGTACCTTACGAAAAGTCGTACTGGATGCAGTAAATGCACAAAAATTAACGGATATTGTTTACGGCACAGTAGAGTCAATTGCTCCATTAAAAGTTCGTGTAGACCAAAAGCTTTTACTTGAGCAAGAACAACTCAAATTGACACGTGCTGTTATGGATTATGAAGTGGATATGACAGTGGACCATTTAACAGAAAATCGTTCTGGTGGTTCGGGTGATGCAGCATATGCATCTCATAATCATGAATACAAAGGTCGTAAAAAGTTTCTAATACACAATGGATTGATTATTGGGGATAAGGTAACAATGATCCGTGCACATGGTGGTCAGCAGTATTTAATAATTGATAAAGAGGTGGTTTGATGCTACCAAGACAGATTGAAAATGATGGTTTAACTGCAGACTTTGAGGAAGTGGTCGAGCCTACAAAAGCTCATTATATAAATTTTAATAAAAATCGCTGTTCAGGCTTCGTTGATGAAAGAGAAGCATTGAAACAAGCGATTTTTATTATGCTTTCTATTGAGCGTTATGATCATATTATTTATTCTTGGAACAATTTTATTGAATTAAAAGATTTGTTTGGAATGCCGACTGCTTATGTAGCCAGTGAAGTACCGAGGCGTATCAAGGAATGTTTATTGCAAGATGATCGTATCAATGATGTGGATTCCTTTGTGGTTACTACTAACAAAAATAAAGTACATGTGCAGTTTATTGTCCGTTCAATCTACGGAGAAATTGAAGCAGAAAGAGAGGTGATTTATGCATGACACAGCCTTTCAATTTAGATTCGACTTTTGAAGATATCCAGGCAATTAAAAGAACAAATGTAGCTGAACTTGATGAACGCTTGGATATGCGTGAAACTTCACCGCTATATAATGCTACCGCGGTTAACAGTATCGAAACTATTCAGATGCTAACGACATTAAAAAACTATGTAGATATGGTATTTGCTGATACAGCCCCTAGAGAGACTTTAATTCGACGTATGGCAGAACGAGGTTTAACTCCAAAGCCAGCAACTAAAGCAAAATGGCGAGCTATCTTTAACATAGATGTACCAATTGGAGCGCGTTTTAGCTTAGATCAACTGAACTATACAGTTATTGAAAAGATTAGTAATGGAAAATTCATTTTAGAGTCAGAGACTTTTGGGGCTATTGGAAATACAGAATACGGTTCATTAATTCCAATCAACTATATTGACGGCTTGCAAACGGCTGAATTAGTTGAGTTACTCGTCCCAGGTGAAGATGAAGAAGATACAGAAGTAATGCGCCGTCGTTATTTTAACAGTTTTGGCTCCGTATCTTTCGGAGGGAATCGTGCTAATTATAAAGAAAAGACACTCGCTCAACCTGGTGTTGGTGGTGTACGTGTTTATCGTGCTTGGAATGGTGGGGGCACAGTTAAGTTAGTCATTATTAACTCACTCTACCAAAAACCCACGCAGACGCTTGTAGATGATGTACAAGAAGCTGTAGATCCAATGCATGCACAAGGCGAAGGGGTAGGTTATGCACCTATTGATCACATCGTAACAGTTTTTGCGGTTAATGAAGCAATTATTAATATTGGTCTCAATATTACGTATCAAGCAGGCTGGACATGGGCTGATATTCAAACGAATGTACAAAATGTTATTGAGGAGTACTTCGTGGAATTAGCTAAAGAATGGGCTGAAAGCGAAGATGATAACGCAGGACTTGTGATTCGGATTAGTCAAATAGAATATCGCTTGTTAAATGTTTCGGGTGTGCTGGACATTGCAAATACTCAATTAAATGGTGGGACTGCTAATGTTCAAATTGCGCCTGATGCCATTCCAAAGGTAGGTGTTATAAATGGCTAGAGAAGTTGATTTTCTTAGTTATCTACCGCAAATCTTTAAGGAAATTGAGGAAATTCAAGCAGTTGCTCATGTAGAGACGCCAATTCTAAATGGATTGTGGCAAAAAATTGAGGATATATTAAATGATCAATTTATTGTAACAGCTACAGACAGTGGTTTATCGCGCTTAGAAAAAATGCTGAAGCTCAATGTACCAGCAACAGATACCATTGAAACGCGTCGATTTAGACTTTTATCACGGTATCAGGAGCAAGCACCTTATACGAACAAAGTATTGAAACAGCTACTGGATAGCTTGCTAGGTGAAGGAAAGTACTACTATGAACGTAACGTTGCTGAAAAATGGCTAAAAGTGAAGCTTGAATTAACTGTAAAAGGGCAGTTTGAAGCGGTTGAACTGATGCTTGAGCGCATTATTCCTCAAAATATGATTTTGACGGTTGAATTACGCTATAACCAATACAGTAAATTGGCTCAATACACACATGCTCAGCTTGCGACGTTTACACATCAGCAATTAAGAGAGGAAGTGATTTAATGGCGGAGCAAACAACTAATTACGGTTTAGTTAAGCCTGGACCTGATGAATTTTATGACGTTAATGTTCCTAATGGGAATATGGATATTATCGACACAAAATTAAAAGAGTTAGAAAATAAGGCTGACATTACACAAATAGAGCAAGAATTAAGCGATTTAGAAACAGAATTTACTAAACATTATGGCGATAAAACAGCTCATATTACATCGCAAGAACGCTCTAAGTGGAACGGCGGTTTCTTAGCTAAATCCAACAATTTTATATCTGGTCAGGAAGTGAATTTTGATCTTTTGGAAGCGAATAAGTCATACAAAGTCGGTGAGGCAACAGGGCATAATGCACCTCCAACAGGTTATGGTATCTTAAATTACTATTTTCCTGAACAAGGTTATGGGTTACAAGAATTTACAACAATGGTTGGAGACATTAAGTATACAAGACGTTATGACGCAGGTGTTTCTGGAGGAGAATGGTCAGCTTGGAAACAAGCAACATTCTCACAGTCAACTATTACTGGATGGAATAACGGGGCTGAAGTATATTTACGATTTTTACCGTATTGTACTCAAATTACGAACTGGAATTTTGCAACTAAAAACGGTATGTATATGGGTCTTGATGCTGCAAATGCACCAAATGCTCAATGGCATATGGGTGAAGTAATATCCCATGCGGATAACTGGTTAATTCAAAGAGTTGTTAGATTTGGTGCTAATTCAGAAAATGGTAAGAAATTTGAACGTATGCGAATTGATAATGTATGGGAGCCCTGGAGGGAAGTAGACCAAAATGTTGTATACGACAAGGCTCATTTAGGTGGAGGCGCTTACCCTGACCCTAATACATTTCTAGATAGAGCCTTTATCACTAACCATGCAAATGCTCAAAGTGGTGGACAGACGAGCATGTTCTGGTATATAGAACAAATATTCTATTCAGGAAGTGGCGCTAGTCATAGCCGTTCTCAGTTCGCCAGAAGTTATGCTCATCAAGCTGGCGACATGAAAGTACGGCATTATTATAATGGTGCATGGACTCCATGGTCACCTTCTATCCAAGAGCTTTTTACATCTGTCAGTAATGGGAAAACAGCCGTTGCGAGCGCCATTTCTGACGGAGGGGTTTACACAAGCCCTATTGAAACGTTCGCTAACATGGCAAATAATATTAGAATAATGGCAGGTATGGGTATTAGATACGCTAGGGGTTTTGTAAATAACGTCTCAACTCGTATGGATATTCCCGCCGGAACTTTCGGTTTTACTCCAAAACTAATCATTACACGTGGTAGCGTTCTTACTGCTAATTATTTATCGATTTATTCTCCTCCAAATACTGGCCTTTTTGGTGGTGGTTATGGCTATGCAGTACAAGGAGCACTAGGTAGAGGAGGGCATACATCTAGTGGAGAAGAGGAGCAGCGTACCGCAGTCATTAGAAATGGTGGTTTCGTTGTTCAGGTAGCACCTAGTAATCATTACCCTATTCCGGCTATACAAATGGAATGGATGGCGTTCGGCTAATTTAAAGGAGGTATACAATGGAAAAGGCATGTACTCGCGTATTTTATGACGCTACTGACGGACGAATTTTAGCTACCTTACACAGAGTAGAAGGTGGACTACCTAGAAAGCCAATTGAAAAATTACAATACCTAGATATTCCATATGAGAATTTCGACCCAATGAAATACGATATTGAGCGTATAGAAAATGGGAAACCTGTTCTCGTTTCTACTTATGTAGAAACTGAACAAGAACGTCAGATCCGCGAATTAGAAGATCAGCTATTATTACAAGCAGAAAATGAAATTGGAGGGATTTTATAATGGTAAATTCAGTAGTGGTACGTATTGCAGCAGAAAGAATTATGAACGGTGGTTTAAATCCAAAGACTGGTGAGACATACATCCTCGATGATATTACAAATCCAGATTACCGAGAGGCTGTTGAGGATTATATCTTGGAGAATACTGAAGGCGTTTAATTTATTTTGTCTTTACCACTCCTTAAATTTAAGGAGTGGTAATTATGGAAAACAGATTTTTCATAGGCTTATTTAATGGATTGATTTTAAGTGTTGTAATATGGGTCTCTATTTTTGGATGGATAAGAATAATATCCAGTCTATTTAAAATTTAAAAAATCTTGAGAATTTGATGGGATATAATATAAAGATATAGATCATATTTATTATATGAAATAAACAGCAGGGGTGATTTATGACATATCATTTTGGAGTGAAGGTACACGAAGGGAAAAGGGGACTAAAGTTAACACGGGAAAAATATGCTGTAGTCAGTAATAAAAGCTCATTTGGTAATAACAAAGTATATGATGAAGAATGGTGTGAAAAACAACTCAAAAGGAGTATGGAAAATTTCGATTTAAATATTGAATATCTCTCTTTATTAGATCGCAACGAATTTCGAGAAGGAATAGAGAAATTTCTCGAAATGAATACTCAATTTATTGAGGTATTTGATTTGAATTTGTATGATGGGAAATCAGGATATTATTTAATGGTACTCGATGAATATTCACAAGTATATATTGGTACTTCAAGTAATATTAAAAGGCGTATTAGGCAACATTGGTCGAGTAGTAAATCTTTTGATAGACTTATATTTGGTAATGTTAATACCTCGAAACTTTCAATTGATAGTTTTCGTGCTCTTGATACTACCAGAATTTATGCGTATGTAACCACCCAAATTTTTAATATTGAAGATAACTTCATAAATCAATTTCCAGATATATTCGTGTGTAATAGGACGATTGGTGGGGAAATGCCTGGGGGTTTACTTCAGGCAATTTCTATGGGGAAAAAACGAAATTTAACAAGATAATTATTTATTCGTAACAAAAGAATTGTTCCAAAATGTTGAGTAACATATAATGTAAAATAGTAGAGAACTTTATAAAAGGTAGTTTTCTTCTTTTGTCGAAATTTAGATGAAGGGAGGAACAGAAATGAAAAAGATTTTAATTATTGTATTTTTATTTTCATTAAGTTGTATATTCATAATTAATTTTATTTGGAGTAACACCCCAGAGTTTTGGGAATATGGTAATGAAACAGGGGTAGTTATTAGTGGATTAAGCATGAGTTTTGTAGCAGCTTATATTTTTTATTTATTAGATGTAGTTTTACCCAAACTTCAAAGGAAAAAATTAATAGACGCTAAAATAGTTGATCCTGGTATCCTAATTATAAGGGATATAGAAATGTTATTTGAAGACTTAATTTTCCTTAGCGAAAATAAAATTGAATTTCTATCAAACTCACCTCTATCGAAGGAATATTTAACAAAAGTGATATCTAATTTAAATATAATGGAATCTAAAATACCATACAAATTAAATAGTAACTTAAAAGAATCAACTATATTCGAAAGTATGCTTTCTTTAAAGAGCAGAACACTTTTATTTTCAAAACAAATAACTTCTTTACAAGAAATCGATTTGAAGCTTTTTTTATGTATACAAAATATAGAGAATACTTCGTTATGGAGAATAATTAATCAAATTGAACAAATAGCAATATTACGACCTGAAATAAAAAATGCTTTTGAAAGTAGTATTTTTATCGAAAGTCTTTATGAATTGCAATTGAATAAAGAAGAATTAAAAAAAGTATTATTTAATAATATTAGGGTATCAAAAGTAAGATATGAAGAATCGTTAATAGAAGATGAACGCATTATTGAATTAAGAAAAAAATTTAACATTACTAATTAGTCTAGCACCCTCATCCAAGGGTGCTTTTTCTATTGGTTTTCAGACGAATCGAAACGGACACCAGTGCACAAACAAAACATAATCTCGATGCGTCTCACAGCACACACTTTATATGTAGCAGAGGAATTGGGGGGAGAGGATGGCTGTTGATACAATTGGAGGGGGTGCATCTATGATTAAAATGATGGAAGAGCAAGGTAAGACCCTTAAAGAACATGATAAAGCCATTAATGTAGAAATCTTGCCACGTCTCGAAGTATTAGAGAAAGAGCATCAAGAATTTAAAATGGAAGTGACATCGTTAAAATCAGATTTACTAAATGTTCAGAAGGGGCAAAAAGAATTGGAATTAACGGTCATGAAGGATGGTAACCAAACAAGGGATTTACTTAAGCCGTTTGCGGACCATGTATTGAAGCAAGCGGAATTCGAAGCACAGTCCGAAAAAGATATTGCTATTAAAAGAATGGACACAAGAGAAAAAATATTTTTGGGTATTTTCGGTACTGGTGGAGTAGCAGGAATAATTGCAGCTATCGTTACATTTTTACAATTTATAAAATAGGAGGGAAACATTATGAAAATCAATTTGAAAGTGCGTTTCAAAAACCCATATTTTTATGTAGCTTTAATTTTAGCAATTGTAGCACCTATAGGCGTCTACTTTGGCGTCAATGCCGAGGATTTAACTACTTGGTCAATGGTAGGCTCCTTAGCCAAAGAGGCAATATTAAACCCATATGTGGTCGTTACAGTGATTGTCTCTGTAGCGACTTTTTTAATTGATCCGACTACCCCTGGTATTGGAGATAGTAAAAGAGCATTGGGATATGACAAACCAAAGGACGATAAATTATGAGTGTAACTACAACTTGTCGTGATTTATCCGAGCTTTCGGCTAACGCACAATTAGCCTGTAGGTTATTATTCCAGGAGTGTTACAAAGCAGGCATTCGAAATATCTTCATCACCGAAACATATCGCAGTCCAGCTCGCCAAAAGTATTTATACGGTCAAGGTCGTACACGTCCAGGACTAATTGTTACTTGGACACTTAATAGTAATCATAGCAGTCGTTTAGCATGGGATATTGCGGTAGGTCCTCCACAGGCTCTATACGATATTGCTACATTAAATAAAGTTGGTGCCATCGCTCGTAAACTTGGTATTACATGGGGTGGCGGTTGGTCTAATAATATCGACCGTCCGCATTTTGAGGTTAAATCGAATTGGCGTATGCCAGCTGGATATATGTTGGAGGGACAAGTCATTGTTCCATCTAACAGTAGTTTGAAGGTGCAATTAATCGTAGAGGATAAAAAGGAGGAAACGAAAATGAGTAACATATGGAATCCTGGTAGCCCAGCCATCCGAACAGAAACGGAGGATTTTCTGACAAAGGCAGTTAAAGATGGAGTTATTAACGACTCTCATTTAAAAGCTTTGCAAAATGGTACTATGACTACAGATCGTTTGGTTGGTTTACAAATGACGGTGTTAAATCGTAGAGAAAAAGCTAAAAAATAATTAAAAGCCCTCTGCTTATTCAGCAGTGGGCTTTTGTAATTCATCTTTTTTAGAAAAAGATTTATAAAAATTCCATTTAAATAAAAAGAAAAAATCTTTACGATTAATTGCAATTAAAAAGTAGAAAAACCAAATTAAAGGTACAAACCACCATAAACCTTGTAAAGCAAATTTTAATTGAATATTACTTAAAGTAAGGGCTGCTCCTACTAGTGCAATTCCTATTAAAATCCCATGAGACATAACAATTGTCGGATGTTTATCGAGTAAAGTAGTACTTTCAGAATCGCTGCTATTTAAACTTCTACCAGTGAGCTTAGCAATTCCGTTTAGTAAAAAGAAAAGTATTAGTAAAACAGAGGATGCCCCCATAGAGCTAATGATCAATAAATTACCTAATGGAATATCACTAGCATTAGCAAAAATATTAGCAAACCCTTGTATTGCACCGAAAGCCCCCATTAATATCGCTGCAAAAATACCTAAAATTGAGATAAACTGAGTCAACATATTTCTATATTGAGTATCTGCTTCTTTTTTTAATTCGAGATAATTTTGTTTTAAGCTCGCATGTTCAGTTTTCAACTCATCCATTTCTCTAAGTCGAACATTCGCTATACTATTCTTTTGTATTAATGCTAAATCGATGTGTCGTACAATTTTCAAAAACATTATTTCTTCTTTAATATGATCAGTTACTTTTTTAAATTCGTTCGCTATAGATTGAACTTCTTCATTTAGAATTCTGTTTTCAGTAATTTGCAACATGTCTGCAGCAACTTCTTCCAAACTGACATCTTCCTCATTGCTAGGAGATACCGTCTTACTTTGAAAGTATTCGTTACCTCTATTGCGTAGCTCCCCAGTAAATGTATATAACATTTCTGGTGGCGTATTATCAAATACACATTCAGTTATTTTATCGTAAGGAATTAATCCTTGATAAAACTCCGTTTTTTCAAGTTGTTCTACAAACTCATTAAATTTAAAATCTAGATTTGTATTAATTCTATGACTTTTCTTGGGACTAATATTTTCGTGATTAAGTAAAGTATCTAAAGTTAATGGCTGACTTGTATTTGAAGGCATTTTATCAGGTTGAAATTCTTTTATTAATTCTGCGAGTTTTGCTAGAAAACGCTCTTCACTCTTATCCATTCAAAAAATCCTCTTCAATTTCTTTTAGAGTATAAGGTTCTACGTAATTACGGTTTAATATATCTTGTTCATATTTTGCCCATGAAGGAAGATCGTGAGAAAGTTTTACTAAATCGAAGACATTAATATCCAATAGAGTCTTGATGAGTCCATCTAAGTGAGCGTATTCTGGACTATACCTACCTTCTTCTACAGATGTGACATCTTTATCTTTCATGTGATTTAATCGATAATAAATAGATTCAACAACAGGACCATATTGCCATTTCTCGAAAGGTACATCATATGTTCTTCTTACTAAGTTATCAATAGCCCCTGTTTGTCTTATGTGCATACCTAAAGAGAAAAACATCACCTTTTGAACTTGTAAATTAGTTACAGGTAGGTCATTTTGGTTAGCGACAGCAATAATATGATTTGCTAAGTCTCTCATACCTGCCATAATGTTCACTCCTTTATTATATTTTTATTATATATATTAATTAAAATATATAATTATGTATTAACACTAAATTACATGATTAAAACTATTATGTAAACGGTTTAAATATATCTTATTAAGTATTCTAAATAGTTTAATATACAAAAAGAACCCTTGTTCTCATAATAACACACTTATTAAAAAAGTAAGTGATTATATGAAAAAATTATTAGGAAAAGGAATATAATAATGATCGGAAAATAGGAACGCTTGTTCTATAATTTATAAAAAAGAGCGAGGTGTTTTGCAATGAAAGAACAAATTAAGAAAGCAATGCAACACAATCAGGTCGTAGATATTATGTACATAGCTAAAAATAATACCCTCACTAAACGACGAATTAAATTAATTAAAATTGTTGATGATGCTGTGCAAGCGTACTGTTTTACACGTCATGCAAAACGCACTTTTAAATTCGATAACATCTTAGCTGCATACCCAGTATTAAATAGGGCGAGTGGTTTAAGGAAATTAGGGATATCTGCGATGACATTCAACGATAACATTGGAATTGTTCCTAAAGACACTGGAACGCGATAAAAAACATTTAAATCAGTGGAAAATGAGTAAAATCTTTGAAGAATGATACGATATGAAAATAAACGAAACCTTTCAGGAATTAAAAAAAGTGAACGACTTCCTTTATATTAAGAGTGTAAAGTTGAAAAGAAATGTTGAGACGACAATATATCCGAGTATTTGTTTTATTCAGACTACTTATATACTGGCTGTTGTTCAAGAGGACGTTTGTATTTAGTTAAAGCGGTAGATGATAATCCTTAAATTCAAAAGGCTTTAGATTACAAATTTGAAGTAGGAATGACCGGAAAGAAATAAAAATATTAAATGACCTTTAAAGGGAGAGATTCTTATGAATAAAAGTAAATTATTCTTAGCGACAATAATTGTAACATCAGCGATTGTAGTACCAACGCAAACAGAAGTATCAGCAAAATCATTTTCGGATGTATCATCAAAAAATCCTTACTACGACATTATTCATACCATGACGGAAAAAGGGATCATTAAAGGCTACGAAAATGGCACATTCAAGCCGAATGAAACGTTAAGCCGAAAACATGCTGCAACGTTAATCAATCGAGCAGTATCTTTAAAGGAAACTAAAAAAGTAGCTGTGCCGAAAGATTTAACAAAGTCGAATCCTTATTATAACGACATTATGGCTCTTTTAAATGCAGGATTAATTGATGTGGATTCAAAAGGTAATGTTAATCCGAATAAGGCTCTTAGCCGAGGTGAGATGGCTAAAATTCTTGCAACTGCATTTAACTTAAAAGGAAGCAAACACTCATTAAAAGATGTTTCTAAGACTTACGATGTGTATGTATCTGCATTGTTTGAAAATAACGTTACAACAGGCTTTGAGGATGGCACGTTTAAAGAAAAACAATCCTTAACACGTTCGCACTATGCAGTATTTATGTTTCGTGCAATGGACTTAGAGAAAGAAACTGGCGGTGAAAAAAATTCAAAACCGACAACGCCATCTAAAGGCGGTATTACAATGAATAGCTCGGAAAAAGAGGTTAATGAGTACATCAAGTCGAGCGATTTATTTAAGAAAAATATTGAGATGCCACACCCAACTGCTGTGAAAGAATTTGTAGGTTATAAAGAAGTTATTGTAAATATGGAGAACATTCTATCAGGCACAGATTTAAAGGTGATTAGTATGCTTGCAGGTGGTATAGATTTTAGCGTGAAAGATTGGAAACCTGTAGGTAAACTTTTATCAACACCAGTTTTTTATGTAAGTGATCGAGATAAAACATTCCAAAAAATTTCATTTGACCATACCATGCCACAATCACAAGAAGTTGCAAAACGTATTTTAGAAACAGTTTATAAAAATGACTTAGATACAACAGAAGTTAGCCGAATTATTGATGAAAAGGTAAAAGAAGCTCTTGAAAGTCCACAAGGGGAATGGTTCACGAACTTTAAATCAATTACTGTAGATGGATTTACATTAAAACTAGGTGTGACAAGAGACAATGAATATAATCATTTTACTCTCGAACTGCACAAATAAATTTTGAAATACAATTTAAAGGAGATAGGTAGTAACAATGGAAGGCGTGTAGATAGTAGAGGTTTATCGGGCGTGCAATATTTAGGCGAATGCCGTTATGCGACTATTTATGATGGGAAACTAACCCTTCATCTAATAATACAACTTTCAACATAAGTGGTAAATCATTAAGAGCGTATGCAGGAGATAATCATAACCCTAAAAGTTTTAGCCAAGAAAATGGGATATCGTACACTTTAAAATAGAAATAATTAAATCGTATTTTGTCAGCAACATGCTCAAAAAAATTTTTATGGAATATTTTCTTCACTCTCGATTTATTATATTGTAAATTAAATGGTAATGAGGGGGTGAGGTTATGTATAATTATCAATTCGAAACTAACTGTGGTCATATTTTAGCATTTAAAAGCAAGTATCATATAGCTTCATTGACACCTGTGATATTTAAGGACGCAACTTTTATAAGGTTTGAAGATGTAGAATATGTAGTGAAATTAACAGACATGAAGGAAGTAAAAATTAATGGAGTTAAACATCAAATTAGAGCTTACACAGTACAGTAATAGATAAAACCTTCCGTATTATTGAAATGGAAGGTTTTTATTTGTAATATTGTAAATAATACCAATCGATTATATACTCTAAGCAGGGGGTATATTATGAAAAAAATACTAATTTTATTATTTTCAATTGTGTTAATAGTCTCGATTACAATGCCAACAGCAAGTGCAAGCACTAAGCAATTAGAAGTGCATTTTATTGATGTAGGACAAGGGGATTCCATTTTAATTCAAACGCCGAAAGGTGAAAATATTCTAGTTGATGGTGGTCCTCGAAAAGCAGGGAAAGGGCTTGTAGACTATCTAAAAAAATTAGGAATTAAGAAACTTGACTATGTTGTAGCTACACATCCTGATGCAGATCATATTGGCGGATTAGTTAGTGTTCTAAATTCTATTTCAGTTAAAAATTTTGTGAATAGTGGGAAAGCCCACACTACCGATACGTATAGTCAAATTTTATCTTTAGTAAAGAATAAAAAGATAAAATATATAGAACCTGAAATAGAACAGATTATTATAGGGAATTGGACATCAGATTTCTACATGCAAGCGTTATTTGCAGATCCACTTGCTAAAGATACAAACGATGCTTCCATTGTATTAAAAGTAGGTTATAAGGATGTAGAATTTTTGTTAATGGCTGATGCGAGCGAGGATTTAGAAGAGTTACTTGTTGATTCATACGATTCCTTAAAAGTACAAATCTTAAAAGCCGGACATCATGGTTCTAACACTAGTAGCTCAAAATATTTCTTAGATGCAGTTCAGCCAGAGGTAACTATTTTAAGTTATGGAAAAAATAATAGTTATAAGCATCCTCACAGTGGTGTATTAGAGAGGTTAAAAACAGCTGGATCAAAGGTATATTCAACGGCTGAAAATGGGACGATTATAATAAAGACGGATGGTAAGTCTTATAAGGTTTCTGCCAAGGAAATGACTTTGCCGGGTAAGACTGATACTAAACAACCGCCTCAATCGAAGCTTGAAACAAAGCCTGTAGAAACCCCAAAAAGTTTATACAAAAATTGCACAGAATTAAATGCAGTTTACCCGAATGGGGTAGAGGTGGGTCATAAAGCATACGAATTAAAACATGATGCAGATAATGACGGATGGGCATGTGAGCCTGTTGAAGATAGTAGTGTCTCTCAACCGTATGTTCCACCTGTTGTGACAACACCAACACCAACACCAACACCAACACAGACAAGTTTTAGTAATTGTACTGAACTGAAAAAAGTGTATCCAAACGGTGTATCATCAAGTCATCCAGCTTATCAGAAAAAATTTGATCGCGATGGAGACGGCCATGCTTGCGAGTAAAATATTCAGAGTGTGATTGAAGTTGAAAAAAGATTAGCAAAAAAACCTTCCATTAAATAGTGGAAGGTTTTTTATTTTAATAAATGTAATCGCACCTGCCTATGCTTAGTATTTAAAAATAAATTTAATTTAGAACTGTACCCCAACTGTACCCCAACTTGTTCAATAAGATTCGGTTAGAATCGGGATTAACTTTATAATAAATAAATGTCTTGAAATATAATAAAAACACCCTAATTATAAATAACTGCGTTTTATTAGGGTATATACTACAAAACATCAGAAAAGAATCAATATTTATTTTTGAAAAAAAATACCCCAAATACTTGATTACAAATTTTTATAATTCATTGGAATCTATTTACGTTCGTGCTACGATAAACATACTAAATACTCATTGAAGTTTCGACTTCTTTCAACAATTGTCTTTCATCTCAAAAAATAGAGACGGATTGCAGTGTAAATTTCAAATGAAAGAAGTTAATATCTCGGCTATTATCGGAAATGGGGAAGAAATACTTAAAGTGAGAGTTGCAAAAGCATCTTTATAGGGAATTAATAAGAAATGCATAAAAAATTGGAACTTCACATTTAAATTCAAAACCGGTTTTCGATACATTAAAGTTGAGGTGCTATGTATAAAGTAGTTCGTAATTAGAAGAAGGTGAACAGCATGCGAAAAATATATTTAGTTGGATTTATGGGATGCGGAAAAAGTGCAATTGGCAGAAGATTAAGCTATTTCTTAAAGATGCCCTATTATGATATGGACCATGAAATCGTTCGGCAACAGGGAATGTCAATTCCGGAAATCTTTGAACAATACGGGGAAGCACACTTTCGAAAAATAGAGACGGAATTTTTAAAAAACTTCCGTGATGAAGCATGCATTATCTCGACTGGCGGTGGGGTAGCTGTTAATGGAGAAAATCGTAAAATTATGCGAAAGACAGGGTTAGTCTTTTTCCTTGACGCCAAATTCGAAGATATATATATGCGAATTCGTAATGATAAAAACCGTCCCATAGTACAAATAAAGACAGAACAAGAGTTGGAAGAACTGTATCATAGCCGTAGAAAGGCTTATCGGGAAGCGAGCCATATACAAGTACTTACAGTAGGTAGATCTTTAAGACAAATAGTTGAATACATTGCTTTTCAAGTGAATAGATTAAAAGGCGAATAATTAATTTTAAAAATATGATAATGTTCGTTTATTGAGTAAAATTAAAAAAAGATTGCGTTTACAACACATTCAATGTTAGGATATTGCTAAGAGTACAGTTAATTTAAATTAGTTGAAAAACTAGCGCGGATGATGATGCGGGGAGAGAACGTGAAGTCACGTCGCCGAAGGAGCAAATAGCGGTGCTATGAATCTCTCAGGCAAAAAGACTCGTATTTGACGCAACTCTGGAGAGTGCTGTTGTAGTACAAGTTACTGGCAGCCACCAAAGGGGAAAGCCTAAAATGTGATAGAATATCAAATTTAGGTGTAACTTTCAGGTGCAAGGACAGAGAATCCCATTAAAAGGGATTCGTCTGTCTTTTTTTTATGGAAAAAAAGAAAATACGTTTTCCAATTTCAAAGTAAAAAGAGGCAGCTAGCTGTACCGCACAAAGTAATCATTCCCCGTCACATTTTTACAATGGTTATAACATAAAAAATTTAAGGAGGAAATGACATGACAAATGAATTAAAACGTACACCGCTATTTGATGAATACGCAAAATATGGTGGGAAAACAATTGACTTTGGTGGGTGGGAATTACCTGTGCAATTTTCTTCTATTAAAGAAGAACATGATGCAGTTCGTAACCGTGCTGGTCTTTTTGATGTTTCACATATGGGAGAAATTTTTGTAGAAGGTTCAGATGCATTACCATATTTACAAAAAATGCTGACGAATGACATTTCCAAAATTGCAGTTGGCGGGGCACAATACAGTGCACTATGCTATGAAGACGGCGGAGTTGTAGATGATTTATTAACATATCGTTTAGCAGATGAGCGCTATTTGCTTTGTGTCAATGCCTCTAATATTGAAAAAGACTTCGAATGGTTGCAAAATCATGTAGAAGGCAATGTTACAGTAACAAACGCTTCAGATGACTATGCTCAAATTGCATTACAAGGTCCATTAGCAGAGGAATTGCTGCAATCGTTAACGACGGAAGACTTGGCAGCGATTAAATATTTCAAATTTAAAGACAATGTTGATGTAGCTGGACAATCGGTACTTGTATCACGCTCTGGTTATACAGGTGAAGATGGATTTGAACTTTACGGTACACCAGAAGCTATTATCGAACTATGGAATAAAATTTTGGATGCAGGTAAAGACAAAGGTGTTGTTGCAGCTGGTTTAGGTGCCCGCGATACATTACGATTTGAAGCATGCCTGCCATTATACGGACAGGAACTGTCTAAAGAGATTACACCACTTGAAGCTGGGATTGGGTTTGCAGTGAAATTAGCTAAAGAACCACAATTTATCGGACAACAAGCATTAATTGATCAAAAAGAAAAAGGTCTAGCTCGTAAATCAGTAGGTATTGAGATGATTGATAAAGGGATTCCACGTACCGGCTATAAAGTATTTAAAGATGGTATTGAAATTGGAGAAGTTACAACAGGTACACAATCTCCGATGACGAAACGCAACATCGGTCTAGCTTTAATTGACGCAAAATTCGCTGAAGTCGGAACTGAGTTAGAAGTTGAAATTCGCAAAAATAGAGCGAAAGCAGTAATTGTGGAAAAACCGTTTTATAAACGTACAAAATAATACTTTTGAAAAGAGGGTTAACAATGAAACATCGTTATTTACCAATGACGGAACAAGATAAGCAAGAAATGTTAGATCGCGTCGGAGTTGCTACAATCGATGAACTTTTTGCAGATATCCCGGAAAAAGTTCGCTTCCAAGGAAACTACAATATTAAACCTGCAAAATCAGAAGCAGCTTTAATGAAGGAATTATCGCAACTGGCGTCCAAAAACAAAGATACTGCTAGCAATGTATCGTTTTTAGGTGCTGGTGTATATAATCACTACAAACCTGTAATTGTTGATCATGTTATTTCCCGTTCAGAGTTTTATACAGCCTATACGCCATACCAACCGGAAATTTCCCAAGGTGAGTTACAAGCAATTTTTGAGTTCCAAACGATGATCGCCGAGCTTACAGGTATGGATATCGCAAACTCCTCTATGTATGATGGGGGGACAGCGTTAGCAGAGGCAGGAATGCTTGCTGCAGGCCATACTCGCCGTAAAAAGCTATTAGTTTCCGGTGCAGTACACCCTGAGTATAAAGATGTAGTAACGATGTATGCATACGGTCAATCAATTGAAGTGGTAACAATCCCTACAAAAGACGGTGTAACAGATGTTGAAGCGTTAAAAGGATTAATTGACGATCAAACAGCTGGCGTTATCGTGCAATATCCAAACTTCTTCGGACAAATTGAAAACTTACAACCTCTTGCAGATATTACACATGATGCAAAAGGATTATTTATCGTATCTGCAAATCCATTAGCACTTGGCGTTTTAACACCTCCAGGAAAATTAGGAGCGGACATTACAGTTGGTGACGCACAGCCATTCGGCATTTCCGAAGCATTCGGTGGTCCTCACTGCGGTTACTTCGCTGTTACGACTAAATTGATGCGTAAAGTACCGGGACGTTTAGTTGGGGAAACAGTAGACCAAGATGGACGTAGAGGTTACGTATTGACATTACAAGCACGTGAACAACATATTCGTCGTGATAAAGCGACATCAAATATTTGCTCAAACCAAGCGTTACTTGCTCTTGCTTCATCAGTTGCAATGACAGCACTTGGAAAGCAAGGTCTGCAAGAAATGGCAAAACAAAATATCGTGAAAACACGTTACGCAAAAAATGCGTTTGAAGCAGCTGGATTCGAAGTTGTATACCAAGGTGCGCACTTCAACGAAATCGTAGTAAACACAAAACATAATGTGACACAGTTAAATAAAGCATTAATTGAAAAAGGTATCATCGGTGGATTTGATTTAGGGCGAGTTTACCCTGAATTAGAAAACCATGCACTAATCGCTGTTACTGAAATACGTACAAAAGAAGAAATTGATGCACTAGTTGCAGAAATGGGGGCTTATAATGAATAACGAAAACCAAACACTCATTTTCGAAATTACAAAACCAGGCCGTATTGGTTACAACTTAGAGCCACTAGATGTTCCTGATTTTGATCTTGAGGAGCTTATTCCATCAAATTTAGTACGCCAAGAAGCAGCTGAGCTACCTGAAGTTTCTGAATTGGATATTATGCGTCACTATACAGCACTTTCCCGCCGTAACCATGGTGTGGACTCAGGATTCTATCCACTAGGTTCTTGTACGATGAAATACAATCCAAAAATTAACGAAACAGTTGCACGTTATTCTGGTTTCGCGAATATTCATCCATTACAGGATGAGTCAACAGTTCAAGGGGCAATGGAATTGTTGTACGATTTACAGACATCCCTACAGGAAATTACGGGTATGGATGAAGTAACCCTACAACCGGCAGCAGGTGCACATGGTGAATGGACAGCACTGATGATGATTCGTGCATTCCATGAAGCAAATGGAGAAGGGCATCGAAATAAAGTAA
The DNA here is from genome assembly GCF_037969735.1 of Solibacillus sp. FSL W8-0372. Classification (NCBI taxonomy): domain Bacteria; kingdom Bacillati; phylum Bacillota; class Bacilli; order Caryophanales; family Caryophanaceae; genus Solibacillus; species Solibacillus sp. FSL W8-0372. The sequence continues at coordinate 2,359,701 of NZ_CP150204.1, read as the reverse complement.
TTGTTCCGGACTCAGCGCATGGTACAAACCCGGCTTCTGCAACGGTTGCAGGATTTGAAACAATTACTATTAAATCAGGGGAAGACGGTTTAGTCGACTTAGAAGATTTACGTCGTGTAGTTGGACCAGATACAGCAGCATTAATGCTGACAAACCCAAATACTTTAGGCTTATTCGAAGAGAATATTATAGAGATGGCGAATATCGTTCACGGTGTTGGCGGAAAAGTTTACTATGATGGCGCAAACCTAAATGCCGTTATGAGTAAAGCGCGTCCTGGTGACATGGGCTTTGACTGTGTTCACTTAAACCTTCATAAAACATTTACTGGTCCACACGGTGGTGGCGGCCCAGGTTCAGGTCCTGTAGGTGTAAAAGCGGATTTAATTCCATTCTTGCCAAAACCAGTACTAGTGAAAAAAGAAGATGGTACATACCACTTCGATTACAACCGTCCACAATCAATTGGTCGTGTAAAACCATATTACGGAAACTTCGGCATAAATGTTCGTGCTTATACGTATATCCGTACGATGGGACCAGATGGCTTAAAAGCTGTTACAGAATATGCAGTATTAAATGCAAATTATATGATGCGCCGTTTAGAAGAGCATTTTGATTTGCCATATAACCGTCATTGTAAGCATGAGTTCGTTTTATCGGGGCGTCGCCAGAAGAAATTAGGCGTACGAACACTGGATATCGCAAAACGCCTGCTTGATTTCGGATATCATCCACCAACAGTATATTTCCCATTAAATGTTGAAGAGGGAATTATGATTGAACCGACTGAAACAGAATCGAAGGAAACTTTAGATGCATTCTGTGATGCAATGATTCAAATCGCACAAGAAACAATAGATAATCCTGCGTTAGTTCAGGAAGCCCCTCATACGACAGTTGTTAACCGTCTGGACGAGACACGTGCTGCAAGAACGCCAGTATTACGTTATAAAAAACAAGAACAAGTAACAGTGTCTTAATATTTTCAAAAGGGTCAGAGATATTCTGACCCTTTTTCTAATGGAGAAGTTAGACTTCTTACAATTTACTTTATAATAGTAGAAACTCATAATTAAAAGCCCTCTAATGATTTAGAGAGCCTTTAAGATTAGTTTTTTGATTTTACTTTACCTGTCCAAGTTTTAAAGCCACCCTGCAATTGATAAAGCTGGCTATAACCCTTTTTCTTTAAAGATAGCGCTGCTCGTGCACTACGGCCGGAATTTTGGCAGTAAAGGTAAACAGGCAGGTCAGGACGTATTTCTTTATGACGTGTGTTGAATTGCGTCATAGGAATGTTTCGAGCGCCTAAAATATGGCCGGCTTCGAATTCTTTCGGTTCGCGTAAATCGATCAATTGTGCTTTACGATAACCTTCAATAAATTGTTCCTGCGTTAAATTTGTTACCGCTTTTTTCAATCGCATTGAATTGATTACTACGTAAGCAACGATTACGACTAAAATTGCTAGAATCGTGTATAAAATTGTCACAGCGATATTGCCCCTTTCTTTCTGTACTTTCTATTATAAGAGATGAACTAGAGTTAGTCGAGCCAGTTTGCTAAAATGTATTATTGGAGGCGAGAAATTATGAAAAAACAATGGTATTTTATTAATTCCGGTCCATGTAGCCCGGCATTTAATATGGCGTTAGATGAAGCTTTGCTTGATTGGCACAGTGAAGGAGATATCCCCCCTGTCATTCGATTTTATGAATGGAATCCTGCAACTTTATCAATCGGTTACTTCCAGCAAGTACATAAAGATATTAATCTACAAGCAGTCCAAAAGCAAAATTTAGGTTTTATTCGCCGTCCTACTGGTGGGCGTGCTGTTTTACATGATCAGGAGCTAACATATTCAGTGATTGTATCAGAAAGCTATCCGAATATGCCTGAGACGGTAACAGAAGCATATCGTGTTATTAGCGAAGGGATTTTACAGGGGTTTCGTCATCTCGGGTTAAATGCCTATTTCAGTGTGCCAGAAACGAAGGAACAGCTGGATGATCTGAAAAAGCCGAAAAGCGCAGTTTGCTTCGATGCGCCAAGTTGGTATGAGCTTGTTGTAGAAGGAAAAAAAGTGGCAGGTAGTGCGCAAACACGTCAAAAAGGTGTCATACTACAGCATGGTGCAATATTATTGGATTTGAATGAAGAATTGTTATTATCGGTATTTAATTTCGAGTCTGCTGAGGCAAAAGAAAGAATGAGAAAAAAATTACCTGAAAAGGCAGTAGCGATGAATCAGTTTGTGGATAGCCCATTTACAATTGAGCAATGTGTAAATGCATTTTCAAAAGGATTTGAAGAGGCACTAAATATTGATTTGATTCCTTATGAATTAAACGAAAAACAACAGCAATATGTGGATCAATTAATGCAAAAAAAATATTTAACAGATGAGTGGAATTTCAAAAAATAGATTACGAACATTTGTTTTTATTTTTGCAAAAAAAATTTTGATACTCGAAACGTTGATATACAGGGATTTAACATAATCTGAAAAAAATCAACCCTTGATTGAAATAAATATTTGGTGTAATCTTTTTTAAGGAATTATATATAACTCAACATATGGGATAGTCCTAATGAATCAAACACAAGATATGGTGTTTGATTCTCGTTTTTGTTGGGAATGTTAACATTATTAAATAGCGTTCAAAGGGGGCTTGCATGGTGGTAAGTGTTTTAGAACAATCCATCCCATTCAATCAGTTAAATCAGGATATTAAGCAATTTCCTCAAGTTCATCCGATTACACCGGATATGCATATTACGCATAAAGGTGTGTCGCGTCTTGTCATGATTGACCGGTATTCTTTTAAGGATACAGAAAAGAAAACATTAAAAGCAGGAGATTTTGTTGTACTGACAGTAAAGCAGGATCCCAAATTCCCAGCACGTGGACTGGGCATTATCCAATCAATTGATCTAGAAAAGAAGAGTGCACTTATTGAAATTGAAGAGGATTATCGCCACGTACTAGAGGGAGAAGAGCAGACAACAGGAATAATTGAGCGCTCTTTAGATATTATTGAAAAGCCTTTGGAAATTTTCTACGAGCAGATTGCAAAGCGAAATGCAACAGGTTTAGCATCTGTAGAAAAAACTGAAGAAAAGCGAAAAGAATGGTTCGAGAAGTTTTACGAACAGCTTGTATCGATGAACTTCATTCCGGCAGGCCGTGTAATTTATGGCGCTGGCTCGGAAACAGAAGTAACATTCTTCAACTGTTACGTAATGCCATTTGTGGCAGATTCTCGTGAAGGAATCAGTGACCACCGTAAGCAAGTAATGGAAATTATGAGCCGTGGTGGTGGTGTTGGTACAAACGGTTCAACGCTCCGTCCACGTAACACATTAGCGCGCGGTGTAAACGGTAAATCGAGTGGTTCTGTGAGCTGGCTTGATGATATTGCCAAGCTGACACATCTTGTTGAGCAAGGTGGTTCTCGCCGTGGTGCTCAAATGATTATGCTGGCAGACTGGCATCCAGATATCGTAGAGTTTATCATTTCAAAAATGCAAAACCCTCGTATTCTACGTTATTTAATCGAGAATACCGATGATGAATCGATTATTCGTCTAGCAAAAGAAAAATTAAAATTCAAGCCTTTATCACAGCAGGAAGATGCGATGTATCAAGGGATTGTGAACTATAAAAATATTGAAGGCTTTGGTGGATTTAATGAAGCGATTATCCGTGACGCTGAAACGAAACTTCGTGATGGCGGAACGTATTCAGTCCATAATGCAGACTTCTTAACGGGTGCGAATATTTCAGTAACATTAACTAAAGAATTTATGGAAGCTGTAGAAAATGACGGGGAATTCCCACTGCGCTTCCCGGATGTAGCAAACTACACGCCAGAGCAAATGAAAGATTACAATGAAAAATGGCATGAAGTTGGCGATGTTCGCGAATGGGAAAAGCTTGGGTACCCAGTGCGCACATACCGTACAATTAAAGCAAAAGAACTTTGGAATTTGATTAATATTTGTGCAACATATGCTGCAGAGCCAGGGATTTTCTTCATTGATAACGCAAACGACATGACGAACGCTAAAGCTTATGGTCAGCAAGTTGTTGCGACAAACCCTTGTGGTGAGCAACCATTAGCACCATATTCCGTTTGTAACTTAGCTGCAGTAAACTTAGCGAAGTTTGCAAATAAGGAATCAAAAACAGTTGATTTTGAGGCGTTACGTGAAACAGTAAAAGTTGGCGTGCGTATGCAGGATAACGTAATTGATGCCACACCTTACTTCCTTGACGAAAATAAAAAGCAAGCACTTGGTGAACGTCGTGTAGGTCTTGGTGTTATGGGGCTTGCGGATTTACTAATCTATTGCGAAAAAGAATATGGTTCTGAAGAAGGCAATGCACTTGTTGATCAAATCTTCAAAACAATTGCGGTTGCAGCTTATGAGCAGTCAATTGAATTAGCAACAGAGCGCGGAAGCTTCCCGTTCCTAGAAGGACAAACAGAAGCAGAAACAGCGCGTTTACGTGAAGCATTTATTAACACAGGCTTCATGAAAAAAATGCCACAGCATATTCGCGAAAATATTGTGGCAAACGGTATTCGTAACTCGCATTTATTGACGGTTGCACCTACGGGTAAACAAGTTGCCCCGTACATTTGTAAAAATGTAGCGTAAACTTGGCTATATGCGGGAAACCCTGGCGTATCTTTTACTACCTAGCTTTGCCAGCACCATAAAGGTAAAAATGTAAAAGTGTTGATAAGAAATTATCTACCAGACAATCCGCAGGGAAGTCGTGGCTGACCCCTCAACGACTACACGCCGAGCACCATTATTTTACGAACATTCGTTCTTGTTTTATAATTAATAAAACAGGTGAAGGGTGATTCGATGAAAAAGAATTGTCTTAATTGTGGAAAAGAAATTAATGTAAAACCCAGTAAATTTGAACGGAAGAAATATTGTTCTAGAATCTGTAAAACAGAGTATCAAAAAAACAATCCACCTCAATTTTGGAGTGTAATGTCAAAAAAGATATTGATTCAATGTTCTTATTGTAAACAACAAATATTGAGGAAACCTTCTAATGTTAATAAAAGAAACTTTTGCAATATAAATTGCAAAAAACTATATCAAATACAAAATGGTCATTTATTTAATCAGCATTTAAGAAAAGATGTTGAAGTTAAATGTCTAACCTGTCATCAATTGTTTATTGTGCCTAAAAATCGTGAGCAGACAGCAAAGTTTTGTTCTAAGGAATGTTTAGGAAAAGCTAATGGTATTAGAGGAAAGGAACAATATCGTAATCGAATTATTGTTTCTTGTAGTAATTGTCATAAGAAATTTGAAAAAACTCCCTCTACTATTAGAAAATTAAACTTTTGTACTGTAGCATGTATGTCTACTTATTATGCGGAGAAAGAAATGTTTGCTGGTGCTAACAGTGGTACATGGACAGGTGGTAAGGTCTCATATTATGGACCTAATTGGTATAGCCAACGGAGGAAGGTTAGAGCAAGAGATGAGTATACTTGCCAGGATTGCGGAATTACAGAAGCAGAGTATGGACAAGAGCTTTCCGTACATCACATTATTCCTTTTAAACAATTTAACGGGGATTGGAAGAAAGCAAATCAGCTTTCAAATTTAATTTCACTATGTGAATTCCCATGTCATAGAAAAAGACATTCTAGAATGGTTGATGATATAGTCTGACCCATATGGCGACATATGGAGTGGGTAATAATAGTCCCACCCTCTAAAATTAGAGAGTAACAAAAGTGAGTACAGGTACAATGGTCGGAGTTGCGACAGGGCTTGAACCTTACTTCAGCTTCACTTACTACCGTTCAGGTCGTTTAGGGAAGTTTATTGAAGTAAAAGCCGAAATCGTAAAAGAATATTTAGATGCGAACCCAGGTGTGGATGAAAATAACTTACCAAACTGGTTCAAATCTTCAATGGAGCTTTCTGCTGAAGCTCATGCAGATGTTCAATGTATTATTCAAAACTGGATTGATTCATCAATTTCGAAAACAGTAAATGCACCAAAAGGCTATGGAGTAGAGCAAGTACAACAAGTGTACGAGCGTCTATACCGCGGCGGTGCAAAAGGTGGTACGGTGTATGTTGACGGTTCTCGTGATACACAAGTATTAACTTTAAAAGCTGAAGAGGCAAATTCAGATGAGCAATTAGAGTTTGAAGAGTTCAAACAAATGGAAGACCAAGTAAAACGTCAAGTTGTGTTAGTGGATACGATTAAACCGTTAACAGATACTGACGTAACAATCGGTTCGGAAGTAGGTAATACATGTCCTGTTTGCCGTCAAGGTACGGTAGAGGAAATGGGCGGCTGCAACACATGTACAAACTGTGGCGCACAGCTGAAATGCGGACTATAAATTTTTCCTTGTGAATTTGAAATAAACATTAATAAAATCACCTCATCTCTAAAGAATTATTAGAGTTGAGGTGATTTTTTAGTGGATATTTATGTGATATAGAACTGGATTGTAAAAATATCTTACTCTAAAAACTTAACCGGTTCGTAGCGTGGTGTACTAATGGCCAGGCACGCACGTCAATCCTTTTTGCGAAGTGGACGATAGGAACTGTATTTTCCACTTCAATGCCTTGCTTTGAGAGTATCGTATTTATCGTAATCTCGGCTTCAGCTTTTTGTATAATCCATGGTCTATGCAAAATATCACAGCGGACAGGGGTCTTTGACGAATTTAAAGTATAGAAGCAGTAACGCTCCGACATCCATTCATCAAAAGAACCCTTTGCTGCTAAATAGGGATCTGAAACGGGTCTATAGCTACAAGCAAATTCAATTTCCAAGTCATGGCGTCTTTTACTTTCAAATTCTATGGATGAGCCACGATTGATAATTTTCATCTTAGAATACCAATACGGTAAATGGAAAAATGTTCGGGCTCCTTTAACAGCCGGCCAATTGTCAGCATCCAAACTAAAAAAGTATACGCCGGGTTTCCCATCCATCGTCACATATGTACGTACATTAAGTTCCGGAAAGCGATCAGTTCTGGGAATTGGCGGCAGCCCCCTCATTCTAACTCCTGACATAAGGAAAGGAACAACTCCTATCCAATAAGTTCCTTCATATGAATCCAGTTCCAGCTCTTTAGGTACTATCTTTCTTAACATTTCATATTTAATCGGGTAATGGGCAAACAAAAGATCACTCCATGTCTGCTTCATACCCCATGGTAAATTTGGTAGTGCCCATGGACGATGACTGTCATCCCACTTATTTTTTTCTGTTATCATCTGTTCTTTCACCGCATTTCGCTTCCTTTGCACTAAATTATTTATATATAAAATATATCACTATTTATATATTCTCTGTAAAAAGGGTGGGAAAAGGGAAAATTGTCCTAAAATATCAGTCTAAATACTGATAGGAAATGATTGTGCAATACCTTATCATTGTAAGGTAGTTTTAAACTATCAGGTATATCCTGCAAATATATGAATGATAGGTGGAAAACATGAATTATCAAGTATTATTATATTATCATTATACAACGATTGAAGATCCGGCAGTATTCTCAGCGGAGCATTTAGCTTTCTGTAAAGAAATCGGTTTAAAGGGACGTATTTTAGTAGCTAATGAAGGCATTAACGGGACAGTTTCTGGAACAATTGAGCAAACAGAAGCCTACATGGAAAAGATGAAGTCAGATCCTTTATTTGAAGGTATCGTATTTAAAATTGATGCGGTAGAAAGCCATGCGTTCAAAAAAATGCATGTTCGTCCTCGACCAGAGCTTGTTAATTTAGGCTTAGAGGAAGATGTTAATCCACATGAATTGACAGGACGTTATTTATCCCCTGAGCAATTTATGAAGGAACTGCAAGATGAGAATACGGTTGTTTTAGATGTGCGCAACACATATGAATATGATGTTGGCCATTTCCGTGGCGCGATTCGACCAGAAGTACAGAATTTCCGTGATACACCTCAATGGGTACGCGAAAACCGTGAACTATTTGAAGGTAAGAACGTATTAACTTACTGTACTGGCGGTATCCGCTGCGAAAAATTTTCCGGCTGGATGAAGCGTGAAGGATTTGGGGATGTTGGTCAATTACATGGTGGTGTAGCAACATACAGTAAAGACCCAGCAACAAAAGGTCAACTTTGGGACGGTCAAATGTATGTATTCGATGAGCGTTTAACAGTGCCGATCAACCAAGTAGAGCATGTCGTAGTTGGTCGTGATCATTTCGATGGTACACCATGTGAGCGCTATATTAACTGTGCAAATCCTGAATGCAACAAGCAAGTTTTAGCATCAGAAGAAAACGAAGCGAAGCATTTAGGCGGCTGTACAATAGAGTGTACGAAACATGAACGTAACCGCTATATTGTACGTAATGGGCTATCTGAGCAACAAGTTGAAGAAGCAATTGCGTTACTGGAAGCATAAAAAATCACCCATCATAATAATAGAAAGGTAAGCTATTACATAGCTTACCTCAGACTGTAGACAAACTCGAAGAAATTCGAGTTTGCCTACAGTCTTTTTTGTTTTAAAATAAATTTAAAATGATGAAAACCGTTGATTTCCATTCCAGGGGACGCGTTTCGCGGGCGGGTGCCAATCCTCCTCGTCGCTACGCTCCTGCGGTGTATCGGCAGTCCCGCTATTCCCGCAGAAGTCGCCCCTTCCATTCCAATCAACTTGATCTATTCTTTCTAATATAGTTTATCTAAATCAAAGAGGTGTCCCGATATGATGACTAAAAACCAAATGAATGAACGTAATCAATTAGAAATGTTGACGATTGAACAACTTGTCCCAGAAAATCATCTCGTACGTAAATTAGAGGCAGCCATTGACTTTTCGTTTGTATATCCATTAGTTGAAAACTTATATTCACCTTTCGGTAGACCAAGTATTGATCCTGTTGTCTTATTTAAAATGACAATGATTCAATACGTTTTTGGTATTCGTTCGATGCGTCAAACGATTAAGGAAATTGAAACGAATGTAGCGTATCGCTGGTTTTTAGGCTTCGGTTTTCATACAGAAGTGCCTCACTTCTCAACGTTTGGCAAAAATTATACACGGCGTTTTGAGGATACAGATGTATTTGAACAGATTTTCTATCGCATCTTGAAAGAAATTGTGGATGCGGGTTTATTATCAGCTGACCATATCTTTATTGATTCTACGCATGTTAAGGCAAGTGCGAATAAACGAAAATTTGATAAGAAGATGGTTCGAAAAGAGACACGTGCTTATGAAGAAAAGCTACAAGAAGAGTTAAACATAGACCGTGAAAAGAACGGGAAAAAGCCGTTTCCACCGGAGAAGTTTGAAAAGGAAGAATGGAAAGAAATCAAAGAGAGCACAACGGACCCTGAAAGTGGTTACTATGTGAAGGACGAACGGACAAAACAATTTGCCTATTCATTTCATGCAGCGACAGATGAACGTGGCTTTGTATTAGGTACGATTGTGACACCGGGCAATATCCATGATAGTCATATGCTGCAACCGCTTGTTGAAAAGGTCATTCATCGTGTGAAAAAGCCTGTGGCTGTTGCTGCGGATGCGGCTTATAAAACACCTGCGATTACGAACTTTTTATTAGAAAATCAAATGTTGCCTGTTCTTCCTTATACAAGACCGAAAACGAAAGATGGCTTCTTCCGTAAACATGAGTATGTCTATGATGAGCACTATAATTGCTATATTTGCCCGAATGACCAGATGTTGCGCTATACAACGACGACGAAAGAAGGCTATCGCCAATACAAATCGAATCCAGCGGTTTGTGCAGATTGCCCATTTCTAGCACAATGTACGGAAAGTAAAAATCATACGAAAATGATTCAGCGACATATTTGGGCAGATTATCTAGAAGAAGCCGAACATCTTCGTCATCATCATGAAATTAAATCCATTTATGCAAAACGAAAAGAGACGGTTGAGCGTGTCTTTGCGGATGCGAAAGAGAAGCATGGTATGCGATGGACAACGCTAAGAGGCCTTAAAAAATTGTCCATGCAGGCGATGCTTACTTTTGCTGCCATGAACTTGAAGAAACTTGCCACATGGACTTGGCAAGGAGCTTAGATGAGGGCATCTTCCCTCGAAGAGGAGCCCTTTTACAGAACTTCGGAGCCTAATTTGATAAAAGAAATGACAAAAGGCATCGAGAGACGAGCTCTCGATGCCTTTTGTCGACAACCTGAGGTAAGCTATTACATAGCTTACCTTTTTTGTGTCTTTAGGTAAACTTTCTAGTACATTAGAATATCGTAATTTATTAGGGTAAAAAAGGAAGAGGGATCTTTATTGGGCAACAAGAAATATTCGCTACTGTTCAGATGTTTTTTGGCTACACTTATTGTGGCGGGCTGTACAAATGACGAAAATACAATGTCCCGTTCGGATAATAAACATGGAAATACTATAAGTAAGCTTGAACAAACACTTCAGGATCAGCAGGAAACGATTGTAGACCATGAAAATAAACTGACAGCATTGGATGAGTGGGAGCAAGTCATGAATGAATTATCGTTGCTCAAAGAGTCCACTTATTATTTGCAAAATCGACTTGATTTACAAGAAGCCGTTATAAACGAAACAACTAATTATAAAACAGCTATTTTAAATAGTTTCGATATTAACGAAGAATCATTTGTTATAAATATTACGTATACGAATAAACTCATCGATGAGGATGCGCCGAATGGTTATAGACTAATTGAATCCACAGAAGGAACGAAAGAGATAAGTATAAAAAAGGATGTGCCAATCTGGATGCTCGAAAACCCGGGAGAATCAGTACAAGTAACTTGGGAGGAATTTGATCCAATGAGCGGATTTTTGAAATTATATGAAAAAGATGGGGAAGTAGTATTCATTTCTGAAATATATTTACCTTAATTTTCTTGTTTCACAGTCTATTTCTTTAAATAGGCTGTATTTTTCATGAATAAACATTGTGTATAATAAGGAAAAATGCTTTAAAGGGGTACTTTTTGTGCAAAAAATTTATGTAGTAGAAGATGATACGGTAATTTTGGAAGAATTAAAACAGCTCTTAAAAAGTAATGGCTATTTACCCGTGGATGCACCCCCGTGTGACTTAGCACTGTTAGATGTCAATCTTCCAGGAGAAAGTGGCTTTGAAATTTGCCGTAAGCTCCGAGAATCTTCAGATGTGCCAATCATTTTTTTGACGGCACGGGATTCTACAGAGGACGAACTTATTGGTTTTGGCGTTGGTGCGGATGATTATATTCGCAAACCTTATAATTCTTCGATCCTATTAGCGCGCATTTCGCGATTATTGATGAGAAAAATAACGAGTCATCAGTCAGTGCGCGGATTAACATTGGATGTAGGGAATATGATGGTTAGCTTTGAAAACAATTCTACCGAGCTTACCAAAAATGAAACACGTATTTTAGCTTGTTTAATGAAAAAAGAACTTGTTACAAGGGAAGAAATTATAGAGGATTTATGGAATAACTCGCTGTATATTGATGAAAATACATTGTATGTCAACATTAACCGATTGCGCGAAAAGCTAAAACTACTAAATGCGACAGACTTTATTAAAACAGTACGTGGCGTAGGATACCGTCTATGATCAGAGGATTTCTTCAGTCTAAACTAATATCGGTAGGTTTCTTATGGATTGGTTATCTTTTATTCCTGTTAATTTTTATGTTAATTGATGTACCATTTGGAACGATTGCCATGATATCATTAGCCTTCATTTTCATACAGCTCAGTTGGCTTATAACAAGCTTTTTTTATGAAAAGAAGCGCTATGAAGAAATGAAGCAGCAGATGGAAAAGCTAGAGGAAATATATTTATTAGGTGAAGTTTTACGAAAACCAAAATCTTTAGTAGAACATAAATATTATGAGGCGATGATGGCTGTTTCTCAAGATGCTATATCCCGTGTAGAGCAAAGCCAACGTTCAGCGAAAGAATATAAGGAATACGTCGAACAATGGATTCATGAAATCAAAACGCCTCTAACTGCGATGTCGTTAATTTTAGCCAATGAGCAGGATGTTTGGAAATTGCGTCGGGAACTAAAGCGTGCGGATAATTTAACTGATAACATTTTACATTATGCGCGACTGGATTCCATCGAAAAGGACAAGCAGCTGAAAGAGCATTCACTGAATGCCATTTTAAATGATGTGGTGAAAAACCAAATGGATTTATTAATTGCATCAAAAATGAAGGTTGAAATTGATGGGGATGCCAATATTTATACGGATAATAAAGCTCTACAATTCATCGTCAATCAGCTATTGACGAACAGTGCCAAATATTGCCCTGGTGCGAAGATTACAATGCGTGTAAAGGGTAAGGAACTAATTTATGAAGATGATGGAATCGGTATTTTGTCTCACGAATTAGAGCGTATTACCCAACGGGGATATACAGGGTCAAACGGTCGTAAATTAGGGACAAGTACTGGAATGGGCTTATATATTGTGGCACAGCTGTGCAAAGAGTTACATATCGAGTTGAATATAAAATCAGAACATAACAGCTATACTCGATTTCAGTTAATCTTTCCAAATCTAACGGAAATGTAAGAATTCTGCTACCAGTCTGTTAGAAAAGAACCGTGCACAGCGTGATATGATAATGTCGAAGCGGAGGGTGTTTCGATGAAAAAAAGATTACAAATTGAACAGGTAACAAAATATTATGGTGCTGAAGCCATTATAACAAAAGCACTTGATAGCATTTCCTTTGAAGTTGGGGATGGAGAATTTATAGCGATTATGGGTGCATCAGGTTCGGGGAAAAGTACACTTTTAAATTGTATTGCGACAATTGATCGAATTAGCGCAGGGAACATTTTGTTGGACGGAGAGCAAATATCGAATAAGAAGGAAAGGGAGTTAGCAGATTATCGACGTGATAAGCTAGGATTTATTTTCCAGGAATATAATTTACTCGATACTTTAACAGTAGAAGAAAACATTACACTCCCTCTTAATTTACAAGGAGTATCTCCTAAAGAAACGGAGAAGCGCTTAATAGACATTGCAAATAAGTTAGGAATTCAGGAACAGCTAAAGAAGTTTCCGATGGCGCTTTCTGGTGGGCAACGTCAGCGTGTTGCTTGTGCAAGAGCACTTATTACAAATCCAAGTATAATTTTAGCTGATGAGCCTACGGGGGCATTAGATTCAGCCAATTCCAAAAAGCTGATGGAAACACTTTTATTTATGAATGAACAATTACACTCCACAATTTTAATGGTGACACATGATGCTCTTGTTGGTAGCTTTGCAAAGCGGGTATTGTTCTTAAAGGACGGAAAGATTTGGAATGAATTGTTTCGAGGAAATCAAAGTCAACGTGCGATGCATGAAGATATTTTAGCGACGATGGCATTGCTCGGAGGTGAGGGGCATGTATCGTAAGCTAGCCTTACGCAATGTGCGAAGACAAATTGGCAATTATTTAATTTATTTTATAACCGTTGCATTAACGATCTCCCTTATTTTTGCAATGAATAACTTGATATTTAATGATCAGTTACAAACTCAAGCTCAATCCATAGCGGAATTGGCATTAGGATTAGTGTTTCTATCGATTATAATTTGTATCATTATAGCTTTTGTACTCGGTTACGCGAATGCCTTTATGCTACGACTGCGAAAAAGAGAATTTGGAACTTATTTAACAGTCGGAATGAAACGAAAGCATATTGTGAAACTGTTTTTATTTGAAAATAGCTTACTCGGTATTTTTGCGATGGTTGTTGGATTTTTTATGGGGTCACTTTTTTATCAGGGACTCATGCTGTTAATGACTCAACTTCTGGATATTCCATTTGAGTTTTCGATGTTTTCATTAAAAGGTGTTCTATTAACGATCGGAATGGTTTGTAGTATATTCCTGTTCTCATCCATAGTATCAAGCTTTTATTTAAACCGTGTTACTATTTACGAACTCATTCATGGAGAGAAGAAAGTGGAGCAGGGGGTAAAACATCCGTATGTCGCCATGCTAGTGACAGGCGTATCCTTAGTGGGAATCATCGTATCATTTATCTTTTTTTCTCGGGAATTAAAGCATATCTTTTTAGAAGTCGATTCAAATCCGGGGAACCTCGTATGGCTGATGCTATTATTAGCCATATCCTTGGTGACATTCCATATTGGACTTGCCAAAAGCTTAATGTATATTTTATTAGGGTTTAAACATTTTACACAACGTGGGACAAATCAATTTTTACTACGTCAATTGAGTGCGATGTTAAGCTCTAATGCCATTCTACTTGGGGCGCTGTCTTTTTTAATTGTATTTGCCATGATTGCTGCTAATTTCAGCTTTTTATATAAAGAAATTGAAGAAGCAAATTTAGATAAACAATATCCGTTTGATATTATAGCCAATATTAATGCGGAGCAAGAGGGCAGTATTCCATTGGAACAAGCAAAGGAAACGATTGAATCTTATATGCCTATAGATTGGTCGAAGGTGTATAACGGCTATTCCACAAATGAAAGGACATTCCATAAGCATACAATTTGGCAGGGCGATAAATATCAGGACGTCGATATGTTCATGAAAGAATCGGATGTAAATGAGCTATTGCAAGAACTTGGCAGCAAACCACTAAATCTAGAAAATCAATTTGCAATTTTCTCTGATATGCCGGGAATTCAAGGGGCAGACTTTTCAGAGGCATCATTTAATCATAAAGGTCAAACTTATACATTAAGTCATGTAGTGGAATCTATGCCGATGTTTTTATGGAGCTATTTTGTCATTGTCGTGCCGGATGAAGTAGTAGAAGGTATGGAAATAAGTCAAACAGCGGTAGCCATTACTCTAGAAGAAGGACCATTTGATGCACAAAAACTTCAAGATGCATTAAGTTATAGTTATAAAATAGAAGAAAACAATTACTCTATTTTATCGAGTGACTACCGGGTTAAAGAGCAGCGTCGATTATATGCTGCAGCATTCTCATCTATCTTTATAGTCGGGGCATTATACTTAGCGGTCGTCTTTATTTTACTGGCTATGGCTATTTTAGCACTAAAAATATTATCGAATCTACGTGATGATGAGAAAAAGTATAGACTGCTCAATCGATTGGGCGTAAATGAGGAGTTACAGCGAAAGACATTAGCGAAGCAAATTTTTGTGTTCTTTACGTTTCCGATAGTCGTTCCAATCTGCTTATCCATACCAATTACAATCATTCTTAATCAATTTATTGATCTGGCTGGATTTAGCGCAATGCTGAATTTTAATATAGTATCCGTTTCAATAGTAGTAGTTATAGGGATGATATACTTCCTTTATTTTATGGTTACTTTCGGACTGACGAAAAAATATGTTATCCAAAGGCGGTAGGAAAGCTAAAAGGAATGCAAATTAATATTAAAGTCGATTTTTCACAACTTCTTGTGATGAAAATCGGCTTTTTTATTATGTAAAATAAAAAACTTAGCCATTGTAAAGGTTTTGTAAATGAGATTTACGGAAAATTCATCTCATTTTCAAAAAAAGAGGCTCTTTACATCTAATTTAATAGAAATATTAACGCTATTTAACTGTAATTTAACCATTAATTTCAGAACTATCTGAAATATGGCTTCTTACTGATGTATAAATTGCCCGATTCAACCACAATTATAAAAAGTTAAGGCTAATAGAACTATTAATACAAAATATTCAGATTTTATTGAAAAGTTTTACAAAAATATGCATTACTCTCTTCATAATTTACAGAAGGTTTACATGATTCACATATGTTATTAATTTTATAAAGGTATTGTTAAGGCAGATAGAAAAAATGCAAGTTGATGGAGGATTGAAGTATGTTGAAAAAAACATGTTACTTCATTGGGTTAACAATTCTAATGGTAGTATTAGCAGCCTGCAATAGAGAAGAAACATCGGAATCAAATTCCGGCAGTGAAGATTTAATCACAATTTCAGGTTCCACATCGGTTGGACCTTTAGCTGAAAAGTTAGCAGAGAAATATGAAGATAATGAAAATGTAAAAATAGAAATTAACCAAATTGGTTCATCAGCAGGTATTACAAATGCAATTAAGGATGTTTCACAAATCGGTATGTCATCGCGTGATCTTAAACAGGAAGAAATAGATTCGGGTATTGAGGAACTAATCATTGCCTATGATGGGATTGTAGTTGTTGCACATCCTTCCAATCCTGTAAAAGATTTAACGATGGAACAAGTAAAGCAGATTTTCACAGGGGAAATTACGAACTGGAAAGAACTTGGCGGTAAAGATTTAGAGATTGTAGTCGTGTCGCGTGAGGATGGTTCTGGTTCGCGTGATGCGTTCCAGGAAATCGTAGGCTATAAATCAGGTCAGTTAATTCGCAATGCAATTGTTGCAAGCGGCAATGGCAATATTAAAACAACAGTCGCAACAAATAAACACGCTGTTGGATTTATATCATTCGAATACATTGATGAAACGGTTTCAGCTATGGATATTAATGGGGTAAAAGCAGAAGCAGGCAATGTATTAGATGGGGACTATCAATTATCCCGACCATTCTTATTCGTTCATAAAGAAGACGTTCCAGAAGCAGCAACGAAGTTTATGGATTATATATTAAGTGCAGATGGACAGAAAATTGTGGAAGCTGCTGGAGCAATTCCATTAACGAAATAATCAGTGCTGGAGGATAAATTTGTGAATATACAAGACAAAAATGAACTAGAACAGCAAATTAGTAAAGGCAATAAACGAAAATATTTTTTGGAAAGTCTTTCATCAAAAATTTTCCTGGCATGTGCGCTTTTATCAGTTGTCAGCCTACTACTAATTGTAGGGTTTGTATTTTATAAAGGCTCAAACCCGTTTATAACGGGCGGCTACAGTTTCTTTGATTTCCTTTTTGGCAATGATTGGGTGCCTTCGGAAGATAAATTCGGTATTTTCCCAATGATTGTTGCATCAATTTATGCAACAATTGGAGCGCTTATCATTGGTGTACCGATTGGATTACTGACAGCAATTTTTTTAGCGGAAATAGCGCCGAAATCAGTAGCAAAAATCGTATCACCGGCGATTCAGCTTTTAGCAGGTATTCCATCTGTATTGTACGGGATATTCGGATTGGCAATTATCGTACCTTTTTTACAGAACAATTTAGGGTTAGCACGTGGGCAAAGTTTAATTGCAGTAATTCTAGTACTAGCGATCATGATGCTGCCAACAATCGTAACAGTAGCAGAAACAGCTATTCGCGCAGTACCAAAAACATATAGAGAAGGTTCGTTGGCACTTGGTGTTTCGCAAATCGGGACAATCTTTAAAGTAGTCGTTCCAGCTGCAAAATCAGGGATTATGGCGGCAATCGTACTAGGATTAGGCCGAGCATTAGGAGAAACAATGGCCGTAATTTTAGTGGCGGGGAACTCACTCATTATTCCGACAAGCTTAACAGATAGTGTGCGTCCATTAACGACAAACATCGCGCTTGAAATGGGCTATGCAGCAGGGACTCACCAGGAGATGCTGTTTGCTACAGGGATTGTTTTATTCTCATTCATTTTAATTTTAAATTTTGTATTAGCTCGTATAACAGCGAAGGGAGCTCAGTAACATGCGACAATTTAAAGATAATATGCTCCGTGGATTACTTTGGGGTTCCGCATTCGTTTCGGTAGCTGTCCTAGTTATAATCGTGGGCTATATATTCTATAAAGGTTTTTCATACATCAGCTTTGATTTTATATTCGGTGATTATTCACCAACAGGTGGCGGCGGTATTTTCCCGATGATCGTCACAACAATATTAACAATTTTAATTTCATTAGCCATTGCAACACCAATCGGAATTTTAGCGGCTGTTTACTTACAAGAGTACGCAAAACAAGGTCGTCTAGTCCGCATCATTCGTTTTGCAACGGAAAGTTTAACAGGGATACCATCCATTATTTATGGTCTATTCGGTGCCGTATTCTTTGTAGCGATTTTAAAGCTAGGAATGTCTATTATCGCAGCATCACTAACTTTAACAATCATCGTATTACCAGTTGTTATCCGAACAACTGAAGAAGCATTAAAGACAGTACCGACAACATATCGTGAAGGTTCACTTGCATTAGGAACGACAAAATTGCAGACACTAATTAAAATAATCCTACCAAGTGCAATGCCAGGTATTTTATCAGGTATTATCCTGTCAATTGGTCGTATCGTAGGGGAATCGGCGGCAATTTTCTTAACGGCTGGTACAGTAGCGGCAATGCCAACTAGTATATTCTCATCTGCCCGTACATTAACTGTACATTCATTTTTAGTTACGCAGGAGGCTGGCGATATCGGTCTTGCAGCTGCTGTTGGTATCGTATTAATCGTCATTATTTTAGTGCTGAATTTATCGGCAACGTATATTTCAAAAAAATTAAACAAAGCAGATTATTAAAAGGAGCTAAATTAACATGACTATGATCGTATCAGAGGCATCAATCTTCAATTCAACAACAACTGCAACGACGGACGAATTTGCCACGAAAATACAAGTAAATGACTTAAATTTATTTTACGGTGAAAAACAGGCATTATACAATGTCAATTTAGATATAAAAGAAAAGGAAGTAACAGCATTAATCGGTCCATCTGGTTGTGGTAAGTCAACATTTTTGCGCACTTTAAATCGTATGAATGACCTGATTGACGGTGTACGTGTAATCGGTAATATTCATATTGATGGTGAAAATGTATATGAATCGAATGATGTTATAAAACTGCGTACAAAAGTAGGGATGGTGTTCCAAAAGTCGAATCTATTCCCAATGAGCATTTATGATAATGTAGCCTATGGTCCACGTATGCAAGGGATTAAAAATAAAAAAATTCTAAATGAAATAGTTGAGGAATCTTTACGCGGTGCTGCCATTTGGGACGAAGTAAAAGACCGTTTAAAATCTTCTGCTTTAGGATTATCCGGAGGTCAGCAACAACGTATATGTATAGCTCGTGCTATCGCAATGAAGCCGGATGTAATATTAATGGATGAACCAACTTCAGCGCTTGATCCAATTTCTACATTAAAAGTAGAAGAATTAATCACGCAAATGAAAAAAGATTATACAATTGTTATTGTAACGCACAACATGCAGCAAGCAGCACGTATTAGTGATAAAACAGCGTTCTTCTTAAATGGCGAGGTTGTTGAATATGATGATACAAATGTGATTTTCTCGACACCAAAAGATGAGCGTACAGAAGACTATGTAACAGGACGATTCGGATAAGAGGGGGATTTACGGATGATTCGCGAAAATTTCGAAAAGAACATGCTCGAGTTACAAAATAAGATGGGTGAAATGGTTGACTTGACGGTTGCAGCAATGGAAAAAGCGTTTAAAGCCTTAGAAGAACAGGACATGGTATTAGCGTTAGCAGTTATTGAAGAAGATTCGTCCATAGATGACCTGGAAAATGAGATCAATCAAATGGCAATTTGGCTGATGGCGAAAGAACAGCCTGTAGCTCGTGACTTACGTCGTATTATTAGTATGATTAAAATGTCTTCCAACATCGAGCGTATAGCGGATTTTGCCGTAAATACAGCAAAAGCGACGATCAGAATTAGCAAAACCGATTCTATATTGGCAAAAACATCCTTAGTTGAAATGAAAAATATCTCAATGGATATGCTGAAAAAATCGATGACTGCTTTCATAGAGGAAGATATTGCTTTAGCAAAAGCAGTAGGTGAGCTTGATGATAAAGTCGATCAGAAGAACCACGAAAATTATGCAGTACTGACAGATTATTTAAAAGAAAGTCCACAGGATATAGAGCAAACACTGCAGTTGCTTTTCATTAATCGCTTTGTTGAGCGTGCAGCAGATCATATTACAAATATGGCGGAATCAACAGCGTACTTTATTAAAGGGCAGTTATTTGACCTAAATTAACTAGAGAAGCGGGGAATCATTAATGACGAAAAAAATATTAGTCGTTGAAGATGACGAAAATTTAGTGAATTTACTGCGTATTTATTTAGTAAAGGACGGCTATGAAGTTCATTGCGTTAAAAATGGGAAAAATATTATGCAAGTTATTAAAGCGTTTGAACCGGATGCGATTTTGCTGGATTGGATGCTTCCCGATATTGAAGGGATCGAATTATGCCGTCAAATTCGTTTCGAGCACGATTTTCCGATCATTATGATAAGTGCCCGTACAGATGAGTTGGATATTGTGCTTGCCCTTGAGATTGGTGCAACGGAATACATTCGTAAACCGTTTGGGTTCCGTGAAATGCTCACTCGTCTTCGGATCCATTTAAAACGTCATGAAAAAGAAATTCGGCAACAGGAGCGTATATCAGAACTATTAATTGGGCCGTTCCGTGTCGATTTAGTAACCTTTAAAGTATTTAAAGATGAAGTAGAGATTCCATTAACGAAGCGTGAATTTAAATTGCTGCTGCATTTACTCGAGCAGCCTGGAAATATTAAATCACGTGAAGAAATCATTGATATACTGGACTTTACTAAAGGTGATCGGCGTACAGTCGATGTACATATCCGAAGACTACGAGAAAAAATTGAAGAACAGCCAAGCTCCCCTAAATGGATAAAAACGAAAAGCGGAATTGGATATTACTTTAATTCCCCGACAAAGGAAGTCTCTTACAACTAGTAGGAGACTATTTTTATGAGTATTCGTCATTGGTTTAAATTTAAATTGGGAAAATGCATCATTTCTTTTACAAATGAGTGAACCTCGATTTATACTAAGTGGAGAAGGTAAATGAGGAGGTATGAATATGTCTGAGCAAGAGAAAAAGAAATTAAGCTTACAGGAACTTGTGAAACAACAATTAGAAGCTAAGAAAAACAATGCCAATAACGGCAAGGGCAATTTAAAAGGTGACACTTCAACGAAAAAGATGAAAAGTCAACAAACGAAAAAAACGAGCAACACACGTCGTAAAATGGGCGTATAATTAGGCAATTTGAAACCCTGTGCAATCGAAAAATTGCATGGGGTTTTATTTTTGTAATTTTTTACATAGAAACAAAGTGATGGCTCATCACCATAACATGGGGTTGCTTTTCTAATAAAATTCCACTTGATTGGTGGGCTGCGGCAAGACAGCGATAAAGCCACGTGATACATGTCTTTATCACTGCCTTTATTACCGTTTGCGAGGCCCACCAATCCCAAAATTTTGCCCTCGTTATAAAGTGAAGTAAAAACTACCTAACCATGCCGCTTGCGCTATCGCGAGGCGGCAGAACGCACTTCATTAGAAAATCTTATTTTTCCAATTTTGTCACCGCCAACTTATAGTGGTGAATCAAAGTGATTCCAAATTGTATGTCACTCGTCTTTATAGAGGAAGGAGGCTGATTTTTTGCGACGTGAAGTTTTTGAGGACAATTACGAAGCTGTTTATAAATACATACGTTATTTAACAAATGATCAAGAGTTAACACATGATCTTTTGCAAGAAACCTTTTACCGTTTTTATCATAAAAATTATACCGAGTATGAACGTACATATTTGCTGAAAATCGCACGAAATCTTGTATATGATCATTACCGCAGGAAAAAAATTATTGGATTTTTTCAATTAAATTCAGAACCTATTGCAAAGGAAGGTTTACCAGAAGAAATCATTGAGCGCAATGCAGAAATCGAAAAGCTCTATGGCGCGTTACAAAAAATTAAATGGAACTATCGGGAAGTAGTTATCCTTCGCTATATCGAAGAATATTCGGTAAAAGAGACGGCGATGATTTTAAACTGTAGTGAAGTAAAGGTGAAAAATAATACGGCGCGCGGTTTAAAGGTATTGCGTGAATTGTTGGGAGGGGAAAAAGATGTTTGAAGAGAAGCATTTAAAAACCTTACGCAATATTAAAGTAGATGAGGAAAAAAAACAGGCTGATCTTAACAAGATAATAAGGCGCAGCAAGCAAAAGGTTGTTGATTGGCGTATATTTGCATTAATCGTCAGCATTGTAGGTATTACAATGTTTTTAATTGCAACTACTCCTCTCGATAATCAAACGGCAACAACTACTAATGATAGCCAACTAATTTCTGTTTATACAGTAAATGGAAAGGGGAATCCGAAATCCGCACTGCAGTTACATGTAAATCGGGTGACAAATGAGAAAGCATTGGATGAGATTTGGAAAGTATACAATCAACTACAAATAACTGATAAACCGGATGCAACTTCGGTAATTTATTCTTCTTACCGGTTTAATTTCAGCGACGATACATCTAAGCTGTATTATCAACATTTGGATTCTCGAAATATCTACTATGAAGATGCTTCAACAGGACAGTATTATAAATTGGAAGATGGTTCGGGTATACCGCTTATTCACTATGATCAACCGACTACCATCCACACAGTAGCGTTTTATTCACTGTTTGTTTTATTAATCGGTAGTTATGCATACGCTGATCGCCAAATGCGTGATAAATCGGATCCAAAAAGAAAGTTACCTAAGCATTCCCATACAGGACAAAGTGTGCTGACGTTATTCTATTTATTAAGCTTGCTTATCCTCCTGTTTATCACACCCCATATTCATTTTATGTGGATTGTCGGCAGCAGTCTTGCTGTAGCCGGCATCAATATTTTGATTGAAAATAAATACGGGAAAAATAATTGGCGCAAACTATCATTTTTATTGATAGGCCTTCTTGTTCCCGTTTATTTATATTCAATATTTATATTAAATTAATGGATTTGGTTTCAGAATACTTTGACAATAAATCTATTCCTTCGTACGATAATAGTAAGTAATAATGAAGAGGTGAAAAGATGTCCACAATTGAAAAAGCAAGATTACTAGATCAACAGGATCCACTTCGGAAATATGCCGATGAGTTTTATAAAAAAGAAGGTCAAATCTATTTAGACGGCAATTCACTAGGACTGCTTTCAAAGCGTGCAGAACTATCGGTACTGACCCTGCTTGACTCATGGAAGTATTACGGAATTGATGGCTGGACGAGTGGGGAGCATCCGTGGTTTTATTTGTCTGAAAAGCTCGGTGAATACTGTGCACCACTTGTTGGCGCAAAAAGTGAGGAAGTCGTATTAACCGGTTCAACTACGACGAACTTACACCAGCTACTTGCTACATTTTTCAAACCTACCGAGAAGCGGAATAAAATTTTGGCAGATGAGCTGAATTTCCCGTCTGACTTATATGCGATTGCCAGTCAAATTGCGCTACATAATTTACCGGAAAGCCATATGAAGCTCGTAAAAAGTGAGAATGGGCAAACAATTACAACTGAAGCAATTATTGAAGCAATGACTGATGATGTAGCAGTCGCTGTTTTACCGGCTGTGTTATATCGCAGTGGGCAAGTGCTGGATTTACAGGCAATTACGAAAGCGGCTCACGAACGAGACATTATCGTTGGCTTTGATTTATGCCATTCAATCGGCTCGATTCCACATCAGCTTCATGAAATTGGTGCAGACTTTGCATTTTGGTGCAATTATAAGCATTTAAATGGGGGCCCGGGATCAGTTGCAGGTTTGTTTGTCCATGAAAAGCACTTTGGTACAGCACCTGGTTTAGCCGGCTGGTTCGGCTCGGCAAAGGAAAAACAATTTGATTTAACGACAACGATTTCGACAGCGCCTCATGCAGGGGCTTACCAAATTGGGACACCTCATATATTAAGTCTGGCGCCTATTGAAGGTGCACTTTCTATTTTTGCAGAAGTAGGTATTGATGCTGTACGTGAAAAGTCGCTTGCTTTAACAGAATATATGATGGAATGTATTATGCACGAAATGCCAAATACATTTACATTCGGTAACCCGCTTGATGAAACACGAGGGGGACATCTGTTTTTAGTGCATGACGAGGCTGCTAGGATTTGTAAAGCTTTAAAGGGAAATGGAGTCGTACCGGATTTCCGTGCACCAAATGGTATCCGCCTGGCACCTGTTGCGCTATATAATTCCTTTGAAGAAGTTTGGCGGGCAGTACAAATTTTAAAAGATATTGTGATTAATAAAACTTATGAGAATCATGAGAATAAGCGAGATATTATTGCATAAGGAGTGGTTCAATGGAAAAGCGTTCGATTTCGGATTTACAGCAAAAATTAAACAGTGAAAAGGACATTCATACGGATTTTCGCGAGGATATGACATATGGCGAGTACTTAAGCTTAGACGCTATTTTAAACAATCAAAACCGCCTGTCCAATCACCACGATGAAATGCTATTTATCATTATTCATCAAGTAAGCGAGCTTTGGATGAAGCTGATTATTCATGAAATGCAAGGTGCGATTCAAGCAATTGAACGTGGTGAAATGCAGCCGGCTTTTAAAATGCTGGCAAGAGTTTCAAAAATCCAAATGCAAATTATTCAGGCATGGGATGTGCTAGCGACAATGACACCTGCAGAATATTTGCAGTTCCGAGATGATCTTGGAAAAGCATCCGGTTTCCAAAGCTATCAATATCGTTTAATAGAGTTTTCGCTTGGATATAAAACACCTCATATTCTTAAAATTTATGAGAAAGAAAAAGATGTTTTGGCCAGATTAAAAGAAGCGTATAGTGCACCGAGTATTTATGACGTTTCTATCAAAGCATTGGCAAAAGCTGGGTTACCAGTTAATGAGGCTTTGCTAAATCGAGATTTTTCGGTAGTATATAGTGGTGACGATTCTGTTGCTGCTGCATGGAAAACCGTCTATGAAAATACCGATAAGTACTGGGATTTATACCAGCTCGGCGAAAAGCTGGTTGATATAGAAGATTCATTGCAGCAATGGCGATTCCGTCATATGAAAACGGTCGAGCGTATTATTGGCTTTAAAGTAGGCACGGGTGGATCATCCGGAGTCAATTATTTGCGTCAAGTTCTTGATCATCGTTTTTTCCCTGAGTTATGGGATTTACGAACAGTGTTATAGTTTAGTTAAGCTTAGTTTAGTATGAGTGGAGTGAGGTCAATGGAGAAGAGTAAAGGACAGTGGTCAAGCAAGTTAGGATTTGTATTAGCGTCAGCGGGCGCAGCGATAGGGCTTGGGGCGATATGGAAGATGCCCTACGTAGCCGGTCAAAGTGGAGGCGGCGCATTCTTTTTAATTTTTGTAGTACTAACATTAATAATTGGTTTACCGATGCTTTTATCAGAATATATTATCGGGCGTGCCGCGCAAAAAGAAGCGGTTACTGCGTATAAAGTTCTTTCGCCAAACCCAAAAGTTTGGGCATGGATCGGAAAGCTCGGTATATTAGGATGTTTCCTGTTATTATCGTTTTATAGTGTTGTAGGTGGCTGGATTTTTGTATATAGTGGCGTCTCAGTAGTTGGTAATGTTATTGAGCCGACATTGGATCCAGGAGCATTTTTTGGACAAGTAACAGGTACACCATGGATTGCACTTTTAGGACTAGCATTATTCACAATTGCCAATGTAATCATTATCGCACTAGGTGTACAGAACGGAATTGAAAAAGCGAATAAGTTTATGATGCCGCTTTTATTTATTATGTTCTTTATTTTGGTAATTAGAGCTGTTACGCTTGATGGCGCGATGGAAGGAATCAAGTTTTTCTTGTATCCGGACTTTTCGAACATCACAGGTGAATCGATACTATATGCTTTAGGGCAATCATTTTTTGCGCTCGCAGTTGGATTTTCTTGTTTAGTTACATATAGTTCTTATTTAAAGAAAGATGTGAGCTTACCAAATTCAGCGGGGTCAGTTGTAGGGTTGAGTATTTTTGTTTCATTTTTAGCAGGTTTGGCCATTTTCCCGGTCGTCTTTGCTTTTGATATGGAAGTAGCAAGCGGACCGCCATTATTATTTATGGTATTGCCGGCTGCATTCTCACAGATGCCATTTGGAGAAGTGTTCCTTGCGATGTTTTTAATATTATTTTTATTTGCGACGTTAACTTCATCCTTCAGTATGTATGAAATTATAGTAGCAGCAGTAATCGAGAAGTGGAATATTACCCGCGCTCAAATTACGATGATTATTGGTGTACTTGTTTTTATCGCTTCAATTCCATCGACACTGACATACAGTACACTAGGTGATGTATCAATATTTGGCCGAAGTATTTTTGATTTTACTGATTTTGTTGTGTCAAATGTAATTTTACCGGTCGGCAATTTACTAATAGCAATTTTTATTATGCATATTATGGATAAAAATATTGTTAAAAGTGAGTTGTTACAGGGGAGTAAAATGGGGGAAGGCTTTTACAGAACCTATCGAATTCTAATGACCTTTGTAGTACCGGCAGTAATTGTGCTCGTTCTCGGTTATTTAGTATTTCAGTATTAGAGGTGATGCTATGTGGATTGATATTACACAAACGATGAAAAAAGGGATGCCGAACTGGCCGGGGGATACGCCGTTTTCGTTTGAAGTTGGGTATACAAAGCAGCAGACGGGCTCGGTCAATATTGGGAGAATAACAACTTCCTTGCATACCGGTACACATGTAGATGCGCCTTTTCATTTTAATAGTGAGGCTGAGACAATCGAACAATTAGACATCAATACTTATATTGGCGATTGTTATATTGTATCTTGTGTCGGAGAAGAAGTCATTACAGTTGAAATGCTATCATCCATTGATTTTCTTGGAGCAAAGCGTGTGCTGTTGAAAATGGTGAGTCAATCTTCCGAACAATTTCCGGAAAAGATACCAGTTATTTCTCCAGATGCAGCATCCTTTTTAAAGGAGCGCGGTGTTATTTTACTCGGTGTGGATAATCCTTCTGTTGATCCTTTAGATAGTAAGGAAGTATCAGCCCATCATGCACTCTATGAAAATGGAATACATATTTTAGAGGGGCTGGATTTAAGTGAAGTAACGCCCGGGCTCTATGATTTAATTGCATTACCGTTAAAAATAGAAGGCGCTGACGGGTCACCGGTACGGGCTGTAATACGGAAGAAATGATAATAGAGAGAAGCACACGAAAAAAATCGTCGTGCTTCTTTTTGTTTTGTTGAAAATATTGAATTTCTAATAAATCCATTAAATGTAAAAATATTGATTGAATTTTGAAGTTGTGAATTGTAAAATATTCCTACAAGACAATAATGGCATAGTCTTAAAATCCTAGGGGGATGAAAATTGAAAAAGAGCGTCGATAAGTTAAATTGGATTCATCAGTTAAATTGTTTTATAACAATAATTTTAGTTATATTAATAGTGTCTCCGCTTATTTATAAAAATGGATTAAATCATTCCATCCCATTCCTTATAGCGGGAGGCAGTGTGATTTTAATATCGTCGGTAACATATTTTTTAAACATATCTTACTTTGCAAAAGGATTAATATTCTCGCTACTCCCGGCAATAGTGACTATTCTATTATTTTACCTGGATGGATTCGCTATCAATAAACACTATATTTTATTTATAACATTTATTATGGCCGCCATGTATTTCAATGAGCGACTAATACTAACATTTTGGAGTATTACAACTAGTCTATATTTGTTGTTGTACATCATTGCGCCCGTGAAGTTATTAGGAGACAATGCAAGCATTCCAATTTTTATAACAGTTTTCTCTATTGTTAATGGTATCAATTATATGCTTTACCGATTAACTAAGTGGGGCAATAAATTAGTGAAGGATGCACAGGCAAAAGAAAAAGAAGCAAATGCACTATTAGAAAATTTAACATCGATCATGCATAAAATTGATGATGGTTCCGTGCAATTAGCACAAAATATTATACATGTGAATGAAAATGTACATACATTGAATGTAGCAAGTGAAACGATGTTACAGTCTTCGGATCAGATGGCAGCCGCTATTCATAGCGAGGCAGAAATGATTCAGAAAATCAATGAACAAATGGTTTTGTCCCATCAAAATATGCAAAATACAAAACAATCATCTGAATTGACTGTAGAGGAATCAACTAAAGTACAAGTCGCTATAGAACATAGTTGGAAGCAAGTGCATGAAGTAGCGAATGGTATGGATACGCTAAGTGAATCCATTGACTTGACGACAATAACGATTGACGATATGCAGGAAAGTCTGTCAAAAGTAAATGAACTACTAAACGGTATTAAAGCAATTGCAGACCAAACAAACTTATTATCTTTGAATGCCTCTATAGAAGCTGCAAGAGCAGGTGAACATGGGAAGGGGTTTGCGGTTGTAGCAGATGAAGTGAAAAAGTTGGCCGGTGAAAGTGCGGAAATCGCCATGAACATTACAGAGGTAACAAAGCAACTTCTTCAGCGCGCGACGACTGCTCGGTTAAAAGCATATGAGGGGAAGGATGCAGTGCATTCAAGTGTGGAAACTTTAAATCACATTTCAGTATCGTTTAATGGGATGAAGCAATCTTTTGATGAAATTCAAAAGAAATTAACTGAGGATATGCAGACTATTACAAATACAAACGGTATGGTCGCAGAAGCCATGAGTCAAATAGAAAGTTTATCTGCCATATCGGAAGAAAATGCAGCAATGACGCAGGAAATCGCTACTTCTATTCATGAAGAACATGAAATGATGAAAGCCATTTCAAAAGCTAGTCAAGAACTACAGCAATTACAACAGGATTTAATTGAAATTACAAAACAACGATAAGCAAATAGAGAGGCTGGGACAGAATCCAAAACCATCATTTTTCTCTGAGAGAAAAATGTGGTTTTTTGCTGTGCACAAAATTGATTTCCATTCCGGGGACGCTTTCCACGGGCGTGGCCTGAGCCTGTAGTCTCAGGCGTCACGCAATTCCCGTAGGAGTCGCCCCTTCATTCCAATCAATTTTATAAAGTATCCGTTTCTTAATAAGATATTTCTCCTTATTTAATGGAATATTCCCTTATGTCTCAGCCACTTTAATTTTGCTCCTATTTAAGGCATTCGGACAAAGTACAATTATTCAACTTCTATTGCAATCGTATCACTAACATCCCCATTACTGAACCGAGCCAAGCCTGTGATAATATATAAACCTTTTTCGCTTGGTGCATTAAAACGGGCGGTCGTTGCAATTTCCTCATAATTATGGCCTTCTAGCCACTGCTGAATTGAAATACTTGTCATACGCTTATCGTACTTGAATTCAATCTCTTCATTCGGTTGGACTTTTATATAAGACATATCCGATCCTTGTACCATTTCGTGTGGCGCGGCACTATCAACACATGTAGCATCCCCAGCAGAATGCCAGCAGTAGCTTCCACGCACCGAATCAATTATCTGATCATTTGTCACTACTGTTGCAGTAGGAATTTCAATTACTTCATTTTGCGCCAAGAAAAAGCGACCGATAATAATTACAATAATAATACCGATAATTACAAATAAACGATTTACATTTTTCAATGTGTTGTTCCCCTCCATTGCAGCTACAGTAATACAGGTTAAAATTAAAAGCTATGCAAAACAGTTTCCTGTAGTTGCATAGCTTTGCAATTACTTTTAAAATCACGATTCTATAGATTTGACATGCCTCTGTCTACATTTTACTAAAAACTAAAATATAAGTCTATTGCATTCGTGCTATAAGATTACATAACTTTACAATTATTCACTCAATCCTAACAAAGCATTAATAGTTACTGTGTAACCTCTTATAAAGAGGTGGTTTTTTATGGACAAGCAGGAACTAATATTAAAAGATTATTTACTTGAAACAATTTCGGATACTAGGCTATATATTGAATTCAAATTACCGAGTGAGTATCAGTTAGTAGAACAATTTCAGATGTCTCGAATTAAAGTGAGGAACGTATATACATTACTGGAGAAAATGGGTCTTGTTTACTCCAAAAAAGGTGTTGGCAGATTTATTAAACAGAAGCAAAAACCGCTGGATGTTGTGATGTCCGGTAATATCAGCTTCAGTAAAAAAATGAAAAATCAAACAGCCAACTATAAATCGAAGCTTACAAAATTTGAGCGTGTGGCACAAAATCATGCCATCTATACGAAGATTGATATTGGACAGGAGCCACTTTATTTAGTGGAACGATTACGTTATATAGATGATGAACCAGCAGCCATTCATCGCTCATATGTTGTCATTAGCAATATGCCGGAAATAAAGAAAATTGATAGCCGGTTAACATCAATGTACCAGTTTTATCAACGTTTTGGTGTGAAGGAGTTTCGGAGTACGTTTTCTCAGCTCTCCGTGCAATATGTAAATGAAATTGAACGGAATATGCTGAATTGTGAGGTGCTGGTACCTATAGTTAAGGTGGAATCCGACAACTGGGATGCAGAACGAAATGTGTTGCTGGAATATACTGAAATCATTTACCGTACAGACCTTTTCTATTTTCAAATATAGTGACAATACAAATTAACCCCCGGCATTTTTATGCTGGGGGCTTTCTGTTTTCTTAATAGTTTACGGGCTTGTTAGGGTTCTACATACCCACCTGGCGCCAGTTATGTAAAGCGTATTTACACTACTTTTACGAAACCTTGACACTACGCAACTTGGCAACAAGTTAAGGTGTAGTTAGAGAGGGGCGATCAAATTGAATAGAGCAGAACGTACAAAGCTATTAATCGAAGTTGGAAGAAAACAAGCTTTGGAAATGGCTGATCAAATTGCAAACACATATGAAATCGTTGAAGTACAGCCACCACGAGAAGGCCTTGTGATGGTGAAATTAAGGGAATCTGCCCAACAGTCTTTATTCTACATAGGGGAGGTACTTGTTACAGAGACGAAAGTAAAAATCCGAAATGTATTTGGAACAGGAATAGTCCGTGAAATGGAACCTGAATTAAGCAGGGCGTTGGCGATAATTGATGCTGCCTTTAAAGGTGATTTTCCTGAAACGAAACAATGGATTCCTATTATGGAGCAATTAAAAATGGAGTTGGAACTAGAACAGCAAAATATTAAGCGCTCGATTGAACGAACTAAAGTTCAATTTAACACGATGTCGCTTTAAGGAGGCACATGATGGAAACAGTACATTTTACTCAGCAAACTTTTCGTTCATTAATGGAATGCTTCTCACGTCCAGGAGATCAGCAGCGGCTAGTACAGTCACAGGAAATTACGGGGCTATATTCAGCTACCGTCTCAGCTTGCCTTACATTACTTGATGGTGAAGTGAGCTTTTATGTCGCCAATGAATGTCCAGTAATCCAAAGTGAAATTCGGGCTTGGACAGGTGCCAAATTAGTATCTGTGGATTTGGCCGACTTCATAATTATTTCTGCAGATTGCTCGGAACAACAGGCACAGCATGCATTACAGCATGCAAAAGTAGGCAATCTTATTGACCCACAGCTATCGGCAACCATTTTGTATGAAATAACAGATCACATTGGCAATGTCGTTCATTTACAAGGACCTGGCATTCAACATTCAAAGGCGGTGCAACTTAACGTTCCTGAACAATGGCTGCAGTTAAGAGAAATGAAAAATAATGAGTTTCCATTGGGAGTAGATGTTCTTCTAATCAATTCCAATTCAGACATTATAGCATTGCCACGAACAACTAAAATTCAAGAGGTGAAGCAATCATGGCATACGTAGCAGTTAGAGGCGGATCCGAAGCAATCGAAGCTTCGTTGGAGCATTTACAATATGAGCGTATTAAGCATGGGGAGCATGTAACTGTTCAAAAACTACTAGGAACGATGCGAGGTTTCCTTGACCAAATCATGTCGGAAAGCAGTCTGTATAGTGAACAATTGGCTGCCCTCGCTATGAAGCAAAGTGAAGGGAATCAGGAGGAAGCGGTATTTTTATTGCGTGCCCATCGCTCCACATTACCGAGACTTTATTATTCAACTATAACTGATCCTAGAGATATGTTTGTGTTGCGAAGAATCTCTTCAAGTTTTAAAGATATTCCCGGTGGTCAGCTATTAGGGGCATCACATGACTATTTGCATCGTCTATTGGATTTCAGTCTAATGACAGAAACAAAGGAAGATGTGCAACTGATAATAGACCAGTTTAATGCCATCGAAAAACCTGATAAGAGCAATCTGCAGCTCGAGAAATTACCAAAAGTAATGGATTATTTACGGGACGAACAATTAATTCGAACGTTTTCACTGAATGATGAGGAACCAAGTGATGTAACAAAGAAAGCCTTATCATTTCCTACGAATCGATCGCAGCGACTGCAAACATTAACAAGAGGACAAACGGGAACTGTTACGTCACTTGGTTATGCAGGGTTACGCGGATATGGTGCATCACATCCAAATGTAGGGGAAGTACGTGTCGGGATGCAGCCAATCCATGTGGAAATCGATGGTGAAGACGAACAATACTATATTGGTTCTATTAAGCTGACAGAAGTAGAGTCATTTATTCCAGTAAATATCGATGATGAACAGCAGCAAGTACTGGAATTCGATATCGGATATGGGGCTTGTTTTGGACAAAACGAAACAAAAGCCATTGCGATGTCGATTGTTGACCATGCACTGGAAACAGGGGGTAATACACCGATCCATGATGAGGAATTTGTATTGTTGCATGTTGATATTATCGAATCGACAGGCTTTATCTCTCACTTGAAAATGCCGCATTATGTTACATTCCAGTCGAAACTAGAACAAATGCGCACGATTAAAAAGGAGGGGAAACGATGAGTCGTTTACCGTTTGCATTATTGGATGAACAATCAAAGCGTGAAATTCGACGCGCTATTTTAAAAGGTATTTCCATACCCGGTTATCAAGTACCATTTGCTTCCCGTGAGTTACCTATTGGCCGTGGTTGGGGTACAGGGGGCCTTCAGTTAACGCTTGCACTTATCGGGAAAGAGGATGTGTTAAAAGTCATCGATCAAGGTGCGGATGATTCCGTTAACGCAGTGAATATTAAAAATTTAGTGCAAAAAACGACTGGAGTCGAAACGACGATACGGACACAGGAAGCGAGCCTCATCCAGTCAAGGCACAGAATTCCGGAAGTGCCATTACGCAAAGATCAAGTGCTCGTACTTCAAGTGCCGGAGCCGGAGCCGCTTAGGAAAATAGAGCGCAGTGAGTTTAAAACGAAGCGTCATCATGCGGAAAAGGAATATAGTGGTGCGTATTTAATGTTATTTGAACAAATTATGCGCTATAACCAAACTTCCCAAGGTGCTGATTACCCAGTGCTTGTCAATGATCGGTATGTAATGAATCCAAGCCCGATTCCGCGTTATGATAATCCGAAAATTCATAATAGCGAAGCATTAATTTTATTTGGAGCGGGCCGAGAAAAGAAAATTTATGCCGTTCCACCATATACAAAAGTGGCATCATTGGCATTTGAAGACTATCCTTTTGTTGTCGAGCAATTTGACGGTAAGGCATGTAAAGAAACGGGTCTATCCAACGTCTTTTTAGATGAACTAACAGATGAACAAACAGGTGAAACGTATTATATGTGCAATGACACGAGCTATATGCAAGAAATTTTACAGCAAAAGGTGGGGGCAAAATAATGGTAGAACAGCCAATCTTATCTGTTCGGAATCTTTCGAAACAATATGGGGAAGGTTGCTTGCATTGCCAGCAATCGAACCCAAAGCTAGAAAAGAATTATTGTCCAGTTTGTAAGACTGTTTATGCATGCCGTGACATTTCGTTTGATTTATATCGCGGTGAAATTTTAGGAATTGTCGGGGAAAGCGGTAGTGGTAAATCTACCTTCATGAAAAGCCTGTATTTTGATGAAAACGTCACAACAGGTGAAGGCTATTTGCAAGATTATAAAGATGGCAAGGTCAATATTTTTACGGAATCTTCCCAGATGAAGCGTCAAATCCGCAATATGTTGCTGGGGATGGTGTACCAAAATCCGATTCTTGGATTAAAAATGGACTTTTCATCATTAAGCAATATTGCAGAAAAACAAATCGCCGCAGGGAATCGTCATGTTGGGAATATGGAAGCAAGAAGCTATGACTTATTACAGCATGTTAATATTCCGCTTCATCGCAGTAAGGAAGCGCCTAAAAACTTTTCCGGTGGGATGCAGCAGCGTGTTCAAATAGCAAAGGCACTATCGAATAATCCGCCATTACTATTGCTCGATGAGGTGACGACAGGACTCGATTTATCTGTACAGGCGGATGTATTGGATTTAATCAAATCCATTCAGCGCGAATTTAATATTTCAATGATTGTCGTTTCACATGATTTAGCTGTTATTCGAATGTTGGCAGACCGCACGATTGTTATGCTAAATGGCGAAATTATTGAGCATGGCCTAACGGATCAAGTACTGGAGGATCCACAGCATTCTTATACACAGCAATTAGTCTATTCATTATTGTAGGGAGGCATATATATGCAAGCAATTATTAACGGAATCATTGTAACAGAAGAGCAGTTTTTAAGTGATCATGCCGTACTCATTGACGGCGCGTTAATCGCAGGAATTGTACCTGCAGAGGATCTGGATTTAGCTACAGTTCAGGTGATTGACGCAGATGGGGGCTATGTATCACCTGGCTTTGTCGATATTCACTCAGATTATATCGAGACAATAATCAGTCCAAGGCCTACATCCATTATGAGTTTGAAAGTGGGTTTACGTGAGAGCGAACGTATTTTAATGACGCACGGTATTACGACAATCTTCCATTCGTTATCCTTTTATGGCGATGATAAATATTCACATAAAGCAATTCGCGAACCGCAAAATGTGCAACGATGCATTGACGCCATCCATAATACACATACAGAACAACACTTAATTCGTCATCGTATGCATGCGCGATTTGAAATTGATTCAATCGATCAGATACCGGCACTTGAGCAAAATATTTTGGATGGAAAAATACATTTACTTTCATTTATGGACCATACACCGGGACAAGGACAATATCGCAATCTAGAAATATATAAAGAGACGATGCGCGGCTACCGGACTATTTCGGAACCAGAAGCGGATGTACTCATTAAAGAACAAATTGATAAAACAAAAATGACGTATGAAGAGATTGAGCGGTTGAGCTGTCTTGCAATTGAAAGAAATATTGCGGTTGCGTCCCATGATGACGATGATGTTGCCAAGCTGCAGCTTACTCAATCATACGGAACAACAATTAGCGAGTTTCCGATTACATTGGACGTTGCTAAAGAGGCGAAGCGTATGGGTCTATATACAATTGCCGGTGCTCCAAATATTTTGATGGGTGGGTCGCATTCCGGAAATTTAAGTGCGAGTGAAGCAATTCAGGCCCGTGTTATTGATATTGTTTGCAGTGATTATTATCCACCAGCAATGCTGCAGGGCATTTTTGAATTAGCGGATAAATATGAAGAAGATTTGCATCGATTGTTCCAGCTTGTCACGATTAATCCTGCTCGTGCTGTAAATTTGGATCAAGAAATCGGCTCAATTAAAGCTGGAAAGAAAGCGGACATCATCATCATCGGTAAGATGGATGACGGTTATCCTGTTGTAACCAATACGATGGTAGATGGCAAAGTGATTATGCAAACAAATTACCGATAAGGGGTGGCACAATGCTGACAATTAATGAGCTACAAAAGACGTTTACCATTCATCATCTACAAAATACGTTCACAGCGTTAAATAATATTTCTTTACACGTAAAAGAAGGGGGATTTTTAGGGATTGTCGGTAAAAGTGGCAGTGGGAAGTCCACTATATTAAAAAGCATTTATCGTACGTACGAGCCTCAAAGTGGCGAAATCCTTTTTCATTCCGAAGCATTTGGAATGATAGATCTGTTAAAGGCAAGCCCTAGACAAATTGTTTATTTACGCAAACATGAGATTGGCTATGTATCGCAGTTTTTAAATGTAATGCCACGTACAACGGCACTCGAATTAGTAACGCAATCTTTACTTGATATTGGGATTAAACGACATGATGCAGTTACACGTGCTAAAGAAGCACTGACGCATTTTGATTTGGAAGAAACATTATGGAATAGTTATCCGAATAATTTTTCCGGTGGTGAAAAGCTCCGTCTTAATATTGCCTGTGCCATCGTAAAACAACCACGCTTATTACTGTTGGATGAGCCGACAGCCAGTTTGGATGAAACTTCGAAAATAAAGGTGAGGGAATCTATTGAAAAGCTGAAAGCACAAGGTACTACATTAGTCGGAATTTTTCACGATTTGGAGTTTATGGAAGGTTTATGCGATGAAGTATTTACAATGGAAAAATACGTTAAAGGTGAGATTGCATGATAATTGACTGGCATACACATAGTCGCTATTCCGACGGCAGTGATACATTAGAAATGCTTTTTTGGAAAGCAAAACAGGCAGGAATTACCCACTTAGGTGTTGTTGATCACGATACAGTGGCACATCATAACGAAGGTCATTTACTGGCCAGGCAATATGATATGACGTTTATACCTGGCGTTGAAATTTCTGCCTATGACTTTAAACGCAGACGGAAAGTTCATTTGCTTGGATACGGATTTAAAGGACCTTGCCTAGCAATAGAAGCACTTTGTCAGCCATTATTAGCCCGTCGTCATGCGCATTCCATCTGGCAAACGAGGTGTATAAAAGATGCAGGCTTTCAGATAAATATTGAAGATGCGCTTGCCCATGCACATACGAGCGGTACGTTGTATAAGCAGCATATTATGAATGCCCTATTGGAAGAATCGTATGAAAATAAAAATTATCAAACGCTGTATCAATCGTTATTTAAAGGGTCTGGAGTGGCGGCTGGAGATATAGCCTATATCGATGTCTTTCAGGCACTTAAAGCAATTCATGCCGATGGAGGATTTGCGGTATTAGCCCACCCTGGACAGCTCGATAGCTATGAAGTTGCAGAGGAATTAATTGCACAAGGCTTAGATGGGATTGAATTAGTGCATCCAGATCATACCGAAATGGACAAGAACCGTGTGAAGCAATTGGCTGCCAAGTATAATTTGTTGTTAACTGGCGGTTCCGACTATCACGGCACATATGGTACTTCTGTTAAGCTTGGCAGCTATATAATGGATGATTTACAAAGGTCCTTAACTGTAAACCATTTGTAAAACATTATAAAGATCGTCGAAGAACCCTATTCGTTACTACAGAAACATGATTAAATGTGATTGGAAGTAGGACGCTCTAAAAATTTGGACTATTACGAAAACAAGGAGAGTTGTAATGAAAAAACTATGGAAACTACCTGTTGTTGGAATGTTAAGTGCATTACTTTTAGTGGGGTGCAATTCATCTGAAAATGAACCATCAACTGATGCGGCAAGTGCAAATTCAAAAGAACCATTAGTAGTTGTGTGGTATCCAAATGAATCTGGTTCAGAAATGGGTCCGTCACGTGATGCTTTCGGAAAGCTATTTGAAGAAGCGACAGGAAGAGAAGTAGAACATAAATTAACGACCGACTACGCAATCGCAATCGAAACAATTGCCAATGGAAATGCACAAGTAGCATTCATGGGGGCTCAGGGCTATATCGAAGCAAATAAGAAAAATGAGGCAGTTGCACCATTGGTAGTAACTTCAGGCGAATCAGGAACTCTTGATGATGCCCTTTATTATAGCTGGTTAGCTGTACCTAAAGAAAAAGCTAATGCTTACAAAGTGAATGAAGAATATGATTTGGATACGACAGAAGGGAAAAGCATCTCGTTTGTATCTCCATCATCTACATCAGGCTTTAAAATGCCGGCAAGCTCAATTATTTCACATTTCAGTGACAAAGGCTTGAAGGAAGAAGATTTGATGGAAGGCAATGCTGTGTATCCAAGTGTAGTGTTTGGCGGTTCACATCAAGGTGCAGCAGTTAATATGTTAATGGGACGAACAGATATTGCTTCCTTCTGTGATACATGTGTCGATCCATACATTGAGATAGTTGAAGGAGAAGCAAACAAACCAGGAACGGTTTACCGCGTGCGCGACAATGCAGCGCCACCATTCAATACATTACCAGGCGAGGAATTCACTTTAATCCAAGTAACACCTGTATTAAATGCACCGTTTGCAGTAAATACAGAAGTATTGTCGGAAGAGGAAGTTTCAAAATTAAAAGAAGCATTAACTTCGGATGCGACGGCAAAAAACGAAGAGATTTTCATGCCTAAGGAAAAGGAACAACCATCATTATTCTATACGTCAGGAAATGAGCGATTTTTGGAAGTAGATGATCAATGGTTCAACCCGATTCGTGAATTATCGAAATAAGTATTTAGTGGAGGCAGTGGTCAAGGTAAATTTTTCTTTGAATACAGCCTTCCTTCTTATGAATTATCTCGTAATTTATCGAAATGATCCCCCTGACAGCCCCTTTCTAAAAAAGCAATAAAGGAGAATGAGCGATGCAAACTGTACTGGAACGAACTGTAAAAGAAATACCTAGACCACTTGCCTATCATGAAACGGAAGTCGTAAAATCAGCGAAGACAATTTTACAACTAAATAATATCCATAAAAGTTATGATCAGAAAAATAGCGTGCTAAATGATATTAGTCTTTCATTAGGGGAAGGGCAGTTAATCTCCATTATCGGTCCATCTGGTGCAGGGAAATCTACCTTATTGCGTTGTATTAATCGCATGATTGAACCATCAAGTGGGGAAGTTATTTTCGATGACCAGAATATTGTGCTACTGAATAAAAAAAGACTTCGACGTACACGTGCGAAAATAGGCATGATTTTTCAGCACTATAATCTTGTGTCCCGTCTAACAGTATTTGAAAATGTCCTGCACGGTCGATTCGGCTATAAAAGTACATGGCAAGGTTTGTTTAATGTATATACCGAAGAAGAGAAGATGCTTGCTTTAAATATATTGCAGAAGTTAGGAATGGAAGATCATATTTATAAACGCTGTGATCAGTTAAGCGGTGGTCAGAAGCAACGTGTCGGAATCGCACGTGCATTAGTACAAGAGCCCAAACTTTTATTGTGTGATGAGCCGATCGCATCGCTTGATCCGAATGCCTCTAAAGTCATTATGGATCATCTGAAGGAAATTTCTGAAACAATGGGCATTACTGTATTGGTCAATTTACATCAAGTTGAGGTGGCCACTCGATATTCCGATCGGATTATAGGTCTGAGTAAGGGCTGTAAAGTATTTGATGATGAGCCAGGGAAACTCAATAAATTTGCGATTCAAGAAATTTATGGGACGAATGTGGATGAATTGATTACGGAATAGACGGAGGCAATAATCGTGGATACTGATATTTTACGTAAGAAGAAATGGCGAACAACAATTATTTTTATATTATTAATTGTCTTAACGTATAGTTCTGCTGTGATAACAGAGTTTAGCTTAATCGAAGGAATTATAGCCATTCCGGGGACAGTAATTTGGATGGCGGTTAATTTAATCCCAAGTAGTGAAGCACTGGAAAACTTACCGAAAGTGCTTGAGCGACTATGGGAAACGATTGTGCTATCAATATTTGCAACAATGACTGCCACGATTTGTGCCTTGTTTTTTGCAATGATGGGTTCCAAAACGACACAAGTCCAGCATTTTGTAGGAATCGCAGCGCGTTTTGTTGCTTCCATATTCCGAAATATTCCGGTGGTGGCATGGGCATTAATGTTAGTTATTTCATTTGGACATAATGTGATTACTGGGTATTTCGCGCTCTTTTTTTCAACGTTTGGTTTTTTAGTACGAATGTTTATTGAAACGATTGATGAGGCGAGTTCGGATGGTGTGGAAGCTTTAAAAGCAACCGGTTCTACGTACTTGCAGGTTGTGTTTAAAGGTGTTTTACCGGATACGATGCCACAAATGCTAAGCTGGGTATTTTATATGATTGAAACGAATATTCGAAGTGCTACATTAGTGGGGATTCTGACAGGTACGGGGATTGGTTATTTATTTGATATGTACTATAAAAGCTTAAATTACGAAATGGTCGGCCTTATTACTATTACGATTGTACTTGTAGTATTTGCAATTGAATTTGCATCGAACAAAATAAGGAGGGCGATTTCATAATGCAAGCAGTACCATCTATTAAAAATGTTAAAGTGAAAAAGGGTCGGATCCAAATTCAGCAAGTTTCAAAAGCTTCGATCGTAATGCGCACCGTTTGGATTTCGCTCCTTGTCTTTACATGCATTTGTCCGTTCCTCTTGAATTATGGGGCAATTGAATGGTCGACTGCCATTTCAATGACATTAGGTAATTTGAAAATGATGTTTTTACAGCCGGCATTCAATCAAATTACTTTTGCAACAGCGATGAGCCAAATTCTGATTACGCTCGCTCTTACATTTCTGACTACAGTATTAGGTGCAGTCATTTCATTTTTCCTTGCAATTGCCAGTGCAAAAAATTTAGGCAATGCAAAAGTTTCACATATTATTATTGCGGTGAACTCGTTTATCCGGGCAGTACCGACTGTTTTATGGGTACTCATTTTTGCCATTGTGGCTGGTCTCGGTGCAGTAGCTTGTGTGCTTGGAATGATGCTACATACAATAGCTTATTTGACAAAAGCTTATTCCGAATCGATTGAAGAAATAGGCGATGAATCAATTGAAGCATTACGTTCTGCTGGAGCAAACTGGTGGCATATTATTCGGCATGCCGTAATTCCGCAGTCTTCGTCATTTCTTGTCTCATGGACATTTTTACGATTTGAGACGAATTTTGATATTGCGATCGCAATGGGAGCAGCAGCTGCGGCTGGTGGTATCGGTTTCGAGCTGTTTATGGCATCGAACTTTTACTTTGACTTGCACGAAGTAGGTATGATTACATATTGTGCACTCATTATCGCGCTCATTTTAGAATTTTTTTCAGTACGAATCAAGCGACGTTTAATGACAAAAAGCTAGAAACTAAACAGCGCAGTCCCATACTAGCACTTGGTAAGTGGACTGCGCTGTTTTGTCTAAATAACTGCTAAAAAGAAACGTGCTATCATAATGTGAAAGAGTACGAAAATAATAACGTGCCTACAAAAAGGATAATATTGTCATATTATGATATTCTTAAAACAGGAGGTGCAAATTTATGGACTATACCGAGTTGAAAAAATTTAAAATGCGTTATTTTATTCTGTTTGCGGTTTTCTTATTTATAGCGAGTATTGTATTGGTGTTTGCAGTCGATTTCCCGGATAGCGAGCAATGGATTACATTTATTATGTCCATTTGTTTGTTGTTGTATATTGTCTATCAAACAAAGAAATGGAATTTTACGTATAATGATCAGCCAATGAATACAATCATGTCAAAAGGACGTTGGGCAAGATACTTATCGATAACCACTTGCTTTCAGTTGATTACCGTTGTATTTACAGCGATTGTAGTAACACTTCTGTATCTCATGTTTGAAGAACTTTTACGCAACTTATTTTTATTTGATCCGATGATTGATTTGGAAGAAGTGCAGCCATCATTACTCGTTTATATTTTGTTTTTCATCAATATTTGTATTCTCGCGCCACTTTATGAGGAGCTTTTATTCAGAGGGATTTTACTTCGACGTTTTACATTGAGATGGAGTCCGCAAAAAAGCATTATAATTTCATCAATAATTTTTGGGATTATTCATCTTAATCCGATTAATGTAGTGTTTGCTTTTGCATTAGGCTGTGTGCTCGGCTATGCGTATTTAAAAACAAAAAATATATTTGTTCCGATGTTATTACATAGTTTCAGTAATTTTCTTGCATTCCTTCAATATGTATATACAAATCAAACGGCCGAACTTGATTTACCTTCGACAGAAGCAGCACAGCGTGAACTGTTAATAAACGGTATTTTGTTTATAGTATTGGCAGTCGTTATTATAATTTTGCTTGTTAAATATTATAAGCGTTTCCGGCAATTAAAAAATCCGGTACCGAAAGTTGTGGAGCAAGAAGAAATTGATCCTATTTAAGCTATAACTAGACACAAAAAACCGCCCCTGTTTGCTTTTCTAGCAACATGGGCGGTTTTGTAGTTCTTATGCAAAAAATTCTTTTGTTCCTACACGTTCAGCATTTGTCCGAACACGCCTTGTTTTTCAATAAGCTGTTGGCGCTTTCCCTGTTCGATAATTTTCCCTTGATTCAGTACGATGACATAATCGACTTTGCGAATCGTATTTAAACGATGCGCGATAATAAAGCTAGTACGGTTTTCCATCAGCTTTTCAAGGGCTTCTTGAATATGGAGCTCAGTCACAGTATCGATACTGCTTGTCGCTTCATCTAATAATAAAATTTTTGGATCTGCAACAAAGGCACGTGCAATCGATAGCAGCTGTTTTTGTCCTTGTGAAATCTGGCTGCCATCCGCACTTAATATTGTGTCGTATTTATCCGGAAGCTTATCAATAAATGAATGGGCATTAGCTTTTTTGGCTGCCTCGTATATTTCCTCATCTGTTGCATCAAGTTTCCCGTAGCGGATGTTTTCCTTTATCGACATTTCAAAAAGAAACGGATCTTGCAAGACGAATGCCATTTGGCTGCGCAGACTTGCCTTTGAAATCTCTTCAATATCCATATCATCAAAAACGATTTTCCCATCTGTCTTTTCATACAGTCCTGTTAACAGCTGCATAATTGTCGTTTTACCAGCACCAGTTTGCCCAATTAATGCAACTGATTGTCCTGCTTTCACCTCAAAAGACACATTCGATAATGTAGGGGAGGATGCCTGTGCATCATATTGGAATGAAACATTTTGAAAACGGACATTACCAAGTATTTCAACATCTTCTCCAACGGTTTTATCTTCTTTCTCATCCATGATTAAAAAGACGCGTTCAGCACCAGCTAGAGCAGATAGGACGGTGTTAAACTGGTTTGCCAAATCATTCAGTGGACGGGTGAATTGGCGGGCATATTCTGTGAAAATAATAATCGTTCCGATAGAAATATGACCATAGTAAGCAAATAAGCCTCCTGCAAATGCGACAATTGCAAAACTTAAGCTATTTAATGTGTTCATGACTTTTGGGATGAAGCCGGAATAGGTTAATGCCCAAAAACCAACAGTGCGAATGCGGGTATTCTTTTCATCAAATTGGCGCAGCATTTCGTTTTCCTGTGAAAAAGCTTTTACGACATGCTGACCTGTAATCGATTCTTCAATTAAACCATTCATTTCCCCAATGGCTGCTTGCTGTTGTTTAAATAACAGGCTCGTTCGTTTTGTAATCCAGCGCATACTATAAAACATGAGTGGTACGATCAACATTGTAATGAGTGTTAGGGCAGGGCTTAGCCAAAGCATGACTGCCACAGTACCTGTTAATGTTAATATACTGGACACGACCTGGATAAAGGCACTATTTAATGTTGCGCTGATTGTTTCGATATCATTAGTCGCGCGGCTCATCAATTCTCCGTGCTTTCTTTTATCAAAAAAGCGAAGGGGAAGCTTGAAGAAATGCCCGTATAACTGCGTACGTATACGAAATACTGTTTGTTGGGCAATACTGACCATCCAGTAATTCTGGAAGTAGCTTGCTAAACTGTAAAGTAAATAAATAACCGCTAACCCATAGAGCCAATATTGCAGCTGGCTTAACGAACTGCCATCGATAAATTGATCAATTAGTCTCCCGATAATAAACGGTCCGATTAAGGCGAGCGCAGAGCTTAATACGACGAGAAATAGCACTGCAAATAGCAGTATTTTTTGCTCAGCAACAAAATCAAGAATACGCTTTAATGTGTACGTCCAGTTTTGGGCACGCTCACCTTTTTTCTTCTTTCCGCTTGCATTTTTTATTTGTTCTTTCGTGATAATTGGTTCATAGTTGAAAAACTTCATTCGGCAAGCACCTCCTGCTGTGAAGCAACGATTTTTGCATACAAATCGTTTGTTTCCATTAACTCTTCATGTGTGCCAAAACCATGGAGCTCACCTTCATTAATAAGTAGTATGCGGTCAGCCGTTTGTGCTGTCTGGATTTTCTGTGTGACAACGAGCATCGTTAAAGCTTCACCATCGAGCGCTTCCCACAGTTTTTGCTCAGTCGCGACATCGAGCGCTGATGTACTATCATCCAAAATGAGTAATGAAGCTGGCTTTAGAAGGGCACGTGCAATGGCAAGGCGTTGTTTTTGACCACCCGATAAATTAATGCCGCGTTGTCCAATCACTGTCTCATACTGTTCATCAAAGCTTTCAATGGATTGATGGATTTGTGCTTTTTTCGTCGCGTCAATAATTTGCTCAAGCGACGCATCATTTTGCCCCCAGCGTAAATTGTCTACAATTGTCCCTGAAAACAGAAGTGATTGCTGCGGGACATAGGAAATAGAGCTACGCAATTGTTGAAGTGGAATGTCTTTTATATTGCGTCCATTTATATAAATCGCACCATTATTCGGCTCGTAAAAGTGTTCGATCAACTGCAAAATGGTCGATTTTCCTGAGCCTGTTGCGCCCATAATCGCTATTTTTTCACCGCTGTTAATTGTAAATGATAGATTCTGAAGCGTATACTGTTCCGTTGTTGGATAATGGAAAGAAACATTATCAAAGGAAATTGAGAAAGCTTCAAGTATTGGGGCTTCATTTTTCTCTACTTCTTCTGTACCTTCATTGATATTTAAAATTTCCTCAATACGTTCAGCAGAGGCTTTTGCGCGGGCATACGCAATAATAATAAATGAAAAAATAGAAAACGATGCGGTCATACGGAATGCATAGTTAATTATTGCGGCCAAGTCCCCGGCAAGAATATCATTTTCCCGGATCGCATCTGCGCCAACCCAAATTACAATAAGTAAGCTAATATTCATTACAAATTGGAGAACAGGCAGTGCAATTTCCATGACACGCGTCGCTTTGATCGTATCAAACTTCAAATTTTCTGCGACCGTTAAAAAGCGACTTTCTTCATACTGTCCGCGCATATATGCTTTAATCAATCTTACAGCCTGAAGTCCTTCCTGAAGCTGTCGATTCACAAAATCAAGTCTATGCTGAACACGTGCAAACAATTTGATGCCTATCGATACCATCCATACGAGGAAGATGA
The DNA here is from genome assembly GCF_037969735.1 of Solibacillus sp. FSL W8-0372. Classification (NCBI taxonomy): domain Bacteria; kingdom Bacillati; phylum Bacillota; class Bacilli; order Caryophanales; family Caryophanaceae; genus Solibacillus; species Solibacillus sp. FSL W8-0372. The sequence goes on along the minus strand of NZ_CP150204.1, from coordinate 2,314,750 downwards.
GTAAAAACGGAAAACTTACACATAAAATCAAGGCAAGTTTTGCATTGATGATGAATGCCATGATTAGTGAACCAATTGTCATTAATGGGGCTTTCATTGCAATGCGCAACATCATAAATACAATATTCATCGTTTGCGTCACATCACTCGTAAGGCGGGTAATAAGACCTGATGTCGGGAACGTTAAATATGTAGCCATTGTCAGCGATTGAATTTTACTATAGAGTGCCTTACGTAAGTCGAAGCCGAAGCTATGTGCGACATGTGCGGAGAAAAAGGAGTTTAACACACCACTTATAAAGGAAAACAGTGCCAATACAAATAAACAGCCACCCCAGAATGCGACATTGGATAAATTTTCTTCTAGTAAACCTTCATTAATCATCTTCGCCATGAAAAGTGGCTGGATTAAGTCACTTGTAAGCTCTAAAAGCATTAGGAAAAAGGCAATTGCGGCAGGCCATTTATAGCGCCTCATAAATTGAAAAATAGTTTTCATGTAATAACCTCTCATGTTGAATTTACTGGATTTTAACTTCTATTAAATGAGCAATCTCCTTTCGTAAGAAGTTAAGTTCTATAGCAGATGATATAGATTTTAAATTTTTTGAATCTTGCATATTTGATATCTATTATGCCATTTCATGTAAATGAACTCAATAAAATTATTTCGAGAGTCTAAATAATAATAAAAAAAGGGGTTGATTTGAATGAACTTACATTCAAATCAACCCTCTGTTTTCTTAATCATGCACCAAAGTTTGGGCAATGGCTGGATTTTTTTCAACTTCATGTAGCTTATTGAATGAAGCAATAGCCACTTCAACCATTTCGTCTTTTGGCTCTTTTGTCGTTAATAGTTGCAGCCATAAACCTGGATACCCTAAGTAACGTAAAACAGGAATATCACGTACCGCGTTTGTAGCCTGTAATACTTCGAATGAGATACCTATTACAACAGGAATTAATAATATACGACTTACGAGGCGGACCCAAAGAGGATCTACTGGCACGAAGAAGTATGTAAACATTCCGACAATTACTGTGAATAAAATGAAGCTTGATCCACATCGATAGTGCAGGCGGGATTGCTTTTGTACATTCTCGACCGTCAATTCAAGACCGGCTTCATAGCAGTTAATTACTTTATGCTCTGCTCCGTGATATTGGAATACACGTTTAATTAAAGGTGTCATCGCGATAATTTGAAGGTAGGCCAATAATAAAACTAATTTAAAGCCTGTTTCGATAAAAATCTGTATTGTTTTGCCGGGGAACCAAGGTTTTAGAAATTCCGCTAGAAACATAGGTACCAATGTAAAAACAAATTTCCCGAATAGGAACGATAATACACCAATAACGGCTACCCCTAAGATCATCATTAACTTAGATGGTTCCTCACCACTGCTTTCTTCTTCTTCGCCTGGTGTTACTTCATAGCGGTCTGAAGCAAACTGTAAATGCCGAGATCCAAATCCTGCCGACTCAATTAATGCCACAACACCGCGAACGAATGGAATTTTCTTTAGTTTTTGATATATAGGCTTTTTCTCTTTTTTAACGTGGAAATAATCAATGGAATCATCATTTCGACGAATTGCAGTTACCATATGATCTTGCCCTGTGAACATGACACCTTCTAAAAGCGCTTGCCCACCATATACTGGCGCATTATTACTCACTTGCTGCACACCACTCTCTAATTAAATTTCTAATTTTACACTTTAATATAGAAATGAATCTAGCCTTTTCTATGTAAAGTTTCACTTTCATATTGTACTAAATTTTGGGGAAAAGCACTATCGATTCGAATAGTTTTTTTTGCAAACGGCAATACTGAAACAAAAAAAGAGGAGTTTTGATTAGAATGCATTTATTAGTAACAGCGATAGTCGCAGCACTTTTAGGGACAATTAGTTTAAAAGGGTTGCACTTTTTCAATCTCATTTCATGGCACCCTGTATCTTTTTTAAAAAAATATGAATGGTTTGAATGGACTGCCTTTGAACGATGGGCTGTTCTGTTTTTAATCCTGGTAGTATGTGTATATGTGATAACGCTTCTGGCACAGTTTTTTTTCAAGGCTCCACCTTTTTTATTTTCGCTTATTTTAGGGCTAGTTGTTGCTTTAATTTTGGAATGGCTGATATTAGACCTTCCGATTGAATTTTCATCGCTGAAAAAGCTATCCATTCCTTTTATTATTGTTGTTTTAACAATCATGCGCTTTATTGTTGAAACTGCCCAGTATAAGAAGTTATATATATTTCGCTAGGCGAAAGTATTGATGTCTGAAAAGTCTGTGATAAAATAGGGGCAGTATGAAAAAAGGGAGCGCATATTGATGAAGCTACTTATTTTAAATGGTCCAAATTTAAATCGTTTAGGAATGCGTGAACCGGAAATTTACGGAGCTGAAACATTAGACGATGTAAAGGTTAAATGCGAAGCACTGGCAAGTTCGTTTGATGCTTCAATTGATTTTCGGCAGTCTAATCATGAAGGGGTCCTCATTGACTGGATTCATGAGGCGGCTGATACAGAAGTTGATGGTATTGTTTTTAATCCTGGTGCATATACACATACAAGTATCGCGCTACGGGATGCAATTGCTTCTGTAAATGTACCGGTAATCGAAGTGCATATTTCCAATATCCATGCACGCGAAGCATTTCGTCACGAATCAAAATTGGCTGCACAATGTATAGGGCAAATTTGCGGACTTGGTACATTTGGCTATGAGCTGGCCATGCGCAAGTTTTTACAACAATAAAAAGGGGAATGAGAAATCGTGAAACTAACAAAATTGAGACAGGCATTAATCGAACATAATGTAGATGCAATATTAATTACAAATGAATATAACCGTCGTTATATGACAGGCTTTACTGGAACTGCAGGAGTGGCAATCGTTTCACAAAACGACGCTGTATTTATTACTGATTTCCGATATACTGAGCAGGCCTCAGAACAAATTAAAGATTTCCGCATTGCCCAGCATACAGGACCGATTTTTGAAGAAGTAGCGAAACAAGCAGAGTTAATGGGTGTGAAATCATTGGCATTTGAAAAGGATGCGATGCATTTTGGTACATATGAAGTATATAAAACTACAGTAAAAGCTGATTTTATCCCAGTTTCAGGCTTAATCGAAAAAATTCGCTTGATTAAGACTGCGGAAGAGATTAATATTATTAAGGTTGCTTGTGAAATTGCAGATGATGCATTTACACATATTTTAAAGTTCATCAAGCCTGGAATAACAGAGCTTGAGGTTTCGAATGAATTAGAATTTTACATGCGTAAACAAGGTGCTACAAGCTCTTCTTTTGATATTATTGTTGCAAGTGGTTTGCGTTCAGCATTGCCACATGGTGTCGCGACAAATAAAATTATTGAAACGGGCGATTTTGTAACTCTTGATTTTGGTGCTTACTATAATGGATACATTTCGGACATAACACGTACAATCGCTGTAGGACAACCTTCAGAGAAGTTGGTTGAAATGTACAATACTGTACTCGAGTCTCAGCTTCTAGCACTTGAAAAAGTTGGTCCAGGCATGACAGGGATCGAAGCAGATGCAGTGGCACGTGATTACTTAAAATCAAAAGGCTTAGGCGATGCATTTGGTCACTCAACAGGTCATGGTATCGGCTTGGAAGTACATGAAGGACCTGGGTTATCATTCCGATCTGATACTGTGCTAGAGCCAAATATGGTTGTAACAATTGAACCGGGTGTCTACATTCCTGGAATTGGTGGCGTTCGAATTGAGGACGATATTTTAATCACAAAATCGGGTAATGAAGTACTAACACATTCGACAAAAGAATTAATTATTTTATAATTTGGAGGAAATAATTCATGATCTCAGTAAACGATTTCCGTACAGGCTTAACAATTATCGTTGATGGTAACTTATTCCGCGTACTTGAATTCCAACACGTAAAACCAGGTAAAGGTGCTGCATTCGTACGTTCTAAATTACGTAACCTACGTAATGGTAACGTGACAGAAAAAACATTCCGTGCTGGTGAAAAAGTAGAAAAAGCGATGATCGACAACCGTAAAATGCAATATTTATATGCACAAGGTGACGAGCACGTGTTCATGGACATGGAGTCTTACGATCAAACTACTCTATCTGAAGCGCAAATAAAAGATGAGTTATTCTACTTATTAGAAAACATGGAGCTTCACATCCAATCTTACCAAGGTGAATTAATCGGTATTGAATTACCGAATACAGTTACTTTAGAAGTTGCTGAAACAGAGCCAGGTATTAAAGGTGATACAGCTTCAGGCGGTACTAAACCAGCTAAAATGGAAACGGGCTTAATGGTAAACGTGCCATTCTTCGTTAACCAAGGCGACAAACTAATCATCAACACAACTGAAGGTTCTTACGTTTCACGCGCATAATCTGCACGTGTACGTGAATTTTTGTATAGGGATACTGCATTTTATGCGGTATCTCTATTTTTTTGTGACAATCTATAGTAAAGGGAATATAAATAACCCTTTCCATCCATTAGAAATTATAGATAATTAAGGGGGGGATTAGTATAATTAAAAAAAGGGGTGGGACAATGATGAAATCAAGGTTTTCGATTGAAAAACCAATCATACAAGCACCGATGGCAGGTATTACAACTCCTGAATTTGTTGCAGCCTGTTGTGAAGCGGGAATATTAGGTTCGATTGGAGCTGGCTATTTAAATGGCGATGAGACGAAGGGATTTATTCAAAAGGTAAAATCATTAACGAATAAGCCATTTAGTGTGAATTTGTTCATCCAGGAGGAGCCTGGAATTGATGTGAGTGTCCTTCAAGATGCACGTGAGGCACTACAGCCAATTTATGATGAACTCGGCATACCAAAAATACAACGTGTTATTTCAACAGAAGTTTTCGAAGGGCAAGTTCAGGCGATTATTGATGAAGGTGTGAATATCGTATCGTTTACATTTGGCATTCCGGACGAAGATACTATTAAGAAATTGAAATCGCATGATGTGTATTTGATTGGCACAGCGACAACAATCGAAGAAGCCGTTGAGGTTGAAAAGGCAGGGCTAGATGCAGTTGTTTTACAAGGGCGGGAAGCAGGCGGTCACCGCGGCACTTTTACTGAACCTATCGAACTCATTGCTACGGCCGATTTAGTGAAGACTGTACAGGGAAAAGTATCGATTCCGATTATTGCTGCTGGAGGCATAATGACAAAAGAGCATGTAACTAGCATGTTTGACTTAGGTGCTTCATTTGTACAAGTTGGTACAGTATTATTAACGGCTCATGAGTGTGGTGCTGCAAAAACTCACAAAAATGCCATTTTGAATTCTTCACAGGAGTCCACAACATTGACTAAGGCATTTACAGGAAAATATGCACGTGGCCTGAAAAATAAATTTACTGAGCAGTTAAAGGATGCTACAGTGGCACCTTATCCTATCCAACATTATTTAACATTACATATTCGGAAAGAGAGTGCCAATCAAAATAACCCTGAATACATGTCCCTATGGATGGGGGAAAATAGCTATTTGGCTAAAGAAGGAACGATAAAAGAGATTATCGGGCATTTATATCTTTAATAGGAAAATCGCTGATGACGAAGGATAAAATCTTTCACATTGGCGTTTTTTGTGCTTAATTCATTATGAATTGCATATAGTTTCGTTAAGGAAGGAGGGCTTTATTGGAATTACAAGATGTGCTTCGTGTTGCAGGGATTGGGTTGATTATCGCACTTCTTCATTTATTCTTCGAGCATTTAGGAAAAAAAGAGTTTTCATTTTTCTTATTCTTTATTGCGTATTTATATATGACGATTGAATTAATCCGATTTTTGCGCTTGTTCTTTCAAGAGATTGTCGTATTTTTTCAATGGTTGACAGCAGTCTAGCTAAATGATTGCCTTATTTGCTAGTGTCATTTACTTAGTTCTGTTTTTATTTTTAAAACAGACAATGGACAAGTTGCACTCGATTATCGTCGTCATCGCATTTTTTATTTTTTTCCAATTTATTCTTCGCGAACAATTAATTCCACTTTGGCAGCGACTGGCCGTTATTTTTAATAGTGTTCCCTATAGTAAGGGACTATTGTTTACGGCATTGCTATTCCTGATGAATGAGTTGATCTGCCAGCTATTAGAGCAATATGAGTATGATGCATTTGCAACGCTGGTTACATTGTCCGTCCGTATGACAGCAGTTTTATATTGGATCAATCTTTTGCAACCTAAGTTTCAAGTGTTAATCCAACTATTAGAAAGGCTACAGTAATGGAAACGTTCTTTTCAATCTTTACCGAGCCGTTTCAATCTTTGTTATTTTCATTATTGCTTGTTGCAATCTACATTTTATTGTATTTGCTGTTAATTGCCCTAGTACCGAGTGAAGCCGTGTTAATAGAGCAGTTATTTATCCTGCTTTTCATTGTGGTATTTGCGCAAAATGTAGTCGATGCTTTTGTCGTGCTATATGAATTAATCGCGTTGCTTCAAAATTTTTTCATGGCTATATTACCGATTATGACGTTCATGCTGTTGACGATTCAAACAGTTTTTACAGCAATCGCCTGGAATCCTATTATTATTATATTTGTTCAAATTATTTTATTTGTCAGTACGAACATTTTAATACCAGCTCTTATCCTCGCCCTAGTTTTCGATGTATGTACGAAAATATATCCGGCAATTTCCTTTACTAAAGCTGCAGACCTTATTCGCTCTTCCATATTGAGCGTCATGATTGCTTCTGTCGTGGCACTCACATCTATTCTTACATTATCCGGCATTGCATTTATCCAATTAAACGATGCATTAAAATCTCCTATAAAAAAATTAATAGAACAAAATATCCCTTTAATCGGAAGTCTTATTGTAGAAGGATTGTCCTTTTTCCAAAAAACCCAATCAACTGTTTCGACTTTTATTGGACTCTCCTTTTTAACAATCGTTTGGGGGGCGGCCTTTTATCCTGCAACCGTATTGCTCTTACATGCCCTGCTCTTTAAGGTGATGGGCGCAGTTGCCGAGCCTTTTACAAATATGCGCTTAAGCAGTTTGTTTGATGATGTCGGAAAGACGCTGTTTGTTTTATGTGCAGTCGCATTTTTGCTCGGCTTTGCCATTATGTTTATCGTGCTATTATTTATTTTCTTTATGCAGATGTCCATGGGAGGAAAAACGTGATTCAATTATTTCTATTTATTTTGCTGGGGAGCAGTTTGCTTGTGTTTGCAGATGAAAAGCAGTGGCAAGTCTATGTGAAGCTTGCCCTATATTTATTTGTGACAAGCACAATTCTTTCATTCTTTGCATAACCGAGTTCATTCGTTCATACATTATGTTGAAATCTAGTAGAGAAGGGGGCGCATACGCTTAATAATGTGGAAAAGAAACAAGCGAATCGTCCTATCATTTTAATCTTCATTGCCGTTGTATTTATTCTTTGTTTATTCTTTCTTCTACCACAATCAGAGAAAGGGGAAAAAAATCGCTCAAATGAAGAACAGCTCGCAAATTTATTAAGCGAAATTGATTCAGTCGGACAAGTACAGGTATATTTCCACTATGATCAACAAAGGGAACAACAGTTTTTAGCTGTAACACAACAAGAGAAACTATCAGGTGTCATTATTGTGGCACAAGGAGCAAACAGGGCCGACGTGAAAATCATGCTAAAGGAAACAGTGGGGCATGTTCTTCAAATTCCGGCGCATCGTATTCAAGTGGTACCAATGCAAATTAAGGAGGAAAATAAGTGAAAGTGAAAAAGCGAACAGTATGGTTTTTAACATTAGTAAGCCTAGTTGCGGTAATTTCTGTATTCTACATTTTTGAAGACAATACACCGAATATCTTAACTATTTTTTCTGATGAAGCTATTAATGAAACGGATATTTTAGGTGTTAACAAAGAGCTAACTCAACCAGTAAACTCAGAAAGTGATTTATTCCAGGAAGTGCGCCTTGAGCAAGCAAACAAACGAAGCCAATTGAAAGCGCAATTAACACAAAAAATTGCATCCGATGAATACAGCGCGGAAGAAAAGAATACAGCATTCAATGAAATGGATGAACTTATTAAGTTGGAGTCTTCAGAGGCAATGTTGGAAATGCTTATTAAATCAATCGGATATTCCGATGCACTTGTTCGGATTGATGAAGAAAAAGTAATGGTGACAGTAATGTCTGATGAGATTTCAAAACAGCAGGCAAGTGAAATTATGTACATCGTTCGTTCTGAATTTAATGACTATGTAAACGTACAGGTAAAGTTTGAACCTTTTAATTAATTGATCGTCTTATAAATGTAAATTACAAAGCTGTGTTATATAGCAGTTGGTTATTTATTTCTTTGTTTTAATATACATTTGTTCTGTTTTATGCCTATTTTTATGTAATTTAAAATAAAGTATTTCAAAATAGTCGGAAAAATTATAAAATAGGGTTTGTATTGTTATTACTTTTTTAAAGGGAGAGTTAAGAATGTTCAAAGTTCAAGAAATCCGAGAAATTATTAAATTAGTAGATGCATCATCTATCGACGAGTTTGTTTATGAAGCGGACGGCGCAAAGGTTAAATTAAAGAAAAAGAATGGTGTAACAGAAGTAGTAGCTCCTAAAAAAGTAGAGGAGGCACCAGTAGCGCAAGTTGCAGCACCAACTCCAACAGCGGTAGCATCAATCCCAGCACCGGCTCCTAAAGTAGAAACTCCAGCACCAGTGGAAAACGCAGCTGATTTACATAAAATCACTTCTCCAATGGTCGGAACTTTCTATCAATCTCCAAACCCTGAAGCAGCACCTTACGTAAAAGTAGGCGACAAAGTAGGCGATGAATCAATCGTTTGTATCGTAGAAGCAATGAAGTTATTCAACGAAATCGAAGCTGAAATTAAAGGTGAAATTGTAGAAATTTTAGTACAAGACGGCCAATTAGTAGAATATGGTCAACCTTTATTCCTAGTAAAAGCTGAATAAGGAGCGTAACTATCAATGAAAAAAGTATTAATCGCAAACCGTGGCGAAATTGCGGTACGTATTATCCGTGCATGTAAAGAGCTTGGTATTCAAACTGTTGCAGTATATTCAGAAGCTGACGCAGATGCGTTACACGTAAAGTTAGCGGATGAAGCATATTGCATCGGTCCTAAATTATCGAAAGATTCGTATTTAAGTTTCCCGGCTGTTTTAGGGGTAGCACAAAAAACAGGTGCTGACGGAATCCATCCCGGATATGGCTTCCTGGCGGAAAACGCAGCATTTGCAGAGGCTTGTGAAAACGCGGGTATTAAATTTATCGGTCCTTCTTCGGATGCGATTAAAATTATGGGAATTAAAGACGTTGCACGTGACACAATGGAAGCGGCAAACGTTCCTTTAGTTCCTGGTACTGGTATTGTACCGGATATCGAAACAGGTAAACAATGGGCGGCGAAAATCGGTTACCCAGTCATCATTAAAGCAACTGCTGGTGGTGGCGGTAAAGGAATCCGTGTAGCACGCACTGAAGAGGATCTTGTAAAAGGTATTGAGATTACTCAAAAAGAAGCTGCTGCTGCATTCGGCAACCCTGGTGTTTACTTGGAAAAATTCATTGAGTATTTCCGTCACTGTGAAATTCAAGTGCTTGCAGATAGTTTTGGCAATGTTGTTCATCTTGGTGAGCGTGACTGTACGGTACAACGCCGTATGCAAAAGCTAGTTGAGGAAGCGCCATCACCGGCACTTTCCGAAGAGCGTCGTGCACAAATGGGTGAAGCAGCTGTGAAAGCAGCGCTTGCTTGTAACTATGAAGGTGCAGGTACAATTGAGTTCATCTATGATTATCAGGAAGATAAATTCTACTTCATGGAAATGAACACTCGTATCCAAGTAGAGCATCCTGTAACAGAAATGATCACAGGTGTTGACTTAGTTCAGCAACAATTAAAAATTGCTTCTGGTGAAAAACTGCCATTCAAGCAAGAAGATATTAAAATCAACGGTTGGGCAATTGAGTGCCGTATTAACGCTGAAAACGCATACAAAAACTTCATGCCTTCAGCAGGTACGGTAGAAACGTATGTTGTACCAGGCGGATATGGGGTTCGTATTGATTCTGCTGTATATGCAGGCTATACAATTCCACCATATTACGATTCAATGGTAGCAAAACTGATTGTACATGCTGACACGCGTGAGGAAGCAATCGCCAAAATGGATCGTGCTTTATCAGAGTTCGAAGTAGCTGGACCTGGAATTAACACTACAATCCCATTCCACCAAGCTTTAATGAACAACGACGTATTCAAATCAGCGAAATTCAACACGAAGTTCCTTGAAGAGAATGATATTTTAGGCGTGAATGTGAAGGCTTAATCGTGGCTATGACGCTATACTAACCGTTCATTGAGCGGGAAGGCTGTTCGTTTGTCTTACGAGACTATATATCATATTTATGTAAAGTGGAATAGGATGCGGAATAGAATAAAAGCGGAATGCCGTAAATTTTTACCCTCTAACGAGAAATTGTTAGGGGGTTTTTTCTTATCTAAAAAATGTAATCATCGGTTAGGAATTTTTGATATGGAAAATTCACCGAGAAAGCCGACAGGAGAAAAGGTAAAGTAGACGATCATGGACCGGCAATTATTAACCAGGACGCACCATTACTTAAAACTGATGCATACCTATAAAATTTCGCTACATTTTTTCTGAACTAGCCGATTAATTCTCCTCAATATCGTCGATTAGCATTTGCCTTAACTTTCGTTTGCGCTTGATATGCCAAATCAATCCTTTAGTTAAGTGCTTCTTAACGTCAGCATCATCGGTATTAGCGATTAAAATCCGTAATTTTTTGGTGCGTACTTTATGGAGTCGTATATCGTCTAAACATTTCCTTCTTTCAATTGCATCCAAGTTAACACCTCATTTAGTTGGGTTAACATTATCATACCGCAGATACATTTACACTTATTCATGCACAGTGAAATTTGACTAGACAGGTATTTATCTGTCTCGAATCACCTTAATTTAACGTAAAAATAATAGTAGAAACTCAATGCGTTATAAAAATTGTAGTAACGACGCAGGTTTGACAGGAAAAACTGTTGGATATTGGAAGACTATTTTATATGGTTATAATTCAGAATTCGTTTAAAAAATAGGAATGAATGAATGGATAAGAGGAAATAATGTTTATATACAGTTAATTTAAATTGATCTATAAATAATGGAATTTAATTCTGACAATAAAGAAAATTAAGACTTTATCCATATTTATGTAAATAGATTGCAATTCACTTTATAAACGAATATTATATATAAGTTGTTTAAAAATGTTCGTGTTTTGAAAGAGGGATGCAAATGTTTCAATTAAAAGAGAATGGGACTACCGTAAAGCGTGAATTGTTTGCGGGATTGACAACTTTTTTAACGATGGCTTATGTCATTATTGTCAATCCGATTATTTTATCAGCTGCCGGTGTTCCAATTGACCAAGTATTTATGGCGACTATTATCGCCGCTGTTATCGGAACAGGGTGGATGGCGCTTTGTGCAAATTATCCAATAGCTGTTGCACCAGGGATGGGATTAAATGCATATTTCACCTACACAGTTGTCCTAACGTCAAATGGAGAAATTAGCTATACGACAGCATTTGCTGCTGTATTTGTTGCAGGTTTAATATTTATTATTATTAGCTTAACACCGTTTCGTGAAAAGCTTATCATTGCTATACCGGAAAATTTAAAATTAGCCATTACAGCGGGTATTGGACTTTTCATAGCATTTATTGGTTTTAGAATGTCAGGGATTGTTATAGCTAACGATTCAAACTTAGTTGGATTTGGTGATGTAACTAATCCTGCAACTTTACTGACTTTTGTCGGGTTATTCGTAACAGTTGCATTAATGGCTCGGAAAGTAAATGGCGCAATTTTTATCGGGATGATTGTGACAGCAATTATTGCGTGGTTCACAGGTCAGCTAACGATCGATAAAGTTGTGGCCCTTCCTCATCTACCGGAAGGGATCATTGTATTTGATCCGGTAACTGCCATAAAAGAAGTATTTGAATATGGATTATACGGCGTTGTATTTTCATTTATTTTAGTTACATTATTTGATACAACAGGAACCTTAATCGGTGTTTCGAAGCAAGCAGGATTATTGAAGGATGGGAAGTTACCTCGTGCACGCAAAGCGCTTATTTCTGATTCACTGGCTACAACAGTTGGTGCGATGTTCGGTACTAGCCCTTCAACAGCGTATTTGGAATCAGGCTCTGGTGTAGCTGTTGGTGGCCGTACAGGTTTAACGGCGTTAACAGTTGCTGTACTATTTATCTTCGCTTCATTTTTCGGTCCACTTGTCAGCTCCTTATCTGGTGTTGCGGCAATTACGTCACCGGCGCTGATTATTGTAGGAAGTCTAATGATTAGTGTTGTAAAGCACATAAATTGGGATGAAATAGAAGATGCATTTCCTGCGTTTTTAGTTATTTTATCGATGCCGTTAACTTCAAGCATTTCAACAGGGATTGCTTTAGGATTTATCAGTTATCCACTTATTATGCTAATTAAAGGTCGTGGACGTGCAGTACATCCACTTGTTTATATATTTGCGATTTTATTTGTATTACAGTTAGCTTATTTACCACACTAAATTTAAGAAAAGTGTTGTTTCTTTTGAAACAACACTTTTTTGTTTTTGAAATACAATTTCTTACCATTATTTAATTGGATTTAATTCACTTAAAATTGAGTACATTTTTTTTACGTTTCTCTAAATACTAACAAAGAGTAAATTAATGAAGGAAGTGATAATGTGTCAAGAAAGAGAATTAAAAGAATTGCGTTTATTTCATTTTTAGTCCTTTTATTTTTATTTGCGGCATTCTATGTTTTCCACACCCTCGGGGCAACGAATGCAAAATCTTTAGAAAAGGGACGCCAGTATTATGAGGAGACAGGACATATTATTTGGGATATAAAAACAGATGAAAAAGTTGTTGCACTTACATTTGATGATGGGCCACACCCAAAGTATACTGAGCAGATCTTGGATTTGCTCGAACAATATGAAGCGAAGGGAACTTTTTTCATCGTGGGACAGCACGCTGAAAAAACTCCCGAAGTTGTGCTTCGCATGTCTGAAGAAGGACATGAAATTGCAAATCACACATTTACCCATCCGAATTCAAAATCAGTCTCCCGCATTGTAGAGGAAATTAATCAAACATCCGATGTTATTTTTAGTATTACGGGAGAAAAGCCAAATTTATTTCGACCAGTTGAAGGATACTATACGGAGGATATTGTAAATGAAGTCGTAAAAAACGGCTATAAGATTGTGATGTGGTCTTGGCATCAGGATACGGAAGACTGGAAAGAACCAGGTGTTAATAAAATTGTCAACACAGTGTTAAAAGGACTAAAGAATGGCGATGTCATATTGTTTCATGATGGTGGAGGAAATCGGGAGCAAACGGTAAAATCATTAGAGAAAATCCTGCCGGAACTTAAAGAAGACGGATATAAATTTATTACGATTTCCCAAATGCTTCATTTACAAAATGAAGAAAAGCACCAAATTGTAGAGGAGTGAGGGAAATATGTACCGACTTGCAATAATTGTTTCGACCGCATTCTTATGGACTTTTACACCAATAGCACAAGCATCTTCGGAAGCCGGTAATCCACCGACGAAAGAGGAATTGGTGCAAAAAAGAATGAGTTATTATATGAAGCACGAAAATGTATTGATGCCATGGTATTATTTAGCGGCCGTTGATCAATTTGAGCGCAATATCCAGGAGGTTCGAACGGATATACCGATACGCGAATCGGTCATTGCTATTCAATTTTCAGATGAATTTTGGTCCGGGGCTTTGAATCCAGCCGAAAATGATACATCACCACTTTCCATTGCCTATTTTAAAGGGTTGGGAATTGATGGTGATGGGGACGGAATTGCGGATAAACAGAATGATGAGGATGTATTGCTATCAATGGCCAACTATTTAAGACAGTATGGCTACGGTGAGGATAATTTTAAATTGGCTTTATGGGATTATTATAAAAATGAAATATCGGTCAATCAAATAGTTGTATTGGCGAAATTGTATGAGAAGTTTAGAACAATTGAACTGGACCAGCATACGTTTCCAATCATGCTTGGAGCAGACTATAGTTATAGAGGTACATGGGGAGCCAATCGAGGATGGGGTGGAAGGCGAAACCATGAAGGAACGGATATATTTGCTCCTTACAATACCCCTGTACTTTCTGCTTCCTATGGTGTAGTGGAAGTGATGGGATGGAATCAATTTGGAGGTTGGCGTATTGGCATTCGAGATAATCATAATTCATATCACTACTATGCACACCTAGGCTCTTTTGAAAAAGGCTTACAGGAAGGTGATATTGTAAAAACTGGACAAGTTATAGGATATGTTGGAAGTACTGGGTACGGAAAAGAAGGTACAGCAGGGAAATTTCCTCCGCATCTCCATTATGGAATTTATAAATTCAATGGGCGGACAGAATGGGCGTTTGATCCTTATCCTGCCCTTACTAAATGGGAAAAAGAAGCGAAAAACGCCAAAAAATAAAGCGGTGGAAGTTCATTATACTTATTATTTACACCCTTCCTTACCTATAAAAGTAACGGTACTAAAAGAAAATTTCTGAATAGACTAGACAATCTTTGCTTTTATAGATAGGGGAAATAAAATGAAAAAATGGATTATTTACTTCTTTATAAGTGTAAGCATTTTATCGGGTTGCCAACCGAATTTGCAGGCAAAGGATAAGGGAGATAATGAAAAAAATAAACCAGTTTTGGACGTAGTAACCGATTTCCAGTTATCTACTTCTGAAATCGCTGCGGGGGAACAACAGTTCATCTATCCTGTTGTGATTACTTTAATTGATCCGAGAACTTTACAAATTGTTAAATCTTTTTCTCCTCAATTGCTTGGTTTCGGGGTGGATGATAAATTGTACCAAAACAAAGTTGAAGAAATAGCAAGGAAGTTGGCTAGAGGTACGAAGGATATCCCTGGATATGATCAACAAATGGAATTGGATAGAGTGGACGTTAACGGTGATATTGTCAAAGGGAATCCGGGAATCCTTTTAAAGGAAAGTGAATTAGTGGAAAAAATAATTGCTTCTTCATATAAAGGCGAAGATATTTTTTTGCCCTTATATTTGCTAGAGAGTAATTATAACGCTGAGGACATTCCCTTAATGAATGATGTTACTGTTGCTTCATTTACAACATATTTCTCCTCGTCTGAAACAGGGAGAAGCAGAAATATCGAGCTTTCCGCAAATGCGCTCGACAACATAATAGTAGGGGATGGGGACACCTTCTCATTCAATACAATGGTTGGTGAACGATCGGTGTCAAAGGGCTACCAACCGGCCCCGGAAATTATCAATAAGCAGCTTGTAATGGGTATTGGCGGAGGGATTTGCCAAACGTCATCCACATTATTCAATGCGGTGGATCAACTTGGAGTTAAAATGAAAGAAAGGCACCATCATTCTCTAAACATCGGCTATGTTCCCACCGGTAGAGACGCAACGGTTTCATATGGTACCTTGGATTTTAAATTCCAAAATAATAGCGGGGCGCCGTTTTTAATTAGAACGTTTTATTCGAAAAACACGCTTACCATTGAAATACGGACTACACATCAATATAAGGAAGTATTAAAAAAGTCTTAATATATGGGCTGCTCTCAACTCGGGAGTAGCTTTTTATTTTGTCACCGGTGTACCTTGATGAAAAAACATACGCCATGTTCCATTTTCATTGCGCCAAAGTGAGCTTCGATTTTGTTGTTTACCATTTGTTAGATTTATTGTGATGAACCTTGTTTGAACTATATCGTCCGTAAGTAGTAGCGCTTCAAAGTCAGTGACGTCATAATAGATTTTGTTAATACCTTGTTCGGTTACATTTTCAAGTAGAAATTTTTTATCCATAATGCCACCAGAGGAACCAAATTCTTTGAAATCTTCGCTTAAATAAGCTGTAAAATCACGCTTACGGTAAAGCATGAGCTGTTGTTCTAACTGTAAAAACTGTTCCTTTAATGATTTCATTACGATACCTCCGTTTTAATGCTGAATAGTTGAGCATATTGTTTGTAAGGAAATAATACGAATTTATGAACTGATAATCAAGATATAAAACGGGAAAAGACTAAAAATTCCGGAAATCTTATTGTATTAGTCAAACCATTTCACTACATGGTATGATTTTGATTTAATGTTATAAAGAAGGTGAAGATATGTGGGAATCGATTAAATGGTTAATACCGTCTGTTACTGTACCTACATTACCAGATGCATTAGCTGCTGCTGCGATTTTAATCGTTGGTATACTTATCATCCGATTAATTATTCGCCCGCTTCTATTTAAAATAGCGGATTTGTTAAATAAAAAAGGTCATCCGGTAATGAGTGATATTGCAAAGAGCGTATATCCATCATTACGTAATGCGCTTATTTTCAGTTTAATTGTAATAGCAGTATCGCTTTTAGTGGAAGTATGGCTATTTGACAATGAAAAGCTAAGTATTTATATTGATTCGGTTTATGTGTTTTTTGCATTTTATGCACTTTATGATGTGTTAAGTTTTTATTTGAAAAATCCACATCGTTTTGAAACGGGGAAAGACCAGGATATTTTAACACCATTTTTCTTGCGGATTAGTAAAGTTGCTGTTATGACTATTGCAATGTTTACAATTGCTTCATTGTGGAATTTTAATTTAAATGGGTTTTTAACAGCACTTGGATTAACCGGGGTAGCGCTGGCTTTTGGTATTCGTGATACACTGGCTCATATTTTTGGCGGGATGAGTGTTGCGCTAGATAAACCATTTCAAGTTGGCGATTGGGTAATGTCCAGTGACGAAAAAATTGATGGGACAATTGAAGATATTAATTTACGAAGTACTCTTATTCAGACGTCCGATAAAGGTCTCGTCTATGTACCGAACTCCTATTTGGTGAATCGCCCTATATACAATTTATCAAAACGCACACAGCGGAAAGTAGAGCATTACTTATTTCTTTCAAATGACAATAGCGAGGAGACAATTGTTAAGTTCATTGAAAGATTACGTAAGCAGATTTCACTGCATCCGAAGACATCAAAAAATGTCATCCATGTAGCAATGGATGAGCTTAGGCCGAATAGTTGTCGTATTCTCATCCGTTATTTTGTCGATACGAATGACTCGGAGATTATGCTGAAAGTAAGACAGGATATATTATTTGCTGCAAAGCATTATTGTGAGGAGTACGACGTTAAACTAGTAGACCCAAACCAGGGGCAATTTGTTTGGAATGACTGAGAATAAACATTCCTGTTAGAAAAAGTGGCGTATCCATTCTACATGAAGTGTATAATTGTAGTATACTGAACATAAGGATTTAAAGTAAAAGCGTTAGAAATCCATTAGTTTACATAAGAGAGGATGTATCGCAAATGGCTGAGAAACAACATGTAGCATTTGTTCAACCTACACCAGTTGGCAAAGAAGAGCTAGGAAAGATTGAAGTAGCGCCAGAAGTAATTGAAGTAATTGCAGGTATAGCTGCAACAGAAGTAGAAGGAATCGCAGCAACACGCGGAAATTTCGCATCAGGTGTTGCCGAGCGTTTCGGTAAAAAAGTACATTCTAAAGGGATTAAATCGGCTATGTCAGAAGAGGGTAATATTGTCATCGATGTCTTCTGCAGTGTGAAATATGGCTTTGCGATTCCAAAAGTAGCAAAAGATGTACAAACAACGATTCGTCAAGCTATTCTAAATATGACAGCTATTGAAACGAGTGAAGTGAATATCCATATTACGGGTGTTCAGTTCGAAAACACAAAAGACGCAGAATAATAATATGCACCAAGTGACCGAGCTTATTTTCCAATAAAGCTCGGTTTTTTGTTGTGCACGTCCAAATATGCATTGTTGAACTCATTTTTTCCTGCTTTTATGAATTTATGTGTAGGGACAGGGTAAAAATAGGGTATAGAATAACAGTTTTGTATAGTTAGGAGGAAACGTTAATGGGAAACTTTTCAGCAACAGCTAGAGAACAAATGAAAAAAGTATTCCAAGAAGAAACGTTTGATCTTTTTGTGATAGGAGGCGGCATTACAGGGGCAGGTATTGCGCTTGATGCTGCAACACGAGGATTGAAGGTAGGATTGGCAGAAATGCAAGATTTTGCAGAAGGAACGAGTAGCCGTTCAACGAAGCTTGTGCATGGAGGATTGCGCTATTTGAAGCAATTTGAAATTAAGGAAGTAGCACAACTAGGACGTGAAAGAGCAATTGTATATGAAAATGGGCCTCATGTGACGACACCTGTATGGATGCTGCTGCCGTTTCACAAAGGTGGGACGTTCGGTACATTCTCAACGGCGCTTGGTTTGAAAGTATACGATATTTTAGCGAGCGTTAAAAAGGATGAAAGAAGATTTATGCTTTCTGCAGATGAGACTATTGCCCGCGAACCACTTATTAAAAAGGATGGTTTACTTGGAGGGGGAGTCTATGTGGAATATCGAACAGACGATTCCCGGCTTACAATTGAAGTGATGAAGGCGGCAGCCGCTAATGGAGCAATGGCAATGAATTATTTGAAAGTGGTTGGATTTGAATCAACTAACTTAGCCTTTTCCACAGTAAAGGTAGAAGATCAATTAACGGGTGACCAATATGCCATTAAAGCAAAGAAGGTAGTAAATGCGGCAGGTCCTTGGGTGGATGACGTACGAAAATTAGATGGAGAGTTCAATAATAAACACCTTATTTTATCGAAAGGTGTCCATCTTGTTTTTGACGAGGAAGATTTCCCATTACAGCAGGCAATTTATTTTGATACGGAAAATGACGGAAGAATGATTTTTGCGATTCCCCGTGATGGAAAAACTTATGTAGGGACAACGGATACTTTTTATGATGGTGATCCAAAGGATATGGATATTACAAAAGAAGACCGTCAATATATTTTGGATGCGATTCATTATATGTTCCCTCAATTGCAAATAACTGAAGAAAAAATAGAGTCCGCTTGGGCAGGTGTCCGACCACTTATTCATGAAGAAGGGAAAGCTCCTTCCGAAATTTCAAGGAAAGATGAAATATGGCAGTCTGAAAGCGGGCTTATTACCATTGCCGGTGGGAAACTGACAGGTTACCGGAAAATGGCTGAAAAAATTGTGGACTTAGTTGTTTCACAGCTAAATGAGGAATATCAGCAGTCATACGGGAAGTCCATTACAAAGAACCTCCCTATTTCAGGCGGGGATATGAGTGGCTCTAAATATTTTGAACGATTTGTCAGTAAGCGTACTATAATGGGACAGCAATATGGGTTAACAGAAGATCAAAGCCGCTATTTAGCGAAGTTTTACGGAACGAATGTCGATAAGGTATTTCATTATATCTCACAGGCTAAAGGAGATTTACCGCCCATTGTATATGGTCAGCTTTATTATGCGATGAATGAGGAATTTGCATGTACCCCTACAGACTTCTTTATTCGCAGAACGGGTGCGCTACTATTTAATATAGATTTGGTAAGACGCTATAAAGAAACCGTAATAAATGAAATGGCCGAATATTTGAACTGGACAGAAAATCAAAAGCAGTACCAAATACAACAACTCGAAAACGAACTAAAAAACGTAACAATATCCAACAAATAGAGGTGGAGTGAATGTCGACATTTTTAGCTGAACTCGTAGGTACGATGATATTAATTGTATTAGGTGGTGGAGTTGTTGCCGGCTCTTTGTTAAAATTTTCTAAAGCCGAAAATGGCGGTTGGGTCCTCATTACGATTGCCTGGGGTTTTGCTGTGGCAATTGCAGCATACACTGTTGGAGGGATTAGCGGTGCTCATATAAATCCGGCATTAACTATTGCGTTCGCGACAATTGGCGAATTACCATGGACTGATGTTCCGATGTATATACTTGCTCAATTAATAGGCGCTATCATTGGGGCAGTGATTGTTTACTTTGCGTATTTGCCGCATTGGTCAAAAACAGAAGATGCAGATGCCAAGCTATCCGTATTCGCAACAATACCCGCTATTCGTCACCCCTTATCAAATATTGTTACGGAAATGATTGGCACGTTCATATTATTGTTAGGGATTTTGGCGCTCGGTGGCAATTCACTGGCAGATGGAATTAATCCACTGCTTGTAGGGATAATTGTTATGGCTATTGGTATGAGTTTAGGTGGACCTACTGGATATGCAATAAATCCGGCACGTGATTTAGGTCCACGTATTGCCCATTTTTTACTGCCCATTCCAAATAAGAGAGACTCAGATTGGTCATATGCTTTTGTACCAATTTTCGGTCCGATTATAGGAGGGGTAACAGGCGCATTATTTTACAAACAATTCTTTTTGAATGAAAGTACAGTGACATTTTGGGTATTTGCTGCATTGTTTATTGTCATTTGTATTGCAGCTTTCATTACACAACCGAAATCCACTACAAAGGAGATTACATGATGGAAAAATATATTATGTCATTGGATCAGGGTACGACAAGCTCGCGTGCCATTTTGTTCAACAAAAAAGGAGAGATTGTTCATGTAGCACAACAGGAATTCAGACAGTACTTTCCGAAATCAGGATGGGTTGAACATAATGCAAAGGAAATCTGGAGTTCAATCTTAGCTGTAATTGCGAAAGTGCTTTCCGAAAATAATATAAAGTCTACCCAAATTGAAGGGGTCGGTATTACAAACCAACGTGAGACGACTGTTGTATGGGATAAACATACAGGGGAACCGGTCTATAATGCGATTGTGTGGCAATCACGCCAAACTGTAGGAATTTGCGATGAATTAAGAGAAGCCGGACACGATACTCTTTTCCGCGATAAGACCGGACTTCTTTTGGATGCTTATTTTTCCGGAACAAAAGTGAAATGGATTTTGGATAATGTAGAAGGTGCAAGGGAAAAAGCAGAAGCGGGCGACCTATTATTCGGAACGATAGATACATGGATTATATGGCAGCTGACAGAAGGTGCGGTTCATGTAACGGACTATTCGAATGCTTCCCGTACTTTAATGTACAATATTTATGAACTGAAGTGGGATGAACAGCTTCTTGAAATATTAGGTGTACCACAATCGATGCTACCTGAAGTCAAACCGTCCTCTGAAGTATACGGAGTAATTTCCGGTAATCACTTCTTCGGTCATCAAGTGCCGATTGCGGGTATAGCGGGTGATCAGCAGGCTGCTTTATTCGGTCAGACCTGTTATGAGAAGGGTATGGTGAAAAACACATACGGTACTGGATGCTTTATGCTTATGAATACCGGAGAAGAAGCGGTGAAATCAGAACATGGACTGTTAACAACGATTGCTTGGGGCTACGACGGGAAAGTAACATATGCACTAGAAGGAAGTATTTTTGTGGCAGGTTCAGCTATCCAGTGGTTACGCGATGGTCTGCGTATGTTCAGGAAATCTTCTGAAAGCGAAGCATATGCCAAGCGAGTGGAAGATACGGAAGGTGTCTATGTCGTACCCGCATTTGTAGGATTGGGAACCCCTTATTGGGATAGCGAAGTGCGCGGAGCTGTATTTGGTTTGACTCGTGGAACATCGAAGGAACACTTTATTCGTGCAACATTGGAATCGCTCGCTTACCAAACACGTGATGTACTGTCGGCGATGGAATCCGATTCAATGATTAAACTAAAAATGCTGCGAGTAGATGGTGGTGCTGTAATGAATGACTTTTTAATGCAGTTTCAATCCGATATACTCAACGTGCCGGTTGAGCGCCCTTCAATAAATGAGACTACCGCACTTGGCGCAGCCTACTTGGCCGGTTTAGCTGTCGGATTCTGGGAAAATACTGACGAAGTCCAACAACATAGACAGCTCGATCGTCAATTCGAACCTAAAATGGATGAAGAAAAACGTGAAAAGTTATTTACCGGCTGGCATAAAGCAATAAAAGCTGCCCAGGCATTTAAATAAGGGGCTGTCAGTCTCATACCTTTTACGAATTATGCTATAATATGTCATAGTCTAGTTGAGGAGTTAATAAACATGAGTAAAGATTATATTCGTATGGCAAATGAAGAGGATTTAACCTTAATAACCGCCTACTTTAAACAAGCATTAGCGCATTATGAAGAGGTAGGGGAGTTAATGGCGATGCAGGACATCCGATATTTCCTGGAAAATATGGAGCATTTTCAGTTCTTTGTACTAAAGGAATCGATAGAGCAAATTACTTACCTATTTGAATTCCCAGGTTCGGAAAACGACAAGCGTGAAACCGGTACACTGATGATTCCGCTTCAGAACAATTAGTAATTTAAAATCTTGTATATAAAGTATAGGAACGACATGTTGTTTTACTTAAACATGTCGTTTTTTTAGCGCAAATTTCACCATTTTAAGATAGTTTACACAAATCTCTTTTTACCGCCAAAAAATTTCGGTCAAACTGTGCTATGCCTTGCAAAATATGCTATGATAACAAGTAATGCTACTTATGAAGGAGAGCTTTAATTTATGAAACGAACAGAGGCGCGCCAAAAAGCGTTGCAAGCTTTGTTTCAGTTAGACAGCACAGAACTTTCAATAGAAGAGGCGATTGGTCATGTTCTTGAAGAAGAACAAAAATCGAATGCCTTTTTAGAACAATTAGTTCGTGGGACAACTGAAAACTTGGAAGCAATTGACCAAGCGCTAGAAAAAAACTTGGAAAAATGGACGATTAGCCGTCTACCAAAAATTGAGAGAACTGTACTGCGATTAGCCGTATACGAATTATTGTATGAGGCAGAAACACCAAACAAAGTTGTAATGAATGAAGCAATTGAGCTTTGCAAAACATTCAGTGACGAAAAATCAAGCAAGTTCGTCAATGGTGTACTTTCGAAATTTACTGAGCAATAAATCAATAAATGTATACAAATCTATAAAGATTAATATATGAGATTTAAATTGGTTGGTTGTCAATAATTTTGGTGACCTTCCAAATTGTCGTGATCACTGGAAGGAGTAACAACATGTCAAGTATAATTATCAATGGTAAAGAAATCGGTCAGGAAATTCGAACAGGAGTTGCGGCACGTGTCCAAGTGCTTAAAGCAAAAGGGGTAACACCTGGATTAGCAGTTATTTTAGTGGGGGATAACCCGGCTTCAAAAACATATGTTGCCAACAAGCAAAAGTCTTGTGAGCAAATTGGTATGTTTTCAGACTTAATCAAACTCCCGGAAGATATTTCCGAACAAGCTTTACTTCAACAAATTCGTGAATTAAACAATCGTAAAGATATTCACGGTATTCTTGTTCAACTCCCTTTACCGAAGCATATCGATGAAGATAAAGTTATCCAAACAATTTCCCCGGAAAAAGACGTGGACGGTTTCTCGCCGATTAGCGTAGGGAAAATGATGTTAGGACAGGATACATACTTGCCATGTACACCTTACGGGGTGATGAAATTACTTGAACACTCCGGAATTGATGTTGCCGGAAAGCATGCGGTCATCGTAGGTCGTAGCCATATCGTTGGGAAGCCAATGGGGCAACTACTACTGCAAAAAGATGCAACCGTTACATATACTCATTCAAAAACACCTGATTTGCCATCTTTCACGAAACAAGCGGATATTTTAATCGCAGCAGTTGGCCGTGCGAACTTTATTACAAGTGAGCACATTAAAGAAGGTGCGGTTATTATTGATGTTGGGATTAACCGTGATGAAGAAAATCATTTATGCGGAGACGTGAACTTTGATGATGTTCAGGGAATCGCTTCTCATATTACACCAGTGCCAGGCGGTGTAGGTCCAATGACAATTACAATGCTATTGGAAAATACAGTGCAGGCAGCTGAAAAAGAGTTAGAACGTCAAGCGGAATAATCTAACTTCAAAAATCACGATTTTGACGTAGATCAAAATCGTGTTTTTTCGCTTAAATAGGCAATAATTAAATATAATAATGAGTTGAATGTTACTTTGTAGACTCATCACTGTGAAAAAACTTTGTCCATAAAAGGCATAAAAAAACAAAATTATTGAAATATCCTATCGTAAAGGAGCAGTACGTATATGACTTCGACTTCTTATTTATCCGTAAAAGCATTAACGAAATATATTAAACGAAAATTTGATGCCGATCCCCATTTACGTGATGTGTATGTAACGGGGGAGCTTTCGAATGTAAAAGTACATAGTTCAGGTCATATTTATTTTACGTTAAAAGACGATAGTGCACGTATAACATCTACAATGTTCCGTACACAAGCTTCCAAACTTTCGTTTAAACCTGAAGAGGGGATGAAAGTATTCATACGTGGAGATGTCAACGTATATGAGGCAAGCGGTGTATATCAATTATATGCCCAAACGATGGAGCCAGATGGAATTGGTGGTCTTTTCGTTGCCTTTAATCAATTGAAGGAACGACTTCAAAAAGAAGGATTGTTCAATCAAAATTTTAAACAGCCGATTCCACAATATCCAAAAACGATCGGGGTTTTAACAGCTACTACCGGTGCAGCAATTCGGGACATTTGTACGACGATTAAACGACGCTATCCACAGGCGGAAATATTAATTTACCCAACGCTTGTTCAAGGGGCTGGGGCAGCGCCAAAAATTACAGAAAATATCTATTTGGCGAATCGGCATGCTCTTTGTGATGTTCTTATTGTCGGACGTGGTGGTGGATCAATTGAGGACTTATGGGCATTTAATGAAGAAATCGTGGCGCGGGCCATCTTTGAAAGCCGCATTCCAATCATTAGTGCTGTAGGACATGAAACAGATACGACGATTGCGGATTTTGTCGCGGATTTACGTGCTCCTACTCCAACGGCGGCAGCAGAACTGGCTGTACCTAATCAGCAGCAGCTTTATCAGCAAATTTTACATCATCAATCAATTCTCCATCAAATGATGACATCGCGTCTCAATTTTGAGCGTAATCGATTAACAAAATTACAAAATTCTTATCCACTTGCAACACCTGAGCGATTATATCGTCCTTTTATTGAAAGACTGGCCCAAACGGATGCTGCACTGCAAAATGCAACAAAGCTATATTTGCTGAATGAAAAATCAAAGCTACAAACGATCGACAGTAAAATGAAGCTACATTCGCCGAGTTATCAGTTATCGGCAGCGAAACAGCAATTGAGCCATCAAACAGAGCTATTGACGCAGCGAATGCAGCAGCAACTCGTACAAAGCAAAGTCGCTTTTACTAACCAATTGCGTATGCTGGAGGCATTAAATCCACTCGCTCTTATGAGTAAGGGCTTTAGCGTAGCATATAAAGAGGAAAACGTAGTAAAATCAATTCATGAGTTAGAAAAAGGCGACACTCTTCATGTAACGTTTCAAGACGGATTTGCAGAAGCAAAGGTCGAAAAAAAGCATGTGAATAAGGATGGGGAAGTAAAGTGACAAAACCAACATTTGCGACAGCAATGACAGAACTGGAAGAAGTAGTACGCAAGCTTGAGCAAGGTGACGTGCCTTTAGAAGAAGCAATCGATCTATATAAAAAAGGTATGGAACTTTCCAAGCTGTGCCATGACACACTTCAAAGTGCAGAACAGCAATTAATTTCAATCGTTGGAGAAGATGGTGAAAAGAAAGCTTTCCAACAGGGAAATGGAGAAGACTAACTAATGGAAAACGCGTTAAAACAATTTACCTTGCAAAATATTCCACAAATTGAAGCGACGATGTATAAGCTTGTTGAAAAAATTCAGGCACCTGCCCATTTAAAAGAATCAATGCTTTACTCATTAAAAGCAGGCGGAAAACGAATTCGTCCATTATTTGTTGCAGCGGTTTGTGAAATGTATAATCAACCACTGGAAGCAAGCTATACAGTTGGCTCAGCAGTTGAAATGATTCATACGTACTCTTTAATCCATGATGACTTGCCTTGTATGGATGATGATGATTTACGTCGTGGTAAACCTACGAACCATGTTGTGTATGGAGAAGCATTAGCAACTTTGGCAGGAGATGCATTAAATACAATTGCGTTTGGTGTCATTGCTCGGCTGAACGATATTCCTGCTGAAAAACGAATTGAACTAATAAATTTATTAAGTGTTGCTGCAGGTGCAGAAGGAATGGTCGGCGGACAGATTTTGGATATGGATGGCGAAAAACGTCTACTAAATTTACAGGAGCTCGAAACAGTTCATGTAAATAAAACAGGTGCATTATTACGCTTCAGTATCGAATCAGGTGCAGTTTTAGCAGGTGCTAGTGAGTCAGATCGACAAGCTTTAGTCGAATATGCACACCATATTGGTTTAGCGTTCCAAATCCAGGATGACATTTTAGATATTGAGGGAACTTCAGAACAGCTAGGTAAAACAGCAGGTAAAGATATTGTAAGTGAGAAAAGTACATACCCTGCATTACTAACGTTAGAAGGGGCAAAAAACAAACTTAATGAGCATTACGACCTGGCAATTGAAGCATTAAGAAAAATCGACATTGATACTTCCTTACTTCAACAATTTGCGCAATATATTGTGAGACGTAATAACTAAAATGTGTTAAACTTTTTTCTTGGGTTGTACATTGATATAATAGAAAAATCACAAAGGTGAATAAACTGATGAAAAGGTGCGTGTAGAGATGGATTTAACTAAAATTTCTAGTCCATCCTTTTTAAAAGACTTGAATAAAAAGCAACTAGAAGCGCTGGCAGGCGAAATTCGCGCTTTTCTAATCGAAAAATGTTCAATAACTGGTGGTCATATTGGCCCTAATTTAGGCGTAGTTGAGCTGACGATTGCATTGCATAAAGCTTTTAATAGTCCAAAGGATAAATTTTTATGGGATGTTGGACACCAGGCATATGTCCACAAAATTTTAACAGGTCGGGCGAGCCAATTTGACACTTTACGTCAATTTAAAGGGCTATGCGGTTTTCCAAAGCTTGTTGAAAGTGAACACGATATGTGGGAAACAGGGCATAGTTCTACATCTTTATCTGCAGCGATGGGTATGGCAGCAGCTAGGGATATTAAAGGGGACAAAAACTTTGTTGTTCCGATTATTGGTGATGGTGCTTTAACAGGTGGTATGGCGCTAGAAGCACTGAACCATATTGGGCATGAAAAAACAAATATGATTGTCATTTTAAACGACAATGAAATGTCGATTGCACCAAACGTCGGAGCACTTCATGACGTATTGGGCAGACTTCGTACTGCAAAGGAATATTCTCGTGCTAAAGAGGACTTGGAATCATTAATCAATAAAATTCCTATGGTCGGAGGTAAATTGGCAGCGACTGCAGAACGTGTAAAAGATAGCTTAAAATATTTGGTTGTTTCAGGTGTTTTCTTTGAAGAATTAGGATTCAAATATTTAGGTCCGATCGATGGTCATGATTTTGAAGCATTGGAAAAAACATTAGAATATGCAAAGAAAGTTCAAGGTCCTGTTCTCGTGCATGTCATTACGAAAAAAGGTAAAGGCTACAAACCTGCAGAAGATGATACAGTCGGTACTTGGCACGGAACTGGCCCATATAAAATGGAAACAGGTGCATTCGTAAAATCTGCCTCTAAAGGTCCTGCATGGAGTAGTTTAGTAGCGGAATCGGTTCGTAAATGCATGAAAGAGGATAACCGTATTGTGACAATTACACCAGCAATGCCGGTTGGATCGAAGCTTGAAGGGATTCAACGTGACTTCCCGAATCGCTTCTTTGATGTCGGAATTGCAGAACAGCATGCAACGACAATGGCTGCGGGTCTTGCCACACAGCATATGAAACCGTTTTTATCGATTTATTCTACGTTCCTTCAGCGTGCGTATGACCAGGTCCTACATGATATAGCCCGTCCAAACCTGAACGTATTTATCGGAATTGATCGTGCAGGCTTAGTTGGAGCAGATGGTGAAAC
The DNA here is from genome assembly GCF_037969735.1 of Solibacillus sp. FSL W8-0372. Taxonomy (NCBI): domain Bacteria; kingdom Bacillati; phylum Bacillota; class Bacilli; order Caryophanales; family Caryophanaceae; genus Solibacillus; species Solibacillus sp. FSL W8-0372. Next base: position 2,286,765 of record NZ_CP150204.1, on the reverse strand, counting down.
ACACCAGGGCGTATTTGATGTTTCATTTTTACGTCATATCCCGAACATCGTATTAATGATGCCAAAGGATGAAAATGAAGGGCAACATATGGTGAAAACAGCACTAGAGTATAATGACGGGCCTATAGCTCTTCGTTATCCTCGCGGTAATGGCTATGGAGTAGAAATGGATGCAGAAATGAAAGCGTTGCCGATTGGATCATGGGAAGTATTGCGTGAAGGATCAGATGCCGTTATTTTAACATTCGGTACAACAATTCCAATGGCGTTACATGCGGCTGAATTATTGGCTGAGCAGGGTATTTCTGTTCGTGTTGTCAATGCACGTTTTATCAAGCCTATGGACGAAGTGATGCTGCATGAAATTATGCAGGCAAATCTACCAATTTTAACAATTGAAGAAACGATGTTGCAAGGTGGATTTGGTAGCGCAGTATTGGAATTTGCCTTTGATAAGCAATATCGAAATGTGGAGATTGAGCGTATCGGTATTCCGGACGAATTTATCGAACATGGTGAAGTAGATCTATTATTAGAAGAAATTAACGTGACGGCTGAAGAAGCGGTAAAACGCATTACACAGCTCGTACCGAATAAACAGTCGGATAGGGTTTAATATAGAATGACAAAGCAAAAAAAAGAACGGGTAGATGTAATGCTTGTAGAGCGCGGGTTGTGCGAAACTCGGGAAAAGGCAAAGCGCTCAATCATGGCTGGTCTTGTGTTTTCCAATGAAGTACGTATCGACAAAGCAGGGGAGAAAATTGAGGTTGACGCCCCGCTGCAAGTAAAAGGATCGCAATTAAAATATGTATCACGCGGTGGATTAAAACTTGAAAAGGCACTTGAAATTTTTGATTTATCCGTAGATGGCAAGCTTATGCTTGATATTGGTTCGTCAACAGGCGGCTTTACAGATTGCGCTTTACAAAACGGTGCCCGTCATTGTTATGCACTTGATGTGGGCTCGAATCAGCTAGCATGGAAAATTCGGTCGGATGAACGTGTGACGGTTATGGAAAAAACGAATTTCCGTTATACAAAACCGGAAGATTTAGTGGAAGGCTTACCGGATTTTGCAACAATCGATGTTTCCTTTATTTCCTTATCGCTTATTTTACCTGTTTTGAAAACGGTATTAATGCAAGGGGGCGATGTAATGGCCCTTGTAAAGCCCCAATTTGAAGCTGGTAGAGAAAACGTAGGGAAAAAAGGAATTGTCCGGGATCCGAAAGTCCACTTAGCTGTTTTAGAGGAAACCGCTAAAATGGCGACTGAAAATGGTTTTGTTGTTAAGGATGCATCATTCTCACCGATAACTGGTGGGGAAGGAAATATCGAATTTTTATTCCATTTGTATAACCCTCATGATGGTGAAGAAGTAGACGCATTTACAAGTTTTGATCAAGTCGTAAACGATGCACATACTAGTTTAAAATAATGAAAAGTACAAAATGGGTCGAAATGACTTATTTTGTGCTTTTTATTTTCAAAATAAAGCAATCTAAACTGAAGGAAAGGAGATAAATATGAAGCATTATTTCATAGGTTTGCTAAGTTTCATTGTACTTTTTACATTTCAAACGACCGCACAGGCTGTTAACGTGAATTTGCAATATAGTGGTGAAGCAGAGACAAATGGAAAACTAAGTGACTTAAATCAATATCCTGAATATTTTATCGGAACAGAAACGCGAAATACACAAATTATAATTCCCGATGAACCAACATTAATAATGCTTAATGCCGCACTTGAGCTGACAAATTACTTATCTAATATATCAGCTTACAATAAAGTGAAACTATTAAAAGAATCACAGGTAAAAGCCATTTTCGATGCAACTATTATTATTGGGCAAGAAAATCAATTTAAAAATGCATCATTTAATAAGTTAATCCGTAAAAGTAAAGTAAATGATGGTCTATCGCTTGAAATCCAGCCAATTACGTTACGTCAATCTACTAAAAATGTACTTGTCGTTACAGGCGGAGATGATGCTGAGTTTGAAAAAATAGCTGTATTAACAGAGGAAGCATTTATTCAGCAGTTATACGGCAGCCAATTAACCATTTCAAATATGCCAATAATAAAAAAAAGGACGGATTTAAATTTAATTACATTTAAAAATATGGGGATTCCGAGTATAACGTTAAGTGGTGAAAAAATGAGTTCAGATATATATTCTTATTATATACCTTACTATCCATTTATCGATATGAAGACTAGTATCCACCTACATTTGAAGATTTCTGAGATGATTCAATCGAGTCAAAAAGAGAAAGGTAACCCTTTGGAAGAATTGGTGCTTCTCGTCAACGATGTGCCTCATAGTATAAATTTACGTAAAGTAAAGACTGAGAGGAATGGCGATATTTTTGTTGATGTACCACTAAGTAAAGCGGTTTTTACAAAGTCAGCTTTCATACAGGTTCAGCTTACAGCAAATGGATTACTTAGTAATCCTGAAAAGTGGGTGTATATTGACGATTCAAGTACATTAAATTTCCATGTTGATAAGCAAACGGTTTCACAATTCACATTCCGCTTCTTCCCATTTCCTAAAATTGATGAATCTGTCACGATAGTTGTGCCTGATCAATTTCGCTGGTCCGATTTAATAACTGTTTACGAGTCACTTACTATTAATAATACTTTACCTAAGATTACACTTGTTAATACTGAGGATGTTAAAACTAACTTATTAGAAAATAGTCATGTAATTTTTATCGGTGGTAAAAAACAGCACAAACTGCTAAAGGATGAAGTATTGGCTGTTCATTACAATGGTAATGTTCCTGATTTAACAGAGCATGGTTTTTTCAATGTATCGGAATTTGCATTTATTCAAAACAATCCTTGGGATGAAGATTATGCCCTAGTAGTTTTTGATGCAGTTAATAGCACAGAACAATATGTGCCAAAGGAATTTGCTGCAAGTTTAAAAATTCTTGGGGACAATGCCAATATTGCAGTTAATGGCAGCGGTGGCAAACTTCATACTAATGAAGCGCAAGTAACTGAAAAAAACTTGATGCAAAAGCTTACAACCAACATGCTTGACAGTAAAAGTTTCTATCTGTTTTTCCTGTTCCTGTTTGCAGTCATTGCGTTAAATGTTTATGTATGGCGGAAACGGAAAAAGAAAAAATAATTAATAATAACCCAAACGCTTTTTGTATTTATACGAAAAGCGTTGTTTGTTTTGCAATTATAGGAAGAAGAAAATACCTGTAAAAAAGGATAATTGAACATATGTACTATTTTTTCTTGTATTTCTTTTATGCAAATGTTAGTGTAAATATACATATATTCTTATCTATTTTAATGAGGTGACTTTTGTGAACAAAGGACAGCGCCATATTCGTATACGCGATATTATTACAAATAATGAAATTGAAACACAGGATGATTTAGTCGATCATTTAAAAAACGCGGGCTACAATGTTACACAAGCTACCGTATCCCGTGATATTAAAGAACTGCATCTAGTTAAAGTTCCCCTGCAGGACGGGCGTTATAAATATAGTTTACCAGCCGATCAGAGATTCAATCCGATTCAAAAATTGCATCGATCATTGTCAGATGCATTCGTATCGATTGATGGAGCTTCACATTTTTTAGTAATGAAGACATTGCCGGGAAATGCCAATGCAATTGGATCCTTATTGGATCACTTAGATTGGACGGAAATTTTAGGAACAATCTGTGGTGATGATACAATCTTAATTATGTGCCGCACAGAAAATGATCGTGAAGAAATAAAAAATCGATTATTAGACATGCTGTAAACCGAGGTGGAGTGGTTTGTTAAGAGAATTAAGTATTCGAAATTTTGCTATTATAGATGATTTAACGGTAAGTTTTTCTGGAGGTTTAACTGTATTAACAGGGGAAACTGGTGCCGGGAAATCAATTATTATTGATGCAGTTAATATATTAGCCGGTGGTCGAGGATCAACCGAATTTATTCGTCATGGTGAAAAAAAGGCAGAGTTGGGTGGACTATTCCAAGTGAATAATAGTCAACATCCGATATTTATGAAACTAGAGGAACATGGGGTAGAGGCAGAAGAAGGGACCATCATACTTCGTCGTGATTTACATGATTCGGGAAAAAGTATTTGCAGAGTTAATGGCAAACTTGTTCCATTATCTGTTTTACGTGATATTGGTGGTAGTTTAATCGATATTCATGGACAGCATGAAAATCAGGAGCTGATGGATGAGAAATTCCATATACATTTATTGGACCATTTTGCACATCATGAACTTCATTCTGTAAAAGCACAATACAGTGAAGCGTATGAAGCATACCGTCAGTTAAAAAAAGAAGTTGCGGAGCTAAGTATGGACGAGCAGCGGATGGCACAGCGTATCGACTTATATCAATTTCAAATTCAGGAGCTGGAGCAGGCTGCATTAAAAGAGGATGAAGAGGATGAGCTGAACGAAGAACGACTGCGTTTAATGAATTTCCATAAAATCTTTGAACGGGCAAACATGGCATATGAAGCAATTTCCGGTGATGCGAATGGTCTTGATTTTATCGGTAATGCTATGAATGCACTTGAAGATATTGTAGATCTTGATTCGAACTTTAAGGAGCCTTCCGAAGCTGTTACAACAAGCTTTTATGCACTTCAGGATGCCGCGTACCAAATTAAAAATGTGCTCGATGATTTGGAATATGATGCCGAGCGTTTAAATGAAGTCGAACAGCGTCTTGCATTATATCAAAATATGAAACGTAAATATGGTACGACTGTAGAAGAAATTTTAAACTACTACGAAAAAATTGAAGAAGAGCTTAGCCAGCTTATGAACCGCGATGAAACATTGCAGCGAAACGAGCAATTATTAGCGAGCATGGAAGAAAACTTAAATCAAATGGCAAAAGAATTAACTGCCATTCGAAAAGAAAATGCCGTAAAGCTAAGTGAAGCAATAATGAATGAATTACGCATGCTGCATATGGAAAAAGCGCAGTTTATCGTTCAGTTTAATCGATTGGCACAATTTGATGCGAATGGTAGAGATTTCGTTGCATTCTATATTTCAACAAATGTCGGAGAACCTCCAAAATCGTTGCCTAAAGTGGCATCAGGTGGAGAGCTTTCACGAATGATGCTTGCTTTAAAGACAATTTTTTCAACTTCCAATGGCATTACATCCATCATTTTTGATGAGGTGGATACTGGTGTAAGCGGTCGAGTTGCTCAAGCCATAGCCGAGAAGATTGCTGCGATTTCAGTGAATTCTCAAGTATTGTGTATTTCGCATTTACCACAAGTAGCAGCAATGGCTGATCATCATTATTATATAAAGAAACAGGTTGAATATGATCGTACTTTTACAACACTTTCTGAAATGGAAGAAAAAGAACGCGTTGAAGAAATCAGCCGCATGATGAGTGGCTCTGAAATTACAGAGCTTACATTACAACATGCTTCAGAACTAATTCAAATGGCAAATGAACGTAAAGAATCCATGAAATAATAAATTATAGAGCCGTCTAAAAAATAAAAAAATTTTTTAGACGGCTTTTGCTGTTTTGTTTATTAGAGGAATCGCTTCGTTAAGCTAAATGTAATTGAATACATTCTAATTTTTCCTCATATCAACAAAATTTTTCCGTTCATAACTCCTTCGTTTCTTCACATAGTAAGCGCATAGAGGAGGTGAATGATGATAAAAAAATGGTCGTTACTCGTTGCAATGCTTTTAATATTGTCGCCAATGCAGGTTTTTGGGAAATCTTTAATTCCGATGGGGCATTCAATCGGAGTACAATTGCAAATGCCATATGTTATAGTTGCTCAGGACGTTTTATTAGAAAGTAGTGAATGGCTGAAAAAGGGAGAGCGGGTTTTAAAATTAAATGGTGAAACAATTAGCCAGCTAGAAGATTTATCCGGTCAAGATGAATCGTTTACCCTAACATTGGAAAATGGAAAGCAACAGCGAGAAATTAGTGTATCTGCCCATGAGTTGGTACATTTAAAGCCATTTTTAAGAAGCGAAACAGATGGTGTAGGAACACTCACGTATATCGATCCCGAAACGATGGAATACGGAGCACTTGGCCATCAAATAGTAGACTCCACGATGAAACTGCCTCCAAAATTCAGTGAAGGTGCTATTTATGAAGCATCGATTTCACAGGTGAAAAAGAGTACTCCGGGTCAACCAGGCTACAAAATTTCAATTGTAGATAAATCTCAAACACCACTCGGAACTGTTAACAGTAATGATGTATACGGTATTTTTGGAAATTGGGAACAATCATTACATGACAGTTTGCATCCACCGCTTGAAATTATACATGCAAATCAATTAAAAAAAGGTAAAGCACAAATCTTAACGGCAATCGACGGTGAAGAGGTCAATTTATTTGATATAAAAATTGACAAACAAACGGATAATACTTTTACGTTCCATGTTGTCGATGAGCGTCTAATCGATAAAACAGGCGGTATTGTTCAAGGGATGAGTGGCAGCCCGATTATTCAAGACAATCAATTTGTAGGAGCTGTAACGCACATGTTTATTGAAGAACCTACAAAGGGCGCCGGAATTCTTGTCATAGAAATGTTAAAAAAGAGTCCATAATAAAAAAAAATGACTACACTTTTAATAAAGTGTAGTCATTTTTTCCTTTTTTCATTACAATAGTACTTAGAGATAATTCGACAAAAGTAGAACCATATATTTCCTTGTCGATAAAGGTAGAAATCATAATACTTGTTACTCATTTTTGTGTGTGGAGAAGGATTTATAGTAATTCTGTCGAAACTTCCCTACAGGACAATGCAAAAGGGATTGGTATCAACTGTCGATCATTTTTGTTATATTCTTATGACAAATAATTTGGGGCATTTGTTAATAAACTCGGCAAAGTTTGTTTTTGTAGGGGAGAAATTGGACAAAATAAAAGGGGGATTTTGATTGACAAAGGTAAAAATTGCGATTGCTGATGATAATCGCGAATTAATAAAAATGATGGAGATTTATTTCGCGAACCATCCGCAAATTGAAATTGTGGCAACTGCTTCAAATGGAAAATTATGCATTAAAATGTTGGAAGAGCATAAAATCGACGTACTGCTTCTGGATATCATTATGCCACATTTAGATGGACTGGCTGTATTGGAAGAAATGTACAATGATGAACGTCATCTAAATACTCAGGTTATTATGCTTACTGCTTTTGGACAAGAGGATGTTATGAAGCAGGCTGTGAATTTTGGCGCATCTTACTTTATGCTGAAACCATTCGAATTTGAACAGCTTGTGCACAAAATTCTACATTGCGCTGGCAAAAAGTTTGAACAGGAAAAACGTACACCAATTTTAGCAACAAACACACCTACAAAAATTGATACGCGTTTATTGGATACAACAATTACAGGTATAATTAAAGAAATCGGTGTACCTGCCCATATAAAAGGATATGCTTATTTACGTGAAGCAATTCAAATGGTGTACAATGATATCGAATTATTAAGTTCCGTAACGAAAATTCTGTATCCGGAAATCGCCAAGAAATTCAGCACAACGCCTTCTCGAGTAGAACGGGCTATCCGTCATGCAATAGAAGTAGCATGGAACAGAGGCAGCTATGAGAACATTTCAGAGCTATTTGGCTATACAGTGCACCATATGAAGTCAAAGCCGACAAATTCGGAGTTCATTGCAATGATTGCGGACAAGATTCGTATTGAAATGGTAGCTTCGTAATATAATAGATTTTAACACGTTCATTTTCAGCTTAAATGCTAATATGGAGGTGTTTTTTTTATCAATTAAGTTTAAGACTGGAAAAGTCGGGGAATATTTAAAACAAGTAAGGCCTAGAAGTCTCCCTTACCTCCTTTCAAAGAATAATGCCATGCTCGGTATTACTCACTTTTTGTGTCCAGGAATTGTACTGGACACTTTTTTATTTCATCGTGTTTCATTCTGTTATGTGAATTTAACATTAATTTTACATTACTCATATTAATCTTAGGTAAAATGATAGGAAATGATTATAGGAGAGATGATAGATGAAGCGATTGAAAATGCCCATATTTGTACTTGTTATAATCATATTCATTCTTCTTTTAACATTTCCTTTCAATTTTAAGACAGCTTCTGCACCAGCGGATTTTACAACGGATGTTAAAAGAAATTATATAGAAGGATTACAGACTCAACGGGAAGAATGTTATAGTGATATATTATTATTAGGGACATTAAACAATTCAGAACTAAAATTGGCTAACGAAAACATGCAGGAGTACTTAAATGAACTAAATAGTTTGAAAAATGTCATAATTTCGAAGGGGGTTAAAAATAAAATCCTTAACGAGTCTATTGAACTAGACATTATGCTTATTAACAATACTATCAAGGCCATAGAGACTAATGATGAACGTTATTTAGATGGGGTATCAGAAATATATCATAGTTTATTACAATACCATCATACTTTATATTAATAGTAGATAGGTAATAATACCTTTTGGGAATAATGCTTTATAATTAACTTTTTAACTAAGCAAAATAGCCATTTTTTGTGAAAATTTTTAACTAAACAAATATCAAATCTTTGTATATACTGAATGTATCCGGGAGGTTGATATTCGTGGTTATTTTTGAAAATAGTTTTTTTGAAATTACAGTGGATAATGAAATAGTATATATAAAAACAATACAACCAGGTTTTTTATTAAAAGATTTTGATATGATTGTGCGTCTAAATCCTCGCATCAAATTAACCAATTTTGCAGTATTGAAAAAGGTATTAATGGAGATTACATCTACCCCCGTAGAAATCGGGACGTGGCTGCCGGCTATTACGGTTGAAGTGTCGCGAGATAAAATGTCTGCTTCTCTCTTCGTCTATGAAACTGTAGAGTCCATTAAAGTAAATCCACAATTATTTCTAGATAATGTAAAAAATATATTATCTCAAAATAATATAAGTTATGGTATTATCGATTTACAAATCGACTCTATAGTAAGTGGCAAGGCTATAATGATCGCCCAAGGCTCACCTCCAGTTAAAGGGGATGATGCAAAAATTACCTATTTACAGCTACCTAATCGAAAACCCGTTATTCGAGAAGACGGTACAGCGGATTATTACGATATGAATTTTATATTTGAAATTGAACAAGGGGCATGGCTAGGTGAAAAGATTCATGCCAAACCTGGAACCCCAGGAGTAAACGTTTATGGAGAGTCGATTCCAGCGCAGCAGGGACGTGATTTACCACTGAAATATGACAGCAAGTCAGCCTATGAAAAGGAAGAAAACGGAAAAACAGTCCTTCTTTCAAAAATTAGCGGGGTATTTGAAAACCATAAAGGCATGATAAGTGTCAATCATCATTTACCGATTAATGGTGATGTTAGCGTTGAGACTGGAAACATTGACTTTAATGGATCAATTTCTATACGAGGTACGGTTCAGCCAGGATATTCCGTCATTGCAAAAGGGGATATTTCGATTGAAGGTCCAGAAGGTGTATCTGGTGCAAAACTCATTAAATCGACAGATGGAGATGTTTTTATACGAGGTGGCATTTTTGGATTAGGTCAAACCCGTGTTGAGGCAGGAGGCAGTATATTCGTCAAACACGTAAATGAAGCCCATCTCGTAGCAGGAAAAGATGTTAATATTGGGTTTTATGCTTTAGGATCTATCATTACAGCACAGTCGATTTTTGTGGATGAACGAAAAGGTAAAATTATAGGCGGTACAGCTATTGCAAAAAATAAAATCGTTACAGCCATTACGGGAAACCGACTGGAACGAAGAACAGAACTAATTATAAATGGCGTAAATAAAGCAGAGGGGCTTGAGCTCATTCAATCGAAGGCCGCATTGCTGAAGACGATTCAGGAGGATATATTGCAGTTGGAAAGCCAAATAAATCGTCTAATGCCGGTCGTCCAAAATATGACGAAGCCACAACTTGCAGTGTTTGAGCAAACAAAGCAGAAGCTCGACAATAATAAATCGACGGCAATGGAACTAGATCGGGAAATTAAGCAGTTAATGAATGATTTACGTAAAGTCGGAAAGGAAGAAATCGAAGTGAAAAAAGAAGCTTACCCAGGAACGTATATTCAAATTGGTAAAAAGTCTTCGTTTTTATCGACGATGACTAATGGAAGATTTTTAATTGAAAACGGAGAGCTGAATGTATAATGAATGACATACCTGTTTTTGCTCATCGTGGTGCATCGAGTTTTTATTTGGAAAATACTTTCTCTGCATTTAAAAAGGCAAAAGAACTGGGTGCAGATGGAATTGAACTTGATCTCCAAATTTCAAAAGATGGCATTTTAGTTGTGTTCCATGATCTCGATTTGAAAAGGCTGGCAGGAAAGAATAGACTTGTTTCACAGTGTGATTACAAAGAGCTCGTAAAATACAATTTAGGTCCCCGCTTTAAACGGTTCTTTCTTCAAGAGAGGATGATGTCCTTTGAGGATGTGCTGAAGTGGGCAAATAAAGAAAATATTGCACTAAACATAGAATTAAAAGAATCACTTATCTCCAAAGAGACTGTCCTAAAATCATTCCTACATAATATACAATTGCCGGCAAACAGTCATTTTTCGTCATTTCATGAATCATTATTAAAATCAGTAAAAGAAGTCCTACCGAAAGCTGAAACGGCCATCATTATAACGAAAAAGTTCGATTGGAATTCATTAGGGAAGTGCAATTATATTGATGCGATTCATGCACATAGGAAATACTATAAAATGCAGTACTTGGAATTGTGTACAGCAGCAAATATGGGTATACGATTTTACAGCATTAGGGGGAACGAACCATTTTTAAAAAATCCCCATCAAGCGGTGATTGGGTGGATAACCGATTTTCCACATAAAGTACTAGAAGCTCAACAACGTAAAAAAGGTGTCTAGAATATTTTCTAGGCACCTTTTTCGTATACTCAATTATTTTTGCCAGCGCTCCGATACTTTACCACGCTTGCGATCCCGATGTAGTAAAAAGCCTGCAAAAAACAAAAACGCTACTGCAAAAAAGATGGCGCCTACAATGAATTGTAACCAAATCCATGGAAATGGTGAAATTAATATACCAAAAAGAGTATCGCGCATAAATTTAATACCAGCAGCCATTAATATTGCTGGAATGACTAGAACGATAAATGCAGCCATACGTGCCATTAAAAGACCTCCTACCGACTGATTGCACAGCCTACCGTATAAACAGGCTAATGTCATTAATATTGAAGTTTCACTTAATTTTACAATGACACAAAAGAATGTCAATAACATCAATCCAATTTAACGAATTCTATTAAAAGATATGTCGAATTTACATCAACATGTTATGTTGGCATAATAAAAGCCTCATAGAAAATATTGCATTTTTTAATGATAATAAATGCTCAAAATAGTCCGAATTTTCTAATTTAATTAAATTTGGAGATTTCTAGTTGCATCATTTTTAAATTATAAGTATTGTAAAAATAACGATAATAAAATTATACAAATTTAAGTATTTATTATCTTAATTAACAAAATATAATAATATACGAGAAAGTAAGCGCTTTCTTAATTGGAGGAGTAGAGTATTATGGAGATTTTCAAGTACATGCAGAAGTATGATTTTGAGCAAGTTGTCTTTTGCCAAGATGAAGCATCGGGGTTAAAAGCGGTAATTGCAATTCATGATACAACATTAGGTCCAGCTCTAGGAGGTTCACGGATGTGGACTTATGCCTCAGAGGAAGCGGCAATTGAAGATGCACTTCGTCTAGCCCGTGGAATGACATATAAAAATGCGGCGGCAGGTTTAAATTTAGGTGGTGGTAAAACCGTAATTATCGGGGACCCATTCACAGATAAAAATGAAGAAATGTTCCGCGCTTTAGGGCGCTTTATCCAAGGCTTAAACGGTCGTTACATTACAGCAGAAGATGTAGGTACGACAGTGGCCGATATGGATTTAATTCACGAAGAGACAAATTATGTAACAGGTATATCGCCAGCATTCGGCAGCTCTGGCAATCCGTCGCCAATTACAGCATATGGTGTATTTTTGGGGATGAAAGCAGCAGCGAAGGAAGCGTTTGGCGATGATTCACTGTCGGGTCGTACAGTATCAGTACAAGGGCTTGGAAATGTTGCATATACTTTATGTGAATATTTACATAAAGAAGGCGCGAAATTGATTGTAACCGACATTAATCAGCAGGCGATCGACCGTGTCGTATCAAATTTTGATGCTGTCGCAGTTGCACCGGATGCAATTTACGAGCAGGAAGTCGATATTTTCTCACCATGTGCACTTGGCGCTATTGTGAATGATGTAACGATTCCACAATTAAAAGCAAAAGTGATTGCAGGATCGGCGAATAACCAGCTGGCAGAATCTAGACACGGTAAAGTATTGCATGAAATGGGTATTGTCTATGCACCGGACTATGTAATTAATGCTGGTGGTGTAATTAACGTTGCTGACGAATTATACGGCTATAACCGTGAACGTGCGATGAAGCGGGTTGAGACGATTTACACAAGTTTAGAGAAAATTTTTGCGATCTCGAAAAAGGAAGATATTCCAACATACTTAGCAGCGAATCGTTTGGCTGAAGAGCGTATTGCCCGTGTAGCAAAATCCCGCAGTCAGTTCCTGCAAAATGAAAAAAACATATTAAATGGACGTTAATAGATTTCTTCTAGCTTCTTGCTAAAAGATAAAGCCTTTGTTAAATGTGACGGGTGTGGTTTTGCAACAAAATGCCACATCCGGATGACTGCAGAGGTGTATTGGATTTTAAATGCAAAAAGGGGTGTTGGAAATGGCGAAAGATTATGATGTTGTGATTTTAGGCGGTGGCACAGGCGGTTATGTTGCTGCAATCCGTGCATCACAGCTTGGCTTGAAAACGGCAATCGTTGAAAAGAATAAGCTTGGGGGCACATGCCTACATGCGGGCTGTATTCCTACGAAGGCATTGCTCCGCAGTGCAGAAGTATATGTACAATCAAAAAAAGCGCTTGATTTTGGAGTGGAAGTTAATGATGTAAAGGTTAACTTCGAACAAGTTCAAAAGCGGAAGTCAAACGTCGTAGAGCAACTTTATAAAGGTGTCCAACACTTAATGAAAAAAGGGAAAATTGATGTATATGACGGTTTCGGTCGTATTATGGGTCCTTCTATATTCTCTCCGATGCCAGGTACCATTTCAGTAGAAATGAATGACGGTACGGAAAACGAAATGCTTGTCCCGAAAAACGTAATTGTTGCGACAGGCTCCCGTCCTAGACACCTGGATGGGTTAAAAGTCGATGGGGAAAAAGTTTTCACATCGGATGAATTTTTAACAATTGAAAAGCTACCTAAGTCTGTCATTATTATCGGTGGTGGTGTAATCGGTGTTGAGTGGGCTTCGATGCTTGTTGATTTTGATGTCGATGTCACGATTTTGGAGCTGGGTGACCGTTTATTACCGACAGAGGATGAAGCGATTTCTGCTGAAATGCTTAAATCATTGAAAAAGCGTGGTGTAAACGTCCATCTGAATGTGAAGCTTGATCCTTCAGCAATTAATGTACAGGATAATGTATCACTACAGCTGAATGATAAGGAAATTTCGGCAGAGGCACTTCTATTGTCAGTCGGAAGAATAGCGAATACAAAAAATATCGGACTTGAAAACACGGAAATAGAAGTCGAAAATGGCTTTATTTCAGTAAATGATAATTTCCAGACGAAAGAAAGTCATATATATGCTATTGGAGACGTTATCGGTGGAATGCAGTTGGCACACGTTGCATCACATGAAGGTATTTTGGCAGTGGAACATATTGCTAGCGGAAATTCCAATCCACTTCATTACGCCAACATTGCAAGAGGTGTTTACAGTAATCCGGAAGTAGCTAGCGTTGGTCTTACAGAACAACAAGCAAAAGATAACGGCTATAATGTCGTATCGACAACTTTCCCGTTCAAGGCAATAGGTAAAGCAATTGTTTATGGGGAAACAGAAGGATTTGTAAAAGTCATTGCGGATGAAAACACAAATGATTTAGTAGGTGTACACTTAATTGGTCCTCATGCGACAGATTTAATATCTGAAGCAGCACTAGGGCTATTTTTAAACGCTTCTCCTTGGGAACTTGGACAAATGGTGCACTTGCATCCTTCGTTGAGTGAAATTATCGGAGAAGCAGCACTTGCAATTGAAGGAAAAGCAATCCACTTTTAACTTCTTATAACTTTTAGCGCTATGATTCAATTATGCAAAGAAATAATTGATAAATGATAGGGGGTATTTTATGACTGAAACAAATATTACACACGAAGAGTTAGGGTTAACGGATGCAGATGCAATTAAAATGTATGAAACGATGCTAATGGCTCGCCGTATAGATGAGCGTATGTGGCTATTAAATCGTGCAGGCAAAATCCCGTTTGTTATTTCATGTCAAGGACAGGAGGCGGCTCAGGTAGGGGCTGCATTTGCACTTGACCATACGAAGGATTATATAGCACCATACTATCGTGATATGGGGGTAGTCCTTCATTTTGGCATGACAGCAAAGGATTTAATGCTTTCTGCCTTTGCAAAAGCTGAAGATCCAAATTCAGGCGGTCGTCAAATGCCGGGACACTTCGGACAAAAGAAAAACCGCATACTTACGGGATCATCGCCTGTAACGACACAGTTACCGCATGCAGTCGGTGTGGCACTTGCAGGAAAAATGCAGCAAAAGGACTTTATTACATTCGTGACATTAGGTGAAGGTTCGTCAAACCAAGGGGATTTCCATGAAGGAGCCAACTTTGCAGGCGTTCATAAATTACCGGTCATTATCATGGTTGAAAATAATCAATATGCAATCTCTGTTCCGGTAGAACGTCAGTTGGGCTGTGCACAAGTGTCTGACCGTGCAATTGGTTATGGCATGCCTGGGGTAACAGTAGACGGCAAAAATCCGTTGGAAGTGTATAAAGTTATTAAAGAAGCAGCGGATCGCGCACGCAGCGGTGGGGGCCCTTCTTTAATTGAAACGGTTACTTTCCGTTTAACGGCACACTCTTCAGATGATGATGATCGTCAATACCGTACAGCCGAGGATATTGCAGAAGGAAAGGCAAAAGATCCGATTCTTCTTTTCGAAGCATACTTAAAAGACCGCGGAATTGCGGATGATAATTTATTTGAGCAAATAAATGATCGCATAATGCAAACGGTTAACGAGGCGACAGACTATGCAGAAAATGCAGCATATGCCTCACCGGAACATGCGATGCGTTTCGTGTATGCGGAAGGAGAGGATGCGTAATGCCGGTAATTTCTTATATTGATGCGATTAACTTAGCAATGAAAGAAGAAATGGAACGTGATGAGCGTGTCTTCGTATTAGGAGAAGACGTCGGTTTAAAAGGCGGGGTATTTAAAGCAACAACTGGTTTATATGATCAGTTTGGTGAAGCACGTGTGCTCGATACACCTTTAGCTGAAAGTGCCATAGCAGGTGTTGCGATTGGAGCAGCGATGTATGGGATGCGTCCAATTGCTGAAATGCAGTTTGCAGACTTTATTATGCCAGCAGTGAATCAGATTGTTTCAGAAGCAGCAAAAATCCGCTACCGATCTAACAATGACTGGAGCTGTCCGTTAGTTGTCCGTGCTCCATTTGGCGGTGGGATTCACGGTGCACTATATCATTCACAATCGGTAGAAGCAATGTTTGCCGGGACACCAGGATTAAAAATCGTTATTCCTTCAACGCCATATGATGCAAAAGGATTATTAAAAGCGGCTATTCGCGATCCGGACCCAGTGTTATTTTTTGAACATAAGCGTGCTTACCGCCTGATTAAAGGGGAAGTACCTACAGATGATTATATATTGCCGATTGGCAAAGCGGATGTGAAGCGTGAAGGTGATGATGTCACAGTGATTACGTACGGATTAGCTGTTCATTTTGCCCTACAAGCTGCAGAGCGTTTAGCCAAAGATGGTATTGAAACACATATTCTGGATTTGCGGACAGTGTATCCTCTTGATCAAGAAGCGATTATTGAAGCCGCAAAGAAAACAGGGAAGATCCTGCTTGTAACAGAGGATAATAAAGAAGGTAGCATTATGAGTGAAGTAGCGGCGATTATTGCAGAGCATTGTCTATTTGATTTAGATGCACCAATCAAACGATTGGCAGGACCTGATGTTCCCGCGATGCCATATGCACCAACAATGGAAAAGTTTTTCATGATTAATCCTGACAAAGTGGAAAAGGCAATTCGCGAACTCGCAGCGTTTTAGAATTTATAATGTAATACATTTTTATTCGAAAGTTGAGTATGCGCTGGCCACAAACTTATAAAAGAAGGAGTTGATTGAAATGAAGGGGAGGCGACTCCTGCGGGAAGAGCACGAGCGGAAAATCCACTTATTTCGGAATGTATTCCGAAATAAGTTAGTTGGAGCCGTGCCCGCGGAAAGCGTCCGACCCGGAATGGAAATCAACTCTTACATTATGCGGAGGAATCATATTAAATGTGGAAATTTGTACTATTTCACCAAAGTGTTATTAGTTAAAGGGGGATTGTTAAATGACCATTCAAAATATTGTCATGCCACAACTTGGCGAAAGTGTAACAGAAGGTAAAATCGAGCGTTGGCTAGTCCAGGTGGGCGATAAAGTAAATAAATATGACCCGTTGGCAGAAGTGACGACAGATAAAGTAAATGCAGAAATCCCTTCTTCTTTTGCTGGTGTTATTAAGGAACTCATCGCTTCTGAAGGCGAAACTCTACCGGTAGGAGCAGTTGTATGTACGATTGAAATAGAAGGGTCCGAACTGCCACCTGCACCTGTAGAAAAAAGCTCAAATGTCAGCTCAGCAATTTTAAATGCAGGAGTACAGCGAAAAGAAGAAGAGCCGGTTGCAAAAAAAGAGGAGAAACCAGCTCGTACAGAACGAAAACCGGGCAGATTTTCTCCGGCAGTTTTAGCATTGGCAAATGAACATGATGTAGATTTGTCCCAAATCGAAGGTACAGGAACGGGCAACCGTATTACGAGAAAAGATGTCGAAGCATACGTGGCAGCTGGAAAGCCTACTAATCAAGCAATCTCAAATGATGAACAACCAGTAGCATTTGTTGAGCCACAGCATGAAATGACACCTCAACCACAGCCTTCGTCACCGTCTCCAGCTGCACCACGTCCAAACGAACAAGTGACGGCTGCAGGAGATATTGAAATTCCGGTAACACAAGTACGTAAAGCGATTGCGAAAAACATGCTGCGCAGTACACATGAAATTCCTCATGCATGGATGATGATGGAAGTGGATGTAACCGAGCTTGTCGAATACCGAGATAGCATTAAAGAGGAATTTAAGAAAAAAGAGGGCTTTAACCTAACTTATTTCGCATTCTTCCTAAAAGCTGTTTCGCAGGCGTTAAAAGAATATCCAATCATCAACTCTGTATGGGCTGAAGATAAAATTATTCAAAAGAAAGATATTAATCTATCAATTGCAGTTGCTACAGATGATGCATTGTTTGTGCCGGTTATTAAAAATGTCGATGAAAAATCGATTAAAGGCATTGCAAGAGAAATTCACGAATATGCACATCTTGTACGCACTGGGAAGCTGAAACTCGAGCATATGCAAGGTGGTACATTTACGGTCAACAATACGGGTTCATTTGGTTCTGTTCAGTCAATGGGCATTATCAACCATCCACAAGCAGCAATATTACAGGTGGAAAGTATTGTAAAGAAGCCTGTAATAGTACAGGGTAATATGATTGCACCTAGGTCCATAGTAAATTTATGTTTATCATTAGACCACCGAATTTTGGATGGTATGATTTGTGGTAAATTCCTATCTCGTGTGAAGGAAATTCTCGAAAACGTAGATAAAAAGAAGATGTCAGTCTACTAAAAGTACCGCGAAAGCCTGTAAAATAAGGCTTTCGCGTTTTTTTTTACTTTATTGTCAGAACATTCTCGTGTAAAATATAGTACAGAAATATAACAAGGGGGGAAGCTACTAAGCGTCCACATGTCAATGAATATGAAAGATATTGAATTTCAGTCTGCTAGCTACAATCAGTGGAAGGAAGAAGCGGTAAAAGCTTTAAAAGGAAAACCGTTTGAATCCCTATTCACAAAAACGATTGAAAACATTACGCTTGAGCCACTATATACACAAGAAACATTATTGGAGAAGCTGGGGGATCAATTAGAAAAGCAAGTATCAACGATTCGCTCGCTAACTGAGTCAGCAAGTTTTACTGTTGCACAGCAAATTAATGGGGCAGATGCTGCAAGCTTTTTTGCAAACCTAGAAGAAAGCTTATTACGTGGCAACGAAATGATTACTATCTACAGCCCTGTTGCTTTTGACTGGTCAGAAGAAAATTTAAGCAAACTCGCTACTTATTTTTCTGAAAATTCATTTAAAGTTACAGTGAAATCTTCTGAAGATGACGTGTTACGTGTATTTGATTATATAGATAAATCAAAACGTGCAGCTGTAAAAGGATTCATTGTTGCACCAGAAGCCATTTTGCTGGCTGATTATCCAAACGTCCGTACATATGCGGCCGACACAGTTCCGTTCCACAATGATGGCGCAAATGCAGTTCAAGAGCTTGCTATTGCATTAGTACAAGCTGCTGAACTGGCTAAAGATACGGATGATTTCAAAACGTTTGAAAATAAATTTTTCGTGCAATTTGCTGTCGATACACAATTCTTTGCAGAAGTCGCAAAAATCCGTGCATTCAAAGTGTTATGGAAAGCGTTTACTTCAGCATTTGGTCATGAAGCAAGTGCAGTAACGGTAGTAGCTGAAACATCTGTACGTAGCTTCTCAAAGTATGATGTATACGTAAACTTATTACGCGCAGGAAACGAAGCATTCTCAGCGGCAATCGGTGGTGCCGATGTAATTACAGTGCATCCACATGACGCATTAACAGCACTGACTGGCCAATCTGTCCGTATTGCACGCAACGTATCCCTTGTTACAAAAGAAGAGTCTCACGTAACAAACGTAATCGACCCAGCTGGTGGTTCGTACTTTATCGAATCATTGACAGCGGATTATGTAAAAGAAGCATGGGCACTGTTTTTGGAAATCGAAAAAGCAGGCGGATTACACGCTTACGGCATTGATGCAAAAATTGAAGAAGTTTATAACACAAGAATTGCGCAAGTGGAAACACGTAAGCATTCTTTAATTGGTACAAATATTTATGCAAATCCTGTAGATGAAATCCCTACAGCTGAAAACGCTCAATTTGCTGATGTGAAGCGTATTGCACTTCCATTTGAAAATTTGCGTGCTAATTTTGCTCAATCAGGATTAAAGCCAGCTATTTTAACATTTGGTGAGCTGAAAAACTATAAA
Organism: Solibacillus sp. FSL W8-0372; assembly: GCF_037969735.1. Taxonomy (NCBI): domain Bacteria; kingdom Bacillati; phylum Bacillota; class Bacilli; order Caryophanales; family Caryophanaceae; genus Solibacillus; species Solibacillus sp. FSL W8-0372. The sequence continues at coordinate 2,267,350 of NZ_CP150204.1, read as the reverse complement.
CCACGTGCTGATTTCGTACAAGGCTTCTTTGCAACAGCAGGAATTGTGGCACATCAAACTGCCGGGTTCCAAACAATTGAAGATGCTGTGCAGTGGTTAGAAAGCGCGGAATATGATTATGTGGTTGTTGCAGCTACTGATGATGATACAAAGGCCATTTTACCGACACTGCTACAAAGTAAAAAAGCAAATGTCGTACTGGATGTTGCTGGTAAATTCAAAGATGATGAAGCAGCATGGACTGCAAATGGCTTAAACGGCTTTATTTTTGCGGGTCAAAATATTGTTCAAAAACTAAATGATGTCGTGACGCGTGTGAAGGAGGTACAACAATGAGTAAAGCAAATTTCGAATCCGTTGTAATTGAAGATGTGCTAAAGGCGGAGCAACTTACTTCTACAGGCTCATATTTAACAAATGAAGGCATCGAAGTAAATTCGGTATACAATCAAGCAGATAATCAACAAGCTAAACATTTAAATGATGTGGCAGGTATCGCACCTAATACGCGTGGACCATACCCTACAATGTATGTTGCTCGTCCATGGACAGTTCGTCAATATGCAGGCTTCTCGACAGCAGAGGAATCAAATGCGTTTTACCGTCGTAACCTTGCGATGGGACAAAAAGGTTTATCTGTAGCATTCGACTTAGCAACACACCGCGGCTATGACTCAGATCACCCTCGTGTAACAGGGGATGTCGGAAAAGCCGGAGTGGCAATCGATTCTGTTGAAGATGCGAAAATTTTGTTTGACGGAATTCCGTTGGATCAAATGTCGGTATCAATGACAATGAATGGTGCTGTACTACCTGTATTGGCTTTCTATATTGTGGCTGCAGAAGAGCAGGGCGTTTCACCAGACAAATTGGCAGGAACGATTCAAAACGACATTTTAAAAGAGTATATGGTGCGTAATACGTATATTTACCCACCAGCTATGTCGATGAAAATTATTGCCGATATTTTCGAATATACAGCTAAATACATGCCAAAATTCAACTCGATTTCAATTTCAGGCTACCATATTCAAGAAGCTGGTGCGACGAATGATATCGAGCTTGCTTATACATTGGCTGACGGTTTGGAATATGTACGTACAGGATTAAAAGCAGGGATTGATATCGATGCATTTGCACCACGATTATCATTCTTCTGGGCTATCGGTATGAATTACTACATGGAAATCGCAAAAATGCGTGCAGCACGTCGTATTTGGGCACAAATGATGTCTACATTTAACCCGAAAAATTCAAAGTCTCTTGCACTACGTACACACTCGCAAACATCAGGCTGGAGTTTAACGGAGCAAGACCCATTCAATAACGTAACGCGTACATTAATCGAAGCGAATGCAGCAGCGATGGGGCATACTCAATCACTTCACACGAATGCACTCGATGAAGCAATCGCCTTACCAACAGACTTCTCGGCTCGTATTGCACGTAATACACAGTTATTCCTGCAAGAAGAAACGGGTATGACGAAAGTAATCGATCCATGGGGCGGTTCGTATTATGTTGAAAAACTAACAGAAGAACTGACAGAAAAAGCATGGGAATTAATCGAGGAAATTGAAGGGCTAGGCGGTATGGCAAAAGCGATCGAAACAGGTCTGCCAAAAATGAAAGTTGAAGAAGCTGCGGCAAAACGCCAGGCAAAAATCGACTCAAAAGCAGAAACGATTGTTGGGGTTAACAAATATCGTCTTGCTGAAGAAGATCCGATTGATATTTTAGATATCGACAATGCAATCGTTCGTGAAGCACAAATTGCCCGACTTGAAAAAATGAAGGCAACACGTGATGAAGCGGAAGTGCAAAAACATTTAGCCCGTCTTACAAAAGCAGCTGAGGACGGCTCTGAAAACTTATTGGCGATTGCTGTAGATGCAGCTCGCGCACGTGCATCATTAGGTGAAATTTCTGATGCGATTGAAGCGGTATCAGGTCGTCATAAAGCGATTATCCGTTCAATTTCAGGGGTATATTCAGCAAACTTCTCAGATGATGAAATGATTGCTGAAGTAAAACAAATGACAGAAGATTTCCTAGAAGCAGAAGGCCGTCGCCCACGTATTTTAGTGGCGAAAATGGGACAAGACGGACATGACCGCGGTGCGAAAGTTGTTGCAACGGGCTATGCCGACTTAGGCTTTGACGTAGATATTTCTCCATTATTTATGACACCAGAAGAAACGGCTCAAATGGCAAACGAAAACGATGTTCACTGTGTTGGTGTTTCTTCACTTGCAGCAGGACATAAAACATTAGTGCCTGAATTAATCGCGGAACTGAAAAAACTAGGTCGCGAAGATATTATCGTTATTTGCGGCGGGGTTATTCCAGCTCAAGACTACGATTTCCTATATGAAGCGGGTGCTGTAGCCATTTTCGGTCCAGGTTCAGTAATTCCGGTTTCAGCAATGCGTATCATAGAAGAAATTTATAAAAAGCTAGGCTATGAGGAAGTGGCGGAATAATGAAGCCACATCAAGACAAAAGTGCTTTATTTGTCATGGATGGCGTGAAGGGTGGTCATGATGGTATGAGCTATTCAAACCCAAAGAAATTCAGGAAAAAAAAGCAGGAAGCGCTTGATATTCAACAGTTAGCAGGGGAAGTTCGAGCTGGTGACCGTACATCGCTTGCAAAGGCAATTACGCTTATTGAAAGCTCGAACAATACCCATAAAGAAGACGCACAAAAGCTATTACAAGAGCTTTTGCCACATACAGGCAATGCAATTCGGATAGGTATAACAGGTGTTCCGGGGGCAGGCAAAAGCTCATTTATTGAAGCGTTTGGCACAATGCTCTGTAAAATGGGGAAGCGTGTAGCCGTGTTGGCGATAGATCCTAGCTCGTCACTTTCAGGTGGCAGTATTTTAGGAGATAAAACACGGATGGAAGAACTAGTGCGCCAAGAAAACGCATTTGTTCGTCCATCACCTAGTGCCGGAACATTAGGCGGTGTTCATAAAAAATCTCGTGAGACTATGCTCTTATGTGAAGCGGCCGGCTATGACGTGATTTTAATCGAAACAGTCGGTGTCGGACAAAGTGAAACGTATGTACGCGGCATGGTCGATTTCTTCCTGCTGCTCGTATTAACGGGTGCAGGCGATGAGCTGCAAGGTATGAAAAAGGGCATCATGGAGCTTGCAGACGGTATTATCGTCCATAAAGCGGATGGTGACAATGTTCGCCCGGCACGTCGGACAATGCAGGAATACAAACAAATACTTCACTTCCTGCAGCCATCTACACCAGGCTGGTTAAGTACAGCTTTAACTGTTTCTTCAATGGAGAAAAAAGGCCTGGATAATGTTTGGGCGATGTTGATGGAATTTGAGCAGACCGTGAAAGAGTCCAACTATTGGAATCTTCGCCGTCATAAACAAACACGTGATTGGTTCCATTCGATGATTACCGACCATTTAATCGATTCGTTTTATAAAAATTCAGATCGTAAAAAGCAAGTACGTTCACTTGAGGATGAAATTTTGCATGGACGTTTAACCGTTACACAAGGGGTCAATACATTATTTGGTGAAGAAGATAATAATAAATGAATCAACAGTCTTTGCACATCTTTCGTAACCTTGCTATAGTAAAAAGGAATATTGAAAGGGGCTAAAAAGCTTATGAACATGGATTATGATTTATTTATGCAACAAATTACAACGACTGCACGTGCAGAAATGGAAGCAGCAGGCTATGAACAACTGCGCACTCCGGAAGAAGTAGAAGCAGCGTTTGCTCGTAAAGGGACTACACTTGTAATGGTGAATTCTGTATGTGGCTGTGCAGGCGGTATTGCACGTCCAGCAGCAACACATGCTGTACATTATGATAAACGTCCGGATTATTTAGTAACAGTATTTGCTGGTCAAGATAAAGAAGCGACAGCAGCTGCGCGTTACTATTTCGGTGAAGATCACATTCCATCATCACCATCATTTATCTTATTAAAAGATGGTCAAGTTGTTGGAGAAGTGGGTCGTTTTGAAATCGAAGGTCATGATCCAATGAGTGTAGTAACAAACCTACAAGGACACTTCGAAGAGAACTGCGAAGAAATCTAAGCAATTATTTTAAGTGGACGGGTGTCATAATGTGCACCCGTCACACTTACTATAAAAAGGGGGTACTACCGATATGAAAAAATTTTCAATCGGCTATCGTACACTGAAAACAGCGCTTGGAGCTTCTATCGCGATAGCAATTGCCCAGTATTTTGATTTACAGTTTTTTACGGCGGCCGGAATTTTAACGATTTTATGTATTCAGCCAACTAAACGAAAGTCTCTCCATGCAGTTTATACGAGAGGCGTTTCCACATTAGTAGGTATGACTTATGCATTCATATTTTTCGAAATATTCGGTTATTCACCGATAGTTTTGGGGATTGTTTTACTTCTATTCATACCTACGATCGTATCATTGCGGGTTGTGGAAGGCTTTATCTCGAGTTCTGTCATTATGATGCATATTTTTTTAACTGCTGATTTTACAACCGATTTACTATTAAATGAATTGGGATTAATGGCAATCGGCTTTGGCGTCGGGGTAGTTATTAATATGTACATGCCTGATATACAGCACGGCCTGTTTTACAATCGTGAAAAGATTGAATCATTATTAAAGAAAATACTGGCGGAAATTGCCGTGTATTTACGAAATGGTGATACGTTATGGGATGGTAAAGAAATTATTGAAGCCGCAAAGGTGATTGATGCAGGGAAAGCACTGGCATTCAAAGATGTAGAAAACCATTTAACACGTAAAGAGAATAGATATTATGTGTATTTTGATATGCGTGAAAAGCAGCTCGAAATTATTGAACGTGTGTTGCCTAAAATTACTACACTGCCAGTTATGACAGAGCAGGCGCCACTAGTTGCAGCATTTATTGAGGACCTCAGTGAACATGTTCACTCGGGAAATACCGCAAGTCATTTTTTGGAGAAGTTGGATAAAGTGAAGGAAGAGTTTGCAAAAATGCCGCTGCCTAATGACCATGAGACGTTTATTGCGATGGCATCGTTGTATCAGTTTATTGAGGAAATGGATGCTTATCTTGTTATAAAGCAATCATTTAAAGGTTTGAAATAAAAAAATGGATGTACGAAACATCCATTACATGATTGCTGCTACGCCCATTGCCACAGTTGAAATTAACATAATTACAACCATTGAATAAACAACGATCTTTTGGAATTTTTTGTTGCTCATTGTTTTCGCTCCTTCATAATGAACTAATTTTAGTTTAACAAATCTGAAGGAATTCTCAAGTACTAATGAATTACCTCATAGAAATTTTATTATAAGGGAGTCAAACATCGTGGAAAAAGTCGATCATATTGGTATTGCTGTACGCAATATTGAAGAACGTATTACATATTACACAGAAACGCTAGGTTTAAAGCTTTTAAAAATGGAAGAAGTAGAATCTCAGCAAGTGAAAGTAGCGTTCATTGATGCAGGAAATGTGAAAATTGAGCTTCTCGAACCGATGAGTGAGAAGAGTGCGATTCACGGCTTTTTGGAAAAGCGTGGAGAAGGCATTCACCATGTTGCTTTTGGTGTAATGGGGATCCGCGAGCGCATGGCAGAATTACGTGAAAAAGGTGTAAGACTGCTGTCGGACGAGCCAGGCCCAGGTGCTGGTGGCGCAGAAGTGGCGTTTTTACATCCTAAAGACTCATTTGGTGTACTTTATGAATTATGTGATAAAAGCGGAAAAGGGGATAAATAACGATGACAATTACGATGGATATGTTTGATAAAATTAATGAGCTATATGACCGCAAAGAAGCAATCCAGCTTGGCGGCGGAGATGCACGTATTGAGAAGCAGCATGAAAAAGGTAAAATGACTGCCCGCGAGCGAATCGAAATGTTATTGGATGAAGGGTCTTTCGTAGAGATTAACCCATTCATTACACACCGTACTGTTGACTTTGGTATGGGGAAATTAGAGGGACCTGGTGATGGTGTTGTTACAGGTTTCGGTAAAATTAATGGTCGTAACGTTTATTTATTCGCGCAAGATTTTACTGTATTTGGCGGAGCACTAGGTGAAATGCATGCGAAAAAAATCGCTGCAGTTATGGATTTAGCTGCTAAAAACGGTACACCATTTATCGGCATTAATGATTCAGGCGGTGCACGTATTCAAGAAGGTGTTCTTTCTTTAGATGGATATGGCCACATTTTCTACCGTAACTCAATTTATTCAGGTGTAATTCCGCAAATCTCGGTAATTATGGGACCATGTGCTGGCGGTGCTGTTTATTCACCAGCAATTACGGACTTCATCTTAATGGTTGATAAAACGTCTCAAATGTTTATTACAGGTCCAAAAGTAATTGAAACAGTTACAGGTGAGAAAATTTCTGCTGAAGGCTTAGGTGGCTCGAAAGTGCATAACGCAGTTTCAGGTAACGCCCACTTCCGCGCTGAAAATGAAGAAGCAGCCATTGCACAAATTCAGCAATTACTATCTTACTTACCGCAAAACAATAAGGAAAAAACACCAAAGCAGCCAGCTCCAGAAGGTGATAACTTCCGTTCAGAGCTTGTTGATGTCGTACCTATTGACCAAACGAAATCTTATGATGTTCGTAAAGTAGTAGAGCAAGTTGTAGATGAAGGTTCATTCATGGAAGTGCAAAAAGAATTTGCGAAAAACATCGTAGTTGGTTTTGCACGAATTGCGGGTGAATCAGTAGGTTTAGTTTGTAACCAGCCGAAGTTCTTAGCAGGTGGACTTGATATCGATTCATCTGATAAATTAGCTCGTTTCGTTCGTACATGTGATGCATTTAATGTTCCAGTTATTACATTCGAAGACGTATCTGGTTTCTTCCCAGGTGTTAAGCAAGAGCACGGCGGAATTATCCGACATGGCGCGAAAATTCTTTATGCATACTCAGAAGCAACTGTACCGAAAATTACAGTAATTTTACGTAAAGCATACGGCGGTGCATATGTAGCATTAAACTCTAAAGCAATTGGCGCGGATTTAGTGTTCGCATGGCCAAATGCTGAAATCGCGGTAATGGGTGCGGCTGGTGCAGCGAATATCATTCACGCAGGTGAAATCGCGAAATCTGCAGATCCAGACGCTACACGTGCAGCGAAGATCGAGGAATATAAAGAAAAATTCGCTAACCCATATGTTGCGGCATCTCGCGGTATGGTAGACGATGTAATCGATCCTCGTGAAACGCGTATTAAGCTAATCCAGGCATTGGATATGCTTTCAACAAAGCAAGAAGACCGTCCGTACAAAAAACACGGCAACATTCCACTATAATTATGACTGCTTAAAACAGTCTAGCACCAGCTCTTTGTTTCATTGAGGGCTGGTGTTTTTGTTTAGAGTGGGTGTGATAACCGAGCAAGGATTCCGACCAGCAAATAAGCGGAGATTTTCCGGCTATTTTAAAGATGGCACTGATTTTGGCTTAAATAAGGGGAAGTTTTCCGTTTATTTAGTGAAAATTTCCCGATATTTATGTTTTACGTAACAATAAGCGGAATTCCTCCCTCTAATTGAGCGATAAAGTATATAATTTTCCAAATAAGCGGAAATTCTCCGTCTATTAGATTCATCACCATAAGTTTGGGATGACAAAATTGAAAAAATTAGATTTTCTAATGAATTGCGTTCTGCTGCGCTACGGGGAAAACGCGTCGAGCAAGTGTTATTGAAGCTCGCGTCCGTTGTACTCCGTTCCGAGCGGCGTGGCTCCAAAGCTTTTGTCAAAAAGCTTTGCGACGAAAGCGGCAGCGACAGGAGCAACTATTTTCCGCGCACGCTTAATCGCCAAGGAGTCCAGTATTTTGGGCGGTTCACCCTTCGCTCCACGTCACTCTGCTTTAGCGCTGTCTTGCCGCAGCCCACCAATCAAGTGGAATTTTATTAGAAAAGCAACCCCATGTTATGGTGATGAGCCGTCTATTTTCCAAGTATCTATGATTACCATTTTGAAGAAGGGGGTTAATTTATGAGAAAAACAATCATCCGTAAATGGACAAGTGATTGGAATAAATTATATGAAGAAGAAGCGCGGCGGCTAAAGGATATTTTCCAGGAGGAGTTAATCCAAATTTATCATATTGGAAGTACAGCTATTCCGACTATAGGCTATGCAAAACCGATTATCGATATTGTGATTGGACTATCAAATATAGAACAGGCTTCACTTTATGATGAGACAATGTGCAAGCTTGGCTATAAAGTTCGTGGAGAAAACGGTATTAATGGCCGTCATTATTATACAAAAGGTGACAAAAATCGAAGCCATCATGTGCATATTTATCGTGCTGGGCATGAAAATATTAATAAGCATTTACAATTTAAATATTATTTAATGAATCATCCCGAGCAAGCACGGAAATATGGACAATTGAAAATAGAACTTGCAACTAAATTTCCAGATGATACGTCCAGTTACCAACAAGTTAAAGAAAGTTTCATGAGTGCGTTAATGGAAAAAGCATTACATTGGCCGATTATTAAAAAGTCGTACGGATACATAACGAGACAGGTGAATGGGAAAACTCAAATTCTAGTATTTCAGCATCCGGTAAAGGAAGCAGGTATTCAAATTCCTAAAGGAACCGTAAAGCATGGGGAGATGCCTGTAGATGCAGTGAAGCGTGAAATGGAAGAGGAAACGGGGTTAAGCAATTTCCCCGCCATTCATTATCTCATTGACGATTTCTGGGAAAATGATGATGGTGTGATTCATCACCGATACTTTTATAGGATAAATATAGATAAGACTCAAGATGAATGGAACTATAAGCCAACTGGTGGTGGAGCAGAAGATGGCAAGGTATTCCGTTTTTTCTGGGTTACACCGGATGATGGAAAACAGCTCATTCGTGGTCATGCGGATTATTTTCGTTTAATATCTTTAAATTAAGCACATCAAGGGGTGATGGATTGAAATTAAAAGAGGTTATCAATTTTTTATTGTATACGGCGATGATCGGCTTTATCGGCTACTTTTGCCATCTTTTATCAGAACTGTTTATGGGCATGCTTTTATTCATTGCAGCAGATGCACCGCCGGGAGATATATCGAATAGTGGACGTCTGTTTTATATTGCCTTCTATACATTGGGTACTTTACTTGTGCAATTTGTTTATAGTGTTATTCACTGGTCCATTGCATCGTTACTAAAAATACCTTTCCCGAAACGACTAGTTATTATTTTGAATATAGTTGTCGGTATTTTGATAGCTGGTTCATTAATATATAATTTTGTTATAAATAACGGCAGTTTTTTGTAAGGCTAGTCCACAACGTTCGGGATATTCACTGGAACTCTTTGTTTTAACGGTTCTTTTTCGTAAGGATGTTCGTGCTCAGCAAATAGAAAAATGGCCCCTTGCTCGATTCCGTGACCATAATGCGCGATTTCCTCTTTTGTAAGCTGTAAAATCCGCAAGCTCACTTCATATACATTTTGACCTGTAATTAAGCTAATTATCTGATCCATCCAGCTGCCGGCAGCGTGTATGTTAATTTCGGTATACATTTTTAAAGAATGAAGGGGACGGATATCTTTAGCAAATAGATGGATTTCATGCTCAGAAAAGCCATGTGCACGAATAATATTGAGCTTTGCCAATGCTTCGTCAACTGAATATACTAACCCGATTTCACGTCGATACTCCATCATTGTCACCTCTTTTTTTCATTGTAATGGATTTTTTTATGAAGTGGTAGTAATAACAAAACGAAATCATACTATTAAAAATATAAAATGCAGAAAATTCGAAACTTATACCACTTTCAATCCGTAGATCATAAAAAGGGAGGTTTTTTGATGGGGAACTATTCCATTCGTGATTTTGTGAATAAAACACAGCAGGACCAGCTGGAAAATGATTTTTTTGAACTGGAAACAGAGCGCGTGCTAGAGGTGAATTTGAACGGGGAAGTATGGTCAAAAATGGGCGCAATGATTGCGTATGTGGGCTCCATTAAGTTTGAGCGTGAGCGGATGCTTGAGCATGGTATGTCAAAAATGTTTAAAAAGGCGCTGACTGGTGAGGGTACACAGCTGATGAAGGCAAAAGGTAAGGGGCGCCTCTATTTAGCGGACCAAGGGAAAAAGGTGACAATCTTTGATTTACAAAATGAAAGTTTATGTGTCAACGGCAACGACTTGCTAGCTTTTGAACCTACTATTCAATGGGATATTCATTTAATGCGTAAAATGGCTGGGATGATGGCAGGCGGATTATTTAATGTGACATTAAAAGGTAAAGGGAAAGTAGCGATTACTACCCATTTTGAACCATTAACATTGATCGTAAAGCCTGGTGAGACGGTTTATACCGATCCGAACGCCACAGTAGCTTGGTCTGGTAACTTAAAGCCGGAATTTGTAACAGATATCACGTTTCGTACGCTAATTGGCAGAGGGAGCAGTGAATCAATTCAAATGGCGTTTTCAGGAGAAGGTTTTGTAATTATTCAGCCGTTTGAGGAAGTGTATTTGTCGTCAGAAAGTTAACAAAGTAAAATTTACAGCGATGTTCGAAGGAGTAGACCTATGTTTTTAAAAACGATTAAATTAAAAAAAGATCAAATACCTGACTATAGTGAGTATCCTTTTTCCATTCCATTTATACGTCATATGAATGAGCTGGATGTCGATGTTCCGGTTACTTTTTTTGTCGGCGAAAATGGTGCGGGGAAATCGACATTACTCGAAGCGATTGCAGATCAAATCGGCTTCAATCCAGCAGGGGGTAGTACACAAAATTATAAGGCGTATGAGGTGCATGAAGCTGAATCTGCGCTTGGAGAATTTGTGAAACTTTCATGGTGGCCAAAAGTAACAAACGGCTTTTTCCTGCGTGCCGAAACATTTTATCAGTTTGCTTCCCACTTAGATGAAACCGATATGAACGGTTACAAAGCATATGGGGGGAAATCGCTCCATCATCAATCTCACGGGGAATCGTTCTTTTCTCTTTTTCAGCATCGTTTTACAGAACAGGCCATTTATTTACTGGATGAACCGGAATCCGCGTTGTCTCCGGCCAGACAGTTGGCTTTTTTAACATTATTAAATGACTTAGTAAAAGCGGGAAATGTACAGTTTATTATTGCGACACATTCTCCGATTTTACTAGGGTTTCCGAATGCAGTTATATACCAATTTGACGAACATGGCATTGAACAGGTCGAATATGAACAAACGGAGCATTATCAAATTACATCCTACTTTTTGAAGCACCGGGAGAAAATGTTGAAAGAGCTTTTTGAAGAGGATGAGGAATAGAAGGCACGTTTATATTATAGGAGGCGGTAAGTATGGAATGGCAGCAATTGCACCAACTTTCGGAAGAATATCAATTACAGTTACTTGAAGCGGATAAGCTGCATAAAAAAAACGAAAATGTGGAAAAACTTCTCTCCCATGCGAAACGGGAAATAGATCGACATCAGCTGGATCTGCAAAACGCACGCCAACAATTAAATAAGCTAGAGAACTTTTCTTTTATCAACTTATTCCGTGGTTGGTCAGGGAAAAAGGATCAGTTGATGGAGCAAAATCTTGACCGTGTTGCAGTCATAGAATTAAAGCTTACAGAAGCTCAATTAACATATGAAGATTTGCAGGATGATCGCGTTGACTTAATTCATAAACTAAATGCAATCAATGAATCCTATGTGGGACAGCAGTTAAATCAAATTAATGATCAAAAACAGCAGTGGCTACAGAAACATGCCGCTCATATCGCGGCGGAGCTTACGGCAATTATTGACCAGGAACTTTTATGCAGACAGTTAATCAAAGAAATTAAAGAAGCAATCGAGGCAGGGAAGCATGCGTTAACGAAGCTGACAGATGCCGGTTATGCGTTAAATGATGCTAAATCCTATTCAACATGGGATACGTTTTTAGGCGGAGGATTTATGGCTACGATGATGAAGCACGATAAATTGAAAGAATCCAATAATTATTTACATGGTGCGCAAATTGCTTTACAACGTTTCCAAAATGAACTCCTGGATGTGAAGGAAATACGACAGGATGCCCTCCTTATTGATACGGACGGTTTTGTCATGTTTACGGATTACTTCTTCGATAATATTTTCACCGATTGGTCGATCCATTCAAAAATTACGACATCTATGAACCAAATTTCACGCGTACAGGATGATGTCGCAAATACAATTAGTGAGTTGGAGCAAAAGCTGGATATCGCATCACGAAAAGAAGCAGCGCTCATAAAACAGAAAGAAGCAATACTGAATGCCGATGATCTTTCATTGTTTTTTCAAAAATAGAGGCGTAAAATAAAGCGTAAACTTGTTTAGTTAAAAGGAGTTATGGAATATGAATCGTTTAGTAGAAGAGTTTTTACAATTAGTGCAAATTGATTCGGAAACAAAGCACGAAGAAATCATTGCACCTGTATTAGTAGAAAAATTGGAGCAAATGGGCTTTGAAGTATACCAGGATGATGCGCATACACGTAATGGTCATGGGGCAGGCAATATTATCGCTACATTAAAAGGCGACGAATCAATCGAACCAATTTATTTTACAGTACATATGGACACAGTCGTACCAGGGAAAGGGATTAAGCCTGAAATTCGTGAAGATGGCTATATTTATTCTGACGGCACGACTATTTTGGGCGCGGATGATAAAGCTGGTATGGCAGCATTATTTGAAATGGCACGTCGTTTAAAAGAAAAGAATATCGCACATGGCACGATTCAATTCATTATTACTGCTGGTGAAGAAAGCGGCTTGGTCGGTGCAAAGGAACTGGATCCGTCGAACATTATAGCGAAGTATGGCTTTGCGGTAGACAGTGACGGAAAAGTAGGCGGTATCGTTGTAGCAGCTCCTTTCCAGGCAAAAGTTTTTGCAAAAGTCATTGGTAAAAAGGCACATGCGGGTGTTGCACCGGAAAAAGGAATTTCAGCAATTACGGTAGCTGCTAAAGCAGTTGCTCAAATGAACCTTGGTCGTTTGGATGAAGAAACAACTGCAAATATCGGTCGCTTTGAAGGTGGACAGGCGACGAATATCGTATGTGATGAAGTGAATATTTTAGCAGAAGCCCGTTCAATCGATGAAGCAAAATTAAATGCACAAACAGCACATATGAAAGAAACATTCGAGCGTGTCGCGAAAGAAAACGGTGCACGTGCAGAAGTGGAAGTAAAATTAATGTATCCTGGTTTCCGTGTAACAGAAGATGATCAAGTGGTGAAAATTGCAAAAGCTGCAGTAGAGGCGGTTGATCGCACACCACTGTTAGGTATTTCAGGAGGCGGTAGTGATGCGAATGTCATTGCAGGCTTTGGAATTCCGACAGTAAATTTATCGGTAGGCTATGAGGAAATTCATACAACGAACGAAAGAATGCCGATAGAAGAACTAGAAAAGCTGGCTGATTTATTAGAAGCCATTATTATCGAAACGGCGAAATAAGAGGTGAGCATATATGGGATTTGAAAAAGCAGTCGTATTTTTATGCGGGACAGAAGAATATGCCGTACCAGTTGAGCAAGTTGTCTCTATCGAAAAATTGGAGCAAGTAACACCTATACCACACTTACCTAAATATTTATTAGGTTTTTCACGGATTCGTGGGGAGCTTACACCGGTCATTGATTTTCAGTCTGTCTTATACAACCGTCCAACAGATACGAAAAACTCAAAGGTCATCGTATTAAAAACGGAAATGATTAACTACGGTCTATTAGTAGTAGATGCGAAGGAAATTATTGATTTTGAAGAGGGCGTTTTAAAACAGCTAGGGCTTGTTAATTATAATAAAACGAAATATTTTACAGCTGTTGCGAATTTGGAGAACCGTATGATTTCCTGTGTTGACCCAAGCATTCTCGTTCATTCACTTGAGGGCATGCGTGAAATTATTGACTATTTACACAAGATGCTAGAAGAAGAACAAACGAACGTATAAATGAAAGTACATGTTTTACCGAAAAAAGGAGCAAATCATCAAATATAATGATAGCTCCTTTTTTCACTTTAGGGGAATGGTCTTTTTCTTTTTAAATTGTTTTAAGTAGGCGAATCCCGCAAAGCCGAAAACAATAATCGAAATAATGGCCAACGTTAACACGATATTGTCTTCTACCCAAGGAATGTTTCCGAGTAAAAAACCTCCACCGAGCCAGACGACTGTCCAAAGTGTGGCACCAATAAAGTTGTAACGTAAAAAAGTTGAGTAGGATAACCCGGTATAACCGCATATAAAAGGAGTCATCGTTCGCATTAATGGAACAAAGCGGGAAAAAGTAATGGCAACACGGTCATATTCCTCTAAAAATTTTAACGCTTTTTCGTTTGTTTCTTCGGAAATGAATCGCATAAAAAGGTTGCGCCTTTCCGGGATTGTCCGAACGATTTTACCGATTAAGTAGTTGTTGCTATCTGCAAGTGTGGTTGCGACAATAAATATAATCAGTAATGTAATTAAATCAAGCTTTCCAATCGCAGCTAATGTACCGCTCGTAAAAACCGTACTGTCTCCAGGTAGGAACGTTAATATGACAAAGGCAGTTTTTGAGAAAACGACCGCAAATAATAGTACGTAAATATATAAGCCGAGCTCTTTTATGTAATAAAAAATGACCTGGTCGATTTCCCGTAAAAATTGAATAATATCAAGTAACATGTGATGTTTTTCTCCTATCAATAGGATTAGTAACTTTAAGTATAACGGATACAGCCATATTTAGGTTATAAAAAGCATCGGAGAATAAATGAATGAGGTGAGAGAAGTTGAGTAATCTAAAGCAACCTAAAATTGACATACCGAAAACGAGATCGGAATGGGTAATGGATATTATTGGCTATGTGGCATTGGCCGTTATGATTGCCATTTTACTGATGAACTGGCGTGACATGCCAAATGAAGTTCCGGCTCATTTTGACGGCAGCGGGACTGTTGATCGTTGGGGCTCTAAAATGGAACTTATAATATTACCAGGCATTGCTATTGCATTGCATTTCTTTTTAATGGTATTTGAAAAATTTCCCCAATCACATAATTACCCTGAAAGATTGAACGAATCTAATCGTGAAGCCTTCTATCAAAACAGTCGCCAAACATTAAATTATATGCGAAATATAATTAATATATTATTTGCCTATATAGTATACCGGTCAGTTGCTATTGCATTAGGTGATGACGCTATAATTGGCTGGCCGTTCTTTGTGATAATGATTGTGCTGTTCATCGTACTGATTTGGAAGATGATCAAAACGAGTAGGATAAAATGATAGTTTCTATTGTCATGCTCCTAGAAGGGTTCAACATAATATATTAAAAGCGCATTCGATATAGTCATCGAATACGCTTTTTTGCTAGTTTGCAGTTTTATTGACACTTTTCACAAATTACACGGTTTGCCGTTCTAGCAATGGCTTGATCCATTCTTGACACAAGCATTTTCTTTTCTGCAGGCATTGTAATATGTGCGATAAAACGATCACCCTCTTCAATTTTACTTGCGCAGTTTGTACAAATGAGAAGTCTCGGTGTAAATAGATTCTTGATTTTATTTACCATTTAGATCAACTCCAATCTTTCATATTGGCCATTCTTCACTTATTCTACAATGATTAACATAAGCCTTTTTGGTACTTTATAAATTTTTTATAAATACTTACATATTTTTTCGTTTCGTTCGTCTATATAAATAAGAGAGGTGAAAGACATGGACTTTGATGAGTTGTATGAGCTTCATTTTCATAAAACATATCAGTACATACGGTATATGGTATCAAATGCGCAACTGGCCGAGGATTTAACACAGGATACTTTTTTACGGATTTATAAATCTAATACAGAAAACGTCGCTAATTTCCAAACCTATATAAGGCAAGTCGCCCGAAATCTTGTTTATGACTATTACCGAAAAAAGGCATTAATTCAATGGCTGCCATTTAAAAGTGCTCCGGAACAGCAGGAATTCGTTTATGTGCCACATGAATGGCTAGTGCAGGAGGAAGCGCGGAAGCAATTATACGAAGCACTTCAACAATTAAAGCCCGTGCAGCGTGAAGTGATCATTTATCGCAAAATTGAAGAGCTCTCGATTCAGGAAACATGCGACATTATGGGTTTAACGGCCATGAAGATAGCCAATACACAAAGAAGCGCAATGAAGGCATTGCAGCAGCTTTTAGGGGGTGAAATCGATGAAGCTTGATGAACGATTAAAAGAGTTAAACAAAATTCCCGAAAATGAACGATTAAAACAAACGATATTAAACAAAATAAAAGATCAACCAGTAAAAAAATCTAGTACATTGAAACCTCTACGAGAATTGGGTGTCATCACAGCTATTTGTTTTATCGCCCTATTTTTATTTTATACATCCAATAATCAAATAAATCAGGCAGCTTCAGGTGAAATTGCTAAAATTACCTCGTATGATAACTTTGGAGAAACGGGCTTTAGGGGGAAAGTATCAACAAATTATATGGGGGTAGAAAATATAACAACTCCCAGTATTGTGACTTTGTTTGAGAATTTATCTGATCTCCCAACAATTTCGGCTCCTGAAAAGCTTGCCCAATTTCATTATGATATTGTCGTTTTATATAAAAATGGGGAGCAGCACCAATATGAATTGGCAGCGAATTATTTATATGATATTCAGCAGGAACTTTATTATCCCGGATATGTAGATTATACATCTGCGGTTTATTCAGATTTATTTGATGCGCATTATAAAATACAGCTTTCGGTAATATGGATTGCTGTAGCAGTACTTCTGATGCATGGCTTTACTGCCATGTATTATAATCGCAGAAAACTTTATAAACCAACTAAAATTCGAGGGTTAGGGGTTTCTTTAACAATTAGTTTAATTATTTTGTCCCTACTTTTTTGGTATCATGATGCGGTTGGGCCGTTGTATAAGCCGTTCTTAATACTATTAACGGTTGGTTACGGCTTCAGTGTGTGGCTGCCGATGAAGCGTCATATTACAAATTTGAATATTTTAAAGGTGGAAAAGTATAAAATTTTGCTAATTGTTTTACTTTTTATCAGCTGGATAGTTACGTACTAACAGACAATATCTAAAATGTACTCAACCGGAGGGACAATACAAAAGTCTTTCCGCTGGGTACTTTTTTTATAATTTTTTATAAACTACTTACTTATAGGGGAAATGGTTAATATCAAATATATGACAAAAATTGTAAATTTATAAAATTGCTAAAGTGAAACGGTTTTGTGACGAATGCCGCTATTTTTTAAGCTTTTTTATTACTCTTAAACCTTAAAATACGATGACAAAAACAATATTATTTGTTAAAATATTCTTATAATTCGGAATAAATTTGGGGGTGTTGTTTTGTATATGGACTATCAACTAAAGGAAAGGTTTGGTGAGTTTTTTTTACAAAGGAACTATAAAATAATCTATGAAAATACTTCCATTACATTTCAGAAACTTGTATCTTTTGAAGAATTTTTAAAACTATCTATTAAGTTTAATAATGGTGTGAGTCAATATAATTGTATCGCATCCAATATTATTCATGGCTTGTACCGATATATTTGGGTGGATGACGCACAAACAAAGGCAATAATTATAGCCTTTGATAATAAAGATGTCATTCAAGGACTATACTTAAAACCGTTTGAAACATATCGAAAGAGTGATCAAATAAGGACAATAAATACATACAGGATGCCGATTACAGATGAATGGTTTGTTTATTGGGGAGGCACGAATGAATTTGTAAACTACCATTACCCTTTTGAACAACAAAGATATGCATATGACTTAGTAAAGATGGTTAATCATCAAACATTTAAAGATTCTCCACTAAAAAATGAAAATTATTATGCGTTCGGAGCTGAAGTAGTAGCACCTGCTGATGGAACTGTTATTCAAGTAATGAGTTCGATAAAAGACAATATTCCTGGCGTAAGGGATGAAGCGAATATTCTAGGTAACTATTGTATTATTGCTCATGATAAGAATGAATTTAGTATGCTTGCTCACTTAAAAAAGGATTCGATTTTTGTAAACGTAGGGGACCATGTAAAGATAGGGCAACTACTGGGGTTATGTGGGAACTCAGGCTATTCCTCTGAAGCTCATATCCATTTTCAAGTGATGAATCATGCTAATTTCATGCAAGCAAAATCGTTGCGCATTAAATTCCCGGAAGAATCTGACCCGATTCAAGGGGAGTTTTTGAAGCCGTGTTAAAATGTCTTTTTGTAATTTACGTTATAAAAAAGTCTTTATTCAAAATCAAAAACACCACATAGGTAGTACCAACCTTTGTTTAGATTTCTATTCTAAATTTTGTGGTACTGTACCAAAATGGTGTTTTTTTCTATGTATTTACATTTATAATGAAAAGACTTATATATGTATAAGTGAATTTCTCTTTCAAATAGCAATCTCGTAAATATTAAATACCCTATAAAGAAGTGTGGATTTAAAATAATAGGAGGATAATGAAAATGATACAGTTATTTATATGGGCTTTTATATGGGGAATCCCGGTACTATTGGTGTGGGGCATTGTTTTAAGTATTTTCCGATTTGTTAAAGAGCCTAAATTGGATCATTTTTTGGAACGGATATTATTGTTTATTGGCTTAATTTATTCTTATATTGTGAATTCTCTTGCTGCGTGGTTTGGTCTCATATCTTTTATTATGGGAATCTTAGGTTATCTAGATGGAACAATTATTGGTCCGACCTTGTGTTTACTATTGGGTGTATTTTTAATGTATTATTTTTTCCCTCGATACAATATGCCGGAATGAATTTCGACTCAGGTGTTAAAATATGACTTTCAGAGCGTAATAGGAATAGAAGGTTAGAGTCTATATACTTATAATAAGGTGCATGGCCGAATTCATGAAGGTTTGTTTCCATCCAATACGTATCCGCCACAATGCTACAGAGGACGCGAATGTTTTAATCGCTATGGATAACTTAGGAAGAATTTAACCGCATTGTGTGGAGTGCTAGTATTAGTCCATTCTTTCCTACGGGACAGCTTAATGGCTACTTTAACGGAAAACCACCTATGGAATTTTTCTCGCTTTTAGCTCTATATATTTGTAGTAATATGTTGTCGTCCATCCCTTGGGCTATCCAATTCGGAGAGGATCAAATAACCTTTATGAAGAATCAGGCAAAAAATGTTTTAACCTCATTTAATGGTTTGAGCAACCCAGTACCGATTTGGTACCTTGAACATTTCCATATTCAAAATCCTGTTTTTTAGAACAGGATTTTTTGTTCTGCAAGGGAATTTCATTCTAAAATTCTACGAAAATATTAATTTTTAAATTTTGGAATCTTTTTTTTAGGTTGTTTCGTACATTAAAAGTGGAAAGGAAATGGAGGCAGCAAAATGGAGAAAACAAAGAAATTGATGGTCGGTATTTCCGCAACAGCACTTTCATTAACCTTGGCTGGGTGCGGGACTTCGACAAACAGTTTACCGCCAAAGCCTACTGATAAAAGCTGTAATGATTGGGACTGGTCAGAGGAAGATGGTGTTTGGCGATGTGATGAAAGTCGCTCAGGCTATTATGGGGCGTACTATTATGGCGGCAGGTACTATAACAATAAATCGGCACTACATAGTAACAGTAATTATAACAGTTATAAAAACAGTTCAAGTTTTAAAGCCACTCAGTCCAGCTCTGGGTTTGGTAGTGGTACAAAAAGTTTCGGTGGATAGGAGAGACAAAAAAGCATGAATGGATATTTGAATTTTTTATCATATCTCGGTGTATCATTGGGTTTACTTATAATCGGTATGGTACTGTTTGCGTTAAGTACGCCAAAGATTAAAGAGTTTCAGTTGATTTCACAAAAGAATGTAGCAGCCGCTATGCTGTTAGGCGGGAAAGTAGTAGGACTTGCGATTGTATTAGGTGCAGCTGCCGAATATTCGATTTCGTTATTGGATATGGCGATTTGGGGTGCAATCGGAATAGTGGCGCAAGTAATTGTATTCTTTGTTGCAGAACTAATAACAATTCGCTTCAGTATTCAAAAGGCGATTGAAGAAGACAATCGTGCAGTTGGGACGATGTTACTATCGCTATCCATAGCGGTGGGCTGGATTGTAGCAAAATGTATATCTTATTAGTCTGAGGAGAGAAAATATTGAAGCGGTTAATTTACTATATAGATAGAGGAAATGGACATTTCGAGCCGTTTTATGAATATACGGAAACTAATGTTGGGGCGGATGAATTTTATGCGCGCCAGCTTTGCACGTATTTTATTATGCGGGGTACACAGTATGAGCTTATATCGAATGAAATGGAAGATGAAATGGAAGTGCTCGTTTTAAAAGAGATTGGGCGCAATTTATCAGGCGAAGATGAGCAAAGTTTCCGCGAACGGGGCATTCATATTGAATTCAGAAGCCCGAACGAACGTGAAAATTACCGTTTGTTCGCACGTATTCCTTGTGATACGCACTTTGAAGTGATCCGCTATTTACTAAAAGATATTGTGGATATTCCCGAAACCGGGCAAATGCTTGTTACTTCTACCGAAATTGATGAAGACCGCGGTGTGTATGTAATTTACGCAACAGAGTTGAAAGTGGGCTGAAAAATTTCATGACTAACAGCGAGCGACAACAATTTTATTCGAATATAGAACATTTTTGGGCAGATTTATATAATGAAGAATACGCGCTTTACGATCTATATGAAGTGAAAGAGGTAGAAGTTAAAAAAATTCGGTTGGCGACGGAATGTGTTGGGAAAATCTTTTTTAAGGTGGCTCACTTGTTGCGAAACATTCCGGATGAGGCACTGCTTGAAATGGGCTACCCAAAAGAAACACTGCATTTTCTCCGTTTGAAAACCCTGGATGCTGAAAGTGTCATTGCGCGCTTTGATTTTATTCCGCATGAAGGAAGCTATAAGTGCATCGAAATGAATGCTGATACGCCAACATTTATTAAGGAATTGTTTGTTGTTAATGAGCAGGTATGCAATGCGTTTGGCATGGATAATCCGAATGCGGAAATGGAGCAGTTATTAAAAAGTACGGTCCGGAAAAGTGTAGCCCAAAGCATATTTTCCCCTAATGCCCATATCGTTTTCACCGCACATGATCAAAATATTGAAGACTATTATACAACGCTTTACTTAATGCAATTTGTACCTCACGCGAAATTTACGCCACTGTCACAACTACAAATTCAAAGAGGTGTTGGGTTGTTTGACGAGAACGGAAAGCGGGTTGACCTGCTTTATCGTCCTACTTTCCCGATTGAAAATCTCCTAATGGATGAAGATGATGCACAGAACAAAATCGGATTGTGGCTATTAGAGCTTGTTGAGCAAAACCAGTTGACCATACTTAATCCGCCGTCCGCTTTTTTACTGCAAAATAAGGCGGTGCAGGCGGTCATTTGGGGATTACATGAGGAACGAAATGCCTTTTTTACAGAAGATGAGCATAAGTGGATTGCTGAATACTTTCTGCCGACCTATTTGGAAGAACAACCTTTTATTGAAAAAGGGATACGCTATGTAAAGAAACCGGTCTTTGGACGTGAGGGGGATACAGTAGAAATATACGACGCAGGTGGGCAGCTCCTAAAAGAGGATAAACAAAAATCGTATCTTCAATATCCGAAAGTTTATCAGCAATATATTGAGCAGCCAAAAACAACGTTCCAAAGTGAGAAGGGTACACAAACAGGAGAAATATTAGTCGGCAGCTTTCTAATAAGTGGTAAGCCTGCAGCGAACGGTTTACGGGTTGGCGGGATGATTACAAATAATCTTTCTTATTATTTGCCAATTGGAATAAAAAAACGGTAATTCGCTAACAGAGTTAGTTTATAGAACTGTTCAAGGGGTGGCATTTGCCAAGAGATGCGATTAGGAATGGGACTGTCATTAGACAATATACACGTTAAAAGCTTAGCGAAATTTTGCTAAGCTTTTTTAAAGAGATGAGGGAGAATGCTTCTCATTTATCGCACCTGAATAATATCCTCACACTCAGACAGATCATTTACATAGAAGAAAGCGATTCTTTTTAAATCATTTGCATAGTCCTCCATCAGTTGATTAAGGATTTCATCTGATGAAGCTTCTGAATAATCTGCTTCAAGATCTATCACGCATTGCACCTCCCTTTATTAATTAGACGACTCTCAATTTGGTAATGACTCATAAAATTTTAGGATTAAACTATAAATAATAAAGTTCATCTCTATTAGAATACGTTAGAGTTACTATATAATGGTATTAAATTACAAATTTACTACTATAGAGGTGCTAATAGATGGTGAGAAGAAGAGGGATATATAAAGTGAACGTAATAGGTAAACCGCTAGTTTGTTTATTTTGCGAAGAAACTAGATTTAGTCACCGGGAAGTCTATGTGAAATTGACTAATCATGAGCCGGGTGTACAAAAAAAGAAATTAACGCTGCAATCTTTCTCCTGTATTGCATGTGCTCATGAAATGAAATTTGAAGAACGAAAACATAATGGGGTAAGTACGATTGAATATGTTCAGGTGGGTGATTAAATGGTAGATTCCTTAGTATCAGAAGAGAGCCGTTTATATATTTTTAAAAAGCCAATCCTTTGTCATATCTGCTCCCACGATATTTTTCTCCCTATTGAAACGTTTACAGATGTTGAAAAACCGGGAATTCAAGTTACATTTGTACATAATACAGCCATTTGTCAGCAATGCGGCTTTGTTATACAATTTGGCGATCCGAGTTATTATGATAATGAAAATGACATATACCGCTGGGCACTCGATCAGCAGTTTATCAATGAACAACCAACCACAGAAGCTCGCGAGCCTTTTATAGATGCGGATACAATTGCCAAATATGAACGGTGCATTTATTTATCACTGCAAATTTTGATTAAACATGACGAGTCCCCACAGACAATGCTTAATTTATATGACAATGCTGAATATTTAGCCATTGCCAACTATTTCGATGCGTCCTATGAGCAAACATATAGTCAGCTCATAACAAGAGATTGTTTAGGCCTTTTACTGAGGAAGCTGATGGATAAAAATATAGCGGATTCGGGTGAATTAATAAAGGTGCTACAACATGACGATAACATGCATCTTGAATCGTTTTTAAAAGCGTTGATCATGAAGTAAAAGGAGACTCTATGAAGAAAATTATTATTTCTTTATTTATTGGGCTTGTCATTTTGTTCATCTATATTGCCTCCTACCGGGTTTCGGTAACACCTGAAGAAATGGTGGTGCAATATAAGGAACGCTGGGATGTGGAGCTACCAGTTCCAAATGAAATAATCGACGTTTGGTCTACTAAATATCCCGCACGTGGGGATGGGGAGTGGGTGAATGAATTGCGGTATGATCTTGTTGTTAATCCAGAACAACTACGTGATTTTGAAGAAGTAACTGATGAAAATTTAATTGCGGCTAATCGGCTTGTTAATAATTTTATAAATAGAGTTCAAAATATGTATAAAATTCAGCAAGATGAAGCATTCAAAAATGTGATTGCAGCATATACTACCAACTTGAAACCGGGTGATTATTACTTCCATCGATCAGAAAATGGTGATTTCGATACATTTACGGCAATTTATCAGAAAGAGGAAAATCGCATGTTACTCTTTCAATGGCATCAGTAATGGGAGACCAATTGATCAGAAAAATAGCCATCCACTTCATTATTTGTGGATGGCTTTAGTTATGTATATTCATGATGCAGTTATTGCTCCTTGCTTTTGAAATTTTTTACAATGTTATTGATACTCATAGGGTTTCTTACATGGGTGTAGTAATTGCTGGCAGCACCTAAACTTTCAAAAACTACTTTTATCATTTCTACGTTATCCTCCAATCTTATCTCTGCGAATTCATTTTCAGGCTCGTTTAATGAAATAGTCACAGAATATTTCTCCTTATCCAAAATAATAGAAACAAACGATGGATTCTGTTCAACACCGAAGAAAACGTCGATTTCATAATATGGATTTGTTTCTTGCAGGATGCCAGGATGGAACATTTAATCACCCCCTTTATCAAAATATATAGTAAATAGAAGTGGAAATCTATCAAAAAATTCAAAAAAATCAATTGTAGGATTGAAAATATCTTTCCCTTGGTCATTGATGAAATATCTACTATAATTAGAAATCGATTGGGTAAGGAGTAGGGGTGTTTTTCTAGTGATACAATTACAGCAAATTTCAAAAAAATTTGGTACGTTTGAGGCTGTTCAAAATGTGACGTTAACAATTGAAAATGGGGAAATTCATGGGCTTATTGGTGCGAGTGGAGCTGGGAAATCGACGTTGCTACGTTTGATGAACTTGTTGGAAGTTCCTGATTGTGGTGCTGTTATTATCAATGGCCAGCAGCTGACCGAGTTAAATAGTACACAGCTTCGGGAAGCGAGAAAATCGATTGGGATGATTTTTCAGCATTTTCACTTAGTAGCGAATAAGACCGTCTTCGCTAATGTAGAAATTGCCCTCTCATTGGCGAATTATCCAAAACAATTACGTCAGGCGCGTGTTTTGGAATGTCTGAAATTTGTCGGGCTGGAACAGTTTGCACAGCAATATCCTGCACAGCTAAGCGGTGGGCAAAAGCAGCGTGTCGCAATAGCAAGGGCGCTTGCAAATGAACCGGCAGTATTGCTTTGCGATGAGCCCACCTCTGCACTCGACACGAATACATCAGCGGAAATTCTGCGTGTTCTACAAAAGGTAAATGAAACGCTAGGTGTAACGATTGTGCTCGTTAGTCATGAGCTTAATGTAGTCAAAAGCATCTGCCATCGCGCAACGGTTTTGGATGCCGGTCAAATTTATGAAACAGTGGATTTAGTACCGACAGGCATAAAGGAAACGGACCATCACCCCCAAAGCTTCGTTAATCAGCTTGTGAAAGGTGGAGATGGACATGCCTAATGTACTCATCCAATATGAAGCCGAGATATGGCGGGCAGTAAGCGAAACGTTCTTCATGGTAGGCGTATCCATTATCGCGGCTGTACTTATCGGACTGCCAATTGGTACATATTTATTTCTTTGCGGCAAAGGGAAGTTACTAGAAAATCGCATCGTCTACAATATACTGAACTTAGCTGTAAATACAATCCGCTCGTTTCCATTTTTATTGCTCGTCGTATTTTTGATACCTTTTACAAGGCTAATTGTAGGGACTGCAATTGGTACGGTTGCAGCTACTATCCCGTTATCGATTATTGCCATTGCGCATTATGCAAGGCTTGTCGAGCAGTCATTACTGGATGTACCAAAAGGGGTAATCGAGGCTGCCGTATCAATGGGGGCATCAGTTAAAAGAATTATTTTTAGCTTTCTTTATGTGGAGGCGCGCTCGGGGCTTGTACTTGGTTTAACAACGTCGATTGTCAGCTTTATTTCGTATTCCACAATAATGGGGGTTGTTGGTGGCGGTGGGATTGGTGATTTTGCCATTCGTTACGGCTATCAGCAATTCAAAACAGATTTAATGCTTTACATGATTTTGATTATGATTATTTTGGTACAGCTCATTCAATTGCTTGGAACGACTGTAGCAAGATGGTTGGATAAAAGATAGGAGAATGATTGTGAAAAAAAGATGGTTATTAAGCTTAGCAGCAGCCTTTGCATTAGTTGGCTGCACAGAGCAAGAGGAAGCAAAGGACAATAAAGATTCAGGAAATGAAGAAACAACATTAAAGGTCGCATCTTTAATTGCACCAATGACGGAAATTCTAGAGTTGGTTGAGCCGCAATTAGCGAAAGACGGCATCGACTTGGAAGTTGTCGTTTTAGGTGATAATGTACAACCTAACAGTGCACTCGCTGCGAAGGAAGTGGACGCAAACTTCTTCCAGCACGTCCCATACATGGAGGAATTCAATCGGAATAATGGCTCGAATTTAGTGCCAATTCAGCCGATTTACTTTGCGAATTACGGTGTCTATGCAAAAAATCATGATTCGATCGATGACTTACCGGATGGTGCGACCGTAGCGATTGCCAATGATATTTCAAATGTTGACCGTTCTTTAATGCTGCTTGCCCAGCATAATGTCATTACATTAAAGGAAAAAACAGATGTGTATTATACGTTAGCGAGTATAGAGGACAATCCGAAAAACCTACAGTTTAAAGAAGTTGATCTATTAATGCTGGCGCGGATGTATGATGATGCCGATGCAGTTGTCATGACACCAGCCTATGCGGCACCACTTGGTTTAACGCCAAAAAGTGATGCACTTCTGACAGAAGGTGTGGAAAATGACTTCGCGATTACATTAGTAGCTCGTGAGGACAATCAGGACGACGAAGCGATCCAAAAACTTGCTGAAGCAATGACAAGTGATGTAGTACGCGATTTCCTAAAGGAAAACTACAATGAAACGGCTACACCTGCTTTTGAATAGATAAATATATTGAAATGCCGAATCGCAGTTTTAGATGTGCGTTTCGGTTTTTTTCTATGAGAAGAATTAAAGATGTAATATAATAAGTGAAATTGTAAAAAAGTGGGTGAAAGAATGTTTCCGACGTTATCAACAGACCGTTTAGTTTTAAGGGAAATTTTCCAGGAGGATGCAGAAGCTATTTATTCTAATTTTTCGGATGACCGCGTAACAAAACTTTATGGAATGAATATTTTTACAAAATTAGAAGAAGCTGAGAATTTAATTAATGCTTTTTCTTCAAATTTCACACAAAAAAGAGGCATTCGCTGGGGAATTGAAAGAAAAGATAAAAAAGGTTTAGTAGGTACGATCGGTTTCAACTTATGGTCACCAGCTCATAAACGCGCTGAAATCGGGTATGAAATACATCCGGAATTCTGGAGACTTGGCTATACTTCAGAGGCTTTAAAGGAAATAGTTAATTACGGCTTTAATGAATTAGGTTTAACAAGAATAGGCGCCGTTGTCTTTATCGAAAATGATGCATCGAAACAATTATTGCTGAAAAATGGTTTTGAAAAAGAGGGTATTTTAAAAAAATATATATATCAAAATAATATAGCTTGCGATGTAAATATGTTTTCAATAGTTAAATAGATGCAGAGAGTAGGGGTACAATGAAAACTTTTGGTAAACGAAATGATGATTTAAATTATTGTAAAAGAACGGGAGCTTATGCTGTTATTCAAAATGAAAAAGGGCAATTTTTATGTGTGGAAGAAGTGAATGGATATTTGTTTTTGGCAGGTGGAGGTATTGAGGCGGGTGAAACTTCAGAGCAGGCACTGTTAAGAGAGTGTATAGAGGAAACAGGCTATAAAGTAGAAATTGTAAAATTTATAGGGGAGGCCGAAAGACATTGGGTATCAACAAAATATCCAAAGGACTCTCAGCATAATATCGGCATATTGTATGCTTGTGAACTATTGGAAAAGGTTGCGGAACCTGTTGAAATTGAACCGGTGCGCTGGGTATCTTTTAACGAACTGGAGGAGCGCCTTTTCCATGAACATCATTTATACTTAGTGAAACAGTATTTAAATAGATTGTAATGGATAAGTGCTTGGAAACCGTCTTCTCTTTTACTTACATAGCACATAATGAAGTGCCGCGCGGTAATATTAGCGTTTCGGCATTTTTAATTAAGGCATCCACCCGCCTACAATCCCATTATTCTCGGCGAACGTATACAGCTGTTCAAGCTTAGCTGCATTGTAATGATTCAAGTTGTCTTTTAAAATTTCTTGATTAAGTAATGCCTCGTTTCTTTCGATTAAGCTATTAAGATATTGAGGGGCAGCCAATTTATCGCTTTTTCGTGTGTTACATATAGGGCAAGCGAGAACAAAGTTCCAGAGTAAATCATTTTGGAAATAGCTCCAAGGAATAAAGTGATCGACATGTGTTTTCGAGTGCAGTTTTTTATTACAATAAAAGCACTCCGTCACTCCTGCTTGTTGCAATAAACGTTCAAAAGCCTTTAACGACTGGCGCTCTGTAATGAATTCCACCTTCGTCAATAAACTTTGTACTTTTTCGACTTCGTTAAATTTTTCAGGGAATAGAGCCAATTGATAATTTGTCACATTCGTTAAAATGCGTTTATACGTTTGTAGGAATAATAAATATTTAGGGTGAAGCTGTAAATATTCCCGCTTTAAATCAAACGTATAGATTTCTCCATTAAAGTCTCCGTAGAGTGCACCAATGACATATTTTTTCCCTACTTGCTTCACTTTTTGAATGAGCTCAATTTTCTGTGTATCTGTCAGCTTTTCAAAATTCCAATGGGGTGGTATAGCATTTTGTTGGGCAAATTTATCGATTTCTTTTTGAACACTAGATGGCTGGGTACGAGTATTGGATTGCCAAAGACCATCTTCAATGACAAGGTTCCAATAAATTTTCGTAAAGGAGTAAAAAATAGCATCATAGGAAATTTCATTATGTTCATTGGCAGTAATACACGCCTCTAATAAAGCTTTAAAAAATCCGTATTTATAGGTTGTTTTCGTTTTCCCATGATAAAAGAAATGGTGAAGTGTATTCCAGACTTCCTGGTCTGTTATATAAGTTTTTTTCATTTCTGCGACTTGCAACTTCCAGGACATCTCTTCACCTCATCAAATCATGATATGGGATTATTATACAATAAAGTTGATGCTTTAATATAAAAAATAACCCATCTTTAAGCTTAATGCTCAGATGGGTTACTGCTAACTATTAAAAAATCTTCTTTGTATCACGGTCGTCTTTTAGAATTTCTACAGCCTCTCTAAATCGCAGCGAATGGACAATTTCGCGTTCTCTTAAAAAAATTAAACTATCATTTAAGTCACGGTCATCCGACATATCAATGATCCACTGGTACGTAGCGCGGGCTTTTTCTTCTGCAGCGATATCTTCATACAAATCGGCAATCGGATCTCCCTTTGCCTGGATATAGGAAGCGGTAAAAGGTACTCCGGCAGCATTTTGATAGAATAGGGCTTTGTCATGATTGACGTAATGGTCAGCTAGACCTGCTTCTTTCATTTGTTCAGGAGTGGCATCTTTTGTGAGCTTGTAAATCATCGTTGCGATCATCTCAAGGTGAGAAAATTCTTCTGTGGCAATATCTGTCAAAAGACCGACTACTTTATCTGGAAGTGTATAGCGTTGATTCATATACCGGAGTGCGGCAGCTAACTCCCCATCAGCTCCCCCATACTGTTCGATTAAATACTTTGCAAGCGTAGGATTACACGTACTAACCTTTACCGGGTATTGCAATTTCTTTTCATAATACCACACACATTTTCCTCCTAAATAAAATAGCTTTTAAACTTGCCAAGGCCACGGAGTATCCACCCAGTTAAAAGGATAATTGGAATAGCTTCTGCCAAAATTCATTAAAGGACCAAATTTTTGCTCAAATTGGATTTTTAATTTCATACTTTGTTCCGTAAAGTCATTAAACTGCTGAATTATTTCAAAATCATCAGGGTGGGTATCTAAATAAAGGTTTAACTCAACAATGACAAAATCAATTGCCTGAATTTCCTCCAGAAGGGTATAAAATTCAGGGGGCATTTGTTTGCTCACGATGATTCATTCCTTTTTTCAGGATTAGGATATGGACTAAATAGCTGAGGCCATAGGGTACCATGCATTAAAGCTTCTTTAGCTGTTTGAAATTGGGGTAATCCACTAGGTTGAAATCCGATGTAAAGTTGTGGGGGAGTAGAATAGCTTTTTATTTCAATAGGTTTGCACGGGTCGTTCGGGCTAATATACGGTTTCCAGTATTTATATTGTGTAAACACAAAACGCTCCTCTCAGGGTAGTGTGTATCATTTAAGTGTATGTTAAGAAATAAAATTAATGAATCCCGTGCTTGTTTAATCATGTATTTTCAGGGAGAATGGTGTAATTTTATGGTTATTCATGGGAATTTATAAGATGAAGCAAGTTAGAAGTGCGCACAAATTGCCTTGCCTTTAAAGCAATTTGTGCTTTGTGGATAGTCTACAGGTATGAGCTGAATTTTATATAACGTGTGTCAGGGGAAGCATTTACTGTGGAAACGCTATTCTGATTTTATAATTAAATTATACCAAATCGAACGCCAATTTTTGTTTTGGATTCGATTTAGATAAATAGTATGTAGATTGGCGTTTTGGTTAAATGGAGGCGTAGGTCTAACTATGCCTTCAAACAAATCGCTCAATCCATAAGGAGCCATTATTTCTATCTTTTCATTATTTAGACGGACAGCAATTGCTGTTGGTGTTTCGGGAAAATGGGCTACGCCATCAAATGAAGATAAATAAGGAGAGACTTTATTTTTAATATGCATTCTTGCTTGGTTTTTTACCGACCAAGGTTGAGTGGGCATTATATGTTGCAACTTGGATTCCAAGAACTTTTCCGTCTCTGTTGAACGATCGGATTTATCAAAATAAATGACATCAATATCGTTTATTTCTGTTTGTAAGTTATGTAAATAATCCCAAACCTTATTTCGAATAACGCCAGCTGCAACCCAGCAATCGTTTAATTGTAAGGCCTGTACGTTTTTTAAAATTGACATAAATACATCGTCCGATTTTATGATTTTAGTCAGCTCTAATTCATAATGCAAAAAGGTTATCTCCTTTGGTTAGTATCAATCGTATTTCCATTTTCAATTTTACTTATACGTTCATTCAATTCATCTATTTGTTTTTGTAAATTAAGTATTTCTTGTTTTTCAGCACTGGATCGTTTCGCTGCTCGATTCGCGTTTTTCTTATACGATTTATAGAAGAAAATCACTAAAATAAAAGGAAGTGCCATAACCCCCAACATAATGAGTGTTGCCAATATATCTCCTATATTTAGAACAGTTGCTCCGCTGGATATGCTGTTAGTCATAAGTTTATTCCTCCATATTTTTTGTTTTTTCGAAATGAGTGAGAATTGATTTTACAAAATTTAATTTTTATCCGATTGCTTTTCCAATTCACTTTCGATTTCCTCATCACTTACTACTTCTACTACTTCTGTATTTTTAGCTTCTATATCATCGGGAAACTTATTTTTAGCTAATTGACCAATATACGAATAATTGATTCCATGTTTTACTGCAAGAAATATAACGATATAAAGCAAAAACAAGAAAAAGATTGTTCCCATTTAACTACCCCCATCTTTTATTTCAACTACAATGTATTATTGCGCGTTATGCTTATTAATAAAGACTACTCAAAATTTCTCATAATCAAATCGGAGGAAACAGGCTTTAGCTGCATTTCTCTTGCCCAGATGGATAATTGACCGATGTGGTGGACTTCATGTGTGATGATATGGGCCAATATCTTTTTTTGAGTAAAATGCAGAATAGTTTTGTCGCGCCGTGTTACATTAACAATTACATTCTCATAGTCAGAAGGTAAATGTTTAATGAATCTTTCCGTATGTGCTTTTACAAAAGTAGAGTAAGCTTTAACTGCATTTAAATCGTCAATTTCTTTACGTGCTTCAAAAACAATTTTTGATTCAAGCATTGAATTTAACCATAATAGTTCACAATCTACAATATGTATTAATGTTTCCCGAATGCTTTTCATACCGCCTGTACGCTCTTTTTGAAACTCTTCTACAGGTAGTGTCTCACACCACTGCAGCCAGTCTTCACGTACTTGCCAGTTATATTGGAATAAAGATAACATCTTCCACCTCGTCTTATCAAAATAGAAAATCTAAAAGAATTATAACTTAGTGGTTGATATATTGGAACAATATGTATAGTGTAATAAAAAACCCGCTACAAAATTAAAATATATAAACAGTTGACATATACCCCATGGGGTAGTAAGATGAAATCAAGCTAATAAAAACATTTAAAAAAGAGGTGAGCATATGCAATACGATCCAAAGGTGCTGGCACGCATGAAAAAGATGGAAGGTCAGCTTCGAGGCATTTTACGGATGATGGAAGAAGAGAAGGATTGCAAAGATGTCATCACTCAGCTAAGTGCTGTTCGATCTGCTGTTGACCGGACGATTGGTGTTATTGTGACAGATAATCTAGTGGAGTGTCTTTCACAGGAAGATGCAGAAACAGTAGATAAAAATGCAATCGTTAAACAGGCAGTAGATTTATTAGTAAAAAGTCGATAAGGCTTTTTATTTTTAACATAAATTATACCTATAGGGGTAGGGGGACAATAAATTGGAAAAGAAAAGAACAACCATCGTTTTATTCAGCGGTGATTATGATAAGGCAATGGCAGCTTATATTATTGCGAACGGTGCAGCAGCATACGATCATGAGGTAACGATTTTTCATACATTCTGGGGAATCAATGCTTTAAGAAAGCAAGAGCCAGTAGCCGTACAAAAAGGATTTTTAGAAAAGATGTTTGCAAAAATGATGCCTCGTGGTGCTGAAAAGCTTGGCTTATCAAAAATGCAAATGCTAGGTATGGGACCGAAAATGATTAAGCATGTTATGAAAAAGCATAATGCGTTAACGTTGACACAATTGGTTGAAATGGCACAAGAACAGGATATTAAGCTTGTTACATGTACGATGACAATGGATTTATTAGGTCTTCAAAAAGAGGAATTATTAGATGGCATTCAGTACGCGGGTGTTGCAGCATACTTAGCAGATGCGGAAGAAGGAAACGTAAATCTATTCATTTAAGAGGTGACTTATGGAAATAGTAATTCTGATTGCTGTAATTGTTGCATTTTTTGTTTGGCGTATGAAGCCGACAAAAGGAGTAAATACTATATCGACAGCTCAACTTAAAACAATGATTAATGATCGTAATAAAGTATTTATTGATGTTCGTACACCAGGTGAGTACAAAGCACGCAATATCAAGCAATTTAAAAACATCCCACTAGGCTCTGACTTTTCAAAATTGCCAAAGGATAAGGAAATTGTTGTGATTTGTCAAAGTGGTATGCGATCTAGTCAGGCTTGTAAACAATTAAAAAAACAAGGGTTTGAAAATGTGACGAATGTCCGTGGCGGCATGAGCGCATATTAGGAGGAATTAACATGAAAACCATTTTACCAGAAGAAGTAAAGAAAAAGTTAGAAGCAGGCGAGTCGGTACATTTAATCGATGTTCGCGAAGTAGATGAAGTAGAGTCAGGTCATATTCCAGGGATTAAACATATTCCTTTAGGATTACTTGAATTCCGCATGAATGAATTGGATAAAAAAACACCATATATTATGGTATGCCGTTCTGGCGGTCGCAGTGGTCAAGCTACAGCATTTTTAGAGTCCCAAGGTTTTAATGTAACGAATATGGCTGGCGGTATGCTTGAGTGGACTGGCGAAGTAAAATAAAAAATTTTAAACGAAAATATACCCTGTTAGGTATGGATGGAGGATTCATATGATTAAATCAGACGTACAACTCGATGCAAAGGGGCTAGCTTGCCCGATGCCTATTGTCAAAACAAAGAAAGCAATGGGTAATTTAGAAGAAGGTCAAGTATTGGAAATTCAGGCAACAGATAAAGGTTCTGTAGCGGATTTAGCAGCTTGGTCAAAAACAGTTGGTCATCAATACATTGGGACTAATGAAGAAAATGGCGTATTTTATCACTATATCCGAAAATGCAATCCAGATGTAAGCAAAGCAGCGGAGAAGTCGTATGAAAAAACGATTTCAAATGAAGCAGCTATAAAAGAAGATGGCATTATTTTAGATGTGCGTGAAGCAGCAGAATATGCTTTCGGTCATATTCCAGGAGCAACATCTATTCCAATGGGTGAGTTATCAGAGCGTATGAATGAACTGGACAAGGAACAAACTATTTATGTTATTTGCCGTACAGGAACACGCTCAGATTTAGCAGCTCAGCAATTATCTGAAGCAGGCTTTACAAAAGTTTATAACGTCTTACCTGGTATGACAGGGTATGAAGGCGAACTACAGAAAGAGGTTGAATAATATGTCAAACAAAGTAGCGATTATCGCAGCAAACGGTGGACTTTTCGATGCATATAAAGTATTTAATATTGCCACTGCAGCAGCAGCGTCCGAAAAAGAAGTTCAAATTTTCTTTACATTTGAAGGCTTGAATCTAATTCATAAACAAGGTATGCATGCACTCGAAATGCCAGCTGGCAAAGAGCACTTTGCACAAGGGTTTGCCAATGCAAATGTCCCAGCAATCCCACAATTAGTGGAGATGGCACAAGATTTAGGCGTACAATTCATCGCATGCCAAATGACAATGGACGTAATGGGCTTAACGAAAGAAGATTTCGTAGATGGAATTAGTGTAGGTGGAGCTGTAACATTCCTGGAATATGCGAAGGATGCAGCACCAACATTAACGTTTTAATTTCATGGTTTTAGTAGCATTTTGCTACTAGAGCCTAAAAAATTTTAAATAAAATAATACCTATGGGGGTACTTGATATGACAGTAACAGCTTGGACAGCGGCACAAGTTGCACGCAAAGTAATCGAGAACAAAGAATTATTTATTTTAGACGTACGTAATACAGATGCATTTGAAGATTGGAAAATTGAAGGACAACAATTCGAATACTTAAATATTCCTTACTTCGATCTTTTAGATGGAGTAGAAGAGATTTTACCGAAGATTTCTAAAGATAAAGAAGTTTTAGTCGTATGTGCGAAGGAAGGTTCTTCTATTATGATCGCGGAAATGCTGTCGGATGCAGGCCTTACAGTAGCTTATCTTCAAGGTGGTATGAAATCATGGTCAATGTATCTTGAGCCAATCAAAGTGGGCGACCTAAAAAATGGTGGCGAGCTATACCAATTTGTCCGTTTAGGTAAAGGCTGTCTTTCTTACATGGCGATTAATGGCGGAGAAGCTGCAATAATTGATGCGGTACGCTTTACAGATGTATTTACAAACTTTGCAAAAGAAAAAGGTGTAGAGATTAAACATGTATTCGATACACATCTACACGCGGATCATATTTCAGGTGGGCGTCACATTGCGGAAAAAACTGGTGCAACATACTACTTGCCGCCAAAAGATGCGGAAGAAGTAGTGTTTGAATATGAAGCACTAGAAGATGGCTTAACAGTAAAATTAGGTGAATCACAAATTGAAGTAGGCGCGATGTACACACCAGGTCATACAATCGGTTCAACATCTTTCGTAATTGATGGTAAATATTTATTAACAGGTGACATTTTATTCATCGATTCAATCGGTCGTCCTGACTTAGCTGGTTTAGCTGAGGACTGGGTTGGTGATTTACGCGAAACGTTATATAAACGCTACCGCACATTAGCAGAGGACTTAATCGTATTACCTGCACACTTCATGATTATTGAAGAGCTGAATGAAGATGGAACAGTGGCAAAACGCCTTGGTGACTTATTTGCAGAAAATCATGGTTTAAATGTAGAGGACGAAGCAATATTCCGTTCAATGGTAACAGATAACTTACCGCCACAGCCAAATGCTTATCAAGAAATCCGTATTGTAAACATGGGGAAAGTGACACCTAGTGATGAAGAGCAAACAGAAATGGAAATTGGACCAAATCGTTGCGCAGTACGTTAATTCATTCATAAATAAAATGTTATACCTAACGCTTGCCTCGTGCTCAAGAGGCAAGCAACCGTTTTGTACGGTAAATAAGAAAATCGCTTACAAAAATCATTTTTAAGAATAGAGGAAACCAATATGAATATCGCAAAAACTTTAGATGCAAAAGGCCTAGCTTGCCCAATGCCAATCGTACGTACGAAAAAAACTATCGACACAATCAATTCTGGAGAAATTTTAGAAGTATTAGTAACAGACAAAGGCGCACTAAATGACTTTACTGCATGGGCTGGTGCTGGTGGTCACACAATAGTAGAACAAAAAGAAGAAGCAGGCGTACTGTACTTCTACATCCAAAAAGCATAAAAAAATAGCGAGTAGAGAAAAGTTCTACTCGCTATATTTTTTTCGAAAGAAGGCATTTATATGGAAATCGATTTATCGTTCGCATTTATAGCGGTCATTTTTGCACTCGGGTTTGTCGGCTCATTTATTTCCGGCATGCTCGGTGTTGGCGGTTCGATTATTAAATACCCATTGTTACTTTATATCCCACCAATGTTTGGTCTAGTCGCATTTACTGCTCATGAAGTTTCAGGGATAAGTGCTGTACAAGTGTTATTTGCTTCGATTGCAGGAGTTTGGGCTTATCGTAAAAGCGGATTGTTAAACAAGGACTTAATCATATACATGGGTGCCGCGATTTTAATTGGTAGCTTTATCGGTAGTTACGGATCTGGATTTTTATCAGAAGATGCCGTCAATATCGTTTATGGTATATTAGCCGGAATCGCAGCTGTAATGATGTTCATTCCACGGAAAACGGTTGAAGATAGTAAAGAGATTACATTTAATAAGGTATTAGCCAGCTCGCTTGCACTTGTTGTCGGAGTAGGCTCAGGAATTGTCGGAGCAGCAGGTGGATTTTTACTTGTGCCGATTATGCTGACGATCCTTAAAATCCCAACACGCGTGACAATCGCAACTAGTTTGGCGATTACGTTTATCTCGTCAATTGGCGGCAGTA
Organism: Solibacillus sp. FSL W8-0372; assembly: GCF_037969735.1. Lineage (NCBI taxonomy): Bacteria > Bacillati > Bacillota > Bacilli > Caryophanales > Caryophanaceae > Solibacillus > Solibacillus sp. FSL W8-0372. Next base: position 2,230,775 of record NZ_CP150204.1, on the reverse strand, counting down.
TCGGGAAAGTGATGACTGGTCAAGTCGAATATTGGCCGGCTTTTATAATGATTATTGCAAGTATTATCGCTGCTCCATTAGGTGCAAAGGTTGGGCAGAAAATGAACGTGAAAATGCTACAATGGCTACTTGCAGTGATGATTGGTGCAACTGCAATTAAAATATGGGTTGATATTTTTCAACAATAGGAGGTGGAGCGTATACTTGCGCTTCACTTTTTTTATTAAGAGGTAATCATTATATACATGTCGAAATGAATTAAAAGAGTGGAGATTTTGGAGGTGAAAAAATGTGGATTGAAACGGAACGATTGTATATACGAGAATTTGAGCGGGTAGATGAACAGGCAGTATTTGAATATACATCCGATAACCTTGTCATGAAATATATACCTGAAGGCGTTTTTACAAAAGAAGCTGCAAAAGAATTTATTACGCAAAATATAGGGGAGAAAGCTGAAAAATACGCTGTCGTATTAAAAGAAGAAAACATTTTGATTGGGCATATCTTTTTTTGCAAATATTTTGGTGATCATACATATGAGATTGGCTGGGTATTCAATCCGAAATTTTATAATCAGGGTTATGCGTCAGAAGCTGCAAAAGCAATGTTAGCATATGGCTTTGAAAAAATGAAATTACATCGAATTATCGCAACCTGTCAGCCTGAAAATACGCCTTCGTACCGTGTGATGGAGAAAATCGGCATGAGAAGAGAAGGGCATTTCAAAAAGTGTATTCCTAACGGAGCCGAGTGGTGGGATGAGTATTATTACGCGATTTTGGATGAAGAGTGGACAACGATTAAATAGTATACACAGGAAAGATAACCAGGGGGAAGGTTATAATGAAGCAAATAGGTATAAGTTTTTTTGTGAATGATGCCATTCATTCAGATTACTTGTTATCAGATTTATTATTAGATGTAATTGATCCAACCTGGTATTGGCAGAGTGATGGCGGCGAAAATTATCAAGTAGAGGGGGAAGGGTATAACAGAATTTTAACCCCTTTATTTAGTGTAGATGAGTTGGTACTTACCGGGGAAGAGTTCAGAGAACGTATAACTACTACGAGGCATTATGTAATCACTGCAGCTCTTAAAGCTTTCCTTGTAAAAGAAGATATAGTAGATATTCTAGATTTTCATGATTTTGAGATTAGTTCGTGCCAACTCGCCATAATCATAATGGACACAGGTTTTGTTTCAATTTATTTAAAAGATGAGTTAATGATTCAGCAATTCGTTAAAAACGCATACAATAAAGGGTGTACAAGTATTAAAATTATAAATGAAGATCATACATTTCCACCACCACAGATAACAATCTAACATTTTTACAGGTCTAGCGAATTTTGGTACATAACTAAAATAAATGGCGCGGTTCTTATACAGAATTAGCGTCTATTTTCATAAAAGGAGATTAATATATTGATAAAACAAATGGGAGTCGTTATGTTTACCTTGTTATTACTAATGGGTTGCAACGACAGCAGCATTAAACGAAATACAGAACTTGAAAAAAAACTTCATTCTTCCATTATTATGGTATCTGATAATAGCACGAGCGCACACTATATCGATTCTTTTGTAGATTTTAAATGGGATAAGGCCTTTTTAGTTCAACCTTATACGACACAAACAGATCTTGAAAAACAACTGGGCGTTAAATTCACCGATCCCAGCAATATTGGTACGAGAGATGATATTTACCTATTGATCTTCGTTAATGAAAATAAAGTAGTTCAATATGCAGAAATTGAACGTTTAAAAACTACTTTCTCGTTAGGTGATAAAGAGTATCTTGAACCTTCAAATGATATTATTTATATAGAGCGATGATGATGCAGTTATTATGAGTAAATGAAATCGACTTTGAACTAGGTTATAAACAAAAAAAGAATCCTTTAGGACCCTTTGTAATAACTAATTTTTAATTTTATTATTTCCACAATAAGGATTTTCACTTTTAAGCCACCATAAGGAAAGAATAAACCAGCTATAGCCAAGCAACCAGCCTGCAATCACATCAGAAGCAAAATGACGAGCCTCTGCTATACGAGAAAGCCCAATTAATATAGCCAATAGGATGGCCATGATCCAAATGATAAGCGACGCGCTCTTAGAAGTGATAACTCGGTTCAATACATAGGCGATAGTAATTAAATACAGCAAACCATGCACTGCATGACCTGAGGGAAAGCTATAAGTTGAGAATTGATCCACAATATCCGGACGAGGCCGTTCAATTATGCGTTTTAATAAATGATATAATGCATATCCGCCACCTACAGAAAAAATGACAAAGACTATTAATTTAAGGTCTTTTTTACGAAGCAAAATAAAAATCCATAAAACGATTGTAACAGCAAAAATAAACTTAGTTTCACCTATATAATGAAACATTGTAATAAATTTATTGCCGAATAATAAATCCGATGCTTTACTGTCAAAAGCTTGAATGAATGATGTTTGGTACGTACCCCATAAAATACAGAATACAACGAAAGAACAAACTGCTAACACATATGGCATTTTGTTTATTTTTTTATTCCTTTGCACTTGTGTCCTCCATTTTGGAAATAGATCTTATTATGGATTAGTTTGAATGAAATATACTATTATTTAACACGAATGGGTATTCCAAATTACAAAGGAATATTAAAATGTTTAATTGAAATCAACATGATATAGAAAATGGAGGAATGTTGTGGATGAAATTAATAATCGCTTTTTTAGCACTGATCGGTGGTGCGGCAGTTGCCATACAAAGTCAGATAAATGCACAGTTAAGTAAAAAAGTTGGCGTATTGGAAGGTGCGACTACTTCATTCTTGGTGGGGGCGCTTGCACTATTCTTTTTAGCTTTCTTTTTTGGAAAAGGAAATTTTTCAAATGTATTTAATGTACCAAAATGGCAATTAATCGGTGGATTACTAGGAGCATTATTTATTGTCGTTAATATTTTTTCTGTCAACCTTATTGGTGTTGCCGCAACTCTTATGGCAGTTATTATTGGTCAGATTGTAGTCGGTGCAATTATTGATCATTTTGGACTGTTTGGTGGGGAAGTATTTCCGCTAAATACCACTAAATTCATTGCCCTTGCGTTGATGTTTGTTGGAATATATTTGTTTAATAAAGCATAATGACAAATTTATAGGATTTAGGGCCATTGATAAATATATCAACATTTATAGAGGGAGGAATTAAAAATCCAAAAATTTTGATCTCGTTATAAAGTGATAAAGTAAAAGCGCTGAAGCGTCCGAACAACTTCGAGTGGAGAAATCGCTAAGTAGATAGAAAGCGCTTATTTTAAAGTTTTTCATTCCCCGCATAAAATAAGGGAAGATTTTACCGTTATTTGATTAATGTAGCTCATTTTAAGGTAAATAAAGAAACATTTTACCTTTATTGTAAATAAAATAATGAATTTTCATGTTTTTTAGGTCAATAACGGAAATTCATTCCCTTATTTTTACTATTTTTTATGTTATTTTAAAAATAAAGGTAATTCGTTCCTCTATTTATCACAGTACGCAATTCAATCGCTTTCCCCAACACCAACTACTCCGATTCAGAGTTTTTTCTATTGGTTTATCCCTAACTTATGATGATTATTCTTAAAAATATCATTTTTGTAAAAATTATGAAACTTTAGTTATTTCATTCCGTAGATAAATTGAAGGGAGAAATCCAATGAAAAAGATGTGGTCAATTTCTGCTTTTGAATTTTGCGGGTTAGCCACACTTATTGATACAAAAGAAGTAGTTGCTACAGTTATAGTTCAAGAAATTACATTGTGCTAATGAAGAGTTAACGTAAGGTGGTATTCTTTTGAAAAAAATATTATTAATTTTAGCTGTTTCTGTCGCTGTTTGTTTTATATATTTTTATAAACCACCTGTACTAAGTTCAGACGCAGCTCTATTTCATGCAGAAAAATTTTTATTAAATCCTAATGAAGAAGAATGGGGAACGGTAACATTCAATGGGCTGGAAGAAATTCCGGAAGAAAATATAGGTGTAAATCTTTCACAAAAATCTGGATTTTGGAATGAATTATTAAATAGAATGCAGTGGGAAGTGTCGATAAAATCACCTGAAATGAATTCAACTATTGTGTTAGATGCACATACTGGGAAATTCATAAGTTATTTCGGGGCATTTAGCTAATTTTAAGTTAAATTTTAGTGATTATATGAAACAATGCTAGATCTAATATTTAAATTAAAGGGGAAATTTAAATGAAGACCAATTACTCGCCTCGTCTAGTTTTATCAATAATAGCCATATTAATTCTGATCAGTACACCTGTTTTCGGACTCATCTTTCCTATTTTCTATGTTCAGACATTTATTTATGATCCATCGACAATTGTACTCTATCCAGGTAGTACAAATTATAGAATAGTTATGGCTGCTTGTTTAATATTAATTATTGGATTGATGATTCCTATCATTAAACAGAATAAATTTACTTATAGCCTCATGACTGCTTTTATAGCAGGTGGCCTCTTTGTTTTTTATTTATCGATTTTAACTTATACCTATATAGGAAAAGAACAGGTTGTTTCAAATAAATTATTTGATGATAAAACATTTCAATGGTCTGAAATTGAAGAGGTAGTATTCGAATATTACGTTGACGATATCGGTTCACATGAAGAATATATCTTTACTTCAGTTGATGGAAGTTCACTTCGCATTCCTGTAACTAAACAGTATCTTCAGGAAGATAAAAGTGAAATTTATAGGATAGCTAAAGCAAATAATATCCGGTTTATTGAGCAGGAGAAGAAGTAAGGGCTTTTCAGTTTATTATATTTAGCTTTATAAACTTCTAGGAGGTCATCATGGAATTTTATACATTTAATAAAGAGAGCGGCAAAAAGATTTCACAATTTAATTCGGATTTTATTATTTCCCGTATTATTGAAACAACTAAAGAAACGAACATTGGGTGTATGCACTTAAATCAAAATGGAATTGTAGGCTATCATCAAGCAGTAGTTCCTCAACTCCTTTTAATTTTGAACGGAGAGGGCTATGTTCGGAATGAAAAAGAGGAATATTTTAAAGTTTCGACTGGGGATGCTGTTTTTTGGGAGAAAGACGAATGGCACGAAACGAAAACGGATGAGGGGTTAACGGCTATAGTCATTCAAAGTAAGTAACTGACGCCTAATTTATTTATGCCCCTAAAGTAAGATAGTAAAAGTTTGAATTCTTAATGCCAAAAGGAGATTCATATGGAAGAATTATTAAATAAAGCGCGGTTAGTAGCAACTAAGGCTGTAATGGATGCGGGGAATATAGCAAAAGAGCGTTTTGGTAAAGTTACAAGTATGGAAGAAAAAGATGATTTTGGGGATATAATAACTGAAGTAGATCATTTAGCTGAAGCTGTAATATTAAACGCATTAACGAGTGCTTTTCCTGACCATAAAATACATAGTGAAGAAGCAGGGGATAATGGCTTACAGAGTGAGTGGTTATGGCAAGTGGACCCATTGGACGGAACGAATAATTTTGCCATTGGGCTTCCTGTATTTACTGCTTCTATAACACTATTACATAAACATGAACCGGTTCTTGGTGTTATCTATGAACCGATGGTAGATCGGTTATTTATATCTAGTGTTAACGGTGGTTCATTTTGTAATGATACAGCATTAAATGTTATGAAGAGAGATCATCCGAAAAAGTTTACGATTGCTTGGATACAGGGTCACAAAGTGCAGAATGATGAAAAGGCTGTAATATTACGACAATATATCGATGTGAATTGTAAAAGGATGATGAGACTTTGGGCTCCTACTCTGCAGTGGTGTATGCTTGCAAAAGGCGATATAGACGGAATTATCCTATATAACTCAGAAGGGGATGACTTGTATTCCGGCATACTTATGGTAAAAGAAGCGGGGGGAATTGTCATTGACTTTGAAGGAAATGACTTCACAGGCATGAGCAATGAACCTTACTTAATTGCTTGCCATCCAGACAATAAGGATTACTTCTTAGATATGGTTCGAAAAGGATTAAATAGTTCTACAGAATCGCTACATATTATTTAAAAAATATGGACAGTTCATTTGGTTCCGAATGATCTTTATGATTGGGTTTGCCGGCTTGTTCTTTGAGTGGATTTATTGGAAGCACAATCTAGAGCTAGCTATGCTTGCACATATGTTTGCACATATTTCCATGAATTTACTTATGATGTTGTACTCCTTTTTTATATAAAAACTCAATAAAGGACATAACTTTTTTTAACAAATAAGTTATGTCCTTTAATATATACTGAAATATCTCTATAAACGTTTAATCATATGTCTGAACTAAAAATCCATTTTCCTCATCCCATTCATCCAGGCTCTAAATGAGCGTATTTTACCTCTCTATGAGTAAAAACCCCTTGCTGTCGTAATAAATAGTGAAACTTCTTTTAATCTCTTTTGATATTTGGGAATCAGACAAGGTTAACTTAACTCTCATTTTGCCAAGCAATTAAAAAACAAAGGTTAACTTAACTCTCATTTTGCAAAGCAATTAAAAAACAAAGGTTAACTCTCGTTATTTTGGGAAAGTAATAAAGTATGACCGAAAAATATAAATAGGCTTTCTAACTTGCAAGTTTGAAAATCTATCAAGGAGGTTCATATTTTATGGGTAATAAAGAGAGAACAGTTGGTGAATTGATGCTGGACCAACTATCTATGTTTGGCGTTAAACGGATATACGGGGTAGTGGGAGATACCACTTTCGGACTCATAGATGCACTGGCTAAGCAGGATAAAATACAATACATTGCAGTTAAGCATGAGTCGACAGCTGCTTTTATGGCGTCTGCAGAAGCAAAACTGACAGGCGGGCTTGGGGTATGCACCGCGACGATGGGACCTGGTGCAGCTAACCTTTTAAATGGACTTGGCGATGCACATGCAGATAGAGCACCGGTGTTAGCTATTACGGGACAGGCCCAAAGCGATAAAATTGGGACGGAATATCCACAATATGTGGACCAGCAGGAGCTAATGAAGCCCTTTGCTGCTTACTCTGCTAATCTGGCTAATCCAGATGCGACAATTGAGGTTCTGCAAAAAGCGGCAAGAACATCACTCGGACAGCGGGTAGTCACACATCTATCTATACCGAAGGACATTTTCATGATGCCGGCTAAAGGGGAGCCGCGTCCATTGCCTAATGTAATAGAAGGGGCTTCCAATTTTACGAAAGAAAGCTTAGAACATGCAATCGGAATTATGAAAACAGCCAAGCAGCCAATGATTTTGGCAGGCTTAGGTGCTACATCCGTATCAGAGGAGTTGGAAACACTAGCAAATCTGTGGGGGGCTGGAATCCTAACAAGCTTAGGTGGCAAAGGCTTATTTAATGAATCTTCAGAGCTCGTTCTTCAAGGAATAGGCGAAGGCGGTAATCCTTATGCTGCTGATTTATTTAAAGAGGCAGATGTGGTACTTCTTGCGGGCACAACTTGGTGGCCAGAAGGGTATGTGCCGACTAATGCAAGAATTATACAGATTGACCGCCAATTCGATAAGTTTGTAAAAGAAATTCCAACTGAGCTTGGCATCATGGGAAAAACAGAAGAAGTTGTGCCATTCATATTGGAGAGCATGCAAGGATTTTCCCGCTCAGAAGATTGGGTTACTCGTTGTCAGAAAGTTAAAGAAAAATGGGCGGAGCAAAATAAGAAGGAAGGCAGTACTACAGGTTATCCTGTCCATCCTTCACGAATTATGCATGCCTTGGACAGAACCGTGGCACCGGATGCCATTCTTGCACTGGATACAGGAGATAATACAGTGTGGACGAATCGGAACTTCCGACAAAAGGGGCAATCTGTTTTATTCTCTGGCTACTGGCGGACATTAGGATTTGGACTTCCAGCAGCGATGGCGGCCAAGCTTATCCAACCAGATAAACAAGTAGTGGCAATTGTCGGGGACGGCGGACTCCAAATGGTACTTGCAGATTTATTGACAGCTACTCGATATGGACTCAATATTACGGTCGTTGTGTTAAATAATGAGAGTCTGCAAATGGAAAGAGACAAATTAAAAGTAGCTGAGAAGGAAGAAGTAGGAGTTGATTTAACCAACCCAGATTTTGTGAAGTTGGCAGAAGCTTGCGGTTGGAAAGGACTACGCCCCGCTTCAGATTCAGAGCTGGAATCGGTAATGGAAGAGGCACTTAATACAAATGCGCCTACGTTGGTAGATGTTCGTACAGCCCAAGTATTCTTCCCGGAAACGAACTAACAAGAGGTGGTGATCGAATGAACGGTCACCACTTCACTTATAAGAAATATTATCTATTTCAATACACTGCGTATAATAACTTTTAGCTGTTTAAAGTGAATGAACACAGGGTATTCAAAGGAATGTAACACAAATTAGTAAAGGAATAGATTTTCAGATTTTTCCTTACTATCAATACTAGATTAGGAGATGATTTTTGATGGGAAACACACATCTAACAGATCCACGTAAGAAATATCATACAGGAAACTTCCCGGATCAAGAACAGAACACTCCAGCGCTCCAAAAAGATATGAGCCCAAAACCTGATTGCGGAGAACAATCTTACAAAGGGCACAATCGCCTAGAAGGGCGCAACGCCTTGATTACAGGTGGTGATTCCGGAATTGGCCGTGCCGCTGCTATTGCCTATGCACGTGAAGGGGCAAATGTAGCGATCCAGTTCTTCCCTGGTGAAGAGAAGGATGCTAATGAAGTAAAAGAATTAATTGAAAAAGAAGGCAAAAAAGCATTACTGCTACCGTATGATCTGCGAGAAGAGGGCGCCGCGACTGAAATTGTAACAAAAACAGTCGAAGCTTTTGGCGGCTTGGATACGCTCGTATTAAATGCGGCGCAGCAAATTGCACAACCTTCCTTAAGTGAAATAACAATCAAACAAGTGGAGGACACTTTCAAAGTAAACATTATCAGTATGTTTGAGACGGTTAAAGCAGCTGAAGAGTATCTAGAACCAGGTAGTGCCATTATTACAACGACATCGGTTCAATCATTCAATCCGTCCACACAACTACTAGATTATGCTTCTACAAAAGGTGCAATCAGTAACTTTACGGTAACGCTCTCCTCATACTTTGCTTCTAAAGGAGTACGTGTTAATGGGGTAGCACCAGGACCAATTTGGACACCGCTTCAGTTGGATAACGGACAATTGGAAGGTAGTATCCCTGAGTTTGGCCAAAACTCTCCACTTGGTCGTGCTGGACAGCCGGTAGAACTTGCACCGGTATATGTTCTTTTAGCTTCTGATGAAGCAAGTTATATTACTGGTCAAATTTATGGAGTAACAGGTGGCGAGTCAATAGACTTGTAATCTTAATTGTAAGAAACAGTACGAAAATCGTAATAAATAGTAGAGAAAATAGTGCTACTTTTTTCTGCTTCAACATAAGGGTATTAATCCAACAAGGATTAATGCCTTTTTTGTGGAATTTATTATATTAATGAAGTTCTTAGGCTTCTCATGAAAGAGGTGTGGTAGGCGTTAAGGAATTAGCCCATCTTATAAAGAATCTACAAAAGTTGAAAAGGAGCTAGTTGATGTGTATGGAACTTGAAAACAGACATCTAGAAAGAGATACATTATTACCAAAATATCGTGATATTTTATTGGAAAATGCTATAAAAGACTTAACATCAGGTCAAACGTTTTAGCTATTTACCTAGCAGGTTCATTAGCGAGACGAACCTTTGAAAATTACCTGATATTGATTTACATACGATTGTTAAGCTTGAAAAGAAGGCTGAGTACATAAAAGACAAACAAAATCGAGCGGTGTATTAGGGGGAGCAACAACTTGAACTTATTCAATATCATTAAAAACAACCCGGAATATTGGCTTGTTGATCAAATCAATAAAGAAGATATTTCAAAAGAAGAATACAGACTGCAATTCACACAAATTCTGGAGGAATGGGACCATCTGGAAATTGTCTATTTATCTTTACTTATAGATGAACATTTTGAAAACTGGCTGCTTAAAAAAAGATTCAGCAAGATTTCCAGTATTGTCGAATACACAAGGAAACTTGAGGATTTACCCCAAATAGATGATCAAATTGTTTGGCATTCACTTTTTGAAGGAATGCTAGATGAACGAGAATATGCGGAATTGTATGATCTATGTCGAATGGGTTCTGCCAATAAAAATATAAAGCAGCCCATTGATCAAGTTATGCAATCTATTAAAAATGAGTTGGGATCTGACTGGCGTAAGTATTGCTATTATTTCACTAAGAATGAAACTTTAATAGGGATAAGTATTCCTCATATTGAAATGGGGACAGATGACGAAGGAAGATTAATTTATTTTGGTGTAGTCCCGAATTTTAGAGGGCAAGGCTTGGGAAAAAATATTCATAAAATTAGTCTCGCATTACTCAAGAATTTCCATGCAAGCTATTATGTCGGCAGCACCGACGTACATAATTCTAATATGATTAAAATCTTTGAGGGAAATGGATGCGAACTCCGTGATCGGAAAGGGATTTATAAGATAGTTAAAGAGAGCATAGATTACCAGCCAAAATAGACGGTCAAATTCCGCTTATATTGAAAATAAAGTAAAAAATCACCAAAATAAACGGAGATATTCCGCCTATTGATTAAAAAACTAAAAAACTTTTAGGTTTTAACGTAGATAACCGGAAATACTCCTTTTATTTTAATGAAAACAAGCACAACTCTGCAGATAACAGGAAAAACTCCGCTTATTTTATTATTAGCTAGTTGCTTAACTATGGATTATATTTCGGAAGAAGTTAATTCGTTTTAATATTTTGTAAATACTGTACAAATAACTATAATAGATAAAGCATTCAAGAAGTAGCAGGATAATATGCTGTTCCAGCTTTTATGCATAGTTATTCTACTTTAATTTTTTTAATCGATTATTACTAGACTATTCACTCTTTTTTGAATATATTTTTTGTGAAAGTTGTTCCAATTTATACTATTGACCTTTTAAATTATACTTGATATTATTCTCCTATTGTTTTTAAAAAAGAATAGATTTACCTTGTATAAATTCAAGAAGACGGCTTGAAAGTTTCTACCAGCTACCGATATTAGCTGACTACAAGGAATGGGAAATTATTGATTTTTTATTCCGCTTTATTGTAGAAAAACTTTGGCCAATTGTGGTCAAAGTTTTTTTTGATAGAAAAATGCAATAGCTGAATACTAACATCAGAATGATTTTCGTTCATTCTTAACTTTGGCAAATAGGAGAATACAACATGAGAAACTTTTTTAAATTTGCAGAACGGAATACTTCCTATAAGCAGGAATCACTCGCAGGAATAACAACTTTCCTATCGATAGCTTATATATTAGTGGTAAATCCCATTATTCTAAGTCAATCCGGAATGGATAGTGGTGCTGTATTTACTGCAACAGCGCTTACTGCAATTATCGGAACACTACTTATAGGCTTACTTGCGAACTTCCCGATCGCTATTGCACCGAGTATGGGATTAAACTCATTCTTTACATTTACAGTTTGTATCGGGATGGGCATTGATTGGCAAGTTACATTAACAGGTGTTTTTGTTGCCGGCATCATCTTCTTGATTTTAAGTTTATTTAAAATTCGCGAAAAAATTATTAACATTATTCCAAGTGATTTAAAGTTCGCAATCGCTGCTGGTATTGGATTTTTCATTACATTTGTTGGATTGAAAAATGGTGGCATTATACAAGCAGATCCAGATACATTTGTTAAGATTGGTGATTTAACTTCGCCGATGACGTTATTAGCCATTCTAGGTATTTTCCTTACGATCATTATGTTAGTAAAAGGCATTAACGGCGGTATTTTCTACGCTATGGTCATTACTACAATTGTAGGTATGCTGTTCGGTAAAATCGAAGTGCCATCTTCAATTGTTGGTAGTATCCCAAGCCTTGAACCGACATTTGCTGTTGTGTTTAGTCATTTAGATGAGATTTTCACACCAGAAATACTTACAGTTATTTTCACGTTCTTAATTGTAGCCTTCTTTGATACAGCGGGTGCATTAATTGGATTAACGAGTCAAGCAGGCATGATGAAGGACAATAAAATTCCGAATATCGGTAAAGGTTTACTTGCCGATTCTGCAGCGGGGGTAATTGGCGCTATTTTAGGTACATCAACACCAGCAACAAGCGTTGAATCTTCTGCAGGTATTGCAGTTGGAGGGAAAACCGGCTTTACATCTGTAGTCATTGCTGCTTGTTTTGTTGTGACTTTATTTTTCTCGCCACTTGTTAGTGTTATTTCAGCGGAAGTAACTTCAGCTGCATTAATTATTGTAGGTGCACTAATGGCTATGGAAATCCGTAGAATTAACTGGACGAAGTTAGAAATCGTGATTCCTTCATTTTTAACAATTATTATGATGCCGTTAACTTCTAGTGTTGTTATCGGAATCGGATTAGGTTTTGTTCTATATCCAATTTGTTTAATCGCACAAAAGCGATCTAAAGAAGTCCATCCAATAATGTACGTGCTTTGTTTATTATTCATTTCATACTTTGCGTTTATCGTTTAGGAAAGAGAATAAAAAGCGCTAAATAATTTAAGGTTTCGTTACAAATATAGAAGAAAAAGAAAGGGTAGATGAACAGGAATAAATTCCTGCTTACATCTATCCTTTTTTTAGCTTAACGGATACTACCAGATCAGTTAGCTATGTGGAGTCTTTCTCCACCCATAAAACTGCATAACTTCTTTTAATCATATAAATCATTTCAATTCCCACCTTTCATATTTTTGAATGAACAAAATTAATATTGACGATGACGTGCATAATTTTCTAATTTTCTTCGAGTCTCTTCAAAGACTTTTTTCGCATGTTTATCATGATGTGCTTTCTCAAGTGAGATCGTAGGCTCACGTTTTGTAATAGCTATCGTTACAGAAAAAATGTTTAATATCATAGATTATCACCTCCCTCTATAAATGTTGATATATCAATGGCTAGCGCCATTTCTGAGTGTCAAAAAATTTTTTTATGACACATACATCTATCGTTATTTTGTAATTCTTGATTTTTTTTACAATGCGTCCGAACGCTTCGCTAAAGGATGATCCATTAATTGGTAATAGCTATCCTGATCTAGTGCCGTATATTGATGCACATTTGGATCTCTGCGTTGCTTATGATGACGGACCCTCCCATGTCTCTAGGCGTCTAATTGCGCGTACATTCCTTCGTTCGGTCTATTCATAAGGCAGAGGCTGGCGATGCTCCTTTAGGGACTCATTTGAATTCATTCAACGGTCGGATGGTGAAAATAATGCCGGCTTCTCTGTGTCATCCTCTTGTTTTTGACTTCTACTAGTGATATTAAGCAGCCGTTTGGAGACTAGCGAAATCGGTCATCATTTGATGTTCGTTAAACATTGTTTTCTTTTTGCATAGGGCATGTAAAATCTTCAGTAACTTCCCACATAACACGACGATGGACTGCTTCTTTCGAAGCGGATTGATGGTGCGTGTAGTGTAATATTCATGTAGTTGTTTGAACGCTGGATTATGCAAGATTAAAGGCATCATTACTCGAAAGAGGAGGGCGCGAAGTTTTCTTCTCCCTCGTTTGGAAATCCTTTTTTTTCCCTTTTGCTGACCAGAAGAGTTTTCACGCAATGTGAGTCCCGCTAGTTTAATTAATTGGCGTGGATGTGCATATTGCGTTAAGGAACCTACCTCTGATAATAAATCGACAATTGTAACATCACCGATTCCAGGTACCGATGCTAAATATTCATAATCCGTCATTTGTTTGGCTAACTCTACGAGCTGAGCTGTTAATTCATCAAGCTGAACCTGCATCAATTTGTGCTGTGAAAGAAGCGTGGCAATTTCGAATTTGGCCATCACTAAACCTTCTGTCAGTCCGATTGAGCTTTCTGCAACCTCGACTAATTGCTTTGCCTTTGGTAACTGCGGGCATTTCATACCCTCTACCTGCCGATATAAAAATAGTAATTCTTCTGGTGATTTGCCTACAATATCTGTTGGCAACGGTGTCATTTCAAGGACCGCATACGCCATTTTCCCAAAGCTTTTAAACACTTGTGTGAATTCAGGGAAAAAGCGATCCAGCCAACGGATAATGCGATTTTGTAGGGCATTTAAATCTTCTTGAACCTTTGAACGTAAAGTCGTTCCATTTCGTAACTCAGACTCGATTCCTTCAAGATGTCGGGGATAGCTGAAACGACCGTCTCTCATAAGGCGAGCAATGATTAGCGCATCCTTTTGATCATTCTTCGTTTGCAGATTGTCATCTAATTCCTTCGAACGATTGACGTGCATTGGATTGACCATCACAAATGGAATCCCATAGTTCGTTAAAAAAGCAGCTAAGTTCATCCAGTAGTGACCCGTTGGCTCGAACCCAACGAGAATTTCATGTTTATCATAAGTTGCTTTAAGCGCCATTAGGCGTTCATAAAGGTTTTCAAAACCAATACGTGATTGCGCGATTGGAAATGATTTTTGGAGCACTCGACCTCGATCATCAATTGCACATGCATAATGTTTATGTTTAGCAATGTCGATGCCGATAACTAGAGTATTTTCAGAAACTTGATTAATTTTCTCATTCGTATTAAAATTCATTGGAATGGAGTCCTCTCTGTAGATGTATGAGTCAATGACCGTTGACACTCAAGCATCATACAAGAGGGCTTTTTTATTTTCAAGTCCCCGAAAATCTTTCTAACAGGAATGCTCCTTAAAATTATCCCCAAAAAAGAAAAAAACCGTAGAGAGAATCCCCCTACGGTAAAAAAAGACACAAAAATACCGTAGGGGCACACTTCTCCCTACGGTATGGGTATACTTAATTATAAAAATACTTTAAGCAATCCATTCCAATTTGGTCGAATGTGTGGTTTTCATTTTTGCTGAAATTGAAACAACTAATGACATTAATTTATTGATAACGATCATTTTATTCGACCTCCTTAAGAAATTTTGATTACTGCATAAGTATACACATTTCGATTTTATTTGTAAACATTATTTTGAAAATTTTCTAATTAGTGTAAAACAATGAAGGGGTAATTTGCTAATTCCTCTGGAGAGACCTGATTAAATAAAAGGGTTTCAACATTTAGGGAAGAATATAACTATCAAGCATGATATTAATTAGCAAAAGAGGGCTCAAATGTGGAAAAAATAAATGAAATTATAAATGTAATGAAAAGTAATTCTTCAATTAGTAAAGATTTAAAGGCAGAAAAGCTTAATAGCGGCACTACAAATGGCGTTTTATATTTACTACTTGTCAATAAAAAGCCAACATATGTGGTGAAAATGGATACAGCAAATATTATAAAGCCTACGGAACAATTTCTTACTGCTTATAGTGATACGACCCTACTTCCTAATGTTATTTACACAGATCCAGAAGAACAATATATTGTGTATGACTATATTGCAGGAGAAACACATTTTAATAGAGGCTCTAAAATAGACTGGATGACAATTTTAATAAAGCAACTATTTGATAAATATATGAAGGTTAATGAAGATACCCCTTGGGGAAGAATAGACGGTACTTCTAAAAGCAGTTGGTCTGATTTTAATCAAAGTAGTCTGGAATATGCGCAGCAAAATATAGGGAATGTTCTTTCATTAGAGGATCATAAAAGGGTAGAACTTTTAGTAAATAAGTTAAAGGGATATAGCCATTTGGAAGAAAAATATTATTTACATGGAGATACTGGGGTACATAATTTTGTTTATTTAAATAACCAATTAAAAGGTGTGATTGATCCTTCACCAATAATTGGGCCGAAAATTTATGATTTTACATATGCATTTTGTTCATCACCAGACAATCTAGATTTGAAGACGTTGCTTACATTGTTTGAGACGTGGAACATTGATCTTAGCTATACTGAAGAAAGACTTTTAGATGAGGTGATTTTTCAATTATATACACGTATAGGGATATGTATTAAAGCGCACCCACAGGATTTGCCGGAATATTTGGAAGCATGGGATCAATATAAAAACTATTTACCAAATTATTGAGTGTAACAATTAACTATTTACTTCCTCAATTTTGAAGCGACAAAATCTCTGGAACCTTTGTTATTTATTTCCGTCAAAATTACCAGTGATTTGTTAAATAATCATAGAGGGGGAGTGTAGTTGTTTAAGTATGTGCTGCAAATTATAATAGGAATTTTGACTTTTATGGTAGCAACTTTTATTGCATGGTATGAAGGAAGTGCACTTATAAATAATTCAATCGAATGGAAGTATTCCACACCGTTTACCAAATTGTTTAATATAGAGATAACGACTGGGCAGGATATTAGCCAACTTGATTATTTTGTTTATGCAGTAAAATTTCAACCTTTATTTCCCACTTTAATGATAGTGAGTATACTTTATATTCTAAGTGTAACTGGCTATTATCTCATCAAAAGTAAATCTAAATGGGCAATTGGTTTTTGGGGATTTATAGGTTTTATAATGATATTATTTAGTAGTTTGACTTTTAATTCATCAACTACTGGAGGTAGTGTTTTCTTCTGGATTACTTCAATAAGCGGACTTTTATTTATAGCAGGTGCAGTTTTAATATGGTTAAGAAAGTTCGAACATAAAGGGTCTGGTCCTAACTTAATTAGTTAGTTTTGCTAGAAGGAGACGGGTTTATGAAAAAGTTAGCGATTATTACAGTAGGTAAAACCCATTCTGGAAAAACGACATTTGCTCATGCTTTGGAAAAACAGTTAAGTAACTCTTTTGTGATGGATCAAGATAACCATGCTAAATTTATTAATACATACTATAAGAATTTACTACCGACACAAGGCCCTAATATACTAAAGCACGCCATCTCAAAGCTGATCGTCGATTATGCAAAAGAACACACGGATTTTCACTTTATTATTTGCAATTCAAATCGAAGTCGAAAAGGACGGGTGTATTTGCTTGAAGAATTATTTAAAGCCGAAGATTTTGTCCGTATCTTAGTTTACTTTGATATTCCAGATGATGTTCTTAAAGCTCGAGTTATTCAAAGTCACAGAAGTACGAATATATTTAGGGGAGCATATTCAAATTTTGAAGAAGTACTTGCTAGACAACAGGCCGAAAAGGAAGCTATAGTTAATCCATCAGAAGATGAAGCAGATTATTTATTTGTCATTAAAGACAATGATGAAGTTAATGTAGTTATTCAAAAGATTATACAAATTGCTGAAAGGATGTGATGACTTTGAAAGCAGTCAAAGAAAAAAATGAGTTTTTGGAATGGGTAAAAGTGATTGGGGTCGCACTTTTATTTGCCGTAGGAATTCGGATGTTCATATTAACACCTATTGTGGTGGATGGTGCTTCTATGATGCCAACAGTTGAAGACGGGGACAAAGTAATCGTAAATAAGATTGGGCCAAAATTAACAGAGTATAACCGATTTGATGTGATTGTATTTGAAGCAAAGGAAGATACAAATTATATCAAGCGTATTATTGGTATTCCTGGTGACCACATCGCCTATAAAAACGATGAACTTTTTATTAACGGTAAGAAATATGAAGAACCTTATTTAAAGGAATATAAAAAGGTACTGAACGACAATGGTACACTCACTGAAGATTTTACGTTAGAAGAGTACTTAGGTGAGTCAGTTGTACCAGATGGATACTATTTTGTGCTAGGAGATAATCGCCGGAAAAGTATAGATAGTAGAGACCCAAACGTTGGATTTGTTTCAAAGGATAAAATAATAGGTACAACAAATATTGTTTTCTTTCCATTAGATAAATTAAAGTTAA
Source organism: Solibacillus sp. FSL W8-0372 (assembly GCF_037969735.1). Classification (NCBI taxonomy): domain Bacteria; kingdom Bacillati; phylum Bacillota; class Bacilli; order Caryophanales; family Caryophanaceae; genus Solibacillus; species Solibacillus sp. FSL W8-0372. The sequence goes on along the minus strand of NZ_CP150204.1, from coordinate 2,212,918 downwards.
TAAAATAAAACAGAAAAACTGTGTTAAATCTGGTAATGCCAGATTTTTTGACACGGTTTTTTTGCGTTTTTAAATTGGAGTGGATGCGCTTCTTAACTTCTCCCTATTCAACACATGATTTATAGTTGGAACTGGATATTTATGTTAAAATATTGAAAAGTAGTTTTTGGGGGTACGGAAATGGAGAGACTACGTGAAAAGATAAAGGAAATAGAATCAGATGAAGTAGGGAATACAAATGTGGAATTATGTATGGATGAAAAACGGAAGGAAGAACTGAGTATTAAGGAAAATAGATTAATGGTGAGACAAGCGGGGTTTATATCATTAATGGTAATCGTTTTTATCCCATACTTTAAATTTTGTGCATACTTGTCAAATTTATTTTGGTTCAGTTATTTTACGTTCAATATTACAATGTTACTAGGTATTCCTTTTTCATACTTTGCTGCAAAATATATCGTTCGAATAATAAAAAGAATTATATGAATAAGGATTTAGTATAGCGAAAAATGGTTATTTGAAATTAACGGGTGCACTTGTAGCACGCTTTAAAAAGACTAACTTCTCAACAAAGTCTTGAGAAGTTAGTCTTTTTGTTATGTAGTATTCATAGTAATGAAGAAAGTCAAGAACATCGATTCTTTTCACGTAATAACCTACCACCTTTGAACTCACATCAATAAAGAATCATACATGATTGGGTAAACGAAGTGGATTTACCAGTAATAAAATAACGAACATCAATCAACAAAAAGGTGACTAAAATGAATCATCGTGGAGGTTTTATATGAATTCATTATTACTTTTCTTTCCGATTGTTTTATGGCTGTTAATTTTGATAGGAATAATTTATTCTTTTGTTCGAATTGTTATTTATATTTTAGGCTTTGTTAAATAATATTTTCAATTGTGGGGTGGAACTTGAGGGTTTCTAATTTTGTCATCCCCATTAAGGTTTATAGCCATTTTACCAGTGTACTTGAAGTTTATTACCATTTGGGTCATAAAAGTGGAAAAAGAAATGACCATTATCTTCTTTTATATCCTCGACCTTGACTTGATGATCAATTAAGTGTTGATGAAACTTAGATAATTCCCGACTTGTAAAGCCAACACTAAATTCTTGTTTATTATTAATAGTAAAATGCGCAAAGGTTTCATCGTCGGTAGGGACTAGAATAAGTAAGAATGGTCCTTCACCAACTTTTAAAATGGCAACTTCCTCAGTATTGTTTAGCAACTGAAGTCCCAAAATATCTCGATACCATTGAGCAGAAAGCTCTAAATCTTTAACAGGAATTCGAACATAATGTACTTGTTCAATAAATGATTCACTCAAAGTCTTCTCTCCTTTATTTAATCCGATATTTAAATAGTTCGACTTCTATATTCTATTTTCCTACTAAAATACATCAAAAAGTAGTAAGGATATGTTAAAATTTGGGTAAATATAATGCGCGATAGGATATCAAAATCGAGGTGGGAAAATTGCTCAGAGAAAAATTAGAAATAATAGAGCATCATCAAAACTTTATTCTCTTTTTGAAAAGCATGAAAACGTTTGATGAACGTCTACTAAGAAAACCAATTGGAGAAAGAAAATGGTCCATCATTGAAATAGTTGGTCATTTTTACCCTTGGGATGAATTAGTTTTACAACAGAGGCTTCCATATATGTTAACCGGCGAAAGTTTACCAATAGCTCCAAGCTCCGATGATTTAAACATGCAATCTTCATTACTTGCCAGAACCGAAGCTGTTGAGAAAACATTTGAAAAATGCATACGTATTCGGAAAGACTTATTACATCAGTTAAGTCAAATACCTGTCGAGTACTGGTTAATTAAATTACAGATTAATCAAAGCCACTTAACACTTTATGAGTATTTAAAAGGGTTAATGGAACATGATAACCATCATATAAATCAGGTGAAATCTAGTTTGAGAAATTCTTAGTAAATCAACAAAACGGACGCTTTTCTGTAACAAGAAAAGCGTCTTTCTTCATGGAATGATGGAGGGAAATTTGAATTTGAAAAAATATTTGATAAATTTTTAAGCCAAATGCTCTTCTTGTTTGTCTAATAATTGTAAGACAAAAATGAAAGGAGGAATGCGATGAATATTGGACGCTTAGTAAAAAAAGCTCAAAAAGGAAATGACAAAGCGTATTTAGAGCTTTTCCAACAATATGAAGCTGATATTTATCGAATGGCCTATGTCTATGTGAAAAATAAAAATGACGCTTTAGACGTCGTTCAAGAAGTAGCTTATCAGTCATTCAAAAATATTAGCACTTTAAATAAACCTGAATATTTCAAGACATGGCTTATGAAAATTACAATTAATTGTGCACTGAACGTAATTGATAAAAACAAAAAAGTGGTTCAACTAATTCCTCAGTTTGAAGTACATACAGGGGCGGAAGTTGAAGATATTGAAACTTCTTTATCTTTAAGAGAACTTATGGATACTTTGCATGAAGATGAGAAAAGCGTCATTTTACTAAAGTATTATAATGACCGGACATTAAAGGAAATTTCGGAGATTTTAGAAATACCACTTGGAACCGCAAAGTCCATATTATACCGTGCCTTAAATAAACTTCGTCAAAATTTAAAGGAGGTAGAGAACTTTGGAAAATAATTTTAAACAAGATATAGAAAAAATTGAAATTCCATTTCAACTTCATGAAAGAAGTAAGAAAGGTATCCAGGAAGCTAAATCGGAAATGGGTGGAACAGTGAAACGTTTTGTGAAAAAGCGTATAGCTATTACCGTCATGGCAGCTTGTTTAATGGTGCCTACAGGAGCATTTGCGTATCAGTCGTTACTTGCGGATGATTTATATGGTTCATTTGATAACGTGAAAAAGCATATCGCAAATATTACAATGAAAAGTTATTTATTATTTGATGCCAAATTATCTCAAGCAAAAGGTGATTTAGGAAAAGAGCAATACGAACAATTTAAAGAAGTATTATATGTAATTACAAATGCAAAACTTGAATTTGGCGATAAAAATGGAAATATCGATTATTCTCAAGTCCCTAGTGAAAATCTGGAGAAAATTAAAGCAGCCCTCTATGACATCCAACCTTACTTTGATAAATTAAACGATGAACTATCTAGTAAAGAGGTTTTGACAGCTGAAGAATTTGAACAATACATTCAGGCTTTAATAACATATGAAACGGTTATGGCTAAAACCGGCGTCTCCTCACCACCAGAAATTGAGATGGTCCCAATAGATTTACGTGAAGCGTTCATGAATGCTCAAAATGTTCTAGAATATGTAAATGAAAAACAAAGAAAAATTAACTGAGTACATCACCTTTAATGTTTAAAATATTGATAATTATTTATTTTCAGATTATAATATTAAGAATTTAAGAAAAGGTGGTCATACCTATGGATAAATTACGAAAAAATTCTTCTAAATAATATTTTAGGAGGATAAAAATGGAATTTAAAATAAATGACGAAAAAAATATTCCCATCAGCCAGTTAAAGGCCTTATATGAAGATGTCGAATGGTACGCATATACCAATGATTTAAATTTATTACAGCAAGCTTGTTTACAATCACTAGATCTCATTTCAGTTTGGCGGGAAGAAACGCTGCTTGGCTTAGTTCGTGTTGTCGGTGATGGGCTAACGATTATCTATATTCAAGATATACTCGTTTTAAATGCATATCAAAACCAGGGTATCGCAACATTACTAATGCAACATGTTCTTAATAAATATAAAAATGTCAGACAAAAAGTTTTGTTAACAGAAGAAGCACCAGACGTTCGGCACTTTTATGAGAAGAATGGATTTATTTCATGCGATCAAGGCACCTTAGTCTCTTTTGCTAAATTGGGTTGATTTATATACCTTATATAAAAATAATTTGATTAACCGAGCGCGATTCTATATTAGAATCAGCGCTCGGTTTTGTTTAGAAGTGAGAATAATTGGAAAAATTATGTTAAAATTTACTAGAATTGATTTTTATTAACCAGAATGTATTGCACAATATGAAAGAGGGGTTTTTTTGAAAAATTTAATTCATCAAACAGAAACAGAAAGACTGGTAATCAGAATGCTTGAAAGTAAAGATTATAGTGCGTGGTTATCAGCGTTTGAAAATAGACATCCTTCACAGCATAAATACGATGAAGGAAGAATTGATATGAGTATTTGTACAAAAGAATGGTTTGAAGATATGATACATAATCATCAAAGAAAGGCTATAGAAGATAGTGTTTATGTATTTGGAGTTTTTCTTAAAGAAGATGCTACTCATATTGGTTCAATCGATTTTTCTACAATTATGAGAGAGGATTTTCAATGGGCAAGGTTTGGTTATACGATTCATAACCAATTTTGGCAGCAGGGGTATGGAAAGGAAGCTGTAAAAGCAGCGATTTCCCTTGCTTTTGACAAGCTTAATTATCATCGTATAGAAGCTCACATAAATCTCGATAATACAGCTTCAATAAAATTAGCTGAGAGTGTTGGATTACAATATGAATGTATAAGAAAAGGGTTCATTTTTGAGTTTGGCGAATGGACAGATAATCTAATTTACTATATTAATAAAAATACAACTGCTGGAAGATGATCAGTCAATTAAAGTCATTAACTACGGAGATTGGTCAGAATAAAATACAAGAAGTTTGTTGTGTTGTTAAATATAAGGGGGAATTGAAACTTTTCCAATCTCTAATATGTCTAATTTATTAAGGGGAGATGTCCTTGAAAAATTTTAAATACTTAATTGCTTTTATTGGAGTAATTTCAATCTTTTTAGTAGGTTGTTCAAACGTAATAGAAAATGAAGAACAATATATAAAAGTTCAAAAGCGTATGGGTGATGAAAATAAATATGAAGACTTCAAAGAAATTACTGATAATGAGCAAGTTCAAAAAGTGAAAGATATTTTAAACGATATTGATTGGGAAATTACAACAGTAAATATGACTCGCCCTGCTGATTACAGGTTTATATTTCAATATAAAAATCCTGAAATTGAAGCAAAAGCGGTATTATATGAACTTTGGATAAGTCGGAACAAAGATAAAGTGACACTCGTTATAGACGCTGAAATGAAATATATGCAATTAGACACGGGGAAGTCAGCAGAACTATTTGAAATAATTACGGGTGAAAAATTATCAGAACTAAAATAATAATGTGACCTCGATTTAGAGTCCTTTTATTATGCTAGCGCACCTAAGGGTCAGTGTCTTTTAACAATCTTACTAAAAATATTTGAAAACATATAAATGGGAGGATGAAATGAACAAGCTAGGATTTCTTTCTTTAGTAATGGTTATTGCAAGTATCATTTCATTTTTAATTATACGAGGCCCTAACGCGAATTTGCTGATGGCTATTATCGTACTTGGGACGCTTTCGCTATTCGGTATTATATTTGCAGTCCTATCAAAGAAGTGGTTGTCAGGAATATTGGGTGTTTTATTAAACGGAGGAGTCTTGGTTTTTGTATATTTAATTGTGCTAGCTAGAGGAATCGCTGGTTAGATTTATCTATAGATATATAAAATAAAATGAGTGGGGGAATGAAGTGTATATTGTGCCAATGGGTTTTTTTATACTTTTTCTTATTTCAACGACCACAGGACTGCTTTTTATGTTTAAGCTAGGAAAGAAAAATAAATATAATGTTATCAGCGGAACGATTGCGTTGGGAACAGGAACCTTTTCTTTCATTGCCTGCATCTTCTTCTTATTTGAATCGTAATCAAGATATTTTCAAATAGACTTGAATATATTATGTTAAATCAGTTTTTAGGAGGAAGTTTTATAATTAAGTCTTTGAAATGGCAGTTTATCATATCTCTACTTGTTGCTATTGGCTTTGTGTATATAAATTTTTCTAGTATTGAGTTTATAGAAGATAAGAGGGTTCCAGCTATTCGGGTAATCTTTTTCTTAATCATGATTCTTTCGGTGTTTAACGCGGGATTATTGTAGGAAAAATACATTCAATCAAAAAAGAAATAACTTCATACCAAAAAACAGGCGCTTTCCTAGAAAAAAGGAAAGGCCTTTTCAAATTTCACCTAGTTATTTTAAGATTCTTTAATAAAACTATTTAATTGAAGTGGTGTGATTGTACCTTGGTGGAAATAAAGTTGCCATTTCCCATCAATAAATTTCCATATGGAACTACGAAGTGTATTTCTTTCCCTTGTAGTATCTACAAGAAAATATGTAGCTAAGACAACGTCGTGAGCAAGCGGATAGATTTCATAATTATGTAGCTTCATTTCTGCCAATACAACACCTGTTTCAAGACATTCTTTCTTATCATGCATAAACCCGGAGCTGCCAATTTCAAAAAAATCATCAGCTAATATTTCATCGAGCCTTTCTCTACTCATTCTTACTTCCAAACCGGTATGACTTTCCTCTAATTGTTGTAAATGTTCTTTTAAATTCTCTACCATAATTATAACCACCTAATTTTATTTACTTACATCTTAACTAATTTCTATATTACTTAAATATAATCCTCTAAATCAGAGGGGAAATAATATACCACTTGGAGGAATCACTTTTATATGAACTATTATACTGTATAATAAATAAAGGGAATTTTGGTATTTAAAACCGTTGAAAGTAGGTGGACTATATGAGTAGTAAAAAGAATATGAGTAAAACCAAGATAGCTAGTCTTGTTTTTTCTTCATTAGCGCTAATTTTATTAATACTAAATTATTTTTTATTTGTTTCAAATAAGAATACAATTTCTGTCGCTGCATTAACAGATAGAGAAAATGCAATTCTGTCAAGTAGTGCTGATCAATCATTTGTATATGATTTCAATACAGACAAAGAATACAAAGAAGTAACAATATGGATAGAAAAATATGAGTCAGGAAATCTGATTGAGGATAAAATTGGCGAACTTTCGACGCAAGTAGAGGGGGAGGGATTAATTATATTCACAACTTCCAAAAACTCCATCTCAAAGCAACCGACATTTAATATGGCAGTTGGCGGTAATGAAGGCGTTAGTTCAATCAGTGCTTATGATGCAAATTCAAAAGATTTAGATGGTATGTCAAGTGTGTGGGGGAATTTCCGTGGGGATAATATATCTATAGCAGACGAAGTGGTATTAGGCAGTATTTGTTACTCAAATGATGGAAGAATGAATTCCCTTACCGCTGAATTTTATCAGGATGTTAATGGTCATATTAATGAAATAGAAAAATATGCTGTTGTTTATTTACTTAAAGCCAATTTTAATAAATGACATTTGATAATTTTATTCAAAACTCAACAATATGTTCAATTTTGTTCGTTGCTATCATTATTGATTCGACTTAAACTATAAATAGAAATCAACAATATGTTGAATTTTGAGGAGGACACAATGATGAGTAAAACAGCAAAAGTGATGATGTCTATTGCTACTGCAATTATTATAGTAATGATGAGTAAAGCGTTTATTTTAGATGAAGCGGTGAAAGGTTATTTAGTAATTTTCTTTTTCGTTGGGGCTGGATTAGCAGCATTACGTTTATTTATTAATGGAATGATTCGTAAAATGAAAGGAAAGCTTATTGGTGTCAAAGTGGTATTCTTTGCCGCTCTTTTAAGTGTCGGTATACCATTCCAAAGCTGGTTCCGTACAGATGTATTATTTGCGATGAGTAAAGCATTTATTTTTCCGAGTATTACAGTGATGGTGGCAAGTGTGGTGTTAATGACGATTGTATACGGTGTCATTTATCAACGTGTGCATGTTTTAAATTTACAGGAAGAACATGCAGCATAATATCGTGATCCCTGAAAATTAGTATGGATGGATACTAGTTTTCAGGGTTTTTTTGATGCAAATTCGTAATTAGAGTTTATTCCAGTAATGAAGTTGTCATCTAAATTAATGAGATTTAAATGAAAGGGAATTAAATTTCCTTTTTTCATACAGTTCAATAATCGCTGCTGTTAAATGTTGAATGCCGAGATGGATTTTATTTTCGTTTACTTGAGAAATGCTTAATCGAATTGTTTTCTGGCTGTTTTTGGTTAAGTACATTCTCGAAGCATTATCTATATAGATCTGTTTTTCATGGAGTAGGTCAATTAATTTATCGACATTCATATCGGAAGGCAAGAAGAGGGTCAAATAAAAACCACTTTTAGGCCTTGTATATTGAACATAGTCAGGTAAATTCTTTGAACAAGCTTCTAATAAAATAGTCATTTTCTTTTTATATAATGATTTTGCATTTTCTAAATGATGTTGAAACATTCCATTTTTTAAGTAGATTTCTAATGCACCTTGTGAAAGAGGTGAAGTATTGAAATCAGCGCTAAATTTATTATGGACAAAATCAGGGATCATCTTTTCAGGGAGGACAACAGTTGCAATTCGTAGTCCAGGTAAAAATACTTTCGAAAAGCTTTTTACATAAATGACTCTGCCGTTTGGTTCATATGCAAACAACGGATCAGCTTTTGAGTCTGTATCTAATTCAGCTAAGTAATCATCCTCTACTATGTACACATCGTATTTTTCTGCGAGAGCTACAATTTTTTTCTTTTCCTCATTGGAATAGTGATGTCCTAATGGATTGTGACATCTTGGAATGATGTAAAAGAATTTAATATCATACGATTGAAACAAATTCTCAAGTTTTTGAAAATCAATCCCTTCCATTGTTAATTCAATACCCAACGTTGGAATTTGATTTAATTGTAACGCATTGATCATACCAAAGTAGGTAGGCTGCTCAATTAATATATTCTTTTTTCCGTTTGGAAACGGCAAGGTGGAAAGTATATGAAGTGCTTGTTGAGAACCGGAAGTAACGACAAGGCGTTCGGGTATTGTGAATACTTGTAGCTGCTGTAAATATTTCGTGAGCTCTTTTCGTAAAGATAAAAGGCCCTGTTGGTCGCTATAGGTAAATAATTGTTCCTTATAATGATCAATTGCCTGGTTGATGCAATGCTGAAAATCTTCATACGGCATGATTCTTTTATCTGGACCAGCGGATAAAAAATCAATAGCAATGGCATCGAGATTAGATGTTTGATAATCATCCACAACGTAATAGCCGCTTTTCGGTTTCGCATAGACAATATGCTGTTTTTCTAATTCAAGTAACGCTTTAACCACGGTATTTTTACTGCAATGAAATTGTTCAGCGAGCAGCCGAATCGAAGGTAATTTATCGCCTGTCTTCAATTTCTCCTCTTCAATTTGCCGTTTCACCCATTCTAAAATGCCCATATACTTAGTCTTCACTCAATCCTCTCCTTCGCCATCTGTCCCATGACAGATGGGGATTTCTCCTGTTTTATAAAGAGCTGATATTCATTACAATCTTGTTAATTAGCTTAGTTCTTTTAACTATGATTATGGGGTATTTCTTTATGACTGAGAAGGGGGATTTACATGACGAATAGTATAAAAAGAGGAATGATATTAGGTTTTATCGGAATCGTATGTTTCAGTCTTACATTACCTGCAACAAGTATTGCTGTTCCTTATTTTGGCGAGGTGATTGTTGGATTAGGGAGAACGGTTATTGCAGCAATTATCGTAGGGGCTATATTTATGATGAAAAAGCAATCATTACCAAATAAATCACAATTCAAAAGTTTGTTGATAGTCACGATAGGAGCAGTACTTGCCTTCCCATTATTAACGACATTTGCTATGAAATCACTACCTGTTTCACATGGTGCAATTGAATTAGCTTTATTGCCGCTTGCGACAGCGGGTTTTGCTATGTGGCGTGGTGGTGAGCGACCGTCGAAACGATATTGGATTGCAAGTATTATTGGTGCGATAACTGTTATTATATATGCCATCTATGTAGGATTTGGGCAATTGCAAAAAGGAGATCTAGCATTAATTGCAGCTGTTATTGTACTTGGATTAAGTTATGCAGAGGGTGGGAAATTATCAAAAGAGCTTGGTAGTTGGCAAGTAATTGCTTGGGCAATATTAATTGGCGCTCCATTTTTTATTATTCCTGTGGGACTCAGCATATCGGGCAGTATGCTACAGGCACCTGTAGAAGCTTGGATAAGTCTCTTATATTTAGGGATTGTCAGTCAGTTTTTAGCTTATGTAGCGTGGTACGGCGGAATGGCTGTTGGAGGTATTGCAAGAGTAGGGCAGATCCAATACTTACAGCCTTTTTTAATGATTGGATTTTCTGTATTATTTTTAGGAGAATCGATTAGCTGGTTAACAATTAGTTTAGCAATAATCGTTGTGGGCAGTGTAATAGTAGGGAAAAATGCACCCGTGATGAAGAAGGAGATTCATTTAGAATAGATATCCACTCAATCTGAAGGTATAAAATGCTTCGATATTGAATTATCGAGGCATTATTTATTTTTGAATTTAATTACGGGCTAATTATCTAAAAAAGTGGAGAATGTTTAGTACTACATATCAATTAGTTTTGTATGGAATAAACGAACTCCAAACAAAGGGCAGCTTGAAACAATAGTGCCAATACAGCAATGAATGGATGACTAGTTCAAATAACAAAGTTTCGTCGAATGGAGGTTCATACAGTGAATGTTAAAATAAGAGCTCTTGTAGAACGCGATATACCCTTCTTATGGGATATGTTGTATGAATCTGCGTTTGTACCAGAAGGAGAGAAGCCTTTTCCTCGAACAATACTAAACGAACCGTCTGTATCTTAATATGTAGAAGATTGGGGGAAACAGGGCGGTGATATTGGCTTGATTGCGGAAAATGAACAACAGGCGATTGGGGCCATTTTGTTGCGACTGTTTGATGAAACACAAAAAGGCTGTGGTGATGCTGAAACACCCGAAATCGGAATTGCCATCCTGAAAGAATTTCGTAGTAAAGGAATTGGACACAGGCATTAATGCGTGCGCTTGAAGCGAAAGCAATAAATTTTGGGTATCATATGCAGATGGGAAGCCTCCAAAATAAAGGAACAAAATCCGCTTATTATAAAAATTAAGTGAAATATAATCAAAATAAAAGGAGAAATTACCCTTATTGATAAATAAAACGTAAAATTTTATGATTTTCTCGTAAATAAGCGGAAATACTACCCTTATATTCACTGAAATGAGCACAATTTTAAAAATAAGCGGAAATCCTCCGCTTATTTTTCTTTATCCATTAAAATACATTAATTCCTTTATGAATGTCAATTCTAAATCAACAAAATAAAAGAGGTGAAAGCAATGGAAAGAGAGGCTCATTATTTTTGGGCAGTGCGTATTCCAGACGATGTGAAACAAATTATTCACGATGAACTGATACGAATTAAACCAATCTTCCAATTTAAACGTTGGGTGAATTTTCATGATTATCATATAACCCTGGCTTTTCTTGGTTCCGTAAATCCGCAGCAACTTCAATCCGTTATTCATTCAGTTGGGGAAGCTATTAAAAATCAAAGAGCGTTCATGTTAGAAATTGAAGGACTGAATGTGTTTGGTCCTCAAAATGCTCCTCGAATATTTTGGGGAGCGGTGAACGAAGTGGAACGGTTATTTCAAATTCAGGCAATTGTTTATAAAACTTGTGTTGCTGAGGGCTTTACTCTTGAAACACGTCCTTATCATCCCCACATTACTTTGGCGCGGAAGTGGGGAAAAAATGAAGATTTTAAAATGGAGGATTTAGTCACGCATAATCCTTTTAAAGAAAAAGCATTATCTTTTCAGGTAAATGAAATTGTATTATATAAATCCAATTTAGAAAATACACCTAAATATGAAGCAATCGCGTCGTTTACATTGATGAAATGATTAACATAATCTGCATCGTATACTTTACTTTTATGTGCTTAAGCTAGTAAAAAAGGAGTGATTCGATGGCAAAGAGAAATAGAAATAAATTACTTGTACCCGAATCTAGACAACAGCTTGATCAATTAAAAGCGAAAGTATCCGGGACTAGCAAACCAGAAGATGCAGCATTAGAGGTAGCTAAAGAATTAGGTATTCCCCTTAAGGAAGGATACAACGGGAAACTTACTTCTGAAGAAGCCGGTAAAGTAGGCGGGAGAATTGGCGGAAGTATGGTCAAAGAGCTCGTGAAAATGGCACAAGAAAGTATGAAGGAAAAATAAGCATTTGTAAATAATCAAATTCTCCATAAACAATAATTTAACTATAGTCACTTCATTTTATGAAGTGGCTTTTGTTTTTTTTATTAGTTAAAAATATTCCAAAATATGCTAAAATAAAACAAATGTTCGTAGCAGGAGGATGATGAAAATAGTAAATCAAATAAATTGGGACTTGGATAGGATTTTTCATGGTGGCAGCAAATCACATCAATTTTTAAAACACCTGACAGAATTAGATGTTCTCATACAAAATTTAGAGAAATCTGTTGCATCCTTTAGAGCGACAATCACTACAGATGAATTGGCAAGCTTGAATCAATTAGTCGAAAATATTGAGGAGATTCGCGTTAACTTGACCGAGGCTAATTCTTTTATTACTTGTCTAATTTCACAAAACACTAATGATCAGGATGCCGTAGTTTTACGTGGAAAGGTAGCTCAATTAGAGTCTCATTTTGAAAAGGAATTATCCAAGGTGAAATTAATGTTAGCAAACACAAATCAGGAGGTTTGGGACCAATTAATTGAAACTAAAGAAATAGAGGCTTTCAGATTTGTTCTAAACGAATGGCGTAATCATACAAATAAGCATGTTTCTGAAGAAGAGCGGAATTTAATTACTGAACTAACCGCTGATGGCTATCATGCATGGGGGCATTTTTATAGGGCGCTAGTAGGTAGTATTAAATTGAATGTTCAAGTTGACGGAGAAGTTAAAAGTTTATCAGTAGGACAAGCGATAAATTTACGGTCCCATCCTAAGGAGGACGTGCGAAAGGAAGCTCATTATTCTTTGGAATCTATATGGGAAGAAAAAGAGGAGCTATTTGCCAAAATATTAAACCATATTGCTGGTTTTCGTATACAGGTATATAAAAAATCTGGAGTGAAAAGTGTATTAGAAGCCCCTTTAAAAGAGAACCGAATGAAGGAAGACACATTGAATACAATGTGGAAAGTAATCTGTAAACATAAAAAACCCTTTTCTAATTATTTGGATCGAAAAGCTGAACTGATGGGTGATAAAGGGATGAAAGCATATAACTTTTGGGCGCCCGTAAATACTAGTAATCAAAAGATACAATACGACGAAGCGGCTTTACTGATTACGGAACATTTTAGTGAGTTTGGCACAGAATTAGAAGGTTTTGTTAAGGAAGCTTTTCAGGATGGCTGGGTAGAAGCCGAAGACCGTGCGAATAAATCGGCTGTTCCATTTTGTGCTGCATTCCCGCTCACTGGTGAATCAAGAGTTTTTATGACTTTCGGGGGGACATTTTTAAATGTTTTAACGCTTGTTCATGAACTGGGCCATGCTTTTCATAATTATGCTATGAAGTCAGTAAATGGGGTGAACAAACGTTATCCTATGAGCGTTGCAGAAACGGCTTCAACCTTTGCGGAAATGATTATTTTTGATGCAGCAATGAAAAAAGCAAGCTCTAAAGAAGAAAAATTGATGATCTTAGACCAAAAGTTAAAACGTAGTGTAATGAACTTTATGAATATCCATTCTAGATTTTTGTTTGAGCAGAGATTTTATGAAGAGCGTAAAAAGGGGATAGTTTCCTCAAAGCGTATAAATCAGTTAATGGAAGATGCCATACATGAAGCATATGAGGGATCCCTCGAACAGCCTTCCACTTATTCGTGGGTATGGACTCCACATTATTACATTACGCAATCGCCTTTTTATAATTTCCCTTATACATTTGGGTATTTATTTGCTTTAGGAATTTTTGCAAAGGCAAAGGAGAAAGGGAAAGAGTTTGAAAAGGATTACTTGAACTTACTTCGTGATTCAGGATGTATGACTGTCGAAGATTTAGTTGCGAAACATTTAGGGGCAGATATTACTTCAGAGGAATTCTGGGAAAAAGGAATGGAATTATGTGTGAAAGATGCGGAAGAGTTTTTGGAATTAACTTCTATGGATGAATAGCTCGCACAAATGTATACATAAAAGGGGAAGATGAAATGAGAATTTTTGATGCACATTTTCATATAATTGATTACGATTTTCCAATTACCGAAAACCAAGGATATTTGCCACCAAGTTATGTGGTGAAAAATTATCAAGATGAAACTTGTGATTTAAATGTTATAGGAGGAGCAATTGTATCCGGATCATTCCAAGGGTTTGACCAAGCCTATTTATTAAAAGCACTTACACAAATGGGACCAACATTTTGCGGGGTAACACAATTACCTTTTACAGTAACAGATGAAGAAATCATACAGTTAAACAAAAACGGGGTAAAGGCATTACGATTTAATATTAAAAGAGGCGGTTCAGAAGATTTATCAAAGCTGGATTACTTTGCAAGAAGAATTCATGACTTAGTAGGGTGGCATAGCGAGCTTTATATTGATGCAAAACAGTTACCGGGAATTGCGCCAACGATTGAAAAATTACCAGCAATATCAATTGATCATCTCGGGCTATCTGAAGAAGGACTACCTCATTTATTAAAGTTAGTGGATAAAGGCGTACACGTAAAAGCGACAGGATTTGGCCGTGTAGAGCTGAATATTGAGCATGCATTAAAGTCGATATACGATGTTAATCCAGATGCGCTTATGTTTGGGACAGATTTACCCTCTACAAGAGCTAAACGGCATTTTGAGTATGGAGATATTGAATTGATTCAACAGTTATTTGATGAAAAAGCTACCGATAAAATTTTGTACGAAAATGCTTTTAAATGGTATTACAAATAAAAAAATAAAGGGGGGAATGCATGAGACCTGTGCTAAAAGAAAATTTGAATGTACAAGATTTTCTAGATTTTTATTGGTTAAAAGAGGAGTTGCAATCTTTTTGTAGAGAGAATGGCATGAGTACAACCGGTTCTAAAATGGAAATTACAGATAGGATTGCAACGTTTCTTCAAACAGGAAAAATTCAAAAACCATTGAAGAAAACAAAGGCGCCTTTAAAAGAAACAATGCCAACAGATTTAAGTTTAGATACGGTTATAATAGAAAATCACCGTTGTAGCCAGACTGTGAGAGCCTTCTTCAAATTAGAAATCCCTAAATTTCATTTCTCTACTTTTATTCAAAATTATTTTAGGGAAAACGCAGGAAAAACATATCGTGATGTTGTAAATGCATGGTATGAAGAAGAGGAACGAAAAAAAGACCCATCATATAAGAAACAAATAGGACAACAATTTGAATATAATCAATTTATTAGAGATTTTTTCGCAAACCCAATAAACAAAGGGAAAAGTCGAGAAGATGCCATTATAGCTTGGAATGAAATAAAAAAATTACCGGGGAGCAATAAATATAAATGAGTTGGTCTTCGAGGTTGGATATACCGTATTATAAACTGGAATTAGGAAATTTAATCCAATCAAAACAGGTCAATACAGAGCTTTTTAAAGCGCATGCTTGTCTAAAATGTACCTTTTGGAAAACAGTTGAATATTTAACGATGTGGCACAATTCTGTAATAGGAATTGTGTTTTTTCATGCAAAAGCTAGAGTCTCCTCCGCCCCTAGACCTATACAAAATCAAGCTAAGGTACCTATCCTAAATTTACCAATAAATGTATTGTGAAAATATACATGTTAGCTGGATCGTTAAGTTATCCGGAAAACTTAAACTTTTATGGGGGTTAATTCTTATGAAACAACTTGATGTTATATTCAAATTTAGTTTAATCCTTTTATGTTGTACGCTTTTTATCCCTGCCAAGCAAGTCTTAGCAAACCAAGGGATTGATAAAGACATGGAAAAGCAGCTAGATTCTTATATTGAATCGTATTTAGAGGATTATCAAGTTCCCGGGGCATCAATGGCGATTATTCAAAACAATGAAGTTGTTTATAAGAAATCATGGGGGATATCAGGTGAATCAGAAGAAAAAATTACTGCAAAAACTCCTTTTACAATAGGTTCAATCAGCAAATCATTAACAGGTTTAGCTATTATGAAGCTAGTTGATGAGAAAATTGTTAATCTAAATGACCCGGTTCAAAAGTACATACCTTGGTTTACATTAGCCGATGAGCAAGCAGCAGCTCAAATCACGATCAAACATTTACTTACTCAAACAAGTGGATTTAGTATGTATAATGGGTTATTAATTTCAGACAAAGAGTCTTTAGGTAATGATTCAATAAAGAACAATGTGAAGAGTTTATCAAACGTTAATCTTACTTCTTTACCTGGAGAAAGACATCAGTATAGTAATGCCAATTTTATAATTTTGGGAGCACTTATTGAAGAGGTGACACATCAAACTTACGCAGAGTACATGGAACAAAATGTGTTTAACCCGTTAGGCATGAAGAACGCGGCGGCAGATTATAAGACAGCGTATGAAAAGGGATATTTAAGTGGGTATCAGTCCTGGTTCGGATTTCCTTGGAAAACTTCTGTAATATATGATAATGGAGGGGCACCATACGGATATATAGCGGCAAGTGTAGAAGATTTAGTCCAATTCATCAAATTTCTAAGTGGGAAAAGTTTCGATGATTTTTTAAGTAATTATTCCATGAATCACTATTTAACGCCACATATACAAACAGGAGAAAATCGTTATTATGGATTAGGAATAAGAATAGCCAATCCAGAATCTAATGACAAAATGATATGGCATTCCGGATCAACGCCTGATTCTCATTCAGAAATGTTTTATATTCCGAAAACAGACTGGGGTGGGGTAATTCTCACAAATAAAAATAATCAGTTAGAAGAGGAAGGGTTATACTACCTAAAATTGGGCATTATTAATATCTTAAATGGTGATCTACCAGTTGACGTTCCTAACAATACGCCAATCATTCAATTTATTATTCTTGGATTGATTTGTATATTGTTTGTGATATGTATTTATTTACTGGTAAACATACGTAAATTAAGGAAAAAGGGTTTGTGGGCAATCCTTGGGTTTGTATGTTTACTATTATTAATAATTATTGTGCCATTACTTTTAAATTTTGTGCAGTCACCATGGCGCTCAATTTGGATGTTTGCGCCTGATGTAGCATTACTGACAGTCTTAACAGTTATATTATTAGCATTTAACGGATTGCTGGCGTTAAGAATATCATTCAAGAAATAAAAGGACAGCTAAGCTGGAATCTGTATGTTTTATAAGGATTGATTTAACTGATTGGATATTTATGTTAAAGTTGGATTATAAATATTTTATTTGCGAAGTGGCACATATCAGGAGGGTTAACTTGTTATATATAACATTATTTATAAGTTTGATTTTAATTGTAATCACAACTCAGCTTGTAGAAAAGCTTAAATTATCTAGCGTTTGGTCATTAGTTGGTCAAATTACTGCATCATTAGTCATTATATTGGTTGGCAGTCTTGAGGTTAGTTATATTACTCAAATTGAATTAGGATATTTATCGATCCCATTTTCTTTATTATTTCTTGTAAGTTTTACAAATGTGATGAATACAGAAAAAGAGCAAAAACCTTACATTTTGCTATTACCTTGTATTTCTTTAGTTTGTTTGTCTATATCGGCTTTAATAATGGGATATTCATTTGTTTCAATTGTAGGATTATGTGCGGCTTTAACCATTTTGTTGGTGCTACTTTCAACTAAAGGAAATATAGGAAGAACATTTAGTACTTCCATCGGTTTTGTTATAGCTGTACTATCACTATCCATGCTTAACCACACTTTTGTCATGATTTATATTCCGATTTTTACTTTAACATTACCATTAGCATTGTATCTTTTATTACAAAATAAAATAACGAGTGGACAATCCATTATCATTAGCTCTTTAGTAGCTCTTTTCTTTAGCTTAATCATGTTTATAATGCCTTTTAATACATTATGGTATTTAGTTGTTGGAGGAACGGTTATTTTAGCTCTCTCACAATTTTTCAATAAATATCGGTTTATTTAATAACATTTGGATAGGGAGTTTTTTTCGAATAAAATAGAGGGAAAAATTCCGCTTAATTTAAAAATGAAGTGAAAAACCATGAAAATAAACGGAGAAATTCCGCTTATCGACCAAAAAAAACTGAAATTTAAGGTTTTTAATGTATATAACGGAAAATTCTCCCCTTATTTTGCCGGAAATACGCAAAAATCTGCAAATAAAAGGAAATCCTCCGCTTATTTTACTCTTAGTAAGTTACATTAAAGAAAAAGGGCTCGATTCCATTAATTTGGAATCGGGCCTATATCAATTCTATAGCTGTTGCTTGGGTTGGTGTTAGTTTGATTTGTTTAATTCTTTATAAATAACATATTTTAATGCAGAAATTTCATCTTCAGACAGGATACTTTCAATTTCGGATAATATTTCATCCTTATTGATTGCACCATTTTGCGCTTGTGCCTGAATATCTAGTAAACGATTAACGCCCACTTTTTTAATTAACACACGTGTTGCTTCTTCCTTCGTTTGGAAGGGAAGAGTATCGGGATTTGTAGTTGCTGCCTCGCTAACCATTTCCTGAAGCTTCGGATCGTTTTCGATATAGGTATTTACTTCTTTAAGACTTTCATCATCTAAATTAGTTTCCACTTTTTCGATAATTTTCTCGGATGCGATATTTGTTCCAAAATGCCACACAGCATAACCAGCTGCTCCAAGTAAAACAAGAATTATTGCTGTAAATGTTAAAAACTTTTTCATCAACTCACTCCTGACATAATGAATATAGCACAACTTTTCATAAACCACGAAGGAAAGTTATTTACTCGAATGGATGTAATTACAAATATTTGTGAATGTAGGGGAGTAAATGGATATTTATCCCATATGTTGATACAATATTCTTACAATTAGATATTTAAAAACTTAAGGGGTGGGTTAATTGAAAAGAATGTTATTTATAGTGGTTTTACTGGGGATTACCATTTTAGCAGGATGTGTTTCAAATGAAGAAACCATGGAAGGTTTGACTGAAGAACAAAAAGAAGAATATTACAATCAATACGTAAAGATTTTAGCGGACCTTAAGCTTAAGTATCCATCGGTGGAAATGGAACTCACACCTTTAGATGAATTTCTTGATGAAAATTGGATAGAACCAGAGGGACTTAAAGAAAAATTAGTTGATTTTTTGAAGAATGGTGAAGTTGTATATAAGTAGGGAGGGTAAAAGAATCGATATTAAAACGGAGGGGATGTTTTTGAGATTAAAATACAACTTTATCTGTATAGTCACTGCAATTGTTTTTATATCAGGTTGCTCCAATTCCAATCCACTTGACAATTCATCAGCAGATTGGGCTTATAACTTTGTTGTTTGGGATGGGTATATTTATCAATTAACCGACGAATATGTAGAAAGTGTAGATGAAGAAATCGGCGAAGTGACAAAGTACTCCGACATGGAAGGGACTTATTCTGGAAACTTCTCGAATAAGTATGAAAAAGGAACAAAGTATTACGCTATACAAGGGATCAACACGGATGAAGCAATTGCCATAGAAGATGAAGGTAAATATAAAAAAGCAATTCGGGATGGTAAGTACGGGGAGAAGTAATGATAGTATCGACCTGTACTATTAAATAATTTTGGGAGTGATGGAGATGATTTTTTTTAGGAAAGCAATGATACTTCTTACTTTCATTTTTATTATAGGTTCATTTCCCTCAATAACAAGTGCCTGTTCCTGTGCTGAATTATCAAGCGTTGAAGAAGAATTTGAACGTTCAACAGCAGTATTTAGCGGAAAAGTGATAGATATAAAAAAGAAAAAGAGTCTAAAAGGATATTCATATAAATCAGTTCTTTTTGAGGTGACGAATACTTGGAAGGGTGTTGAACAAACACAAATTTTTATTACCACTGGTGAAGGTGATGGAGATTGTGGCTTTAATTTTATTGAGGGAAATGAATATTTGGTTTATGCCAACGAATCAACGATGTATGGGGCAAAATCGCTTGTATCAATCTTGTGTAGTCGTACGAATGTGTTAAGTTCTTCTCAAAACGATTTGGAAGTACTGGGAGAAGGTGAGATCCCGATTGAAGAAGTTAATTTAAGTGGGAAACAAACTAGAAATCAAATTTTTATTTGGATATCACTGGGATTAGCCGGTTTTATTGTCATATTAACCATTATAAATAGAAGGAAACGACGTAAAAACTAGGAGATTAACTATGGGAGAAAATCAATTCTTTGTTTATCATATTGTTACGAGGAATAAAATGAGTCTTGGACAGATCATTTATTTTGATGAAAATGAATATAACACCTTATATCGTTTCTTCTTTGAAGCGGAACAATTAAATGCTAAAGGCGAAGATTTTATTCAAATTATGCAGAGTCATTATACAAAGGAAGGTTTGAATTTAGATAAGGATAATGCCGATGTAGCAATGAAATATATAGGGCAAACAACTAGAGCTGTCAGAGAAGTGATAGTAGAAATGGTTCGCTTAAAAGAATATCCACAATATCCTTCAAGATTATCCTGCTTATATGCTGCCAAAACATATGAAGATGCACTGAAGTGGAAGCAATTATTTGATTCTTTCAATCGTAATGTATTGCAGATTGTTAAATTAAAGGTTAATGGCAACTATTTTGAAGGGGATGGCGACCTTTTACCAAAAGAAGACGGAATTTCTTTTTATAAAAAAATTGAACAAGCAAGAAAATATTGGAACGGTAATATAAATAACGAACTTCCCGAACTTTTAATTAATGGGAAGATAGAAGTCATAGAAATTATTGAAGATTTCACTGAGTAAATAATTCAGAGCTTTTATAATACATACATGTTGAAAAGTAGTTTAACATAAGAATTCATTCCTTATTTTGTAACTTTTCAGTGACTTATCCGTAAAAACAATAACAACATTTTATTTAAAGGGGATAGTAAAATGAAACCTATTAATTATAATAATCCCGTCATTGGAGGTTATTTTTTCGCTGGTGTTATTTTCACGATTATCGGGTTATCTAAAGAATTCGTATTTTTATTTTTAGGAGTACTTTTTATTCTGTATGGTATTAAAGAAAATAATAAACTTTCTTAATTTGAATCAAACCATCATTTGTCCAAAGGGATGAATGGTGGTTTCTTTTTGTTTAAAAATAGAGGATAAACTAGGAAATACACCCATGAATTGATAGTGATAAAATGAGATATTTACCGTTAATTATAATAAAAAACTGCTATGATGAAAGAGTTTGAGTCTGTAAATTTTGTAAAAGGAGCATTCCTGTTAGAAAGATTTTCGGGGACTTGAAAATAAAAAAGCCCTCTTGTATGATGCTTGAGTGTCAACGGTCATTGACTCATACATCTACAGAGAGGACTCCATTCCAATGAATTTTAATACGAATGAGAAAATTAATCAAGTTTCTGAAAATACTCTAGTTATCGGCATCGACATTGCTAAACATAAACATTATGCATGTGCAATTGATGATCGAGGTCGAGTGCTCCAAAAATCATTTCCAATCGCGCAATCACGTATTGGTTTTGAAAACCTTTATGAACGCCTAATGGCGCTTAAAGCAACTTATGATAAACATGAAATTCTCGTTGGGTTCGAGCCAACGGGTCACTACTGGATGAACTTAGCTGCTTTTTTAACGAACTATGGGATTCCATTTGTGATGGTCAATCCAATGCACGTCAATCGTTCGAAGGAATTAGATGACAATCTGCAAACGAAGAATGATCAAAAGGATGCGCTAATCATTGCTCGCCTTATGAGAGACGGTCGTTTCAGCTATCCCCGACATCTTGAAGGAATCGAGTCTGAGTTACGAAATGGAACGACTTTACGTTCAAAGGTTCAAGAAGATTTAAATGCCCTACAAAATCGCATTATCCGTTGGCTGGATCGCTTTTTCCCTGAATTCACACAAGTGTTTAAAAGCTTTGG
This sequence comes from Solibacillus sp. FSL W8-0372, assembly GCF_037969735.1. Classification (NCBI taxonomy): domain Bacteria; kingdom Bacillati; phylum Bacillota; class Bacilli; order Caryophanales; family Caryophanaceae; genus Solibacillus; species Solibacillus sp. FSL W8-0372. The sequence goes on along the minus strand of NZ_CP150204.1, from coordinate 2,190,951 downwards.
GAAAATGGCGTATGCGGTCCTTGAAATGACACCGTTGCCAACAGATATTGTAGGCAAATCACCAGAAGAATTACTATTTTTATATCGGCAGGTAGAGGGTATGAAATGCCCGCAGTTACCAAAGGCAAAGCAATTAGTCGAGGTTGCAGAAAGCTCAATCGGACTGACAGAAGGTTTAGTGATGGCCAAATTCGAAATTGCCACGCTTCTTTCACAGCACAAATTGATGCAGGTTCAGCTTGATGAATTAACAGCTCAGCTCGTAGAGTTAGCCAAACAAATGACGGATTATGAATATTTAGCATCGGTACCTGGAATCGGTGATGTTACAATTGTCGATTTATTATCAGAGGTAGGTTCCTTAACGCAATATGCACATCCACGCCAATTAATTAAACTAGCGGGACTCACATTGCGTGAAAACTCTTCTGGTCAGCAAAAGGGAAAAAAAAGGATTTCCAAACGAGGGAGAAGAAAACTTCGCGCCCTCCTCTTTCGAGTAATGATGCCTTTAATCTTGCATAATCCAGCGTTCAAACAACTACATGAATATTACACTACACGCACCATCAATCCGCTTCGAAAGAAGCAGTCCATCGTCGTGTTATGTGGGAAGTTACTGAAGATTTTACATGCCCTATGCAAAAAGAAAACAATGTTTAACGAACATCAAATGATGACCGATTTCGCTAGTCTCCAAACGGCTGCTTAATATCACTAGTAGAAGTCAAAAACAAGAGGATGACACAGAGAAGCCGGCATTATTTTCACCATCCGACCGTTGAATGAATTCAAATGAGTCCCTAAAGGAGCATCGCCAGCCTCTGCCTTATGAATAGACCGAACGAAGGAATGTACGCGCAATTAGACGCCTAGAGACATGGGAGGGTCCGTCATCATAAGCAACGCAGAGATCCAAATGTGCATCAATATACGGCACTAGATCAGGATAGCTATTACCAATTAATGGATCATCCTTTAGCGAAGCGTTCGGACGCATTGTAAAAAAAATCAAGAATTACAAAATAACGATAGATGTATGTGTCATAAAAAAATTTTTTGACACTCAGAAATGGCGCTAGCCATTGATATATCAACATTTATAGAGGGAGTTGTAGAATTGGTAAACTCAGCAAAAACGTTGATAGCGTTAATTTTGATACTTTTTAATATTAATCCGTTGGTATCAAGTGCCAATAGCGCTAATCTTTTACCGTTTGAAGATGAAACGTTAGGGAGAAATAGTAGTGCTTATTTATCGACATACGAAGTTCCATCGATACAGATGAAAGAGGACTTTATTAAAGAAATTTCTACATATGCAATGATAGCAAATGAAAGGTGGGGGATCCCTGCAAGCGCTATTATTGGAATGGCTATTATTGAAAGTGGCTATGGAACAACAAGAATAGCGATTAATGCCAATAATCTTTTCGGAATAAAAGTATGGGGATATAATCCGGAGAATGCTTGGCAGCTACAAGGGCAGCCTGATGAAGATTACGAACGGATACCTGTTCTAGCTGATTACGGAGAAGACCGCAAAATTTACGATGAAAGCAAAAGAAGAGATAACTGGTATCGTGCATTTAGTACTTATAAAGAAGCGGTAAACTATTTAGCAGGCAACTTACTAGTAAATCAGAGATATCTTTTCGCGAAAACAAATTATGATGAAAGAATCAAAAACGGATGGAGTTTTGAGCGAGCATCCAAAGAATATCTCTACGATATTGCGAATGCCGGATATAACCATTTGGGCGGTGAATATTATCGGAATAAAGTAGGCAAGGTAATGGACGAACTGGATTTATATCAGTATGACAATAAGAAATTCAAAGACATAAGCGAACATTGGGCAGAGGAACAGATTATGTTCTTAGCTGAAAAGGGCTGGATCTCCGGCTATTCTGATGGTACATATAAACCGAATAATACGATAACAAGAGCACAAGCTGCTGCTATTCTAAGTGAGTTTTTAGCGCTGACTCCACTAAATAAAACTATTTCATTTATTGATGTGGAGAAGAGTTTTTGGGCATTAGAATCGATTCATTTAGTAGCACAACATAAAATAATCAATGGCATTGGCGAAGGTCGTTTTTCCCCTCATACTATTTTAACAAGAGCGCAAATGGCTCAGGTATTTTATAATGCAGGGTTTTATAGCCAATCTGCGAATAATGGTGAGAATTCATTTGAAGATGTAAATAAATTCTATTGGGCATATATTGCGATTGAAACGATGAAACAAGAAGGAATTATGGCTGGCTATACTATTAGCCGTTTTGGCCCGAACAACCCAGTAACAAGAGCACAAATGGCAGCTATGATTTATCGTATACATGAAAAAGGCTTAAACAAATAAACCAACTACCAGCGCTATTCTGTATTAAGGATAAGCGCTTTTTTTTCAATTAGCGCGTAACAAGATTGTGTTATAAATCGAAACCTTTTCCAAAATATACCGTCTAAATCTCAAATAGAGGGTTATTGTGAAATATGCTCTTTACTTTTGAACTTAAGGGGGAGGGTTATATAATGGGTTGGCTTACTATTGGTAGTCTTGTGCTAGGGCTTATTGCTTGGATACTTCCTGTTGTTAATATTTTTCGAAGCCATAACAATAATAATTGGGCAGTTCTTTCTATGCTAAGTATTAGTGCCTGTGTTATTTCGTTATACTTTCAACTACTATATAATAACTATTTAGTGAAAATTGAGGATTGGTCTGCTCTTATGGATACAAGTAGGGGAGTGGTAGTTGCAGGATCAGTACTCCTTTTTATTACGCTCTTGTTAAACATCATGACATTCGTTGTATATCGTAATAGAACGACAACAGTAGGTAGTAAAAAAATTTAGATTAATGCAACTAACTAAAAAGTAGATGCTTCAACATATGACATGTGAAGCATCTGCTTTATTTGTTTAGTTAATGGTTTTTATCCTTTAGTTTCCGGTTGCATGATTTGTGGTGGATATAGCCTTTGTCCAAGGAGCACTTGTAAGATAAGACATAGTCCGCCGACTGACCAATACAACGGTAGAGCTGCTGGGGCATTAATAGAAAAAATCACAATCATTATCGGTGACAGTAATCCTATAAATCTTGTTTGCTTTTGCTGTTCTATTGGCATTGCAGATTGTGAAACTTTAAATTGAACAAAATATAATAATCCTGCTATTGCCGTGACAAATAAATCTGGCTGCCCAAGACTAAACCATAAAAATGAATGGGTAGCAATTTCTTCTGAGCTCGTAATGGCGTAGTATAAGCCCATTAGGAAAGGCATTTGAATAAGAAGTGGCAAACATCCGATATTTAAAGGATTGATTTCATGCTTTTGATACACTTTCATCATATCCGCTTGTATCTTCTGTTTTTCTTCAAGATTTGTTGCTTCTTTAAGTTTTCGTTGAATTTCTTCTATTTCCGGCTTTGCCAACGCCATCTTCACTTTCATTTCCTGCTGCTTCTTCTGTTGCTTTAACATAAAAGGCATAATGATCAGTCGAATAATAATCGTCACAATAATAATAGCGAAGCCGTAGTTATCACCCAATATTCCAGCAAGTCCATCTAAACTGCTTATAAATGGATTAACAAAGACTTTTTGAAAGGTGCCATCTCCATTACTTTGCTGGCAACCAGATAAGAATAATGCGCTTAATGCAATTCCCATATATAAAAATAAATTTTTTGATTTGTACACTCTATTTCCTCCTAGTAATGATCTTTAAATGATTGTAGGAAGAATAGAGATGTCGCCCTCCTCATCGGAGTACTCGTATCTTTTCGTTGACCTTTGTAGCCATACGATAACAGGGGAAGTAATAAACAAATTTTCATTAATTACGATTTGTGTTAATGTATTGAGCTGATCATAGATCGGGTAACTTATTTCAAAATATGTAAAATATCCATTTGAAAATAGAATATAGATTAGAGCAAAATTTAGTAAAATACTTGAGTATACCGTAAGCGTGACGGGTAGATTCATAAATTCGAGCAATATATCTAACAATGAAAACACCTCAATATAAATTCATATAATCTTATTACGTTTAACGCTAAGAAAAGTTTCAATATTTAATACAATTTATGGAAATGTTGCTGATAGAATTAAATAATATTGAAAGGCTTGAGGAGCATTCAAAAACCTCCAATTAAATTAACTGGAGGCATGCTGCATTTAGAACTTAATTGGACTTTGCCATTAACGAAAGTACAATACTTAAAACTGCATAAATCACTTGTATAATGAAAACAATGATTATGAGTACTCGACCTTTAGATACTTTCTTATTCCCGAATATCCATGGATATAATAGCATCATTGAAACGATCGGGATGATACATAGTAAAAGTAAAATGATTGCTAGATTATATTCTAATCCTATGAATACAAAGAATAGTATATAGTAGGCAACCTGTAATGCAAAGAAGAGTATAATGAAAGGGAATTGTCCCTTGAGAAAGAATTTCTTATAAGCAAAGATCCAAACAACTAATAAAATAATAGCAATTGATTCTACTATTAAAAGTAAAGGTGAGTTGATAGCGAAAAACCCTAGTACTAATAAAATGACAATACCAAATAGTTGAGCTTTAGCAGTATTTTTCATATTCGCAGACGTCCAGATCAATACTAAAATTATGCTTAAGAGCGGTGAAAATAACAATAAATAAATTAGACTTGCATCTAAAAACGATAGACCATCCATAAAAACACTCCTTCCTTCCAACCTATGCCCACTACTTATATGTAGAACGACTTAAAAACGTTATTAGAATAGTTAAATCCATATGTAAATAATCGAAACTTATCCATTCATAAGACATATAAGATGATAGAATATTGATATTATAGTGTTAATTAAAGCTTATATTAAATTCTTCTCGAGTACAATAGAACAAATAATTTAAAGGAGCTAAGGTAATGCCTGTGTATAATAAATTAGTAAGAGATAAGATTTTAGAGTTTATCGAATCAGATGGGTTAGCTTATAATGCTCGAATACTAGAGCCGAGTGAGATTTTAAGTGAAGTTAAGGAGAAAATGATTGAAGAAGCTAAAGAGTTTCGTGCAACAGAAACTGTTCATGAAAGCGTTGAAGAATTAGCTGATGTATTAGAGTTATTACATACAGCACTTAGTGTATTAGGTGTGACTTATGAAGAGCTAGATGAAGTACGGCAGCAAAAAAAGGAAAATCGTGGAGGGTTTGAAAAAGCAATTTATTTGGTTAATGTAGAAGACAAATAATCTGCGTTAAAGTAATGGGTGCTATAGAGAAATAGTGCTGGTAGTAGATGGCTTTATATTTAGAATCTAATAAGGTTTACCAAAATTAGATGTTTTTCTTTCATGTATTTTTGAAATTTGGATATGTAATTTAATTTATTTTATAGGGATATGGGGGAATTATCTTGAGCATTAGAGAAATAAATGAAGAAAATAGAGAAAAGGTTGTTTCATTTTTTAGAGAGCATTGGGGTAGTTCTGAAATGGTCATTTCATCAGGTATTTATCAGTGCGAAAAATTAAACGGTTTTATTTTTGAAGAAAATAACGAGATTATTGGTTTGGTTACATACGATATTAAAGATTATGAAAATGAAATAGAAATTATTTCACTGGATAGTCATACAGAAGGAAAAGGTATTGGATCTGCCTTAATCGAAAAAGTAGAGAACATAGCAAAACAAAAACAAATACAGATTGTAAGTTTAATCACTACAAATGATAATTTGAACGCTTTAAAATTTTATCAAAAAAGAGGTTACAGAATTATTTCTGTTAACTCTGATGCTGTAAACAAGGCACGAAAATTAAAACCTTCGATTCCTTTAATCGGTAATGACGGAATTCCATTAAAGGACGAATTAATACTTAAGAAAATAATAGCAGATAATTAAGAAGAAGAAATAATTGAACCAAAGAAATTTATGAGCGCGATTCTGTAACAAGAATCAGTGCTCATTTTTTATTTAAGGCTACCTAACAACGATTATAAATGTTATACTTTTCCATATTTGAGAGGGGGCATTAGTCCGATGGTAAACAATTAATCTGAGAAAATCTTAATTTATTTTATTTAATATAAGATAAACATGAAGATTTTCTCTTTTATCTTACTAATATCTAGAAAAGAGGAAATAACATGTTAAATAAATTCAGCGAAACTATTTATTATATGCCCAATCAAGATGAAAATGACCGACCGACATTAGGACTGGTTTGTGGTGACCAGTATAGTTTAATAATAGACTGTGGTAACTCAACTCAGCATGCGAAGGAATTTATACTAGAAATTGAGAAACTAAATGTTCCTCCAGTGAAATATGCGGTAATTACCCATGCGCATTGGGATCATTTCCTAGGCATGAATGAATTTGATGCAACCATTATTGTTAATAGTCAAACAAACGAATTACTAAAAACATGGCAAAGTTACACATTTAATGATAGTTCATTACAAACGTATGCGCGGACAAAATTGATGAGCGCTAAGTGTATTGAGATTATTCAAGAAGAGATTCCAAATAGAGATAGCTTTAAATTAAATTCTCCACAAATAATTTTTGAAAAAACGTTAACGCTTGATCTAGGCAATAAAATTTGTGTGCTTGAAAAAATTAATAGTACTCATTCAGACGATGCGACCATCATTTATATCCCAGATGAAAAAGTCCTTTTTTTAGGGGATTGTGTATATGGTACAACGACCAATTCTCTGTTTCAATATAAGCAACCTTTATTATTACCAATGATTGAAGACATTCAAAAATATAATGCTGAAGCATTTCTGTTAGGTCATGAATCAATTTGCGATTTGGAGGAAATGACGACGTTTTGGAGAGAGTTAAAAGCAGCAAGTGAAGCGGTTGCATCACCTTCAATAGAAGAAGCAATAGAGTCCTTCAAGTTCGAAAATGACAGAACTCCAAATGATGATGAGTTGTTCTTTATAAAAGCATTTGTAAATAACCAGATTATCCGATCACAATAAATTTAGTACATTATCTACCTGTTGGGTGGCGACGATTGGCCATGAGGGGGAACTTAAATTTCGTCACATATTTGAAAGGGGTAATTATTTGAATCAAATATTATTAATTATTGATACACAACAAGAATTAATTGATGGAAATCAAAAAGTTAAGCCGGTTTTCAATAAAGAGCTACTTGTTAGGAATATTAATAAAGTGATTGAAAAAGCAAGGGATACAGATGTTCCAGTTGTTTTTATAAGGGATCTTGATGTTGCTGAGGGAAAAGGTAATGGATTTCAAATTCACAATGAAATTAATGTTCCCACTGAAGCAAAGTTTTTCGATAAAGCTGCAACAAACTCCTTTTATGGAACGGGTCTTTTAGAGTATTTAAAATCACAACATGTTAAACACCTTGTGATTATGGGCAGTGAAACACAGCATTGTATTGATAGCGCGGTGAGGACAGCAACTATAAGTGGGTTTGATGTAACATTAGTTGGTGATGGCCATTCAACAGTAGGCAATGATGTATTAAGTGCAGAACAAATTATAAAACATCATAATGCTACACTTCACGGTCATTATAACGTTGATCATTTTTCAATTGTCAGAAATTCAGAAGAAGACTTGTTTAGTCCAACTCACGATTCATATAGGTAATTATTTTAAATTTTTAGACGTGCGCGATTCTGCAAACAAGGATCAGCGCTCGTTTTCATTAATGGACATAGTACTAATAGAACATTAAGCTACATACAAAGGAGAAAGTTATGATTGTTTATACCGTACAAAAACTATCAGCCTATAAATTAATGCGAGAACAGGGTTACTTAACAGGAGATATTAAATACTCAATGTTTCCAGAGGCATATCAGTGGATGATGGAGCAAATGGAAAAGCGGCTTCCTAATTATAAAAGCGAGGTACCGCCAATATGGGTATGGGAACGTCGAGTTAATCGCAATGAAAAGGCACTTTTTAAAAAGGGAACAAAAGGCGTCATTTTAAAGTTAGATATCCCCCAAGAAAGCATTCTTTGGTCGCCATTTGAAGAATGGCATACTATCTTAAACGAAAGTCCAATCACATTTGATGAAATGGAATGGGAAGAATTTGAAAAAAGTGATTTTCCTATACAAGATGTAAAAGATACATGGGAGAGGTTATTTGATATGGATTGGCTTGCAAGTCGCCCTAAAGAATGGGCTGGTGATTTCAATGATGAATGGATGCAAGGTGTTACTCCCAAAATTACAATGGATCAAATTGTCAAAGTAGAACGATTTATTGCGAAATAGGATTTTTATAATTTGGATGGATATGTGAATCGGAACTAAATATTCTTTTTGTGATAAGATAATGGGAATAAGTCTATGTTTTAGGAGGACCATATGAGCTTGATAGCGCAACATCCTTATATAAAAGTAGAAAGAAAAGTAACAGGTATTGAACAGGTTGAAATTGAGCATGAACGAATTATTTACTTATACATGGATAAGGTCATTACGCAGCATAGGGAGTTTCCGATTAAGGTGGTAACGGATTTTTCTTTTCGGGGAATTGGAAATCAAGGTGGTATTCTCTATTTACACACGTTACTAGGTGTATATACGTATAATGTGAAATCTTCACCAGAAGCTTTTATCACAGCATATAGAGAATATTTCAAGTAAATAGTTTTCTACTACAAGCGGACTTTATAGAAGTTCGTTTTTTTGTATGCAGGTTGTTTTGCAATAATTAAGACCCACACGTACAGCTAGTTATTATCATTGAATAAAATAGATAAAAAATTTACAATTTATGGTAATGAATTTAGTGAGGGGTGGGTTCTTTTCGTATGAGAAGGCGATGGAAGATAATGTGAGGTAATGGAGCTTATCCTTAATGCAATATAAGATTTGGAATGGGGCATCCGCTATTGTCATTAAAGATAATAGTGTACTAATGGTAAGGGCGAAGAATTCAAATAGTTGGAGTGTTCCTTCAGGTGAAGTAGAGGTTGACGAAACAGCAAAGGAAACGTGTATACGTGAAATTTCAGAAGAAACGGGTTATGAAGCTAAGGTAGTGAAAGCATTACATACGAAAAACACCATTATCAAAGATTATAAAGTCACAACACAATATTTCTTATGTGAAGTTACAGGTGGGGCAATTCAATATCAAGATCCTGATGATGAAATTGAAGAAATCTCCTGGATAAATAGCAGTGAAATTTCAAATATTATACATGCTTATCCTGAGGATCAAGAAATTATTGAGAAATTATTATTAAGTATAAATTCTTGAACAAGAAACTTTTTAGCTTCTAAAGTGGAGTAATAAAGAATAATGATTTTCAATATTTGAAGTAATCGAGTTAATGAACATTTTACTGTAGAAAGGATTTTCGTAAATGAGACAAATTATTGCTCTTGGTGGTGGGGGATTTTCAATGGAACCAGATAATCCAATGTTAGATCTTTATATATTAAAACAAGCAAAGAAAGCTAACCCACAAATTTGCTTTGTCCCTACTGCAAGTGGAGATTCTGACAATTATATATCAAGGTATTATAACTTTTTTAATCAACTAGATTGTGAGCCATCCCATTTATCTTTATTTGCACCCCCAACAAGGGACCTTGAGAGCTTTATATTAGAAAAAGACATTATTTATGTTGGTGGGGGAAACACTAAAAATCTTTTAGCTCTATGGAAAGAATGGGGTTTAGATAATATTTTAAGAAAAGCATGGGATCAAGGTGTTATTTTAGCAGGGGTAAGTGCAGGTTCCATTTGTTGGTTTGAAGAAGGAGTTACAGATTCGTTTGGGGATGGACTTGAACCAATTAATTGTTTGGGCTTGATCCAGGGGAGTAACTGCCCGCATTACGATGGCGAGGTAGAAAGAAGATCTGCTTTTCACAAACTTGTTGAATCTAAAAAAATACAATCAGGTATTGCTGCAGATGATGGGGTTGCTATTCATTACACGGAGCAAGGGATTATTAAAATAGTGAGCTCAAGGCCTAATGCCAAGGCTTATAGCGTTTCTTTCGACAATAAGGTTATAGAAACAGAACTTCCTACCGAATTTTTAGGTGCTTATTGAATCAACGGGGAAAATTAGTGTTAGTACATATATTATCTACGTTTTTCCTATCTATGTGAAACTCTTTTATTCAGAAATAAAGAGACTAAAATGGCAATGATCAAGACGGGTATTGCGTATATTTGTCCAACTAGCAACTTCCAACCTATCGTATTATATCCATCAGAAGCTGGTAACATAACAGCGACTATACAAACAATTGAATAAACTAATAATGGAATAGTTATTTTTATCATAGGTTCATTCATCCCCCTTTCTATACATTTGTTATTTACTTAGTTGCCAATTACAACCTAATAAGATAAAAAATTCTACTATCAAAATTTGGTTGGTTATTTTGCATATTGTGATTTTCTGACTGAGGCATTTATTTTTATGATATCGCAGGTTGCTGATGTAAGTGTGAGTTTGTTTCAGGTAAATTATGTTAAAATCTGAATAGATTGTGAAATTAGATAGTTAACTAGTCAGCAAGAGGGGGATTGTTATGAGGAAATGGAAAACAATTAAATCAGATTATATACATAAAAGTCCATTTGGCAATATTAGAAAAGATCAATGTGAGCTTCCGAATGGGATTGTGATCGATGATTATTATGTAAATGAATATTCTGATTGGGTAAATGCAGTGGTTATCACAAAAGAGAATCAGATTGTTCTTGTTGAACAGTATCGTTACGCAGGAGAAGACTTTTTCCAAGAAGTCCCTGCTGGAAAAATTGAAGAAAATGAAACATACGAGGAAGGGATCAGTCGGGAAGTAATAGAAGAAACAGGTTATATTTCAGTGAAAAAGCCTATCTATTTGGGAGAATTCATGGTGAATCCAGCCACACAAAATAACAAAGTAATTACTTATCTAATTCTCGATGCCTTTAAAGAATTTGAACAGGAGTTAGATGATACTGAGGAGGTAACTGTTAAATTAATAGATTTTAATGATATGGGAAAGTTAATTCAAGAGAAAAAGATTAACACACAACTGTTTACAGCACATGCTTATTTGATGGCTAAAATGTACCTTATGGAAAGGTAATTGAAAATTCACTAGTTCTTCGTGAGCGGATGAGATTAAAGATAGGAGCCAAAAAATGATCGAATTACGAAAAATAGACGGGGATAACATAGATGAAGTAATAGCGCTTGATGTTGGAGAAAACCAGAAAGAATTTGTATTAGGAACTACTAACCTTAGATGTTTCGCAGACGCTCATATGTTAAACACTGATGGTATACCAGCGACTCCATTAGCTATTTATGCTGATGATAATATGGTGGGCTTTTTGATGTATATTTATGACACGACAGATCATGAATCATTTCAAAATGAAGATTTTTATGGGGAGAAGACCTATTTCATATGGCATTTTATGATTGATAAGCGGTATCAGGGGAAAGGATATGGCAAACATGCCTTTGAAAAAATGTTGGCGGATATTGAGGAGATCCCAAATGGGGAAGCACAGCAGATAGACCTTTTTTATCATAAAGATAATGTTGTAGCTAAAGAATTATACGCTTCATTAGGTTTTGTAGAAACTGGCATTATTCAGGATAATTCGGTGCATGCGATAAGAAAACTGGATAGGGTTTAACTATATAAAGCTGAGGAGATCAGAATAAGCGACAAAGATAGACGGAGAAAATCCGCTTATTTGAAAAATATAGAAAAAAACAACCAAAATAGACGGAGGGATTCCGTCTATTTATTAAAAACACATAAAATTTCATAGTTTTGTTGTAGATAAGCGGAAATTCTCCCCTTATTTTCCCCGAAATACTTAGAATCCACCAAATAACCGGAAATCCACCGCTTATTTTTTGCTCCGCTAATTGCTTGAAAGAAAATTAGATAACTTAGATTACAAGTAACCAATTAACGAGTGTGATTCTATTAATAGGTCAACAAAGGTAGTAAAGTTTAACTCGGAGGATTACATAATGAGAATAAAGCCGTCAAAAAAAGTCTTACTTTCATGGATAGATAAATATGTACCGGAAAAAGATCTGTTTTTTCTATCGAACGAAATTCTAAATAAAATGGATATTAAAGACGTGTTATTAATGCCAATAGATGAGTTTTTTAATCACAATACATATGGGCAATTAAATTATGGGAACAGTTATGAATATTGGAATATAAAAAATGCCCAATACGTAATTATAGCCGAAAACGAATGGATTGGAAGGTTACCTGAAGAGCAAAGACAATTAATTCTAAATTCCCAAGTACTTTGTGAAAGAGGGCTTGTACTTCCTGTCTCCTTTATACATGAGATAGAAAAAATACCTTCAAGTTTTGTGATAAAGGGAAACGTTGTCATTCAGCGCTCCATGTGGGAAAAGCTAGATAAGTCTATGAAAGAGCAGATATTAACAACAATGGTTTTTGAATGGTGGGATAAAGGTGAATGTGAGGAGCCACCAAAGACAGTACCTCATTTTCTATTACCGTTTGCCAATACTTTTGGTCATCACCAAGGCGCCAATTGTTTAGCGGCAGTTTTGTTTGCTATTTCAAAAGGGAAACAAGAGTGGTTTATATATGAATGGATTCACTAGAAGACGTTTCTTGAAATGCTAACCCAATATCATTACGAGGAGTTATTAGATGAAGAACTGCAACAAGGGGACGTTATCATTTGGAAGGATGATAATGACATCATTCAACATGCTGCTTATTATATCGGAGAAGGGCTCTATTTTAATAAACATGGGCAAACGATGTTCAATCCATGGAAGATACTTTCGGAAGCAGACTTGTATAAAGAGTGGGAACATTTAAGAAGAATGAACTATCGTCAAGTATTGGAAAAGTAACTTTTTACATCAAAAATAAATAAAGTACACAAACGCTCTCTTGAATAACAGGGGAGCGTTATTTTTATGATTTATCACTCGCTAAATACTTACATTAAGGAAGGGATTAGTGTAAGTATACAACGCATTAAAAGTATATCGATATAATGAATATACTGGAAATCCTTCTGTAGTTGCTATTTTAGAATCATCTTATTAATTGTTGAAAAGTTTATATAAAGTTTATATTGGCGAGCTATAATTCTGTAAGAGAAGTAGATAACGCAAATGTTTTTATCCAAACTCGATAAAGCTATTTTCAGTTTTTAAGAGAGTTTTATTATACAAAGATAGTTTTTAAGGTAGGGATAACTTATTTCCGTATAATCTATTTCTATTCGACATATTAATAGGGGGAACTAATAATGTTTTTAGCAATAAAAGAAATGAAACATTCAAAAACACGTTTTGCAATGATTGGCGCTATTATCATGCTAATCGCATGGCTTGTTTTTATTTTGTCGGGCCTAGGTAATGGGTTATCAACATTAGCAGCGGCAACGATGAAAAATATTGATGGGGATCTTTTCATTTATGAAGAGGGTTCTGAAGGAACGATGATGAAAACGAAAGTGTCTGGAGCAATTGCAGATGATATCGAAGGTAAATACGGTGTCAAAGAAGCAGCGAAATTTGGACAATCTACAATTATCATACACAACCCTAAGATTACAGACTCTAAAGTAAATGAAGACGTAGCCTTTTTAGGGATTGAACCAGGGAAATTCATCGAGCCAAAAGTAATTGAAGGTAAACAGCTTTCAAAAGACAATTTATTCGGTGTCGTTATCGACGAATCTTTAGCAGATAAAGGCTATTCAATTGGTGATAAATTCGAAGTAACATCTTCTGACATTACGTTAGAGGTTGTTGGTATTACAAAAGGTGAAACTTTTAACCATTTACCAACAGTCTTTGCAAACGTTGAAACTTGGCAAAGCTATGCATTCGCAGCACCTGGCTCGGACAATGGCTTAGAAAGCCCAGTAGCTATGATTGCGCTACAAGGCGAAAATGTAGATGCAGATGCGATTGCAAGCAACTATGATGCAATTGAAACGGTAACAAAATCAGATGCTATTATGGGTATGCCTGGTTATAAAGAAGAAAGCGCAACAATTTATATGATGTTAGCGTTCCTGTTCGCTATCTCAGCAGTTATTATCGCTGTATTCTTCTATGTATTCATTTTACAAAAAACTCAACAATTCGGTGTTATGAAAGCAATTGGTGCTTCAGACCGTTTTATCAAAAATTCAATTATCTCACAAGTATTTGTTTTATCATTAGGAAGCATTATCGCTGGTATCGGATTAACATATTTAACGGCTTTAGTCTTCCCTGAAGGAATGCCATTTAACTTAGACTTTAAAATGGTACTGATTTATGCCGTTGTCTTACTAATTGTTTCTGTTTTAGGTTCCGTGATTTCAGCTCGTCAAGTAACGAAAATCGATCCATTAACAGCGATTGGGAGAGTGGAATAAATGACTGGTTTAGTATTAAAAAATGTTACAAAATCATTTAAAGAAGGCGACTCAACAGTTGATGCATTAAAAAATGTTTCACTATCTGTAAATCCTGGTGAATTCATCGCTATTATTGGTCCATCCGGTTCAGGTAAAAGTACATTGTTATCGATCGCTGGTGCGCTTCTGCAACCTTCTAAAGGTGAAGTATTAGTAAATAATACAAATATTGGGCAAATGAAAGAAAAAGAACTTTCTTCATTCCGTTTAACAGACATCGGCTTCATCTTACAAACGTCAAACTTAATTCCGTATTTAAATGTATTGGATCAATTGCTGCTTGTATGTAAGATGAAAGGCAAAGTAACTACTAAAGAAGTGAAATTTGCGAAAGCGTTACTAAAAGACTTAGGTTTAGGGCAAAAATTATCGAAATTCCCGAATGAATTATCAGGGGGAGAACGTCAACGTGTTGCGATCGCTCGTGCATTTGTTAACAACTCAAACGTTATTTTGGCAGACGAACCGACAGCAAGTTTAGATTCTAACCGTGCATTTGAAGTAGTGAAACAAATTCGATATGAAGTAAAAGAACGTAATAAAGCAGCTGTTATGGTAACCCATGATGAGCGTATGCTAGAGTTTTGTGATAAAGTTTATCGCATGGAAGACGGCGTATTAACGCTAGAAGGTTAATAAAGTATATGAAATGGCTTAGGAAAATCAAACTTGATTTTCCTAAGCTTTTTTAGAAGTATTCCATCGTACTTGAGATAGTGCAGGGTCGTTTAAATAAAAAAATCTATATTACTAAAAAGAGTGTTAATCTAAACGATTATCACTCTTTTTGTATGCAATCGACAAGATTAAAGTGTGGTTTTGAGATGTATTTCGACGAGAAAGTGTATCGTGTTGTTCTACGGGATTAAGCTTTTAGCACTACTAGCCTCAGAAAAATATTGTTCTGTTTCTGATAAAAACAATAAGAAACTGATTTTTATAAAACACACAGTTACTGGCAATTATAAGAGAATATTAGTGTATAATAATAATGGATAGATAGTCTAATATATCTACTATTAGTGAGGGATGAAATGAACAATCAGTTACAAGAACAGCAAATGATGCAACCGTATGTTATTGAAATTTTTGAATCATTTGTTGCTTCCTATTATACAGCGTTATACGAGCAACTAATTAATGAAATGAAAAATCCGCAGTTTTCTACTGAACTAATGGAACTCCAACTTCAATGGAAGCAAACACTGCAGCCTATTTTAACAGCTCAGTTTGAGGTGGATGTTACAAAAGTAGCAACAATTGAAAATATACAATATATGAAAACTGCCTACATAGAAATTGCCCAGTCATGTGCATCCTTTCAATTTACTGTCGCTGAACTTTTACACAAGCATTTTCCCGAAAAGTATCCAGATTATTTTTTAACTGCTCACCGTCGGATAGAGGAAAAAATTGCTACGCAAGTTCAGGAAATAGAGCAAGTCTATAAAGAAGAAATTGATCGAATTTTACAACAACGTGAAGCTTTACTAGAAGAAATAGAGAACTGTCAGTTGGCTTTTGCTTTAGCAAATGAAACAGTACAATCACTGAAACAACAGACAGAAGCGCAACAAAATGAACTAAAACACCTAACAGATGAAAAAGCAACAAAACAAAGTAAGTTTGAACAACTCCTAAAAGAACATGATTTGTTGCAGCAACAAGTGCAAGCATTACAAGAAGAGCTTGTTGATAACCAGCAACATTTAATGCAAACCCAATCAATTAGTCAGTCGCTTGAGCAAAATGTAGAGCAGCTACAAAGTATGGTGCAACAACAAAAGCAGGAAATGAGTCAGTTGCAGGTGCAAAATGCGACGCTAGCAGATGCAAAGGAGCAAGCTGAGCATGAATTACAGCAACAAACAACTCTTAATGAGCGTTTAACGGAGCAGATGGTAAGCGCGGAACATAGTCGGGCAGATGTGAGGAATATTTTATCATCAGTGGGTGACAAGCTGCTTCAGACAACAAAGCAAAATATGAAAATGTTTGGTCATAAAGCAGAGTCCGAAACATTGGATTTACAATCAGCAGAAACGTTACAAGAAGTGGTAGCTCAGCTTGAACATAAGAGAGAAGCATTGGAAGTACAAATTATGGAGCTTCAATCGAAGAACAATACGTTGCAGGAGCAATTGGAAGGTCAGCATTTTGATGATTATGCAACTACACAAGCGCTTCAGCAAAAGGTTGAGATACTTGAGAGAAAACTTTCCGAATCGGGTTCAAGTGGCGACGTACAACAAGCATTCGAGCGTTTAAAAGATAAATATGATACCGATACAGCTAAGCTAAAAGCACATATAAATGAGCTAATGGTCAAGCGCATGCAACCAACAGCACAACCACAAGTAACAGCAAACGAGGGACGCGACGTGGAAATCGTAGCATTAGAAAAAAAGTTAGCAGACACAGAACATAAATTAGAGTACTTCCGTAAAAATAATGAAAAGGTAGTACAACAATATTTAGAGCTCTTAAATAATCAATAAAGTAGGGATCATATGTACCGAGTAAAAGGCAATGGGAATCTGCATACTGTTACACTTTATGCAGAAGTCATCGCGTCTGAATTAAATATAGGAGGACGCGTAACATTTGTAGATAGAAAAGACACGATAGTTGCTATGCAAGGTATGAAGGCAATTGGTAATGTATTAAATCGTCAAGAAATAAATGTCGTAAATCATTTATTACAATTAGGTGTAGATTATTATGCATGGATAGAGGATGTAAACGGGCAAAACATCGCTGTTACGATTGCCCGTCCTACGCAAAAAATAATCGACCGTGAAACAATTGCCATTAATTTATCGAAAATAGAAAAGCCGATTCAAAAGGAAAACTATTTACATGGGGACAATCTGTTTGCAGAGGGTGGGATGTACGCCTATGTTGCGCAACATCCGAAGACACGTCAATTTTACTTATTTAGCGCAAAAGAAAATGGACGGGCAAATACCCTTATTTTAAATTGGGAGGAAGATCAGCTATTCGCCCTTAAAGAAGAAAAGCTCGCCTACAAAGAAGCAGAAAAAATAGAGCTGCTTTTACATGCCAAATTTTTTATAACGAAAATCCAGTTTTTTGATTCAACACAAGCCTATCAAGAAGGAAACGTTACAGTTGAAAAGCCGTTTCCACTCTACTTTGAAAGTGAGAAAAGTTATTTAAATGATTGGAATACATATATAGCATTTGAACAAAAAAAAATGAATGACATAGTAGCGAGTTGTAAGCCACTACGTTATGTATCTTACAAAATTTCATATGGTAAAGTCATTTTTGAACTTGCTAATGGGCAGGCAATCGAGCAGTGGCAAGAACATGTCGGGCAAGTGACGGTTCAAACGGAAGTATGTAATAGTCCTTATAGAATTGGGTTATTACGACTGATCAATGGGCGCTATGCAGAAATAGATTTTTCATTTGATGATTTGTATGATGAGAAGCCCTTTGATAAATCAGGTGTACTTAAAATAAGTAATCAACTAGAAGAAGTAGCGCAACGCCGCCGTAAAAAAGCGCTTGAAAAAACATTAGCGCGTACGGCCGTATTACCAAATTTAGCGGATTATTTAAGTAATCCGACAAGCGTTTCAAACATTGAGGCGATGAAATATTCATTCCCACTCCATAGTGTGAGTACACTCGTGAATGGTAAAATACCGGATATTCCGCAAGAGAATGCGATAAAAGCAGCACTCAATACCAATGATTTAGTGCTTATTCAAGGACCACCTGGCACAGGAAAAACATCCGTTATTCAAACCATTATGAAGTGTTTAATTGAGCTAAATCAGCATGAAATTTTAATAACATCGTATCAACATTTAGCGGTAGATAACGCAATGCAAGGCTTAACAGAACATGGAATGTTATCACATCGTTATGGAGGTGAAACGTATCAGCAACAATTACTTGCAACATACCAAGAAATCGCGAAGAAAATGGCAACACCGATTTTAAATGTCACTAGTTATGAAGATAACGAACAAACCTATATCGAGCAGCTGTTGATGGACCTACAGCAGTTTGAGGCACAACCATTACATGAACAGATTGTGCAACAAATTACGGAGTATGTAGAGTGCTTGAAGGCAGACGCAGCTATTCCAACAGATGTATTTTTAATTTTATTAGATTTAACAATGGCGCTACCTCTTACAGTAAACGAGCCACAAGCTTCACCATTTTTTGAAATGTACTTAGCATTACCTAAAAACGGCGAAGTAAAAAAAGCTGTTGATGTAGAATCATGGCAATCCTTTTATCGAGAAGCAGAAACCGCGTTTAGTGAGCAAGCGAAAATGAAGATTGAGCCTCTTTTAGAACAACTAAAAAATGTGCGCCGCAAAATGGTACTCCTAAAAAATAATGAAGCTTTAGCTGAGCAACTTGACCAAACCATTACAGCGCTGTGCAAATTATGTATGGAACAAATAAAAACACCCGTATTAGTAACGGATGACCGTATTGTCCGAGAAGCGCTGCGTCGAAGTATTGTTGAATTACAAGCGTTAAAGCAACAGTCCAAGCAAATTACTTTAAGCGATGAGCAAGCAATTTTAAAGCAATATGCAACGGAAATTTTAGCAAATCCGCTTCAGCTTGCAGAAGTTATCGGCCGTTATGCACAAGTAAAAGGAGCAACATGTCAGCAATCCGTAGCAAAACGCCATGGTATGTATGATGCTATTTTTGATGCAGTCATTGTTGATGAAGCAGCACGAGCGAATCCGCTTGATTTATTAATTCCGATGACACTTGGTAAGAAAGTTATTTTAGTAGGGGATCATAAGCAGTTACCTCATATTTTAGAGCCGGATTTTGAGCAACAATTAGAAATGGATGGCGAGCAATTTGAGGCAATTTATAGTCAAAGTTTGTTTGAGCGCTTGTATAAAGGATTACCGGCATCGAAAAAGGTGATGCTGAGAAAGCAATTTCGTATGCATCCGCAGATTGGTCGATTAGTGAGCCGTTTATTTTATCCAGAAGGTTTACAGCATGGCCTACCTGAAGATGCTTTACCAAATACAAGCGGCATTTATGACGGTTACCATTTGGCTTGGATAAATGTGCCTTATGAAGCAGGTGGCGAATCAGGTCGTTATGTGAACGAAGCTGAGGCACATACCGTCATTAAGCTAGTAAAGCAGCTCGTGAAAGATGCAAAAAATATTGGCAATATTAGTATCATCACGTTTTATGCGGAGCAGCTGAACTACTTGAAAAGGCAACTGCAAAATCAAGGCTTAGAAAAACAAGTAGCTGTTGGGACAGTTGATGCATTTCAAGGGAAGGAAAGTGACATTGTTATTTTATCCACGGTCCGCAGTAACAATTTTAAACAAGAAAGTCGGGCTTTAGGCTTTTTACGTTCACCTAACCGATTAAATGTGGCCATTTCACGTGCAAGATCCTTATTAATTGTTGTAGGCGATGTGAGAACTCTACGCAAATCGAAAATGTTTAATGATGTATATGAATACATAGAGGAGTGTGGTTATCTTGACGAACATCGTAGAATTGAACTTCTCTAGTAAAAAAAATAGGATGGCGAAAACTGATAGTTTATATGTGTATTATCCAGTCACAGTTGTTCCGGTGAAGTATTGGAGCGTAGAAAAGCAGCAGTTGTCGATTATTAGTGAAACCATACTGAAGCTGTGCAAAATGAAACAATATCGTATTGACGAGCTGATGAATAAAATGCAACTGCCACCTGCCTGGAAAAGTATTCTGGCAGCAGAAATGGATGATTTATTACTAAAAAATTTAATCGTGAAGCATCAGGATTACTTTGAAGCTAAGAACAAGGATATTGACAGCACGAGTTATGAATATAAAGAAGGGGTCATGTTTTTCGATGAAGTACGTGGCCAATTTTTTGAATACGTACATGAGAACGAATTGCTGTTTTCTTATGAGCAAACACTGGATTTATGTATTGATAGCAATACAGAGTGTACAAAAGCTTACTACGAAGATGTCAAATGTGATGAACAAATGAAGCGTGCAGTTTATAACTATAATGAAAATAAAAAGAAGTTTTTTGAAGATGGCGTGGTGATTGAAGAAGTACCGATAGAAAACGCCATCACCAAAGAAATACGTGTTGAAAAGAAAAGTTTTGCCTTTGCGAAAAGAGCGTATTTACCGATTTGTTTAAAAGTAGAGCAGCTCTATTATAGTGAACAAGGTACATACACGCCAGTGATCGCGAAATCACCATTTACAAATGAAAAATCTTCGCTACTTTATTCGATTATTGAAAACCAAGACCAAGGCAAGCTTGCAATCGAATGGCTCCTTGAAACAAGTAAGGCAAGTTTAGAGCAAGAAATGATGATGTCTATGGGACAAGTTTCGGTTTTAGACCGAGTGGAAGCAGGCTTACAAGGCACATCGGTCTCACAAGCAGTCCTTGAATACTTACAGCTTGGTGAAAAAGTGCTTATTGAATTTGAACGTGGTGAACGTCACAACCCCGCATTACGAGCTGCGTATATTAATAATTACAACTTAGCTATTGAAGCAGTAATGCAGGAGCTGATACAGCCAAAGCGCACATTACAAGCACCGCTACAATGGAAGCAAGCTTATGAGAAAAAAACATTAGATAGAGTAATCGAAACAATCGTTTATAGTATGAGTCATATATTACCGGCAGCCATCTTACGTAATATGAAAAAAATTGCGCAGCAAATGGTGAAGCTAGAACAAGGACAATCGCTACATGTGTATGGCAACCGAGATTTTATGGCCTTGCTATTATTAGCAGATGAATTAGAACAGAGACAATGGCAAAAGCGCTTGATAGAACAGGCGCATGTGTTACCAATGTACGAAGAGCTTGTTGAGCTTCGCAATAAAACAGGTAGCCATCATGATGAAACACTATTCCAAATGTCACATAGCGCTTATTATGAGTTATTACAAAAAATAAAGCAGCAAGCCTATGAAATCATTCAATTTTTGGAGGGAAAATAGTTGGAAGTTAAGCAGCTAGAGGGCGCACAAGCAGAAAAAATTCAATTTTTGGAAGATGAATTTGCACTCCTCATCGGAAAGTATGAAGTGAAAGAACAGCAATTAGAAACATTGCGCAATTCGAAAATTGAACTAGAAGTAAAGATTGAAAAACTAACGAATCAGTTAGCGGATGTAAAGGAAACGTTAGTGATTGAAAAAGTGAAGCTAAAAGATAGTAACGCCGAGCATACAAAACAAAAGCGGGAGCTCGAAAAGCAACGAGCGGCGGCAGAGCAAAAATTGTTGAAGGAGCAGCAAACCTTTAAACAAAAGCTAAAGGCGTTAGACGAAGAGCGTGAGGAATTATTAGCGGTGCAAGAAGAAATAGAGCTAGAGCGCGCACAATTTCAAAAACTTAAGCAGGATTTTTCATTAGCAGATGCATTAACAATGCAAGCAGAGCTAACACGTGTAAAAAGTTCGTATGAAAGTATTATTGAGTTAACTAGACGCTTGCAGGAAGAAAAGTCGCAACTACAAAATCGTATTGATCATACGGCACAACTAGAATCCGAAAATAAGCTACTGAAAACGGAGCTTCAGCGCCGAGATGAAATGGTGAGAATTTACCGTCAATCCGAAGTAGAATGGGCACGCTTAGAGCAGCTAAAAGAAGATTACGAGGCAATGAGTACTCGAATGTATGCACTTGAGGAGCAAAACAAAACGCTTCAAAGTGAGCTAGGTCGAACGCGTGAGCAAGGGGAGCTTTACCGCGAACAAGCCGAGCGCGTCACAACGGCGGAGCACAAAAGCGCGTTTTATGAAATTCGTTTACGTAGTTTAGAAGCAGAACTTCAACGTTTACAAAAGAAAGAAAAAGATGCCATTGGAGACGAGAGTCGTATGTTTGAAAGCTTTCAGGTGTTGATTGAAAAGAGCTCAAAAACAGTATCTAATTTAACAAAATATCCAGGTGATGGCCAAGTAGTAGAACGTATTTTACAGGCGGCAACACAAGGGAATTATGAATTTTCTTCGGCAATGATTCATGGCTTCTTAGCCGCAATGCGTAGTACCCGCTTTATTATTTTAAAAGGTTTATCCGGGACTGGAAAAACAAGTTTACCGAAAATTGTAGCGCATGCGTTAGGTGGTATTTGCGAAACAATTGCGGTTCAGCCAAATTGGAAAAGCAAAACAGATTTAATCGGGTTTTATAATCATTTCAATGATCGTTTTATGGCTACTCAATTTACAGAGGAGCTATTTAAGGCACAGTTACCTGAAAACCGTGATAAATTCTACTTCATTGTACTTGATGAAATGAACTTAGCGCGTGTGGAATATTATTTCTCTGACTTTAACTCGAAGCTAGAGTTAGAACAATCTAAGCAAGTCGTTGAACTCTTTGACACGATTGGACGTACGTCAGGAGATTTAGCAGATTATATTATTGAGGGCAATAAACTTCGTATTCCGCCAAATGTATTTTTCATTGGGACAATCAACGAAGATGAGTCAACCTATACGTTAAGTGACAAAATTTATGATCGCGCCCAAGTGCTTGATTTCCAAGCTGCGCTTAGCAATAAAGTTGGAGATATGGAACGTATTGCAGCGATGCCTAGTGTGAGTTTTAGCGACTTTAAAGCAGCGATGGCAACGATTCAAAAAGTGGATGTTACTCAACAAAGCCGTCCACTTCATGAAGTACTTCAAATTCTAAGCGAACAGCTATATTTAGAAATTGGGAATCGTCCGCGTCGCCATATGCGTACGTTTATGCAAACCTATGCGGCGAATAATTGGAATATTAAAGAAGCGATTGATTTACAAATTGTTTCAAAAATTGTCCCGAAAATTATGCCAAGTTATGACGAAGAATTCGAAATTGCGATGGATGCTATTATTCGCTTAGCAGAAACACAAAAAGTAGGTGTAGGCGCCATTTCATCTACTATACGTGCAATAGAGAAGGTGAAGCGTAATGCCAAGTAATGTCAGTAATGTAATATTACTAATTAAAGATAGCTGGCTCGATGGTGAATTTGTTATGTATGAAGGGGAAGAATTGCCGCACATTTATCGCACGTTGTTTCAGCTACGATTTTTACCAGGGGTAAAGCCGGAAAAAGTTTATGTAAACGATGACCTGCTCCATACATTTTTACAGCCTAGTACATATTATGACTTTACATTAATGGCAACGAAGCCGCTACTTACGGTAACCGTTTATTATACGATTGAGGAAGAAGCGCATCAAGCGTTATTTCATGTCAGCGTGGACCCAGCATTACTACCAAGTCCCGATTATTTGGAGCAACTACGTGATCAATATTTGCTCTGGCAGCAAAAGGTACAAGAATATGTGGATGTCTTCGGCGAAACAGAAATTGAACTCGCGGAGTTTTATAGTGATGAGGATTGGCAAGTCTCCTTCAAGCAACTACAAGACCGCTTAAAAATAGAAGATCCAGATGCCATTTGGTTTTATGTGTTTCGTAAAGAAATCACCTTACACTTACAGCAAATTTTACGTAAGCCGAAAGTGAAGTTAACGACTGAAGAAATGATTGTCACTGCAGCAGAGCTTGATGTGATTACACCCCGTACGATTCAGCATTTTATGAAGGATACAACAACGTGGGCGAAATCGACCATGGCGCGCCCTGTTCCGCAGCAGTTATTAAAGGAAGTACATGCGGAATCGATTGATATTTATGAAAATCGCTTTGTTTATACATTTGCTTATCATTTAGAGCGTGATATGCGTAAAGTAATAAAAGAGCTGAAAGAAAATTTATTAACCATTCAAAATAAGCTTATTAGTAATGATTTGAAAATTGAGTTAGATATTTTGCGTTCCGATGCAGAGCTAGAAAGCATGCAATTATATGGTTATGAAGAAATCTTCTCACAAGCATTAAGTCAGCTGACAGGTCTATATAATTTAGTCCGTAAAACGATTAAAACATTTCGTGGTTTAAAGTTTATTCAAGGTTATATTGTGCCAAACCAAGTGCTTCTTTACAACAAAGATTACGGCACGCTGTATCGTTTTTACAATCATTATATGCGCGCCATGATGAATAAAACATTTAAACTAAATGATAGCATTGATTACCAAACGTACTATGCAGATGAAGTATTATTTACTATGCTACATCAGTTACAGCAAGAAGGTTTTATGCACAATGGGCCATTGACATTAAAGCTCGGGGAAGATATAGATGCTTATATTTTTTCAAAAGAAGCTGTCACATTTTCTCTGCATCATGTACAGTATGGCGTTAAGCTCACTATAGAAAGAAGTGGACAAAAAATAACCCTTACTGTACAGCACGAGCAGACAAAAAAAGTTGAAGTTAGCCGCTTTTTACCGACACTTTTTCAATTGCATAAATATGTAACAGAGGATCAAATTGAAGCACTCTATACATATACGGAACAATCCGTTTTCATTGAAAAGAAAAATAAGCGAAAAGAACTTGTAACAAACGTTCAAATGCCAACTGTTATGGTCGTTTACCCAGCAAAAACAAAGGATGATTATTTCAAAGCAATGTCTTATGAAAAGCTTCATTTAGTCATGACGCTTGGTACGAATTTTATTTCCGGTGAGAAATTCCAGGCATTTGGTGCGATGAAATACGGGGTGTTTCCATATAGCACAGCGGATTTTAATAAGCAAATGTTTAAGCGTTTCATTCGTCTGCAGCTCTATAAAATAGGCGTCCAATCGTTTTGTTTTATGTGCGGCGCAGTTGGACAAGAAATAAATGAAGGGGAATATATTTGTGGAAATCCACTATGCCGCTGTGAGTGGGGAATACGTACATGTACATGTGGAGCACCACTATTTAAAATGCAAAAGAAAAGTATAAAGGAAGATGTTTATTTAACGGAAGAGCAACAATTAGCAGCACAAGCAAAATCAGATGTGGATTGGTTGTTTGAAAAGGAAAATATCAATGCAACTATGGGGTTAAATAATTTATGTGAAAATGCTCATTTAGGGACAAGTTTTTTTACGGTATGTGCTAACTGTGGCGATTGCCAACAACAATCAAAAGCACATCGTTTATGTAAACGCTGTGATGCGGTGCAGCGTACAACATGCAATTTAGAGGAGTCACTATGAACAACATATTAAAGTGGGTAGGGCTTACGATTATTGCCTTACTTATTATTCGATTTATTTTAAATACAATTTTTTCAATCAGTACATGGGCGTTTCAAACCATATTAACGATTTTTACGAGCTCTGCAATGGGTGTTGTATTATTTTTAACACTTTTAGCAATCGTCGGTTATATTTTGTATGTAAAGCACAAAGCAAATCGAAGCTACAAGGAAGTTTACCGCCAAACAAAGCTTGAAGGAAAGAGCAAACAAGCTTTAACCTCACAACAAGCGTTAAGTGCACCTGCAAAAGATTTAACAGATTTTATGCAGCAATTTTCGATTAAAGAGCTTTCGGCGCTCGTTAATCAGTATTACAAGAATGATAAAATCGGCTTTGGTGAAGTAGGTGCAACAGAATTTATTGGCTCTGTGTTATTAGCTGAATATAAACCACAGCTGCAAGGGGCAATTCAAACAGGTCATCTGCGCGTTTTCAAACAGCAATGGGGACCCTTACAGTTTAGTGATTTTATGGACAACATAGTAGAACAATCGGGAGTTCCTTATGCAAAATGGAGTGAAATGTGTCGTTTGCTTTATACTGTGCATCCTGCTCTGAAAAATCATCCGTGTGCAAAGCCTGCAGCCGTTGTTTTAGCAAGAGAAAAGTAAAGTGAAAATATAGGAAGTGATCGTGTGGAACAAAAACAGCAAATGCAGTTAATGATAGAAGAACATAATGATTACCAAGATGAGTTGTTAGAAGAAGCGGTAGATGGCTTAGAAGAACAAATTCGAATAGAGCTTGATAAAAAATGCAAAGCTAATTATTTACCCGCTACATATAAATATGAACGTGAACGTGTAAAAAAAACAGTAGACGGTTTAAAAACAAATTTAACAATTGCAATTGAAAATGCGGATGGTGGCAAAAGAATCCGACGCTATTACGAGGAAGATGATTTAGCTTTACATATGGGCGATAGCCGTATTAAGGAAGTTGCAAAATTAATTGATAACCCGTATTTTGCACGCATCGATTTTGTGAAAAATAATGCGCGTTTAGGTGAAACAATTTACATTGGAAATGAGGATATCTCAACGGCAACGATTTCATGGCGTAACCCAATCGCAAAGCTTTATTATGAAAAACAATTTGGTAAGCTGTATCGGATTGACGGTTACGATGCAGAGCTTGAGCGCTACCGCAATATTGATATTGAGGACGGCCAATTAAAAGAACTGCATCCAATTCAAACAGAAAAACTAGCTATTGATGAATTGCTTGTGAAGAACTTAGCAGAAAAGCGCGGCGCAGAAATGAAGTCGTTAGTGGAAACATTACAGGCGGAGCAATACGAACTTGTTAGCTTGCCACTCGAAAATGCCATTGTTGTACAGGGTTCTGCAGGGAGTGGGAAATCCGTTGTCGCCCTGCATCGTTTAAGCTATTTATTGTATGAGCATCAGCATCTACAGGCAAATAAATTAGCGGTTTTTGGTCCGAATTCACTCTTTTTAAAGCACGTTAAAAATGTATTGCCAGAGCTTGGTGAAAAAGAGATTGTACAAACGACATTAAAGATTTATTTGGAAAAAACCATGCTATTACGTCGTCCAGTTGAAGAAATCGATCGCATGATTTTTTCGGAAGTAAATGATTTAAGTGCAAACGAAGGAAAGGCGCAAGCGTTAAAGGAATTTGAGCATTATACGGCGATGCGTCGATTAAAAGGCTCATTTGAATTCAAGTATTATATTGAACAATACACAAAATATATTACAAGTAATTTAGCGCCATTTTTGCATACCATACATGTAGGAAAATATAGTGTGAGTGCGATAGAAATTGCTCATTTTGTACATCAACAGCCGCATTTCGGTAGTAGTAAGGAAGCGCTAAAGCAATACGTACAGCAAGAAATTCTTACTAAGGCGAAGGAAGCAGCGGCCATTTTTGATGAAACGGAAAATATCATTATAGGTGAAGTTGCGTATTTTTTAAAAGATTTGCAGCAACAGAAGCACTTACTATTTACAAATGATGTAATTGAACAGCATTGTGCAAAGGTAATGGCAATTGAAAAACAGATGAACTTATTAAAAGATAATGATTATAGTCCTATTTCAGATAGTGACGAATATAAAAAAGCGATGTTGAAAAAGGATGAAGAAAAACGTAGAATGCTCCTAAAAAAGGCGGCAGCTGAAAAAGTAGCCTCTTTAGAATTTGATTTGAAAGATGCAAAAAAACAGTTGCAAATAGTGATTGAACAAAAGCGTGCACATGATATCGAAGTACTAACAGCATTATTTGTAGTACGTGAAGAAACAGCTACAAAACTCACTGAACAGGCAATTCTATATAATGAGCTGTTTGAAAAGCAATTTAAATGGGCACAAATCAGCACATTATTTAACGCCAAACAATTTGTTACATTTGATGAAATACAAGCATATCTAATAGATGTACAATCCATGTATATGCAAGATATTGATCAACTTTGGCTAATGGAAAAAACAACTTATCGTAAAGAATTAACGTCATTCATGGAAGCTAGTTTGAAGCAGCAAATTGCTCAGCAATATACGGATGCAATCGCTCGTAATTATGAAAGACAACATATTTTGCTTTCTGAACTCAAGGTAGATCAAGCAATCCGTCCAACTGAATCATTACATTTTGATGACGTGTTTGCGCAAATTGAGCGCTATTATAATATTTGTGTAGATGATATTTATATGCAAATTATTCAGGATGAATTTGGCTATAACGCTCAGCTGCAAGTGAATTACCATGATTTGCTTGCCAAGTATAAACATATTGAAAAACATGATTTAGCACCGCTATTCATTATTTACCAGTGGATAACAGTAAGCGATAAAAAGCCTTTTCAATATTTAATTGTTGACGAAGCGCAAGATTATACAGTATTTGAAATGTATGTATTTAAAGCATTAACTGAGCAAATTATGCTCATGGGAGACTTAGGACAAAATTTAACGCCAAGCAATTATTTACATAGTTGGTCAGGCTTTGAACAAGCGATTGGACCGTTTAGCTATTATGAATTAAAGGCAACATATCGTTCTACAAATCAAATAGTTACGTACTGCAATGACATTATTCGCCCTTTTAGCGAAGGTAAATACAATTTACCTGTTTTAACTTTTAGAAATGGTGACAAAGTACAAATGATTGTGAAAACGGGGGAAATGATTTATCCAGGTATTGCAAAATTAGTAGAAGATTGCATTGGTGCGCAGCCAAAAGCCAGTAAAATTGCCATTATTACAAAGACTATACGCGAAGCAAGGGTTTTGCATGAGCGGCTACAAAACGATGCTATTCATCTACAAATCGGAACAGAGCAGGCAACTTCTCAAGTTATCATTACAACGCCCGTATTAGCAAAAGGGCTTGAATTTGATACAGTTATCATTTTCCGCGGCACACGTTTTAGAGCAGATGATGCATACGATACGAAATTAAAATATGTTGCGGCTAGTCGAGCGCTCCATAATTTATATGTATTGTCATAAGGAGGTTTTTTATGAATGGACCAATGATGGATTATGCGAAGCTTAAGGCCGATTATGATCAACAAAAACTACTGCTTGAAAAGCAATCTAAGCTTTCCTCACAGTTACAAATGGCGCTCGATTTATTAAATCGAAATTATTTAAAAATAAAAACCGAAAAGGATCAGATACAGCAAAATTCCCAGGCAGCGGTGCAGTTAGAAACGATTCAGAATGAGCTAAAGCAAGTGAAAACAGAACTGCTCCATTTCCAACAGTTACACAAGACGAATGAGCAAAAAGTTAGTGAATTGCGCAATGCATTACGCTCCGTCAATGTAACAAATGAAAAGTTACAAGTAGAGCAACAGCAGCTGAAGGAACAACAAGCAGAAGCAGAGCAGCGTGTCATTCAACTTAAGCAGCAAGTAAGCGTTAATGAAACGATAATTGAAAAATCGCAAGAACAATGTACAACGCTTGAAGCACAGCTTACTAAGGAACGGCAATCAGCCGATCAAATTTCCACACTGTTAACAGAGCAGCAAATATTTGCTTCACAGCTTCAGCAACAACTAGATACGAATAAACAGCAAATGGAACACTTTGAGAAACAAACAGCACTTTTGAATGGGGAAAATCAAGCATATTTAGAAGAAATGAATGAACTTCAATCTAGTATTGAAGCATTAACTACAAACTTAAAAGACGCTGAGCAAACTCATCAACAGCAGCAGGATGCATACGAGCAACTCCAACAGCTTTTTGTAACATTACAAAAAGATTATGAGAAAACGTTACAACAAATAGAGCAAGGAACTGCACAGTACGAGCAAATCTTAGAAGAAAATGAACAACAGCTGAAACAACTCGAGTATATGACACAGCAAAAACAATTGTTTGAACAGCAATACATACACATTTTAGAACAAAGTACGGGGCAACAATTACAGTTTGACGAAGCACTTGCACAGTTAAAAGGTGAGCTACAATTTGAACAAGAAGAAAAGCAGGTAATACTAGAAAAATTACAGCATATAGAGACACAAAATGAACTGGCATTGGCAGATGTGGATTTATTAAAAATGCAAAAGCAATATGCTGAAAAGGTGAACGAACAGCAAGCACTCGAAATTGAGCAATTAAAGCAACAGCTTGAACTGTTACAACAAGGGCCAAGCGCTGAACTAAAGCAGCCTGATTTTGAACAGTTAGCGGAAAAAATACCAAGTGTACCAATAGTGACAGTCAAAACGGATGCCGAACAATTACAAGCACTCGAGCAATATTTACAGCAACAAAATGTAACGGATTTTAACACCGTATTAAAGCAGCTATCAAGAGATGTATTACAACATGAATATTCATTTAAATTCCAATTATCTTAAATAGAAAAGGAGATGAATACAGTTATAGGCTAACCCGCGAACAGTAAAAATAAAAATCAATCTAATACAAATTTGTTGAAGCTGCTGTCTGAAATATAAAGGCTGTAGCTTTTTTTATGTACTTGAAATGCGTAAAATAATACATATTTAACAAATAGAAGTTGATGATAAAATAGAATAAGGAATTTTAACCAATTATATTTAAGGTTTGGTGATACAATGAACATTTCTCTAGAAGAATTTAAAAGGTTAGAAGAAGAAAATAGAAAATTAAAGCAAGTAATAAAAAAATATAAAGTAAGAATAAACAATACCGTCAGTAATACAGAAGTTGAGTTTATTCTTAATAAACTTATACCAAATATGGCCGAGGATGTAATTGGACAATATGAGGTTTTTATTGAGATGTGTTGTCCTAAATTAGATTATCTAGAACTAATAAGAGTAATAACATTTTTATTAAAAACAAATAGAGAGGATTTAGCAGAATTTTACTGTCATTTTTATTTAGCTGAGAGAAATTTAGACAATGCTATAAAAGGAAAGCAAGAAGTTATAGATGAATACAGAAATATTTTAATTGAGCTTAGTAAAGAGATAGATTTAAAGAGAAACTCAACAGAAATTCGTTTGAAAATACTTTTTGAAATATTATCTTATCAACCAACTGAAGAATTTCCTTCTGTCATTCTAGAAATTTTGGAACAGAATATATATAAATTCACAGATATTATATTTGATACACGAAATGATTATTGGTTTATAAGGATGTTTGACATTATTAGTATTAATCATCCTAAATTATTACATAAATACTTGGATTATTTATATGGCCATTGGGATTTTATTAATAATTGGATTTATGAAGGAAATTTACCGATTTGGGATACGTTTGTAAAACAGACTAACCATATACAAATGGAAAGAAGTATAGCTGCACTTAAAGAATACTGGAATGCAAAAAAACATGGCTTAAATTCCAATCAAAAAACTACTTATACAATTGACACAAGGCAAACGGAGCAATCAATTTCAAATAGTAAAATTGATACTAAGGAATGGATGAAGTTTAGTGAATTAAGAAAACATGGATATGAAGTAAACAAAAACAAAACAATTGAAGAAAGAAGAATTGCATTACATAAAGCGATGAAACATATTCCACTATCAAAAATACAATCTCATATTCAATGGTTACTGAAGAATGCCTATAAGAAAGACGGGGTAAGAGGAGATTTTAGTAATTCGATAAACGCATATGAAATGGATTTGAAATACCTTCAAAAAATCTTTCATAAACATTAGTTATTTATAAGAACCCATATTAAAAAGGACATTACATATTAATCATGAAAAATATGAATGTCTTTTTATAGTTTTTGGGGAGTTTACATTATATTAAGGCCTTTCCAAATATAAAGTTGCTGATCTCATCTTTTGTGAAGCAAGATTTTTTACTTTCGGTAGTTCCCCCCATCTAATCTCTTCCTGTATATCACTCATTGTAATATTCCTCATTTTTTTTAAAATATTAAAAATTAATATTAATAATTCTAACTTTTAAATCATATAACTAATTATCCGGAAGATACTGAGCGGTCAGTATTAGAAGAATTGGGTGAAAGAAGAGAGTACCTTGGAACTTAAGTAACGTAAATAGAGAGAAAGGGTTTGTTGTTAAGTTGAAAGAAAAAATAACAAAACAAAGCATTAAGCTTTTTCAGGAAAAAGGATTTAGCGAAACATCTATACAAGACATTGTAGATGCACTAGGCGTTACGAAAGGTACTTTTTATTATTATTTTACGAGTAAAGAAATTCTGCTGATGGAGATTCACCTAAGGTATATTGATGACTTATTAACTCGACAAAAAGTAATCATTGACAGCACGAAAAATTGTCGCGAAAAGATTATTGGCATTGTATCACTTGTTATTTTAGATATTAAAAATCAAAGGGCGAATGGTCGCGTTTATTTCCGAGAAATGCGGAATTTAACACCAGAGAATGCCAAAAAAGTTAAGAAAAAAAGAGAAGAGTTTCGCCTGAATATTGTAGATGTATTAAGTGAAGGAATTAAATCGGGTGAGTTTCGAGAAAGTATCGATCCTAAAATGATTGCCTTGGCCATTTTAGGAGTTACGAATTGGAGTTATAACTGGTTTAATCCCGAGGGAGAAGTGTCGGTTGAAGAGTTAGCTGAGAAATATGTGGACTTTGTGTTGTACGGAATAAGTTTACAAAAGTAATAAAGTATTTAAATCGGAGGTATTATATGTCAACAGTTCATGCCAAAACAATGAAAGCGATTCAATTCACTGAATATGGAGGGCCTGATGTTTTAAATTTCATAGATATTGAAAGGCCTGTAATTGGTGATCAAGAGGTTTTAGTAGAAGTAAAAGCTATTGGAGTAAATTATGCAGATACTGCTAGAAGAGAAGGGAAGTATGTTGTTCCAACAAAACTGCCATTTATACCAGGTGCAGAGGTAGCAGGTGAAGTAGTTGCGGTTGGGAAAGATGTAAAAAGATTAAAGCCTGGTATGCGTGTTGTGTCACTTATAGAGTCAGGGGCTTACGCACAATTTGTTAGCGTTCATGAAAGGGTCCTTACAGAAATACCAAATGGTGTTGAATATTCGGATGCTGTAGCCCTACCTTTACAAGGTCAAACAGCGTACCACATTTTAAAGACAATGGGACGTCTAGAAAAAGGTGAAACTGTTCTTGTCCATGCAGCTGCGGGCGGTGTAGGCGCACTTGCGGTACAGTTAGCAAAATTATTTGGCGCGGGCAAAGTTATTGCAACAGCTAGTACTGAGGAAAAACTTTTACATGCAAAGAATCTAGGTGCAGATTACCTTGTCAATTATACGGAACCGGGATGGGAAGAAAAGGTACGTGAATTTACTGGAGGAAAAGGTGTCGATATCGCTCTTGAAATGGTGGGCGGAGATATTTTTGAAAAGACATTTAAATGCCTGGCACCATTCGGACGTTTAGTGATATTTGGAAGAGCGAGTGGTGAAATGTCAACACTTGATGCAGCCCAGCTTATGCGTCGTAACCATTCTGTTATTGGTTTCTTCCTCCCACAAATCATGAGTCAACCAGAGTTATACCAACGTAGCTTTACAGAATTATTGAATTTCGTTGATAGCGGAAAGCTTAAATTAACAATCGGCGGTATTTATCGATTAGAAGAGGCTTCATTAGTTCACCAATTACTTCAAGGAAGAAAAACAGTTGGAAAGTTAATTCTTACACCCTAAAAAAATTGTTTTTATTTACGCACGACATACTAACCGATTAGTATTTACTCATTTTTATGAGATGGGAGCGAATATATGGATCAATCTTTGTTTGACTTAAGTGGACGTACAGCTCTTATTACAGGTGGAGGAAGAGGATTAGGGAGGGATATCGCAGAAGCATTTGCAGAGCATGGTGCCAATATTGCGATTTGTTCCCGTAAATTAAGCAATTGCCAAGACACCGTAGACTATATCCAAAATAAGTATTCGGTGCAAGCAAGAGCTTATGTATGTGATGTAGGTAACGAAGAAAACGTCATTAGTACTGTAAATGAAGTTTTATCGGATTTTGGTCAAATTGATATTTTAGTAAATAATAGCGGGGCTACTTGGGGAGAAAAGGCTGAGAAGATGCCCCTTGAAGCATGGCAAAAAGTGTTAAACGTCAATGTTACCGGCACCTTCCTTATGTCGAAAGCAGTCGGCAATCACATGATTGAAAAAGGATACGGGAAGATCATTAATATTGGCTCTGTGGCAGGTTTAAAAGCGGAGCCTGCTGAAGTGTTAAATGCCATTGGTTACAGCACAAGTAAAGCTGCAATACATCATTTTACAAAGGATTTAGCACGTAAATGGGCGGAGTATGGTGTGACTGTCAATGCCATTGCGCCTGGATTTTTCGAAACGACGATGACCAAACATATTCTTGAACGAAGCGGCGATCGTATTAAGGAAAAAAACCCAATGAATAAACTGGGAGATACGAATTCGTTAAAGGCTACAGCAATATTGTTCGCGGGAAGAGCAAGTGATTATATTACAGGGCAAGTAATAGCTATTGATGGGGGTGGATCATTATGACGCAAAGCAAAACAAATGTGGAGAGACCTTGGTTAGAGCATGTTGTACCCGGAAATCCGAAAGAAATTGAAATTCCGATTATTTCGCTTCCGCAGCTGCTAGATGAATCGGTAGCAACCTATTCAAACCATACTTCTATAACGTTTTATGGAAAAACTTTCTCGTATCAGGAACTGAGCGATAACATTAAAAAGGCTGCGAAAGGTCTATCAAAAAGTGGTGTTGGCAAAGGGGATCGGGTTGCAATTATGCTTCCGAATTGTCCTCAATACCCTGTAAGTTTTTACAGCATACTAGCATGTGGTGGAATTGTAGTTCAAGTAAATCCAATGTATCAAGCTTCAGAATTAATCCATATTTTAAATGATTCTGGGGCAAAGGCAATCATTGTAATGGATCAATTACTACCTTTAATAGAGGCAATTAGAGCGCAAACACCGATTCAAGAAGTTTACCCGGTTTCTGTAGAAAGCGCTTACTTGCCAGATGAATTATTAATAGAAGATGAGGGCGAATTACAAACGGTAGAAATTAATCCAGTTGAAGATGTTGCAGTTTTGCAATATACGGGAGGAACTACCGGAACACCAAAAGGGGCAATGCTAACCCACTTTAATATCGTTGCTAACACACTTCAAAGTGAAGCGACTTCTAATGTTAAGGTGAAAAAAGGGGAAGAGCGTGTTTTAACTATATCGCCATTGTTTCATGTATATGGAATGACGAGTGCTATGTCTGTCACGTTCTATCTCGGCAGCAATTTGATTTTGGTGCCTAAATTTGATGTGGAGCAAGTCATTGACATCATTGAAAAAACGAAGCCAACCTCATTTCCGGGCGTTCCAACGATGTACATTGCACTCGTAAATTATTACAATGTCAGAAAATTTGATCTGAGCTGTTTTAATATATGTTCGAGTGGATCGGCACCTTTACCAATAGAGATTATTAATCAATTCAACGAGATAAGCGGTACTTCAGTTGCTGAAGGTTATGGGCTATCTGAAGCTTCACCTGTTACGCACCGGAATCCTGTTGATGGATTGCAAAAAAAGGGGAGTATTGGCATTCCGATACCAAACACGGATGCGAGAATAGTAGATATTGCAACTGGAGAACAAACCCTTGCCGTTGGAGAGGTGGGAGAATTAGTAATTAGGGGTCCTCAGGTGATGAAAGGTTACTGGAACAGACCTGAAGAAACAAATATCGCGGTACGGAATGGTTGGCTATATACAGGGGATTTAGCAAAAATGGATGAGGACGGCTTCTTCTTTATTGTTGGACGTAAAAAAGAAATGATTATCGCGAGCGGGTATAACGTTTATCCGATCGAGGTTGAAAATATTCTTTATAAGCATCCAGCCGTACTTGAAGTCGCGGTTATAGGTATTCCACATGAATATCGCGGCGAGACAATTAAAGCAATTGTAGTACTGAAGGAAGGCCAGGATGTAACGTCTGACCAACTCATTGATTTCTGTCGTACTCAATTGTCTGCATATAAGGTTCCTAGAGAAATTCAATTCGTTAAAGAGTTACCGAAAACGGCTGTTGGCAAAATACTGAAAAGAAATTTAATAACGCAATTCAATGCTCAAAGTGATCATGTTTAATATAAATCTAATGGAAACGGAAGTGTGATTATATGTATTTACGATTAACTGATGAACAAAAAATGGTGCAGGAAACTATCCGCAAATTTGTGAAAGAGGAATTAATCCCTCTTGAAAATGAAGTGCTGAAAAACGAGCGTGAAGGGAAACCGGGTCTTTCAAATGAAAAATTAAAAGAGCTACGCTTAAAGGCGAAAGAATTTGGATTTTGGGGTATTAATACGCCAGAAGAATATGGTGGTGCTGACCTTGGCCAAATGATGATGGCGCTCGTTTTAATGGAAATCTCGAAAACATTTGTCCCTTTTAGTTTTGGCGGTTCAGCAGACAATATTCTTTATTATGGAAACGACTACCAAAAGGAAAAGTACTTAATTCCTACGATAAATGGTGACAAAAAATCGTGCTTTGCTATCACAGAGCCAGATGCAGGGTCCGACACAAGAAACATTAAAATGACAGCCGTGAAAGATGGCAATGAGTGGGTCTTAAATGGTGAAAAAACGTTTATTACAGGTGGTAATGAAGCAGATTTCGTAATGGTTATTGCGATAACTGATAAAGAGCTCCATAAAAAAACTGGTCGAGATGGTGTAACTTGCTTCATCGTAGACCGTGATATGGGCTGGAAATCAGAGTATATCGACACGATGGGTGAATGGGGACCGGCTGGTTTAGTCTTTGATAATGTTCGTGTTCCAGAAGAAAATATTTTAGGTGAGGTTAACGGTGGTTATAAATTAGGTTTAGAATGGATTGGCTTTGCACGATGGGTTGTAGGTGCTCGAGCAGTTGGAATGGCAGAACGCCTACTACAAATGGCGATCGATTACTCGAAGGAACGTAAAACATTTGGAAAACCAATTGCAGACAATCAAGCGATTCAATGGCCGATTGCCGACTCAGCGGTTGAAATTGAAGCAGCGAGATGGCTTGTGCTTAATGCAGCCTTTACCCTCGATCATGGAGAGGATAACCGCCACTTGGCATCAATGGCAAAATTGTATGGTGCCAATATGGGCAATAGAGTAGTAGACCGAGTACTGCAAATTCATGGTGGAATGGGCTATACGAGAGAGTTACCGATTGAACGCTGGTACCGTGAAGCAAGACTTTGGAGAATTTATGATGGTACGGACGAAATACAACGTATGATCATTTCAAGAAATCTCTTAAAAGGAAACGTTAAGGTTGGCCAATATGTTTAACTCTATTAATGAGCGATGAAATCAAAAAAACTTTTATAGAGAAAGAAGGAATAGTCGTGGGACAAAGATTTGAAGGAAAAACAGCATTTGTAACAGGTGGCAGCAGAGGAATCGGAAGAGCGATTGTTGAGCAATTCGCACAAGAAGGGGCTAATGTCGCAATTATTGATGTGAATGAAGAAGCGTTAGAAGGTGCAGCTAGTGAATTAAGAGAAGCGGGCTATTCAGTTTATACAAAAGTCGGAAGTGTTGCCAATCGTGAAGATGTTGAGTTGGCGATGAAAGAAGTCTATGAAATGTTCGGCTCGATTGATATATTAGTAAACAATGCGGGCGTTATTCGAGATAACTTAGTATTTAAAATGACGGATGAAGATTGGTTAACGGTTATGAATGTTCATTTAACAGGTGCATTCTACGCCTCTCGAGCTGCTCAAGCTTATATGACGAAGCAAAATTACGGCCGAATTATTAACTTGTCATCCACTTCTGCTTTAGGTAATCGCGGACAGGCGAATTATTCGACGGCAAAAGCTGGCTTACAAGGATTAACTAAGACGTTAGCAATAGAGCTAGGTCGATATGGTGTAACCGTAAATGCTGTTGCACCAGGCTTTATTGAAACAGATATGACAAAAGCAACTGCTGAAAGAATGGGCGTTCCTTTTGATCAGTTTGTTGAATTT
Source organism: Solibacillus sp. FSL W8-0372 (assembly GCF_037969735.1). Lineage (NCBI taxonomy): Bacteria > Bacillati > Bacillota > Bacilli > Caryophanales > Caryophanaceae > Solibacillus > Solibacillus sp. FSL W8-0372. Next base: position 2,152,811 of record NZ_CP150204.1, on the reverse strand, counting down.
ACTACTAAGGCAATTCCGGTTGGACGAAGCGGAAAACCAGAAGATATTGCAAATGCAGTCCTATTTTTTGCTGATGAAAAATCATCTTTTGTAAGTGGGCAAATTATTTATGTTGCTGGAGGACCAAGAACTTAAAGAAAAGAGGGATTAAGTGTTTAAAGAAGCAATTGGAACACGCTCAACTGTGATTAAAAACACAGTTGAGCGAGGTGCTGTTAAAAAATTTGCAGAGGCCATTAATGATCTTGCTCCGATTTATTATGACGAGGAAGCAGGGAAAAATTCAAGATATAAACGAAATATTGCGCCACCTACCTTTCCAGTTACACTTGATTTTGGTACGATTCCAAATTTAAAACTACCGGCAAAGGGACTCATTCATGGAGAGCAAATCTTTCATTATGAACGGCCTATTTTTGTTGGAGAAGAACTATATTGCTCTACAGAAGTGAAAGATTACTATGAGAAAACTGGGAGTAATGGAAGAATGGGCTTTTTAGTAATTCGTCGTGAGGGCTTAGATATAGATCAAAACCTAATTTTCAGCGAAGATCGTATTCTCATCATTAATGAAGCAGTGAGAAAGGGGATGGGTGCTTGATATATATTACGAACTTAAAGCCAGGCGATTCATTACCTTCTATTGAAATTCAACCGGTGAATAGACTTGACTTGATTAAATATGCAGGCGCATCTGGTGACTTCAATCCTATTCATACAATTGATGATGAGGCGAAGAAAGCAGGTTTACCAGGCATTATAGCGCATGGAATGTGGACGATGGGTAATTTAGCAAAGTTATTTACACCTTACGTTGAGGAAGGTTTTATTCAAGATTTCGCCATCCGCTTTAAAGGCATGGTATTTATAGATGACCGCATTACACTAAAGGCAACTTTACAGGACCATCATTCAAGTGAAATGGTGTTTGAAGTTGCAGCAATCAATCAACACCAAAAGGAAGTTATGAATGGATCTGTAAAATTTTTATGTCATAATATTTCTGAATTTTCAGATGAATTAAAAGGGAGGATGAATGTGTGAGAGAGGCTGTAATTGTTTCCGCAGTAAGAACAGCAATCGGCAGGCAAGGTGGCGCACTTGCATCTATTCCTGCTCATGTTTTTGGAGCAGAAGTGATGAAAGAGGCGCTAAAGCGTGCAAATGTTACGGCTGATATGGTTGATGACGTTATTTTAGGCAATGTACTAAGTGGTGGTGGGAATATTGCTAGATTAACAGCTTTGCAAACAGGTTTATTTACTGGAATGCCCGGGTTAACTGTAGACCGTCAATGTGGGTCTGGCATTAATGCGATTAATCTAGCTGCGCAGGCAATTTGGGCAGGCGATGGAGATATTTTTGTAGCAGGTGGAGTGGAGAGTATGAGCCGTGCTCCTTATTTAATGGACCGTCCAGAAAAAGCTTATAGCCCTACACTTCCTCGCTTCCGAAAGTCTCAATTAGCTCCAAAAGAAATTGGTGACCCACCTATGGGGATTACAGCGGAAAACTTAGTTGAGAAATATAACATTAGTAGGGAAGAACAAGATGCATTTTCTCTACAAAGCCAACAAAAGATGGCTAGAGCGATGGAAGAAGGCCGATTTGAAGAGCAAATTGTACCGATTTATATACCTACTCGAAAAGGTGAACCAATTGAATTTAAAGTGGATGAACATCCTCGTCCAGAAACGACCAAAGAAGGATTAGAAAAATTACCGGCCGTATTTTTGAATGGTGGTACTGTTACTGCAGGTAGTAGTTCAGGTTTAAATGATGCTGCCTCAGTCGTTGTTATAATGTCTCGAGAAAAAGCAAATCAGTTAGGAATAACTCCTTTAGCAGTCGTTCGAGCACAGGCAGTTGCCGGGGTTGATCCAAATATTATGGGAATCGGACCAGTACCTGCAACAAAAAAAGTATTAGAGAAGGCTGGCTTAACTTTAGAGGATATGGATTTGATAGAAATAAACGAAGCGTTTGCTTCACAAGTTCTTGCTTGTGATAAGGAACTAAACATGGACGCGCAAAAAGTAAATGTCAACGGTGGGGCAATTGCACATGGACATCCTCTAGGTGCCACGGGTGCTATTTTAATGACAAAAGCAATTTACGAATTAAAGCGGTCAGGCGGAAGATATGCACTCATTACTGCATGTATCGGTGGCGGGCAAGGAATTGCGACGATCATTGAACGAGAGGGGTAGTCAATTCTTTCACATAATAAAAATCGTAAATGAAGGAGAAGAAAATATATGAAAACTATCCCGGATGTTGATATTTATGTACGGTATTGTGAGACGGATGCTGGAGGTCATGTGAGTAATACGAGTTATTTTCTTTATTATGAAGAAGCACGTACCAAATTTTTTGAAGCGATTAAATTTAGCGGGAAAGATCGAAAGAATTTTAATTTTATCGTAGCACGTCTTGAAAGTAACTTCATTAAACAATCATATGCAAGCCAAATACTGAGAGTATCAACAGGCGTATCAAATATCGGAACAAAAAGCTATACACTTGAACATGAAATTAAAGATGCACATACGGGTGCTCTTATAGCTAATGGAAGTTCAGTTATTGTTTGTTATAACTTTCAAGATCAGCATTCAATTGAAATACCAATGGAATTAAGGAAGGCCCTTGAAGAATATTTAATTACCACACGTTAGAGTAAGCCAAATTTCATCTTACAATACGAAGGGGGATAAATATGGAATTATTACTGCAGCAATTGTTTAATGGACTCACCCTTGGAAGCGTTTACATTCTTGTTGCGATTGGACTTACTCTCGTATTTGGTATTTTACATGTTCCAAATTTTGCCCATGGAGCGCTGTACTTAATTGGTGGGTATCTCACTTTAATGGCAATGAAAGGGCTAGGTGTCCATTATTTTGTAGCTATCATCATCTCTATGATTAGCGTTGCATTAATAGCGATTTTAATGGAACGATTGGTTTTTAATCCGTTAAGGAATGCTCCTGCTATTCATGACAAAATAGCAGCCATTGGTATGGTATTGTTTTTCGATGCACTTGTTAGCCTTATATGGGGCAACGACTACCAACGAATGATTACTCCATATGGTGACTCTGTTACAATTTTTGGAATAGCCACATCGTATCAAAGAATTTTGGTTATTGTAGTGGCGGTCGTTGTGGTGATTTTATTGCAGCTTTTTTTAAAGAAAACAATGATTGGAGCGTCAATTATTGCGATGGCGCAAAATCGTGAAGGAGCCTTTTTAGTAGGGATCAATGCGAATGCAGTAGCGATGATGACATTTGCTATCTCAGGAGCATTAGCTGCAATTGCGGCATCTATTTCTTCTCCGATTAATCTTGTATTCCCGGCCATGGGACATATTGTTATTTTGAAAGCATTTGTCGTCGTCATTATAGGGGGGATGGGTAGCGTTCCAGGCGCTATCATTGGCGGATTAATTCTTGGTATTACAGAGAGCTTGGGAGCTACGTATATTTCGAATGATTATAAGGATATGATCGCCTTTTTACTACTAATTATTATTATGACGGTGCGCCCTAAAGGTCTGTTTGCGAAGGGGGTTTATTAATGAGTAAAGTACTGAATAAACGTAATGGAATTATCGCAGTACTCATTTTATCCCTTCTTTTCCCTCTGGCCTTTTCAGATAATAAATATGTTTTATATATTATGACACTCGCCTTTATTTATATTATCGCCATTTATGGAATGAACATTTTAGCTGGTTATACAGGGCAGCTCTCCTTGGCACACGCAGGTTTTTTTGCCATTGGAGCCTATTCCGTAGGGGTGTTAACTACTAAAGCGGGTCTTAATTTTTGGTTGGCATTATTGTTAGCTGTTCTTATTACAATGGGAATTGGTTTTGCTTTAGGCATCATTGCACTACGAACGAAAGAGCACTTTTTTGCCATTTATACGTTAATAGCAGGTTATTTAATCTATTTATTAATTTATAAATGGGAAGGTTTAACGGGTGGCGTAAGGGGATTAATTGGCATCCCAATACCAAATGCAATTGGTCCCATTGAATTTTCTTCATCGATCGCCATGTATTATTTAGTGTTATTTTTTCTCCTCCTTTCTATTTTTGTCACTGTAAGAATTGTTCATTCTTTAACAGGAAGAACGTATAATGCGATTCGTAATAGTGAGGAGCTAGCACAAACTCTAGGAATTAATACAAAATTAAATAAACTAGTATCTTTTGTCATTTCGGTATCTTTTGCAGGACTGGCAGGCGGATTATACGCTTCACTTGTTCGATTTATTGGACCTGAAATTGCAGGGACTACAATGGTATTTACATTTTTAATGTATTTAATCGTTGGTGGGATTGGAACGCTTACGGGACCGATTATAGGGACGATGCTTTTTGTATGGCTGGAGCAATATTTACAAAGCTTCCAAGAACATCGGATGTTGATTTTTGGACCAATATTAACATTAATCGTTATTTTCTACCCTAGAGGGATCGTAGGAGCTATTCAGTCCTTAAGGGGATATTTTCGGACTAGAAAAAAAGAGAGTAGCAAGTCATATACAACGAATAGTGAATCAACGGATATGAAAAGTAGGGAGGTTTAATGATGACATTTATTAAACTAGAAGGCCTCACGAAAAGATTTGGTGGTTTAACTGCAGTGGACGAAGTTGATTTTGAGATTGAACAAGGAAAAATTACCGCAATTATCGGACCAAATGGAGCCGGTAAATCGACTTTTTTTAATTTGATTAGTGGCTTCCATCAACCAACATCCGGGTCAATTACGTTTGAAGGTAAGGATATTACTAAAACACCGCCTCATATTGTAGCGAGACTAGGTATTGCCCGTACATTCCAAACTACTCATCTATTTGATACGTCGTCAGTCATTGACAATATTATAGTAGGCTATCGCTTACGTACCAAATCGAAGCTTTTTGATGCTATTCTTCGAACGAAAAGAGAAAAGCGTGAGGAAAAGGAAGCATTTGAAAGAGCAATTGAAGTACTGGATTTCGTAGGCTTAGCAAATTTGGCTGACAGTCCTGTATCGACGATTTCACAGGAGTCAAAAAAACGAGTGGCCATTGCGCTTGCACTTGCTACAGGCCCAAAAGTTATTTTCCTTGATGAGCCTGCAGCAGGAATCAATCCTGGTGAAACAGAAGGCTTGGCAGAATTAATGAAGAAAATCGTTGATAGCGGCATTACTGTATGTACGATTGAACATAAGATGCAGATGATTATGGGACTTGCAGATAATATTATGGTGCTAAACCATGGTGCGAAAATAGCACAAGGTACACCAGAGGAAATTCAAAATAACCCAACTGTAATCGAAGCGTATTTAGGGGGTGAATCATCTGCTGAAGTTATCTGATGTGACAATAAAGTTTGGTGGTTTTGAAGCATTAAAAAACATTAATTTAGAAGTGCATGAAGGCGAGTTAGTTGTATTACTTGGCGCGAATGGGGCAGGGAAAAGCACGCTATTTAAAACAATTAGCGGCTTGAACAAAATGACTTCAGGTGACATTCAGTTTAATGGAAACAGTATAAGCGGAGCTGCCCCAGATCGGATCGTAAAGACCGGTATTGTTCAATGTGCTGAAGGAAAAAAGCTGTTTTCTGAGATGTCTGTCCAAGAAAATTTAATGATGGGTGGCTTTGTCCATCGACGGAAAAAAGCACAATTAAAACAGTCATTGGAAGAAACTTATGATTTATTCCCAATATTAAAAGAGAAAAAAGATGATGCAGCTGGTTCCTTAAGTGGAGGACAGCAGCAAATGTTGGCAATTGGTAGAGCTTTAATGGCGAAACCAAAACTAATTATGCTCGATGAACCTTCCATAGGGCTTGCTCCGTTAATAGTCGAGCAAATGTTTTCTGTTATACAGTCGATTAATAGAAATGGAACGACCGTGTTACTTGCTGAACAAAATGCCAATGCTGCACTGAAAATTGCTAGCCGTGGCTACGTAATAGAGAACGGCATATTAGTTCTTCAAGGGAATAGTAAAGAACTATTTAATAATGATGATATTCGCAAAGCTTATATTGGGGCATAGACATGAGCATGTAGGAAAGGCGAGAAAATGGAACAAATAATGTATTGTCGCACTAAAAATATAAAAAACAAAGGAGATAAACATGAACACATTTAAGAGGGGATTATTTCTTAGTTTGCTTTTTATTTTGGCTATAGTACTAGTTGCTTGTTCTGAAGATGGGGAAGAAACAAAAAAAGATGAAGGAAAAGCACCGGTTAGTACAGAGGGCAGTAAAGTAGAAGAGCTTACAATCGGCTATACCGGTCCTTTAAGTGGTCCAGCAGCATTTTATGGCGAAGAAACATTAAAAGGATTAAGAATGGCTGCGGAAGAAATTAATGATAGTGGTGGATTTGAAGTGGATGGTCAGAAGTATACGATTAACTTATCGACTTTAGATGACAAATATTTACCGAATGAAGCCGCAGCGAATGCGAAAAGATTAGTACAGGAACAAGATACTAAGTTCATTTATACACCACATAGTGGCGGTGTATATGCAATGCAAGTGTTTAATGAAATGGAAGATTTTATTGTTATGGCCTATACGAGTGAGCCAGGTGTTACCGAAACAGGGAATAAAATGACTGTTCGTATTCCACCTCGCTATGACAGATATATTGAGCCATTTACAAAATACGAAATGGAACGTTTCGGAAAGAAAATAGCATTCTTACCAACAGCAACTCAGTACGGTAAGGATTGGGCAGATTCATTACGCCCTGTATGGGAAGCAAATGGTGGGGAAGTTGTCTTTGATGAGTCAATCGACTTTAGTAAGGATACGGACTTCCAAACAATTATGACCAATGCATTAGCGAAAAACCCGGATGTCTTATTCATCGGTGGACCTTCACAACCGACTGCCCTTGTATTAAAGCAAGCACGTGATTTAGGTTTCGAAGGTGGATTCATTATTATGGACCAAGCAAAGCTGGATGAGATCGCAGCAGTATTAGGCGGAAGTTATGATTTACTTGAAGGCGTAATTTCGACACCACCACTAGTTACATCCCGATATGGTGGTACAGAAGCTTTCATTGAAAAATACCGTAGCCAAAATGATAAAGATCCAGGCTCTGAATCAGGATTCCATTATATTTCATTGTATATTCTAGTTGAGGCAATGAAAGCAGCTGGAACTGTGGATGATACTGAGAAAATTATGGCAGCAATGGATCAAGGAGCAAAAAACCTGCCAGAAGACAAAGAAGTTTATTACATTAAAGGTGTAGACGATGATGGTGGATTCCTTCCATTACTACGAATGGCTTACGTAGAAAATGGAGAAATTGTTCAGATGGGTGAAGAAAAGTAAATAATAGTGAAGGTTTTTACAGATAGAAATAAGCATTCTTTACGAATTATATCCCAGTACTTAGTGCCGGGAAAACTATTTCAAAAGAGTAAACAGTTGATCTGTATTACTCTTTTTTTCTTTTCATACTGTGTTCCGGTGAATTTCCTCATAAAAAGATTTCAAGTCGAATAAATTGGATACTAGAGTGAAAAAAGGGGATGTAAATTGCGTGGGAAATTATTTGGAAAGTGCTGTTTTTGAACATCAATTTTGGCTTCAAGTACTTGGGGATCATTCAAGGTTTATTTACGACTCACTATATCCTTCTCAAATAGAGGATATTTCTAAAGCTGCTTCCTTTATCCATCACTTTGATCAACTTCTTTCTCAAGTAAGTTCACTTAACGAATCGAATGCGATCCTTTTCGCTAATAATGTGGAAGAATCCGTAAAACAGTTAAGGTCCTTCAAACTATCCATTATTGAACGCCACATAACAAGCGAAATGAAAATCCATTTAACACCTACTTTCATAAATCATATGGTAAACGAATTAGAAGAATACTTACGTATATTAAACTATCTTAAACAGGGCGAAGTGCCCCCAATATTTCACGAATTACATCATCATCTAATCTGGTTAGTAGATGCATCAGGTCATGCAGGGGCTATTAATGACCGATTGGATGGTGTAGAAAAAAGATTAAAGGAAAAAAGCAGTAATTTTACAAAACACTTTGAACAGTTCTATTTAAAAGCAGTAGAATTAACAGGTTATTTACGTACGAATATACAAAAATTCCCGGCCTTAAACAGATTTAATAATGAGGTTGAAGTGGAAATGGGCTTATTTAAAACGTTTTTAAATGAACTGGAAGAAATGGAGTTAAGTGCAGAAGTGTTAGGGACATTTACTGCATCTATGGCTGATCACATGGCTAGGGAGGAACAGTACTATTTAATGAAATTGGCAGAGTCCTCTAACATTTAAGTGAAAACCTCAGCGAATATAGCCACTTCATTTATTTTAGTGGTTATATTTCAGCTGCGGTTTTTTATTTAGGAGTGACGCATATTAAGCATCAAAAATAGACGGAGAAATTCCGCTTATTAATAAAATTAAGTGAAAAGTAATCAAAATAAACGGAGAAATTCCCTCTATTGATTAAAAAAACATAAAATTTAAAGGTTTTCATGTGAATAAGCGGAATTTCTTCCCTTATTTTCCGTGAAATGAAGCTAATTCTGCAAATAAGGGGAAATCCTCCGCTTATTTTACTCAATTATTCTTTAGAAGTATTATCTTTGGATAAAAACCAACCAGCTACTGCAATAGCAATTAAAATACTATAGAAAGTTAGTTTCCACTCAAAGGAATGAGCAAATGAATAAGAGATGATATTCACATCAGGGTGACTTAAAGTTAAAACAGCGAGTTTAACGCCAACCCATCCAACGATTACAAATGCAGCAATTTCTAAGCCTGGTTTTGCTGCAAGAAGTTTTACAAAAAAGTTTGCTGCAAAACGCATGATGATTAACCCGATTAAACCACCAGTGAATATGACTAGGAACTTACCTCCATCCATGCCACCAATCGTAGGTAAGTCTGTATTAGGAAGTGTCATCGCAAGAGCTACAGCTGCTAAAATCGAATCAACCGCAAATGCAATATCCGCCAATTCCACTTTAATAACCGTTCCCCAAAAACCAGATTTCTTTTTCTCATTCACTTTTACATGTACTTTGTTTTTAAAATATATCTTTCTAGCAATATGATTGATTGCAATAAATAGTAAATAGAGAGCACCAATAGCCTGAACCTGCCATACATCTACTAAGAAGGAAATAATAAATAACGAAGCAAAACGGAAAATGAAGGCACCTGCTAGACCATAAAAAAGAGCCCTCCGTCTTTCTTTTTCAGGTAAATGTTTAACCATGATAGCTAAAACGAGGGCATTATCTGCCGCAAGCAATCCTTCTAAGCCAATTAATAATAATAGTACCCAACCATACTCTAATAATAATGATATATCCAAATTATATTCCTCCTAGCTACATTTAAGATTAACGGTAAGTAAGAACAATATTCCCTTTTTCGTTAACTATAATCATATAGCGAGTCATCACTAAAAATGCTTATAAAAAAATACATTTAATTTTCTTCGAGAACATATATTTATCAGTATTTAATAAAAGTTGATATTAAGAGGTGGCCTCCGTGTATTTTCTTAGAAAAAGTTTGGCGCTAATTTTAGGCAGTATTATTCTATCTTTAGGTATAAATCTGTTTTTAGTACCGCATAAAATTTTAGATGGAGGAACAGTTGGCATTGGATTAATAGCAAATTACTTATGGGGGTTTAATACCGGACTTATAATAATCCTATTAAGTATTCCCATCTTTATATACGCATGGTTTCATTATAGAAACTATTTCTATAATAGTTTACATGGTATGATTTTATCTGCTTTTTTTATTGATTATCTCTCACCTCTTAGTAAGCTAATAAAAGTTGAAGCGGTATACAGCTCTATTATAGGAGGCATCTTAGTAGGCATAGGAATCGGGATGATGTTATGCTTTCAGACAAGTACAGGAGGCTCGGATTTTATTGCGCAGTTTTTGTGTGATAAGACGGGTATTAATGTAGGGATTTATATTTTGGTGATTGATTCAGTTGTTATAATTATTGGGGGGCTATTATTATCTCCGGAAACATTTTATCTCTCCATTTTAACGATAATATTTATTGGTATCACAACTAGTCTTATAACAAGTATGCGTGGGAAAATAGTAGCTTATTAAGGGGTTGCGTATAATCATTCATTTGTACGGTGTCTTTTTATAAACACGAACACGCTTTCAACATTATTGTCACAATTGTAATATTTGTTATACTATTGCAAAAGAGGCGCCATTGATTCCCTAATGATTTTGGGGTTACTTTCTAGTAAGCTTGTAACAGACAACTAGAAAGGAATGATTCAATAATGTTGAAAAAAAGTATCGTGTTGTTGTTTAGTATGTTGATTTTTGCTTTGCCGGCATCTGCATCTGCAGCTACATATACAGTAAAAAGTGGGGACACGCTTTGGAAGATTGCTTCTAAAAATCAAATCGGACTAAGCGAATTAATTGCTTTAAACCCTACATTAAAAAATCCGGACATGATTTATGTTGGAGATAAAATTATTATTTCTGAGAATGAACAACAAGCAGTAGAAGAGCAAGTAGTTAGCTTAGTGAACAAAGAACGTGCGAAAGCAGGGTTAGCCCCACTTACAATCGATTGGGAGCTAGCGCGTGTTGCAAAATACAAATCACAAGATATGCACGACAAAAAATACTTCAGCCATACAAGCCCAACTTACGGCTCACCATTTGATATGATGAAAAAATTTGGTATTAGCTATAAATCAGCAGGTGAAAACATTGCTAAAGGCCAAAGAACAGCTACGCAAGTAATGGACGCATGGATGAATAGTTCAGGTCACCGAGCAAACATTATGGATGCGAAATTTACGCACATTGGTGTAGGTTTCGTTGAAGATGGTTACTACTGGACGCAAATGTTTATTAAAAAATAAAATAATGCAGTTCAAATTTTTGTAATTAAGAAAATTTGAACTGCTTTTTTATATGTCTACAATTTTTAGATATAAAGCTCCCAGCCTAAAATTAAGATGACCATTAGTAATCCAGAGACACAAGAAAGTGTATAGCGAATTTTTAGACCACGTGTTACCTTTATTTGTCGCCACCCTAATAATAGGGCAATGATGCAAACCGCTATGAAAATTATATACGCATAATTTATCCAAAAATGAAGTTTTAGTGCGGCATAAGGTGTGTAGTTAAGTGCTCTATAAAATAAAGTAGTTACATTTATAACAGTAATGAGATTCGCTAAAAGTAGTAGTGTTTCCCACTTTTTTAAAATAATAGGTGGAACTTTGTTTTTTCTGTTATTTATGGATTGGATTAAGCTGATTACTAGAATAATAACTGTATAGAGAATACTAAAAGTTATGGCTAAGAAACTGAGCAGCTTAAAGATTTTTGAACTTTTGGAGACCGGCATCAAATCACTTGTTAGCGTTGAGATCTTTTCTACTTGACCATTGTTCAAAGTCACATGCAAAAAATCATTCGAATCATCTGTTGATTTATAAAGTAATGGAGCAATTTGTTCATACGCCACTCCAAAAGCATTCATTCTATTTGACTCTGTCACTTGAATATTTAGAGTACTTAGCGCACCATATAGCTTGGCGAAACCTTTATAGGGCTGCCTTGCCCAAAAATAATTTTCTTCATGATTTTGTACATTGGGCATAGTTTGATATTTGTTTGATGGTGAATATTCTCCGAACAGGAGTGTCGGTAAGCCGTAACTAAGCGCTACTTCATTTTGCTGATTCGTCATAATAATTAAACCTAATTTGTTTTCTTTGGAAAAGATGAAATTGCTTGAAAAACTGTCCGTATTCCCTGCATGGCCCAATACATCTACTGCATAAAGACCTTCCCAAAAACCATGAGCATTTCGCGGATAGCCATTGTCAAAAAAATCACTCGTCGTCAGCATTTCTTCTAATGTACGATTGTTTTGAAATAAGGGGCTACTCTCACCATCCGCTGGCATAAGCGCCATCATAAATTTAACTAAATCCCCTATAGTACCCATTGCACTTCCAGCTGGATATAGACCGATAAAAATACGCCCATTTTTAGAAATACTTAATTCACCATCACTACCACGATACCCAAAAACTTCATCTCTTTTTGTTGCAATACTTAGGTGATCTTGCTGTGTAGGGTGAATGGATGTGTCTTTCATATTCAAAATAGAAAAGATATGTTCATTTACATATTCATAATACGGTTGTTCGGAGAGCTGTTCTACAATGAAAGCGGCCAGTGCTACACCATAGTTAGAATAGGCAACTATACTACCCGGCTCAGTCACTTGATAAGGGTTAGTAATATGAAGCATTTCTTCTAAAGGCTTTATTTCATGCGCGGACTTATAAAATAAATCTATATATTTTTCCTCCCAGCCCGCATTATGGTGCATAAGATTTAACATCGTGATAGGAGCATTATATTCCACATTTGTTAAAAATCCTGCTGGTAAATATGATCGGATATCTTCATTTAGTTCAAGCTTTCCCTGCTCTACAAGTTGCATTACGCTAGTCCACACAAGAAGCTTCGTAACAGAACCCCACTCTAAAATAGTATCAGGTGTGACTTTAATTTGATTTTCAATATTTGCGTAGCCATAGGACGAACTCATGAAAATTTCGCCGTCCTTCATAATTAATACATTCGCTCCAGCTGTAGATGTCCCAACATATTGAGCAACATATTCATCCACACGATCCTCTAGTTCTGAATAAGGAATTCCTGAAGGGGTCAGGTTATCCTCATTTGCAAAAACAGTTGATACAGAACAAAACACTAGTGCGAATACAATTAACATTATTTTTTGCATTAACGTGCTCCTTTTTACATTTATATATACAAATGTTTAAATATTCCATTTCATTATATTGTAATTAAGAATAGGTGAAATAACTAGGAATATATTAATTCATTTAACAGGGAGGAGAGGGGGACCGAGTATAAGCGGGCGAAATAGAGGGACGAATTCCGTTTATTTAAAAAATAAAGTGAAAAATAACTAAAATAAGCGGAGATATTCCGTCTATTGATTAAAAAAATATAAAATTTAATGATTTTAATGTAAATAAGCGGAAATTCTCCTCTTATTTTTGCTGAAATGAACAGAATTCTACAGATAAAAGGAAATCCTCCGCTTATTTTAATCTCGGCTAATATGTAATGCTGGTGGTTAGAAGATTAGAAGCTTTGAATTTAGGTTTAGTGGGAACGGTCTTCAAAAAGTTGCCATTAAAACGAATGGGCAGTCTGATTGAACAAAAAGTCCATTTTTAACAGCTTTGAATAATATACATTTAATATTAAATGTAAATGAGGTTGTAATTTTGAAGGTGCATGGGAGAGTCAGTTTATTTGTTGGATGGATTACATTGTTTTTAATCGGCATTGACTTATTTGTAGTATCTCCTTTAATGCCATTTATTTCGAGAGCGTACCAGACAAGTCCAGCGATGACTGGCTGGATGATTACTGTTTTTGCAATTACCTATGCTATTTTTGCTCCTTTTTTTGGGTGGCTGTCAGATAAACATGGACGGGGGGCATACATCACATTTGGGTTAGTGTTGTTCGTCGTTTCTAACATACTAACCGCTTTCGCTCCTACATTTTTTTGGTTAATTGTTAGTCGTATTTTAGTTGGTTTATCAGTTGCTTCAATTGCCCCGTTGCTTTATGCAATTATTGGCGATGTTGCACCTGCAAATCGGACAGGGACATGGCTTTCGATTCTTGCCTCAGGTCACTTAACAGCTCTTTGGGCTGGAGCTCCAATCGGTATTTTGTTAGAGCATTTTCTTGGTTGGCGTTCAGTATTTGTGGCACTGGCTCTTATGGGCGCTATATTGGCAGTAGTAAATCATAAAACATGGAAAAATAATTCGAAAAGCCTTTCAGCGAGGAATCTACTCGGGGGAAATTTATTACGAATATTTGGTTCAGTAAGTGTGACTACTAGTTGGGCGATTTCAATGTATGCTTTATATGTTTACTTAGGCGCGGCCCTTTATTCCGAGAATAGTTTCTCATCATTAGAAATCGCTGCAGCTATAACGTTTTATGGGGTTGGTGCTGTTATAGGTAGCCTTACGGGTGGACAGTTAACAGATCGATTTGGAGAAAAGAAAATTTCAAGACTAACACTCATTTTCTTAGCGCTAATACTCGTTTGTTTAGGCATCTTCTTTACATCAAGTATTTGGATCTATTTCTACTTATTCTTATGGGCTTTAATTGGATATGCAGGATTTACAGCTTACACTGCTAGGTTAGCAGGGGAATATCCAAATGAACGAGGAACTGTTATGGCATGGAATATGACAGCTTTGTATGTCGGTATTACGTTAGGATCAATGCTAGGTGGTTACGTCATTTCTAATTGGGGCTACACTCTACTTCCGTATGTTTGTAGCATTGCAGCAATTTTAAGCTTTGCCCTTAGTTGCCAACAAGTTAAAGAAACAAATACTAAACCTGATAAAGAGGGGAATTAGAGACACAATTCTCAGAGGATTTGTGTCTCCATTTTTTTAATGTGCGCCTATTGTTGAAAGTTATTTCTTAATCTATCTGCAACACGAACTAACTTTACTTTTAGCTCCTCGAACCAGGGGGGAGTATCATTAATTTCTCCGTAATCCAATGAATTTAATATTCTGGCAAACTTATATAAGTTTGCATACCTTTTAAACTGTGGGAATTGAGCCACGACATCATCATCTAAATCCATTTTGGTGCGATAGCCATTTAAAAATGAATCAATCAAGCATTTTGATTGAGGATTATCAATAAAATCATCAAGTGCTGTTACAAGATCAAGTGCATACCAATGATAGATGGCATCATCAAAGTCAATGACATTAAAATGTGGATCTTTATCCCGTTCAAAGAATAAATTATCTAATTGAAAATCATAATGGATTAATCCAAATCCATTTTGGTCAGTTGATAATGATTGAAGCCAATTCGTCATCTTACGTAATTCTTGAAGAGCTAATTCTTCTCCTGGATGTTTTTTAAACAGGCTTTCCATGAATTGTACGGTGTCTATCCAACTTTTTCTTTTTTCACCTAATGGATTAAACGTTTTTGATAAATAATGAAGGTAGGCAAGTGACTTTCCCCATTCTTCCATCTGTTCTTCAGTAATTGTATCCTCATCCAAAGTGATTCCATTAGCAGCAGTAAAGACGACGGCAATATACGTTCCTTCTGAAGTTTTTAGCGTTTCAATTAATCTTTGATTGTTTGATTGAATTGGTGTTACAGTTGGAAATCCATTTGATTGTAAATAGTGCATAAACTCTAACTCTGCCTTTACCTGTTCAATCGAGTTATCCTGTTCAAAACTAATTCGTAAAAAGTATTGAACTTGATTACGCATAAAAGCATATACGAAGTTTGAACTTGCGTGCCGTAATTCCAAAGTTCCCTCATCATGTTCCCAAAATTGAAGTAAACTTTGAGCGAATCCATTAGATACAACGCCTCTTACCATGTTTCCTAAATCCATCATTTTCTTTTTCCTCCCATTACTTCTGAGAGGGTTAAGCCTTATTTAAGAAGTAATCCCTCTCATTAGCATACTATTTTGAAGTTCTATCATTTTCAATAAGTCACCCCTTCCTTAAGAATCGGCTATAGCCAATCAGAGTTAAATTCGACATGAAATTACTAATCCCTCTTTTTTCCATGCTATATTGGTTAAGATGCTTAGCAATCAATTCAGACCGTACCATTACGTCGGAAAATGTAACGATAAACGCTGAAAGGGTGAAAAGATATGAAAAGAGAGGGAATAGTTAAGTGGTATAAAGTTGAAAAGGGGTACGGTCGTATAATGCTTGATGGTGAAGATACTAATCATGTTTTCATTCACTTTAGTTCGATCTTACCTGATAATAAGAGATTTCCAGATGGATTTAGTTTTCTTAAAGAAGGTCAAAAAGTATCGTTCGATTTAATTGAAAGTCCAAATTCTACAGATCAGAAACAAGTAGCTGAAAATGTAATGGTTATTTCTGATTAAAGAGGACTTATTTAGTAATCAGGTGCATTTCTTTTATAAGAAATGGCCTTTTTAAATTGAGTTAGTTTGGAAATACCCTTTACAAAACAAATGGGTATTTATGTTAGAATAGTTTGTATATTACATTTAACCTAACGTAGAAAAAGGGGGAGAATACGTGTCGATTTACCATAAAGTAATTGGAGAAGGTTATCCTATCGTTATGTTGCATGGTTGGACACTTGACCATCAAGTAATGTTACATGCAATGGAACCGTTATTTGAGCAACGGAGCGGATGGAAAAGAATATACATAGATTTGCCGGGAATGGGACAATCCGAGCCTCACCCATCTATTCATAATTCTGATGATATGTTAGAAGCAATATTACAACTTTTAGACCAACTTATCCCTGGGGAAGAGTTTATTATTTGTGGTAATTCATATGGCGGGTACATTGCAAGAGGGATAGCCAGTTTACGACAGAATACCGTTCGAGGGTTATTACTGATTGCGCCATTGACAGTACCAGAATTTAATGACAGGGTGGTACCACAGCAGACGATCATAAAGAAAGATAGTAACTTCATATCTCTTTTGTCCCCAGAGGATGCTGAGGAATTTTGTTCCATGGGGGTAGTTCAAGGTCAAACTGAATGGGAAAGGTTTAGAAATGAAATATTACTTCCTTCTAAACAAACAAATGAAGGATTCCTGAACTACATTCGTCAAAACGGATATGGCTTTACTTTCGATATTACGTCTAAAATGGAATATCCCACGCTAATAATAACAGGTCGCCAAGATCATATAGTTGGATATCATGATGTCTGGCGACTTATTGAGGATTATCCAAGGGCAACTTTTTCAGTTCTTGATATGACTGGTCACAACCTACAAATCGAACAAACCGACGTATTTAATGCATTAGTTCATAACTGGTTAAACAG
Organism: Solibacillus sp. FSL W8-0372; assembly: GCF_037969735.1. NCBI lineage: Bacteria > Bacillati > Bacillota > Bacilli > Caryophanales > Caryophanaceae > Solibacillus > Solibacillus sp. FSL W8-0372. The sequence goes on along the minus strand of NZ_CP150204.1, from coordinate 2,135,810 downwards.
ACTTGAATCAGAAAATTTTCGACTTGTGTAGCTGGTATAAGCACGAATTACCTTACTGGAACCGAATTTAAAATAATTGAAAGGGTGATAAAAATGGAAATCGATTTTTTAAAAAAACATCCTGATAAAATAAATGAAGTTTCGAAAATGATTTTCAAGGAATTTGTTGAAAAGACTGGTAGTAGTAAGAATTTTGAAGATGTAGTGAATTATATTTCAAATGAAATGGATACTACATTTCCAATAACCCTCGTTGCTTTTGAGAACGGAGAATGTATTGGTACAGTTTCAATTTTTGAAAACGATCTAAAGATAAGGGAAAAGTACAAGCCTTGGCTGGCATCTTTATATACGAAACCTGAATATCGGGGGAGAAGTGTTGGGAAAGCGTTAATAGACAAAACGATCGAGGTAGTTAAAGAATTAGGTTTCAATGAACTATATTTAAGAACTGAGGATGCATCTGACTATTATAAAAAACGTGGGTGGATCTATGTTGAAACTGTTTTTGATGAAAAATACGAAAAGATTGATGTATTTAAGAAAGTGATTTATTGAAACGGCAAGATTTGATAGATAAAGTCTAAAATTCAGGGGGTTATTTTATGTTTATAGTAAATGTAGAAGGAGCAATTCGTCGCAATGACAAATGGCTATTAATCCATAGAAGTGAAAAGGAGGAGCATGCTGGTGGAGGCCTCTCCTTAGTAGGTGGAAAGTGTGAAATTGAAGGTAATTCATCTGATATTCTGGAAAGAACTTTAAAACGAGAAGTGTTTGAAGAAGTAGGTTGCGAAATTACAAGTATTAAATATGTTAATAGCTCATCCTTCGTGACAGATTCAGGGATAAATGTAATTGATATTGTTTTTCTATGTCAGCATAAATCTGGGGAACCTTACGCTAAAAGTACGGATGAAGTGGATGGTGTTGTTTGGATGACTACTTCGGAGATTATTACTCATACAGAATTACCTATATTTTTAAAAGAAAACATTAAACTTGCAGAGAAAGTACTACAGGACAATTTACATGTGTAATATTAGTTTTAAGGCGCGATTCTATAATAAGAATTTGCGTTTCTTTTTTTCTGTATTTAAATCCCAATGAATTTGGGCTCGAAGATTTTATTGTTTGTTTATTTAAAAAAATAGAAATTTTAAAAAATTTCGAAGGCGAACAAAACCAATAACAGCAACGGGTATGAAGTTTATTGACTGTTATTTATTGGTAATGGTATGTTGACAATAATTAGGTGGTGCGTTAGATTAGTTACTAATTTCAATTTAAAATGCAATGAAGAGGATATGAATCGTTTTAGTGAAGGTCAAAAGAGAGGGAAATCACCGGCTGAAAGTTTCCTGATTGGACAAATCGATTTACTCCCTTGGAGCTGTGCTAGGAAACTAGTGACGTTTACAGGCGTTATCTGTATCAATGAGCTACTGGAGTTACATACAGTAGGAATTTGGGTGGAACCACGGGTATTCAAGCATATATTCGTCCCTTTGCGGATGAGTATATGCTTTTTTTATTTACCAAAAAAGAAAAAGGAGAGGTAGTATGTCAAATCAACAAGTTACAATTCAATTTCCAAATGGCGATCAAAAACGTTTTGCCAAAGGTGTTACGCTAACCGAAATTGCTAAATCGATTAGTCCGAGCTTAGCTAAAAAATCAATTGCGGGAAGTGTAAATACGACGACAACCGATTTGACACGACCAATTCTAGTGGACGCTGAAATTTCACTGTATGATGCTTCATCAAAGGAAGGCTTAAAGGTAATTCGTCATTCAACAGCACATTTATTAGCGCAGGCAATAAAGCGACTGTATCCTGATGCAAAATTTGGGGTTGGTCCTGTCATAGAAAACGGTTTTTATTATGATATCGAAATGAGCCATGTCCTCGTCCCAAAGGATTTGCAAACACTTGAACGTGAAATGAAAAAAATCGCGAATGAAAATTATGCTGTTGTTCGTAAGGAAGTGTCACGAGAAGAAGCTGCTAACATTTTTGCACATGATCCCTTGAAGTTAGAGCTACTTGAATCGATACCGACAGAAGAACTTGTAACAGTGTATGAGCAAGGTGGGTTTGTTGATTTATGTAGAGGGCCCCATGTACCATCGACTAATAAATTGCAGCATTTTAAGCTAATGAATATTTCAGGGGCGTATTGGCGCGGCGATAAGAATAATCAGATGCTGCAACGCATTTATGGGGTAGCCTTTGCAACGAAAGAAGATTTGCAAGATTATTTCGTATTCCTTGAAGAAGCTGAAAAGCGTAATCATCGAAAGCTAGGGAAAGAACTGCAACTATTTATGTTCTCTGAAGAAGCGCCCGGTATGCCCTTTTATTTAGCAAATGGGCAAATCATTCGTAATGAACTTGAAAACTTTTTACGCAATTTGCAAGCGATTTACGATTACAAAGAAGTGCGAACACCACTGATGATGAATCAACGTCTTTGGGAGCAATCAGGACACTGGCAGCACTATAAAGAAAATATGTACTTCACACAAGTTGATGAGCAAAAATTTGCCTTAAAACCGATGAACTGTCCAGGACATATGCTCATTTATAAAAATGATTTGCATTCGTATCGAGATTTACCGATTCGTATGGCAGAGTTTGGCCAAGTACACCGTCATGAATTTAGTGGTGCGCTAAATGGGCTACTTCGCGTCCGGACATTCTGTCAAGACGATGCACATATTTTCGTGACTCCCGCACAAATTGAAGACGAAATTGCATTAGCATTACAAATTATTGATCACGTATATAAAGTATTTGGCTTTGAATATGAAGTTGAGTTATCGACACGTCCAGAAGATTATATGGGAGAACTTGACTTATGGAATCAAGCGGAGGAAGCACTTGAAAATGTATTAAACCGACTCGGCATTGCTTATAAAATTAATGCTGCAGACGGGGCATTTTACGGTCCGAAGATTGATATTCATATTCGAGATGCGATTAAACGTAGTCATCAATGTGCAACGATCCAGCTGGATTTTCAACTACCAGAGAAGTTTGATTTAACATATGTTAATGAAGATAATGAGAAAGTACGCCCAGTTGTAATCCATCGTGCCGTATTTGGTTCAATTGATCGCTTCCTAGGTATTTTAATCGAACATTTTGGCGGCGCATTCCCACTATGGTTAGCGCCAAGACAAGTACAGGTTATTGGCGTTTCCGAGGCACATACAGATTATATTGAAAAGGTTAAAGCCCAGTTACGCCAGGCCAATATTAGAGTAGATATAGATAAACGTAACGAAAAGCTTGGTCGAAAAATTCGAGATGCGCAAATGCAAAAAACACCGTATATACTTGTATTAGGTGATCAAGAGCAGCAAAATGAAACTGTAACTGTACGAGCGTTTAAACAAGATGGACTAAATACATTATCTATTGATGCGTTTATTAAACAGATTCAATTAGAAATTCTAAATAAGAAATTGCCTTCCTAAATTGATAACAATTAAAAATATCGTAATGGATGAATAGATTTCAAGAAATTTCACTATACGCTAAACTGCATCCCATTTGTTTGATTCGAACAAATAGATGCAGTTTTTTTATGGGTAAAATTAGCTGGGAAGGTAAATTAGTAGCATCATTAGTTATTTGTCTCCAGTGAGGGGGGAGGGCGGAATCGTGTTTAATACCGATTCACTTTACGAATAAATATGATTCCGTAAAAATATCTCTGAATATTATTATAATATATTTATGCTATTATCGAGAGATTAACAATGTTAAACTATGTTAGCATTCTTTTTGAATGAACAATATGTAATGATTATGGGAGAGTCCTAAAAAATGAAGAATAAAATGAACGTGTTAATCTTACTTTTAACAGCCATCTTTATGGTTGGTTGTACGGATGATGTAGAAGAGGCTTCCATTCTGGATGAAAAAACAGATACAGAAGATGTAACAACTGTTGATACAACTGAAAAGAGTGAAAGTGAAGAAACTGCCACTACGGTTGTTGATGAACCTATAGTAGAGGAAACTCCAGCTCAATCAAATAAAGACCAGTTTTCAGGATATAAACTTATTGAGGTAGATGGCGGTAATTTATCTGGTCATCGTGAACCTAATGTGGTAGTTAACATTGGTTTCGGGGACCGTGATTATTGGGCATTTACGAATGAATACGGGCAATTAGTACGTGTCATTGCGGACAAAATTATATTACAAGATGATGATAACGAACCGGTATTATCGTCTGGTAGATACTACTCTGATGAAGCAAAGGTTCCAGGTGTAGAGAGTTCCGTTTTAGATGAAGGACATGTCATTGCTGATTCACTCGGAGGGGTATCGAACGCTTACAATATTACCCCACAAAATAGTACGCTCAACCGTCATGGTGATCAAGCTTATATGGAAGACGCAATCCGTAAAGCTAATGGAGCAACTATGTTTGAAGCGATTATCACATATACAAATACTAAAACGCAGATTCCTTCAAGTTATCAGTATACCTATACTTTAAAGGGGAAAAAGATCGTTGATTCATTTGACAACGTGAACCCTGATGAAGTTAACGAATCACTCGGTTTAACAGGTGAGCCTTCCAAGCCAGCTCAATCAAACACTAGTGGTGGCGATATTTCGAGTGTTGATACAAACGGGAATGGACAGGTAACAATTAAAGAAGCAAAAGCAGCAGGTTTCAGTATGCCAATAACAAGTGATCATTGGTTATACCCCTACATGCATGATGCTGATAAGGACGGTTTAGTAGGCGAGTAAGTGTATATTGGGAGAGCCTAGGATAGCGACCGAAATAGAGGGAGAAATTCCGCTTAATATAAAAATTTCATGAAAAGTACCCAAAATAAGCGGAGAAATTCCCTCTATTGATCAAAAAAATCATAAAATTCATTGGTTTTCATAGAGATAAGCGGATAATCTCCTCTTATTTTCCTCATTATGACGACAATTCTAAAAATAAGCGGAAATCCTCTGCTTATTTTTTCTGCCCTAATCTAGCTGCCTCATTTTAATATTCCGTTATCGAGCGCGATTCTGTAAATAGGATCAGCGCTCATTTTTCTAAGGAGTTATCTTAGCTTGCTTAAAAACTTGCAAGACAAACTATCAACTCACAGCTGATATACGTTACGTGTAAATGGAAGTTATAAATCAGGTTTAAAAGAATATATTATTTTATAGAAGTTTATTTTCTATGAATATAATAGCTTTTCGTTTTTGTCTAGCTGTTCCTTGTTCTTTGTTGTTTTGCAATGAGATTTTTAGATCTGCCAGTTTGTCCATTAATTTTGATGTAGGAGGATAAGCAATATGGATTTATTAAAACCGATTTTATCTCACGCAAGTAGAATGCCAAATCAGAAAGCACTAGTTTTTGGGGATTATACGTATACGTACAAAGAGTTAAACGATGAAATTAATCGATATAGTAATGGTTTAATTAAACAAGGTTTAAAAAAGGGCGATAAAGTTAGTTTGTTTTTAAAAAATTCGCATTGGTTTGTGATTTGCGCTTATGCCGTGATGAAGGCAGGAGGTGTCATCGTTCCTATTAATTTCCGTCTGACTGCGAAAGAAATCCATTATATTGTGAATCAATCTGATTCAATTGCTGTCATTACAGATGCGGATCAAACTGAATTAATTAAGTCCGCAATTGCAGATGTTTCTGTTAATCCATTAATTTACAGTACTGGAGATGCAGCTGAAGGGGTTATATCTTTAAAAGAGCTTGATACTACACAAACTGATGACCCGAATGTACCAATTTCTGCAGATGATGATGCGCAAATTTTGTATACATCAGGTACAACGGGTAATCCAAAAGGGGCACTGCTTACACATGGGAATGTAATTAGTCTCAATAGTGCTCAAACTGTAATGATGAAATTAAATCGTGAGGATGTCTATTTACTAGTAGCGCCGGCATTCCGCTCGGCAGGTTTAAATATGGTTCTTACATCTTGCTTTTTTGCTGGTGCCACAGTTGTCATGATGCGTGATTTCCATCCTTTAGAAACGCTAAAAGCGATAGAGCAGCATAAAGTCACGCTATTCTTTGGTGTGCCTGCTATGTACAATGCATTTTTCATGATTCCGAAAGGGTCTTTTGATTTATCATCTGTTCGTGGCTATATTTATGGTGCAGCACCAATGTCACCAAGTATGATTGAAAGTGCTGTAGAATATTTGGGTTCAGACCAGTTCTATAATGCGTGTGGTTTAACTGAAGGTGGACCAGGAGGCGTTTATTTAACACCAGAAGAACATAAGACAAAGCTAGGTGCGAGTGGAAAAGCGATGACATTTTTAGATGTTCGGGTAGTAAATGATTATATGGAAGATATATTACCTGGTGAAGTCGGTGAGCTAATTATGCGCGGTGAATCTGTAATGAAAGAATACTATAAAAAACCAGAAGAAACAGCGAAAACGTTTCGTGACGGTTGGCTTTTAACAGGTGATTTAGCAACAATTGATGAAGAGGGCTTCATTACACTTGTAGACCGAAAAAAGGACATGATTATCTCAGGGGGAGAAAATGTTTATTCGGTTGAAGTCGAGCAGATTTTAAATGGTTATCCTGGCATTGTTGAATCGGCAATTATTGGTTTGCCAGATTTGAAATGGGGAGAGGTAGTAACAGCTGTTATCGTTAAAAAGGATGATATAGAGATTGATGAAGAAGATATCAAAGCATATTGTCGCGAGCATTTAGCTGGTTATAAATTGCCACGTAACTTTATTTATGTAGAAGCTTTACCTCGTAATGTTTCCGGGAAAATATTGAAATATCAATTACGTGAAAACTGGAAAGAGGATAAAATTAGTCAGTAGGGGACTACTTTACAGCAATTCAAAAGAGTATCAGGCGGTTTGTATTAGTAGGGGGAGTAATCATGTATTTAGAAATTTATCTTTATCCTGTCCCTGAAGAAAACAAGGAACAATTTTTAAAAATTAATCGAGAAGCTGAACGTATTTACAAAGAATATGGTGCCCTTGAGAGCGAGACATTTACTGCTACCTCTATTCAGCCAGGGTATGGTTGTATAGGAATGATATCGGCCGTTGAATTACTTGAAAGCGAGATACTTATGTTAGAAATTAACCGTTATGATAATAAGGAGCACCATAGTCAGGTTTTGGAGAAAGTTGATAATGATGAACAAATTGAAAAGTTATACAATCAAGTGATTGAGGTAATCGATCTTAGTCGTACTGTCCGTGGTGAATTCGAGTTTCTTTGAGGGGCATAAGCTGAAATTTCTTTAATTGGTGCAGGCACATATTCAAAAGTGCGTGCATTTTTTGATGAATAATCCCTAATATTTTGTCATACAAAACACCCCTTAAGTTTTTACACTAACTAAAGGGGTGCTGTTCTAATGATTTACATTTTTTTACGGTGTCTCTGTTAAGTCTTCCTCTATAGAATTCGGTGTTTCTATTAATTCTTCTTTAGAAGATTGTTCCTCAGCAGGGGCATCGCTAGGTCCTTCTGTAATTACTGGTAAATTAATGAATAATTTACCGGCAGCTTTTTGACGAGTTTCATTATTAAAGTCATCGATTGCAATTACTTCAATAACTGCTCCGTTTGCAACAGTATCAGCAGGAACTGTCCAGTAGCCTACATAATGACCATTTCCTTGTTCCATCATTGGTAATGCAGTAGCATTTTGAACTAAGTTTGTTAATGGCATATGGATCACAAAAGTAGGTTTTAATCCTGGCTCACTATCAAACTCAATCTTAACTGTTCTACCCGTTGTAATTGTAATGTCTGTATCTGGTTTTAAGTTTGAAATGATTGGTGCATCGAAATCTGCAGTTACAGTTACTGTCTTAGAAACACTGTTGCCAGCTTTGTCTGTAGCTACTACTGTGATTTCATTTGCTCCATTATCAAGAATAACGCGTTTTGAATATTTTCCGTCGCTGATAGTAGCATTTAAGCCATTAACAGTCACTGTGTCAATATTTTCATCTGTAATTAAACCTTCTACAGTAACTGTTTCACGATTTACTTTTTCACCATTAGATGGTTTGTCGATCGTTAGTTCCGGAGCTAGCGTATCTAAAGTTACTAAAACCGGAGTCGATTCACCTGTTACTCGACCATCTAATTTTGAAAGAACAGAAAATTCATTAGCGCCTTCAACTAAGTCTGCTTTAATTTCAAATTTGCCATCGTCTCCAACTACTGATGATGTAACTACTTCGCCATTTTGTTTTAACTCAATAGTTGTTGTTGGAGAGGCTGTTCCAGTAATTGTTGTTTCAGGCTCATTTGTAATTGAGTTCGTATCTGGAGAAGTGATTACAGGACCGACTACTTCATAGCTAACGCGTGCGCGAATCATATAGTTTCCTTCAGCGGCAGGAGCTGTAGACCATGCACCTGATACATGCTGATAGCTTCTTGCTGCATTTTTACCATCTTCATCCGTTGCAAGACCTGGCGTATTCGGGTTTGCAACTGTTTGACGGTAAACCATATAGAAGTCACCATTTACAACAATATTGTGATCTGTTAAATCTACAACTGTCCATTCACCATTTCGAAGAGCTGTTGCATCAATTGGACCAGCTAATTGTTTACCTGGCGTACCGTCTGCTCCGGTAGCATCCCAAACTTCCACTGCAAATGCAGTTCCGCCTGGAGTAGGCCATTCAGTTGTCCAGAAGCGGAATACACCATCTGTTACAATTCCGTTTTCTTTTCCTTCAGGAAGAGACATTTTTACTGCCCATGCATTTCCGGCAGCGTTGAATGCACGAGCATTTTCCGCAGTACCATCATCATAGCCGATTTCTCCACCTGGATATGTGTAGAAAGGTTCAAGAGAAATGCTTATAGGTGATAATTCACCTGTAAGAGAAACAGGAATTTCTTTTCCATGGTATCCACGAGCAATTACTTTAAGTGTGTACGAACCTACATATGCTGTAAGGGCAAAGTTACCGTTAGCATCTGTTTGGACAGGTGTGATATTTGCGTCTTCAACTAAAATAACTGTTGCACCTTCAATTGCTTCTCCTGTTGATTCGTCAGTAATTGTACCGCTTATTGTATTTTGTTCAATTTCATCTAATGTGAAATTCGCAGTAGAAGTGCTATCCGCATCAATTGTGACTGTTTGTACTTCAGATTCGAAACCGTAAGCCTCTGCTTTTACATTAAATGTGCCCGTACCATGTGTCATTTTGTATGAACCGTCTGCTGGGCTTGAATAAACCGAACGTCCGGACTCTATTACACTGACTTGAGCGCCTAATGGAAGAAGTGTTGGATTGTTGATTACTTCAATCTCAGGTGCCTTATCTTTTGAAAGTACATCAGGTTTAATTGTCTTTGGATCTACAGCTTCTTTTAATGCATCTTTTTCTTTCCCGTTACCTTTATTGCCATTGTTTCCGTTGTTGCCATTGTTCCCCTGGGTATTTCCTTTATTGCCGTTGCCATTATTATTGTTTTTACCTTTAGAAACTTTACCAGTTTGAGATACGCTAGCTAATGCTACATCATCAATATACCAGCCATCTCGTTGTACACTAGAATCTGAGAATGCATTGAAACCAATATAAATACGTTGTCCAGCATAGTCTGATAAATCAACCTCTGCGTCTAACCAACTATTGGATATACCTTGAACCATTAATAATTGTGTCCAGTTTTCTTGGTCTGTTGACACGAATACATGTCCATAATCATACGCTCTACCAGAACTAGCTTGTTCGAAGTTATGCCAATGTTTAAATTGTAGGTAAGAATTTCCTTCAGGTAGATCAATTGGAGGTGCAACAAGTGTTGCGTTCATGCTGTTTGCGTATGTGCCAGATAAGTTTGTTGCATACACCTTTTCACCTGAGGCAGCATTTCCTGGACCAGATGTTGGTACACCCCAGTCCCAGCTGTCATTAGTACCAAATGAGTACCAGCCAATTGGTTGTGTTTCAAAGTTTTCAAAATAACCAACAGTGATGCCTGGTTTTACTTCCACAACGTACTCGTCACTGATGACTTCATTGTTACCGAAGTCATTAATTGTCCATTTGTACGTAAATGAATTGCCAGATATTAAATCCCCTGGAATAACTACAGCGAATTCACCAGCTTTATGATCACCAGATTTACGTCCAGCAGGGATTTGTTGCCAAGCATTATTTTCATCTTTGTAGTTAAGCACAACTGATGAAACACTAATGTTATCACTAACTGAAACGGTTAAATTTAGATCCATTCCGGCATATGTTTCACTTGGTGCAGTATGCTCGAAATTAGGGGCTTCATTATCCGTTCCTGCTTGTGTAACTTGACCCTCTAGCGTACCTAGTCCAGTAATAATAGAAGAAACTGCTTCATAAGCATCTACTAATCCATAACCATAACCTTGGTTAGGTGTAGTTGTGTATTGACTATCTGTTAAAGGATTTGCAGTGTCTAGAAGAATCTGTTCCATTTCATCTACTGTTAAATTAGCATTTACTTGACGTAGAAGGGCAGCTACACCTGATACAGCAGGACCTGCCATCGATGTACCATTCCAACCACCTTCATAACCACCGCCAGGAACTGATGAACGAATGTTTACACCTGGAGCAGAAATATCTGGTTTAATTTCAGCATAAGGAGAAGGGCCACGGAGAGAGAAATTCCCAACTAAGTTATTGATGTCTGTTGCTCCTGTAGCAAATGACTCTGGATAGTTTGCTGGTGCAGCAACAGATCCAGCACCCCCTGGGTTAGTAAAAGTTGTATTACCTGCAGAGAATTCAGGGAAGATTTCTGCTGCACGCCAGTTAATAACAACATCACGATACCATTCGTCTAATCCAGGACCACCGCCCCAAGAATTATTTACAACATCGGGTGCCATATCAACACGTGCATTTCCGTTAGCATCTGTTGGTGCTAAAATCCATTGAGCCGCCTCTAATAGATCAGCATCTGAACCACCATTAGCAGTGAATGCTTTTACGGCAATATATTTAGCGCCAGGTGCAACACCTATTTGATTAGAGCCATTTGGTTCACTACCAACCATTGTACCGGTAACGTGAGTTCCGTGATCTTGATCATCATATGGAGTAGCACGTCCAGCAGAAGTTGAATCATACCAGCTATAATCATGAGAAACTTCACCGGTTGCTGCGTTATAGCCACGGTATTTTTCTTTTAAAGCTGGGTGATCCCATTGAACGCCGGTATCGATACTTGCAACTACCGTACCTGATCCATCAATACCCATATCCCAAACTTCTGGAGCATTAACGCGTTCAATATTCCACTCAACGTTTGCAACTTCCGCACTTGGTGCTACGGCGTCTTCAGTTTTGGTCGTAAAGAGTTGACGTGTTTCATTTGGTAATACTTTCTCTACTTCCTCAAATGTGGCGATTTTTTCAGCAACTTCTTGGGTTGCTGTGACGGCAATGGCATTTACGATATAAAAGGATGTAATATCTGATGCATTGCCAACTTCCGCTTCTTTATTGAGGAATTGCATGACTGATTGTTGTGAATCTATAGATGTTGCCTTTAATTCGGAGACAACAGCAGAACGCTGAATCAACTTGGCGTTTAGAGCGGATAAGTTGGAATCTACCGCTTTTTGACGAGCAGCCTCAGCAACTTGAGCAGAATTCGCTTTATCTTTAAATTTCACTAAAAAGGTTACTTTATTATCTTCTTTGAAATTTTCAAGTAAGCGCGCATTCAGTTTTTCACGTGCGGAACTAAAAGTACTAATAGAATTGGAATCTCTAAAAGATTCATAGAGTTGATTGGAAGTTGTTTGTGCGCTAGCAACACTTGGTGTCAATAAAGAAAATGTCATCGCTGCAGTAGCGAGGATACTAAATGCTTTCCTAGAATTCTTTTTCCTCTTCATTTTCATTCCCCCTTAGATTTTCGATCGAACTTTACCTATAAATTTGCAGCTTGTAGGTTGTCCTTTAAGGATTTTAAAAACAACCTTTCCTCCTCTCTATAGTTTTTTGGGTAGAAATGACTAATTTGTGAAATTAAATTCTCTAGATGTAAGTACTATGTTAGATTATGGAAAATACTTTATTTGTCGTATTATGTCGAATAATTTAGAGGGTAAACACTTTTGAATTTAATTACCTATTTTTTGTAAGTAATGGAGAGTCAACAGACATAGCTGGATATCAGTGGGGTATAGTATTAATAAGGTTTTACAGATATTATGGATTTTGCAAAAAGATTGAATTTATCTGTTATTTTTAAAAAAAGATTAGTTTAACCTAAAAAAGAGCAATAGGTCTAAAGGTCATTTATTTTTTGGAGGTTGTAAGAAGGACTTTTTATCTGTATATCGATTTTGAAATTATTATTCTTAATGAAGAAAAGCGGTAAGTATCTTTCGATGATAATTAGATTGGAAATTCAGAATTTAAAGCGACTGATAGTATTAATAGTTTTTAAAAATAAACAATGCAGTAAACAGAATGTTATTTTCAACAAACTTATCGATAAATTTGAGAGGGAAAAAAGGCTTGTAAGATCCCTGTATATATTTAACTAGTGTACAAGTTTTTATTTCACTGGAGTTCTTTTTGAGTAAAAGCTAAGGTTTTGGAATGTCGAAATTTGTCTAAATTCTAGGTCCTGTATAATTTACAATTAAATTGGTTCATCACTATAAGTTGGGATGACAAAATTGCCGCCTCGCGATAGCGCAAGCGGCTTGATTATGTGTTTTTTTACTTCACTTTATAACGAGGGCAAAATTTTGGGATTGGTGGGCCTCGCAAACGGCAATAAAGGCAGTGATAAAGACATGTATCACGTGGCTTTAGCGCTGTCTTGCCGTAGCCCACCAATCAAAGTAGAATTTTATTAGAAAAGTAACCCCATGTTATGGTGATGAGCCATTCAATTGAAAAGTAATTGGAGTAAATAGGGAAAGTATATATTTTGTAAAATTATTGTGACATAATGAAGAGAATAGGAGGACTCAGTATGAAGAACGAATTAATATTGATACTTACATATGTAGTTACAATTACTTTAGTGACTTTGACAACATTTAATCCAGAAGAATACATAATAAAGGATGCCTATATGGCGGCTTTAACGGGTCTTATTTATATTGTCTTTACAATTGGATGGGGAAGGCTAGTGCAGCAAATAAAATTTAACGCATTTCATAAATGGCTTTTTGTTTTGATTACTTGGTATACGTTATTAACGATTGGAGATATTTTATTATTTCAGAAAATGCCAAGTGTGTTGATTATGCTTGGGGTGTTACTTTTTATACTAGGATGCCTTTATGTTTATCGAGCAAATGGCATAGTAGTAGATGCTTTAACAGCTGCTCTATTATTGTTGATACTCTACATTGCGATGCGAATTGAACATACTATTTTTCCAGGAGCGATAATTGGTGGCATCTTCATTTCAATGCCATTTTTAATAATCGCGGCAAAGAAATCCCTTCGTGCAACACAAGTTCTAGCGCGTCTTGTATTTTTCTTAATGGCTTTTACCGTTTTATTTTTATTTCCTGGAACGCCTATCATTGCAGAGGGCGGCTATTTGCTGTATTTAGTAATCATTATCATTGTTGTAGCTTTTGTCCTTAGACGTAAAATTGAACTGCTCTTGCCACAGGAAGCCATGCCTGTATTATTAGTAGTTACTTTGGTTATGTATGGTGTGAAATTTATTTAATATGTCATAAATAAGAAGGCTGACGAGAAAATAATACTTTCTCGTCAGCCTATATTTATGTGCTTTTTTACAACATTGTTATCCATGTTATGTGTAGAACGAATATCCCGGTATATAAGAACATAACGAAAGAAAGAACTACTCGCCAAACGTTTGTTAACCTTGTAGGAAAGTCTGATTTCCATAATAACCAAACTAGACCAGATAAAATAACTTTTGTTCCTAGAATCGTTAAAGGGGAAAGTGAACTCAACAGTGGGTTCGCTTCTTCAATCCATTCGTTACTAAGTCCCCAAGCTGTACAAATGCCATCAATAAGATTTAACACCAATATGACCAACAACATCCGTTTAATATCAAATAAACGTCTCACTATATATCACTCTTCGCTCGAATCGCAATCTCTCCTTTTTTAATTTTTCCATAGATTTATTTTTTCTACTTTTTGATTTTTTTCAAATTCTCCATCTTTAGATAAGCGTTTACCAAAGTGTACTTATTTTATACTGCCTATATAACCGGTATTAATTAGAAATTAGATTTAATCATCTTGAGCCATTAGTTCTCAATTTATAGATATCGAATTATTTAAAAGGGAGTGTTCGTGAATTAACTAATATCAAATTTAGATTAACTGGTTTGAGGGAGAGGCAAATATCAGAATTCAAAATATAAATGACGTTTTAACTGCATATTAAGAGATGCTAGATGAATATAATTTAAAGAAGACGCTAAAACGATAGGAATATTTAAGATTATTATTCTTTTTTTAATAGAAAGGTGATGGGTATGGTACAGAAAGTATTATCAATGTCCCAACAGCTGCTAATTGGGGAAGCACTTAAATATGCTGCACATAATGTTGCTGATCGGGAAGCATTTATAGATGGAGATCATCGATTAACGTATGGGGAACTTTTGACGCGTTCGCTACATTTAGCGGGATGGCTACAAGCTCAAGGGATTGGTGTAGATGACAAGGTAGGCTGCTTGTTGAAGAATGGCCTGCCTTTTGTTGAGTTATATTTCGGCGTTTCATTAAGTGGTGGTGTTTTTGTTCCAGTCAATTTCCGTTTGGGTTCTAAGGAAATGGAATATATTCTGAACCAATCTGATGTAAAGATATTATTTGTTGAAGAAGAATTTATAGATAGCGTTCGTTCTATTATGCAAAACTTATCTCAAGTCAAAATTATCGTGCCAATTAAAGCCGAGAATTTAGAATTTGAGATAAACACAATCCCATATGAAGCCATATTTAGTACAACTACTGAATACAAGTCTGTAAATCTCACTGACGATGACGCGCATGCCATTATTTATACATCAGGTACAACAGGAAAACCAAAAGGGGCAGTTTTAACCCATAAAAATTTTTATATGAATACAATGAATAAACTTTATCACTCTCAACCTAGGAAGGGCTCAAGGCAACTGATTATTCCTCCACTTTTCCATGTTGCTGCGCTGTCCTCTCTTTTACAAAATTGTCTAATAGAAGGGACGATCATTATCCACCGTGAATTCCAACCAGATGTCGTTCTGAAGACTGTCCAAGATGAGAAAATTGAAACAATGTTTATGGTTCCGGCTATGTGGAATTTTCTATTCCAAGTGCCGAATCTATCTGATTATGATTTAAGTTCAATGACGAATTGTTCTTTAGGGGGAGCAATCTGTCCTATTGAAATTAAAAAAAGAATTTTACAAGTGTTTAAAAATGCAACGATATTAGAAGCTTTTGGGCAAACAGAAATGAGTCCCTCCACAACATATTTAGCCGGTGAAGATGCACTTAGGAAGACGGAATCTGTTGGAAAACCTTCTATCAATGTAAGGGTACGAATTGTGGATAATGAAATGAATGATGTGCCTGTTGGAGAAGTGGGGGAAATTGTCTATCAAGGACCAACTACAATGAAGGAATATTATAAAAATGAGGAGGCAACAGAAGAAGCTTTCAAAGGGGGCTGGTTTCATAGTGGCGATCTAGTACGAATGGATGAAGAGGGCTATATTTATGTGGTAGATCGAAAAAAAGATATGATTATTAGTGGCGGTGAAAATATTTACCCGAAAGAATTGGAAGATGTTTTATATTCTCATCCAGATATTTTAGAAGCTGCGGTAGTGGGAATTCCGGACCCTACATGGGGTGAGACTGTGAAAGCTTATATTGTATTAAAGTCAGGCAAACAGCTGACGGAAGAACAAGTAATCCAATTTTGTCAAAGTAGCATTGCTTCATATAAAAAACCACGGGCAATTGAATTTATCGAATCGTTGCCTAGAAATGCTGCGGGAAAGGTACTTAAAATAGTTTTGCGTACGGGAGCTTACCAATAAGTGTAATAAAATATCTGAATATTTAAAATAATAAATAGTATGAAATGATAAACTAAAAAGAAGGGAAGAAAATACGTTGACCTACCAAAGTATACAAGTGACATTAGCAGAAAATGGTGTGTGTACCGTAAAATTAAATCGCCCTCAAGTAAGAAATGCACTTGGCCTTCAAATGCGAGAGGAATTAAAAGAATTTTTTACTGAAGTTCAAAACAATGATGACGTAAAAGTGATTGTTTTGACAGGTGAAGGAGATGCGTTTTCTGCAGGCGGTGATTTAAGTGCTTTAAAAGATGTAGAAGCGGCTTCGGGTCGCAAGAGATTGCAAACGGGACATGAAATGATTTCTTCCATTGTAGATCTTGAAAAACCGGTTATTGCGGCTGTTAATGGAGCTGCAGCAGGAGCAGGCTTTAGCCTAGCATTAGCTTGCGACATAATTATTGCGAATCAATCTGCCGTATTCATTCAAAGTTTTTCAAAGGTGGGGTTAATTCCTGATTTAGGCTCTATCTATTTTTTACCTAGACTGATAGGAAGGCATCGTGCACTAGAAATGATGTTCTTTGGAGAAAAAATTTCTGGCGAGCAGGCTCATGAACTTGGAATTGTTAATCGAGTACTGGAAGATCATTTGTTTACAGACGAAGTTTACAAACTAGCAAATCAGCTTACAGAAGGTCCGCAAATGGCTTTAGGGTTCATGAAGAAACTAGTAAATAGAAGCATTCTTGATGATTTGGCCCAGTCTTTGGAGTTAGAAGGGTTTGCACAAGGAATATGTTTTGAATCAGCAAACTTTAAAGAGGGGGTCGAAGCCTTTTTTGAAAAACGAAAACCTGTTTTTAACCAATCATAGTTGACTGAATAGATGTATATTGGAGTTTTATAAAAGTGGAGAGGTGGATTTTATGGAACGTTTACCAAAAAGTTTAGAAAATTTAAGACTACCAGTTATCGGTTCCCCATTGTTTATTATTAGTAATCCGAAACTAGTGATTGAGCAATGTAAAGCAGGCATTGTTGGATCTATTCCAGCGTTGAATGCACGACAAACGAGTGTACTTGATGAATGGTTAGCTGAAATAACTGAGGAATTAAATACTTATAACAAAAATAACCCTGAAAGACCTGCTGCCCCGTTCACGATTAATCAAATTGTGCATAAAACGAATACTAGATTAGAGCAAGACATGGAGCTTTGTATAAAATATAAAGTGCCTATTATTATTTCTTCGCTAGGGGCCCGAGAAGAGGTATTTGAAATGGCTCATAGCTATGGTGGTATCGTTTTTCATGATGTCATAACAAATAATTTTGCTAAGAAGGCGATTAGTAAAGGGGCAGACGGATTGGTTGCCGTTGCTGCCGGTGCAGGTGGACATGCTGGCAGACAAAGCCCATTTGCTCTAATACAGGAAATTCGGGAATGGTTTGATGGACCATTAGCGTTGTCAGGTTCGATTGCAAATGGTAGGGCTATTTTGGCGGCACAGGCGATGGGTGCTGATTTCGCTTATATTGGGTCACCATTTATTGCAACAACGGAAGCAAATGCTAGTGAAGATTACAAACAAATGATTGTAGACAGTACGGCAGAAGATATTATTTATAGTAATTTATTTACGGGTGTGCATGGCAATTATTTGAAAGGTTCTATTAAAAATGTAGGGCTTGATCCAGATAACCTAGAGCAAGGCGATCTTTCAGCTATGAATTTTAAAGAGGGAGATAAAAAAGCATGGAAGGATGTTTGGGGAAGTGGACAAGGTATTGGTGCAATTAAAGAAGTAGTGCCGACGAGAGAGCTGATTAATCGGTTTGAGGAAGAGTATAAAGAAGCACATATGAAAATGGCAATGCAAAAGCTCCCTGTATAGGATTGGTAAGATGAATTTAGGGATTAAAGCCAATCTATGCTTGAATTCAATCATGTTTTTAACAGACTTCTCTCTATAGGGGAGTCTTTTTTTGAGCAGAAAAAGCAGGAATACGATATTGTGAATTTCAGCTGTTAATATTATAAACTTTAATAAATGGTCTATTTTTTAGTGATTAGTTTTAAAAATTTTTCACAAAATGAAACCTTTAAACTAAATCCGTACTCTAAGATAGTAGGAGGGAATAAGATGGATCAGTACATACAACAAGCACTTGCTGGTGATGAAAATGCAATCCGGCACATAACTACGATGCATAAGCCTAGATTATTAGCTAAAGCATATACATATATGAAAAATAAGCAGGATGCGGAAGATATTGTACAAGAAACGTTCATAAAAGCATTTGGTGCACTGGCCCAGCTAAAGGAGCCGAAATATTTTGCGACATGGCTATATAAAATATTGATTCGTGAAAGCTTTTTTGCAATGAATAAGAAGAAGCGTACGGAGCTGATAGAGCTAGAAATTATGGAACAGCTTCAGTTACTAGACCAGGAAAACAGCGTGGATTACAGCGAGTTGCATAACGCAATTGAAAGCCTTAAAAAAGACTACCAAATGGCGATCGTAATGCATTATTTTTATGATTTTAAAGTGTTTGAAATCGCGGAAATGTTAGGGAAGCCAAACAACACGATTAAAATGCATCTGCACCGCGGCAGAAAGGCAATACGCCAAAAGCTAGAGGAAACGATGCAAAAATCAATCCAACAAAAGGAGGTAAATCGCATGTTAAAAGAACAATTATTGGTCTTAGCACAGCAATATGGAAATGTGCCTGAACATTATGAGCTAGAACTGGAAGATTATCATGAGGAAGGAATTGCTTCGTTTATGTGGCAAGGGCCAAGTAAAGATGAAGGAGTTTTTATTCGATTAGATGATAAAGGGCGACTTGATGATTTTGCGAAAACTCCCTCAAAAGAAGGTGCACCGATTACTGAAGAGATGAAGCTTAAAATAGCCGAGCGACTGCTACATGAACAATACCCGGAAGCACTTTCGTATTATACACTAATAGAACAAAATAAAAAGGAATCGAGTACAAGCTTTAAGTATGGACAAGTTGTGGGCGGGTTTCCATTAGACGGTTTTTATTGTCTTATAGAAGTAACCGATCCAGGTGAGATCATTCATTTCACCTATACGGGTTATATGGAAAATCCTCCAGAAATACCAAAGGAGCTTTACCCTACGGAACGTATTTTAAATGCATTGTATGAAGGTGACTGGTCAATTTGTGCAGAAAGCTTTAATGAAAAATATGATTCCGTTGCAGCATCAGGTATATATGCGATCTATGAATCAAAGCTATTAAGGCAGGCCTATGATGCGGTAACAGGTAAACCGTTATTTGATTCTGGTGATGAGAGAAAGCAAAATTATATGCCATTTCCAAACGTTGAAGCATTGCCGAAAAAGGACAAAATTGGAGAAATCATTGGCATCAATGAGGAATGGGAGCAATATGAAGAGGTAAGCATGAGTATGGATGAAGCGTATGAAGAGCTGAATTGGCGTCCTAAAGGCTGGCAAAATCCTCAGGGGAAATCATACGAGCATTACATGAAAAGTAAATTTGAAAATCGAGTAAAAGCAAAGGTGGACAAACGTACGAAGCGTTTGGATAGTTTTATTTGGTTTGCGGAAATTGAAGGTGAGGGGAAACTTTCTGAAGAGGAATGTTTACAGATTGCCGCACAGTTTATTCAAACATACTATTCGGAGTATACACCATATTTATATGTTGAAGTAAAAGATGAAGAGGACATAGAGGAAAACCGTGCCTTTTTCCGTTTTGTCGTGCAGAAGGATGGATTTTTCGTTGAAAATGAATTTTTCCATATGAATATTAGTAAAATAACAGGCGCTATTTTGATGTTTTTAACACCGAATGTAGCAGTTGAATATATTGAACAGTTTGAACCAAAAGCAATTAAGTCAGTTAAAGAATTACTGCCACTAAAAGGTCTAAAAGTACACCTGGAATGGGACAAGGTGTATGGGGAAACAGAAGAGGATGAGGTCAATATGCGTTTTATTTACCGTATACGGATGACGGAGGGTGCCTTTATAAAAGGGGTAAATGCGGAAAGTGGGGAGGTTATTTATAGTTTGATTTAATGAAAGCTTGCGCGAAACTACTAGCGAGTTCCACCAATATTTTTAAACTAATTCGGCATCAAAAAAATATTTTAATAATAACGGAAATTAGTTCCTCTATTTATCCCGTTAAGCAATCCAACCTACAAATATTAGTAATGACCAAAAATTACATTAAAACATAGAAATTGTTAGTTAAATATGAGCATTTTGTGAATTAGTATGCAACATTTGACGCGATTGAACCGTCACGTTATAGTCAGGTTACAACTAGATATTATTTTTCAAAGAATAATATTTTCTTGAATGGAAAATATATCGCTTACTGACAACGAAGAAATATACTAATAGGAGTCCTATATGCTACATTACACTAAACTTTTTTCATGTCATCAAAAGGAATGGCTCGTGCTGCTACATGGTCTAGGAGGCAAGAGCACCCTTTTTTATAAACAAACTGATTATTTAAAGCAGCATTATAATTTATTATTAATTGATTTACCGGGTCATGGCGATTCGAATGGGTTAGATGTAAATTATTATGCCGCAGCAGATGTAGTGCCGAAGATTACGGAGGTGCTCGAGAAGTTAAAGATTAAACACGCACACTTTTTAACATTTTCACTTGGGACAATTATCGGCAATGAGCTTATGTATCGTGCGAAGCAGTACATTAAAACGATGACGCTAGCTGGTCCGGTGCTCAAGTTTAATAGATGGTCGTCATTATTAATTCAGAGCGCATGGATATTCCGCCATTTCGCACCATATATGCTCTTTTACAAAACATTTGCATACTTAATTATGCCGAAAAAATCGCATGCTAAATCACGTTTTTATTTTGTGCAGGAGGCAACGAAGTTAGGGCGAAAAGAGTTTGTAAAGTGGACGTATTTATTGAAAAATGCGAGGAAGCCCTATGAGCAGCTTAAGCAAAGTGACTGTACAATTCCGAAGTTTTATCTAATCGGTAGAGAAGATCATTTATTTTTAGATGAAGCGAAGCGTGCAGTAGAGAATAATCCATACGCATCATTACAAATTCTCGATGACTGCGGGCATGTATGCGTTATTGAAAAAAGCTTGGAGTCAAATGAAGCGATCCACCAATTTATCGAGTCCAATCAGGTGTTTGCAAAAGTTAGTTCACTGTGAGACTTTTCAACACTTTCATAATAACAACTTTAAAGCCATCTACACTTTTATAGTAGGTGGCTTTAAACATTTGTAATGAACATTTAGAGGAATTCTTAAGGTATCACTTTTTTTAATATAAAATGAAACTAGATAAGTACTCGTTTACTCTAAAATAATTGTTTTTTAATCAATAGTAGTTTAAATGGTGCTCTTTTTATACTTATAAATATTTTTTCGGCTTTCTTCTATATCGATTACGGTTTTAAAACCACTTTAATACAATCATCTTGTTTTGTGTCGAATATTTCATAACCATGTTTTGCTTTTTCAAGAGGGAGGACATGTGTAATAATATCGCCCGCATTAACTTTACCATCGGCGATTAAGTTATAGACATGAGGCATGAGATGTACAACCGGGGCTTGTCCGGTACGGATTGCTACATTGCGTTGAAAGATATCTCCGAGTGGGAAAGCATTGTATCGACCACCATAAACACCGGTAATTTGAATTGTACCTCCTTTACGTACGGCTTGGCTGGCTAAGACAATCGCTCCCATAGCACCACTTTGCAGTTTTACGCCACTTGCAAGGAATTCTAGAGGCGTCATTTTTCCACTCATCCCGACACAATCAATGACAACATCTGCGCCGCCCTTTGTAATCTCTTTCAAATATTCACCACAATTTTCATGGTCTTCGAAATTAACGATTTCCACCTTGTTTGTCTTCTTTGCGTGTTTGAGACGATATCCAATGTAGTCAACTGCGATTACTCTTTCTGCACCTTTCAACCAAGCAAATTTTTGCGCCAATAGTCCAACAGGTCCGCAGCCAAGAATAACAACCGTATCTCCCTTTTTTACACCGGCATTTTCTACACTCCAAAAAGCAGTTGAGGCAGCATCGGCAAGGAGAACTAAACTTTCATCGGGAACTTCGGATTTTTCAGGGATTTTGAAGGGGAGAAAATTACCATAGGGAACACGCATATACTCTGCCTGACCTCCCGGAAATCCGCCTGCTGTGTCTGAATATCCGAAGTAGGCGCCCATTTCACCATTGTCATTGGCATTATCGCATTGACTTTCCAACTCGTGATTACAATACCAGCAGTTCCCGCAAGCGACATTAAAAGGAATGACAACCCGGTCACCTTTTTTCACCTTCGTTACATCCTTGCCAACTTCTTCTACAATTCCCATTGGTTCATGGCCAATGACATAATCTTGCCCTATATTTGGGATCATACCATGCATCAGATGCAAATCAGATCCGCAAATAGCTGTTGTTGTTAGGCGAATTATAATATCATCGGATTTTTTTATTTTAGGATCTTTTACTTCTTTAACCTCAACATTTTTTATACCTTGGAAAGTAACAGCTTTCATTAAAAAATCCCTCTTTTCCGTTTACTTTTTTGGTGGGGTAGGGAACATTCCTTTGCGATTCATGCTCTTAGGGAATAGATCCAACTGTGCAATACTAATCGCATTCTCTGCAGATTTAATATCCAATTCTTTTTGACCTTCAAGATCATAGGGCTTAAGCCATTCTTTCTTCAACATTAGCTCAGAAATCTCAAAGTATATATCAATCATGACTTCTAGCTGCGTTCTCATGATTTTTTGGAGAGTTGGGGAAGCTGTTTCTGTTAAGGCGATTGAAAGATTTCGAATTCCCGTTTTTGTTGTAAGTAAAAATTCAAGGGCAATTCCCGAATCAGTTAGTTCGGGCATTCCGATTGAATTTAAAGGATCTAAATAGTCTTCCATAACATAGTCCTCCTAATATTCTAATTCCGATTTAGCGTAGAGCTTAACCATAGCGGTAAGTGCGGGGGTAGTTAATTTTACGTTTTTGTCTAATAAAGCTCTTAAATCATCATCAAAGACTACACCTTGACTCAGCTTCGATTTAAGTAAACTAGTTGTCATAAAGTTAATGACTTCATGAAATTCCATTGTTTCATGAAGTGCTAATTTTTTCTCAAACATTGTCATCCCACCTCCAGAGTTTATTTGAAAAAGTTTGCCCTGGAGCGAGTCTATTTATTCAAATTCACCTTTTAGGTTGGATTAAACAGCTGTTTTTATTAATTGAATAACTAAAAAGACGAACTGAAGCACATACTTCTTTTGTGCTTCAAATTCGTCTCTTTATTTACGTTTGATAAAAACAAATGATTAAGACTTATGCATTAAACCACATCTGTATTAGTCATCGTTAAGGTTGTCCGGAGTGGAAAGCAACTTTTAGCCTCATAGTAATATTACTTATTATTGTTTTTCTTGATAAATTTAACGTTGTTGTTATTGTTGTTATTACGGTTAATTTGATTATGATCATTTAAATTATCAAAGTTGAAATCTTCACCGAATTCAAATGCATTATTATTGTTCTTATTGTTATTATTATTGCGTTGACGTTCACGTTTGAAGTTATTATTTTCCAATGCTGCTCACCTCCTTACGCATAATTAGAATGGCTTAAACAGCTATAGAAAATACTCAATAATCAGTTGGAAATTTTCCCTTAAGTTTAATTTTTTGAGTGCATCATTACAGGAATTATTTACCATCGCAGCGCATGAAAAAGTACAATTTGTCATACATAAAGAGCTGAATAAAAGTTGTGCCGTTGTTCAAGCTACTGGACTTTAAAGAAAAATTTATCCATAAATTTGAAGATACTTATGAGTAGTTGTATTAAATTCTTATTTTATTATCTCCACATTCAGAGCATACTAGGTAATAAAAATTTGCTTAGAGAGGTAAGTTGAGTGAGTGATTTAGAAAAGTATGAAAAGTTAAGAGCTTATATTGAACAACAGATAGCTGATATACAAGGAAATCTTGAATCGATAGGAATGGCAGAAAAATTAGCTAAACAAATGCAACTTCATTTTTTATTTCAGATAAAGGATAAAATGAATCAGCTAGATGAAGAAGATTGATTAATTTGGAAGGAAAATAACTCTTGAAAAGTTCTGCTCAACAAGCCACTCTATTTTCGGACAGAGTGGCTATTTTTATAAATTTTACTTGTAATAACCCGCCTATTTATCCATAACTTAATCGAGAGTGTGATGGTACCAAATAGCTGAATGATATCTTTTAAT
Source organism: Solibacillus sp. FSL W8-0372 (assembly GCF_037969735.1). NCBI lineage: Bacteria > Bacillati > Bacillota > Bacilli > Caryophanales > Caryophanaceae > Solibacillus > Solibacillus sp. FSL W8-0372. The sequence goes on along the minus strand of NZ_CP150204.1, from coordinate 2,111,436 downwards.
ATCCTATTGATCAATCAAAAGATTGTAATTTTATTTGTAAGAATATTACAATCTATTACAAAGAGGATTGGCAACAATGGTAATAAGCAATACTAATCTTATTACTTTGAATCAATCCGACTATAAAAATAAATTAGAATTGGAGGATATTCATTGATGAAATACGAAATTCCTAAACTTTTGAAAGAACATGAAAACTTGATTAAAGGTACTTTTTTATAGTAATGAGATAAGTTTTAAGCGTGAAGAAACAAAACCTTATGAAAGTAAATTAGGGGGATGTCCCTATTTGGAAAATAATATAGATTATCCGATGGGTGAAAATGGAAAACCTATGTTGTTTTTAGCACAAATTAATCTGGGGGATCTTGAAAATATAGTTGAATTACCAGAAAAGGGATTACTACAATTTTTTGTTACAAATGATGACTTGTACGGTTTGGAAGACCCCATTTTCGTAAGATATATTGAAAGTTATATAGAAAATGAAGAACATTTAGTGAAGGAACATCCTTTTGGAAATGAAGAATATATCATGAATCTCCCTTTTTCACATAGTGGTAAAATGTATTTTAAATCAAGGGAAATGCCTATGTCTTCCTCATTAGATTTATTTCAAGAGACTTTCATGGATAAGTTATCAGAAGAAGAATATGAGAAATTGAGCGAAGATTGCTATAGTAGTGATAGCAGAATTGGCGGTTATCCTTATTTTGTTCAAAATGACTATATTGGATTTGGTGATGACGATTTTCTTTTATTGCAACTAGATATTGATGATGAATGCGGTATTATGTTTGGGGATTCTGGGAATTGTGTTTTCTCTATTCCAAAAGATGCTTTGAAAAATAGGGATTTTTCGAAAGTCGTGTATGATTGGCAAAGTTGCTAGTGAGACACCAAATTCGTCTAAAGCTTATAAAAAAGCCGCCACTAATAAGCGAAAGAGAGGTTTAAAGTTTATATGGATAAACAATCCTATGCAAGATATTTACTTCAATTGATGGATGATGATATGAATTCCGGAGAAGCAGATATCGATGAAGCACGATTCTATGGTTACTTTCAAATGTTTATGCCAGATGGAAAAGGTGTAGGGGCTACTTTTGAACCTCTTGAAGCTGGACATGTTTATTTGCAGAGGATATTACAAATCTATGAAATGCTAAATCCTGTGGATTATAGTGGGCCCACAGTGTCAGGATATTTTATTAGTAAAGATAGTAATGTACCCAATGATATACTCGTAGATTATGGCAGGCAGTTTATTCAAGGCTTAAAGGATTTATTGCTGGGATCTTCCAGGAAGTTTGATACGAAAGATTCTACTGAGTACCTAGATGGAATCGAGGAGGTTAAAATTGTACCTCCCGGATCGATAGATGGAATTCGTCAGCAATATGATTCTGAAATATATGAGGCGATTTTTGATATAATCAGCGAACAGATTGAATACGATGAACCGATTGAAGTTTTGGACGAGGCATATTACTCGATTGCTTGTGATTACTGGATTTCATATTATCTTCAGTGGCCCCGTTATAGATTAAATGGTGACCCGTTCGCAGCTTATTTTGAACTGTACAGACATGGATACGCAGCAGTCTTCTCAGAAAATAAACTATATATTGGTTTATAATTTTGGAGGTGAATAGAAATGACAGAACGAATACCATGCAGGATGGAAGGATGCAGCGCAACTATTCTACCGAGTACAGCAGCCAAAACAAACGGTATCTGCATGCCTTGCCACCACGAGCAGGAACGAAAAAAACGGGTAGCTTATATTGAGAAAAACCGAAAAACGGTGAATCTCTATGAGGGATTAGCAGATCAAGTGGACATTCTCAAGGTCATGCATGCACCGAGAAAGTATGATCCGCTAATTCAATACGCTCCCTTTCCAATAAGAAAGGAGAAGCTTTACGTTTCTTTATCAAACCAAGATGCGCAGCGTATGCTGAAATATGCAATAGAATTACTCGCTGTTAACGAAGAAAGTGAAGCACAGGATATTCTATTAGCTTTGGTGTGCTACCGAAATGAGAATATATCAATTGCTTTACCAGAGCTGATACAGCGCGGCTTGTTTCAGGATCCGATTCTTTTTAAAGATGCACCACAAGACATTCGAGGTCAGCTTATAGAGCGGGTGTTATGGGATGAGGACAACCGAAATCATCTTCTCCTTGCACTCGGCTGGATTGGTGATGCTAAGGTCATAAACCAGTACCAGGAATGGCAAATGCATCAACCAAAATGGGCGGAACAGTTATATGTAACGCCTGAAACTTATGCTGTTGATGGAGGATGGGAGCTTACTCCAAATGGGGAAAGGCGCAACCTAGTACATCAAATATGTTTTGGCATCAGGCAAGCTGACCATCAGGATGATGTTGTAATTGAAGAAAATCATGCCCGTTTTCTTGAGACGAGCGATTCAACATGCCCATGGTGCAATAGGAAGTTAACGAAGTTGATGGTCGCTGCTACTTCTCATCCGGCTTTGCAATATCTCGACCTGCAAATGGAGAACCTACAGGTGATAACCTGTGAATTATGTGGGAGCTTTAGCGTGATATATATGGAATTGGACAAAGATGGCTTACCTGTCTGGAGCCGTTTTAATCAGGAACCCGTTTATCTCCCAGATTTAGATGACGTAAACAGCAGTACTGAACCCTCACCTAAACTAGTTCTATCAAAAGAGCCACAATCACCGTATTATGCTGCTGTTTGGACTATGTCACAATTGGATTCTCAGATTGGCGGGCACCCAAGCTGGGTCCAGGATCCTGAGTATCCAGTTTGTCCTTGTTGCGAACGAAGAATGCAGTTTTTAGGGCAAATCGATTATGCTGATTTTGATGAATATGCTGAAGGCATCTATTATATGTTTATTTGTTCTAAAGACCTGATTACAGCAACGATATATCAGCAAAGCTGAATAACATTCGTGTTTATGATAGTACCGTGTCAAAGGGGGAGTACGCTTGAATTGGAAGGAAGTTAGCAAGACAGATGATCTTTCACTTGTAAAGAAGGCAGTAACGGAACTGGATGTGAATGAACAGGACGAGCGGGGGAGAACACCGCTGATGCTTTTTTTGACCAATCGAATGCCCGTTGAGGCGATAGAAATATTGATCGAACAGGGAGCAGATCTTGAGGCACAGGATAAACTTGGTGATACTGCACTAAAAAAAGCTGTAAAGTTCAAGCAAATTGAAGCCCTGTTAAAGCTCATCGAAGCTGGGGCCAAACTGGACTCCCCTTTCGGCATATTGGCTACAGCTTGGAATGCAGCTCGTATAGATATAAAGATTGCGGACCTTCTGCTCGAAACCAAAGGAGCCGTTCGCCTTTCTCTGACACTAGAAGAGCAAAGGGTTGTTGATGGGGTTTTATATGAGGAGTCTCAGAAAAAGATGTGTGAAAAGATTGAAAGAATAAATTCGGCGGAAATCCTACATGCCATTGTGAACGAATATAACTGGGATGATGGCCCGGAACCGATGTTGTCGGTTTTTCAAAATCCGGTCACTCAAAAAATTACACTTCTTGACATGTATGAATTGTTAGATGGAGATTATTGGCTGGATAAGGGTAATTCGAGTGATCCGCTTAGCACGGAAGAGGAAAGACACTTTAATCAACTTGCGGTTGCCCTGAATGAAAGATTGGAGCGGACCAGCAGCTAAAAAAGCCCGTTTTGAAAACGGGAGGCTACTTCATGCTTTTTACTATGCCCCCATTTTCCTTAAGTCAAAAAATAATTCTACGGACAAAAGAGTAAACAATTGATTTGTGCTACTCTTTTTTGTTTTATATATCCTGTCTGTTTAGATAACGGGGTCTTTTTTAGCTATTGCTTAGCAATTGGGAAATGCCAATCGTATGAGCTAAAGATTTGGCTGGAATGGTAGGACTTAAATCACAAAAACAAACAGGTTGAAAAACTTTACTCCCGCGTATTAGTAATTGCGAAAACAGGGTATATGTTAGATGTGATACATAGGAGGAGTAAAGATGAAACTTGAGTTTTTAAAAATTGAAAATATCGTGGAAACAGAGAAAAACAAAATCATTTACATTCCAGCTGGGGGCATCCAGTTTGGATTTAAAAATAAGATTATTTCTTTAAAGGATCCGTTACGAATTGTTATGACACATGGAGGGAGCTTCCTCAATGTTGTTCGCTACATTGATTTCGTAGTTTACGATGACCTATCAATCTATACGACAGGTGAGATTAAGCGAGAGAGCTTATTTGGGATTGTAGCGAATGACGAAGTAATATTAGCCATTCATAAAGCGCTGGAAAAAAGCAGCAAGGATGTTCCGTTTTACAGGTCATTGGATTTTAAAGAAATGTATAACCGTGATTTTGAAGAAGGTTACGATCAGAGTGCTAAATTTGAGGTAATGGATATGGAAATTTAAATACTGAACATTTTGAGCAATTCGTGGCTGAAGGCATAGAAATGGAATTCGAAAGCTTTTTAGAAAACCGTAGCGAGTACATGCGCTACGGTTTTTCTTTGACGAAAAAAGTGACATGTAAACAATGCTTTTTGTAGTGCACTAATTAATATCTGAAGGACACTTGTAACTTATGCAGTTCGGGAAATGGGAGAGGGGGATATTGCGTCATTTTCCTCCACTTGTTTTATAATGGAATTTATAGTTTTTAGATAAGGAAGTGATTTTTTTGGTCAGTAAAATAATTTTAGATGACAGAGTAATTCAATTAAATAGCTATGAAGAAGAAAAAGTAAAGGGGCGCTATAAAGTCTTGGTCATTTTTGATGTGACAAGTGAAGATTATCATGACATTGCGACTTTACTTTACAACGGAACATTTGACGTTAAAATTCCTGAGAAAGAATTAATGTTTAGAGGAACGATTTATAACTACTCGACTTCTATTACAAATTTGTATGAAAAAGATCAAGTAGGGCAGTATACATTGACTTTAGTGGAAGAAAAGGAATGAATTTGAATGAAATTAAGCATATTAGATCAATCTCCTATCTCTTCCAACCAAACGCCTAGGGATGCATTAAATTGTTCAATGAAATTAGCACAGGCTGGGGAGGCATTTGGCTATACAAGATACTGGATTGCCGAACATCATGATTTATCTGGTCTAGCATGTCCTGCACCTGAAGTGATGTTAAGCTATATTGGCGCTCACACGAATCGAATTCGGTTAGGATCTGGCGCGGTTTTATTGCCGCATTATCGACCATATAAAGTGGCTGAAACATTTAATATGCTAGCGACGTTATTTCCAAATCGTATTGATTTAGGGATTGGACGAGCGCCAGGTGGATCTTCGGAAGCGATGACGGCCTTGTCTGGTAACTTTATTAAAAATGTAGGGAACTTTCCTGCCTTATTGAGCGACTTACTTCATTTTATAAATGACAATTTTCCATCGGATAACGAATATTCAAAGTTATCGGCGTCTCCCATACCTGAAAATCCGCCCGTAACTTGGCTCCTAGGAACAGGTAAAAAAAGTGCGTTACTAGCAGCGGAGCATGGTTTGCCATATACTTTTGGTTATTTTATGAGCGATCAGGATGGTGCTGGTATCATTAAGGAATATATTGATACTTTTAAACCAAGAAAAGAAGGGCAAACGCCACAAGTTATCGTTACGGTAAATGTCATTTGTGGAGAAACGACAGAAAAAGCCGAAGAAGTTGCAGCAAGCTATCTCATCTGGTCTTTACAAATGGAAAAAGGGGAGGCGCATCAAGGAGTGCCTTCTATAAGTGAAGCTAAGCACTATAAGTTAACGGAAAAAGATCTAGAAACGTTGGGAAAAGTGAAACAGAACATCATTATTGGCAACCCTCATGAAGTGAAACAGAAGTTACTTAAGTTAAAGGCAAAATACGAAGCAGACGAATTGATGATTAATACCATCACATACTTACCGGAAGATCGAATTCGCTCCTATGAACTCATTGCAAAAGAAGTGTTTCAGAAGGACATTACTTAGGAGATTTAATAGTAAATTATCAACAATCGGGCGCATTCTTGAAGAAGAATGGCGTCCTTTTTTAACTATAGGGCAATCTAATGTTGACTCAGAAACTTGAAAAAACAACTACTGCTTTCTCCATTTTGCAAACTTCCTTAAATAGAGAATACCTAAAGTCATTAATAATGTACCATTTACTTTATACATAAGCGTTTTATATGTTTCATCATGTACTGTAATACTAAGAAGTAAAGAGCCCCATATAATGATCAGAAGCCCTATGATTGAATTAATTATTTTCATACTTACACATCCTAAACCAATTTTTTACATTATCTATTACTTCGATATGTTTGTTACTATATCCTTTAATCATTTGTAAAGCATCACAGCACGCTATAGAGAAGTTTGTGCTTATCCAATATATAAAGCATATGGAGGTGTTTATGTATGAAGAAATTAATTTTCATATTTATTTTCATTTTTTTAACTGCTTGTTCAGGTGAAACGTATTCTATTTACGGAGAAATCTCTTCAATTGAAGAAGATAGTATCAATGTTGGCTGTTCGGATTTAGTTAATAGTAAAGATGACATAGGTTATTCTTGTGCTATTAAAATAACCGAGGAAACGATTATTAAGACTCAAGCTGGTGATGTATTAACATTAGATGAATTAAATATAAATAATATCGTTTCAGTTTATTTTGAAGAACCAGTAACATTAAGTGCCGATACTGAAAGACCAACATTTGAAGCTAAAGAAATAACGGTGATCGAAAATTAGAAATAAAAGGTGTGAGGTTTTTGCAATTAAAAAAGAGTTATTGGGGAATTTAAATGCCTCAATAACTCTCAATTCATATTCAGTAAGAAGTTTTATTCGTAATAATTGGAAATAGAAGTAACAGGCAAAGTAGATTGGCTACACCGAATTGGAAATAAGCAAACCCTTCAAAGCCATAGAAATAAATATACCCCACAGAAATCATAATAATTCCGCCAGCTAATAAAACAAACGTAGGGATAACTGTAACTAATTTAGGAAAGCTTTTCTTTCTTAGATAAATGGAAAGTATTATAAATATAACACCTGCTAATATACCCAACAAAAAGGGACTCCAAAAAAGCATACATATACACCTCCTACATATCATTTTACCATATTCCCTTGCATTAAAAAACGAAATAATTAATCTTTTAACAAGGATTGATACATCAGTTAGGTTTTTATGCGAACTTACCTTACCGAATTTATCAAGCTAAATAAACAGAGATAAATAAAAAACAAGAGGGAAATTGAATATAAACAGATAAATTCGGGTATAAAGCATAAAGAATAGGTTTAATATTTTTTATAAGTAATGTATTTTAGAGGAGGTTTTATTGTGGCAGAGAACAAAGACAAACATGTTGTAAAAAAAGAAGATGGGGAACGTGAAATTCTAACTACTCGTCAAGGACACCCTGTAAGGGACAACCAGAATATCCGCACAGTGGGTAACCGTGGACCAGCGACTTTAGAAAATTACCATTTCATTGAAAAAATTTCACATTTCGACCGTGAAGAGGTTCCTGAACGTGTAGTACATGCACGTGGTTCAGGTGCTTTCGGTTATTTTGAAACTTACGGCAAGGTTGGAGATGAGCCGGTAGAAAAATATACCCGCGCAAAAGTCTTTTCTGGTGCCGGTAAACAAACGCCACTTATGGTGCGTTTTTCTACAGTAGCAGGTGCAAAGGATTCACCTGAGACTGCACGCGATCCACGCGGCTTTGCGGTGAAAATGTATACGGAAGATGGCAACTGGGATCTTGTAGGTAATAATTTAAAGATTTTCTTTATTCGTGATGCGATGAAGTTCCCTGATATGATTCATGCTTTTAAAGCAGATCCAGTTTCCAACGTACCGAATCCACAGCGTATGTTTGACTTTGTTTCACGTACACCGGAAGCGACGCATATGATTACGTTCCTATTTTCTCCTTGGGGTATTCCAGCGACTTATCGTCATATGCAAGGTTCAGGTGTCAACACATATAAATGGGTTAATGAAAAAGGTGAAGCTGTACTTGTGAAGTATCACTGGGAACCAAAACAAGGTATCCGCAATTTGACACAAGAAGAAGCAAACTCTATTCAGGCTACAAATGTTGGACATGCTACACAGGACTTATATGAATCAATTGAACGTGGAGAGTATCCAGAGTGGGAACTGTTCGTCCAAATTATGGAGGACGATTATCATCCGGAACTTGATTTTGATCCACTTGATGACACGAAACTATGGCCAGAAGATAAGTTCCCTTGGTTGCCTGTAGGTCGTATGGTGCTTAACCGCAATCCTGAAGATTTCCATGGAGAAATCGAGCAGGCTGCATTCGGAACTGGTGTTCTAGTAGACGGTATGGACTTTTCGGACGATAAAATGCTGCAAGGACGTACATTCTCTTACTCAGATACACAGCGTTACCGTGTAGGCTCAAACTATTTAAAATTGCCAGTCAACGCACCAAAGGCACCGGTTCGTACAAATCAGCAGCGTGGTCAAATGGATACTCGTGATCCTAAAGAATCCGGTGAAAACCCACATATTAATTATGAGCCGTCAATGATTGGTGGCTACCGTGATGCAGGGGATAAAGCACACCCACCACATCAGCCATCTTATAATGCGGCATTAATGAGTGAGCCTATTGATCGCCCGAATAACTATGGTCAAGCAGGTGAAACATACCGCAGTTTTGAAGACTGGGAACGTGATGAGCTTATTAATAACTTATCGGATGCTCTGGCAATCTGTGATAAGCGCATTCAAGAAGCGATGTTTGATCACTTTACACAGGCGGATGAAGATTATGGCCGCCGTGTGAAGGAAGAGACTCAAAAGAAAATGAAAGAAATCGAAAAGGTGGCTCAGGAAGGTAAATTACCAGGCCGAGAGTCAGGGTTTTCTAAATATGGACAAGGTACGACTGCTGCGAATGAAGCAACAAAAGATGCAGTGAAGAAAAGCCATGAGGCAGACCCGTATTAATGATTAAAAAATCCAATTAGTTAAACTAAAAGACTTAAGTTTGGTATTCAATCAGGCTTAAGTCTTTTAACTTACCTGCGATTTGTAGAGGCGGTGTAGTTACACTTATTGGTGGAAACATGACTGTATTTATAATGGAGAGATAGTTATAAGACTATCAACGGAATATGTTCATGATAAAGCGTAACCCCTAAAAATAGGGAGCCCCCTGTTAAAGTACTTTTAAATTAACGTACATTGCTAAAAGGAAACCTACAAGTGCGCCAATAACCCCTAAAATAATCATTGCTAATCCTTCTTGTTTCTGCTCTTGATAATCACGTCGTAATACTATCCCTATACAAATAGGGAAAAACATAAATAATGGTGGCATTAAAGTAATAAATAATAACGCCACTGAGATCCAACCAATTGAGCTTAATATAGAACCACCGTTTTTTTTCTCCTCCATAGCTCCCCCTTAATCATCAAAAGTGGTTAGGTCTAATGTACATAAATTCGGATAACGTAATTATTAGGTAAAACATTAATACTCCCAAAGTGGTAGAGGGGAATGATCTTGAAATGCTTGTTTCACTAAAGCATTCGTTAGTTGAAGATCATAAATAATAACCAAATCAATAAGAGATGATTGCCCTCATAATAAACAATAATTATTCTTCTAAATGTTTTAGGTCATGTAAATCAGATGTACTCCAGCCTCGTTGGGTAATGTCATTTTTATTACTGACGAAATATTTATATTCCACTAGTCGTTCATTATTAAATATTACGCCTATATAATATGGATTCAGGTGTTTATAACCGTCCTCCCGATGGGGCACCGTCCTAAAACCCCAAGTTTCTCCAGGGTACTGTTCTTCCAAATATATCTGTAGATAACCTACTTTTTTTTCGATTTGCATATCAATCCAATAGGGACGTACAAAATAAAAAATACCAAAAGAAACTAAAAATAAAATAGCCAATCCCTGACTAGCTTTTCTCCATCTTCCTTTCAAAATAATAGAAACTAATAGAATAACAAGTAAAATCCCACCAACTATAATCAATTCAATTAGTTCAGTTGGATGCAATGAATATCCCCCTTTTTATTGAATCAGTTAGTTCACATTCTAAGCAGCTTTATCATTGTTCTTTAAAATAATAATCAAGGTAAGCTTTTTCTTCAACAGGAGAAAGCAGATCATAAGCTATCCCAACGTTTCCGTCTTGAAGCTCCCAAATTGCGTTATGGTCCTCAACTGCTTTAGAAAAATCACCTTCTACCCATCTGCTTAATATATCTATATAAATCTGACCCCATTCATACTTTTCTTTGTTCATTTCCGCTATTTCAAGCAAACGTTCAATGCGTTCTTTCGTAATCATATGAACGCCCCATTTCTGGTCTGCTTTTACTTTTTGGTGAGACATAGCATGTATTACTTCTTGCAATTGAAATTCTAACATTCCATCTGGGAAAAATTCGATTAAATCAAGCTTTTGGTCCTCTGGCATATCTTTCTCAGGAGTTTGAAATCCTTTTTCAATTTGTTCCCGAGCCTCTTCAATTTCTTGTTCCGTTGGCTGTTTTAAATAAGCATCTAAATAATAAATTCCAACTGCAAGGACTAGAACACCTATAATAATTCCTAGAATGATTAGTGTTTTCTTCATTTAATATACTCCATTAACCCACGTGCAACAGCTAGCTCTACGTCCTCATTTTCACTCGCTAGATCTATAATAAATTCATTAATCACTGCATATTTTACTTCTTCAGTAATTTGTAACCGTCAACCCAAATTGAACATTTTTTGCTCATTAAGGATGAACACTTTTTATTCGTTAAAAATCTTTTGCTGATGTTTTAAACGATGACTTTCGTTGTTCATATGAATAACCTCGACTCGATGTAACAGCCGATCCAAAATAGCTGTCATCATTCCCTGATTGTCCACTAATTCTGTCCATTCTTCTGGACTTCGATTCGATGTTAAAATGAGTGAACTTTGCTCGTACAGCTGGTGCACGAGTTGAAAGAATAACGTTGCTTCGCGTTGATCTAAAGCCATATACATCACATCATCTATAATAATTAAATCTGACGCCCGCAAACGTTTTAATTGGATTTGTGAGCGATGCGTAAACTCCTCCGTTTTCAGTAACTGAATTAGTTCACCCATTGTAATAAAATAGACTTGAAAGCCTCCTTGTATTGCCTCAATGCCTAAGCCTACGGCCAGTAATGTTTTACCTGCACCAGGTGGTCCTAAAAGAATTAAATTATAACTTTGTTCTAACCATTGAAACTCTTGCAGCTGCTTCATTTGACGCTCTGTAATCGCTGTTTGTTCTTCTAGTTGAAACATATGCAAGGGTTTATGATAAGGAAATCGCGCCCAAGCCAAGCGTTTCTCTATGCTCTTTTCTTCACGTCTTCTAAGCTCTAATGTTGTTAATTCCTCAAGGAATTCTAAATAAGTCCATGATACTTGTTCAGCTTGACGGAGAAGCTCAGGGAGCCCCTCAGCCGTTTCTGCTAAACGTAATTGTTTAAAAGCTTGTTGAATATCTACCACACTTTTGCTCATTTTATTTACCTCCCATACGATGAATGTATTCTTTTAAATCTCTCGTTTGAACAGCTATTTTTAGAGATTCTTTTGATTCTTTTACAACAGTTGTGGGTTGCTCTGGTTCGATTTTTGTCCGCTTAAAATAGGCAACAACGTCTCGAAACTCATTTGCACTATATAACTTTTCTTGAATACATTTATCAATCGCTGCTGGAATCCATTCTGGACTCTCTTTCGCAACCTTTTGGAACAGTAATAATTGATCTCTACGATAACGACCGTATGTATGGCAAACATCTTCAATATATTGCTCAGCATCTTCATAAGGAAATAATGTAAGCACTTTTCGTTGTAATTGATCGAGCGATGTGGAGCGATCACGTCCATGATTTAAATTTTTTATAAGTTTTCCTTTTTCTAAACTAATTGTGTGTTCCGCAAGAATTTCTCCAGTATGCGGTGCTAAAATTTTTAGTTTCTGCCCTTGGGGCACTAAATGTATGATTGGATATTTCGTATAAGTCCCCAATGGAACCGAATATCGATTTGATGCGTACCGAACTGTATTGTCCTTGTTCACATTCCTTGTTATAATTTCTGTATGGTTGCTTTCTATTATAGAAAGCGGTGTAGAGACTTTTCTTAAGTGTTGCTTTTCCAGGAGAAACACTTCGAAAGGTCTTTTTTTTGTTGTATTGTGCACTTTATAATTACCTGTACGTTCTAACCATTTCAAAGACCGATGGTTCCAATCTTCAAGTGTTGTATAGATGCGATTTTTAGCGAAATTATACTTAATGTATTTTACAACGTTTTCTATTTTCCCTTTAGACTCAGGGTCTGCTTTTCGACAGAGGTATACTTTAAACTTACGGTCTTTGACATACTGCTGAAAATCCTTCGTTAAAATGAGATCGCCGGCATTTTCACTTACCGCAATTAAATTATCTTGATCATAAACAATTTCATCTGTCACACCTTCGTAAAACTGAAAAGCCTTTTCATGGCAACCAATGGTGTCCCTTGTTGTAAAAGGACGATCTAACCAAAGGACATATTTATGACGAGAATGTGCTAAAACAAAGGCGATAAAATATAATTTTACTTCTTTGCCATCTGTTGTTTTTTGAATCGTTTGTCCCCAATCTACCTGTAATTGTTTGCCTGGTGGTTGTTCAATTACCGCTTCGTATTCTCGAGGTTCGTCTATCTTTTCAATTTGATAAATCTCACGTATTTCATTTACATAGCGTCTTACAGTACTTTCTCCAACATTAATTGATGGAAACTGCTCCTGCAGCCAATCTAAAATTTGTGCACCCGTTAAACTAGGATACTCACGTAACCAATTCACAATCCAATCCCGGTATTCATCTAGCTTTTTCTTTCGACCAGTATGACTAAATTCAATTACTGCATCTTCAAATGACATATCTAAATATTTATACACAGTATTACGTGAAATTTTAAGTCGTTTAGCAATCTGTGCAATTCTTAAACGACGTTTTCGTAATTGATGGATTTCAATATGTAACACAAGCTTCTCCTCCATTGGGACAGCCTCCTTATAAACTGATATTTCCAGTTTACAGGAAACTATTATTTAGATGAAAAGTGTTCATTTGAAATGAGCAAAAACTGTTAAGTTTATTTTAGCGGTTACAATTTCAACCACTCCTTACTTTGGTAATTTACTACCAATATAATTGTAAGATGATTTGAAACAGCTTACAAGACCAAAAGAAAAACAGCTCCCAACTGCTAGTTCTTAAAATTATTTTCATTAAAGTAATTCATAAAAAAATCCATTACTTCTGTATTAGTTTTACAGAAGTAATGGAGTATAAAGCTTTAATCTTTATTGGATTTCCAAACGTAAATCACCCGTCTTAGCTAGTCCTTTAGCTTTTAGGAAATGATAAACAGTAACAGAAATGATCGCTGGTAAAATGACGCCTAATACAATATACATTATTAAAACCATCACACCTTGGTTAGCAAGAATATTTAAAGGTGCAATAAATGAGTTTAGACCAAGTCCAGCTAATGTATAAGGAACTTCAAAGTTAAACATTAATATCGCGATTGGCGCACAAATGATGGAGGATAGAAATGGTCCTATAACAAGAAGTGGGTTTTTAACGAGATTTGGCAATTGTACTTTTGGTGTTAAAAATGATTGGGCAATATTGGCACCTAATTCGTTTTGTTTATAAGACATCGCCGTAAATCCGGCAAACTGAGCTGTACATCCAATCAGTGCAGCGGCACTCGAAACTGGGTCAAGTTGTAAGGCAATAGCAATTGCTGCAGAAGAGGCTGGAGACATCAGGAAAATACTCCAGACTAGTGCGATAATTATGGAACCTATCACAGGAGATCCTGAAACAGAGTTTGCGATAAATCTACTTAACTGCTCCAAAAGTGGGGTAGTAACTGCTGCTAATACTACACCCGAGACACCTCCGATTAATATAGCTGAAAATGGAATAGCCAACATATCTAACTTCGTTTTACCAGCAATGCGCTTTCCAACCCAAACAGCAATAATGGTAGCTAACACGGCACTTATCGGTTGCCCTGTAGTAAGAATCCAGGCTCCATCTGCATTCATATGAAGGGCATTTGCACCGATCGTACTAGATGCCATCGCACTGAAAATAACTAATGTATTTCCACCAAGTTGATAAGCGATACCAGCACCAATTGCAGGCGCAAGCATAAGTTGTGCTGCCTTACCGATAGTTGTAAAGCCTTCCCAACCAGTAAAAGTTCCGAACGTTTCAATCAGAAGGCCAATACCTAATGTGACAAGAACTGCGTTTGCAAGCCCTTGAGACCCTTTATACATCCTATCAATAATGTATTGTTTTGTCGTTTGTTTCATTTTCAAATACCTCCTAAAATATAACATTAATTATATTATGAATTTTCCGAAAATAACAAACCCATGAATGGATAGGTTACTTACGAATAGAAATAAGCTCTGTTTGCTTGATTAACTACTTTGTTTAAATCCTTTCCTCTAGTAAATTGTTATAATATTAATATAATTTAAAAAAGTAGTCAATATTATTCTGGTATAATAATGATGAAGTAAAGCAAAGATCTAATGACATCTTGGGATTTAGCATTTTGGTTAGCAAGCGTAAATTTATAATGTTAAGGATAAATCGGTACTCTTATACTCTATATATAAATCAAGGCCTAATCACAAATAGGGACATCAGTTGATAATGAGTTAGCTAAAGTATTTGGTGAATCATTACAATTTTTTGGGAAGTATTGGTCGTGGGAAGAAGTGATTTATGGTAGCTTAAGAACAAGGCTAACAATGAATGTGCTTACAGGTTTATACAAAGAATAGGAGGAGACGAATTAATGCTTGAGGAGAAGCAAAAACAACATACTAAATGGTTCTTAGATGGAGATTTAAAATTACGACAACAAGATCTTGAAGATGGAAGAATAGGTATTTGGGTTTCAGTTCATAAATTTAACGTTTGTTTTACCATGATTATGTATGATTTTATTGATTGGTGTAGGGAGTTGGATATAAATTTAGAAGTTGATATGGGTTGGAATAACCATAGGGGCTTTGTAATTGAGAGTAAGGATTTAGTGTTGTTAAGGTCAGAAATAAAAAGGTTCATAGACATATACAATATAAAGCCTACTGAAGATGGCGAGAAATTTTCTGACGATGAGTGGTATTCATAATATAATGTGAATGTTTTTAAGAGATAATCAATAGTTACTAAGGATATAGGTAAAGACTTAAGAAATGCACCAAAATATTTTAGGCCCTGCTTATCATTTTGGGGAGAAATAGAAGTGGAGAAGGTGGAAAAAATGAGAAAAAAGTTATCTAAAGATGAATTAGTTGGACTAGTAAATAAAATATGTAATCCTAAGCTGTCTGATGAAGAAGTAAGCGGATATATAGAAATTTTAGAAGACAATGTTCCTCATCCAGCCCCTAGTGACTTAATTTTTTGGAATGAAGAGGATTTATCACCAGAAGAAGTAGTGGAGATTGCCTTAGCGTATGAAGAAGAAAAATAATTATATTTAGAACATGTATCAGGAGAACCTTGAATGGCTATATGCCTTCAAGGGTTCTTTTTTGTAGGTTTGAAACCCCTCTGCTGTACAGGGGATTCCGGAAAGCTTTTAGCTATGGACAATAAAAAAACTCCAATCGTACAATATAGTTAGGTCTGGACAACCGACTACATACGAAAGGAGCTATAAAAAAGGGTTTTGTTTAGTGTACTCAAATGGATGTTAATTTTCATGCATTTTTGCATTATGTAATACGAATAGCCAAATATCCGGAAGTATTCTGGATAGTTAGCTATATTGCACACGTAGTAAAAAATCGCAATTAAAAAAATTGTAAAAGCTGTCCACAAGAGCAGTCTATTTTAGAAATAGGATTAGTCTACTATCTATAATACAGTATATTTTTTGTAATCATATTAATCCCGTACCCTAAAATCAACTGAAATAGATGGTTTAAGCCTTTGCATTATGATTGCCAAGAATATTGATTTCAATCGGTTCGCTATCAACGTAGACTAATAACGGTTTATTTCCTATGATGTAACCTGAAACAACTTTAATTCCATCTTTTCTTAGTGTAATCTTTATTTCGCAATTAATATCTATTTCGTTTTCGCTAATAAAAGTAGCGTGTAATATCAGGTCTAAATTTTCAAAATCAAATATGTGCGATTTAAATAAATTTAATAATTTACTCGGGATATTGAATTTATTTAACATCTTTCCATCAATGTAGTACTTACCTTCACCACAAACCTCAAAGTTATTCAGATTACCCTCATATATTAAGTCTTGTTTTTCGTCAAAAACAACCATTTTTCGGTTATTCTATTGGTAATATATGTTAAAATTATTTTTATGAAATGTGAAGGGGTTGGTGTCATGGTGCATAAAAAGAAGTATTTTATTATCTTCGTACCAGTGTTAATAATAGGCTTACTTTTAATATACTATTTTACGGCAAATGAGCTTACTTATCTAATGTTAATTCCTCTGATTGCTTGGTTCATTTATTATGCTTGGATATATATCGAAAAAAGATTAAAAAACAAAACTTAATTATTTTATTTGATTGATAAAGCATAAATAATAACGTTCCCAAATGACACTTAGGGAACCAATCCCCCTTATTCAATTGAATAGGGAAATTTTGGCTGTTTGTGAACAATAAGTACACAAACTATGCTTTGGGTGCGTTTATATATTCAACAACTTTTATTAAGAAATAACGTCTATGTAGGAAATAGTATAAGTTGAGGTGATATTATGCGGTATTTATTCCATAAAACAACGCTTTTCATTATGGGTTTTTTATCATTCTGTTTAATAGTGATTGGGTTTCTATTACAAACGATTCTTATACCTTTACAAGATTTCGATTCTATAAGTAAACCAGAGCTATTAGAACTTCAAAAAGAACTTGCATTAAACTATCCTTTAGGAACAGGTTTGCTTTATCTTGGAATATTTCTGATGATTTTAGTTATTATTCTTTTCATTATGAAGTTTATAAATAAAAAATAACAATTAAAAATCAGACGCATAACTATTCAGACTCAATGAAATAAACGTTCCCAAATCAAAGTTTGGGAATACATCAGAAAGCCAGAGATATTGTTAAATCAACGTTTATGGCTTTTTGTATGTAATATTGTTTATACGCGGTTTTATGTATTTTTCTACAAACCTAGTTCCAATAACAGTTTGAGCGTGTTTTTGGAAATGCTGCGTCATGGGTTTTCTTGCATAAAATCATGCATATCCTTATCGTTGTAAATCCGCATTTTTCGAAGTAACCCCATTTAGAGTAAAATATTTCATAAAAAAACGCTTAGAAATAATCTGAGCATTTTTAATCACCATTTATATAGAGAATTTACTGTCTAAATATAATGCTAAATTAGAGTTACATTTACATTATTTTTAATATTTTTCTCCTCATCAACCGAACCCGTTAGGTGAGATGTTTACTTTAGAATTCGGCAACAATTTTGTGGTCACGACTACAGGTATTTTTAGAATAACTTACTCTATCAAAAATAATTAAAAAAAGTACTTAGAATAGGAAAAATATTAGGATATAATCTTTTCAAATTAAATATTAAATTCCATTACTAAGCGAAAACCGCAGGGAATATAACCACTTCATTTATGTTGGTGGTTATGTTCATCTGCGGTTTTTTCTTTTTCGAAAGGAGTGACATGTAAACAATGCATAAAAGTCTTGAAGATTATCCAGTGATTTTGACTGCTGAACATATAGCCGAAATTTTAATGGTTTCCAAACCAACTGCTTATGAATTGATGGAACAGACTTCATTTCCATTGATTCGAATTGGTCGTTGCAAACGAGTTTTAAAGGATAAATTTTTTGATTGGCTTTCACAGCAACAGGCGTGTGGCTTATAAAACAGGAAGCAAGTGGTCAAAATGAAAGTAGATCACTTGCTTACCTTTATTAATACACAAGATTAAATGGAGGTTAGCAATAATAATGCAAGGCAGTGTGAAAAAGAGAGGAAATACCGATCAGTATGTAGTTTATATTGGAAGAGATCCTTTTACTGGTAAGCGTAAACAAAAAACAAAAGGTGGTTTCAAACGCAAAAAAGATGCACAAGCAGCTCTTAACAAAGTGCTTCAGGAAATTGATGCACAAGGTTATGTAGAACCAAGTAAGGAAATTTTCGCTTCTTTTATTGAAAGTTGGTTTAAATCTCACTTTGAAAAACGGATTAAAGAAACAACGGCATCTAATGCTCAATCTTTAATCAATAAACATTTAATAAGAGAGAACCCGTTTGCAAATAAACCTTTATCGAAAATTACGACAGAGGATATTGATGCTTTTTATAATTTTAAAATTAATGAAGAGTATAGTTCGAGTTATATTCATAAGATGCATCAAATTTTAAATCAAGCATTCAATCAAGCGGTTAAATGGAAGAGAATTAAATACAATCCAGTTAACGACGCTGATCCGCCTGCTGTGAAAAAAGAAGAAATGAAAATTTGGTCTTATGATGAAATCAATATGTTTCTTGAACACTGTAAAGGAGAAAGACATTATTTAACTTTCTTACTTGCCATTTATACTGGATTGAGAAGAGGCGAGATTTTAGGATTAAAATGGAGCGATGTTGATTTTATTAATAAAACGATTCATGTCCAACGTTCGTTAGCTTATATTCCGAAAAAGGGTTATATTTTAACGTCAACTAAGACGCGAAAATCGAATCGAATCATTCCAATTTCAGATATGGTTGTGAAAGCCTTAGTTAACCATCGCAAACAACAAGAAATTTGGAAAGAACAACTTGGTGAACAATATCAGGAGGAAGATCTTGTGATATGTACGGAAACTGGATCAAAACAAGATCCACGAAATGTGTTACGAGCATTAAAAAGACTGATTACCACTTCTGGCGTAACACAAATTCGCTTCCATGATTTTCGTCATACACACGCATCCATTTTAATTTCTAATAGTATTGATGTTGTGAAGGTGTCAAAACGCTTAGGTCATCCGAATGCTAGAATCACGTTAGAAACATATGCTCATCTCGTTCCAAATGAAGATAATGATTTAGCAGATGTTTTTGAAAAAGCACTGGAAAAAATCTCGTGAGCATTTTGTGAGCATGGCTTGAAATTCGTGGTTCTGGACTGAAACTGTTCCAAAAGAAAAAGCCAACAAACGCTGTTATAACAACGTTTGTTGGCTTACTAAACTGATGGTCCCGACTGGTCTCGAACCAGCGACCCCCACCTTGTCGAATTTATCCGGCTAAATAAAACGAGTTAAATTAAATTCAATTAAGTTAAATAAGCCTGATTTAATAAGGTTTTTAAGAGAGGATAAATTAATTCATTTAAATAAATAAGCACAAAAAAATAATTCTGCGGACAAATTGCGGATGAGTAAACAAGTGGTTTGTATTACTCTTTTTTTATTTATCTGTATTATCTGTTTTAGAAAATTGTGTTGTCATATCAAACCAACAGGGATTTTTTAACATCAGTAACTATTTATAAATGTAAAAAAGCTGATTTGTTTTACGTTAGTCCTAGGGCATTCACATCCTAGTTAATTTAGTTTCGTTGCTTAAATTATGCCGAATTGGGTAAGTGCTCATTCTTATTGTTTGAAATCCTAGATATCGAAGTGATTGAAATTAACGTGAATAGGACTAAACAAAAATAATATTATACAGTAATAATATTGGCTATTAATGTTAGATGATGTATTATAATGGAAATGTAAAATTGCAACTTGAGAATTGAACAGAAGATTAGTAAGTTTTTATTGAAATATTGGAAAGGAGGAATAGAAATGAACGATAAGGCATTAAAGAAAATAACTTTGCTACTAGTAGTTTTATTCTTAACGTTTGGTACCATGATTCCAAATAAGAATTGGGTACAAGCAGCTAGTGGTACTCCACCAAAGGTAATCAATATTAATCGAAATTTACCTCTTGATGAAAAAACAAATGCAACAAGTATTACTTATCTAGTAACATTCAGTGAAAGTGTAACGGGAGTTGATTCCGATGACTTCATATTAACAACAACAGGGAATGCATCTGGTCGTATCGCATCAGTGGTTGGAGGCGGAACAATCTTTCAAGTAATGGTTAACGACATAACAGGTGTGGGAACACTTCGATTGGATTTAAAACCTTCTGGAACAGGGATAGTTAATGGAGATGGACTTGCGATTGCAACAGGTTATACAGTGGGACAAGTCTATACCGTAGGAACAGCACCAACAATTATAACGCAGCCAAGTAATCAAACGATAACAGCAGGAGGCAGTGCAACCTTTACGGTTACAGCAACTGGCGATGCAACATTAAGCTATCAATGGCAAAAAGGTGGAATAAATATTGTAGGAGCAACAAGTGCTAGTTTAACAATTAATAATTTACAGACAAGTGACGCTGGTGACTATACGGTAGTAGTGACAAACGAAATAGGAAACGTAACATCGAATGCGGCAACATTATCTATCAAGCCCGCGACAGTCGCACCAACAATTACAACGCAACCAAGTGATAAAACAATAACTGTGGGAGGCGGTGCAATATTTACTGTTACAGCAACTGGCGATGCACCATTAAACTATCAATGGAAAAAAGGTGGAGTGGATATCGCAGGGGGAGCAAGCGCAAGCTTGACAATTAACAATGTGCAAATAAGTGATGCAGGCAGTTATACGGTAGTCGTAACAAACGCAGTAGGAAATGTAACGTCGAATACGGCAACATTAACAGTTACGCCAGTCCCAGTCGCACTGGAAATTACAACACAGCCAAGTAATCAAATGATAATAGCAGGAGGCAGTGCAACATTTACTGTTACAGCAACAAGTGATACATCTTTAAGCTATCAGTGGAAAAAAGATGGAGCAGATATTGTAGGGGCAACAAGGGCGAGCTTGACAATTAACAATGTGCAAGCGGGTGATGCAGGCATTTATGCGGTCGTAGTAACAAACGCAGTTGGAAATGCAACATCGAATGCGGCAACATTAACTGTTATGCCAGCCCCGACACCAGTTGATCCAACACCGGGTAATGGTGACGTGGAAGTAGAGCCAACGCAACCAGCGCCAGTTAATCCGACACCAACAGTGCCGACACAACCAACACCATCTGTTCCAGCACCAACAGATACAGTAACACCACCGGCTGATAACACTGAAACAACACCGCCTTTAGAAGTACCTACTGAAACGCCAAGTGTGGAACAAGACATTTTAAAATTAGTCAAGTTAGATTTACCGGTTGGATTAGTTGAAGGTTCAGTAACGATAACAATTAATAAAGAAACAGGGAATTTAGTCATTACCAGTACAGAATTAAATAATACGAGAGCAGCTACAATTACAATTCCGGTTCTTACTGAAAATGCTAATAAGATATTAAAAATCCGTACTGCAAATGGTTTAGAAGCTGTAGCCTATACAATTAAAGACGGTAAGATCGTTGTGCAATTGCATAAAGCTGGTGAATTAGTATTCGTTGATGCGAACATAGATTTAACTGATATTAGCAACAATCAATTCCGTTCAGACATTGAAATGTTAGCACAACGCGGTATCTTCACAGGAGATAACGGCAAATTTAATCCAACTGCAAACATGACACGTGCTCAGTTTGCAGGAACATTAGTCCGCGCACTAGGTTTAAATGAAACAGCTACAAGCTTTGCTGATGTTAATTCAAGTACTTGGTATGCGGGAAGTGCAGGTGCATTAGCTGATTTAGGTTTGATGAATGGTGAAAGTGGTGCATTCAATCCGGGCGGAAAAATCACACGTCAACAAATGTTTGCGGTATTAAGTAACCTTTTAGAAGCAAAAGGTATTGAAGCGTCTAATGATTTAACAGGTGATTTCAAGGATGCTTCAAAAGTATCTGATTATGCGAAACCACATGTATCAATTCTGATTGAAATTGGTGCAGTAAGTGGCGATAATGGCTTATTAAAGCCACAAGAAAACGTAACAAAAGGTCAAATGGCCAAAGTGTTAGCGAAAGTTCTAGCAAAAGTAGAAGCACTTTAATAAACAAAAAATGCGAGCTCTTTATAGGGTTCGCATTTCCTTATATTAGCAGACTTTTTTCACAACACTATCCCAAGTAACACTAAATAATTTGAAAAAAACTGCGGACAAATCCAAGTACCTCCGTCCTTCCTACTATAGTATTGATTCTCTCCACAATGTATTTGACTATTTCCTTATGTTTTATTAATTTCAAATAATTTATAATATGAAGACGTAATAAAATCTAGTTGAAAAAGGAGCTAAATGGATTGAAATTCTTTCGCAATAATTTGTATGAAAAACTTCTCGTACAATGCAAGCCTCAACTCATTCTTTTTCTAATGTTGACTTTATTTTTATTATCAGCTTGTAACTCAGAAAACGGCACAACAGCACCTGAAGAAAATAGCGAGCCAAACACTACTGAAACATCTCCAGAAAACACCGAATCGACAAAACCTACGAATGATGAAACATCAACAAATTTTGAAACACCACAACAGTGCAACACGATTAAATTTGAGAAGGATGCTCTTATTAACGGCGGTGAGCTCGCCCATTGTATGATGGAAACAATGCTGGCAGTAAAAACCGGATCACAATTTGCACAAACTTCTACCGAATCCTCAAATGTCGATTTTAAATTTGATCCACAATATTCGATGCATGTGGAAAATGAAGATATGAGTATTATTATTCATGAAAATACAGGTTGGTTGAAACAGGAAGGGCAATGGATTGAAGAGGATGATACATCTGAAGATATGGATGTCATACTTGCAACAAATACAATCAAATTGACAAGAGTTTTTTCTCATCCGTACATGATTACGCAATATTTAGCAGCTGTATCGCAATGGAAAGTGATTGAGTTTGGAGAAGTACCTGATAATAAGGCATTTGTTAAAACAGCTTGGCAACTTGTCCCAGAAGGCCCTGTCAACTTAGAAGGCATGACACTTTCAGATGTTGAGCTATGGATTACTGATGAATATTTAGGTGCATACTACGTTTCTACTGGTAATATTGCAGGCATTTCTGAAACAACTAGTAATACATTCACACAATGGGGTGAGCCCATTACAATTCCAGAACCATTTTAATTCATAGTTTAGACCACTCACTATTCATTTTGAGTGGTTTTTCTTTGATATGAAGAAATTAATTTAATAAAATTTATCACTAGTGTCGTATTAAAATAATTTAACGTCATAAATAAAACTGAATTTCCTGTAATGTTTTTCGTGCAGAAAAAAGCTTGGGACACGTCGGGTGGTAAGACGGATTCGCTTGAAAAGGTTTTTATTTTGAGTGAATGAAGCTGAATGGTATAGCTGATGGAGGAATTTGCTCTTTGTCCATTTATCCGGTGCAGGGGAATAAGATGGTTTTATGATATCTGGGAGCAACTATCCTGATGGTTATCCAGACTTTACTAAATATGCACATCCAACTGTTAAGCCAGTAGTAACTTAAATTGCAAGCTCAACCAACCGAGACGGGCTAACTGATATCCAATTTCAATCAAATCAATTGATAGCCTTAACCTCGTGAAACTGTGGAGGATAACGATACAATAATAGACACGGGGATAGAAGTTGTTAAAGGAGACGGAACAGGTGTTTTTGATGCAGGTGAAGATTTCGTGACAGGCCTGTGGGATACAATCACAAATCCAAAAATCCAGGTGTAAGAATGAAAGACTCTCAAAATGGAAAAGCCCGCAACCGTTGTTATACCAACGTTTACAGGCTTTTAAAATGATGGTCTCGACAAGTCTCGAACTTGCGACCCCCACCTTGTCGAATTTATCCGGCTAAATAAACCGAGTTAAATTAAATTCAATTAAGTTAAATAAGCCTGATTTAATAAGGTTTTTAAGAGAGGATAAATTAATTCAGTTAAATAAAATAAGTACAAAAAAATAATTCTGCGGACAAATTGCGGACAAAAGAGTAAACAAGTGGTTTGTATTACTCTTATTTTGTTTTTCTGTATTAACTGTATTATAAGTTTTGTATCTATATAGGTAGGGGTCTCTATATAAGCTATTACAAACAGATGAACTTTTAATGTAACTCAATATTCAAAAGTAATCAGTTCTGTTAAATCATTAATTTTCACCGCAAGGATATAAGTACTTAAATTTGACCTTTGCTTTATTCAACAAACGGGCCATATTGTGGAGCAACTTTTTTTCTAATTGAGGGTTTCCTAAGAGCGTTGTCCCCCAACAGCGCCCGATGGTTGAAAATCATTAACCAATCCTTATTTAATCATCAGATATAAATAGTTAACTCCTCATTTCTTTTTAATTAATAAAATCACTACAACACAACACAGTATTTTTATTTGATCTTTGATTCTTCTTCCTTATCGCCGGTGTGTATATTTTTGTTTTGTCTAGGTTAGATTTAAAGTAATGTTCGACGGAAATTGAGGTGATTTATATTAGATCGCGTTCTTTAAAGAAAGAGGAAAAGGATTCCGTATCCCAGGACATCCCATTATCAAAGAAGCTTGAAGATAACATAAATTTTTTCTCCGCTCTATACAAGGATAGTCCGGATGTAGTTTTTTGTTCTTTTATTGCCGGAAAGAACGAGGTAGCCGTTATTTATATAGAAGGATTAAGCGATACCCAAAAGCTTGAAGATCAGGTACTTGAAACATTATTGAATGAAAAAGAGTTCGATGAAACAAACATGCTTCTTTCTATTAAACACCGATTGCCGATTGCAAATATAGATAAAGTTTCCACATATGTAGCCTGTGTCGAGGCAATTGCAGGCGGAAACCCCCTTCTGCTTTTGAACGGGTCAGAGGAAGCTTTAGCCTTGGGGCTAGTAAAATTTGAAAAGCGTTCGATTGAGGAACCCCAAGCCGAAACTGCCATTCGAGGGTCAAGAGAAGGTTTCACCGAATCACTTGGTACCAATACTTCTTTAGTACGACGCATCATTAAAGACCCGGCACTGAAAATGAGAAGCGTCACTGTCGGCAAATATACGAAGACAAAGGTCGCGATTGCTTATATTGAGGGGTTAGCAGATAAAACCTTACTTGAGGAAATAGAAAATCGGCTTAACCGCATTGATATTGATGGGGTGCTGGAAAGCGGGTACATCGAACAATTTATTGAAGAAAGTACCTATTCGCCTTTTCCGCAAGTATTGTATACGGAACGGCCAGATGTAGTTTGCGCTAACTTACTGGAAGGCCGAGCCGTTTTAATGATTGAGGGCACACCTTTTGCATTAATAGTACCTGTGAGTTTCTTTAGTCTTTTTCAGTCTCAGGAAGATTATTACGAACGATTTTGGATTGGGACTTTCATCCGAACTCTCCGGTTTCTTTTTTTAATAATCGCCTTGTTCCTCCCTTCTGTTTATGTCGCTATTACGACGTTTCATCAGGAAATGGTTCCAACGGATTTACTGCTAAGTATTGCATCTTCCAGAGAAAGTGTCCCTTTTCCTGCCCTTGTAGAAGTAATTATCATGGAGATCGCCTTTGAAGCATTACGTGAAGCTGGAATACGTCTTCCTAAACAGGTTGGTTCTGCTGTTAGTATTGTTGGTGCACTTGTGATTGGACAGGCAGCGGTTCAAGCAGGGATTGTTTCTGCCCCTATGATTATTGTGGTCAGTATCACCGGAATCGCCTCTTTCATGGTCCCTCGTTATTCGGTTGGGCTTGCCATTCGTCTCTTAAGGTTCCCTATCATACTTTTAGCAGGCGTATTAGGATTAGTTGGAGTGATGCTTGCATTTATTATGCTCATTATACATTTATCCACATTAAGATCATTTGGCATTCCGTATTTAAGCCCGGTCAACACACTGCAAAAACATCCGTTGAGAGATACAATTCTACGTTCACCTTTATGGAAAATGAACAAGCGCCCCCACTTAACGGGTGATTTTAATGAAACGAGACAAGGAACGAATTTAAAACCAGGTCCTTAATGATAAAGACTACAATAAGATGGTGGTGAAGTATTTTGTTGGAAAAAGGAAGAATCTCAAGCCTTCAGATGGAAATTTTAATCGTTCCGACTATAATCGCGACCGGTATATTATCAATTCCATCCGTAGCCGCCAAATTCGCCCTACATGATATGTGGATGACACCAATCGCAGGTTCTTTTTTAGGTTTTCTAACGGTGTTCATTGCTTGGAAGCTCCATCAACTATTTCCGAAGATGACCCCTGTTCAATATAGTGAAGAGATTTTGGGGAAGCTGTTAGGAAAGATATTCGGCTTTTTTCTAATTTCCTTTTATATCCACAATACGGGGATCATAGTCAGACAGTATTCCGACTTCATTACTAATAATGTACTGCTAGAAACACCTACCCTCTTAATTTCCGTCACAATTGTTTTAGTCAGTGCACTGGCCGTGCGTGGGGGAATTGAAGTGATTGCCAGGGCTGCTGTTATTTGCACGGCACTTTATCTAAGCACAGCAATATCACTTCTTTTTCTGATTAAGGATATTGATATCACTTATATGCTTCCGATTTTAGAGAATGGACTACTTCCTGTCATGAAGGGCGGCTTTATACATCAAGCATGGTTTAGTGAGTTTTTTCTTCTAGCCTTTATTTTCCCTTTCATAAAGAACTCTAAAGAGAGTTTGAAATCCGGGATGAGGGCTTCCTTCTACGTTATGCTAATGCTGTTATACGTTAACTTTTTTGTTCTCACTTTTTTAGGAGTGTCATCTGCCAATCAATTTTATCCAGTATACTCAATTGTCCGTGCCATTAACGTATTAGGATTTTTCGAGAACTTTGAAGTGATTATCATGGCTTCCTGGGTTCTGGGGAGCTTTGTTAAAATAGCCATATTTTTATATGTATCCAGCTTAGGGCTTGCGCAGTTATTTCGACTTTCAGATTATCGGCTGATTGTGTTTCCTCTAAGCGTATTTATAATTTTCTTTAGTTATTGGGACATTCCAAATTTAGTAGTTTTGGTAGACTATATGTCCACTATTATGCCTTTTTATTTTGTACTTGTTCAGACTATTCTGCCGTTGATTTTACTGCTGATTGCTTATGCACGAAGAAAAAGAAGTGAAAGCGGTTGAAGAAAAACTATCTTATTTTAATTTTTTTATTTATCCTTCCCCTCCTCTCTGGTTGTTGGAGTAGAGTGGAATTGCAGGACTTAGGAATTATTACTGCTACTGCAATAGATTACTTAGATGATGGAAAAACTAGAGTGTCAGTCCAAATATTTATCCCTCGTACAATCACAACGGGTCAAGGTGGCGAGGATCCTAGTGCAGGCTCCACATTTGTTCGAGAAGGGACAGGAGATAATCTTGCCACTGCTATTTCCAATTTACAAGAACATGTCCCGAGAAGACTCTTCTGGGGGCAATGTAAAATCTATATTTTTGGGGAGGAACTTGCCAAGAAAGGGATTCGCAATGAAATAGACTTTCTGGTTCGTCATCCTAGTCCTCGTGTAAATTCTTTTCTATTTGTAAGTGAAGGAGATGCAATGGAGATGCTGACGTTGGTTCCTCCTTTAGAAAGATACTCTGGCGAGGCGCTTAGAAAATTGGCAGAGGAAGAATCCAGTATCAAAACAACGTTAAGAGATGTCGATATGGCTTTAATGGGAACTAGTGAAAGTGTTTCAATGCCCTATATTAAAAAGCTTGAATCAGTAGAACAAGCAAAAAAACCTCATGAAACAATACCAGTTATTCACGGGGCCGCCATTTTCAAAAAAGATCTAATGGCAGGAACGTTGAATGAAGAGGAGGCCCGCGGCTTACTTTGGCTAAAAGACGAGGTAAAGAGGAGTACAATCTCAATTAAGCTTGAAGGGGAAGACGGGGAAATTGCAATGACACCAACATCCGGTAAGGTTAAATTCAGTCCCGAAATTGCAGGTGGTAACTGGATAATGAATCTCCATATTGGAATTAGCGGAGACATTGTTCAAAATGAAACGCATTTAAATCTTATGAACAAAGATGTCATCAAAACCATCGAAAAAGAGTACGAAACAGGTTTAAGGGAACGAATATCCAAGACGATTGAACAGCTCCAACAAGAGTTCCATGTAGATGCGGCAAATTTCGGGAGACGGTTTCATCAAAAATATCCAAAGGAATGGAATAAAGTTAAAGACAATTGGGATGAAAAATACCCTGAAATTGAGATAAAAATTCTTGTTAAGGCAAAAATAAAAGGACCGGGTTATATTGGTCCCCCTGCTGCACTTCCAAGAAATGAGGTGGAAGAATAATGCAATTAGATTGGATGACGATATTTATCATACAAGTTTGTATTTGGTCCATTGTCTTATATGATTGGAAGCGGCTAAAGAAAGCACCTAAAACGGATAAAATTACAGTTTCCGTAATCTTAATGTTGTCAATTATTCTGTCCTTTATTAATCTTGAAAATATGCCCGGACCCATTACTGTTCTTCGATATTTATTTGATCCTTTAGCTAAAATAATGCAGTAAAGGGTCGACTTTCCGTTGTATGATGTCGATGTTCTAAGCCGGCATTTATTCGAGGATAAAAGAAGTGTATAATACGAGTTCGGTTAAGAAGGGAAAAACAACAAATCATATAGGAATTCGCATTGATTTTATGAATTATTTTAAAAATAGCAACTGAATTCACTCAGTTGCTATTTTTTATTAAACTCGTCCTAATTAATAAATTGACAGATTATTGTTTAATTAAGAAAACTATATTTTATAGTAATATTATTTACATTTAACTATTAATTGTTACGAATAATTTAAATTTTAAAGTTCCCTTTCAATTCTGCACTTTAATGATTTAGAATATTAAAGTAAAAAATCATTTTTTTAAAAATTAGTAAAATAAAACTAAATAAGGGAAAAAACAGATGAAAATTTTAATATTAAAAATAATATTAAAGATAAGAATTGAAGTAAAAAGAAAACAAATGTATAAAAAAGCAAAGGATTTAGGGTTTACACACCCAGAAGTAGTAAATTACAGTCAAGAATTGGATGAATTACTTAATAAATATTCTAGTACTGTGGATTGATTAAATGTTGATTCCTAGTAATGTATCTTTGACTATATTGTGAGGCATAAAACCTGCTGAAAATCCTACGTTAATTTATCCTAAAAAAGAGAAGAAAATTGCGAATCAAGAAGATGAAATTGATAAAGGCGTTAATTATCGGTTGATTTCACCGGGTGAAAACTCTAGATTATGGGAGCAGTTTCACAAAGATAATATAATTGCTATTGGTAGGGACTATTTAGGTGTTATAAAGAACTATAGTTTAAAAGAAGCTGTTGAACGAAGAATAGCAGAGCAAAGAGCAGATGGGGTGCGTCCTGTTCATGATACTAAGGCTGTGTGGGATTTCTATAGCGACATTAAAATAGGCGACATCATATATGTGAAAGAGGGAATAAAAAAAATTCTCGCACGCGGAGTTGTTACGGGAGATTACTACTTCGCTTATGAAGCTTCAGAGTAAAAACATAGAAGAACAGTAAAGTGGCTTCAAGTCGGAAAGTGGGAGCTACATCAGACTTTTGCTCAAAAAAAGTTAACATGTTTAAATAATTATCCAAATTTTATTCAAGAAATAGACAAAGTAATGAATGAAGATTTTATTGATCCAAAAATTGCTGAAGTAAATGAGTTTCAAAATTGGTTATCCAATCAAGTTACAGATACAGGAGCTAGCTTAAACGATAAAACAGTGAAGCAAAAAGTAAATGCATTAAAGGAAATAGAACGCCATTTTGAAGCTGCCATTTTTGGTGAATCAGATATTGAGCAACTGAAACTGTTAAAAGATATCGTTGTATCAGATGATTCCTACAAAAAATATAAAGGCGTTTCAGGCAGTTCAATTGATTACTACATTCGTTTTATTGAATCTAAACCTACTGTACAAGAAAATGAAAATTTTACAATGGATGATTTTCTTTCGGCTGTATTTATTGATAAGAAGGAGCTTGTACGTTTAATTTCTCTACTTGAAAATAAGAAGAATCTTATTTTGAAAGGGGCACCGGGAGTAGGTAAAACGTTTATTGCTAAAAGTTTAGCGTATGTCATGATGGAAGAGAAGGATGAAACTCGTATCCATATGGTTCAGTTCCACCAAAGCTATAGTTATGAGGACTTCATTGAGGGGTTCCGCCCAAAAGCTGAAGGGGATGGATTTGAACTGAAACAAGGTCCGTTTGTGAAGTTTGCTAGAAAAGCAGCACGAGATCCAGAACGAGATTACTTTTTTGTTATTGATGAAATTAATCGCGGGAATATGAGTAAAATATTCGGGGAATTAATGATGCTAATCGAAGCGGATAAGCGAGGCGAGCAAATCAATCTTCTTTATTCTAACGAGAAGTTTTCTGTACCTTCAAATTTATATATCATTGGAATGATGAATACGGCAGATAGAAGTTTAGCTTTATTAGACTATGCACTTAGAAGAAGGTTTTCATTTTTTGAAATTAAACCGGCCTTTTATAATAACAAGTTTAAATCGTATGTGAACCAATTAAATAATCCAGAAGCTTTAATTTGTGTTATTGATGAAATTAAAAGTTTAAATAATCAAATTGCAGAAGAGTTAGGAACAGGTTTTCAAATTGGGCATAGCTACTTCGTAGGGGATGTAAGTTAGGTCACGCCAACCCTAAAATCACATTAGAGTTCTATGCACACCTATTACCAAATGCAGATAATGACATTGCAGACATTTTTCACAATGCTATCCAAAGTAACACTAAATAATTGGAAAAAATCTTGCGGACAAATTGCGGACAAATCCTAGAATTCAAGCGTAAGGTAGTTGGTCTTCCAAAAAGAAAAAGCCCATAAACGTTGATATACCAACGTTTACGGGCACTTGAAATAATGGTCTCGACAAGTCTCGAACTTGCGACCCCCACCTTGTCGAGGTGGTGCTCTCCCAGCTGAGCTACAAGACCTTAATAAGATACAAAAAACAATTATATCTATGTTCTTGTAAATTATACCATAAAATTATGTTGGAGGTATTAAAAGGAGGCTTATTTTGTGGTTTTTTTTTACTATCTGAAGAGTTAGGTGATAAAAGTACATACCAACTGTTACATAATCGCATCCCTTCATGCTCAGTGATTGCTAAATTTCAAACATCTCAACCGCCATTGAAATCAGTTTATTCTGAATACATAGTGCAATTTTTTCCGAAACGAACGAATGTTAAATCAATGGCAATGGAACAATGTAGTAAAGTGGATCCAGGACTGAAATTTATTTCTGAACATAATATGAAGGCTTGTCTACTTTTTGATAATAAATCATATATTGAATAGTCGACATTAGAATTTTCAACTTTGTAGCTAATGGAAAGAGATTAAAAAATGAGATGAAGGGTGATTGAAATATGGATAAATTTCAGAAATTAAAAGATTTTATGGATACTGTACCGCAACTAGGGCTTTCTGGTATTGATTGCATCATTTATCGTGAACATGAGGAGATTTTTCGATATGATGCTGGTTATTCGGATATTGAGAATCAAGTTCCTATGCAACCCAATGCATTGTATAACATCTATTCGGCAACTAAATTAGTCACATGTATTGCGACATTACAATTAGTTGAAGACGGGAAAATATTATTGACTGATCCCTTGTATATGTATCTACCTGAATTTAAAGAGATGTATGTTAAAAGTGGAACATTTATTATTACACCTGCAACAAAGCATATAAGAATAGCTGATTTATTAACGATGACAGCGGGCTTAAGTTATGAAAGGGATACGCCGCAACTTCGAAAACTTTTTGAAGAGAAAGGATTGGATTTTAATACAAGAGAGTTTGTAGAGACACTTGCAAAAGAGCCTCTGTTATTTGAACCAGGCGAAGGTTGGAATTATAGTTTTTGTCATGATGTTTTAGCTGCGGTAATTGAAGTTGTAACAGGTAAAAGCTTCGGAGCGTATTTAGAAGAAAAGATTTTTAAGCCATTAGGGATGAAGACAACTGGTTTTTCTGTTGCAGAAGAAAAGAAAATTAATATTGCTCCACAATATGAGTATAATCCAATAACAGAAAAGTTAAGACGAATTAGCAGCGATTGTGTAGGAGTAATTGGTTTGAGGCATGAGAGTGGAGGCGGTGGGCTAATTACTACTCTTGAAGATTACATTTTATTTGCAGATGCATTGGCCTGTGGGGGAGTTGGCAAATATGGGGAACGCATTATTAGTGTAAATTCCATTAATTTAATGAGAACAAATCAATTAGAAGGCAAAAGTTATTTAGACTACAAAAAAATGATACCAGCTGAAGGAGTTGGTTATGGTCTAGGTGTATCAGTAGTAATGGATGCGGCCAAGGCATTTCGTTTAGTACCTGACAATTCTTTTTCTTGGGGTGGGTTAGGAGGAGTTCATGTTTTTATAGATCCTACAAACAAAATTTCTTATTTTGTTGCTCAACATTGTCTTCGTAGCCCAAAACATTTAATAGAACCAAAAATGCTAAATATTTTATATGGAGCGCTTTGAGATATTCTGATTGGATATACGGGGGAGTACATTGAATTGCATAAAGAAGATATAATGCATATTCGTGAAATAGAAAAGCTACAATTTGTTGACTACGATGTATGGGCACACAATCATTTAAAATAATATTTAGTATTTGTAGTAATGACTCAGGATGTATAAACTACATGAACTGACGGAGGCATTAGTAAAACAAGCACAGTAAATGACAAAAAACGCTCAGAATAAACTATTGAGCGTTTATGCTTGCCTTCTATATTGCCTATTTACTATTAAAAACTATGTTAATTGTTTTGTTATTTACATTTTTATTTTGGGGTTTTCTCCTCATCGACCGAACCCGTTATCTTTTTTTTGCTATTTTTTGAATTAGCTAAAGAATGACCTAAAGATGATTGTATAGAGTGAAATAAAATAGAAAAGAATTAAAGTGTACATAATAAATGCGCTCAGACAATTTTTTTAACGAGATGGCGGTTAATCTCATCTCGATTCGTCTGAGCGTATTTAAAATTATAGAGTTTTTCTATATTTATATAATGCTTCTATTGCTGATGCTTACCTTTCGCAAGCCCAGCCATCTTTATCGTAATAGCATGCAGGTATTTATCCACGCTGTTTCCTAAATATTAACGTTTTTTCTTTTTATCATCTTTTAGTAATGCTTGCTTCTTATCTATCTTTTCCAGGGCTACATGGACTTGATATTTATTGTCTTCGAGTTGAACAACATTGACTACTTTTCCTTTACGGCCTTTTATCTTGAGATTTTCATCAACCTCGGGTATACGTTCTAAACATTGACTTAGTACAGGTTTGTTGTTTTCTAAATAATGAATAGCAAATTGCATATTTATGGGCTCCTTATAAACTCAAATATAATTTTGAGTGAATTTTTTTCAATTTATGATGATTTCGGAGCGTATAGAACTGACTAAAAAGAAGATAGACAAACTATTTAGAAATGATTTCTCCACTTCAATAATAAGATAGGGTAACGAATGAATTGAGGTGTGAAGAAATGACGAAAAAATGGGGTTTAATGGCTGTTGCTGCATTTGGTCTGTATGCGGCCGCGATGTATTTTTATATTTTTCATGGCCAAAATAGCGGAATACCAGATGTTCTTCAAGGATCGGCAGCGGATCCAAGTACTTTTCTTACTACGCAGGAGTTGTTATTAAGTGAAGAGTTATCAAAGATAAGAAATTTCCTCTTCTTTGTAGCAGGGCCGTTGGAATGGCTGCTTTATTTTGCTATTTTGATTACTGGAATGTCCCGGGTGTTTGAAAAATGGAGTTCTGTACAGTTTAAATGGTCCTTGTTTAGAACAGGCATGTATGTATTTTTACTCTCGTTAGTATTGTTCATCCTACGATTCCCACTGGATTTTTATCAGTATACGGTGAGCAAAAGCTATGGTATTAGTACTCAGTTTTTTTCCTCCTGGATGCGGGATAATGTAATTGATTTTTGGCTTGATTTTGGGATGTCGGTGATTACGGTGTCGGTTCTCTATTGGCTTATTAAAAAAAGTCCGAAGAGATGGTGGTTCTATACTTGGGCGTTAACTGTTCCATTTTCAATTTTCCTTATGTTCATCCAACCCGTCGTGATTGACCCGATCTATAATGATTTTTATCCATTAAAGGATAAAGAATTGGAGACGAAGATTCTTTCACTTGCAGAGCAGGCGGACATTCCTTCAGACCATGTGTATGAAGTGAATATGTCGGAAAAGACGAATGCTTTAAATGCGTATGTGACAGGGATCGGCGAAAATTCTAGAATTGTACTGTGGGATACGACATTAGACCGGTTAACGCATGATGAGATTCTCTTTATAATGGCGCATGAGATGGGTCATTACTTGTTAAAAGATATTTATATTAACATCGCTGTCTATTTGTTCATGACGTTTATAGGGCTTTGGTTAATTGCAAAAATAATGCCTCGGATGATTAATCGTTATGGATCGATTTTAAAAGTTAAGAAATTAAGTAATATTAGCTCATTGCCATTGTTTTTATTGATTTCATCATTCCTTTTATTCTTCTCAAATCCATTGTCAAATGCGGTTTCACGTTATCAGGAGGTTCGGGCCGATGAATATGCAATGGAGCTCGTGGAAAATCCCGAAGCAGCGATTTCAACGTTTCAACAGTTGACGAAAGCTGGACTTGGCGAAGTAAACCCGTCCACACTGGTCAAATGGTTCCGCTACTCCCATCCGCCGATGTTAGAAAGAATCAATAAAGTAGCCGAACAAGCTGACGAAGAATAGAATAATTTGGGCGCTTCAAAACCCTGTAAATCAAGGGTTTGGGGCGTTTTTTCTTTTTCTGGTGAATTAGCGCGAATGCTGGATTTTATTGAACAAAACCTATCATCATAAATGGGTTATGTTATTATTTACATATTAGTTCTAATAATTAGAATAGAATGAAAATTACTATGGGGGAAAGCTTTATGGAACAAAAAATACTAGAATTGCTCAACGGAATTTATCCAGTGGATTTGATTAAATTGGAAGCCGTTACAAATGAAATGTATCGGTGTACCGGAGCACAAGGCGAATATTTTGCAAGGATTACAAACTACAAAGGGTATGATGAACAAGTAGAAGAGGTTGCCTATACAAACTTCCTACATAAAGCAGGACTAGGTGTGTCACCAACAATCCTTTCAATAAATGGTCAAGAGGTAGAAAAAATCACCATTAATAATAAGGAAGTTTTAACAGTGCTTTATGAATCGGCTCCTGGTAAGCATTTATCAAGAAAAGAATGGGATGCCGATGTATTAAAAGCTTTAGGCCGGCAAATCGGCAAATTACATCGTCTCTCGAGAAAGTTTGAAGAGACTTATCCGACACGCTACATCAACGATTGGCATCAAAATGAGGAGTACGCTTTCTTGAAGTATATTCCTGAGGAAGAAACTGCGATTAGAGAGGTTGCGCAGGAGATTTTAACAAAGATTAAAAACCTTCCGAAGGACAAGGCCAATTATGGGTTGTTACACGGTGATTTATGGTTGGAAAATGTAGTAGTAGATCGTGATTTAAAACTGACAATGGTTGATTTTCAGGATTGTGAGAAGCATTTTTATGCATTTGATTTAGCTGTTCCTATTTATAGTGCGATCGAGTATTCATTTGTAGGTGGTGGCAACATCATGGAATATGGAAGAAGTATAACAAAAGCAATCATCGAGGGTTACCAAGAAGAAAATGATATCTCAAGCGAAATGCTAGAAAAAGTCCCTTTATTTATAAAACTTAAAGAAGTGTTTGAGTATAGCTTAATGCATATGTACTGGAATAAAGACAAGTTAACGGAAGAGCAGATTCGTATCATGAACCATTTTAGGATGAGAATTGAAAATGGTTATACATTTATCGATATAAATGGCTTGTTGTGAAATGAAATTGGAGAGTGAAGTGGTTAGGTTGAAATATGTTAGTGGATTTATAGTAGGAATAGCTTTATGTATAGTTTTTTGGCTTGTTTACCCCGCGAAAGAACAAGTAAATCAATTAGAGGAAAAAGTAAGTATCCTTGAAGAACAAATTGGTGGTCATTATCAAGATTATAATCTTTCCTTGGTAAATACGGCTGAGCAGCTTCTAGCCCATGACTTTAATCAACCTATAATGGTAGAAGACGAACTTATGATTGAAGAACTTTCCAATGAGTTGTATAGCATAAGAGACAAACTCTTTTATATCAAGAGTCAAGTATTAATGCATTCAGATTGGGAGGATAAATTGATGGAAGTAGAGAGATATTTAACTGAATATCTTTCTGGAGTTTCATTTACAAAAGAAGAGGTTGCTGATTTAAATCAAGGTCTTCATGCAATTCGTTTCATTGCTATGGATTTTGGAGATATTGCTAGGTACGACACGCAAGCTGCATATGATGCGATGCATGATGAAGAGCACGCAATGGTAGAGAGAGTTAAGTTTCGTCTATCAACAAAATATTAACCAAATGCGTTTTTGGGTTAATTACATTACTTTTAAATGTGGGGGACTTCTATGTCATTTGTACAATGCCAACATGTTAATGCTTTAATGGCAGAATTTAATAAAACATGGTTCGTTGCTGGCGGATGGGCAATTGACCTTTTTATAGGGAAAGAAAAAAGGGAACATAAGGATATTGAAATAGCTATATTTCGAAAAGACCAACTACATTTAAAAAGATATTTAAATGACTGGGATTTTAAGCAGGTGAAACAAGGTGAATTTTATGATTGGAGAAATGAATTTTTAGAGCTGCCAATTCACGAATTACACGCTACTAATAAGTTAAGTGGAGAGAGAATGGAAGTTCTTCTTAATGAAACAGTGGAGAATGACTGGAAATTTAGACGTGATTTAAGAATTCATGCGCCACTCAATTCAATTTGGAGCGTTTCTGAAACCGGCATTCCCTATTTAAATCCTGAAATTGTTCTATTATATAAAGCGAAGAATACAAGAGAAAAAGACCATCAGGATTTTTTCATAATAAAGGACTTGCTTAATAATAAGCAGAAATAATGGCTACGAAATGCACTTGAACTGCACGAACCAGAACATAAGTGGCTTGAATTATTAATTTAGTAATTTGGCGCGGTACTAAAATAATGAATGGAGATAACTATAGTGAAAAAAACAGCCATAATGTTATATCCGCAATTCAGCGAATATGAATTAAGTGTCGTGCTATCGATTTTAATGCAAGGGAACAAATCCATTATAACGGTGGGGTTGAACAACCAACCTATTAGGGGAGAGTCTGGATTAACTTGTGTAGCTGACACCACGATTAGTGAAATTAATATTGAAGAGATTGATAGTATCGTGTTACCGGGTTGTTTGGATATTGAACCGCTTCTAGATGAAGAGGGTTTAGATAAGTTTTTAAAGCAAGTCGTTTCATCAGAAACAATCGTTGCCAGTATATCAAGTTCTCCGTATTTTTTGGCAAAAGCGGGATTGCTGACAGGGAAGAAATATACAGTGGGGTTACCGATGGAAGCGATTGAAAAGCTAGGCGTTTTTGAGAAGGAAAATTACTGCCCTGATTTAGTCGTACAGGATGGCAATATGATTACAGCACGAGGAAGTGGGTTTATTAAATTCGGCGTTTGTTTAGGAAAGGCATTAAACCTCGATTTCGATGAAAGCTGGTATCAAGAAACATAAAAAATACATAATGATTTGGTGATGATGAGATGGATATTTCCAATGTAGTAGAAAATATGGATGATATGTTAAAAAGCGCGGAAATGATTGGTATCGGTTCAACACGAAAAGTTTATCGTTACGAAAACCTTGTCTTCAAAACTTTTTTACACCCGATTGGATACGCTCAAAGCAAAAATGAATATGAAATATATAAAACATTGGAAATGAAGGGGTTAGAAAAACATATCGCACCCATTCTTTTTATGAATGAAGAATATGTTATTCAGCCTTTTTATGAGCAGCTCCCTTTAAATAATAACTGCTCATACGATCTTGATTTAGAGATGGACCCAAGAATGACAGAAGATTTAAAAGCTGCACTCCAGGTATTTGATCAAGAACTAGATGGCTTTGATTTTAAAGATATTGGCAATTATGGGTTGAATGAAGAAGGGCACCTCGTTTTAATTGATTACGGCATGACGAAAACATTATATGAAGAACAGTGGGTTCCATTAGCTGAAGCGGGTACGCTACCTCAAATTCAATTTGAAAAATGTCAGGTGTGTAATATCGAAAAGGAACTAAGGATGTATGGAGAAAATGACACCGATCTGCGTTGTGTTGCTTGTGGTAAAGATTATTAATAAATAGTAGATTTTTGATGGAGGTGTACTCAGTGAATAAAAATAATGAAACGCCCCAAGCACGAAGAGAGCGATTGAGACAGGAAGAATTAAAGCGAAATCCATCTGCTAGTATGCATGGTGGAGGGCTTCAGGATTTGATTGGAGATTTGGGTTGGAAAGGTACAGGGTTACTCTTTCTTATAATAGTCATTGCTATTGTTATCTATTTAGCATTTTTCAACTAAAGAAGATTATAGGTAAGGCGTAATTTTGAATAATCGAATCTTAAAGGGGATGCCTATGAAAATTTATTGGTTTTAGTTGGAATATTTTTTCTAGCTTGGATTGCAATTTCACATCAATATCCTGAACCGAGTTGGTGGTCCATCTTTAATGCGGATCGCTCAACACATACGCCTCTCATGGAGCATGTCTCATTAATTAAAGTATCGATTACACTCATCATTTTTGGGGGAGTGGCTTACCTTGTACAGGTTTATTTCAGTTTGGGGGCGGATGTCCAGACGTTTTAGAGTAATTTTATATATCGCTATTATAGTTTTAGCATTAATATTCGCTCGGTTTATTTATATTGAAGTAAATAAAAGTATTTATAAAAATAGGGTATCGGATTATTTGATTACGGAAATGGGATACGATGAAGATGAAATAGCCAAAGTTGAAGGGGTTTATGGGTTCAAAATGCCTAAATTTTATGCAACCGTGGTTTTTAAAAATGAACCGTACGTTGAATATCTTTATTTTGCACATGGCAGTGTATTACAGTTCGAGTATCAGATTATTGATCCTCAGTACAAGAATTTATCACAGGATGAATTGAAAAATTATGACCCGAGATTCTAACGCCTTGAAATAAATAAGGGAAGCTTTTACCCTTAAACGCAAAGCAGAAAGGGATTTGAGCGGAAATAAGGGGAGAAATTACCGTTAATTCACTAAAAAGCACGTTTTTTTATGATTTTAGACATGATAAGGGAAAATCCTTCCGCTATTTTTGAGGGTTTTCTCATTATTTTTCTAATAAGGGAAATTATTACCGCTATTTTTGGCAGGAGGGGGAAATTTTTGAGAAATAAATATATCATATTGTTTTCTACTTTACTTTCTATTTTAATAGTAAGCTCTGGATGCGCTATTTCAGGTGAGGAGAAAATAACAATCGAGGTTAATTCGGAATCAGAATATGTGGATACATTTAAAGATTTGAATTTGGGCATCCTGTTTGATTTTAATATTAAATTACCGAATGCGGTTAAAAGCTGGGTGAATCTATGGGTGGAGCGATATATTGACGGTGAATTAGAGTCAGAACCATTAACGCAATTATCCTACGGGAACAGTCCTAATAAAGTTCAAGAAGGACATTTGGGCTTTGGTATGATAAATACGAGCTCAGAAGAAATGCTTGTTTTCCTTTATGGACCTAGTGTTAGAACCAATCCAGAAAGAATTGAAAAAGAAGCTAAGTCGGGTATTATTAGTGGAGCGGAATATGCCATTGGTAATGACAAAGTAGAATTAGAATTAGGTGAAACAAAAATTTTAGGAGTGTATAGAGAAAAGGCGGGCTCGATGCGTACGTTCGATTTCCAAGATGAGGATTCCATTAATCAAATGATTCAACAGGATGATGAGGTACTACTACTAAAGA
Organism: Solibacillus sp. FSL W8-0372; assembly: GCF_037969735.1. Taxonomy (NCBI): domain Bacteria; kingdom Bacillati; phylum Bacillota; class Bacilli; order Caryophanales; family Caryophanaceae; genus Solibacillus; species Solibacillus sp. FSL W8-0372. The sequence continues at coordinate 2,071,204 of NZ_CP150204.1, read as the reverse complement.
TAAAGCTTGAAGAAAGAATTATTAATTATTAACAGAGGGCGTGATTCAGTAATTTGAATCAACGCCTTTTTCATTACTGATTAAGCATCTCCCAATAAAGTCCTTTTCCCTCCACCAATTGTTGATGTGTACCGCATTCGACAATTTGTCCCCGGAGCATGACGCAGATACGATCAAACTGGTCCAAGTCTGCTAGGGAATGGGTAACCATAACAACGGTTTTGTTAGCGGCTTCCTCGTGTAAGGTGTTGAACAATATTTTTTCTGTTGAAACATCGAGGCTCGTAAACGGTTCATCCACAATCCATAAGTCACTTTCTTTTAATAAAAGTCGGGCAAAAGCTAACCGCTGTTTTTCTCCGCCTGACAAATTCCCGCCTTTTTCAAAAATAGGATCTTCGAGGTTTTTGTTTAATTGTGCTTTTTGGAGTACGTCCTGTAACGCTTCATCTGATGCTTCCTCATTCGCCATTAGCAGATTGCTTTTAATTGTTCCCGAAAAGAAATGGTTGTGCTGCAGCATCGTAATCATATGCGTATACATCGACTGTGAGCTGATGTCATTAATATCAGTAGTATTAACGTGGATTACACCGGACGTTCTTTTTATTTCCTTCATTAAAAGTTGCAGCAACGTAGTTTTGCCGCAGCCACTTGGACCAATAATGGCTATTTTCTCACCAGCCTGAATGTTTAAAGAAAGCTTTTCAAGAGCGGGTCGAGTAGCAGCAGGGTACGAATAGGAGACGTCGTGCAATTGTATCTGTTGGATAAATCCCTTTAAATGCTGTGTTCCATCTGATTCATTTTTAGATGTAATTGCCTCAAGTCGACCAACGGCATTTTTCGTATGTCTTGCAAAAATAGGAACGAGGGCAAGCGGGACGGCCGATTCAAAAACCGTAAGCGAGATGAGCACAATTAATGCAAGATACACGCCATCCAGCTGTCCGACTGAAGTTAAATAAGCTCCGACAAATACTACGGAAAAGCTTGTAAACAAGGCAATGAGCTGATTCCATAAATAAGAAGTCTGTTCCTGATCAAGCTCTTTTCTGCGGGAGTTCCCGTATCCTTTGTATAAGGCTGATAATTCCTCGGCTTTTGATTCATTTTGATGATGCAGTACTAAATCCCGGTAGCCGTAAAAGTATTCTGTAGCTAAAATCGTGAGTTCCTTTTTTTCTAATGTACTTGTAGAATAAGGACGCCGAAATAATATATAGGGAACAACAATGCTTGTTAATACAATACCAATGAGCAAAAGCAGCGAAATCCACGGTGAGAAAAACAGTGAAAATAATATGACCACCATAAATACAAAAAGGGCGATAAAGGGCGGATACAATACGCGTAAAAAGAAGTTTTGCAACTGCTCTACATCGCCTGTAATCCGTGTCAGTAGATCACCGCTTTTATAATGGTTGAGTACATGTGCTTGCGGCAAGAGCTTTTTGAAAAATTTCATCCGCACAATGCTAATAAATTTAAAGGTAACGCGGTGTGAAATGTAGCGTTCGGCATATTTACTCGCGGACTTTGTTACACCGAATAATTTAAGAAAAGCAGTTAAAATTAAAATGATGTAAAAAGGCGGCATGAGGGCAGCTTTTGAAATGAGCAGGCCGCTTTGTGCAAATAAAGCCACCGCTGTTAACCCGCTTATTGTGCCAGCTAATAATGCAAGAAGCACATCTTTTTTATCCTGCCATATCATTGCGACCAGTTCCTGCATTACGTAACCCTCCTTACGACCATTTCCTTATAATAAGGGTGATCTTTTAGTGTATCAGGTGTGCCGGCTGTGACGATTTGCCCGTTTTCAACGATAAAAATGACATCTGCAAACCGGATGCTTTTATATTTGTGTGCAGCAATAATAACGGTTGCTTGTTCACTTAGTTTTTCAATGGATGTACTGAGCAGATGTTCTGTAGCGACATCCAATCCAGCTGTTGGCTCATCAAAAAAGACAATAGAAGGTTCTTTTAGGAAAGCTCGTGCAATCGCCACGCGCTGCTTCTCGCCGCCGGATAGTCCGATGCCACCTTCACCGATCACGGCAGCAAGTCCATCAGGTAAAGAGGCAACCCATTCGGTTAATTGTGCTTGTTTTAATGCGTTATAAATTTGTGTATCTGAAACTTGCAGCCCCATACATATATTGTCGCGAAGTGTCCCTGCAAAAATATACGGATGCTGTGAAATATAGCTTGTTTGCGCATACCAGTCATTTGCACGATATAATTTGCGTGGTTTACCGTTTAAATAGATGCCCCCTGAATCTAGCTCGGTTAAGCTCGATAAAAGATTTAATATCGTCGTTTTGCCATGACCTGTTTTCCCGATAAATGCGGCGGTTTGTCCAGGCTGGATAGTGAATGATAGGGGGCCAATAGTAAAGCCGCTGTTATAGCGAAATTTCGCATGTTCCACAGATAGCACCGGTCCGTTTGTTAATTCTTTATCTCCCCATTGTACAGGTCTTTCCTCTTCCTTCAGCTGTTCTTCGAGTAATGCGGCAGCACCTAAACTCCCTCTGCCTGTATGAAATGCCGCGCCTAATTCTTTCAACGAATTATAATATTCAGGAGCCAATGTCAAAATAAAAAAAGCCGGTGCAAAGGTTAAGGTTTTAAAAACAATCATTTGAAAGCCGATTTCCAGTGCGACTAAACCAATACCAAGCGTTGTAATAAGCTCAATAAAAAGTGTTGAGGCGAATGCAATTTTTAATACACCGAGTGTCCGGCTCATAAATGCTTCATTGCTTTTGGCTAAAATCTGTTCCTGCTGTTTGCTCTGCCCGAACAAGCGAATCGTTTGTAACCCTTGAAGCAAGTCCAGAAATTTACCGGAAAATCGATTCAGTGCATCCAATTGCTCCTCTGACTTTTTCTTCGTTTGCATCCCGATGATGATATAAGTAATCGGCACAAATGGTGCAGTAACGAGCATGATCCAACCACTGTTCGGATGAATGAGAAACACAGCAATCAAAATCATAATAGGGACTACGATAGTCTTAATAAGCTGAGGTGTATATTCTCTATAATAACTTTCCAGTTGGTCCACAGTGTCTACCAGCAGTGTGACCTTCTCGCCGGTTTGGTAAGAGACGTGTTTTTCCATTGTCGTTGAAGACCAATGCTGCATTAACTTTTTCCGAACTGTTAACTTTACATCTTCCGCTAGCTTTCCGCCGATCCGACCTAAAGAATATTGAGAAGCCAGTCTAACAACAATGGCTAACAGTAATAGTAAAAAGAATACGTACGTATACGAAAAAGCCTTCTTTTCTATAAAAACAAGGTTGACCGTTTCTACAATACTGTAGCTTTGCAAAATAATACTTCCTCCCAAAAATAATGAGATGAAAATTAAAATAACAATCTTGGATCGGTTAGCGCGCATGAAATGCTGCAGAAATGGCATAGTATCAACTCCTCATTAGCTATACTAGTCAATTTTTGTTAAAAGCAACCATCCACTACGCAATTTTTAGTTCTTCCGAGCAGAGAATCTTTGCGAGCAGTGAATATTAACAAATTGGATGTGAATACTGATGTGAGGATATTTAATAAAACTTGCATATGATTTACAGATTCTTGATGTTGGAGGTAAGACAATGGACAACTCGGCGGTGTTTTGGAGTAGGGCGCTAACAGAGCTTACATTAACTTTTCACATTATTTTTGCGACGCTCGGTGTCGGGGTCCCGCTCATCATTTTAATTGCTCAGTATGTGGGCTATAAGAAAAACGATGAACACTATACGTTGCTGGCACGAAGAGTAGCGCGGGGCTTTACGATTACAGTAGCGGTAGGGGTTGTGACAGGGACCATTATTGGCTTGCAGCTATCGCTTTTATGGCCTCAGTTTATGGAGTTAGCAGGACAAACGATTGCGCTTCCGTTATTTATGGAGACATTTGCCTTTTTCTTTGAAGCGATTTTTTTAGGGATTTATTTGTATACTTGGGATCGATTTAAAAATCCGAAATATCATATGCTGCTTCTCATTCCGGTCGCAATCGGCGCTTTCATGTCGGCTATTTTCATTACGATTGTCAATGCGTTTATGAATGCACCGAGAGGCTTTGATCTCGTTGGCGGAGAGATCATTAATATTCAACCGATTTTAGCGATGTTTACACCTGCTATGCCAACTAAAGTTGGACATGTGCTAACTTCGAGTTTTATGACCGTTGCATTTACATTAGCGGCGATTGCGGCTTATAAATTGCTGAAAGGCGAGAACCATATTTATCATAAAAAGTCGCTGAACCTAATGATGAAGTTGGGACTCATTTTCTCCATAGCAACAGCCGTTGTAGGAGACTTTTCAGCCAAATATTTAGCGGAATATCAGCCGGAAAAACTAGCAGCAGCCGAGTGGCATTTTGAAACTGAAGCCGGGGCAGATTTAATCTTTTTCGGGATACTCGACGGGGATGAAGTGAAATATGAAATTCGTATGCCGAAAGTATTGAGTTTCTTAATAAGTAATAATTTCAATGCAGAAGTAACAGGGTTAAATGATTTCCCTGAAGATGAAAGACCACCGCTTATTACCCATTATTATTTTAATATTATGGTGGCAATCGGCAGTCTAATGATTTTTTTAGCGCTCGGATATGTAGTTGGAAAATGGAGAGGTTGGCAGTGGATTGCATCCAAGTGGTTTAGGTGGCTTATCGTATTGGGCGGGCCTTTATCATTTATAGCCATTGAAACAGGCTGGTGGCTAGCAGAACAGGGACGGCAGCCATGGATTTTATACGGGATTATGCGCACAGAGCAAGGTGCTACAACAGCAACCGGTGTCGAATGGCTGTTTATCGCATTTGCTGTTGTCTATTTAATATTAGGGATTGGAAGCGTTGTCGTATTACGAAGAATGTTTAAAAATAATCCCGTTTCCAAAGAATTAGCGCTTCGTAAAGGCGGTGAACAATAATGTCGTTAGAAATACTAGGGATTTTTGTTTTATGGATATTCTTGTTTGGCTATGTCATTGTCGCCTCGATTGATTTTGGTGCAGGGTTTTTCAATGCATACAGTCTTTTAACAGGGAAGAACAACATTTTGTCAAAAATAATCAAACGTTATTTATCACCAGTATGGGAAATCACCAATGTGTTTTTAGTATTTTTCTTTGTTGGCATCGTAGGATTTTTTCCGCAGACGGCTTATTATTATGGAACAATTTTGTTAGTGCCGGTATCGATTGCTTTAATCTTGCTGGCAATTCGGGGGAGCTACTATGCGTTTGAATCCTATAGTGGGTTAAGAGGGCATAAAGGATATGCGACAGCATACGGCATCGCAGGTTTATTGATCCCGGCATCATTATCTGTCGTATTGGCGATTTCAGAAGGTGGCTTTGTCACAATGCACGAAAATGGCCCGAGACTTGACTATAGCGCGTTATTTACAAGTCCTTTAGCATGGTCAATTGTCGTATTGAGTCTTACTGCTGTGTTGTATATTTCCGCAGTTTTTTTAAATTGGTATGCCAATAAAGCAGGTGATATAAAGGCAAGTGATTTGATGCGTAAATATGCACTGATTTGGGCGATTCCTTTAATCGTCAGTGCTATGGGGATTATTTTAGAAATGCGTAATACAAATAGTTGGCACTATCAAAATATATTAGATCTTACATGGCTATTTATCGTATCCGGCATTTTATTTATTATTACGATCTGGCTCATTTGGAGAAAGAAGAGCTACGGTTTATCGGTAGTTGTGATGATTTTACAGTTTGCCACAGCTTTCTTTGCTTACGGTATTTCTCATTATCCTTATTTGCTTTATCCTTATTTAACGATTCACGATAGTTTCACAAATGACTCGATGGCTATTGCACTTGTATTAGCCTTTATCGCTGGACTATTTTTACTCATTCCATCGATGTATTTAGTATTTAAATTATTTATTTTTCATAAAGGCTATATTACCGGGGAAGACGAAACACATGTTTAGGGGTGGATTTTATGATGGATTTTTTAATTTTCTACGCACCGTTTATAGTCGTGTTCCTCTCTGTACTCGCAGCATTTGTAGTAGCGGTAAAGACGGAGACACATTGATTGGGGCTTCTCGTAAGTAGCGCATAGTATTAAATTAAAATAAAGACACTATTTTTCTTTAAGAGAAAAATGGTGTTTTTTTGCTGTGCTTCAAATTGAATGCCAATATGGTTCGAATAATTATGCTAAAATATGGTTATTAGGTTAGGGGGTATTGTCGATGAAAGCGATTATTCAAAAAGAATTTGGGGATGCAAATGTTCTTACATATGCGGATATCGAGCAACCGAAAATAGGAGATGGAGAATGTTTAATAAAAGTATCCTATACAAGTGTCAATTACGCTGATATAAAAAAACGGATTGGCAACAAAGGACAAGGGAATTTTCCATTAATATTAGGCTTAGATACTGCGGGGACTATTGTAGAAACTGCTCCTGATTCAAAATTTTCTATTGGAGACCGTGTTATTGCTTTTCCTAAAGGTGGATCCTATGCAGAATATGTCCGTGCTAATGAAAAGCTAGTATTTAAAATTCCAGACACGCTTTCATTTGAACAAGCTGCTGCCATGCCGACAGTTTCTATCTTATCGTATATGCTTTTACATGAAATTGGACAAGTAAAAAAGGCCGATACAATTGTTATACATAGTGCTGCGGGTGGCGTAGGTTCGATGCTTATACAGTTAGCAAAATTAGCAGGTGTTGAACGAATCATTGGAACAGTTGGCAACATCGACAAAGCAAGTTATGTTAAAAAACTTGGGGCGAACATAGTTTGTACATATGAAACATTTACAGAGGAAGTTTTGAACGTAACAAATAATCAAGGGGCAAATATTATATTCGATTCGATTGCCGGTGATGTCACAAGTAAGAGTTTAGACTGCTTAGCGTTCTATGGCACCCTCGTACAGTTCGGAAATAGCAGTGGGAAAGCCGGGCAATTGAAAACAAGTGATGTCCACAGCAGTTGCCGAAACATTAAAGGTTTTAGCTTAGGTACAACGAGAGCACATGATCCATTACGACTGGCACCTGTTGCTGAAAAAGTCATAGAACTTTTTAATACGAAACAGCTTTCACTACCAATTGCGCAAATTTTTAATTTAAAAGATGCTGCAGCAGCGCATCAATTAATTGAAAGCCGGAATTATGAAGGAAAAGTATTGTTGAAAGTTTGAAGGAACGATTAATACTTCACAACGGTAAAGGGGGCGATTCCATGACATCCATCTTCGTTCATGGTTTAGGGCAAAATTCCTCAAGCTGGGAGGAAACGATGTTATTCATCGGGGAACCAAATCAAATGTATCAACCGGATTTGTTTGATCTTGTGAAGGGTGAAGAATTAACTTATAAAAATCTATACACTGCTTTCTCGGAATATATTGACGAGTTTCATGAACCCGTCAACCTTGTTGGCCTTTCGCTTGGAGCAATTTTAGCATTGAATTATACGATAGATCATCCGGAAAAAGTGCATTCTCTTGTTTTAATCGCCCCACAATATAAAATGCCGAAATTCTTATTGAAAATACAAAATATCGTGTTTCGGTTTATACCAAAATCGTCTTTTCAGAAACTTGGCTCCAGCAAGAGCGATTTTATTCGATTGACTAAATCTATGATAGACTTGGATTTCAGTCAAGGTTTGAATGTGGGGAAAAGGATAAAGCGAATAAAAGGGCATCAGTGCAGTTGGCGGCTAAACTCTCGAATGCAGAAATCCTCATAGTACAAGGGGTAGGCCATGAAATAAATACGGAGGCTCCCGAAAAATTAGCATCCTTACTCACGGACTTTTTAAAATAACAGCAAAGGAGTGATCAGTCATAGAAGCGTTAGCAATTATAGTGATTGTATGGATATTTTTATGGTCAATTACTAGAACAATAGAAAAATCAACAAATAAAATCGTAGAAAAGCAAGTGGAGCAAAATAAATTGTTAGAAGAAATTAAAGCGAAATTAAACGAACGATAGAATGAAAGATTCTCACTATAAAGTTCATTTTTTTAATAATACTGGAAATTAAAAGATAATAAGCTAATATAGATTATGGGAAGATTATAGGGAAGAAATGTTATATTCATATATATGATTAAATAAGTTTTTTCAAAATAATGAACCCTAGTAAAAAAGAGAGGGTGCTAGTGAATGAAGAGAAAACTTTTTGCAGCGTTCAGCGCACTAATGCTTGTGTGCAGTTTAGCTTTAACCGCTACATTTGCCGCAAGTACAAACCAATTTTCAGATGTACCGCCTTCCAAGTACTTTGCTGAAGCGGTTTATGATTTGGCAGAACGGAATATTATAGGAGGTTATCCGGACGGAACATTTAAACCCGGAAACTCCATTACACGCGGACAAGCGGCGGCAATCATTGCGAAGCTTATCAAATTAGATACAACCAAAGTAAAGGACCCTAAATTTAAGGATGTTACGACAGCAAATGGTTTTTATAAAGCGATTGCAGCTATGGCAGAAAAAGGTATCATCCGAGGGTATGGAGATGGTCGTTTTGGACCAAATGATCCGATAACGCGGGGACAAATGGCTTCTATTCTTGTGAAAGCGTTCGATTTACCGCGTTATGATTACTCGTCTCATAAAAACCCATTTGAAGATGTGAAAACAGGGACCGGACACAATCCGAACATCCTAACCATCCATCGACTAGGCATTACAGGAGGAACATCTCCGACTAAATTCAGTCCGAATGTAGCGATTACAAGAGGACAAGCGGCCAAAATGATGCAAGCTACCGAAGAAGCGAAATCACAAATTGTAACGTTGCGGGCAAGCGACTACAACTGGGAACAGTTTAAAATGTTCGATTCTAATCATAGTGATTCGGGTTTATTTAATGCAGTATCAGGGAGCAATGAATTGAATGGTAGAACTGCTGATAAACTTCACTTAGTTCCGCTAAAAGAAGGGACGGGCACATTGCAAGTCGCTTTGGTCTATTCAGGAAATCCGGACAAGAAGTATTATCGGAAATACTATGTAAATGTTAAAGAAGTGAATGGAAAACTGAAGTTGACGCTTGAAGAAACACAAGATTTTCTTACTACACCTGCTATTCTGGATGTGAAGAATAAGAAAGCGGTTCAAAACGTTTCACTCTATACAATGGAAGGCAGCAAGCTATCTGATAGTGTGGCGTTTACAAAATGTATGTCATACAGTCCATCTGATTGCAAAGACAGCGATCAAACCGATAATGAGGGCAAGTATAATAATATCCGCATCGCTATCGATAAGCCTGGGCGATATATTGCCATTATCCGTGATATTGACGGCGAAGAAGTAAGGTACGGGATTGAAGCGGTAAGTCTCAGCCCGCATTTTAATTATAGCATTCGAGTACTAGAGGAGAAGACAACCGATTCAGTGGATCTTGGCGCAAGCTACCACATCGGAAATCATATTTTACCAAAAGGATCTGAGGAAATTGCTATGGTGACACGTGCTGAGGGAACGAACGAGTTCACTGTCGAAGGAAAGAAAAAGGGCAGCTTTACGATTAATTTACCCGACCATGAAAAGACGGATCTTTTAGGGGTAGAGGTATATGTTGAGCAGTTAGGTCCGATTATTAAAGTAAATATTTATGAAGATATCGATATGCATATGTAATTGGTGAGGTTACTACAGAAGCAGGCATGATGTATATGTCTGCTTTTGTTATGTATGGGGGCATATAAAAATGAAGTTCACCTAAAATGAGTCCTATGTTAAAATGGAATTGCCAAGTTTTGTTATTCCGAAAATATCATTCGGAAAATCATTGTAAACCAGTTTTTATCTTACTACAATCATTCAATATGAAGGAGAATAAGATGAAAATGAATAAGGTTAATGTAATAATTGAACAAATCGACTTTTCAGGAACAGTTTTAGTAAAAAGAAATCATCAAGCCATACAGCAGTTTAGCAATGGCTATGCCAATCGTTCATACGAAGCATTGAATAATGAGCAAACGCGCTTTGGTATTGCTTCTGGCTGCAAAATCTTTACCGCCGTTGCCATTTGCCAGCTCGTTGAAAAAGGACAGCTGTCTTTTGATACGAAGTTATCGGATGTGTTGGATATAACATTCCCTCAATTTGACCGGGACATTACGATTCATCATTTACTCACACATACTTCAGGGATACCGGATTATTTCGATGAAGAAGTGATGGAAGATTTTGAAGAATTATGGGTGAAGCATCCGATGTATTTAATGCGTAGCGGGAGTGATTTTTTACCGTTATTTCTAAATGAGCCGATGAAGCTAGGTGTCGGTGAACGCTTCCATTATAATAACGCCGGCTATATATTGCTCGGACTTGTCGTTCAGGAAATTAGTAGCATGCGCTTTGATGAGTATATAACGGAATCAATTTTTAAAGTTGCTGGTATGGAGCACTCAGGTTATTTTGCAATAGATGCTTTACCGAATAATACTGCATTAGGCTATATTGATAATGAAGATGGATCGTGGAGGTCAAACATTTATTCCGTTCCTGCAAAGGGTGGGGCAGACGGTGGCGCTTTTGTAACGGTCGAGGATATGTATCGTTTTTGGAAGGCGCTTTATGATTTTACATTATTAAGCGAGCAGATGACGAAGCAGCTGTTAACACCGTATATCCACACAGACGATGACTATGATCGATTTTACGGCTACGGGGTTTGGATTGATATACACGATTCGAATATTACAAAATACCATGTAATGGGCTATGATCCGGGGGTTAGCTTTCACTCTGCCTATTACCCGGAAAGCGATGAAATTACAGTAGTATGTTCGAACAAAAGTGAAGGGGCTTTTGACGTATTTAAGGCAATTGAAACTATGTAAACATGAAAACCAACTAGCGTAATTTAGACTAGTTGGTTTTCGTTTTCTAATATATTGGTTTAATGTGCTAATATATAATGAAAAGTGCTAATATAATGGCGTTTTGCTAATATATCGGCTGCATGTGCTAATAAGCTGCTGAAATGTGCAAATATCACCCGGAAGTTTTCTAATATCGGGGGTGAAGTTTCTAATATATGGATAAAATTTCTAATATAATCACGGCTTCGAAAATACGATTCCAGGTGCTAATAAATCAGTTGAATATTCTAATAAATTGCGAAAAGTGCTAATAAAATCCCTGCTTGCTAATAAGTCGGCTCCATTTGCTAATAAGCTGCTGAAATGTGCAAATATCACCCGGAAAACTTCTAATATCCATACCAAAGTTTCTAATATCCGATCTAAATGTTCTAATAAAATTTCTCTTCAGACCGACTTCATTCCGATACAACATCCTGCTTCTGATCCGCCTTCAACGCAATATAGATCATCATAGCTAAAATCAGCGAAGTGCCGAACCATTGGAAGCTGCCAAACGGTTCCTTCAGCCATAAAACAGTTGCCAACACGGCAGTCAATGGCTCAATATTGCCCAGCAAGCTTGTTTCTTTCGCAGTAAGGGTTTGCAGACTTTCGATATAAAACCAAAAAGCGAGCATCGTGCCGAAAATAATGACGATGATTAAATAAAAGACAGTCGATCCAGTCCAATTCGAAACGTCAACATCCCAAGGCGGCTGCACAAAACTCATCGTAACTCCGGCAAGCAGCATGCCCCAACCAACCACAACTAGTGAATCAAACCGCTGCAGCAGAGGGATGGCATAAAGTGTATAAAAGGCAAGCGACAAACCAGAAAGCAGTCCCCAAATAATCGCCGGGAGCGGTACGGCAAATGCAGACAGCGAGCCATTTGTTAATAAAAAGAAGCTACCGCAAAGGGCTAACACAATTGTTACAGCATCTTTTTTTGTAAACTTAGACTGTCCACGCAGTGTGACCCATACAATTATCATGACAGGTGCCAAATATTGTAGCAAAGTTGCGACCGCTGCATTGCCTTCTTTTATCGAGGCCATGTAAGTATATTGCACAGCGAGCATGCCGACAATTGCAAAGGTAACCAATCGGAATGCTGTGTATTTCTGACGCCAAATCTCTAAAATTTGGCGGCGATCTTTAAATATTGCCTGGGTAATTAAGAGTAATATACCAGCAATTACAAGCCGTGTCGAGACAAGCCAGCTCACTTCAATACCTTGAGAAAACAGCTGCTGTGACATCGTTCCACCGATTCCCCAGAAAAAACAGCCGCTTACAACTAATAGAAAGCCAATCATTCTTTTGTTTTTCATGCCTAACCCTCACATTATGTATAGTCTCTTCATTGTAACGAATTTTTATACGAAACTCTATGTTGGTTTTCATAACAGTGTGACGAGTATATAACTATTTTAATATAATTAATGAAATTGCTGTCCCTTTTCCCGGATTTTAAGGACATACACATATAAAAAGAGGTGAATTATCATGTTAACAATTAGCGCAGGTCATTTTGGTAAAGGTACAGGAGCAAGGGGCTTTCTTGATGAAGGTGAGGGAAATATTGAGGTTGTAAAGCAGCTCGGGAAAAAACTAAGTCAAAAAGGAATCATCACCCATACAATCATTGATACCCATTCGAAAAATAAGCAGCAAAATTTAACGTATTTAATCAGTCAACATAACGCCACACAACGGCATTTAGATGTGAGTATTCATTTTAATGCCACTGCGGAAAAACAAAAATCAGGAATCGGCACGGAAGTATTGTATATGAACCCGGCGATAATGCCGTTTGCTCAGAAAATGAGTCGACAAGTCGCTAAAGCAGGGAGGTTTAAAGATCGGGGGGCCAAGCTTCGTAAAGACTTAGCTTTTTTAAAAGGAACAGCCAAAAAAGCGATTATCATTGAAATTTGCTTTGTCAGCTCAGAAGAAGATATACAGCTATATCGAGCAAATAAAGAACAAATTATCGAAGCCATTGCGGATACTTTAAAAAGCTATTTATCAGGGACGACCCCAATACCAAAGCAGACGCCGACAATTTCTAGTCCTGCTTTGCAGCAAGCGGTGGAAACTTTATTTAATGATAAACTAGCAGTTCGTCAGCAATTGGAACATGGCATTCAATCTGGCGCTTATCAACAGATATGGTTGGATTATTTTGAACAGGGTAAGTTAACGCTATACGACTATTTAGCCCTCACCGCACTGCAATTTCAAAAAAATAAACATTTTGTGTAACCTTTATGGAATTGAATCGACTAATGTAGTGAAATTACCGAAAGGGTGGGATATTATGAAAAAAATAGTACCTTTAGCATTATCAGCATTTTTATTAGGAACAATGACTGCAGGAGCAGAACAGCCACTGAATAAAGAAGGGGCTGAGCAAGTTGTGAAGGAAGCAACATTTGCGAAGTATTCCGGGGAAATAACTGAAGTTAAACAAATGGAAACATCAAAACTTTATACAGCTAAAGTAGATGAAAATATTTTCCACTTCCATGTTGATGATAAAACACTCGTTTTTGATCAACAAGGCAATGAGGTGGATTTACAGGTTGGGGATACAACTTCAATTTATATCTTTGCCGACCAGCCAATGATTTTAATTTATCCGCCTCAATACTCACCGGCAGTGGTGGTAGTGGAGAAAGATGATGCAGCTGGCTCAGTAAAGGTTGCGCAATTTGATGAAAACCTTTTAAGTGATGACGGCGAATTAAAGCTGAACTTAGATGAAAAAGCTGACATTGTAAATACAAAAGGTGAAAAAGTTGAAGCGAAAGATTTAAAAAAATATAATGCCGCTGTATTTTACGGACCAACAACGAAAAGCATCCCGGCACAAACTTCACCTGAGAAAATTGTCGTATTTCCAAAGCTAGAAGACGCTGAGGAAGTAGAAACACCTGAAATCGCACCGGAAATCCAGGCTATTATTGGTGGGGATTATAAAGAAGTCGATGGAAAAATCATGGTACCTTTACGTCTTATTGCAGAAGAAATGGACTTTAAAGTTACTTCTACAGGAAAAGGGGCTATTCTTTCAAAAGGCGCACTTTCATACACAATAACGCGCGGTGAAAAAGCATATGGTCACAATCGTGCACTGCATTATTTTGAAGTCGCACCTGAGTTATTGGAAGAAAATAAAACTTATGTTGAACTTAGCTTTGCAGATGAATTGCTTCAATAGTTTATGTCAGGCTGAAATTCACTAATAAAGTGAATTTCAGCCTTTTTATTAGTAAAGCACATAAAAAAGTCCTCTACGAAAAGAGGAATTTGTAGCTTTTAGTTTAGGTTCTTTCTTTTAAATACCAAGAAGTTTGGAACTAACAATAGGGCAATACCAATTATCAAATACCATCCCTTGCCGTCGTAGGAAATCATCAATATCAATTCCCAAGCGTTTGATGGACCGGAATGAGGACCATTGCTGAAGGGATAAGAAAAAATGAAAGGTAATACACCTATAAACGTAAAAATGATTCCGAATAGCAGTGAGATAGTAGCAAAGATTTTCATTGAACAGCCTCCTTAATATCAATAATATTCTGATAACTGTTTTGATTCAATAAAAAGTTCTTACTATATATATGAGGAGGGCGAGGTATGTGAAAAAAATAGTTATAGGATTAACTATCGTGATTTGTCTACTAACAGCTTGCTCGCGAAATATAGAGAGTGAGCCTACACCTTTTGGGACTGTTAATAGTCCGGATAGTTTAACGATGAATACAAAACCTGGAACTGTTACACCTACTGGATTAACCGTAATAATTGAGAATCGTTCAAATGAGCGATTTGTGTATGGGCAATATTTTACTGTTGAAAAGAAAAGCGAAGGCAATTGGTATGAGGTTCCAATACTTGAGGAAGCTTACAGTTTTATTGATTTAGGACACAATGTAGCACCGTTACAATCAGTAGAATGGGTAGTGGACTGGGAAGGATATTACGGTGTTCTAGATAACGGTGAATATCGGATTTTAAAGGAATTTCGTAATTCGGAAGAGACGGATGATGAAATCTATCATTTGGCAGCTGAGTTTATCGTTCAATAAGGTAAAGCTGAAAGATTGGATGTGCCCATACTTTCAGCTTCTATCTATCCTTCAAGCATACGAGTGATGGCTTCTCTATCGTAATCTAAAATCCAATCATTATACTGCTCATATAATGGTCTAAGCTTTTCAACATTACTACCTAAAATATCACAACCCCGGTCATCATATACATGAAAAATGGTCTGTGTGCGTTTATTCAGTATGTATACACGATGAGGAATATTTGGTTTCATGCCTAAATCTGAATGAACAACCGCCCGCAATATTTTTGAAGCCGCAATCTCTTTAGCTCTGCAAGCTATTTCAAAGCGATAGATTACGATTTCCTCCATTTCATATGTGTTCATTGAGATACGAAAGTGTTGGCTTCGATCCAAAAACGGTGATAGATTTTTCCGTTTTAAATCTACTTCCAATATATCCATAACGATAATGCATTCGTCTTCGGGCATATGCAAATCGTTATATAACGCCGCGGCACGTTCATTACTTCCTGCTATGTATTTGTTGTTATCTGGTTCATTTGGATCTCCTAGCTCAAAGCGAATTGCAGGTTCCCATGAATAAAATAAGCCTGGCATTAGCTCCAAGTTTGAAAAATAACGCTCTAAAAATAACGAATGCTCCATTTGAATCAACCTTTCTTTTAACGAATGTTAGAAAATTGTTTCCATCTATACTATCACATAGATTTTATTACGAGATTTTGCTGGACTATTCAAAAAGTTGGGTTGACTTTCCAGAAGGGCTTAAAAACGGCGGAAATACCTAATTTTAGAGGACGTGAAATATACTATTTACCCGATTAATTTCCTCTATAAACAAAAATTTTATCGGATGTAATCATTTTGTAACTATAATGTAACAAGATTTTGATATTAAATATGGATTTACCTCTATTTATTTCCTTATTTCTACTATACAATGATGGAGACAGCTTATGAAAGGATAGGGAACAATGAATCAAAAATTGATTACATTGGTTGTTGCAATCTTCCTCGTTTGTACACTAGCTGTTACACCGACATCAGCTAAAGTAGTATTTGCAGATGTTGCGACAACCGATGCCACTTACGAAGAGATCCAATACTTAATTAGCTTAGGCGCAATTAAAGGATATCAGGAAAAGGGCAAAACATACTACAAACCAAACATGAGTGTGACTCGTGCACAAGCTGCGAAAATGGCAGTAATTGCTGCAGGTAAGAGTCCACTGAAAGTAAGTAAATCTTCTTACTCAGATGTTAAAGTCGGTACAGAACAATCCACTTATATTGAACGAGCTAAACAGCTTGGATTGTTTTCAGCAAAGTCTGGAAAATTTTCTCCTAATGCACCCCTGTCACGTGAAGAAATGAGCCATGTATTAGCAGTGGCTTTCAATTTAAATGTCAATGACTACAAGGACTTAGCGATTGTTTTCCCAGATGTAACGACATCGAATACATATGCTTCGTATATAAAAGCAATTTATTATAACGGGATTACAAAAGGAAATGATGGCAGATTTATGCCGAAAAGCTCGGTAACTCGAGCACAGTTTGCATCATTTATAGCGCGTGCTAAAAGTGATGAGTACCGTCTAGCATTACCAGAACAGCTTGATGCAGTCGATGTAACGCAAGTAATCGGTCTAGTTTCGGTAACGACTGATGGCTTAAATGTTCGCACAGGTCCGAATACGTCTAGCACAGTTATTGGAAGAGTTAATACTGGCGGTAAATTATCTGTCTATGCAGTAGAAGGGAACTGGTTAAAAGTATCTTATCAAGGTTATTACGGTTATATCAGTAAGTCATATGCCAAATTCCTTGAACAAGATGGTAATGCAATAGGTCCATCGATTAAGGCTGTCACAGCAAATGCAACATTGAACCTATATTACAAACCAACTTCTTCTTCAAAAAAAATAACGCAAATTTCAGCTGGAGCAGCATTGTCTGTTTATAAAGAAATGGGCGGCTATTATTTAACGACTGTTGATGGAGTACCTGGCTACATTGTAAAAGCGAGTACGACAGTTGTAGGCGGTTCTGTTGTGGAACCTCCAAAAGTAGATGACGAAAAACCTGTCGCAACGACAAATACAATTGGTAAAGTAACGGTTGCGAGCTTAAATATGCGTCAATCAGCATCAGGCTCATCTAAAACAATCAAAACATTATCAAAAGGCTCAGTTATTGCAGTTCATTCGATTAACGGCTTTTGGGCAAAAGTTACAGCAGGTAAAGATACAGGCTATGTTCATAAATCATATATTAAATTGATGAATGAAAAAGGCAGTGCTGTAAAAGACCGTATTATTATTCTAGACCCAGGACACGGTGGTAAAGATCCAGGTGCCGTTAACTCAGGTCATACGGAAAAAGCGATTGTATTAAAAGTTTCCAACCTTGTAAAACAAAAGCTTGAAGCTGATGGTGCGAAAGTGCAGATGACTCGTTCTGGCGATACGTATCCTTCATTACAGGAGCGTGTGAAATTTACGCAGGACAAGTTCGGCGAAATTTATGTGAGTATTCATGTAAACGCTGCAACATCTACAAGTGCTCAAGGAACAGAAACGTACTATAGTATCAGTTCAGGTGATCAGTTTGAAGAGGATAAAAAACTTGCCACTTATATTAATACGGAGATTGTTAATAATGCGAAAATGAAAAATCGCGGCGTTAAAGAAGCGCAATACTATGTAACGCGCAATATGATCATCCCTTCTGTATTAGTCGAGCTAGGATTTATTTCGAATGCTGAAGACCGTAAAAAGTTAGTTGACGATAAGTATGTAGAAATTTATGCACAATCTATTTATAACGGGATTGTGGATTACTATAAAAAATAGGTTTTATATGGCCGATTCCTTTATGGAGTCGGTTTTTTTGTGTACTTATTGACAAATTTTAGGGATTTATTAAACTAGAAATAGTTCTATCCTCGAATGCTTCTGCACACACCGCTAAATAGACGGAGGAATTCCGCTTATTCCCTTATCATTTTTCCCTATTCACCTATTATTTTTAATCCACATTTAAAATTATACAGGAGGGCCTTTTATGAGTTTTGAAGAAGAATATCATGTTTTTTTGAATTTGCACGTACAAGCAAGAACTGGGGAAAAGTTACGCCGATTAAAAGAAGGTCACAATACGGCGGAAATGCTGTTTTTGAAGCAAGTATGGTGGCCACTATTTTCCCATTTTGATTACCTTCATCCAGAATATGAAGTCGATGATTTTAAGGATGGTAAAAGGTATTTGGATTTTGCCTATATTCGTCCAGGTATCCGGATTTGCTTTGAAATTGACGGGTATGGTCCTCACCTGAAGAATATAAGCAGATGGCAGTTTGCTGATAATCTCGAACGGCAAAATCAGCTGGTGATTGACGGATGGACTGTAATCAGATTTTCTTATGACCAAGTGAAAGAAAGGCCCCGGCGCTGTCAGCAAATAGTTCAGCAAGTTTTCGGGCAACGGTTAGGGGATAAACTGGATTATACATCTTTAACCTATTATGAAAAAGAAGTTCTTCGACTGGCAGTTCGGAAAGGGGGAGCCATTTTCCCAAAAGATGTAGAGACATATTTGAAAGTAAGTGACAAAACCGCAAGAAAACTGTTAGCTCAACTAGTCGAGAAGAAAATGCTTATGCCCGCGTCTGGCACGAAGAGAGTCCGCTCGTATCAGCTAGGTAATCACATCAAACTTCCAATCGAAAAATAACGGAAGGAATTTCCGTTATTCACTAAATAAATTAAAAATGTTCTGAAATAAGGGAAGAAATTTCCGTTATTCGTTCAAAACCGGTTAAAAAGGACCCGTTTTACGCAAATAAAGGAAAATGGTTCCGTTATTTTCTACATAAAATGATTCAAGTCGTGAAATAGCGGAAAACGCTTCCCTTATTTAACTTTTATTCAGGAACTATTGTATTCTTACACGAAGAGAGTCCGTCGTATCGGTTGAATAGACTTCTCATCGAAAAATAAAGGAAGAGATTTCCCTTATTCACCAAATAAGTTAAAAATCTTCTAAAATAAGGGAACAAATTTCCGTTATTCGTTCAAAAACTTCAAAAAAGGACTCGCTTAACGCAAATAAAGGAAAATACTTCCCTTATTTTCACATAAAACGATTCGAATCTTGAAATAGCGGAAAACGCTTCCCTTATTTTACTTTTCCCTCATGCAATCTGGTACGAAAAGAATCCACTTGTACCGGTTGTGGAAATCACACTACATTTAAGAAAACTAAAATTTCCCCGGCTTAAATAACTAGTAACTACCTAAATAATGGTAAAATAACTATGAAGATCTTTCAAGGAATTATAATAGTCCCCATTAAATATTATGCTAAAAAGCGTTCAATTCTGAGCGCTTTTAATTGTTTTTATATGGCTATCTCACTGTTGCAATATATGCTATTTAACCTGTTATTTGCACTATTCTCCTCATCAACTTAATTTATTAACCATATTCCGTAGCCTTTTTTTATTTCCAAAATTTTGTTGACACAATATATCAGCCTCCGATATATTATATATCAAGAGCCGATATATCAGACGTCGATAGAACGGAGGGGTTTTGTTGCAGCAACCTTTAACAGAGGGGGTTTATTATATTTTGTTGGCACTATATGAACCGCGCCATGGATATGGAATTATGCAGATCGTCGAGGAATGGAGCGATGGGCGTGTAAAGTTAGGCGCGGGAACTACGTACGGTGCACTGAAAAATTTGCAGGAAAAAAAATTTATTGAAACTTTAGCGGGAGAAGGACGAAAAAAAGAGTATGTCATTACAGCGCTTGGCAAACAGATTGTTGAAGCTGAAGTTACCCGCATTAAAGAGCTCTATAACAACGGTAAAAAAATTATACAAGCGGAAGGGGATGTGTGATGCGTAAATTTAAAATTTTCCTGGATGATGCGAAAGAAGAAAAGTGGATTAACGATATGGCGTCTGAAGGTTGGTACTTCCAAAGCTTTCACTTTCCATTCTACACTTTTGCAAAAGGTGAACCAGGTGAATATGAATACCGTTCAGAAATGCTTGAAGGATTCGGTTACGGGAAAGCGGCAAATGAGTATTTGGATTTTGTTCAAAGTACAGGTGTAGAGGTCGTGCAAAAGCGTTTTAACTGGGTATATTTCCGTCAGCATAAAAGTAAGGGGAATTTTGAGCTATACAGTGATCCGGTTTCAAAGCTCTCTTATATAAACCGAATTTCTACCCTTTATGGTACCGCAGCCGTATTAAATTTAGTATTTGCCCTATTTAATGGGGTGATGTCAGTGTTTGAGAATAGTTTACATTTTAACAGCTTTATTACTGGACTGAACACCGGCGTTTTCATTGCACTTCTCTATCCACTGGCAAAAACAGTTTACCGTAAACAGAATTTGAAAAAAGAAATAGCGTTGTATGAAAATTAATGGTGAATTGAAAATTTTTACAATATATTGAAACTTTAACGAGGGAAGCACGTAAAAAAGAGTATGTCATCACATCTTGGCGAATTAGAAACTTCCCATATTAAAGTGCCTAATAAATCTTTACAAGCAAAAGGGGATATGTGATGCGTATATTTAAGCTTTTTAGTGATGATGCGAAAGAAGAGCAATGGATTAATGACATGGCAAATCAAGGCTGGCATCTTAAAAAAATACGATTTTCATTTTATTACTTTGAGCAGGGAGAGGAAGGTGAATACGAGTACCGTCTAGAAGTACTTGATCACTTTCTAAAAGGAAAAGAAGTGAAGGAATACTTGGACTTTACAGAAAGTGCTGGGATCGAGCTTATACAAAAACGTTTAAACTGGTTATATTTCCGCCAGCACAAAAGCAAAGGTCCGTTTGAATTATATAGTGATGCTTCTTCGAAATTAAAGTATTTCAATCGAATGCTGTCGATCTATTATCCATTACTATTTATTAATTTCCTGGCGGCCTGTACAAATGGTGCGTTTGCGTTAGGGGAACTTACGTATGATTGGAATTTCTTCATCAGTGTAATGAATCTGGTCGCTGTAATCTTACTAATCGTTCCGACAATCAATGTTATAAAGCGAAAACGTATTTTAAAAAAAGAAATGGCTATGTTTGAAAATTAAGGAGGGAAATGAGAATGGTGTTACAACTAAAAGATGTTACAAAGAGATACAGAGATTTCGTGGCAGTTGACCGGCTTAATTTTACAATTGAAAAAGGTGAAATTTTCGGGTTAATCGGTCAAAACGGAGCAGGAAAAACGACGACATTCCGCATGATTTTGGATTTGCAGGATACGACAGAAGGCTTAATTACGTGGGACGGGCAACCGATTAAATCAGTCGATCGTGATATTTTAGGCTATTTACCGGAAGAGCGCGGTATTTTCCCACAAATGAAAGTTGAAGAGCAGTTGTACTTCTTCGGTGAGCTTCACGGTATGGATAAGGTGGAAATTAAAAAGGATATCGATTTTTGGATTCAACGCTTTGATCTGGAAGAAAAGCGCAATGTAAAAGCAGAAACACTTTCAAAAGGTAATA
Organism: Solibacillus sp. FSL W8-0372; assembly: GCF_037969735.1. Classification (NCBI taxonomy): domain Bacteria; kingdom Bacillati; phylum Bacillota; class Bacilli; order Caryophanales; family Caryophanaceae; genus Solibacillus; species Solibacillus sp. FSL W8-0372. The sequence continues at coordinate 2,049,658 of NZ_CP150204.1, read as the reverse complement.
AACAAAAGGTACAGCTTATTGCAAGCTTTATCCATAAGCCGAAGTTTTTAATTTTAGATGAGCCGTTTAGCGGACTGGATCCGGTCAATATGGAGCTGCTGAAAGATGCGATTCTTTATTTACGTGATCAAGGAATGACGATTTTATTTTCAAGTCACCAAATGGATAATGTCGAGGAGCTGTGTGACCATCTATGTTTATTAAAACGTGGTGAATCATTGTTCTCTGGCTCATTACTCGATTTGAAAAAGCAATACGGCAAAACGAAATTGACAGTACGAACAGATAAATCGTTTGAAGAGTTAAGCAAGTTCCCTGGTGTAGTTCAAGTGAAAATGGAGCGTGACTCACAGGCAGTACTGACTTTGGAAGACGAATCTTATGCACCAGCTATATTCGATTTGCTTTCCAATGGGGGCTATATAGAAAAGTTCAGTTTAGATTATTTATCATTGCATGAGATCTTCAAAGAGAAAGTAGGTGCTAGCCTTGTCTAAATTTATGGTGCTCGTCAAACAACTGTATAAACAAAAAGTAACAGCTAAGTCATTTATATTAACTACATTACTTTATTTAGTCGTCCTTGCGGGAATTATGTACTGGTCGGAAATTAGAGACCTAATTTTCTCAGGTGATGCTGACACGATTGCTGTTGTAAATGAAACAAATTTTGACGTAACGGAAGTACTGCAAAATACAGATGATTACGAATACGAATATGTAACAGCAGGTGAAGTCGCAGAAAAATTAAAAGACGGGGACTATTATGCGGCCTTTACATTAACGGATGCAGACGGAAAACTGGCAGCAAAAATTGAATCCTATGATCCATTACCGTTAAATGACCAATCAAACTTTCAAGGGATGATAAGTCAGGCAGGTCAACTTTATGCGATGAGCCAAATGGATCTGTCACCGGAGCAACAGCAACTTTTATTATCATCTGAACCGATTATTACATTAAATTCGATTAATGAAGCAGCAACAGATGGTAAGTCCGCTGATGAAAAAATGGCTGGTGTATTTATTTCGTATGCTATCGGAATTATTATTTATATTTTTGTCGCAACCTATTTATCAATTATTACGACAGACGTGGCTTCAGAAAAAGGGTCACGCGCACTGGAAATGTTACTTGTAAGTGTAAAGCCTGAAATCCACTTCCGTTCGAAAATCGTTGGTGTATTTTTAGTCGCACTTACACAGTTTGTCATCCTATTCGGTGGTTTACTGTTACTGCTCCGCTTCTCAGACGGAGGCAACAAATGGTCCATCGTAACGGATTTACTTGATTCGATGTCAATTGGCTATTTCCTGTATGTTATAGGATTCTTGTTCTTAACAGTCTTTATGTATTTAATCATCGGGGCACTATTCGGTTCACTTGTTTCAAAGGTAGAGGAAGCAGGTCAAGTGATGATGCCAGCTATGATGCTGACACTTGTAGGTTTTTATGTCATGCTTACAGGTATGGGTAACCCGGATACAATGCTAATTAAAGTATTCTCTTACATTCCATTTACTTCAGGAATGGTAATGCCGATGCGATTGGGTGCAACGGATATAAGTGCAATCGAACCAATTATTAGCTTCGCTGTATTATTAGGTACTGTATTAGTTTTATATTTCTTAAGCTTATCATTCTACAAACGAAGTGTTCTAACGTATTCTTCGGGTGGTATTATTGAAAAAATGAAAACAGTATTTAAAGTGACGACTTAATGGTGTTAGTAGCTATTGTCCGTCATTCGTAGTAAACTAAAGAAGTACGGAGAGATTTGTATACACAAATCTCTCTTTTTTTGAACGAAAAACAGTAGTAAGGATGAAAACATGAGAAAAAAAGTAGAATTACAAGTAGATGCAAAAGCGATTAAAGATTTAACGAATGGCTATCCGCTTATTTTAAAAGACGCGATTGTAACTAATGAAGTATCAATCGAAGAAGGCAGCCTACTGCATTTAGTCGATAAAAACGGTGGTTATATTGCAACTGGCTATTACGGTGCACAAAATAAAGGAATTGGTTGGGTTCTTTCTCGTAAAGAAAAAGAGCTGATTGATGTAAAGTTTTTTGCGAAAAAAATTCGTGAAGCTGCTGAAAAGCGTGCAGACTTTTTTGCATCCGAGCAAACGAGTGCATTTCGTATATTTAACGGGGAAGGCGATGGCATTGGCGGTTTGACAATTGATTTCTTTAACGGCTTTTACATGGTGAGCTGGTATAGTGAAGGCATTTATTCATTCCGCAAAGAAATCTATGAAGCATTAAAGGAAGCCGTCAATACACGCGGTGTGTATGAAAAACTGCGCTTCAATACGAACGGTCAATATATCGATCAGGATGATTATGTATCAGGTGAAAAAGGTGAGTTCCCGTTAATCGTGCAAGAAAATGGCATGAATTTTGCGGTTGATCTAAATGATGGGGCAATGACAGGTATTTTCCTTGATCAACGAAATGTACGTAAAGCTTTAAGAGACAGCTATTCTCTAGAGAAAACGGTACTGAATACATTTTCTTACACAGGGGCATTTTCTGTAGCAGCAGCACTTGGTGGCGCGGCAGGCACAACGAGCGTAGATTTGGCTAAACGAAGCTTACCAAAGACGATTGAGCAATTTAGTGTGAATGGGATTGACTTTGAATCACAAGATATTAAAGTAATGAATGTTTTTGACTACTTTAGTTATGCGGCTCGTAAAGGCTTGAAGTTTGATGTTGTAGTCCTTGATCCACCAAGCTTTGCCCGTACGAAAAAGATGACATTCAGCACGGCAAAGGATTATCCAAAGCTGTTGAAGGATGCATTAGCTATTACAAATGACAATGGGGTTATCATTGCTTCAACTAATAACGCTAGCTTTAATATGAAAAAGTTCAAAACGTTTATCGACAAAGCGTTTAAAGATGCCGGTACTCGCTATAAAATTCTAGAAGAGCACCAATTACCGGAAGACTTTACGGTGCCACACAACTTCCCTGAATTCAATTATTTAAAAGTTGTCATCATACAAGTGATCAACTAAATGGAGTGAATTTACATGAAATATAATAAAACAATTATGCTAAAACTTATAAATGAACATCGCGAGCTACATGATGAATTAAAGAAATTAAAATCAGAAATGGGTCTTGAGAAAAACTTTGCTGTTAAAGCATTGTATCATTCTGCAGTGGCAGAAGATGGCCCGTACATGAAAGATTATCAGGATTTAGAAAGACTGCGTTAATAACGAGCGAGGCTGGGACATAAGTAGAAATTTCTTTTTTTAAGGGAAATACTCTAATTAAGAAATTGATATTATATGAATTGATTGGAGTGAAGGGGCGACTCCTGGGGGAACAGCACGACGCCTGAGACTACAGGCTCAGGCCGTGCCCCCGGAAAGCGTCCCCGTAACGGAAATCAATTCTGGCAGAAGCAGAAAAACATCTATTTTTTCTTTGGAAAAATAGATGTTTTTCTTTTTGTCCTAGGCTCGTTTTTATATCCTTAAAATAAAATGCTAAAAAGCAAATTTATGGGGCATAATTTTGTATATAAGTGAACAAATTTAGGAGAAATGTTCATTAAAAGTTTGTTTGTTTTGCAGGAAAAATATAGGTATTGTATAGATGAGAAGTGGTAGTAACTATCGCTTATTCTAAGGAGGAAATTCATATGTCTCGTTTATCAGGTAAAGTAGCAATTATTACAGGGGCAGCACAAGGTATGGGTGCAGCACATGCAAAAGCATTTATCGAACAAGGTGCTAAAGTAGTTTTAACAGACTTAAATGAAGAAAAAGGTAAAGCATTTGCTGCTGAATTAGGCGAAAACGCTTTATTCATTAAGCAAAATGTTGTTTCTGAAGAAGAGTGGGCAACAGTTGTTGCGAAAGCAGAAGAAGCTTTCGGTCCAGTAAATGTATTAGTAAACAACGCAGGGATTTCATTAAATAAATTTATGCTCGAGTTATCTTTGGACGAGTACATGAAAATCGTAAACATTAACCAAGTATCTGTATTTTTAGGTATGAAGGCTGTTGCAGGTTCAATGGCGAAAGCTGGAGGCGGTTCAATCGTGAACATCTCATCTATCAACGGTTTAGTTGGTGGAGCAGTTGGTTACACAGATACAAAATTCGCAGTGCGCGGTATGACAAAAGCAGCAGCACTTAACTTAGCGCATATGGGTATTCGCGTGAACTCGGTACACCCTGGTGTAATTGCTACTCCAATGATCATGCAAGAAGATGCTAAAGAAGCTATCGAAGAGTTTGCAAAACATATTCCACTAAAACGCGTATCTCAACCAGAAGAAGTATCGCAATTAGTAGTATTCTTAGCTTCTGATGAGTCTAGCTACTCTACAGGCGCTGAATTCGTTGTAGATGGCGGGATTACAGCTCAATAAAAAATTCAAAAGTACTGCATGAGGTTGGGACAAATCCCATCTCAAAATCAAAAGCTGTTCAAACTTTACGCATCGTAAAAGTTTGAACAGCTTTATTTTATGTCTGCTTCGTTAAGAGGACTACTCACTTCTCTTATTCTGAATGGAGGTAACATATAAAATAGCATCTCTATGAAATGTTACCGATTTAGAAATATTTGGATATTGGCTTATGTTATAATTTATAAAATATTCTTAAAGGAAGGGGGAGGTTTAAATTTGATGGAAACATTAGTTCCTTTATCATTAATAGGTATTCCACTTTTTTCGATAGTGCTTTGTGTCAATATTATCAGCTTGCTAAAAATTATAATTCATCATCCAGAACAATCTGTAAAAAAACAAACTTTTATAATTAGTGTCAGCGTTGCTTACATACTATTTTCATTTGCTTGTCTATTCATTGCTATTGCCGACTCAATTTTATGGGCATCTAACTAAGTTTTGGAATTTTATAAAGGGTTAACAATATCATGTAGAGAAATATAATACTAAATGTTATTGGGGGTATATGATGAAATATGATAGAACTACGTCACGTAAACTTATTCTATCATTAGCGTTTCTAGGTCTTGCTGTAAGTATTCCGAGTTGGCATATTCCATCTGTAAAATGGATATGGTTAACGGTATTTGTCTTCAGTGTATGCAATGCTTTTATAACATATCATGTAGTAATAAACAAACATACAATTAGTTATACGATTAAACTGTTTGGCTTAAAGATTTATAACAAGAAAATAATTCATACCGATGTTATAAAAATTACGTTCAAAAGAATAGGTTGGAACGCAAAATTAGCTGTCATTAAAGTTAGAAAAGGTCTTTCGATTCGTGTTGGTGAATTTAAACCAAATGATGTCTATAAAGATTTAATCGTATTTTGCGAAGAAAATGAAATTCCCTATAAGAAAACCAAAGATTATAAGATAATTGAGAACATGGGATAATTACAGATCCGTCCAGTCATCATTGATTCAGATTTCCTCATAGACTGCTTTAAATTATAAAAAAATTATTTTATTTTATATAAATTGTTATGGATAGATTTTCTACCTATAGCAATAATATCTGCGAAACAAACCGTATTACATTGAATAATTATGCAAAAAGTGTCAGGTGCCATAAGAGGTGCCTGGCACTTTTTGTTTGAGTGGACAGCTAAAGGGGTATTCAATTTTATTAATAAGATACTTAGCAAAAAGATCTTAGAAATATATGAAAGGAATTGATAGGTAATATGGAGTTTAATAAAAGATTCATATTCATTTTCAGTTTAATCGCGGTTTGCTTCTTATCTGCTTGTGCCGAGAAAGAGAAGCTTGCCGACGGATCTGAACTGATACATAAAGATCAGTTTGTTTTTGCTGCTTCTGGCGAGTTTAAGCCATTTAGTTATGTAAATAATGAAGATCTTAGCATGTCCGGCTTTGATATTGAAGTAGGCGAAGCGATCGCAAAGGAACTCGGTCTTGAGCCGGTTCAAAAGCGGATTAAGTTTAAAGGAATTGTTGAAGGTGTCAAAACGGGCCGTGCCGATGTAGCTGTTGCCAGCCACACGATTAATCCACAGAGAAGCAAACATGTTTCCTTCAGTACCCCCTATTATTATTCTGGACCGCAAATTTTCACGAGACCAGACAGTGACATTGAAACTGTCGACGATTTAGCGGGAAAGGAAGTTGCTGTAGCAAAAGGTTCAACCTATTCTGATACAGCCTCCCAGTATACAGACAATATAAAAACCTATGACAGTGATATCACAGCTCTACAAGCGTTAAGCAGCGGCCGTCATGATGCGGTAATTACCGATTTCGTGACCGGAAAAAATGCTGCAAAAGAAGGCTTTAAAATTGAAGGTAGGGAGCTAATTGAGCGCAGTGAACAAGCGATTGTACTTCCACAGGATAACCCGAACTTATTAAAGCGAGTTAACGAGGCGCTGGAAAATCTCCGGGAAGATGGAACACTCACTGAAATCAGTATGAAATATTTTGGTGAGGACATTACAAAAAAACCGGAATAATTCAAGTTATTAAAGATGAAAGGAAGTATGTACAGTGCCAAGTTTTTCACATTTTTTCAATATATTAATGGATACTAGAGATGTTTTTTTTAAAGCAATGCTTTTAACGTTACAACTAACGGTTGTTTCTATTTTAATCGGAATTGTCATCGGACTTTTCTTTGCCTTAATGAAAATTTCTAAAATTAAAGTATTAGAACTTATATCAGATACCTATGTCTTTTTAGTCCGAGGAACCCCGTTAATTGTTCAAATCTTTATCCTCTACTTCGGTCTTAGCGGGCTTTTCTTGATTCCTGATTTTTGGGCTGCTTCACTTGCATTAGCGTTACATAATGGTGCCTATATTTCTGAAATCCTTCGTGGGACAATCCAAGGAGTTGATAAAGGTCAAATGGAGGCAGGGCGCTCTTTAGGGATGACTAAAGTGCTGACATTAAGAAGAATTATTCTTCCACAGGCATTCCGCCGTGCTCTTCCACCGCTTGGCAACCAGTTTATTATTGGATTGAAAGATTCGTCGTTAGCTGCATTTATTTCCATGAATGAACTCTTTAATGTAGCGACAACACTTGGGTCGAATAATTTTGATGAAATGACTTATTTACTCATTGTAGCAGTCTACTACTTAGTGCTGGTAGCATTGTTAACATTTATAGTAAACCGATTAGAAAAGAAATTAGCAATTAGCGATAGGTAGGAGGCAAGACCAATGGAAGCGAAGGAAATGATTAAAGTCACTCAATTGAATAAGTCATTTGGTGACTTGCATGTATTAAAAAATATTGACATGACTGTTTATGAAAGCGATGTTGTTTGTTTAATAGGATCAAGTGGTTCAGGGAAAAGTACTCTTCTTCGCTGTCTGAACTTTTTAGAAAGAAAAGATAGCGGCGGTATTATTATAGAAGGTAAAGAAGTCGATCCTAGCAACGATGATTTGAATAAGATTAGAGAAAAGGTCGGAATGGTGTTTCAGCACTTCAACCTATTCCCTCATAAAACCGTTTTGGAAAATATTATTGAAGCTCCGGTTATGGTAAAGGGCGTTGACAAAAAGGTCGCAACGTCTAAAGCAAAAGAATTACTAGAAAAAGTAGGCTTGGAAGATAAGGCCGATGTCTTCCCTAATAAATTATCAGGTGGGCAAAAGCAACGGGTTGCTATTGCAAGAGCACTTGCAATGGAACCAGACATCATGCTTTTTGATGAGCCGACTTCAGCCCTTGACCCAGAGCTTGTGGGTGAGGTTTTAACTACGATGAAAGAACTGGCTAATGAAGGAATGACGATGGTTGTTGTTACGCATGAAATGGGATTTGCTAGAGAAGTAGCCGATTGGATTGTGTATATGAACGATGGGGAAATTATCGAGCGCGGCGATCCTGAGCAGTTTTTCGAACATCCGAAAGAGGAACGAACGAAAGAGTTTTTAAAGACAACAATGTTGAAATGAACTAACGAGGATTCTGTCTATATATGTGGGCAGAATTCTCTTTTTTTCAATTTAGTGAAAAACAAGTTAACAGATGGATTCGTTTTACTATATAATAGAATACATAGCAACTTTGATTTTGTTTGAAGTTGTTACTTTTGAGGTTAACATTATTTTGCAAGAAATGTTTGTAATGGGTATTTAACATCAGGTTAATGAACTACAAAATTGTATTTTCTATAAGAAGGAGTGTTATTGTATGCTATCCATACAAAATTTGACGAAAACTTATCGTGGTAACAAAAAGGCGGTAGACAATTTAAGTATTGATATTGAGCAAGGCGAATTTATTGTGTTTATCGGTACAAGTGGCAGTGGTAAAACAACCGCTCTCCGTATGATTAATCGAATGATTGAGCCGACCAGTGGCAAAATCATGATGGATGGAACGGATTTATCGAAAATGAATGCCGTGCAGCTTCGCAGACAAATAGGCTACGTTATTCAGCAAATCGGCTTAATGCCACATATGACCATCAGAGATAATATCACCCTCGTACCAAAACTTCTAAAATGGGACAAACAAGAAAAGGATAAAGTAGCTGAACGATTAATCGGCCTAGTAAACTTACCTACCTCTTACTTGGATATGTATCCAGCCCAACTATCTGGCGGACAACAACAACGAATCGGCGTTATACGTGCCTTAGCAGCGAATCAGGATATCATTTTAATGGATGAACCATTTGGTGCACTGGACCCTATTACACGTGATACACTCCAGGATTTAATGAAGGATTTGCAAGTGCGCCTTGGCAAGACTGTTATTTTTGTAACGCATGATATGGATGAAGCAATCAAGCTGGCCGACCGAATTTGCATTATGCACGAAGGAAAGGTAGTTCAGTTTGATACACCAGACAATATTTTAGCAAACCCCGCAAATGATTTCGTACGTGATTTTATTGGCTCTCACCGCCTAATTCAAAATAAACCAAGCGTCAAAATAGTAGATGAAGTAATGATCCAGCCCGTTTCCATTACAATTGAAAAAAGTCTGGATGATGCACTACGTCTGATGGTATCGAAACGTGTAGATACGTTATACGTGACAGATGCAGACAAACGGTTGATCGGTTATTTAAATGTTGATAGTTTTACAGGTCCACAACGAACACAGCAAAGTATTAATGAAGTATTGCAGCGGGAGGTTATATACGTTAAAACCGGAACAAAGCTGCAGGACTCTGTTCGACGTATTTTAAAACGGAATCTTCAAAACATCCCGATTGTCGATAACGACCACAAACTAATCGGATTAATTACCCGTGCTAATATTGTTGATACAATTTACGAGACGATTTGGGGCGACGAGGAAGAAAATAAAAATGCTCTTCTTGTAACTCGGGAGGAGAATGTACTATGATTGCCTTTTTTACGGATAATAGCAGTGACATCCTATTAAAAACATGGGAACATTTTTATATTTCAATTATTGCATTACTTCTTGGTGTAATCTTCGCGATTCCTCTAGGTATATTTTTATCAAAAACAAAAACAATAGCAAAAATTGTTTTAGCCATTACAAGTGTTTTCCAAACATTACCCTCTTTAGCCATCTTAGCTATTATGATTCCATTTCTAGGTGTTGGGAAAGTACCGGCAATTGTTGCTTTGTTTATTTATACTTTACTTCCAATTCTAAACAATACTTATATAGGATTAAAATCTGTCAATGCAGATTTGCGTAAAACGGGCATTAGTATGGGGATGACGCCATTCCAGTCTATATGGATGGTGGAATTACCTCTAGCAATCCCGGTTATTATGGCAGGTGTAAGATTATCTGCTGTTTATGTCATTGCCTGGGCAACACTTGCGTCGTATATCGGGGCTGGTGGTTTAGGTGATTTTATTTTTAATGGTTTGAACCTTTATCAAACTGAATTAATTATTGGTGGTGCCTTACTTGTTACGGCATTGGCACTGCTCACTGATTTTATATTGTCTAAAGTAGAGATTTGGACAACACCAAAAGGACTAAAAGTAGAGAAATGAGGCCTAACAGGATGAAAAAAACGATTCTTTTATTCGGAAGTATGCTGCTGGCGTTAAGTTTTCTAGCTGGCTGTTCGATTGGCGGTGACCAGGCAAGCAATACAGACAAAATTAAGATTGCGAGTGCTGTTACAACCGAATCACAAATTATGGGCTATATGCTCAAACATATGATCGAGTATTACTCAGATGAACAAGTAGAACTAATCAATAATCTAGGTTCGAGTACTGTTGTTCACCAGGCGATGATCAATGGGGACGCAAATGTTTCCGCTACACGTTACACCGGCACAGAATTAACCGGAGCTTTAAATGCGGAACTCATAAAAGATCCGGACGAGGCATTGGCCTTTGTACAAAATGAGTTTCAGGAAAGATATAACCAAACATTCTTTGATAAGTACGGTTTTGAAAACACGTATGCCTTTATGGTAACACAGGAAACAGCACAGCAATACAACCTCAATAAAATCAGTGATTTAGCTGCAATAGCTTCAGATATTGAAGCGGGTGTTGATACATCATGGCTAAGTCGTGAAGGTGATGGCTTTAAGGCGTTTGTTCAGGAATACGGATTTCAGTTTAAACGTACATATCCAATGCAAATTGGCTTAGTGTATGATGCCGTACAGGCAGGTGAAATCGATATTGTCCTTGGGTATACTACAGACGGACGTATTGCGTCTTATGATTTAAAGGTACTTGAAGATGATTTGAAGTTTTTCCCGCCCTATGAAACGAGCTCACTCGCAACAAATGAAATTTTAGAAGCGAAACCTGAACTAAGGGGAATACTCCAACGTTTAGTTGGTAAAATCTCTACAGATAAAATGCAGGAACTGAACTATTTGGCGGACAATAACTTAATGGAACCCTCTGTCGTGGCAGAAAATTTCCTAATTGAAAACAATTATTTCAGTAATGAGGAGGGTGAGGAATAATGGAAGATTTATCGCAATTAAGTACGTTTGAACAGCTATTCTATTATTTTAAGGAAAACGGACTTTATGTACTTGAACTGTTCTTTACACATTTTTATATTTCAGTATATGGTGTATTGCTTGCTGCACTCATCGGAATTCCAATCGGTATTTTTATCGCCAAAAATATGAAGCTAGCTGGATTTATCATTACATTGGCAAATATTATTCAAACGATACCGGCATTAGCCTTAATGGCAATGATTATGCTGGTGCTCGGCTTAGGAAAATCAACAGTTATCGCAACGGTATTCCTTTATTCATTGCTTCCGATTATTAAAAATACGTATACGGGAATTACAACGATTAATAAAAGTTTAACGGATGCAGGGCGCGGTATGGGGATGACACGTAGACAAATCCTCTACATGATCGAACTGCCATTATCTTTATCGATTATTATAACAGGTATTCGAATAGCTTTAGTTATTGCCATCGGTATTACAGCAATCGGTGCTTTCATCGGTGCGGGCGGATTAGGGGATATTATTATCCGCGGTACAAATGCAACAGATGGAACTGCCATTATTTTGGCCGGCGCAATTCCGACAGCCTTAATGGCGGTAATTGTAGATATCGGGTTAGGTTGGCTGGAGCGCCGTTTCGATCCGGAAAAACGCCAACAACGTCTTAAAAAAGCCACTATTTCTAATGCAGGAGTGGAGTAATTAATCATTTTGCTTTAAATAAGTTATCAGTATAAAACAACTAAGAAGTGCTTAATTCCTAGATAAACATAGGATTAAGCGCTTTTTATTTTCAGAGAAATTTATCAAAGATTTTTAAATTTGGAAAAATGTAAGTCAAAATGTATGGTGTATTGATTATCACTAATACTAATGGGGAAGAAGTGTTGGAGTAAAGAGAAAGATAAGTGTATTTTGCTGAAGCACCTGTTTGATGAAAGCTTTGTTATAAATGAAATACTACTAAGTGGAGCATTGAACAAGACAATTTAAATCCAGCAAAAGACTATTGAAAGGATGATTTTATGTATAAAAAATGGAATAAGCAGTTTATAGGTGGCGAATGGAGAGAAGGGAACAGCGAAAGAGTATATGTAGATCAGAACCCTTACAGCGAGGAAACGATCGCGGAAATTCGGCTGGCGAATGAAAAGGATATAGATGAGGCTTATCAGGCGGCAAAAGAAGCACAAAAAGAATGGGAAAAGGTTAATCCATATCAAAGACAAGCTATTATCGAAAAGGCCGCTCAAATAGTAGAAAAACGAAGAGATGAAATTGTTCAAGTTTTAGTAGAGGAAAATGGGGCTTCCCATACGAAAGCTAACATTGAAGTTTCTGCCGCAATGGGCATTATGAAAGAGTCAGCTACATTCCCTCTTCGAATGCACGGAAAAATAATGCCATCTGTTATTCCGGGTAAGGAAAATCGAGTCTATCACAACCCTGCCGGAGTTGTAGGGATTATTAGTCCATTCAATTTCCCATTTCATTTAACGATGCGTTCCCTAGCACCTGCTATAGCAACTGGCAATGGGGTAGTGCTTAAACCGGATTTGCAGACGATGATTTCAGGCGGTCTTATTCTAGGTGAGATTTTTGAAGAGGCAGGCATTCCAAAAGGTTTATTGAATATTACGGTATGCAGCTCTTCTGAAATTAAAGACACTTTTATTGAACATCCAATCCCACAAATTATATCCTTTACTGGTTCTACACCGGTAGGACGTCATATTGGAGAACTTTGCGGAAGACATCTTAAGCGCGTTGCTTTAGAGCTTGGTGGAAACAATGTCATGCTTGTACTAAAAGACGCCGATGTACAACGAGCAGCAGCTTCTGCAGCCTTTGGGAAATTCTTAAACAGCGGTCAAATTTGTATGTCCCTAAATCGGATTGTTGTCGAGCGTCCGGCTTACGAAGCGTTTATGAAAGCCTTTGTGGATAAGGCATCCCAGATTAAATTTGGAGATCCGAAAAATGAGGATGTTGTGGTTGGTCCACTAATTAACAATAAACAAATTAAACGTATACAAAATTTAATCGACAAAAGTATAGCACTAGGAGCAGAATATGCGCTAAAAGGTGAAGTAGACGGAAACGTACTAGCCCCTACCATCTTGACGAATGTAACAAATGATATGCCGATAGCCCAGGAAGAAATCTTTGGACCTGCTGTAGGTGTCATCGTTGTAGATAGTGAAGAAGAAGCGATTCGCGTAGCAAATGACAGTGACTATGGACTAAGCGGTGCAGTACACGCCGGTACAACGGAACATGGAGTTGAAGTCGCGAAACAAATTATTACGGGTATGATTCATGTGAATGATCAAGGAGTTAATGACGAACCAATCGTTGCATTTGGCGGTGAAAAAGCTTCAGGATTAGGTCGATATGGTGGGGAATGGGCCATTCATGAATTTACAACAACGAAATGGATTTCTGTTCAGACAGATCCAAGGGAGTATCCGTTTTAACAGGTGGGTTATAAAGTGTGTCGTCCTAATCGGAATTTGCGATTAGGACTTTTTACATTTATCTAAAAAATATAATGAGACTTTAAAATTAGGTCGGGTAGTACACTTTACACCTCTAATTTAGACGTCATGATTATGAACATTTTATAACAACGTGATTTAAATATAGCAAAATTTACTGCTTTTAGGATTGAACTTACGATAAAAATACATTTGAGAGAGTATTCTATAAATTTTATTAAAATAGGGAATTGAGTTGTAAGGTGTAAAAGTGTATTGTAAAAGAAGGATTTATCAGTAGAATAGAAAAGAAGTATTAGAAAAGTTTATTGGTCCCTCAATGAATAGGTATTTATTGGATAATGATTATTTAATAGTATAAAAGAATAAAATATGGAAAAACGATCCGTAGACATATAGAACTAATTACCGATAACATGTTATAATTAGTATATTGAGCACAAAGTCTAATAATTGATAAAAAAATTGTGAGGTAAAAAATGAAGAAAACGTCACTGTTACAAGAAGAAAAACGTTCAACAATTCTATTTTTAGTATTATTTTATGTTGTATTTTATGTATATGATATATTTTATTATAGACTATTTCCAGCATTTCCATGGCTTGATGTAGGTACTGCCAGTACAATTTGGTATGATTTTATGTATGTTAGATATGTAGTACTTACTGCGCTTATCCCTTTATCCCTTTATCTATTTATTTAATTAAAAAGGATAAAACAACCTATGTGAAATATATTTTATTTTTAGGCTACTTCTCTACAAATCTTTTTTCCGATATTCTATATTTTAAAGATAGTTCGCTTGTATATACTAGTGGAAATCTAGTAGAAATTATAATTATTCTTTTTTCGCCTATATTCGTAACTAAAAAATTTACATATTTCGTTTCATTTGGTTTAATTATTAAATATGTATTGGTAGGGATTTTTATACAGGAGCCGGTAGTTGTATTTCCTATTATAATTACAATTGTAATTTCCATTATTGCCTTTGTTCTATTACATCGTATTTTAAATTATATTAAAGCATTAAAATACTCATATGACGAACAACTAGAAGGTATTGTAAAAGGGGTAATTGCAACTTTAGAATTAAAGGACCCATACACAAGAGGACATAGCGAGCGGGTTGCTGCCTACGCAATGAGTTTGGCAGAGGCAACAAAAAAATATAAAGCCTCTGAGTTAAATTACTTTTATTATGCTTGCCTTTTACACGATATAGGAAAAGTAAATATTCCAGATGCAATTTTAACCAAACCTGGAAGTTTAACTGATGAAGAATTTGATATAATAAAGAAGCACCCTGTTGTTGGAGCCGAAGCCATTCGGGATGTTGAAGGAATAGCAGATAATATTGGAGTAATCTACCATCACCATGAAAGATGGGACGGTAAAGGTTATCCAGATGGACTGGCTGGCGAAAATATTCCATTTTTAGCCAGAGTTACGGCTGTTGCAGATGCATTTGATGCGATGACATCATCCAGGTCTTATCGTCCTGCACTTCAATTTGATGTGGCGTATCAACGAATACTTGATGGACAAGGTAATCAATTCGATCCGCAACTGATAGAATTATTTAAACAAATCTACCCTGAATGGGTGCAAATTTCTAAGACATACCGTAAGGGTGTGGACCTGAGAGGAGGAGAAAAACATGAAAATTCGTAAACTTGAAAAAATCAAAGTTACTTGCTGGTGGTGTTTTATGATACCTCGAGGATAATACTTACTTAGGATGCTGAATATTAGCATCCTATTTTAATTTATAGAGGAGGCAATCCGTTGAAGATATCCTTACAATCCGAAATAACGTTATATCCGTTATCCATTCGAAAAGATAAAAAGAATTATATCGTGGAGGAGCCGATTTCTGGTGATTTCTTCGAATTGCCTGAAATAAGCGTTGATGCAATTAAACGTTTAGAAAAAGGTGAAGGTCTAGCTGCAATTGAAAAGACGCTAAAAGAATCTTATCCTGAAGAAGAAGTGGATATCATAGAATTTGTTGAGCAATTGGTGGAGTTAGGACTTGTTCAAGAAGTGGATGGGATTGAAATACATAAAGAAAAAGAGAAGCATGCTAAATCTCAGGGGGGCTTTAAATGGATTCCGCACTGGGTTGGACGTTTGTTTTTTAATGGCATAATGAACAAGGTCTACTTGCTACTGCTCATAACGAACATATTCATTCTAATTTTGAATCCAGAACTTTTCCCTCATTACAAAGATATATTCCTGTTCGATTCGATGGTATTGAATGTTCTTACATATTTATTGATTTCTTTAGTATTAATTGTCATTCATGAATTTGGGCATATTCTCGCCATCAGATCGCATGATTTGCCAGCTAATTTAAGTATCGGTAATCGGCTAATATTTATTGTATTTGAAACGGACCTGACTCAAGCGTGGAAGCTTGAACCTAAAAAGAGGAATATTTTATACTTAGCTGGCATGTCTTTTGAGCAAGTGATTCTTTTCCTTTCATTCGGTTTTATGCTTCTTTTTCCAGATGCCAGTTTTGTAGGTATTATTAGCATTATCGTATTGGATATTTTTATTAAATCCGTATACCAATGCTGTTTCTACATGAAAACAGATGTCTATTATGTCGTTGAAAATGTAACAGGGTGTTATAACCTGATGGAGAGCGGCAAAATTTATTTGAGTTCATTCTTTAAGAAATCAGGGCTAGACCATAAAAAGATGTTCGAGGATGAATGGAATTTGGTCCGTATTTATAGTGTGTTTTACATAGTTGGCGTTTTTTTGACGTTGCTTTTGACTTTTATGTATTTTATACCACAGCTCTATTATATGATCACAACCGTTTATTTAAATATTATGGGGGCAGGAGATCGTGCAGCATTTTGGGATGCGATGGCCTTTTTATTACAAACGATGTTGATGCTTATCCTGCTCGTATATTTGGCAAGGAAAAAAAGACGAGAAAACTAAATGAAACCGCTAAACTTCTAATCCAAGTGTAGCGGTTTTTTTGTGCTCAAAAATTTTTAAATTTTTCTTAAAAACTTGTCCCTTTTCGCCAATTTTTTTGACATATGTATGGTGAAGGGAGATGCAAATGATGGTATTCGAATATTTAAAAACGTATGAAACATTCAACACAGTAGCGGAAATGGATGAGGCAGTGGCACTGCATCTTGAAGCACATGATTTAACGGAAAGCGAGCGCAATGTTATTTTACGAATCGCGCAGTCGGCACTGGCTTACCCAGGTGCAGCTCATTTAAAGGCGAAGACAATTGCAGATAGTGTAGGAATCAGCACAAAAACGGTTTATCGTTCGGTGAAAAAAGCAGCCGAACTAGGCATATTACGAGTCGTTGCAAGTACGAAATTGAATGGGATTAAAGGGGCAAACATCTATCAAATATTACATGTCCCATCGGAAATGTCCGAGCGGGTCCCAGCTGAAGAAACGCATGAAATAAAGGAAGGCGGCAATTTTTCTGAGCAACAAACTATTTCTTTTAATCTTTTTAAAACAAGCTCTTTAAATGAAATATATAAATATATAGTTGGTCAAATGAGTGATTGGCAAAAGACATTATATGAATTCATGACGAGTTTGCCGATGAAAGACGAGTTAAAAGATGGATTACGAGCAGCCATTTTAGCGACACCGATCCAAAACAGACGGGAATTCACGATCGCAAAGGATGTCATGTGGAGAATTATTCAAGATATTCATGAGGGAAAATTAACAATCCGTACAACATTACGCGCAATTTATAAAGGAGCATATGATAAGGCCATTGCACGCCCGGTTATACGAGAAGTGAAAGAACAAAAGCTAAGTACGCGGCCAGTACCGTTTTATGATTGGCTGACAGAGCGATGATAGTCGCCGAAAATTGAAGGGCTGAATTTATTAGAACAATGAAGCCGGATATTAGAAGATCGAACCGAGATTTTAGCATAAATCGGGTCGATATTAGAACATCCGGGCAGTATATTTGAACAAAGGCAGCCTTTATTAGCAACTGGGAATTTATTAGAACAATGAAGCCGGATTTTAGAAAATCGAACCGAGATTTTAGCATAAATCGGGTCGATATTAGAACATCCGGGCAGTATATTTGAAGACTGGGTTTTATTAGAACATTGCAACCGGATTTTAGAAAATCGACCTGTGATATTAGCATAAATTGAGTCGATATTAGAACATCAAGGCAGTTAATTACAACAAAGGCAACGTTTAAAATTGATCAGAAACTTTCTTGTCAAAAAGGCCGCAAAGCACTTGTCTTATCAATAAAAATAAATGCATCGTACCTGCTGCCGACTCTGGAAGGGACGTAATTTCCGTATGCCTCGTATGCCGGATCGTATACAACGCCAATTGCGCGGTGACCAATCCAATCATTAAACAATTGTCTGTTTTCATCCGTAAATAAAAGTACTTTATCTTCGGGACTTGCTGCGTGGAGCTGGCTTTCCCATTTGTCTATATTTGCAGGTGGGACCTTGATAATTTCAAAAGGATCTCCCCAGCGGTCAGCAGCAATTACTGTACCTTCATATGTGCCAAAGCCAATTGCATAAGTATTTTCCTTACCGTATTGCTCTCGGATCACTTGACCGACATTGATCAGCTGCTCATCCTTCATCGATGTTTCGGAAGCATCACCGATATGGGTATTATGCTCCCAAACGATGATTTTTGTTTCCTCTCCGTAATACTTGCGCAGTTCATGAATCGCTTCTACCATATGATAATCACGTGTATTCCAAGATTTTTCATCTGACATCATTTCCCGGTAGTACGATTCTGCATTTTTTGCAACAAGTGCATTCATCATGACATTTAAATCTTCTTCCTGCTGACTAGAATATTTATCTTTATGGTTACGTAATGAGCTTAACAAGCCCGTCACTTCCCGAATACATGCTTCAGAAAATTGAACGGCGGAAATGGCGTAGTGCTCATGGCTCCGATTGTACGGTTCAAAGCAGGAAAATGCTCTTTTGGCATGCTCTAAATCAACTTTATGTTCGGGGTGCTCCGATAAAAAGTTCAATACTTCATCGATTGATTCGAATAGGCTGTACATATCGATACCATAAAAGCCTACTTTTTGTTCGCGACCTGTATTAATCTCTTTTAACCATTCCGTAAAGGCAGCGACCTCTTCATTTGCCCACATCCACGTTGGCCAACGATGGAAAGCTTTCTTTAAAACCTCTTTTGCGTTCGTAATTTCTTCACTATAGCCCTTTACATACCGGTTTACCGCTTGTGCGGATGGCCAGTCTCCTTCTACTGCAATGAGTTGAAAGCCTTTTTGTTCGATTAATTTTTTTGAGAGCTCGGCACGCACGGTATAAAATTCCGACGTTCCATGGGAAGCCTCACCAATCATCACGATTTTGGCATCTCCAATAGCCTCTACCATTTTATTTAAACTCGAATCATTAAGTGGCAAGGAATGTTCTGAAATAGTCTGGATTAAATTCTTTGTCATAAGAAGAAACTCCTTTTTAAAAATGAATGTTTTATTATTATTAACCGTGAATGAATAGTTGTGAAACAAAACTGGGATGAAAAAAAGAGGAATGCCTAAAGCGAAAATAGGCATTCCTAATATAGAAAGTGATAATTTTACTTATTACCTTTGCGTTTAACTAACCATCTTTTATAGCTATACATTGTAATTCCAACTAAAACAAGAACAATGATACTTACGACGATGATCAGTGTCCAAATGGAATTATCGTCCTCCGAATCGGTTTCATCTTTTAGCGTATCGACAATTGAGTCCACATTTGAGTCCAACTTATTCACTGTATCAGCTGCAGTCTCTTGATTATCCGGATCCTTTGCGATATTTATTGTAAAGGAAAATGAACCTGTTAAAGGATGTCCGTCCTCGCTGATACTATTCCATTCCACTATATAAGTGTCGTTAGGAAGAGGTGAAGCTAATGTGCCTGTTAAGACACCATCATTTAAAGTGATTGAAGATATGGGCATTTCAGAGCCGTCACTAGACAGTACTTTAAAAACACTGCCTTCTTCAATTTTACCTGAATATGTTAATTCAATTGTTTGTAATGGCTCTGTAACCGTTGCACCTTTATCCGGATTTGTTGAATCCAAATATGTGTGAGCATATGCATCAGGTACAAATAGTAAAAATGCAACTACAAGCGCAAATAAAAGTTGTTTCATCAATAATTTACTTCCCTTCATAATCATTTTAATCCGTTCCCAATTACAGCGATTTACACATTTGGATTGAAATTTGCTGAGAATGGAGTGATAAATTTAGTATGGACAAAAAGAGGTGGAAATATCGGAAAGTTAATTAGATTTATGGGACAACATAAAGAGAAAAGCAGTAACTTTTGTCTGTAGCAAAAGCGTATTTTAGGGAGTTAATGATAAAGGGGATTTTTGTATACATAAAAAAGACATAAATTCAAGAATATTCAGAATAAAAAGCAGTATGTTCACGTTAATGTTAACTTGTACGGTCAAAAAATTATGGGCAATATAATATTTTATTTATATTATTGATGGAAGTTTGATAGATTTCCTTTCATATTTATTAGTATTTTTTAGCTCTATAGCAATATCGTATTATTTTCAGTTTATTACTTAAAAATAACTATATTAAATGTCGAATACTGTATAAAATTGTAGATAAGAAGGAGGGATGTAATATGTCAATTAGAAATAAATTACTAGTAGGTTTTACTATCTCTATTTTCGTTACGGTTTTAGCCTGTATGACAATCTTTAATCAGTTAATGGCAGTCGAAGGTAAATACAGCAGTACATTGGAAAAGAATTTACCACAGACTTATGATGCGGCGGAATTAAGCCGTCTCGCGCTTGTTCAGGCATCATTGGTTCAGAATTATATTATGGGTAAAGACACATCACAAGCCATTCAGACAAGCAGAACAGAAACAATGGATTTAATTGGAAAATTTGAACAATCATTAAATATAAATAAAGAGGCCGAGATGTACATGGCCGGAATTCACGAAAAAGTAGGGGTGATGAATAGTTCATTCGATGAAACCATTCGACTCACTGATACGAGAGGACAGGATGCAGCATCTACCTATTATATAGATGTTGCAGAAACTAATGTAACTGCCTTCAAAGAAGATGTAGAGGGGATATCCGAAGAAATTGCCCATGCCTTTGTAGTTGCGGAAAATGTCATCGAAAAAGAAATGAAAGAAGCTATGATTATGACAGCACTTTCCATCATAGTAGCGATTTTAGCCGGTATGATTACGGCATTAGCACTAACGAAACGCATTTCTAAGCCTATGCTGCATTTAGAGCGGCATGTTCAGGAAATTATAAAAGGCAATTTGGCGGTTGAACCGTTGGCGATTCGTTCTAAGGATGAGATCGGAACGTTATCAAAAGCGATGAATGAAATGAAGACTACAATATCGGACTTATTAAATAATCTTTCAGAAAATGCTGGTCACTTAAGTGCAACTTCGGAACAATTAATGGCATCGGTGGAAGAAGTAAATATTTCGGCCGGTATTATGCTAACAGGTGCAAAAGGTGGCGCAGAAGCAGCTACGTCCATGTCAATATCAGCGTCGGAAAGTGCAACTGCGATGGAAGAAACGGCAACAGCGGTACAAAAAATTGCAGAATCAACGCAAGAATTACATCACTTTGCTGGAGAGACAGAAATGATGGCAAATGCAGGGAAACAAAATATTTATACTGCAAGTGATCAGATGAGTTCCATTTATAATTCGACAAAAATAACGACAGAGTTAATTCAAAAACTAAGCCATCAATCAAGAGAAATCGAAAAAATTACACAAGTCATTACAGGTATCGCCGATCAAACAAATTTACTTGCTTTGAATGCATCGATTGAAGCTGCACGTGCAGGTGAACACGGAAAAGGATTTGCAGTAGTGGCAGCAGAAGTAAGAAAACTGGCGGAAGAATCAAATCGTTCGGCCAATCAAATTGTTACATTGACGAATGAAATTCAGCAAGATACGAAAAACGCTGAACGAGCAATTGAAGATAGCTTGGACAATGTGGAAAAGGGTGTGGAAATTATCGGCTTTGCAGGTCAATCATTTGAGAAAATTGTAGGGGCTATCGGCGAAATGAAAATTCAGATTGAAGATGTCTCTGCCGTTACGGAACAGATATCTGCTACAGCAGAAGAAGTCGCTGCATCCGTACTTGAAATTTCCCGTTCAGCTGAAATGACGCGATTAAATGCACAACATGCGTATGAGTCATCGGAACAACAAATGTCAACACTTCAGGAAATCGGTGAAGTAGCCAATGATTTAGGTAGCCGTGCACAGCAGTTGCAGCAAGTTACTGCCAATTATAGTGTATAGTGAAAAAAGAAAATAAAATTACAGGCATAGGAAATCAAGACATTTCCTGTGCTTTTTTGTGCTTATTCGGTTTGCACTAAAAAATAATTCGGAATCCGAAAAAATATTTCTTTTTGATATATCCGAAAATTATAAAATTTGTTAAAATAGTGGAACTTGAGTAAAAAAAGAAGGTGAAAAAATGAAGGTGTTTTTGAAATTAGGCTGGTTTTTTAAAGAGCGGAAGTTTCAGTATACAGTCGGTTTGCTGATGCTTATACTTGTAGCGATTCTACAGCTCGTACCACCGAAAATTATTGGCTATACTATCGATGAAATTGGGGATCAGACATTAACGAAATCAGGGCTATTCAAATGGCTTGCCATCATTGCAGTTGTAGCAATCGCAATGTATGTGCTGCGCTATTACTGGCGTCAAATGATTTTCGGTTCGTCCAACTTATTGGCACGTACATTGCGTGAAAAGCTACATCGTCATTTTACGCAAATGTCCCCGTCATTTTATCAAAAAAATCGTGTCGGTGATTTAATGGCCCATGCGACAAATGATATTAGTGCCGTACAGCAAACAGCTGGTGGTGGGGTTTTAACATTATTTGACTCGATTACAACAGGCGGGTTTGTTATTTTAGCAATGGCGATTACCATTGACTGGCGTTTGACGTTAATTGCGTTAATTCCGATGCCATTAGTTGCGTTATCGACGAGCTATTACGGCAAACTATTGCATGAACGTTTCCGCCATGCCCAGGCTGCGTTTTCAGATTTAAATGACAAAACTCAGGAAAGTATAAGCGGCATGAAAGTATTAAAAACGTTCGGTCAGCAATCTCAAGATGTAGCTGATTTTACTAAGCTATCGGATGAAGTAGTAGAGAAAAATATGCGTGTGGCGAAGGTCGATTCTTTATTCGATCCGACAATCAGCTTTGTCGTAGGCTTAAGCTTTATGTTAAGTCTCGGCTTCGGAACAAAATTCATTCTAGAAGAGGCAATGACTGTCGGGGATTTAGTTACATTCACTACGTATTTAAGCATTCTTATTTGGCCGATGCTGGCGATTGGAATGCTGTTTAATATTGTCGAGCGGGGTAGTGTTTCCTATGACCGTATTGAAAGAATATTAAATACACCGTTTGATATTGACGACAAACCTAATGCTATTATGGAAAATCCTTCAGGGGATCTTGTTTTTAACGTTCAATCGTTTACATTCCCAGGAGATGCGTCACCAACAATACGGGATATGCACTTCGAATTGAAGCGTGGAGAAACGCTAGGTATTGTAGGAAAAACAGGTGCAGGGAAAACGTCGATCTTAAAACTGTTGCTTCGTGAATTTGAAGGATATGAAGGAACGATTCAATTTGGTGACCACAATATAAACGATTACAAGAAAGAATATTTACGACAGTCAATTGGCTATGTCCCTCAGGATCATTTCTTATTTTCTGCCACACTATACTCCAATATTGCATTTGCCAATCCGAATGCTAGTTTGGAAGAGGTACGTGCTGCTGCGAGACTGGCAAATATAGATGAAGATATTTTGAGCTTCACAGATGGCTATAACACCCTTGTTGGGGAGCGTGGTGTCTCACTTTCCGGTGGGCAGAAGCAACGAATTTCGATTGCACGGGCTCTATTAATGAAACCAGAGCTTCTCATTTTAGATGATTCTCTTTCGGCAGTGGATGCACGGACAGAGGAAGCAATTTTACATGCTTTGAAGGAAGAGCGTAAAGATGCGACAACGATTATTACATCTCACCGTCTAAGTGCAATTCAACAAGCGCATGTGATTATCGTTGTAGAAGATGGCACGATTATTGAAAAAGGGACGCATGAACAGTTAATGGCTTTAGAAGGAAGCTATTATGAGATGTATCAGCTTCAGCAACTAGAGCAGTTAGTCGAGCAAGGGGGCGATCTTCATGGCGAATGATACAAATACAATTTCAAGTAAAGAACAACGGATTGTATTAAAACGGCTATTTACATATTTAAAGCCTCATAAAAAGTTATTGGCGATTGCGCTGTTCCTGCTTGTGCTCACTGTAATCGGGGATATAATCGGTCCGTATTTAATTAAAGTATATATTGATGACCATTTAATAATCGGTAATTTTGATATGACGCCGATTTTAATTTTGGGGATCAGTTATTTCATGATCCAGTTATTAAACGTCTTCATTACGTATTATCAAAATATTAAATTTCAGCAGCTTGCGTTAAAGGTCATCCAGCAGCTACGCATTGATGTATTTACGAAAATCCATAAGCTTGGAATGCGTTATTTCGATAAAGTACCGGCCGGCTCTATTGTATCAAGAGCGACAAATGATACCGAAGCGATTAAGGATATGTTCGTATCGGTATTGATTAGCTTTGTGCAGGCAGCATTTTTAATTGTCGGTGTCTATTTTGCAATGTTTTTCCTAAACGCGAAGCTTGCACTTTATATGCTGCTACTATTGCCGGTCATTATTTATATTATTTGGCTGTACCGGAAAATGAGCTCGGTCGTGTATATGCGTATGCGCGAAAAACTAAGTGAGCTTAATGCGAAACTATCAGAAACGCTGTCAGGCATGAGTATTGTGCAGGCTTTCCGTCAAGAGAAGCGCTTTAATGATGAATTTGACCGTGTTAATGAAGAGCATTTCCAATCGATGATGGCGAATACTAAGATGAACAGTCTACTACTTCGACCGATTATCGATTTAGTGTACTTTACGGCTATTATTATTTTACTGTTCAACTTTGGGTGGACATCGTTTGAAACAGCGGTAGAAGTAGGGGTTGTGTATGCGTTTATTACGTATATGAACCGCTTCTTTGATCCGATCAATCAAGTAATGGAACGGCTTGCACTGTTCCAACAGGCAATTGTTGCCGCTTCACGTGTATTTGAGCTACTTGATAATGAAGAACTGGAGCCGGCACAGCAAAATAAGGCTGTTACCGTGTCACAAGGTCATATTGAGTTTAAAAATGTGTCGTTCAGCTATGATGGGAAACAGGATGTACTGAAAAATATATCGTTTACGGTCAATCCTGGTGAAACCGTCGCACTCGTCGGTCATACGGGTAGTGGGAAAAGTTCAATAATTAATTTATTGATGCGCTTTTATGAATTTAAGCGCGGCGATATATTAATAGACGGCCAATCGATTAAAGATTTTGAACAACAGGAACTTCGTGACAAAATGGGCCTAGTGCTGCAAGATCCGTTTTTATTCTACGGGACGATCGATTCGAATATCCGTTTGTACAATGAAAAGCTGACTTTACAAAAGGTGAAGGAAGCTGCTGAATTTGTGCAGGCAAACGACTTTATCGAAGCTTTGCCGGATGGTTATGAAAGCTTTGTTACGGAGCGTGGATCTACGTTTTCAAGCGGGCAGCGTCAATTAGTTGCCTTTGCACGAACGATTGCAACGAATCCGAAAATTTTAGTGTTGGATGAAGCGACTGCAGCGATCGATACAGAAACTGAAGTCGGCATTCAGCAATCATTGGAGAAAATGCGAAAAGGCCGTACAACTATCGCCATCGCACACCGACTCTCGACAATTCAAGATGCAGAGCAGATTTTAGTGCTGCATAAAGGAGAAATTGTGGAGCGCGGTACCCACCAGCAACTCATTGCACAAAAAGGGCTATATCAAAAAATGTACTTGCTGCAAAATGGGATAGTCGAGTAGCTAGTTGAATTGAAAAGTCATATTCATTCCTAACATGTGTAGGGGTGGATATGACTTTATTGCATTAGTGGAGCGGTGTTCGAGCTGGGTAGGCGAAAGTGTAGTTTTAGGAGGCGAATATCGGGGGTGAACTGACGAATAAGTCAGCTGAAGTGGCGAATAAAAATGCAAGTGGCGAATATAGGGTGCTAAGAGACGAATATCGATGTTGAATTGACGATTAAGTTGGAGTATTTGAAGAATATGTGGGATGAACTGGCGATTATCGCAAACTAAGTGGCGAATAAAAACACCTGTTCCACACATCAACATTTACTTCCTTCATAGCGACAACTATAATTGAAATATAAAAATACTAGAAGGTGCAATAATGTCAGAACAAAAAAAGGGTATCCTCTTTGCGATGGGTGCCTATTTCATGTGGGGGATTGTCCCACTCTTTTGGAAACAAATAGATCATGTTGGCAGCATGGAAATTTTGGTAGGGCGTGTTATATGGTCATTCGTTTTTACAGCGCTCTTTATATTAATCATTCGCCAATATAAAGAAACGATTGCCGATATTAAAATACTTTGGAAAAATAAGAAGAATTTTATTTTACTATTTATCGCCGCTGTCGTTGTTTCCATCAACTGGGGAATTTTCATTTGGGCAGTAAATAACGAACACCTATTACAGGCGAGCTTAGGTTATTATATTAATCCGCTCATTTCAGTATTGTTTGGGTTGATTTTCTTCAAGGAAAAAATTTCGAAAGCTACTACTGTTGCCGTACTGATTGCTGCAGTTGGGGTTGGCTACCAGGCATTTTTAGGTGGTACAATTCCATGGGTTTCATTAGCACTTGCTTTATCTTTTGCCTCTTACGGTGTTATCAAAAAGAAGATTCCGCTGGATGCAACGCGCGGTTTAGCAATCGAAACATTATTTATATTACCGATCGCAATCATTAGCTATATTTACTTAATGCAAACGACGGAAATTGCTTTTATGCACGTTGATTGGAAAACGAATTTATTTTTAATCGGCAGTGGTATTGTAACAGCGATTCCGCTCATCTTTTTTGCGAAAGGTGCACAAAAAATTCCGCTTTACTTAATGGGCTTTATCCAGTTTTTATCACCGACAATCAGTTTACTGCTGGGGATTTTTCTTTACAAAGAACCCTTTACTACAACAGAATTTGTAACGTTCCTATGCATTTGGCTCGCTGTATTTATCTTTTCAGCGGCAAAGGTTCAGGAAGCAAGAAAACAGCACGTCGCATATGCGAAAAGTGTGTAACTAAAAAGAATCGGCCACATTGCTTTAATGCAAATGGCCGATTTTTGATTCCAAAAAATAGACGGAGAAATTCCGGTTATTACTTAAAAAAAACTCCAAATGAGGTGATTTTTTCATACATAAGCGGAAAAACTCCCTTTATTTCCTCGTAAAACTACCGTCAAGTACCAAATAACAGGAAATCTTCCGCTTACTTTCCTTCCACGAATTATTCTACAATTGATGTAATGATATATCCTTTTTCATTATCACCAGACACGATATAGTTTTCAGAATCCGGGATATTAACAGTAGTCTTATTATCCGTATACTGCACGAAGTAGGAGGTACCATTTATTTCTGTTGTATAAAACTGCTCCTTTTTAAGGAAAGTAATATATTCCTCAAGCACGAGATTATTTTTTTTCATGATCATACTATGGGGCAAGCCTATGTAACGGAAATGCCATGGTTCGTAGTTGATACCAGTCACATCCACCTTGTCTTCTGGGTAACGTAAGATGAAGCCAAAATCCGCTGCATATTCTTCCAACCATTTACCTTCATCGACATTCTCCATTTTGCCGGCAGTCGAACCAATATCAAGTGATAAGCCCGTCTGATGTTCACTATGGCCGGATGGCAGCGCATAGTCAGCGCCATGCTCTTCATAAAGCTGCTGCTGTAGTTTACCGCTGCGATACGCACTGTTAATGATAAAATGTTCAATTCCATCCTTCGCTGCTGCATCAAATAGTTGCTTGAGCGGCTTTATTGCCTGATTCTCGAAAAGAAATTCTGAATTCACAATAACATTTTCCGCGATATCAGTTGGGATTGGCGCTAAATTGGTCGGGTCCTGTTTTAGCTGAATGTCTCGATTGACGAGTACAAGATTTCCGCTCGAAATTGCATAAGATTCTAGGGATAACTGCTGTGGTAAATCAGGAGCAGTTGCTTGTTTGCCCATAAAAAATTGATAGCCTATAACGGCAACTATAAGTGCAAAAATTAGTTTTTTCATATAATAATTCTCCTTTAATCCAAGCATAGCGCATAAAACTTAATAAAAATTGATAAGAATTCTTAAGAATATATTAAGAAATATAAACTTACCACATAAACTTAACCAAATTAAAGGTTTTTTAAGTTGCTATTCATTCATCAAAAAAATTTGATTTAATGATTGCGATACAAAATTGCTTTGGTTATAATTAATACATCAAAAAAAATTGATGAAGGAGGATAACTTTATTGGAAATTCAGTTTGAGCAATACGAAAAGAAATTTAAGGCACTGGCAGATCAAAAGCGACTGGAAATCTTGTATGAGCTATGCCAACGTGGCCAAAGTTGCGTTTGTGATTTAACCGAAGCATTTGACATGTCCCAATCAAAATTATCGTATCATCTTAAAATCCTTTTGGATGCAAATTTGATTACGAAAGAAACGAAAGGAACATGGAGCTATTATGATTTAAATGATAAAGAAGTAAACAATTTATTATCAGAAGAGCTGTGCTGCATATTTAGAAATACTGGAAAAGGCAGCTGCTGTTAAATTTTTTGTTTCTTAAATCAAAATTTTTTGATTAATAATACATTGGAGGTAAGTATATGAAATATGTACATGTAGGGATAAACGTTACGGATCTTGAAAAATCAATTGAGTTTTATGAAAAGGTTTTTGGAGCTTCACCAGTTAAGGTGAAAGTAGATTATGCTAAATTCTTGCTTGATACTCCGGGACTGAATTTTACACTGAATGTTCGCGATGAAGTAAAAGGAAATCAAGTTAATCATTTTGGATTTCAAGTAGAGACGAGCGAGGAAATTACGGCTCATAAGGAAAGACTAGAAAAAGAAGGCTTTTTTGCACGTGATGAAATGGATACTACATGCTGTTATGCTGTGCAGGATAAATTCTGGGTGACAGATCCAGACGGAAATGAGTGGGAATTTTTCTATACAAAAGCTGATAGTGATGTTCATAAAATAGAATCTACTACTTGTTGTGTGGAAGTGGATACAAGCAATTCCTGTTGCTAGTAAGTAAGAAGTTTGTACAGTGAGTGATGGAGGTTATATTTAGTGATTACAGCAATTCTAGCAACAGCGATTTTTTTATTAACACTTATTCTCGTCATCTGGCAGCCAAAAGGATTAAATATTGGTTGGTCAGCTTGTGGTGGGGCAATATTGGCCTTATTGGTCGGGGTAGTGGATTTTAATGATGTAAACGAAGTAATAGGCATTACGTGGAATGCCACTTTATCTTTTGTAGCAATTATAATTATTTCGTTAATACTCGATGAGATTGGCTTATTTGAATGGGCAGCATTACATATGGCGCGGGCAGCAAAGGGTAATGGCATCAAAATGTTCGTTTATGTAAGTATTTTAGGGGCTATTGTCGCGGCATTATTTGCGAATGATGGGGCTGCGCTAATCTTGACGCCTATCGTGTTAGCGATGGTTCGTCATTTGCAATTTAGCGAAAAAATGATCTTCCCGTTCATTATGGCGAGTGGATTTATCGCGGATACAACATCTCTTCCGTTCGTAGTCAGTAACTTAGTTAACATTGTATCGGCGGATTTCTTCAACATCGGATTTGTGGAGTATGCATCAAGAATGATTATTCCTAACCTTTTTTCATTGATCGCAACGATTACAGTCCTATTATTATACTTTAGAAAAAGTATTCCTAGTACGTATGAATTATCTAAATTAAGAACGCCTCAAGAAGCGATCAAAGACATAAAAATGTTCCGACTTTCGTGGTATGTGCTAGGGGTATTGCTAATCGGGTACTTTTCAAGTGAATTCACGCAAATCCCCGTATCCATTATTGCGGGGGGCATCGCTATTTTCTTTTTATTGATGGCGGGAAGAAGCAGTGCAGTACAGACGAAATCAGTTGTTAAAGGTGCTCCATGGAATGTGGTGTTTTTCTCGATCGGGATGTACGTAGTTGTCTATGGTTTAGGAAATGCATGGTTGACGCATTCTTTGTCGAGTGTTATTCAGGCAACAGCTGATCAGGGATTATTTGTTGCAACGATTGGAATGGGCTTTATTGCCGCGTTTCTTTCTTCCATTATGAATAACATGCCAACCGTTATGATCGATGCATTAGCGATTGCTGAAACGAATACTTCTGGTGTTATCCGGGAAGCGTTAATCTACGCGAATGTTATTGGATCTGATTTAGGACCGAAAATCACACCAATCGGTTCTCTTGCAACATTAGTATGGCTCCATGTTCTTTCTCAAAAGGGCGTCAAAATTTCATGGGGAACGTATTTTAAAACAGGAATTATTTTAACTATCCCAATTCTATTTATTACTTTACTTGGGTTATATATCACATTATTAATTTTCTAAAGGGAGTAGGATTCAGGTTGAAACAAACAATTTATTTCTTATGTACAGGTAATTCCTGCAGAAGCCAAATGGCGGAAGGCTGGGCAAAGAAATATCTCGGAAAGCAGTGGGATGTTAAAAGTGCAGGAATTGAAGCACACGGACTAAATCCGAATGCAGTGAAGGCCATGAAAGAAGCCGGTATAGATATTTCCAGTCAAACATCTGATATCATTGACCCGGAAATTTTACATCATGCTGATTTGGTCGTTACTTTATGCGGGGATGCTGCTGATAAGTGTCCTGTGACACCACCACATGTTAAAAGAGAACATTGGGGATTTGATGATCCAGCCGGCAAAAAGTGGTCTGAATTTCAACGCGTCCGTGACGAAATTGGCGAGCGGATTAAGCGATTTAGTGAAACTGGAAAATAAGAAGATAAAACATTAGGCGCAATTCTATAGCAGGGATTTGCGCTTTTTTCTATAAAAAATATAGGTAGAAGGGGGAAACAACATTGATTATAAGAAAACTGGAGGAACGAGATAATATTCCTATGGACTTGCTGTTATTGGCAGATCCTTCAAAAAGTATAGTGGAAGAATATATTACAAAGGGCGAATGTTTTATAGCCGAAAGTGAAAAACAAGTTGTTGGAGTATATGTATTATTACCAACAAGACCTAAAACAATAGAAATAGTGAATGTCGCAGTAGCCGAAAAACACCATGGCAAAGGTATAGGAAAGTTATTAATTACGGATGCAATTCGTGTTGCTAAAACTAAAGATTATAAAACAATCGAAATTGGAACGGGGAATTCAAGTATAGGTCAACTCGCTTTATACCAAAAATGCGGTTTCCGAATAATCGGTATTGATTATGACTTTTTCATTAAGCATTACGAGGAAGAGATTTTTGAGAATGGAATACGATGCAGAGATATGATTCGCTTATCAAAAGATTTATAAATTCTAGCATTCATTTTACAATCCTCCTATATAATGGTATATAATTTGTGGTAGGGAGTGGTATAAATGGATGGATTAGACACAAGTAAGGAAGCAATCAAAATGGACTTGGCCCTGATTAAATCATGTTTGAGGCTAATTAATCAAACGATGATTTTAAATATACAAAGAGGTGAAAACTTTACCGCTTCAGAAAATGAAGAGATACATATGCTTATTTCCAAAATAGAAAAGGATCTAAACAAAATTAAAAAAAATATCGATTATGATCCTAATTGTATTGCGAAACGTTAAGCACATGCAGTATTTCAAAAAAGTATTAGCAATTATTCTTTTATCTTTAGCTATGTACCTGTCATGTTCACAGTTTTTAGGGAGGGAACAAACTGTATCCAAAATTTTTGCGCTAGTATTTTTTGTGTTTACATTATGTATAGCATTTGAAATGATTAAAAACCTTTCTAAGTCTAAGTAAACTGAAATCTCTACTTTGCCCGATTGGAATGATTACTGAAAATGCTTAATGCCAATGTCAGTCCGGCAACTATGCCTACTACGTTTGGGGAAGTCATAGCTACTTTAAACACCCAAGCTGCAATAAAACTAAACGCAAAGCTTTCCGGTATAAGTTCATATACTGCCAACGTTGTTAGCGTTGGATAGATTAATAGAAGTACTAAACAAGGGGTCGCTACACACCATAGTAAAGCATGATTTATTTTTACTGACCATTTATTCACTAGCAGTATAGAAATATAGCCTCCCAGTAATAGTGCACTGATCACATCAAACCAAAGAACAGGTACAATATTGTACTCCATTTGGGCGGTTTTTTGCAGCTGGACTTTTAAATCATAGCTGAATTTTGCTAGTAATATTAATCCAATAACCCAAACTATTTTCTTAATATAGGTAGAACCGTTACTCATTTTGACACCCCTTATATTCATTATATTAATTTTAACAGATAATACCAATAAAGTAATGGGAATAAATATATATTTAACAAAAATGTGATTTAACCCTATCTAAGTTTGAAAAAATCATCTTCCCTCTATCGCTTTCATAGAGGGGGATGATTTTTTTATATTAATTTTTAAAAATTGAACCTAATATGAATTGACAATCGTCTAATAGCAGAATTTGAAGTAGGTTGAAAGGGAGGGGGAGTCAATTGGACAGGGAGGAAAAAGACTTTCTATTGGAAAAAATAATGATTGAATATGGCAATGAGCTGGTAAGGCTAGCATTTTCTTATGTAAAGGATGTAGAAACTGCGAAGGATCTTGTACAAAATACGTTTATCAAATGCTATAAAAACATTGATTCATTTCGATTCGACGCACAAATCAAAACATGGCTCTATCGTATAACGATTAACGAATGTAAAGATTATTTGAAAAGCTGGAATTACAAAATGGTGCAGGTAAAAAGCTTTATCAATGAAACAGCGAAGTCTATATTACCATCCACTGAGAAAAAGGTAATCGATAAATACAATAATGAAGAAATAAAAGATACGATTTATTCTCTTCCAAAGGTGTATCGGGAAGTAGTTTATCTTTATTATTATGATTCTTTATCGACAGAGGAAATTGCCAATGTATTGGATATTTCGGTTAATACCGTAAAGACCAGGTTAAGAAGAGCGAAGCAACGATTAGAATCAATGTTAAAGGAGGCCGAACTTCATGGAAGATAAACGATTACGAGAAAAAATTCATAATTCGTCTAATCAACACCTGACATTTACGAAGGAAGATCGTAATGCAGTATTTGAAGAAATCCGTAAACAGGATGAGAATCATCATACCCAAAAGAATGTTTCTTTTAAGAAATTCGTTCCCATAACAGTATCTTTATTAGTAGTAGGTTTATGTATGATTCTGTTTCTTCCATCGATGCTTTCCGGGGGTTTAATTGAAAGATCTAACAGTAGCAATTTGAGTCAAGAATCGAACAAAGGTGTTGCAACAAATGCCTTGGAAGCTGAGTTTTCTACTTCGTTGATTACGGTAAAGTCTGAAGTTATGGATAATCGAATATACCTTAATCTTTTACTTACTTATAATAAAGATAAAAAGTTGATGAAAGTTGTATCGCTTCCTAATGATACTTATGCCCCGATATCGGAGAATGAGGATGGAACATTTTTTTATGATAAATTGTTGTTTGCCAATTCTTTTGGCGATGCTGAAAATGTAAAAAAGACGGTCTCAAAGTTTTTAGATATACCAATTGATTATTATGCAGTGCTTGATTTAAAAACTGTTTCAGAGTTAATTGAATCGATGAATGGGATTGAGTATGAAATACAAAAAGATATTCGATTAAGAGGAGTAACACAGGCGGCTTTTGATTTCGAAAAGGGTACGCATTATTTTAACGGGGAACAGGTTATATCATTAATGATGGCTGCGACAGATGGGTTCTATCTAGATCATGAAAACCTAATAAATCTAATGAACGTTGTAATGAATAAGGCAGAAGACGAAATTCCAAAAGCAAAACTAAAAGAGTTATTTTCTCAAATAGAGACCAATACCCCTCTGGATCACTTAGTAGATAATCCTAGAGAGGTAAATTCTATAAACTCATTACCTTTAAATGAAGGAATGATTTCGGACGTCATACCATTAGGGAAGACAGTAGGTAAACACATTTATAGATTTGAGGAAGACTTTTTGCAAGCTGTTAAACAAGAGTTAACTACATTTAACTGAATAGGGATTGCATGAGGATAAGCCAGAAGTAGTTGGCTTATCCTTTTATAGCGGTTTAAAATCATTAAGGCACTGGATACTTTTCTAGGTAAAGTTATGGAAAAGGAGTTTTAGGAGTTATATAGAAATAATTAGTAATATAGCTAGGGAGGTCTTTTTGTGAAAATCTATGATATTGTAAACCCATTTTTAAGTTCATATGAACCTACCGAGGATTATTACGAAAATTATTTCAGTGAAAATTTAGATATTTACAGTTATTATTTTGAACATCATTGTATTAATAAAGAGATGAAACTTGAAAAAGCTTTAGTTCAGCATCCGGCAATGATTCAAGAGATGAAATGGATTGCCCAGAAAATTGCATCCTTAACTCCGGAAGTTACGATAAAATATGAAGACTTATATCCAATAAAATTTACAAAAGATGTTTATATTTTTGTCGGTTTAGGTGGGTCAAATGCCTATACGTATCGTTCGATGGACCCTCAAGTTGCTTTTTGTATGGAAAAATTGGAAGCTGATGAAGATGCGCTTAAAGTGATTATTGCTCATGAATTTGGACATGCAACACACCATTTATTTTCTACCTATAATGGGATTGATGCTACGACTATTTCTTGGTCCAGTCCTTTAACATGGCTCTTGCAAGAAGGTGTTGCCACTTATTTATCAACGGAGGTTGTAAAAGTTCAACAGGATATTTACTTTGCTTATAAAAGAGATGTAGAATGGCTATCATTCTGTGAAGAAAATAAAACAAAGATTATAGGAGTTTTTCAAAAAGACCTAATGCAAAAATCTTCAAAAGAAATATTTAAGGAATGGTTTTCAATTAATGGCGGTCAGACATTTGGTTATACTCGCCTTGGTTATTATATCGGTTATGTGTTAGTTCATCATTTAGCTGCAGAGGAAGGTATCGAAAATGCCATGCTGTTTTGGGGCCATGTTGATTTTGAAGAGCGAATGAATAAGTTACTGCAAACGATTGGCTCTTAATATACGGGAAATATAGAGTTTAAGTTAATAAGATAAGGGATTTTTCATGTAAAGGCTTGGAATAGCGAGGATCCAAGCTTTTTTGTGTTCTGAAAATATAGTTAGCCAACAGGATTATCGGAAGAACGTCGAATAATTAGAGCTTCATTGTGGAATAATGCCAATGCCCAATATCATTTGAGATTTTGAGTAAGGAGATAAAACAGATGAAGGATAAAACGAAAAAATGGTACTCATTAGCCCCGAATTCTTTAATTATGGGTATGTTATTAGCCTTGGTTGGTGGATATTTGGATGCGTATACGTATATCACGAGAGACGGCGTGTTTGCAACAGCACAAACCGGGAACACAGTATTATTTGCGGTGAGAGCTGCCAGCCCGGAACATAATGGAGCACTTCAGAATATCCCGCCATTTGTAGCCTTTATAGCGGGTGTATTAGTTGCCGAACATATGAAAGATCGACTGGATATGCACCGAAGATCTGTCCTAGCCTTGGAATGTATTATTTTATTTATAGTCGGGTGGTTACCGGGAAGTGTTCCTAATATGATTATTACAATTAGTGTTGCATTTGTGTCCTCGTTACAAATTGCGACGTTTAATAAGTTGGGGAAGTGGAGCTATAACTCAACTATTACGACAGGGAATTTACGTACAGCCTCTTCAGCCTCCTATGAAGCATTTGCAAATCATGATAAGGAAGCCATGAAAAAATTTATAGGTTTTTCTGCCATCATTCTTTCCTTTATCGGAGGAGCTTTAATTGGAACCTACTTTAGTATCTCCTTAGAATATAAAGCAATATGGATTGCATCGGCAATTATACTTGTCACAGCTATCCTTTATCACAAAAAAAGAGAAGAGGAAGGTACAAATGAACCTATTGAGGTGAAAGAGTAGTACACATATCTCCTATCGAGGAAATGAAGTAAAGCAAATAAAAAAGCTCACTTAATCATTAGGTGAGCTTTTATTATGCTACAATTGTAAAATATTACATAGCAATTTGGAGGTCACGATGTTTTTTATTTACATGGCTGTATATGGTACTCCAGTTTTAGCGATTATTTTTTGCTTAAACTTGGCCCTAATTATCGATAAATCTCGTAACGATAAGGATTTTCACGTAAATGTTTACTTAATGACGGGAGCATTTACAATAATGATGTCCTGTATAACAATTGCACTGTTAACTGTTTTAGATGGTGTTTGATCAAAAAGATGCTTAGGACAACATAATATCTAAAATAAGGGAAGATTTTACCGTTATTTGATTGATGTAGCTCATTTTAGGATAAATAAGGGAACGTTTTACCGTTATTGTAAATAAAATCATGAAATTTCATGTTTTTTAGGTCAATAACGGAATTTCCTTCCCTTATTTTTACTGTTTTTTATGTTTTTTTTTAAATAACGGAAATTCATTCCTCTATTTATCTCATTACGAAATTCAATTGTCTTCCCCCAACACTAACACTAACCACTTCAATTCAAAGTAATCCAATACTTTAAAATCTATAATTACTTTCACAGTAAAAACATCCCATCAAACCGCTTGTGCTATCTCGAGACGGCAGAGAGCGGAACTAATATATTTTATATCTTCATTTCCAAAGCAGAGCAAACTTCATTCATTAGATTTTTCAAATTTGTCATTCCCAGTATTGGACCAAGAAAGGAAAATAAATGGTATAATGTGGAATGTAGTGGAACTTCTCTTCAATTCATAAATGGAAGAACAAATTTATAAGAAAAAGAGGAAATTTAACTTGTATAAAGATCAAAACTTAATGATTCGACCGATAGAAGAAATGGATTTACCTCGTATTTGGGAATTGTTATACAAAGAAGAAAAGCCAGAATGGAAAAAATGGAATGCTCCTTATTATCCGCATGAAACAAAATCATTCGATGAATTTTTACCCATCGGTAGAAGTTGGATAAATCAATCGAACGTTTGGGTAATTGAGGTTGATGGTATATTGTGTGGAACTGTTTCTTATTACTGGGAACATGAACCATCAAAATGGTTAGAGATGGGGATTCTTTTTTACGAAGGTGGCGACTGGGGAAAAGGGCTTGGTACCCGTACTTTAAAACTGTGGATTGATCATTTATTTAATTCGATGCCTTTAGTTCGCGTTGGCTTCACTACATGGTCTGGAAATGAACGGATGATTCGTGTAGGTGAAAAATTAGGAATGCAATTAGAAGCCCGTATTCGTAAAGTTCGTTATTATGAAGGGGAATACTATGATTCGATTAGAATGGGTATTTTGCGAGAAGAATGGGAAGCACAGAAACTTAATCATGAAAATAAAATAACATCCTCAAATTAAACATTCTTAATTGAGCAATTACATAGAGAGCAGCCCACTACGTTAAGGGGGAATTTAATGAAGTTATTGTTATCCATCTTATTAGCTAGTCTTTTAGGTATTTTAGTATTTTTTGGTCCACTAGGAATCTTTATGCTATGTGCAATTATCATTGGAGTTATTTTTAGATCATTCATTTTAATTTATGAGATTCATAAACAAATAGTTCCACCCAATAGCAATGATAAAGTAAAAGAGGCGGTTGAAAGATACATAAAAGAAAGAGATGAAAAGGAAGCAGAAAATTAATAAATAAATAATCCTTTAACAGATTATTTATATAATTAGGAGGAAGTTTATGAAACTTGTTCACATATTTGGACCACAGGCAGTTGGTAAAATGACAGTTGGGCAGGAGCTAGCTAAAATTACAGATTTGAAGCTGTTTCATAACCATATGACGATTGATTTAGTTACTCATTTTTTTGATTATAGTACAAAAGAAGGGAAAAGATTAGTAAATTTATTTCGTCAGGAGATTTTTGAAGAGTTTTCAAAAAGTGATCTATATGGAATGATTTTTACTTAC
Organism: Solibacillus sp. FSL W8-0372; assembly: GCF_037969735.1. NCBI lineage: Bacteria > Bacillati > Bacillota > Bacilli > Caryophanales > Caryophanaceae > Solibacillus > Solibacillus sp. FSL W8-0372. Next base: position 2,011,931 of record NZ_CP150204.1, on the reverse strand, counting down.
GTCTGGTTGTTTGATCAGGAGTCGGATTGGGAGTATGTAAAGCGGCTTTCCCAGCTTTTCGAGTCTAGAGGAGGCACTGTTTACTATGTAGAATTGGAAGCTGACATAGACAAGAGACTTGAGCGGAATAAAACCCCAAATAGGCTGGAGCACAAACCTAAAAAAAGAGATATTGAATGGTCTGAGAATGATTTAAAAAGCACAATGGAGAAACATAGACTAAACTCTCTAGAAGGTGAAATTCCATTCCAAAATTATATCAAGGTTAACAATACAAACTTAAGTGCAGAAGAAGTTGCCAAGATAGTTAAATTAAAATTCGATTTATAGGAGAAGGACAGTCTCGGACGAATTCCGTTGAGTCTTATTACATACGATCCTTTTAATACATGCATTGATATTTGGTGAGGCGATTTAACTGGAACGTTTGAATGGCATGTCGCACACTGAATCTAATGGTATATAATCATGCACTTTCCTTGAAATAAGGAAAGTGTTTTTCATTAACTCGATATCTCTCTTCTTAAATAAATTAGAATAATGAGAATTATTTTAGTTTTATACGATGTATTAAGTGTAGGGCCCTTACAAAGACAAAGGAGTTAATTGTATGAAGATTACGAGTGAGAACTTTATCAAGTATTTTAAGAAGGGGAGAGAAGATGCACTTGAATTTGTAATTGACCAATATATCGGGATTGTGAAAGCGATTATATATAATGCGTTAATATCCTTCCAGGACTCGCAGCTTATTGAGGAATGCATAAGCGATACGTTTCTAGGAGCATTTGAAAATGCAAAGCAGTTTAAAGGTGACCAAGAGGACTTTAGTAAGTGGATTTGTACGATTGCTAAGTTTAAAGCGATTGATATACAAAGGAAATCATTAAATTCACCAAAGGTTGTTGAATTAACCGTGAATGGTTCGGAAGTGAAATCGGCAGAGGATGAATTTTTCTCTAAGTACATGATGGATGAATTATTAATACTCATGGAAAAATTGGATCAGGTAGATCATGACATTTTCATTATGAAATATTTTTTAAATATGAAAAATGAAGAAATTGCTCATCAGCTTGGCTTAACAAAGGCAGCCGTGGATAATCGCTTATATCGAGGTAAAAAAAGACTTCAACAATTACGTTTAGGAGGCGTTTTCTCTTGAAAAAAATTTATCGTAAATTAAACGATTTAAAAATCGAAATGGACATTGAACCTATGGATGTAGATGAATCGGAAAAGGCTAGAATTAAAAGAAATGTTTTGAAACGCAAAAAGAAAAATTACTTATTCAGAAATATAGCCGTTGCTGCATCCCTTTTGTTAGCATCTAGTTTCACTTTGAGTATTGCATTTCCAACCTATGCTGCTAAGTTACCAATTATCGGTAGTGTTTTTGAATTGTTTAATGAAGATAATCGTTATGTTTTTGAAGAGTATAGCAATTATTCGACTGATATAGGTATATCAAAAGAAAGTAATGGTATAAATATTACCTTAACAGATGCAGTTTATGACGGTGAAAATGTTGCAATAGCATATACAATTGAAAGTGAAAAGGATCTAGGAGAAAGACCAATTTTAGAAGGAGATTTCATAGTAGAAGAATTTAACGGGGCGTATGAACATAATGGATACTCTGAAAACTATTTAACTAAAAAAATTGGTGAGAATGAGTATGCCGTTCTTTATGTATATGAATTAATCAAAGGTCCTAAGCCAAGTAAAATAAATGTTTCTTGGGAAGGGAACACAGTTAGAAATTTGAATAATGGGAAACAACTATATTCTGGAAAATGGTCTTATCAATTCGCTTTACAAGCCTTAGAAAGCGAATCGGAAAATTTAATCGGAGCCGGTTACAACACTGAAGACACTGGGGTGGCAATTACACTTCTAAAAATGACTGAAACTCCTATCTCAAGTACATTTTATTTATCGGAATTGGTAGACGAACGTCTAGTTTCGAAGGAAGATGATGAATTCCGAGGTGTACTTATTGAATATAATGTAACAGATGATTTAGGAAATAAACAAAACTTCATTCACTATCGAGATTCTGGTCATAGTACTGATTTTCCCGGTAATGTAAGCTTTCCTAGATTAACTCTGGGTGATTTTGATAATAGAGCAACATCCATCACCATTACACCAACCGTTCATGTTTTAACAGTTGGAAAGTCAGACAGCGATGGAAATAGACCATTGGTACCTGTAATGGACCCATACGAAATTGATCCAATTGTATTTCCCCTAAATAAGTAGCTTTTGCCTGAATTTAAAGGTTTCAGAAGCTATGATAATTCTTATTCAATATGCGGGTGCGATTCTGTAACAAGGAATCGCGCTCGTTTTTATTAATGGTCGAACAAAGGAATAAAAGAAGGAATTATTCGTAAGTGAATCGAAACAACTAAAGATTATTGATTAATAATTTGGAGGATTACAATGAAAAAAGGAATAATAAGAGCACTGGAAAGGAAGATGACGAGAACATCTTCAAAATTATGCGATTGCCTATAAATAGGTTTCAAAACGGTGAACTACGACTTGTTCCTGAAGGTCTTTTAGATTTAATTAAAGAACAACTAAATTGTTAAGCCCCCTATTGGGTTGATACTTGAAGAGGATTTACGTATTTTTATAGCAATAGGCCTAGATCAGCTATTCATAAGGGGTTGCCTATTTTCAGTAAAAAATGGGTATGGATATAGAGGCTGTTTATAATTGCTCGATAAAATAAACAATGCAATAGCATCAAATTTTGAAAGGTATTGCAAAGCTATTAAATGCATATGATATTCCGCAACGTAATCCTTTATTAGGAATCTGTTTTCGCTGATAAACGATTTGCGAATACATCTAGATTGTGGAAATTGAACAAGGAATGGGGGAACTGGGCATGTTGGTACTAAATATGTTGCAAGTGAATGATTTTGTAGATGGTCGACTGTTGAATAAGGTAGGGTATCACTTAGATATTTATAAAAATGCCTATATTAGTAAGTGTGGTTCTACATTCGTATATCTGTATCGAAAACCGTATTTCGGAGAAGTGGTAATAGCGAAAGAAGGAAATGTAGAAAAGCACCAAGAGAATTTAAATGCCCTATACGCGGCTGGTTATTTGGTCGAAGGGTGAATTTGAAAACAAGGACACATAAAAGCTGTTACGCGTTCTCTTTAGAGGTGCAAAATTAAAATAATTATTAAAATACCTTGTGAAATCTAGTAGTTTTTGCAGGGTATTTTAGCTACTTTGAAGAATAAGGCATAGTTCTCCGACTATATTTATGCGCTTTCCTTTTTTAAGGAAGGTGCTTTTTTTATTTAAGAGAGAAAGGCATTTATATAAGTGTTATTGAAAAATAACTCATAAAGTGTATAATTACACTAAAAGTATAAAAGGTTTTGTGGGAGGTTACTTGCTACAAAAGTTTTATAGGAATCGTAGGTGTATTTTATTGAAAATAAGTGTGAATAAACAAATATTGTATACGTTCATGTCATTAGTATGTGCGATTGGGGTATTCTATCTCAGCATTAAATTTCAGCAGATGGCTTATTGGGGGAATGGATTAACTTGGTTTTGGGTGGGTGTTACATTTACATATTTAATTGGATTATTAGGGATTGTGTTCTTTGCGCTTTCTTTTAAAAAAAGTGAAGGTGAGCAAAAATACTTTTCTTCTTTACTTATTTCACTTAGAACATCATCGATTTTGGCGTTAGGAATTGGGTTTTTATGGACTACTTTTATAATTATAGCCGGAATGTCAGGTATGTAATTAAAATGATTTACAAGAGGGCATTTATGCAGAAAAAAACAAAGCGAATTTTTATTCTATTATTCATTAGCGTAATATTAAATTTATTTTTGGGAATTACTAGTTTTATCAAAAGTACATATACAGCGAACTTGGATGACCAAGTGATCTTAGGGGAAATGACTAGAATGGTGCTTCAAACTGAGCAGTATCAGGAAATTGCATCTAGGGAAACTGTTTATGCAATTAAACAAGGAGTAAACCGATTTAATGTTTCTGACCCATCTTCTATTTATCTTTATGAAATATCTGTCCAAACTGAACAGAAATCTTATATTTTTACCTGTACGGATAAGTTATGTACGGAAGTTTCAAATGATGGTTGGTCTTACTCAAGATATAGTGAGGATGAGCCAGTTTTGCCGTTGGATAGTTAAGCGGATAAATTTTTGCATTTAGTTAAATAATGCTTAAAAAAATAAACGATCTGGCAAAACCTCCCAATATTATTAGTGTATATTTTGGAAATATCTGATAAAATTTGAATAATTGTTAGGAAAGGGAGGCGGTATATTATGAAAATCATGAACAAATTTAACGGGGTTAATCTATTTTAAGGGATGGGCGTATAATTCCCCTATAAACTACGTGGTTCCTAAAATCCGGAGGTCAAAGTGATTATTAGAGACTATAGAGTTAACGATGAAACTGGTTGGGTGAGATGCCGAACACTTGCATTTTTACAGACAGCCTATTTTGATAATGTTCTAAACAAGAAAGAATACTATAAAAACCCTGCCATTGAGCTAGTCGCAGAGTTAGATGGTCAAATCGTTGGACTTATCGATGTAGAGTATGAAAAAGAAGAACGAACAGTTTGCTCAAGAGGAGAAGGGTTAGGTGGAATGATTTGGCACATTGCTGTTCATCCGGATTACTCTCGACAAGGAATAGGGCAACAACTACTTCATGCTGCTGAAACTATAGCTAAAAGAATGAATTTAAATCGTTTTGAAGCATGGACAAGAGATGATCTTTGGGTTCAAAACTGGTATGAAAAAATGGAATTTAAAATCGTGGATTCCTATTACCACGTTTACTTTGAAGGAGATGAAATGGATCATAAAATTCAAAGTAACACGCCAAATCTATATTTAGTTAATGCTTTTACCCATTATGTTGGGAAAGATATTGAACAATTTAAAAATAATAAACGTATTCACCAATGTGTTTGTTTTGAAAAGTCATTTTAATAAATAACTAAGTTTATCAATATACTATTCCACAATCGGACGCATTTCTGAAGAAAGAAATGCGTCTTCATATTGTATCGTGTGATTTGTTTAGCATGAGAAGATGAACATTCACAATTAAACGTTCTTTCACCTTGCGGAAAGAACGTTTATTTTACTGGGGTCCTCAAGTACAATGTGCCATTTCAAACAATACACAAGTAATTATTTTTCATTGGACAGAAACATATTACGATGAAATGACTTAACATTGGCAAAAGTTTTAGAATAATAACTATTTAATCAAAGGAGAGATCGAATGTATCAATATTTTAATGGCTTAGTAATTAGGGAAGGTACTGAAGGAGTTCCTGCTGACGATGTTGAATCATTGTTTAAAGATGCTGGATGGGCAAAAAATATTCCTTCATGGCAAAAAGAAAAATACTCGCTAATCTTTAAAAATTCAACTTGGGCATTTACTGTATGAGATAATGATCGGATGATTGGAATGGTTAGAGTAATATCCGATCAAATAATGGCAGCTAATATTATGGATTTAGTCGTTTTGTCAGAATACCGTAGGAAAGGAATTGGCAAAAAGTTTGTTGAATTATGTATTCAAAAACTTCCTCACGGGGATTGGTTTGCACACACTTCAGCAAATAATTTCAAATTTTATGAAACATGTGGATTGCAAGTGAAGGATTTATCGACGCATGGCACTTGCGTATATAATGGTTATATACAAGCAAGGAAAGATGGACACCGTTAAGTTATAAGGGCAGTGCATTTTATAAATAATGAGCCGCTTATAGTAATTTTAAAAAATCTGACCTATAGGAGAGTAGCCAGAATGGGAAAGAAGAAAAAAACTTTACCGAAAAATTTTGATGAACTAATTAAAATGGGCGATATATCAGCATTAAAAGAAGTATTTGTGCATTGCGAATTAGATGCCCGTGGCGGTTACAGTAAATCAACTGCTTTGAGCTTTTTCAATATACCGGATGAATTGGTTCGCTGGCTTTTAGAACAGGGTGCGGATATAAATGCTAGTGACAGTTACGGTAGAACGGCCCTACATAACCATGGAAAAAGCTGGCGCGGTAATACAGAATTGCTTCTAGAGTTAGGTGCCCATATAGAAGCGATGGATTATCAAAACGAAACACCTTTATTTGCCGCAGCTAGTTCATTTAATCCAAATGCAGTTTCCACATTAGTTGCCAAAGGTGCAAATATCAGTGCAGAAAATAAGATGAGACAGACACCTTTAGAAAAAGCTTTGTCGGTATGTAGAAACATAGATATCGTTAATATGGCGAAAGTTGCTGACATCTTGCTTAAAGCTGGAGCAACTAAAACGCAGAAAATGAAAGACTCAATTAAGCGAATTGGAAATGAGTTTGAATTTTACAGAGAAGGCTTTAATCCGGAATTTTTGAATCAAACAGAAGAGGCACTTTTACATTTATATGAACTATTTGATGTTCTTCCAGTAGAGAAACGGACAGTTCACGATGGCTCCTCTCCAATAACCGTTACAGCAAAAGGATGGCAGGCGCAGCATAATGAACTCTGGAATTTATTAATTCCTTCAAAAGGGCATGCGAAAACTGTACAGGGTGAGGTAATCCGTATTACCGGTAAAGTATCCTATGAAATATTGGATAATGGCGGGGGCAACTGGGATAATCAATTTCGTAAAATGGTTAACAGTTTAGATCAATACTTTAGCTTAGGCACGCCATTACCCCCGGCTAAACTTTTGGAGGCTAAAGCGTTAGTAAAAGACCTTTCTAAAGGAAATGGGAGTAATGAAGTTGAAAGACTATGCGAACTGGCGGTGCAATGGGTACTCAGTAATCCGAATCCTATTAAGTTGGAACAGCCCGACTACAAGCGTTAACCATAGTTTCATCGTCAACTAATGGAAAATTTAATTATTCATAACGAAAGGAGAAGGAACTTGGAAGATTTATTTCTTTTAGTACCTATTGTATTTTGGTATTATGGTTTGTTAACTTAGTTCAGCTCTTGGAAAAATTAAAGGCCGGGAGAAATATACATAATCAAAAGGTTTTAGGGTGTGTATGGAGCGCGGCATTTACACTTTCTTTAATTATGATTTAATTTTAATATCTGGAATTCAATAAGTACGAATACTCTTTAGTGCGTTGGTCCGAGAAGGATTCAGCGCTTTTTTTGTGGAAGTATTATACGTACAGAAGATTAATAAGGGGGATTTCAATGGAAACTGAATTAAAGTTTAGAATGGCTACTGAAAAGGATTTAGAAAGAATCGTGGGCTTGCTTGCGGATGATTTATTAGGCAGTAAACGAGAGCGCTATGAAGATCCACTTCCTCTTAGTTACAGAAAAGCATTTGATGCGATTTCAATAGATCCGAATAATGAATTAGTTGTGGCTTGTGATGGCGATGAGGTGATTGGCGTCCTACAAATTACTTTTACTCCGTATATAACTCATCAAGGCGGATGGAGAGCGACAATTGAAGGAGTCAGAACAGCAGCTTCTGTACGAGGGCAAGGTGTTGGGTCTAAGCTAATTAATTGGGCAATCCAACGTGCAGAACAACGAGAATGTCACTTGGTCCAGCTGACGACAGATAAAAGAAGACCGGATGCGTTAAGGTTTTATGAACAGTTAGGCTTTAATGCAACACATGAAGGATTAAAATTACGTCTGAAGTAAAACAACGGAGGAAAGTAAATTTATTGAAAAAGTGACTTTCATTCATATTGGCGTTATGAAGGGGGGATTATAGTGGGAATTGATTTTCATAATGAAAAAAATAAATATTCTTATTCAACTCGAAAGGCAGATAGTTCATGGATTCATGCTATGGAGGAGTTAGTAAATTTTAATAATATTCCTAAAGCATTGGATATAGGCTGCGGTGGGGGGATTTACTCGAAAGCGTTATCTGACATGGGCGTAATGTCTGTTACAGGGGTCGACTATTCAGAGGAAATACTGAAAGCTGCGAGAGAAAATTGTGCCGAGTATCCAAACATTTCATTCAGACTAGGGAATGCACTACAAACTGATTTAGAAAGTAACGAATACAATTTAATTTTGGAAAGAGCGTTAATCCATCATATACAGGATTTGCAAATGTGCTTCAAAGAGGCCTATAGACTGTTGCTAGAAAAAGGAATTTATATCGTTCAGGACCGGACACCGGAAGATTGTTTATTAAAGGGAGATCCGAGTCATATAAGGGGATATTTTTTTGAACGGTTTCCGCAATTAATTGAGAGCGAGACAAAACGGAGATACAGCAGTGAATTTGTCATAAAAACACTTACGGATGTTGGATTTACAGACATTCAGGAAATTAAGGTATGGGAAATCAGAAAAGAATATAGAAATAAAGAACAATTACTAAAAGATTTAAGTGAAAGAACAGGAAGAAGTATATTACATGAATTAACGGATGAAGAATTAAATTTATTAATGGATTATATAGATGAGGCCACTTCTTCGGAACATACAATCGTTGAAAAGGATAGATGGACCATTTGGAAAGCAGTTAAATAATGTGGATATGAAATGAACCATCCGACCTGAAAAATAAGCGGAGAAATTCCGCTTATTCCGAAAATAAAATAAAAAACAGCCCAAATAAAGGTAGAAATTCCGCTTATCCATTCAAAAAAACTGAAAATGATAGCTTTTTATTCAAATAACCGGAAAATCTCCCCTTATTTCACGTCAAAAACATCTTCAGCCTATAAATAACAGTAATATCGCCGCTTATTTTTTGTCCTTTTAACAAAATTAAATGCTGAAGAGGAAGCAACCGCTGTTAGAAGGTTTGCCCCGCTATACTGCTTCTTACAATTTTCCTACATTGATTAAACCGTTTATTTCGATCTACTTCATCGACAATTTTCAGTTTAATGCCGTACATTTCATAAATCGATTTCAGTAGATTATTCCGCTTCTGTCGCTCTACATCCGTAACCGGTCTGCGTGTGCCGTCCAGCTCATGGTAGTTGTGTGGTTCAATAAAGATATATTCATCGATTTTCTCTACTTTCAATTTCAGCATCGTATCAACCAATTCGTGATACTCACCGGTCTCCATGAAATGGAAAAATTGTGTATAAACTAAATCGGTATCCACCATCAACACCTTATTTGACTTTTTGCTGGCCTCATTCATCAGATGGACATGACCTGCTGCAATGTCTGCATAGTCCGATGACTCCGATATATCGGCGTACCCATTGATTTCGTCATAATATAAACGACCATACTCTTCCAAATGATTAGTTTCGAAGTGCTTTGCCAACATTTTAGTAAGATGCGACTTACCGACCGATTCAATGCCGCAAATAGCAATACGTTTTACATAATGTTCACGAACAGCGGGAGGTAAGAAATTCCAAGAATTAAAAATACCGTTTTTTCTAATTTCCGTTGCAGAAATGTTAAATGCTGATCTTGCGGTATCAATAATGTGATGCCTTGCTTGAGGTAAGTATTTTGCAAAATACTCCTCGTATTCGTGCTCACTGCTGAACACTACATCCACTTTGCCGCCAATTTTAGATAGCAGCTCTTTGTGCGAATCAAAAATGGAATCATCATTCATGTAATCATCCGAGCGCTTTTCATATTGCGAAAGCACACGTATATTCTTAAAATTTTTCAATTCTTTCGTAATCCAGCGTTCACGGACACGACTCGATACCCATTCAAAGCCTGTGTTCTCACATAAGCTTTTATCATAAACATCATCATAACCAACGACAACGAACAAAATATCTACGAGAGACTGCGCTTCAAAAATACAGTTTAAATGTCCTTTGTGGAATGGTAGAAACTTACCGCCATATAATCCGATTTTTTTATTTTTATATTCGCTGATTGGTACACCGAAGTTCAATTTTATACAGCTCCTTGCGCCTTGCTAATTTTAATCCAGTTAATATACCCGTAAATTGAGTTAACTAAAAATGCACACCACATGACAAATACTGTCCAATCATTACCGCCCTGTTGTACTAAAATAATCGCCCACAAAGCAATCGTAATGACATTGACGACAATCCATAAAATCCATTGTTCCGCGTAGCGCATAATCATTAAAATTTGAGCTACTACCGATAAGACAACTGCCAAACCATCAAGACCCGCCAAGTTTGCGCCTATTCTTGATAAAAATAGCGAGTATGAAATATAGGCAACTAGTATTCCGGCACCCGTATATAGCCATTGTTTCGTTGTTAATCGTTTCGCATAAATTTCTTCCCCGTATGCAGCTTCATCAGGGGATTTCTTATTTTTAAACCATAAGTAAAATCCGATAAATTGAATAGGTAAATAGAATAACAGATTCAGCATGGATTCTCCATATAATCCATAGCCGTAAGCAATGTAACCGTATGTCGAACATTGAACAACACCGACTACATATGTTCCAATTTTCCCTTTCGCTGCTAATACAACACAAATAATGCCGGCTATAGATGAAATCGTTCCTAGAAGCGTATCATCCCATAAAATACTAAGAATGAGGATGATGACTGTTGAAACGACTAACCAAGCCTTTTCGAATAACGTCCAATTTTTGAACATAACTCTGTACCTTCTTTCTCCATTTTGAATGGATAAAACGAATATCATGGTTATTAAGAGGGAATATTCGCTTTACCCGCTAATATTTTAACATTTTATGGAATAAATTAAAGCGATTATTCTATCGTATCAAAAAGAAATTTTTAGTCTAATAGAGAATTATATATGCAATGAATAGTGAATATGTGTAATTGTGTGGAGTGGGTGTGTTTCCTGTCTGCGGTATCATCGGGGGAAGAAGATGCTGATAAAAGGGAATACTCGACGTTAAAATAAATTCGGGCTTGTCTGCATATGTTATGAATGAATAATAGCAGGGGATGTGGTTCCATTTATTGAAAAGGCGCTTCTTATTATCATTATTTTAAGACTTATTTCAGGAAGTATTGAATTGACGGCTGCTGCTTTAATGTTTAAATTCAATGATTTGGAAAAGGCCTTTTATATCAATACAATGTTAGCCTTAGTAGGTCCGGTTGTTCTAATCGTTACGACTGGACTAGCTCTACTAGGTCTGGCAGAGAAAATTTCAATGACTAGAATAATTTGCCTTTTTGCCGGCATTTCCCTTATTCTGTTCAGTTTGAAAGCTCAATAATTTTAAGGACCGTTCCAGCCGCAAAAGCTGTCAGGTCCTTATTTTTTTATGTTGCTTTTTTGGATTTCTCGATTTCCTCGACATTGATGCATTTGAAGACAACAAATAACAGTATGAATCCTAATACACCTGCCACAATATAGCTGACATTGAGATAGTCTTTCATGACGAGTGACATAATAGGGGGGCCGGCTGCAACACCGATAAATCTCGCTGAGCTATAGAAAGAAGAAACTGTGCCTCTTAATTCTTTGTTGATGTTATCTGTAATAATTGTGTCAAGTGCAGGCAAGAGGGCACCAATGGCGATTCCGACTATACTTGTTACTACGAGCAAAAGAATGAGTTTTTTGCTAGTATAACCTACGAAAACAATGCTTGTAGACATGGCAATTAACGAAATAACAATTATTTTTTTCATTCTTTTCAAGTCGCCTTTAATTTTACGACCAGAAACATAAGAAGAAATACACAATAGTAAAAGTGGGATAGCTAGTACAAAACCTTTCTTAACACCTTTTATATCATGAACTTTTTCGAGGTTGTCGGATAAGAAAAATAACATACTGAATAATATCAGCATAACGAGTACACCATTTAAAAATATGGTATACAACCATTTGCCTTTCTCTTTGAAAACTTCTTTTGTATTACTTAAAAATTTCTTGAACTCTAAAGGTTCATCTTTTTCTTTAGGGACTTTAACAAAGAAAAAAATAAGGACAATTGCGATTAAACTAAGTGCTGAAATAGAGAAGAAGGGCAGAAACCATAAAACAGCTGCAAATATTGAACCTAAAATGGGGCTCAACACTTTACCGAATGTATTAGACGTTTCAATTATTCCTAACGTCGAACTTATTTTTTCATCATCATCCTGGTATAGGTCACCTACAAGGGGCATAACGATCGGCATTGCTCCTGCCGCACCTATTCCTTGAATAACCCTACCAATAATGATCATCATGTATGGGTCATCCATTTTCCAGGAAGCAAACCCGGCAATAAGACCACCGATTAAAGCGAGGATTAAACTAGGTAATATTACCATTTTCCTTCCAAACCGGTCCGATAAATAACCTGCTACAGGTATAAGGAAAATTGCCGCAATAGAATAGCTTGTAATAATCATGCTTGACTGAAATGATGTGATCCCAACCTTATCTTCAAGTATCGGAAGCACTGGTATAAGCATGGAATTTCCCAACGTCATGATTAGAGGAATTGAAGTTAAACTGACAATACACCAGACACTTACTTTAACCTTACTTTTGTCCATTACCACACCTCGACTAATTTGTTTATTTATTCAGGTATGGTTTCCTTTCCTATTCATTTTATGCGTAACATTATTTTACAAGCTTATCCTGAAACGGTCCGATTATATTAAGAGTTGTCTACGTGCATTAAAATAACATTTGGAAAGCCATTTTGCCGAAGTATAGTCCGAATCCGATCATTAATATAGCTGAAACAAAGGAAACGATTTTCAAAAGCCTCGTGGATAATAATTTTCGTGCGACACTTGAGAAAAAGGACATAAGAAAATCCACTAAAATAATACCAACTAAAATGGCAATACTAAGAATTATGATTTGATAGATTGTAGTTGAACCCGCATTTTTTGCAAGGATGGAGCCATAGATCCCAAGCCAGAAAAGAATCGTTAGCGGATTTAGCAGCGACATGAAGAAACCGGACATAATTGATTGTCTAAGACGTGTTCTTTTTTTGGTATTTGAATCCATCTCAATTTTATGTAGCGATAGAAGATTTTCTATACCTGTATACAAAAGGACAAAACAGCCGAAAGACCAAAGTATCGTTTTCAATAATTCCGATTCAATAAATTGTCCAATTCCAAAATAAACAACAAACATATAGATGACATCGGTTACTATGGCACCGAGACTAAAAAACCAGGCATGAAAAAACCCGTTTTTCAAACCCGTATTTAATAAAACGGTCTTAACAGGTCCGATTGTTGCAGCCATAGATACGCCTAAAAAGACATACGTCAAAATAGAATTCATGAATAGCCCCCCAAGAAAATGATTTCCTTGCATTTTATTCCGAATCAATGACTTCTAGGACTAGTTAAAGGGAAAATCAAATAAGAAATAATTGGGGATTGCATAAAAATAAGATTTTCTACGGGGAATACGCATTGTAAGTGTGGGGGCGGGAAATTGAAGTGCGGAATGTGATAAATAGCGGAATGAATTTCCCTTATTTTAAAAATAAAATAAAAAGTAGGCAAAATAAGGGAAGGAATTTCCTTTATTGAACTAAAAAACATGAAATTTTATGATTTTATTTGAAATAACGGTAAAACGTTCCCTTATTTATCCTAAAAATGAGCTGCATCATTCAAATAACGGTAAAATATTCCCTTATTCTAGGAGGGCATTTTCGTAGATACCAATAAGAAATAGTTATTGGTTTTCATAAATAACCCATAATTTTATTTATATACCATATTACATATAATAAAATTACAGTTTTAATACTTAGGGGGATATATATGATTCTTGGATTACATCATGCTCAAATTACGATACCAAAAGGTGCCGAAGAAGAAGGAAAAAATTTTTATTGCCATGTTTTACAATTAGAAGAAATTCAAAAGCCAGATTCGCTTCAAGGAAGAGGGGGCTTTTGGTTACAAGTTGGTAGTACACAAGTGCATGTAGGAACAGAAGATGGCTTTGACAGATTATCAACGAAAGCCCATTTAGCATATGAGGTAGAAGATGTATCCTATTGGAAAGAAGTATTGATTGAAAATGATATAAAAATATTAGATTCAGTGCCTATTCCCAATTTTGAACGTTTTGAGTTTAGAGATCCTTTTGGAAACAGAGTCGAGATGATAAGTAACACTAAAAAATAGCTTAAGTAATACACCTATTTAAACGGATTTCTCCACTCCATTAGCACCCCGTAATGACAGGATTCTTCGTCCTCCAAATAATTGGTTATGACCTGGACAGGGATTCGTCCACAGCGCAGTAAAAAGGAAATGACAGAATCCTGTATATCGCCGTTTACTACGGACTGAACGTATAGTTCCGGTGTCATGTCATTTTCATAACGATGCTAGCCGGGCATGCGACTTCCTCCTAATAATCTTTCCAGCTTGAGATGGACGACTATGTCATACATCGATAACATGAGCCATTTTCCTAAGCCTAACTTACGATAAACAGGACTTACACAAATATCAACTACATAAAGTGTATTGCCGTTTTGATTGTGATTTCTAATATAACCGTTGTCTGTTATTTCCTCCCATGTATGGTGCGGTGCATTCATATCAAAGTCGACAAGCAAGGCTGTCATAGAGCCAGCAAGTTTACCTTCCACTTCAATACACAATGCACCTTCTGGAAATAGCGCAGTATGATTTTTTAATTGCTCCGTATTCCACCATAATTCTTCGGGGAATGGAGGGGGGAAACATTCTTTTTGAATGCGGATTAATTCAGCGAAATCCTCTTCCCGATAATTTCGAATCGTCGCAGGGAACGGTTTACTTTCATTGGATACATATAACTCTTTATAATACATTGCTCCGCCTCATTTCCGGTTTGGATTAAGATGTTTGCGCAAGTATTTCTAAGTTGTAGCACTCCGCTTTTATAAGTTTCTTCTTATTAATTACTGCATAAATTTATTTACCTAAAAAAATTATCGCAAAAAAATACTTCATTAAAATAAAATATAAAAGAATAATTCAACCCGAAAAATCACAGAATATCTCTTAAAATACATAAAAATAAAAGTTTTTAATCGGTTCAAATTACAGAATATTCGATTATTTTATTTTTCCTAATTTTATTTCATTTTTCTAATTGTAACAAGTGATTCTTTGTGCTATCGTTGCTTAATGAATGGGTATGTGAAAGGAATTACAAATAAGTATGAACTTTCGTTAGAAAAAATATTGGTGTTGGCAAAGGAGAGTTATTATGTCAGAAATGAATAATCAGCAGGTAGAAAAAGTGTCTGTTACACAAGAACAATTAGACGTATTAGACCAACTATTAAAGCCAGAGGTGCAGGCTTCATTGACTACTTTGGTAGATAATTTACCGAAATTAGCTGAAATGACAACTTTATTAACAAAAGCGTATGATTTCGCATCAAGTGTTGCAACAGATGAAACGCTAAAAAATGATACAGTAGCTGCAGTTACTGAAATGGCAAGCCCAGTAGTAGGAACAGCAAAATCTATTGCTCAAACTGCAATTGAAGCGAAAGACCGTGCTGAAGTAAGCAATGAAACAGTAGGCGTATTTGGCTTATTAAAAATGTTGAAAGACCCTCAAGTACAAGGGGCATTACGTTTTGCAAATGCATTTTTACAAGTAGCAGCTGAACGTAAAGAAACGAAATAATTGCATAATCTATTTATTGGAGGATATTGATCATGGTAACTAAAGAAATCGTTATTTTAGGTGCTGGGTTTGCCGGTGTATTAGCTGCTCAAACAGCTCGCAAATTTTTAACTACGAATGAAGCGCGTATTACAGTCGTAAACCAATTCCCAACACATCAAATTATTACAGAATTACACCGTCTTGCAGGTGGAACAATTAAAGAAGGCGCTGTATCTTTATCACTTGAAAAAATCTTCAAAGGCTTAGATATTAACCTTGAAATCGCTAAAGTGAACAGCTTTAATGTAAATAATAAAGAAGTAGCACTTTCAAACGGCAAAACTTTACAATATGATACGTTAGTAGTTGCTTTAGGAAGCCAAACTGGATTCTTCGGTATCCCAGGCTTAGAGGAAAACTCTTTCGTATTAAAATCTGTTGATGAAGCAAACGCTATTCGCGAGCATATTGAAGCTCGTATTAAAGAATACGCTAAAACTAAAGATGAAGCAGACGCGACAATCGTTATCGGCGGTGGCGGTTTAACAGGTGTTGAGCTTGTAGGTGAAATCGTTGACCACTTCCCGAAAGTAGCGGAAAAATACGGTGTACAATTCGAAGACCTAAAAATCAAGCTAGTTGAAGCAGGTCCAAAAATTTTACCAGTATTCCCGGATAACTTAATCGACCGTGCGACAACTTCATTACAAAAACGTGGTGTTGAATTTATCACGTCAACTCCTGTTACAGGTGTAGAAGGAAATGTAATTCAGTTAAAAGACCGTGAGCCAATCGTAGCTAATACATTAGTATGGACTGGTGGGGTTGCACCACTTCCAATCGTAGGTGAATCTGGTTTAGCAGCAGATCGCGGTAAAGCGACAATCAACGATTTCCTACAATCAACTTCTCACCCAGAAGTATTTGTAATCGGTGATGCTTCAGCACATATTCCTAACCCGGGCGACCGTCCAACTTATGCACCAACAGCACAAGTTGCATGGCAGCAAGGTGAAGTAGCAGGCTATAACATCTTCGCTCAAATTAAAGGCGCAGATTTAAAAGAATTCAAATTCACAAACTCAGGTACTTTAGGTTCTTTAGGACGTAAAGACGGTATCGCTACAATTGGTGCTAACAATACGCAACTAGTAGGATTACCAGCTTCACTGATGAAAGAAGCTTCAAATGTTCGTTATATGACACATATTAAAGCGCTATTCGGTTTAGCGTATTAATTATATGGCATACTAGAAAGTTTATTACTTTCTGGTATGTCTTTTTTTTAGGAATAAATTTCACTTTTTTAGTAAAAACCTATTATAATGGAATAAAATGATTGATGAGGTGATATATAGTTGAAATATTTTGAAGCATCCAACTCTTTATTTCTTTTAAATGAGCAACAGCGGAACCAATTTTCAAGACTTGAATACTATGATTACTTTTATCACTTAATTCATCCAGACTTCCATTCCTTATCATTCGCTAATTTTAGTTTAAGTGATTTATGGGTTTACTATTATTTCGAGGAAGTTCCTATTATAAATTCCGAGCATGCGCTCCACTATTTATTAAGAAATTTTATGCTAAATGAAGTCCTGATCAGTTCGAAATTTAAACGTTTAAAGAAAACGACAATCGGTTCCTATACCAATGCTTTAATGGCAGCTGTTCTCACAGTAAATCTGTTTATGGATATTTTAAGCGAGCTTCTCAGTTCCATACCGAAAGAAGAAAGCGATTTTTACATGAAATTTGAAAACAGCTCGAAGCAACTATTTAATGATCGCTTTGCAACTTATGAGCATTACCCGAAAAAACTTGTCCTCATTGAGACTATGATTATTAAAAGCATGCGGGGATACCTAGAACAGCATGAAGCGACCTATACTGATCGGAAATTAAACGTAATACGTTTTATGGATCAATTTACAATTACAAAAAGAGAGCTATTTGAGCTGCCGGTAGTTTAAAAGAATAGGAGGTCCGCAAATCTATGGTAGAACGTGTGAAAACAATACATGAGCTAGAAATTTATCGATCACAGCCATTCCCATCGCAGGAAGCACAATATGAGGGTTTTGAATCGATTTTTACATACATTATTCAAAAAGGCGATGCTGAAACAATCAATGACTTTATACTCTTGGAGAGTAAGCCATTTATATTGTCTCACGACTACAACATGAAGCTGTTGCAATACTTAATGAATCAAGAACCTTATTTCAAGGACAACTTAAAAGAGTGTCTAGCTGTACTCTATTTAGTAATTGGGCATTGCTATTATTTTAGTCTGGATTTTGAAAAGGCAAAAAACTACTATAAAATTGCGAGTAGCTATGCACTTCAATTCGAAAATTATTCCGTCCTGTCAATCGCAATGAACAACTATACTGCAGCACAGAAGGATGTTTTGCCGAGTGATGTATTATGGCAATTGAGTAAACTCCCAGCAGTCTTTTTTAAGATGGGGTCAGAATATGATGAGCGATACTTCATAACTCGATTTATTGCGCATATTGAAATATCACTACAACTTAATAAAGTTCAGTATGCTGAAAGTTTATATAATAGCTATTTTACGGGATATGAAGTAGAAAAGGATTCTCGCAGTGATTTACATATTCGTGTACTTCGGGGGAAAATACATTATCAAAAAGGTGAATATGAAACAGCAATAGAGCTGCTGCATGAAGTACTCATCGTCTGTATGAATTTAAAAAGAAATAAAGATTTAGTTCAGGAATGTTATACGTTCATTACCGACTCATATAAAATGCTGAATGAGGATAGCATCTCTCGGGAAATGGAACAGTTTCATGCGCTGTTTTACCGGAAAATCGAAACAGACAAGCGCTATATGGAAAAGTATATTAAAGCTGCCTATGACAATGAGTATGAACAGGATGATCATTTCCTATCTCCTTTATCACGATTTAAACTTGCAGGAAAGTGTTTATTGAGTAATGTAGAAAATGATGGTCATACACTAGTTCTAGTGGATTGCAAAATATTAACATGCGAAGAAGAAAGCATTAGTGAAATCCTTCATTTAATCAATGACGAAATGATGAAGGCAATGAAGCAAGAGATCATTACGAGCACACGAATCGACGCGTCGACAATCGGCTATATTATCCAATTATCGGAACAGGAGACCGATGAGCTGTGCGCAAAGGTGTTTGCAATAATCCGCGAGCAATACCCAAGGAACGGCAGTGTGTTGGAGGCCATCTATTTTGCCTCAGTTAATAATAAGGAAAATAATCTGGCGAACTATCAAAAATGCATCGATTTAGCATATGCCTATATTTATTATGAACTTTATAAATAGTTTTATTTGATTCTTCACCATAAGTTAGGGATGACAAAATTGCCGCCTCATCGTTAGCGCAAGAGGATTGATTAGGTGTTTTTTACTTCACTATATAACGAGGGCAGATTTTGGGATTGGTGGGCCTCGCAAACGGCAATAGAGGCAGTGATAAAGACACGTATCACATGGCTTTAGCGCTGTCATGCCGCAGCCCACCAATCAAGTGGAATTTTAATTGAAAAGTAACCCCATGTTATGGTGATTAGCTTTTTATTTTACAAAATATTCAAAAAATAACTTCCGTAATTGTGATTCTACTATTAAAATAATAGATAGAACACCAAAGGAGGTAACACAATGCTTGTAAAACAAAAGTATGTTAAAAAGAAAGACGTAAGTTATGCGAAAGAAACGGACCTGATTTCAGATGTACTCGGTCAATTGAATGACAATGGCTATCGATGCATTCCTGTGTTGGACGAAGCCGGCGAAAAATTTATCGGCAATATTTATAAGGTAGAATTACTCGAACATAAATTAAAAGAGGGCGATATGAAAGTACCGGTAAAAATTCTAACAGAAGAGCCCGATGCCTTCATTCATGAAAACAGTTCTTTTTTTGAAGTGTTCCATTCTATTAAACAGCTCCCATATCTAGCAGTAGTTGATACAAAAGGGAACTTTTCAGGCATTTTACCCCATTCAAAAGTGTTCGAGCTTTTGGAAGAAGCATGGGGCTACCGAACAGGCAGCTGTGCGATTACCGTTGCACTGCCGGATACGGATGGCATATTAATTAAAGTGCTAACGGCAGTTAAAAAGGTATGGCCATTACATTGTGTGTTCTCGTTAGATGACGATACAACTTATTTGCGCCGTGTTGTCATGACTTTAACTAAAGGTGCTAAACAGTCTACTGTGGATGAGCTGGAAGCGGCTATTACAAAACAAGGTGCACGCATTATCGATCTTGAAATATTCGATAAAGAGAATTTTTAATGGAAAAGCGATTCGTTCAAATTGAGCGAGTCGCTTTTTTTATTGTACTAATACAGTAAAGACGAAACTTTTAGAGGATTTTGTGAATTTATGTCGAAATTAAAGTGAATGGGGATTTTTAAGAAAGGGGAGCTACTATGTTAATTCAAGTAAAAGGGGAAAAGATACGTTTTACGAAAATCGAAATGCTTGTACTAGAACAGGGGATTGTGAATTTATTCGAAAGTTTCGATAAGAAAACGCTGCATGAACTTACATTACAAAAAAAATACGAACACCTGCTACAAGAGGTTAGCCGCCAAGCACAGCATGTATTAAATTGGCCTGCAGGGAAGGCAATAAAGCAATTAAAAGATGAGGGGAACATCTTTTACAGGCAGTTTCTAAACAACTACGGCGATCTTACATATACACGCTTTATCGTTAAGGGGGAAGAAGACTTACTCAAGCAAAAAGGGATATATACGATTATCGTTAATGATGAGCTGAAATTTTGTGGGGTTTGCGCACGAACATTTAAAGAACGCTTTAATCAGCACATAGGTAACATATATGCGAAAGGCTGCTTCAGAGATGGCACAGCGACACATTGTCATGTGAATGCGAATATTACGTTAATGCTGCCGGATAATGACGTCCATTTTGCAATTTATCCTATGGACAATGAAAAGGAAATGAATAGCCTGAAAAACGCCATTATTAACCGTTTTGAACCGGAATGGAATTTACGTTCAAATAGAGATTTGTACGAATTAACTTCAGCTTTTTAGCGCTTATTAACTGTCATTGTAGAATTTAGAGGTAATTTTTCACATGATTATAAAAATCAATCACTTTTCTCGTTTCATTTGCCTATATTAGTGGGAATAGTAAATGAAAAAGAACAGGACAGGTGATAATTGTGGAAGCAGCTTTAAAATATTACAAGCAAGTCCATAGTGAATATTTATGGCTTCATTTAGTAGTAGCTATCGTATTATTATTTACATCCGTTTTCTGGTTTGTCCTTCCATATTTCGTAATTAGTTACGGAAAATATACGACGACACCTTTTCAGCAAGTGATGATCTTGATTGGTTTATATACGTTACCTTCGTTGGTAGTGACATTACATTGTTGGTTTATCAATTTTAAAGCGGCACTTCGTTGGAAAAAGGTCTATCCAAAGGAATGTGTTTGGCGCTGGTCGATTAAATTTCAGACGATCACAATCTTTATTGTAGTACTATTTACATCGGTTATTTATTCTAGCTTACTGATTATAGATATGATTCGGTAGAAGGTAAATTACTTCGTTTCTTCGTTTCACATATACCTCACACGGCTGTCAAAAAAAATTCACATTAAAAAAGTGAGTAATGTATTGAAAAATTTGGTACGATTGAGGCATCAATGTGAAGGAGATTGAATGCAGCATGAATACAGATTTAAATATCTTCTTAGCGTTTGGTGCTGGATTTCTAAGTTTTATCTCACCATGCACCTTACCGCTTTACCCGGCGTTTTTGTCATACATTACCGGCATGACACTCGATGAGCTCAAAACCGAAAAGGGAATGATGCAAAGACGCGCCATTTTACATACTTTATTTTTCCTGCTCGGATTTTCCATCATATTCATTGCAATAGGGTTTGGAACGTCTCTAGCAAGAGACTTCTTCTTCCAGTATCAGGATTTATTGCGTCAAGTCGGAGCGATTTTAATTGTTGCGTTCGGTTTAATGATTGTCGGCTTATTACAGATCAATTTTTTAATGAAGGACCGTAAATTCCAATTTAAAAATCGTCCTTCAGGATATTTAGGCTCGTTGTTAATCGGTTTGGCATTTGCAGCTGGATGGACACCATGTACAGGGCCAATATTAATGGCGATCATCACACTTGGTGGGACGAACCCTGACTCTGCTATTTGGTATATGATTGCCTATTACTTAGGTTTTGCCATTCCGTTCTTTACATTATCGTTCTTCATCACACGAATGAACTGGATACGTACTCATAGCCAAAAAATCATTAAAGTTGGCGGTTACATTATGATCGCTGTCGGAATCTTATTGTTCTTCGATGGAATGACATATATTATTACAATTTTCTCGCCAATTTTCGGTGGGTTTACAGGATTCTAATAGTTCCATGCTTTTTAATACCATGCTATACTATTGAAAGTGATGTGATCGTTCAATGCCGACTGTATTAGTTGTGGATGATGCGCTTTTCATGCGTGTTACAATCGGAAATATATTTAAGGAATTCGGCTTTGAAGTGGTGGGAGAGGCTGCCAACGGAAAAGAAGCAGTTCTATTATATGATCAGCTATTGCCTGACCTCGTAACGATGGATATTACAATGCCGGTTATGACAGGCATTGAAGCGGTACAACGAATAAAGGCTAAACATTCAGATGCCAATATCATTATGATTACGGCACTTGGTCAGCAAACTAAAATTAAAACCGCCATTGAAAGTGGTGCTAAAGATTTTATAACAAAGCCTTTTCAGCCTGAGCAATTAAAAGAGGTCGCATCGAATGTTCTCAACTTAACGTAATACTTATTTGTCAGCATAAGAGGAGGAATATGATGTTTGACAGTATACCTTCTCACTATTTATTAATTGGTTCGACGATTATGGCCGTCATCATGGGTTCGTTTGTCATGGTAATACGACTGCGCGCACAAAAAAAACCGGTATCCACTAAAAAAATACTCATCCCTCCATTTGCCATGTCTACAGGAGCATTGATGTTTATTTTTGAGGAATTCCGAGTAGCACCTCTTCAAATAGCAGAAGCGGCTGCACTGGGCTTAATGTTTTCGGTAGTGTTAATACTAACGTCGAAATTTGAAATTCGGGATAACGCAGTTTATATGAAGCAATCAAAGGCGTTTCCTTTTATATTAGTGGGATTATTGGTTTTACGGATTATTTTAAAATTAATATTTGCAGAAAGCTTTGATGTAGGTGAGCTTGCGGGAATGTTCTTCATTTTGGCGTTCTTCATGATTTTACCGTGGCGTATCGGTATGCTCATTAAGTATAAAAAGCTTGAAAAGTCTCAAATCATTGCATAAATAAAAGGCTGTCCATGAAAGTTTTTTACTTTCAAGGGCAGCCTTTTTACGCGTTATGCCTCAAATAAATGGTCATAGTCCGTTGTATCAATTTTCATTTCCTTCAGTTTTTTACGCAGAAATTTATGGTCGCGTTTAGGGGAGGCAATAATATAACCACGGATAATTAAGTCTAAATCAATTTTCGTAGCATGTTCCTCTATAGCGATTTCCCCGATTTTGCCGGCAATTTTTTCCTTAGCTACTTGACGAAACAGTTCAGGTACAGGACTTACAAGTTCAGAAAGCAGCTCTTTTTCTTCATTTCCCCATAAGTGGATCGTTTTATCTAAATAAATGGCTTGCCAGTCCAAATCTGATTTCCCATCCTGTTTTGGGAGTGCCTTTAAAAATTTGCGGAACATAAAGAAGCCGCCGATCCCCATAAGCGAAACTAACACAACAACCCAAAATAATATAAACCATAAAAACCAGCCTTCTAAGCCCACAATATTCACCTCAATTTTTACTCAATATGTCTATTATATAAGGTTTTGTAAATTTTTTCATCGTCATTGTCCCTTTTTTCAATAAATCGTGACATATATAGGGCAAGGAGGTGATAAACATGAACGAATTCGGATTCCTTTCCGCAACATTGACAGTGTTTTATCAAACAGGCGTCGATGAATTTAATGAGCCAGTTATTAAAAGCTCAACTTTCCGAAATGTGGCGATGAATGCAACAGCACAGCAACTACACACTGTGGCATCAACGATCGTCGGACTAACAGATTATGATTATATCGAATCTGTGAAGACGCAAAAAGAAAGTGTAACGGCCTAACGAACAAAAAATAATGGACAGGAGGTGAGCATATGGCACAAGTATTACAATTAACATTTGCAAATGCTGCTGGAAGCACAATGACGATTAATATCAATGATCCAAAACCAAATTTAACGGAAGCTGAAGTAAATGCAGCAATGCAAGCAATTATTGACCAGGCAGCATTCTCAAAAGAAGGGTTTTTATTCAACGTGAAAAAGTCTGCAAGAATTGTTGAGCGTCATGTAACAGCGATTGACTTGATTAACTAAAAGGAAGGCCGGTGAAGTGCAATGCTTTACCGGCTTTTTATATAGTCGAAGGAGGGATTAGGATGGACCAGTGGATAGCAATCATTCAGGAAGTAACGTTTCCAATCTTTATTTCATTTTATTTGTTATATCGAATTGAAACGAAGCTTGAAGCGATTCATACAGCACTCGTCTCACTTAGTAATCCGGTAGAACGCAATTAGTTGTGAAGCGCGGTTTCACAATTTTGACACATAACCTTTCGCATGATAACTATTGAGAATGTGGACAACATTCGATAAGATGAAGGTAATGTTTGGGAAGTGGAGAGAGATAAATGAAAAAGAAAAACATAATACTCGCATTTGTACTCGTAATCGCTACAGTACTTTCTGCTTGCAGTAATTATCAATTTAAGCCAACAACAAGTTTCGAAATTTCCGATTTTACAATGACCGATCACCGCAATGAAGAAGTGACACTTGATAGTTTAAAAGGGGAACCATGGCTTGCAATGTTTATCTTTACAAGCTGCACAACAATTTGTTCACCAATGACTCAAAATATGAAACTAGTACAGGATGAAATCGAAAAGAAGGGGCTTGAGCAATATAAAATTGTCGCCTTCTCCGTAGACCCTGACTACGATACACCAGAGCGCTTAACGGAATACTTAAGCCGCCATAACCCGTTAAATGAATCGAAATGGCATATGCTTACGGGATACGACCAGAAATTTATCGAGCAGCTCGCAATCAATTCATTCAAAACCCCGGTTAGAGCAAGCGTAACCGATAATCAAGTCATCCACGCCGATACATTTTTCCTAGTCGATGAAAAAGGAGTAGCCGTCAAAAACTATTCCGGTACAGGTCAGGGAACTGACGGCGTACAATATGAGACAATTGCTAGCGATATGGAAGCATTAATTAATGAACGATTAAAATAATAACAGGTTTAAGTTTGAGCTCACTAAAGGGGGAAATGCTTTTAGTGAGTTTTTTTGTGGTTTTGAAGCGGGTGTGAGGTTGGGCCGGGGTTATTAGCAGATTTTTTATTTTATTAGAAAAACAGGGAGATATATTCGAAATAGCCGAGCCCATTTCAGCGGCGATCTGAGATATTAGCAGATTTTTCATTTTATTAGCATATCGGAGCAACTTATTAGCAAATCAGGTTACTTTATTAGCAAATTTCGCAGGATATTTGAAGAACTCAAGAATATATTAGAAAACCCCAGTTTTATTAGCACATTTTAAAATTTATTAGCACATTTTAGTATGATATTAGAAAAAATTTTCAGTCGCGGATGAATGAAAAGTATCAAGCAGTTAAATTATTTATTCAACTCCTCTGTTAGATCACGGATTGCGTCCATAACTTTTTCAACATTTCCTTTATCATTCATTTTGTTTCTAGCGTGAAGTAATACCGGTCGTACTGACTCTACTGAACGTCCGAATTCATACATCCACTCATATCTCGGAACCATCCAAGTATGGAAATGGTGGGTAGTGTCTTCGTTATAAAAATAATAGACATATTCGATTCCTAAAACGTCTCTTTGTGCTTTTCTTATTCTTGATAAAATATTTATGTAATCTAATCTTTCCACCTCGGTTAATTCATCTAAACATTTAATATGTCTTTTAGAAGCTAAAATTATTAATCCTCTAATTGGATAAGCTACATCTTGATGAGCATGAAAATACGGTGTTTCAACAACCACACCGCCTTCAGGTTCAACTAACCCGCTTGTTATTGCACAACTAAGACATTCAACTTCTACGGTTTCCCCATTTGATAAGGTGATTTTTCTCAAGTGTTTTTCCCCCGAACTAATTTTAAATAACAGCTTTATCCATTATAAAAGTAAATCCAATTTTTTCACAAATAAATTACGAAAATTTTAAAAATATAATCCCAATATAAGGTAAACTAAATGTAAACAGGAGGGGTTTTGTATGCAAATTAGGCAAGCACAGTTGGAGGATGCTGCGGGAATCGCCAAAGTACATGTCGATAGCTGGCGAACGACGTATAAAGGAATTATTCCGGATGAATATTTGGATGGGTTATCCTACGAACAAAGAGAAGAACTGTGGAAGAGAAATATGGCAGCTCCCAATAATTACATTGTTGTTGCAGAAAATAGCGATGGGCACATTGTTGGCTTTGCTACTGCAGGGAAAAGGGAAGAAAATGAAAATGAGAATGCAGCTGATTTAACTTCTATATACCTGTTTGCTGATATGCAAGGTTACGGCATCGGGAAAATGCTCATGAAAGAGCTGTTTATCTATTTCACTCAAAATGGTTATGAAAAGATATTTGTGGAAGTGCTAAAGGATAATAAAACCCGCTTTTTTTATGAACATTACGGCGCTCACCTAGTAAAGGAAGTCCAAATCAAAATAGGCGGCAAAGTAATTGATGAGCTAGTTTATGAGTGGGAAAGTGCTGAGAATGTACTAGAAAAACTATCGATCTCCTAACACCAGATTTATCAGGAAATGAAGTGATAAAATATGTGGCAAATCAAACATGTACAGGATATTGATCTATCTACATTAATGGATGAACTAAGGCTTCAATTGGAAGAGGTAAAGCCTCGTATTGAAAAAAAGGCATTTCATCAGTTATTTATTCTTGAAAAAGATGACGAAATCATGGGGCTCTCGCTTAGCTGGTTAAACAGCTTTCATCCTGAAGCTAAATATGTAAGAGTCTATACAACTTCAGCCTGTACAGAGACAAATTGGCCGACAGCTCTATATGAGCAATTATTCAAAGATACATATTCGCAGAAGCAGCTTATCTTTTCATGTTGGGATGAGAAAAAAGATGCTATTTCTTTTATGGAAAAGCAAGGTTTTAAGCTATTTAGGAAAACGTATATGCCTGATTTAGAAGTAGGGGCTTTATTACAGCAAATGCCGACTGTTCCAACCTTTAAACAATATGAATCTCTAAATGATGTCCTGCAAAACGAGGAGAAGAAACGAGCCTTTCTTACACAACTAAAGGAAAACTATGAGAACACACATTTACATAATCCTGTGCAAACATATACGTGGCAACAGTGGGGAGAAATATTGCTCGATGATGAACCTGATCTAGATTATAGCTATGTTGTATTTGAAGGAGCTCAAGTAGAGGCGTATATTTTGTTGCATAAATTAGGAAATCATTATGAAGTCGGATGGACTGGATTTCAAGGAAATACCGAAGATGAGTGGAAATTGACAGCTCTTTTCAAAACACAAATGGAACTGTTACAGGGTGAAGGAATAAAGAAGGTTTCTATTGAAATAGATACAACAGATAACAGCGCCTTTTCATTATTCAGCTTTCTGGATTTTAAACAATTTCCTAGCTGGAACAGTTATTCACGCAAAATCGATAGGGGTAATTTAAATGATCAAAGCAGTGATATTTGATTTAGACGGTACATTATTAAACAGGGATGCATCGGTTAAGCAATTCATAGCGAATCAATATGACCGTTTCTATCACCAACTACATTCTATTAATCGGCTGGATTTTTTAAACCGATTTATTGAACTGGAACAAAGAGGTTATGTATGGAAGGATAAAGTGTATCAGCAGCTCGTACAAGAATTCAGTATTGAAATCTCATGGGAAGTCCTGCTTCAAGATTATATAGCCCATTTCCATTCTCACTGTATCCCTTTTGCCCTTTTGCATGAAATGCTTAATGAGCTGAAACAGAGAAACCTCCGATTAGCAATCATTACAAACGGTTTCGGACAATTCCAAATGGATAATATCCATGCACTCGGTATTACACACTATTTTGATACCATTTTAGTGTCAGAGTGGGAGCAAATGAAAAAGCCGCAGCCTGAAATATTTCATAGGGCACTGAAACAACTTAATGTTCAGCCTGAAGAAAGTATATATATAGGTGACCATCCTGTAAACGATATAGAAGGGGCGCAGCGTGTGGGCATGAAAACTATTTGGAAAAGAGATCCGTATTTTGGTTCAGTAACTACACCTTATATAGTTGATGATTTAGATGAAATTATAGGTATTGTAGAAACGATCAATGAATCCCAATCCAGTCTGCTTTGATGAGGAGGTATTTTATATGCATTTGGAAGAGGTTGTACAAGTACTGCTTGCAAGTTTAAAAGGAAACCCTTTAGTGAAGGCTGTGTTTTTAAAAGGATCGATAGCGCGTAATGAACATGATTCTTTCTCAGACATCGACTTATATTGCCTAGTAGAGGAAGACGATGTAACTGGGTTTTTGCCGCATCGCCTGGAGCATTTAAAAGCTTATAAAGAACTGATTTTTAGGGATGATATTTTCATAGTAGCGCCCCAAATATTAGGCGTGTATGAAGACTTCATTCACATCGACTTTTATACGGTTACTCCAAAAACACTTAATGAAAAAGATCATATTAAAATACTTTATGACCCCGAGCATTATTTGAGTGATTACGAACCATCTCTTCAAGCATCACCTGCGCAGTTTATCGATGCAGTGGATGATTCGATTTGGTTTTTATATCAGTATAACCAAAGCGCTAAGCGTGGAAATGATTTATGGTGTTGTCACCTGCTTCACCTGTCGTTCGGCAACATCGGTACCATTTTGTTGCATCACTACTGTCCTGAAAAAGCTATATTAGGCTTGAAAACATTAGAGTCTGCCATACCAGGGGACAAGGCAGTACAGATGCACAACATTATGAACCATATTGGCGTCAATACTCATAAAGAAGCTGCACAGTATATGTGCCATCTACTTGAACAGGAAAAGGAATGGATCTTTTCTAAACTAAAGGAGCCGGAAAGAATTTTGAAATTTTGGGAGAGAGTGATGCAAATTATATAGCAAAATAATGAACATTTTGTCCATTAAAGTCCAATCATATAAGCCTCTTTCCTAGATACATACCATATATGTTTGTTAGTATGAAACAGAGATGAATTTAAAAGGGTGAATTTGATGTATAAAAAAATGTTAATCGTATTCAGTGCAGCTACTATTTTATCTGCATGCGGAAATAGCGCCGATGCTGAGAAAGAAGTAATTGAAGCGCAATTTGAATTGCATGGGGATTATGCAAATTTACCAGAATACCAGTATATCCTAGAAGAAATTGAAGCCGACCAATATAATTTCAATACAGTAAGTGACAATGATGATAAGCGTGTCATTACGATTCAAGCGGATCGTGAAAATTACCGATCTATTTATGTTCATAAAACATCTCGCTTAATCATCCAGCATGAAGGGGATCAAGGCGAAATATTTAATGAAGAAATTGATTGAAGTCATATATAACTAATTCAAAGTCCTCCTACTAGTAGCGGGGATTTTTTACTCTATGCTAAGGGGGAAGTACTATATTTATAGTTAATACAGTCATTTTATGGATCGTTATATCCACACTTATTAATACATATTTAATGACATTTCCTATACCCGCTTTACATAAAAAAGCTTATCCTGCCAACTATCTGATTCAACAAAATAATCGGATAGATTTCCAAAAAAATAC
This sequence comes from Solibacillus sp. FSL W8-0372, assembly GCF_037969735.1. Taxonomy (NCBI): domain Bacteria; kingdom Bacillati; phylum Bacillota; class Bacilli; order Caryophanales; family Caryophanaceae; genus Solibacillus; species Solibacillus sp. FSL W8-0372. The sequence goes on along the minus strand of NZ_CP150204.1, from coordinate 1,982,351 downwards.
GGAATGTGCGGCTTTTTCAACAGCGTATATTCTTCGCCATTTTGGTATGGAGGCAGATGGGGAAGCGTTATACACACATTTTCCTAGTAAAACGATGGCCGGCAATGTATATCCTAAGGGAATTCGTACGGTGTTAAGAAAAAAGGGCTTTAAAACAAATTATTATAAAGGGAATATCGACACATTAAAATACGAAGTTAGTAAAGGTACTCCTGTAATAGCTTTTATTAAAGTACATAAAGATTTCAATAACTTGCATTTTGTCCCGGTTGTAGGCTACGACAAGGAGTATATTTACCTTTCAGAGTCTTTAAAGCATCTGGTGAATAGTGAAGGTGAACACAAGAGTTATAATCGAAAAGTTCCAATCGAAGAATTTAAAAAACTATGGGATATAAAGAGAATGCATATGCTTTTTTATAGCAATACGTACTTAGCGGTTCATCCAATTCAAAGGAGGGATGAGAATGCTTAAATTTATCGATGATATGGCTGGGGCTATATTTGATATTTTTAAATATATCTGTTATTTTTTTGCCGGCGCAATAATCGTTGGTACACCACTATATTTAATTGCTAAATTTTTTGAGTGGTTTTTTTAATGGAATATATGAGGTCCGAGTATGTAAGAAAGCTGTTCAAAAATAGAACAACTTCCTTCCTATATTAACTTGCCAATACTTATTTTACTTCAGAAAAAATAAAGTTTGTTTTTGTTTGTGCAAATAATAGTAGTTCATCAATAAAAAGTTCCGCGTTTTCAAGTGTCGAGAAATGTGCTTTTAACATAAAACAGGCATTCCCTGCAATTCTATAACAAAATTCTACATTTGAATAAGACAAAATATGTTGTTTGAATTCCTCGTAACGGTTATTTTTAATTGTTGCTTCGATAATTGCAGCAATAGGAAATCCTAGGTTTTTCGCATTTAAATTAACGGTGTAACCTGTAATAATTTCCTTATCTTCTAATTGCCTTACCCTTTCTCTAACAGCTGGTGATGTTAAATGAACGCGACGACCTAGCTCGCTCATTGATAATCTACTATCTTTTTTTAGTTCTTGTATAATTAATTCATCGATTAAATCCATCTCGAATAATCCTTTCTATTTTTAAATAGTAATCATGAAAACACATTAAATGAATTATGTGAAACTGTCTATAATTATTCTATCCTAAAACAGGAGGGATGAATAATGACAATTATAAAAATGAACAATATAGGGGATACACCATTTCAGCAATTATTTGGCTTCAATCTACAAATTCAAGAGCAATGGGCTAGTTTAGGAGAGGCGCTTGAAAAAGATGGATTTTTATCTGCAACATTAAAAGAGCAAGTTCGTAGAATACTCGCACAAGAAAACGGCTGTCAATATTGTAAAGCAAAACCTGACCCACTACTTTACGATGAAAAAACAGCTATATGTACTGGATACGCTCAAGCCTTTTTGAAAACAAAGGGGCACACACCATTGAATGTTACGTTAGTTTTAAAAGAATATTTATCGGATGAAGAAATTAGTGAACTTCTTGCTTTTATATGTTTTACGACTGCTTCGCAATATTTTGGAGCCTTAATGCAATTGCCGCCTTCTCAATAATCTTTAATGATAAGGTGTTCCACTTTGGAAATATGTAAGAACAATAATTAATAGGCGAGGGTAAAAAATGATAAATTTTTTAGGGACACAGAAAATAGAAACCGAAAGATTAATCCTTAGAAGGATGGAGATATCCGATATTCAAAAGGTGTTTGATCACTGGCTTTCAGACGAGCGGGTTTCTGACAACAGAGCGAGCGCAGCACATAGGACCGTTTCAGAAACAAAAGAAAGAGTAACAAAAATTATAAGTAATTATGCTAGTAATGAATTTTGTTGGTGGGCAATTGAGCGGAAAGTTGATAGAGAATTGATTGGAGAAATCGATTTGTATGAATTCGATAACGCTACCGGAAACTGTGAAGTAAGCTATTCGATTGGATATGAATGGTGGAATCAGGGGTATGGGACGGAGGCGTTAAAGGCGGTTGTGGAATTTGGGTTCAAATATATGAACCTTCATAAAATTTCTGCTGCACATAATACTGACAATCCTGCATCAGGTAAAGTAATGAGTAAGGCAGGGATGGTTCAAGAAGGAATTATTAGACATATGATTCGCAATGCCAAAAACCAATACAAAGACTGTGTTATTTATGGAATACTTCAGGAAGATTATTTTAAAACTAACGATTAAGCCAAAAATATATTCATTAGGTTACTGTAATAAAATATATAGAAACCTTACAAGGTAGTTATCAAAATATGTAGCCCATTGTAAAGTTCAATGGGCTAGGACAAAGGGATTCAAGTTTCCCGGTTCGGTTAATACGTGTCCTTAAACCGCTCCGGCTTTTTCACATAGCCTTCAATTATAAATCCGCACTCCGTACAAATAATGTATTCAATAATAGACCCAAACCCTAATTTATTGACGAGGGACATGACACTATGACCACTGTGCTGGCCTTTTCCTAATTCCGTCGAACCGCATTTTGGACATTCACTTACCTTTGTAGAATGGCTCAATTTCTTCACTCCTCATTTTGCTATACTGATTCCGTTACTACTTCCGAACTTTCTGTCTCCGGTTGCTTGTTTTCCTGAGATTGTTTTGCATGTTTTTGTATAACGTTATTTATATTAAAGAAAAGTCCCATTACGATAATGGAAAATACCCAGCCCGCTACTTTTTTATAGATGAGCATGTCCCCATATCCGTCGATACCATATTTATTTAGCAGAAATGCCGTTAATCCTGCCATAACAAGACCTCGAATAATAAACACCGCTTGGATGATTTGGAACCATTGGAAAATACCCTTTTGAAAAAATAAAGTTTTGCTGTCTTTTCGGTCATAGCCCTGCAAATACGCAAAATCAACCGCGATATATAATGTAAAAGGACGCTTCACAACGAACAGAATAAAATATATAAATGTATAAAAAAGTCCTAAATAAATTCCGTTAATAATCATTTGCTCTGCTGAACCTGACAGTAAATCCACAGTTGTACCAATTAGCATCGAACCTAAAATAAATAACCCCGTTATATTAAATTGTCTATCCACAATAAATCGGTAAAGGGTATAAACAATACCAGGAACGGTTGAAAGCAGCATGGCAACATAATCCCCTAAAGGTTCCCTACCAAAATTCCAAATAATATAGGGTAATGCCGCATAAAATAGCAACTCAAGTAAAATAGAATTTTTATTCGACTGTGTTTTTTTTGCCATAGAATCCTCCATATATATCAAATGTAATTACAATTATTCTCTAATAAAATTCCACTTGATTGGTGGGCTACGGCAAGACAGCGCTAAAGCCACAGATACGTGTCTTTATCACTGCCTTTATTGCCGTTTGCGAGGCCCACCCATCCCAAAATTTTGCCCTCGTTATAAGGTGAAAAACAACCAATCAGCCGCTTGCGCTATCGCGAGGCGGCATTTTGTCATCCCCAACTTATGGTGATGAATCAATTATAAACCCAATTGTAATAAAATGGATTATTTTATTTCCTGAGAAATTGAATGAAAATTAAGAAAATAGATAGAGAAGTTATTTACAATACTGCAATGCAATTAAACTAATTTTGATAAATTAGAGATTAAAGGCAATAAAAAGTACAGTGCAACAACCGTGTAAAATAATGCTCTTTCTCTTCTGGCTATAAATGAAATACATATAACAATAACCGAACCAGCTGTTAATGCAGAAAAGAAAGGACTGCTTAACAGAAAGCTAAATATTATGGAAATAAAGAAAACGAAATAGGAAAAGCTTTTTAATTTTGAAAAGAACCCTAGAGCGCCGGTTTCTGTAATTTTCCATTGACCTAAATAATTATGCTGATTTTTATTAGGTTTTATCGATAAATTTTCCTGGTCAAACCGCACGTAGATCGGCTGCATGTATGGTACACATCCTTTTACTGCCTCGTAGCCCCAATAAAAAGGCTGACCGTCAATTTGAAAAGGCACGATGGGAGGATATTTCGAATCGACTATAGTTTGTTTATCCAGATCATTATATTTAGGGGAAAGATACAGCTCTGCATCATTGGAAAAAACAACTCGCTGCTGTTCTAATTGCCCGAAGTATGCGGTCCATTTTAATGTTCGAACATTACTGAATAAAAATTGAGTTTTTTTCTTCTTTTGAATATAGGCCATGCTGCAATCAACCGGAATCCAGCCCGTTTGTTCGTCAAAAAATTCGTTCCACACATGTGCATTCATCTTGCTGTTTGCCCAACTGCCTACAAGGGATCGGCACGGGATACCAATAGAACGGCAAAGGGAAGAAAACATAAAAGCATACTCGCCACAATCACCTTGCTTCGCCTCTAAAAAAGACTTGATGCCTCTCCCCTTAGGCGGGTACATATATTTAAAATGATTGACTACATAATGGAAAATTGCCTTCGCTTTTTCCATTGTCGATACAGCGCCAGCCGTTATTTCATGTGCTAGATTCCTCATCTGTTCATCCACAACAACAAGTGTGCCGCTGCGTAAATAAAATGCCTTTTCTTTATTCGTAAGTATTTTTTGTTCGTTTTGTTTATACGTATCGATGGAATAATTCATTTGAAACTGTTCATTTTCTTTTAAAGTAAAATAAAAGAGTTCATTGTTCCCGTCATCAATTACTTTTTCTTCAGGAGAATGAGTACAAATCACGTCAGGATGATCCATCGGTAAAGTAGTCCATATCCTTGTTATACCTTTATTTGAGTTATGATACGAATATGCTATATTGACAATGTTTTTCATTATAGACACCTTTTCTTTTCCTAGTTTTTAAAAAATTCTGGATATTTTTATATACGGATGCTCACCTTAAAAGTTTCATTTTAATTAACGGAATAGCAAGTTAGTAGAGGTAAATGGAATGATAGTTATGGAAGCAAGAAGGTCCGAAATGACTATTAGTATTCTAAATAATCTATGTTACAATAATTTTCAAATAAAATAATTTCCTTCGGGGTCGGGTGAAATTCCCAATCGACGGTGATGAGTTTAACTCTAAGCCCGTGAGCCGCTTTTTGCGTGCAGGATTTGGTGCAAGTCCAAAGCCGACAGTATAGTCTGGATAGGAGAAGGAATAGCAACGCATTTTTGAAAATTTGATTTAAAATGTGCTTTTTTGCTATACACTTTTCCCGTCGCACCTACGTGACGGGATTTTTTTATTGATCATTTTATATGAATTTCCTTCGGGGTCGGGTGAAATTCCCAATCGACGGTGATGAGTAAATCTCTAAGCCCGTGAGCCACTTTTGTGTGCAGGATTTGGTGCGAGTCCAAAGCCGACAGTATAGTCTGGATGGGAGAAGGAAGCAATATCATCAGTTTTTTGAAAAATGTAGTCAAAAGGCTTATTTGATGCTGCTAAATTTTCCTCTCATCGAACTCCGAATTCAATCGGGGTTCTTTTTTTACTTTTAAAAAGAGGTGAGTAGGATGTTTACAGGAATTATTGAAGAGTTAGGAACTGTGGAGCAGATTAGTCAGTCCACACAAACGATGGAATTAGCCATTCGCGCAAGTAAAATTTTAGAAGATGTAAAGCTCGGGGACAGCATTGCGGTGAATGGAGTTTGTTTAACGGTGAAACAATTTACGTCCAATTCATTTTTGGCGGATGTGATGCCTGAAACTGTTAAAGCAACAAGTATGCAACAATTGACTGTAGGCATGCATGTCAATTTGGAACGGGCAATGCTGGCGAACGGCCGTTTTGGCGGACATATTGTATCTGGCCATGTTGATGGTGTCGCAATCATACAGCGGAAAAGACCAGTTGCAAACGCGGTTTATGTAGATTTAGCGATGGACCGTAATTTAATTGCACAGTGTATCGAAAGAGGTTCTATTACAGTCGATGGCATAAGCTTAACGATTTTTAATATGACAGATACACTCGTTACCATTTCCTTAATCCCTCATACATACGAACAAACTGTGTTGGGCTATAAAAAGGCCGGGGATGTTGTGAATATTGAAACAGATTTGATCGGGAAATATGTGAAAAAGCATTTACAAAATCAAACGGCAAGTACGATTACACAGGATTTTCTGCAACGTACAGGGTTTTAAAGGAGTGGAAAAAGATGAATACGATTGATGAAGCAATTCAAGCATTAAAAAATGGTGAAATTATTATTGTTGCCGATGATGAAAATCGAGAAAACGAGGGTGACTTTCTCGTGCTGGGGGAATTTGCAACACCGGAAAATATTAACTTTATGGCCCTTCATGGGAGAGGGTTAATATGTACACCTATATCTCCAGCCATCGCTGAAAAACTATGTCTTCATCCAATGGTCCAAAGTAATACAGATACATATCAAACGGCTTTTACGATTAGTATCGATCATATTCACACAACGACAGGAATCAGTGCATTTGAACGTTCAGCAACGATATTGGCATTACTTGATCCAGCAGCGAAGCCGGAAGATTTCCACCGTCCTGGACATGTTTTTCCGCTCATTGCAAAACAAGGAGGCGTAATAGAGCGCTGTGGTCATACAGAGGCAGGGGTAGATCTTGCAAAATTATGCGGGTCGATGGAAGTGGCGGTCATCTGCGAAATTATGAATGAAGATGGTTCAATGGCGCGGATGCCACAGCTTGAAAAACTCGCACTAAAACATCAGCTGAAATTTATTACGATAGAAGATTTAGTTCAATATATAAAAATAAACACAATGGTTGTATAAGAAGGAGCAGATAAAATGGGTAAAACATTTGAAGCACAATTAGTAGGTACAGATTTAAAAATCGGAATCGTTGTCGGCCGGTTCAATGAATTTATTAATGATAAATTATTAAGCGGTGCAATTGATGGATTAAAAAGACACGGTGTAAATGAAGATAATATTGATACTGCCTGGGTACCAGGGGCATTTGAAGTACCCTTTATCGCAAAGAAAATGGCAGAAGCCAATAAGTATGATGCAGTAATCGGGTTAGGTACAGTCATTCGCGGATCAACAACACATTATGATTACGTATGCAATGAAGCAGCTAAAGGCATTGCCAAAGCGGGTTTGGATACTGGGGTACCGGTTATTTTCGGAATTGTCACAACTGAAAATATCGAGCAGGCAATTGAACGCGCAGGGACAAAAGCGGGGAATAAAGGATATGACAGTGCAATGTCTGCTATAGAAATGGCGAATTTAAATAAGATGTTTTAGTTTCATAAATAAAAGGGCTTTTCGGAAAAGATTCATTCAAATTTTCGAAAAGCCCTTTTTTCTTTTATACATTTCTTACATAGCTTCATCAATCCATAGTGATTATTTTTATGTAAGTTGGGTAAATAACTGTGAACACTTTATGAAAGAGGAGGTATTATAATGGCCGCTAAAAAGGAACTAGCTTTACATGAGCAACTTGAAGTCCATGAATTACTGATTTTTAAAACGAATTGTGTGACAAAAGGGAAATTGTTTGTTGATCTTGTACAGGACAAAAAGTTAAAAGAAATTCTTGAAGAGGATTTGGAGCTTTCAGTAAAAGCAATTAAAGATTTAAAAAAAGTGCTTGCTGACGCAAGTAAATAATACGTGAGGTGAAAAAAATGGCGACAAAAAAATCAGAAACTCAAACTGAAGAGCTAAATGTATCGATCATTGATGATATGGCAATTGCGACAGATTTACTGCTTACATCGAAAGCTGCAGTCAGAAGTTTAGCGGTAGCTATTACAGAAACAGCAACACCTTCTGTGAAGAAGCTGTTACGTCGTGAGCTTGATAATGCGATTGACACACATGATAAAATTGCACAGTATATGATTAAAAATGAAATGTACCATGCCTATGATTTACAAGAGCAGATGGAGCATGATCTGGAAAAAGCGGATATTGCATTAAAATTAGCGAAATAATAGTTTAAAGCGGCTGATATTTAATCAGCCGTTTTCTTCAGCCTAAAACTGTCGTATCGATTAACATTCATGCCTTTTTCGATTTGATTTGGAAACGTTATTTAGAATGATTCTGTATGCTTTATCAATCTTTTAATGGAAGGTTAGACAACAATAAATTGATTAGGAAACCACTGATGGTAAATATAATCGTCCCGATCAGCACCTTTACTAATGACACCTCGATATCCACAATATGATCAGTCTCCTGTGTTATTTCAAGTACTGTCCACCAGTTATCGATTGAGGATTCATATATGGCAAAGTATAACCATATTAAAAAACAGAAGGATACAAATATAAAAATCCCCATTTTTTTATTCATAACACACCTCCTATACAACTTTTCGCAAAATCAGAATGTTATACCCATTTAATCTTTCTGATATTTTTTATTCTGAATAGCAAAGAAAATCCAAATCATTACTAAGAAACTAGCAATTCCATTTATCGAAGAAAAATTTATTTTAAATATCCACCTAATTATGTCTTGGCTAATTATAGATATTAGTGTCAAAACGCTGACTAATAGCAAGGAGTGTAATATTAATTTTGGGAAACGTATTTGAGAAAGTCGTGGGAAATTCATTATATTATCACCTAGTATTGAAGAATTCTAATAATTCAATTATACACTTTATTAGTAAGGGCGCCTCTATTATTGTGAGTTATTTTATTCCGAGCAGGTGACATATTGCATGAATTTTAGTGTGGTCTTTAATAAAGATTGATAATTAATCTGTAAGGATTACAATTTTCTTATTCCACAAACGGGCCATTATCTTGAATAACGCCTAATAAGAAAAACTGGATATTTATGTTAATATATAGAGGGTCTTGTGAATAAGTGAACTTAAACTAAGCAGGTTAGGTTGAAAAAGCGTCCAATTGATAGGGGGATTTAGTATCAGTGAAGAAGTTAAAATATCTGAGTTTGATTCCATTATTCTATTTTGTCTTAATCCTTTCAGGTTGTAATGAGCGTGTAGACAATTATTACTTGTCGTTAATGGGTGAAAGTGATAATTGGAGTTTAACAAACTATGAAATTGTTCTAACTCAAGAGGACTTTAAAGCAGGTAACGGAACATTAAGAATCAAAGATGAGAATGAATATATGATAGATTGGTTTGAGTTTATTACCCATGTAGTTATTAACAATAAAGATACAGTAGTTCATCACAATATGGAAAGTGGCCCAGGTACAGATTTAACAGAAAAATCGACTGGAGCAATTGAAGGGCCAGCGTACTTTAATGAAAATAAAGCCCCGATAACAATTGAGCAAGTTGATAGCATCTATATGATTGTTAAATGGAAGGATAATAATAACTGGAATGTCAACACTAAACTGGACAAAAATTATAAGGGTTGCAGCTTGAATTCCACAGGCGTTAAATAGCCAAGTGTTCCGTGAATTCGTAAGTTGTTAAACCAATGGACGTAATCTCCAAGTTCAAGAGCGAGCTGTTCAAGAGAGGTGAAGTGGGCTTGATTAGCGAATTCTGTTTTAAATACCTTGAATGTTGCTTCAGCCACGGCGTTATCATAAGGACATCCCTTCATGCTCAGTGATCGCTGGATTCCAAACGTTTCAAGTGCCTCTGAAATTAGTTTGTTATCGAACTCTTTTCCACGATCCGTATGAAACATTTTGACGTCATGCAGGTTGGCCTGAATGCTCGAGATTGCTTGATATACAAGCTCTGCTGATTTATTTTTACCAGCACTGTAACCTATGATTTCACGATTAAACAGGTCGACAAATAGGCATACATAGTGCCACTTTTTTCCGACACGGACATATGTTAAATCGCTGACAATGACAGCTAACTGTTCTTCTTGATTGAATTCGCGTTTCAATTCGTTCTTAACAGGTGCTTCGTTACAGCTTGATTTATATGGCTTAAATTGAGCTACAGTATAGTTTGAAACAAGCCCTAGTTCATTCATAATCCGTCCAATTCGACGACGGGAAACCTGTTTTGGTTTAGATAATCTCATTAATTCTTTCTTGATTTTACGTGTACCGTAATTATTGCGGCTTTCTTTAAAGATACTTGCGATTTCCTTTGTAAGTGCTATTTCTTCAACTTTCTTTTCACGCTTCCCAGAAAGGTCGGCATGGTAATAATACGTGCTTGTTGGAATATCTAGGACGGCACACATTGCTGATACCGAATACTTGTGAGTGTTATTACGAATCACATTTATTTTCGTCCCATGATCAGCGCCGCTTGCTTTAAAATATCGTTCTCCATTAATAAACGTTGGTTTTCCTTGCGTAATCGAGCCATTTCATTTTCTTCTTCTGTTCGATTATCCTTCGCTGAAAACGAACCTGTTTCCTGGTGATTCTTAATCCAGCGATCTAACGCAGAAGGCGTAATATCATATTCTCGGGCAATGTCTGCACGAGACTTACCGTTTTCATAAAGCTTCACTAATTGCAGTTTAAATTCGGGTGTAAATGTTCGACGTTGACGTGTCATAATAGCACGCTCCCTTTAATTGATAGTCTAAGTTTACAATCCCTTATTTTATCTGTCCAACTTAGTGTAGCCTATTCAAACAAAGTTGAAGAGAGAATCGATTTATATAACAAGATAAATAAAGAACATTCTTTCTTAAACTAACGAGAGATTTTAGTTGAATAACAAACTTCCACAATCGGGCGCAATTCTTTAATAAGGATCACACCACTTTTCATTAAAGGGCCATATTGTTGAATAACATTTATATAGGGTAGTGTCTGAATAGATTAAAATTTCGCCGATAAGAAATATGTTAATAAGCAAGATGGCACCATGGTAAGCTATTTTTAAAGGGGGAGTTTAATTAAGTGAAAAGAAAATTATTTTTCAGACTTTCAATAGGTTTGAACATATTACTCGTGGCAATTGTAGCTTGGGGAATTATAAAGATGAACTTCGTAAAGGAGCAAGTTGTTGTTACAGAAGTCCAAAGTAATTTAGTAGAGTTGGAAGGCTTGATCGCTAACCAGATGGAAGATAATTGGTCTGAACCTAATTTGGTTACAACTGAATTAGGCGATGTATTAAACGGTATTTGGCTTGGAATGACAACTGGCAAGCAATTGGGAACGCTTTCTAAAAGTGAAAAGGAAATTCTTGAACATTTATATTTCAAGTTAAACCAATTTCCAACTGATGAATTATATAGATTTGCTGATTTAACCGTAGAAGATAAGCGGAACTTTGAAAACTTAAGGGAAGCACTTCGTGAAGTTGGATTAGGATTACGTATTACTAGAAGTGCCAATATGAATTCTTTTATGAGCCAAGCAGAAGCGTTAAATAATAAAATTGAATCCCCATTAGTTCCAAAATGACAGTTTGTTAACCAACACCCCCAAATAATTGAAAGTGGGGTGTTTGCGATAAACTCACTAACTCAACCCATGCTCCCCAGAATATTATTTTATAGGACCTATGTAGCGTATATTTTAAAACCGTGTTATGTTATTTAAAGAAATACAATAATTACAAGCAGCGTTTTTTTCAAAAGCATTGACAAGATGAAAATTAGCAATTACTCAAAGGAGAACAACAATGTATAAACTCAATTCAAACACAGCTATTCATCCGACGTTACAAAACTATTTAGATGTCTTACCTTTATTCCATTCGATGTTACCAGACTTAGCTATCGGATTAACTGATACAGAAGAATGGATCGCTTACTTTCCAGGGCGAAAAATAGATATAGGAGCGAGACCAGGTACTAAAATAAATCCACAAGAACCTCTAGCAGATTGTATTAAAAACAACAAATTAATACAGGATGAAGTTCCACCGGAGTTCTTTGGACTTCCTTTTACCGGCATAGCTGCACCTATATTAGATAATGGTCAGGTAATTGGAGCACTAGCGATTCAATTACAAAAACAAAATGAAAAACAACTTAGAGCGATTTCAGATGAGATTGTACAATCACTTGAAAAAGCTAATAACCGTGTTGTATCAATCACAGATAGCTCAGAAGGTCTCTCAAAAATCAGTGATAAATTGTTAGAACAATCCACTCATGCAATGGAAGAAGTGAAAAATACAGATGAAGTATTAAATTTCATTAAGAGAGTTGCTGATCAAACAAACCTTTTAGGGTTAAATGCCGCTATTGAAGCAGCAAGGGCAGGGGATAAAGGTCTTGGCTTCACAGTAGTTGCTAATGAAATAAGAAAACTTTCTTTTGAAACCGTTTCTTCAACAGAAAAAATAAGACAAACACTAACGAACATCCAAAATTCCGTGAATGAGATTACAGCTTCTATTCAAGAGGTTGTGGTTGTTGGACGTGAACAAGCATCCTCTACTGACGAAATTTCAAACATTATGACTAAGATTGAATCTATGAGTAAAGAGTTAAACAAGTATGCTTCCGAATTATAAAAATTAGGAACGTTAAAAATATACATATAATATGGATTTCCAAAAATAAAAGCGAAGTAGTACCTTAAACAAGGAGCTACTTCGCTTTTAACTTATAATTAATGATTAAGTTCGATCATTTATAGTAAAGTTTGATAAAAATTTGTTTGAATTGATTAAGCGCTATGTGTATGAATTACATTGGCACTTACCTGAAGAAACAAAACGGGATGCAATATAGTGGCTTGATTCACTCCTCCTCTAATTGAAATGACAGTAAAAAACATTTTAAAAAGAGAAGGGGAACAATTTGATTACGGAAACCTTCATCAAGATAATTCGTTTAAATGAAAAACATTGGAAAATAAGGAGGACACTATGAAGAGAATTAATTCTATTCTTTTAAGTTTAGGTATTGTAGTGATTGGCATAATCGTATTGTTTTTATGTGTATATCTTTTACCTATCCTTGCCCAGGAAGCAGCTACTGTTCATCCGGAAGTCGCCTACTTGCAATATCCTATTTTACTTGGATTATACGCAACAGCAATCCCATTTTTTTATGCGCTTTATGAGTCAGTGAGTATGATTTATGTGATTGAACGCAAATCATTATTTTCAAGCAGCATTATAAAAGGGTTAAATTATATTAAATATTGTGCATTCATAATTATCGCTTTGTACGTAGCAGGATTTATTATACTTGATACGGCAAATGCATTCCCGCCAATCATGGCAGTTGCAGGGGTAGTAATTATTGCCGTATCAATAATGGTAGCAACCGGAGCAGCATTCATTAAAAATGTAATAATGAAAATTTCATTATCAAACTAATGACAAATTACTTAGTAGTATAAAGAAAAAAAGAGACGAAATTAAATTCATGTACGGTTGATGGGGAGAACCTATTAAATAACAAAACAATTGGGGACTAATTCGTAAGATGAATTATGTCCCTATTTTTATTGTTAGATCGGTATTTAAGGTAATTTACCGACCGAAATGGCACCTCAATGTGTTTATAAATTAAAGTAAAAACATAAATTTATGTAATTTTGTTAAAACTAGTGCTAAAAGAAGTGGGAAATGGTTCTGGGATTATTAGAGAATATCCATTAATTGAAATAATTCACTAATAATTTGTAAATATATGTTAAATTTGTTTTACAAGGTGGGTGAAAATTATGGATAGTAAGAAAAGAAATCTTATTTTAAATTTCGTAATCGGTATTACTGCAACAGTTTTAGGAGTGCCATTACTGTATGCGATGGGGGTTCCTACGTTTGATGTCGTATTAACTACATTGTTCGGAGAAGGAAGTATATGGGCTTTAGTCTTTTCTGTAATGTTAATCCTGTTAATCATTTTAGGTGCTAATAAGGTTATGAAAAGCAGCACTTAATTCTTTTTAAATTAATTGATGTTTTAGTTTAACAGTAAAAATGCTCAGAGAGTAAATCTGAGCTTTTTTACTTGGAATTTTAGCATGAAAGTATGCTATTTAATAAACTCAATTAATTTTTCCGTCATTTCTTTCCCAACTGTATAAGCTGTATGGGTATCTTCGGTGTTCATCAAAGTACTTGTTTCACCTTTTTCATGTATCCATAGATGAAAATATTGTACATTTCCATTCTCATAAATAATGTTCATATAATATTCTGGATTAGTCATATCCGCTATGCCATTTACTTTTATACCACTCATAATTATAGTTTTTAACGTCTCAATAGAACTATCTTCAAGAACAATTTTGTTGCTTCCATTAGTTTTTGAAATACTAATTTCTTTAATTTCCCCATCGATTTTTATTGTTGGAATCTCTTCTACCTCGGACTGCTGTTTAGGTTTATTTTCACTACTGTTTATTGTATTGCTTTCATTTGTTTGGCAACCAAAAAGTAGCGTTGATGTAATAGTCAGTGATAAAACGAGTAACATTATTTTTTTCATATAATAATCCCTCCATAATTGTTAGACGGAGTTAACCCCCTGAAAGTTACAATTAAAAATAAAGTTTACAAATATTTCCGCATACTTTACTATTATGTTATACGATATATCGCGACACATAATAAAAAGGAGTGATGGACATGTCCTATAATGGTGGACCGATGACAGAGGCAATGTATTACGTCTTATTAGCGTTAATACGTCCAAACCACGGATACCAATTAATGCAATCAATTACAGATGTATCGCGCGGACGGTTAAAAATGGGACCAGGCACATTATACGGAGTTCTTTCACGTATGCAAAAGGACGGTTTAATTGTTCTGGCAAAGGATGATGGACGAAGAAAAACGTATGAAATTACGAAAGAGGGCGAGCAGGCATTACGTGTGGAGTACGAGAGGTTGAAGTCTTTAATTTATGACAGCCGCATTTTAGAGGAGGGAAACGATGAGTAAAATTGTACGTAAAATTCGACCATCTGAATACTGGCGCATCGGTGAGCATGAAAGCTATTTCTCCGATATGTCTTTAATGGGGCTGCACCTTCATAAAATAGGGACTCATTTTATTCATTTTAAAAAAGGGGAGCCGAATCGGATTGAGTATCGCATGGAAGTAACGAAGAAAAAATCCATTTCGTATGAACAAATAGATTTGTATGAAGAGAATGGCTGGGAACATGTAACAAGCTATCAATATTTTCATGTCTTCTCATCGCCGGAAGAGAGCAATGCACCCGAAATACATACAGACCCGGCGGAACAGGCTTATACGTTACAGCAATTAAGTAAAATTCTTCTCGTTAATTTAATCGCAATGTCATTGATAGTACCATTATCAATCGGTCTGCTGAGCGCTACTTGGTTTTTGGATGGAACACCAGTTTTACGATTAGTAGAAGGTCGTATGATTCAGCAAAGTATCATGGGTATCATCCTTCTTTACTATGTGTATTACTCTATAGGTGCAGCAAGGGCAATCCGTTCATTAAAAAGAGATTTAAAGGAAGGAAAAGCAATAAACCATCATGCCCCATGGCAAAATAGTTTGCATAAAAATTCTGTTCTTCCGTTTATATTTTTTGGAGTAGCGCTTGTCAGTACTATATTGCCAGTGATGCAATTAATAAAGATGGATACTTATACTCTGCCACAAGAGGATATAGGCTTACCGATTGTCCGTTTGGCTGATATTGAACAAAATCCATTGCTTAAACGTGATGAATATTATATTGATGAAGTGGATTGGGCAAACCGCTACTCGACGAATTGGGGGATTTTTGCACCTGTGCAGTATGAAGTAGATGAAAGTGGTATCGTAGAGGGGAGGACGTGGTTAGATGAAAGCGGCCCATATTCACCTAGTATTTCAACGGAAGTTTATGAACTCACTTTTCAAGCTTTTGCAGCTCCATTAATATCCGATCTTATTAAGTGGAATTCGTATGAAGAGGAAATAGATTCGTACTTAGAAATAGATCATGCCACACTAGATGAATTACTCGTATATGAAGAGGAAGGAAAGAAACAAATAGTCGCTGCTAAAGGGAAAGTAGTCATGTACGTGCGGTATTACGGTTATGCGGACGTTGATCATCTAATAGAAAATGTCGCACAAAAAATAGAAGTGCTTGCTAAAAAAGATAATATCTAATACAGATTTCCGACAAAAGATTTCGAGAAACCTCTTGCCTTTTTATTATAAATTTCATCTAGATGCTTAGCAGGAACAGTTGTTCACGTTTATTGATTTTATTACTCGTCATTGTAGATATCGTGCTCACTTTATTTAAAGCGACGAATAAGTTGATTGGAATGGAGGGACCGTGACTCCACCGGGAACCGCACGCGCGGAAGATCCACTAAATTGTGCCTGCCGTTGTAGGCATAATTTAGTTAGCTGGAGCCGTGCCCGGAGAAAGCATCGGTCCCGGAATGGAAATCAACGGTTTAATGTTAATTTATTTTAACTAACACTTTTTATTGATCTAGGATCTTAATATTATTTTGAAACGAATGTGGGACTCAAATCGTACATATATAAAGAACTTTTAGGAGGGATTGTTATGTCTATTCAGGATCCACTTTCGTTTGGTACATATTTTATCAATAATGAATTTGAAACAATTTATAACGCTACTACTGCCGATTTCCATACTTTAATATCTTTTGATGATTTTATTGAAGTTGGGAAGGAATACAATAAAGGTGTAACACACTATGAAATTGCCCATCAATTTCAATACGATGACATCACTCAATTTGTCTGGCTGGATGATCAGAAGAAAAAAGCAATCGTCGCTGCATTTGATGTGGAAAATGTCATTCAAAGTCTTTATTTAAAGCCATATGTTACATTTCCCGAAACGGATCAGAAACTTACGAAAAATAAATATCGTATGCCCATTGAACAGGAATGGTTTGTATTTTGGGGCGGTACGAATGAATTCGTCAATTACCACTATCCATATGAACAGCAGCGCTATGCCTATGATCTAATTATCATGAAAGATGGCAGAAGCTATATGGATTCACCGACATTGAATGCTAATTACTATGCATTTAATGCAGATGTTGTAGCTCCATATGCAGGGGAAGTAATAACAGTTGTCTCAGACATAAAAGATAGTGTACCTGGGGAAATGGATGAAGCGAACGCTGCAGGAAATTATATTGTCATTGCCCACCCTAATAAGGAGTACAGTATGATTGCTCATTTTAAGAAAGATTCAATCGTTGTAAAACCCGGGGATACAGTAAAAGAAGGGCAACTGCTTGGTCAATGTGGGAATTCAGGCAATTCGTCGGAAGCGCACATTCACTTTCAAGTAATGGATAAAGCCAATAAGAACGAAGCAAAATCGATTCGAATTCAGTTTCAGGATGATTATGAACCAATACAGGGCGATACAGTTAAGCCACTGCCTTTTAAAGATCATTCTGAAGAAAAGTTTGATAAAGTCGAGAATTCATTTTCAATTGTTGAAATGATACAGATGATACCTAAAGTAATCGGTCAATTATTTAAGTAGAACAGATCCAGAAGAAGGAGGTTTAAAGAATGACGAAAACTGTACGCAAGTTAAGACCTGCTGATTTTTGGAAAGTTGGAGAACATGAGAGTTGGTTTTCGGATATGTCCGAACAAGGCCTCCATATATATGATATTGGTACCCATTTTGCTAAGTTTAAAAAAGGCGAACGAAAGCAAATGGAATACCGATTGGAACTGGCGAAGGATAAATATATTTCAAATGACAAAATCGATTTATATAAGGAAAATGGCTGGGATTATATAGCGAGTGACCGCTACTTTCATATTTTTGCAGCCCCGACTGAAAGAAAGACGAAAGAGGTAGAAGTCCATTCGGTAGAATATATCGCTGTATTAAAATCACTTCAGAGAAAAATGCTGCTGAATCTACTTGTAACAGTAGGAGGAGTAGCATTAATACTTTTCATATTATACAGATTTTGGTTCCTTGATAATACCAAAATATTGCTTTTAATTGACGGGTCCTTAGAAGCTACATTATTTTTAGCTGTATTTAATTCCTTATATATAATATCTGCTTTTAAAAGCTGGTGGGGAATTACTCGAGTACGTAAAAAGTTTATAGAAGGTGAATTGATCGATCATCATAAACCTTGGGAACTCTCTTTTTTATATAATAAGATTTCCTATATATTTAATATCGTAATTGCAATAATTTCTATAATTATCCCGATTTACCAAATAACTAAAATGGATCATTTGACGTTACCGAGGGAGGATACGTCATTACCGATTGTCAGACTGGAGTCGATTGAAAATAATCCGAATTTAGTAAGAAAGGAATGGGGTAACTATGTTAGCGTTAATTGGAGTGCTTTTGCCCCAATCATATATGAGACTGTAGAGAATGGTGAAGAAAAAACGGGGGAATGGACTGATCCCTATAACAGTTACACATCAATAATATACTCAAATATTTATCAGCTACGTTTTCAATTTCTTGTAGATCCTTTAGTTAAAGATTTAATAAAAGAAAGTAATAATGAAAGCAATGATAAAAAGATTTTTACAGAAACAACACATGAAAAATTTGATCAACTGTTAATTCATGAAGGAGATAAAGTTAAAGAATTTATTTTCGTAAAAGAAAATGCCGTAATGTATATTTCCTATAATGGTCAGGTAAAAGCAGATGTCATAATAGATCAAGCTGCTGACAAAATCAGCTTACTAACAAAAAAATAGGTTGCCTAATGAGATAAATAAAGGAATAAATTTCCATTATTTTTAAAATAACATAAAAAATAGAGAAAATAAGGGAAAGAAATTCCGTTATTGACCTAAAAAACATGGGATTTCATGATTTTATTTAAAATAACGGTAAAACGTTACCTTATTTATCCTAAAAATAATCTACATCATTCAAATAACGGTAAAATATTCCTTTATATTCTATAGTGATGAGCCAACAAAAATAAAATGTATGTAGCTTCCTTCGTCTTAATTATGTTAAAATAACTAAAAATTTAGAAAACGAAGGTGAGGAAATGGAGAATATCGTATTCTTTATTATTGCATGTGTGCTGTTGATTATTTTGCCGGGTCCTGATACAGCCATTGTAACGAAAAATACAATCGTCAATGGACAAAAGGGCGGCTTTCAGACGATGCTCGGATCATGTGTAGGCTTAACCGTTCATACGATTGCTGCGGTTGCCGGATTATCAGCCCTTATCGTAAAATCTGCCGTAGCATTTACAGTGTTAAAGTATGTGGGTGCCGCTTACCTATGCTATTTGGGTATCAAAACATTGCTTGCAATGCGTGTGAAAAAAACAGAGATCGATGAAGTTCCGACTATCGATGCAAAGGGGAATTCCTATTTCAAGCAAGGGTTGGTAACGAATATTACAAATCCTAAGGTGGCGGTATTTTTCCTGACATTTCTACCGCAATTTTTATCAGCAGGCAGTGAGCCATTTTGGCCGTTCTTAACAATGGGTATTATTTACATTGTACTCACGTTTGTATGGTTTGCTGTTTATGTATTCTTATTAAACAAAATCCGCAATTTCATGAAAAAACCAGCTACACAATCAGCTATTGAAGGGTTAACTGGAGCTGTGTTAATCGGATTTGGCATGAAACTTGCATTTGAAAAACAGTAAATAATAAAAATCGATTAATTGCTACTTGGGCATTTAATCGATTTTTTTATATTTTAAATGGGGTTTAATTATAAAGCCTGGAACGGTCGCATACTTTTTTATCAGGTAGGGTATGGATACCTAATCTTATAGAAAAAGGGTGAGACTTTATGGGGTTATATATTGTCATGTGGATTGCGTTGATTGCCGTAATTGTCGTCAATGCATTATCCAATACACTACCAATAAACGGAGTGACAGCAGCTGAAATTTCGAATAGGCTTGATGTACTCTTTACACCAGCTGGCTATGTATTTTCGATTTGGTCGCTTATTTATCTATTATTAGTAATTTGGTTAATTGCCATTTACAAAAAAGTGAAAGAAAACCGTTTCAAATCAAAAGTCGGATTTTTATTTGTTTTAAGTTGTATATTTAATATTACTTGGTTATTTAGTTGGCATTATGAGCAATTTATTTTATCTATTATCGTCATGTTTTTATTACTGTTCACGCTCATCACGATATATTTGCAGTACAAAAATACAGAAAAAGGCTTATCAGAACGTTTTCCATTTTCATTTTATTTATCATGGATTTCAGTGGCAACCATCGCCAATATGAGCTACGTATTAAAATATTACAATGTGGACCTTGGTATTTCGGAAGTAGTCGGTTCTCTTGTACTTGTAGCAGTAGCAGTCATACTCGGCTATTTGGCAGTTGCGCTATCCCATGATATTTTCTTTGTACTAGTAATTGTTTGGGCATTAATCGGTATCGCTGTCAAAACAGACGACACTACAATGCAATACGGAACAATCGCATTAACGATAATATTAATTATCGCATCGCTCATTCGCTATATGCGAAATAAGAAATTTGCTTAAGAGGATTAGGCAGTATGAAATAGGGACATTTCTTTAGACGGAGATAATTAAATTTTTAATAAGAATGTACAATATTAATAGATCTACTTGAAATTGAAGAAATTAAGTTGTTCGCAGTGAAGGCGGCGACTCCCAGGGGGACAGCGCGAGGGAGAGCGAAGGGAACAAAAGCTAAAAACGCCACGTCCTGTGGCAACGCTTTTGTGACCAACATCGTGTTGGCCTCGTGCCCCCAGGAAAGCGTCCGCCGTAACGGAGAACAACGTCTACAAAGGAGACACAATAATAAAACCGTACAAACTTTACTCAGCGTAAAATTTGTACGGTTTTTGAAGTTGAGGGGATTATCCTAGCCCCTTTCGATATTGCCATATACTTCAGTTGTAAATCATTTAAAAAACACAATCGACATAAAGCCCATATAAAAACATAAAGCAACAGCGAATGTCATAGCTGCTGAAATAATAATAGGAAGCTGTTTAATATAGCTTACAATGACCAGACCAATAAATAGGACGGTAAGTAAGAAAAAGCCTAAGCCAATTCCAGTCATTTGCAAATATGCCCGCATGCCTGTCTCAATCGAGCTACTATAAAAAAGCTCAAAAAATGGTGAAATATCCTGTACAGTAAAGCTTGGTGGCTGTTGTTCACTGAACAGCGCAGTAATAAACAAAATAATGATCAATAAAGTAGTCTCCATTGTAACCCACGTACGAGGCTCAAATAACGGCTTTTTTATATTCAGTTTAATTAATAGCGCATTGGCCAAAATGATTACGGTAAGGGGTACAAGCAATGCATGTTTAATAAATAAAAATTGCCCGTAATTGCTTGACCAGCTTGTTACATAGCCAGGGACAATCGCTTCAGTCATCATCACACCGCTTAATGCAATTGCTGTAAGAGACACAAGCGCGACCGGTGAAAACCATTTTAAATAAGCTTCCCAATTAGCCGCGTCTTTTGAGAAGAAGCTAATCATGATTAAAATACCAAGCCAAACACTTACAGCAAGCAAATGTACAAAGTCGAAAATGGAACCAACAATGCCTGACATCGATCCTGCGTGACTAATATAGCCAATTGCAGCCATAATTGCGATAAGGACTAAAATGCCCATAACAGCACTAAGCTTCGACTCATGTTTTACATACATTCGAACGATTAATAGTAAAATAATCGTGAAGCCAACGATGGCAAGCCATGAATGCCCGACTTTAAATTTCGAAAGCAGCATCCATATTGAGTCGAAAAAGCCGAATTGTGGCGTTAATATCGTAAGCAATTGTATATTAGGAACAAACGATACAATAAGTAAAGCAATCGTACTGATTATTAACCATTTTTTTGAAATATAAACTTGCGGACGTAACGAAGTGGGGATACAGCTTAGAATAAATGTCCCCATTAAAATCGATAAGCCTATATAGAGCAGAAATTGGCTAAAAATCGTTATAGCTATCATTTAGTCTTTTTCCGTGCTAAAAGTATTATTATACTAATGAAAATAATAGCTAGTAACATACCGCCAACGACCAGCAACGGCATATTATTTTTATCATCCTCTACACTTACGGGTTCAGATTCAGATACATCAACTTGTGCCGAATCTTCTACTTCAGCCTGCTCAACGTTCTCTTCAGCTTCCTCTGTTTCAGGTGCATTGACAGTAAAAGAAAACTCTCCTGATAATGGATGTCCGTCTTCACTTATACTGTTCCACTGAACTGTATAATCACCATTCGGTAAAGGGTTATCAAAACTACCAGTTAACACACCATCTACTAAAGTCATATTGCTAGTTTCCATTTGCTCGCCATTAGCTGTAATGACTTTAAATGTGCTACCTTGTTCGATTTTACCGGCATATGTAAGCGAAATAGATTGCAGCGGTTCTACAACAACTTCGCCATTTTCCGGTTTTGTCGTATCCAAATAAGTATGTGCTGCAGCATTTGGAACGAATAAAACTAGTGCAGCTAGAATCGATAATAATATTGTTTTCATATTATAATGATTCTCCTTTCAAGTTTTTTTCACTCACCCATCATTGTAGCTGAAACATGAAACATTTTCATCATTTCGGTTTTGAAAACCTATTAATCCAAATAAGATAAGTAATAGATGGGTGCTATGCTATAATAATTTGAACTATTCATAAAGGAGATTACGATGCAGTTGGTTGAAAATATCTTTTTACGGGGCAACGAAAAAGCGGTTTTACTTTTACATAGTTATACAAGTAATGCGAAGGAAATGCAGTATTTAGCAAAAGAGCTTCATGAGGAAGGTTATACATGCTATGCACCAAACCTGGCAGGACACGGTGCTACACCTGAGCATCTATTTGCAAGTTCCATTGAAAAAGTAGCAGCCGGCAGTAGAGAGGCTGTTAAGTATCTAATTGAGCAAAAATATGAAACAATCTATTTGATTGGTCAGTCTTTAGGTGGTGTGTTAAGTATTCGCTTGGCCAATGAATTTCCGCAAATTAAAGCAGTTTGCATTATTTCCTCGCCTATATTGGAACGTCCAGCGGCAGAGCTAGAAAAAAGGGCGGCCCATTTTTCAAAGCGGTATTTAAAAAATAATGGAAGCACGGAACATGAAATACAGGAGTTTATGAGTCAACACTTTCCAAGACCTATCGAAAAATTCATTGCCTTTCAGCAATTTATCGTCCAGTCCGGAAAGGAAGTACACGCGATGAAGCAGCCGTTGTTTTTAGCAAAGGGCGGGTTGGATGAAGGGGTATTTCATAAGAGCATTGATTTAATCGAACAGAGGGTTAACGGAAATATTGTCTGCAAAAAGCTATATAAAAATAGTGGACATCTTATTTCATTAGGAAAAGAACGTGATTTGCTAGCAGAAGATATTTTAGATTTTTTAAAGAAAATTGAAAAAAGAACTGTTTAAAGTTACCTTTAGACAGTTCTCGATACCATACTTATTCTTCTTCTTTATTAAACCATAATGGATCATTATCATCGATATCACCATTATAATTAATAAAAATTTCTTCGCCAGCTTTAATATCTTTGTAGGCAAAAAAATCGAATGTTTCATTTTCAAAGTTTATTTCATACGTAGCATTTGGCGTATAAGAATGATTAAATAACATCCCGTAGCCTAATAATATCGCAGATCGGCCTACACCGAACTCAAATGCATAATCTGCAAGACTGGTTTTTTCAATATGTTTATGCTGCTCATTCGGGTAACTTAGGACAGGAGCCTGGTGGAATAAAGTGCCTTCCGGTATTGCTTCTTGCGCAAAAACACCGCGAGTATATTCTCCCTCACTAATTGGGGAATTTTTTATTTCAATCATTTTTTCGCCTTCTATCTTTTAAGATTCTACTCTACTGTAACACGGATGTTGTAAGAATGGTTGTATTCTAGCTTATTTGCTGAAAAAACGGGAAGGAGAGGTTATTATCGTACAAAAACTACAATTTGAAGCGGCATGGGATAAAACGATTGCAAAACAAGACCGCCTCAGTATCGAACAATTATTTCATCATTCTAAAGATGAAGAAACGGATGAGATTTCGTGCTGCTTCGTACGAAAAGCATTAAATCATCGGCAGCAGCTGCTCCTAACAGTACTCATTCATAATAGAAGTGAAGAAGTGCTAAATTTTCAAAATAGAGAAGTTACCTGCACAACAGCTAAGGGTGTTTTTGCAAAAGCATTCACCATTCCAAAACTGAATATTCCTCCAAATACTTCAATGCCATGGACCTTTATTTTTGATGACTATGAAGATTTCCTATTCACTGAACTTTTGCATGTGGATATTCAATAATTTATTTGAAAACTAGGGGAGGGGCGTCATATCGTTTGACAACCCCCCGTTATTTTAAACTTTCCACAAAGGCTAATAGGTCACGAGCATCTATAATAGTAAATGGTTCTAGCCTCCCATTATTTTCAATAAGAATGACTTCCTTTATTGAATCAATATATAGAAAAAATGAACGATCGGCCCCTGTGAGATACAGGTCAAAAACAATTTCTTTTTTAGTATTTGGCAAGTTAGGAATTAATTTTTTTCGATAATTTTCTTCGTCAAGTAGCTCAAGCAGCTGCTTTTTTTGTTCTTGGTTTAAATTAATAGTTTCTCTTTCAAAGAGTGCAGCATTTTCAAATTCTTCACCGACAATAACCGCAGGAAGCGATTCCATAATGGAAGTCGGCTGTTTAAAGTAAAATAAAAAAACTGTAAAGCCTACAACGAACATGACTCCTAAGCTTAATCCATATTTCTTCAAATAATCCCTCCATCAATTCTCCTTAAATTAACATTTCTTTATATGTATATAATACCGTTAACTCGCCTTAAAATAGATAAATTATTCTTGAATATTAGAAATGATTTTACTAAAAGGAGCGGTTTTTATGCATTTTAATAATGTAACGATTGCAGGTAGTGGTGTTTTAGGGAGTCAAATAGCATTTCAGTCCGCATTTTTCGGCTTTAATGTAAGTGTTTATGATATAAATTCTGGAGCTATTGAGGCAGCAAAAGGGCGTATGGCAACATTAAAAACAACATATGGTGAGTATTTTAATGATACTAACCGTGCTGAAAAAGCATTCAGCAGTCTGAAGTTTTTCACTGATTTAGCGGAGGCAACAAAAGATGCGGACATCGTAGTAGAAGCAGTACCAGAGCGCATCGAAATTAAACAGAGTTTTTATGAAAATCTTGGGAAAGTAGCGCCTGAGAAAACAGTATTTGCTTCAAATTCTTCTACTTTTTTGCCAAGCCAATTTGCAGCGTATACAGGTCGTCCTGAAAAATTCCTTGCATTGCACTTTGCCAACTCCATTTGGCAAAACAATACTGCCGAAATAATGGGACACCCGGGAACAGATACAAAGTACGTGGAGCAGGTGGCGGATTTCGCCCGTGCAATCGGCATGATTCCGTTTGTGCTGAAAAAAGAGCAGCCTGGCTACATTCTAAACACATTACTAGTTCCATTTTTATCTGCGGCAATGGAGCTTTGGGTAAAGGATAATGCCGATCCGCATACAATCGATAAAAACTGGATGATTTCAACGGGCTCACCTCGTGGACCATTTGCCATTTATGATATCGTTGGAATGGAAACACCATATAACCTGAATTTAATGCGTGCAGAGCATGACCCGGCTGCAAAATTTGTTGCCGACAAAATAAAACGTGAAATGATTGATCAAGGCAAAATGGGCATTTCAACAGGTGAAGGCTTCTACAAATACCCAAATCCAGCCTATATGGATCCGAGTTTTTTAAAATCGAATTAACATTATTTTTGCGGTGCACATCATGAAAAGGTTAACGGGTTCGGTTGATGGGGAGAAAATGCTGAAAATTAAAAAACGCACAGGGTTGTCTGTGCGTTTTTACTTGCCATATTCTATTATAGTGACTTCTTTAACAATCCCGTCCGTTAACTGTATTATAAACTAGTTGCAAAATTAGCACCGAACCATAGGAAAAAAACCACTATGCTCACGTTAATTACAGTCAAAACACTTGCTATTATAGGTATAATTTTCCCTTCCGATTTTGAGAATAAAGCAATGATGCCTATTACCACTGAAACGACTAAGCTCAATAATATTAACAAAAGCCAAGCCCCTGTGAATTTTCCACCTGTCGCAGTCAAAATCAGGTCCAATAAAAGCATAAATATAGCGCTTAAAACACTTGTGATTAAAAAGACATAGCTCTTCCAAGTGTATCGTTTATTCGATTCCAAATGAGCACCTCCTGGTGAAATTTGACTTTCGTTCTATCAAAAAACTCCCACATAATCTGACTCCGTTTGTTGAGCAAGCCGACTTCGTATATCTCTATTTTATCATAAAATAATTTGTTCCCTTCAATGTATTCAGTTAATTTCAAAGTGATTTCCCGACATCCAATTAACTTGCTTATTAGCATCAGAATTAGCACTGTAATTCGCAACAGCACCTAATATTATGCGGTGTTGTGAATTACCTTGCTAATTGCTATACAGATTCACCCAAATTTCAAGTCATAACGTTGATATAGCAACAAAAACAAAGACGCCAATTCATATGCGAGTTGCGTCCCCAATTTGTATGCTATTTAATGTTTTTCCCCCGTGTTCCGATTCCGAACCCGTTATGAAAAGGTGTGCGCTTTTTTATTTTGTAGTCACATTTAGTGCTACTTACAGTATACTGGAAAATGAGGTGATTTTATGGAAATGATGAATCAATTTAATTCGGCAATATGGATATCCTTTGTGACGCCGATTTTCTTAATAAGCTGTCTATATTTTACGCTTTCTTTTTTACAGCATATGAGAAGCGGCAACGAGCAGCTTTTAAATTATAACAAGTGGGGCGCTGTATTATCGCTCGCTTTTGCGCTGCTTGTCCCAGCAATCTATAATATTTATTTTTATTATCAAGTAATGCAGTAACAGGGATTACATAAGAGGAACAGGAAAGTCACGAAACGCTGGTGAAGCAGCATTTCGTGACTTTTTTAAGTGTTCTTTGTTAAATCTTGTTAGTTGGATGTAATAAAATTGGTGGTGCTGATGGATATACAGTATCAGTAGGTTTCCCGAAGGATACTAATATTGATGGTACGGAAATTCAACAACTAGTTGAAGATTCGATTAAAAATATTTCTGAAAGAGAAACAACGGGCGAAGAGAAAGTAAAAATGACAATTAAGATTGAAAAATATTAATTGTTTTTATTAGGACTAACCCTTGTTAAAAATAGAAGGAGAAATTCCGCTTATTAAGTAAATAAATTAAAAAAGCACCAAAATAAGGGGAGGAATTCCGTCTATTGATTAGAATAAACATCAAAGGTACTGGTATTAGTGTACATAAGCGGAATTTCTACCCGTATTTTCAGTGAAACGAACATATTTTTTTAAATAAGGGGAAATCCTCCGCTTATTTAACTCTCTGTAATAGTTTAAAAAGTTCTGTATTAATAATCATTCATAGGTGATTAAGCGATTTTTCTTAATTTCCATAAAAAATATAATGTAGGCATAATTAAAAGAGCAGAGGTGATAATTCCACCTTGCAGCGATGTATAAAGTGCAATTATGCCAACTAATGGTCCACCAGCTACTTGGCCAAACGCATCCAATTGACCGTACAACGAAAGCGTAGTTGCTCGACCTTGTGAATGTAGTTGTTTGTTCGTCATGACACTTATTAATGGATAGTTCACTGCTCTAAGTGATGCGATTACCCAGTATAAAATTGCCGCTACTAAAAACAGTTCAGTAATTGCGAAGTATACCATCGCAATTACAAGCAAGCTATTAAGTAACACTAAAATAATGGCAAAACGCTCTTTTACATATGTTTCTATAATTTTAAGTAAGCCAATATTTAGTAAAAAAGCAACTGCATAAAAAGCACCAAACCAATAAATTGCATGTTCTTCATTCATTTCAAAGCCTTCAATAAAATGAGGACCCCAAAGTCGGTCAAAACCCTCACTAGCAAAACCGGTAAATAACGTAATTGCCGCAAGACTAATTAATATTTTATTTCCTTTAATTAGTGAAAGACTGTCTTTTAGCGCTCCATTCATTTGTTGAATACTAGAAGAGTCCTCACTCACTATACTTATAAATTTTGTTTCGGGTATAACTTTTATCGAAATAATCGCAATTAAAATAAGGAAGCCACCCGCAAGTAATATGGCTATTTGCACTGTAAAAACAATAGCGATCAGCACACTCATAATGATGCCCAAGAAACTACCTAGCGAGCTGAATTTCGCTCCTTTTAATAAAGTAATATCAAGTTCTTTATTTTCTAATTCATCTGCAATCCAAGCCGTTTCTGCGCCACTAATAAACGTCCATCCAATGCCCCATAAAGCAGCACCCATCGCAATTGCCCAAAATGAAGGAATACTACCTTCTAAAAGATGAGCTGACCCGATAATGAAAGTCCCAATAATTAGTGATTTTTTACGTCCAAAAATATCAGCAACTAAACCAGTAGGTATTTCAAAAAAAAGAATGGCCAACTCCATAATTGTTCCAAGTAATACTAACTGCAATGGATTTAGACCTGCTTGCGATACATAGTAAATAGCATTTAGTGTAAAAACAATTTGAATACAAAACGAGCGAGAACTCGTCATTACATAGTAAGCAGTTTTAATGTTCAATTTAATGACCTCCGAATTTATCGAGTAATGTTAACTCTCAAATCGGAGAATAAGTGACAAAACTATTTTAAACCAACATACCCTCCGATTCTTTGATGATCGTAAAAGTAATGACTGTCATATTCCTCTCTCCTTTAAATGTGATTACAAAATTATACCATTAAATACCAATAATAGTGCCTATTTTATTGATTACCATATGGTAAAATATAGGAATATTTATAGGTAAGATTTAATTACCGCTTGATTAGAATATCGAACACAACTTCAACTCTTTCTCGGTAACTATAGAATGCATCTTCCAACTTAATAAGAAAGAGACTCAAGGAGGGAATTATGAATTACATACAAAAAATGCGGAAGCTAATAGGAAATGAAATGCTTATGACTGTAGGCTGCGGCATTATTATTGAAAAAGATAATCAGATTTTATTACAACATCGAAAAGATCATGATGTTTGGGGAATTCCGGGTGGCGTTATGGAACCAGGGGAAACTTTTTATGAAACTGCTATGCGTGAAACTTTAGAAGAAACAGGGTTAAAAGTCGAGCAATTAAAGTTGTTTGGTCTTTATTCAGGTGAAGAGGGATTCTCACAATATCAAAATGGCGATAAAGTTTTTAGTGTGCAGATCATTTTTTATTCAAATTGTTTTTCTGGTGAGTTACTTCAAAGCACGGAGGAAAGTCACGAGCATCGGTTCTTTTCACGAAATAATCTGCCTCATTTGAACTCACATCAAGAAAGGTTTATACATGATTGGGTTACTCGAGTAAATTTGCCGGTAATAAAATAATTCTGCAGATGAAGAGCGATTGGCATGCAAAGCACCATTAAAATTAAATAACTGTTAAAAATTACATTGTAAAGCGTTTTAATACACTGATTCGCTAAAAACATATTATTCCTGTATGAATTGTTTAAATTCGCTATTGACTTTGGGTAAATGCGTCTGTAAACTTACGAATTAAGATTACTGAATTGCAAGAAAATTCTATGACTTATTTAAAGGAGCAGGTACGATGACAGCAGTTGCACACTTTGAAGAGATAGCCCTTCAACTCGCCGCTCAGTTTGCGAAAACTGCAGTGAAACGGGATAAAGATGGGGGTAATGCAAAGCACGAGCGGGATTTAATACGAGAAAGCGGGCTTTTAAAACTTATAATTCCGACTGAATACGGTGGTTTAGGTGGTAATTGGCATGATGTATTTAATGTTATAAGAACTTTCGCCCGTGTAGATAGCTCGCTTGCACATGTGTTTGGTTACCATTTTATTAATCTAGTTACACCGCATTTATGTGGAACTACGCAGCAAAAGGATCACTATTACAGAGAGACAGCTAAGCATAATTACTTTTGGGGAAATGCTTTCAATCCAGTAGATATTAAGCTAAAAGCTGAAAGAACTCCGACTGGTTATGTATTAAACGGGATTAAAACATTTTGTTCAGGCAGTGTCGATTCGGATATTTTATTAGTATCGGCTTTACTGGATGGCCAAAATGAACCTTTGTTGGCCGTTATTCCGAGTAATCGGATAGGTGTAGAAATAAATGGAGACTGGGATAATATGGGGCAACGGCAAACTGATAGTGGGTCCATACAATTTCAGCAGGTGGAAGTGCTTCCTTCAGAAGTATTGCAACGCGGTTTTTATGCAAGCGAGTTTTCACAGCTCCGCTTAAATATTGCAACATTTGTGTTAAACCATGTATATCTTGGTATTGCAGAAGGTGCATTGAAATCAGCGCTTTCTTATACAAGAGAACAAACAAGACCGCGTTCAATGACACAGACTTCAGCAATTGAAGATCCCATCATTCAACATCACTACGGTCAGTTTTTTGTACAGATTGAAGCAGCGAATTTGGTTGTAAAAAAAGCGGATCAATTATTGCAGCAGCTATGGGATCATCCTGAAACGATAACAGCAAACGACCGAAGTGAGCTGGATAATGCCCTACAGACAGCAAAAATATTTACAACGCAGGTTGGGTTAGATATTACTTCGAAAATATTTGAAGTGATGGGAAGCCGGTCTACAGCGAGTCATTATGGATTTGATCGCTATTGGCGCAACCTTCGAACGATGACATTGCATGTTCCAGTTGATACATCGCTTCAAGCATTAGGTAAAAAATTTTTACTGGGAGAGTGATTTAATGGTTCAACTATTAGAACGCCAAGTGCAAGAACCTGAATTACCAAGTTTGGAACAGACTCATAAAAAAACAAAAATTAAAGTGCACAATATTGATTTTAGCTACGATGATAAGACAAAAATTCTCAATGATATCCAGCTTGAAGTAAAAGAAGGTGAATTCCTTGTATTTATGGGACCTTCTGGATGCGGGAAGAGCACATTACTTCGGATGATTGCTGGACTGGAGCCGTTTTCCGACGGTGACATTGTAATTGATGAAAAATCAGTGAGGCAAACGCACCCGGATTGTGGTGTAGTATTTCAGGATTACTCGTTATTCCCTTGGCTGACTGCACAATCCAATGTCATGCTTGCCTTAAAACAGCGCAATAAGAAAATGCCGAAAAAAGAGCTCGCGCATATTGCAGAACAATATTTAACACTCGTTAATTTAGGGCATGCCATTAAAAAGTATCCTGGTCAAATGTCAGGCGGCATGAAGCAGCGTGCAGCTATTGCAAGAGCTTTAAGTTTCGGATCAGATTTACTGTTAATGGATGAACCATTCGGGGCACTGGATCCGGTAACTCGTATAAAGCTACAGGATTTAATCGTTCAAATTAGTGCTGAGCAAAAGCGCACAGTAGTTTTTGTAACACATGATGTCGATGAAGCGATTTACTTAGCGGACAGAATTATCATTTTTGCCCCTGGAAAAAACGGTGCAGTTACAAAAAGCATCGAAGTACCGGTTCAGAAAAAAGGAACAAATCGTCAAAAACTCTTTGAGGACCCGCAATTCCGGGCATTCCGGGAATCATTATTAAACGAAATGAATGAGCAAATCGTTAACAGTTTAAAAACAGAAATAACTGATGGAGCAGGAATTTAGGAGGATGGATAATGCAAAAAAGTAAACTGAAATGGCTGGCATCTTTAGCAATAACGGCAGGGATACTTGGTGCCTGCGGGGATGAAAAGCAAATTTCACAAGGCAAGGCGTCGAATGATTATGAAATTACTGTTGGATTAAGTCAATCTGCGGGTGGAGTGTTAGTCGATATAGCCCACCAGGAAGGTTATTTTGAAGAGGAAAACATCGAGGTGAATCGGGTAGGCTTTGCGAATTCAGCAGATGGGCTAAATGCTTTGCAGGCTGGGAAAATTGATGTTGGCTTAACATTTGGTACTGCAGGTCCCTTAACATTTATCGCCAATGGCTCTGATTTTTCGATTATCGGAGGACATTTGGAAGGCGGTCATCCGATATTAACGAAAAAGGAAAATGCCGGACAGTATACATCTCTTGAAAGCTATAAAGGAAAAAAAGTCGGTACAATCCGTATTTTCACTTCGGATATCGTGTTCCGATCAGCGCTTGAAGATGCAGGCATTGACTGGAAAACAGACTTGGAAATTATTGAATTTAAAACAGGTAGTATGTTACTTGAAGCTGTTGCATCCGGGAAAGTGGATGTTGCCGTATCTGCCAACTCATTTTATGCACAGGGGGTTGAGATGGGGCTAGAAGCAGTTGCCTGGAGCAATGACTTACAGGAAGGTCATGTTTGTTGCCGTGTTGTAACTCGTTCAGAATTATTAGCTGAAGACGATGGCGAAGCGTATAAGCGATTTTTAAAAGCAATAATCCGTGCAGAGCGTAAAAAAATTGAAGATCCTGAAGCTGCCATTACCGCTGCGAAAGAATATATGAACGTTGATGAAGAGGTAATTAATAAAATTGTTAATGAATCACATTCCCATTATTCTTCAGATCCTAGTAAAGAAAAGGTTGTTCAAATGTGGGAACAAATGAAGGAAATTGGCTATGTAGAAAATGTTGACGACATTGATGTGAATGACTATGTCAATATCGATCTTTATGAAAAAGCATTAAGTGAATTAATCGAACAGTATCCGGACGATTCGTATTACAAAGAGCAATTAGTTCGTTTCAATGAACAGAACATTTAAGTAGGGAGTGAGAGTGAATGCTCACATTTTTTAAACGCTATAATCTTACTATTTTGATAGGAATTATATTCATTGCGGTTTGGGCAATCGTCACAAAATATGCAACGTGGATTAATCCGGTTATATTCCCTCAGCCAATAACGGTTATCCAGTCATTTAGTGTAAAAATCGGCGAACTTTTAAACGGTGTTGTGAGTTCGATGAAGCTGCTCATTCCAGGATTTTTCGGAGCATTAATCATAGGAGTTGTAGGGGGGCTGTTCTTCGGATTAAACAGAAGATCGCGAGAAGTGTTAATGCCATATTTCCATGCATTAAGCCCGATTCCTCCGACATTGTTTATTCCATATGTCATCGCAATTTTACCGACGTTTCAAACAGCATCGATGTCTCTTATTTTTATTGGCGCATTTTGGCCCGTGTTCTTAGGAACGATTCACGGAGTTCTTTTAATAGAAAAACATTATTTGGATAATGCAAAATCACTTGGTTTAAAAGGTCCAACATTCTTATTGAAAGTCGTTTTACCAGCGAGTGCACCTCATATTTTAAGTGGTGCTAGTACGTCATTGGCAATGAGCTTCCTCATATTAACGATTGCTGAAATGTTCGGTGCTTCATCGGGAATGGGGTTCTTCATTCAATACTACAGTGATTTTTCACAATACCACTATGTGTTAGCCGGCATTATATTTAACAGTATTATTATCGTCACGGTCATGATCGCCTTTGAAAAGATTAAAAAACGTCTGCTGTTTTGGACGAATTTAAAGGCGGATAGTAAGTGAAGAAATTACTTTATTTACTCGTATTACTGCTTGCCGGCTGTAGCGCACCGTCTGCTGAAACAATTGAAGTGACGATAAAGGCATCAGAACAAGAAGTGGAAGCCTTTGAGCCAGTGAAAATCACTTCACATGTAACACTCAATAACGAATCGATTAGCAGCGGGGTAGAAATTGAGTTTGAATTGATCAATCCGGATGGTACTTCGATTGGAACCGTAACGCCTACAAATGAAGGCGAGGGACTTTATTCAATTGAAACGAGCTTTGATGGTCAAGGTACCTATAAAATCATCTCGCATGTCAGCTACGGGGAATTACATGAAATGCCTGAAGTGGAGGTTACGCTGAAATGAAAAAAGCTACACAGCTAGCCCTTGTTATTGTACTAATTATCGGGCTCAGTTACGCCATTTTATCAAACGTAACGAGCGGTCATGCAGAAGCAAAAATCGATCATATTGAACTTCTGACGCCTACTGGTCAACAAGTCACCATTCCTTCAGAGGGAAGCTACATTCTCAATTTCTGGGCAACGTATTGTCCTCCATGTGAGCGGGAAATGCCGGCGTTTGAAGCAGCTTACGCAACACTGCAAGCACAAAATATCGAGTTGTTTGCGGTGAATGTGGAGGAACCAACGAAACTAGTTAACCGGTATTTAGCACAATTTAATCTATCGTTTCCTATTTTGTTGGATCGGAATGGAGAACTAAAAGAAGTCTATGAAATATTAACATTACCAACAACTTTATTTGTGAAAGACGGAAAAGTTGTACACACCGTCAAGGGTGAACTAAGTGAACAGGAATTGCTTACGTTAACTAAAAATTTTCTTTACTAAAGGAGAGCATCAACTATGACATTTTTTAATCAAGAAACCATTGCCTTACATACAGGGCAAACAGTAGATCCAGTAACAAGATCACGTGCCGTTCCTCTATATCAGACGACTTCTTATGTATTTGATGATACAGAGCATGCGGCAAGCCTTTTTAAACTACAAGGCAGCGGCTATTTATATTCCCGCAATGCGAATCCAACGAATGCCGTTTTTGAAGAGCGTCTCGCTGCACTTGAAGGGGGAGTTGGAGGGTTTGCTGTTTCGTCAGGTCAGGCGGCTATATTAATTGCCGTATTAACTTTGGCACAGGCTGGTGAGGAAATTGTTGCAACAAATGCGCTTTATGGTGGTACTTATACGTTATTTTCCAAAACATTGCCTCGCTTTGGTGTGACAGTACGCTTCGTCGAAGGATCTGATTTACAGCAAGTTGAAGCTGCAATCAACGAAAAGACACGTGCCGTATTTACGGAAACAATTGGGAATCCAAGCTTAGAAATCGCTGACATAGAGGGATTGGCACAAGTGGCACATCGCCATGACGTGCCACTGATTGTTGACAATACATTTGCTACACCTTATTTATCAAAGCCAATCGAATTTGGCGCAGATATCGTTGTTCATTCAACAACAAAATTTATTGGTGGACACGGAACTTCTCTAGGTGGAGCAATTATTGATTCAGGTAAATTTGAATGGAAAGAGACGCGCTTTCCAACGTTTGTACGACCAAATGAATTAATTGATAACCGTTCATTTGTTGAAGCAGCCGGTGAAAAAGCGTTTATCGCGAAAGCCCGTTTTGAATTAGGTCATGATTTAGGGGCAACATTGTCACCGTTTAATGCATGGCTATTTATTCAAGGTCTTGAATCTTTGGCTGTTCGCGTACGCCAGCATGTAGTGAATGCACAGGCAGTAGCCGAGTATTTAGCACAGCATGAATTAGTGGAGTGGGTAAATTATCCGACATTACAAGGAAATGACCCGCAAAACTTAGTAGCAAAATATTTACCAAAAGGTGCAGGTTCAATTTTCAGCTTCGGCATTAAAGGCGGGTTAGAGGCGGCAAAAACATTTATCAACAATGTACAGCTCCTTTCACATGTGGCAAATGTAGGTGATTCAAAATCACTTGTCATTCATCCGGCAAGTACATCACATTCCCGATTAACGGCTGAGCAGCAGCTTGCAAGTGGTGTTACACCTGGGTTAATCCGTTTATCCATCGGTTTAGAGGACATTGAAGATATTAAAGCAGACTTGGCACAAAGTCTTCAAAAGGCTGCCGAAGTCGCGCACATTACAAAATAATAGGGGGATTTGAATATGACAATTGCAGTAGTAGTGAATGATGAAGGTATTGTAACACCAATCGTGGAAGGAACGATTTTACGTATTATTCAAAAAGACCATTCTATAGAAGATTTTCGTAACCCGGCACTCGATTTAACAGAAGGTCGACGCGGTGCTGCATTACGTAAAGCCATTGAACAAGGGGCAACAATATTTATTGCACCGCCTGAAACGTTTTGTGAACTTTCTTATAAAAAAGCGCAGGAAGAACAGATTTCGTTTATTAATATCGCAGCAAACCAATCATTTGCGCAGGTTATAGAACAGGTAAATTCAGGTGAAATTCAAATTTCAAAGGAACTGCCGGCTGAAGAAGTAGTACCAAGCGCACCGGCTGTACAATAAGGAGGAAAACACATGACAAATGTAGAGTTCATTACAATGGCACCAACTTCAGGAGATAGTGAGTATATAGGGAATCAAGTTTCGAATAAAGGCCAACAAACATGGTCTGGCGTTGGCGTAGATTCAGATCGTGAACCTTCTGTAGAGTATATTACACAGATCGCTCAAGCTGCAGAAAAAGCCGGCTTCTCAACATTACTGTTACCAATTGGCGGAAACTGCGTCGATTCTTTAGTCGCAGCATCGCATTTAACTGCCCATACGAAAACATTAAATTTCCTATTTGCAGTACGTCCCGGTTCAACAGCTCCAACTCAATTAGCGAAGCAGTTCGCATCAGTTAACTACTGGACGAATAATCGAGTATTCGTAAACGTCGTAACAGGTGGGGCGCCAAAGGAACTGGAAAATGACGGAGACTTTTTATCACATACGGATCGCTACAAGCGTACGCGTGAATATATCGAAATTTTAAAACGTTTATTCAATGGAGAGACGTTTGATTATGATGGTGAGTTTTACACATTAAAAGGTGCGAACTTGCCGTTACCGGTAAAAGAAGCACCACCGATTTTCTTTGGGGGCTCCTCACCAATTGCAAAAGAAGTCGCTACAGATGTAGCGGATGTCTACATGCTGTGGGGTGAAACATTGGAAACGACGAAAGAAGAGCTGGAGTCGGTTGTCAAACTCGCAAAAGAGAAAAACCGCAATTTATCATACAGTGTGTCATTCCAGGTTGTTTTAGGTGAAACGGAAGAAGAAGCGTTTAAAAATGCCAATAAAATTATAAGTCAAATCGAGCCAGAAGTTTTAGCCGCAAAACATGAAAACACATTAAAAAACGGGGCAGTTGGCGTGAATCGTCTGCATCAGCTAATGCTGGAGGCAAAGGATAATAACTTTGTCATTGCACCAAATATTTGGGCCGGCTTAACACAAGTATTATCAGGCAATTCGATTTCCTTAGTTGGAACGCCAAAGCAAGTTGCAGAACGAATCGTGGAGTTTGTAGATTTAGGGTTTGATAAAGTATTACTTCGTGGATTCCCTCATTTAGAGGTCATTACCGACATTGGTGAAAAAGTCATACCGCTAGTTCACGAAATTTTGGCTGAACGCGAAAAGCAAGTAGTATAGGGGGATCATCATGACGAAAAAGCAAATAAAACTAGGTGTATTTCTAATGGGAACGGGTCATCATATCGCTTCTTGGCGTCACCCGGATGCCCAGGCAGATGCTAGTGAAAATGTAGAGTTTTTTAAAGAAGTAGCTATAAAAGCAGAGCAAGGAAAACTCGACATGCTGTTTTTGAGTGACGGCCTATCTTTTAATGAACTGTCACATCCGGCTGAACAAGTACGCTTTGAGCCACTGACATTATTAAGTGTTCTATCAACGGTAACAAAAAATATAGGCTTAACAGGTACGGCATCGACTACGTATAATGAGCCTTTCCATATCGCCCGGAAATTTTCTTCACTGGATCATTTAAGTAGAGGGCGAGCGGCATGGAATATTGTCACGAGCTATTATGAAGCAGAGGCAAGCAACTTCAATCAAGATAAGCATTTGGACCATTCATTACGATATGAGCGGGCAGATGAATTTGTTGAAGTGGTAAAAGGCTTATGGGATTCCTATGAGGATGATGCACTAGCACGTAATAAAGAAACAGGTGAATATATTAAAAAAGGGAAGCTGCACACTTTGAATCATAAAGGCGAATACTATTCGGTGCGCGGTCCATTAAATTCATCTCGACCACCGCAGGGAAGACCCGTACTAGTTCAGGCAGGTTCTTCAGAAGCAGGCACAACATTAGCCGCAAAACAGGCCGATGTTATTTTTACAGCCCAGCAAACATTAGCAGATGCACAAAGCTTTTATAAAAAACTAAAAGATAAGGCAGTCGCAGCAGGTCGTGACCGTGAAGATATAAAAATCATGCCGGGTGTTTCGGTTTATGTAGCTGAAACAGAGGAAAAGGCACGAGCAAAATACGAGGAGCTGCAGCAATTAATTACACCGGAAATTGGCCTGGACTTTTTGGAAGATTATCTAGGTATTGATCTATCAGGCTATGATTTGGATGGTCCACTTCCAAAAGATATTCCGCCAACTAACGGCAACCGCAGTCGTCAGCAACTTATTATCGAGCTTGCTGAGCGTGAGAACCTTTCAATCCGTGAACTGTATTTGAAAATTGCCGGTTCCCGTGGACACCGAATTATTTTCGGTTCGCCTAGTCAAATTGCTGATCAGTTAATAGAATGGGTGGATAACGATGCGGCGGATGGCTTTAATTTAATGCCGCCATACTTCCCAGGAGGATTTACGGATTTTATTGACCTGGTCATTCCGGAACTTCAAAAGCGCGGCGTCTTCCGTACAGAATATGAGGGCAATACATTACGAGAAAATTTAGGCTTACAGCAAGTGCCATCAAGATATGCATTACAACAAGTTTAGGAGGAGTGAAAGATGACAAAAGCAATCTTAATTAATGGCGGTAATAGTATTTCGTCACGATTAACGGGAATACAGCAATATATTGAATCAGTACTAGATAAAGACGGTATCTCATATGAGACGATTCAAGTACACGAACTGCCTGCAAAGGATTTAATAACAGCCAATTTTGCAAGTAAGGAAATCGCAAAGGAAATCGTCAAAGTAGGGGAGGCGGATATCGTATTTTTCTTAACCCCAATTTATAAAGGCTCATTTACAGGGATATTAAAAACTTTCATCGACTTATTACCGCAAAAGGGGCTCGAAAATAAGACGGTGATTCCGGTAGCTATAGGCGGATCAATTGCGCATTTATTGGCATTGGAGTACTCACTGAAACCTGTACTTTCAATACTAGGGGCTACAACGGTTTCAAGTCCGATTTATATTGTTGATTCTCAAGTGACAAAAACAGAAAACGGCTTTACATTGGATCAGGCAGCAGTAGAACGCATAGAAAAGGTGTGGGAAACCGTTGCGCCACAAGTGAAACAAACCGTATAAAAGATCATCCTCGCGAAGAGTAATTTACCTCGCGGGGATTTTTTAATGTAAATTTAAATTATGGTATAATTTTGCAGGTTATGGGGGTTTTAGTACAGGGGCAACCAGGAGAAGTAACCAAAATAGGCGGACCAATTCCGCTTATTAAAAAAAATAAAATAAAAACCACCAAAATAAACGGAGATATTCCGTCTATTGAGTAAAAAAACATAGAATTTAAAGATTTTCACGTATATAAGCGGAAATTCTCCCTTTATTTTCATGGAAACGAGCACAATTCTTCAAATAAGGGTAAATCCTCCGCTTATTTAACTCTCTTGAGACAGGAGTCGACTCTTCACTCAAATCAATTCATTAATAAGAGTATTTCCCTTTTACAAAGAAATTTCTACTTCTGTATCAGCCTCGTTAAATTTTAGCTGCTTATGTTCAGGATGTCCCGAAACGACGCTTTTGGGAAATTTCAATACATATTAGATTATAAAATTCATTAAATTAATTTAGCATTAATTGTAACGAATCTTTGTTTCATTCTATATATAAGTGAACTCAATTTAAGGATGTTGGAGGGAGGTATTCAGTGGAGGATTTAAGTGAAATCTATAAATCCTATGCAAATGAAGTAAAACTTTTTCTTCTTTGTTTAACATCAAGTGAGGATTTAGCAGAAGAATTAACACAGGAAACGTTTTATCAAGCGGTTAAATCGATTCATCGTTACAATGGCGAATGCAAAATTTCAGTTTGGTTATGTCAAATTGCTAAGCACAGCTATTTTGATTATTTAAAGAAGGCAAAGCATCGAAATCATACGAGTATTGATTACTTAATTAAAACAGGTGTAGATATACGTTCGAAAGAAGATTTGCCTGATATCGCAATGATTAAAGAAAGTACTCTACGTGAAATCCATCAAGAAATTCGGCAATTACAACAACCGTATTCTGAAATTTTTTTACTTCGAATAACTATGAATTTAAGTTTTAAAGAAATAGGTGACATCTATGAGAAAAGTGAAAACTGGGCAAGGGTTACATATTATCGCGCAAAATGCAAATTAGTAGAAAAGGTGGATTTGGATGAACTGTAATATTATAAAGGATTTGATGCCGTCCTATATAGATGGAATTTGTAGTGATGAAACAGGTGCTGCAATTGAAGAACATATTGAGCATTGCCAAGAATGTAAAAAAACTATGCAACTGATGCAGCAACCCACCATACAAATAGTCGAAACAAATGTAGAGGTTGCGAAAAAACCGTTTAACCTCATTAACAAAAAGCGTCGATTTCAAGTTATTACAGCTATTTTGATGACCTTTATGATTACTACAATAAGTGCTCTAGTAGTACAAGATGTAGGGGTTGTTAATCAATTCTTTTTCCCAAAGGTTACAGCAATTGCACATATAACGGATGACAGCGAAGAATGGCAAAGTATTAGATTCTCTGCCGATGGGATTAATACTCAAGATTATGTGATATATGATAGCGTTTTTTGGAAGAAGGAGATTATTAATGATGCTAATAGTGATAGTAATGTGTATCTAAGAGTAAAAGATGAAAAGGGCGATGTAATTATTGATGAATTTCCAATATCCTCTGGAAAAGGGGTTAAATTAGAAGGTTTAAAAAGGAAAGAAAAATATTTTTTTGAAATAAAAGCTTCACCAGGCCGCTTCTTTATTAATGCAGTATAGATGCATCTAGTATCAAGTTGATTTTATAATTCAAAATAACGTTCGTAAAGTGTGGAACATTATATATACTTGCTTTTTTGCAAGGTTCCGCATTTCAAAAGGAAGGATAGAAGAGGTGAGGGAAACCGTTGCACCACACGTGAAAGAAACTGTTTAAATAATAATCCTCGCGAAGAGTTGCTCACTTTGCGGGGATTTTTATATGGAAAACATCAATATATCCAAAATATGGTATAATCTATCGAAGGAGGGGTGAAATTATGAGCAAACGTTTTATCTTGATGCTTACTGTAACGTTCATTATTTTTACAACAAGCAGTGTGATTTTACTTCAAAAGGAAATCGAAGAGCCTATTATTCTTCCAATTAGTACACAGGCACTGTATATGGAAGAAGAGAGCTTCATTAATGTGAGCTATGTTACAAATCATAATGAGGATATAGAACTCACATCTATTCAAGTGGGCGAAATGGAGCTAGTACCGTATAAGAAACCATATCACTTCTCTGCAAAGACAAAAACTGAAGAAAGAGATTCCCTTATACAAAGCTATCTGTATTATGATCTGCATTCGGTCGAATTTAAAGTAAATGAAAATGAAT
This sequence comes from Solibacillus sp. FSL W8-0372, assembly GCF_037969735.1. NCBI lineage: Bacteria > Bacillati > Bacillota > Bacilli > Caryophanales > Caryophanaceae > Solibacillus > Solibacillus sp. FSL W8-0372. The sequence continues at coordinate 1,941,020 of NZ_CP150204.1, read as the reverse complement.
ACAGTACATTAACTGCTGCATCCAATAAAAATGCAACGGCATTTTTTTCTAATGGTGTCATTCAGCAGTTTCCTTTGAAAGTCGAGTTGATAACAAATAAGAAGGAAGACTTGTTTGTGAAGGTACAAACTACAGAAACAATAAATGGTGAATCAGAAACAATATTTACTATTACAGAGGCTGGAACTATAGAAGAAATAGAAACAGTATTTCAATTGGCGAATATCAAGTTATATAAAGAAGATAAGCACCTGACACTTCCATACAATACAGAAAAAGGCGAAACGCTATCGATTCGTATCTCTCAAAACTACCGTATTTGGGATTCAAGATATAAGAATACTATTGTTCATGGCACATTTGCGAATGGAGAACCATTTACCGAGGGAATTGAACAATTCATATATGAACTCCCTCCTGAAAAATGGATAAACGATTTTGTAGTAGAAGAGAGGGACAGATAAATGCAGCAATTTTTTTCACGGGTGCTTATTGGCTATATTTTTATTATTATTGATCTGAATTTTTGGATTGATATTATACCGGATATTATCGGCTATATTATCATTGCAAGAGCGATTCAAAAATATGCCAAGTCGAAGTACAATAAAACCGCAGTCCTGCTTTCGTATATTACAGGGGTCATATCTATAATAGAAATGCCTATCATATATAGTGCAGTAGAGAATTTCCCGCCAGTATTGTTTTTACTTTACGGGTTTACAACAAGTATCATTCAACTTCTTTTCTATTATTATATTTTTGGTGTTTTCTTTAGCTTTATAGAAAACACACCGCATGTCAACTTCACGAAAAAAGTTAAACATTTAGTAGTAGGAAGTTTATGGTTTATCATTACTTCGCTTTATATCTTTAAACATACACAAAATGTTATTTTAGGATTATTAATGACACTGGCAGGCATAGTAGCGGTCATTGGACTTATTACATTTATAGTATACTGTTATAAGATGATGAAGTACGGGGAATTAATGGAGTTACACGAAAAGCAGGACCAGATGGAGGCAACGTGAAGATGGTAGAGCAGATGCAACTAGTTTAGACGACAAAAATAGACGGAGAAATTCCGCTTATTAAGCAAATAAAGAAAAAAACCACTAAAATAGACGGAGAAATTCCGTCTATTTCATAAAAACCCATAAAATATCCAGGTGTTAATGTACCATAAGCGGAATTTCTACCCTTATTTTCAGAGAAACGAGCTCAATTTTTCAAATAAGGGTAAATCCTCCGCTTATTTAACTCTCGGTAGCTGTAGATGGTTGCTTTTCTGGTTAAATTCATTTATTTAGCTATGCTACCGCCCTCAAATATAGGATGGAATGTTTGCATATCTAGTCATATGGTTTATCATAATCTAGAATTTTAAGCTCTTTTAGAAATTCAATAAAATTTATTCTATATCTATATTTTTCTCTATAATATGATTTTTTACTGAGAAAATCTTTATGAACAATTTCAACAATATATGATTTCATCCGAGTTTCTTCCGCATTATCATAACTTTCGATAAGCTCTATTAGAAAGGAAACAATATAATTAAATAATACAGGGAAATCTTTTTCGATTTCTTCCTGGTATTCTACTAAAGCTTTAATATACTTATATAACTCACTTTGTTTAGTAAAACGGAAACTGCATCCTGTATTCCAATAGCCAAGCCAAATAGTAAATATTCCAATAGAATACCGTCTCAATTCTTTATCAGGATCCCCGAAATATAAATAATATAGGTAATGAGGAAACGCCATTCCACCATCAAAACCTAATATTCGGAAGCCACTGTTCAATACTTTATTAACTTCTTTAATAATCATACTTTTTTCTTCATTTGTAAGTTCTTTTTGAAGTTTTTTATCTTCTGACTTCATAATACCCCCTCAATTTTTTACTTTTTATTATATCAAAATATTGGTAAGTTATTTTATGAATGAATTCTTGCCTGTAAATAAAGAAAAAATATATTAAGGTGATTATATGAAATATACTTGTCCTTGTTGTGGCTATAAAACACTAGATGAAGAACCTCCTGGAACATATGAAATATGTCAGGTTGTCGACAAAAGGCATCGAGAGCTCGTCTCTCGATGCCTTTTGTCATTTCTTTTATCAAATTAGGCTCCGAAGTTCTGTAAAAGGGCTCCTCTTCGAGGGAAGATGCCCTCATCTAAGCTCCTTGCCAAGTCCATGTGGCAAGTTTCTTCAAGTTCATGGCAGCAAAAGTAAGCATCGCCTGCATGGACAATTTTTTAAGGCCTCTTAGCGTTGTCCATCGCATACCATGCTTCTCTTTCGCATCCGCAAAGACACGCTCAACCGTCTCTTTTCGTTTTGCATAAATGGATTTAATTTCATGATGATGACGAAGATGTTCGGCTTCTTCTAGATAATCTGCCCAAATATGTCGCTGAATCATTTTCGTATGATTTTTACTTTCCGTACATTGTGCTAGAAATGGGCAATCTGCACAAACCGCTGGATTCGATTTGTATTGGCGATAGCCTTCTTTCGTCGTCGTTGTATAGCGCAACATCTGGTCATTCGGGCAAATATAGCAATTATAGTGCTCATCATAGACATACTCATGTTTACGGAAGAAGCCATCTTTCGTTTTCGGTCTTGTATAAGGAAGAACAGGCAACATTTGATTTTCTAATAAAAAGTTCGTAATCGCAGGTGTTTTATAAGCCGCATCCGCAGCAACAGCCACAGGCTTTTTCACACGATGAATGACCTTTTCAACAAGCGGTTGCAGCATATGACTATCATGGATATTGCCCGGTGTCACAATCGTACCTAATACAAAGCCACGTTCATCTGTCGCTGCATGAAATGAATAGGCAAATTGTTTTGTCCGTTCGTCCTTCACATAGTAACCACTTTCAGGGTCCGTTGTGCTCTCTTTGATTTCTTTCCATTCTTCCTTTTCAAACTTCTCCGGTGGAAACGGCTTTTTCCCGTTCTTTTCACGGTCTATGTTTAACTCTTCTTGTAGCTTTTCTTCATAAGCACGTGTCTCTTTTCGAACCATCTTCTTATCAAATTTTCGTTTATTCGCACTTGCCTTAACATGCGTAGAATCAATAAAGATATGGTCAGCTGATAATAAACCCGCATCCACAATTTCTTTCAAGATGCGATAGAAAATCTGTTCAAATACATCTGTATCCTCAAAACGCCGTGTATAATTTTTGCCAAACGTTGAGAAGTGAGGCACTTCTGTATGAAAACCGAAGCCTAAAAACCAGCGATACGCTACATTCGTTTCAATTTCCTTAATCGTTTGACGCATCGAACGAATACCAAAAACGTATTGAATCATTGTCATTTTAAATAAGACAACAGGATCAATACTTGGTCTACCGAAAGGTGAATATAAGTTTTCAACTAATGGATATACAAACGAAAAGTCAATGGCTGCCTCTAATTTACGTACGAGATGATTTTCTGGGACAAGTTGTTCAATCGTCAACATTTCTAATTGATTACGTTCATTCATTTGGTTTTTAGTCATCATATCGGGACACCTCTTTGATTTAGATAAACTATATTAGAAAGAATAGATCAAGTTGATTGGAATGGAAGGGGCGACTTCTGCGGGAATAGCGGGACTGCCGATACACCGCAGGAGCGTAGCGACGAGGAGGATTGGCACCCGCCCGCGAAACGCGTCCCCTGGAATGGAAATCAACGGTTTTCATCATTTTAAATTTATTTTAAAACAAAAAAGACTGTAGGCAAACTCGAATTTCTTCGAGTTTGTCTACAGTCTGACATATGAAATATGTAGTATCTGTTTTTGGGAAGATGATGGAGTTCAATATGATGACCCAGATTATGAGGGAGGCGCAAATCTACCATCTTTAAGAAAGGCACAGAAAAATTATGTCTTATTTGGGGCTTGTGAAGAAAGTTGTATTGAGGCTGTCAGAAAACCAAATGAAAATGATGTAAGAGATCTTGATTGGAAACCATTATAAATTAATAGAAGGTTAATGCATTAAGTAAACTAGAAAGTAGGTAAATAAATGATTCCGTTAGTTTATGATCAAGTAAATGGTTGGGGAAAAGACGATGAATTTTTTTAACATTATTGAAGAAGATTAATGTAAAGACAATAGCTGATTTAGGCTGTGGGACAGGGAGATTAACAACTCACTTTGCAAAAGCAGGCTATCAAATTACAGCAATTGACCCAAATGAAGAAGCAATAGAATATGCGAAAAAAAAGCAACATTCCGGTGAAGTGACATGGATAGTTGGTGATAGTACAAATCTACAAACGAATACATATGAAACAATCATTATGACTGCGAATGTTGCACAAGTATTTCTTATAGAGGAAAGTTGGGAAAAGGTTGTTGCAGATGCTTTCCGAGCATTAAAACCTGGAGGCCATTTTATTTTCGATACACGGAATCCATTAGCAAAGGTATGGGAAGAGTGGGAAAAAGATACGACACCTGATTTAGCAACAGATTTGTTGAACGGTGAGCCACTTGAAATTTGGACACAATATGAAGGATTAGTTAATGATGTGTTTACATTTTATGAAACGGTAAAAAGAAAACACACTGGAGAAGTAATGATTCATGAAAAAATGCAATTGAAATTTAGAACACAGGAAGCAATATATGAATCACTAAAAAGAGCAGGGTTTTCGCAGATTCAAGTTTATGGAGATTGGGAATTTAATCAAGCTACTTCAAAAACAAAATCTTTTATTTTTCACAGTATAAAATAAAACTCTTAAAAGACTCTTTGGGAGCAGATTGATTTATATGGTATAATGCTAAAAAATGGATAATAGGAGGATGAATATGGAAATCTTATTTCCGGTAATCGTGTTGCTATTAATTATTTTGTTCTTTATTTCCTTTACTCTATTTATTAGACGAATAATAATTAATTCCGCGGTTAAAGCAAATAATTCGAATGATTTAGGTAAAAAAATGGATAAGCTAATTGAACAAAACGAACAGCTCCTTTTATTACTAAAAGAACAAAAGTAGATTTACAAGATATATTTGCTCAATACAACCTAGAGGGAATTTAAGTACTTATAAGCTTTTATATTTATTTTTAATATACAAATAGAATGGGGAAGAAAAATAGGCGTGATTTTAGATCAAGAATTACATATTCGACTTATGGACAAGGCTGATTTTAATTTAATGGTAAAGTGGCTAAATAATCAGCAGGTATTAGAGTTTTATGAAGAACCACCTTCAAATTTAGAACGAGTGATAAATAAATACGGACCAAGAATAGACGGCAAACACTATGTTACGCCCTGTATTGTAGAATGCAATAATGAATCAATTGGTTATATCCAATATTATGAGATTAAAGAAACAGAATTGAAAAAGTACGGTTATTCAGGACACCAAAATATTTATGGAATAGATCAATTTATTGGTGAACCTAAATTATGGGGGCAAGGAATAGGGACAAAAATGATAAAAATGATGTTAAATTTCCTTAGTAATAAAGGCGCTTCAAAGGTTCTATTAGAGGTAAAAAGTAATAACGTTAGAGCAATATCAAGCTATAAAAAATGCGGTTTTAAGAGAATTAAAGATCTTAACAACGATCTCGTTTTAATGGAATGGATAGCTTGAATTGATTGAAAATAAAAGAAGAACCTATTTTAACCAAAACGGATTCTCCTTATATTTATTAAATACTTAAGAGCTTTTCATCAATTCCACCACGGCTGTCACTACTGTTATTTTGCTGTATATTTTTTTATAGCCGGAATAATTTCATTGCCGATCAGCTCGATGTTTTTCATCACTTTATCAAATGGAACGCCGCCGAAATCAATTTGAGCCATGAAGCGTTGCATGCCGAACAGTTCATATTGATACAGCATTTTTTCAATAATTTGGTTCGGGCTACCGACCATTAAGGCATCCTCTACGCGAGGGGCCTGTTCTACTTGCCAGCGCGGATATCCTTGTCCACGAATTGCCTGGAAACCGCCGCTTAAAAATGGATGCATCCCGTCAACTGCCTCTTGTTCCGTTTCTGCGACATAAAATAAACTTGTCGTTGCGATCGGTAATGTACTCGCATCAAAACCACTGCGATCCGCCGCTTCCCGGTAAGCATCAACAGAAGCCTTGAAGTTAATCGATGGACCGCCTAATGTTGTGAGCATCATCGGAATCCCCATATAACCAGCTTTTATGGCACTTGCCGGAGGACCTCCAACTGCACGCCAAATTGGAATGGACCCGTTTAATGGCTGCGGTAAAATATGGGCATTATTTAAAGCAGGACGAAATTTACCACTGTAATTGACAACCGTATTGTCATTTAACTGTTTTAATAAAGCTAACTTTTCTTCAAATATTTCCTCGTAATCACGTAAGCTCACACCGAATAATTCATGTGCGCCAACACGCGATCCACGACCCGCAACAATTTCTGCCCGCCCGTTTGAAATTAAATCAATCGTAGCAAAGTCTTCATATACACGAACCGGATCAGCTACACTCAATACGGTTGCAGAACTGGAAAGTTTGATGGTCTTCGTTGCATTGGCTATCGCACCTAACACAACGGAATGTGCCTGTGTTGTAAAATATTGCTGATGGCTTTCTCCGACAGCAAACACATCAATACCAGCTTGCTCGGCTAATTGGCTTGCCTCGATAATCTCGTTTAGACGCTGTTGTGCAGAAATACGAGAGCCTGTTAATGGATTTGGCATATGGTCTCCTAATGTATAAAGTCCAAATTCCATCCCTTTTGTTTCATCAATTCGATATTGTTCCATCATTCATTTCTCCTTAAAAAATCGGTTTTAGTTTTGCGGTAATTTCTTCGCGTTTCTCTTCCAAAAAGTCCGGCAAATCCAGCTGTTCCCCGAGTGATTCGATATCGCCGTCGCGTAAAAAGCCTGGACCATCAGTTGCTATTTCAAATAAAATTCCGTTCGATTCACGGAAATATAAGCTTTTAAAATAATATCGATCTACAATGCCTGAGGAGATGAATCCACGTTTTTTTACTTGTTCATCCCAATAAGTGAGTTCTTCGTCATTTTTCACACGAATCGCCAAATGGTGGATGCTTCCTCGACCTGGCTTTTCGGAAGGACCGTCCTGTTCGTTGATGAAAATCTCACCAAATATTTCACCTTTAACGGATTGGAGAAGGGCAGTGGTTTCTGTCTGTTCCTTTACTTCATAACCGAATATTTCTGTTAATGTATGGATCAGTTTCCCCATATTTTTTACGGTCATTTCTACAGGACCCATACCTTGTATTTGATGTTCAATCGGTACTAACGACTTTTCATACGTTTCCCAATGAGGCACTTTTGTATTGGGTGCAGCAATCAGTGCCATTCGTAAACCTTCTTCATCCTCAAATAACACAGCAGGACGGCTCGTAAATGTAGAGAGCCCCTCATGCTTTACACCAAACTCATTAAAACGCTTCACCCAATAGTTCAAGCTTTCTTCAGAAGGGACGATTAAACCGATTTTCGTAATCGCATTCGTACCGCGGTGAGTGCGTCCGACAAGTGGAATTTCAAAAAATGATAACTCGGTACCTGGGCTGCCTGTTTTATCTCCGTAGAATAAATGATACATGGAAGTTTCATCTTGATTAACTGTTACTTTTACACGGCGCAAGCCTAAAACATCTCGGTAAAATGTATTATTTTGCTGTGCATGTTTCGTGATCATAGAAATGTGGTGATGTCCTGGAATTGTATACATATGTGTTGCCTCCTATTTTTACTTACTTCGTTGTTCACTATTTTTTTGAACACGGGAAATCAGTTTATACAATGTTCTCTGTTCTTCTTTTGTTAATGTTTCATCAAAGAATGATGATTGAAAGGCGAGCTGGGCTTCGAAAGCATTGTTTAACTTTTCGTTACCTTTTGGCGTTAATGAGATAAATTTCGTTTTCCAGTCCTGATGTCTTACAATAAGCTGGTCCTGTTCAAGACGTGTAAGCATTCGGGAAATACCACCTTGTGTCACCGTTACTTTCTCTGCAAGCTCGGATTGTGTAATCGGCTCGAATATGGAAATTTGCAAGAGCACATCGAATTGCGCAGTCGTTAAGTCAAACTGTTTTAAAAACTCATTTGAAAGATTGTTACTTTCATGAGTAAAACGCATCATACGAAGCCATATAAGAGAACCTAAAGTATTTTTCTTCATCGTACACGTCCTTTCTTAATTATCACTTTACTACTCAAATGATAATAATGCAATAAAAATATCTCGAATTCGAAATAAAATAAATTGTAACTTTTTTACTTTTCTTGCGACCAATATAGAAAGGGGGATGACGAATGCGAAAATGGTTGATTGTATGCGTTTTTGTTTTATTAGGTGGCTGTCATTCACCACAGCAATCTGGTTTTATTAAAGCGTTGGAGGAAGTGCAAGTACCTGTTAGAGTGATGGAGAAAAAAGAAAAATCGATTTTCACGCAGGATTTAAATGGGGAAAAGCCGAAAACGTATTTACTGAATGATAAATTACTCTCGGTATATACATTTGACCGAAGCAAAGATCGTTCAAAAGCGAGGCAGCAATTTAACGAAAAAACCGCCTCACAAAATGTCGTCTCTTATGAACTGTATGAGCAAAATACAATGCTCATTTTTTATGTCCATGAACAAAGTTTAAATGTTACCGTTCCATATGATGAGCAGATCCGCAAAGCTTTAACGTAAACTAGGGGAGGATGAGGAATGAAAAGAATACTTGTATGTGCGGTGTTGCTGCTGTTAGTCGGATGTACAGATGAACAGAACGATTCAAGTATAATTCAGCGCGCAGTAATTGAACGGGTAGTTAGCGATAAAAATATTGGGACAGAAGAGATCATGGTTTTTGATCAAGAGGACCTTGATGACATCCAGGGTTATTTGTCCGAAACAAAATGGCAGCCAAATGTCGAGGCCGAAATGGCAAGGGAAGAAGATGTAGTATTGAGATTATTTATTGAATTGGAGAAAAACTTGCCCGAACGAATTAACACGTACCGAATCTGGTATGAGCAGGATCATTCCATAACGATTCTGAGTAATGTTGAAACAGAAGGGTACGGACGGCTGAATGCTGAATTTGGCAAACCATTTAAAGAGCTGCTTCAGCCATTGATAAATGAAAAAAAGCAGGTCATTGATAGACACGGACAGATTGAAAATGAAGAACTGTTTGAACAGTTTTTAAACGACATCGAAGCAAATAATGAAACATTACTTGAAATGATCCGTTACACAATCGAAGGGGACCCGATTTACTGGACAATCGAATATAACGGACAGCATTTTTCTATTGAAATTGATAACCGGGAAGATGCATTTGGAAGTAAAACGGTTGAAAACTATCAATGCACACAACTGGATGAGGTTGTGACAGGTTCTTTAATCGATTATAACTTTACAGGTTGTGATGGAGATTTTGATATTAATTTGCTGTCCGTTGAAAAAACTACAGAAGCATCTACTGAGCTTAAAATTCCAAATATAAACTTCATAATTGGTGATCAAACAATTAAAACTTATAAAGGCGCATATTCCTGGAGCTCATTTGATGCATCAACCGGAGAAACGACTACAACTATGACAGACCACGCTTCGCCCAATCAAATGATGGAGGCAGTTCAGGAAATAGAAGTGAATTTAAATGAACCGGTTGAAATCACTTTTGATAGTGAACCGACAAAGGTAGAATTCAACATTTGGAACGAAGCGGGCATCATCTCAACGTATCAGTCATTGGAAGAAATTAAGGAAACAGGACCTATCATTCTGGAAATTGTAGGCTATTGGAATGAAAGTCGCGCAACGTATGTAACAGCGTTAAAAGTTGAATAGGGGCAACTTAATAATAAACGGATATATGAATTGATTGGAGTGAAGGGTCGACTCCAGCGGGAACCGCACGATGCCTGAGACTACAGGCTCAGGCCGTGCCCGCGGAAAGCGTACCCGGAACGGAAATCAATTCTAGTGGAAGTAGAAAAAACAATTTTCTTCCACTAGACAAAAGGCCTCAAGAGTTTGTCTCTCGAGGCCTTTTGTCTTTTTATTTAACTAGATGCTTAGGAGGAACCGGGGAAAGCTTCGGTCCCAGAATGGAAATCAACGGGTTTGTCCCATAAATTATTTATATGGCCCAGCAATATTCAATGCCTGTGTGAAATCTTCAATTAAATCATCTTCATTTTCCAAACCGACTGAAAAACGCAGCAAGCCATCTGTTATACCACGCTTCGCACGCTCTTCCGGCTCCATTGCCGCATGACTCATTTTAGCAGGGTACGATAAAATTGATTCAACACCACCAAGACTGACAGCAAAAACGGGAATCTTCATTGCGTCAACAAACGCTTTGGCAATCTCATAGTTCGGTAAACTAAACGATAATACCGCTCCGGCAGAAGTTGCCTGCGCTGTATGAATCTCATAACCAGGGTGAGAGGGAAGACCAGGGTAATACACTTTTTCCACTAACGGATGGTCATGTAAAAACTGTGCAATACGCATCGCAACACGTGATTCTTCATTGAATCGGACAGCCGTTGTTTTCATGTTCTGAATTAATGTGTAGCAATCCTGTACACCTAATACAGACCCGAAAGAATTTTGGACGAAATAAATTTGATTGCCGAGCTCTTCATCCTTTGTTACAACTAAACCAGCCACAATATCTGAATGTCCCGATAAAAACTTCGTCGCAGAATGAATGACTACGTCTACACCCATATCAAGCGGTTTTTGATGTAATGGTGTCATGAATGTATTGTCCAAAAATGTCATGGCACCATGTTGTTTCGCAATATCGACAATTGCTCGAATATCTGTAATACCTAATGTAGGATTTGATGGCGTTTCAATATAAATTAGCTTCGTTTCAGGTCGAACTGCTGCTTTAACAGCCTCAATATCCGTAAAGTCTACAAATGTATGGGTAATACCATAGCGGGGCAATACTTTTGTGACAAAACGGTAAGTCCCTCCGTATACATCCTCTGTAATGACAATATGATCACCGGCAGATAAAATCATAAAGCATGCTGATACGGCAGCCATACCTGTAGCAAAGGCGAAACCTCGATTTCCACCTTCCAGTTCAGCGATAGCCTTTTCCAATGCGGCACGTGTCGGATTGCCTGAGCGGGCATAATCATATTCGCCAAATTCATCGATCGATTCTTGATGGAAAGTGGAAGAAAGATACATTGGTACATTTACCGCACCTTTTTTATCGGCATAGCCTTCTCGAATGGCACCGTGAATGAGCGCTGTTTCAATGCGATTTATCATGCGAACTCACCTCGTAACGTATCGAAAACTTGCTTAAGGTCGGCAATTAAATCATCCGCTTCTTCAATCCCTACAGAAAAACGCAACAATCGGTCACATACACCACGTGCTACACGCTCCTCATACGGCATATCTGCATGAGTCTGTGTGGCAGGATACGTAATAAAGCTCTCCACACCACCTAGGCTTTCCGCAAATGTAATCAGTTTTATGCCTTTTAAAAACGGATTGACCATTAACGCTTCCTTTACTCGGAATGAAAGCATGCCGCCTTTTCCTGTATACAGCACATCCGTAACAAGTGGTTCAGTCTTTAAATATTCCGCAATTTTCTTTGCATTTGCATCATGTTGCTTCAGACGAAGATGCAAAGTCTTCAGTCCTCGAATAAGCAACCAAGAATCCATCGGTGCTAACACCATACCGATTCCGTTATGATAATAGGCTAGTTTCTCACACAACTCTGTACCTTTTGCAACGACAAGTCCTGCCAATACATCATTGTGTCCGCCAATATATTTCGTCGCACTATGTAAAACAATATCCGCACCTAATTCAATTGGACGCTGGAAATAAGGTGTATAAAATGTATTATCCACAATTAAAAGTAATTGATGCTTTTTAGCCAATGCTGCATATTGAACTAAATCAATTTCCTGCATTAAAGGATTTGTAGGTGTCTCGATAAACAATGCCTTCGTATTTTCATTGATTGCACTTTCCACATCATTTACATTCGTAAACGCATTATAGACAGGTTTAATGTTGTAATTTTCTGAAAATGTTTTAAATAGTCGGTACGTTCCGCCGTATAAATCCTCTGGTACGATTAGTTCATCATTCGGTTTAAATAATGACATGACAAGCTGAATAGCGGCCATTCCTGAACTGCAGGCAAATCCAGCATCTCCACCTTCAAGTTCTGCAATTCCTTCTTCCAAAATGGAACGTGTCGGATTTTTTGTACGAGTATAATCATAGCCTGTAGATTCACCGATTCCTGTATGCTGGTAGGCTGTTGACATATAAATCGGAGGGTTGATTGCTCCTGTTTTTGCATCACTTAAATTTCCAAGCTGTACTAATTTAGTTTCTATAGAGCGCTGTGACATGAAAACACTTCCTTACACTTAATTTACGAAACATTTCAAATGAATCGATTATTAAATCAATTTAACATGAACAACTGAAAGGGACAATAGCGGAAAGTAGGAATTAACGAAATGGAGAGTAAAACGTGTAAAAAAGAACAATAACGCAAGTCTGCAACTTTTATTCAGCCATACTTTGCTGCTATGAGCCAATGGGTATTTATAAATAAATTCTATAACAGTTGCATATACTTCCAAAAACATACGACGCCAATCGACATTTCTGTTTGACAATAAACGATAATCTTTAATGTTAGACCGTTACGCAATTACTTCCCCAAGTTTTTCACCCCTTTTTCTTTACCGTAAAGTAATTCCACATTTTATGATTGATACATAGTGAAAATAACACGTGAAACAAGAAAATCTAGCAATATACTTATAAAGGATAAGGAATTTTGACAGTAAGCCTTCTAAACAAACATATGGATTTCGAAATCAACGAAGAGGAGAAGGTAATATAATGATACATGTATTTCTAATAGCAGCATTGGGTTTCATTGGAACAGCCTTTGTTATAATGCCATACCATATAGCTGTTGCATTATGTTTACTACTGTATTGGATGATGAGCCGGATTACATTGCCACATCTAAAAAAACACATGATTGAACGGGAACTGCAAAATGGAAGTCCTTAATCAGCTTGTGTCACAATATGGATACTTGGCTATTTTCGTAATTCTTTCATTAGGGCTTTTCGGACTCCCAATCCCTGATGAATTACTCGTTTTATGGATAGGGTATTTTTCTAAAATCGGCACGCTGAATTACACCTATTCTCTTGTCGTTTGCATTATCGGTACGTTTCTCGGGATGATGTTCAGCTATTATGTCGGGAAAAAAGCGGGGCGTCCTTTAATTGAACGGATTGGCAGGTGGATTGGATTAACAGATAAAAGAATAGGAAAGACCGAAAAATGGATTCATAAGTATGGCCCATCTTCTATTGTCATCAGTTTCTTTATACCGGGCATACGGCATGTTACAGGCTATTTTTTTGGTGTTTCGCAGATGAGATTAAAAACTTATGCGATCTATGTAGGCATCAGTGCAATTATTTGGTGTTGTGTACTTTTAACTTTAGGAAGAATGGTAGGTCACTTTGATTAATAACACGGGGGAGAGTTAAAAGAGCAATGTTTAATATTCATTATGAAAGCCACGAAATGTTGTATCAATAACATTTCATGGCTTTTTTAGTGTTTCTCTTAAGATTTGATTATTTAGCTTGTTCGTTCTTTAATAAATCACGAATTTCTTTTAAAAGTTCTTCCTTCGTATCAAGTTCCGGTGTCGGCTCTTCTACAATTTCCGATTCCTTTTTCCGATTTAATTTTGTTAATAGGCGTAGAGCCATGAAAATGGCAAACGCAATAATAAGAAAATCAATGATTGATTGGACAAATACTCCAAGTGCTATTTGTGCCTCACCTGAACCAAATTTCCACTCATCCTTTAAATCAATTCCACCTGTAAGCAACCCTACAAGGGGCATAATAATATTTTCTACTAAAGATGTTACGATTTTCCCGAATGCAGCTCCGATTACAACTGCAACAGCTAAATCGATTACATTTCCTTTCATAGCAAATTCCTTAAAGTCTTTCCACATATTCAACAGCTCCCAAAAATCATTTATTAATGCAGTATACTATTCTAACGATTGCCTCTATAATTATCAACTAGGAATTAAAGTTGAAATTTAGTAAAATGAATAGAATAGTAGGGTTTTAATCAGTTAAAGATTGGTGGCGGCTATGGCAAAAAGCAAAAAGAAACAACCTTTATTATCACCTAAAGTAAAAATTTACTTAATCGTACTACTCATTCCGATATCATTAACAATATACATATTTGCTTTTTTTAGTTGGCAGCAAATTCGTGGATTGCCTTTTATCGAACGATTTACCGAAAAGTCGGTCTACCAACAAATTCAGGATCAATTTGATTTAGAAATCCCGATCGAGTACATACCTGTCTACGTAGCGGCGGAACAAAAGTATAATGTTCCATGGACACTTCTTGCTGCACATCATCGAGTAGAAACACGTTTTTCTACAATGAGAACGCTTATTTCCCCTGTGGGAGCAGAAGGGCATATGCAATTTATGCCTTGTACATTTGTCGGCTGGAAGCATCCATCATGTAAAGACTTAGGTTTAGGTGAGATTCCGGAAAAGGATAAAACGAATCCAGCAGTAATAAAAAAATATGGTGGGTATGGGGTAGATGCCAATGGCGATGGTATTGCAGATCCGTTTGACATTGAAGACGCGATTTTTAGTGCGGCAAAGTTTTTATCGATTGCCGGAGTAAGGAATGGGGAACTGAAAAAAGCCGTTTTTCAATACAATCACAGCGATGCCTATGTAGAAGATGTTTTATATTATTACAAACAATACCGAGATTATGGTGAGCAATTGAAGCAAATTGCAATGGATGATACTAAATAAAAAAAGTGTGACGTGAAGTCACACTTTTTTAAAACTTAGATGCACAGATTTTTTGGGATTTGGTGTTTATTACGCTGCTTTTCGCATAGAACGTAAAATGAAGCTTACGACGAAAATCAATACAATAGCACCAATTAATGCTGGGAATACATAGAAGTCAGAAACTCTCCATCCCCAATTTCCTAATAACATACTACCGATCCAAGAACCGACAATACCTGCAATAATATTACCGATAATGCCTCCTGGAACGTCCTTACCTAGAATTACTCCTGCTAACCAACCTAAAATACCTCCGATAATTAAAAACCAAATAAAACTCATCATATAAATGTCCAACTCCTTCTGAAAATAGTGAATGATAATTGCATCTAGTTAGTTATTTCCTTTCTTCAGAAGGGTTAAACATTTTTAAGCTTTCTATTGGTGTGTTAAATAATGGTAGCGCCTAAACAGCCTTTAAAATGTTGCAGCGCCCAAGCATGTCCTGCCTCATTGAAACTAGCTACCGCCTTATCTGGAATTGTGATTTTATAGCCAAGGTTGTAGCTGTCAACGGCTGTATGCAACACACATATATCTGTACAAACCCCGACAAGAACTACTTCTTCGACACTTCGCTCACGCAGAAGGATATCCAAGTTTGTGCCTGCAAAAGCACTGTAGCGGGTTTTATCGAAAGAAATAACCTGTTCTTTGTATTTTTCATACATGTCCTTTACCGATCCATAAAGGTCACGGCCTTTTGTTCCTCTAATATTGTGAGGCGGGAATAATTTTGATTCAGGGTGGTAAGGATCATTTTCTTCATGTAAATCATTTGCAAAAACGACTACTTCATTTTGTTCTACAAATTGTTCAATTAACGAGCTTATATCCTGTTCAATAGCCTGCCCAGCTGCTCCACAAGTTAATTTTCCATCAGATGCGACAAAATCATACGTATAATCGATTACAATCAGTGCTCTTTTTACCATAATTAGCCTCCTTGATATGTTATAAAGCTATTATGCCATGATAGAAGAAATAATGATAAAATAAATTGTTAACTAAATATTCAAAATATTTTGATTTATTTAGTTGGGTAATGTATATTAAGAATATCAAAAAATTAAACGGGGTGGAGTGGATAAGATGGATCAGGCATTAATGAGGAAATTAAACCGTCAGGCACTTATTTTTGTAGGAATCCACAGCTTTATAATCTTGAACTTTGCAATTGAATTACTACTACTCAAATAAAATGGGATATTCCTAACCTAGCATCAGTTTGCTAGGTTATTGTTTTTTTGTTAATCATTTCAAATGATTTAACACCAATGCTAACAAGGCATGTAAGCATTTAGGTCAAGTACTGTGATGAGCTCCAACACCATTTTCAAATAAATTAAATTTTTTAAAAATTCAAATTTGTAAAAATTGAACTGAAAGAGAATAAACAGCACAGTAATCAGTAAGAAAGCGGTTACAATAAATTAGAACATTTTGAATTGTATAAAAAATTCAAAAAATAGTGTTGACGGTAGCACTCATTCCGTACTATGATAACAACAATTTAGTACACCACATCATTCAAGCACACAAACATGTTAAATGAATGATGTGACAAAATCGATTCCTATAATTAAAATTTAGAAAATTCTTATTTTTAAATACTGGGAAACGAAATATAAAACAACAAGAGTGAAAGCTTTACGTTGAGGGGCGTTTAATATGAGAAGTGATATGATCAAACTTGGAGTTGACCGAGCTCCACACCGTAGTCTTTTATATGCTACAGGTAAAGTAAAGGCGAAAGATTTAGAAAAGCCGTTTATCGGTGTTTGTAACTCATATATTGATATTATTCCAGGCCATGTGCATTTACGTCAGTTTGCAGACGTTGTAAAAGATGCCATTATAGAAGCTGGCGGTATTCCATTTGAATTCAATACGATCGGTGTTGATGACGGAATAGCAATGGGTCATATCGGCATGCGTTATTCATTGCCATCTCGAGAGATTATTGCAGATTCAGCCGAAACAGTTATTAATGCACACTGGTTCGATGGCGTGTTTTACATTCCGAACTGTGACAAAATTACACCGGGTATGCTAATGGCAGCTGTTCGAACGAACGTACCATCAGTATTTGTTTCCGGCGGTCCGATGGAAGCTGGTACTTCATCAACGGGTAAGCAATTATCATTGACGAGTGTATTTGAAGGAGTCGGCGCACATAAGGCAGGAACGATGTCAGCAGAAGAACTTCTTGATATTGAAAACAATGCATGTCCAACATGCGGATCATGTTCAGGAATGTTCACAGCCAACTCAATGAATTGCCTAATGGAAATGCTAGGTTTGGCTTTGCCAGGTAACGGTACAATTGTTGCAACGAGTGATAAGCGGAAAGAGTTAATTTATGAAGCAGCCAAACACTTGGTACGCATGATTAAAGAAGACGTAAAACCACGCGATATCGTAACAAAAGAGGCTATTGATGATGCATTTGCATTGGATATGGCAATGGGCGGTTCAACAAATACAGTACTTCACACATTGGCAATCGCGAATGAAGCAGAAATCGAATATAACATTGAAGATATTAATAAAGTCGCAGAACGCGTTCCTTATATTGCGAAAATTATGCCGGCATCGGATATATCGATGGATGACATTGCAAAAGCAGGCGGCGTACAGGCAATTATAAATGAATTAACGAAAATTCCAGGTGCGATCCATCCAGATCGTCCAACAATCGCAGGTGTAACGATGCGAGAACTTGTAAAAGATTACAAGATCACGAATGATAAGGTTATTCGAACAAAAGATAATCCATATAGTGCTGTAGGTGGTCTTTCCGTTCTATTCGGAAACATCGCACCTGAAGGATCTGTTATTAAGGTAGGTGCTGTTGACCCTTCTATTAAAACTTTTACAGGTGAGGCAATCGTATTTGAATCACAGGAAGAAGCACAAAAAGCAATTGATGAAGGCATTGTACGTGAAGGGCACGTAGTAGTCATTCGCTATGAAGGGCCAAAAGGTGGTCCGGGTATGCCGGAAATGCTTGCTCCTACATCAGCGATTCAAGGTCGCGGATTGGGGACAAAAGTAGCTTTAATTACAGATGGTCGTTTCTCAGGCGCATCACGCGGAATTTCCATCGGTCATATTTCTCCAGAGGCAGCTGAAGGCGGTCCAATTGCTTTAGTAAATAACGGAGATATTATCGAAATCGATTTACCAGGTAGAACAATTAATTTACAAGTTTCTGATGAAGTTCTTGCAGAGCGTCGTCAAAACTTACAACCATTTGAACCAAAAATTAAGCGCGGTTGGCTTGCACGTTACTCAGCTTTAGTAACGAATGCTTCCCAAGGCGGCGTAATGAAAATATAAAAAGAATAATATAAATCGTTGATGAGGTTAAAGAATATAGAGTCTTGTATTTACCAGAGAGCCGGTGTTGGTGGAAGCCGGTGATACAACTATATTCGACATCCCCTCGGAGTGAGCTATTAAACGCATTCGCCATTAGATAGCTCCGGGCATAATCGAAATGCTCGTTATTAATGAATCGCTCTCTTTATTAGTTGCACAAATTTCTTATGGAATTTGGTAATAGAGAGGTCAAGGCGGTTCACGAGGTAGCAAGGTGGACATTGGTTCTTTTAAAGGGGCCTTTGTTGTCTTTGCTATAAATAAGGGTGGTACCATGAAAAGTCTTTTTCATCCCTACGTAAGAGGTTTTCTTTTGCGTGCGGATATAAGAGGCTTTTTCTTTTTATATAAAAATCGACCATGAGTTAACATATAAATTTTTTTCAAAGGAAGGAGTATTAAAAAATGAGTACAAATGTTTCAATCAGTAAAGAAATTGAAATGCCTGAGGAACAGCCACAAGTAATTAAATCTAGAGATGGTGCCGATATTTTAGTGCAGGCATTACATGATCAGGAAGTAGAAATTATTTTTGGTTATCCAGGTGGGGCCGTATTACAGATTTATGATGCACTTTACCGTAACCCGATTCGCCATATTTTAACACGACATGAACAAGGTGCTATCCACGCAGCAGAAGGTTATGCTCGTGTAATGAATAAGCCGGGTGTAGTCATTGCAACATCTGGACCAGGTGCAACAAACCTTGTAACAGGTATTGCGGATGCGATGATTGATTCCATTCCACTAGTAATTTTTACAGGTCAGGTAGCCACATCAGTCATCGGTACGGACGCTTTCCAGGAAGCAGATATTATGGGGATTACAACACCAATTACAAAGCACAACTATCAGGTTCAGGATGTAGCGGATATTCCACGAATCGTTAAAGAAGCATTCCATATTGCGAATACGGGACGAAAAGGGCCGGTAGTTATTGATTTCCCTAAAAATATTTCACAATCTGTTTTCCTTGAGGATATAAAAACACCGGAGGATATTTATTTACCAGGATATCAACCAACGACTAAACCGAACTATTTACAAATACAAAAAGCGATTCAGGCCATTACTTTAGCTAAAAAACCTTTAGTGCTTGCAGGTGCAGGTGTATTATTCGCAGATGCTTGCGAACAATTGACTGAATTTATTGAAAAATATAATTTACCGGTTGTAAACACTCTACTTGGTTTAGGAAGTATACACGGACAGCATAAACAGTTCTTTGGTATGGCAGGAATGCATGGTTATGCAACAGCTAATGATGCCATTACAAAATGTGATTTATTAATCAATATCGGGGCACGATTTGACGATCGCCTGACAGGGAACTTAGCTACTTTTGCGCCAAATGCGACGATTATCCACATTGATATCGATCCAGCAGAAATCGGGAAAAATGTTCCGACAGACATTCCGATTGTAGCGGATGCAAAAGAAGCACTTTATGCATTATTGAAAAAAGATTTCCAAGGACCGGATACGACGGACTGGATGGATTACTTAAATGATAGTCGCGACAGATATCCACTTTGGTATGAAGATGCTGGTGAAGAAATTTTACCGCAGCAAGCAATGGAAATTATCCATAGGTTAACGGATGGCGACGCAATTGTTACAACTGACGTAGGGCAGCATCAAATGTGGGCAGCGCAATATTATCATTTAAACAATCCACATGGCTGGGTTACATCAGGCGGATTAGGAACGATGGGCTTCGGATTCCCTGCAGCCATCGGAGCACAATTTGCGAAACCTGATAAGAAGGTTATTTCCATCGTAGGTGATGCAGGATTCCAAATGACAAACCAAGAGCTGATTCTATTAAAAGAATTCAATTTACCTGTAAAAGTTGTCATTTTGAATAACAGCTGCTTAGGAATGGTACGACAATGGCAGGAAACTTTCTATGAAGAGCGCTACTCTCAAAGTCTTATGCCGATTCAGCCGGATTTCGTAAAGCTTGCTGAGGCATATGGAGTAAAGGGCTATCGAATTGATAATTTATCGGAGGCAGAAGCAATTTTTGCCGAAGCAATTAATTCAGATGAACCAGTCGTAATTGACTGTCGAGTGAAACAGCTCGTGAGCGTCTTCCCAATGGTCGCACCAGGAAAAGGATTACATGAAATGATTGGAGTGGAAAAGCCATGAAACGTGTGCTCACAGTAACAGTAATTAATCAAAGCGGAGTATTAAATCGAGTGACAGGTTTGTTAATGAAACGCCAATTCAATATTGAATCAATTACAGTTGGTCACTCAGAACAGCCGAACTTCTCAAAAATGACGTTCATCGTTCATGTGGAAGATGAAAATAAAATCGAACAGTTAATTAAACAGCTATCGAAGCAAATTGACGTATTAAAAGTAAATGATATTACAGAAAAATCAATCGTTCTTCGTGAGCTGGCACTCATTAAAGTAGTATCACCACCGAATATGCGAATGGAAATGAATGCAATTGTTGAGCCGTTCCGACCACAAGTTGTCGATACGTCAAAAAATGTTGTCACATATGAAGTTGTAGGTCATCCGGAAAAAATCGATGCATTTATCGAACTGATTAGACCATATGGCATTAAAGAATTAACACGTACTGGCGCAACAGCGTCGATACGTGAAGCACAAAAAATCGAAGGTCCACAACTTTCAATTTTAAAATAGCCGGCATTCCATACGGGGCGGAGGATGTCATCTGAAGCCCGTATATCAAAAAATATATAATTCAACTTAATTGGAGGAAATGAAAATGTCTAAAATGTATTATGAAAATGAAATCAAC
This sequence comes from Solibacillus sp. FSL W8-0372, assembly GCF_037969735.1. NCBI lineage: Bacteria > Bacillati > Bacillota > Bacilli > Caryophanales > Caryophanaceae > Solibacillus > Solibacillus sp. FSL W8-0372. The sequence goes on along the minus strand of NZ_CP150204.1, from coordinate 1,919,872 downwards.
GAGCAAGTATTACAAGGGAAAAAAATCGCGATTATCGGTTATGGTTCACAAGGCCATGCCCATGCGCTTAACTTAAAAGAATCAGGCTTTGATGTAGTAGTAGGTATCCGTCCAGGTAAATCTTATGATGCAGCTAAAGAAGACGGCGTAGAAGTAAAATCAGTTGCTGAAGCAGCAGCAGAAGCAGATGTAATCCAAATCCTACTTCCGGATGAGCGTCAAAAAGCAGTTTACGAAGCAGAAATCGCACCGTACTTAACACCGGGTAAAGCGTTAATGTTCGCACATGGTTTCAACGTACACTTCGGTCAAATTACACCACCAGCAGATGTAGACGTATTCCTAGTAGCGCCAAAAGGTCCTGGTCACTTAGTACGACGTCAATTCGTTGAAGGTGCAGGCGTACCGGGCTTATTCGCAATCTACCAAGATGCAACTGGTCAAGCACGTGATTTAGCCCTTGCATACGGTAAAGGAATTGGTTCAGCACGTGGTGGTTTACTTGAAACTACATTCGCTGAAGAAACAGTAACAGATCTATTCGGTGAGCAAGCAGTACTTTGCGGTGGTACAACTGAACTTGTAAAAGCTGGTTTCGAAACATTAGTAGAAGCGGGCTACCAACCAGAATTAGCTTACTTTGAAACTTTACACGAATTAAAGCTAATCGTTGACCTAATGTTCGAAGGCGGTATGGCGACAATGCGCTATTCAATCTCAGATACAGCTGAGTGGGGAGACTATGTATCAGGTCCACGTATTATCGACGCATCTGTAAAAGCACGTATGAAAGAAGTGTTAACAGATATCCAAGACGGTACTTTCGCGAAACGCTGGATCGAAGAAAATGAAACGGGTCGTCCAGAATATACGAAGTTTAAAGAAGCTGGCGCTAACCACCAAATTGAAGAAGTAGGCGAAAAATTACGCGCAATGATGCCATTCATCAACAAAGGAAAACAAAAGGTTACAGTGAAATAATATGAGAAAAATTGACATTTTTGATACAACATTGCGCGATGGTGAACAGTCTGCTGGTATTAATTTAAATACAGCAGAAAAAGTGGAAATCGCAAAACAACTAGAGCGTTTAGGTGTCACAATTATTGAGGCGGGATTTCCTGCCTCATCTCCAGGTGACTTGGAAGCTGTTTCGTTAATTGCAAAAACAGTGAAAAATTCAATTGTTACAGGCTTAGCGCGTGCCGTGAAAAGTGACATCGACGCAGTTTGGGAAGCAATTCGCCATGCAGAACAACCACATGTTCATACATTTATCGCAACAAGCCCGATTCATATGGAATACAAATTAAAGAAAAATCCGGATGAAGTAGTCGAGCAGGCAGTAGCCGCAGTGAAATACGCAAAGGAAAAATTCTCGCTTGTAGAATTTTCCGCAGAAGATGGCTTCCGTTCCGATAAAGAATTTTTAGTACGTATTTGCCAGGAAGTAATTAAAGCAGGTGCCACAACAATTAATATTCCGGATACAGTTGGTTACGCATCGCCGGAAGAATATGGCGCATTATTCCGCTATTTACGTGAAAACGTCATCGGTGCTGAGAAAATTAAGTTTTCTGCCCATTGCCACGATGATTTAGGAATGGCAGTAGCAAACTCATTAGCAGCCGTTCAAAATGGTGCCGATCAAGTAGAATGTACGATTAACGGTATCGGTGAACGCGCCGGAAATGCAGCATTAGAGGAAATAGGTGTTGCGCTTCACATCCGTAAAGATTTTTACGGTGTTGAAACAGGGCTTAACTTAAAAGAAATTAAACGTACATCTCAAATGGTAAGCCGCCTGACAAATGTAGTTATTCAGCCTAACAAAGCTGTTGTAGGTAAAAATGCATTTGCTCATGAATCGGGTATTCACCAGGACGGTGTATTGAAAAATCCAGAAACTTACGAAATTATTTCTCCTGCACTTGTAGGAGAAGACGATATTCCATTAGTTTTAGGGAAGCATTCCGGACGCGCAGCATTCCGCGACCGTGCAGAAACAATGGGCTTCGAGCTATCGGATGAAAAACTGAACAAAGCATTTGCTGAATTCAAAAAATTGGCCGACCGCAAAAAAGAAGTTACGGAAGACGATTTAACAACGATTTTAACTGAGCAACAAGTTTCAATAGAAGATGTTCCGCTATTTGAACTAAAATCAGTTCAAGTTCAGTACGGTACCGAAAATATTCCGACTGCTACTGCATCAGTACTTACTCCTGGAGGTGAGTTGAAAACACTCGCTTCAACAGGATCAGGTTCAGTCGAAGCAATCTTCAATACGTTGGAATTACTTGTTGGAGGAAAGGTAAACATACTAGATTACCGAGTACAATCAGTCGGCAAAGGACGCGATGCACTTGGAGAAGCGGTCGTTAATTTAAAATACAATGGCTATACCTCTACAGGACGCGATTCAGCACAAGATGTATTAGAAGCAAGTGCAAAAGCATACTTAAATGCAGTCAATCGCCAACTGATTCAACAGCAAGTACGAGAAAGACAGACAATCTCAGTTTAAAAGATTTCAACTAGCAATCTCTTTATATTAACAATAGCGTCATCACAGCAGATGGCGCTTCTACATCAAGTAACTTCACGTAGAAAGAAAGGTGTTTTACAAATGGAAAAGAAAATTACAGTACTACCAGGTGACGGCATTGGTCCAGAAGTTGTTGCAAGTGCAGTAAAAGTATTACAAGTAATCGGGAAACGTTTTAATCATACATTTCATTTAAACTACGCGGCAATCGGCGGAGCAGCAATTGATCAATACAACAATCCATTACCGGATGAAACAATTGCGATGTGTGAAGCAAGTGATGCTATTTTATTAGGCGCTGTCGGCGGACCGAAATGGGATAATAACGCACCAAGCCTACGACCGGAAAAAGGTTTATTAAAAATTCGTAAGCACTTTGATTTATTTGCGAATTTACGTCCTGTGAAAGCATTCCCTAGTTTACTTGCATCTTCTCCATTAAAGCGTGAAGTTGCGGAAAATGTAGACTTAATGATTGTCCGCGAATTAACAGGAGGGCTTTACTTCGGAGAGCCACGTAAAAAAACAGATGCAGGTGCTATTGATACATGTGTGTATTCACGTGAAGAAATTGAGCGTATTGTCGAAAATGCTTTCGAATTAGCTCGTTTACGTCGTGGAAAACTTTGCTCAGTAGATAAAGCAAACGTACTCGATACATCACGTTTATGGCGTGAAATTGTAGAAGAGAAGAAAAAGCAGTACCCAGATGTAGAAACAGAACATAACTTAGTTGACTCAGTGGCGATGAAGCTAATTACAAATCCTGGTCAATATGATGTCATCGTTACTGAAAATTTATTCGGTGATATTTTAAGTGACGAAGCTTCTGTTATTACAGGTTCACTAGGTGTATTGCCTTCAGCATCAATTCGCGGTGATAACTTCGGTCTTTACGAGCCAGTACATGGTTCAGCACCTGAAATTGCAGGGCAAGGTGTTGCCAACCCGGCAGCAACAATTCTTTCAGTAGCAATGATGCTACAATACTCATTCGGTTTAAAAGAGGAAGCAGCCGAAATTGAACGTGCGGTTACAGCAGTGTTTAATGATGGGTATTTCACAGCAGATTTAGCACAGGAACATACACGTTCACTATCTACTGAAGAATGGACTGAACAAGTACTAAACGAAATCGATGCAAGCTTCGTTTCGGACAGCATTATGATTTCATATAATTAATCATTTTTTAAGTAAGCAGATTGTTGATTGTAAAAAAGGGGAGCATGGTGCGAATAAAAAATGTCACGCTTGTTATGACGTATTTTTAGCCAACATCATGTCTGCCCCAAGAATGAACATCAACTCTATATATGGGTAAGGAACGGTGAAAACTATGGGGAAAAATATTATTGAAAAAGTGTGGGAACAGCATGTTGTACATCGTGAAGAAGGTAAGCCAGATTTACTATATATCGACTTACATTTAATTCACGAAGTTACTAGTCCACAGGCGTTTGAGGGATTACGCTTAGCAGGGCGAAAAGTGCGTCGAACAGATTTATGTTTTGCTACAATGGACCATAACGTACCAACGAAAAATTTACCGACGATCAATGATCCAATCGCCAAAAAGCAAATTATGACACTAGCTGAAAATGCGAAGGAATTCGGCATTGAATTAGCAGATATCGGACACCCTGATCAAGGGATTGTTCACGTAATCGGACCAGAACTAGGGTTAACACAGCCTGGTAAGACGATTGTTTGCGGAGACTCACATACAGCTACACACGGTGCTTTCGGTGCCATTGCATTCGGTATCGGAACATCGGAAGTGGAACATGTTCTATCAACTCAAACATTATGGCAATTAAAGCCACCTACAATGGAAATTCGTGTTAACGGTGAACTTGGTCTTGGCGTAACAGCAAAAGACATCATTTTAGCGATTATCGCTAAGTGGGGAATCGGTGTAGGAACAGGCCATATCGTTGAATATACAGGAGAAGCAATTCGCAAACTTTCTATGGAAGAACGAATGACAATCTGTAATATGTCAATTGAAGCCGGAGCAAAAGCTGGTCTTATTTCTCCAGATGAAATTACAGTCGAATTCCTTCGCGGACGCCGCCATGTACCACAGGGCGAACAGTTTGAAGAAGCGGCAAAGTACTGGTTAAGCTTAGCGTCTGATGCAGATGCTACTTATGATGTAGTACTTGAAATCGATGCAGACGAAATCGAACCAATCGTAACATGGGGTACGAATCCGGCAATGGGTGTAGGTGTTTCGAAAACTGTACCAACTGCTGCAGACTACAATAACGAGACTGATAGAGCAGCATTAAATAAAGCGTTACAATATATGGATTTACAAGAAGGACAAAATATTACTGACATCGAGATTCAGCACGTATTTATCGGTTCTTGTACGAACTCACGTATTAATGACTTACGTGCAGCAGCAGATATCGTTAAAGGCGAAAAGATAGCTCCAGGTGTTAAAGGGATTGTTGTTCCAGGCTCTTGGTCAACAAAACGTCAGGCAGAAGAAGAAGGCCTTCACCAAATTTTTCTTGATGCAGGCTTTGAATGGCGCGAATCGGGATGCTCAGCTTGCCTAGGCATGAACGAAGATGTCATTCCATCCGGTGAACGTTGTGCATCGACGTCAAACCGTAACTTTGAAGGGCGTCAAGGCGCGGGTGCACGTACGCATCTTGTGTCACCAGCTATGGCGGCTGCCGCTGCAATTCACGGGCGCTTTGTTGATGTCCGTAAGCTACAAAAGCAGGAAGCATAAGGAGAGATTAGTATGGAACCGATTAATATTGTCAACAGCATATATGCACCACTAGACCGTAAAAATGTCGATACTGACCAAATTATTTCAAAAGAGTTTTTAAAGCGCATTGAGCGTACAGGGTTTGGACAATACGTATTTTATCACTGGCGTTTTGACAAAGACGGCAAGCCAAATGAGGATTTCGTATTAAACAAGCCTGAATATAAGAGTGCTGAAATTTTAGTCGCACAGGATAACTTCGGCTGCGGCTCTTCACGCGAACATGCACCATGGGCCATTCTTGATTACGGCTTCCGTGTAGTTATTGCACCGAGCTTTGCAGATATTTTCCATAATAACTGCTTTAAAAACGGTATTTTACCGATTAAATTAACAGAAGCTGAATGTGATGAACTACTGGAAAAAGGCTTAGAAAAAGCACAGGCTATTGAAGTGAACCTGGAGCAGCAAACTGTTACTACAGGGTATGGCAAAACGTATTCATTTACGATTGACCCATATTATAAGCAAATGCTGCTAAACGGCTGGGATGAAATTTCATTGACATTCCAATATGAAGAACAAATCGCGGCATATGAGAAAAAGCGTATAGCGTATTAAAAAACAAGCCTGTTATGAAGGGTCAACACCTTCCGTAACAGGCTTTGTCTTATTTTACCGGTTGTTGCAGAAATTTGCCGATGCTATAATTCCGGTAGAATGTTTAATTATTAGGAGTGTAGTAGCTGGTGAAGAAATTTTGGAGTTGGTTCGGAATAATTTTTGTAATATTACTTTTAATGAGTAATTGGATGGTTTTCGTAGGGGCCGGTGTTCTTTATTTTGGCTTCAAGAAGTTTAAAAAATATAAAAAAGAAAAGCAACTGCAAAATGCATTGGAAGCTCAATTAAAGCTAAAAAAAGAAAGTCAATCCACGATCGAATATAAAATGGAAAGACTGTTAACAATAACGAAAAACCTCGACCCGAATCGCTCTAAGCGTCAGGAATATAAAAATAAGCAGCAATTGGATTTAAGGGATTACTGGTATAAATATTTGGATTTACGTGCCAAGTTAATTTTAAATGACACGTCTACATACCGTGAAGAGGAAGTACTACATATCATGTGTGATGAATTGCTTAATAGTATGGACAAACTGGAAATCGAAGTGACTGATGCGGTGAAAAAAGAATTCATTGAGGAAAACTTGATGCCATTATTACGAGATGTAGTTGAAATAATGGAAGGTATTAGTCCTGTAAAATCTATTAATATTAATGCTTACCGTTTACTAAAGCAAATCAATAATGATTAATAGCTTAAAATCATTCTTATTAGTTGAGAATGATTCAGACTGTAGACAAACTCGAAGAAATTCGGGGTTGCCTACAGTCTTTTTTATTAAAATAAAGTTAACTAATCATAACCGTTGATTTCCATTCCGGGACCGATGCTTTCCCCGGGCACGGCTCCAGCTAACTAACTTGTGCCTACGACGGCAGGCCCAAGTTAGTGGATCTTCCGCACGTGCGGTTCCCGGTGGAGTCACGGTCCCTCCATTCCAATCAACTTATTCATTCCTTTAAATAAAGTGAGATCGATATCTACGATGACTAGAAATCAATTTAAAATAATGAGCGTGAACAACTTGTTCCTGTTAAGCACCTAATTAAAATTTATAATAAAAAGACAAAAGGTTTTTCGAGACCTTTTGTCGACAATCTGGACCATTCTCATTAGTTGAGAATGGTTTTTTCATTGACCTAAATTAACCTTACATGATTAATATTCCTAGAATTGGACATACTAAATGAAGATATTTAAGAATAGGAGAATTAAGATGTCTTCTGAAGAAAATATTAAGTCAATTGAAGAACAATTCAAGGATACAAACGAACTCACAAAGAAGACGCTAGAAGATGAGGGGAAAAAAGCAGAAATACATTATATTAAGACCCTTATTAATTTGGAATTATTTCAAAAAATTATTATTAAACCTTTTTTTGAAATGACCTCCGAAACTAAATTTATTCGGTATATTCAGGCTTTGCCCCAATTTCAAGAAAGTAAATCATTAGATCAGCTTAAACAGGATGTAATGAGTGGTAATGTAATAATCGTGATTCAAAATGAAATTCTATTACTCGATTTAAAGTTTTCTACGAATGATCAAATAAATACAACCTCAGTAGAAATGACTATACATGGATCACAAATAGCGTTAAGTGAAAATCTGACAATGAGTATAAATATGATTCGATCGAATTATCATCAGCCTTCATTATTCGTTGATTATGTAGTAATGGGGGAAGTGAACCAACAAAAATTGGCGATCATTTATGATAAAGAACATGTAAATAAAAGTGCATTGAAGCTAATTGAAGAAAGGCTTCAAACTGTTGACAACAAGATTATTACTTCGACAACTCAGTTAAATAATTATATAAACAATCAGAAATTTTCCTTATTTCCTCAAATGATTATGACTGAAAGACCAGACCGTATCGCATACAATCTTTCGGGTGGAAAAGTTGTATTACTACTTGACGGAAATCCTCAGGCGCTTATTGCACCCGTTTTCTTTTTTGATTTCATGACAACAATGGAAGATAATTATCACACATTTTTAATATCATTTTTTTTGAAATTCCTCCGCTATACAGGTTTGTTTATAAGTATTCTCCTGCCGAGTTTATATATTGGTATTACCTCATATGCACCGGAAGTATTCCGTACAGAGTTAGCATTAACAATTGCCGGTAGTAGAATTGGTGTCCCTTTTTCATCCTTTATAGAAGTATTATTTATGCTATTTTTTATGGAAATGCTTTTAGAAGCAAGTATACGTCTCCCAAAAGCTGTAAGTGCAACTGCTACTACAGTAGGTGGATTAATATTAGGAACTGCTGTAACAGAGGCTTCCCTAGCATCAAATGTAATGGTTATTATCGTATCTGCTGTTGCCATTTCCACTTTTGTTATTCCGATAAATGAAATGGCCTTTTCTATTCGTGTGGTACGTCTATTTTTCATATTAGTGACAACAATATTTGGCTTAGCAGGTTTAACACTGGGGCTGTACGCTTTAGTTATGTACTTAGTAAGCATTAATAGCTTTGGAGAACCTTATTTAAAACTGAGTATGGATAAAAAAAATAAAATGAAATCAGGGGAGGAATCATGAACCGATTTTATTATTATTTAATATTAATTAATATGGTTGCGAATATTATCGCTTCAGTCCCTGCCATTCTTTTACATTACCATAAAGAAGGTACCGTTTCTGCTATGATAATGGGAGTAATAGCAGGTGTGATTCTTGTTACAATTTATACTCGCTTTTTTAATTCCTATCCGGGTATGACTTTACCTGAGCTTTTACAGAAAACGACACCTAAATGGTTTTATTTCCCGTTTGTATTTTCACTCGCGATTTTATGGTTTGTTGCGGGACTGATCACCTTAATCACCTTTACATTTCTGTTAATTCGTTACTTAAGTCCAGAAATGCCTATTATGCAAATTAGCTTAACGATAATCCTTTCCGTTATTTTTGGATGTTTAATGAAAACACAACGTGTATTATTTACAACGGAAATTATATTGTTAATTACAAGCCCATTAATCCTGTTCATTTTTTATAAAGCGTATACTAGTCCTAATTTGGAATGGGATTTTGTAAGAGAAGCTGCTTTATATATTAACAAAATTCCAAACTGGCATTCATTTTCTTCATGTTTTTTTCTATTTTTAGGCGTTGCAAATTTGTTTATTTTTAATCGATACTTTACTGAAAAACAAACATTTGGTTGGAAACAGATTAGTCTCATCACACTCATAGCAGGCGCAACATTATTTACGACATATTTTATACCAATTGGATTTAATGGCTTTGAAAATATTAATCAGCTTGTTTACCCATGGATTTCTACTACAGACTCATTAAAAATGGACTTTTTTGTAATAGAGAGAGTATTATTCATTTTCTTGTTATTTTACTTAGGGATTGCATTTATAAGTATTCTCATTCATTGGCATGCTTCGATGGAATTTTTAAGTTTTATTTTTAAGTTTGAAAATATAAAATTCAAAGGAAATAGCATCGGAAAATTTATACCAATTCCTTTCTTCATAGCCATTACACTGTATTTAGTAACCGAACTAAATGAGTACCAACTATTTCGTTATACAAGTTTTTTTTATAGCATTTTAGTGTTTATATTTCCTTTAATGGTTCTAGTGTTTGTTTTTATAAAAAGGAGAATGAAATATGCAAAATCTTAATATTAAAATGAAGGCTCTCATTTTGTTATTAATTTGCAGCATTTTCATAGCAGGTTGTGAATTTAAAGATATCGATAAAACAGTTTTTATTGCAATGATAGCGGTTGATAAAACAGATGAAGAGGACAAACCTTATAAAATAACGTTAAAGCTATATGAACCAACAAGCTCATTTAAAGAAGCGACTGCTCCGGAGTACTCTTATTTAACACAGACGGGTGAAACATTATCAGAAGCCATTCGTATATTGGAATCGTATTCCGATAAGGAGCTTGAATTTGGGCATTCCAAACTAATTGTTATTGGAGAAGAGTTATTAAAAGAGGATAAAAATGAGGAAATTATTGATTTTTTATTAAGAAGACCGGACATTCAAATGATTTCATGGATCAGTATAGGACGACCATCTGCTGAAGAAATTATTAAACTGATTCCACAAGGGGAAACTGCCGCCTATCCGGAGCTATTTAACTATTTTGATGGAAATGGAACGAATAGTCCTTTTATCGTGACGACATATTTATTTGAATTTAGACGAAATATGAAGGAAACTGGAATAGATACAGTTATACCAATTATCGAGATAGTTAAAAAAGATGAGCATTTTAAAATTAACAAGTCATTTTTATTAGCAAATAACAAAGAGCCACATGAACTTGAAACGCTAAATACCTCCATCTATAATTTGCTCACAAAAAAATCAAAAAATGCTGAATTAAAAATAGAAGAAGATGGCGATTCATTTATAGCTAATATTGATACAATCCGATCCAATTACAAAGTCATTATAAAAGATGAATCAACTATAGAGCTTGAAATAAAAGCTAGCTTAAAAGGCTCAATTTCAGAATCAAAGAAGCCGTTAAAAAATAAAGATTTGCCAAAGTATAATAAACAGCTTAAACGTGAAACAGAGGAAAAAATTACAGCGTTTATTAAAGAGATGATGGAAAGTGGCTATGATCCGCTTGGCTTTGGAATTGACTATAAAGGCAAAGTCCTTCATAACAGGCGTATGAGCGAAACGGAATGGATGGAAGCCTATAAAAATGCAAAAGTAAATGTAACTGTAACTCCGGGTCTGAAAAGTACAGGGTCCATTCAATAAAAAGAAAAAAGATCAATTTTTTCATAGGAGAAAAATTGATCTTTTTCGTGTTCTTACTTATTAAATTGCAACCCAATGACCTTTTGATACTTCAACAAGCTCTGTATTTTCCACATCAAAGCGGTTCGCAATCAGCTCTTCTTCAGTCATTACTTTGCGTTTTTTCTGTTTTTCAATTGCTGGGTCGGGAATGGGGATTGAATCAAGCAGCATTTTCGTATAAGGATGCTGAGGGTTTGCATACAATTCTTCGCTTTCTGCTAATTCAACAATTTTCCCACCATACATAACGGCGACACGGTCACTAATATGCTTTACCATCGATAAATCATGTGCGATGAACAAATACGTTAATCCAAGTCGCTGCTGTAAGTCTTTCAGCAATTCCACTACTTGCTTTTGAATGGAAACATCCAATGCGGAAAGTGGTTCATCGCACACAATAAATTGTGGCTCTACTGCAAGTGCACGGGCAATACCGATTCGTTGGCGCTGACCACCACTGAATTCATGCGGATAACGTAGTGCATGCTCTTTTTTCAGTCCGACAAGCTCTAATAATTCCTCCACTCGAATGCGGCGAGCTTCTTTAGAAGGGGATAGCTTATGCACATCAAGTGCTTCTCCAATAATATCCAAAACTTTTTTCCGTGGATTTAAGCTTGAATACGGATCCTGGAAAATCATCTGCATGTAACGGCGCATACTTTTCAACTCATTTTTCGAAAGACGGGTAACCGGTACACCTTTATAGAGTACCTCTCCTTCAGTCGGTTCATGGAGTTGCAATAATGTCCGACCTGTTGTGGATTTACCTGAACCGGATTCACCGACTAGCCCAAGTGTTTCACCAGGATAAATATAGAATGATAAATCATCCACTGCCTTCAGTACATTGCCTTTTGCTAGTTCAAAATGCTTGGAAATGTTCTTCACTTCTACTAAAGGAACATTCACATCCAAATCCGGTGATAAATTAGGCATGACTTTCGGTTCTTTCTTTTCATGGAGCTTCGGTAGCGCATTTAATAGACGCTTTGTATAAGGGTGCTGTGGATTTGCGAAAATTTCCTCTGTCGTACCTTGCTCTACCACTTCGCCTTCCTTCATCACAACAACTCGATCGCACATGCCTGCTACGACACCTAAATCATGCGTAATCAAAATAATGGATGTACCAAATCGTTCTTGCATATTCTTCATTAAAGAAAGAATTTGTGCTTGAATCGTTACATCGAGTGCAGTTGTCGGTTCGTCAGCAATTAAAAGGGAAGGGTTACACGCTAAAGCCATAGCAATCATTACACGCTGACGCATGCCGCCACTAAATTCATGCGGGTATTGATTGTAGCGTTCTTCACTGTTTTTAATACCGACAAGCTTTAATAATTCAATTGTCTTTGCATAAGCATCTTTCTTTGAAGCCCCTTGATGCTTAATAATTCCTTCCGCAATCTGGTCACCGATACGAATTGTCGGGTTTGTAGATGTCATTGGATCCTGAAAAATCATACTGATGTCTTTTCCACGAATTGACTCCATTTGTTTTTCTGATTGTGTAATTAAATTTTTTCCTTGAAATTCAATCGTTCCATCTTTCAAAAAAGAGGGGGGAGAGGGAAGCAAGCGCATAATGGAACGAGCAGTAACACTTTTCCCACTACCGGATTCACCCACAATCCCGACTGTTTCTCCTTTATTTACATGAAAACTTACGCCTTTTACTGCTTCGAATTCTTGTTCACCCGTAATAAAAGAAACGCGTAAATCCTTCACTTCAAGCAACTTCTCACTCATAAAATGCTCATCCTTTATTTAGAATCAATTGCGCCAAGCAGGCATTATGTACGAATTAGGCATCAAACCTACGTATGGAACATCTTACGTAATTCGTGACATCCTCCTGGGCAGATTACTTCTTTAAGTGGTTGTCTCACAACACGGAAAAGAAGTTTAAATATTTTGTTGACTTATTCATATTCGTTCTACATAATACATTACTATACAGGTAGGAATTATACAATATTTAAAGTTTTACGACTCTTATCTTTTAATAAGTCGAAAGATTATAAGTTAGAAAGGAGCTTTAAGTTCCATGCAGCAATTGTTTTTTGAAAGCTTTCAAAAAAATGCTTCTAAAAAAAGCTATTATTTTGCCTATGTATTATTCGGTTTGCTTGTTCACATGATCACGTTTCCACTTTATTTAGTGAAACGTTCCAAAACTACGTATGCTGAAAATGCATTGAAGGTGAAACAACAAATAATAGAAAGTGGCAAAGTCATAGAGTGGCAGCAGCAATATGAAGCAGAAGAACGAACGAAAGCACAGTTTTTCAAACAAAGTATGAATGAGCAAGAAATTGAGGTAAATGCAAAACAGTTGGCGCAAATGAAATTAGAGCGGGAAGTAGAAAAAACGCTTGCGACTACTGGTATCCAGAAAAACTCCTATAAAAATTATTTCAGTAATCTCCTAAAACAACCACTATTTTTACTGATTACAATAATTCCAGGTATTTTAATGTACGCTCTTATACTTATTACGAGTAATCCTTTTATTCGTTTTATATTTGAACGCTTACTGCAAAGTGTGTTTGTCATTATTGGAGTGGCCACACTTGTGTTTACAATTTTGTATATTTCTCCATTTGACCCAGCGCGTAATTTACTGGGGGTAGAGGCTACACCTGCTCAAATTGAAAACTTTAATAAGCTTTACGGATTGGATCAGCCATATTTAGTACAGCTTTGGCATTCATTATCAGGCCTTTTTACTTTCGATTTAGGAACTTCTTTTGCCGGGAAGGAAGATGTCACACAAAGCATCTTAAACAAATTCCCTGTAACGCTTGAAATTGCCATGTTTTCATTATTGATGGCGATTGCCATTGCGATTCCCGTAGGTATTATTTCTGCAGTTAGACCGAACTCATTTATTGATTACGTATTCATGTTTGTTGCGTTAATCGGTTTATCTATTCCAAGCTTCTGGCAAGGGTTAATCTTTATTTTAACATTCTCTTTAGAACTGAAATGGTTCCCTGCAACGTATAATCCAAGCAATTGGATGTCCATTGTATTGCCGATTGTCGTACTCGGAACATCGATCACCGCTTCGATCGCACGTATGACCCGTTCCAGCATGCTGGAAGTCATTCATGAGGATTACATTATTACAGCAAAAGCAAAAGGCTTAAGCGAACGCAAAGTTATAACGAAGCATGCGATTCGCAATGCAATGATTCCTATAATTACAGTAATCGGATTGTTATTTGGCGGAATGCTTGGCGGTGCTGCGGTAACAGAGAAAGTATTTAATATTAGTGGAATCGGGAGCTATATTGTCGATAAACAATTTATTCCGGACATTCCGGCAATTTTAGGCGGGGTTGTTTATATTGCAATCACGATTTCGATTGTTAATATGTTGATCGATATTTTATATGCATTCTTTGACCCGAGAATTCGATCAAAAATGAAAAAATCATAGGAGAGAGTACCGACGTGAAATTTATATCAGATGTAAAACTGCTGTTGAAAATAACACAAGAGTATGTAAATGCACAGTTTACCATTGCTTTTTCTGCGATTTTTTCATTGCTGTTTTTACTTTATAGTTTTAACTTTTCAGAAGGTGTATGGAGACCGATCGTATTGGTGTTCTTTGCAATCTATGTTGCCACAACGATTTACGTCTCGTTTACTTCACACCTTATTAAAAAGGATTTGGCAAAGCATAGTGAAGTGACAAAACGGACTCGATTACTCGGTATTCCACTTGTAGCAACCGTTTTTACAGGAAATGTTTTTGCTGCGGGCTATGGTTTTATGCTGGCATCGAAAAATAAAACAGCAGAATATACATTTGCTGTCTATGCGTTTTTAACACAAATCTTTATTTTAATGATTTCAGGGTTAAATATTTTCAAGCCATATGTAGTGGATACATTTATACCTGCTATGGGTGCGTTTATCATTTTAGCATTGTTATATTTAATTACAGCTATTTTAATAGCGAGATATGTAACGTTTGATACAGCTCCAAAATGGATGCTGCCGCTAGGAATCGTATTACTTATTCCAACGTTAACAGGTAATTTCTTTTCATTACTTCTTGGAATTACATTAATACGAAAAGCACGTAACACGGACCCGTCTGCTGTGGAAAAATGGCAAAAAACGTGGAACAAAATATTGCGTAATACGATGGCAGTGTTCGGTTTATTTTTCATCGTATTTATGTTCAGTTTATCGGTTGTCAGCTCATGGACATTTGACTATGACTTTGCAGTTGAAAATAACTATGCTGTGTTATTGCAAACACCGACACTTGAGTATCCATTAGGTACTGATAATTTTGGACGGGATTTATTTTCACGTATTGTTTTTGGTGCACAAATTTCTTTAATTGTAGGTTTTTGTGCAACGATTATTCCTGCTTTAATTGGTGGGGCACTTGGTGCGATTTCAGGGTATTACGGTAAAAACACGGACAATATTATTATGCGTGCATTGGATGTGCTATATGCTATTCCTGGTATTTTACTGGCTATTGCCATTATCGCCGCTTTTGGAGCAAATACGACGAATTTAATTATCGCATTAAGTGTTGGCGCGATCCCGACTTATGCGCGTACGATGCGTGCAAATGTAATGCAAATCTCAAACTACGAATTTGTGGAATCTGCCCGGGCATTAGGGGCAAACGATCGCTCGATTATTTTCAGGCATATCGTACCAAATGCCTTAGCACCAATGATTGTAAAGGCAACTTTAACAATTGGGGGGGCGGTTATTTCCACAAGTAGTTTAAGCTTCCTTGGCCTCGGTATTGAGCCACATATACCGGAATGGGGCAATATTTTAAAAGTAGGAAGCACATATTTGGAATCACATTCTTATTTAGCGATTTTCCCGGGGCTATGCATCATGCTACTTGTTTTATCGTTTAACTTCTTTGGCGATGGACTGCGTGACGCACTAGACCCGAAATCAAATTAATTTTTTGGAGGAATTTTTCATGAATAAAAAGTTATTTACATTAGCATCAACAGCAACAGTAGCAGCAGTAGCATTAACAGGCTGTGTCGAAACAAAATCGGATGTAAAAGAAAACGATGGGGCAGAAAGCACTGGAACGAAGCCGGTTATTGAATTATTAGGTATGGCTTCTTCAGAGCAGGATATGAACATCGTACGTGATCAATTAGTGAAAAATGGCTTTGATGTAAAGCTGAACATTCAACCAGATTACGGTTCATTTACAGCACAGCAAGATGCAGGCAACTTTGATATTGCGATTTCAAGCTGGACGACAGTTACAGGGAACCCTGACTATGCAGTGCGCGGCTTATTTAAATCAGGTGGCGACTACAGCCGTACAGCAGATGAAACAGTTGATCAATTAATCGACGAGGCAAGCACTTTAACAGGTGATGAAGCGAAAGAAAAATATAAAGAGCTTGAACAAGCACTAGTATTTGATAATGCTTACATTGCACCACTTTACATTTCACAAAAATTCCAAGGGATTTATAAAACAGAAGTTAACCCAGATACAGTTCGATTACCAAAATCACGTGCTCAAGCTTGGGAAACAATTTCATTCAATGATGAAGGTAAAAATGCTTCTGAAACGTTAGTGCTGCACCAAGCAATCGCATCATTAACATCACTTGACCCAGTAAAAGCAAACGACGGATCAATTAACACGTTAAATACGAATATGTATGTGCGTTTAGTCAACTTATCGGATACAGATGATGTTGTTTCTGAAGGTTCATTATCTTATGATCATGCAATAGCTGAAAACAACGAAGAGTATTATTTCGTACTGCGTGATGACATTAACTTCGCGAAAGTAGAAGGTGACAAAGCAGTTGATACGGGTGATTTAGTATCAGCAGAAGATGTTGTATTCTCACTAAACCGTGCGAAAGATGAAAATTCTGTACCGGATCACCGCACATATTCAATCCATGAAAATATCGATACAGTGGAAATCGTTTCAGATCTAACTTCATTAGAATCTGTAAAAACAGCTGATGGTAAATCGATTTTAGAAGAATTATCAGATGAATTACCGGCTGCTATTTCTGAAGTTGTAACAGATGAAAAAGATGTAGACAACGCATCAGGTAAGTACCAAGTAGTTAAATTAACAACGCCAAATCCATTCCCACAAGTATTAAATTACTTAGCACACCAATCAGGCGGGATCGTATCGGAAGCTGCAGTAACTGCGGTAAATACATTTGATGTAACAAGCTATGACCCGAACTCTGATATTGCTTACGGCGACCAATCGACAATTACTGAAGGCGGCAGCTATGCCAACCATTTAGCTGCATCTGGTCCGTATATTTTAGTTAAGAAAAATGACTATGAAGCAACATTCGTGAAAAACCCGGCATATCAAGCAGGAACTGAGAACGAGCCAAAAATTGAAAATATAAGCG
Organism: Solibacillus sp. FSL W8-0372; assembly: GCF_037969735.1. Taxonomy (NCBI): domain Bacteria; kingdom Bacillati; phylum Bacillota; class Bacilli; order Caryophanales; family Caryophanaceae; genus Solibacillus; species Solibacillus sp. FSL W8-0372. The sequence continues at coordinate 1,902,739 of NZ_CP150204.1, read as the reverse complement.
TTCGTTTCATCCAAGATAACGACAGCGCACTTTCTGCATTGCGTAACGGTGAAATTCACGTATTACAATCAGTGCCTGAAACGAAAACAGACGTAGTAGAAGGCGATGAAAACTTACAATTAAAAACTGCAGACAGTAACGCTGTATCTTACTTATTATTCAATACAAGCGGCCGCGAAACTGCTAAATCAGCAGACTTACGTAAAGCAGTTCTTCACTCGATCAATCAAGACGAGTTCATCAGCTACTACCAAGGTAAGAAAAAGCCGGCTGTATCAACAGTAACACCTTTAATTGACACAGGCTTAAAATTAGAGGCTGATAGTGCAAAAGTAAAAGAGTTTTTAAAAGCATATAACGAATCAAAATAATAGAAGTTTAACCGGAGTATTCTTAATCGAATGCTCCGGTTTTTTTTGTGCACCTGATTAGTTCTTATTTGGTTCATCACCATAAGTCGGTTCTAATTAAATTTGTTCTGCTGCGCTACGGGGAATGGCTTTCCGGGAGATTGAATTGCGTGCGTAATGAGGTAAATAGCGGAAGAAATATCCGTTATTTTAAAAATTACACAAAAAATAGTGAAAATAAGGGAAAGAATTTCCGTTATTGACCTAAAAAACATGAAATTCCGGTCTTTTATTTAAAATAACGGTAAAACGTTCCCTTATTTATCCCAAAATGAGCAACAACAATTAAATAACGGTAAAATCTTCCGTTATTTTGACGGCGCCTTATTTTTTTAAGCAAAGTAAGCGTTCTGCCCACTCAAAGTTGTTCGGACGTTGATTAACCCCTTATTTAGAATATTTAACATCAACTACCTTTTTCATGCTACAATTTACATGCAAGTTTTATTTAGAAAGGTAGATATTCATGACTATAAAAAAATCAGCAGCACTATTTTCCATTCTTTCTATTCCTGCTGCAATTGTGATTACCGATGCACCAGCCTTTGCGAATAGTAGTAATTCCTATGATTGGCAAGTTTATAACGTAGAGAACTTAATCGATCAGATCAACACATCGAGCAGTACATATGAGTATTACATAAAGGAAGCACGAAATGCCTACAACGCCTTAACTTATTACCAGCAGACGCAAGTAAGGAATGCGGCGACATTATTTTATTACTTAGATACATATGAAAACCATCAGGAAGTTTTGAATACATTTGCTGCAAAAATGAATGCAATTTCAGCGAGAAAAAGTACATTTATTCGGGACATAGAAGAGGCGAATCGTTATTACAATTCATTAACGTATTCACAGAAAAATGCTATACCGAGCCATTCATACATACAGCTTCAAAATTATATGGAGAACCTGAGAAAAATGGAGGCTGTCCAACTCAGCTTCGAACAATTAAATACGAAAGATTGGAACTATCTATCCAACTACCAATCGGCGATGCAGGCGTACAATTTATTGCCATATGATTTCCGCACTTTACTTTCTACAATGGCAAATGAAAAAATGCGTGAATATGAGCTGCACCAGTCACCTGCCTACAATCGCTCAATTGCGCAGCAAGTAATGACCGCTATATCAAAATTGACTACTTCTTCTACACAGCAGCAAGTAGAAGCGGTTCGAAAGGAATATAATGCATTAAACGCATTACAGCAACGATTAGTGACGAATTTACAAGATTTATTATATATAGAAGAGGCTCAGCGTAATATACCATTTGGATGGGATCCGTATTATTATGAAGAGCTCGAGGAAAAGGAAAACCCGACGTCGATTGAAGTTTCAAAGAAAGGTAATTCGTATTCTATACTAATCCCAGTATCGGATATGAACCGTCATATACCAACAAAAATCACGGTTTCCGATAGCATTTCACTTTCCATCCCCCGATCTGCAATTCCTGCTTCAAATAATAATGCAGTCATTGCTTTGACAATTGATGAAGTAAAAGGGCAGTCTATTTTGCTTTCAGCAAGTATGCATAATGAAAATTTACAGTTCTCATCCTATATTGATATCGAAGTAAAAGGTTTCCCGGCTTCAGCAACAATACTTCGTTTAGGTAATGATGGTGAATATGAAGCAACGCCATATACAAGAGTGTTGAATAAGCATGTATTGAAGACAAAAAACTCCGCAGAATATATTGTTTCCGAGCACAATCCGAAGTTCTTTGATATTCAGGCAGACGGGCACCGTTATCAAATTGAGCAGCTGGCGAAACGTAAAATTGTTTCTGGAGTTGAAAATAATTATTTTAAACCAAGTGCTCACGTTACGTTAGCACAATATGCAGCAATGATTTCCCGTTCAATGGGTTTAACAGCTAATGAACATTCTACCTATCTGGATATACAGGGGAAATGGTATGAAGCATCTGTTCAAGCGCTACTGGAGGCAGGGATATTGGATGATAAAAAATCAAATTACTTTCATGCCGAACAAGTCGTGACTAGAAAAGAAGCAGCCCTAATATCCATACGTATGCTGCAGCATGCAGGAGTGGCAATGGCTGATCCTAATTTAAGTAAAATGCCATTCACGGATATTAAACAGCTTTCTTCTTTGGAGCGTTACTATATTGCATTGGCGTATGAATATGGAATCTTTGGAGGAAAAGAAAATGGCCATTTCGATCCAAATGGAAAATTAACACGATCCCAAATGGCAAAAGTACTACATCGCACGCTTCAGATTGCGAAGATGCTTTAAAGTAATCCAGTGAAAAAGAGAGACTGCATAATGCAATCTCTCTTTTAGCATGAACCGGCATTATTATCCGCAGGTTCTTATTGGTTTGTACGACGGTATTCTTTCACTGTACCGTCAGCAAACTTAATTTCAATTTCAACTTCTAAGAAGCTGTCAGGCTGATTGAATTTTTCTAAAACTTCATCAATGACTGCATCAGAATCTGTATTCGCATCAAATGTAAAGCTCTCAAAAATCGGTACTAAAGTATTTGTAGCTTCATTACCTTCGATTTTAGAATTATTTACTTCATCATCGATGGATGCCTCTGCACGAGATGCTTCATTTTCATAATCCACTTCATAGCTCTTATTATCAGCATACTTAATATCTAAATCAAAGTGTGTAAAGTTATACGGTGCATTCGTCGTATCAGTATTAGTATCTTTACTTGTCTGATCCATTGTATTTTGCTCTGTAGGTGCATTATCCGGTAAATTAGTTGCTTCCTCTTTATCTCCGCAAGCTACTAAAAATGCACTGGTTCCTATTGCTAAAAATAAAGCGAGTTTTTTCATCCTTTTTACCACCTTTCGATTATCTACAGTTAAATTACCCTGAATAAAAAAAAATAATCATGAAAATATTATTTTAAAAAGATGATTATTCCATATAAAATTTTATTGGTATCAAATTAAATTGTATAAATCAACCTAATTTAATATGTCTCAGACAGAAATAAAAAATACTTAGTAGTCAGTAATATGAACGGATTTCATCAATCATCAACCAAATATAGCAATATAAATAATTTGCATAAAAATTACCATTAAATGAAAATATTTATAAAAAATTATGATACAATTATTGGGTGAAATATAATTTTAGAATGTATTCAGGTAGAGTTATAGAGCGACTACAAACTAATAAAGCTATTTCATATATTCTATTTTGAAAAAGCGATTTCATAATCGTTTTTTAGGAGGATGTTAACAATGAAAAAGTTTACGAAAACGGCTATCGCAACAACATTAGGAACAACTTTAATGTTTACAACAATTATGCCAGCCGTTAAAGCAGAACAGGTTACACCCGATATTAGTAATTGGGCAATCCAAACATTAAATGATGGCGAAAAGTTCGGCATTTTCCCGATTGAATGGTATTATGATGGCTTTCGATCCACTATTTCTACTGAACGTTTAAATTCATTAATGACATTAACAGAAAAGAAAATTGCAGGTTTAAATTTAGCTAAAAATGAAGCATTTACACCACTAAAAGTTACTGGCGATAAAACACGCGGTGATATCATTAATCAACTATATAATATTGTCGCACAATACGATTTGAATGTATCAGAAGATGCGGTTAAATATATGCAGGAGCGCAAAGTACTGCAAGGGTCTGAAAGTGGATTAATGCTGGATGCTAAAGCAACGACACAGCATGCTGTCATTTTTGCTGTCCGTTTAATTCAAGATACTTTCGAACAGGCCAATGCAGGTGCAAAAGGGGTTGCCTGGGTAGTAGAAGACGAAGATACAAAAGTATACTTATTAGGCTCTATTCATGTAGGTACACCGGATTTACATCCAATGCACAAAAAGCTTACGAATGCCTTTAAAGACTCAGATGGTCTATTTGTTGAGGTAAACTCATTGGACCCATCCGGTTTAGATTACTATATGGAAAAAGCGATGTTTACGGATGGTCGCACAATTAAAGATGTCGTAAGTGAAGAAACGTATGCAAAACTGGAAAAAGTTGCAGAGCAATTGGGAATGCCGATGGAAGAGTTAGCATTACAAAAACCTTGGTTTATTTCAAGTAATTTTTCATCAATGGCGCTTGACGGAGTGTTTGGTTTAACACCGGAGGAAATGGCGATGCATGGTGTAGATATCCAATTTATACTAAGTGCTTATTTACAGCAAAAGCCTATTTATGAGCTGGAAGGTATGAATGCCCAAGTTGATATGTTTGATGGCTTGTCTCAGGAATCACAGGAACAATCCCTTGTTGAGGCCCTTGATAGCATTTTAGAACCAGCTGAGCAAACAGATGAAGATGTTAAAATCATGGCCGACTGGTTTACGAACTGGGTCAATGGCGACATTGAAAAATTTGCGGATAGCTTAAAAGAAATGAATGAAGATACTTCAGAATTTAACGAAATGCTTTTCGGCAAACGTGATGAACAAATGGCTGACAAACTTGTAGAAGTACTGGAAAAACAACCGGGTACTTTCTTTGTCGTAGTTGGGGCAGGTCACTTTTTAGTAGACAAAAATATCCGCTATCATTTAGAGCAAAGCGGATATAAAGTAAAACCGTTTTATCAATAATATGATCAGCACGGAGTTTGTTTACGAAAGTAAATGCTCCGTGTTTTTTTATATTTTCAACCTAGCCATATTTACATTCGTTATTATAGTAGAAAGGAGTGAAATGAGTGGATGAGCAACAACTTAATTTATTGATGCAACAACATACAGCAAAGCTTTTTCGCATTGCCTATTATTATTCTAAAAACTTACATACAGCCGAAGATATTGTTCAAGATGTTTTTATTAAATTTTATGAAAGAAAAATGGACCTCGATCCCACTTCAGTGGAACGCTATTTGATTACGATGACAACAAATAAATCAAAAGATTATTTAAAAAGTTGGCATTACCGAAAAATCATTTTGCAGGAAAAATGGCTTCATACATCTTCTCATAAACATACTGATGCATTAGTCGTACAGGATGAGGAGCAGCTCATAAGTGAGGCTGTACTAAGCTTACCGTTAAAGCAGCGCGAAGTAGTAGCCTATTATTATTTGGAAGGTTATTCAGTGAAAGAGCTGGCAGAAATTTTAAATTTAAATGAAAACACAGCAAAATCAAGACTTGTAAAAGGCAGGGAGTTATTAAAGGATAAGTTACAGTCAATGGAGTGGGAGGTGTTAAAAAATGACACGTTATAAACTGAAAGAGTTGAAAAATACGTCACTGCATGAAGAGAAAATTCAACAAGCCGTACAAATGAAAATTCAGCAAAGAAAACCGAAACGATTTGTTCATATTACGTTAATTACAGCTCTAATTAGTACAGCCATTATAATTTTTGTAATGAATCAATTGAATCCAGAGCAAAACCGGCTTCAAGCGACTGAAACACCAACTCTTTTAAATATATTCCATGAAATCGATGGTACAGGTGTTGCTTACAGTGAAAACTTTAGGGAACAGGATATGCAGCATATCCGGTCATTACGCTATTACAGGGAAATTCCATTAACTGATTTTTTGAATAAGAGCGGCGTCACTTTTCCAAATTTACCGCAGCCATATGTTCGGGAAAACGGAACGGTCATTGCAGTAAATGACGGATTCTTTACAGAGCTGCAGTTTCATTTTAAGTCGGAAAATCATTTTTTAAATATTTCAATTGCTCCATCGTGGATTAACCCTGTAAATGTTGAAGAGCTTCAACAAAACTTAGTCGATGCAGCCGGCAATCCATTAGAGATAGAACAGATTAACGATTCTACAGCAATTGTGAAACAGAAGATAAATAATGGTTCAGGGCTCGTATATAGAAATTACTTTTATAATGAAAAGAGTGATGCTATAAATGTGATGACTAGTTCAGCAAACGAATACTACAGCTATCATAATGGATTGATTTATCATATTGGCTACAGTGAAACGGCACCTGTTGACGAACAGCTGATGGATGAATTCGTAAAGGATTTTATCGTCAATAACGAAATTCGTACGTTAAATTTAGAGGAAGCAACAATTGAGGACAATTGGTTGAATCGCGGCGGAAAGACAATGCTCATTTGTCTGCTTATTTCGATTGTGAGCTTTAGTATTTTACATGTTCTGTTGAAAAATGCCTCGAAAAAAAGTACGAAAATTATATGGTCCATTGTTTGGGTGGTGCTCCATACACCAATATTAACGTGGCTCGTTTCATTCAGTACAGGGATCTTATACGGCAATGGCTTTGCTGTGGCAGGCATGCTTCTAATAAGTTTTCCATTACTATTAATTATAGGTTTGTGTATTATTTTACCGAATAACAGAACATTTAGAGGACAGTTAATGCTGTTGCATATACTCATTTATTTATTCACCTTTAGTTGCTCTCTATATGATGAAGTAAATCGACCATCCTCCACAGAACAAATAGAGAAATCTTTAAAATAAAAAAGACTATAAACAAACACTTATTAAGAGTTTATCTATAGTCGATGCTGCATAGGGAAAACTATGCAGCTTTTTTTTATTATGCTTGGATAAATGCTAAAACCGGCTTGCCAATCAACATAAAAATAACATAGATTGAAAGCGCACTAAGAACAGCTTGGCCGGGTTTCCAGTAACTCGAAAAATAAAACACGAGCGCGGTAAACAAAACCATTCCTACAGCTCCAAAAATAGCGTTTTGCTGCACAATGTGAAAGGTTTCATCCGTCATATTTTTCATCTGCAGCCGCATATTCAGTAACGTTAAAATCGGCAAAAGCGTAATGACTCCAGATAAAAAATGCAAGTTTGAACGACTTAGCCATGTAGCTAGCAACATGACAGTACCGCCAATGATAAACTGGATTAAATAAAACACGATCCCCATACCTCTATTCCATTAAAATATAATAAATATAAATCATTATTTCTAAAGTATCAATATCAATTTTTGAAAATAGAATCAATTAGGAAAAGTGAGATTTAATGTGATGGAAAGGAGCTTTTTACCTACATATTTTTCTGTATCAATCGATAATTTCACTCTTTTTTCTAAAATAGGTTGTACTGTCACAGCATAGTAGTGTACCCTTATCGAAAATGATTATCATTTGCATATGGTGATCTTAGAAATAGAAGGGTGTGATGGCAATTCAAACAAACGACTTAATAAAATACTTTGCTAATACAACAATACAATATGAAGATTTATTCGTTACAAGCTTAGGTGTGAATGCACATGATCACAGTCGAAACACGGCACCACTTTTAAATGGACTCGTGATAACACTATCAGGAAGTGCGAATTTTTCATTGAATGGGCAAGTGTATGCTTTACATAAAGGGGTTATTTTACACGCGGGACCGAATATGGAAATTGATATTTTAGTTACAAGTCAGGAACCGTGGCATTATACGGTTATTCATTACAAATCAATGAACAGCACTCAATCAATTAAAACAGGTCATTTTGAAATCGTTACAGGTCAACACCATAAAATGGATTATCTTGTCCAACAACTGATTCACTTTGAAAAAATACCCGGTGATTTGAATAAGTTGAAGTGCAAATCTTTATTTTTGCAGCTTATAGAGTTCATCGTCATATGTGCAAAAATGCAAACATCAAACAATGTCGTTGATCAGGCCATTACATTTATGACTGAACATTATACATCATCTATTTCCATTGCAGATATTGCAGAAGAGGTAGGGTGTGATCGTCGACGTTTAGCTTACTTCTTCGACAAGCAAATCGGGATGTCACCAATTCAGTTTTTAACAGAATTTCGTTTGAAGCAAGCGAAAGAATTATTGCGAACAACTTCTATACCGATTAAGGATATTGCTGATTTAGTAGGTTATCAAGATGCGTTTTATTTTTGTCGTGTATTTAAAAAACAATATGAGCAAACGCCGACTAATTTCCGAAAACAATTTTATAGCGATTAAGCAAAAGTCCATTTCTATTGTAAAAAACTCCATTTACGTACATACAGCCGTTTGATAACATCAGATTTGTAAATAAAATGATAATGATAATCGTTATCAACAAATCAGGAGGAACTAATTGTGAAAAAATACCGTACGTTAGTAAGTGCCGCGGCGTTGGCCTTAATGCTAGCTGCTTGTAATGCAGAAGAAGAGGTGGAATCATCTGAAGCTAATACAGAGCAAGTTTCTAAAGATGATCAATCTGTAGCTGATGAGGCAACTGTACAAAAAGTATCTTATTTAGGGAACGACTACGATGTGCCAGCGAAAGTAGATACGATTATTGCTGCAAGTTTAGAGGCGATGGAAGATGCTGCAGTACTTGGTGTTAAACCTGCAGGCGTTATTTCAAATGATGGTAAGACAATGCCTAAATACTTGGAAGCTGATTTAGCCGGAGCAACGGTTGTCGGTTCGAAAAAAGAGCCGAATACAGAGGCAATGCTTTCTTTAAACCCGGATGTAATTTTAGGGACAAGCAAATGGGATGAAGCGCAAATGACAAACTATAACAAAATCGCGACAACATTCCCGTATTCGCATATTTCTACAAACTGGAAAGAAAATCTCCTGTTATTCGGACAATTAGCGGGTAAGGAAGCAGAAGCGCAAAAAGCACTGGAAGACTATGAAACAACTCTAGCCAATACGAAAGAAACTATTGCCAGCAGTGATTTAAAAGATAAAAAAGTGTTGATTATCCGAGTACGTGGCGGCTTGGCGGTATACCCAGCAGGTGTTTATTTAAACCCTTCCATCTATGAAGATTTTGGTTTTAGTGTCCCAGAAGAATTAAATGCAATCGAAGCACAAACGGTTATTACATATGAAACATTAGCTGAGTGGAACCCGGATATGATTTTCCTGCAATATGCAGATGATGAAAATAAAGAAACGCCAGAATTATTAAAAGAGATTTTGGATAACCCGATTTTCAGCAGTACAACTGCCGCAAAAACGAATAATGTGCATGTCAATCTGATTGATGCAATGGCACAAGGGGGAACAGCCTGGTCAAAAATCAATTTCCTAAAAGCGTTTAATGAAAACGTATTAAAATAAGCTGGATTCACTTAAAGCGTTTGCTTGTATGGGTAGTTAGAACTACCTCATAAAAAGTGGGTGCAGGGGGCTGTCCGAAATGATTTCCGGGCAGCTTCTTTCTTTTATTTTTTCAAAGGAGGCCATTATTTTTGAAAAATTCCTATAGGCATTTCATTTTATTTTCAATAATAATGCCAATTTTAATAGTAATTGTGGCAATTCTATCGATCTCAATGGGTACGAAATCGATTCCAATTGAAACGATTATAGAAGCAATTATCCAATATGATGAAGAAAATATAGATCACCAAATTATTTGGTCAGGACGGGTTCCACGAGCGCTTGCTGTCTTATTTGTCGGTGCATTTTTAGCAGCAGCTGGTGCCCTTATGCAGGGAGTTACTCGAAATTTTCTTGCCTCGCCATCGATAATGGGTGTAACAGATGGTTCTGCCTTTTTCATAACGATGGCATTCGTGTTTTTACCGGGTCTATCAAGCTTTAATTTAGTATTGCTATCAATGCTTGGCTCACTGTTTGGCGGTGCACTCGTTTTTTGGTTTGCTTCCATTATCAAAAACGGGTTATCCCCTGTAAGATTAGCCATTATCGGTACGGTAATTGGTACATTTATTAGCAGTATAGGAACGGCAATCGCCATGTACTATCAAATCTCACAAACGGTCACAATGTGGTATAACTCGAAAGTACATATGGTTGAAATGGAGTTAGTGTTTTTATGTGTACCGATTGGATTAATTGGGCTTATATTAACGATAGTATTAGCTCGTGCTGTTACAATAACCGCACTTGGTGAAGATGTGGCGGTTGGCTTAGGGCAAAATACGCGTACTGTAAAAATACTTAGCATGCTAGCTGTTGCCATTTTAACGGGTACCGCCGTAGCTCTTGTCGGAAAAATTGCATTTGTTGGGTTAGTCGTTCCGCATATTGTACGAATGTTAATGGGGGTAGATTATCGCGTAATTATTCCTTGTTCTGCCGTGGTGGGCGCATTCTTCTTAGCCGCATGTGATTTAATTAGCCGATACATAAATTTCCCATACGAAACTCCAATTGGCGTCATTACTGCAATCATTGGCGTGCCATTTTTCTTATATTTGATTCGTCGAAAAGGCGGTGAAAAATATGCAGCATAAAAAATGGTTGTTTATGAGCGGTACATTAATACTTCTCCTTCTTTTAGCTATGTATATTCATTTAACGAGCGGTGCATTTGCAATGACTACTCCGGAAGTTATTAAAACATTGCTGCGTATTGAGTCAACAGCGCAATTTGATTTAGTAATATTTGATTTTCGTTTGCCTCGAATTATAACAGCAGCATTAGTTGGAATGGGTCTTGCTATGGCTGGTGTCGTGCTCCAGGGAATTACTAAAAATGCACTTGCTGATCCCGGCATTATTGGAATCAATGCAGGGGCGGGTTGTGCCATTGTAATCTTTATGTTCTTTTTCCAGGTGGAATTAGTAAACGTTGAAATAAATAGTGTGTTAAAAATATTGATTGTCCCGTTATTTGGTTTCGTAGGAGGCGCCATTGCAGCTGCTATTATTCTGGCCATTTCGTATAAACAAGGACGTATGGATATGCAAAAGCTTATATTGACGGGTATTGCGATTAATACAGGTTTTAGTGCAATCACCCTTTTTTGGTCGTTAAAAATGGATGAGGGAGATTATCAGGCTGCAGCCATTTGGATGAATGGCTCGATCTATAATTCCAATTGGTATTTTGTAAGTGCGATGCTTCCATGGCTTATCATATTGGGGATCTATATTTATAGAAAGGCCTATTTGCTCGATTATTTTCAGTTGGAAGAAGAGACGGTTTTGAGTCTAGGTATTTCACTTGAAAAAGAAAAAGTGAAGTTATTACTTGCAAGTGTTGGCCTAGTAAGTGCGTGTGTATCGGTTTCCGGCAGTATTGGGTTTATTGGATTAATGGCACCGCATATAGCGCGCCAGCTTGTCGGAATTCATCACAGGTATATGATGCCGGTAAGCCTTTTTATAGGGGCTATTTTACTTGTGTTTTCAGATTATATTGCCAAAACGGTATTTTCGCCTGTGGAGCTTTCAGTTGGTATTGTCGTGTCCCTCGTTGGCATTCCGTATTTCTTATATTTACTAGTAAAATCGAAAGGGTGAGGCTTTATGTATGCATTTCAAGTCGAAAGATTAACTACAGGGTATGAAAATACGCGAATTATCGAGAATTTAAATGTATCAATTCAAACAGGGAAGATTACGACGATTATCGGACCGAATGGCTGCGGAAAATCTACTTTCCTGAAAACGATTGGGCGCATTTTAAAAAAGGAATGCGGTGATATTTTCCTTCAAGAGGAGAATATGAATACGATGTCTACAAAGGAAATAGCAAAAAAACTTGCCTTATTAGCACAATCACCTGCTGCTCCAGGGCAGTTAAAAGTACATGAGCTGATTGCTTACGGTCGCTATCCACATCGGAAAAATGTTGGGCGTCTTACGAAAGAAGACATAGATAAAATTAATTGGGCGATGGAAGTGACACATACAGAGGAGTTTCGGGACCGAGAACTAGCGGCATTATCCGGAGGGCAACGTCAACGAGTTTGGCTGGCGATGGCATTGGCACAAGAGACGGATATTTTACTGCTGGACGAGCCGACAACATATTTAGATATGGCACACCAGCTTGAAGTGTTGGAAATTGTGCAGCAGCTCAATAAAAATTTTGGTTGTACTATTATTATGGTGCTGCATGATTTAAACCATGCGGCACGATTTTCGGATGAACTCATTGTTATGAGAAAAGGCAAAGTGCTTCATACCGGCACACCAGTGCAAATAATGACTACAGAAGTTTTAAAAGAAGTTTTCCAAATTGATGCTAAAATTATAGTCGATACGGAGCATCAAGTGCCAGTCTGCTTTTCTTATAATTTAATGAAATAGGTGAATACAATGCAATCAAACTATAATAACTATCCTTATATATTGGATATTTATGTACCGGACGAAGCTCCTCCTGCAAATGGCTTTTCTGTGATTATTGTGTTGGATGGAACACGCTATAGTAAGCTATTCCATGAAACAGTAACAAACCAAATCCGCAATCGTATGAAGACGAACATAGAGCCTGCAGTCATTGTAGGAATTGGGCATCAGGAACAAGATATTCCAAAACAGCGATTTTATGATTTTACCGCCCCTGCAGCAGAGTATCATTTTCCAGTGCGCCGAGGTAGAGCAATGAAAGAAGTACCGGCTGGCGGCGCGGAATATTTCATGGATTATCTTATGCATCAAATTATCCCGATACTTCTTGAAAAATACACGATAAACAAAAATAAAATCTCCATTTATGGCCATTCATTAGGTGGACTGTTCGTGCTGTGGAGCTATTTAACTTATCCTAATGTATTTTTTAAATATGCTGCAATAAGTCCATCGATTTGGTGGAATAACCATGAGATAGTAACCCGATTGAAACAAGTAGAACATAGTTATACTGCGCCTTTATATATATCTGTAGGGGGCAATGAAGGCGATATGGTAGTCGATGCCGAAAGCTTCTATACAAAAGCAATTCAAAAGGGAATTAACAGTGAGTTTTTTATAGCAGAAGGTGAAAATCATGCATCGGTCATTCCAACGACATTAAGCCGAGTTTTACGCTTTTTAAAATCAAACTGATTGAAAGAAAGACCTTTCTTAAGGCTAAGATAGATTGTCGACAAACTGTCTCTAGAGAACAATTTGTTCAATCGTATTTATTTAAAGTGATGGCTAAGTTGATTGGAGTGGAGGGACCGTGACTCCACCGGGAATAAGCACGCGCGGAAGATCCACTAAATTGTGCCTGCCGTTATAGGCACAATTTAGTTAGCTGGAGCCGTGCCCGGGGAAAGCATCGGTCCCGGAATGGAAATCAACGGTTCAATGCTAAACAACACATTTTAAGAGTCTGTCAACAGTCTAAGCCTTTCTTTTAGAAGGCTTTTTTTATTGTCTTAACTAATCACAAAAACGTATTAATTGTACAGCTAGTTATGCAAAATGTTTTTATACAGCTTATTAAGGGAAAAGATAAACTACCAAGCTCCTAACATTGTTTAGGGACTTCTGAAATCAGTAGGAGGAATGCATGATGGGAAACAAAGAATTTGAAACGAATAAAGAATCATACAACCGATTACCGGATGAACGAGACGATCGAAAAGTGAAAAAGTTTGATGAGACAAAGCATGTAAATGTTCAAAATGAATCAATAAAAGATGACCTATTATTAAAGACAAATAAAGAGTCTTATAATCGCTTACCAGATGAGCGTGATGATGAAGAAATGGAAAGCTACGATGAACGAAGTCATGTAGATGGTAATGAGGAAAAAAAAAACTAGAAACCGTTAAGGAGTCGTATAACCGATTACCGGATGAACGGAATGATGAAGAAATGAAAAATTATAACGAACGAAGTCACGTAGAAGCACCAGAGCAAGATAAAAGTATTGTAACCGTTAAGGAATCGTACAATCGATTACCGGATGAACGGAATGATGAAGAAATGAAAAATTATAACGAACGAAGCCATGTAGAAGAAGTTCAGGATAAAGAATTGATAACTGAGAAAGAATCCTATAATCGCCTGCCGGATGAACCAGTGCAGGAAACTTCTGTCCATGAACAATATAAAAGCGGAAATGCTTAAATTTCAAAGGCATCGGGTGAAATATTCCCGATGCCTTTAATATGCTGTTATTTATTTTTCATCTGATACCAACTAAATATCATTGCAAGGAAGCTAACACTAAATAAAATACCTCCAATGACTAGAGAAGCGTTTGCGTAGCTCGTCTTCATGAAAAAATATTCCTCGGTATCCATGATCCCGCCATTTGATTGAAGCCAAACAGAGCCGAAAGCATTTGCGAAATGACCATTAAATACAATGAATACTATACCAATAATTGCAAAAATCATGCATAATTTTAGTAAATCATTGTTTTTATTCATTCCATACACCTCACTTCCATTTTTAATGCTGTCTATCTATAATATCAAGAATATGTATAAACTGTTCTACAATAAAGTGAGCCTTTATTATTTCGTCAAGTTGTGCAAAATCAAAGTTTACTGCTATAGATGTTAAATTGTTATCGATTGCTGCATTGATATCTGAGGCACGGTCGCCGATAACATAGCCACTGTTTATTTGCTGTTCTTCCATAATGTGCTGAACTAAAGAGGATTTATTATTTGTAACAATACAGTCAATGCTGTAAATTCCTTTAATCCATCGATCTAAACGGTACTGCGCTACAATTGCCTGTAAATAAGCCGTTTGTCCATTACTCGCAATATATAAAGGATAATGTTCACTCAACTTTTGTAACGTAGGGAGAACATCCGGATATAATGCACCGTTTCCTCGCTGTATTTGCTCAATAAGCGCTAATTGAAAATGGTCATTACTTTGTTCGCGAACTTCGTTGGAATGATTCGGACATAAAGTTTCCCATACGACATTTAATGGGACGCCCATTATTTGACGGTACTGTTCGATAGGTGTATCACCTGACCAAAGTCCGTTTACACGTAAATATTCAAAAGTCTTTTTCAATGCGGATTCTAAAATAAGATTCGTTTGAAATAATGTTCCATCCATATCAAAAATGATTGCTGTTTGCATTTTATCTTCCTTTCTCCGGTACTTGATAACCGAAAGTGTCTCCGTTTTTTAAATTCAGTTCATGACCATTAATTATAACAATGTCATCTGTAAGCCACTGAACATTCGCTTCTTCTCCATGCCGTTCATAATAAAGCTGCTTTTTAAAGCCTAAAGGACCATCAAGTTCAGCACGAATACCGAACGTTCCCATCGCACCTGCATCAAATGCATAAAAATCAAGTGTGTAATGTCTGTTTGGTGAATTGGAAGTGAATAAATGTTCTGCACCACCAACTGAAAAAATGAGGATTTTTAATGCAAAATAAACTAGAATAAGTCCCGTGAAAATAAAGGAAATTGTGTTAATGAAAATAGCGATAATTTTTTTAGAGAGGTTAAGCTGTTTAAACTCTTTTATTAGAATATAAATGACTATTACAAAGCAAATGTTCAGTACAATCAGGGTCATATTGGAATATGTCCATAATGTATTCATTATCAAATAAAAGCAAAAAAACAAAAATGCAATGCTTGAACAAAATATCGCAACCGCCGAATAAAAATTACGCAAATAAGCACCTCTCATATGGAAAATAATGTTTTAAATGAGGACGGCAATAGGGGAGGAAGGTTGCACAAAAAAGCAACCGACCAAAAAAGGGTGCGGTTGCTTATAAATTATTGTGCTGGGTTTAACTCAAGCTCTAATTTAATTTTAATATCTTTACCTACTAACACGCCACCAGTTTCAAGAGCGGCATTCCATGTTAAGCCGAATTGTTCACGGTCAATTTTTGCTTTTCCTTCAAAACCGTAAACCTCTACGCCCCATGGATTTGTCCCTTTACCGCCATATTCCACATCAAGTACAACCGGTTTCGTTACATCCTTAATTGTTAAATCGCCTGACACTTTATAATCGTCCCCATCTTTTGTAATGCTTGTCGATTTAAATTTAATGTCAGGGAACTGCTCAATGTCAAAGAATTCTGTTGATTTCAAATGATTGTCTCGATCATCATTGTTCGTCGTAATACTTGTTGCATCAATTGTAATATCAATGTTTGCTGATGTTAAATCAGCTAAATCATCCGCTTCAATATCTGCTGAATAGTTAGTAAACTGTCCTTTAACTTTTGAAACCATCATGTGCTTAACTTCAAAACCTATTGATGAGTGTGCCGGATCGATTTGCCATTTTGCCATGTTAAATTCCTCCCAACTATTATGAAACTCCAAGACAATCTTTATCTTGAATTCGAGATAAATTTACCATATTAGGATAAAAGTGTCAAATCATTCATCCAGGTAAAAGTTAAATATTTTAATAGCGACTAGTTTTCCTTCATTAATTTTGCAATTTCCGCATCAAATCCGTTATTTCTCTTTAATAATTCTTCAATAACAAGTCCTTGTCGCTCCTTTGAATGACCTTGGCTTAACTTTGCGACAGCTTCTATAGAAGTAATGTGAAGTTTAAAAGGCACAATACCCTTTAATAAGCTGTTCATATAATTCGAATCAACCGCATTGACGTCGTATGTACTATTTGGAGTTTCGTACTTATCAATTAAATGATGCAATGATAAACGGATTTCTTCTTCATCTTTTAAAAATTCAATAGATCCATTCACATGAACCGCTACATAATTCCAAGTAGGCACCGAATCTTTCGTTTCATACCAGGAAGAGGAGATATAACTGTGCGGACCGCTGAAAATTGCCAGCACCTGCTGACCTTCAATGTCTTTCCATTGAGGGTTTGCACGTGCAAAATGTCCGTATAAGTATTGATGATCTGCACTTAAATAAAGCGGTAAATGCGTTGCAGAAGGCACACCATCATGCATTGAAACAAACGATGCAAAACTATACTCTTTAATAAACTGACGAATTTTTTGTTCATCTTTTAATAGGTATTGCTTTGGAATATACATTTTTTCGCCTCACAATTGTTTTGTCATAATAAAATCGATTTGCTCGTCTTCACCCATAAAAAATGAATGAGTGCCTGTTTTTTGAAAGCCAACTTTTTCGTAAAACGCAATGGCATTCGAATTTTGTTCCCAGACACCAAGCCAAACTTTAGTTTTCTGCATGTGTAGCGCAATTTTCATTGCCTCTTCCATTAAGACTTTCCCTAGACCTAATTTATGAAAACGGCTTAAAATATATATTCTTTCAATTTCTAAGTAGTCAGGTCCCAATTTTTCTGATTGAGCTTCATCGGTATTCACTTTTAAATACCCTGCAAGCTCCTCATTTACAAAAAGCAGCTTAAATAGCGAGTGTGGATTTTGAAGCTCGGCTGTTAGTTTTTCAGTTGAAAAAGCTTCGTCTAAGTAAGTGGCCATATTTTCCGTATTATTTTGATCATGAAATGTTTCATAAAACGTATCACGGCCTATCGATTGCAAGTCTGTTAAATTGTTTGTAGTGCATTGTATTAGTTGAATGTTCATATGTAGAATACCTCGCTTTAAATATTTTTCCTCTATAGAGAAAGCCTTCTGGCAGTCAATACTGTTAAAAAAAGAACGGTAAAAATAAATAGAATAGAAAAGAAGAAATTGATTATTGTTGAAGAAAACGAAACCAGTGAATTAACGATAGTAAATAACACGATAAAATACACAATAAAAATTATAGTTGAAAAAACCCATTTCCTCATCGATAAAACACTCCTTCCGATTTTGTTCTATCTGAATTGTTTCATAAATTTCTAAAACATTCAATTTATTTCAAACCAATTTACCGAAAGCTTGAAGCGTTATATTAGTGAATTATTTTAAAATTTTCTGTAAAATTATATTGACATAAATTACTATAATTTGTTATAGTTGTATTAATTATTGAAGGAAGATGGTGATGACAATGACAAAATTACATGAGATTGAAACGATGCAATTGAGCTTGTCATATAACATTCGCCACCTTTGTGCCTTCTAATATAGAAGAGTCACGCTTCTTCACTGTGCGTATGAGACCTTATGACGGGCAAAATTGCTGGTCATAAGGTTTTTTTGTTTGCCTAAAAACAATACAATACTATACGCCATTAGGAGGCAATTTCATTGAATTTACAACAACTTGGATTTACACAATATTTTGAAACACAATTACAAACTTTAACGTTTGACCGGGCAACAAGATTAGTTGGACGTATTATTTTAGAACATAAGCATTCATACCGGGTTTTAACAGAACAAGGTGAATTTTTGGCAACAGTATCCGGAAACTTTGCTTACCACGCCTTTTCCAGGAAGGATTATCCGGCAGTAGGGGATTTCGTTATAATCGAACAAATGCCGGGGGAAGAGCGCGCCATTATTCATCATTTATTTGACCGTAAATCAAAATTCACAAGGAAAATGGCAGGCTTAGAAGTCGATGAACAAATTGTTGCCTCAAATGTGGATTATATTTTACTTGTCATGAGTATGAACGCAGATTTTAACGTCCGTCGCCTAGAACGCTATTTAGTGGCAGCATGGGATTCAGGTGCGACACCGCTCATTGTTTTAACAAAAGCAGACCTTTGTGAAGATGAAAATGCGCTTATAGAAGCAGTGCAGTCTGTCGCATTCGGTGTAGACGTTTTAACAGTAAGTGCGGTTACAGGCGAAGGGATTTCAGCATTAAAGGAATTTTTGACAGAAGGAAAAACAGCCGCATTATTAGGCTCATCCGGTGCAGGAAAATCCACTCTTACAAATGCATTATTGAATACTGACCAAATGAAAGTATCCGATATCCGTGAAGACGATGCGAAAGGGCGTCATACGACAACACATCGTGAGCTCGTAGTTTTACCGTCCGGGGCATGCTTAATCGACACACCGGGTATGCGTGAGCTGCAGCTTTGGGATCAAGGAGACAGTTTATCAGCTAGCTTTTCCGATATTGATCAACTGGCGGACAATTGCCGCTTCAGGGACTGCAAACATAAAAATGAACCGGGTTGTGCGGTTATACAAGCAGTAGATGATGGTGCACTTGATTCATCGAGACTAACAAGTTACTTTAAACTGCAACGCGAGCTCGCATATATTGAGAAAAAGGCAAATACCGATGCTCAGCTTGCAGAAAAACGCAAATGGAAGCAGGTCTCAAAAAGCATAAAGAAAATGAAATAAGACAACAGGCAGATGTACATAGAAAGTGTGCATCTGCTTTTTTAATCCATGGATTGAATAACATTATTACGCTATAATAAATGGAGTAAATAAAAGAGGTGAAAAAATGATAAATTGGGTTTATGTAGTAATTTTAGGCTTAGCAGTAGGTTTTCTAAGTGCCATGTTTGATTGGCCATTTGTAGTATCTATCTCCATAATTCTAGTTTTTGGTCTTTGTTCAATTGGCTATATGTTTTACATTGCATACGCTTCTACAAATTTGGCGAAAATCAGAAAATATATTGTAAAGCATAAAAAAGATCCAGTAATGAATTACATACACACGTTGGAAGTCGGTACAAAAGAACAGGAAATCGAAGCAATGGAAAAAATCATTGGTCACTATAAACAACCGGTTATTAAAAATACATATGAAATGAATCGTGCAATTCGTCTCGACGATTTCGAACGTGCTCAATACTACGCAGATCAATTAATGGATAATCAGAATGGTCCATATGGTAAAGCATTAATTGCCGCAGTAGCCGGAAATCGGGAAGAAGCTAATAGTTATTCCTTGAAGTCCGAATGGATGAAGTACGGGATTGAAGCACAATTAGCATTAACAGAACGTAATTTAGAAGCATTTGACCATTTTGCACGACAGTCCGTTGAAGCGGCAAAAGGACTTCAACGATACTCATTATACTATAGCTTTAAAAAAGCAAAGATGGAGTATGAGATGGAGAGTAAATAAAGAGTTCTTCTAGATGCGTTAACAGGAACAAGTTGTTCAAATGTAAAGGAATTAATAAGTTGATTGGAGTGGAGGGACCGTGACTCCACCGGGAACCACACGTGCGGAAGATCCACTAACTTGGGCCTGCCGTCGTAGGCACAAGTTAGTTAGCTGGAGCCGTGCCTGGGGAAAGCATCGGTCCCGGAACGGAAATCAACGATGTCTAGATTCAATTAATTTTAAAATAAAAAACTGTAAACAAACACTATTTAAGAGTATGGCTACAGTCTGACCGCTTACTAATACAGTAAGCGGTATTTTAGTGTTAGGACGAATAAATAAATTTTGGCTTACATGTCTTGATTTCTAAATTTGAGGGAATAGTTAATGACTTGAAAAAACTGCAAACATTTTACAAGTAAAAAGAAGAAATGAGGTGATTTTAATGACACTTTTAGGTTTTTTGATGGTTACTGTGTACCTTTTGAATATTTTATTTGCACTCATGCTAATATTTATCAGTCGTAAAAGTGCTTCATCAACATGGGCATGTTCTTGCCGGTTATTGGGTTCATTTTCTATTTATTATTGGGACGAAATTTACAAAAGAAGCATTTCGTTCGCTGGCATGCTGTTCAACAGGAAGAATCTATAGAGGCTTTCCAGGATCAGCATACCGCTCTTGCAGAAGGAACATATGAATTTCCAAACGAGATTACAAAAAGGCATCAAGGGTTAATAAAAATGAATGTCGATTACAATCACGCTTTATTAAGTTCTAAAAATGATGTTGCGATTTTAGCTGAAGGGAAAGAAAAATTCCGCTCTGTCATTGAAGATATTGAAAATGCGAAACAAACGATTCATATTCAATATTACATTTACAAAATGGATGAGGTCGGAAAAAGTATTTTTAATGCGCTTGTTAAAAAAGCTAAAGAGGGCATTGAAGTAAAAATGATTTACGACGATTTAGGTTCACGTACTTTACGTAAAAAAGACTTAAAGAAATTGATGGATGCCGGTGGACAAGTAGAAGCTTTCTTTTCCTCGTATTTGAAATTATTCAATCCTCGAATTAATTTCCGAAATCACCGAAAACTCATTATTATAGACGGTCGGATTGGATATATTGGCGGTTTTAATGTCGGTAAGGAGTATGCCTGTCTTGATGACGAAATAGGGTATTGGCGAGATACGCATTTACGTATAGAAGGCAATTCCGTATACAATATGCAGGCACATTTTTTATTTGATTGGCATCAGGCGAGAAATGAAGAACTGAAGGTCGAGCAAAGATACTTCCCCTCATTTACAGTCGATGCGGACACACCCGTCCAAATTGTATCGAGTGGACCGGATACAGATTTTGAATCCATTAAAAACACTTATATTCGCATGATTTTAAGCGCTAAAAAATATGTTTATATTCAAACCCCTTACTATGTACCTGATGAGGCATTTTTGCATGCAATTCAAATTGCTGCCTCCTCAGGTGTAGATGTGCGCATTATGACGCCTGAAAAAACAGACCATCCCTTCGTATATGGCGCCAATTCAGCATACGGTGGAGACCTGCTTGAATCTGGTGGAAGGGTATATCGTTATAAAAAAGGATTCCTTCATGCAAAAATGCTCGTAATCGATGATGAATTAGCAACAATCGGTACTGCAAACATTGATGTCCGAAGCTTTAGTCTAAATTTCGAAATCAATGCGATTTTATATGATGAACGGTTTGCGATTAAGTGTAGAGAATTATTTGAAGCAGATATAAAAGATAGTTTCGAATTAACAAAAGAGCTATTTGAGAAACGAAAAACATGGACTAGAGTCCGTGAATCAGTGTCACGTCTGTTATCTCCAATATTATAAATGGAAAGCTAGTCTATTAGGCTAGCTTTTTTTATTTCATAAACCGAAATATTTTCGAGCAATTTTATTCATTTTTTAGTAAAATAAGAATTGAACTACAATTCAGAAAGCGGGGCAATACTATGAAAAACGTAAAATATCCTGAAGTTTGGGATTTAGATGTATTTTTCGAAGGTGGTAGTGCATCACCACAACTAAAAGAACATATCGAAAATTTAAACCCTAAAATGGATGTATTAAAAGAAATGGTTGAAAAATTCGATGTTCCTACAAATACAGATGCAGCATTATCTATTCAATCCATTTTAGAAAATATTAAAGAAGTAATGATGCATATATCACAGGCGGGTGCTATGCTTTCTTGTTTAACGGCACAGGATACGACAGATCGTGAAGCGCTTTTATTACAAGGTCAGCTTTCGGGTATTTCAGCTAACTTCTCTCCAATTATGGAAAGCTTTAATCAAAAGCTCGGTAAAATCGACGAATCGACTTTCGACGAATTACTTCAAACAAATGAATTATCACAATTTGAGTTTATTTTAACGGAATGGCGTGAAAAGTCGAAGGAATCACTATCTGAAGAAGAAGAAGCGCTAATTTCTGCTTTAGGTGTAGATGGCTATAGCTCATGGGGCCAGCTTTATAACATGCTGATCGGTGATATTAAAGTCGAAGTCGAAGTAGACGGCGAAAAGAAATTAATGTCGGTTGGACAAGCAAATAACTTAAGCTCTCATAAAGACCGTGCAGTTCGTAAAGCTGCATTTGATGCATTAGAGGAAGTATTTACAGACCGTGAAGAGTTCTTTGCTAAAACTTTAAACCATTTAGCTGGCTTCCGCTTAGCAGTATATAAAAAGCGCGGCTGGGATTCTGTTACGAAAGAGCCTTTACAAATTAACCGTATGAAGCAGGAAACCATCGATGCGATGTGGGGAGCTATTACGTCACGCAAAGCAAAATTTGCGGATTATTTAACACATAAAGCAACATTATTAGGTAGCGATAAATTAGATTGGTTTGATTTCGATGCTCCTGTAACGGATTCAACAGCAACAATGTCTTACCAAGAAGGCGCTGAATTTATTCTTAAGCATTTCGGTCGTTTCGGCTCGGAAATGGAAAGCTTTGCGCGTACTGCTTTTGAAGATGGGTGGATTGAAGCGGAAGACCGTGACAATAAACGTCCAGGTGGCTTCTGTACAGGAATGCCATTATCAGAGCAATCACGTATTTTCATGACATATTCAGGTTCAATGTCGAACGTTTCAACATTAGCACATGAACTTGGTCACGCATTCCATTCATATGCACTGCGTCCGGTTCATCCATTAAACCGTCGCTATGCAATGAATGTTGCCGAAACTGCTTCAACATTTGCAGAAATGATCGTAGCGGATGCAGCGGTTGAAGAAGCATCAAATGAACAGGAAAAGATCGCGCTATTAGAAGATAAAATCCAACGTTCAGTAGCGTTCTTTATGAACATTCATGCTCGTTATTTATTTGAAACACGCTTCTATGAAGAGCGCAAAAAAGGTATCGTATCTTCTAAGCGTTTAAATGAATTAATGGAAGAAGCACAAATCGAAGCTCATGGCGGAGCACTAGGTGAAACACACCCACACTTCTGGGCATCAAAAATGCATTTCTATATTACAGGCGTGCCGTTCTATAACTTCCCGTACACATTCGGCTATTTATTCTCTTTAAGCATTTACGCAAAAGCAAAAGAAGAGGGCAAAGGGTTCGAGGAAAAATATATGGCATTACTTCGTGATACAGCGGTAATGACTGTAGAAGATTTAGCAATGAAGCATTTAGGTGCAGACATCACGACTGAAGATTTCTGGTTAAAAGGAATCGCACTTTGTGAAAAAGATGTTGAAGAATTCATTGCATTAACTTCGAAGTAAAGAACAAAAAAAGTCCTTTCTACATTTTTTGTAGAAGGGACTTTTAATGTTATAGCGGTTTTTTATGCAAAGTAAAATCAATCTTATCTGCTTCCCGGATTGTTATTGTATAAGTACCATTCACCTGATCATGGTGCACGTCAATATTTTCAAGACGCTTATCATAACGGAATAACACTTCACCCTCCCCGGATTTATACACAACATGTAAATCATCACGCTTCACTTCAAAAGTAGGGGTGAAGTCAGGGTTACGGTCTGTAAACTCATCAATAAATAATTTTGCACCTTGTTCAACAAAGTCATTACGATTCTCAGGAGGAGCAATGGCTTCATATATATTATGTACAGATGCATCTAGCTCAATATATTTGCCATTTTCAAATTCCTCATCAATCACTTTTTGGAGATGGGGTGTTTGTTCTTCATTGATCGATTCCGCAATTTTCTCATATAATTCCTTCATCAGCATTTTAGTTTTCTTCTTATCTGATGCGATCGGTGTAGCCTGTAAAAAAGTCTCCATGAAAAATTTCGCTGGCTCGCCATCTGATTGTCTATCAAGCACATAAACGTTTTCTTCAAGCGGATTATAATTCATGCGAATGAGCGCACATTTTTGCACACGGCTAGAAGCGTCAGGTAAAATATTATCAATTGTATTTAAATTTAACGTTTCCAAATCAATTTGTACGGCTTCTTTCGGATCGAGCTTTAAAAATAAAATATAGGGCTCATCAATAATTTCAATATGTGCCACAAACACAGAGCCATTACTATTTGAAACGTTTTGCATAATTTGATATAGCTTATTCGATAAGTCGTTCGCTAAAGATATAAAATGGGTGTCATCCGGATATTCTACATAGCGATTAATCTTTGTAATAATATCATTATCGCGGTCTAAAAATTTACCTGCAACTGACTTAGGACTGTTCAAAGTCGCATCTATATATGATTCAAAAAAGTTGCTGTAAACTTCTGATTGTATTGCAGATAAATCCATCGTTTGACTGGCAGAGACGAAACGGCTTTGTTCCATATCAAGCAATGTTACAGCGATACGTTTCATTTGAATTGCCAATGTTGTTTCTACTTCATTCATCATTCACTAACTCCTTTTAATTCCGATTTTTCAAGTATAACGGACATTGGATTGTTTTGCACGAACGAAACAGATTTTACAAAGGGGAACATATGTGTTATTATAGTTAGGTGCTATTGTAGATAGTGCTATAAATGAATTGGCATTTCTGCTAGTGTTTTTGAAGATACTTATTCACACTGGCGCAAGCTTAAGGGCTGCAAGGACATAGTAGCAGGTTGGGACTATGTTGCTTAAGTTAGAGAAGATTAGTAGAATTTTACCGCGGTTAAAACTGGAGCTATGCTACTCCGAATAAAATAAAATTCCCCGGACGATCGGGTTGAGACTTTCATTTATTTATATTGCTATCTATTAAATACTAAAGGGGTTCCCAAGCTATATTGGGAGCCCCTTGTCCAATTTATAAGGTAGTTTTGGAAGCGTAATTGTGAAATAAACGGAGAAATTCCGTTTATTTGCCGATAATTTTAAAAAACAGCCAAAATAGACGGAGAAATTCCGCTTATTTACTTAAAAAACTTGAATTTAGGTGTTATTTTCATGAATAAGCGGAATTCATACCTTTATTTATCGCTAATTCCGCGCGATTTTATAAATAGCCGGAAATCTTCCGCTTATTTTAGAGTGCTTGTCCGTAAGTAGTAAAAAACCACCCAAAAATTTGGATGGCTGCGAAAGAAATAGTATTAGTCCGTGAAGCATAAAGAAGTCATATAACCAAGCATTAATAATAAGCCAAGACCCATAACAATGTCCATTTTTTAAAAACCTCCCTTAAATAACCTACAATATCTTCCTTTTTATTGTACAATGATTAATAGAAAGATGAAACCTTTTCGTATTTTATTCGTATAGATTTAATAACAGTGTTAAAAATTATACATAATTTAAGAAGGTGATAAACTTGAAGAAATGGATTTACAAATCTCTCGTTGTTTCCGTCGCTTTATTATCGTTTGGTTTAATTACACCCAATCATGAAATCTGGGCAAATTTCGAAGAGTCACGTCATAATCAATCGACATTAGACCGACCTAGTGACAATCATATTGCATCTGCCTATCAGCTTGATGATATTTTAGTTGATGAAAAACCATTACCAACAACCGACTATTTTGTTTCCGCGGCAAAAGAGCAGTCTTACATAAAATTCGGTACAAGAGTCGGTCCTGTCATTGAACAGGAGTTTGATACAAAGATTTTCCCGAAAATTGAAGAAGCAATTGCAACGACTATTGACCGAGTGGGTGAAGAAAAGCTTCGCAACTTAACAATTACTGAAAAGCCAAGTGGCGACTATGCAGAAAAAATCTTCCACTTAGTAGATGCGAATTCTCAAAAAGACATCATCCGTTTCCATGTAAGAACAGAGAACCGTCCTTTTGAAGGCTATTATTATAATTTCCATTACCACACATATGAAGATAATTACTCAAAGCATTATAACCTTGGCGATATTTATTGGTCGAAAAACACACCGCCGAAATGGTTATCCTAACAATATTGCACACCTGTACTTGCTGCAGGTGTTTTTTTTATGTCTAAAATCTATGATCATCAGAGATTTATTTAATAAATTTTTTCAAATTTAATATGTGCTGAAAATGTATTCCCTCATGGAAAATCGTTCTTATTAATACATGTTCAATCGTATTCATTCCCATGTCAGTTGGCGAGTGCACAATTTCTAATTTATCGGCAAATTTGTCTTTAATATCTTCAATTTGATTTCCTAAAAGTGTTTTTAGTTCTTTATAAGAAGGTGTTTCAGAGGTGAAATCGGTTGGAGATGTACCATATCCAAACCAACTATTATATTCTGATGGTGCATTGGTTTTTTCTTTAGTTTGTGTTTCTATCCATAAATATTGATCGAGATAAATATGTCCCATGTTCCAACGAATATTATTGTTAAACCGTTTTGGAATGATTTCAGCTTCTTCTACACTAACATCTTCCAATAAGCTAAGAGTGTCATTACGGTAACTTTTTAACTGGTTAAATAATATTTCATGTCTTTCCTTCATTAATAAAACTCCTTTCTATATAGCTAGTAAAATATTTCGTCAATAGTTAACGTATTTCCTTTTCTAATATGCTTTTACTGACTCTAAGATAGGAATTTTCATCCAGATGTCGTAGAGCATTTTCCTTCCTTGTTCTTTAAAATGAAAGTAGGGGGGATGAATGGGATGAATATGAAGAAATGGACAGAAACATTGCATATTGCACAATTTCGTATCGCACGACCAACGGATAAACTAGCACAGGTAGAACGTTTTTATTGTGAAGGTATTGGTCTTGAAAAACTTGGTGAATTTAAAGGACATCGAGGTTACACTGGCATTATGATTGGCTTGCCAGATGCATCGTATCATTTGGAATTTACCGAGCATATTGAAGGAAGCCCATGTCCCGCACCGACAGAGGATAATTTGCTCGTTTTTTATATGCCAGATCCTATACAAATTCAAGTTGTACAGACACGCCTTGATAAAATGGGCTATCCTCAAGTTCCACCGGAAAATCCATATTGGGAAGAAAAAGGTGTGACGATTGCAGACCCTGATGGCTGGCGAATTGTACTAATGAACACAGAGGGGATTTAATAGAATTAGAAAACAAAGCTCTGCGCAATTATTTTGTGTAGTGCTTTTTCAATTTATCCAACTATTTACTGTAAACTATAAAAATTACCGGTTCTAAAATAAGAACACTTGTTCTATAATAAAATAAAAAAGGACGGAGTGTATTTATGAAAGAGCAAATAATAAAAGCAATGCAGTACAATCAAACTCTAGACATTATGTACTTATCCAAAACTCACGCGATTTCAAAACGTCGTATCAAATTAATTAAAATTGCAGGGAATACCGTGCAGGCTTATTGTTTTACACGTCATGCAAAGCGTACATTTATTATCGACAACATTTTAGCAGCATACCCTGCTATCCAAAGGGTGAGTGTCGTTAATGCATAAAGATATTATGAATTTTAGCGATGATATACACCGTTTTATTATTTTAGAGATGTTTTTAAAAACGCTTGACCGCGACAAACTGTACGTTTCGCAATTGAAAATGGGCAAAATTTTAGAAGAATGGTATGATCAAAAATCCCATGAGACATTTCAGGATTTGAAAAAGTTGAGGGATTATTTATATAAACAAGGATGTAAGATTGAAAAACAACGCTCAGATGAATTTGTGACGGAGTATTTTGTTTTGTTTAGAGGAGTAACAGAAACAAGAACTTACACGAACATCGCCATCCGTAACTGGGTATCCCACGAAATGAGACGGGTCCTTGGAATGGAATATTTAACACCTCAAGATAGAAAGTAAAAAAAGGGCAAAACAGAAAAAAGCCTTCCACCATATACGAGCGGAAGGCCATACATTATTCTTCTCTATCTACACCTAAAGCCATTTCTAATGATGTTAAAGATAAGATGGCTTTCATCATTTCATTATCTGCATATGAAACATCTGTTTTCACCTTATCGAATTTTGAAGGACTATAATTTCCTTCATCAAACATTTTACGCGCTTTTTCGGCTGCTTCACCTCGCCACATAGCGGCATTTTTCATGTTTGTTTTATATTCATTGAATTTCTCTTCATTTTCTTTAGATAAACCACTGCCATCGATTGATCCGATAGTTTTGTAAAGACTATCATAGCGTTGCTCCAGCTGTTTCATATTACCGTAAGCTGTATACACATCTACAGTTGTGCCTAGACCTTCAAAAGTAGGTTTCCAAAGCTCATTCCACGCTTTATCATACAAGCTCATCATAGTATCCACTTTTGGTTTTACGTCAGTTAAATATAATTTTTTTTCAGCTGCTAATTTATCAGCAGCTTTTTTGGCATCAGCATCAGCTTTCGCTTTTTTATCTGCTTCAACCTTCTCTGCTGATTCAGGTGTTGCTTTCTCGGAATCATCTTTTGTTTTTTCCTTACTTGCAGTAGCTTCCGCTTTTTCAGGTTCATTAGCTACATCCGTTCCATCGCTTGTCACACCAACACCTATAAATGATATGATTAAGACTAAAAATGCTATTCCACTATACTTAAACATTTTAACCGACTTTGATCGATTTCTTTTCACAATGTTAACAAATGCGCTGAGAATGCACACCAACATAACTAGAAAAGCTATAATTAATATGATTATAAATATTGTATCCAGTTTAAACACTCCTTTTCAATTTATTATATTACTATAAAGTAATTATCAGTGCACTATAAATATGTAAAGTTTAAAAAGTCGAATAATTTCAATAAAAAACCCCTCCGCAAATTAAATGAGCGAAGGGTGGTTAGGAGATTTACTTCAAAAAAGTATTTTACATAATTTTCTTTATTTGTCTAAATTCATTTATTAAATAATCCAGCTGTTTCTGCATATCTTTTGACTGAGTCGGCGGGGGGCCGGAATCACCGTTCTTAGATTTTTCCAAAGCATCCAGTGCGAGACCGGCAGCAAGTGTAGAAATTAAGTCTCCTAATGTAACGATAGAAGCTCCTATAAAAGCAAGTCTCGCTATTTGAATATCCTGAGCATCTGAGGATTGATCTGAATTTTTCTTGTTGTTATTCATTTATTTCCTCCTCACCACTAAATATCGATTGTCATTACATCATATGTAGAGAGCAGATAGGGCACAACCAATTAGCAATTAAATACAAAAGACCAGGACTCATAAGAGAGCCTGGTCAATGATAATTATTTTTTGTTCTGGTCGCTGTTACTGCTATAATGCTTGGCTTTAGTATCATCACTTGTTTTCTTATATTCCGAAAAATCTTCTTCTTTACCAGCTTCCATATTATAATTCGGTCTTGTATTCGCACGATTAGATGTGTTGTAGGAATTTTCCTCTACATCGTCTAACGGTTTCATAAGAATCGGAATCGATATAAGTCCTGCAATACCTACAAGAGCATAAACAATTCTTGATAATACAGATGTTTGTCCACCAAATAATGAAGCCACTAAATCAAACTTGAAGAATCCAATAAGTCCCCAGTTGACTGCACCAATAATGACTAGAACTAATGCTGTTCTATATAATATTCCCATTTTGTAACATCTCCTTTATTTTTTTGACTCGAATGTCCTGGCGTTTAAAACAAACAGGACTTCGTTTCTTAATCTTCATATATTTTCTCCGGAAACAGCTGATTTATACTATTTATATTCGATTAGGATTGTTCATTAAAAAAAGCCAACTAACATAAAATTTTGACTTAAAAAAAGGACAATTGCACAAACAAAAAGCATTCATAACGCATATTAAATAATGAGGCGTACTACACTATATAGACGTTACTGCTGCTTCCTGTTAGTAAAAGACGCGATTTTTAATAATTTTATTAAAAATTTAGTTTTTTAAGGTGAATTTTTATGTAACTCAAGGTATAATATTTGTATACTATAAGAAAAAGGAGGACTGCCGATGATAACCGGTCAGTTAGGGCGAGCATTCCAATTAGCGGAAAAACATAAGCTCGACGTAAGTACAGTTTTAGAATTAACGAAAGTGATTGCAAAAGAAGTAAATGGCTCCCAAAAAGTTGAGGAGAAGATTTTGCAACAAATGATTCAAATTTTAGAGAACAACAAAACGATTCTTAGGGAGGCAACATAAAAATTGATGCAAACTATTGAGCTCTACGATGATTTAGACACATTTGACTAAAGGCGCTACTCAGCAAATGAAATACGAGTAGCGCCTTTTATGTTGTCATATTTTATAAATTTCCATACATAGTTCAAAACCTTTTTGCTTATAAGAGCTTATTTTTTAAATATAAGCTTTGAAATAGTTTTCGTGAATTCTTCATATGAAAAAGACGTTTCTCCTCGCTGGTTATACCACTTTTGAATTGTTACTACTAGCCAAAACGGCACAGCATTTCCTTCAATTAAATGATAGTACTGCTCATAACCTCTTTTTAAATGTTCCCAACGAAAATCATTGCCGGATTGTGTATATTCAGACACATCGATTATTTTTGCTTTGCCATGTTGAAGTAAAATGTTTTTCATATGGATATCACGTGGGTTCAATCCTTTACTGCGTACGTATTCTCTGGCATCCTCCACTTCACTCACAACGTGCTGCGGGATAGGGATACCTTGCAGAATGCAGTCAAATAGCGTTTTTCCTTCTTCGTAACTTAAAACGAGGTATTCGTCGGATGAAGCATAACACATGGGAAAGAAAGGTGATTCTCCTAATTGTTCATAAACATTTGCTTCCATTTTTACTTTTTCTACTTTATCTTGTGCATATAATTTAAACGCATAAGCGGGAGCAGAAAGAGACTGAAAAACGGCTGCATCTGTACCGACACCAATACACTTCAAATTATCCGCATCCCCAATTATAGTTACCGGCTGGTTATTAGGATTTGAAAAAACTTTAATTTTTGAAAGAGAACTTATATCTTTTTCCCATTCATTATTCATATAATCTCTCCGTTCATTTTCTGAATTAACGGGTCCACTTTTGTTTTATTTTTCTTCCGAGTAAGAATAACGCGACTAAGTAAAGGGCAATGATCAATATAATCTCCCAGTTTCCTGAAGCTATTTGATGTCCTGCTAGTGAAAAGGCTAAGATAGTGGGTAGCTTCCCTATAATTGTTGCGGCAATAAAGGCGATTACGTGGACATTAGAAATACCTGCAATTAAATTTACACCTGCGGGAGGTAGGATAGGGATAAGGCGCCCGAGGAGTACTGCTAAAAAGCCATTTGTTTGAATGAGCTCTACATATTTCGTCAAATATTGATGTTTTGTTAAGTATTTTAGTGCAACGCTTCGTAATAAATTCTTACTTAGTAAAAATAATAAAATGGATCCCGTAGTCGTCCCGAGCAGGTTAATCATCAAACCCGGCATAAAATCATGATGACTGGCAATGTACGCGGCCAGCACGGGGATAGGCGCAAATGGAATCATAGAAACTAGCACCATTATTAAAAACTGATAAAGCCATGCATACGGTTTTTCATTCTGTACGAGGTCTAAAATTTGTTGTTCCATATTATATCCTCTTAATAGTTATGTTAATATATTATCCGTTCTTTAATAAGACGCTCGTGTAGAGAAAAAGGTGCATTTAAAAGAAATAGCCTATATGTTTGTTACATAAATTATTTTTTATAGCTATAATAGAGATGAAATGAATTTGGAGGGTGTTTATCTTGTCGAATGAATTAGAAAAAACATATTTAGATTTTATGAAATACATTTTAGATAACGGGGTAAAAAAAGAAGACCGCACTGGGACTGGTACAATTAGCGTTTTTGGTTATCAAATGCGTTTCGACTTATCAAAAGGTTTCCCATTATTCACAACTAAAAGAACATCATTTAAACTAATTGCTAGTGAATTATTATGGTTTATTAAAGGTGATACAAATATTCGTTATCTTTTGCAGCATAATAACCACATCTGGGACGAGTGGGCATTTAAGAAATGGGTTGAATCGGACGAATACGAAGGCCCGGATATGACGGATTTCGGCCGTCGTTGTTTAGAAGACGAAGAATTTAATTTACTGTACAAAAAAGAACTGAAAGATTTCTGTGATCGAGTATTAACTGATGATGAATTTGCTGAAAAATACGGCGATTTAGGAAATGTCTATGGTAAGCAATGGAGACGTTGGACAGACTCTGAAGGAAATGAAATTGATCAAATAAAAGATGTCATAAACCAAATCAAAACGAATCCTGATTCACGTCGATTAATTGTAAATGCATGGAACCCAGAAGACGTAATAAATGCCGGTGCAAAAGGAAGTAAAGCTGCATTGCCTCCTTGTCATGTCATGTTCCAATTTTATGTTGCTAATAATAAATTGAGCTGTCAATTATATCAACGTAGCGGAGACACTTTTTTAGGAATTAATTACAATATTACTTCTTATGCATTGCTGCTTTATTTAATGGCTAAAGAGTGTAATCTTGAAGTTGGTGAATTTATTCATACAGTCGGAGATGCACATATTTATTTAAACCATGTTGAGCAAGTGCAAGAACAGCTGTCACGTGAGCCAAGAGACTTACCAACATTAACTATTAATACAGATAAGCAATCGATTTTTGATATTGAATTAGAAGATTTAACGATTGAAGGCTATAATCCACATCCATCGATTAAAGCACCGATTGCGGTATAAAGGGGAATAGAGATGATTTCACTAATTGTTGCACATGATGAAAATCGGGTTATTGGTTATAAAAATGAGCTTCCTTGGCACTTGCCTGGTGACTTGAAATATTTTAAAGAGATGACAATGGGCAAGCCAATTGTCATGGGACGAAAAACTTTCGAATCGATTGGACGCCCATTACCAGGTCGTCGTAATATTGTGATCACAAGAAATACAGATTATAAAGCAGAAGGAATAGAAGTTGTAGGAAGCCTTCAGGAAGCATTGGCACTCGTTCAGGATGCTGAGGAAATCATGATTATTGGCGGCGCTCAAATTTTTGAACAAGTAATGCCGATAGCTGATAAGCTGTACATTACTTTAATCAACCATACATTTAAGGGAGATACTTACTTTCCAACCTACGACGATTGGAACAAAACTTCTTGTCTTGAGCCAGTAAAGTCGGACGAAGGCTTTACATTCCAATACTGTATTTACGAAAAATAAAAAGTAATGCCATTATTCTCCTTGAGAGCAATGGCATTTTTTGCTGGCATAAAAAAAGATTGCCATTCCGAGACGCTTCCATAGGTGCGGCCTTACACGAACGTAGATGGGGAAAACTTTTATGTATATTTTTCATTTTTTGATAGGAAAACGTAATAATAGCTAATTAAAAATAATACTTCCAGTAACAATAAAGTACCCATTATAGTAGTGGCTAGCATGTTAAAGTAAGCACTTATACCTGCTAGAATGAATAGCAACATCATAATGTTAATTAGATTGTATAACAGCTCTTTATTCTTTTTACTATTTAAATCGTCCAATAGTTCTGAGATAATAGCAAATATTAAAAACATACCTGCAACAATAAACACAAGCCCACCATAAGCTATAATTGTTGCAAGTGAAGTTGAAAAAGCCATCGTTAACGGCGAATTACCTGTTACATTTAATAAGAAAAAGATAAAACTGTGAGCGATCATTATCATTACATAAGGTCTAACCTTTAACAGTCTTTGATTTGTTCTTCCCAATTCGATTATCCCAAAAAGTATCGATATGTATCCAATTATATTGGTTAAATAATAAGTCGCTCCGATATCCAAAAAACTTAAATTTGTTTTGAAGAAAACAAAGATTAATCCAACGAAAATATTTATCATAAATAACGTCTCCTCCTTTATAGTTAGTTTACATAACTAGAATCGGCAAACCTTCTAACACTAACCTGCCCAATTAGTTAAATAACAGCATTTCATATTGTTCAATATTTTAGGCTCATCACCATAACATGGGGTTGCTTTTCTAATAAAATTTCACTTGATTGATTGGTGGGCTACGGCAAGACAGCGCTAAAGCCACTTGAAGTGTCTTTATCACTGCCTTTATTGCCGTTTGCGAGGCCCACCAATCTCAAAATTTTGCCCTCGTTATAAAGTGAAGTAAAAAACACCTAATCAAGCCGCTTGCGCTATCGCGAGGCGGAAGAGAGCGGAAATGCTATGTTTTATATCTTCATTTTTTGCAGAAATTTACTTTACCCCAAGTAGAGTGACACGGAGCGGAGGGTGAGCCGCCAAATTACTCGCTTCAACGAAAAGAGTTGTGCGAAGTGTAGGGGCGGACTCCTTGGCGATTAAGCGTGCGCGGAAAATAGTTGCTCCTGTCGCTGCCGCTTTCGTCGCAAAGCTTTTTGACAAAAGCTTTGGAGCCACGCCGCCCGGAAAGCCTGCCCCGGAACGTAGTACAACGGACGCGAGCTTCAAAATACTTGCTTCAACGCGTTTTCCCCATAACGTAGCAGAACGGACTTGATTAGAAAATATTATTTTTCACTTTTGTCATCGCCAACTTATGGTGATGAACTATATTTTAATA
This sequence comes from Solibacillus sp. FSL W8-0372, assembly GCF_037969735.1. NCBI lineage: Bacteria > Bacillati > Bacillota > Bacilli > Caryophanales > Caryophanaceae > Solibacillus > Solibacillus sp. FSL W8-0372. The sequence goes on along the minus strand of NZ_CP150204.1, from coordinate 1,867,790 downwards.
TATATTCCTTTTATTACCACTAAATTATTCATTCCAATATTCAATCAGCAAGTGTTTTAACAAGTGAATTAGCATAGGTACATAAATTTATGTACTCTTATTAATCTCTGTGATAATTGCGGTCCGTTGATATAACAACAAAAACGGGGACACCAATTCAAATAGAATTGTATCCCCGAAAGCTGTGTTATTTATTGTTTTCTCACCATTAACCGAACTCGTTATTTTTTAATTAGGTTAAATTAAGTATAAATAAACGCAGGCAACCATGCAGCCACAACCTGCAATTACGAATAAATGCCAAATTGCATGGTTATAAGGTAGCCTAGTCCAAGCGTAGAAAATGGCACCGAAAGTAAAAAATAACCCGCCATATAAAAGTAGCATAAACCCATCAAAAGTTAAAAAACTGTAGAGGGGACGAATGGCGATAATAATTAGCCATCCCATCGCTATATATAATACTAAAGATAATTTTTCAAACCGATGGATAAACAAGATTTTAAATACAACCCCTAAAATCGCTAGGGACCATATAATACATAGCATGACAATGCCAAATGTTCCTCCGATTGCTATAAGTAAAAATGGGGTATAGGTACCTGCAATTAATATATAGATCGATGAATGATCTAAAATTGCAAAGATACGTTTATATTTTTCCGGCACACTATGTAATAGCGTTGACATTAAAAACAACAAGATTAATGAAGCTCCAAAAATGGCGTATGAAGTAACATGCAAGGCGGATCCATTTATTGCCGAATAGATAATAAGCAATATACAGACGGGAATACTAATTGCCAGGCCAATGCCATGTGTAATCGCGTTCCACAACTCTTCCTTCCAACTTTTGTAATCGAATGTATCTATTTTTTGCATCGTACATCACACTCCTCTTTATATCAGTATAGTACGAATTGTAAATAATTGTGATAGTTGAATGTCATAATGTTATACTACTATATGTCATAATAGAGTGATGATAAAGAGACATGTTTTGCTATGACAAATGTCATATTGGTAAACAAAAATGATTTCTTTATAATAGTAAGGAAGATAGAAAAAGGATGTGTTTTCTTTGAGTCAAATTCATATTGTAACGGACTCTACATGTGATTTAACAGATGCAGAAATTCAACAGCATGGAATCCATGTAGTACCACTAACAGTACAAATTGATGATAAAACGTATACAGATCGCGTAAACCTGCAACCGGATACATTTATCGAATTATTAAAAACAGCAAAAGAGTTGCCTAAAAGCTCTCAGCCTTCTCCGGGCGTATTTAAAGAATTGTATGATGAGTTAGGGAAGGGTGGGGCGCAAGTTGTCTCCATTCACATGACAGGCGGTATGAGTGGAACATACCAATCTGCTAGCCAGGCAGCAGAAATGAGTAGTGCGGATGTTACAGTAATTGATTCACGCTATATCGCATTCGGGCTTGCCTTCCAACTTCGTGAAGCAATTCGATTACGTGACGCTGGAGCATCTGTAGAGGAAATTGTGGCAGGGGTTAACAAAGTCCGTGAAAACACACGTCTTTTCGTTGCACTGGATACATTGGAAAACATGGTGAAGGGCGGACGAATCGGAAAAGGTAAAGCGGTAGTCAGCTCATTGCTGAATATTAAACCGATTGGCCACTTGGATATTGGCGAAGTTACTATTTGTGCCAAACCACGAAGCTATAAGCAAATCATAAAATTTTTAATGAGTGAATTTGAAAAAGATACAAAAGGCAAAAAAGTAATGTCTGTAGGAATCTCTCATGCGAATTCAATGGATACATTAGTTAATCCATTAATAGAGCAAGTAAAAGCGACAGGCTTTACAGGAGAAGTAGAAGTAGCATTTACATCGCCGGTAATTAGTACACACACTGGTGAAGGTGCAATCGGCTTTATGTATTATACCGAATAAAAATAGGGTAATTCTAAAGGTCAGTACCTCTAGAATTACCCTTTTTATTTGTGATTGAGATTCTTTATGCAATTACTTACATAATATAAAATAATGATAATTTTCCATAGATCCAGATGTTTATAGGCAAATCATTCCTCATGGTGCAGAAAATATTTTATAATATAATATAAAGGGGGAAATTGTATGTGGCGGTTCTTACTCGCAACTTTGGCTGTTATTGTTTTGTCCGCATGCTCCATTACAGTTGACCCGAATCTAGTGGAAGAGCAATTAACCGACAATTCGAGTACTGAAAATAATGAGCAATCCAGTCCGGAAGATGAATCTGAACAAAAAACTACGGGCTTCTTCGATATAATAAATGATGTATTTCAACTAGATTGGTCCACTCGTAAAGAAGATAATGCTCAACCTATACAGTATTTAGCTTTAGGAGACTCATTGACACGTGGTGTTGGCGATGAAACCATGGAATATGGCTATACGATACGATTACAGGAAGAGCTTGAAAAATGGCCGATGATTGAATCGGTAGAACTTGATAACCGTGGGAAAAATGGTCGACGCAGCGATCAGCTTTTAGATTTATTACAGCGTGGACATTATGATGAGGAGCTGGCAGAAGCAGACCTTATCTCTATATCACTTGGTGGTAATGATGTCATGAAAATAGTGAAAAATAATTTATTTACAATGACTAAAACAATGTTTGACAAAGAATTACCTCGTTTTAATGAACGCTATGAACAGGTAATTACAGAAATACGTGAAATTAATGCCGATGCACCAATTATTCTAGTCGGTTTTTATAACCCTTTTTCGATTGTAGTAGATGAAGTAACACCTTTTGATCCAATTATTGCTGAATGGAACTACTCCATCGAACAATTGGCAGTAAAGGACGGAAAAGCATGTTTTGTAACTGTAGAGGATTTATTTGTGTCAAATGAGGATATGGTATATCATGTAGACTTCTTTCATCCGAACAGCACAGGATACGACCGCATGGCAGAACGCATTATTGAAACAATGCAAGCATGTAACATAGAAGAGATGTCAGACGGTTTAATAGGATTTGGGGAGTGAGTATATGAACAAATGGAAAGTAGCATTTTTATTACTAGCGGGCACAGTGTTATTAACACTAGCTACGGTTCTGTATCTTTTAACTGCAGATGGAAAACAAGTCACAGAACAACCTCCACTCCCGATAGAGGGCAATATATTAAAAGTTGAAACGACAGCAAAGGAATTTGAAGCAATTGCGAAACAATATTTAACAGCAGCGATGAAACAATCCCCAGTTCCTGTAGAAATCGTTATTGATGAGAAAATTTATTTATACAGTACATTAACCATTTTTAATTTCGACTTGCCGATTCAGATGGATTTCACCCCGGTTGTAAAGGACGGAAACATTGTATTGAATCAAGAGGCAGTCCATGTCGGGAAAGCAAATATACCACCGGAATTTGTATTGAAAATGATTGATGACGCGGTTGATTTTCCAAATTGGATTATGGTGAAGCCAAACGACGAGGAAATTTATGTAGATTTATCTCGTATTAATATTGCAAGCGGTTCAAGAGTCCGAGCAAAGGAAATTGATCTTCCTAATGATAAAATAGAATTAGAAGTAGTTATTCCAAACGAATAAAACTAGGAGGCAGATTTATGACATATGAAAAAGCGACATTTGCAGGGGGATGCTTCTGGTGTATGGTAAAGCCATTTGATACACAACCCGGTATTATAGAGGTTATGTCAGGCTATACAGGGGGACATGTTGAGAATCCAACATACGAACAAGTTTGCAGTGAGACAACTGGTCATTTAGAGGCTGTACAAATAACATTTGATCCAGCTATTTACCCTTATGAAAAATTAGTTGAGCTTTATTGGACATTAATTGATCCTACTGATGCGGGCGGCCAATTTTATGACCGCGGAGAATCCTATTCAACGGCTATTTTTTATCATGATGATGTTCAAAAACAAATTGCCGAACAATCAAAGGCGAAGTTGGAAGCAAGCGGGAAATTCAAAGCACCAATTGCTGTAAAGATTTTAGAAGCAAAGCCGTTCTATGTGGCTGAAGAATATCACCAACATTACTATAAAAAGAATCCTGCTCATTACGAGCGCTATTCCATTGGTTCGGGGCGAGCTGGATTTATTGAAAAACATTGGGGGTCGAAGTAAATGAATAAAGAAGAACGCTTAAAGCAATTAACAGAGATGCAGTATCATGTTACGCAAAATCAAGGAACTGAACCGCCATTTAGAAATGAATACAACGATGTTTTTGAAGATGGAATCTATGTTGATATTGTATCCGGGAAACCATTATTCAGTTCAAAGGATAAATATGATGCCGGCTGTGGTTGGCCATCGTTTTCAAAACCAATCGAACAAGTGGAAGTGACGGAGCATTTTGATACTTCTCACGGCATGCGTCGTGTAGAAGTTCGAAGTAAAACTGCCGATTCGCATTTAGGACATGTGTTTCCGGATGGACCACAGGAATTAGGCGGATTACGTTACTGCATCAATTCTGCAGCATTACGCTTTATTCCAGTTTCAGAATTGGAAAAGGAAGGTTATCCTCAATATTTATCAATGTTCAAATAAAAACAACTCGCTTATGGAATCCCATAAGCGAGTTGTTTTTTAATGTTAAATTTTAAATTCACTAACAACACTTCGTAAATTATCAGCTTGCGCGGCCAATTCGACAGCCGACGCATTAATTTCCTCCATCGAAGCCGAGCCTTGAGAAGCAGCAGCTGCACTGCGTTCCGTGTTAGCGGCTGTATTATCTGCAACCGCAGCAACATGAACAAAGGAAGAATTCACATCGTGACTATTGTGCAATGTTTGCTCAATTTGACCAACCATATGTGTTAAAATATCCGATGTTTTTTCTGTCTGTAACAAAATATTTTGCAAAGAATCCGTTGTTTCATTTGTTACTTCGACACCGCGAATTACTTTTTGTACGCCTGTTTGGTTTTGGGCAATGATGGATTTCACTTCGGACTGAATAGATCCGACAATTACTGCTACTTCACTTGCAGCCTGCTGAGATTGCTCTGCAAGCTTTCGTACTTCATCAGCAACAACGGCAAATCCACGTCCATGCTCTCCAGCACGTGCGGCTTCGATTGCAGCGTTTAAAGCCAATAAGTTTGTTTGTTCAGCAATTGCTGTAATGGTACTAATAATAGATGTAATATTTTCAGATTTACGGCCTAAATTTTCAACTGTTGCCGATGTAGTTGCCATCGTTTCTTCAATTTCTAACATCACGTTTGAAGATTGCGTAACCGAATTACTACCGAGATGTGCAGCATCCTTCATGTGTAGAGCGGCCTGTTGAACTTCCAATGCCTTTTCATTTAACTCATGCATCGATTGCTCAAGCTTTTGCATTTCGTTTGCTGCATTTCCGATACTAGTTAAAATCTCTGTGCTATCATTCGCAATATCCATCGTAGAGTCTGCAATAAAATCAATCGTACGTGCATTCTCATCTGCTAAAGCCATTAATTCCTGAGAACTGCCTGACACATTATCTGCGAGGTTAGAAACACGCTTTATTAATACGGATATAGACTCGATTAGAATATTTGTTGAGTTGGCAATTTCAGAAAATTCATCTTTAGTTTTAACATTTACACGACGTGTTAGATCGCCGCCAGCTTGTGCAATATCCAAAATGGACTCATTAATTGCTTTTGTATTTCTACGGATTGATTTAAATAGCATATAGCCCAACGTCATGGTCAATATAATCGCAATAAAAGCTAATACAAAAAAAGAAATTTTAGAGGCTAAAGCAAATTGCTCTAAATCCGTTATGGATTCCTCGTTACGTTGTTCTAAAATTTGAATCAATTTAGATGTATTATCATCAATATATGATTTGAAGCTTTGGCTTCCGCTATTTTGAAAGAGTTTTGCCGCATTTTCATATCCGTATTTTTGACGTACATCAATTGTAGATTTAGAATAGGATAAATAATTCGTATAAAATTGCTGAATTTGTCCAACAATCTTCAACTCTTCATCCTGATTTTCAAAGGATTTCTGAACAGATGTCAGATTGTTATGTATTAGTTCTTTCGTATCCTCATATAATTGCAGATACTTTTCGTCACCTGTAATTAAGTAGGTCTGTTCATGGCTTGACAGTTTTGCAATATCAGAAGCCAGGTTGTTAATTTGAAATTGCTGTTTTAAATTTTCATCTGCAAAACTACGCAAGCTATTTTGTAAGTTTGTTATATTAATATACGATAAAATTTGCATAGCAAGGATAATTGCCATTAAAATTGTAAACGCAATTAAAATTTTACCTCGAATGAGATGGAAGAAATGAAGTGGTTTTTTTGCAGTTTTCATTTTTTTATTAGTTTTTTCTCGTTTCGTACTTGATTTTTTTTTCTTTTGCATAAATTCACCATCTTTTCTGAAAAATCAATATTTTATTATAATACTACACTAATGGGGATTTTTCACTACAATAATGTAAAAATATATAAGTAGGAGGGAAAATATTGAAAAAGTCATTTTATCACTATGTATTAACATATAGAGGGGGAGAATGGTCTGATGAAAAAGTTCGTTTTGCTGAAAGTATGTTCATAGATCATTCATTTCCAAAGCAATCGGATAATTTCGAGGAGCTTTCGACCTATATTGAATTACAGGCAGACGAATATTTAACAATAAGTGCGTTTGATTCACTGTGGGATTTATATGAGGCTAAATTCAATTGATATTTTGCATACCCACGAATTTTTAGGTATAGTTGTACTAAAATCCGTAGATGTGAAATTGCTTACATTTGACAAAATATTGTATGTTTAACCAATATTTTTAAAAAGCAAGACGTCTAACGATTGAATATTTATACGAAAACGTTTACAATTTAGAAGAATTATGATGAAAAGAGGTTTTATAAATGAGCGTTCACATTAATGCCAAAAAAGGCGACATTGCAGAAATCGTATTATTACCAGGAGATCCGTTGCGTGCTAAATATATTGCTGAAACATTTCTAGAAGATGTTGTTCAGTATAATGAAGTGCGTAATATTTTAGGCTATACAGGTACGTATAAAGGTAAACGTATTTCTGTACAAGGTACAGGCATGGGTGTACCTTCGATTTCAATTTATGCGACAGAATTAATGCAAGAGTATGGTGTACAAAAATTAATCCGTGTAGGTACTTGCGGTGCGATCCAAAAAGATGTAAAAGTGCGCGATGTAATCATTGCTCAATCTTCATCTACGGATTCTAGTTTAAACCGTGTTATTTTTGGCGGTACAATTGATTTTGCACCAACAGCTGACTTCGATTTATTATTAAAAGCATACAATGCAGCAAAAGAAGCAGACTTAAACGTGCGTGTAGGGAACATTTTCACTGCTGATATGTTCTATTCAGATGAAGCACAAAACGAAAAATTAGCACAATACGGTGTGTTAGCTGTAGAGATGGAAACATCTGCACTTTACACATTAGCTGCTAAATTCGGTCGTCAAGCTCTTACAGTATTAACTGTATCTGACCACATCTTAACTGGCGAAGTAACAACTTCTGAAGAGCGTCAAACAACGTTCAACGATATGATGGTTATTGCGTTAGAAGCTGCGATTCAAGAGTAGGAATACAAAGGGTTTATCCATAACGTAATTTTGAAAGTGCCTAACAGGTGAAAACTTGTTAGGTGCTTTTTTAGTTGAATGAATCAATAGCATGTAAATAGAGGTATTCAGCGTGTTTCAAGTTTCACTCGTTTACTCGACTATCATATGAAATAAAATTGTGAGTTAATTAGGTAATAAAAAGACCAAATGGTAAATTAAAAAAATAATAGCAACTTTAGCAAATTCTTAGTCGTCTCACTTGTGAAGGGAAAATGATTCAGGGAGATTAAAAAATGTCTAAAATGAATCCTTTAGTTCTGATTGAAGAAATATACAATGAGCATTATGCGTATTTAAGAAACTTTTTAATAGGTCTAACTAAAAGTGACGTAATCGCTGATGATATTATTCAAGATTTTTTTACAAAAATATTAGTTTCACCCTCAGTAGTTACAGAAGTTAAGTATATGAGGAGTTGGTTAATAACAGGGGTTAAAAATACACTGCTAGATTATTATAAAAAGAAGAAGCCTGAGTTGCTACATGATGAGAATATTATTGAAACGTTGTTGGTTGATAATTATACACCTGAAGTAAGTGCAACACTTAATAACGAATTGGAAATAGTTTTAAGCAAGCTATCGACTTCTGAAAAAGCAATTATTATAGCAAAAGAATATTATGGTTATGATTACAATGAGATTAGTGATCTATTAAATATACCCGTATCCACAATAAAATCGATTGTGTTCAGAATGAGAAAAAGAATGATTAAAGTGAGGTAATTCTATGGATTCTTTCAAAAAAATACATCTTTTATCTCTGGAGTTGATTCCCATCATCAATGACCTGGATGATGAGCCGAGACAGGTTGTTTTAGAACATATCACTTACTGTGAAGATTGCCAAAAATTATATGATCGTACAGAAAACTTTAATTCCAGTATGCCAAAGCAAGAATACTCAGAGGATGTGGAGTTAAAGCCTTTAAAAAAATTAGTGCAGTTTAATAATGGATTAAAGTTATTACTTATTACTGTAAGAGCGTTAATTTTATTTTATATTGTTTACTCCAGCTTTAAATATTATGGTGTGGAGTCTGTAACATCGATGCTAGAGTATTTCAAATCTGGGATATTTTTATTTTACATACCAGCTGCCATATTCCTACTTGTATTTGCGTTTACATTCTTCAATAAAAAATGGGTCTGGATATCGTTGGTGATTGATTTAGTAATTATTTTATTTTTAGAAAAAGTGTTGCAGTTATTTTTATAAATGGAGGTGTTAAATTGATGTATTTTGTCATGTTGTTTGGATTGTTTTTAGGTATTATATTTTTTGCATTTGTTTTTATTGCTTCAAAAAGGAGCAGCAAATATTATTTAGCACCAGTCATTACCTTTTTGTTTTCTGGAATGATTGTGGCATACAGCCTATTTCTCGTTGGGGGATTCGAAGGAATGGGGTATTTATTTTTAGCAGTAGGATTTCTTGTCGTTAGTATTGTAGGGACATTGCTGTTACCGTTATTAATTCCTAAGGTTAAATCAAAATCGTTTAATAGAAAAGATAAAATTAGTTTGTTCCTTTTACCTATTCTATTTTTTGCAACAATCGGGATAGCCATAATTTCAGAAGATGGCTACTGGATTATTGAACAGTCAAGCGCTGCTCCTGTAGAAACAGAAGGTTACCGAATTTCCACTATTTCTGAAGGTAGCAAAGCAATCACTTTACAGCTTGGGGAAAAATACCTTGGAAAAGAGATTGAAGTGAAAAAGGTAAGTAAACGAGGGGCGACAGAAATAATTTTGAAATTTGTAGATGGAGGGGATGATGATAAAGTTCCTTTTATAAAGATCGGTCTAAATGAAATAAACGAACCATTGAAAGTACAATCAACGGATGGCGATATTATTGAATCATTAGGGGGCACATGGGATTAAAGTTATCTAAAATTGAATAGAAATTATAGTTAGTTAAAGGGTAAGCCAGTCCAAATAATGGTGCTTAATGTACGCCAGACTAATAGCTTATGTAATGATAGAGGAGAAGTACTTGTATGTAGCTTTACGCACAAGTACTTTTCCTTTTTATAGTGTTCATAATACTAGTGATGATCGAGAAAATCGTAAATATAATCACCCAAAAGAAGAATGTTTCACCAAATGTTGTAAACGTAAGTATTGTTAATACGCTAAATACGATTAATGGAGCGATGAACCATTTTTTAAATAACAAATAACTTATTGATGAAACAGTATAAATGATAATAGGTAAAATTAAAAATACTAATAGAAATTCCATACTATCCTCCTAAAACATCAGCTTTTGCTAAAACTATGTTAATACTTTCTCGTATTAAAATTGTAACATAGGAAATTTATGGTTGATATAGTTTTAAATTTTTCATAAAAAAATTAACAGTATACAACGGACGAATTTATCGAATGAAAGCTTTACTATTCTTTTGCTGAATTGTATCAGATTTTGATAGGAAGCATTCAGTGTATCAAGTAACAAAAATCGCCGAATTTTCACACTATCTCAAATAGGGTATTTATGGTAACATGTAACTGAATCTTTCAATGTTACAAAATAAAAGGAAGTGTAATAATCACATATGAAAAAGATATTGAAACCATTGATTAGTATTGTTGCCATTGGTGCACTCTCCCTATCTATCAATATAAATCAAAATGTATTTGCGGATACATGTGAGTATGATACATCATCAAAGGTAAACCCAGACTATTCCACAATGAACTGTTTGTTAACGGAAACAGCACTGAGATATAATGTGCCTCCTGAAATTGTGAAGGCGGTTGCGGAAGGTGAAAGTGGAAATTGGCGACATTTTGATCAGAATGGCAAAGCGATTGTGACGGCTGATAATGGAATTGGTCTTATGCAAATTACTAATCAAGCGCGCTACGATCAAGAGAAGCTAAAAAGTGATCTTGTCTATAATATTCAGGCTGGCGTAGAGACGCTGGATAAAATGTTTAATCGCAAGGATTTGCCTAGCATTAACGGCGGGGAAAGAGAAGTATTGGAACATTGGTATTTCGCGATTATGGCTTATAACGGGACTAAACCAGTAAATAGTCCAATTGTCCAAGCAACGGGTGAAAGAAATGTTAATGCCTATCAAGAAAAAATTCTCGGAATTGTTAAGAAATCTGAATTAATTAACTTAAAGGAACTGCCATTTAAACGTGAACATTTCCAATATGACTCTAACAGCAAGGAAAATATTAAATTTTCAGCACTGAATTATCAATTTGATTTACCATTAACAAAATCAAAGTATTTTTTCAAAACGAATCAAAAAGTAAGTGCAACAGCTAACCCTAAATTTAGGTCAACACCTACAACGAATAATGAAAATATTAAGGGTACTTTAAATAAAGGCGAAATGGTTACCATTACTGGTCCATTTGTATACGATGAAGTTTCAACGAAGAAAAACCATTTTGTTTGGTATCCAGTAAAAAGAAGCGACGGGTCAGAGGGGTATGTAGCTTCAAGTTATTTAGAGTACCCGGAAATGACAACGTTACCGGTACCGAGTCCAGCAGAGGGTACTACACCTATACCGGACTACTCAGAATATATTAAAAAGTATGCTGATTTCAACCCTACAGCTTGGTGGAAAGATGATATGATTTGGGCAATCGATCGAGGCTTAATTAAAGGGTACAATGACGAATGGAACGCAAAAACAAAGAAATACGAAACCCAGCTACAACCGAACAGACATTTAACGGAAGCTCACTTCTTAACAATATTCTTCCGTTATGCTCAAAATGATGAATTAGCAAATGTAAAAGGCACGTCGTCTTGGAGCAGAAGTGGTATATACAACATGGCGGAAAAATACAAAATGCCTGTACTGGCAAATGAAAAATCCAAAGCATCTAGAGCTTTAGCTGAAAGTGGTATTAAACGTGGTAAATTAGCGCAATTGATGGTCTCTTACCACTTAGGTAAACAAGTAAGTGAAAACGAAGCCATTAAATTTTTCATGGATAATGGGATTACTACGGCTAAATCAATCGTTGCATACGAGCCTGACCGAATTTTAACTCGAGCTCATATATCTGCGTTTATTCAAAGATATGAATCATTCGAATCAAAGCAAAAATAATAGAACTTAGAAAACGGTTGCGTTCTTGCAATCGTTTTTCTATTTTTTGAATATCCAAAAGGCAAGCTCACTATTAAAGTTGAGGTTGCCTTTTAAATTTATCCAATCAATATTAATAACATTGCAGAATAATTTTAAGCACTTATTTCTTGGGTAACACGTAGTCTACATAAGCTTTTTACCATTTTCATTCCTCCACTCTAATAAAATTATATGACTATAAAAATAATTTTGGGGTAGAAGTAAAGAAAATATTTATTATGAAAGAGGCGTTAACATGCAAGAAATACTACTAATTTTGGCAATACAACTAGTTTATGTACCTTTAATGACATTGCGAACGATTTTCTTAGTAAAAAATATGCGACTTCTCGCTTCGATTTTTGGTGTTATGGAAGTACTTATTAATGTATTTGCATTATCTATCATTTTCAGCGGCGATCAAAACTTCATAGCGATGCTCGTATATGCACTCGGTTTTGGTCTAGGAATCCCATTAGGAACAATGATTGAAAGTAAACTAGCTGTTGGTTATGTTTCTGTTACGATCAACACGCAGGAAAAAAATCAGGAATTAATTGATATGTTAAGAGATAATGGATTTGCCATCACGACGTATATTAGCCAAGGACGTGACAGCGACCGATTTAAATACGAAATTTTGGCAAAGCGAAATCGTGAAAAGGAATTGTTCAATCTTGTAGAATCAATTGAACCTAAGGCATTTATCATTTCATATGAGCCTAAATCATTCAGAGGCGGGTTCCTAGTCGATCGAATGCGTAATAAAAAGTTTAAACTTAAAAAGAAGTCTGAAAATAGTTGATAAGTTTGAATTAAAAAAATCAGTAATTACATGTATAAATAAATAAAAATGAATCAAACTATTAATGATGGTCGGTTAGCCATCGAATGATTTCGGCGCAGAAGGCTTCGTCCTTCGCGCCTTTTTTATGCTTATAGACTGTCAAATTTATTTAAAAATGATGTTATGGAAATCCTCTTTTCTTCAAATAATGAATAAAAAGAGGTGAAAAGATGAGTAAAGAAGTTGGGAAGATATTTGTACAAAGGATAATGAATAATAGTGATCCATTATCAAACATCGTAACAGTGCACCTTTTTTGTGAAAATGCGATCAATAGCTTAATTAAAGCAAAGGCTTTTGGCGTCGAGGATTTCTCGAAAAAGAATAAGGGGGAGACATATATCCCTATACTCGATTCCAATTATTCAACAAAATTATATTTTGTATATTCAATGGGTTTAATCGAACAAAAATTGTATGAAAACTTAAGGTTGCTTAACCATTGGCGAAATAAAGCTGCCCACAATATCCATGAAGATATAAAGAAATTGCCTATCGATTTTCATATTTATAATGAAAACCATTCGATTACAGCAGGGGCCGATGAAAATGAAATCGTCTTAGGTGTAGCCTTTGCAACTTATGTTGAATTACATAAGTTCATCGAAGAACAATATCAAATCAATATTTGAATAAAGGCGCTAATTTTATATCGATATAAGAGGGTTGGGAATGCATCAAAGTTCCTGACTCTTTATTTTTGATAGCTTATTGATATTTGCTGCATTTTGGTTAGTTCGTATTTCATAAAACACATTTTAATGATGGGTATATATAACGAATATCTATTACTACTGCTAAAATTGTCTAAATAAGGGTATAGGATATAAGTAGTTTATTTTTACTAAGGGGATGGACAATTTGAAAAAAAGATATTATTTAGCTATGAGCGCACTGTCAATTGCAGTTGTAGCAGGTTGCGGAGATACAGCTGAACCAGTAGATGGTACTAAAGATGAAGCAAGCTTAACATTGCAGCAAGTCTTTGAAAAAGCAATGGAACGTCAACAAAATTTAAAAAGCGTCCATGCAGAAACGAATATGGATCAAGTGACGAATTTAATGATGGACGGCGAAACAATGCAAATGACGAGTACCTCTAATTTAGCAATGGACATCACACAAAATCCATTGGCAATGTATACAAACGGTAATATTGAAATGGATATGAGTGGCGAGAAATTCGATATGCCAATGGAAATGTACATGACCGAAGAAGATGGGTTTTATATGTTGAACGGCGAAACAAACGAATGGATCAAGTTGCCGGACGAGCAATATGAGCAAATTATGGCACAAGCTGGGGCACAGGCAAATGCAACAGACCAATTGGAACAATTACAGCAATTCATTGATGAGTTTACATTTGAACAAGACGATGAAAATTACTTATTAACCTTAAATATTCAAGGTGATGAGTTTAAACAATTTATTCTTTCCCAAATGGGTGCAAGCTTAGGTGAATCCATGGAAATGTCCAACGATATTTTAGAGAACATGTCGTTTGAAGATTCCCAGTATAATATAGTAGTTGCAAAAGATACATTTGATACGAAGGAAATCGATTTGGACTTAAAGATTATCACTAACATCGAAGGTCAGGAAACAACGATCGAAAATGATGTTAATGTTGTGTACTCGAAGTTCGATGAGGTAGATACAATTAAAATTCCGGATGAAGTGTTAAAAGAAGCAACAGTAACTGAATAATTGACAAGCAGTGGATGCGCATTTTTACGTTATCCACTGCTTTTTTTATTTTACATAGGAAACAAAATAAAAAAATTATCGTCTGTCCTTTTCTAGTCGCCTCTAAACTGATATTATTGATATAGTGTGACATCAGTCAGTGTAAAAATGAGAGTGGTGAAATTAAAATGGATGAACAAAAAAGAGATGTAGGACAAACAGAACAAAGTGAGCAGCAAGTTAAAGTTGAAAAGCCTGCTGGTAAGTATTTACGGATGAAACCATTCGCATTCATTATGCTCATTTTCCTAACAATTATATGTACAGCTGGTTTAACTATCTTTGCATTAACGTTTGGTGAGCAAAAGGTCGTTGAAGTAAAGGTACCTGTTGAACGACCGGAATTTAAAAAGCTATATGATGCATATGATACACTTCAGCAAAAATATTTCGAAGATGTAAATGAAGAAGAAGTGGTATATGGTGCAATCAACGGAATGTTTGATGCATTGGGAGACCCTTATTCAGACTATATGAACAAAGAAGAGGCTAGCTCGTTTAACGAAAACCTTTCTTCAAGTTTCCAAGGCATTGGTGCAGAAATTCAAGAGAGAAACGGCTACATTATGATTGTCTCTCCAATTAAAAATACACCTGCTGAAAAAGCTGGTTTACAGCCAAGAGACATGGTGCTGGCAGTTGACGGCAAAAGTGTAAAAGGTATGAGTTCCACTGAAGCTGTACTCCTTATTCGTGGAGAAAAAGGTACAGAGGTGACATTAACAATTCAACGCGGAGATGCGGAAAGCTTTGACTTGACGCTAGTACGTGATGACATCCCTGTGGAAACAGTATATGGTGATTTAGATGAATCAGGAATAGCTCATCTTCAAATTACATCATTTAGTGAAAATACAGCAGTAGAACTCGAAAAAATTCTAATCGAATTTGAAAAAGAAGGATTGAAGGGGATTGTTATAGATGTTCGCCAAAATCCTGGTGGGTATTTAAAAGCGGCCATCGACATTTCAAACCTATTCGTTGAACAAGGTAAAACCATCGTACAAATTCAAGAGCGTAATTTAGAGCCTCAAATTGTTGCGGCGGATAATCGTTCTAAATATAAGCTGCCTATAACGGTATTAATCGATGAGGGAAGCGCCTCTGCCTCAGAAATCTTAGCAGGAGCTTTAAAAGAATCGGCAAATGCAAAAATTATTGGCTTAAAATCATTCGGTAAAGGCACAATGCAAGAAGTAATTTACATGGAAGATGGCGCTAACTTAAAGTTTACAACGGGTAAATGGCTAACACCAGATGGAAACTGGGTAAATGAAAAAGGAATCACGCCTGACGTGAAAGTGAATTATCCAGATTATGCTTCACTGCCATATATTGACCCAACTCAAA
Organism: Solibacillus sp. FSL W8-0372; assembly: GCF_037969735.1. Classification (NCBI taxonomy): domain Bacteria; kingdom Bacillati; phylum Bacillota; class Bacilli; order Caryophanales; family Caryophanaceae; genus Solibacillus; species Solibacillus sp. FSL W8-0372. The sequence continues at coordinate 1,852,084 of NZ_CP150204.1, read as the reverse complement.
CTTATGAATTAGGTACCGAACATGTAGCTATTGAAACGGCAGAACGTATTCTCGAAGTACTGGGCTATGACCCGGGCGAAGTGAATACTAAGTTTGATGAAGCAACTGAAGCGGCTTTAAAAGCGTATCAAGAAGAAAATGAGCTGGAAATAACGGGGATCTTAACAGGAGATACAACATATGCATTAATGGATGCCATTAGTGAAAAGCTCAAAACTGAAGATCCTCAAATTTTAAAAGCTAAAGAACTATTAGGTGTAACGCCTGAAGAAACAACAGCAGACTAATACAAAAGATGGGCTAGTATAAAGTGGAAATCACTTTATTGCTAGCCCATTATTATAGGAAGTGAAAATATGAAAGATGTTTATTTATTTAGTGGCTTTTTAGGAAGTGGCAAAACTTCCATGTTAACGGATGTGATTCGTCAACTGAAGGAAGCAGGTTTAAAGCCAGCCGTAATTATGAATGAATTAGGCAAGCTGCCTTTTGATTCGCAATCTGTAGAGTCAGATGTACCTTTAAAGGAAATGCTCGAAGGCTGTATTTGTTGTAGTGGCGCAGAAAAGACCGAGGCGCAAATTCAATCGCTTTTGCATGATCAGGAATTTGATGTATTAATTATTGAAACAACAGGTGCAGCACATCCTGTAGAGGCACTGGATGCCGTGTATTCGCCATTATTTGCAGAACAGTTGAATATAAAAGGTATTGTTACAGTAGCCGATAGCCGATTATGGTTAGATCGCACTACTTTAACACCACAAGTTCGTTCGCTGTTTATGGAGCAGATTCGCCATGCACACTTAATATTAGCGAATAAAACGGATTTGCTGACAGATTCCGAACAAGCTCAAGTTGTATATGAACTGCAAGGGTTTAATTCAAAAGCGTTCATCTTACAAACAACGAATGGTCGTGTTCCACTTAACTTGTTACAAAATATGCAATCGACAGCCCGTGTTTCAAAGGATGACATCGTATCAGCGCGCATCGGTGAAAGCTTTAACTTAGGCTCTAGATTAGTACATTTTAATACTAGTTTTACTCAAGAACAGTTTGAAGGGTGGATACGGGAACTTCCGGAAACGGTTTACCGCATGAAGGGATATGTACCGATTGAAGGGATTAAAAACCCGATGCTGTTTCAATATGCTTACGGTATGGTGCAATGGCTACCGGAATACGTGAAGATGACACCAAGCCTCGTAATAATCGGAGAGAATATAAAAGACGTGGAAATTATTGGACAATAACTCGTCAATACCTTTTCAAATGCAATGTTTGAGGAAATTGGATAAATTTATAGGGAAAATGAAGTGAGATTTAAGATTATAAGGCTTATAAATTGGTAGATGGACAACTTACCAATTTATAGGCCATTTTTTTATAGATTTTTCATTTACGATGGGATTACGAAAGGAGGCGTACAAAATGAAAAAATTAATATTACCATTTTGTGCAGTAATACTTTTTGCAACACAAGCACCCGTTGCGAATGCGAACGCAAACGAAGGGGGCAAAACAACTACAGGAATCAACTACTATCAATCAGCAGCAGAATATAAGATGAAGCTGAATCAAAAATATAACTCTCAAAAAAATACACCTCAAAAACAAGAGGTATCATCAAATACAAGTAAAAATACATCTGTTAAAGAAGTTACTAAAAAGCAAACAACAACTAGTCCTTCTACAAATGCAACAACACCAAAAACTGAAACAGTATCGACAGTAAAGAATACGAATGCAGTAACGAATACTGCTACTGATCAAGTAGCGGCATTTGAAGAGAAAGTAGTAGAACTAACAAATGTAGAGCGTACTAAAAACGGTTTAAAGGCATTACAAATAGACCGTCCTTTAATGGCAGCAGCTCGAGAGAAATCACAGGATATGAAAGACAATAACTATTTCTCTCATACTTCACCGACATTTGGTAGCCCATTTGATCGTATGAAAGCATTGAAGATTTCGTATAAAGCTGCAGGTGAAAATATCGCAAAAGGTCAAAAATCACCAGAGCAGGTTGTAGAAGCTTGGATGAACTCAGCAGGACATCGCGCTAATATTCTAGATAAAAATTTCACGCATATCGGTGTAGGTTATGTTAAAAACGGCCACATTTGGACACAGCAATTTATTAAAAAGTAAAGATTATTGGTATATCACTTATAAATAGTGGTTTAAAAAGAATGTAGACAAAAGGTCTCGAGAGACGAACTCTCGGGACCTTTTTATCTTTTTAATTATTGCTAGTTAACGTACGCTCGCGGAGGATTTACAAAATGCTAAGCTGTGTTATTTATATTTTATTGAAATAATAATTATTTTATAATATTTAATTTGAATTTGGTCGACATCCGTTTATCTTTAACACAAGCATTTTATATCGGGTTCAATTGTGCTACAATTAACGGTATACTTAAATTTACTTTAAAATAAAACGATGTAAAATTGTTATGTGAATTGTGGTGAATTACCAATAAATACTTTTTAAAAAATAATAATTATTAAAGGCATACATGAATAGATGTAGAAAATGGGCCTAAAAAAACTATTTTAATAAAAAATTAACTAAAATTAAATGGCAGACTAAATAATATGATATTTATCGAAGCATGTTGAAATGTCTTGATGCATAAAATATAAAAAATGACATTTGCTTTGTTAGGAGAAAATTATGAACGAAAAATCAATTATTTTAACAGGTGGAGGAACAGCCGGTCATGTATCTTTAAATGAGGCAATTATTCCATCCTTATTAGAAGCAGGATATAAAGTACATTATATTGGTTCGCATGATGGCATAGAAAAAGAACTGATAGGGAATGCCTTTCCGACATTACCATATCACAGCATTTCAAGCGGGAAGCTACGCCGTTACTTTTCAATGCAGAACTTTACGGATCCGTTCAAAGTGTTGGCAGGGGTTACACAAGCTTTTACTATTATTAAGCGAGTGAAACCGACTGTCATCTTCTCAAAAGGTGGTTTTGTGTCGGTACCGGTAGTAATAGCAGCCAAACTGGCGAATATTCCCGTCGTTGTACATGAATCGGATGTAACACCAGGGTTGGCAAATAAAATTTCATTGCCATTCGCTTCGCATATTTTTACCGTATTTAAAGAGACGATGAAGCATTTGCCGAGCGATAAAGCCACATGTACTGGCTCGATTATCCGGCAGCAACTTTTTGAAGGTAACCGCGAACGTGGTTTGGAACTTTGCAATTTTACTTCGGACAAAAAAGTACTTCTTGTTATGGGCGGCAGTTTAGGGTCGGTGGTAATTAACGATGCACTTCGTAGTAACTTGTCGGCATTGCTCGAAAAATACCAAATCATTCACCTTTGCGGCAAGGGGAATAAAGATGCGTCATTAAATAATCTGGAAGGCTATTGTCAATTTGAATATGTGACGAATGAATTGCCGGACCTGTTATATGCAACAGATTATGTCGTATCAAGAGCGGGCTCAAATTCTATCTTTGAATTTTTGACACTGCATAAGCCAATGCTGCTAATTCCTTTATCAGCGGCAAAAAGTCGTGGGGATCAAATATTAAATGCAAATCTATTTAAAAAACAGGGGTTTGCACAAGTATTGGATGAAGAAAAATTGACAAAAGAATCATTTTTACAAGCCATCAATCACCTTACTGCAAAAGCAGATGAAATGATTGACCATATGGTTGAAGTTGAACATCCTAAAACCCCGAAGGAAATGGTCGGTTTAATTACTCAATATGAAAAATAAAAAGCGAGAGGCGTCCCAACAATGTGGAGAATGCCTTTCGCTTTAATTTATAAGTTATTGATAATGCATGCCTGATTTATAAAACGTTCATTTTACATCGCTTGTTCTTCTGCTTCCTCTTGCGTGTTGGCAGTTGTTAAGTAGAACAGGTCTTTTGGTATTTTGAATAAACGAAATTTTGTAGTGCCTTGATTGATTTCTTCAAAAAGCAGTGGATTTGTAAGCTCAGCATCGATTACATACGGCAATTTTAATGCCGCTGCCTGTGATCGACCATTTTCTTCCCGTACGCGTAAAAATACTGTATGGAAATCATAATCAAAAAACAACTCATTTAAAAACGCCAGCTTTGCTTTTTGATTGTAGCCTACTCCTTGATATGGCTTCCCAATCCAAGTACCTAAAAAACCGGCACCATCCTGAATATCAAAGATACTAATTGTGCCGATTGGAGCGCCCCACTCATCAACAATCGTACGTGAGATTGTTTGGCCGTTTTGCTCTTCTTCGATTAATTGTTTAGTCATAAATAAGTACTCTTCAGCAGAAGTTGCTTTTTGACGTACATATGGAAACACAGACGGATGACGTAATAATTCGTATAATTCTGCAGTTTCATGAAGTTCTCTTTGTTTTAACATGTGAAACGCCTCCTTTTAAGAAGAAAATGGTAGAGCCTGTAGTAAAGAAATAGTGCAAATAATCTTCTAATGCTAAAAGGTTCTTTATCATAAGGCAGTAGTCATTTCGAACTTGATCTTACCTAAAAGAATTTGACGTTAAACTATGGAACATAATTTGCCGGTCTCGCTCTATCCTAGACAAATAAAACAATATCGAAATAAGAATTGTATCTACATTTTATTATAATATATTCTCTTGGCGCAACTTTCAAGCTCGAAAAAAACATTTTTTTCTACTATAAGTCTATATATTCTGAATAGTCTAATTAATAATAATATTGATGACAATTTGTTTTTTTACAAAGTATAATATAGTAATTATGAGAAGGTGAGGCGAAAGAATGAAAGTACAATTAGTTAAAGTTCACGGTTCAGGAAATACATTTTATTTATACGAAGCATTATATGACGATAAGCTTGATTATGTGAACATGGCTAAGCAATTATGTAATCCTTCTATAAATGGAGGAGCAGATGGACTGTTGCTCGTTTTGCCCTCCGATATTGCCGATGCTAAAATGCGCGTCATAAACGCGGATGGTTCGGAAGCTTCTATGTGCGGCAATGGCTTACGCTGTGTTGCACGACATGTATGCGAAAAATTGGAAATCGATGAAGCGATTATTGAAACGATGCATGCTTGTTTAACAGTAAGAAAAGAAGCTCCTATTTTTGAACAGCTTCCAACATATTCAGTGGAGATTTCCCCTATTTCATTTGAATTATCATCTTTGCCGCTGTTTTTAGAGGATAAGCAGGAATTGCACCATGAGCGAATTGCGGTATTTTCTGAAGATATTCCTTTTACAGCCGTTTCTGTCCCTAACCCACATTTAATTGGAATTGTTGAAAAAAAATATATAGAGAATACATCCCATCAACAGCAGCTAGCTGCATTTTTAAATTCGGATAATGAGTATTGCCCAAATGGTGTAAATGTCAGCTATGTGCTGCCTATTTCAAACGATGAAATTTTCGTTCGCACGTATGAGCGAGGTGTAGGTTTTACAAATGCATGTGGTACTGCAATGACCGCTTCAGCATTGATTTCTACAATGGAGAACATTGTTTCAGGTAATTTAATTACAGTTTATAATCCAGGTGGCTTCGTCCAGTGTTCGGTTGAACAGTATAATGATAAATGGAAACTGTCACTTATTGGAAATGCAACTATTGTAGGGTATTATGAAATAGAATATAGTCATAATAAAATAGAGTTTATTGATTGTGTTATAACAGAAGAGCAAGTACAATATGATAAATGTAATATTTATACAGAAAACAGGTTAAGAAGTTTTACACAGTGAATAGTGCAATAGGGGGAGCAAGTAATGAACGCCATTTTTTCCATAAATCAATTGGATTTGTTATTCAAGAATAGTAGTGATGCTGTTTTCTTTATGGAAAGAGTAGATGATCAGTACCGCTATATTTATGTTAATGAAGCGGCTATAGAATTAATAAACGTTAATCCTACCGGTAAGTTATTAGAACAAGTCGTACCTTCCCATTTAGCAAAACCGATTATTCAAAACTATAATTTGACTATACAAAATCAAAAACAAATGGAATACGAAGATTATACGTATGATAAAATGGAAGTTCGAAAACAGCGTACGACATCGATACCAATTTTTATAAATGAAAAAACTTATGTTTTGGCAATTACAAAAGAAGTTTCCCTCGGGCGTGACCTGGAAGACAAATATCTTTTCATGCGCTCATTACATTCCAGTTCATTTATATCTACACTTTTAGTATCCAATGATATGCATTTGCTCGAAGCAAATCCTACTTTTATTCATGAATTTAATATTTGTATGGAAGATGCTCTTACTCAAAAGTTGTTTGAAATGCCTTTTATGGACGGTAAGAGTGTAAAACATCTTAAAAAATATATAAAATGCGTTCAAAATGGGGAAAGTATTCAATCGCAGATGCTATATTTTATTGATAAAAATAATGAGCGTCGATGTTTTACTGCGTCCTTCTCCTCACTGACTAGTAACGATGCGACGATTGCTGTAATTATTATGCTACATGAGATTACAGAATTTATTAAACAACAGCAAGCTTTGCGAACAGCTTCACATGGCTTGGAAATGTTTAAAAATGCAATTAGTTCAGTAGCAGATGTTATTTTTACCGATGTACATGGAGTGATAACGGATATTAATGATCGTATCATAAAAAACACCGGCTACAGTCGTGAAGAAATCATCGGAAATACACATCATATTTTCAATTCAGGTACCCATAACAAAGAGTTTTTCGAAAATTTATGGAGCACAGTTAAAGAAGGGAATGTATGGCGTGATGAAGTTTGTAATCGCAAGAAGAATGGGGAAATTTATTGGGTCGACTCCACAATTGTTCCGTTAAAAAATGAATTTGGGGAAATTGAACAATATTTCACTGTACAATATAACATTTCTTCGGAAAAGCAACTGCTGTCTGAGTTATACAAAATCGAGCGGATATTCCGGGCGATTACAGATAATACGAATGACTTTATCGTTGTGACTGATCGTTATGGGAAAATTAAATATGCTTCACCTTCATACATTAGAAAGCTCGGCTACGAAGAGAATGAACTAATTGGGGCTCCTTACGAAGATTTGCTTATGCCTGAAAGTATTAAAGTATGGAAGGAAGCGCTAAACCCTAAAGAAATCGATTTAGTAGAAGAATTGAAAATCGAATTGCTGCTGCATAAAAAAGATAACAGCCCGATATGGACGGAGGGCAATTATACGATATCCTTAGATTTATCGCACCATGAAATTTCGGAAATTGTGATGGTATCCAGAGAAATTACCGAACGCAAAGAACTGGAAGATAAATTAACTTATTTGGCTTATCATGATAGTTTGACGCAACTTGGCAACCGCAGAAAACTATACAAAGATTTCCCTCTGATTCAAAGTGAAGCGAAGCATGCTGATACAAGTCTGGCCATCTTCTATCTAGACGGTGACAACTTTAAACAAGTTAATGATTTATATGGGCATGATGTAGGGGATGAGTTTTTAATACAGTTTGGCAATTCACTCGTTAAAAGTGTTCGACAAGAAGATTTAGTCGTAAGATTAGGCGGAGATGAATTTTTAATCGTATTTACTGGACTATCAAATTTCGAAATAGAGCGTACGGTTCAAATTGAACAAATAATGAATCGCATTCAAGAAAACTTGGAAATTGGATGGAGAATAAGAGGGGTGCATTTCTCTCCTACTGTATCTATAGGGATTTCCATTTACCCGCAGCATAGCGAATCCCTGGATGAGCTCATTGATTTGGCAGACCAGGCATTATATCAAGCAAAACAGTCCCCGGAATATCAATATTGTATTAGTGATGTATAACGGAATAGCTAATGGAAGGTACGGAAAATTTATTCCGTATCTTTTTTTATTTAAAATACAAATGGTAAACTAGATTGTAATAATAGATATTATTTGATTGAAAGAGGGAAAGGCATGAGTCAAAAAATATTAATCATTGAAGACGAAAAGAGTATTGCTCGTTTTTTAGAGCTGGAACTTCAACACGAACAATTTGAAACAAAGGTCGCTTATGATGGGAGAACCGGCCTTGAATTAGCGCAAAGTGAAATATTTAATTGTATTTTATTAGATGTGATGTTGCCTCAGTTAAATGGGATCGAAGTATGCCGCAGAATAAGAAAGACAAGTGATGTACCCATTCTTTTAATCACTGCACGTGATGAAGTGATGGACCGTGTGGCGGGACTGGATGCAGGGGCGGATGATTATATAGTGAAACCATTTGCTATTGAGGAGTTGCTCGCAAGGATTCGTTCTATATTAAGAAGGGTAAAGCATACCCATACTTCCAAACAATTGGTCGTGCGTGATTTAGAAATAGATGTCGATGCTTATGAAGTGCAGTTTGAAAATAAGAAAATCGAGCTTACCCGAAAGGAATTCGATTTATTAAAATTGCTTGTGGAAAATAAAAATCATGTATGTACTCGTGAGCTCATTCTTGAAACCGTTTGGGGGTTTGATACTGAAGTAGAAACGAATGTGGTCGATGTATATATTCGACATCTAAGAACGAAACTTCAAACAAACAACGACCCGTATATCGAAACAGTTCGTGGGGTAGGATATGTGATGCGCGGATGAAAAAAGGATATATAAAACAATTGCATTTATCCTTAAAATCAAAGTGGATGCTTGCTGTAGGCGTAACAATTTTTATAAGTTATGCCATCATTTCAATTGTACTGTATATAGCATTACAAACTTGGCTTATTAATAATGAAGAAAAAAATGCACTACGTACAATAGATGATATGTCCACTTTTTTTGAAGCACAGGAGAACACTGTTACAATACAGAAACTGCAAAATAATTCAGCTTTAATGAAAGCAATTTTGACCCAGGAGCAAACGGTTCGTATATTTAATTTGGATGGTATTGAAATTATGCGGATAAATGATGTAACATCTGCGGCGGAATTTCCAACCGAAGAAATGAATTATTTTTCAACTATTATAGAGAAACAATCAATTGACGGTACAGAAGGATATGTCATCCACAGAGCGGTACGAATTGGACAATTTCAAGGAATTATGCAGCTCATTCATCCTTTGACGACATTCCATACGATGATGAATTATATACTGACTACCATACTTATCGTTGGATTTGGCGCAATGCTCTTCTCTGTTTCAATCAGCTATTATTTAGCAAATGCATTAGTTAAACCGATTGTCCAACTGAGGGATGCAATGCATTTAGTGAGAAATAATGGGTTTAAAGCACAGCCACAATTCGATTACTCAGCACATGATGAATTAGGGGAATTACTTCAGATGTATCGTACGTTAATGAATGAGCTTGAAATTTCGTTTACAAAGCAACAACAATTCGTTGCTGATGCCTCCCATGAACTGCGGACACCAATCCAGGTTATCGAAGGTCATTTATCATTAATTAAACGTTGGGGAAAAAACGACCCGGAAATTTTGATGGAGTCATTAACTACTTCCTTAACGGAAATTTCGCGCATGAAAAAAATGATTGAGGAATTATTGCAACTGGCTCGTAGGGAGGAAGCTGACGAATCTGCGGCAGCTAATATAGAAGAAGTTTATGAACAGGTGAAAGAAGAATTACTACAGTTATATCCAGATACACAATTCAACTTATCTGTTGTAGGACAGAGGGCAGAGGCTGCAGTAACAGAACATGCGCTAGCGCAAATCTTTAGAAATATTATGAGTAATAGTATACGATATAATAGCAATGTGCCAAATCTTCAAATAAACATTCTTTATAACGATACGGACTCAACAATATTAGTAACAATAGAAGATAATGGGCTCGGCATTTCAAAGGAGCATTTACCGTATATTTTTGATCGTTTTTATCGGGTTGATGAATCACGTACTAATCATGTGGCTGGTACGGGACTCGGCTTAAGTATCACAAAAATGCTTGTCGATAAATACCGAATCTTGATGAAAGTGGATAGTACTTTACAAAAAGGCACTATTTTTTCCCTGAAATTCCATAAAAAATAGAATAATTTTAGTCAATCTATTTATTATTTCAATAGTTCAAGAAAAAATATGCTAATTTTTATAAAAAGAGTTGTATTTTTTGTGAAGAGTAGTAAGATTGAGATGGAAAAAACGTTCTTCCCCCTTTTATAATGTGCTTTTAGTCTATGTGGAAGAGTGGTAAAATATTATTTGATTTATTTTGGTAGATAAAAAAGTAATACTTTATTATCAACAGCAGAAGGATAATAATTTTTATATTGTGATATATAAAATTATTTCTTTCTAAGTAAATTATTGGAACAGCCATAAGGCAAAATTTGGAGGTTATTTTCATGTCGAACAATGTATTACCTGCAGGTTCTCCATGGTCTGCATTCTCTGGTCCTAACTTAGGTTATGTATTAGAGCAATACGACTTATTCCTGCAATCTCCTGAAGAAGTTGAACCGGAATTAGTACAGTTATTCCAAGCTTACGGTGGTCCTGTATTTGCAGATGGTCAACAACCAGTTGCAACAGCAGCTGTAGCAGGTACTGGAGACTACAAAAAAGTATTAGCAGCAGTTAAATTGGCAGAATCTATTCGTGAATATGGTCATTTAGCAGCAGATTTGTACCCATTAAAAAATCGTCAATTAGACACTTCACGCATTGAAGAAAGCGTATTCAATTTAACGGCAGCAGATCTTCAGGCCATTCCTGCATCAGTATTTTTTGCAAATGTCCCTGCAGGCGTTACTAACGGTAAAGAAGCAATTGATTACTTGAAGTCTGTTTATACAGATAAAGTAGGGGTAGAAGTTGCACATTTACAAAACGCGGAAGAACGTGCTTGGATCGAAGCACAAATTGAAGGAGGAGCATTTAAAGCCTCTTTAACTCCAGAAGAAAAGAAAGCCGTGTTGGAGCGTTTAACACGTATTGAAAACTTTGAAAAATTCATCCATAAAACATTCGTTGGTCAAAAACGCTTCTCTGGAGAAGGTTTAGACACACAAATCATTTTATTAGATGAAATCATTAAGGCTTCTGAATCAAACGGTGTTAAAAATGTACGCATCGGTATGGCTCACCGTGGTCGTTTAAACGTACTGACTCACGTACTGAAAAAACCATACGATATGATGTTCTCAGATTTCGCACACGTTTCAAATGAACTTTTCTTACCGGAAGATGGCCGTTTACAAATTACTAAAGGCTGGACTGGTGACGTTAAGTATCATATGGGTGCATCTTACACACATGATTCTGGATTAAATGTAAAATTAGCATACAACCCTTCTCACTTAGAAGTAGGAAACCCGCTTGTAATCGGTTCTGTGCGTGCTGCACAAGATGATACTTCTAAACCGGGCGTTGCTAAGCATGATCCATCTTCTGCAATGGGTATTATTCTTCACGGTGATGCAGCATTTGCAGGTCAAGGGATTGTAACAGAAGGCTTTAACTTCTCTCAAACAGCTGGCTTTAAAACTGGTGGTACTGTACAGATTATCGCGAACAACATGATCGGTTTCACAACTGAATTGCATGATTCTCGTTCATCAAACTACTCATCAGATCCAGCAAAAGGCTATGATATTCCTGTAATCCATGTGAATGCAGACAGCCCTGAAACAGTAGCAGCTGTAGGTCGTTTTGTAGCGGCATACCGTGAAAAGTTTAAAAAAGATATCGTTATCGACTTGATTGGTTACCGTCGCTACGGTCATAATGAAACAGATGATCCGACAGTAACAAACCCTGAAACATATAAATTAGTAGCAAAACATGAGCCAATCCGAGCATTATATGGTGCACAATTAGCTGAAGCAGGTATTTTATCTGCAGATGAAGTTAAGGCATTGGATACAAGCATTTATGCAGAAATGCAAGCTGCTTACGACCATGTTAAGGCAATGGCAGAAAAAGACGAACATAAATCTACTGAGATGCCTGAAGAGTTAAAAATTGAATTCCCTGAAATTGACACGAAAGTTGATGCAGAGCGTTTAGCTAAAGTGAATGAAGATTTACTTGTATTTGGTGAAGGTTTTGAACCACAAAACAAATTAGGTAAAATTTTAGCAAAACGTCGTGATGCATTTACTGAAGGTAAAATCGACTGGGGTCATGCTGAGACATTAGCATATGCAACAATTACACAAGACGGCACACCGGTTCGTTTTACTGGTCAAGATGCACAGCGTGGTACTTTCTCTCAACGTCACTTAGTATTACATGACAAAAACAATGGTGCTGAATTTACACCATTACACCATGTTGAAGGTGCAAATGCTTCATTCACAGTTTACAACTCACCACTTACAGAAGCAGGTGTTGTAGGGTTTGAATATGGTTATAATTTAGAAAACGAAAACGTACTATCTGTATGGGAAGCACAATTCGGTGACTTTGCAAACATGGCACAAGTAATGTTTGATAACTTCATCTCAAGTGCTCGTTCTAAATGGGGTCAAAAATCTGGTTTCGTACTTTTATTACCACATGGTTATGAAGGTCAAGGTCCAGAGCACTCATCTAGCCGTATGGAACGTTTCCTACAATTATCAGCTGAAAATAACTGGTTCGTAGCAAACTGCTCTAACGCAGGCAACTACTACCACTTATTGCGTCGTCAAGCTGCATTATTAGGTACTGAAGGTGTACGTCCATTAGTAGTGGTTTCTCCAAAATCATTATTACGTCACCCATTAGCTGCAGCGACTGCTGAACAACTTGCAACTGGTCGTTTCCAGGAAGTAATTGAACAGCCAGGTTTAGGTAAAAATACTGAAGCTGTAGAAAAAGTAGTACTTGGAACAGGTAAAGTAATGATTGATTTAGCTGAACGTGTAAAAGATGGCGAAGGTTTTGACCATTTACACATCGTTCGTGTTGAACAAATTTACCCATTCCCAGCACAACAAGTGAAAGATATTATCGCTCGTTTCCCAAATGTGAAAGAAATTGTATGGGTACAGGAAGAGCCGAAAAACCAAGGCTCATGGACTTATGTTCTTGAAACATTATATGAAATTGCTGAAGGCAAAAAAGTTCGCTATGTAGGTCGTCCTGCAATGAGCTCAACTTCTGAAGGTGATGGCGATTCACATAAAGCAGCTCAAGCGAAATTAGTTAACGAAGCACTTGAAAAATAATATAATCGATTGATTGATACCGAGCTACTTCTATACAAGGTAGGGGTAGCTTGCTATACAATAACTGTATAGCGTAATAAAAGGAGGATATGAACGTGGCTGAAATTAAAGTCCCTGAATTAGCAGAATCAATTACTGAAGGCACAATTGCCCAGTGGGTTAAAAAAGTTGGAGATCGCGTAGAAAAAGGCGAATTCATCGTAGAATTAGAAACAGATAAAGTAAACGCTGAAATCATCTCTGAAGAAGCAGGCGTATTAACTCAAATTTTAGCTGAAGAAGGCGATACTGTTTTAGTAGGACAAGTAATCGCAGTAGTTGAAGCTGGCGAAGGCGCAGCACCTGCACCTGCAGCAAAAGAGGAAGCACCAGCTCCTGCTGCACCTGCAAAAGAAGAAGCTCCTAAAGCAGCAGCAGCTCCAGCTCCAGTAGCAGTTGAAGAAACTTCAGGTGAGCGAGTAATTGCTTCACCAGCAGCTCGTAAACTAGCTCGTGAAAAAGGCATTGACTTAGCAGCGATCTCTCCAGTAGATCCTCAAGGTCGTGTACGTGTTCAAGATGTAGCAGCTCATGGCACAGCGCCGGCAGCACCTGCACAAGCAACTGCAGCTCCAGCTGGAAATGGTCCAATGATCTTCACTCCAGCAGGTGACACTGATCGTGTAACTGTTGAAAAAATGAGCCGTCGTCGTCAAACAATTGCAAAACGTTTATTAGAAGTTAAACAATCAACTGCAATGTTAACTACGTTCAACGAAATCGACATGACTAACATCATGGCTTTACGTAAACGTAAACAAGAACAATTCGTGAAAGATAACGACATTAAATTAGGTTTCATGTCATTCTTCACAAAAGCAGTAGTTGCAGCACTTAAAAAATATCCATACGTTAACGCTCAAATTAACGGTGATGAAATTCACTTAAACAATTTCTTCGATATCGGTATCGCTGTATCAACTGAAGAAGGTTTAGTAGTACCAGTAGTTCGTGATGCTAACGCTAAGAACTTTGCTGAAATCGAGAAAAACATCGCTGAATTAGCTGGTAAAGCACGCGACAAAAAATTAGGCTTAAACGACATGGCTGGTGGATCATTCACTATCACTAACGGTGGTGTATTCGGTTCATTAATGTCTACACCAATCATGAATGGTACTCAAGCTGGTATTTTAGGTATGCACTCTATCGTTAACCGTCCAGTAGCTGTTAACGGTGAAGTTCAAATTCGCCCAATGATGTATGTAGCATTATCTTACGACCACCGTATTATTGATGGTAAAGATTCTGTTGGTTTCTTAAAAACAGTTAAAGAAATGATCGAAAACCCAGAAGATTTATTATTAAATTCATAATTAAAACTTTGAAAGCTAATTCGTAATGTATATTGCGAATTAGCTTTTTTCCTTTAAATTTCAGAAAAATGAGTGTTGACGGAAAAGTTGGAATAATGTTAAACTTAAACTATTAATTTAATAACAAAACCTCACAGCTTAGTGAGGTAGAGGTGCGGTATTTAATAGTTTTGTATGGAGTCATTGAGCTGACAGTGAAGTATAAAAGAAGGAAATATCGCCGAAGTGTTGTTATAGCTCGATTTAACAGCGCTGGGTCTGTAATAAATAATTGCAGGACTGTCTCAATCTTCTTCCCGGATGATTGAGGTGTGCTATCTCATATTGGGAACTGTAGAGGATTTGGGCTAATCGTGAATGTAAACGACCTAAGGATATCCTTTTTGGTCGTTTTTTTTCATTTTTAAAAGCCTGAAATACATTTATTAAGGGGAGAGTTAACTTGAAAAAGAAACTATTAATGGTCATTACCGCAATGATGACAATATTTGTACTTGCAGCATGCGGTTCAGATGACGAAACAACAACTGGATCAGACAAGAAAGTATTGAAGGTTGGTATGGAAGCCGGTTATGCACCTTTTAACTGGTCGCAAAAGGGCGATTCAAACGGTGGCGTACCGATTGATGGTTCGAAAGAATATGCAGCAGGCTATGATGTAGAAATCGCGAAAAAAATCGCTGAAGGCTTAGATATGGAATTGAAAGTCGTTAAAACGGACTGGGATGGTTTAATTCCTTCTCTACAATCTGGAGCAATTGATTTAGTAATTGCAGGTATGTCGCCAATGCCAGATCGTATGGAAGCGATTGATTTCACAGAAAACTATTATACAAGCGATTATGTAATTGTCGTAAAAGAAGATGGTCCATATGCAAATGCAACATCATTATCTGATTTTTCAGGTGCTAAAATTACTGGTCAGCAAGCGACAACTCACTATGACGTAATCGACCAAATCGAAGGTGTAAACAAGCAGGTTGCAGCAACTGACTTTGGTGCAATGCGCGTGCAATTACAATCAGGTGCAATCGATGGCTACGTTTCTGAGCGTCCTGAAGGGATCTCTGCTGAAATGGCATTAAACAACATTAAGTATATCGTTCCAGAGCCAAACTTCGAAGCAGATGAAGCTTCAACAGCTGTAGCAGTAGGGCTGAAAAAGGGATCTGATTTACGTGAACAAATTAACAAAGTATTAGCTGAAATTTCGGAAGAAGAGCGTCAGCAATTAATGGAAGACGCAATTGCAAATCAACCAGCAGCACAATAATCGTGTTGCAATTATTGTTTAATGAAGGTTGTCTTGCCGGCAAACGGGAGACAACCTTTTTCTATTATCATTGCTTAATACATATATTAATAAGAAAGAATTGGAGGACAAGGCTATGGCATTTTTAGAATCATCATGGAACTTGTTTACGAACAACTGGGATTTATTCGTACGTGGAGCTTGGACTGCACTTCTATTAGCGATTATCGGAACAATTTGTGGAACACTTATCGGATTCTTTATCGGAATAATGCATACAATTCCACAACGTAAAAGGAACGTAAAAACGATTATTTTGAAAGTATTTAACTTTATTTTAACTTCATATGTTGAGATTTTCAGAGGGACACCAATGATGGTACAGGCGATGGTTGTGTTTTATGGTCTCGTATATTTAGGGATTGACATTGACCGCTTTCTTGCAGCATCTGTCGTTATAAGTTTAAATACTGGGGCATATATGGCTGAGTATGTACGTGGGGGTATTGTATCAATTGACAAAGGTCAATTTGAGGCAGCTCAGGCAATTGGCATGAATCATCTTCAAACGATGTTACATATTGTCATTCCACAAGTAGCACGCAATATATTACCTGCAACAGGCAACCAGTTCGTTATGAATATAAAAGATTCTTCCGTATTAAGTGTTATTTCCGTTGTGGAACTATTTTTCACAGCGAACTCGATTGCCGGAAGCAACTATAAATATATCGAAGCATTCTTTATTGCAACGGTATTGTACTTCATTATGACATTTACCGTAACAAGGTTCTTATTACTGTTTGAGAAGAAGATGGATGGACCTGCTTCCTATAAAGTGGAGCTCATTACAGGCAATAAGCTAGAAAAGGATGGTAATTAAACTATGACAGTTGTAATTGATATTAACCATTTAAATAAAAAATTCGGTGACCATGAAGTATTAAAAGATGTTAACTTCCAGGTGAATAAAGGGGAAGTTGTGACATTAATCGGATCTTCTGGTTCTGGGAAATCAACATTGCTACGATGCATTAACTTGCTCGAAACGCCTACAGCCGGAGAAATCATATATAACGGAGAAAATATATTAAACGATGGCCATCATATTGAAAAGTACCGCACACATTTAGGAATGGTCTTTCAGCAGTTTAATTTATTCAATAACTTAGACGTGCTTCATAACTGCGTAGTCGGGCAAATAAAGGTGTTGAAGCGTTCAAAAGAAGAGGCACAGCAAAATGCGATGAAGTACTTGGAGCTTGTTGGTATGAGTGCCTATAAAAACGCAAAACCAAAGCATTTATCTGGTGGCCAAAAACAACGTGTTGCAATAGCCCGTGCTTTAGCGATGGATCCGGATGTAATGTTATTCGATGAACCGACATCTGCACTCGATCCGGAGATGGTAGGGGAAGTATTGAAAGTAATGCGTCACCTCGCTGATCAAGGAAATACAATGCTGATTGTGACACATGAAATGGAATTTGCCAAAGAAGTATCAGACCGCATCGTCTTTATGGATAAAGGGGTCATTGTAGAAGAAGGGGCACCGGAAGCAATACTTGTAAATCCAAGTCATGAACGGACGAAGGAGTTTTTAAAGCGTACGTTGCGTTAAAAATAGTGATTCATCTATAAAAATAGCTTATTACTAAAAAACAAGGGGTTTCCGGAAAATTTCATTCGGAACACACCCTTGTTTTTCTTTTGCCTAGCTTTACTTTCTCGAATTCCATTCACTAATAAGTATAAAGACAACGGCAAATGCAATTGCTATTGCAAAAAACCACATTGGAACACTACCAAATGCCATAAATTCCACCTCTGAATGTGAGTTTAACATGTACTACTGTTTCTATCAATTATTGGTGCTTACCGTTTTTTATACGATCGAGGCTTTCCTATAGCGGTAAAATCATATAAAATAGAAGAGTATAGATATTTGTTAAAAGTGAGGGAACAGCATGCTACATTTAAAATGGAAAGATGCACCTACGATTCGTACAGTAAAATGTGTACATACGGATGCGTCAAAGTATTTAGTATCAAATGTATTAACAGTAGGCAAAGAATATGAAGTGAAGAATGAGACGGAAGAATTCATCTTTGTTATTGATAACACAGGTGAAGTTGGCGGATTCTACAAAGAGTATTTTGCTTAAAAATAATGGGTACGTAAAAGGCTATTTTGTCTTTTACGTACCCATTTTTATTTTTGCTCTAAAATAATATGTTCGATCTCATGGCGCTTTTCATCTGTTTTCACATGCATACGTAGCGTGTCTTCGATATCATGCAATAGTTGAAGCTGAGTTTGTTTAAAGCGGTCAACATCGTTATGTGATAGTGCAGGACGTTTTGCTGCCTTACTGGAAGCCTCGAGCATCTTTCCGTTTTTCCGCATTAATTGCTCTGATGCATTCATAAGACGTTCCTGCGATTGCATAGCGCGACGCTGGTTGTTCATATTCAATAACATGGCTATTTGGGCCTGCCATAGAGGTATAGTCGTCATAATAGAGCTTTGAATCTTTTCGATTAACAGTTGATTTGTTTGTTGAATCATACGGATTTGGGGAGCATATTGGATGGAAACTTCCCGCGAAAGCTCTAAATCATACATACGGCGGTCAATCCATTCGATTTGCATTTCCAAATCTTTCAGTTCATGCTGTTTAAAAGGGTTTTGACCTTCTATTACCTCTTGTTGAAGGGCAGGCAACACAACATCCCTCATATGCTGTTTTTTTACTTCAAGCGTCGCAATATAAATATTAACTTCCTGAAAGTATTCCTCATTCATTGCATATAATTTATTTAGAAACTGGTAATCATTCAGTAGGGCACTTTGATTATATTCTAATTGAATACTTAATCGGTCTATTCTTTTACTTAATTTATTATAATGAGTCATGATTTCCTGAATAGACTGTTTGGAACGATTAAATAACTTTGCAAAAAATCCTTTTTCCTGCTCGATCAAAGCATCCGGATCTATCATTTCTAGATGCTGCATTAAATCAGATAATACTTCACCCACTTTTCGGACATCTTTTCGCTGGATGTATTGTAGCATTTGGGAAGTAAATTTCTTTAATGCTTCCTGAGCGGGCAAACCAAATGCAAGAACATCTTCATATTGTTTTGGTTCCAAATTTTGCGCTAGTTGTAATACCCTTTGCTTCATTTGATTTGATAATGATGCGAAAAGCGGTGAGGCTGCATTGTTCGCAACGTTCACCGCAAATTGTTCTTTACTTACTTGTAAGTCTGTATTCTCACTTGTTGTAAAGGCATCAAATGGATTATTCGTCATATTCATTTGTTACTCACCGCCGATTTTTAATCGATCTTTACGTTTTTCATTCGACATTTTAGCAAAGTCAAGTTCGATTTTTAAGTTTTCGATATCTGATGATAGAGCACTCTTCAAATCGGATTCCATCGTTATTTGAAGCTCTTTTAATGTTTTACGCGTATCTTCCAGAGCTAAATGTACATCCGTACCAGGAACCTGCTCTTTTGTTAATAATGTATATTTATCCGACAGCTCAACAGCTGAAGGTAAGTGTGCATAGAAGAAATCTTCTACAGCATAAAACTTTTGAGGATTAGTCTGGACAATATTGATTATGCGCTTTGATAATTTAGACATTTCATTTATTTGTTTAAATGAGCGTACAGAACGTACACGGATATACTGCTGATTCAATGCCTGAATATGTGCACGGGCCTGTTTAAGTTGTGCTTCAATTAAATTATATTCGGATTTGGACAGCCCTAGCTTTTTACTTTGAGTAGCTTTCTGAATGCCCAATGTCACCTTATTGCTAATGAGATAGGCACCTACTCCAAGAGGTAGTGCAAGCATCGTCGCTATACCCGATAAATTTACAAAAGTAAGTGTTAGAGCAGTTGAGAAGACTAAAAAGTTTATTAAGTGTCTTGTAAGAAAATTTATAGGACCAAGCATTTTCGTACCTCCTTTACTCGATACTATTGATACGTTTGAAATGAAAAAAAGTTTCAGACTTTAATTCTTTCACAAATAAAAAAATGAAAGTCTTTTTCTAATCGTATCAAGTTTTTGTTCAAATAACAAAGTAAAATGTTTGAAAACGATAAAAGCTGCTAGGGAATATTGTGTGAGGTTCTTTAAAAAATCAATCATTCCATTTTAATAAATTTATACTATTATTTGTCTTATCACTTGTAGTATCATATGAAAATATCGATTATTAGACATATTCATGTTCTCTGTATAGAATGGTCTTATAAAGAAAGGATAATGTTTATGTATCAAATTATATATATGAAAGCAGATTATGAGCCTTGGTGGCAATTTGAGGGCTGGGAAGAACATATTGTATCTGTTGAAAAATTTGAGACAGAACAACAATTCCTAATAGCATTTAATCAGTTACTTGCAAAATTTCGCGAAAAATATGAGTTTGAAGCTTACAAAAATGACCGTTTTTATGCATTTTGGTCTGAAGAAGAGTGTGAGTTCTGTGAAGCATGTGATGAAGACAGTCAGATTTATCATGGTATTATAATATTAACTCCTGAGGTAATTTCTACTTAGATCAAAATTTTTATAATTTAAATTATTCTAATTGACATGAAATAAAGCCGAATATATACTGTATTTAACAATTGAAATGTTTGACCGAATACAATGGATTCACATATTACAAACAGTAATCGAGTTAGTTGATCGGTGCTCTTGTAATGTGTGTTTTTTTATTTATTAGGACATTTAATTGTTAACTTTTATTTTTGGAGGTATTCAATATGAAACAAGGTACAGTAAAATGGTTTAATTCAGAAAAAGGTTTTGGCTTTATCGAAGTAGAAGGAGAAAATGACGTATTCGTACATTTCTCTGCTATTCAAGGTGAAGGTTTCAAAACATTAGACGAAGGTCAACAAGTGGAATTCGACGTTGTAGATGGAAACCGCGGACCACAAGCAGAGAACGTAACAAAACTATAATCTTGCAAATCCTAAGCTGCGTATCAATTGATACGCAGCTTTTTTTTGTGTTTAGCATATTTTTGGCTCATCACCATAACATGGGCTTGCTTTTCTAATAAAATTTCACTTGATTGGTGGGCTACGGCAAGACAGCGATAAAGCCACGTGAGATGCGTGTCTTTATCACTGCCTTTCTTGCCGTTTGCGAGGCCCACCAATCCCAAAATTTTGCCTTCATTATAAAGTGAAGTAATAAATACGCAATTAAGCTGCTTGCGCTATCGCGAGGCAACGAGCGGAAATGCTATGTTTAAATCTCAATTTTTGCAGAAATTCACTTTATGCCAAGTAGCGTAGCAGAACGGACTTAATTAGAAAATATTATTTTTCAATTTTGTCATCCTCAACTTATGTTTTCGAACCATATTTTTACATATAATGATATAATTTAGAAAAACAGAAAAATGAAAGGTTGAGTTTCTAATACGAAATTTTAATGAAGCCAATATAAAAAATACCTCATTAATAAAGTGGATAGCGATTGTTATATTTATCATTGCCGGTTTGTTCGGAATGTCTTATTGGCAAAAACAAAGTAAAGAAACAAACGAGCAAATGAACCCCCTTGCGGACAGTGGGGATAATTTTAGACCGATAAGCGAGATATACTTAAAAATTCACCAGTATGAGCTATTTTACCGAGATCATCGAATGCAATCGAAAGAAGCTGTAACATTTTTTGCGTTAAATGATGCAATAAATAAATATGCGCTGATCGATTATTTACATCAACAAAATATCACCTTAAGTGAGGAAAAGCGTCAATTACAACGAGAACTTTTAGAAGAGCAACTTACAAAGGATTTGCAGGATCATTTATTAAAACCTTATCTTGAAACCATGTTCCAAGCGCTTAATATAAGCAATCAGGACTATATCGAGCAATATTTATTAATTAATACAGAACATGATCTTTTAAAAGAAGACATGTTTTCCAGTAATAAAGGTCTCGTTCAGGATGAAACTGGCTTGTTTAGCTATCCGAGTAGTGATCAGCAAACGCTCTATCAGGAAAAAATGAAAATTTCCTTCGATTACATGGAATACTTAGCGGAAAGCGAGTTCATCCATATAAAACCTGATCGTCCGACATTCGATTTGCCGTTCGCAATCGACAGTACTTTTTTTAATTTCACTAAAAATCTAGCTGGTGAAACGATTTTTGCTTCAAAAGAATTTAGTGAATCTGATCTAACAATGGAACAGCGGGATTTTCTTTACGTTATAAAAAAACAATATAATTTACATGAATTGGCGCGGTATAATTTTATTCTATACAAAAATGCATTACAGCAAGAAGCAGCACCAGGATCAGAAAATCAAGCAATTGCGAATGAGTTGATGGAAATATTTAAAATCGCGGAACGGACAATTGATTGGGAAATTGGTGAAGTGACAAAATATGAGTTTAATGAAATTCCTATGTTTGACGTTAATCAATTACGAAAACATAAAGATATTACATTACAGCTGTATGAGCATGAATATTATTACCGTGAAGAAGAAATCCCAAAAAAATTCTATGCTTTTCGAATTGCCAATGAAGAAATTGTTGCGATGTACGCTTTGTTTAATTATTTAAAACAGGATTTTGGTATTGAATTAGATGAAACAATCCGTTCAAGTACGCGTGCAAAAATTGAAAAATCTCTAAACGAACAATTACAAAACCCTTATTACAAAAAGTATATGGATAATTTATTACAGACATTTGAAATACCTTTGTCTTCCTATATCAATGATTATTTATTAGTGAAAGAAGAGTATGAACTGCTTTTACAATTAATAAAAGATCGGAATATTGGTATTGATCATGATGGTCGTTATAATAAGGGCTGGATTGAAGCACGCTACAGAACAGCGGCAAATTTATTATGGGAAGACCAATTTAAAAAAATGTGGGATATGCAGCTAGATGAAGTTGTCAAACCACTTGAACCGCAACCTGAATTATCATTTACTTTATCGGAATATGCGCCTCCTATCGGTTTAAATAATGAGGGCCAGTATATTTTCGTAAATATTTACGCACTTCATAGTTGGTTAACAGATGAACAGCAAACTTTATTTGATTTACTTGTAAAAACGTATGATTTACCGGTTCTATCTCGCTATTCAATAACAGAATACAAAGACAAACTTCAACTTCTAAAGGCGGATGAAAGCGAGAAGAAACAGTTACTTGAAATTCTTGAAATTTTTGAACGGTCAATTAGAGAGTAAGTCGATAAAAATACAAAAAAAGAAGGGTACAGCTAAGCTGCACACCTTCTTTTTTATTGTCTATCTTAAGATAAACCTTGAGCATCTTTCCACTCTAAATATTCATCGTATGTTAATGGCTTATCTAAAATTGAACCGTCTTCACGGATCTCAATTACGCGATTAGCAATTGTTTGAATGAACTGGTGGTCATGTGATGTAAAGATCATCGCGCCTTTAAAGCGGATTAAACCTTCATTCAGTGCTTGAATTGATTCTAAGTCTAAGTGGTTCGTTGGTTCATCCAATAATAATACGTTCGAGTTCGAAAGCATCATTTTTGAAAGCATACAGCGAACTTTCTCTCCACCTGAAAGTACAGCAGGAGATTTCTTCACTTCTTCACCAGAGAATAGCATACGGCCTAAGAAACCACGTAAGAACGATTCAGTTTCATCTTCCGGAGAATAAGGGCGTAACCATTCAACTAATGACTTTTCATTGCCGCCGAAGTATTGGTCATGATCCATTTCGAAGTAGCTTTGAGATGTTGTGACACCCCATTTATACGTACCGGCATCTGCTTGTTTACGATCCATTAAAATATCCATAAATGCAGATTTTGCATTTGGTGAACCTAAAAGGATAATTTTATCTTCTTTGTTCATTGAGAAGCGGATGTCTTTGAATAATACTTCGCCATCTTGTGAAGCTGTTAAGCCATCAACTGTTAATACGTCATTCCCGATTTCACGACCAGCTTGGAAGTTGATGAACGGGTACTTACGGCTTGAAGGACGGATGTCATCCAGCTCAATTTTATCAAGCATTTTTTTACGAGACGTTGCTTGAGAAGATTTTGATGCGTTTGCAGAGAAACGTGCAACGAATTCTTTTAATTCTTTAATTTTCTCTTCTTTTTTCTTGTTTTGGTCAGCCATCATTTTTTGCGCTAATTGACTTGACTCATACCAGAAATCGTAGTTCCCAACATAAAGCTGAATTTTACCAAAGTCTAAGTCAGCAATATGTGTACATACTTTATTTAGGAAGTGACGGTCATGGGATACAACGATTACAGTGTTTTCGAAGTTAATTAAAAACTCTTCCAACCATTTAATCGCTTTTAAGTCCAAGTGGTTCGTCGGCTCATCCAGAAGTAAAACATCCGGTTTACCGAATAGTGCCTGTGCAAGTAAAACTTTTACTTTGTCAGAACCTTCTAAGTCAGCCATCAACATATAGTGTAGATCGTCGCCGATACCTAGACCATTTAAAAGAGTGGCAGCATCAGATTCTGCTTCCCAACCGTTCATGTCAGCGAATTCGCCTTCAAGTTCAGCTGCGCGCATACCGTCTTCGTCTGTCATTTCAGGTTTCATATAGATTGCGTCTTTTTCAGCTTTTACTTCCCAAAGACGTTTATTACCCATAACAACCGTATCTAATACATTGAATTCATCGTACTCGAAGTGGTTTTGCTTTAATACTGAAAGACGTGCATCTTTAGCCATTGATACGTGGCCTTCTTGTGCCTCAATATCACCAGATAAAATTTTTAAAAAAGTTGATTTACCAGCACCGTTTGCACCGATTAGGCCATAACAGTTACCTGGGTTGAATTTAATATTTACATCGTCAAATAATTTACGGTCACCGTAACGTAGACCTACACCTGATACTTGAATCATGCAGGTACCTCCTTGAATTGTTTCGTTGTATTTTGGATTGCTAAAAAAAGAGAATTCTCTTTTGCACACAATGTTTCTATTATAGCATGATTTAAAGCTAAATTAAATAACGGCGCTTATGAAAATCTACAATTCCATCGATTGAAAAAAATTTAAGTTGGCAGAATATTTATTTTATGGTTTACTAGCTACGAATGTATAGAGAAACGGGGAAGTTACATGAAACAAAGATCAAAGTGGAGTACCGTTCTTATAATTTTGGCTATTTTTCTTGTTTCAATAAATTTACGGCCTGCTGTCACTTCAGTTGGACCAATTTTATCTACTATTAGGGAATCGTTACACGTATCAAGCACGCAGATGAGCTTATTAACGTCAATTCCTGTATTTTGTATGGGATTATTTGCACCTTTAGCTGTACCTATACAAAAAAAGTACGGGTATCGGCTGTCTATAACACTTTTGACTGCTTTAATAGGACTTGCTACTGTTACACGTATTTTCTTTTCAAGCTATAGTGCGCTTATTATTACAAGCTTTTTAGCTGGTTTTGCGATTTCTATTATTAGTCCGATTATTAATGCTTATATAAAACAAAGATTTCCGACAAGAATGGAACCGGTCATTGGGGTCTATTCATTTGCAACGGGATTTGGTGCGGCAATCAGCGCGGGATTTACAGGTATTTTTTACAAAAGCTTTAATGGTAATTGGGCTTTATCGCTTGGTATATGGGGATTGTTAGCAATTGTCGCAATGATTTGCTGGTTTGGATTTGTAAAGGATGCGCCAATGCGGAAGTCTAGTACAGAACAGACAGATTTAGCAAGAAATCCATGGAAAAATAAATTAGCTTGGACGATTTTAATCTATTTTGGGCTCCAGACTTCTTTGTTTTTTAGTTTAACAACTTGGTTAACTTCCATGGCGTTAGAACAGGGGATGGTATTATTAACAGCAGGGTCTGTTTTAACACTAATGACAGTAGTCCAATTAGTCGGTAATATTTTAATCCCATCTTTAATTAATCGTTACCCGGATCGAATAATTTGGTTGCACAGTTTAATTGTTATTGGAATTATCGGCTCAGCAATTTTCTTTATCGACTCAGTATGGGCAATATGGGCAAGCGCGATTATTTTAGGATTTGTTTTAAGCGGATTATTCCCGATAGGACTTATGTTACCGCTGGATGAAGCAAAAAATAATCGAGAAGCAAATGAGTGGAGTTCAATGGTATTATCCGGTGGATTCATGATGAGTGCGTTTGCGCCACTGATTATCGGCTTTGTATATGATTGGACAACTTCGCATTATTTCACGAGGTGGATTATCGTTATTTTGTTTATTCTTATGTCAATATCGGTTTTTATAATGCAAAAACAGAAGAATTCAGTATAATGGTAGAAGTGTCTGAATAAATCAGTCGCTTCTTTTTTTATAAATAGATAACTAGTTTACATAATATAATTATTTGTTAGGAGAATGTATGCAAAAGCTATTATTACTAGTGGTGTTGTTTTTAGCAGGTTGTGCAGATAAAGCCGAGGAAAGTAAGTGGGTGGGAGAAGCGCTGCCTAATGAGCCGATAGAAGAAATAGAAACCCTGGAAAGCAAAGTCCCAATATATACGCCAACTTCTAATGCGATAGGGTACGTAATTAAGCAAGAAAAACGCGATAAATGGCTATTGGTAAATGCAGAGCAGGTAGCCAGTCATCCTTATTCGCTTGTACATAATGATCTTTTAACTTTAGGCGAAACGTATGCCATTGATGTAGAACATAATATCGCAATTATCCACATTAGAAATAGCTATGATTATTTAGTAGAGCCTATTTCTACTTTCGAAACGAAGCGAAACGAAAAAGAAGTCATTGCAGAAAAACAACATATTGATACGTTATTAAATGAGGCTATCAATCAGAAAATCCACTGGCAGGAGCGCCTACAAAAAAATAACGAGCTGCTCGAAGATTCACTACAGCAGCCAATCGAAAATTTCACAAGCTACTATAATAAAAACATTTTCACCTATAATGAAGACAATTTGAAAGCAGCAGCCGTCAATTTAATTGAACATCTTAATCAATTTGTGAACGATCGAGATGAAGCTACATTGACTGATTTCATTCAGCCAAGTGTTTTGTTACAGGAAGTACAATATTTAGCAAAATTAATTAATGAATTTGAAATAAAGGAAGCTCGTAAAGATGGCTTTTACTACTTCGTAAATGGAATTGATGATAAGAAAAATGATATTAGATTAACATTTATTAAAGTGGGACAGCAATTTAAATTAATAGGTGCGAATTTTTTAACCGAAGAATTTTTGGGTGATGAAAAAATTCCACATATGCAAATTGATGAGGAAACAGCTTACTCATCATTACC
Source organism: Solibacillus sp. FSL W8-0372 (assembly GCF_037969735.1). Classification (NCBI taxonomy): domain Bacteria; kingdom Bacillati; phylum Bacillota; class Bacilli; order Caryophanales; family Caryophanaceae; genus Solibacillus; species Solibacillus sp. FSL W8-0372. The sequence goes on along the minus strand of NZ_CP150204.1, from coordinate 1,825,031 downwards.
TGGCCTACAAATGTTTTTAAACAAAAATCTTGCCGCTATAAGATTATCTGTAGACAAGATTACATGGACTTTAAAGCAGGAAAATAAAAAAGTATCTGTATCAAATGGCACTGCAAACTTCAGCTGCGAAACAGTAGATGTCGTAGATAACAATTTAATTTTAAAAAGCTGTAAAAACACAAAAAATGAAAATTATATTATTGCGTCGTTCAAAAAATAGGGATTACTACGGTAGTTCCTTTTTTATTTCACTACATATTATCCGACACTAATTAATCGAAAATTTAATTGATAAGGTCTATAAGAAATAACAGACGAAAAAGAAATTTTCAACAAAAAGTTCCCTATTTCATATAAAATAGTATTTATTATATAGTAGGGTAGAAGAAAAAAGTAATACTTTATAATTTTATTATGTAAACTAAAAATTCATATTTTGTTTAATATGACACTATATATTGAAAATAACTAATTTAAATCAGGAGGCGCTATGTTACAGGAAGCAATTAAACATTTAAATACGTATTTCGGTTATAATTCTTTTCGAACAGGACAGTCACAAATCATTGAAAATGTACTACAGAAGCAAGATACATTAGTTATTATGCCTACTGGTGGGGGGAAATCGGTCTGTTATCAAATACCTGCCCTATGTTTAGAAGGTACAACAGTCGTAATCTCACCTTTGATTTCACTAATGAAAGATCAAGTTGATATGCTTGTTTCCAGCGGAATAAAAGCAGCTTATATAAATAGTTCACTTAGCTATGATGAAGTGCAGGATGTGATGTATGCAGTACGCAACGGGGACATCAAACTTCTATATATTGCTCCTGAGCGGTTGGAAAACGAGCGTTTCTGTTCGGAGCTTGCACAAATAAAAGTGCCACTTTTAGCAATCGATGAAGCGCATTGTATTTCCCAATGGGGGCATGATTTCCGTCCAAGTTATCGGTCTATCCAACAGCTGCTGCACTTATGGAATGTAAAACCAACCGTTATTGCTTTGACTGCCACAGCAACGGAGGAAGTAAGTGCTGATATTCAAAAGCTATTATCGATTGAAAAGAGCAATACTTTCGTTACAGGCTTTGCACGAGAGAATTTAGCGTTTTCAGTCCTTCTTGGTGAAAATAAAGAAGCTTATATTAAAAAATATGTAAAGGCAAATGAAGCAGAGGCCGGCATTATTTATGCTGCTACCCGGAAAGCTGTTGAATCGGTATATGAGATGCTGTATAAAGCTGGGTTTGCAGTAGCTAAATATCATGGGGGAATGTTTGAAGAAGACCGCACTTATGAGCAAAATCGATTTTTAAATGATGAAGTTCAAATAATGGTTGCCACAAACGCATTTGGCATGGGTATTAATAAAACGAACGTTCGCTACGTCCTTCATTATAATATGCCAAGAAATATGGAAAGCTATTATCAGGAGGCGGGACGAGCGGGTCGTGATGGACTAGATAGTGAATGTATTTTACTTTACAGTTCATCGGATGAACAAACACAACGCTTTTTAATTGATCAGGCTCAAGATCGTTCGCGCATTCCTTTTGAACTTGAAAAGCTCCATGCAATGATTGATTACTGTCATACAGAGCGCTGTTTACAAAGTTATATTATCGATTACTTTGGGGACGAGGCAGAACAGGATTGTGGAAGATGTGCTAACTGTACAGATGATCGCCCTCAACAAAATGTGACGACAGATGCTCAAAAAGTTTTATCGTGCATAGTCCGTATGGGGCAAAAATTCGGAAAGCAAATGACTGCATCCGTATTAGCTGGTTCTAGAAGCAAAAAAGTATTGGAATTTAATTTTCATAAATTACCTACTTACGGTATATTACGTGGGATGAATGCAAAGGAAATTTCGAGTTTTATTGAATTTCTTATTTCAGAGAAACTAATAATTGTTCATAATGGTCAGTTTCCGACGATTTCGATATCGGACTTAGGAAAAGAAGTGTTGTTGGGCAAAGAGCAAGTATTTAGAAAAGAAGCGCGTATTGTTCAAGCAACGGTAGAGGCGAATGATCCTTTATTTGAAACTTTAAGGAAAGTTCGAAAAGAGATCGCTGACCGTGAAAAGGTACCACCATTTGTTGTGTTTTCGGATAAAACTTTAAAGGATATGTGTGTTCGACGCCCTAAAAACAGTACTCAGTTTTTAGAGGTAAGTGGGGTAGGGGAAAGTAAACTCGAAAAGTATGGCAAAAGTTTCATTGATGCAATTGTTTCACATTCTTAATAATAGTTTATTATACTTTATTAAACAAAATCACTTAATTTTAAATTACTATTTATTATATTAATTGTAACTAAAATACAATATACCCTTTAAATTGTAATGAAAATGCTATTTTAATTTAAAGAAAAGAATGCTATGATCTCGCTTAGCATTCTTTTTTTGTTATTTTGAAGTTTAAATCATTAAACTTTTAGTTAAGATATTGTAAAAAATCAGTATTCATAGTTTAATTAGAATATTCAGTCGAATATTTAGGTAAGAAGTGTGGGTGAAAAAGTGAATATATTAGGAGAGCGTATAAAAAAATTAAGAAAAGAGAAAAAATTAACACAAACAGAAGTCGTGGGAGAGCGTTTAACAAAAGGAATGCTTAGTTTAATTGAAAATGGTAAGGCACAGCCATCAATGGAGAGTCTTTGCTTTATCGCAAAGCAGCTTAATGTAGACGTAAGCTATTTACTCGATGATGGGACAATGACTACTCTTCGAAATTTATATACGGACATTGAAGAAGATGTAGAGCGAAGAAAGCTAATCCGTGATCCAGATGAACTGCAATCCTTAACAATTAAAATGATTGAAAAAATCGAACCATTTTTAACGGAAATTCAAGGAACAAACTACGAACAAATTAGATTAAGAGAAGTCTATTTCTTAATGAATCGTACTATCAATAAAGCTAAATCACTGGATGAGTACTGGAAGTTCATTGATCAATACGAGGAGATACATGCATACAGTCGTATGTTGCGTTGTTATTTCTATCTTTGTTTATCCTCAATCGAACAGCGTAATTATAGTGAAGCTTTAAGTATTTTAAAACAAGGTGAAGAAAAGATTGCACCATATGAGCTCATGATTGATCCGATGGTAAGAATCGACCTCTACTATAATTTAACTATTTCATATTCGGCGGTCGATAATGTCCGAATGTCCGAACATTATTTGCAAAAAGCTTTGGAAATGGCTAAAAAACTTCAAATATTTTATCGTATGGACCGCTTTTATCATTTGTTATTTATTCAATCGATTGCCGGTGAAGATTATGACAGAAGTAGGGAATACATAGAAAAGTTGAGACTTTTATCAGAATTTGCGGAAGACCCTACAATATCCATCCTCTATTTATATAGTAAATTACACTACTTAAATAATGTTGAGAAAAATTACAGGCAAATTACCCCTGAAATTCAGCAATACAAAGTGAAACTTCATAATTATTTATTCCTATTTAAAAATCCAATATTCATCGGGGAAGAAATGTATGCAGAGTTTAAGTTGAAAAACTATACAAATGTTATTCAAATAGGCGAGTCTTTAAATATACCGAGCTATCTTCACCATCCAATCGATTTGGCTAAATATTATCGGTTCTTTGCGGTACGTGCTTTAGCTTATTATTATGAAAATGACGAAGTGGCTGCTAAACGTGATATTATATTTGCCAAAAATGGGGTGGAGGATTTCCCTTCAACTATCTATAAAAAATTCATTTATGAAGCCTTTAATGAAATTTTCATGTAATAAGTGATCCGGGGTAAAATGCTTAAATAAAAAGCCGTTCAAATTTACGATGCGTAATGTTTGAACGGCTGTATATGTCTTTATTTTTATAAAGTAGGGTTAGTTAATTTTTATCCCAGTGGTTATTTAAAAACTCGTCACGCCCTGATTTTGCACGGTCTTCCTTATAATGTGCTTCTTCTTTTTTATAATAATCCTGGTGATGTTCTTCTGCTGGCCAGAATGCAGTGGCTTGTCTGATTTCAGTCACGATAGGCTTTTTAAATCGGCCACTTTCAGCTAATTTCTGCTTTGACAGCAAAGCTGCTTCGTGTTGAGCGCTATTATGTGTAAAAATTATAGTTTTGTACGACTCACCGCGATCATGGAACTGGCCTCCCGCATCAGTCGGGTCTATTTGCATCCAGTAAATTTCCAACAGTTTCTCATAGCTGAATATTTCCGGGTTAAATAGGATCTCCACTGCTTCAACATGTCCGGAATTACCCTTTTTTACATCTTCATATGTTGGATTTTCTACATGGCCGCCTGTATAGCCACTTGTCACTTTTTCGATGCCATCCCAACTGTCGAATGGTTTAACCATACACCAAAAACATCCACCTGCAAATGTTGCCTTTTCCATTATGTAACACTCCTTTTGCTGACGACTATTTTATATATCGTGCAGAATATAGAACTAATATCATAAGTAGTTAATTGTTGTATTCTATCATGTATATGTATGTCATTCAATGATTACAATTGATATTAATCAGTAAGCTTTCGGCTATAAATGGTATAATCATGATAATTTGAAACTAAATATAATTATAAATCGTCTAAACTTCACGTAATTAGAAAGGAAGTTGTATTAATGGAAGATCAGGCGCGTCAAACCCGTTATAAAAAGAAAAAAATCCGAAAGGGCAGGGTCATATTTTTAATTCTCTTTTTAGTCATTATTGGCTCTGTTGGTTATAGTTATGTTCAATTTCAAAGTGGCCGTGATTTAGCATCGGACAACAAAATTCCAGTCGAGGGCTTTGAACCAGATGATAACCACCCGACTATTGAAAATTACCTAGTATTAGGGGTTGATACACGCGGGGAAGAAAAATCACGTACCGATACAATGATGTTACTTTCCTGGAACCGTGATACTAATGATATGAAGCTCGTTTCCTTCATGCGTGATATTTATGCAGACATTCCAGGCTATCAATCATATAAACTGAATACTGCCTATTACTTAGATGGCGTTTCATTATTGCAAAAAACATTAAATAATATGTTCGATATCCCAATTCATCATTATGCGATGATTGATTTTAGAAGCTTTGAAACATTAATTGATATTTTGGCGCCGAATGGAATCGAAATGGATGTTGAAAAGGACATGGGCGGTTTAATCTATGTGGAACTGAAAAAAGGTGTCCACAATCTAAACGGAAAAGAATTACTTGGCTATGCCCGTTTCCGCGCTGATGCAGAAGGTGATTTTGGACGAGTTGCACGACAGCAAAAAGTAATTGAAGCATTAAAAGATGAATTATTATCACCGAAAAATGTAGCAAACATGCCTAAATTCGTTGGTGCCATGCAAGGCTATATTACAACTGATTTAACTAGTAAGGATCAATTAGCTACCGTTTTAAAAGCGGTTGCAGGCGGTAAGGTAAATATTGAGAAATTAACGATTCCTGCTGAAGGAACATACAAATTTGCTAAGTATCGTCACGCAGGTGAAGTAATCGAAATCGATAAAGAAAAAAATAAACAAATATTGCATGATTTTTTAAATTTAAGCGAGTAAGCATTAGATGTAATTTTCTAATTCATGCTAAAATGGACATATAGGAAATTTTGTCGATATATTGGGGTGGTCTTTTGGAGAAAAAAGTAGAAGATAAAAGTAATAATCAATTACCGCAAGAAAAATCTAATTTTTTCTCATCGATCTTTATTCGTTTTCTAGGCGGAAAAAATTTATTGTTCTTATTAGTGGTTATCTTATTAATCGGTTGTACAGTATTCATCTACGATAAAATTGCGTTTGTTTTTGAACCATTGCATGTACTATTCGAAGTGATCATTTTACCGGGTGTGTTAGGGGTAATTTTATTCTACCTATTACGTCCTCCGTTAAAACTGTTAGTGAGATGGAAAGTACCTCGCGGGTTGGCCATCTTGATTTTGTACATTGTAGCAATTGCATTAATCACTTTGCTTGTTGTTCTTGTATTCCCGTTTTTGCGGGACCAGTTTACAAACTTAGTACAAGAATTCCCTGTCGTGCTTATGTCACTTGCCAATGATTTATTAGCCTTTTTAAATAACTCCCAGTTCAATGAGTATTTTGAGAAAATCAATTTTGATTACAATCAAATATTAACTGATTTTACCGGCAGTTTTATTGAAACAGTGAAAGATACATTGACAAGTGTTGCGTCAGGCGTAGCGTCAGGAATTACGGGACTTGTATCTACAATAACAGGAATCGTTTTATCACTCGTCATCGTTCCTTTTATTACGTTTTATCTATTATATGAAGGGGAAAAAATGCCTCGTTTTATTTTACGTCTTTTTCCACCTCGTATGCGCCTACGTATGGGGGAAGTCCTACATGATATGGACAAACAAATCAGCTCCTATATTCAAGGGCAAATTTTAGTGTCATTTTGTATTGGCGTCATGATGACAATCGGGTTTTTAATCATTAAGATGCCTTATGCATTACTATTAGGTTTCTTAGCCATGATAACAAGTGTAGTCCCTTACTTAGGTCCAGCAATTGCCGCAACACCAGCAGCGATTATTGCCATTGTAAATTCACCATGGTTGTTATTGAAGTTAATTATCGTCTGGACAATAGTACAATTAATCGAAGGGAAGTTTATATCTCCTCAAATTATGGGTAAATCATTAAGTATTCATCCGATTACGATTATTTTTGTATTATTAACATCCGGTTCTCTATTTGGTGTAGCTGGTGTCGTGTTAGGTCTTCCTGGCTATGCGCTAATTAAAGTCCTTATTACACATACGTATCGAATATTTAAAGAGCGCTATAATCGCTTTCAAACAGACGAAACGAATTTGTATGAAGATTTAAAATAAAGAACTTGGGGGTGGCCTGAAATATTCAGGGCACTTCCTTTTCAAATCATTCGGTTGATTTCTTATTTTATGGGGGAATTCACATGTTAAGTAAATGGTTAACAACAGTAGAAGAAAACGGCGTAAGAGTAGAAACCGTTATTGAAAAAACAGAGCTTGTAGAAGGTGACGTACTAAATGGTTCTGTTTACATTACGCCTCTTACAGAAGATGAAGAAGATAAAATTGACTACATTTCATTAAAGGTATTATGTGAGCAGGCGAATGGGGAATTAACTGTTATTGGTAAACATTCCTTTGAAGTGGTCGGCAGTATACGATCAAAAGATGCGGAAATTATGCCTTTTGAAATCATGCCGGATGAGCGTTGGGTATGTGGAGTAGATGAGCGACTTATTTTCCAGACGACTGTAATATTTTTAGATGGAACAGAAGTCGAAGAAGTTGGTTATATTTCTTATGATACTGAGTAAGTATATAGAGGCCGGTACAAAACCCACCTCAAAATAAAACAGCCGTTCAAATTTTACGATAAGTAAAGTTTGAACGGCTTTATATTTGTGTCTACTTCGTAGCCGTTGTTCTTCGTTACGGCGGACGCTTTCCTGGGGGCACGGCTCGAGCCTGTAGTCTCTCCCACGTGCTTGTCCCCTGGGAGTCGCCGCCTTCACTACGAACAACTAAGTTTCCTTCTATATCATTTAAATCTCTACATAATTTTTGTCCCAGCTATACTCGAATCGTTTTTAACTTTTCAACTGCTTTTTCAAGTAATTCGACTGGTTGTACTAATGCTAAACGCATGTAGCCTTCACCTGCTGAACCAAAAACCGTGCCTGGAACCATAACGACACCCGTTTGCTCAATTGCTTTAAAGGCAAAGTCAATGCAATTAATATCGTAAGGATATTTTGCCCAAACGAACATTCCGCCATTACTAGGCGCAACATCCCAGCCAATTGATGTCAAACCTTCCATCAATGTTTTATGGCGCTCTGAAAAGGTCTTTCTTAATTTGTCTGTAATTTCCTCAGAGTTGTCTAACGCTAATGCTGCTACTTGTTGAATCGGTTCAAAAATACCAAAATCTAAATTGGATTTTAACTGTTTCATTATTCCAACTAATTGAGCATTCCCTACAATGTAGGCTACACGTGTACCAGCCAGGCTAAAGCTTTTTGATAGTGAATTGATTTCCAGCCCAACTTCTTTTGCTCCCGGTGTTGCAAGGAAGCTAATCGGGGCATCACCTTTAAAGTAAAACTCTGAATAGGCCGCATCATGTAATACAATAATATTATATTGCTTCGCGAAATCGACCACTTCTTTAAAATATTCCAGAGATGGCATTGCAGGTACTGGATTACCTGGTAAATTCAATATAAGTAATTTTGCTTTTTGCAGTACTTCTTCAGGAACAGCTTTTAAATCGGGTAAGTAATCGTACTCCTTTGTTAAAGGCATGTAGTAGGGCGTTGCACCCGCTAAATGGATTCCGGCATCATAGGCAACATATGCTGGATTTGTTGTTAATACGACGTCTCCTGGATCACAAAAAGCAACAGGCAAGTGTACTAATCCTTCTTGAGAGCCGATTGTTTGGACTACTTCAGTTTCTGCATTTAATTCAACACCGTTTACTCGTTTATAGTAGTTACATACTGCTTCATTAAATGTTTGAATACCCGTTAATGTATAACCATATGAAGAAGAAAGTGCCGAAAGTTCAGACATCTTTTGTCGTAAATTTTCAGCTGGAGGGATATCTGGACTGCCTAAGCTCAGATCAATTAATTCCATCCCATTTTGCTGTTGGCTTTTTGCATGTTTTTTTAAATCCCCAAAAATTGCCGGTGCAAACAAAGACATTTTTTTTGACGGTTGGATATTCAATATGTAACACTCCTTAAAACTTTCAAATGTAAGCACCATTTTATCATATCCTTCACGTATAATGGGGAGGAAATCAGAAAATAGAGTTATCTTCAAACACAAAAGCATTAAATTGAAATAGAGTAGCGATTTTTTACTGTAGAGATAGTAGAAAGGGAGAGAATGATGAACATTTATTCTTTAAGCGGGCCTAGTGGTACTGGTAAAAGTACCAGTGCTTTACAGTTTGCTCACGAACAAAATATTCAGGCTATTATTGATGATGGGCTATTTATTGTAAATGGAGAAAAGGTAGCCGGAACGTCAGCAAAGTTTGAGAAAAATACATTAAAGGCTGTGCGCCGCGCAATTTTTGATGATGATGTACATAAAGAGGAGATTTTAAAAGCTATTCAAGACTATGAAGTAAAATCTATCTTAATAATTGGCACATCGGATAAAATGACTAAAAAAATAGCTACACGTTTAGAGCTTGGCGAAATTAATCATTATTATTATGTACAGGACATTCGAACAGAAAAGGAAATCCGTATCGCTAAATACGTAAGGGAAGTACAAGGAAAGCATGTTATGCCAGTACCTTACAGACAAGTGGAGCAGAATTTCTTTAAACGTCTAGTTCAGCGAGGGAAAGAGATTTTCTCTTCTACTCAAGTGAAGCTAGGGGAAACGACGATTGTTCAGCCTGATTTTCATCAAAATAGTGTGTATATAGCACGTTCCGTTTATTTAGATGTTTTGGAGCATGTTCTCGAGCAACAGAGTCAAATCACAAAATTTGAAGTACTAAGTCTACAAATTGAAGGGATTCCGCAGATAAATATTAATATTTATTTAAAATCACCTGTCCAATATCATGTTCCGACCTATCTATACGAAGTTCAAAAGGATATTGCTGGTGTATTCTCCCATCAATTCGGCATAGAACCCGAGAAAATTAATTTACAGTTAAGAGGAATTAAATAACCGTTAAAAAGGGCTGACATGAATGCGTCAGCTCTTTTTTTTAAAATATTGACATATAAATCTTAAAAATTAATTGTATTTTCTGATAAATAAATATATTCTAAATATTAAGAAGTATTGGTTGGACCAAATGACTGTTGGTATAACCAAAAATTATAAAGGGGATGCACTATGAACTATATTGAACACTTACAAAATTTATTATCACCTGAACAAGTAACAACAAATGATGTTTTACGTGAACAACATGGACGAGATGAATCTTACCATGAACCTCACTTACCGGATGTAGTCGTATTTCCAAAATCAGCGGAAGAAGTTAGTGCAATTTTAGCCTTCGCAAATGAGCAACTTATACCGGTTGTACCATTTGGTTTAGGTACGAGTCTTGAAGGACATGTCATTCCAACAAAAGGTGGGATCTCACTTGATTTGTCACTTATGAATGCGGTGCTGGAAGTACGGTCAGAAGATTTTCTTGTAAAGGTCCAACCGGGTGTTACTCGCAGTCAATTAAATAAGGAACTGAAAAAATACGGCATGTTCTTTTCTGTAGATCCAGGGGCGGATGCAACATTAGGTGGTATGGCTGCGACAAATGCGAGCGGAACAACTTCAGTACGCTATGGCATTATGCGTGATCAAGTCCGTGATTTAGAAGTCGTTTTAGCTAACGGCGATATTATCCATACAGGCGGGTTAGCTGCCAAGTCATCATCAGGCTATCATCTAAACGGACTTATGATTGGTTCAGAAGGTACACTTGGTGTCATTACAGAGTTAACATTACGTGTTTACGGTATTCCGGAAAAAATAGTGGCAGGACGTGCGACATTTAATACTGTCCAAGAAGCGGTCAATTCCGTTGTTGCATTAAAGCAGGCAGGTATTCCGATGGCACGCATTGAGCTCGTTGATAAAACGAGTATTGAACAGGTGAATCATGCATCAGGTGCTAGCTTTTTAGAAATGCCTACGCTATTTTTAGAATTCCACGGAAATGAATCTGGTTTACAATCTGACGTTGTCTTTGCAACAGAGCTACTCAATGATAATGGCTGTACAGGTCTGTCTTTTGAACAGGATGAACGGGCGCGTAATCAGCTATGGGAGCTACGTCATAATTTGGCGTATACATACATCCATTCAGCGCCAGGAAAACGCTTAATGTCTACCGATGTAGTAGTTCCGATCAATTCATTGCCGGAAGCAATCGAAAATTCGCGCCAAAAAATTGAGAGCATGAATATTAACGCTGGAATTGTCGGACATGTCGGTGACGGGAACTACCATATTTTGCTTATGGTTGATATGAATGACCCTCAGGATATTTTAAAGGCAAAAGAGCTTAATGAGCATGTAGTGGAATTCGCCTTATCACTGGGTGGTACTTGTACAGGTGAACATGGTGTCGGTAGTGGGAAAGCAAAATACCAGCGACTTGAACATGGGCTGGCATACGACTGGATGAAACAGATTAAACAAGTGTTTGATCCAAACAACATTATGAATCCAGGGAAAATATTCATTGATTAGGGGAATTGAAAGATGAAAAAATTCGTTTGCGTAGTGGGGCTTGTATTGAGTTTTGCACTTTTATCGGCTTGCACAAGTTCAAATGAAAGAGAGCAGTATGTATTATACGCAGGACATTCACTGGCAGCAGATCATCCATTCGAGTTGGCGATGCAAGAATTGAAGCAGCGGATTGAAGAGCGTACAGACGGTAGAGTCATTATTGAAACGTTCCCTTTAAGTCAGCTCGGGGCAGAGCGTGAGCTGATTGAAGGAGCTATGCTCGGTTCAGTAGACATGGTTGTCTCAACATCAGGACCGATTATGAATTTCGTTTCAGATTTTGCTGTACTTGACCTGCCGTTTTTATTTAACGACAGAGAATCAGCCGTGAACATTTTGGAAGGTGAAATCGGACAAGAGTTGTTTGATCAATTACGCGACATTGGGATTGTCGGGTTATCTTGGGGAGAAAATGGATTCAGGCATGTCACAAACAGTTTGAAGCCAGTTGAAACACCTGATGATTTAAAAGGGTTATCGATGCGTGTACAGGAAAATAAAGTATTTATCTCTGCCTTTAAGGAGCTTGGTGTGACACCTTCCCCGATGGCTTGGACAGAAGCTTTGACCGCGCTGCAGTCCGGTGTAGTGGATGGGCAGGAAAACCCAATTTTAGTGATTGATAGCTACAAATTATATGATGCCAATCAAAAGCATATGACGCTTACTGGACATGCCTATTCGTCGGCAGTGTTTATGATGAGTGAACATGCCTATAACCGTTTACCGGAAGATCTACGCCAAATTGTAATGGAAGAAGGTCAGAAAATCGGAGCATATGAGCGGCAACTCGTAATTGATATGGAACAAAAGGCACTTGCCAGACTTCAAGAACAAGGAATGGAAGTTGTAGATACAATTGAAGTGGATGCTTTCCGCGAGAAAATTATGTCTGTATATGACAGTGCTAAAAACCAACAGCTATTACAGCGTATATTAAATGAGCAGTAGGATAGGAGAAAGACAATGGTGAAATTAGTAGAAGGGGTAAATAAAGTAGTACATGGTATTTTAATTGCCTTGATGGTTGTACTTGTTATTTCGGTATTTTGTCAAATTACGTTCCGCTTTTTTGACTATTCTATTGCCTGGACAGAAGAACTATCACGGTATTCTATGATTTGGATGACATTTTTAGGTGCGGCCTATGCAGTAGCAGCCCGTGCGCATATTGGCATGGAATTATTAGTTGACCGTATGGAAGGCCTTATCAAGAAAGTTTTTATCGTACTAAGCGCAGCAGTATGTCTTGTGTTTTTTGTTCTCATGGTCGTTAAGGGCTTGGAACTGTCAATGCGTGTGATGGATCAGCCTTCAGCTGTATTGCAAATACCGATGGGAATCGTCTATTCAGTCATTCCTATTAGTGGGCTAATTCTAGTGATGAATTTGTTCTATATCACGACAAAACAACTGAAAGGAGAGCTATCTTAATGGCAGATATTATTCTTTTCATTGTATTGCTCGTATTAATTTTCATCAATGTTCCAATTGCCATTGCGCTAGCGATGGCAGCAACAACGTTTTTCGTTATTCAAAGTGAAATGCCCATTGTAGCAATTTTCCAACGTATGTTTAACTCGATAGACTCCTTTCCATTACTGGCAGTTCCTTTTTTCCTGCTTGCTGGAAAGTTAATGGAGTCTGGCGGGATTTCCCGTAGATTAATTCATTTAGCAGAAGTAATGCTCGGCCGTGTACGCGGTGGATTGGCATTAGTATCAATTATTTCATGTGCCTTTTTCGCAGCATTATCTGGCTCAGCTGCGGCGACAACAGCGGCGGTTGGTGCTATTATGATTCCGGCTATGGTGAAAAAAGGCTATGATAAAAACTTCTCGACTGCCATTCAGGCTGCAGGAGGTACAATCGGAGTGATTATCCCTCCAAGTGTCCCACTTGTATTATTCGGTGTCACAGCAAGTGTTTCGATTAGTGATCTTTTTTTAGCAGGTATTATTCCCGGTATATTTGTAACGTTTGCCTTACTTTTACTTGTTTATATCGTTTCAATATTTCAAGGGTATGGTGGCGGAGAGAAATATAATTTCAAAGAATTTTTCTTAGCTTTAAAGGATTCTTTTTTAGCTCTAATGATGCCTGTTATTATTTTAGGCGGTATTTACAGTGGGTTTTTTACCGCTACAGAAGCGGCTTTAGTTGCGGTAGTATACGGATTAATCGTTGGTGTATTTATTTACCGTGAAATTACTTTAAAAGATTTGTATCACATATTTTCATCAGCAACTGTCATGAGTGCCTCCATACTATTTATCATTGCTGGCGCATCAGTATTCGCCTATTACTTAACGCGCGAACGCATTCCGATGCAAATTACAGAAGCTTTATTAAGTGTGACGGACAACTGGATTTTTGCATTGCTTATCATTAATTTCATCTTACTGATTGTCGGAACATTTATGGAAACAGCGGCCGCTATTTTAATTTTAACACCAATATTAGCGCCTGTTGCGACTGCACTTGGAATTGACCTTGTTCATTTTGGAATTATAATGATCGTAAATTTAGCAATTGGATACATAACACCACCAGTTGGGTTAAACTTATTCGTAGCCAATAAAATAGCTGGAACGAAACTTGAAGGTGTAATGCGTGCGATTATACCATTTCTACTTGTCATGATCATTTGTGTATTACTCATCTCATTCGTTCCAGCAATTAGTTTATTTTTAGTGAAATAGTGAAGGTGTGAATCCGGTGACTTCAACAAACAAACAAAAGGTTTATGAAATCATATTCCAAAAAATACAACAGGAAATTGCTGACGGTCATTTAAAGGTTGGGGATAAATTGCCTCCTGAACGGGACCTCGCCACGCTCTATAGCGTAAGTCGCACCTCGATACGAGAGGCACTACGGTTATTAGAAGTCAGTGATGTAGTGGAAATCCGACAAGGTGATGGGACATTTATTAAAAATATTTCCCTTCATCAAGTACAAGACCAATTATCAAATGTACTATTAAAAACAGATAAAGTCGTTTTATACGAGATGCTTGAATTAAGGCTGATTCTGGAATCTCAATGTGCGGCACTTGCTGCATTACGTGCTGACGGACATGATCTTGAAAAAATTGCCCAATCAGTTGAAGCGATGAAGACAGCAGATGATCATGAAGAAGCTGGGATACAGGCAGACTTGGATTTCCATATGGCAATTGCAAAATCGACACATAATAGCGTACTTGAACAGCTAATTGCGTCATTGGAACCGCATATGCAAAATACGATTGAAGCAACGCGCAAACATCGATTATCATCAAAAGCAAATATTACGCGTACATTTGATGAGCATAAAGCAATCTATTTGGCCATTAGCCGAGGTGAAAGCGAAAAAGCGAAAACACTTATGGAAGACCATATTCGGACAATTCGTGAAGAAATCTCAGAATTATCATTTTAAAAATTTCATGACTAAATAATGAAGAACGCCGCAAATTTTAAAATCTAATTTGCGGCGTTTTACTATTTTATTTACGTTGTTGTCTAGTAAAAGCAGGTTGACGTTTTTCAACAAAGGCGCGTACACCTTCAGGGAAATCAACTTGAGAAACGAACGGTGAAGACCCTTCCCATAGAGCTGGTGATGAATCGATACACTCTTTCACAGAACGCTTTACAGCAAGAAGTGAATCGGGTGACATTCCGGCCACTAATTTTCCCATGCGAATGGCAAAGCGATTCAAATCCTTTTCGGCCACTAAATAATTCAACATGCCAGCTTTATATGCCTCGTCTGCTTTATACATACGGCCAGTAAATACGAAATCCTTCGTTGCAGAAGGTCCGACTAAATCAACTAAACGCTTAGCAAATTTATTGTTTAATGTAATACCAAGCTTTCCAACGGGAATCCCCATCTTCGCTTTATCCGAACCAATGCGGATGTCACATGCAAGTGCAAGCTCTAACCCAGCACCCATTGCCGGTCCATTAATAACACCGATAACAGGCAGTGGCAAATTTTCAATTGTAGAAATTGTTTTTTCCATATGTACAAAAGCTTCTTCCGCTTTTTCCAAGGAAATTGAATTGAATTCTTTAATATCAGAACCCGCAGTAAAATTCTCTCCAGAACCGCGTAATAGCAACACTTTATTTTTCGGATTTTCCAAAGTCTTTAGTGCAATGTTTGCTAATTGATCCCACATATTAGCAGTTAACGCATTTTTGAGCTGTGGTCGGTGAATTGTAATAATGGCAATTCCAGCTGTCTCCTGATAAATAATTTTTGCTTCTTCTGCTTCAAGCCTTGTCGTACGCACTTGCATAAATATCCCCCTTAAATCTTTTATACCAATTATTATAGACGATTATTAAATCATTAACATTTAATTAAGAATTTTCAAGAAAAACAATGATATGTTAAGCAAATCTATACTCTTATCATGTTAAATCTATTTAATAGAATGGTACAATATGGGTGAAGGGAGCGATGTTTATGTATGACACATATGTGAAAGCTTTCGAAACCTATTTAATGTCACTCAACAAATCGTTTTATACGAAAAAACAATATACGTTGGATGCGAAGCAGTTTGCTGAAATGACTCAGCATACCGAACACATAAATGAAGCATTGAAACTTTATTCAAAGGAAATTCAGGAAACCTATCAAAAGGTGAATACAATAAACCGGAAATTCGCGGCAATTCGTCAATTTTTAACTTTTTTACAATTAAGAGGTGTTATAACTGCGTATAATGAAGAATCGATTCAACCTTTAGCAAAGCTAGATACAGAGCTTGACGTTTTAAAAGAAAAGCAGTTTAAACGGGCACTATCCTATTGGCCCTATCAATATGACATCGCACAAAACGCTGAACATGAATGGCTGGCATTAAGAAATGCGGCAATTGTTTTCACGGTAGCTGAGCTTGGCATCAAACCAGCAGAATTAGTCCGTATGGAATGGAAGCATATTCATAAACAATCGAAAGAGGTCATTGTCCTTGCTTCCAAAAGTTTCAGGTCATTGCCTATTTCTTCAAGACTGCTGGAATTACTGGATGACTATAAAAAATTGACCGAACAATTTATGCCCCTCACTGAATATTCACCATATGTCTGGCTTGGAGTAGGAAACAAGATGGGGGAGCCATTGACAGTAAAAACGATTGAAAGAATTTTTAAATCGATGTCTCAGCAAATGGACTATAAAGTAACAGCGACAAATTTAAGATATTACGCCATCCAAAAGGAATTAGACCATCAACACGATACAGAATCGTTATTTGGACAATTTGGTTATGCGAGAAAAGGGGTTTTAGTCGAACGTGAGCAACGTTTCCCCAAAAAGAATTGAAACTTATGCTACAATAGCAAATAGAGAAAAAGAGAGAAAATGATAATAGGGGGAAAGGCGTTGGCTATTTCGATGATGGAAGCTTATACAATTGAACTATTAAAAGCACATCCATACACATATGAACAAGTGAGACAGTATCTTGAAAATAATCAAGTACACATTTTAACTAACGATTACAATATGGACTTGGAACCAATCGTGACGTTGTTAAAAGAAGACTCAAATGTTCTGGAACAGGCATTTGAAGGGAATTATCAAGTGAAGTTTATGACGATTAATGGATTGAAAAATTTGCTGCGTATGCGTTTTGAAATTACAGAGGATCAGTATGAGCTGTTAGAAGCAGGGAATGGCTTGGCGCAAATAAATGTTTCAGCAGAGACGGAACAGAAAATCCGTGAAATGTTATCATCAAACTGGAAAGTAGAGCGTATCGGTGAAACGATTACGCTGTTCGTATAAATAAATGGAATGGTTTACTATTATCTTATTTATCGGGGCGTTCCTGCTTTTTATCAAACTATTTAAAGGCGTACTGAAACTAGCTTTGTTTTTAATTATAGCCTTTTTCTTGTATCGTTTTTTTATGATGTAGCAATAAAAAGATGGGATAGAGTAGCGTCTTTATGACTGTTACTTTATCCCATCTTTTAATTTACCGCTGTCGTTTTCTTTGTAGTTTTCCGTAGATGCTCGTTGTAAAGTTGAACAGCTGATTGATGATTAGAGCTGCCATTGTGAATAACCCCAGCATAGCTAGTATTAATGCTATCCATTCAAATAATGTGAAGCCTACTATATCAGACAGTTGGATAGGCTCTCCTAACATTTCAATGACTAAGTTCATGCCATATATACCGGAAATCATACTGAAAATTGTTAAAATAAAAATTAACTTGTTTAATCTATCAGCTGATCGATCTTCCTGAATACGATAAAGTTCCTCCAGCGTTTCCTTTGTTTCATGGTACAGCCCGTCTATACGAAACACTTTCCGGAAATAATTCGATATTTCCTTTCCTTCCGTACGTACCGATACTTCGGTAAAATAATACCGGGAAGCAAACTTTGTTATTTGTTCTATTAGTTCCTCCACAATATCTTTATCCTTCGAAAATTTCAATTCACTATGCTCAAATATTAACTTCAATAGCATGAGCTTATAAAAATAATGAATAAGCAAAGTATAATAGGAAATCGAATGGAAACTGCCGAGATATTTCTTCATACTTTCATTATCGACATTTGTTAATTGGATGTGGCCTTGAAGTGTTGTGATTGTATAAAATCTTGGTGCCCAGCGTTGGTAAGTATGCTCATCAATAAAACGCTTTATATATTCCTCATTCGTACTAGATATATACGGATCTCCATTACTATCACGCCCATTCAGCTGACCGGCACGGTATAGTAGAAATTCATCGATTTTTGTATCTTCGTCAAATTGAAAAAATGCGCTTACATACATACGTTCATCTTCAAAAAATGGTATTTTGCTAATATTTTTATGAATTGCCGAATAATCAACAAAAAACTTTTCTAAAAAAGGGGCAATCTTCTTAAATATCAATTCCTCCGTGTTTTCAAACGTAAAATCTTCATAATGAATCGTAGCGCCCATTTCTTCATCAATTTTCGGCTGTAGTACGCGAAAATAGTGTCCAAATGATATCGCTGCATTAATATCTATTTCCTCTTCCAATTCTATTCTTAAAGCTGCAATTCCAATGCCGAATGGACAGAGGTTAATGTCAGCACTCAACAAAGTAAAAGGAATTTCATCAAATTGTGTGACCATCACGCCTTGCTCCTGAATCTTTTTCGAGTAGCGGTTAAAGTGGAGATGAGAAACGTCATCATTTAATAACTTTTCTTCTACGAACGGGTAATAAAATTGCTTTAATAATTGGTGAGAAATTTCGACATCTGTTCCATAAAGATCATTTTCATAATCCATTTTAAAATGATAAAAATGATGTTGCTTCAATAATTGCTCAAATTTTTCAAAATGATATTGACGATAGTTAAATGGATAATAAAAGACGTAATGGGTTTTTTGCGTATTCATCGTTTCACCTCCTAGACTTTATATTCCCAATATCTAAAAAATACTAACCAAAAACCTAGTTTTCAAAAACGCTCTCAGACGATTTGAGATGGACAACTATCCACAACGATATATTTCACTTCGTCTGAGAGCGAAATTACAAACTAGGAACATTTGTTCTGTTTTTGGGCGTAAATCCGGCAAAATAGATGTATTTATCCAATAATGTTCCCAAATACATATTTGGGAACATTATTTGTGCTATAATTATAGCGAAGAGAGGATGAATACGGGAAATGGCAATACCTAAATTTTTGCGAGATTTTTTAATTTACTTAACGACCATTACGGGCAAGTCCCCAAGAACCCGTAAAGAATATGAATATGAACTAGTTTTATTTATGCGCTTTTTAAAAGCAATTGAACACGATATACAATTGGATTTAATACATACGATCGATATTTCAGATGTAACGATAGAAATGATGAAGGAAGTTTCTTTGGAAGATTTATATTTATTTATGGAGTATTGTGAAGTTCAGCGTGGAAATTCTTCTGCAGCCCGCGCTCGTAAAGTTGCGACATTAAAAACCTTTTTCAAATATTTAAAAGGAAAGCGCCGGCTTATTGATGAAAATCCTGCCGAACAACTAGAAACACCTAAAATAGGTAAAAGATCGCCGGTTTATTTAAATTATAATGAAGCAAAGGATTTTATCGGGGCGGTTCATGCGCAGTCGTATAGTGCACGCGATGAATGTATGATGGTATTTTTCTTGAATCTGGGGTTACGGGTTTCAGAGTTATGTTCTCTAAATTTAGATTCGATTCATGACCGTAAGCTAACCGTGATTGGTAAAGGGAACAAAGAGCGCCATGTATACTTAAATGATGCCTGCATGAAAGCGCTCGAAAAATATTTACTCGAACGCAATACATATAAAGGTGATGGGAAAGAGCCGTTATTCGTTTCACAAAAGGGAACTCGGTTTGCCAGACAATCCATTGCCCGGATCGTTAAAGCCATTAATGCAAACAGCGATTCACCAAAAGACCGCTTAACACCACATAAGCTACGGCATACTTCTGCCACAATGATGTATAAAGCAGGTGCAGATATACGAAGCCTTCAGCACATATTGGGACACTCCAGTGTTGCAACAACTCAAATTTATACCCATATAGAAGATGAGCAAATACAAGAAGTACTAAAAAACAATCCTTTCAATAATTTATAAATAATTATATTATGTAAACTAAACTACAAAATCATTTTTGTAGTTTTTTATTTGCTTAAATTCAGAAAATTCGTTGACATTCACAACAGAACTGTTATATAGTTAATTCATAAAATAATAGCTGTTATAGTACAAAGGAGGATAAATTATGATTTATTATGAACAAGGTTATTCCGTATATGTAGAAAAGTGTGAACAGTTTGGGCTTGAGCCAGTAAATTTCCGTTATTTTGTAAATCAGCTTTCACCACAGCAATTACTTGCGTATAACAATTACGCAATTCAACAGGAGATGAGATAATATCATACAACCAGCATTGAACCAACTTTACCTTCCATTTGTAAAGCATTCACTCATCACCACAGATGAGAAAATCAACATACAACAATTTCATAGCTCCCAATAAATCAGTCTATACATATATAGATTGGTTTATTTTTTGTATTATTATTTCAATATAAATATATTTATCTATTAAATGAAATAGATTTTCATTACTATAGTATCAACAAAAATCTTTTAATGAGATTGTTTTTAGACTATGTAATTATGATAAAATTGTGAATTATGCGTAATTAACTATTTTTAAAATGTCTACGTTTACATAAAAAGTTAGCTAAATATAGTATTTAGATTTATAATTTTATCAATAGAAAATATAGTTATTCTAACGAACAGAATGGAGAGGTTTCTATGCATGGAGCATCGGACTCTAAAGCACTAACTTCGATTGATTTTACATATGAACAACTTGTTGATTTAAAAGCTGCATTGGATAAGACAGCAATTGTAGCTGTAACGGATCAGCGGGGTATTATACAGAAGGTTAACGATCAGTTTTGCGAGATTTCCAAATATTCTCGAGAGGAATTAATTGGAGAAGATCATCGTATTTTAAATTCAGGTTTCCATGCAAAATCTTTTTTCAAAGAAATGTGGCGAACAATAGGAAATGGTGATACTTGGCAAGGCGAGGTATGTAATCGTGCAAAAGATGGATCATTATATTGGGTAAAAACTACGATTGTTCCTTTTTTGGGGGAGAACGGAAAACCTGAACGATATATTTCCATTCGTACAGACATTACCGCACAAAAAAATATTAAAAAGATTGCCCATATTGCCTATCATGATGATTTAACAGGATTACCTAATCGTCGCAGTCTATCTAAACGAATCGAACATGAAATTTCAACTAGTCTGCGTCATAATAAAGAATTTGCTGTATGTTTTTTTGATGTTAATCGTTTTAAAAACATAAATGATAGTTTAGGACACAAAATCGGGGATATGTTTTTAAAAGAATTAGCAAGACGTTTAACAGAAATCGATATCCAGTCCAATTCATTTTATCGAATGAACGGCGATGAGTTTGTATATATATTAGAAGACGTTACATTAGTGCATGAAATGGCAGCTAAAATATTGGATGTATTTAAAGACAGTTTCGTCTTAGAGGATTACGAATTTTATGCAAGCGTAAGTTTAGGCATCAGTATTTATCCTGAACATGGGGAAAGTGCTGCAAAATTACTCAAAACTGCAGACATTGCGATGTATGCGGCAAAAGCTAAAAAGGGAAACAGTTATATCGTCTATAAAAAAGAAATGCCCAATACGAATGATCAGTTTTTAGTATTGGAAACAAAATTGCATAAAGCATTGAGAGAAAATAAATTTGCTCTGCAGTATGATCCCATCTACCATTTACATAAAAATAATATTATCGGAGCCGAAGTGATGGTCCAATGGATTGATGAAGAAATTGGCGTGATGAATCAGGAAGAAATCTTACCTTTTGCTTCACAATGCGGATTAATCACACAAATCGATCATTGGGTATTGCGAAATGCAATTATGCAACTTGCTGAATTTAAGCCGTTTGTAGATGACAACTTTAAAATTGCCATCAATCTGTCAATTGAGACAATAAAAGAATCGAATTTCATTAATGATTTAACAACGATGCTGGAACAGTTAAGTCTTGCACCGCATCATTTAGAAATTGAAATATCTGAGCTCGGAATGCTCGATAAAGATATCCATCTCATTGATAAAATTAACAAACTGCATGATAAAGGGATTACCATTTCAATAGATGATTTCGGTACAGGTTATTCGTCTTTAAACTATTTAAGAGAAATTCCCATTAATACATTAAAAATCGATCACTCATTCACTCACGAATTAAATTTAGTACCGGCAAATGCGAAAATGGTAGCTGCCATTATTTCATTAGCAAATGCCCTGGAATTAGAAGTGGTAGCTAATAATATTGAAAATGGGGAAGATTTGGCGATTTTAAAGGAGCTCAACTGTCAATATGGGCAAGGTCTTTATTTTAATCAGCCTTTAACCCTCAAGGACTTTTCAAAACAAATTCAAAATGTATAGCAATAATACGGGGTTGGGACAAAAAGAAAACTATCTATTTTTTCAAAGAAAAAATAGATAGTTTTCTGCTTCTGTGAGAATTGATTTCCGTTACGGGGACGCTTTCCGGGGGCACGGCCTGAGCCTGTAGTCTCAGGCGTCGGTGCTCCTGCGGTTACTCGTCGCAAAATAAATTTTGCTGTTCCCCCAGGAGTCGCCCCTTCACTCCAATCAATTCATATAATATCAATTTCTTATTAAAAGTATTTCCCTATTACATAGAAATTTCTACTTACGTCGAAGCCTCTAATTATATATTTCACACCAAATACGTTATTCTAATAGTCAATTAAATAGTTTTCAATCCGCAAAAATTCCTCTTCATCGATACAATCCATATATTTGTACAATAAATCAATATCAACTTTAATATCATCTTTATGCGTTAAATAAAACTGCTCGGTTAAATGACAAATAATTAAAGGGACCGCTTTTTGATGGTTAAAACGGTGTAAATACGTTGATAAGAATTCGACATTAACTGCGATATCTGTATTAAGTCCGAGAGCGTCAAAATCAACATATTGTATATGGGCAGTTAAAAACTGCTCATTTAAATGTACATTATATTGGCAAATATATGACCAATCCAGCTCATTTTTATATTTGTTTAACCAATGGAGTTCGGCAATAGCCATAAATAATTGCTTTTGCTGTGGATTATAGGCCATTAACTTCTTATCCATTTCCGCGTTTGTTAAACGTTTATCCCCGTAGGAATTATACTGCTGGCTCACTAGCGAAGGAATACCTTTTACTAGATGTTCACTGCCAGACCACTTATACGGTCCACGGTCATATTCGAAATACTGTAAATCCATATCTGGAATCTCATCAGCCTCCGGAAGATAAACGACATCATAGGAGCTGTAAAAAGCATTACTTTCAATAAAATCATCTAATTGATCGACAAAATCAGGATGAATGCGCTTTTTATTTTCCATTAAAGTTGTAATTAAATATCGTTTAAATGACATCGTAAGCCTTGCAAGTACTGGTTTATTATATTGAAGTGCTTCCAAATCCACTTCCGGTAAATAATCAATTACAAATTGCTCGGATAACAACGCATTACTATAGCAAACATACGAAAACGGTAAGTATTGCAAGTAAGCTGTCAGTTTTGAAGGATGCTTTTGCACCGCTAATCGGCACCATTCTAAATAGGATTCCACAAACGTCCGGTTATAAGGCAGCTCTTCATAAAGTGTTTCATCATGCGATTCGATTTTTTTAATTACTGCAATATCGTTAAAATCCGCGACTGAAAAATCAGACGGAAAATTAATAGACTCGAAAGCATCTTTAACATGTAAGAGCTTTTTAGGCTTTGTGGATACAAAGCTGTAAGTTCCGATTGCTCCGCGCTCTTCCAATAATAAATAGGCAAGTTCCTGGCGCTCTTCACGAGTTAAATTACTGTCTTTCGGGAATTTCACCGCTGCAAAATATTGTGCTTTTGCTAAATCATAAAAAAACTTATAGTCGCCTTCTTTTGTATATAGTTCTTCGGATTGATTTTGCTGCCAGTAGAGGAGGGCCCCATTAATTGGATTTCGGTTTGAAAACGTAATATTAGCAATAGAAAATATATTTTGTGCCAATGCATCATCATATAGTACTTTCATAAATTCTATTTTCTTAATTTTAATCATTATAAGACACCTCCGTTCCTACATTATATACTTGAAACATAAAAAAATTGAAAGAAAAAGTGTTATAAAGAGGTTTAATTATTATTGGAGGTGGTATATTACTAGTAAGTAAAGTTGCGATCATTAAGAAGAGTAAATAATTAACCACTAGTTTAGAGTTAGATAATTATGATTTCTATTAACTTCGTTGTATGCGTTTTTTAGTAATATTTAAAGAAGTGTTACAGGCAATTAATGGACCAAATGCTTTAACGAAGATTCTCGAAAGATGCCAACCAAATTAGGCGAGCGAAATGCATACACGAATTGAGATATACCATTGAAAATTTCAGCTCACACGTAGTATTTAATGTTAAACTATCGTAAGAAAACCTTCAAACTAAATATGCATTACCGATCGCAACTTTACGTTTTACACTCCTTATCCCATAAGGAGTGTTTTATTTTGTTGGACATCGGATATAATGATAATATCTATATTTTGATAGGAGAATGACAATGTGGAAGCTACATAACGGTAAGCTCATTCAAACAACAGATGAAACAAGAGTACGCTACAAAACACGTATAAGCGCGGAAATTTTAAATAACTTAAAGCAATTGGCCGAAAGATACGATACCCACATTGGATATTTACTCGAAAATGGCTATAGCAATTTAATAGAAGCGGGAACTGTTGTATTCAATAAACAGAACCGTCCGAAAGACCGGACTGAATTTCGAACGACATGTGATAAAGAATTGCTTGAGAGCCTAAAAAACTTTGCCAAAGATCATGAACTCAATTTAAATGATGTCATAGAGGCAAGCGTTGCTTATATCAACTTCGAGGACGTAAAGCATTCACATTGGAGATACCGCGTCGAAATTTAATCCTGTAATACAAGAACAAAACCAGTGTCAATCTTATTTGACACTGGTTTTTTGTTTAAAATAGGAGGATAAAACACTCACGCCTCTATATTTATTGAAAATATTGAAAAATTTTACAATTTATTTTATAATTATTTCATACCATTGTTGTGATTGTGTGACCTTTAGCTCTCACAGTCTTATAGACTATGGAAAATCAGTAAAATTTTATAGGGGGAAGACCATGTTAAAAAAATATTCACCAAGATTAATTTTTGCATTGATGGCGATTACTTGTATAATTATTTCACCACTTTTTGCTATCTTTGTACCGATGACAGTTCCAGACTTATTTTTAACAGATCGCTCAAACTTTTATATATATTCATTTAAAACGAATGTAATGGTTATTTTGGCTGGTTTTGCGATTTTAGCTACAGGCTTTGCTATTCTTAGCTGGAAGCGTCAAACAATCACATACATTATAAGTTTTGGAGTTTTGATTTTAGGATTTGTTACATTATATAGTTCAACAGAAACATATACAGCTATTAACGAAAATGTTGTGTATAAAAAACAATTAATCGGTTCGCAGAAAATGGAATGGGATGTAATCGATAAAGTTGCACTAGAATACGTACCGGGAGCGATTGGCAACTATAAGTTTACCGATAAATCGGGTAACGAGCTGATCGTTAAAGAAGATAAAGAAATGGCATCGATTTTCATTTATCAAATGGCCAACAAGAAAAATGTCCCTTATGATGAGTATGAGAAGAAATAGAAGAACATTGGCTTGTGGAGTAGTTCAGAAAGCCAGCATAAAATTAGCTAATTAAATAAGTAAAAAAAGTTTAGCCTTTGTTGATGCTAAACTTTTTTACTTTTAAATTGATTATCTATACTCAATACAACCATAGTCATTATTGAGGAGAATGATTGTTTACACTACTAATTCTAAGGGAGGATGGCGTATTTGAATAAATTTATTTTGCAAGTGGAGGGGTTTGCTGTTTTTACTTTAAGCGTTTATTTTTACTTCCATCTGCAATTTAGTTGGGGCATTTTTCTAATTTTATTGTTAGCTCCAGACATTTCAGCACTTGGTTACATAAAAAACGTTCAGGTTGGTTCCATACTGTATAATTTATTTCATACATACTCGATCCCATTAATATTAACGATCTGCGGATTGTTACTACATAGCGATCGTATTATAATGATTTGCCTAATTTGGATAGCCCATATCGGAATGGATAGAATGTTTGGTCTTGGATTAAAATATCCAACTAAATTTCAAGATACTCATCTTAATCGTATTTGAGGAGGTTTTTAAATGAAGACAGTTTATGTTAACTGGGGTGGAAATAAAGTGAAGCTTACATGGATTCCTGGAATGGAAATAAATCAATCTATTAAAGTAACAAGTGTACATTCCATTTGTATAAAGGATGACAATATCTTATTAGTAGATATTAAACACAGAGGTTTTAATTTTCCAGGGGGGCACTTGGAAGCGGGAGAAAAAATAGAAGAAGCTATTTTGCGAGAAACGTATGAAGAAGGGTATGTGAACGGAAAAATTCAATACATAGGTTCAATTGAAGTGAGTCATGAAGAAAATCCATCATTTAATCCAAATGGAAAATACCCTATGATCGGTTATCAAGCTTTTTATAGAATGGACGTAAATGAATGTTTCCCATTTTTCCGTGAACACGAATCAAATACGCGCATATGGGTTAAACCAACTGAGGTGCCTTTTGTTATTAATGACCATGAACTTACAAAACTAATTTTAGAGGATGCGATAACATTACTTTGATTCATAATTAGTGATGGGAAACAAGTAAAAGGAGAGATTTCACCTATGCAATATTGTGGAAGTCATAAATTAAAAAAACTAAGAGTGCAGGCAGATATTAGTGCTGATCCATTATGGTGTGACCGATGTCTTACAAATTTAGATATAGATGATTTTTCATTATCAAAAGGATTAAAGCAGGATCTGCAGGAATGGATCTATGACTATGGTAAATGGATTGACTGGGAAAACGACGGTATTGTGCCAAGTGGCGTTATGCTGGAGCAACAGCATAATGATCGTGGTACTGAACTAACGAAAAAAGTGAAGCAGGCGCTAGAAGGACAATATGAAGTAGTGTTTTTTCCATCTACATTTGCGAAAACATTAGTAGGAGAACTTTAAGTGTTAAAAAAGAGTGAATGGCTTTTTGAACATAAAAGGGGGATACATTTGAAAAAATTCAGAGGAAAACGCCGCTACTTTCGTAATATGTGGTCGAAAATAGATAGGTATGATTTAGACCTTGAAGAAGACATGTGGTTCGCCTATACGCATCACCATTTAGATTTTTATGGGTATGGGAAAGATAGTGGGAAACAAAGAAGGGAGCATATTAAAGGGCATTTAGCGCTGTTGGACCGTGTGCTTGAACAGTTGGAATCGTTTCAGAAACCTTATCAAGCATGGATTACGTTAAACGATACATACCCAGAATATGACGCTGTATATATACATTCACCAAATCCCTATGATCCCTTTCCATATCAACCTGAACATCTGCACTTAACAACCGACCTTCCCAATGCTTATCGAGATTTAATTGACCTAACGAAATATAATGTGGCTTTTAGTAAAATGAACGAGCAAGTATGTTATGTACTCCAAGTAAAAGAGAAAGGTCTAGCTGTTATGTTAAACAAGAACGAGCGTACATAGCAGCCATAATTGGGAGGAGGGTATGAAAAAAATAATTTTATTGAATGTCCTATTTTGCATATTAGTTATTTTTATTAGTAACTATTATTTTAATTCAAAATCCAAAGAAGCAGTCGCATACTTCTATGCAGAAAATAATATTGAAACTAATTACGATATAAATAAAGAAAATTTGGAACCAAAAGAAATCAACTATCGCTTTGGAATGGGGCTTTTTGAAATAGAAATTATTGATGTAGCAACCGAAACGCTATATTTCTTTGAAGTAGATATAACGGACGATTTCACTTTATATTATATAAAAGACCTTACTGATCTTTACAATAGAAATTTGAACGATTAGGAGAAATTATAGAATGAATACGGAAATATATCTTGTAAGACACGCCCATTCAGTTTTTGATATAGAAAACGAAGAATTTAGAGGCTTATCTGATAAAGGTAGAAAAGATGCTGAAAAAGTAAAAGAAATATTAAGTTCGGAATCCATTGATCATATCGTATCCAGCTCATATGTAAGAGCAATTCAAACTGTAGAAAGTTTATCGAAATTGATTAATAAAGAAATTGAAAAGGATTACCGTTTTAGAGAAGGTTGTTTAGCTGCTGCCGACTACATATTTGAGGATCCAGTCGAAGCGTTTAAATATTCAATGGAAAATCCAGATTTCTCTTATCCGGGCGGGGAATCATGCAATGAGGTGAAGGAGCGCGGACTTGCAGCTCTAAATGAACTGTTACATAAATATAAAGGGAAAAAGATTGTCATAGGAATTCATGGAAATATAATGACGAATATTATGCATCACTTCGATCGTACTTATGATTTTAATTTTTGGAAGTCTACAACAAAGCCTGACATTTATAAGCTCTCTATTAGTGAAAGCAATCAATTACTAAATACTGTTAGGTTATGGGAAGAAAGCTAAATATTATAAATCCTGATAAGCTGAAAATTAAACTGCACTTACACTTGTTTAAATCTAACAAATGTAAGTGCAATTTTTTTTGTGGACCCTATAGTTCTTTTTTTATTTTATGAGCATAAATCGTTTATTTTTTGCAATGAGCAGAGTAATAATAAGTACAATAGCAACTGAAATCGCTAATAATTGTAGTCCTAAGATATAATCTAATGATTCACTTGCTAAGAAAAAGTTATATTGTTTTGAAACGATCCTTCCAACTTGAATATAAGATGTTGGAACGTTTTCAATATCCCAAAAATAACCGACATTACGACTCAAATAAAACCTTTCACCAAAAATTAAAAGGGTACCGACAGCTAAATTCACCATTTCATGACGGAATAACACGCTGCACAGTATTACAACCGCTATAACAACGAGGAACCACATCAAAATAAGTGCAAGTGATTGTGCTAAAAATGTACCAAGTGTCATCATGTCAAAACTGCCTACTTGTTGCCATTCCGATATGTTTGTAAAGACGGGGGAAGGTAGCTGAAAATGACCAAAGCCTGAGCGCATACCGATTACAACAAAGCCTACAAGTAACGGGAGAAACAATGCCAGACTTCCAATATAAGCAACGAACATTTTCGAAAGCAGCTTTTTCCAGTCGGTTAAAGGAAAGCCCTTTAAAACGGAAGGATGAAGGCGGTCTTTTAACACAACATCGATTGCCAATAGTAAGGCACAAGTAATTAATATAATTGACAATGGGCCGTTTAATAAGCGCTCAACCGTCTGTAATGCGGTGCGTTGTTCAAACTGGTTAATGGATAACTCATAATCTGCTTTGGCGAAAGCCCCGTAACGTGCATATTGCTCTAGCGAATTATAAAAGCCTCGATCAAATGCCAATTCTCGTTGTGACATATAGTAGCGTGAGTTGTACGTGATATGCTCATTATAATAGGTCATATAATTTGTTAAGAAGTACCATTCACTCGTTACCTCGGCATATTTTTTCAAATCGCCTGTATCCAGTGTGTCTAATCTAGCTTTGTCTAATGGATTGACTTCACTGAACGTATGGTAGGCCATTATTGTCATAGGATGAATATCTTCAAAACCTCGTTTCTCGATGTCAACAATAAACTCTTGTCGTGTTAAATAACGTGCTTCGATTTCTTCACGATCTACCTTTTCTATCGGATCGTAGGCAGGAGCTACTTTATACGCGTAAAAAAACGCAGCAAATGTTAAAAGTATGTAGATGAATATGTTTTTCTTATTCATAAAAAATTGCTTAAATTCTATTTTTAAATATTCTCGCATAATGTTCCCCCTAAGATGCTAAACCAACTACCCCTAAAAAATTTATTTAAACGGTATGTAGTAGGTAAGGCAAAGTCTCTTCTTGTTGTGTTAAATAGATACGCATCTCACTTTCTATTTATTTTTTATAAGTTCGTTATAAATAATAGAATAATTAAAATTTCTAAATTTTACAATTATATGGTATATAAGTATTGTATTGAAGGGCAAAAGACGTCATTTTTAAAAGCCCATATTTATAACGGGGTGTTTCGATTCTTTGATAAGATAACAAGTAGCGCGGTATGGTATTAATTTACTTCTGCCTATATTAATCTTCCAAATTATAACATATAATTACATACTAAAGTTCTGAAATGTCGACGAAGGATACAAAACAGTTAATAGGAGCATTCTTTCTGAGGTTAAGCCCATGATTGATGCGAAAGGAGCATTACCTATTTGAACAAAAGTAAAATATTATGGGGTATTTCAATTGTACAGTTTTTGGCGATGCAAATATGGTTCAATTTCTCAGCCGTTATGCCTGTAATTGAAGATGAATGGGGACTAACTTCTTCACAATCAGGGATTATTATTGCCTTTTTTCATATTGGTTATGTCGGAGCAATTATATTTTATAGTCTATTGATAGATAAATATAACCCTAAGTACTTTATTGTAATTGGAGCATTAATAGCTGGCCTTTCAGGAATTGCTTTTGCCGTTGTGGCTGAAGGATTTTGGTTGACCTTGTTATTAAGAATGATTTCCGGGATTGGTATAGCAGGTATCTATGTGCCGGGAATGAGGATTTTAACTGATTTATTTCCTGTAAATAAAAGAGGCGAGGCAGTAGGAATATATGTAGGCTCATTAGTGGTAGGTTCCGGATTTTCATTGCTCGTTTCCGGATTTTTAATCGAATTCATTGGCTGGCAAGGTGTCATATTCATTACATCCTGTTTAAGTATTATCGGTTCATTGCTAATGATTTATATAAAGATTCCTGATTTAAAAAGCGGGGAGAATTCACTTAAATTTCAGTGGAATGTTATAAAAAAAGTGTTAAAAAAGAAAAATCTTCTCGTCAATGCAGGCTATGCAGGCCATTCATGGGAGTTATATGCCATGTGGGCATGGATCGGTCCATTTCTAGTTTATTACTATGGGGTTCAAGGATTAGAACAAACAGAAGCGATTCGGTATGGAAATATTACAGGTGCACTCGTAATCATGGTTGGAGGAATTGCAACATATGTAGGTGGAAAGCTATCTGATCAGTTCGGTCATATTAAGGTGGCAAACTTCTTTTTAATTATTAGTATTTCCTGTTCATTAATGATTGGCTGGTTAGATTTTGTTCCTATGATCCTCATGTTCATATTACTTTTGATTTATGGTTTTTCAATTGTCGCAGATTCACCAATTTATAATGTAGCGATAACAAACGTCTCTGATCCAGATGTCATAGGATTAGCTTTAGGAGTCCAGTCAGTTATTGGGTTCACAGTGACCATTTTTTCACCAATGATATTCGGCTTTTTATTACAATCATTTAGCTGGGGAATAGCTTTTACAGTCATTGGCATTGTAACAATTATTTCGCCTATATGTATGCTAGTTTTGAAAGGGCAGAAAGACTAATCTTGATTTTCTGCGCATTTCCTAAATAAGTGAGAAACGTCTCAAAAGGTTAAAGTGCTATTATCCGGATAAGATTGTTCGTTTGTCAAAAGTATAAAATACTCACAGAAAATTCGCTTCAATAAATGGTTAAATTTCATTAGCAAATGGAACAAAAGTTGATTTCTTTGATGTATATATGTTTAGTAATACTGCAAGATGTGAAAAGGTAAAGGAATTAACATTATATAGAGTAGCTGGACAAGTTGAATCGTGAATGCGAAAAGGGGAGGAAAAACAATGACGAAGGTTTCGTGGTCAAGATTAATGTTCTTTACAATGCTGATCTTTGTATTGGCTTTGGCAGCATGTGGCAATGCTGATACTTCAGACGAAGAATCAACTGATGACTCGGATGCTGCAACAGAAGAAAGCACTGATGAAAGTACAGATACAAATACAAGTGCAGAATCTAAACCAAAAGTTACTAAGTTTGAACCAGCATTTCCAGAACAAACAAGAGCACCTAAAGTAGTGACTGAAACAGAACTTGATGTGGAAGTTGTTGTTGAAGGTCTTGGCGTTTCTTGGGGGATGGTTGAGTTTGATACAAACCGCTTACTTGTTACACAAAGAGAATCAGCAGAACTTCTTATTATAAACCTTGAAGATGGCTCTGTTTCAGATCCGATCGAAGGTACACCCGAAGTAAATAACGAAGGTCAAGGTGGTTTACTTGATGTAACCATTGCACCTGATTTCGACGAATCAAGATTAGTATTTATGACGTTTTCTCAAAATATTGAAGGTGGAACTGTCACTGCTGTCGGTAAAGGCGTTTTATCAGAAGATGAAGCCTCACTTGAAGACTTTGAAGTAATCTTCCAAGCAGTACCAGCATATGATGGGGCCTTACACTATGGTGGACGTATTATCTTTGATGTTGAAGGCAACCTATTTTTAACAACTGGGGAACGTTCAGATGATCCAATTCGTGAACGTGCACAAGACTTAGATGCTTACTTAGGTAAAGTAATTCACATTACACAAGATGGAGAAGCAGTAGACACGAATCCATTTATCGAAAATGAAAATGCACTAGATGGTATTTACAGCTACGGTCACCGTAATATTCAAGGTGTCGACTTCCACCCTGAAACAGGAGACTTATGGATTGTTGAATTCGGTCCACAAGCTGGGGATGAACTGAATATTATTAAACCAGGTTCTAACTATGGATGGCCAATTGTTTCTTATGGTATCGAGTACACTGGTGATTTAGTAAATGATGGTATTTCAGAACACGAGGAGCAAGGCTTTGTTGAACCAGTATATTACTGGGATCCCACAAGTGCACCAAGTGGTATGTCATTCTATGATAACGACGCAATTCCTGAAT
Organism: Solibacillus sp. FSL W8-0372; assembly: GCF_037969735.1. Lineage (NCBI taxonomy): Bacteria > Bacillati > Bacillota > Bacilli > Caryophanales > Caryophanaceae > Solibacillus > Solibacillus sp. FSL W8-0372. The sequence goes on along the minus strand of NZ_CP150204.1, from coordinate 1,792,173 downwards.
GGCAGAACAACTTGTTCATCGGTGGTTTAGCGCCGAACTATATTGTACGTGTCATTATTGAAAATGGTCTTGTCGTTGGAGAAGAACGTCTATTAACTGAAGAAGCCCAACGTTTCCGTGATATACTTGTAACTGAGGATGGCGCGCTTATTGCAAGCACTGATGGCGGTCTGATTTATAAGATTTCTGCAGCAGGTGAAGGTAACTAAGTTTAAGGCGATGACGCTGAATAATTTATTATTCTCTAAAAGCACCCAACCTTATGTCAATGTCATTAACTTAAGGCGCTTGACAATATTAAAGAAGCAGGCGTTCATGGGTTTCCATGAACGCCTGTTTCTTTTTTGCTGCCTGTGCAGATTGGAGATATAAAAGTGAGAGTAAGAATGAACCGGATTGTACGGAAGAATTAGTGAAATGGCATTTTTGTAGATTTGAATTGGCCATTTTCTTGAATAAGAGAAATGGTTAATTATGTTAGAATATAAGTAAAGCCGACTTAATAGGGGGAGAATACATATGGAAAATAAAATGATCTATGGAATGAAAATGAATATTCATCAAAGGGATCCACACACTATTCAAGTTTATATCTTAGATGTAAAGGATGGAGAACATCCACATCATGTGACAACTATAGAACATTCTTCAAAGCACCCTAGCAAAACAAAACCGAATGGTGAACCTTATGCACGTGTACATGACAATCTTTTTAACGTCTTAAAATCCCAACTTGTAAAAGAAGGCAAATGGATCGACTAATAAAATTTTAAAAAGTGTAAAATAAGTAATTTTTGATTTTTGCATTTACCACTATTCAGTAATCGGCCGCAATTCTTGAAGATGAATTGTTAACATTTCAAACACAGCTATGGTAAAACATGGTTGTGTTTTTAAATATAATTAAATTCTAAGATTCCTCTAGACTTGACTTCAAATGTCTTTTTCGTTTTTTACTTAATTTGTTTTACTTTCATCGACCTCTACTGGCAATACAACTGTATCTCCATTTGAATGCTGGTTCTGTCTATCCGAAGAAACCGTGATTGCGTCGTTTACAGTGCCGATTTCTTTTACTGCTTCTTCATCAGCGTACTCTGCGGAATCATCAATACTTCTTACATGAATTTTTTTGGTTAAATCTCGATTCGTTATTAGTAATAAACTGACCTTTTCCATTTAGAATTAAGCTGTTACATTCAAAGTGGAATAAGCAATACATCAAATATTTAAAAAGGTTTTGATAGGTTTTGAAATTCAAAACGAATGATAGAGTGAACGGATCTTTCGCGAAAAACGTTTTGAAATGAGGTGTCATATGGACGAGAAAATAATTTCATTAATTAAATCCAAACAAGAAAAAGGCATTAAATTGTTACTTGAACAATACGGGGGACTCATTAAAGCTATTGCGCTCAAATATCTGGCTAGTAGACCTCAAGAATTAGAGGAAACAATGGCAGATATAACGATTGCTATTTGGTATCATATCGAGGACTTTGATTCGAAGAAAAACACATTCAAAAATTGGGTAGCAGCCATTGCGAAATTTAAAGCAATCGATGCTTTACGAAAATTAGAGCGACAAGTTCCCACAGCGGAGCTACAAGATAATTTACCATTGCTAGAGTCTAAACAAATTGACTGGCAAATAGTGCTGAATAGTTTACCTATTGAAGAACGTCAAATTTTTGAAAGCTACTATTTTAAAGGGAAATCAACGACAGAAATAGCAGAGCAATTTAAAACGAAACCATCCTGGGTCCACAATAAATTATCACGAACAAGAAAGAAACTAAAAGATCAATTATTAAAAGGGCGGGTGTAAAGATGAGCATTTATAAAGAGTTAAATGAAGTCGATATTAATTTAAGTGAATTTGACGTGTCACCGCTTACCAATTATGAGAAAAAGCGTGTACAAAAACTCGTGAAAAAGAAATTAAAATTAGTGAAGTCCCATAAAGGGATGGGCGTTGCAGCAGCTACTCTGGCAATTGGCTTATTAGCTATGAATCATCAAACGATTGCCAATATGCCGTTCATAGCAGCATTACTAGAAGATTGGCAAGGAACTGAACAAGTGGATTGGTTACCTTACAAAACAGTGATTGGTGAAAACCGTACGACAGAAATGGGCGATTTAACATTAAATGAAGTGCTTGTTAATTACGATAAAATAATGATTAGTGCAACGTTTGATAAAAATGAAGAGACCGTTTTCTCTTATCGACATCAATTAATGCCTACTGTCCTCATTAATGGTGAAAAAGTTGAAACGAAAGGTACATCAGCACAATCGATTGCACAAAACAGTGCAATGTATGCAATTTATAGTGAGATTACATTAGCTGAGCCAGTAGCGGATGCCAATTTTGATGTACAAATTACGTATGACAAAATGCATACAGCAGAGACAAAAACGCTGGAAGGGGAAACACTTGAACAACCGTGGGTATTTGACATAAAGGCTTCTCAGCTTACTGTCCAAAATGAAACAACGGTGCATGATTTACATCAAACGATACAATTACAAAATGACGAGCAATTTGTAATTGATCGGATCGTAACAACGCCGATTTCTACAACCATTTATTATAGTGGTTTTTCATCTGATCGCTCACCGAATATTAATCTTTTTGATGCGGAGGGGAACCGTTATCACTGGAATTCTGCATACGGAAATGATGATGGTACGGGAGAAATTAATTATACAGGTGCATCCTTTGTAGAGAGTGAGCTTTTCATCCAAGTTTTCTCTACTTCCACAGAAGATGATGCAATCAGTGGAAAAGTAAAGATTTTAAATTAATTTTTGATTTATCAGTTCCAGGCATCCATACAAATTTAGACGTAAAGAGGCACTGAGCTTATTCACTTAGTGCCTCTTCGCTTTATATGAAACTAAATTTCACAGTAAAATGAATGAGTGATAGGAATATTTGTAAAAATAATTATAAAAAAAGTCACCAAATGATATTTTCAAGTGTGTAGTAAGTGAAGAAAGGAGTTGATAAGCTTTGCAACAGGTTATTTCTACGACTGATATAGAGATAAATATAGATCGAATTATAGATACATACGGAAATATGTTATTTCGGATATGCCTAGTTATTTTATGCAACGAATCCGATGCTGAAGATGCTGTGCAAGATACATTTATAAAATATTTATCGAAGGTGCCTACTTTTAACGATTCCGAACACGAAAAAGCTTGGTTCATTACGGTAGCAACGAATCGCTGTAAAAATATGCGACGATACAATATTATTCGTAGACACCTAGATATAAATGACTTGCAGCTTTATTGTAAAAATGAAGAAAATTACGGTTTACTTGAAGCTCTTATGAAACTGCCTCACAAGCAAAAGGTCGTATTATTACTCCACTATGTAGAAGGCTATAAGGTAGAGGAAATAGCGAAAATACTTACCATTACAGTAGCAGCAGTTAAAAAGCGATTACAGCGAGGTAGAGAGCTTCTTCGCCAAAGTTATCGAGAGGAGGAACAATATTGGATGAACGTAAAATAAAAGATGCTGTTATCTCAATTGAAATGTCTAAGGTAATAGAAAATCGGTTGAAAAAGAAGTGCTATGACCAAAAACGAGAAAAGTCACTTCACATCAATTTTAAAAAGTGGGGTTCAGTCGCAAGTGTGTTCGGCATTCTTTTACTATTTCTGTTCAACTTGCCGTTTACTAATTATTACGGTAATTCTCAATTAGTCAATTTTACGATTACGGCTTATGCGGCGGAAAGCACAGGTCATCAACTTTTGAAAGAAAAAACGACATTCGATTTAGGCGTGTTAGATCGTTTAGATGCTATAACTTATATAATTGGGGACGGAGATAAGTTAATTTTTACCGATGTTTCACTTCAAGTTTCCGGAGATAATATCGACGTTATTTCATATGAAATTAATAATGGAACTTTTATAGAGGATGTCATCTTGTCTAAGGAAGAAGTAGCCAACAAGGATCAGCTAGTACTAGAAAAAATTAACTATATACTGAATGAACCTAATTCAGAGATATACAAAGCTATAAAAGACATTGGTAATACCTTTACCGTTAAATATAGCGAGCAGCAGCAATATAAATACTCACTCGCGATTCCTTCTCACAATTCGATAGAAGAGGACGTATTAATTAGTGTAACTGTAACTTATACAGACGGCACTTCTGAAGAACAGGATATTGTTGTAAATCAAGAATCGGATTCTATTTCATTAATACTTAATCAATAATAAATGAGAATTCAATCCCTTTCCGTCCAAATACCGTTGTTTTTTATACATCAATAATTAAAAATAACGTTCCCAAATAAAAGTTTGGGAATACACCAAAAGCCATGAAATGTTGTTAAATCAACGTTTCGTGGTTATTCTAACGAACATTAGATATACAGCTTTTTATGCACAATTAATAAAAGTCTGTGATAGCAAAGGTTGTTGAATGCCTAAAATAAGATTACACATAACCTTAAATGAATAAAATCATGCATGGCTTTTTCACACATTGGGTTGTAGAGGATATTAGAGACTTCATGCGGTTAGCATACAATACAAAAATATTACGGTATTTGAAAAGATTTACAGAAAAATGAATGCTTATATTACTCACCTCAATTTAAGGCGCTACAGAAAGTGGCGGGGGATTGCTGTGTATTCAAACAGTTGTTAGAGCATGTAGAGTTAAAGGATTATCAGTCTGAATATATTAAGCGAATTCGCAAAATGTATGATAGCATTAAATTTGATAAGACTACACCCACATCCATGCTAGAGCATATCCGTTATGATTTTGGTTATGAGCGTACCTTAAAGAAAATGAGTGAGGAATACGGTTTTAATTATGAAAATTTAATAGATATCTTGAATGTACTTGGTTTAATTGCTAACCATACGCCGACAATGATCGAATTTGTGGGTGGTATGAAGCAGCTTGAAAATTTAGCACGCTCGTCTAATAAAAATCAATTGAATGCAATTACACTAACAACATTTCACAGTTCAAAAGGTTTGGAATTTGACCGTGTATACATGATTGACTTGCTTGATGGAATATTACCTAGTGAAGTGGAAGAAGTAACCGAGGAAGAAACGCGACTTTTTTATGTCGGTATCACGCGTGCTATCCGCCATTTGGAATTAATATCTTATAATAAGCGCTTTAAAACAAGTGTGGTGCCATCGAAGTTTATGAATGCGTTGAAACAAATCGTCTCACCACAGGAATTGCCAAAGAAAGTGTCGAAAAGTCCAAGGATAGCACCGAAAAGTCTGAAAAAAGTACAGAAGCAATTCTTTAATGAGCGCACCATTACAAACAAGTCAGCGTTAATCGTTGGCTCAAAAGTTAAGCATGTGATTTTTGGTGAAGGGGAAATTTTAGCTGTTACAGGTAGCACGATTGAATTGTCATTTGCTACGGGGATTAAAAAGTTTTCTACGGATACATGTATACAGCAAGGATATATAGAAACGATGAAAGTTTAAACGAAGCGTATTCGAAATCATTTCGAATATGCTTTTATATTGGGTTCCTATATGGAAAAGGCAAGGTGAATGGTATACTATTCGCGCTACCGTCCATGCCAGAGTGCAGTATCATTCGTAATGCTCAGACGGTTAGTCAGGCACGAATAGCATTTATTTTTGCGAACTAACCATATAATCTAAACCTTTTCACCTTCTATATACATTCACTATTTTATCAGGCACCGATGGAATTTATTATGGAAATCGGGTAAAGTGGAATGGATAATTTGTTTTTACAGGAATTAAACACCAGGAGGAGCTGGGGATATAAATGAAGGTCTTAATTATTGAGGACGACCGAAACATTCAACAGTTTTTGTTGGCTGCATTAAAACGGTTAAATCCAACGATACATATATCTCTAACTGATAATGCAACAAAGGCATTGATAATTGCACAAGAGCAGTATATTGATTTTTTTATTATCGATATTCAATTAGTAGATTACAAGGGGACAGATCTCGCAAAACAAATCCGTACAATGCCTCAATATCAGTTTACGCCCATTGTATTTGAAACCGGGATTGTGACGGAAGAACTGTATGCCTATCGGGAGCTAAAGTGCTTTTATTACTTAGTAAAGCCATATACAGAAGTCGAATTTTGCAAAGTTATTGAGGACGTGTTTTCCTTTTTATCGTATACAGCTACGGATGAAAAAACATTAAAAATTGAGCAAAAGGGATTTCTGTTTGAATATTTCTTAAAGGATATTTATTATATCGAATCATTTGGGAAGAAAATGTGTATTCATCTACAACGAGATGGAAAGCTGGATGAGGTGATGATTTCAAGCTATTCACTGAAAAGAATGTTAGAGCTTGTGGATGAACGTTTTGTTCAAGTACATAAAAGTTATATCGTTAATAGGGATAAAGTGGAAATGGTTGATAAGGCAAAGCAACTTTTAAAGCTACGAGGATTTGAAGCAATAATTCCAATTGGGTTTAAATTTCAGGATGTGTTGAAATAAGGGTGATTAAATGACAGCAATGTTAGATATTATAACGCTCTGGTTGCTTACGTGCTTGTTTTTCCGAGAGCAGCTAAAGTGGCGTATAGGTCATGTGATTTGGATTGGCTTATTAGTTGGCTTAATTTATATGAGCAATCGGGATATTTCGATGAACACAGATGTACTAGAACGCGTAAGCATTTTGCCATTTGATTATATAGAAACGTTAATTATATTTTGTATTTTAACGCTTTTGGCCAATAGCTATTTATTTAAACGGGAGCATGTAACGATATTATTAATGACGCTACTGAGCTTAATTGTCTGGCTTATCGTGAGGATGCAGGCAGTATTGATTGCGGAGCTACTAACTTTACAAGGTGTATGGAACCATATTTTGGGTCTAGTGATAGCACTGCTCCTTGTATTAGTTTTCACACGTTATATCGGCTATGTTTCTTTTGAAAAAATGACGTTACTTCAGCAATTTGTGTTGTATAGTGTATTTTTCGGCAGCATGGCGACATATGGCTTTTATATGGTGGGTATATCAACTATTATAGAGCGTATTTTGATTGGATGTTCTATATTATTATGTGTGTTTTTTACGTTGTTTATTTATACGCAAAAGCGCCAGCAGGCAATGCTTGCACGTCTACAAGCAACGGAGGAATATGTGCCGGTTATCGATGAACTCGTTATGGAGGTACGTTCTCGCCAGCATGAATTTTCTAATAAAATGCTTGCCATTACAAGTATTTTAGAAACTGCTGATTCGATACAGGAGGCAAAGGATAAAATTATCCAGTTTACAGACACTGTAAAGATGCAACCACATCAACAACAGTTATTAACGATAGGGCAAAAAATTGTCGCTGGCTTTTTATATGCTAAGCTTCGTCGTGCCGAGCAAATGGGCATTAAGGTTGAAATCGATTTCGCGCTCCCTCCTTATAAAATGCCTTGTGAAGAATCGGATTTAGTTGAGATTTTAGGGATTTTACTTGATAACGCCTTTGAAGCATGTAAGAGCGGGGAAACGGTCGTGCTAGTTTGTAAGCTGGAAGGGGAGCATGTACGCATCGAGGTCAGCAATCCATCTCCAGTTATGTCGAACGACCAAATGATGAAAATGTTTGAATTAGGTTATTCATCAAAGAGTGGGAAACGCGGGTTTGGTCTTCATAATTTCAAGCAAATTGCAAAGCAGTATAACGCAAAAATTATTTTGAGAAATGAAATGAATAAGCTGACGATTGGTCTTCTATTTACGGAATGAAATATGGTTTTACGGGAATGAAAAAGTTTACGTTCCTGTAAAACCTTTCTTTATGCTGAAGTGGTTGTTTTTAGTTATTTCGTTTTTTATAGTGGGTTGTGAGGAGATGGTGAAATGCAAAATTTATTAAAAAATGAGTGGTATAAAATCAAGCTTCCTTTTAGTATTACGTTCCTATTTTCGATATTAATAGTTTGTATCACTACACTAATAACTTATAAGACTTATCAAGTGGAACAGCAGTTAGAAGTGTATGAATTAGGGTTCCAGTATTTTGGATTGTTTTATGCTCTTGTAGCAGTAGTACCTACAGCGTGGCTTATGTATTTTGAGCGAAAAACGCATTTCATTAAATACACGCTGCCACGAGTGAAACAGCGTACGTATATTTTGTTAAAGGTACTCGTGAGCATGACAACCGGCTTTATTATTGTATTTGGCATATCGATTACGAGTTTAATCGTTGCGCTTTATGTTGTGCCACCCGTCCCACCAATTATATCTAGTTTTGATTCTCTCACGGGAGAGCCTATAAGCGTAAGAGAAATGAGGATTTTTGGTGAAATGTTCGTAAAGCATCCATTTCTTTATGGTTTTATTTCTAGTATATGGAAAGGCATTATTGGCTCATTAGTAGCATTATTTGGCTTCGTTTTAAGCTTATACAGTCAGAATTTATTTGTAATTTTAACAGGTCCCTTTTTATATACGATTTTAGAAAACTATTGCTTGTCTGTTTTTGGATTAGAAGAATATAGATTAATAACTGCTTTTGAGCCTTCATCTATTTGGGTAAAAGATTTATCGTGGTTAAGCTTTGTTGTAGGACCCATTTTATTAATAATAGTCATATTTTGTTACGGATTATATATGCAATTTGTTGCAAAAAAATCTGTTTATGAGCAGTAAGTGTGACAATGAAACAACTAATAAAATTTCATTTTAGGCAGATGGTGACAAAGTTTTGGGCAGGCTTTCTTATTTTACTTAGCATTCTTTGCTTGGCGAAGCGTCAGCAGTATGAGGGCAACGGAAGTGTATTTGTACTAATGGTGTTAACAGATCATTATTTAATTATCTTTTTGATGACCCCGGTGTTTTTACATTGCATTTCTCAAATTTATAGAGAGCCACACATGGTAGAACTAATTCGCGTGCGAAAGTTTTACCGAGTGATACTAGCAAAATGGATGGCAGTCGTTATTTTTTCTGTACTCTTTGTTGTAAGTATCATTACTGTAGCGAGCTTAATGACGATTGGTTTAGATTTCCATTCGAATTGGGTTGGCACGATAAGTAATGATTTGAAAACGTATTTAATGGAAACATTTCGCTCACCAAAAGATGGAATTGTATTGACGATGAGCTTTACGATTCTTGGTTATAGCTTTGTTGGTTGTACTTTCGTGACAGCAGCGCATTATTTTTCGAGAAAAGGGACTTATGCCATCGTTGTCGCAAGCTATCTTGTTATGATTATTTCCTTTAAAATGCCCTGGATGGATATATTGAAGCAAATCTCGATGAGTCGCATTATTATTTTGCACCACAATTTCACGGGAAGTTTTACGTGGCAAGAGACCCTTTTTATTATGATTACAGGGATATTGCTACAGATTGTAATAATGAAAAAGTGGTGGTATGTCGGTGAGTTGAAAAGGGGCAGATCACTAGTACTCCGTAAAGGATTGTTTCGATATTATGGACGTATTCTTTTTGCAAAGGATCCTATGATAATCTGGCTTGCGGGGCTAATTTTACTTGTGGCAATGAAAGCATCAGATCGTGAAGAGACACTACAGTATTTTATTGTGCGATTATTTTATGGGTATAGAATCGGTGATATTCATCCATTTACTTGGCTAGAACAATTAATTTATGTGGGTATACCAGTTTACTTATTTGCAACGTTTATGCAAAGTTGGTTAGTCAAAAGAGATTGGCAATTGTATATTCGAACACGGTATAAAAGGCGTTGGATTCAGGCCATTTTACTGCTTATGGGGTTATATGCATTCAGCTATGTACTCTTGACGTTTTTGCTTATATTTGGTGCAACTGTATTGTTCGATAAAGTATTTGTTATAGATGGTGGCCAGCTTGCCTATTTACTTAGTATGAAAACCCTTGAAATTGTGTTGTTATTAGGGCTTTTATTTTTGCTATTTGTGATGACAAATAAGGTGATATTATCCTTTTTGTTTATAATGGGGCTATATGTGATAAATTATTTGCCATTTGAATGGACCAGCTACAACGTGGCAGGTATTGGACAACTAGCACGAATTGAGGAAATGAATCAGTCCATGCTTGGAATGATAGCAGTTGGTTTTAGTTATTTAGTAGTTTTAATGATTTCCATAAGTTGTACTTATAAAAGATATTTTGTAGGAAGGTGAGTTAAATGGTATTGGCAATTGAATTGGAGGACGTAACGAAGCAGTTTGCAGGACATGTCGTATTAGATCAAGTTCAGTTGAAGGTGGTACAAGGTAAATCAGTTGGAATTGTTGGTGGAAATGGTAGTGGAAAATCGTTGCTATTTAAACTAATTTGCGGATTTGAAAAACCAACAAGCGGTAAGGTCAAGATTCGCCAGCAAATTTTAGGGAAGCAGCTAGACTTCCCTGAAAATGTCGGGGTGTTTATTAATGAGCCGGGATATATCGAGCTTTATTCAGGTTTTAAAAATTTGCAGTTTTTAGCAGCGATCAATAATAAAATTTCGGCAAAGGAAATTAAGGAATCCATGGAGCTAGTCGGTCTTAATCCCAACAATAAAACGAAGGTCAAGGATTACTCACTTGGGATGAAGCAAAAACTCGGTATTGCACAAGCACTCATGGAAAATCAAGACATTTTAATTTTAGATGAGCCATTTAACGCACTTGATTATAAGACGTATCAAGATATGAAGGATATTATTCAACGGCTGAAGGAGCAAGAGAAAACAATTTTGCTAACGAGCCATCATTTTGCAGATATTGAGGAGCTTTGCGATGATATATACGTGATTGAAGAAGGGCATTTAATGCCTTTGTCAACAAGTATGAGGGCAGCATTTTTACAAAAGTAATTTGAACATATAAATGAAAGGGAGGTGAAAGAAATCTATGATGAAAATAATTCTGCCATTATTAGTTTATTCGGTTATTTGTATACTTGCAGTTTTGCTACCAGCCTCTGATGGATATAACACAATAAGTTGGAAACTTCTTGTTGGACAAATTTATGCAATCCCAGCGTTAATTATTGCTATTTTAGCCTCTTTATTTCTGAATAAAAGAATTTCACATAGACAATAGAATCTTTAAGCGATAACACTTTTTGCGTCATTAAGCATCACAAATAGAAAATTAGAAAAAAGAATTTGTGGAGCTAAATATCGAATGAAGGTATAATAGGTAATCTTTCTGATAAAAATACAGAATATAGATTAAGTAACTTTTCACAGAAGTAATCACCATTCTTGACGGGTTACTTCTGTGAAAGCATGATTGCTAAATAGATTAGTGTCATCTGTCAGAATTAGAAATTGATCATGAGAGCGATTGTAAAAGATATAACATTTCACATATTGTGTCCTAACCATTTACTTCTATATAAAAATCCCTTGCTAAGCATTAATAAATAAAACATATTTATAAAACAGTTATAAAAACTACTCAAAGGGAAGCCTATTATTAATTTTCCATTTTAGGGACACGGTCATAATATATATTATAGGAAGTTACATCTCGTTTCAAAAGTATACTTATAACAGTGAGACGAAATGCGAAATACGCCTTGAGTTAGTTGAATTTATTTTAAGTCTAAATCCAGCTAACTCAAGGCGTATTTTAATGAAATAAATATTTAATTGTATATACTTTTTTAACAATTAAATTTAACTTTCAATTTATACGCAGCATTACTTTAGAATCTAGTCAACTTAATATAAAAAATATAAAGTTATAGAACTTCGAGCTGCTGGAACAAACTTTCTTAATCATTTTCATCAAGTGGCTTGCTGATCTTTAATAACTAGCATATTTGATTCGTCGAATTCCCAATCTTCTCCGTAAGCAACTTCCCAATAGTAGCCGTCAAGATCCGTGAAATATCCACCGTAACCGCCCCAATCATTCTTTTTAGGCTCTTTATGAACGGTTGCGCCTGATAATTTTGCTTTATTAATAATTTCATCTACTTCATCAATTGATTTTGCATTATAAGCGAGTGTAATTCCTGTAAAACCACTTGAAATAGCTGGCGGATTCTCTTTATTAATATCTTTTGCAAGCTCCTCTAATGGATACAAGGCAATTTTTGTTCCTTCATTTTTGAAGAAAATAATGAAAGGGTTCGATTCTGTTCCTCTAATCGATGTATGAAATCCTAGACTTTTAAAAAAATTATGAGACTTTACAATATCTTTTGTTCCGAGTGTTATAAGATTTAATCTATTCATAGTTATCCCCCGTTTTTGATACATTTAATATTGTATTTCAACATTTTTTCTAAAAATCCTGTCTTCATTCGACAATAGCTATTTATTTTTGATTTGTATCAGCAAGCTACGGGAAACATCAATACTAATACTTTTGTCAAAAACAGTTATTTGCTTATCCAATTGTTTTTCTAAAGCTGGGATATATGCCTTTATAAAGGATAATGGCAAGACTAATTTTGCTGATTCCTTAAATTGAACCGGTTTGCGATTCGTAGTCATTTGCAGCTGGATACCTTTATTTAACTCCAATGACACTGTTAGTTGCCTAATTGGCTCGTTGATGTACAATTCGATTCCATCCGCGCTCTTGAATGCGATTAGATCCTCCGTATTACTGTTAAACATTGCAAGATAACTATCACCAAGAGACATCATGGAAATGTTCGTATACCGCGCATCGTCAAATTCAGCTATTTGAAGACTTTCAGTTACATCCACAGCCGTTTCGATTGCAATCATTTCCTGACTTCCATTCGCATACGTCATAACAAGCTCATTGCTTGTTTTATGTATCGCATGTATCGGGTCCGTACTACATTTCGTTAATTCAGCCGTTTTAGCATCATATGTATAAAGTGTAGCCCCGTCAGAATAATTCACCAAATACACAAGCTCGTTCGCATTTGTACAATATTGAACACGAATATCAGTAAGCTTTCTCGTTTGCAAAGTTAGCGGATCCATCGCTGTCAAATAAGCCGTCTTAGGATGCGGATAAATAAGCAGATCACTAGCAATACACACATCATATAGATGATGTATCGCGTTAAACCGTTCGCTTGTACATGGTGGATACAGATCCAAGTCCCATTGATGATTTTTCGCAATTTGTTCATCAGTCAACAAAAAATAACGATATCGAATTTCATGATGTTCCAACACATGGCCAATATCATCCCATGTAACATCTATGTGATACCATTGTCCGTCAATCTCGACTATATTCCACGCATGACCGGCATCTCCTTCCCCGTCAGCCTTCCCTATTACATAATGACAAGGAATCTTAAGTACTTCCATCATCTTTTCAAATAGCAGCGCATACGCCATACAAACACCGCGCTTTTCTGCCATAAACGTAGCAACCGAAAATGGAGAACCTTTTGTATGAAGTTCATAGCTATAAGTTCTAACAATATAATCATGTATCGCGATCACTTTTTGAAGTGCAGACATGTTAGGTGTAATAATATCCTGCAGCACCGATTCAATTTCTTCAAGCATCTGTTTTTCATCTTTCCGATTCATTCGGTAACTTAGTGTAAAATCCACCTTCACACGATTTTTGGACAAACTGCGATAACGATAACTACGATTAGCACAATGCTGTGTATAATATGCCTTATACAAATGACTTTGTTCAAATGCATCATCCAGTATTTCATGCAATGGCTTTGGTAGATGTCCATTAATAATAAGAGAAAACTGTTTATCTAACCGTTCCATATGCATCGTTAACACTGCAAGTAGCTCGTCATACGTAATTGTCGTTGTTTTAATGGATCCTCCTTTTTGTATAAATGCGTCATAACTTATAAAATAACTTTTCAATTTTTATTCCTCATTCAATTTCATTTTCTATTACATAAATTTCAACAGACTTACCTTCCATCGTAATTACCTTCTCAAGCTTCATTCCATTTTTAAGGGCAATTTGCTTTGAGCCTATATTCCCTACCTGAATTGCCGATACATACCGTTCCAAATACATTTCTTCATTTGCATACTGCTTTAATGCCCGTGCAGCTTCGAAACCATACCCTTCCTGCCAATAGTCTGGTGCTATCCAGTAACCGAGCTCCATCTCGAAAGCATCATCTATAATTTGTGCAACTAAACCAGCATGTCCTATGAACTTCCCTGTTTCTTTATGCATCAGTTTATGTAATCCATAATCACCAAAGTTTTTATATTGTTCCAGCATGCGTTCAATTAAATGCTTAGCATAGGTTTGATCCTTTACGTTGCCGTCTCCGATATACTTCATTACCCGTTCGTCCATTACAAGTGCTGTTACTAAATCTAAATCATCTAAAGTATATTGTTCAAATCGTAAACGTTCCGTCGTAATAGTTAACATACTTCTCCACCTTTATATTAAATTTTTGCTCGTCATTTAAAAAAACACGGGTTATTATAAATAAAATATCAAATTATTATCATTTTAACTACACGTTCTCCAAAAAATAACATTATTTTTTACATCTACTGTTCTTATCATAACATCCCTATGAAAAGAAAATTTTCTTATTTTTATTAATATCAAAATTTTATCATTTTATAGTTGTTATAGTACAAACTAAGTGTTCATTATTTCAATTAGCATCATCTATTATATTAGAGTAATGAAATACAATATCTTGCTTCATGTATATATTTTTCTTATTAAATTTTATTTTTTGTAAATTATGAAATCAAAATAATATTCCCATTACATATCAACTGATAAAACCACAAGAATTTTCTCCAAAAAACTTATTAATTCTACTTCATACTAGGTCAGATGATTTTAATTATTCAGAAAAAATGTTATTGCATTATAAAGAATTCCCTCTTACAATGATTACTATTAACGGTTTCAGAAAGTAATATTCCGTTTAAAACAGAATAATAATTCATAAGGGGGAATTACGTTGGGCAATTCAGGGGAGAAATACTCAGCGAAACACGATGCAATCAACTATGATGCAATCGATCGTATGGAAACATTTAATCAATTTGTAAAGAAGAAAAACACATTTTTATTCGGTATAACTATAACATTTTTGACATTTTATATTCTTTTACCGGTTTTGGCGTTTACACCTGTGTTACAACAGAAAGCGATTGGTAGTATCACATGGGTTTGGGTTTATTCACTTGCCTTATTTATAATGACAATCGTGCTTTGTACACTTTACGTAAAAATGGCAGCAAAGTTTGATAAAACTGCAGCTGCTGTTTTACAGGAATATAAAAAGGCAGGTGCGCAACAATGAATTTAGTGTCAGCAAGTTTCTTTCTAGGGATTGTCGGTTTAACATTAATAGTTACATATATTGCAGCAAAAAGAACTTCATCTGCAAGTGACTTCTACACAGCTGGTGGTGGATTAAAAGGTTGGCAAAACGGATTTGCCATTGCTGGGGACTATTTATCGGCAGCTGCGTTTTTAGGGGTATCCGGTGCCATTGCATTAACGGGCTTTGATGGCTTCTTCTTCTCTGTCGGTTATGTAGTAGCAAATTTAGTTCTTCTATATATAATTGCAGAACCGATGCGTAATTTAGGTCGCTACACTTTAGCGGATATGCTGACAGCACGTTTCAATGAAAAGCGAATTCGTGGGGTTGCTGCGACAGGAACTATTATTATCGTAATTTTATATATGATTGCACAATTAGTAGGTGCAGGTGCATTAATTAAACTGTTATTCGGTATTGAGTATTGGTTAGCCGTTCTTATTGTTGGAGTTATGATGACTACATACGTATTATTCGGTGGAATGACAGCGACTAGTTGGGTTCAGATTATTAAAGCAGGTCTATTATTATTCGGTACAACATTGTTGGCATTTTTAGTATTTGCCAAGTTTGATTTTAATTTAGTGAAAATGTTCGATACAGTAAGTACTAATTACGGGGATCAGTATTTAGTGCCAGGCGTTAAATATACTTCGACAATTGATTCAGTATCGATGATGCTTGCATTAGTGTTGGGTACATCCGGTTTACCGCATATTTTAATGCGATTCTTCACGGTTAAGGATGCTAAAACGGCACGTCAATCAATCTCTTGGACTACTTGGATAACAGCTATTTTCTTCTCGTTAACGATTTTCCTAGGCTTTGGTGCGATGCATTTCGTAGGATTTGATGCCATTATTGCGGAAAACTCTGCAGGTAATACAGCTGCACCACTATTAGCTGAGTTTTTAGGCGGCAATATTTTATTATCATTTATTTGTGCCGTTGCCTTTGCAACAATTTTAGCAGTCGTATCTGGACTAGTATTAACAGGTGCTTCTGCCATTTCACATGATATTTATGGTGAAATCTTAAATGATGGTAAATTAACAGAGAAACAGCAAGTACTAGCTGCCCGAATCGGTTCTATTTCAATTGCAGTAATTTCTATTCTATTAGCATTATTTGCACAAAGCTTAAACGTATCGTTCTTAGTGTCATTTGCTTTCTGTATTGGTGCTTCTGCAAACTTACCGGTTATTCTTTACACAATCTACTGGAAAAAGTTCAATGCCAATGGTGCGGTTGCTGCAATGGTAACAGGTCTGGTTTCATGTTTAGTATTAGGTGCGCTTGGACCGAACATTTGGAGCCCGACAGGTAATGCTATCTTTGTAGGGGAACCACTTGTAAACTTGGCAGTACCAGCAATTATCACTATCCCACTTAGCTTCTTTGCAGGTTATTTAGGCTCTATATTAACGGCAAATAAAGTTGAACAGGCAGAAGCAGAACGAATTTATAAAGAAATTCGCGTAAAAGCACATACAGGCGTTTCTGTGCAGGATGTTTCACATTAACTTTTATTAAGTTACAAATAAATATAAAAAACTGTCCCGAAATTTTTACGTTTCTAGGACAGTTTTTTTACTTTTTATACCATTTAACTTATGAATATAACTTTCTGAATAAACAGAAAATCGTTTTTTGAAAAGTAAATTGTTTTTCGAATATTACTATTTCTTATAAAAACATATAATATTTTCTTATCATAAATTTCAATGAAATAGCAAAACCCCCTTTTCAATATTCTTCGCAAAACGTTGATTTATCTAGCTTTCTATACATTAAACGAATTTCAAATAACAAGAAAATGATTTGTTATGTATCTTTTTTTCTCTATTAAACTTATTTTTTCAAAAAGTTTTTTTACATAATTTCTTTAAAAAGTATTGCAATTTTGTTACAGCTAAAATAGAATGAAAATGTAAATTCCTAATAGAGAATTTTACGTACACGAAGCAGTAATATTAATCACAAACGGGGGTATGTTTATGGGGAATAATCAAAAGCCAATAATTGATTATGAAAGAATCGCATCACAGCAATCATTTAAGCAGCTTGCGAAGAAAAAGAATTTATTTCTATGGACAATGACGGCAATCTTCTTAGCACTTTATATGTTATTACCAATCTTGACGTCATTCACTGAAATTCTACATCAAAAAGCAATCGGCAACATTACATGGGTTTGGATTTATTCAGCTGGTCTATTCATCATGACATGGAGCTTCGCACACTTCTATGTAGCACGTGCAAACAAGTTTGATAAAGAAGCGAAATCAATCATTGCAGAATATGAAGGAGGTCGCTAATTATGAATGGAATGAGTTTTACAGCGGTCTTCTTCTTCGTAGCAATCGTAGGTTTAACTTTAGTTATTACATGGTGGGCATCAAAACGTACTTCAAGTGCATCAGACTTCTATACAGCTGGTGGCGGTTTAACTGGTTGGCAAAATGGACTCGCAATCGCGGGTGACTATTTATCGGCTGCATCATTCCTAGGTATCGCCGGTTCGATTGCTTTATTCGGTTTCGATGGATTCTTCTTCTCTATCGGATACTTAGTAGCTTACTTAGTAGTTTTATATATCGTAGCTGAGCCATTACGTAACTTAGGTCGATTCACTTTGGCAGATATGATTACTGCACGTTTCGACAAAGCAAAAGTTCGTGGAACAGCAGCTTTATCTACTATTACAATCGTATTATTCTACATGATCGCACAGCTTGTTGGTGCTGGTGCCCTTATTCAATTACTATTAGGTATTGAATACTGGATGGCTGTACTTTTAGTTGGTGTCATGATGACGACATACGTATTATTCGGTGGTATGACTGCCACTTCTTGGGTACAAATTATTAAAGCAGTACTATTAATGTTAGGTACTATTATTATCTCATTCCTAGTATTAGCAAAATTCGACTTCTCTATTGCAAAAATGTTCACTGAAATGACAACTGTAACAGAGCATGGTGAAGCATACTTAAATCCAGGTTTACGTTACACAAATGGTATTGATACAATTTCAATGCTAATCGCGTTAGTACTTGGTACAGCGGGTCTTCCGCACATTCTTATGCGTTTCTTCACTGTAAAAGATGCGCAAACAGCTCGTTCTTCTGTAATTTGGGCTACTTGGATCGTTGGTTTATTCTATGTATTAACTATTTTCTTAGGTTTCGGTGCTGCTGCATTCGTAGGTAAAGAGACAATTGTAGCTGCCAACCCGGCAGGTAACATGGCTGCCCCACTATTAGCACAAGCTCTTGGTGGCGACATCCTCTTCTCATTCGTATGTGCCGTGGCATTCGCAACAATTTTAGCGGTAGTAGCAGGTCTGGTACTTTCCGGAGCATCTGCCCTATCTCATGACATCTATGGTCAAATCGTTAAAAAGGGTAAAATCTCTGAAAAAGAAGCTGTTAAAGCAGCGCGTATCGGTTCAATCATAATCTCTGTAGTATCAATCCTTTTAGCGCTTGGTGCTCAAACATTAAACGTAGCATTCTTAGTATCGTTAGCATTCTGTATCGCGGCATCGGCAAACTTACCGGTAATCATTTACACAATTTACTGGAAACGCTTTAATACAACAGGTGCTGTTTCAGCGATGCTAACAGGTCTAATTTCAGCATTAGTTTTAGTAGCGGTATCTCCAAACGTTTGGAATCCAGAAGTAGGTAAAGCAATCTTCGTAGGTGATCCGTTAATTATGTTAACGAACCCAGCGATCATTTCCGTACCTCTTGGCTTCTTAGGCGGATTTATTGGTACATTAATGTCGAAAGAAGTAGACGCTGTGAAATACCGTGAAGTTGAAGTTAAAGCACAAACGGGTATTTCTGTACAAGATATTTCTCACTAAAAAGATCCTTCCTACTTTGTTGAGTTGAGGGAAAACGATCAGCCTCTAACTTTGTTAGGGGCTGATTTTTTATATACATTTCTATTGTGAGCTCTCCCCTATTTTATAATGAGGAGTGAAGACGATGACGATTGGACAACATATCCGGGTACTGTTTTGTGTCGTTATTATGGGCTGTATAGTAGGGTTTGTGCTTAATGGCGAAGAAACAGCTACTTCATCCCCTTATATTGATTTTGTAAAAGCACAGCAATGGCCTTTTAACGAAGAATTGTTGATTGCTGATGTATTTGATGGGCATTATGAAATAACGTATTGGGAGTACTTTACTGCACGCACAGGGCAGCACGTTGTACAGTTGACAGGAACGAATGAAGAACAACAAGATATTTATCAGTTTGTTGTGGAAGAAGATTATTCGGACTTTACAATTGGTGCTGTAAAGCAAAATAATATTTTGTTAACACCTGAAAGGAAATGGACTTATATAAAAAAATTAGTAACTAAAAAAGCGTCAAATGCCGGAGAAATTCTTGCCGGTTTTTGACGCTTTTTCTATTATTTTATCAATTAAATACCAGAAAATTATTTAGTCCATGTTACAATAGAAAAGCAGCATCCAGCTGACTCCTTTTGTAAAGGAGGTGTACTACTGTGTCTTATCCATCACGCAAAGAAAAGGCTAAGGCTGCTTCGGAAAAGAAGCGTAATGAAAAACTCGCCATTTTTCGTTATGTGACAGACTTATTTCGTCTTGTCGATACTATTTATCGTTTTTTCCGAATGATGCTGTAAAAAAGTATTTTCACCACTTAGACTAGCCACCTAAGTGGTGTTTTTTATTTATGGAAATGAAAAAAGCGACTGGGGGCCACCCAATCGCTTTGTACTACTGTAGATCCATCACGCATGAATCTTACTAACTTCATTGTATGAAAGTCTGGCTTACATGTCAATGAATTACTTTTATCATATGTGAAAGATTCCTGAATTATACGCTACTGTTATGCCATTTTATTGACAAAAGCTCGGGAAATAGCTCCGTCTCCATCAGTATCTATACGAAGCGAACCATTTGAATAGCGGTCAGCTCTCGTTAAGTTTGTTACTTGAATTGTTTCCACTATACCTTTTTCTGTTTCAATTGTAAAAGTATCTTTAAAGCCTACAACTAAAATAGTATAAATACGGTGTGGGTTTGCTTTTAGCTCTTTAAGTATTACAACACCGCGCTTTGCACGGTTGCCTAACTCAAGCTCATTTAATAGCATTCGTTTTACGGCACCGCGTTGCGTCACGATAATTAACTCATGATCTTGCTTAGGATTTAAAATAGCGACAGCAGCTAAGTACTCACCATCTTTTACAACAATCCCTTTAACACCCGCAGTTTTTACACCTGTTACAGGCAAGTCTTCCATTGGGAAACGAATGGTATAGCTAGTATTTGTGGATAATAGAACCTCTTCCTCCTCGGTAACAAGACGCGCAAAGATCATTTCGTCGTCACCTTTAAGGTTCATCGTTTTAATCGGTCTTGAATAACGTGTTACAACGTAATCCGTAAGGGCTGAACGTTTAATTTGCCCGTCTCTCGTAGCTGTAAACACATAAACATTCGGCTGCTCGAATGTCTCTATTCCAATTACCTCGATAATTTCTTCATTGGAGTCAATTGGTACAATACTTGAAATATGCTGACCTAGATCTTTCCAACGAATATCAGGCAATTCATGCACCGGTTGGTAAATATAGTGCCCTTTACTCGTAAACAGCAATAGATGATGCTGTGTATTTAAATTCGCTTCGTATATTAAGTAATCGGAATCCTTCATCGCGAAATCCTTCCCATTGGAAGCACTATGCGAACGAAGACTTGTCCGTTTAACATAACCATCTTTGGTAACAGTTACGACAACTTCCTCACTTGGCACCAATACATCGCGAGTCACTTTAATCTCTTCGATTTCTGCTTCGATCGTTGATAGGCGCGGTGATGGGAAACGCTTCTTAATATCGTTTAGTTCCGTCTTAATGACCCGAATTAATTTTTTTTCATCGCCCAAAATTGCTGATAATTTTACGATAAGGGCACTTAATTCTTCTTGCTCAGTTTGTAATTGTGTAATATCTGTATTTGTTAGACGGTAAAGTTGAAGGCTTACGATGGCTTCTGCTTGTTCTTCAGAAAAATCGAATTTAGCGATAATATTATTTTTTGCATCACGCTTATCTTTTGACGCACGGATTGTTTCTATCACTTCGTCTAAAATCGATAATGCTTTCATAAGTCCTTCGACAATATGTAATCGATCTTCTGCACGCGTAAGATCATATTGTGATCGGCGACGTACAATTTCCTTTTGGTGATCGATATAGGCATCCAGCATAAGGGGCAATGTCATCATCATCGGACGGCGATTATGAATAGCAATCATATTAAAGTTATAAGACACTTGTAAATCCGTTGATTTTAATAAAAAGTTTAAAATACCTTGTGCCTGTACATCTTTTTTTAATTCCACGACGATGCGCATTCCATCACGGTCAGATTCATCACGAATTTCCGAAATACCATCTAAACGACGGTCATTCACACGCAATTCATCCATTTTACGAATCATATTTGCTTTATTCACTTCGTATGGAATTTCCGAAATAATAATTTGCTCTTTATTCCCTTTTAACTGCTCGATTTCTGTGCGGGAACGAACTATAATTTTCCCTTTTCCTGTTTCATATGCCTTTTTGATGCCATCGACACCTTGTATAATGCCACCTGTCGGGAAATCAGGTCCTTTAATAACTGTCATCAGTTCATCGACTGTACAGTTTTGATTGTCTAAACGCATTAACACAGCATCAAGGGCTTCTTGTAAGTTATGTGGAGGGATGTCTGTCGCATAACCGGCAGATATCCCGGTAGCGCCATTTACCAACAGATTCGGAAAGCGTGATGGTAAAACAGTTGGTTCCATATCCTGATCATCAAAGTTTGGTACGAATTCAACCGTATTTTTATTGATATCACGCAATAGCTCTGCAGCAATGGCCGATAGACGTGCTTCTGTATAACGCATCGCAGCCGGCGGGTCTCCGTCGACCGACCCGTTGTTACCGTGCATTTCAATTAACATGTGACGGCTTTTCCAATCTTGACTCATTCGGACCATCGCATCATACACAGAAGTATCTCCGTGCGGATGGTAGTTACCGATTACATTTCCGACCGTTTTTGCCGATTTACGGAATGGTTTGTCAAAAGTATTACCTTCATGGAACATCGCATATAATATACGGCGTTGTACTGGTTTTAAACCATCGCGTGTGTCCGGCAATGCACGGTCTTGAATAATATATTTTGAATAGCGACCAAAACGGTCACCCATTACTTCTTCTAATGGTAAGTCCTGAAATTTTTCAACAAAACTCATTTGTCTTTTGCCTCCTCATGCTGGATGAATTCATTTTCTAAAATGCTTGCATCCTCTTCCATGCCGAAGTTGACGTTTGATTCAATCCATTTACGACGGGGTTCTACTTTATCACCCATTAATGTAGTAATACGACGTTCCGCACGTGCACCATCTTCAATTTTTACACGAATTAATGTACGTGTTTCCGGATTCATCGTTGTATCCCAAAGCTGGTCAGCATTCATCTCACCTAATCCTTTATAGCGTTGGATAACGTAGCCTTTACCAATTTTCTGCGTAGCGGCACTAAGCTCCTGCTCTGTCCAGGCATATACAAGTTCCTGCTTCTTCCCGGAACCTTTCGACACTTTATACAATGGTGGTAATGCTATGTAGACTTTACCAGCTTCGATTAAAGGACGCATATAGCGATAGAAAAATGTAAGTAAAAGTACTTGAATATGTGCGCCATCTGTATCGGCATCCGTCATAATGACTACTTTATCGTAGCAGGCATCTTCCACATTGAAATCCGCGCCGACACCCGCACCAATTGTATGGATAATCGTAGCGATTTCCTCGTTTTTCATAATGTCCTGCAGCTTAGCCTTTTCGGTATTGATAACTTTACCACGTAAAGGCAAAATAGCTTGGAATGTACGATCCCGACCTTGTTTCGCAGAACCGCCGGCAGAATCACCCTCTACTAAATACAGCTCGTTTCTTGCTGCATTTTTCGATTGTGCAGGTGTTAACTTACCTGATAGCAATGTACTCGACTTTTTCTTTTTCCCGTTTCTTGCGTCATCACGTGCTTTACGGGCTGCTTCACGAACTTGGTGTGCACGAATCGCCTTTCGAACTAAAGATGCCGAAAGCTCTGCATTTTCCTCCAGTACATACAATAACTTTTCAGAAACCACTGTATCAACGACATAACGCGCCTCGGATGTACCGAGTTTGCCTTTCGTCTGACCTTCAAACTGGAGCAAATTCTCTGGAATACGTACTGAAACAATCGCAGTTAAACCTTCGCGAATGTCAACGCCCTCCAAGTTTTTATCTTTTTCTTTTAATAGACCAATTTTTCTTGCATATTCATTAAACACCCGTGTTAAAGCAGACTTCGCACCTGTTTCATGTGTTCCACCATCTCGAGTACGAACATTGTTTACGAATGAAAGAATCGTTTCGGAATAGCCGTCATTAAATTGCAGGGCAAATTCCACTTCAATTTCCTGAAGTATACCTTCCACATATTTAACAGGATGCAGAACATCTTTTTCTTCATTTAAGTAAGCAACAAATGCTTCAATACCATTTTCATAGAAGAACACTTCATGTTGTCCTTCAACACGCTCATCGATCAATTCTATTTTTAAACCTTTTAATAAAAATGCTGATTCTCGCAGGCGCTCTGCCAGCGTGTCGTAATTATACTTTGTAGCTGAGAAAATCGATGAATCAGGCAGGAAGTGCACTAATGTACCTGTTTCCTTTGTATTTCCAATCATATCAAGTGATGTTGCCGGTTTACCGCCCTGTTCGAAGCGTTGACGATAGATTTGCCCGTCACGGTAAATTGTCACTTCTAAAAATGTGGACAACGCATTTACGACTGATGAACCTACACCATGTAAACCACCACTCGTTTTATAGCCGCCTTGTCCAAATTTACCACCTGCATGGAGTACTGTAAAAATAATTTCCGGAGTTGGCTTACCCATTTTATGCATACCTGTAGGCATACCACGACCATGGTCTCGTACGCTAATACTATTATCTTCATGAATCTTCACGATGATATGATTACCAAATCCAGCAAGCGCTTCATCCACTGCGTTATCTACAATTTCATACACTAAGTGGTGAAGACCTCGACTATCTGTAGAACCAATATACATCCCTGGTCTTTTACGTACGGCTTCTAAACCTTCTAATACTTGAATGGCATCTTCATTATAAGACATGCCTGATTGATTTTTAACCAAATGCAATCCCCTCCAAAAAATACAAACAAACGTTCTATTTACTACCTAATCGTACTTTCAAATATGCATGATGTCAATGTTTGAGCGTACTTTTTTAGGCTTTGCAAAGACTAATTGTATCATCAAAAACCGACGTTTAAAAGCCTATCCTTTAATAGTTGATGTACAAATGTAACTTTTTTCCTGTTTACTTCATAAAATTGCGAAAAAATAATACCTCTTTCCTTCTATTAAAAAACATTGTAGAATATTCATAACATACTATTAGTACCAACTAATAATTCTGATATTTGAAAGGAGCACAACTTCTTGATCAACGCTTTAATAATTATTTGTGCTTATTTAATCGGTTCCATCCCATCTGCATTATGGATAGGGAAAATTTTTTATAAAACAGATATCCGTAAGCAAGGCAGCGGAAATTTAGGCACTACGAATACATTTAGAGTTCTAGGTAAAAAACCTGGAATTGCTGTCCTACTAATTGATATTTTTAAAGGAACAGCAGCCGTTTTGTTGCCACTGTTAGCTGTTTTCAGTGATAGCACTGTTCATCCGCTTATTCTTGGTATCGTTGCAGCTGCGGGGCATATGTTCCCGATATTCGCTAGCTTCCGCGGCGGTAAGGCCGTAGCTACAAGTGCAGGTATCATTTTAGGCTATAATTTGCCATTATTCATTGTTTTACTTATTGTATTTATTATTTCATTAAAGACAACAAAAATGGTGAGCTTAACGTCAATGATTGCTTCTACAGTGGCGATCATCTATGTAACGATTAATTGGATTGTTACAGGTGAATATGCCCTCTTTATTTTAGTAGCAATTTTAGCTTCCTTTATCTTTTATCGTCACCGAGAGAATATTATACGCATTAAAAACGGAACTGAACCAAAAATTAAAGGTTTTTAACATCCAGGCTGAAGGGTTATACTTTCAGCCTTTTTTGGTTCATTTAAGCAGGCGCGGGCTTTG
Organism: Solibacillus sp. FSL W8-0372; assembly: GCF_037969735.1. NCBI lineage: Bacteria > Bacillati > Bacillota > Bacilli > Caryophanales > Caryophanaceae > Solibacillus > Solibacillus sp. FSL W8-0372. The sequence continues at coordinate 1,766,645 of NZ_CP150204.1, read as the reverse complement.
TAAGTTTTTTTCATTTCCTGCATAATGACTATAGAGGTGAATTGTATGGAAATTAAATTAACAGAAAAAGCAGTCGAATGGTTTAAAGAAGAAATGGAAATAGAACATGGGGACTATATTCGCTTTTACGCACGCTATGGCGGCTCATCTCCCTTTCATGAAGGCTTTTCGTTAGGAATGACACGTGAGGAGCCACATGAAATAGGGATAGAAACTGTTATAGAGAATGTACACTTCTTTATTGAAAAGTCAGATGAATGGTTTTTTAATCACCACAATCTAATTGTAGACGTCGACGAGTCAATGGACGAGTTACGCTATTCCTATGAAAAATAGCCTTAAAAAGTAATAATATTTTAAATATATTGTAAATCCGTTTTTCACCCTTGTAATCGCTATAATGTGTAAAGATGATATTGACTACAAGAAGAGGGATTACAATTGAACGTGAAACAAGGATTTTATTGGCGCTGCCTATTTTTTATCGCAGGTATTATCGTTTTATCATTAGGTGTTGCCTTAACGATTAAAGGACAAACAATTGGAGTAGGTTCATGGGACGTGCTCCATATAGGACTTTATAAAAATCTCGGATTAACAATCGGGACTTGGTCCATCATTATCGGGTTACTTATTTTAGCGATTGACTCGATGTTATCTAAAAGATTACCGAAAATAGGTACTTATTTAGATATGTTTTTAACAGGTATTTTTATTGATATCTTTTTGTATGTGCTACCTCATGCTCACAACCTTTTGGAACAAACTTTATCGTTTGTCGTGGGAATTGTATTACTAGGTATCGGTTGTGGCATGTATATGGTAGCTAACCTCGGTGTCGGACCACGCGATACATTAATGCTATTATTAGTCCGTCGTTTAGGCTGGAGCGTGAACCGTGCACGTACGACAATGGAAGTATCAGTTGCTGTTATTGGCTTCCTATTAGGCGGTCCTGTTGGCGTAGGAACAGTAATTATGGCATTCGGCTTAGGGCCCGTTGTTCAGTGGGCTTTAAAATGGAATGAAAAACTGTTTTACCGTGCAGCAGGTGTAGAAAGCGCCGTAATTTAAATTGTGATGAAAGCGAACTTATTAAGTTTGCTTTCTTTTTTTATAAACAATTGTGACAATATTCAAAAAATACTTTCAGAATTTGAATAAATCAAGCATAGTAGTAATTGGAGGTGTTTTTTATGATAAAAATCGAAAATGTCCATCTTTACCGCAATGAAAAAGTAATTTTGAATAATTTAGACTGGCATGTACAAAAAGGACAGCATTGGGCCATTTTAGGCTTGAACGGTTCAGGAAAAACAACCTTGTTAAAAGTAATCAACGGCTATATTTGGCCGAACAATGGTAAAGTGCAAGTACTAGGTGAAACTTTCGGCAATACATATATCCCTACTCTCCGAACACGCATCGGCTGGGTAAGCAATGCAATGATTGACAGCTTCAACTGGCAGGATAATGCCATTGAAATTGTGCTTAGCGGAAAATTCGGTGCGCTCCGTCTATTTAATGACGTGTCCGATACAGAAATTGAGCAGGCACTATCCTTTATGAGACAGTTTCACTGCGATCATTTGGCGAATAAATCTTTTGAGCATTTATCGCAAGGTGAACGACAACGTGTACAAATTGCACGTGCTTTAATGGCAGAACCAGAAATATTAATATTGGATGAACCATGCGGCGGACTCGATCTTATAGAGCGGGAAAACTTACTGCAAAAGATTGAGCAAATAGCACAAGGCAATCACTGCCCTACACTTATTTATGTAACGCACCATGTAGAAGAAATTTTGCCTTGTTTCAGCCATGTACTGTTAATGAAAGATGGTGAAAGCGTAGCTGCAGATACTCGCGAAGTTATATTGAATGAACAATTGCTAAGTGATTTTTTTGGCCGTGAAGTAAGTTTGCAAATACAACAAGAACGTGCATGGATTGCAGTGAAATAGAAGTGAGCGGCTGAGCTATAACCCAAAAATTGATTTCCATTCCGGGACGCTTTCCGCGGGCACGGCCTGAGCCTGTAGTCTCAGGCGTCCGTGCTCCTGCGGTTACTCGTCGCAAAAAATTTTGCTTTTCCCGCTGGAGTCTCCCTCCATTCCAATCAATTTTTTATTTCTTTCCTAGCCATTTTTTTAAATATGATATTCGATATTTTCCTCAACAAAGTGCCATTCATAAGGTGTTTCTTGGTATACGTAATAGTTTAACCAGTTGTAGAACAATAGATGTGAATGGGCACGCCATACATTTTTTGGAGCATTTTGCGGGTCATTATTTGGGAAGTAATTAATTGGAACTTCCGTATTTTCTGGATCCTTTTCAACATCTCGGAAATATTCGTCCGATAGAGTCGTCGCATCATACTCTAAATGGCCTGTAATCATGATGTGCTTATTGTTTTTTGATTGAACGATAAATACCCCCGCATCGTCCGAATAGCTGAGCAGACGCAAATCTGGGTGCGCACGGACTTCGTCAATCGAGACAGATGTATGACGTGAATGAGGCGCAACATATTCATCACTGAAGCCTCGTACTAAATCGACCGTTAAATCGGTAATCACATGTGAATAGACGCCGGAGCATTTTTTAGGCAGCTCAAATTTCCCGATACCGAAATGATGATACAGTGCAGCTTGTGCTCCCCAACATATATACATAATTGATGTAACATTTTGATCGGCCCAATCCATTACATCGGTAATTTCCTTCCAGTATCCAACATCTTCAAATTGCATTTTCTCTACCGGTGCACCTGTGATAATCAAACCATCATATCGGCGGTGTTTAATTTCATCGAATGTTTGATAGAACGTATCTAAATGTGATTTGGAAACATTTTTTGATTCATATGTAGCGGTATTTAAAAATGTCACATCTACCTGTAGTGGTGTATTTCCGAGTAAACGCAATAATTGGAGCTCGGTTTTTTCTTTTTCCGGCATTAAATTGAACACTAAAATATTCAAAGGTCGAATTTGCTGAGTTTTCGCCCGGTCTTCCTCCATAACGAAAATTTTCTCTTTTCTCAGTAGCTCACCGGCCGGTAAATGTTTCGGAATATTAATCGGCATTACACTGTCCCCCTCTAATCTTTCTAAATAATCTTAGTTTCATAACGAAAGCTATTTCAAGCTTCTTTCCTTTCAAGTAAATCATAATAGCCGCAGGGGTTTGATTATTGGAGCAAGTACCTTCATACTTGCTGAAAAAACAAAAAACCCCTCATTCCAGCACAACAGAAATGAGAGGTTAATATACCCGTTCTTATCTGCCAAGGACTTTGCCTTGCTGGAAGTAGCACCTTTCTAGTTATACTAGAGGTTGCTGAAGCATCTACGGGCCAAGTTCCCTCCGCTTCTCTTGATAAGACTATTAAATTGACACTAGTGTAACACGGTAGCGTAAGTTTTGCAATAATTCAAAAAAATATATAAAACAAATACTGTCATGACCACACTTATACCTCAATAATTTAATTATATTTAATTAGGAGTACTTTTATATAAATTATTTAACTTCTTATTAAATCTAAATAATTTCCATAATAAATCATACTTCTGGAAAAAAGAAACGTATTGTATTTTAACGATAAAAAAACAACCCTCTTTTGAAGGTTGCTCAACTTCCGATATTGTAGTTGATCATCATTTCTTTTAATATATAAAACACTTTTACTAGCTCTCTAATTGCAGCATTTGCATTATTTCTATCTCTTATATTCCCACCACTATAATAATCTAACATATAATCCGCAACTAATTGACTTTGTATTATAAAGTCGAAAGCCATGCTAGTAAATATCATAAATAAAACTGCAAATACAAAATATGCAGTTGTGTGGGTTCCATTAATAATATAGTTATAAGCATCTCTATCAACAAAAGTGGGCTTATCTTCTAGGGGATAAGGAACAGGGAACAAGCACAACACACTTTACTCTTAATAGCTATATGGGCAGGTCTCCTGACATTGCTTCATCCTACTCGTTCTATCTGTTTTAAATAGTTAGTAATAAACTTTCTTCAGCATTCTTTCTGTCCGTTTCCCTCATATATGAAATAAGGTGAATCAACCTTTAATTGTTTACTGATAAATCTCTTATAGTTCTCTTCAAGAACTTTTTCAAAACTGTTCACTATGCGACTAATATCTTCAAGTTTGCCTGTTTCTTCAAATATCTTTTTCACTTTATAATCCAATCTTCTTGAATAGTTGGTTAGATACTCTCTGGCTACAGCCATCAACTGTTCTTCTAAATCCCAGCCTTCGTTAAAGTCATTTATAAGTCCTTCACGAAGGACTCTTTCAAGTCCTTCAATAAATTCTTTATAACTACCAACCTTACCTATGCTTTCTAGAATTTCTTTTTCATCGTAGTTTCGTATAGGGTCTCCCCAATGCATAATTTCTAAGTCAAATTCTAAGTTTCGTACAATTTGAGACAATAACACTCTCATCTCTTCAACTAGTTTTTTATCCCAAGAATACTTAATACCTATGATCTTAAAAGCTTGGTCATAGGAAACTTCCATCAATTTACATCTCGTAGAACACCAGAAAGATCTAAAGCCATCATGCAACTCTCTTAATACCTTTTCTCTTAGTTCATAGTTATCCATTGTCATTATCTTCCCCCAAAATCCCCGCTAGTATATCAAAAACGCCTTTCAACTTTAGCCCTCCTTATTATCGAGTCAGCAAAATTTACCAAACGATAATAGCATACCTCAAACACAAAAAAAACAATAAAAAGTGTGCTACGTCATTAAATAAACTTTGCTGTAATGAAGTTAGATGTATAATTAATGACTCAATAAATCAATTTTTGATTGCTCTCAAGTGCATACAGATAGCACAACCGCGCTATTTCATGAAAAGCTGATGCAAGTAAAATTTTCTATCCGCTTTAAAAGTTTCAAATGCGAATTTTAACAACAAAAATACACTTCTCATTATCTAAATTCAGATAATAAGAAGTGTATTATTATAATAAATAAATTGTAAAATACTCCGCTTCTTATCAAGTGACTCAAACTCTTGATCTTACTGGGTTTTCAAAATATATATTTACTCAGGCTTCAAATGCTCTTTCTCATAATTGAATAAAATCGTTTCAAGCCTCTCATCCCATACACCTGTTAATGTATTATATACACGCATAAAATGCCGATTTTCCTTTTGATTCAAAAGTGAAAAACATAGAACTGGAATATCATTAATTTGAATCGATTCGGTCGATATAACTTTTGTAATAAAAGTTGGGGCTTCCTGTTCGGACAAGGGTTGTTCGCTTAACTGCCGCTGAATAAATTCAATCAGCATCGATTCTTCAATCGCTTCAATTTCCTCGTTTTCAATCGCCGGAAATGGTTCAGGAAACTCCTCTAAATCAGCGAACTCCTCTAAATCACCTTCCAGCAGCTGTTCATGAATCGGACTATATTGCACAAAATGACTTGTTTGCTCAAGCTCCTCTTCAAAAATACCCGATTCAAGCTGTGCCATTCCTTTTGCCGTAAGTGTGAACACTTCATTTTCTTTTTCAATCATGCCCATTCGTAACATTTTATTAGTTAAATCATGGATAAATAACGGTTCAACTAATAAAATTTCCGCTAAAAGCTCGACATTTTTCAGCTTCGCCTTCTGGAATGAAATGAGCATCATCTTCATTAAAATATCCATCGCATTCCGCATAACAGGATGATAATGCACTTCCAACGTGTGGATGGGAATGGCGTATTGCATCTGCTTTTGAATTTCGATGTTCGGATTTTCGTTGAGTTCTTTTTGTAATTGTCCGGTTATGCTGTTTAAATCCACTGTATACACCTTTCCTTACATTGCAAAATAGCCGCTTTGCTCTTTTACTGTATTTAATACATGGGAATACATATCGCGTGTTTTCACATGTTTTGGACGTTTTGTAAACATATCGGTACTGCCAATCATAATAAGCAGTTCACGTGCGCGGGATAATGCAACATTTAAACGGCGATAATCTTTGGCAAACCCAATTTCTCCGCGCTCATGATCATGATTACGCACCATACTGACGATAATAACGTCCATCTCCATACCCTGGAACTTATCGACCGAGCCTGTACGAATGTGCAGGTGCGGTAAGCTAAGTTCCTGTTCTATGAGACGGTTTATACGTCTTACTTGCTCCGCGTAAAACGAAATGACTCCGACAGATTTTAGAGCATCTTGCGGGATTAACCCTTCCGCTTTTGCTTTTGCAGTCGCTTCATTCATTTCCATTAATTGTTGTTTAATCTGATCAAGCTCCGCTACATTGAATAAGCTGGAACCTTCTTTTACACGCTGTTCAAAATACGGCTTTTCATTCGGAATATCCAGCCACATTAAATGGTTGTCGCGCGTAATTTTAGAAGTTTGCAGGAAGTGATCGCGTACAGCATCCGAATCTTCCAAACCACATTGCAGACTTTCCTGTTCATTTTCATAAAACGGCGTGATAGTTGACATAATATTTTTATGCATACGATATTGCAGAGCAAGCATCGTTTTATTTTGGTTAGGTAAGTTATTGTAAAGGCGTTCGAATAACGATTCTTCCAGTAATTTTTCTAGTTCTCGTTTTTCCTCAAACGTCGTACTTTCTTTTACTACTTGCTCCAACGTTTCTTCAAATGTTGCATCCCCGACAAGTGGCGGCAATTGGTGATGATCTCCTACTAAAATGATTTTTGCACCTTTTAACATCGGTAATAGTAGTTCAGGTGGTGTCGCCTTTGATACTTCGTCAATTATGACAACATCAAACGTTGGATAGTTGTCCATAAACTCTTTATTTGCCGACGCTACACATGTCGTGCCAATGACATTTGCATGCTTCACATATAATTTTCTGATTTCATCTAAATCGTGCGCATTCGCATTTTCCAGTAAACCGTACCACTCGTTTTGAAGCTCGGCTGTCACGGGTAGTAAATCGATTTTCACTTGTAATGTTGCAATTTGCGCAGTGAAATGCTCAATTTTTTCGTTTACAGCTACAATAGCTTGTTCTGGATTTAGCTTCGTTAATTGTTCAAGCTCTGTACGGCGTTTTTCGAGTTGCACGCCTTCACTGTTGATTTCTTTAAAGCGTGCCGCCATGTTTTCAACAGTCGTAGTGCCAAGTGCAATTTGTTCATCCAGTACTGCAAGTTCTTCTGCTTTTTTACTGTGCTGAAGCTTTAATCTTTCCCGATTTTGACGCTGCGTCTCGAATTTCATTTGCTCCAGCTCATTTGTAGCCAACAATTCTTCTAGTTCTTCCGTCGTATGGCTAACGACAATTGAAGGGTCCACATTTCCTTTTACTGAATCGATTTGAGTTTGGATCGCAGCAGCTTCACCCTGCAATTTTTGAAGAACCTGTGCCTTTTCGTCATTTTGCTCCTTGAACTGAAGCGTGATTTCTTCTTTTAGCTTTTCAAAAATAAGCACCGTTTCACGAATTGAATCCATATACTTATTGTTCAACTGATCAATATATTGCATACGCAAATGGATGCCCTGGATTGAGCGTATACCGTTTTGTGCATTCACTTTCTTATCGCGAAATGCCTTGCTTAGTTTCGTTAAAAATTCCTGTACCTCTTCAAGTGAATAATGATGATTCATTTCCAGTTGATCTGGTGTCACATGAATGCCAAGTGCTGTTTCACTGTAATTCAGCGCTTTTTCAAGTCGTTCTTTTACATCCTTTATAGGCTTGTATTGCTCCATTTGAGGCTGGATACGCTCTAGAGCAGTAAGTAATCGATCCATTGCATAGTTTCGGCGAATATTATATTCAGTCATGAATGCTTCAATTTCATACACTTTTTTCAAAGAGGCAATTTTGTCGACGATCTTTCCATATTCCGAAGTTTCATTCGCACGTTGGATTTTTAGTTGAATGGCTTCATACTGCTGCTCATAACGATGAAGAACGGACTTGTATTTACTTTGTGCAATTTGCTTTTCATAGTCCATTTTCGCTTCACTCAGCTTTTCCTGCTGTTCTGTAAGCTGTTCAACAGTCATTCCATCTGCTAATTGCTGTTCGAAGTTTGCGACTGTTTCAGCTGTTGTACTTTGCACGGTTTGTAGTTTTTCGAGTTTACGTTCATTTTCTTCAAGTTCTTTCTTGCATAACGTCAGCTCTTTTTTTAAAGCACTGATTTTTTCCGCCAATACATGCAGCTCTGCTTTCGCCGCTTCTTTTTGCTCGATTTGCTTTTCAAGTTCTAGCTTTTGTTCATTTAGTTCATGAATTTCCTTTTGTGCGTAGGCAATTTCTTCGTTTAAAAGCTGTTCTTTTTTTGTATGCAATGAAATTTCATGACCAATCGCGTTAAACGTTTGCTCCTGCCAATACGCCGCTACATTTTCTTCAATAAACTTTTTGCCTTCTTCTTCAATACTTTCTGTACGGCCATAACGCAAAATTCGGATATCCTTATTCGACAATAGCCGACTTAATGCATTGTCCACAGCTAAGTTTGATTGGGATGCAACAAGCGTTTTTAAACCGGCTTTGGCGTTTTGGTAGCAAATTTCTGAAATTACCGTCGTTTTACCGGTACCGGGTGGACCTTGAATAACGTATAAATCTTCTGCACTCATTGCCCCTTCAACTGCTTGCTGCTGGTACGTATTTAACTGATTATGAAAATCGATTGATAACGGCTGTTTCCGCTCTGCAATCGTTGGTTTGTCTTCAAATAAAATCGTTTCCAAATTGGCATTGGCCGCTAATCCTTCTTTTAACCGCTCAAACCCTTTTAATAAACGCTTTAGCTGTGATTTTGTCGCAGCATTGGAAAATTCAACGTCCTCTGATTGAAAATGTAGTTCATTTCTGCGAGCCAAATTACTGTAATAAGGCTTTAGTGCAATTTCAACAGTATTTTCATTTCGACGAATTTTTGCGACGTCTCCAATTTCCTGGACATAACCACGTAGTCGGGCACTTAAGCCTTCCAGCTGTTTCCATTGTTTATTATCCAGATTGGAAATGCGCAATGTCATATGGGTAAAATCCGCATCATATGTAACGGCTGAAAAACGGGCATGTATATCTTCAATATCTGCATTTTTATTTAAAACTTTTAAATAGCCTTCCCAGCTACTAATTCTTTTATTTACGTAGTCAAAGCGTTCTTGTGCTATTGGCAACTCGGCAATTGCCTGTAAAAATGGCGCTTGGTATGTATGCCCACTAATTCGTGAAGCGACAAAATGAATTTTCATTGTTGCGCGGCGATTTGTTACGACCGGTGTACCTTTACCACGTGAACGGAAGCTTTTTGCAACGAGGCCATTTTTCGGATCGAAAACACAATCCATAATGACAACACGATCATCAAATTTACTTTTCAGCTTTAAATTTTTCTCATTATCGAAATAAATCGTAATATGTGTTTGTTCATCTTCCACAGAAACTTTTTCAATTGCGACGTAAAAATATTGTTGTAAATTAAAAAAGGCGTGTTCATCAGGAACATGCTCCTTCATTGCTTCACGTGCAGTATTTGTAAGTAAAATATGGCAGCGGGTTTGCACATTCGTGATTGTTTTTGATGCCATGAACACACCTCCCTTATCTTTTAATCATAACCTTCATTATATCAATATTTTACGGACACGTGCAAAAATATTATATAGCTGTATTTCGCCTTTAAAGCATTTTTTTAGTAAAAGCTATTGTATAAAGGATGTCATGTGACCATTTGCTTAACTATTCTCACCAGTTATATTTTTATTTTAAATTTCATATTTATGAAAGGTTTAACTGTATACTTAACGAATTTTATGCCAAGAGGGGTGAATCATGATGTACGAATACAAATTTATTCAAATTGAGTTAAAACAAGGTTTAATGAAGGCAACGGCAAAAGAAGATTATCGCGAAATTATAAAAGAAGAGGCAAAAAATGGCTGGAGACTCGTTCAAATTTTTGCACCGAGTGTTGTCGGTTATGGATCTGCAGAGAACTTTGAGTTGATTTTTGAAAAAGAAATTAAATAAAAACTGTTTGTAACGTCAACTAAATCAAAAAATGTATACCCCTGTTCTAAATTTAATGCCTAGCCGGTACTTTATTTCTAGAACAGGGGTTTTTCTATTTTAACTTTTCCTCCACTAAATCTGTCAGTCTTTCTTCCGCATAGAAAAATCCGAATTGAGATTTACCTTGTTCGATTTGTTTGCGGTGTTCTGCTAGCTTTTTCGATGCCAAAGCTTCATTTCCGGAAAGTTTCGCAATCATCCACTCACTACGCTTATAGCTAATCGGCTCAATTGGCGCCATCATCTTATGTAATTCACGCATTTCCTCTAATGCTGCTGTATGTCCCAGCATTACTAAATCCAGTTGCTTTATATGTGTTATGAATTGCATTGTCATTTTATTTTTCTTTGTCACTGGGATTGATTTATATTCAGTTATGGCTTTTGAAGCGGTTTCGTAATCATGCTTCAATAAATCATAGTAAAACAGCAAATAGCTAGTGCTAATATTTTCTTCACTTGGTTGTACTGTTCTTGCTTGCTCCACTAAATTACTTGACCATGATGTCGGGTGAACCGGTGTCATCATTTCTTTCATCAGTATAAGCGAGCTAACGAACTGATTCTGATCTTTATCCGATAATAGTTCAAGTATTACACGTCCATCTGATTTCATTCCTCCGTTAAACGGAATAGCTGTCACTAGAAAAATAACTATATTCAACATCCCGAAAAATAATATAATTTGCAGATCAAAAATATAACTCAAAATAAGAGAACCGCTACCTACTATTAGCGAAATAATGGGTCCCCCTGCTGCAAACCAAAGATGTTGACGACGTATAATTTGTAAGTCATCTGTTTTTGGCAAACAACTTGCGACGCCACCGAAAAATGCCCAGCTTTTATTAGCGCTAATCTTATTACGTTCAATCGTAATAGGTCCGGCCGTTAAAAAGTTAAACTGATACCCTGCTGCCACCGCAAACAAGGCATGCCCTAGTTCATGGATAAAAAATGTCGCAATAGCGAGCACGCTAAATAACCAAATCGTTTGAAATGTATCCGCAAAAGCTGTTAATTGAAAACCGAGCGCCACGAGCGAAAATAAAATGGTCACTCCTAATGGACTTTTAATAAATTGCATACCTACTACCCCCAAAGTCTGTAATTAATCTGTCGTTTCTTACCTGTAATTATATCCAAATATAGTAAAATAGTATATCATCCTCATATAATGAGGTTGTCAGACTGTAGAAAAATTCTTAAAAAGCGTTTGTAAAAGAAGAATTACATTAACATTGAAACCGTTGATTTCCATTCCGGGACCGATGCTTTCCCCGGGCACGGCTCCAGCTAACTAAATTGTGCCTACACCGGCAGGCACAATTTAGTGGATCTTCCGCGCGCGCTTTTCCCGGTGGAGTCACGGTCCCTCCATTCCAATCAACTTAGTAATCCCTTTAAATAAAGTGCGATAGGATAGATATCTACATGACTAGTAATCAAATCAATGAACCTGAACAACTTGAAATAGGAAGAATGAACAACTTGTTTCTGCTAAGCACCTAGTTAAATTTATAATAAAAAGACAAAAGGTCTCTGGAAACCTTTTGTCGACAATCTGCCATCCTCATAAAATGAGGTTTGCTTTTTTAGTAAAATTCCCCTTGATTTGTGGACTACGGCAAGAAGCGCTAAAGCCATGTGATACTTGTCTTTATCACTGCCTTCTTGTCTTTTAAGAGGCCTACCAATTTCAAAGCTTTGCCCCTCGTTATAGAGTGAAGTAAATAATCCCCAATCAAGCCGCTTGCGCTATCGAGAGGCGGCAGAGAACGGAAATGCTCTATTTATGTTAAAGCAGAGTGACGCGGAGCGAAGGGTGAGACGCCAAAAATACTTGAATTAAAACGTAAAGGAGCTTAGCTGTTTGTACAGCTAAGCTCCTTTTGAGTTCATATAAAATTAATTATTAGCCCTTAATTCTTGCCACTTCTGCATATTTTGCATCCCAAGCTGGGTCTACTTTTTTTAATGCTACCGGGCGGAAATTTTCCTTTTTCACTAAAATATGCTGAGACTTCGCCGTTACTGCAACAGTCCCGTCTTCATGTAAAATTTCATAGCCATATGTAGTGCGCAGCTTCGTATGCTCCTCAATCCAAGTCCGTACTGTCGCAGTTTGACCATAGCGCATCGCTGCCTTGTACTGAATCGAAAAATCCATCACTGGCGATAAGTAGCCATCTTCTTCAAGCTTTGCATAATTAAAACCTAAATCCTTTAAAATTTGCGTACGCCCTATTTCGCACCATACAAGGTAATTCGCATGATACACGACACCCATCTGATCGGTTTCGGCATAGCGTACTTCTACTGTTGTTTCTGAAATAAACATTCAATTCACCTCTAGAAGGTATTATAGCGTTAATAATGGCGATGTGTAACGAAAAATAATTTAAATTCTAATTCATTTATGTTCGAATGCCCCGAATCAGTTCCCCATCGTTGAATAGGATAACGGAGAAGGAGGTGATTTTTCATGGGATACCAAGGTGGATACCAAGGTAATACTAACAACTACGGAAACTACGGTGGTGGTTACGGTGGTGGCAACGGAGGCGGCTACGGCGGCGGTACTGGTTCAACATTCGCTTTAATCGTTGTTTTATTCATTCTTTTAATTATTGTCGGCGCTACTTTCATCTACTAAAATCTTTGTGCCTAAAATCATCTGTTGCTAACGGTTAAAAGGGTCACCTCCCCCGAGTGACCCTTTTAGTATTTGTTGTCCGTACAAAATTACATCCAACGATCCAAAACATTTATCCTAAACCATTAATTTGATCAAGCGCTGATTTGAACGCTTGCTTTTCACCGATTTCCCTAAATTCTCTAAATGGATTACCGAGTGTACGCATCCGTTCCATTACATGGATAGTCGTAAACTTTTTTGGCTTCAACTGTTCGTTAACCTCATCCCAATATAAGGGCGCGGCTACCAATCCATTGGCATTGCCACGCGTAGAATAGGGCGCTATGATTGTCTTGCCCTCCCTGTGCTGGACATAATCCAAATATAATCTATTTCCCCTATTTTTTTTAAGCCGCTCAACTGTAAACCATTGGGGATACTGCTGCTCTAAAAATTTACATATAAATTCGGTGAAAATCCCGGTTTCTTCATATGAAAAAGTATTAAAGGGTAAGGGAATATAAATTTGCATACCCTTTCCACCCGAAGTTTTGATAAATGATTGAAGATTAAAATGATCCAGTATGACTTTAAGCTTTAATGCTGCATTCACTGCCAAATGGAATTCTTCGACGGATGGCGGATCCAAGTCAAAGACAATCTCGGTCGGTTTATCCGTATGAATTGTCTGAAATGGAATATGGAATTCTATTGCTAACTGGTTTCCTAACCATAAAAGCGTTTCGATATTATTGCAAATCACATAATTTGTCTCATCCGCGATATGCGTTGTAACATAGTCCGGTATATTTTCCAGATAGTTCTTTTGATAAAAACTTTCCCCCGGTAAGCCATGAGGATAACGAATAACAGTTAACAGACGGTCCTTTAAAAAAGGCATCATAGAAGGTGCTGCCTCTTGAAGGTATAGTAAAAAATCATCCTTAATAATTGCATTTACAGGGAAAACGGGCTTTTCCGGATGTGTTACAACTACATTTTCAGGTATTGGATTTAACTGACGTTGCATACCTTTCCAGTTGCATTCGTCCGGATTTACATGATGCAAGAACGCATGAAATCTCGGTTCCCTTAATTTAGTGCCATCAAAATCAATACACGCAATTGAAACACATATCGAGGCAGGGATTTCCGAAATTTCATTTCCTAGTAAAGTGCCATATGTGTTAAAAAAAGTCGTTAGTGTTTTGTATTCCTCTTCTTTTAAACCGTGTTTAAATGAGACAATTTCCAGTAATGAACCCTCTTTAAAAATTGCGCCGGCAAAAAAACCATTGGATTTATCGAATTTCGTTAAAATAACATCTACATATTTCCAGTTTTTTATTTTTATCCAGCTAGCTGTTCTTGCTCCTTCCATCCACTTACTTGTTTTTTTCTTGGCAATAACCCCTTCCCCGTTATGTGTTTTCACATTCTGCCAAACTAAAGCGCTATTTTCAAAAGTATCTATAGCCTGCAGTCGCCTAGCATTCATGTAATTTATTGTAGTAGGGAGATTGATCGTATCGAACAGCTTATTCAGCATTTGCTTTCTAGTAGTCAACTGGCTATTAATTTTTGACTTTCCCTCATAGATCAGTAAATCAAAAGCAATATAATGACAAGGAAAAGTATCCGCATGGGACTCGATCGTTTCGGCAGTATTCATTCTTCCCCGCTTTTGTACTACTGAAAATTCACTCTGGAAATTATTTGTTAGATAAACTAATTCCCCGTCGAGCATTACGGGTAAATAGGGTGCTATCTCGTCATAAATACGCTCACAGTACTTAATAATTTCCGGGAATTTATCATTAAGTATATTGCCGTTTCTCGATTTTAAAATAGGAAAATGCATTCCTTTATCCCAGGAAAGAATGCAGCGGTATCCATCATACTTTGGTTCATATAACCAATCACCAACTGGTATTTCATTTGAATCAGTTAATAACATTGGTTTCAAATTTCCAACCAACTTTCGTTTTTCTACTATCTTTCGTTTTTTTTACTAAGACAATACATAAAAATTAATCTTTAGTTCCATAGTAAGGAAAAATGAGGTGAAAAATGCATGCATACTGTCTGGAAAGGAAGTATTAGCTTTGGATTAGTCAATATTCCAGTGAAACTTCATGCGGCTACTGAAAATAAGGATATTAAACTAAGGCAACTTCATAAAGAATGCCATACACCGATTAGCTATAAAAAAGTATGTGAAGGCTGCGAAAAGGAAGTTACTGAAGAAGATATCGTAAAGGCTTACGAGTATTCGAAAAATAAATATGTTGTACTGGATGCTGAGGAACTAGAAAATTTACGTAAAGAAAATGAGGATAAATCAGTCGAGATTATTGATTTTGTGAAGTTAGAAGAAATTGATCCCATTTATTTTGAAAAAACGTATTTCCTGTCACCCGATGCAACAGGGTCAAAAGCTTATGCATTACTTAGAAGGACATTAGAAGAATCCGGTAAGATCGGTGTTGCAAAAATTATCATACGATCCAAAGAACAATTAGCGGTGGTCCGGGTTTACAAGGATGCTTTAGTTATGGAGACCATCCATTTTCCTGATGAGGTAAGAAGTGTCGGTGATGTACCCAATATACCGGATGTGGATACCGTTGTTCAAAAGGAGCTCGATACGGCGCTCATGTTAGTTGAACAATTAACTACCGAGTTTGATCCCTCAAAATATACAGATGAATACCGCACAGCATTAATGCAATTAATTGAAGATAAAAAGGCTGGAAGTACCGTATCAGTAAATGAAAAGCGACCACTGCCTGATAATGTTACGGATCTCATGTCGGCGCTTCAAGCTTCACTTGATAAAACGAAGAAACCCGCACCAAGAAAGCGTACAACCCGAACGAAGAAAAATGCCTAAAAATAAAAGAGCAAACGCACATTAATTACGTGTTTGCTCTTTCTAATGTCTTATGAAAAGCTAACAATTACAATAAATTTTCAATAGCCTTTTCAATATCCATAAATGAACTATCCGGCTCAAAGCGTTGAATGACACGTCCATTACGGTCTACGAGAAATTTCGTGAAATTCCATCGAATGTTGCGGCCGATTAAATAGTCAGGATAATTTGTCTGAATCATATCATACAAGTGTTTTTGCTGCATCGTATCACGGACAAACTCCGGGCAATCGACCTCATGCTTTAAATAATTAAATAAAGGATGAGTTTCCTTACCATTGACATTTATTTTATCAAATACTTGATAAGTAACTCCGAACTGCGTTTTACATTGCAATGCAGATGTTGCACCATCTTCAGGGTTTTGCTCGCCGAATTGGTTGCATGGAAATGAAAGAACGTTAAAACCTTTATTGCCGTATCGTTCATATAATTTTTGTAAATCTTCATACTGATATGTAAAACCGCAATTACTAGCTGTATTGACAATTAGCATCACTTGATTCCGATATGTTTCCATTGATAAAATCTCACCGTTTGTTTTTCTTACCAAATAATTATAAATACTCATTTAGATCCCCCTAATTTAAGTTTCTGTAAATATTTTATACTACTTTTATATAGTACAAAACATCTATTGAAAAGTAAAAAATTAAGAGAGATTATCAGAAATATATTTTTTTTTTTAAGAAGTTAAGAAATCCACTCTTAAATTTTGATATTATATTATTATATTTCCAATTAGGAGGATACTATGATTAAACTAGCTACGATTGAACATGCAACTGTGACAGCACAACTTGCGTTACAACTTTGGCCAGATAATGATTTAGAGGAATTCATTCAAAACATGGAAGAAGCGATTGGGAATCCTAACAGTGCTATCTTTTTGGCATTTAGTGAGGAGGAAGCAATCGGATTTGCTCAGTGTCAGCTTCGACACGATTATGTAGAAGGAACAGATTCAAGTCCAGTTGGTTATTTGGAAGGTTTATATGTCGTTGAACATTACCGTGAGCATGGATTAGCAAAAGATCTCGTTCAAGCATGCGAACAATGGGCAAAGGCTAAAGGGTGCACGGAATTTGCGAGCGATTGTGAACTATCGAATACAGCCAGCCTACACGTACATCTTAAATTAGGCTTTACTGAAGCAAACCGTATAATATGCTTTACGAAAAAGCTTTAAATAAATATGTTTAATTATTTAAGGAGATTGATTATGAAGAAAATTTTATTATGTATAAGCTTCTTATGCATTATGTTTACAGTAGTAGGTTGTAGTGAACAGGAAGAAGCGGTAACAGGTGAATTTCTTTTAGGGAATTTTGGATTCGAGCTTCTATCAAATGAAACTTATCATCTCGTTGTTCCATTTGAATGGACAGGAGAATCACCAGTAACAATAGATTCAATTGAGTTAATAAAAAAGGATAATAATCCTATTACATACGAGGAAGATGGGATAAAGTATGAATTTTTCGGTGCTGATCCATTAAAAAAACCAGGGATTTATGGAAATAGAGATATTGGGGATAAAAAAAATATTAATAACTTTGAAATTGATGGTAAAGGAAAAATCATACTTAAAATTTTAGCGGACAATGTAAAGGAAGATAGTGACCGTAGATTAAAAATAAAATTTAAAAGTAATGGAGAAGAAAACGAGAAAATTGTAGAGTGGAAGACTCTTGAACAATTTTCTACAGACAATAATTAAAGGTATTCCCTTGTTACTTCCCCTACCGTTATTCTCTTGATACATATCATTTTTTATAGCCTTTGAATAAACTCGAGTAAAATCGGGTTTATTTTTTCTGCTTTACGCATCGGGAAATCATGACCTGCTTTTGAAATAGTCGCTGCATTACAATGCTCATTTTCCCCTAGCAATTTAAGTGAATCTTTTATGTCTTTGCTTTCACGCTCACCACAAATCGCTAGCATTGGTACTGAAACTGTATAAAAGTGAGGTAGATTGATCATATTTAACGTTTCAGTGAAAAACGCTTTGTAATTCTCTTCGGTTATTTTTTGGGCATATTCCACCATATCATTCGCCTGCTCCTTCGAATAATTCCAATACTTCCCCTGCATTTTTACAATCCAATTAGAGCGCAGCAGCCTCACAGTTATAGGGGCAAATTTACAATACATTTGGATTGTCTTTTCATTCGGGCATATATTCGCACTAAAAAATACAGCAAATGAAAACAGCTCCGGATTGTCACTTACTAATTTTACCGCAAGCTGTGCGCCAATAGAATGACCAATAATGCCAACATTCGGCTTATTAAGTGACCGTATCAATTCTACAATTTCCTGCGATAATTTTTCGGGTTCGTAAAGTATTTCAACGGACTTTCCTGCGCCATATAAATGAGGTAAAACGATATGATACTCTTTCAATAAACTATATTGCTGTGTAAATGTATGTACTGCCATTGCCCCATGTAAAAGTATGATGATCGGACGATTAGGATCGCCGTATTGTTCGTAATAAATCAAATTTACACCCCCCAGCTATTTTTATCATACCAAAAATTGGCTTATCAAGTTTAGATAAGCCAATTCTGTAAAGAGCTATTATTTTGATAATGCGATTTTAATATGGGCTAAATGGTGCTCTTCATGCCATGCCAGTTTCGCTACCTTAGTCGCTACAGAAATTTCACCATTTGTTTCGTGTGTGAATACACGTCCTAATTGCTCTTCTGTTAAATGATGCGCTAAAGCAACAATACGCTCATTAATCCCCTCCAGCATTTTTAGAGAGCTTTCAACAGGAAGCGCGGTATCCGGCTGAACTGCCCACTTTTCTTCATCAAAAGCCGGTACGGTAGGATTATCATCTGTTAAAGCAAGTTTTAAACGTTGATACATATTCAGCTGTGAGTCTGCAATATGATGCACAAGCTGGCGGACTGTCCAGGCGCCTTCACGGTATGTTTTGTTTAATTCTTCGGTGCTTAATCCAGCAACCGTTTCATTTAAACGAGTTGAATACGTTTCTATTTGTTTTGCCCACTCCTGAATATGATCTAATGTCACATTTTCAGGAACTGCTAATTTACCAATTGGAAATTGTACATCCATTTTTGAAGCACCACCTTTTTTCTGTACAATCACTGTTAATTATTAATTTTAGTATCCTCGATTAACATCGTTCCATGCTCTTTCAAATTCGTATGGAAAGAAAATGCCTTTTCTAGAATATGTGGTGTTTGACCGCCGACTTTTTCTTTCGCCTCTTCAAAGTAGGCACGTAATTGCGCGCGATATTTAGGATGCGCAATTTCAATTAGCTTTTCGGCTCTCTTTACTGGTGGGAGTCCGCGAAGATCCGCGTATCCTTGCTCCGTAACAATTACATCTACATCATGCTCTGTATGATCAATATGCGATACGAATGGAACGATTGTTGAAATGGCACCATTTTTCGCTAAAGAAGACGTTACAAAAATTGTAATACGAGCATTACGTGCAAAGTCACCCGATCCACCAATACCGTTCATAATTTTTGTACCATTTACGTGCGTTGAATTAACATTTCCATAAATGTCTACCTCAAGGGCAGTATTAAATGAAATAACACCTAAACGACGAATAACTTCCGGATTGTTTGAGATTTCTTGTGGTCTAAACATAATCTTGTCTTTATATTTCTCTAAATCCTCTGCAAGTTGATCAACGCGTTTTTTCGATAGTGAGAATGCAGTACCCGCTGCGAATTTAACGATTCCCGCATCAATTAGATCGAATACGCCATCTTGCAGAACTTCAGAAAACACTTCTATATCCTTAAATTGTGATTTTTGCATGCCATTTAAAACCGCATTTGCAACCGATCCAACTCCCGATTGTAATGGAGCTAATGACTCTGGTAATTTGCCCGATTCCACTTCACTAGCAAAGAAATCCAATAAGTGGTCTGCAATTTGCTGTGTTTCTTCATTTGGCTCAAATAACGGTGAAGGCACATCAGGCTGTTCCGATAACACGATCCCTTTTACCTTGGCTGGATCTACTTTAATCCCGATGTCACCAATACGGTCTGCCACACCGTATACAGGAATTTCTTTACGTTCACCTTGTGCCTTCTGAACATAAATATCATGAAGTCCTTCATAAGCTTTTGGTGCCGTCGTATTAATTTCGATGATAACGTTTTCAGCTTTTTCAACAAAAATAGGCGAATTCCCTACCGAACCAGTTGGAATAATTAGCCCATCTTCTGTAATAGCAGCAGCTTCGATAATTGCATAATCGATTTTCCCTAACGATCCTTTTCTCACTTCTTCTGCTGTATGAGATAAATGCTGATCAATATAGAATATTTCTCCTGCATTGATTTTCCCGCGCATAACGGCATTCCCCTGATAAGGAACACGTAAGTTAATAATATCCGCCTCTGCCATCGATTGATCTGCAGTTGGACCTAAAGATGCGCCAGTATATAAATTCACTTTGAAATTTTCTTTCTCACCACGTTTAGATAGTGCAAGTGGAAATTCTTTTGGCTCCCCGAAAAGTGTAAAACCACTCATTCCAAGGTTCATACCGTCCTCAATCCAAGAAGCGGCCTCTTCTGCCGAAACAACTTTACTTAAAAACGCTTCATTTCTGATGAATTGACTTAAATCTTTTTCCATTAACAATCACCCCAAAATAGTTTTTTAATTCGTTGTTACGATGAATCTTTATGAAATTCATATTGCCAATTAAAAAATCCAAGACACTATATTTTTTAATTGCCTTATTTATATTGTAATGAGAGCATTCCCGTTCGTCTATTACATCATACCTATCATAATGATAGAAATAATCTATTATCCTAGTAAAAGGATTAATATAAAAAA
This sequence comes from Solibacillus sp. FSL W8-0372, assembly GCF_037969735.1. NCBI lineage: Bacteria > Bacillati > Bacillota > Bacilli > Caryophanales > Caryophanaceae > Solibacillus > Solibacillus sp. FSL W8-0372. Next base: position 1,746,120 of record NZ_CP150204.1, on the reverse strand, counting down.
ACGGATTAAGGAATTGTTGAATCCCTTTAATCCGATCGTTTAACGATATAAAGACTACTTTAATTACTCTTGCACATTATATCGAAATCATAATATATATTTATGAATAATTTATTATGTGCTATTTTTTATTTTCAGTACTTACAAAGGCTAAAAATTATGCGATTTCAAGCTACGAAATGAACTCGGACTTTAATGCTTTGCATGATCAATTGCCTGGTGAAGCAGATTAATTATATGATCATCGTCGCTTGAATAATACAATGTTGTTCCTTCCCGGCGAAACTTTACTAAGCGCAGATTTTTCAAAAAACGCAATTGATGGGAAACAGCGGATTGATTTAAATCCAACTTTTCCGCGATTTCATTTACCGAATGTTCCTCACAGCATAACATGTTTAAAATACGAATCCGCGTAGGGTCACTTAATGCTTTAAATGTTTGCGATACGACAAATAATGTTTCGTCATCCAGTTCGTGTTGGATTCTCTTTTCTATCGACATATTATTAACACTCATTTCTTATTAAATTAAAGGTATTAATGATGATGGTGGTGGTGTGCATTCGTATCCTGCTTGACTGTGCAATAAATGGAACTGTCATGTTTATGTGTATTAGTTTCAACTTGTATTGTTACATGGTGAATATTTTGATGAAGTAAGTCGTGTTCTATTTTATCGAGCAGCTGCTCACTTTCTTTTATCGTTAAGTTTTCATTTACTACTACATGGCACGACATCGCATTTAACCCACTAGTAATTGTCCATATATGCAAATCATGAATCGCTTTAATTTCGTTGTGCTGTTCAATCGTATGAATGATGTCCTCCACATTTATATCTGAAGGTGTTCCTTCCATTAAAATATGCAGAGATGCTTTCGTTAAATGATAACCACTTCGAATAACAAGTGCCGCAACAAATATGCTGGCTAAAGGATCTGCCCAACCCCATCCAAAAAACAAAATAAGTAAAGCTGCCACAATGGCACCGATTGAGCCAATCATGTCGCTTATTACATGTAAATAGGCTCCTCGCATATTTAAATTTTCTTTCGTATCTGCACCGCGTAGCATAATCCATGCGACTAATATATTTACCGCTAACCCGATACTACTAATGATGAGCATCCCTATTGATGCGACTTCCGGTGGATTCATGAATCTTTGAATTGCTTCATAGAAAATAAACAATGCAATAACGATTAAAGTTAATCCATTTAAAGTAGCGGCCAATATTTCAATACGTTTATAGCCGAATGTTTTACTGCCATTAGCGACCCTTTCAGCCAAAATGATGGCCAACAATGCAATGCCCAGCGATACCGCATCGCTTAACATATGACCTGCATCTGAAAGAAGAGCAAGGCTATTTGTCAAGAAACCGCCAATCGCTTCGACAATCATAAAGCTTGTAATGATTAAAAAGGAAATGAACAATACTTTCTTGTTAGTGCTATGAGAATGATGATGATGGTGATCGTGACCCCCCATTTAAAACCCCTCCACATTTCAATTTATATATATGAACATATACTCATATATAACTTATTATTTATTGGCAGAATTGTCAATTACATTCGCCTAAAAGTTCATAAGCCCCCTTACTTCTGAAAAACAGTAGTGAGGCGGCTTATATTTTAGGTATTTATCATTTTTTATGTTCATTTGCCGAAATATAAAGTTTCCGATAATCAATTCGTCCATGGCTATCAAACACCACGTGATCAAAGTTAGAATTTTCCCGAACATAATAGTAATGCTTACGGTGTTTTAGAAATTTCAGATGATATGACGTTTGCAGAAATTGCTCAAGTTCCTCAAATTGAAGCAATGGATTATGTGACGTTTTCGCTTCTTCAAATAGATTGAATGCCTTTTTACAATCCTGTGCATTCATTGTAGAAATTAAGTCTTTCCCGTATGTAGTGTAATAATTATAAAAGGATAGATTTAGATTTCTTAAAATAGCCATACCTCCAACAAATAAGTCCATCTTTTTAAATCGTTCAGTTGTTGGCTGTTGAAAATTAATACATTGAAGTTCCGCTTCAATATTATGCTCTGCTAAAATCTCCTGAAGCTTTTCTGCTTGTGGAAGGTGGTTCACTCCTTCACGAATTTGTTGATACCCAATAATAATCGGCTCTTTCAAGTCGGGGTTTATTAACTGTGGGATTTCTACTTGTACTTTATTTGATGTAGTCAGCCAGCCGTACGCAGGTTGCTCGTAATACGGATTTAATACAAATTGCTCTGGTAAAATATTATGCCATATATAGGCTCTTGCCTCTACACTTGAGAAGGCTTCACGGTTACTGTTAAAAAATAAATATGTTGCCCCTTCCTCCTGCTGTTCAATGACACGATAAGGTTCGTCCTCGATCGGCATATGAGAAATTGGACTTGCGACATCGCTTTCCGATATAAACAGCTCCACTCGGTCAATCCAAGGTCGTTCTTTAAAATAAGATTGAAATGCCTCCAGAATAATTTTGTCATTTGAAAGTTGCTTCAGTTGAAAAGGTCCACAGCCGATTTCCGGATTGAGGGATTTGGTTAACATGACTAATCTCGGACTTGCAAAAAAGGTTGGCAGTAAGGAAAATGGCTTTTTCAGTTGTACAAGAAGTTCGTATTTACTAAGGACATCCATTTGTTCGATTTCATAAATTTCTTTGTAACGCTCACTGATATAGGCAATCGAAGCTGCGACCTCCTCTGCCGTTAGTATTGTACCGTCATGAAACTTGACTCCTTTCTTTAATACGAAAGACCATGTGCGATAATCCTGTGTATCATAGGCAAATACTAAATTATTAAAAATATTGCCATTTTCATCAATCCCAAAAAGTGTTTCATGAATTTGCTCCATCATATGGGAATCATGCCTTGAAATTGATTTTAAAGGATCTAGAAAAAGTTCAACTTCATACATTTGCTGAACAAATATATGCGCATCTTCAATAGACTGTAGACCTAATTTTGAATTTAACCACGCCTGAATAGTTGAATTTTGCGTCATGTCATAGCGTTTTATTATTTCCAATGCGACTTCATAATTCCCTATTTCCCAGAGTTGAGATATCCATTCTAGTAGAATGGTATCTGAATTTCTCAGCATCGTAATAAACGGCTTCTTTCCACGTCCACGCGCGGTCTCCCACTGGATTTTCTGGTTTTCCTCAAGCTGATGTACTATCGTTTTTGCATAGCGTGTAGAACAATTTAAAAGCTCGGCTATTTCCGCAATAGACGTTTCCATACGTTGATCTTTCCTAAAAAATTTGCTTAACGTAAACTCGTATTCCATAATTCCTCCTTAAAAGGTGAACAAGTCTATTTTTTCAATCACTTTTTGTTCCTGTTATTTTATTCTAAACTTCTTTAAGTGGAGGTGCTATATGAATTTACTTAAAAATCCAAATTTTCAAAAGTTGTATGTAATCTCACTATTAGTAAATATTTCAATGACGACGTTTTCCTTTATATTACCGCTTATCTTGTATGAATATACAAAGTCAGCCATTGCTATGAGTACAATGCGCTTAATGGATTTCCTACCCAATGTGCTATTAGGAATGTTTATTGGTGTACTCGTAGACCGAATGAATCGTCGCCTAACAATGCTTTGGGGAAATGTCATCCGTACGCTATTTGCATTCACTTTAACTGTAGTGCTAACGACAACCGAGTTTTCACTTTGGTCTGTCTATGTACTTGGTTTCGTTATTTCATCGCTCGGCTATATGATCGGCAGCGCAACAAATGCGATTATGCCGCAGTTGTTTGAGCGTTCGCAAATGACAGAAATTCAAACAAGATTGTCGTTACAAAGTACCTTAATTTCAATTATCGGACCTGGACTATTAGGTATGCTTCTGCTTTGGAGTTCGAATGCTTTATTTTTATGGCTATTTGTAGGTTGTAATCTGCTCATTGTTTTCGTAACAGCGCTACTACAGAAGGTGCCGAATCCAGAGCGGTCTTCTCAATCACTTTGGCAGGATTTAAAAGAAGGTTATGATGAGCTGATCAGAAATAAATCGCTGTTTATACAAACTTGGACAATTTTCTTTTCGAACTTTGCGTCAAGCCTCATTATCGGTGTGCTGACGTTTTATGCACTCGATACGCTACATTTTTCTAAAGAGGAACTTGGCTTCATGCTTACACTATCAGCTTTTGGTGGCATATTGGGAGCAAAAATAATTAGACCACTTCGTAATAAATATCGAAGAGGACAAATTTATACATATTCAATGGCAGTGGAAGTTTTTATTTTAATTGCTTTTATGTTTGCACAAACTTGGTGGCTATTAGGGATTTTATTAGCCTTACGTACAGCAATTTCTACGATGACAAATATTGTCTACCTTGCCCTACGTCAAGAAACAACGCCCAATCATCTATTAGGTCGTGTTGCTGGTACAACCTCAATGATTATGAAACTCGCTTTACCTTTTGGTTTACTAGTTGGGGGCTATTGGGCAGATCACTTTGCCATTCCACCGATATTTCTTATAAGCGCAATTATTATTTCTATTAATGTTTTTATTCTATTTAAAACAAAATTTACAAAAACGGTATAAGATTAGGATAAGCATGCATGACACAGCATGCCATAAAATACGCTCAAATCAATGTCAGTATTGTCTTTTAATAACAGTGTATAAAGCACGCATAAACAATGTACCAATAGAAAAAGCAGGAACGTTGATTTAACAACATTCCTGCCGTTTTTGCTTCTTGCCAAACTTTCATTCGGGAACGTTATCTAGATTTCTTTTGTATACTTATAAATATTTGTTGAACTAAAGCTCCGTTACTTTAAGTATATTTTTTCATAAACTCTTTATTCCTTAATAAAGAAAACTGCCCTACTTATCCCAGAAACGCTCATGTTAATGCAAAATGGAATAACTTAAATTATTTGATGTTTCTAAAGGTATTTTTAGTTAAAATACCTTCTTACCTTTATGGTATTTAAAATAGTCGTACCAGCTAAAACAAGAAGCCATATGTAAAGTAATTTTGCATTTATATCAAATTTATCAACTAGATATAGAGAAACTGGTACTAAAAGGAAAATTATTCCCATTAATATTGATTGCTTTCCTTGTTGCCTTTTATATCCTTCCTTATCAATCACATTTTCAACCTTTCCTGTAAAACTCCACATCATGAGGTTTTCTGCTTTATTATTTAAGTACGCATATCCTAATAAGAAAAATAAAACAGAGAAGATTAATAATATAAAACTAAAAAATCCAAGCAAAATGAAAACTCCTTTCGTAAATGTTTCAAAAAACCTATATCTCTACTCTAATAATAGTAACATTAATTGTACAACTAACCTGCTCCATTAGTTAAAGATAAATTGTATCCAAAGCGATGTTTGAGGATGTTTATTCACTTATTTTATTTTTACTTAATTCTTCTCGTATTGTTTTTAATTCATTTGTTTGTTTTACTAAGTTCGCATTTACATGTCTTATCAAATCATATATTCCAAGTAATATTACCAAGATTAAAATTATAAATAGTAAATCCATTAAGATTGCCCCTTTCATTAACTTCCTATATTTAGATAACTAGTTTAACATCTTTAAATAATAGAATTTTTAAAATCCATAAAAGTAATTTTATTATTGCGGATTCTGATTTTATATTACCTCTCGAATCTTCATCTTCATAAACACGAAAACCATAAACTGAACACAAAAAGAGGCATCCTAATAAAAGGATACCTCTTTTGTATGGTTACATCATTAAAATTAAAGTTTTACGATGTTTGTAGCTTGTGGGCCACGTTGACCTTCTTCGATACCGAACTCAACTTTTTGACCTTCGTCTAAAGATTTGAATCCGTCGCCTTGGATTGCTGAGAAGTGAGCGAATACGTCGTTTCCGCCTTCAACTTCGATAAATCCAAAACCTTTTTCTGCGTTAAACCATTTTACTGTACCTTGTGTCATTTAAATGACCTCCATTATTCGTATTAATAAGATGACAATTTCCTTAAAAAGAAAAAAATTCACATATTACAAAAAGTACCAAACAAAATCCAAATACTTTTTGTAATAGGTGAATTTATTGTTGTCTTGTATAACTCTTATTAAACATAGTATATACCATAAAAATGAATCTGTCTAGTACATAGCCTACTACCTACTTTATTGCGCCATTTAATTAAACCTGCCCTATGTGATTCATTTAAGAAAGAATGTATTACTCTGACATCATGCAGCAGAAAATACATCACCTTTTAATACTAACTAAGGATCGAAGGTGATGTATTATTCTCTTCTAATTTAGTACGTCCATGATTTTTCTTCAATATCCCGTGTCTTCATATCCCTCAATTCATACTTCCCTTTAGCTAGTTCATCTTCCCCCAGCACAATAACCTTTGATACATTTTCACGATTGGCCTTTTCCATTGCCTTGCGCACCTTTTTGCCACTTAGCTCCACTTCGACCCGATTACCTTCTTTGCGTAAGCTTGTCGCAAGTTGAAGAGCCTGTTTTTCAGTGCCGATCGGAATAATATAAATATCGATCTCTGTAGGCTTTTCTTCAATTTTACCAGCTAATTCAAACGCTGTATAAATAACATCAAGGCCGAATGAAATACCAACCGTTGCAAATTCCTCATCTGTGCCTATTAATCCACCAATCGCATTATCATAGCGTCCACCACTGCCAATACTTGATTTAATTACACCGTCTGCTAAGAAAATTTCATAAATAGTTCCTGTATAAATTTCCAGACCTCGTGCTAAAAACGGATTGAAAAGACAGGTTTCGGCAATATTAAGCGCGTTTAAATAATCCATCAATTCACGTACTTCAGCTACACCTTGTTTTATGAAGTTATTTTCTTCTTGGAATGTTTCAAAATACGACAGTGTTGGTGCTGCGTCTAAAAAGGCTTCTATATTTTTTAGCGCTTTTTGACCTACCCCCAACTCCAATAATTCCTTCGCTAATGTCATACGGTCGATTTTTTCCATCTTGTCTAAAACTAAAATAACCCGATTCATTTTTTGTTCATCCACTTCAAGCACTTGTAGTAACCCGTACAAAAGCTTGCGGTTATTATATTGAATTAAGATGTTTACGTCTAATTTCTCAAAAGCATTGACTGCCATCATCATTAGCTCAGCTTCCGCAGCTTGTGACTTTACACCGACGATATCGACATCACATTGTGTAAACTCACGGAATCGTCCAGCTTTAATCGGACCATCACGAAACACCTTCCCGATTTCATAACGTTTAAATGGCATCGCAAGCCCTGGATTCATCGCGACTACTTTTGCGAATGGAATGGTTAAATCATAACGAAGTGCCAAATCACGTTCGCCACGATCTGTTAAGGTGTACATTTCCTGCAAAATTTCTGCCCCACCCCCATATTTAGAAGCCATTAAATCGGTATAATTAATCATCGGTGTTTCTAATGGTTTACAGCCGTATAAAATAAATGTATCCTCCAACGTTCGGCGAATTTTACGTCGTACTACCTCTTGCTCCGGTAAAAAATCCTGTGTACCCCTTACATTTTGATAATCCATTTTCTTCATTGCTGTGTTCCCCCTTTATTTTTGGCAATAAAAAAAATCGTCTATATAAAGCTCCTAAAACGGCTTTATGTAACGATTCCACGAAAAATAGTCTTCCTATTCGATATTAATAAATTAATAAAGATAGCAAGACTACTTTGTATGATGATGTGTTGTAGAAAATATGGATGCCTTTAATTTCAGCATAAACATTCCTCCTTAATAAGTTGCTCATTACTATACAGGAACAAATTTCAATTGGCAATAATTAATACTTTTTATGGAAATTTTACAGTTAATAACTATAATTTTAGGAGACGAAATTGAAAATAAGATTTTCTAATGAAGTCCGTTCTGCTGCGCTCCGGGAAAAGACGATGAAGCAAGTGTTATTGAGGTTCCCGTCCGTTGTAATCCGTTCCGAGGCAGGCTTTCCAGGCTTGCCTCCCAAGCTTTTTTAAATTGAATTGCGTAACGAGATAAATAGAGGAATGAATTTCCGTTATTTCAAAAATAACATAAAAAATAGTGAAAATAAGGGAATGGATTTCCGTTATTGACCTAAAAAGCATGAAATTTCATGATTTTATTGAAAATAACGGTAAAGTGTTCCCTTATTTATCCTAAAGTGACTTAGATCATTCAAATAACGGTAAAAGCTTCCCTTATTTTAGGAGGGCAGTTGATCAGACCAAATAGTATAAGGGTACGAATTTATATTTCGTACCCTCTTGTTCACCACATTTCATTTGAAATATTTACACTTGCATTCTTTGATTGATTCCGCCTATTTGTAAAAATCGATTATAAACAACTCTTGCTAACATCGGGTCTGCAACACCATGGATAATGGCACGACCATCCTCAAAGAAAACGATACGGTATGTCTCAAAATGACACGATAGTAAATATGGATTTACTATTAGCTTTGTCACTTGCTTACTTATGTTTTCTGCAATATGTTCTAACGAATACTTATATGATTGGCCAGGTCTTAGCTGAACCGCATCCCGCCCGCAAAGCACCCCTACCTTCATTTGTTGCTCTAATTGGAGAAAAGGGTAAATTGGTTGTTCTCCGCAAGTAAGACAATGTGAATTTTTAAGCTTCGATACATGTACCTTTGCGTGCTCTTCCTTCCAAAGGTCGACCGATTGAACAATTGGTTGCATTGGGATTCCTAAAAGCCATTTCATTATGTGTGTTACTTGATACGCAGCCGTAACTTGAACAATTGGGCTAATGACACCCACTGTATCACAGGTCATCGTGTCCATCGGTAAATGCTGCAGTAAACAATGTAAGCACGGGGTTTCTCCTGGGACGATAGGCAATGTGAGACCATAGCTCCCGACACAGGCACCAAATATATACGGAATCCCTTTCTTATTTGCCGCATCATTAATGATTAAGCTTGTTTCAAAATTATCCGTTGCATCGACAACAATCATATGCCCTTGCATTAACGTTTCTATATTTAGTCCGTGCACATCTTCCACAATACCTTCAATAATAATTTCACTGTTTATTTGTTCCAGTCTTTGTTTAGCTGCGATAGCCTTTGGTAATTTGCGATGGACATCTGTCTCGACGTAGAGCTGTTGGCGTTGCAAATTGCTCCATTCAACATAGTCTCTATCAACAATCGTCAAATGCCCAATTCCTGCCCTCGCCAGCATTTCAGAACTCGCTGAGCCAAGTGCACCTGCCCCAATAATTAAGACTTTTGCCTGCTGGATACGTTGTTGCGTATTTTCTCCTAAAAATAAGGATTGTCTTGCATAACGATTGTTCAAGGCATCACCATTCCTGCTGTCGGGCTGCTTGGAGTTGCATACTCTTTTTCTTCTATTCTGCCTGCCTCAAAGCCTAATCTGCCAGCATCTATCGCGAGCTTCATTGCCTCAGCCATTTTTACAGGATCCTTTGCACCAGCTACAGCTGTATTCAGTAATACCGCATCTGCCCCTAGCTCCATCGCATATGCAGCATCTTTAGGCGAGCCAATCCCTGCATCTACAATAACCGGAATTGTTGACTGTTCTATAATAAACTTTAAATTCATTGGATTAATAATCCCTTTGCCTGAGCCAATTGGTGAAGCACCTGGCATAATCGCATGAACACCCAAACTTTCAAGGCGTTTAGCTAGAACGACGTCATCCGATGTATACGGTAAAACGATAAATCCTTCTTCTAACAGCATTTCTGACGCCTTTAAAGTTTCAAGGGGATCCGGCAGCAATGTATGCCAGTCTCCAATGACTTCGACTTTAATCATGTCACATAATCCGGATGCCTTAGCAAGTTTAGCAATACGTACCGCTTCCTCTGCAGTTTTTGCCCCTGCTGTATTAGGCAATAGCGTATATTTCGTCAAATCGAGCTGCTCCAAAAAGTTAGGCTGCTCTTCTGAAAAAATATTCATTCTTCTTACGGCAAACGTTAAAATTTCTGCCTGGGATATTTCTACTGCCTTTTTCTGCACCTCAAACGACGGATATTTCCCTGTCCCTAACAGCAGTCTGGATTGAAACGTGCGATCTGCGATTTTTAACATATTTCATCCTCCTCCAACAAAATGAACAATCTCTACTACATCACCTTGTGATAAGCTCGTCGTTTCATAGTTTTCTTTCATGACAATTTCATGATTAACCTCTACGACAACAATGCGATTTTCTAAGCCATAATGTTTCAGTAATTGCTGAACATTTTCAAAGTGCTCTATTTGCTTTCTCCCATTCACTGTAATAGACATCGCTTACTCATCTCCTGTTAGGTCGATTAATTTGAAAAGACACGACCCATTCTTTTTTCACAGTCCTATTTAATATAAAGCTCGCAATCATCTCACCTGTTGCTGGTGCTAATAAAATCCCGTTTCTGTAATGTCCTGTTGCAAATAATATCGCTTCATCATGTGGATGAAAGCCTATAAATGGTTTTTGATCGAATGTTTGTGGACGCAATCCTGACCAGGCAGCATTCATCTTCATCTGACCAATTCCAGGAAAGAGTTCCTTCGCTTTTTGAATTAATGTTTCCATGCCATCCAGACTTACGTGTTCTGACCAATCATTTTCCTCCATAGTAGCGCCAATAACTAGCTCCCCATTATTTCTAGGAACGATATAGTATTTATCATGAAAAATAGTGTGTTTTAAAAAAGTACTTCTCCCTTCCACAGCAATACATTCCCCTTTGACCGGTGTTATTTGCTGCTCTACACCTAGCAGCTGAAAAAAGGGATTACTCCAAACACCCGCAGCAATAACAACCCGTTTTGCTTTGAACATTCCTAGTGTTGTATCTATTTGAAAAGAATCCAACTGCTTTTGAATCTTTAACACCTTTGTATGTTCAAAAATGGATGCACCGTAAACTTGTGCCCCTTTAAAAAAGGCCTGACATACACGATACGGCAATACACTAACATCCTCTTCAATATAGGCAGCTCCTATTATATGCGGGGAAACATCGGGTTCTAGATTTCTTACTTCATTTGCCTCAAGCCATTTCACAGTGGGCAGTGTGAGTATTGCCCCTAATTCTTTCTTGTCATGTTCAGAAAAGGCCAGCTTTAAAATCCCTCCCTTTTTGCAGCCAATGTCAATGCCACTTAGCCCGTATAGTTCATCCTTTAACTCCGTATAGAGCGCCTGACTGTATCTCGCAAAAGTGAAGAAGTCCTTTCCATCGCCTTCATATTCCGAATGCGCTCCAAGCATACCCGCCGCTGCACTTGTCGCTTTTAGTCCAATTTGACTTTCCTCAAGCACGGCCACCTCGACTTGATTCTTTGCTAAATAATAAGCAATTGCACTTCCAATAATTCCTCCGCCAATTACGACTACGTCATAGCTTGTTTGCATCTTTAATGGCCTCCCTGTATTGGTTCGCTGCTGCAAACGGATGCGTTGCCGAAAAAATCCCGGACATAACCGCAATTCCATCTGCCTTAACATCTAGGAGTGCCTGGACTCGATCCACATGAATTCCACCAATCGCGAAGACGGGAATTTTTAAGTTCTTTTTCATTTCATTAATAGGAGAAAGACCGTTTGGAACCTTTCCTTTTTTGCTGTTTGTTTCAAAGCAATGTCCATAAAGAACATAATCAGCCCCTTGCCGCTCTGCCTCTATTGCGCCCGCACAATCATGAACCGATCTACCTACTCGAAGTTGTGGATATTGATGTTTAACCTGTTGTACCGATAAGCCTCTCTCCGGTAAATGAATTATTTGAATACCGTTGCTCACCGCAATATCCAAATGACCATTTACGATAATTTTGTCTTTCGGGACAGCTCCCTCTTCCAAATATTCAAGTAGAGTTATCACTTCTTTTATTGTTTTTGTCTTTTCACGTATTTGTATATAATCCACGCTTTGCTGTATCTGAATAATTTTTTGCGCTAATGCTAAAATCGGCTGACAATCATCTGTTACTGCCATTAACTTCATACAACAATGACCTTATAAAATCGTAGCATGCTCATTCATGTACACTTCCTGTTGCCAATCCTGACAAGTCCAGGACATTTCCCAAAACTGCCACTCATAATAGCAACTGCGCTTGAAATGGGCTGTCAATTCACGTTCATTATTTCCTGGCATCTGTGCAAATCGATTCATCATTTCCTTTTGTTTTTCAATTGTTTCCTCCATCTCAGTGGAGGCATATAGATCAATCCACTGCTGATACAACTTAACACCCGGTGTTGCTTTTCGTAATGCGCCTCCGATTTCCTGATATAACCACGGACAAGGTAGTATCGCAGCGTATGCGTCGGCAATCGACCCTGTATAAAATGCTTGATACATATGACTAACATAATTGTACGCTGCAGGTGCTGGTTGGAAATTTCTGATTTCTTCAGGTGTAACATGCAACTCTTTGAAAGTCGAACGGTGTAGTTCTAACTCTGCTTCCCGTATAAAGTTCGCGGTTTCCAGGAAATAAGCTACATCTTCATCTTCATTAGCTTTTGCCGCCAGCATTGCAAGTAGTTTCATATAATGCTTTAAATAATAGGCGTCCTGCAGCATATAAAATTTAAACTTTTCCAGCTCCAATGTTCCATCAGCAATACCTTGTACAAATGGATGCTTCAAACTGGCCTCCCAATAATATTCCGTTTGCTTTCTTACTTCTCCACAAAAATCCATCCTATTTCCTCCTTAGAGGCGTAAGCAAAAAAGGCACCTCTACAAAAAGTAGAGATGCCTAAAAAAGTGCATACGTACGCACTTATTGCTCCCTACGCCAGTATTAACTGTCAGGTTCTAAGGGTCAGGTTTTAACCTTCTCAACACAAATGTGTCCCCCCGCAATTAAAAAATTTGCAAAAGAAAAGCTCTCCAAAAAGATGGAGAGCGCCACGTACGATTATTAGCTTGTACATTTTGCTCCCTACGCCCGTGTTAACGGATCAGGTTCTAAGGGTCAGGTTTTACCTTCTCAACACTTACGTGTCCCCCTGCAAATTCATTTAATTACTACTAGTCTACTGATAATTCTGAATAAATGCAACGGTAATTTAAATTTTTTCCTACTGCCTACCATTTTCTCGCTTCATTCGCTACGTATAGTGCGACAGTTTTATTTTGCTTCCAAACATTGTTCCAGCGTTTTAGTGGCACCGAGGCTTCACCGGCATATGGTGCAATTTCAACCGTCATCGCAGGTCGGTCTTTAACTTTTGTGAAGTAGTCCTCAGAAGCTGCGATTGGTTCGTTTTTTGTTGTTACGGGCATCATTTTATAGCCTGTAATTGAGGAAACTCCCTTTACTAGCTTTTTCGTGCGTTCAAAATGGCTCTTCGCTCGACTCCAATATATAATTTGACCGGAAGAATGATAGGATACATAGGCTAAATGATTGCCGCGATCAATCAGTCTTTTCATTGCAAGTGCTTCAGGCTCTGTATTCGGCGCTTTACCTTTATATTCTTTAAACGAAGGCTTTGTCATTTTTATTAATTGCCAGTTCACATTGAATTGACGATTTAAATCGACACCATTTATATTTGCTTTCCAACGATTAAAATTTGAGCTCCCATTCATCGCTCTTAACTTGGCCATAGGTGTTTTCACTTTTCCACCTTGTGAAAGTGTTACACCATCTGGGTTAACCATTGGTACAAATACAATACTTACTTCACTTAATATCGTTTTCACATCATATTTTTCTATCTTAGTGCCATTCAAGTAAGCCTTTAAATATGTATCAATCATTTCCATCAGCACATTGGTCGTCATATGTTCCCGACCATGGAAAGCTGCATCGAATAAAACTTCCTTTTTACCAGTTCCAAGCTTTATGGAATAGAGAGAACGCCCCTCAACAGATTGTCCGATTTCCTGTAAATTCGTAAGTGAAGGATACATTAGTGATATTAGCTTTAACTTTGAGGCTACTTCATCGAATGTTAAAACTTTCGAACCGTCGACTAATTGATCATAGTGGACATCGGTTAAAGTAAGAAAAGCGGTTTTAGACGAATTTTTTACGATACCTTGCTTATCATGTATCCCGGTTAATAAAAGCTTCTCCCCTTTTGCTACTTTTTTTATAACAGTCCCATTTTTATCCTTCAGTTCTATATTCTTTTTTGCGATTACTTGTACCGGATATTTTCCAAGGTCAACCTTTTCTGTAGCAGCATTTGTAGTCATTGGATGAATAATGGCTGCAGCAAAAAATATTAAACTAAAAAGCAATATTTTTCTCATAAAATTCCTCCCACTTAGGTGTATAAAACTTAACTTCTATACCCTTTACTGTACAATAAAAAACGGCCTATAAGAATATTATTCCTACAGGCCGCCCATATTAATTGTCTTTTACATCTTTACGATTTTTCTTCAGCATTCTTGATAATACTTCATATACAATCGGAACGATGATTAAAGTTAATACTGTTGATGATAATAAACCACCAATTACTGTTACAGCCAAGTCCTGAGAAATCAGACCGCCGCCAGCTCCACCGAATGCCATTGGTAACATTGCTCCAATTGTTGCAATCGCGGTCATTAAAATTGGTCGTAAACGTGTTGCCCCGGCTTCCAATATTGCTTCACGCATATTCATACCTTCATGTTCCATACGGATAATACGGTCTACAAGTACGATTGCGTTCGTGACAACGATACCGATTAACATCAGTAGTCCCATCATAACTGATACAGAAATCGTTTGACCTGTCGCGAATAATCCAATCCAAGAACCGATTACAGTAAATGGTAATGAGAATAAAATCGCAAATGGTGCCAAACCTTCACCAAATGTAACAACTAAGATGAAGTATACAATTGCAATCGCTGCAATCATCGCTACACCTAACTGAGTGAATGTTTCAGTCATATCAGCTGCAACACCACCTACACCAGTCGTAACACCTTTAGGTAGCTCTAAATCAGCAATTTTTTCATCCGCTGCGGATGTTGCTTTTGAAATATCTTTGTCAGTAATTGTTGCAGATACTGTCGCAAAGTATTCACCTTTTTGACGAGATAAAGAATTTAAAGTCGTACCTTCTTCCAGCTCTACAATGTCTCCGATAGTCATCGATTGACCTGTTGCAGTTTGAATTGGTGTTTCCAATAATTCATCAATGTCAGCAGCTGCAGATCTAGCTTCACGCTGTACAACAACATTAATGTCACTGCCATCACTTTCAACAGTTGTTAACACTTCTTTTGCTGTATTTGTTTGTAATGCCATTAAAATTTGTGCAGTAGTTAAACCGTATTGTAATACGTTTTGTTGATCTACTTTAATCACATTTTCTACATAAGGCTCAGAAGCATTTGATTCAACTTCATCTAATCCGTCGATATCAACTAATACATCTTCCACTTGAGCTACAGCTTCGTTTAACTTATCTAAATCTTCACTGTATAATGTATAACTTACTTCATTCGATGACATACCCATCGCGAAGTTTTGTGTTTTCCATTCACCTGTTTGACCAACGTTGAAGATATAGTCCTCAACTTCTTTTTTCGCTCCTGCGAAATCGTCCATATCAGGGTCGAAAATCGCGTAGATTAAACCGCCACCAGCACCTCCGCCAGTCATCATTGAAGCTGCGTCTGTTGAAGTTTCAGTATTCACCGATAATTGTAAAATATCGATGTCATCACGCTTGATTAATTCTTGCTCAACTTCTTCAATGTTCGCTAATGTATCTTCCATTAACTCACCAGTTTTTGGTGTGTATGTTAAATACATTACCTTCTCTTCTTGAGAACCCATGAAGCTGAAACCGATTAAAGGTGTTAATGCTAATGAACCTACTAACATTACGATTGCAATGATAGATGTAATCCACTTATGATTTAAACATTTTTCTAAGAAACCTCGGTAAGTTAATGCTAATTTACCAACCTCTTTATGTTGACTTTCTGATTTTTCACCGTAAATTTTCTTACGGAATAATGTGTGAGAAAGTGCTGGTACAATTGTAACCGCAACGATTAATGAAGCGATTAATGCAAATGACATTGTAAGAGCGAATGGTACGAATAATTCTCCAACCATACCACCTACAAATACTAATGGCGCGAATACCGCAATTGTTACTAATGTTGAAGACATAATTGGCTTAAACATTTCAATCGTTGCTTCACGAATTAATGCACGGCCTTGTAATTTTTCTTCTTTTAAGTGCATACGACGGTATATGTTTTCTACTACTACAATCGAGTCATCAATTACACGACCAATTGCAACGGTAATGGCACCTAACGTCATAATATTTAATGTAATATCCATCCAGTGCAATAGCATTAATGCCATAAATACTGAAACTGGAATCGAAATTATCGAAATGATTGTTGATTTAAAGTCACGTAGGAATAATAGGATAATTAAAATCGCAATTAATCCCCCGAATACTGCCTTTTCAACCATTGTGAAAACAGAGTCTTCAATCGGCTTACCTTGGTCTAAAGAAATATCGATTTGAAGACCGGAAATTAACTCTTGCTCTTCTTCAATTAAATCTTTCACTGCATTTACAACTGTTACTGTATTTGCATCCTGACCTTTAATAACTTGAATGGCAATAGCATCTGAACCATTTGTACGAGAAACCGATTGAACTTTACCAACCTTTTCAATCTCAGCAATATCGCCTAGCTTCACAAATGGCACTGGATTTGTTTCAGATGGTGTAACAGGGATTAACATTTCTTTTAAATCTTCCACTGTTTTGAACTTACCATCAACTGCAACAGCCTGCTCGCCTTCTTCAAATTTATATAAACCTAAAGAAACTGCTAAGTCGCTTGCTTGAACCATTTGCTTAACAGAATCTTCTGTTAGGCCTAATTCATTCATTTTTGCTTCATCATATGTGAAGGATACCTCTTCCAAATGCTGACCAGTAACCGTAGCTGATGCTACACCGTCAATTTTGTTTAACTTTGGAAGGATAATTTGTTCTACCGTAGAAGTTAATTCGACAATATCCTCATCTGAACTACTTACTGATAACGCAATAACCGGCATCATATTCATACTGATTGCCATAATAGAAGGCTCTTGAGCACCTTCTGGAAGTGCAATATCATCTAAAGCAGCTTCTAATTGACGTTTCTTTTCATCCATATCTACGCCATATTCATATTCCACTTGAACTTGTGAAACATTTGAACTCGATGTAGAGTAAACAGCCTTTACATCTTCTAAACTTTCAACAGCCTTTTCATAAGGAATTGAAAGATCATCCATTACTTGCTCTGGTGTAGCACCAGGATAAACACCCATAACGATTAAGAACGGGATCGATATGTCTGGAATCGATTCCATTTTCATTCGTGTAGATGAATAAATACCTGAGAACACGATTATGATTGTTAGTAACCATACGGCAAGCTTATTTTTCAATACGAAATTTACTAAGCCTTTCACGGTTCCACCTTACCTTTCTTGACTATATGTAACCACCATTCTATAATAATGACTAGCCGGTCACGTGTCAATTGAAAGGGGCTCAAAATTATTATGACAAGAAAACAATTAATAATGGATTCTGCCCTACAGCTTTTTGCAGAAAAAGGGATAGAAGCTACATCAGTTCAACAAATCACTGATCACTGTGGCATTTCTAAAGGTGCCTTCTATCTTTCATTTAAATCTAAAGATGAACTTATTTATGCAATAATTGAACATTTTATGAACAATATAATAAGAGAAGTTGACCAAGCAGTCAGTGAAGGGTCTACACCTTCAGAAAAACTCCATAATTATTTTGTTCATACCTTTAAAGTAATGTCACAATATACTGGTTTTGCGGAAATTTTAATGAAGGAAAAGGTTTCTGCGATTAATGAAACATTGATTGAACGAATCCAATTTTATGTTGACTTAGCGAAGAAAAGCTTGGAAAAATTATTATTCGAAGTATTTGGAGATCAAATTGAAGGTAAACAGTATGATTTAGTGCTCGTTGTTAATGGGATGGTACAGGCGTATTTACAAAATTTCTTCGAATCGTGTAAACCGTTCGATGTTATAAAACTTGCTGATTCACTGGTAGAAAAAACGACGCTATTGGCTACGAAAAGTGAAGTCTTTTTTTTACAGGATTCATCTCAGCTGTACAGTCGAATGAAGGTCTATTCAATAGAGCATATTATTGAGGAACTAGATCAATTACAGCAACAAACAAATGATAATCTGGAACAGGAATCCATCCAATTGCTGAAAGAAGAGCTAACTATGGAAAATCCCCGTCCTGCTATCGTCATTGGTCTTGTTTCTAATTTAGAAAAAAATGAGAATTTTAATTGGGTTACATTATATTTAAAAAATCATTTCATTTAAAAGAAGGTACGAAAAACGCTTCACAATTAAAAGCTGTTCAAATTTTACGATGAGTAAAGTTTGAACAGCTTTATTTTGCTTTCTGCCTCATAGCCACCTACATGTCCCCTAGGAGTCGGCCTTCTATATAAAATATAAGATATAATCAGGCCATTCTATCTTTTTTAATTTTCTTCATTCAAGAAATTTAATATTTCGCGGGCTACGGTTTTCGAATCTTCCAACATGCCGAGATGCCCTGTATTAGTTTTTACTTTTTTAACATGAGGGTTTGATGTCACAATTGGTGTAACAGCTTTGTCCTGTTCTCCTTCAATGACTAATATTGGAGTAGATGTTGTATCCATTAAATCCTTTTGACTTGGACGTGATTTCATTGCGCCAAGTGCAGCAACGAGCCCTTGCGCATTTGCTTCGTGTGCCACTTCCTTTGCAAATAGCACATCTTCTGCATCTGCATCCGGAGCTAAGAAGTTATGGATAATCCCATCTACAAACGGTCCGACTCCATGTAATGATATTTCTTCCTGTTGTTTCGCTCGTTTTTCAATCGCTTCTGGGGTATCCGGTGCATCAGATGAATACAATAAAACAGCCTTTTCAATATTCGTATATTGCTTTTCGATGGCTGCAAGCGTAATATATCCGCCCATTGAATGGCCAATCCAATATGACTTTTCAACTTTTTCTAATGTTAAGATATCGATAATATCTTCTGCATACTGGTATACCGTGTAATCCCCTTCAGGAGCCTCACTCTTTCCATGTCCGGGTAAATCAATTGCAATGACATCGAAGCACTTTGTTAAAGGTTCAATAATTTTATCAAAGATTGCTGTGCCACCTAAAAAGCCGTGAACTAGCACGACCACTTCTCCTGATCCTTTTCGAGTATAATTTAACATTAATATCAGTCCTCCCCTTGTTTCTTCTCTTATCTTTTTCCGTATTTACGTAAACATAAACAAAGAGCTGTATTAAAGTTTCAAGGACTTTAAATACAGCTCTCTACTTATTTATATAAAGGACTTTTTTCGTCTAAATGTAGGTTTTACTTCGGCAAAGAGAATGGCGATAAAAATAAGCACACATCCTACAAGCATACGCCCCGTTAAAATTTCATGTAAAATCAGTACAGAGAACATCGTACCGAACAATGATTCAGTAGATAAAATAATCGCTGATTTTGTAGGATTCGCATATTGCATCCCAATATTTTGACAAACATACGCAACACCTGTACAAAAAACGGCTAAATAAATAATGATTCCAATACCTTCAGAATTATAGCTGGTAGGTACTTCGCCTAATATTAATACAGCAATTACACTTAACACGGTTGCAGTATAAAACTGAACGATTGTTAAAGCTAATGCATCCTCTGTCTTTACAAAAACATTCGTATAAAAAATATCAAATGCAAACCCTACCGCACAAAGTATCGATAAGAAATCCCCAACATTAATAGTCAATGAATCCTGCAGCGATAAAAATCCAATCCCGACAACTGCAATTCCGGCAGCAATAAATTCAAAACGATCGATGCGTCTTTTGTAGATGACATAGGCGATAATAGGCACGATAATAACATTAATCGCCGTTAAAAAAGCATTTTTGGATGGAGTCGTATATTCCAATCCCATAGTCTGTAACGCAAAAGCAGTAAATAAAATAGCTCCCAACACTGCGCCCTTCCACAAGACGGCTTTCGTTATTAACCGAATTTTTTTATAGAAAATCATACTTAATAAAATAGAAGCTAACAAAAAACGTCCCGCCATTAATTGAAATACGGTCCAATGCTCCAAACCTTTCGCCATTCCAACGAATCCGCTTCCCCACATCACTGCGGTAATAAGCATTAACAGTTCGCCTTTATACTTTTGCATAATTATTCCTTCTCTCTCTTTATACACAATTAGATATACAATAATCAATATTGCATAAAAAAGAAAGTGAAAATTCCAAAATATATGGAAATATTGAATAAATTTCATATTTATTGCTTGACTAGAGCATTAGTAATTGGTTTTTTATTAACAAAAAAGAGAAAAGATCATGTATTATAAATATTTTGTTCGAAGTGATACTATAATATCGTTACAATTTAGTGTCGGATAATATGTAATGTAATGATTAATATTTATATGATTTATACAATAAAAAATGGGTATTATCTATATAGATAGCTATTTATGTGAATTTCATGTAAAATAAGCCTTTATAATACTTTAGGGACGTGAACAAATTGATTAAAATTGAAATGCCAAAACCTGATTTAGTAATTCGTCAGCGTGAGCAAGTTTTAAAACAAGGAGACGTGGAAATTACACCTTACTTCGGCTTTATTGATTTCCACAAAATTACGCGTGATAAAGGCGGAATTTTCTTCTTCTATAATGAGAAAAATGAACTTTTATTCGTTGGGAAAGCACGTAAAATTCGTCAACGCATTAAAAAGCACTTTGAAGACAACGTATCACCAATGAAAAACCATCGTGATGAAATCCATAAAATTGAAGTATATGAAATTGAAGATCCAATGGAACGTGAAATTTACGAAACATACGCGATCAACCAATTCCAAGCTAAATACAATATCGATAAAGTATTCTTCGAGCGTCAATAATCTCAAAAAAAAGCCTTGCCATTTCTATAATGGCAAGGTTTTTTTATCGTGGTATTTTATAATCCAGCATTTCATTGATTTTCGATAGATCTTCCATAATGCCTTTTTTCTGATTGGCAATGCCTTCGTACCATTTGTTTAAAATGTCCTGCATGCCTTGCTCAATCTCTTTTCCATCAGACACTAATTGAACCATCACATCGATAACCTTTGTTCGCTCTTCATAAAATTTAACTCGAGCCGGGAAATCTTTTCCTATATTTTGCTTGAAAATATAGCCTAGTTTAATAATCCCATTATTCATCAATTGTTCCGAATAAAGTGTAGAACCAACAACCGCTAGACGTTCATTAAAATCCGGGTTTTCCTTTATATAATTTTGCATCATTAAGCTCACTTCATCTGCAAAGGACTTCAACTTATTTCGTTGACCATCCAATAAACTTTTCGCTTCTTCAAAAACGTTTAACATAGCCTCTGTATGATCGAGCATATTTTTCACTTTATTTAAAGGCTCTTCACTCGCACCATTTAATCGAACTTGAATGGTACGGTATACATACTGGCGCTGCAAATAGGCCGATAGCAAAATAATCCCATTATAATTTATGCTTGCTTCGTAATGTTGTTCAGTAATCATAGTTTTATTTATCCCCCAACCCTTAACGATATACTCATACAATACCATAGATTTTACGAGTTGAAAGTAAAAAATTCAAACTATTTCACTTTTTCAGTTCAAGGATAGCATTATGCTAGACTCTCTTCCATACAGTTACGATGTTGCGTTTTGAATTAATCCGTTAAATTCGCTCCAATTTAATAGACGAGTACATTCCATTTCTTGATTATATGACTGATTTTTAACAATAACTTTCGTATTTGTTCCTGTTAGCGTATTCAGAACAGCCGGCTTATCATCAACATAAACATCAAGCTGTAATTTTTTTATAATATCAATTTTCTCATGATCTTTCATACCACAAAAAAAGCGCTCATCTACAACAGGAAATCCTTGTGCCTTTACCCACTCACGCGTTTGTTCACAATAGCCTTTCGGACGTGATGTAATATAGTAAATTTCATGCCCTTCTTCTGCTAAGGCTTGTAAAACCTCTTTCGCCCCTTCATAGCTTGGACAATCTGTAAAATAAATATCTCCCATCGAATCATTCCACATTTTACTGCCTTCTTCACTCGTCATTCCAAATGCTTCATGAATTTCAACTGTCAAAATCTTATCGAACAGGTCCTCACCAATCGATTTGTTTAACTTCTTACTATATAAATGAAATGCATGTCGACGTAAATCAATTAGTGTATCATCAATATCAAAACCAAATTTCATTTTTCTCACCTAACTTAATATGACAAAAGCATCTTGAAACTTTTGTTCTTTTTCGATTTGTAATGCTTGAATTGCTGCAATTTGCTTCTGACGTTCAGTGGCACAGCTATAATCAAATGGATTCTTTTGAAGAACCCATTGCGCTAATATATGAGCATCCATTAGTGAACTATTTAAACCAAACGCTCCAGTTGGTGTCATTGTATGGACTGCATCCCCGATTAATATCACACCGTTTTTTTCCCATTGTTCTGATGTTGTACTAAACACATCAAGCAGTACAAAGTCACGCCAAGTCTGGATATGCTCATTGACCATATCAGTTAACTGTGGAAATGCTTTTATCAACTTTTCAATAAAAGGGGTAAATGGCTGTTTCCTTAATGATGGATAGCTTCCCTTTTCTATATTCCACCCGATCTGCACAAAGCCGTTTGTTTGGGTAAAAAGCGATATTTGCATGCCATCTACGAGCGCCATCTTAATTGACGGGGTCCAGTCTTCCGGTGCCGGTATTCTTGCCCATAGTAAATCATAGCCATGATTATGAATCGTCGCGTCTAAATTTGCCAATTTGCGAATCGTGGAATGGCGTCCATCTGCCCCAATAATAAGCTGTGCGTCTATTTGAATGATTTGATCGTCCTGAAGCGCCTTAACACCTATATAATGACCATGTTCATCCTGTATAAGCTCTTTAACTGTCGTATTTAATAGATAGTCAAAACTAGTATATTTTTGAGCTTGTTCGACAATCGCCTGTAAAAGGTGTGCTTGCGGTACATGAATGCCTAAATGTCCAATCACTGGATCAGGGTAAACTGTATTGAATTTTTGCCCATCCAACCAATATTCCAATCTTTCCATTCGAAGTAACCCAAGCTCTTCAATCCGTTCGAATAATCCATATTGCTTTAAAACTTGCTCGCCTTCTTCATTTAAGTGCTCTCCTCGAAACGCTTTTGCAAAGCCATTTGTGCGTTCCAGTAAGAGTACGGAAAGATTATGCTTAGCTAAAATGTTTGCAAGTAACGTACCACCTGGCCCACCACCTACAATGCAAACATCCACTTTTCTATTCATGCGGCTTCACCTTTTTAGGATAAGCGATAATGCGTAAATCTTCCCCAATTCGTATCACTTCATCAAACTCAACGAGTGAAGCAAAATCAATGGTCTCCACATCGTCTCCTGTAAATGGTGTTATCGAATGTTTGCCTCCTAACACTTTCGGGGCGATATAGACAATATATTGGTCGATGAAATTATTCCGTAAAAACGAAGCATTTACCGTGCCCCCACCTTCAACTAATAAGTGGGTAATCCCCTGTTTATATAATGCTTGCAGCGTTTCATCCAGATTAAGACCTGATGCATTTACTGCTACTCGGATTATTTCTACACCTAGCTTTTCATATTCTTTAATGGCATTTTCGTTTGCATCGTGTGACGTCACGATAATCGTACGTGCTTCGGTCGTATTGACTATATGAGCATTCAAAGGTGTTCTCAATGTACGGTCCAACACGACACGTATCGGGTTACGACCTGGACGATCGGCAAGCCGTGTTGTCAGTTTCGGGTTATCATTAATCACAGTTTGGATCCCTACGAGTATCCCATCCACTTCATGTCGCAGTTCATGAACATCAGCACGTGCCTCTTCATTTGTAATCCACTGGGAATGTCCATTATATGTAGCAATTTTGCCGTCCAACGTCATTGCAAACTTTGCTACAACAAACGGCCGATCTGTCAGCATATTATGGATAAAGCGTTTATTTAGCTTTTGTGCTTCCTCTTGCAAAATACCTACTTCTACTTCGACCCCTGCGTCACGTAAAAGTTGAATTCCGCGTCCTGCTACTTCAGGATTCGGATCTTCAGTAGCAACAACGACACGGGCAACTCCACTTTCTTTTACTAGATTCGCGCAAGGTGGTGTTTTACCATAGTGGGAACAAGGCTCTAACGTCACATATATAGTAGCTCCCTTTGCATGATCACCTGCCATTTTCACTGCATGAACTTCAGCATGTGGCTCTCCTGCTTTCCGATGAAGCCCTGTACCTACAATGACACCATCTTTCACAATGACAGCTCCGACTAGCGGATTCGGATTCGTATTCCCCTTTGCACTTGCCGCTAATTGGAGTGCCAGTTGCATATAGTCCTGATCTGTTTTCATATCATTCATTCCCCTTAAACAGTTAGCTTTTCAACTAAACCCATGTGTCCAGACTTTTGTACTTTCGTTTGTAAATACTGTTCATTCGTTTCGGTTAGACCGCCCCATAAAGGTATATGCCCTGCCACTAGAAGCCCACTTTTTTTCAAGGCGTCCAGCTTTTTCGGGTTATTCGTAATCAGTGTCACTGCTTTTGCACGGAGTACTTGCAATACACGGATGGCATCGTCATAAGAACGAGTGTCATCTTCAAAGCCTAGTGCATGATTTGCCTCTACTGTATCAAATGCTTCCTCTTGCAATAAATAAGCAAGTGATTTTGAAAACAAGCCAATGCCGCGCCCTTCATGATCTGCCAAATATAATATTGCTCCACAGCCATGATCGACTATCATTTTCATAGATTCATGCAATTGGTAGCCGCAATCACAGCGTTGTGACCCGAAAATATCACCTGTATGACAAATACTGTGCATGCGAATTAAAGCATTCTCATCATGTGTAAAATCGCCATATACTAATACCGATGATTGCTGCCCGAAAGCTAAATTCATCGAAGGTATCGACTGTACTACCTGCTCTTTCGTTAAATCTTTTCCGACAGTAGTCCACGAATACCATTGGAAAGTCGCTTCAAAATCACCTTGTTTTATTGGTAGCTTTACCGGTCCAACAAGTGCAATATTTTGCAGATCGTCTCGACGGATAAGCTGAATTTTATCTTTTAAAATTGCCATTATATTTTCCATATATGATCACCTTGTTTTCTTTAAGTTACTTTACGTAACCTAGTTTATAATAATAAGTTAATAACGTCAAATAAACCGAAGCAATCTATCATATGATTGCTTCGGCTTTTTTGAAAGGGCTCTTAAAAATGATAATCCTCTATTTTCTTTACTTTATTTGCAATTAAACTTACAACTACAAATGTAAATAAAGATGCAAAAATAGGAATTGTCACCGAATGCATGCCGTATATATTTTCTGCAAAGCTATAAATAACAATATACAGCACTATACCAACAATCATCGAGCTAATTGCTCCATATTTATTCGCCTTTTTCCAATAGAGACCAAACACCACGCTCCACAGGAATGCTGATTCCAATCCGCCAAACGCAAATAAATTCAGCATAATTAATAGTTCAGGCGGTTTTACGGCAAAAATAACGACTGTAATTCCAATAATTGTCGTTACCCAGAAGCTACGATTTTTTATTTGTGTTTCACTAGCTTTTGGATTGATATAATTTAAATAAATATCTTTTACAACGGTAGAGCTTACTAATATTAACAATGCATTAACCGTCGACATAATTGCCGCCATTGGAGCAGCGAGTACAATACCTGCTAAAACAGGCGGCAGGACTTCAAGCGTTAATAAAGGCATCACCTTATCGCCAACTTCAATACCCGGCATTACAGGACGCGCAAATACACCAATTAAATGCATGCCGAACATGATTGTGCCAATTCCGATAGTACCGATTAAAATAGCACGGTGTAAGCTTTTTGAATCTTTATAGCTCATTGCTCGCACCGCGATTTGCGGTAAACCGATTACACCTAACCCGATTAATATCCAGAACGTTGAAACATATAAAGGTGTTAAATTACCAGCTGCACCAAATGGTGAAACTAAATTCGGATTTTCCGCAACTAGCCCTTGCATAATATTTTCTACACCGCCACCGGCAATTACCGTAGCGATTAATAAAATAACTGTCCCGATAATCATAATCGTTCCCTGCAATGCATCGGTTAATGCTACGGCACGGAAACCTCCGATAATTACATATGCCAATACAGCGACCGCAAAAATCAGTAATGCGTTCGTATAGGAAAGTCCAGTTAATGATTCAATTAACCGTGCCCCACCGACCCATTGTGCTGTCATTGAAGCAAATAGGAAAATAATAATACTAATGGCCGATAAAATAACAATCGTATGGCTGTCATAGCGTTTCTTTAAAAAGTCGATTAATGTAATTGCCTCAATACGACGCGATACGATCGCAAATTTCTTACCAAGAACCATCAATACAAAATAGCCGGCAGGAAGCTGTGCCATTGCAAGTAATACCCAGCCTAGACCCGTATTATAAGCAACACCTGGCCCGCCGATAAAGCTTGATGCACTTCCGTATGTAGCCATCATAGTCATTGCTAGAAGGAAGCCACCCATTTCACGACCGCCTAAAAAATATTCCTGCATAAAAGAGGTCGACGTTCGAACTTGTTTATTTGCCCAAATTCCAATTCCGAATATAACGATTAGAAATATGAAAAGTGGTACAATTACTTGCCAATGAATCATTGATGCTTGTCCTCCTCTTCAAGTGAAATATCTTTGAAGAAAAGCTTCATCGCAAGCCAAACACAAATAATCATAAAAACTGTTCCGACAATACAGCTATAGAAAAACCAGGCCGGGAACCCTAAAATATATTTATATTGAAGCGGATCGTCTGAACCGAGTCCATAAGCAAAACCATACCAAATCGCAAAGTTTATAATGACAAGTACAACTCCGATTAATGCTTCTTTATGTGCGATTTTAAAACGCTTATCCTGCACAGTAAACATCCTTTCTTTAAATATCAATTTACGATGGCAACTTTTAGAGATGCCTACTTCATTCTTTTTGTTAAAAGAAGTTGAATAATCCTCTCTATCATACGTGGCAAAGCGTTAGAAGAAAAGACTTTCTAAATAGAAAAGCCCAAATTCCTCGAAATTCGCAAACAATATTATTAATTTAATAAAAAAAACGGCGTCTAACTATAAATAGACGTCGTTTTTATCTTCCAATTAAAGTAATTCTTTTCGTAAGTCTGCTGGAGATTTAGGTGATAGTAAGCCAAACGGAATATCGAATACCGTTTTAGCTCCCTTATCTCCTTTAGCATGCAGTTTGTAGGCTGCACGTGCATAGGCAACTAAAACACTCGATGTAAACATAGGATTCGATTCCAAATTTAATGAGAACTCCAGAATTTGTTTATCACCCTCACCTGATTGACCAGAACGGATTACGAAACCTCCATGTGGCATACCTTGATGATTTTCATCAAATTCAGTTTCCGTAATGAAATTTACAGTCGTATCATAATCTGCAAAATAATTCGGCATTTCTTTAATTTCTGTTTCAATGACGTTTGCATCTGCGCCATCTTCCAATACAACATAGCATTCACGAGCATGCTTTTCTCTCGTTGTCAGTTCCGGATTTTCACCATTACGGACACGATTCACCGCGTCTTTAATAGGTAAAGTATATTGGACTGCTTTTTTCACGCCATTAATGCGGCGTACAGCATCTGAGTGACCTTGACTTA
Source organism: Solibacillus sp. FSL W8-0372 (assembly GCF_037969735.1). Classification (NCBI taxonomy): domain Bacteria; kingdom Bacillati; phylum Bacillota; class Bacilli; order Caryophanales; family Caryophanaceae; genus Solibacillus; species Solibacillus sp. FSL W8-0372. Next base: position 1,718,207 of record NZ_CP150204.1, on the reverse strand, counting down.
ACCCATCACCCCAAAATGTATATGTATGACCGACCGGCAACACTGCTTCACCTAGCAAACGATTTAATGAAAATAAACCAGGATCCCATCCAACTGAAATAATCGACACAGTATTATTCTTTAGTGCGACTGCATCCACTGCATCAAAAAAGGCCGGTATATTGGCATGTGTATCATAGCTGTCAATTGTATTAAACCATTGGGCAAAGTGAGGGACTTGCTCTGGTAAATCTTTCGCAGAACCCCCACATAAAATCATGACATCAATTTGCTCTTTGTATTTCGGTGCATCTTCCACTAAATATACAGGTACATTAGCTGATTTTATTGAAACAGTGCTAGGGTCTCGGCGGGTGAATATAGCTACCAATTCCATGTCAGAATTCTGACTGATCGCTGCTTCTACCCCACGTCCTAAATTACCGTAACCTACAATACCAATACGAATGTTACTCATCATTTCTTCCTCCTAAACTATTTGGTGCTTTTTTTAACTTACATAGTTATGTAAATTCAGAATATTCTATTCATCATACAATTTCATTTTTACGAATACAATATCTTTCGATTATTTTACAAGCAAATGTTATCTTTCGAGTAAAGCATGCTCTATTTACATAAAAGAGTTTTCATTTTCTATTTCATTCATTTTTTGATATACTACTAAAGTAAATAAAAAGAAAATATGGGGGAAAGACATGAAAAAATTATCAGCTATACTGTTAGCGTTTGCACTAGTATTTTCAAGTGTAGGTTCTACAATTTTATTCGCTAACGATGCACAAACTGTTGAAGCAAAATCCTATAAATCAGGAAAAAAAGGCTTTAGCAATAACAACAATAACAACTCAAATATTCAAAAGAATAATAATGATGCTACAAACCCTGCTGCAAAACAAAACAACGGTACAACAACTAAAAAAGATAATACAAACACAGCTTCAAACAAAGGCGGCTTAATGAAAGGCTTAATGCTTGGTGGTTTAGCTGGTTTATTATTCGGTAGTTTATTTGCCGGTATGGGAATGTTAGGTAACATTTTAGGCTTACTTATAAACGTTGCAGCAATTGCAGCAATCGTATTCTTCCTAGTTAAAATTTATCAAATTATTAAACGCAAAAAAGATAACGAGGTAACAGATACTTGGAAAAGCTAACATTACTTGAACAAGATTTAATTAATGCCGTATGTTTATTCCATGCAAAATTCAAAAATGTAACACCTGATGAAGTTGAAGTGGAGCTTATGTACGATGATGTAGCAGGCTATTCAGCAGAAGCATTCTATAATGGTCAGTTGGATGTATATAACTCAGTAAATTTCATTATGGCACTTCGTCTATACATCGACGAGCAACTTGGCCGTGACTCAATGTCTGCACGTATTTCACTCGACATTGATGATGAAGAAGGCATGATCGCAAATGTTGAATTTTAATTAGATATATTATTAGTGTTGAAACATAACGTTTCAGCACTTTTTTATTGGATTTTTTCCGAATAAATAGAAAGCCCCGAAACTTGTTCGCGACAAATTTCGGGGCTTTCATATTTAAATAATGGCTAATTTAAACAGTCGGTTGCACTTCTACTTCCGGTGTATACTTTGTCGTAAGTGTTTTGTAGCTTACGATAAATGCGATGAATGCCAACACCGATGCCCCTACTAAATAGATGGCAAGTATTGCGGCATTAGAAGATAATAATGAAACATCTCCTAATGAAATAACCGATTTGAAGCCTGAGATCGAATACGTAAATGGTAAGAATGAACTTACTGCCTGTAAGTTTTCCGGCAGCATCGGAATCGGTAAATTCGAACCTGTAATCGATAATTGTGCTACGACTAACACAAGTGCGATAAAGCGTCCGATATGACCAGCAACCGATACTAGGAAGAAGATAATTGACATAAATACAATACTTACAAAAATAGCGAATAAAATAAATAGCATGACATTAGCTACTGATAATTGTAATACCACTAACGTAAATAGTGTTACAAGCACCGCCTGGATTGTAGCGAACATCGCTAATTGCATCCATTTACTAACGTACCAACTTACCGCTGATTTTGGTAGTACAGCCGGCTTTTTGAAATCAACGAACAGTGATAATACAAGCATACCTACAAATAATGCTAACGATAAAATATACGGTGCTGTTGAATCACGGTAATATTCATATGGATTCACCTTTTCGCCAGCTAGTGCAACTGGTGAAGAGAACATCGCGATATTTTCATCGGTAATTCGTAAAGATGCTACTTGATCACGTCCACCTTCTAAACCAGTAGCTAAATCATTAGATCCTGCTTGAAGGCGGTTAACACCATCATTTAATGAAGTAACACCTTCAGTCATTGTTTGCCAACCTAATGCTACTGTTTCATTACCAGTACTGATTTGAGTTAAGCCGTTTTTCAGGTTGGATACACCTGTGCCCAACTGATTCCAAGAGCTTGTTAGCGTTTGGTTACCATTGGCTACTTGTGAAGCACCACTAGCTAATTGAGTGGCACCTGATACTACCGCCTTTTGTCCGTTTACTAACTGACTTACTCCTGCAACAGTTTGACCTTGACCTGTAACAAGCGCATCAATGCCGCCTACAATTGTTTTTTGACCAACAATTGCATTTTCCAATCCTGTTGTTAAGCTTGGCATCGATTGTGCAATTTGTTGAGCACCATTATTTAAAGCGCTTGCACTTTGAACAGCAACCGGATAAATTGTCGCTAATTCTGTTAAGCCTTCGCTTAAAGCCAACAAATTCGCACGATATGTTTCCATACCAGGTGCTTGTGCCAATCCTTGCAGAAGTTGTGCACCTTGACCTAATTGCTCAATATCCGCTTGTTTTGACTGTAATACTGTAGCTAATTGAGCTAAGCCATTAGCTAACCCCGGATTAGCTGCAGTTCCATCACCTACTGCAATTCCTGCATATAACTGATTTGCACCCGTTGAAAGCTGTTGTAATCCATTTAATAACTCTTCAGAACCTGGCTGCAATTGTTGCAAGCCATTATATACCTGATTCGTTGCTCCTTGAATTGAATTTAATCCAGCTAAAACTTGTTCGGAACCATTCTTTAGTTGACCAGCCCCGCTTGCTACTTCTTTTGCGCCACTAGCTAAACGGTTAATGTTACTTGTCCCGCCAGTAATCGCTGATAAAAGTTGACCTGCCCCATCATCCGCTGTTTTTGCACCAGCAGCTAGTTGATTAATATCGGCTGATTTATCAGTTAATGATGATAGCAATGTGTTTGTGCCCTCAGCTAGCTGTTCCGTACCAGTTAAAATTTGCTTCGACCCATCTGCTCCAGTTGCAAATCCTGTCTCGATATCTGTAAATCTAGCAAATACTGTTCTGGCATATGTTGCTGTAATTTTGTCCCCTAATTGTTCGCGAAGCCTTTCCACCGCACTATTCGTTACTTGGGCACCCATGAAGTTTAACCCTTCATTTTGGATGTATCGCAGCTCTGGTACTTGCGGATTTGCATCAAGGACTGTTGTTACCTTTTGTGAAAAGTCCTCTGGCACTTCCACTACTAAATAAAATTCCTGCTTTTCGAGCCCATCCATTGCCTCTTTTTCAGAAACGAAATGCCACCCCAATGACTTACTTTCCTTTAATGTTTCCATTAAATCATTGCCGACATTGATTGGTTGACCACTTGATACACCGCCTGCATCTTTATTGACGAAGGCGACCGGCAAATTATCCAAATTGTCATACGGTCCCCATGTAGCAGAAAGTAATACAGCTACGTAGACAATTGGAATTAACATAATGCCAATCAATGTAAAAAGTAATCCTTTACGATTTTTGAGCGAACTTAGCTCTTTTCCGAACAACTGAAATGACCCCATAAAATCCCCCCTTTTTGAACTATTACTGATATACGAATGAATTATTACTCATTACGTATATACATTAATATATTCTAAGTTTTTACATATTTCTACTGTAAAATGTAAATATTTTCTCTATAGTACGTGAATTTTGTTCATATTAATATTCAAAAAATAGGACAAAGTAATTGCTATATAGTAATCTATCGTAGTTCATTCGTCTATTTTTCAGAATTTTCTATTTTATAAATTATTTAACTATAAAATTAATAGCTCATTTATCATAATAATATTGCTGAAAATAAAATAAAAAAAATCACTAAATTGGTCGCCCAAATTAGTGATTTTTCCGATTTCAATATTATTTTGCTTCTACTGTCGCAACATCTACTATACGACCTTCTGTTGTATACTTGATTTCTTTCATTGATAAAAGTTGTTCTTTTAAGTTTTCCCAATCCGATAAGCCTAAGTCAGTTACACGGCCATCTTCATATGCCTTCTTGAACATATCAAATCCATCGCCGCCTTTAGCAGTAAAGGCATTTGTTGCAACTGTGTAAGTTTCGTTATCCGCTACATCAACATACGTTTTTGTCGCTTCGTCATAATATTTCACTGAAACTACGCGAGAGCCAGCTTCTTTAGATGAATCGTACTCTAGCTTAGCACCTGAAATGTGTAGGAACCCGCCACTTTCTTTTGGAGCATCTTTAACAGCATGTTCAAATGCAGCTTTTATCTCAGCACCTGTAACATCCATCAATGCTAGCGTATTACCAAATGGTAACACTGTAATAACTTGGCCAGTTGTAATATTACCTGCTGGAATTGCAGAACGAATACCACCACCGTTTTGCATTGCCATTATAACTTTTTTATCCGTATATTGTTTCGCTTTTGTAAGCATACCGTCTGTAATAATGTTTCCTAAAACTGTTTCGCTATTACGTACACCTGTTTTAATAGTTTCAGAAGTACGTGGACTTACTAACTCTTCCGTTAATGTAACCCCAATTTCAGCTGAAGAAATAGCATCCACTTTTTCTTTAAATGGTGCTAACATTTTTAAACCTTCTGCATCATCAGCAAGTTTACCGATTTCAACTAATTGTCCTTCATGCTTAACAATAACACCATTTTCGTCGAATTCAACATTCAATGTACCAAGGAAACTAGCATACTCTTTCGCTTGCACAATTAATGTTACATCTTTTTTCTCGCCTACTGTATTCGTATCCACAACGAATGGCTCTTTAAGCTCTGTATGTGAGTGACCACCTACGATAATATCAATTCCAGGTACTGATTTTGCTAGAATTTGATCATTATCATATGCAGGATTATCATCAAATCCGATATGTGTTAAGGCAATAATTTTGTCTACACCTTTATCTTCAAATGCTTTTACTGCTTTTTTCGCTTCTTCAATATAATTTTCAAACGCAATACTTCCTGGTGAAGCGATATCTTCCGTTTCAGCAGTCGTTAAACCGAAAATACCTACTTTTTCACCGTTCACTTCTTTAATCATACCCGCATAGATTTTGCCGTTCTCCGGCTCACTTGACACTAAATCCGAGAATAACCCAGTAAATAATGCATCCTTAGAAAAATCAACATTTGCCGTCACTACCGGGAACTGCGCTGCTTTAATGAAGTCCACCAATGCTTTATGTCCCTCTGGTGAAGAACCTAAATCAAATTCATGGTTTCCTAATGTAATTGCATCAAATTTCAGTGCATTTAATAACGGTAAATCTGCTTGTCCCTCAAACTCATTAAAGTAAAGTGTACCGCTGAAAATATCACCAGCATGCAGAAGTAATGAATCCGGCGTTGTTGTACGATACTCTTTGACCGCTGTCATTAATTTTGGAAGCATTTCTACACGTGCATGTGTGTCGTTTACATGCATAATCGATAATTTGTAGTTATCATTTTCTGGTTCTGGAGTTGGTTCTGGCTGTGGAGCTGGTGTTGCACCTGCTAACATCGTAGCTAATACACTAGAAAGTTCTCCACGCGTAAGTTGTTTTGTTGGATTGAACACTACTTTTGCTTCTGTTAATAACGCTGTTGCATCAACCGGATAAACGGCAGAAACATTTGTTAAAATTTTTGCAAATTGATTATGTGTAATTTTATCTGCTGTACGGAATGTACCGTCCTCATAACCATTTACAAAGCCTGTTGCCACTAATGCAGCAATTTGGTTGTAATATTGATTTGAAGTTTCGATATCTTTGAAATTAGGATTCTTTACATTTGTAGTATCAAGTTTTAAAGCGCCTGCAATCATCTTAGCTGCTTGCCCACGTGTTACAGTTGTATCTGGTTTAAATGTACCATCGCCAAATCCTTTTACAACGCCTGCAGCTGTTAATGCATTAATTCCATCCGCATATGGATGGTTAGCACTTACATCTGTAAAAATTGCTTCTTCTGCTAAAACACCTGTTGCGCCAACAGCTACTGCAGTAAATGCTGCTAAAGCTGTTGCTGAATACATTCTCTTTTTCTTCATAAAAAAACCCCCAATAATATTTTTACCTACCTTTTTGATAGTAGCTGAATATTATAGAAATTTCCACATTTTCTGAAAAATTAATGTAAAATTAACAAAATATTGCGTTCTTTATGTATATTGAGGTTTGGGTTTATACGAACAAAATCGGATTATTTTAAGCGTTTATACGAATCTACTGATTCGAGAGAATTTTAATCAACGCTAGTATTTTTATCTTGAGAAATTTTATTCGACAATATTTTTTGATAATAGACACTTCATTCCATTTATTCGCCACTTTGCCAAACTTAATCGTCAATCCACTTAACATATTCGTCACTTGGCACCTTATTTTCGTCACTTCTATTTTTATTCGCCACTTAAGCGAACTTATTCGACAGTTTCTCTCCGATATTCGACACAACTTCAAACATAAAAAAAGTAGCACAAACCAAATACATGGTTTGTGCTACTTATGTTAAACAGTATTATTGTTGTGCAGCTTTAGCACGTAATACCATTTGTAGGATACCACCGTGACGGTAGTAGTCTACTTCTACTTCTGAGTCGAAACGAGCTAATGCTTTGAACTCAGTTACTTTACCTTCTGGAGAAGTTGCAGTAACTGTTAGGATATCACGTGGTTTAACATCATCAGTTAAGTTAACGTCGATTGTTTCGTCACCTTTTAATCCTAATGAATCAGCAGATTCGCCAGCCATAAATTGTAATGGTAATACGCCCATCATTACTAGGTTAGAACGGTGAATACGCTCATAAGATTGTGCGATTACAGTTTTAACGCCTAATAAGAATGTACCTTTAGCAGCCCAGTCACGAGATGAACCCATACCGTAGTCGTTACCAGCTAATACTACTAAGCCAGTACCTTGTTCTTGGTACTTCATGCAAGCATCGTAAATGTACTCAACTTCGCCTGTTGGCCAGTAAGTAGTGAAACCACCTTCTGTACCTGGAGCGATTTGGTTACGGATACGGATGTTCGCGAATGTACCACGCATCATTACTTCGTGGTTACCACGACGAGATCCGTAAGAGTTGAAGTCACGGATAGCAACACCGTTTTCGATTAAATACTTACCAGCTGGTGTATCTTTACCGATCGCACCTGCAGGAGAGATATGGTCAGTAGTGATAGAGTCACCGAACTTAGCCATTACACGCATTCCAGCTAATGTTTGGATAGCACCTGGCTCTTTAGAAAGACCAGTGAAGAATGGTGGGTTTTGGATGTAAGTTGATTTTTCATCGAAAGTATATAAGTTTTCAGTTGAAGTTTCGATTGCATTCCAAGCTTCGTTAGCAGTGAATACTGTTTCGTATTCTTTTTGGAATAATTCACGAGTAACAACTTTATTTAATACTTCATTAACTTCTTCAGTTGATGGCCAGATGTCAGCGAAGAATACATCTTTACCGTCTGGAGTTTGTGCGATAGCGTCTTTTTGTAAGTCGATATCTACAGTACCAGCTAAAGCGTAAGCAACAACTAATGGTGGTGAAGCTAAGAAGTTAGCTTTTACTAATGGGTGTACACGGCCTTCGAAGTTACGGTTACCTGATAATACAGAAGTTACGAATAAATCGTTTGATTTGATTGCTTCTTCTAATTCTGGTAATAACGGACCTGAGTTACCGATACATGTTGTACAACCGTAACCTACAGTGTTGAAACCGATTTGGTCGAAGTAGTCTTGTAAACCTGACTCTTCTAGGTAACCAGTTACTACTTTAGAACCTGGTGCTAAAGAAGTTTTAACCCACTTAGCAGGTTTGATTCCTAACTCAACCGCTTTTTTAGCAACTAAACCAGCAGCTAATAATACGTATGGGTTAGAAGTGTTTGTACAAGAAGTGATTGCAGCGATTGCTACAGCACCTGCTGGAATTTCTACGTCACCTTCTGCAAATTTAGCAGTAGATGTTTTAGAGAATTCTTCTTCAGTTAAACCGAAACCTTGAGTACCTTGTGGAGCTACTACTGATTCACGGTAAACACGTTTCATTTCAGTTAAAGGAATTAAATCTTGTGGACGTTTAGGACCAGAAAGGTTAGCTTCGATATCCCCAAGGTTAATTTCTAATACGTCTGTGTATACTGGCTCTAAGTCAGCATCAAAGAACATGTCGTTAGCTTTTAAGTAAGCTTCAACAACAGCAATGTGCTCTTCGTCACGGCCAGTTAAACGCATGTAGTTTAATGATTCTTCGTCAACTGCGAAGAAACCACAAGTAGCACCATATTCCGGAGCCATGTTAGAGATTGTTGCACGGTCAGCAAGTGGTAAAGCAGGTACGCCAGGTCCGAAGAACTCAACGAATTTGTTTACTACACCACGAGCACGTAATACTTGTGTTACTTTTAATGCTAAGTCAGTTGCAGTTGTACCGTTTGGTAATTCGCCAACTAATTTAACACCGATAACATCAGGAATTGGGAAGTAAGATGGTTGACCTAACATACCAGCTTCAGCTTCGATACCACCAACACCCCAACCTAGAACACCGATACCGTTGATCATAGTTGTGTGAGAGTCAGTACCTACTACTGAGTCAGGGAATGCGATTAAACCGTCTTCTGTTTCGTTAACGTGTACGATTGGAGCTAAATACTCTAAGTTAACTTGGTGTACGATACCTGTTGCAGGTGGTACAGCACGGAAGTTATCATAAGCAGTTTGAGCCCATTTTAAGAAGTTATAACGTTCAGCGTTACGTTCGAACTCTAAATCCATGTTCGCTTGTAAAGCTGCAGCGTTACCGTATTTGTCTACTTGTACTGAGTGGTCAATTACAAGGTCAACTGGGATAGCTGGGTTGATTTTAGCTGGGTCTCCACCCATTTCTTTCATTGCAGAACGTAATGAAGCTAAGTCAACTACTACTGGTACACCAGTGAAATCTTGTAATACAACGCGTGAAGGCTTGAATGGTACTTCAGCTTCTTTGTTGTGAGAACCGAATTTTGCTAATTCGTTTACGTGCTCTTCTTTAATTACATAGTTGTCATATTGACGTAATACTGATTCTAATAATACTTTAATTGAGTAAGGTAGGCGTGAAATTTTTGCGATACCAGCTTCTTCAAGAGCAGCTAAACGGTAGTAGTTGTAAGTCTTACCGTTCACTTCAAATGAAGCACGACTGTTGTGTAAGTTTGCCATTTTTGTGTTCCCCCTAGTTTTTTCATAATCGAAAAGGTTATAAAGCTCTTTTCTCCACATTCAATAATAACGCATTATTATACATAAGTAAATTGCATTATTATTATCTTTTACAATAAGTTTTAATTATGACCTATCGGAAATACATATTTATTCTACAATATTATTTAGAATTCCTACGTCGTTAAAAAGTTAGCCTCACACTATACTTACCAACAATTTCCTTATTCAAATTAAATGCTATTTAGATGGAGAGTTTTCATTGCTTCATAACATTTTTCCACAAAATTCATTATAGCAGTAAAACAAAAGTTAACCTAACTTTATCCACCGCTGTATGAATATTGATACGGTACTCCGTAACTTTTCATGTCGATTTGCAAATTTCAAATAGAAGTAAAGTGTTTTGCTTAAATTTAATTGATTAGTTCTTGCTTTATACCAAAGTGCACTATACCCCTGCGCGTAAGCAGATGCTTCTAGCTGGTCAAAAAGCTGTTCAAACCATTCAATGAATAAATCTTCCTCAATACCCTTTACTATCAAGGCGTTAATGACATTGCAAAAACGTTCGTCTTCATCATCAATGAATACATAGTCTTTCCATAGATTTGCACGGATCGCCTGCAAAATTTGGAAAGTAAAGCGAATTGAATACTCGGGGTGTTCGATAATTGCACATAAGAGCTCACACGCATTTGCAACACTATGCGCCCAACCGGATTGGATATTAACATAGCTGCGTAAATCCTGTTCCTTTGTTAATAAATCAATCGCATTTTGTGTAATCTGTTCCAATTGTTCCTTATTTAAATAGGAAAGTTGTCTATCAGCATTTACAATTGCCGCCAAATACAGGGCAGAATATGACCGTTGAAAAACCGCGCCTGTCCCACTTTCACCAATATTGGCAAGTAGACCTTTATCCGCAAAAAGATGATCGACAAATTGATTAATCACCATTTCGCTTAGCGCATTTTCCGTTAAAAGTTGGATAAACAAACGATAATTGTACTGGTCTCGAATGGCAGCATCTTCCTCGCCAACTCCGTCCAGTAAATTTTCCACAATGGTAGGATTCAACTGAATATAATGTTTTCGTTCATCTACCGACATTTCAAATAATTCATCATAATCTTCCACTAACAAAAAAACGCCCCCTAAATCATATACCCATTATTATCTATACCATTGTAAGAGACGGTAAGCTTTTTGACTAGGAGAACGTACGCAAAATTGGAAAGGGATGATTTTCAATACCAATTTGCACCTATAGAACGAACGCATCACCAGCTTCAAATAGTTCATTTACTTCAATGACACGATCTGAAAATTTCTGGACGACATTTAAATCAATTGCATTAAATAAATTTGTTAAAACAACAGCTGTACATTCGAATTGTTTTTTCTTTTTTAAGTGATTAAATTCTTCGACAAATCTTGTTGGCAAAAAACTCGAACCATCCGTAACAAACAATAGATCCGCTTTATTGAACTCACTTTTCAATAAAATATTTAACGATTCACGAAGAGGTAACTCGTAATTCGTACCGCCACCTAAGAAGCTATTGCTGAATTGGATTAAATCGTCGGTAGTCGCTTGACCTTTTCTAAAAAAGACAACTTCTCCTATATTTGTAGCAAATGGAACAATGGCAAAATCTCTCTTTTGCTTTTTAGCGATTGTTAACAGCGCAATACAAAATGCTTTGCTCTGCTCTTTTATCGCTGTCATGGAACTGCTTTCATCAATACAGACAATAATGGGTCCCTTCCCTTTACGTGCTTTCCCTTTCGTACCAAATACGAAGGTCTGCTGTTCACTTAGTCGTTTTAAAAAATCCAGCTTACTTGGCCTCATCATATAATTGGCTAATTCGAGTGGTAGTATTCGCGACACTTCATGCCCGGTTGAAATATTTCGAAATTCCATATTTCGCTGATTTTTCATCTTTTGTTTTTTCATGGCGATTTTTTTAAAACGACCAACTAAGTCTGCAATGCGTTGCAGTTCCTTTCTCTGACCGATGACTGAAGCGAGTTTAAATTGATCTGACAACGGAATATTTTCAATTTTTTTGCCATCCATTGTACCAACTGTTCGAACAGCTTTTTTCGTATTGCGGATTTTCTTTTTATTTTCTTGGAGCATCATACTAATTGAGGTTTCTCCAAGCTGTCGAATATGTGCTTTCATTTGTGCTGTACTGGCACCAAGTTCCTGACCGGAATTTACAGCATACGTATCATTATTTAACAGCTCTAAATTTTGAAGCAGCTGTTCCGCAATACTGATTGATGTAAGGACACTTAATAAATCATCGCCCTGTGTTAAGGAGTGCCATTGAACGTATTCCTCATTTTTCAGTAAATGACGGATAAATTCGTATTGTGTATCATCAACACGATTGATATTTCCTTTTAAGATTGGCTCGTTATGATAAAAGGCATACCAACAATCCCCAATTAAATTAGTAAAGCCGGCAACTTTTCTTTCTCCTGCTAAACAGCTGTCTTTTAACCTTGCCGCCATTTTTAAAAGCTCGTTGAAACGTTCTTTATAAGTCGCGCTGATGTCGAAAACAGATCGACTATAAAATACAAGTACGTTATCTCTCAAGCATCGTTCACCACCTTAAAGCATAATTTAAAACCCGATAACATCCGACGTAATCCGTAGCAACTGTTTATGCATTTCAGTTTTTAAACTTTGTAATTCGGGCCGATTAGGTATTTGGCGATTCATGTTTTGTACTTCCATAAACAATGATTTCCCCTGCATTAATAATTGGCTAAGTTCTGTTCGTGCTATAGGTGTCCTATGAAGTAATGTAGTTTGTGCAGTCAGCATAATCGTTTCGAATTCAGCTGTCGTACGGTGAATAAACGCATCTACTGTATCAAAGGCAATCTCATGAATAATTTCTTTCGCCGTGCTTTTTTGATCGCTTGTTTCCCATAAAACATTCGCCATAATCGCTAAATCTTCTCGGATAACTTCTGTTCTTCCAGCTAAGTAAGCTTTCGCCCTTAAGATGGACAGGGACTGTTTAAACCGGCGATCAGAAGGTCTTATTCCCTCGTCTTTTAGTGCTTGACGAATTTTAGCAATCATTTTAAGAATGCCGTCCGAAACGTCAATATTCGCTACTTGTTGCTGGTGTTCATAAAGCTCTTCCAGTGATATTTTTGTAACATTTTTTTCATTTTGATCCTTCAACATGGAGATGAAAGAGTCCTCATTACGAATATAATCGACTTCATAGCGAAGCAGGAATCGATCAAATAACGCTTCCAGACCTTCTCCTTCTTCTATATATTCATTGGAGGAGCCTACAATTGTTAAAAGCGGTGAAGGAATTGGAACTCCATTGTTATAATAAACACGCTCATTAATTAGTGTAAGCAACGAATTTAATATAGCTGAATTTGCTTTAAAAATTTCGTCGATAAATGCAAAATGCGCTTCCGGTAGCATATTGGTTACATTCCGTCTATAAATTCCCTGTTCCAAATCCTTCAATGACAGCACGCCAAATAACTCTTCAGGTGTACTGAAAGGTGTCAGCAAATGCTGAAAGTAACAGCTTCCATCGACAATGGAGCCAAGCATTGACGATAGCACACTCTTACCTGTACCCGCTGGACCTATAAATAACACATGTTGTTTAGATAAAAGTGCAATTAATAATGCCTCGACTTCTTCTTCCCGATCATAAAAACATTCATTTAATTGTTGTTGGACAATTTGTAGTTGTTTTACCATATTACACTCCCTTTTCTTCTACTAAGAAATCTGCAATGTATGGAATTTATGTATGATGTATTTCTCTTCCTATAAATTTTCACTTCCTAAGTGATTTTTAAACCTATTTCTTGTATTTGACAGGTCTTTCATTTAATTAGAGGAATAATTCAAGCCGTTTTATACTATTTTAAATAGTAGCAACTCAAAATTTTTTTATGTAATTTTTAAATTAAATGATTATTTTCATTATTTTACGTGAACATATTACATATAGCATGTTTTGCAGGAGGAATCGTATGGTGATAGTAAAAGTGTCTACTTCATTTTTTTCAACGGTGAAAACAATCAGCCGAGCTGTTCAAAAGGCAACAAATGACGACATAATCGTCGTAAATGCCGGCAAATATAAAGAGACGTTAGCTTTCCTAGATAGCAGAACAATCACTGCTAAAAATGCAGGAACCGTTGTCGTAGAAGGGGCGATACTTATCGCTAAATCGGCTGTTGTTACTTTTGAAAACATGACCATTCAACCTACGTCGCAAATTTTTGTGGAAGGTCAATTAATTTTAAAGAACTGTGTTATTCAGGGTGGTCTAACAAACGTCCTAATCGCTATGAAGGGCGGCTATGCACATTGTGAGAAAACTCATTTCAGAGATGCCCCGGATATTGGCATAACCCTCATTTCCAACAGTAAAGCACATTTCGAATACTGCCATTTTGAACAAAACAAAAAAGTGCATATACTCTTGGAAAACTCCACTGCCCATCTGGAAAATTGTGAGCTTTCAAAAGGAAATCAAGCTATATGGGCTAAAACGAATTCAAAGACCTATTTAAATAATGTAAAAGTCCATCACCATTCAGGTACACAAATAGTCATACAGGACCATTCGCTATTGGATATAAAAGAAAGTGAAATTAAGCAAGGCGAAGGTAACGGGATATATGCATCCGAAAATTCGATAATTCATCTCGCTCAAACTACAGTTCATCATCATACCCTTCCCCAATTATGGATTCAAAAAAGTTCCTTGAACATTAGCGAGTGTCAAATACAACATGGAAGTGAATCGGGTATTATGTTGCGGGAATATGCGGAAGCAACGATTTCCGATACGCTGCTTTCATTTCATAAAATAGCCAATGTGCAACTGACATTCGAATCTTTGTTGAATATGACAAATAGCGAAGTACTCAATAGTCAGGGAGTTGGAATTCAATTAAAGGAAAAATCAATTGCCAACTTTACCGATACGTTATTTGCACATAATGTCCTACCGCAACTTTTCATCACGGAAAATTCGATCTGTACATTAAAAAGTGTAACGATTGAGGATGGAAAGCAAATTGGAGTCTTTGCGGAGAAAGGGTCTTCTTGTTCCATTGTATCCAGTACGATTACAGGCCATAAAAATGCGGCACTTACGGTAATCGAAGCAGAAATGTTTCTGTTGAATACAACAATTCACCATAATAATGGGAATGGGTTATTTGCCGTTAATAATGCCAAGGCGACGTTGGATAACTGCCAATTTAATCATAACGATTTGGCGCATATTGCCGGGAAAAACGACAGCACGATTCATATTAGTCACAGTGAATTAACGGGTGGAAAAAGTATTTTTGTTATTGACCATTGCCAATTGGACATTATCGATTCTGTCATTAAGGATGGAACCGGAGCCCAAATAGAAATGATTGATCATATTAATGCCACTATCCAAAACTCCAAAATCATTGACGGGCAAACGAACGGAATAATAGCGATGAAAGATACATCGGTGAATATTATTGAAAGTCAAATTTCCTCGCATAAAATGCCACAGGTAATTGTCAATGATAGTTCGATTATTTTCAAAAATAGTGAACTGCTCGAAGGCGATCGGAATGGCTTTATTATTAAAAATCATGCCGAGGCATTGATTCAGGATTCATTCATTTCCAATCATGGTTATCCGCAAATATGGATTGACTCGGAATCTACCGTTGAACTGAAAGCAACACAACTAACTGAAGGTCGTGAATCGGATATTTATGTGCAAAACAACTCCGTATTGCATGCTTCAAACTGCATCATTCAAAATGCAAAGTTCAACTTTAATATTCAGGCAGTTAACTTTTCTAAAATTTATCTCGCTGAAACAATGGTAGACAATTCGTTTGGTTCGAAATTTTACAGTGAGAACAACAGTCAAATTACTTACAACATGGATGAGATAAGCTAAATATTATGCTACCTGTATGTTAATAAACGTCAGGTAGTTTTTTGTTGATGCTTTTTAGGTGCTCGATCTTTCAGAATAAATCCAAGTTAAATAAGGTTTTAGGTTGCATCTCAAATAATTTATGAGAAAATAAATTGTTGGAAAGGAAGTATCGAACTAAAATGACTACATTAGAAAAACAAAGTATTACGACAAGCTACGACCCATGGGAAGCCTATATGGATATCGAAAAACATGGTAAGTTGACTTTATCGAATATTGAATTCACTACCACTACATTATGCAACATGCGCTGTGCACACTGCGCAGTCGGCTATACATTGCAGACTAAAGATCCCGATGCTTTACCAATCGATTTAATTTTAAAGCGTTTAGATGAGATTCCTCATCTTCAAACAATCTCAATCACAGGCGGAGAACCAATGATGTCACGTAAATCTGTACGTGAGTATGTTTTACCGCTTTTAAAATATGCGCATAGCCGCGGTGTCCGTACACAAATGAACTCCAATTTAACCATTGATGGTGAGCGTTACCTGGAAATTGCACCATATCTGGATGTACTACATATTTCGCATAACTGGGGTACAATTGAGGAATTCGTTGAAACTGGCTTTGCCATGATGGAACGGAAACCAACATTTGATCAGCGTGCTGCTTTATTTCAGCGTATGATTGATAACTCTAAAATGCTTGCTGAAAATGGGGTCATGGTATCGGCTGAAACGATGTTGAACAAAAAAACATTGCCTTACTTAGACCATATCCACAAGCAAATTGTAGAGGAAATGAAATGTGCGCGTCATGAAATCCACCCAATGTATCCATCAGATTTCGCCAGTGCCTTAACTTCATTATCACTTGAGGAAACGCGTGAAGCGATTCATCATTTACTAGATATTCGCGATGAAAATACTTGGATGCTGTTTGGAACTCTTCCCTTTTACCCTTGCAGTAAAACCGAGGAAGACCAAAAATTACTGGACCGTTTACGCAACACTCCAAATGTAACAATGCGTAATGACCCGGACGGACGTTCTCGTTTAAATATTAATATTTTCACAGGTGACGTTATCGTAACAGACTTTGGAGATACACCGGCATTAGGCAATATTACGTCCGATTCGTTACCGGTAATTTTTGATAAATGGCTTGAAACAGATTTGGCGAAAAGCCTTAACTGCCACTGCCCTGCTGTAAAATGCCTCGGCCCTAATGTGCTCGTTAAAAACATGTATTATCAGGACGAACAATTTATTAGTGGTTCAGTAAAATAACAGAGTCGTAATTTAGATAAATATTTTATTGAATAGCGAAAGAACCCTTATATAAATCAATTTGGGATAAGCAGAAAACTATCTATTTCATCTTTCGGAAATAGATAGTTTTCGTTGTGTCCAAATACTTATTAACTTAGATGAACTTATAAAAGCTATCGCAACATCTTGGTCACATGATATTATAGTAGAAGATTATTTAAAGGAGCTATACCTTATATGGACAATTTACGTGAGCAATGGTTTGGAAATATACGTGCGGATGTACTAGCAGGTTTAGTTGTTGCATTGGCACTCATTCCAGAAGCAATTGCTTTTTCTATTTTAGCAGGAGTAGATCCGATGGTCGGATTGTATGCCTCCTTTGTTATCGCTGTCACAATCAGCTTTGTTGGCGGACGCCCAGCAATGATCTCTGCTGCAACGGGTGCGATGGCGCTTGTTATCGTGTCACTTGTAAAGGACCACGGATTACAGTATTTATTAGCCGCAACGATCCTAACAGGAATTATCCAAATTATTTTTGGCGCTTTAAAAATTGCTAGACTAATGAAGTTTATTCCGAATGCGGTCATGATTGGCTTTGTAAACTCACTAGCCATTTTAGTCTTTATCGCTCAAACGCCCCACTTTATTGGCGGAAGCCTCATGACATGGTTATTTTTACTTGGAACAATAGCGCTCATTTACTTAATTCCTCTTTTTATAAAAGGAATTCCGGCACCTTTAATTGCTGTTATCATCTTAACAGTAGTAGCCATTTATTCTGGTTTTAATTTAAACACAGTTGGAGATATGGGGACAATTACACAATCCCTACCTTCTTTTTTCATTCCTGATATTCCGTTTACTTTTGAAACATTGATGATTATTTTACCTTATTCTTTAGCTTTAGCTGTTGTCGGTTTGGTGGAATCTTTATTAACGGCTTCGATTCTGGATGATATGACCGTATCAGAAAGCGACAAAAATAAAGAGGCCCGTGGACAGGGAATTGCCAATGTCATCAATGGATTTTTCGGAGGTATGGCCGGCTGTGCCATGATTGGACAATCTGTCATTAATGTAAAGTCCGGTGCAAGAGGCCGTTTATCCACATTTGTGGCTGGTATATTTTTAATGTTTTTAATATTGGTTTTAGGGGATTATGTCGTGCAGATTCCAATGCCAGTACTCGCTGGTGTTATGGTTGTTGTGTGTATTACACAATTTGACTGGCATTCATTTAAATATGCGGCGACAGCACCAAAGAAGGATGTTTTTGTTATGCTGCTTACCATTGGTGTTGTACTGTATACGCACAATCTAGCACTCGGTGTTGTGGCAGGTATTGTTGTAAGTGCCCTATTCTTTGTGAATGAAATTTCCCGTGTTTCGATTTCTCAGCAAGGCACTACTTATTTCGTAAAAGGTCAATTATTCTTTGCTTCAACGGAAAGCTTTATGGACTATTTCAAATCAATTTCAATGGACCAATCTTCCATCCAAATTGACTTTGCACAATGTAAAGTATGGGATGATTCAGCAATTGGAGCTTTAATGAAGGTAAAAGACCAACTGAAGGCGAAAAACATAGTAGTAACATTCTTAAATATTGATGAATCGAGCAAAAAGCTCATGAAAAAATTAACAGGTACTACATTAACTGATTAGGAGTGGATTTATGTATCAACATATATTACTTGCCGCTGATGGTTCCGAAAACGCGTTTCGGGCAGCAAAGGAAGCTGTAAAAATAGCGAAGATAAATCCCGAAACAATGGTAACCATTATTTTTGTCATTGATATGGTCAAAGTGAAAACCGAAGTATTGCATGCGAGTTCCAATGAAGGTCTTTATATGGAACGTCGTCAAAAGATTGTACCGATTGAACAATTATTCCAAGATGAGCAAATCAAATGCAAGGTAGAAATGATTCACGGATCACCCGCTCCGGAGATTATTAAATATGCCAATACACAAAATATAGATTTAGTCGTAATCGGCAGCCGTGGCTTAAACAGTTTGCAGGAAATGGTTTTAGGAAGTGTATCGCATAAAGTGATGAAACGTGTTCAATGTCCGGCAATGATTGTCAAATAAAGCATAAGAGGCTGGGACAAAATCCCCCTCAAAAATAAAGCCGTTCAAACTTTACTCATCGTAAAATTTGAACAGCTTTATTTTTGTGTCTGCCCTGTAGCCGTTGTTCTCCGTTACAGCGGACGCTTTCCTGGGGGCACGGCTCGAGCCTGTAGTCTCTCCCACGTGCTCCTGCGATTACTCGTCGCAAAATAAATTTTGCTTGTCCCCAAGGAGTCGCCGCCTTCACTACGAACAACTAATTTTTCTTCTATATCAAAAAAATCTCTGCATAATTTCAAGCATGAAAAAGGACATTCTGTAAAAGAATGCTTGCAACTGCTATCTCTCCATAATATCTATTACTTTATGGTAGGAAGCCAAATTGATGGTATGATTTCCTTTTGTATATAATACGTTAGCCCCTTCTCGTTCTCCTTTTTTCCAACCATTTAATTTCAGAACAATTTCATAATCAAGTGGTATCCCATTTTCCTCGGAAGCCCTTGACCAATTATAACTTTTCACTCGTTCACTCTCTTGAACTAATTCCGCTTTTATTGGAATAGGGAAACCGTATAAATCTTCGGTTATTTCATAATTAAAATTAGAAGAAACTAAAATAATCCCTATTAAAATGACTATTATAGCAATTGCCCATCCAACTTTTTTCTTTATTGCACTCACCTCATCGTAAATTTTTATAACAATGGCAATTAACTGTATGATCATTTACCATCCCGACCGCCTGCATATAAGAATAGCAAATGATACTTCCGACAAACTTAAATCCATCTTTTTTTAACTGTTTACTCATTTGATCACTAATCTCTGTAGTGATCGGAACTTCGTGATGGCTTTCCCATGCATTTACTATCGGCTCTCCCCCTACAAAAGACCAAATATAATTTGAAAAAGAGCCATATTTCTTTTGAATCGCAAGGAAACTTTTCGCGTTTGTAACAACACTATTGATTTTCAGTTGATTGCGTATAATACGCTCGTCGTTTTTTAATGCCGTTAATTTGTCTTCGTCGTACTGTACGATCTTATTCGCATCAAATTGATCAAATGCTTTTATGTATCCTTCTCTGCGCTTTAAAATCGTCAGCCAGCTCAATCCTGCCTGTGCGCCTTCGAGACAGAGCATTTCAAACAATTTCCGGTCATCATAAACCGGTACTCCCCATTCCTCGTCATGGTATTTCACATACACCGGCTCATCCAACTTCACCCAACTACAACGCTCCATGTTATCACCGCAATCTTGTTTTATTTTCAACTGTAAGGGATTTTCGGAAACTATGTCAAATAAACGGTAAGCTCGAAGTATTATATTAATTTCGTCTATTGCTTTTGCGGTTGTAGGATTAAAAATTACGCAGTAAAATAGATTATACTGAACAAATGTGTATGATTTCCGTCAAATTTCATCGAGCGTACACACACATTTATATTGGAGGAACATCGTGAGAAATTTATTGCAGGTTATCCCTATTCCGATTAGCGGCCTTATGCTCGCTTTCATTTCATTGGGAAATTTATTATTAAGTATGAATCAGTCAGTAACTGGGCATTTTTTCTTTTTAATTGGCATACTACTGTTTATTTTAATCGTGGGGAAAATTCTTTTTGCTTTTTCTTCTGTAGTTAAGGAAATGCAAAACCCGATTATTGCATCTGTTTCCCCTACTTTTACAATGGGGACTTTATCAATTAGTAATGGGTTGCACTATTACGGTATTCCGGAAGCTGTAATACATCTTTTATGGAGTGCTGCTGCCGTTTTACAAATTGCTATTATTATATACTTCATCAAAACCTTTGTTTGGAAAAATAAAATCACGATCTCAAATATTTTTCCAAGCTGGCTCATTTTATTTGTAGGTACGGCTGTAATGCCTTTAACAGCAGGTAATTTATCAGGAATGTTCACGAAGAGTATTTTGATTTTTGCTGTTTGCGCATTTATTATTTTAGTGCCAATTATTATTTTACGTGGCTTTATTCGCAAAGATCTGCCTGAACCGACTATTCCGATGCTGACGATTTTAACTGCTCCGGTATCGCTTTGTTTGGCAGCCTACTTTAAGCAGTTTGAAGCGCAATTATTTATTGTCGTCACTTTCTATATTGTCGCTCAGCTTTTGTATCTTTTAGTATTAATGAAATTGCCAAGTGCTCTTAAGCTCCCATTTTATCCGAGCTATGCTGCATTCACATTCCCATTGGTCATTTCTGCAACAGCGACAAATGTCGTTATTCATTTCTTAGACCTAAGCGCAACAGCAAGTGTTTGGTTAACTGCCTATTTTTATTTCCAGCTAATCTTTTCATCTGTGATGGTGCTTTATGTTTTTGTACGCTATATTAATTATTTATCAGTACAGCTACGTCAAAAGCGGGCAATTGTTACTGATAAAAAAGAGGCAATTTCTTAATAATATTAAAATATTGAAACATTCCCCCTTTAGACGTCGTATTATACATAAAAGGGGGGATTTTTTTGAAAAGAGTCATTTTTGCACTTTTAATCATTATTTTAATATTAATACTCATTTATTTCTGGCTTGGTAAGGAAATGGATGCAGTACTAAAAAACGAGGCAGACGGTACCAATGAGTATGTCGTAATATTAGGCGCAAAAGTTAAACCCGGTGGTATCCCTTCCCTCTCTTTAAAAAACCGGTTGGATGTGGCATTGGACTATTTACGAAAACATCCTTCTGTTAAAGCAATTGTTACAGGGGGTCAAGGTGCAGATGAAGATCGAACCGAAGCATCTGTCATGGCCGCTTATTTAATAGAACACGGTATTGATCAAAATAGAATTATGCTGGAAGATCAGTCCACCTCTACCTACGAAAACTTATTATTTGCTAAAGAACTATTGCCTGAAGACGTAACAAACATTACGATCATCTCCAATGATTTCCACTTAAAACGAGCTGTCATACTTGCAAATAAAGTTGGCCTGCAAGCGGATGTTTTGGCAGCGCCTACGCCTAAATCAGTCAACACTAAATCTCGTATACGGGAGCGTTTAGCATTAATAAAAGCTTATGTAAAAGGTCAATAATTTTACATTCCGACTCTATTTCGTTATCGTAAATAGTAACGAATAGTAGAGGTGAACTAAATGAAACTTAGTATATTAGATCAAGTACCTATATCAAAAGGGATGTCTTCCACAGAAGCCCTAGCAAATGCCGTAAAACTTGCTCAGCTTGGCGATGAGCTAGGCTATGAGCGAATTTGGTTTGCTGAACATCACAATACAACATCGCTTGCAAGTTCTGCTCCTGAGGTAACAGCTGCATATGTGGCTGCCAAAACAGATCGTATTCGCGTTGGAACAGGCGGCATTATGATGATGCATTATTCACCTTTTAAGGTGGCAGAAGTGTTTAAAACATTGGCTGCTTTAGCTCCTGGCCGAATTGATTTTGGTGCAGGACGCGCACCTGGTGGGGATATGCCTGCTATGACTGCTCTTGCTAGCGGACGGAGACCAGATGTGACGGAGCAATATGATAAGCTTGAAATTATTTTACGCTTAATGAATGAACAACGGACTGGTGAAGTCATTTACGATAATGTTGTCGCCGTTCCATTTAAAGTAGAGCTTCCTCAAGGTTGGCTGCTCGGCTCCAGCGGACAAAGTGCAAGACAGGCCGGTGAAGCAGGAGTTGGCTATTCTTTTGCCCAGTTTTTCAATGGACAAATGTCTAAGTCTATTTTTGATGCTTATCGAAATAGTTTCCAACCTTCATATTTTATGGAGCAGCCGAAAATTATTACGACATATGCGGTAAGTGTTGCCGAAACAACAGAAGAAGCAGAATACTTATCGATGCCTATGCAAATTACGCGATTGAATTTAATGCGTGGTAAGCTTCTGAATGTACTGTCTCCTGAAGAAGCGAATGACTACCCATTAACGGAAATGGACAAAATGATTTTACAGCAAAACCGTCCGCTTATGTTAATCGGGTCAGCGAAGGAAGTTGTCAACCAGATGAAAGAGGAGCAGGAGTACTTCGGCTTTGATGAAGCGATGATTAACTGTAATCTCTATACAATTGACCAACGATTAAACAGCTATCGTCTATTGGCGGAAGAGCTTAATAAATAAAAAAAAGTGCTAACAACGTCGTGAATTTGAACGTTGTTAGCATTTTTTTTATACCGTCGCGATTGTCATTACAGGCTGCGGTGCTATTTTTGCTACGATGATACTATTAATCGCATTAATATAGGCTAATGCTGAGGCTTTTAGTATATCGGTATCTGCCGCTTTAGCAATGTATTTTTCATCATTGTGTTCGACAATGATTTTTACTTTTCCTAAAGCCTCCTGTCCACGGGAAACGGAGCTGATATTGTATTCAATAAGCTTTACTTTAATCCCTGTGACATCTGCGATTGCAGAGTACAGTGCATCAACCGGTCCTGAACCTACTGCGCTTGATTTAAATACATCTTCCCCACGGCGGATTTTTACGCTGGCAGATGGGAATGTCGAATTTGAAATAATCTGCAGATCTTCAATATCATAAAATTGATCTGAGAATGTTTCTTTACTTGGATTATTCTTTTCCGATTTCTCATAGTAATTTTCAACAATGACATATAAATCATGATCATACACTTCTTTTTTCGAGTCAGCCAGCTTTAGGAAATCAGCAAAAACCCCTTCAAATTCTTCGTCAGTAAAATCGTTAAACCCTAATTTGGAAAGTGAATTTTTAACTGCATGACGACCTGATCTAGCTGTTAGTATTAACTCCATATCTTCCAGCCCTACATCTTCCGGATGCACGATTTCATACGCATCACGGGATTTTAACAGCCCATCCTGGTGAATACCGGAAGAATGTGCAAATGCATTGTCTCCCGTAATTGCTTTGTTAACTTGCACATCAAGACCCATAAAGCTTGAAACTAGACGCGAAGTATTCATAATTTCTTTCGTATTAATATCGGTAAATACATCATAAACATCCCCGCGCGTTTTAATGGCCATTACGACTTCTTCCAGTGCCGCATTACCTGCGCGTTCCCCAATACCATTCATCGTTACTTCCACTTTATCCGCACCATTTTTAATAGCCGCTAATGTATTGGCTGTAGCCATCCCAAGGTCATTATGACAGTGAACAGAAAGCAATACCGAGTCGTCTAAATTTTTCATGCGGTAATTTAATTTCGCAATCATTTCACCCCATTGTTCCGGCTCTGCATAACCGACTGTATCGGGAACATTAATCATCGTCGCCCCAGCTTTCATGACGGCTTCAATCGTCTTCCAAAGGTATTCAAAATCCGAACGCGAAGCATCTTCTGTCGAATATTGAACTTGTGGTAAAAGTGTTTTCGCATATTTTACTGCATCTATTCCTATTTGCAGAATTTGATCTTTTGATTTACTGAATTTTTTTTCTACGTGAATATCCGATGTGCCAAGTACCATATGAATCATCGGATTATGTGCATATTTTACCGCATTATAAACTGAATCAATATCATCTTTTACAGCTCGTGCCAATGCCGTAATCATGATGTCTGAACTGTTTCCTACTTTTTTTGCAACTGCCTGCACTGCATCAAAATCTCCTTGTGAAGATGCAGGGAAACCGGCTTCAATAATATCAACACCAAGCTTTTTTAATTGCTGGGCAATCTCAACTTTTTCATATAAATTCAGTTTCGCCCCAGGCACTTGCTCGCCATCACGTAATGTCGTATCAAAAACCCAAATTTTTCTACTCATTTTCATTTCCCCTTTTCATCTTATATTCATTTCAATGCAACAAACAGGAGCTCAAAATAAAAAACCCCGCCTCTATCCACTACGATAGAGACGAGGTTGAACTCGCGGTACCACTCTAAATTGAACGCTCATTGCTGAAACGTTCCACTTAACGACAATTGATGTCTAGTCTTTTAACGGAGACTGCCGACTTCCCTACTTATTTTCAGGTCGTAGCTCATGGACGAGTTCAATAGTTGTATCTGCCAGTTTCCACCACACACTGGCTCTCTATAAGTATACAGGCTATTTACTATTTCCATTCATTGCTTAACTATTGTCTTGAAATGTAGTTTATCGACAATTTCCAAAGAAGTCAATAGTTATCTGAAAATTTAATTAATATTAAATGCGGTCGCCATTAAAAATAGAGTTTTTAACAACTGCATAATCAACTGTACGAATTGCGGCCAATGTTTTCCCACCTGAATAAGAGATGGAAGACTGCAGATCCTGCTCCATTTCTATTAATGTATCGAAAATAGACCCTTTAGAATCAACATACATTTTCTTGCCTTCTACATTTTTGCGCTCGCCTTTTTGGAACTCCGATGCAGAACCGAAATATTCTTTCATTTGCTTGCCATCAATTTCAACCGTTTGACCTGGTGATTCCTCGTGACCTGCAAACAGTGAACCAATCATAACCATTGATGCACCGAAACGTATCGATTTTGCGATATCACCATGTGTACGAATTCCGCCGTCAGCAATAATCGGTTTCGTAGCAGCTTTTGAACACCAACGAAGTGCAGCTAATTGCCAACCACCTGTACCAAATCCCGTTTTAATCTTTGTAATACAAACTTTACCTGGTCCAATACCTACCTTAGTTGCATCCGCGCCTGCATTTTCAAGCTCACGAACAGCTTCAGGCGTCCCAACATTCCCTGCAATAACAAAGCTATTCGGTAAATGCTTTTTAATATGACCGATCATTTCGATTACTTGATTTGAATGACCGTGGGCAATATCAATCGTAATGTATTCCGGAACAAGCTGGGCATCTTTCAATTCTTCAATAAATGTATATTCTTCATCTTTTACACCAACCGAAATCGAAGCAATATAGCCTTGCTTCTGCATGCGGCGAACAAATTCTGCACGCTTTTCCGGCTGGAAGCGGTGCATTATGTAAAAATAACCTTCAGCAGCAAGCTTCTCAGCTAATGATTCATCAATAATCGTCTGCATATTTGCAGGTACAACTGGAATTTTAAATGTATGATTTCCTAATGTAATAGCAGTATCACACTCTGTGCGACTTTTTACTATACACTTTGCTGGTATTAATTGAATATCCTCATAATCGAAAACTGTATCTACCATTTTCAACACTCCTAAACACGAACGTTTTTATTTTTTTTTACATAATCATTCGTCATTTGTTACTTTACAAAATAATGAAAGCGATGTCAACTAAAAACGAATTATTTTTTAATGTTTATCAGAATCGTTCGGCTTTATGTGTTTTTTCGCTGATTTTTTACTCACTTCAAATAATCATTGCTCCAATAGACAAGAAAATGATTTAATGAATAGAGGAAAAGGAGTCGATGAATTGATGGTAGTCAAGTTTATGAAAGTTACCGTACTTCAATATTGAGCTTTCAACTACTAGCTCAATATCATAAAAGATAATTGGAGCTGAAAAAATGGAACATATACTAAACTGCATGAAAATTATTGGAGACGATACAATTCAACGGACGCAATTAACACATCGTCTTGAACTTGTACGTGCTTTTCAATTGGAAAAAGGTATGAGGGTATTAGAAATCGGATGTGGTCAAGGGGATACAACCGTTGTACTGGCTGATGCTGTTGGACCTGCCGGGCAAGTTACAGCCATTGATATTGCAACTAAAGAATACGGTGCTCCTATTACATTAGGGGAAGCATCGGAAACGATTGCAAAATCTCCATTAGGGCAAATTATTGATTTTCATTACGAAACGGAATTTTTACAGTTTCCTATCGAGGAACCATTTGATGTCGTCGTGTTATCCCATTGTTCTTGGTATTTTCAAAATGCTGAACTATTGGAAGCTTACATGCAGAAAATACGGGCTGTAGCGAATCGAGTATGTTTTGCTGAGTGGGACATTGATTATACGCTGCCTAGTCAGCGCGCACATTTCTGCGCTGCTAATATTTTGGCATTATATACAGCGTTTATTGAAGATGATGGCAATATCCAGAATCTATTTCATAAATCACTTATCAAAAAAATACTAGAAAATACAGGGTTCACAATTACCAATGAACAAACGGTTGAGGCAAGCTACTTGCAAGATGGTCAATGGGAAGTGGATTATAGCAATTACCTACTCAATGAATTTCCGCAAGTTCCTGCAAAAATTCAAACATTAGTAGAAAGCTTTGCCTACTTAATGAATGAGCAGCAAGAAGCTGTATTATCATTAAATAGCTTTGTATTATGTGCAGATGCTTAATCTAATTTATTACAAAAAAATATAGAGGCTGGGACTAAAACCACCTCAATATTAAAAGCCGGTCATATTTTTCTTATCGTAAAATATGACCAGCTCTATTTTTGTGTCTACTTTGAATACGTTGTTCTCCGTTACGGCGGACGCTTTCCTGGGGGTACGGGTCGAGCCTATAGTCTCTCCCACGTACTTATCCCCTAGGAGTCGCCGCCTTCACTACAAACAACTAATTTCCCCTTCATTATCAATTAAATCTATAAAATAATTATATCAACTCTCTATTTTACCCCTTCGAATAACCTTCCAATGCTTCATCCAATTCCGCCAAAATATCTCCCGCTGTACCTTCAAGCACTAAATCAAACTGTCCACTGTCTGAGGATTGATCCAAGTTAATATACACAAGCCTTCCTTTAGCCATCTGTGGTAACTGATTAACAGGGTATACTTCTAAGCTTGTCCCGATTACAATGACTAGGTCGGCATTTTGAATTTCGTTTAATGAGCGATTCCATGCCTCCATCGGCAATGTTTCCCCAAACAACACGACATTCGGACGCAATTTATCTGAGCAATACGTGCAAATCGCGTTATTTAAAAACTGCTCTTTAACATGTGGCTTGTTGCACTTCTGGCAACGTGCCGTCATGATATTTCCGTGCAGTTCCGCTACTTTTTTACTCCCCGCTTGCTGATGGAGCTGGTCCACATTTTGTGTAGCGATGAGTGAAATAAGACCGCGCTTTTCTAAATCGGCTAAAATATGGTGTCCTTTATGCGGGGCACATTTTTTCAACGCCTGAATCCTCATTTGATAAAATTCCCGGAACATTGCGTAATTTTTTTGCAGACTGTCTGTAGTAGCAACTGTACGAGGATCAATATTTTGCCACCAGCCCGATTGCGAACGGAAATCCGGAATACCCGACTCCGTAGACATCCCCGCTCCAGTGAGCACAACCGTTGTTTTCGATTGCTTCATCCACTGCGCTAATAATTCAACCGTCATAGCCATTCCTCGGTGTTAAGCGCTGCTAAATAGCGGATAGGTAACTCCATACGAGCCGTTTTATTTGGATCCACAATTTGACTGATTTTTAAATTGCCTGCTAATGATAGTAAATGGATCGCTTCATCTTTTTTCAACGAAGTATAGGTTAAGACAGTCTTTACCATATTTTTTGTTGCATCGACTGTTGCTTCATCCAATGTAGGCTTCGATGCGATTGTCGATAAATGCCCGTCCCGAATTAAAAATGGTGTCGGAACTGGACAGTTTTTTAACACACGTACATGGACCGTTACTTCTGCCGGTACTTCTCCACCACAAACCGACACTTCTCCATCTCCCATCGCCGCATGACAGTCTCCAAGAGCTAACAATGCCCCCTCTACATTGACAGGTAAATACAGGGTCGTACCTTCCGTAATAGCGGTCGTATCCATATTCCCGCCATGTAAATCAGGAACACCGCAACTGATTGCTTCGCCAATAGGTGCTGTACCAATCACACCAATCATTTTGTTTAAAGGAATCTCAATGTTTTCTGAAAATTGAATTAGATTATTCTGAATTTTCGCTCGTTTAATCGATATTTCCGTTAGCTCATCACCTAAAACACCGAGTTCCGGACCCGTCATTAATGTAACGGTATCACCGATATCGATTTTTTCGATGAACACCTCCAGCACATCACCAGGCTTTGCGTCTTCTACATAGACGGGACCTGTTGCGGGATTAATTTGATTCCAGTCGAGTTTACTGACCGGCTGTTTTTCACTTCGGATTTGATTTGTAAAGCAGTCATATGTTTCAAACACGATACGGTCCCCACTGTTAACACTAGCAGCTGGCGTATTGTTTTTATCCATTGCATAAATTGCCTGTTCTTTTTTGATATAATGCATGAATATCCCCCTTTACTAAGTATAAAAAATGCAAAAGCCTATATTTTATAAACTTCTGCCTCTATTTATAGCTTATCAAATCCGCTTATTACAGACTACATATTTCCAGTTATTCATTTACTACTTCTAGTAAAGTGTTTGTTAACAATGCAAACCGTTCAACAATCTGATCCTTTAAAATGTGTTCATGCTCTGCGTGAATGCCGTCTCCAACAAGTCCAAGACCATCCAGAGTTGGGGTGTGAATAGATGTGAAATTCCCATCGCTGGCACCACCAACTTCTGCGTCTTCCACTTCAAATCCAAGCTCCTCTGCCTCGCCTTGCGCAATTTCAAAAAGCTCTTCACTTTCCTCATCCCGTTCCATTGGCGGACGGTTAATGCCCCCGTCGATGTCAATCTTTGTCCGGCTATTAAATGGCTTTAATTTTTCAAAATAATCATCTATTCGCTCTTGTTCGGTTTTTGTACCAGATCGAACATCCACTCCAAGATGTGCTTCATCTGGAATGACATTTAATTTCCCTCCACCTTGCACCATGCCGACATTTAATGTCGTTCCTTTTTCAAAATCATTTAAAGCCTCAATATTTAAAATTTGGCGTGCCGCTTCAGTAATGGCACTTACCCCATCACGAGGGTTGTTCCCGGCATGTGATGCAAGACCTTTAATGTTCAGTAAATATCTTGATGTTCCTTTACGTGCAATTTTTAACTCACCGGACACTGTAACTGCAGGCTCTAGAATAAATGCTGCGACAGACTTTTTTGCTTCCTCTTCAATTAAAGCTCTTGAAGTAGGGCTCCCAATTTCTTCATCACTATTCAGGAAAAATACGACACGACGCTTTAACGGAAGATTCATTTGTTGAACATATTTAAAAAACCAAATCGCACTTACTAAGCCTGATTTCATATCCAAAATCCCAGGTCCGAAAATTTTATTTTCTTCCTCACGATATGGTAAGGCTCCAGCATCCCATACCGTATCATAATGACCAATCATTAAAATTTGCTCTGTCCCTTCGCCCATTTCAAAGCGCAAATGATTCCCATTATGCTCCATTGCAAATTCAGTGGCTTTCCGATGAAAATAATCAAAAAATATCGATTGAATCACTTCCTTGTAAATATCCAAAAGCTCTTTATTTTGAGAGGGTGAATCAGCCAATACTAAGCGTTTAATATCATCCTTAATATCCTGTTCGTGCAGGCTAAAATAGTCCTTCGCTTCCATAAATACACCTCACATTTCCTTCCCTATACCCAAAAATGCCTAAGCGCTATACACTTAGACATTCGTGGAATTTGATTTTTTTGTCCCTGCAATGGATAAATAGGTAATAAATAGGAGCATCAATAAAATTCCAAAATACTGCCACTTATATAAAATAGAGCCAAGCCAGACAACGGAAATAGCCATCGTTGTTAAAGGTTCCAAACTGGATAAAATACTCGTTTCTACAGGCGTTATGTATTTTAGACTTGTTAAAAATAAAATATAGGCTAACGATCCAAAAATACTCATGGCAATAATCAGTAAGACGAGATTAGGATCCAATAATAAAACCCATTCATCACTTTTCCAAAGCTTTGCCTTTACGGTAAAAATTAGACCGCTCACTATCATTCCCCATCCAATAATGACAATAACGCCAACTTCAGCCATTAACCTCGCTGGATATAGTGTATAAAATGCATAAGTAAAACCTAAAAACAAGCCCCATATGAGCGCTTCCCCACTAACGAGCAAACTCGACACAGATCCGTTAGTAAGCAGTAAGAATAAGCCAAATAATGTACCCGCTATGCCGATTACCTGGCTACGTGCAGGAAGTGCTTTAAATATAATTGAGGTATACACAATAATGAAAATTGGGGCTAAAAATTGTAGCAACGTAGCAATAATCGCATTGCTCACTTCAATGGATTTGACGAAAGTATATTGTAGCCCCGCCATGCCTACTATACTGAAAATGATTAGCTGTGTTGACCAGTATTTACTTTTCCATATCGAAAAAATTGATTTTTTTTGCAAAGCTATGATACTTAAGATAAAAATGCCGGCTATTATTAACCGAATGGCCAGCATAAAATCAGCAGTCATGGCCGTTTCATCCAGCATCCATTCCATCATCGGACCTGTTGCTCCCCAAAACATTGATCCGAAAATAATCATAGCTATGCCTTTCAATCGTTCCAAAATAAAACCTTCTTTCCTTAAACCTTGCATAAGGAAATTTTATCATTATAAAAGTTATATGAATATAAGAATTATTATTTAATTAGCTCAATCCAGCCGCTTTCCTTGATTGTTACTCGGGGTGAATAGTATTTTGGGGGTTCATAGGAAAATACAGTTTTTTCATAATCATCTTTTACGACAAATACATTTAAAAATTGTATTTCATTTATCAATTTCCGAATATGCATCTTATCCGCTAACTCGGTTTTTTCGTTTAATAAAATTAGCAGTTCATTTTTTATACTTAATACGTCCCTCTCATTCGCTCTACGTATAACACTTTTTGGCATTTTTAGAAACTCGTCAATTTTCATTAAGTTTAATTCCATTTTCGTCTTCCTTTCCATCAAACCAATACTTACAGTTCTTTAAAATTTAGCAGTTCCACTTCTTACAGTATTGAGTATTTTATTATGTTATTTACCCAATTTCACCAAATTAACCCCTTATTAATCAAGTTCAGAAAATTAAAAAAGGGGTATGTCAAAGTTTCAAAAACCTTTCACATACCCTACGACAATTGAATAGTTACTTCATATCGTATCTATTAACTTTTAAAAATATATTTTTCAAAAATAATATGAATTCCACAAAATAAAGCAGCTCCGATTGCACCGATGATGGAGTAAAGGAACAGATCGGCTCCTTCAAAAAGATAAAGCGCATACGGCATGGAAAAAGCAGCTCCGACAACGATATAACTGAACCATTTCATTTTTAGTGAGCGGATAAACTTTTCAAAAACGAATGATGTCATTACACCAATGAGCAAAAACATCGGTGCACTTAACACGATAAAAGTAAGTAGTAGCGTACTAAATGATAACTTATTTTCTGCAGCTGTCATAAAATTGACAATCGTTAATGCAAAGCTGAATAAAAATGTTGTGATGAGTGCAACGGTAAATTTGCGACTTAAAGCTTGCACAGTATTCCCCCTATAAATCATTCAAAAAGGCTTCTATATGCTGAATTGTACTTTCAATTTCTTCATGAAAAACATGATTTTGTGTGAAATAGCTATGAACAATTCCTTCCATGACAATACTTTTCGTAGGTGTTCCCATTTCCGATAACTTTTCACCAAATAGTAGCGCTTCATCACGAAGAACATCATATTCAGCAGCCATAATTAAAGTCGGAGGAAAATTCGAAAACTCCTTTAATCGTAATGGTGCAGCCAGTGGATTTTGGGCATCATGAATGGTTGATATGTAATGACGGCTAAACCATTTCATCACATCTTTATCAAGACCAAATCCTTTCTCAAACAGTTTATAGGAGTTCGAATGAAAGCTCAAGTCAGTAACGGGATATAATAAAATTTGTGATTGGATAGGAGGAAGCTCGCCGTATTGGACAGCTAATTGACAAACAGCAATTGCTAAATTCCCCCCGGCACTATCCCCTGCCACCGAGATTTTCTGCGGATTGCCATTTAAAGATTCAGCATGCTGTACTGCCCATAAATAACTATCAAATGCATCATTAACTGGTATCGGGAATGGATGCTCAGGTGCTAATCGATATTCTATTGAAACGACAATGTGCCCGGTCGAAAAAGCTAAACGGGAACAACTTTCATGACACGTATCCAAGTCATTTAAAACCCATCCGCCGCCATGATAATACAAGATTATATTAAACGGTCCTTTTCCGTGTGGTGTATAAATACGTATGCCAATTTTTTCACCATCACGCATCGTTATGGAACGATCTTCAATTTTGGCTACATCGGCAAGTTGCACTTCTCTTTTTGGCAAATTCGCGCGCATTTCCCTTGCCTCTTTATACGTCATCGATGCTAAAGACGGTAATTCCTTCAGATGATTCAAATATTGTTTCGTATGTTCGTATAAAGCATTCATTTTCCCCATCCCCTTAAATACTTTTTATTCCTATAAGTTTACTATGTTATAAGAATAATCTAATTTCTAATATTTTGCAAATGGTGGCGATAAAAAAATCGGTTACTCTGCATGAAAGCAAAATAACCGATTTGTAAATGCACTACTAAATATTTTTTAAATTTTCATATTCAAGTTGCAGCTGCTCGATACGTTTGCGGCCTTCTTCACGATTACGAACAGTTTCTGCTTGAATTTGCTTCGTTTCTTCAATTCCTGCAATAATCGTACGCCATGTTGTTTCGATTGTTTCAACTTTAATGCTCGGGCTTCCGGCTTGTCTGGCAATGTTCACTGAATTTTGACGAACATTTTCCGCATTTCGAACGAGCATTTCGTTTGTACGGCGGTCTAATTCAGCCATCGAATCGGATACAAGCTTTTGGCGCTGCATTGTCACAGCATGGATAAGCCCTTGCTTAAAAATTGGAATCGTTGTGACGAACGCCGAGTTGATCTTACCGATAAGGTGATTGTTCCCTTGTTGCATAAGACGAATTTGCGGAGCTGATTGGAACGATACTTGCTGTGCCATTTCCAAATCATAGCCGCGCTGCTCTAATAGCTCTATACCGCGCGTAACTGTTTCTAACTCCATAATGGCTTCATGATCCCCTGCACCCGCTTTAGCCGATAAAGCAGGCACTTGCTGGCGTAAATCATTGACTTTAATATCAATAGCAGCAATATGCTCACTTAAAGAATGGAAATAATTCAGGTTTTCATCATACATTTGCTCAAGCTGAATCGTATTGCGCTTCATTTCAACTTCGTATTTTTGAATTTCGTTGTAGACAACATCCACTTCTTTATTCATCGTATCGTATTTCGATAGAATGCGTTCTAGTTGCTCTTTACTTTTTGAAAACAGTTTTTTTAGGAAGCCTTTTTTCTGTTCTTCCTGGAAATCCTGCGGGTCAAAGCGGTCCATAATTTTATTTAAATTATTCAGTAATGTCGTTGATTTTTCTAAATTACTTTGTTTAATCGTTGCAAGCATACGGTCCGAAAACTTAGAAATACCCTGTGCTGTTTCTTTCCCGAATTCCAACACTGCAATTTGATTTTTTACATCAATTTTTTGAGCTAGCTGTTGAACTTGCGGCTGTTGCTTTAAATGCTCCTGACGCTGGCGGATTTGTGAAAGCTCCTGTTCGGATACAAGCTGTTTTTGCGGTTGTTCAACTAAATCCGTTGTTTGCGTTGTGTCCTGCTCTGTACGCTTGTTTAAATCTTCAAATAATGGATTTTCGTTCATCATTAATTCCCCCGTTCTATGTACTATTAGTATTTACGTTAAAACAAGTGAAAAGTTTCATCCTCTTACTGGTAATTATAACTGAAACGAACTTTTATTATCTATAATATAGCAGCGATTTTAGCACCCCTACTTAAAATGACGAAAAAAATGCCCTTTTATACAAAAAGGACATTTTTTCAAGTCTACTATTGGGGGAGAGACTTCACACCCATACAGGCTTTGCATGAGTCTATAATTAAATTACCCCAAAGTCATTAATGTAAACCCATTATTTTAAAGTTGTAAAGATTTATTTCGTATCGGCTTTAAAATTAGACCCGTTACAAAAATACATATTGCAATGACAACGGCCGAATAAAACAGCCCACTATAACCGCTCTGCGCAGCCATTGTAGTCACTTCATTCACTGAGTTTAAAACCGCATTTTTTAAATTTGGATCCTGAATATTTTGTACAATGCCCATCATCTGCTGTTCAGAAAACTCTGCACCACCTGCAAACTGGCTGCCAATTTGCGCAAGTTCGGCTGTCGCTTCCTCGGTTAAATTAGCATCTTGAACATTATTTTGTAAAATCGACTGGAAATCGGATTTAAATATTGCTGGGGTTTCACTAAACCCACGGGCAATGAAGCCTGCATAAATCGTTGGAGCAATCGTCATCCCAATTGTTCGGATTAATGATAACGATGCCAGTGCAGTCCCCTTATTTGTTTGCAATTTCTCAGTCGCCAAAATATTTAAAGGTGCACCTAATAGAACCCCCATACCTACACCGCCTATGATCGATGCAATGACAAACTGCCACTTTGCATCAATCCATGCCGGGAACAGGAAGAACCCTATTGCGGCAACAATTCCTGAAAATAATACAGCTAAAATCGGACCGCGTTTATCGACTAATATACCTCCAACTGCCGCTCCAATACCTGCTGCTATTGCGAGTGGTGTCATCCAATAACCGGCATGCTCGGATTTAATGCCCATAACCTGCTCTGAGAATGCGGGAATGAAGATCATCGCAGCAAGCATTGCTCCTGATAAAAGCCCAAGTAATAATGTTAGTAAATACGTTGGCTGACGCATTAATGACACCGGTAATATCGGGTCGCCACCTTTTCGTTCCAAACGGGTTTCATAGAAATAAAGAATAATTAATAAAATAATTCCAGCTAATAAAAACGGATATACGTCTGTCGCCAATAACGATTTAAAGAAATTAAGCCCTGTAATATTTGTTAGCCCGTACATGATTCCTAAAATAGCAATCGATAATAATACAGTTCCAGTCATATCGAGTTTCCCTGGAGTTGGATCTTTTATTTCCTCCAACTTGGTCATTCCCATAAATACGAGGAAAATGGCAATCGGAACATTGATTAAAAATAACCAGTGCCAGCTGCCTGTTAAATCCAAAATAACACTTCCGATATTCGGTCCTAAAACGGCAGCAATACCATTCATTCCTCCAAGCATACCGAGTGCTTTCCCCTGTTTTTCAGCAGGCAATGTACTAACAACATAAGAGGTACCGATAATGAAAATACCACCGCCGCCCATAGCCTGAATAAATCGGGCAATTAAATAAAAAGTAAAGTTAGGACTAAGCGCTACAAGTAACGAACCGAGACCAAATAGTGCAATCTCCACGATAAATAACTTTTTCCGACCGTAACGATCTGAAAGCTTACCTACAATTGGTACACTAATTGCCAAGCCGAGTGTATATAGCGTTACCCCCCATGCTCCCCAGTTTGCTTCCACATTGAAAGACTGATTAATTGTCGTTAAAGCCGCACTAATTATTCCATTATCAAGTGCGGCCATAAAGACGCCTATGGCAAACAGTGTGATTGCCCAGGTTTGAGATGATTTAGAATTGGTCACTTTCATTTTCCTTTCTTGTTAAGATGACTAATATTATAGCTCAAAAAAAACCTACTTTCTAAAAAAAATTAAAGTAGGTTGAAAATCTAATTTGAATATAAATGACAAGCAACAAAATGCCCTTTTTCATACTCTTTCAATTGAGGTACTTGCTGAGAACAATGTGGCATTGCCTTTGGACAACGCGAATGGAACACACACCCTGTTGGTGGATTAATCGGACTCGGAATTTCACCTTCCAGTATAATACGCTTTCTGGATTCTTCAATATCCGGATCTGGTATTGGAATGGCAGATAATAAGGCTTCCGTATATGGATGAAGCGGCTTTTCATAAAGCGCCTCACTCGTTGTCAGTTCAACCATATTCCCTAAATACATTACTGCAATACGGCTTGAAATATACTTAACCATCGATAAATCATGTGCGATAAACAAATAGGTAAGCCCTTTTTCTTTTTGTAATTTTTGCAAAAGCATAACAACTGAAGCTTGAACAGAAACATCAAGTGCTGAAATCGGCTCATCTGCAATGATAAAATCAGGATCTAGCGCTAAAGCCCGCGCGATACCGATACGCTGTCTTTGCCCTCCTGAAAACTCGTGCGGGTAGCGGTTTGCATGATCTCTATTTAACCCCACACTTTCTAATAGTTCTATGACTCTATTACGTAATTGTGCTTTATCTTTATATATACCATGTACTTCTAAAGGTTCAGAAATAATTTCTAAAACGGTCGAACGTGGATTTAATGAAGCATATGGATCTTGGAAAATCATTTGCATACTTCGAATAATTGCCTCTTTTTCTTCACCCTTAGCGGTATGCACATTTTTCCCTTTAAATACTACTTCGCCTTCAGTTGCATTATACAACCCCATAATCGTACGGCCTGCTGTTGATTTGCCGCAACCTGATTCACCAACTAAACCGAAAGTTTCTCCTTTAAATATATCAAATGAAATACCGTCTACTGCTTTTAACGTTGTACCTTTACCTAAATCAAAATGGCGTTTTAGATTTTGAACAGATAATAGTTTTTCTTGCTGCATTATATAGCCCCCTTGATATAGTGTCTAATCTATATTATTTCTTTGTTTATATGATGAACCAACAATTTTTAAACATCATTTACTCTTTGTTAAAGCAGGTATCTTGTGCCACTTTAAAGCGATTAATTCAGGTGACTGACCAAGATGGATAATGTACCCTTTATTGCACCCCAGGCATAATACGTAAAGTCTTATCCTCAGTATTTAATGTGGCTTCTACACCTAATGGAATAGCAAAGTGCGGTTGACAATGCCCTATTTTAAAGCCCTTCATAACAGGATAAGGTTTTTTGCAAAAGTAATCATCAAATACCTCATCCAGCGTTAATGTAGGTTTATCACCAGTTGACGCAGCATCGGCAAAGTCGCCAATGACAACACCCGCGAGATGATCCAGTTTCTTCGCCTGACGTAACTGATTCAGCATACAATCAACACGGTAAGGCTCTTCGCCAATATCTTCAATAAATAATAGTTTTCCTGTAGTATCAATCTCAAATGCTGTACCAAGTGAATTTGTTAATAATGAAAGATTCCCACCGATAATTTCAGCAGTGGCTATACCTTCACAGAGAATATGTAGCTGACTGATTGATTCCTCGTATATAAGCTCTGTTGGCTCAAATAACTGCTCAAACATTTTCGCGGATAATGGTGCAAAATCCTCTCCTGCCACATCAGAAGCAAGCATTGGTCCGTGAAATGTTACTATGTTGTTTTTTTGACCGATTGCTGTATGTAAAAAAGTAATATCCGAATAGCCCCATAAAATTTTCGGGTTATTATTCAGTAATTCAAAGTCGATTTTGTCGGTTATACGTGCCGCACCATAACCGCCTCGAGCACAAATAATGCCAGCAATATCAGGATCCGAAAACATTGTATGTAAATCGCTTAGACGTTCTTCATCCGACCCTGCTAAATAACCCCACCTTTTGTCGCAATTTTCACCGAGTTTATAGTTCAGCCCTAGACTTTCCAAAAAGGGCAGTGCTTTTTCTAACTGACCGTCACGATAAGGTCCTGAAGGTGAAATAATGCCTACTGTATCCCCTTTTTTCAGCCGTTTTGGTTTTTGTCTCATTTATTATTTCCCCTTTCGTATTTTCACACATAAATGAATGCCATTCATTCACTTATGTGTGAAAACAAGATTCCTATAAAGGAATCGCGACGCCGTTATGACGTCGCAATTTCAATATTATTACTTTTTGTCTGCATATTTCAGTTCAATAGAACCTACTGCTGGACGAACGATATCTGTTACATTTGATTTTTGTAGTACAGAACCGTTATAGAAGTAAAGTGGTACTAATGGTGCGTCTTCAATTAAGATTTTTTCTGCATCTAATAAATAGTTCCAACGAGTTTGTGCATCAACTTCAGCACGTGCTTTTTTGATTAGCTCGTCGAATTGCGGATTTTTCCATCCTGTTCTGTTCATAGCGTCATTATCAGATGTAAAGTTTTCTAAAGCATTAATCGGGTCTGCGTAGTCATGACCAAAAGTAGAACGTGAGAATTGCAGATTTAATGCAACCTGCTCTTCACGGAATACTGCCCACTCAGAATTTTGAATCGATACATCGACACCTAATACTTGTTTTAACTGGCTTTGCATTGTTTCAGCGACTGATTTCAATACGTCACTCGTATTATATGAAAGCTCAACAGCAGGTAAAGTATCCCAGCCCTCTTCAGCCATACCTTCTTCTAATAATTGTTTTGCTTTATCAGCGTCAAAGCCAATTAAAGAACCTTGAGTTTCACGGAAGTCTTTACCGTCCGGACCTTTGAAGCCATAAGCAACAAAGCCATCAGCTACTTTATTTCCTGTTTTTACTACATAGTCTACGATTTCCTGTGCATTAATAGCATAAGAGAATGCTTGACGGATTTTTTTGTTTGTAAATGGTTCTTTTGTTACGTTGAATCGGTAGAAATGTGTGCCGGCCATGTCATAGACAATAGCTTCCGGATCATCTAGTAATGTATCCGCTAAATTTGACGGAATTCCTGTTACATCTAACTCACCTGTTTGGTACATTTGGTAAGATGTATTCGTATCATTAACCATTGCCCATTCAACACGGTCCAGTTTAACGGAATCTTTATCCCAGTAAGTGTCGTTTTTAACGAATGTCATTTTTTCTTCATGGCTCCACGTATCTAATTTAAATGGACCATTTCCTACAAATGTATCCGCATTAGCGAACCAGTCAGGTGTAGCTGTTGCTACTTTTTCATTTACAGGGAAGAAAGTAGGTAATGTAATCATCGCTAAGAAACCATCAAATGGTGAAATTAATTTCACTTCGAATGTCTTCTCATCAATAGCCTTAATGGCAACCCCTGAAGCATCACCAGTACCTTCGTTGTAAGCTTGAGCACCTTCAATATAACCTGTTCCTAAGAAAGCAGAATAAGAAGCTGTTTCTGGATTTAACATATGTAACCATCCATAAACAAAGTCTCCTGCCGTTACAGGATCACCATTCGTCCACTCAGCATCACGTAATGTGAATGTATACGTTAATCCATCTTCTGAAATCTCGTATTTTTCTGCCATTGCTTCCTTAGGTTCAAGATTTTTGTCCAGACGGACTAAACCTTCCATTAAGTTATTTAATGGATCCCAAGAAACGGAATCAAATCCGATTGACGGGTCAAATGATGTTGGTTCATTTGCATTATTTAAATAAAGTACTTTTTCTTCATCAGTAGACTCCGTGTCTGCGTTTTCAGCTGGTTTTTCTTCGGAATCTTTGCTTTCTGTTTCTTCATTTGCTGTACATGCTACTAAAACAATTGTTAGTAATGACAATAGCAATAGCGATAACCATTTTTTCATTAAAATCCCCCTCTGTTTATCTTTATCCTTTTTGTTGTGAAATGTTTATATAAAGCATTTTCATGCCATTCACCCTATTGTTTTACACGCGGATCCTGAAGCCAGCAGCTTACTTGATGAAATTCATTTATTACCGTTGTATCAGGTTCAACTTTATTACACACAATCATTGCTTTTGGACATCTTGCTGCAAACGCACATCCCGGCGGTGGTGCAAATAAATCAGGGGGTGTGCCATCAATTGGCTTAAGCTCCTCTTCCAGTAAATCAAGGCGAGGTACCGAATTTAATAATCCTTGTGTATATGGATGCTGAGGGTTATAA
Source organism: Solibacillus sp. FSL W8-0372 (assembly GCF_037969735.1). Taxonomy (NCBI): domain Bacteria; kingdom Bacillati; phylum Bacillota; class Bacilli; order Caryophanales; family Caryophanaceae; genus Solibacillus; species Solibacillus sp. FSL W8-0372. The sequence continues at coordinate 1,677,632 of NZ_CP150204.1, read as the reverse complement.
AAAATATCTCGTTTCGTACCGATTTCAATCACTTGACCTGCATACATAACCGCAATTCGGTCAGCAATTTTTGCTACAACACCAAGATCATGTGTAATTAAAATGATCGAAACACCAGTACGCTGCTGGATCTCAGCAAATAGTTCTAATATTTGGGCTTGAATGGTTACATCAAGTGCAGTTGTAGGTTCATCTGCTATTAGTAGTTCCGGTTCGCAAATTAAGGCGATCGCAATTACGATACGTTGTCGCATCCCACCTGAAAACTGATGGGGATATTGTTTTAACCGATCTTCCGGATTAGATAGCCCTACTAATTTCAGCATTTCAATTGCCTTTTTCTTTGCATCGGCGGAACTTATTTTTTTATGTGTCTTTAAACCTTCTGTTAGCTGCTCGCCAATTGTTAATGTTGGATTCAAAGCGGTCATCGGGTCCTGGAAAATCATTGAAATGTCTTTACCTTGAATTTCACGGAATTGCTTTTTTGTAAATGTCGATAAATCTTTATCTTTAAACATGATCTTCTCTGCTTTAACAGTACCGGGCGGATTTGGTATTAAGCCCATAATCGCATTCGACGTAACACTTTTACCACAGCCGGATTCTCCAACGATCGCTAATGTTTCCCCTTTAAATAGCTGAAATGAAGCACCACGTACGGCCTGAACCGATCCTCCGTATGTTTTAAATTCAACCTTTAAATTTTCGATAGTGAGAACTGCTTCCAGATCCTGTTCCATCACAATTGGATGGATATAAGTTTTTTCGGTCAGATTGTTGTCGATTGTTGCCTTCATGAATGTTTACCTCCTTAACTTTGGATCAAGAGCATCCTGTAATCCATCACCTAATGTGTTAAATGCAAACATCGTCAGTGAAATAAAAGCGGCTGGGAAAAATAATCTCCACCAATGCCCTGTTGAAATTACTGATAATGCATCGTTCGCCATTACTCCCCATGAAGCATAAGGAGCTGAAATTCCAAGTCCTAAAAAGCTTAAAAAGGCTTCAGCAAATATTGCGGTTGGAACAGTTAATGTCATTTGTACAATAATTGGTCCCATAGAGTTTGGTAGCAAATTTTTACGAATGATACGCATCGTGCCAGCACCAAACGATTTAGAAGCTGTTACAAATTCATAATTTTTCAGCTGTAAAACCTGCCCCCGAACAATACGCGCCATGCCAATCCAGCCCGTAACCGTAAGTGCGATAATAATTGTCGTCATCCCTGGACCCATAACGACCATTAATAAAATAACAACAATTAAATTCGGTAAGCCGTATAGTATCTCAACGAAACGCATCATAATTGAATCTGTTCGTCCGCCTTTATATCCAGCAATACCACCATAAATAACGCCAACTAAAAAGTCGATCGTCGCTGCAGCAATACCTACAAACAATGAAATACGAGCGCCGTACCATGTTCTAGTAAATACATCACGTCCTAGCTCATCCGTTCCAAACCAATGTGTAGCGTTCGGCGCTAAATTTTGATTTGGTAAGTTAATATCCGTTACGGAATGTGGTGAGATAATCGGGACTATGATGGCAAAAACCGATAATAAGAATAAAAATACAAGACTAAATAATGCTAAATAATTTTTACGTAAACGGCGCCATGCATCCGCCCAATAGGATAATGCAGGACGTACAACCTGTTCTTTGCTTTCCGCATCTTTTGGAGCAGGTGCAAACCATTCTTCTGGAATTACTTTTGTCTGTGCCATTAAGCATCCCCCTCCTTTTTATGTAACTTAATGCGGGGGTCTAAGAATCCATAAACAATATCTACTAAAAACAGCATAAACACTAAAAATGCACTGTAAAACACCGTTGTCCCCATGATGAGTGGATAATCTCGATTGTTAATACTTTCAACGAAGTATTTCCCCATGCCAGGAATTCCAAATATTTTCTCGATTACAAATGTACCAGTCAAAATTCCAGCTAACATTGTGCCTAAAATTGTAACAACTGGCATTAGTGCATTACGAAGTGCGTGTCTTACAACGATTCTCCAAGGTTTTAACCCTTTTGCACGTGCCATCTTAATATAATCCTGCGTTAATACTTCCAGCATACTGGCACGAGTTAAACGTGCGATAATGGCCATTGGACCAGTTGCCAAAGCAAGTATAGGGAGCACCATATGTTTCGTACTTGACCAAGTCGCAGCAGGTAGCCAGCCCAAATTTACAGCGAATACCTGAATAAGTAGTGTTGCTAAAATAAAGTTCGGTAAAGATATACCAATTACCGCAATCGTCATCGCAGTATAATCTATGACTCCATTATGTCTAAGGGCAGCTATTGTCCCAAGAAGAATCCCGGAAATAAGCGCGACGATTATCGTAGCTATACCAAGTTCAAACGATATCGGAAAGCCTCGTTCCAATAATCCATTGACCGTTTCAGTCGGTTTTTTAATGGAAGGTCCGAAATCGAAAGTAATGATCCGTTCTAAATATGTAAAATACTGAATATAGAGTGGTTTATCTAAGTTATAATAGCTTTCTAAGTTTGCTTGAATTGTCGGGTTAGTTGTGCGATCTGAATCGAACGGTGAACCAGGTATTTGGAACATTAAGAAAAATGTTAGTGATGCAATTATCAATATTGTCATTATCATCATAATAAAACGCTTTACTATATAACCTAACATGTTAGCAGTGCCCCCCTTTTCTAAGTTAGCCTTTTTCTCTTTGTCTAATGAGTACACTATTCGAATGGCATGATTCTATTAAATTGTTAATAGATATGTTCTTATAACTCACTTTAAAAAGAGTATTTTATATTTCTAGTTATTACCCCTTTCAAATATATCGACTGAATTGTCTAAATATTTTTTATTTTATTACAATTTATCATATATACATTTATTTGAAAAGATAGAATTTTCTTTTTAATAATACTGATATAATTTCACTCTATTTGGTTGAAATCTCTTAATATATAGTAAAAAAATTAGAAATAAAAAAAGATGCTCTGTAATAACTATGATTACAGAGCATCTTTTATGCATTATTTTAAGTGTGTTTTCGCAATTTCAATTTGATTTGCAACTTGCTCAAAGCCTGTGCCACCGAGGGAATTACGACGGCGTACTGCTGCTTCTGGAGCTAGCACTTCATAAATATCTTCATCTATTAAAGCGGATTCCTTTTGCATTTCAGTTAAAGGTAAATCTAATAGATAAATACCTTGTTGGATGCATGTAAATACTAGTTTCCCTGTTACTTCATGCGCTTCACGGAACGGCATTCCTTTTGTCGCTAAGTAATCAGCAAGCTCTGTCGCATTGGAGAAGTCTGAATGAACTGCACTATGAAGACGTGGTTTATTCACGACCATTGTGCGTACCATTCCTTCAAAGATTTTAAGAGAGCCAAGTACCGTTTCCATCGTATCAAACATGCCTTCTTTATCTTCCTGCATGTCTTTGTTATACGTTAATGGCGTGCCTTTTAAAACCGTTAAAAGACCTACTAAATTACCGAATGCACGGCCCGCTTTACCACGGATTAATTCTGCCATATCCGGGTTTTTCTTTTGAGGCATAATCGATGAACCTGTTGAAAATGCATCATCCAGTTCAATGAATTTAAATTCATCTGTCGACCAAATTATAATTTCCTCAGCAAAACGGGATAAGTGTGTCATTAATAATGCCGAATTTGATAAAAACTCCACGATGAAATCACGGTCACTTACCGCATCCATTGAGTTGGCATAAACTTGAGAAAAGCCTAGTAGTTCCGCTGATTTAAGCCGATCGATTGGGAAAGTTGTACCTGCCATCGCACCGGCACCTAATGGTAAAATATCAATGCGCTTCATCGATTCGATAAAGCGTTCTTTATCACGCTCTATTTGCCAGAAATATACCATTAAATGATGTGCAAAGCTTATTGGCTGTGCACGTTGTAAATGCGTATAACCTGGTGCAATTGTCTCGATATTGTCCTCTGCTTGCGCAATGATTGTTTTTTGGAAATTCTCTATTAACCCAACTACTTCAGGCACACGTTTCTTTAAGAATAAATGCATATCTGTTGCTACTTGATCATTTCGAGAACGTCCAGTATGTAGTTTTCCTCCTACTGGTCCGATTAAATCGATTAGCATTTTTTCCAAATTCAAATGAATATCTTCATTTGCAACTAAAAATTCCAACTCCCCAGCTTCCGCCTTAACCTTTAATTGCGCTAAGCCGTCTATAATTTTCGCTACATCTTCAGCTGGTAATATACTTTGTGCACCTAGCATTGTTACGTGTGCAACAGATCCTTCAATATCTTCCAATACTAATTGTTGATCAAAGCCAATTGATGCTCCGAATTCGTCGACCCAGCTTTCCGCTGATTTTTGGAAACGACCGCCCCATAATTTTGCCATAATGATTTCTCTCCTTATCCGTTTTGCCTCGGCAGCTTTGTGTCTGAAAGAGGCTTTAACTTCGATTAATGAGCATAACCGTACCTAATAATTGAAGTTAAAAGAAGAAGCGACTCGGGAACCGAATCGCTCACTTCACTATATTTTAATTATTTTACTGTTTGTTTCGTATTTTTTGCAATTTCAGAAGCAACAACAGTTGGCATACCCCATAGTTCGATGAAACCAACAGCTGATGCATGGTTGAACTTGTCATGCTTAGAATACGTAGCTAATTCTTCAGAGTATAAAGAATTTGCTGATTTACGGCCTTCTACAATCGCATGGCCTTTGTATAATTTCACACGTACTGTACCGTTTACATACTTTTGCGTTTCTTTTAAGAATGCTTCTAATGCAGTACGGATCGGGTTGAACCAAAGACCGTTATAGATGATCTCAGATAATTTATGCTCAATGATTGGTTTGAAATGTGCAAGCTCTTTCACTAATGTGATATCTTCCAATTCTTTATGCGCAGTAAGTAACACTTTCGCCCCTGGAATTTCGTATACTTCACGAGATTTAATACCAACTAAACGGTTTTCAACGTGGTCGATACGGCCAACACCATGTTTACCTGCTACTTTATTCAATTCTTCAATTAAATCTGCAAGTTTCATTTCATTACCATTAATAGAAACTGGTTTACCTTCAACGAACTCGATTTCCACATATTCAGCAGTATCCGGTGCATTTTCTACTGATACTGTTAAGCCATATGCTTCTTCAGGTGGTGCTACCCAAGGATCTTCCATTACGCCAGCTTCGTTCGCACGGCCCCATAAGTTTTGGTCGATTGAGAATGGTGAATCGATTGTTGCCGGGATTGGCACACCGTGTTTTGCAGCGTATTCGATTTCCTCATCACGGCTCCAGCCCCACTCACGTACAGGTGCTAACACTTCTAAATCAGGATTTAACGCTTTAATTGATACTTCAAAACGAACTTGGTCGTTCCCTTTACCTGTGCAACCGTGTGCAACAGCATCAGCGTTTGTTTCGTTTGCAATTTCAACTAATTTTTTTGAAATTAATGGACGAGATAATGCAGATACTAATGGATACTTTTGCTCGTACCATGTATGCCCTTGTAATGAGATAAGTGCATATTCTTCCGCAAATTCGTCTTTTGCATCGATCATATATGATTCAATGGCACCTACTTGAAGTGCCTTGTTTTTAATAAATTCAAGGTCTTTTCCTTCACCCACATCTAGACATACTGCAATTACGTCCCAACCTTGTTCTTTTAACCATGGAATTGCTACTGATGTATCAAGACCACCTGAATATGCTAATACGACTTTCTTATTTGCCATGTTAATTGCCCCCAAATGATGTATGTTTATACAATGTAATAAAAGTTTATACACGAATAGTACCATGTTATAAAAATAAACGCAACTGCATTTATATAAAATTTTAGAGTTTTTTGTACTATCTAAAAACATTTATTTTGATGGTTTCAGTACTTACTCGTTTTTGCATAAAAATGCTAATATTTGCATGAATTTAAAAATTGGCTAGAAAACGAAAAACCAATTTTCTCTGTGAAAAAATTGGTTTTTCTGCTCTACCAGAATTGATTTCCGTTACGGGGACGCTTTCCACGGGTGTGGCCTGAGCCTGTAGTCTCAGGCTCACGCTATTCCCGTTGGAGTCGCCCCTTCACTCCAATCAATTCATATACTTTCTGTTTTATAATATTGGTTAATCCGTTATACCATGAAATCTATATATAATATGTTCCTCAATAACTTCCTTATTTCTTATTAAAGAATCCTTTTCCTAAAAATTCGACCAGTACAGGTGCGACTGCATATAGTTTACTTGTCACACTCATAATACGAGGTAAGTTCACTTCACGCGGCTTCTTTTCGATAGCTCGTATTACTTCGGTTGCAACTTTTTCCGGTTGGATTAAAAACTTTCCGATAGCTTCTCGGTAAACGTTTGATGCATCCGCTTTACTTAAAAAAGGTGTATCGATGGGACCAGGATAAATTCCTGTTACAAAGATATTGTAATCGCTGAGCTCCATTCGAAGACCGTTTACAAAACCTGTTATGGCATGTTTACTCGCTGCATATACACTCGCTTTTTTTGTTGCGACCTTCCCTGCCTGTGAGCCAACGAAAATAAAATGACCACCATTTTTTGCAATCATTGCAGGAGCAAGCCTTTTCGTTAAATAAATCGGGGCACGAACATTTACATCCAGCATAGTATCGATTTCCTGATCGGATAAATTAACCGCGCTCTCAAAATAGCCGAGTCCCGCATTTAATATCGCGACATCAATTGGCGGTAATTGAGATACGACATCCTCTATATCAGCAGTTACTCGTAAATCCGCTTTAATGGCAATAGCACCAATACTTTTTAAATAGTTCAATGCACTTTCATTTCGTCCGGTTGCATAGACTGTATGCCCCGCCTTTACAAGCATTTCCGTTGTAATCCGTCCGATGCCGCTTGTAGCACCCGTGATAAAGATTGTTTTTTTCATAATTTCCCCTTTTTACCATTGTTTTTTTTATATTAAAAAACTAGTAAACAGTTATTTACTAGTTTCGTTTATACCAAATAATTCACTTAAAATGTCTGTCGATACGAGAACATCTGCCAATGTATAGGAATCAAGTACAGCTAAATAAGCTTTTAATGCTTCAGCCAATGCAAATTTTAGCCTGCACTCGGGTGATATTTTACAAAGATTGCTTTCAGGATTAAAACACTCAACTATGTGAAAATCCTCTTCCGTTTTACGGACTACCTCACCGATATTAATTTGTGTTGGATCTAGTGCCAGACGAATCCCGCCTCCACGTCCACGGATTGTTTCAATATATCCGTGCTGTCCTAAATCATAAGTGACTTTCATTAAATGATTTTTGGAAATTTGATACGCATTTGCGATTTCCTGGATTGTTACTAAATGTTCTCTACCACATACACCTAAATACATGAGCGTACGTAAAGAATAATCTGTATATACTGTTAAGCGCACGCTGTTCACCATCTTTCTTCCCTTTCAGTATAACATTTTCTAAGGTTTGGTCGACTAGAACGACTTAATTTTAAAAGATGTATTTTTGATATATGTTTGTGACAGATTTGTTAAAGATGTATTTTTCATATTGCTTTAAATTTTACTGAGCAGTATATTGAGTGTGCAAGAAATAATCTAACCAACTTTGAGGGGACGTGCAATATATGTTAGCACAACAAACAATTGATACAATTAAAGCTACGGTACCGGTATTAGAAGTACACGGACTAGCTATTACAAAAACTTTCTATTCAAACCTTTTTAAAGATAATCCGGCACTATTAAACATCTTTAATCATACAAACCAAAAGAAAGACCGCCAGCAAACGGCTTTAGCAAACACAGTGTATGCAGCAGCAGTTCATATCGACAAACTGGAGGCAATCGTTCCGGCTGTTGTTCAAATTGCGCATAAGCATGTAAGTTTAGGTATTTTACCAGAGCATTATCCGATTGTAGGTAAATATTTATTAGCAGCGATTAAAGAAGTACTTGGAGACGCAGCTACTGATGAAATTATCGATGCTTGGGGTAAAGCTTACGGCGTCATTGCGGATGTATTCATTTCAGTGGAAGAAGATTTATACAAAGCAGCAGAAAATGCTGGAGGCTGGCGCGCATTCAAGGAATTTACGATTGAAGAAGTGGTTGAAGAAAGCGAAGCAGTAAAATCATTCTATTTAAAACCTGCAGATGGAGCGAAATTACCTGCATTTAAAGCCGGTCAATTCATCACATTACGTACACAAGTACCTGGTGAAGAGTTCTTAATGAACCGTCAATACACAATAACAGACGGAACGGAAGACTATTTCCGCATTTCTGTTAAACGTGAAGATGATGTAACACCAAACGGCATTGTTTCAAACTTCCTGCACAACGCAGAAATCGGCACGAAAGTCGATGTTAGTGCTCCAGCAGGTGTGTTCACATTAGTGGAAAATGACAGCCCTGTTCTATTTATTAGCGGGGGTGTTGGTGTAACACCATTACAAGGCATGCTTAAAACTATGGAAGGCCGCCAAGCATCATTCATCCAATGTGCCCGAAACGAAAATGTAGCGGCGTTTAAAGAAACAATCGAACAAAATGTAGCCGCAACAGACGGCAAATACAAAGCAGTTTATTCAGATCTGGACGGCTATATAACAAAAGCCCAAATCGAGGAATTCCTAGTTCCAGGTATGGAAGTGTATGTATGTGGCCCAACTGCATTCATGGAAACTGTCATTCAATACTTAGTTGAGCTAGGTGTACCAGCTGAGAAGATTCATTATGAGTTCTTTGGTGCAGCGATGGCGTTGCAGATTAAGAAGACGGCTTAATTATTAGATTCAATTAAATAAGAAGAAAAACCAGTTTCCGGTTGTTTACCGGGGACTGGTTTTTTAAGTGGATTAGCAAAGTGTTATCAAGTTCACCTAATAATTTACGTTTGTTCAATGCTACTATAATAAATTTATCATTTTAAAAATTCCATAATCACTAATTTATTCCTATCTAAAACTCTTCATAAATGATAGTGATTTTTTGTATTTTTTACCTATTTTAAAATTGGTCACAAAATTAAAAACCATTGAGTGTACAAGGGTTTTAGAAATGATAGAAATCCGTTGTTTCTATAATATATTTAACTTAGTAGAAAAAAGATTCCGTAAGAAATTCATTTTTCTTTCGATTTCCATCAGTGTTCTGACTATTACTGAATCTATTAATGTCTGATACTTTGAGATCCTTATTAAAATTAATTAAATTGCCCTTTTTATATACCATTTTTAAACAATATATCAAAATTTGTACACCCATTGTTATCTGCTTTTCTCCATTAGAGTATTAATTATTTATTCGAGTAACTAGTTTTTGTTTATTACAAAATGACAAATAATCTTTCACATAACTGCATGTACAATTTTCAATGTATAAGAAAAGACACCCACGTAAATGAGTGCCTTGATGAGAATTTAAATTTAATGTGCACAGCCCTTGCCCTTAATACAATATGGCGGTTCTTTCCAACCACCGCCTCCTCCTACATCTTCATCCATAGCACTTGCTCCCGTACCAAATGACAAACTCATAAGCAGAAGAGCCCCAGCAACAACTGACCATAACGATTTTTTCTTTTTCATCAATAATCTCCTCCTCTATTCAATAATTCATCTTACAACCACTTAATTCTCCATTATTTGTTAAATACCCTTTTAATTACCAATTTTTTTAATTCTGTTGTATGATGAGTTTAGATGGACTAAAAGGGAAAACTTAAAAATAACCTTGCTAAATCCCATATATTAAGTTTTATATACAAAAAAGCACCCCAAATGAGTTGCTTTGAGATATTCTATCCTATGTTTTCGATTTTAAAAATTCCAACAAGTTTTCCTATTACCTGGAAACTTGTTCATTTAATTCTGTTATTTCTGCATCATTCAGTTTCTACACTATATATCTCTTTCATATTAATGAAAGTAAAATATTCTACTATTTATAGTCCAAGACGGTTTCACCTCTTTTTCTAGGGAAGAAGGTGTATTGAATCGACTTTTCTATGTCGAACATAGTTGTAAAAATATCCCTATTTTACCATTTATTAAACATTTATTACATGGTAGTATTTATTTAAACAATTAGAAAGGAGGAAGAATATGAAAAAAACTTTTAAAATTATCGTCTCCGCTCTATGTCTTTCAGCAATATTAGTAGGTGGAACTACATTATCTGCTAGTGCCAATGATAATGGCGGTGGTGGTGGTACTCCAGTTACTAAACCTCATCAAGAAAGACCTTAGTATTGTTTATATTTAATAACCAAGCAGTTCTGACAGCCAATGAAATTTTGGCTGTTTTTTCTATTAGTTAATAGAACATACACCCTTCGTCTTCCACAGTTAAATCATAGGAAGATGAACCAGAATCAGATAAAGAACTACGATCGTATGAACATGATGATGAACTGCCGTAAGAATTAGAATTTTATCTGTTGTATGAATTATCTACAGGTGAAGTAATCCATTTTCTTTGCGATGAAGCATCGAGTGGCAATATGGGCAAACAAGTATTAAATCTTTTATTGAATCTACGATATAGCCCTTTTTCATCTCACGAAGCGGCTTAAGAAGTAGCCGGGATATAATTATTTCAGTTAAGATAAAAAGTGAAAATGCACCATGCAATCCCCCTTTTTATCTATTTTTTTGAGAAATCTGTGAAGAGACCCTCCTCACCCTCCTGAAAACAGAGAAAGCCTTAAAATTTACTGTTGATTTCTATGCCCCTAATATAAATTGAATATTTGTGATAAAATGTAAATTATATACATTTTATCGTAGCAATAATAGGAGGTTTAAATTACATGGAATTCAAACAGGTTGGCTTTCTTAAAAGAATGGCAAATGCTTTAACAGACAAAGAAAAATTAAAAACACCTATCCTTGTCAAAGAATCGACAGAAAGTGTTCAGCTAATTGACCAATATAAAAGAGAATTAGAATATACACAAGATGTGAATATACAAAAAAGCATTAATGAAAAAATAAAGCTAATAGAATTAGGGTTAAAAGGTGAAAACAGTGTCCTTTTTGAATTACAAAATTCTTTTTTACCATTACATATACTGCACGATGTTCGAGTCTTTCATAATGATTTAAAAGCTCAAATTGACTTTGTAGTTCTTACAAGGAAGTTTCTATTGATAATTGAAGTGAAAAATTACTATGGCAATATTTTAGTCAATGAAAAAGATGAATTCATTCGCCAAGCTTATAAGGGCAACAAATTAACATTTCAGGAAGGATTCTATAGTCCCGTTCGCCAAGTGGAAAGACAAGTAGAAATATTTGAATCGTATATGAAGGATATGGGGGCAGTGAATCGAACACCGATTAAAAGTGTCGTTGTTTTTACAAATAACAGAACCGTTATTAATACAAAAAAAGCTAGTAAACATGTAAAGGATAAAATACTGCGCGTAGATGGCTTAGTTGAGTTTATAAAAAGAGAACTAAAAAAGCCTTCTCCAGTTCACTTTATGGATAACCGTATGGAAGAAATGAGCGAATATATTAAAGCCTCACATCTTAAATATACGACTAATGAGGAAGATATGGACACAGTGGAGCTCAGACTTTTAGAAGAAACAATAAATAATCCAAGTGAAAGTAGCGTAACAATTACACCTGTCGAACCAAATCATACAGAATTAGAAGAAGCCTTAAAAAAGTTCCGTATGAAATTAGCTACGGAAAAAAACATGAAAGCATTTCACATCTTTAATAATAAAACATTAGACGATTTATTACTAAAGCAACCAAGAAGCTTAGACGAATTAAAAACAGTTACCGGACTTGGTGAAATGAAAATAAATTCTTTTGGGGCGGGGATAATTGAAATTATACAAGACCATCAGTAACAAATTGAGTCCTGTGTATATCCAACAAAGGGGTCCTTTTCATATAGCACAAATCACCTTTCTATTGCTTATTTCTCGATAATACAAGTATAGAATAAAGAGTGATTTTGTGCTTTTTTAATTTTAAAATTGTTTGGATACCTCATATAGAACCATAATTTAAAAGCTTCGAATTAGATTAGTCTAATCGAAGCTTTCAGCGAATCAATATCAATTCTGAACTTTTTATCTATATTTTTGGCTACTTGAAGTTCGTTGCAAGCTAATGCGTTCGCTAAATAGTATGCCTCTCGCGTCATATTCTTTGAAAAAATCTCATCAAAAGCAGCGTCTACTCTGCACAGTAAAGGACGGCTCTCATAAATGGTACATCGATTATTTACTAAATTAACACATACACCATCCCGATTGTATTCAGTTAAAAACTCTATATTATTTATACTGCTGCAGCATGCACCACACTCGGTACAAGGGAATGAATACATCATAACTTTAAAATATCATCGCTGAGCATAAAGTCTGTAAATTCTTCCAACGTGTTGTACTCAAATTTTATGTTTAACCCGTCCGCTAACGCAATGATTGCTTTTTCAGTATAGGATTCATCTATGCCCGCCATATCAACAACGACTTTTAACTCTTTTAACGTTTGAGTATATTCATTATAGTAATTGACTAATAGCTGTTCCTCTTGCTTTACTTGTTCTATTACAGCTGCCGCCATCTGCTCGGCTAAAACTCTTGTCTCTTTCGCTAAAGCAAGGTCATTGTGTGCCGCTTGAAACACTTTATATAACTGTTTCATACCAATTAAAGCTACCGAACCTGCAACAGCGGCGCCAATCGGTCCGAATAATGCTGCACCTGCCGCTGTCATTAAAATACCGGAGAAACAGCTTACCGCGTTCGATCCAAGCCCTTGTACATAAGCATCAATAGAAATTTTACCCGATAAAAACTTATAAGTTAACTCTGTCATATTAACAGCTGAGCTCGCTAATGCAGAAGCAATATTACCGTTCATAATCGGGTTGTTTTTCCCTAGAAATTTAATTCCGTAAGACACGCCACCAATCACCGCACTTCGAGACCCGCTATTTAACGCAGCCTTTCCCGTTTCCTTCACGCTAAACTCTTTATTGTATCCATTGGCAACCATGCTTACTGTCCCACCAATAAATGCGCCCGCTAAAGCGCCACAAAGCATCGCATTAGAAGCACCTGAGATAAACTCCACACGGTTCAATTTTTTCGCAAACTGCTCTGTATTTTTGGCTGCTTCAAGCGATTGATCATATGTTGTACCACCACTTGTAATATTTTCATAGGAAGTTTTCCCAGTCACAACCCCTTGTGCATCCCTATAATCCTGCGCATAAATTCCGTTTGAATTCATACGCTTTTCTATTAATTCCTTCACGTGGCCTTCCTTTTCCACATTAACGAGACGTTCCATACCATTATATTTTGCATCTGCTACAGCCCTTGCCGTCGTTGCAATTGAATTATAGGATTTCGCCTGAATCTCCTTTAACACCTCGCCCTTTGCATCACGAATGAAAATATCCGCAGCAGCATGTGGCTCTCCTAACTGCTCCGTCGTAACCGCACGCAATAAACTCCCAGCTTTTGCTGCCGCTGCATTAAATTTTGTCGTTTCGATAATTTCAAACATACGCCCTTGCGTTATATTAGGAGCACAATTGATATACTGCTTGGCTACATCCTTTAAACGGTCCATTCCTGCAACAGTTTCAATTAATGCATTGCCCTGTTTCTCAATTGTTTCACTAACAACTTGTCCGGCTATAAAATCCATCTCAGTTTGCCTTAATGCAACCATCAGAGCGCCTCCTTATAATGCTTGAATTTTTCTTTTTTCTGTAGTAATCACCTGCTGTAAATTTGGCACTAAATCACCTTTATCCGTTAAAATCGAGATATTTAAAATATCACGTGTAATAACTGCTAGCTTGTAATTTTTATGAATTGTTTGCTGATCTTCCTTTGTGTATTTGCGGAAATCTAAGCCCTTTTCACTTAAAATGAGGTCCATACTTTTAATTTCACGGTCGAATACTTTCTTTACACCATCCGCTAAATCATACATATTTTTTGTAGCCATTTCAATTCTCGTTAATACTGCTGAAGCAGACGTTAACTTTTGCACCTCAGCATTTACTTCAGCTTTTTTCTCATACATTTTCTCAAGCTTCTTTTCAGTCGTCGCAGCGAAAATTAAGCTTCCTAGTGCTAAGGCTGGAGCTAACGCAATACCTCCAAGTACCATCGTTCCACCAGCAATGCCTAAGCCCCCTGTCGCAAGTGAGCCCCCTCCTAGGAATGCTAATGTAGCATTTTGTGCTGCAATTCCACTTAATGATGCGATAGCCGTACCCGTTGAAGCAGCAGCAAATGTAGTTGTCGCACCTACAGCTCCCATAGCTGCTAAGCCACCACCTGCTAACGATGCCACACCCGCAGTCAGTACTTGACCTGCCTTTACAACTTGCTTTTCAATCGTAACCACAAGTTGGTCTACATCTGCACTATTAACTAGGCTTTCAATTTCAGACTCATTTTTAAACTCAATATGTTTAATTTGTTTGAAAGATTTAATGAAATGCTTCATCGTTTCATTTAAAATATCCAGCTTTAGCTTTCCATAATGCTCGAATTGTTCATTCGTTTGTTCTTTCATGCTATCAAAGGCATCGTACGCAGTTGTATACTTTTTATGTAATTCCTCTGCTAGCTCCTTCGTTTCTTTCATATTTTTATAAGAATCGTATCCTTTTTTACTTGCTACAGCTGTCGAAGCCGCCACTGCACCTGCAATTACTAGCGGAATAAATGGTAATGGCATAATAAAACCTCCAATTTCTAATTACACTTAATATTACCAAATAATGTAACATAGTAGTATATTTTATATAATTTTATTTTACTAAGACACATAATTTTAAAATTTTCATTTATATCGAATGAATGATAGAAGTTTTAGTGATGGGTGGGAAATACTCTCCTATAACACAAAAAGATCGAAAACCCTTATTTATCTAGGGTTTCGATCTTTTTATATGGAGACGGCGGGATTTGAACCCGCGTCCAGAATGTCCATTCACAGCTTTCCTCATAATAAAACAAAGCGAATAAATTATTATCGTTTTTTGTAATAATTAATCCCATTCGCTACCCGATACACCAAATAATGGAATCACCCCGATGTCTCACTCAGTATCCTCCTAGGTAACCTGGCACTCCATCCCCTTTATTCTATTAATTCCACTATTTATCTTTTAGGCTCAATGCTAGGTTTTCCAAATAGGTACCCTTGGAATAGTTGATAACCACATTGCTTTAACCATTCAAAATCTTCTCTGCTTTCAATTCCCTCTGCTAATGGTGTAGCGCTAACTTCAATTGCTTTTTCTAAGAACATTTGAGCAATTTTTTGTTTTTCGTGATCGGCACTTACACCTTGTACATACTTCATATCCAATTTCATATAATGAGGTTGAATATCTTTTAGCATTTCCAAAGTGCTGTAACCTTCACCGACATCATCTAAAGCATACTGGAAACCTTTTTCTTTATAGTAATTTAAAATAGACTTTAAATGTTCTATGTCATCTACTTGCTCAGATTCAACTACTTCAAATACAAGTTGATTTGGATCAATTCCTAATGAATTAGCTAGTTTAACCGTTGACTGTAAGCAAAACTCAGGTGAGTAGATTGAAGTCGGAATAAAATTAATAAAAGTCTTTTTTTCAAAATTGCTGAGTAGCTAACAGCGGCCATTCGACATAAACGATCTAAAGCATATAAACGTCCACGGCTTTTGGCGGCAGTAAAAACTTCATTTGGATAGATAAGGGTTCCATCTTCACGTGTAAATCGAGATAACACCTCATATGCGTAAATTACCTCATTTGAATTGACAATAGGCTGCGAATAGCTAACAATGGATTTTCTATGTATTACCTCATCAATCCACTTCATGTCTAAAATGTTTTCTATTTCCTTAATAGGTTTCCAATCATTCTCCTCAAAACGAAAATAGAGATTTTCTATATCCATAAAGTGTTCACTAAAATCTAAAAGTTCTCTTACACCAGATTCATTAATGATTACCTGATTATCTTTGACTTTTATCATTAAATCTCTTCTTTGAAAGTGGTTGACTAATACAGGTATCATCGATAAATTTTTTGATTCCTTTAACAAAATATCAAACTGTAATTCCAAAACCAAACAACTTTTACAAGGCATTATTATTCCCCTTACACACAATATTTTTTAGTTTCGTTACATTTAGTCGCTATTTGATTTCTATCATTCGGAATCCAGCGATCACTAAGCATGAAGGGACATCCTTTCGATAAACTCGTAACTGAAGTGGCATTTAAGTAATGTAAGGAATTCGCTAATCAAGCTCATTTCACCTCTCTGAAGCGGTAGTCACCCCCGCGTCCAGAATGTCCATTCACAGCTTCCCTCATCATAAAAACAAAATAAATAAATTTTTAACGTTTTTTGTAATACTGAACCCCATCCTGCTCCTCAATCTCAACCATCCCTTGATCCACTAAATAATCAAATTGCCCCAATGTCTCTGATAGCGTCAGGCCTAATTGCTGTTGATAAATACGTTCGAATAATTGCGTTGTCATTTCAAAGTTGGTTTGCGGCTTATCTAGTAGACCGTAGACTTTAAATGCACGTTGTCTTTGTTTTTCCAAACGCTCATCGATAAGTGGTTCAATTTGTGTTAGTTCCCCGCCGTGACCTGAGTACACTTTTGAAATTCCTAAGTTTTTCAGGCGTTTTAGTGATTCATTATACTGCAAGAGTGATTTAGGTCGTTCCATCGATAAATCAATTGGTGGCTCTACTAATGGATTGGAAGATGTGCGTTCCAATAGTAAATCTCCGCCGATACATTCTCTCGTTTGCTCATTAACGAAAATTAAATGGCTTTGCGCATGACCTGGTGTTTCGTATACTTTCATCCCTGGGTGGCCTGGCACTTCATCGCCTTCTTTTAAATAACCCGTCAATGGAATCGTGCCGAATAGCTCGATTTCCCCTTTTACGTGTAAGATTCGGTTTACATATTTATCAGGTACACCTTGCTCTTTTAATAGCTTTTTAAAAAACTGCTCGTGATACTGTAGAAATGATGGTTCTTTTTTCATCCAGTAATCGACATATTCATGGCCTAACAATTCCGCACCTGGAAATGCATCGATCCACCCTGCATGATCCGGGTGATGATGAGTTAATACGACTTGTTCCACGTCTTTCAAATCATAACCTGCACTGCGCAGACCCCATTTGATCGCTTCATACGCTTCTTCCGTTTTCGGTCCTGCATCGAATAAAGTAAGTGCATCTCCTTTTACTAGAAAAGCATTTACATCTCCCACTGCATATGGTGTTGGTATAACAATTTTATGTACTTCCATGTTTTAATCCCCTTTGGCTTGCTCGTTCTGAATGACTATTCATTTATTTTAACTCTTTTTTTCTAATTCGTCACGTTAAAGGTTGACAGTATTTCAATACACCACTATAATTTTTGATAATTCTAAATTTACAGGCAATGAGAAAGCCAAGTACATTATTTTAAGGTTTTAGAGAGTGCCGTCTTTGCTGAAATCGGCATAACCCGCTGAAATAATCGAACCTCCTTTTGAGCCGTTATGACAACATAACCGTACCCTTTGCGATAAAAAGGCTGAAGCTGCACACATTATGTGTGAATAAAGGTGGTACCGCGGAAATCAATGCATTTTCGTCCTTACTGATTGTAGGGATGAAAATGCTTTTTTATGTTCTTAAAACAAAAATCTTAACATTAACAGGAATCGGAATTAAAAATCGGAGGGATAGAATATGCAAAAGATTATATTTATCGGCGCTGGGTCCATGGCAGAAGCGCTCATTCATGGGTGGATAAAAAAGAGTGTCGTTAACCCAAAGGCTTTGTTCATATCCAATCGGTCCAATAAAGAACGCTTACAGGAACTTGTTGAAGCCTATGATGTCAACCTAATGGGGGATACTTCGCAGTTGCACGATGCGGATCTGGTTATTTTAGCAATGAAGCCAAAAGATGCCCGCGCTGCAATGGAGGTAATTGCACCTCATTTAGGTACTGATACCGCGATTTTATCGGTACTGGCAGGTGTTAGCATTGAGACGATCGAGCAGTATCTTGGAAGCCGACCAATTGCCCGTGTCATGCCAAACACTTCCGCTACAATCGGGATGTCTGCTTCAGGTATTGCATTCAATAAACATGTAACAAAAGTTCAACATGCACTTTATATTCAAATGCTTGAAGCGGTTGGCACTGTCATTGAAGTCGAGGAGGAAAAACTCCATGCGGTAACAGCTCTATCCGGCAGTGGCCCTGCTTACTTATATTATTTAGTTGAAGCGTTTGAAAATGCCGGAGCTGAATTCGGTTTATCAAAGGAAGTCGTACGGGAGCTAATGGTTCAGACGATTGCAGGATCTGCGGAAATGCTGAAATCCGGTAATGTCGAGCCGCAAACACTGCGCAAAAAGGTAACGAGTCCAGGAGGAACGACAGAGGCTGGGATTAAAGCATTGGAATCCATGTCCTTTAACGAGACAATTGCAAACTGCGTCAGAAGCGCAGAAAACCGGTCCAGAGAACTGGCACGCGGGGAGTAAAAAACTTAATTCGACCGTTTGATAAATCACATGCTAAACAAAATCGTATCGGAAATGGCAAGTAATATAATAACAAATGAAAATAGTATGTATGCAAAAGAGCTTGGGGTATTTTTGCACCCAAGCTCTTCTATTAAGAAAATATATTATCGTTGGGCTGCTTGTACTTTACGTAAGTTTGGCACTGTTCCCCCATCTACACGTAAATCGATACCTGTAATGTAAGAAGCTGCATCGCTCAATAAGAATTCAACAGCCGTTGCAATTTCACGTGCTTCCCCTTCTCTTTTTAAAGGTGTAATCGCAAGTAATTGTGCCATTTGCTCAGACTGCTTTGCCTCTTGGCGACCCATTGATGTATTGATCGTCCCTGGAGAAAGTGAATTAATACGTGCGCCTTTTTCACCCCAATGCCAAGCCTGATCTTCAGCAATTACTTGTACAGCTAATTTAGAAAACGTATATGCCGCGCCAGAATTCCCTTGAGAAAATTGCTCTAGCGTTTCGACAGTATTTTCACCAAATGGATTGCGGATTACTTCCATATGAGGTCCTTGTGGGGGTACCATATAGCCACTCATAGATGAAATAATAACTGCAGATGTACCTTCAGTTGCTAGCGGATAAAATGCATTTAATACATTAATTGTTCCTGTTAGGTTAACATCTAAAATTTTCTTTGCATCACCCATAGTTGGAGAAATCCCTGCTGTATGTACTAAACCTTTTAATGTACCTAGTTGTTTCGTTTTTGCTGCTAAAGCATCTACATTTTCTTTAGAAGTAATATCAACTGTTTGATAATGAACGTCCGTAATCCCTTTTGTAGCTAACTCCTGTTTTGTTGCTTCTAAACGCTCCTCAGAAATATCTGCAAGTAATACTGTACCGTATTTCCCTACGAGTTCAGCAGTCGCTTTACCCATTCCACCAGAACCACCTGTAATCACATAAACTTGATTTGTCATTTGACATACCTCCAATATTTTTATAATTTAATTGTAACCGCATTCATTAAATATAATTCAGACATTTTGAATGAAAATGTCCGAGGAGTTGTCACATTTGAAATCATTAAAAAACGCGTTTCAGGAAGCTTATTTGCAACTCCTTCATCAACATCCACCTACCCAAGTATCAGTAAAACAAATTGTTCTAGTTGCTAATACATCACGCTCTTCCTTTTACACTCATTTCGCCAATCGAGAGCAGCTCCATTTGTATGTAAAACAGCAGATTCACAGGGAATTTTTCATGCATTATGAAATAAAAAATCCTCATGAATTCAGTAGTACAACTACGCTCAACCTGTGTCAACACATTATTAAATACCGCTCTTATTATCAACATGCATTGCAAAATACACTCGATTTTCATCATCTTGCCATTGAACTGAGCAACTATTTAATGTACGTTTATAACGATTTAGATTATGCCATTTTTGCAAGTTTCGGCACAATTGGCTTCTTAAAAAATTGGGTAGAACATGACTTCCTCATTAGTCCAAGTGAAGCTGCCGAAAAATTAATGAAAATCGGTTTCACAAATTGGGCTTCAAAAGTAAATATTTAATAGATTGACTCACCAGTTTAAGCTAAATATTAAAAACACTCAGTTTAAATAATGACTGAGTGTTTAGAAATATGATTAATAATTTAATTGTTTTCATTCCTTATGCGAACCGGAACCTTTTACAACATTCCATTCTTAATTCGCTTCACAATACTAAATGTCGTATACAAAGAAATCGGACCTAGTACTGCGGCTATAATCAGCCACATAGTTAAACTATCTGTTGCCTTTAACATATCTAGGTTGGTACGTATGTAGACGACTACTCCAAATAATAAAATATAGCTCATGACATTTGGAAAAATAACTAGCAATCGTAATAGTTTCGGTGAAATTGTCGGTTGCTGCATCATTCATCCCCCTTTTCTCCATTATAGCGAAAACTTTCTGCAAATGACTATATTTTTCTTAAATAAGTAAAGAGGGGTATAGTAAATATTCTAGCATTTACTATACTCCTCAATTTAAATTCGCTTATTCAATTTCAATCAATTCATTTTTCCGCCACTCATATTGGCTAAAATCATTCGTTAAATAGCTGTTTTCGAAAATCGCTTTAGCTTCTTCCAAAAACGGGATTAAATCATGTTTCAGGAAACGGGCGCTTATATGATTCAACAGCAGATGTTTTGCTTGTGCCTGTTTCGCAATTTGAGCTGCTTCTGTATTTGTCGCATGTCCATACTGGGCCGCAAGTTCGATTGTCGAATGGTCAAATGTTGCTTCATGTATCATAACATCCGCATTCTGTGCTAACTGGATACTGTTTTCGCAATACTTTGTATCCCCTAAAATCGCCACGGTAAATCCTGGCTGTGGGGGTGACGTCACATCACTGCTTTCCACAATCGTTCCATCCTCTAATTGTACAGAATGACCTGCTTTTAATCTTCCTAATAACGGTCCTTTTGGTACACCATACGCTAACGCCTTTTCAATTAACAGCTCGCCCTGCATTGGCTTTTGTTCAATCCGGTAGCCGAAGCATGGAACGACGTGCTGAAGCGGCATCGCATAGACAATAAACTTCTCATCTTCAAATACGATTCCCTCTGTTACTTCTACAAATTCGATTGGATAGGTTAAATGAGTTTTCGATAATTGTAATGTTTGTTCAATCCATTGTTTTAAACCAACTGGCCCGTAAATCGTTAATACACTCTCCCCACCTAAAAAGGATCGGGAACTTAAAAAACCAGGCAGTCCAAATATATGGTCACCGTGTAAATGCGTAATGAAGATTTTATCAATTTTCCGCGGTTTAATTGATGTATGCAAAATTTGGTGCTGTGTCGCTTCCCCACAGTCAAACAACCAAATTGATCCTCGTTCTTCCAAAAGTTTGAATGCAATGGAACTCGTATTGCGTTCTTTTGACGGCATTCCTGCACCAGTACCTAAAAACTGTATTTGCATGTCATTTCCTCCTAACACGAGTATAGTTTGCCTCATGTAGAAGCTTTTACTATCGTTGTTTTAATTATAGGTTGCAAATAAATTTATGCAAAGGATAAATTGGCGTCGCTAATAGATCAATCGAGCGTTCGGCAATAGAGGTAAAAATTCCGCTTATTTTGAAAATCACTAAAAAATCCGGCTAAATAGAGGGAGAATTTCCGCTTATTTCACTAAAAAGCAGCAAAATATCAGGGTTCACAGGCATATAAGCGGAATTTTTACCCTTATTTTCATGAAAATCTAAGAAATTCATATAATAAACGGAATTTCTCCGCTTATTAATTGGGTACTCCCCCTTTCTCTCTCTCGTCAATCATTTTTAAATTCTATATCTTTCGGTATTTTCAAAAACAAAATTCCTTCCTCCCAACTGTATAATTCTAATTTGAGAGTAGTGCCTAGGTTACCGGCGAATTGATTTTTAGTGAAAATCTCTTCAATACGTATCAGTTTTCCGTTCGGTTTATAATAAGGTATTGACTTTTGATAATACCAACCTCTATCTGAGAGTGATTTAGATATATTATTGCCCAAATAAAAAGCACCCTTACTAACATACCAATCAAAATCATTTTCAGTAGCGATTTTCATAAACTCGCGCTCAGAACCCTCTTCCTCTACAATACGAATAACCTCTTTTGCAGTGAGTGAATCGATCGGTGGAGATGGATAATGCCAGTAATTACTGAAAAAGATCCAAATAAAAATTAATAAACCAATAGCTAAAATAAATGCTTTTCTATCCTCAATTATTTTTAATTTCTTTTGCAATCGTTCATCCCCCCTGTTCCGTAAAACCGTTAGAAAAAACTTCCATCCTATTAAAATATAGTATAGATACCAAATTATGTAATTAAAATACCTTTTATTAATGGAATAAACATCTCCTACACAACAATTAAAACCCTTCCTGAAAAATCTATCAGAAAGGGTCCATAATTTTATCGGAAATTCGCTTCATACCAAGCTTTCGCCTTTTGTACTTCACCCATCGTAAGCTGATGCCCGTTTGATTCCCATTCCAACGTCACCTTTGCACCTGCACCCAACAAATAACGTTCTAAATCGGTTGCTTCCTGCTGTGGGCAAATTGGGTCATTAACACCAGCTGCGATAAAGACAGCTGTCCCTCCCTGTTTGGCAACCGTCGTTTCACGGTTTGGCACCATTGGATGATGCAGGATCGCACCTTTTAATGCATTTTTATATTCAAATAACAAGTTAGCAGCAATATTGGCACCGTTTGAATAACCGATTGCAATGATATTGTTGCGATCAAACTCGTATTCTACCGCTTTGTCATCTAAAAATTCATAGAGTTCCTTCGTACGCAGTGCTAAATCTTCCATATCAAAAACACCTTCTGCTAAACGGCGGAAAAATCGTGGCATTCCCTGTTCCAGCACATTGCCTCGTACACTTAAAACAGATGCTTCCGGATCAATGATTTCTGCCAGTGCAAGTAGGCTGTTTTCATCTCCTCCTGTGCCGTGCAGCAGTAACAATACAGGCTTATCACTTTTTCCTTTATTAAAAATATAGTTCATAGTCATTCTCCGTTCTTATATAGTAGAAACTATTCATATTCTTTTTCAATTGTTTTTGTTGAACGTACTGTATCAATTGGACGAACAACGCTTTCAATATATTCACGTTTGCTTTCTAAAAACGGTGGTAATGATAGCGATTCTCCCACTGTTTCATGTGGCTCATCTCCCATAAATCCTGGTCCGTCAGTAGCCCACTCAAATAGTATGCCAGGTGCTACACGGGCATAAAGCGACTCAAAGAAGAAACGATCAACATAACCTGATGTACCGAAACCAAAACCTTCCAAACGTTTTGTCCATTCATGCAGTACTTCCGTATTTTCTAATCGGAATGCCGCATGATGAACCGTACCAAAGCCTTGACGTCCCGGTGCTAGCTCTGTATTGTGCTCGACGATAACAGATGCCCCGTTGCCACCTTCACCAACTTCAAATAAGTGCAATGAACCGTCCTGCTGAACTTCACGCATCACCATTACTTTTTCAAGTACCTCTTTGAAATAATCAAATTGTGAAACGCGGATATGAATTGGTCCTAAGCCAGTGATTGCAAACTCCAATGGAATCGGCCCTTTTTGCCATGGCGTACCTGATGCAATGCCCTCATTATTTTCATCCGAAATAAGCATGTACTGCTGATCATCGAAATCAACAAATGATAATACTTGTTTGCCAAATAGCGTACTAATGCCTTCATGCTTTACGTTTAAACGGTCAAAGCGTTTCACCCAATAATCCAGTGCTGCATCATTTGGGACACGGAATGCTGTTTTGTATATTTCATCTGTACCATGTGTGCCTTTTGGGATTCCCGGGAAATCAAAAAATGTCATATCTGTTCCGGCAGAGCCTTTATCATCCGCGAAAAACAGGTGATATGTTTTAATATCATCCTGATTTACCGTTTTCTTCACAAGACGCATACCTAATGTATAAGTAAAGAATTCGTAATTTTTTTCTGCACTGCTTGTAATGGCTGTTACGTGGTGTATTCCTTTAATGTGGTTCATGTGTATTCCTCCGTTTTCTTTTTCAATATAAAAATTATCGTTTATAAAGTATTCGCATGATGACCGACCCGTTTTAAATAATCGGTTAACGCTAGTAATTCTTCCTCTGACAAAACGTCAAATATAGCCGCAATCTTTTTCTCATGCGTTGGAAATATGGATTCGATCATTGCAGATCCTTCGTCCGTCAGCGATACAAATGTCACACGGCGGTCAGTTGGACATGCAACTCGTTTGATTAGATTTTTCTTCTCCAATTTATCGACTACATACGTTATACTGCTGCTTGCAATTAATACCTTTTTTCCGATGACTTGGATAGGTTGATCACCTTTATGATAAAGCAGTTCCATTACAGCAAACTCCGTTAAATTTAAATCACTTTGCTGAATATCCTTCTTTGTTGCTTCATGTACGGCAGTCGTTGCTCGGTGTAATACAGTAAATGCTTTTAGCTGTTTATCAAATTCACTCATAAAGTTTCACTCCTTCTTTATCACGAATTCATTTATCTTTAATTCGAGATAAATATATCATTGATTCCTTACACTGTCAAACAATTGTATTTATCAATGTCCCCCTATTACTTAAATAAACCGGATAGTATTCTTACCCAACCAAAAATAGATGTCCATAATATGATGCTTAAAATTAAGCCGTTAAATAGTCCAATGAAAAAACGATTCTCCATCTTTACCACTCCTTAAATTAAAGGATTGGCAAATGGCAAATGAATTAAGCGCTGTTTTGTTTAATGAAAGTTTTACTTCTAATGGAATTATTTGTTGTATAAGGAGTAGCCCGCATCAGAACATACTCGCTATAATAGACTTGGGATTTGGGGGTAAAAATACTTTTTAATAATTAATTGGCAAATAAAAACGCACAGAAATAACTCTGAACGTTTTAAGTGCTTCTTTAACAATATTCCCCTCAAATTTTATTGTTAAATTAATATTTAATAGATAGACGGTAATTGATTCTTTCTACCATTTCGTGATCTTTATCGTGCATTGCATCATATGCGGATTGATAATCGTACCCAACAATATCTCTAAAATCCTTAGCAATGAAACGACTTGCCTGGAGAATTTGATATAAGTCGGCAGCTTCATCTTTTGTAAGTGGAAGTTCTTTGCCATAAAACGGTAGATTCCATTTTGCTTGTGATAATTCATTATGCCATTTTGAATGTATCGTTGTACTTTCTTCTGAATATATTAACGGATGATTATAAAAGAGGTTGTTTAATATAGTGTCTAGATCTCGGGAAAGTACGTCAATTACTTTTCCGTTTTCTTCGGTTATAGGCAGATTCAAATCATATTCCAGGAGTTGTTCAGCCGTTCTTTCCAATGAATCGAAGTCGTTTAAATAATGACGCCCAATTTGCTCTTCAAGAACACTGATTTTTGCTTCTAATTGAGCATTCGTAGGACGAATAAACCAAACTGCAGTACATAAAGCTATTACTATTAATAATCCAATAACATACTTCAACCAATTCACTCTATCACTCTCCAATATTTTTTGTACATCTAAGCTTCCATACTTCTTCTATAAGAGAATGCAGAATACTCCATTGCACAGTATAATATTAACATATAATTTCCATTTTTATTTATTTTATCCAAATTGCACATTAAACAATGACTAACAATTAGTGACACTATTCAGACTTTCCCTGTATCACAATTCATAGGGCAAATGAATGAAGCGCTGTTTTGTATGAAAGTTTTACAGCTAATGTAATTACTTGCTATATAATGAAGAGCCTGTTTAAGAGTCATAACTATATCTACACCACAAACTTATTCCTGTACTTTTGCCCTATTTTCTCATCCTTTTAAGAATAATATAAGACGGAAGGAGGGATTTTAATGGACTATTCAGGATATGGTAATTGCTATGGTGGTTATGGTGGATACAATAGTTATAGCAATAACAATAGTTTAACGTTCGTTTTAATCGTCGTACTTTTCATACTTTTAGTTCTTGTCGGTGCTACTTTCCTACCAAACAAAAAATGCTAACAAAAAGTAGTAAGTGTTAGGGATGAGAGTCAATTAAGAATAACTTGTCATCTTTTTAATGTATTTTTTAACTTGGATCACTTCCCCGCTACCCGAGAGTGATCCTTTTATCGTTCCACCCTCGCATACATATTTAGTTCGAACCTTACTAATGCATACTTTAGTTCTGTTACCTACTAATTCTTTATCAATTATTCTATATTCTCTGTAGTTGCGTTACCTAGCTCTTTTTATTTTCAAATCATAGTCTATTAATGTAATGCTAGCCTTACAAAAACAGACAAGAAAAGGGGTGTTACAAATGGGTTGTAATTGTAGTAAATGTAGAAGTGAATCAAGTTCTAGTAATAATAAAGGTCGTTGCAATGGTTGTATCTGTGACCTATTAAGAGAATTAAGAAAAGGTACAGAAGTTGACGTTTTCTTATCCGGAGGAAAAATATTAGAAGATGTCGTTTTTAAAAGATTTGATCATAATAATTGCTGTGCATTCTTTATTGATACAGCAATAGAACGTGGTTCAACTCTTATCGTAGACTGTCAAAAAATTGATGCTCTACGAATTGAAGTAGACTAAGTTTCAGTAGGCCACTTTCTTAAAAAAGTGGTCTTTCTTCTGATTGACACTTTAATTCTGATTACCTTATAAAAAAAAGGCAGTGTTATAAGTCTAACGGGTTCGGTTGATGGGGAAAAAAATGCTAATAACATTCTAATTAGCATCATACTATACCCGCAAATTGGCAATATAAACGAGGAGTAAAAACGCTCAGATTTCTGAGCGTTTTTTGATGTAATATTTAACTAACCTAATTGAACTAAAGCCCTCCGTTACTGTAAGTGTATTTCCTCACAATCTCTCTTTGTATCGGACAACATATGGCGAGAGTAAAAAACCGATCATTGCGATAAGAGCTGCTCCACAAATGGTTAAAAATATATTATCGGAAGGAATAAGAAAAAATTGAGCTATCAGAAATGGTAACATCGTCAGGAATGTAACCGTAAATCTCCCAAAAATGGTTATCTTATGTATAGTTCCACAATTGTCACATTCAAGTGGTTCATATGTCCACTTATAAGATTTAAAGATTTTTCTCCAACCAAATTGACTATTGCATTTTATACATTTTTGCAAAAACTACGCCCCCCTTTCCGCTATTGACCTAAACTGCCCAGTTTGATTAAGTACATTACTTCACAATATATAAATTCATTTTAGCATAAAATTTCCATTTCCCTTTCAAAAGAAAGAATTTCGTTCGATTTATGCGAACATTTAGCACAAGTTTTGACATCGATTTTAACAAGCCCACATAAATTTATGCGGTGTTGCTGATTATGTTGCGAATTGAGGTATTAAAGACATTCCCTGAAGATATAAACACTGATACAACAGCAAAAAAGGAAGTGCGAATTAGTTTGCTAATTGCACTTCCAAAACCATTGTTATTTACTGTTTTCTCCCCAATATCCGAACCCGGTATTATCAGTCCTTTGACTTTTAACACTGCCTTGTTCGTAATAAGTAAGGAAAGTAACGGCTCCTGCCTACTTATTCACATATTAAAACTTGGCGCTCGAACTTGCCTTTTTTCAATACAGCCCGGTCTTTAATCGTTAAATTGGCGTGATGAATTTTATCATCCATCGTTTCGATGGTTACGATGACGACGCGTTTTGCGATTCTACGTGCATTCGTAATTATGCTCTGCTGCAATTCACTCGATATATGTGTAAATAAATTGTACGGCATATCAATAATTGCGACGTCATAACCTTCATCCGCTTCTTCAATTGGTCCGATCTCTACATTCGGTTCATATCCAAAGTGGCGTAAATTAATACGTGAACCCCATACGACACGCTTATTCATATCTCGTCCTTCAATATGAATGCCCATGCTCATTGCCTCAACTAAGACAGTACCAATTCCGCAGCATGGATCAATAATTTTCAATCCATCCGGATATGGAGCTGCAATATTCACAATAGCCCGCGCATCACGCGTACTAAGCGCAGTGGAGTACATTTCGGGCTTTTGCATATGCTTCAGCCATACAGACTCCCCGGCAACAAGCTCCCCTAAATAAAAGGTACCATCATGAATAGCTAACCCCAGTACTATATCAGGCTGTTCTAAATCCGGTTCAGCTTCTATCGCATAGCTAAGCTGTAGCATATACTCATTTCGAATCGTACGGTTTAAAGCTGGCTCGATCGCATCTCTACTATTATTTAAACAATGAATTTTAAAAGTCCGTTCTCCTAACTGTAGCTGTTTAGCAGTTTCTACAAGTTGTTCAAATGTATTTCCTTCAAGTAGTATATCAAGTCTTAGTCGCATATAAGGGCTTCGACTTGGTTCTACTTTTTTCTGGCTCATTAAAACATTACCTTCTACATGAAAATTAAAAAATGTGCGCATTTCCAGTCGTGAAAGTTCATATTCATCTTTTTGCCAGGCAAAACTGTATAAATACATTTCTGTCATTTATTTTTCGACAGTCTTTATTAATTGCGCAACAAATTCATAAAGTAGTTCACATACTTGTTCAATTGATAACTGATCATTAAAGCCCTCTATACAATCCACTGCAATATTCAGTTCCCAAAGCCCTTCTTGACCGGAAAAGGCTGCACTGCTGCTACCTAAAGCAGATTTTACATGCTCCTTTAAATAGCTGCGGATTGCTTCACTATGCTTCTTTTGTAGTTTTAATCCGAACAAAGCCGTATATAAATTAAATGCATCATCAAATTCAAGTGCAACGGCATCGATACGGATTTCATTAAATTGTGCACATTCAACATAGATAAATTCGCCCTGATTTTCCTTCAAATATTGAATAGGCGTCGATGCAAATGCACTACTTTCTGCAGTAATTGTATCTTCTGTTTCTTTACTGCATCGTTCTAATACTTCTAAATTTAATTTCATCATGTTTTAAATCCTTTCAAATATAATTCGCTCGTAAATTTCACCTTGTTTAGTATACATGACTATCGAATAATGCGCATTAGAAAGTATTTAATCGAAATTTGACGTACTTTGGCGCATCAGCTTTATGATTGATGTAAATTTTCTTTACGGCTCACTTTCAGTAACGAGCTATTTGATTTAATTAATGAAATGATGATAACAAGACAGAACGTAAACAAAATCCCCCCTGTAAATACAAATCCGGGTGTCCCTACTAAATTAAGTGCACCTAGAACCGATGATCCGGCAACTACACCAATAGAGAAAAACGCATAAAAATAACCATAAGCTTTGCCGCGAATTTCCTGCGTCGTAGCTTCGATTAAAAGGGCATTAATGGAAGGGAATAAAAAGGCAAACCCGATTCCGTATAGTGCTAGAATGCCATAAAGCATTGTCATTTCAGATGTCAGTCCAATGCCAATTTGGGCAATCCCCATTAATAGAACACCGATTAACAAAGTGTATTGGGCATTAAAATAATCAAATATTTTGTTCGTTGGTAAAATAAAAATCAATACAGCTACGATACCGAATACACTCAGTAATGTCCCGGCTA
Organism: Solibacillus sp. FSL W8-0372; assembly: GCF_037969735.1. Lineage (NCBI taxonomy): Bacteria > Bacillati > Bacillota > Bacilli > Caryophanales > Caryophanaceae > Solibacillus > Solibacillus sp. FSL W8-0372. The sequence continues at coordinate 1,647,853 of NZ_CP150204.1, read as the reverse complement.
CTCTGGAGCCATACCCTAAATCCTGCACATAAATCGGCAATAAGTACGCCAGCACCCCTTGAGAAAACATGAGGAAAAAGGCTCCACCATATGCTTTTAGCAAATTACTGTTCCAATGCAGCGTTTCGGAAGTCTTTTTCTTTTCACGTTTAGGCAACTGTGTGTTACGTAAAAATAGAAGTAGGCCGATCAATAGTACAAGCCCATATAACGCAACAAGGCTAAATACATTCGCCACAGATATTTTACTTGCTAAAATACCGCTCGAAGCTGGTCCAACAATTGCGGCGATCCCAACAAACGAGCCCGTAAACGCACTCCCACTGCCTTGTTCATTTGCTGCCCGCATATTCGCAAGCAGTGTAAATGCGGCCGGTGTTATAAATCCGCTACTGAAACCGTGAACACAACGTACAATTAATAGTACCGTCGTATTATCGACAAGCTGGTAGCATAGCAGTGATGCTACAGAAACAAATAGTCCAAAGACCAAAATTCGAAATGCTCCAATTTTGTCCGTATAAATGCCTGAAAATATATTCCCGAACGTATTCATAAATGAGTACAGTCCCACAACTATCCCAGCAATAAACGTAGAGGCACCAACAGATAGAGCATATGTACTCATAATCGGCAGCTGTACGAACAGGTCAAAGAAAGAAAAGAAAATAATAGCATAAACAAGCCATTGCTTAGGAAATGGCTTTATATGTAATAACGGCTGCATTTTTTTTAATTTAGAATCGAAAACAAAATTACCAAAAGGTATAAATGCGACAAAAATGGCTAAAAAGGACCAGCCGATATTCCATTGAATGCGTAATTGAACAATAGCAATTGCTAGTAAATAAAGTATAAATATGCCACCATGAATACTGCCATTTATCGTCACGAACTGCGGTAAATCAGCAAAGTATTTTAATGGCATGGAAATAAATAATAACGTAATGAGCGATAAACCATCAAGTAAGCCCATTATTCGTAAAAAACGTATCGGATGTATTCCCATTATGTCCTCCTGAAGAATGAAATCCCTCCTATTATAACATGGGTATTTCGATGTTACCTAACTAAATGAAAATTATTCTCATATAAATGTCAAATTTTAGAATTTTATAGGATATACATATTTACAGTTATTTAAAATATAAAATAAACTTAGTAATCAGAAGTAGAGTTTCAATGAATTAGGTGACTATAAAAGATAAGGATTATTATTATCTGTCTACTTTGTAGCCGTTGTTCTCCGTTACGGCGGACGCTTTCCTGGGGCACGGCTCGAGCCTGTAGTCTCTCCCACGTGCTTATCCCCTGGGAGTCGCCGCCTTCACTCCGAACAACTAATTTTCTCTCGAAACCGTCAAGCACAAACCAATGCCCCCCCTCTTCAGATCGTTCATACTAATTTTTTCCCTTATGTACATAAATTTCAGTATTTTGAAAAACGAACAATCACGATATTTTAAGCAATTCGTGATTGTTCGTCTTAAATATTTTTAGATTTTGCTTTCAATTAACTTATGGAATTCTTCTAAATATACCTTTTCTGCATCAGAAGCTCTATCTAATGAATTGATTGCACGATGCCATAATGGATAAATCGGTTCAAGTGCTGAGACACTATTAATTTGTGAAATATCCTCGTTAGTTAATTTCAGACTGTAAGATGCAATGTTTTCATGCAACTGTTCTTTCGTTCTTGCCGACAAGACAATTGAATCAACATTTGGTCGATCACGTAACCATGCTAGAACAACTTGTGCTACTGTCGCCTTATGTTTTGAAGCCACATCTTGCAATACATCGATTAAATTATAAAATAAATCCGGGTTTTTAATATATGTTTCCGGCCAACCATTACCTTGCCTTGTAGCAAGTTCCGCTTTATTATTTCTTGTATATTTACCAGTGAGCAGCCCTTCACCTAGTGGAGATCTAATACTATTAGCAATCCCGAATTCTTTACCGGCCGGCAAAATTTCGTACTCTGCCTCACGTGATTCTGGTGTGTAATAGATTTGCTGTGCAATTGGCGGGATCATATTATTTTCTACTGCCCACGTATGTGTCTTCGCAAGCGCCCAGCCGCTATAGTTAGATACCCCCCAATGACGAATTTTCCCTTTCTTAATGAGGTCATTCATCATTTCGACAGTTTCGCTTACCGGTACTTGCCCATCCCAGGAATGTACATAATATAAATCCAGATAGTCCGTACCAAGTCTTTTTAAGAGTATATCAATAGATGAATCAACGTTCAGTATAGCGCCTGTATCCGTGGGTTTATCTATCAGTTGAAATCCTGTTTTACTGCTGATAATCATATCTTGGCGCTTATTTCTTATCGCATTGCCAAAAATAACCTCTGCATCACCCTTCGTGTACATATTCGCTGTATCGAAATGGTTGATGCCATGATCTAGTGCATAATCCACCATATAGTTTGCCGTTGCCTGATCCATCGCCCCTGCTTCTTCAAGTCCATTTGTACTGAACATTACCGTACCCAAAGCATATTTAGAAACATTCAAACCGGATTTGCCAAATAAATTATAATCCATCATCATCCCTCCTATGCATGGGTTTTTCCACGTTCCGCATTAAATAAAACATTCTCTCATCAAGAACTTTGCCTTTTCTTGAAATAAGTCAAAACATTCCTTATAAAAAGCCTCCTTGTCGTGTCAGGGAGGGAAAAAAGGTTGAATAGCACAATATTTCGGGTATGAAAATATAGGCGAGTTGCTGCACAATGGTGCAACACCGAATGAACATTAAAATCAATCGATGGAAGGAGTGTTTCAGATGAGTAAAAAGAAAGAAATTAAAAAATTAAAGGACCATGCATTTGCAGATCTTTACTTAGTTGAAAAGGAATTTCAGCAAGTTGTAAAAAATACTTCGAATCAATCAGGTACTTTTAAATGGGTGGAGCTATTAAGCAATTATGAATTGGACGAATTTTATGGAAGGCGCAGAGATCGAAAATATGCAACGCTCACAGTAGAGCTGTATTCATTAACTGAACAACTATTAAAAGACATTTATAAAGTTATTTTTAAACATAAATATAAAAATACATCCGATAAAAATATCATTCTTGATTTAGAAGAGAAATTGGGAGATCATTTAAATTTTAAAAATAATACAAAATTATTAGCAAATCTTAGAAGCTGTATTGTTCATGAAGAATTCTCTTTAAAATCCGCAAGAAAAAAAATCAATATTAAAAAGAAAAACCGCGTCTTATTCAAACAATTAATGAAAGATGTTGATCTGTATATAGAGAATATAAAGGTAAAATAACGGGGCTTTCTAATTTGAATTTGATTTTTCTCTATTTGAAATTGCCGAGGGGTTCTGTGTAATATGGGGTTATTAATTTCAATAAAATCAAGATGCAGAGACTTACTTGATGAAGAGGGAAAAATAGTTGTTCGTAGTGAAGGCGGCGACTCCCAGGGGACAAGCACGAGGGAGAGACTACAGGCTCGAGCCGTGCCCCCAGGAAAGCGTCCGCCGTAACGGAGAACAACGACTACAGACGGCAAAAATATCATTTCATATGATCATCCAAAAAGTCCTTGCTAAAGCTTGTTTTAGAGGCATAACTTTTGGATTTTACCCGGACACCGCGCTTAATTGCCCCTTTTCCGAATTTCGTTTCAATTAAATCGACTAATTGCACAATCGGCTCGTCTTTAATATGTTGCTCGAAATTGAACAAATTCAGCTGCTGTGTCAGTTCTGATTGATCCACCACATTCGAAACAGTAACACCCAATAAACGGACAGGTGTTTCATCCCAGTAATCTGTGAACAGCTTCCAGGCGATTTCAAAAATTTCATCTGCCTGATGAACTGCATTACGAACCGTTTTACTACGTGATGAATTTTGCCAATCATAATTCCGAATTTGAATCGTTATGGTTGTTCCTGCTAAATACTTTACCTTTAACCGTTCCGCAACACTCTTACTTAACTTCTCAAACGTTTCCTTTAAAATGTAATACTCACTTTCATCCCTCGGCAGTGTCGTTGAATTACCTACACTTTTCGTATCGAATATCGAGTTTGGATCGACCGCTCGATTATCAATCCCATTCGCCCGCTTAATCAGGCGTACACCATTTTTGCCAAGCTCACTGTATAAAGTCCGTTCATTGGCATTGGCTAAATCACCGATTGTGAAAATTTGAATGGAATTTAATTTTTTCGCTGTTTTCTCCCCGACTCCGTGCATTGATACAACAGGTAGCGGCCAGAGTAGCTCTTTTAATTCCCTAATTCTTAAAACCGTTATACCCATTGGCTTTTTCATATTCGAAGCCGTTTTCGCTAAAAATTTATTCGGAGCTATACCAATCGAACATGGTAAATCGAGCTCATGTAATATACGTTGCTGAATTTCCTCCGCTATTTGTAACGGGTGACGCGTTTTTGAAAGCTCCGTTACATCCATATAACCTTCATCAATGGATACCGGCTCGACTATTTCAGTATAGCTTCGTAATATCGAAAAAATCGCTGCACTGGCTGCTCGATACTTCGGAAAGTCCGGTGGTAATAATAGCAGCTCAGGACATAACCGTTTTGCTTCTGCTACATTCATCGTCGTATAAATGCCTTTTGCTCGCGCTTCATAAGAGCTTGTCACAATAATGCCGCGACGTTCTTTTACATTTCCGGCTACAGCTATTGGTTTTCCTTTTAAACTTGGATCATGCGCCTGTTCGACAGATGCGTAAAAGCTATTCATATCTAAATGAAAGATAATGTTGGCTGCCATTTTCCCACCTCCTATCCATTTTATTTTTCTTCGATTATAGTTAATAACAGTGTAGACAGTTCATCAGGTGGATATGGCTTTGTAAAGTATTTTTCCACGTTGTATTTTTCCACATCAACCATCGACTTATCTAATGCAGACGAAATAATAATCGGTATGTCTTTTGTCTTTTCATTCGTACGTAAAAACTCGACTAAATCCATTCCGCTTAGATTCTCTCCAAACTTCAAATCCATAACGATTCCTACTAACGGCACTTGCTGGGCATCGTCCATTGCTCGCTCGATATCTTCATGATATAAAATCGAAAATCCTTTGCTTTTTAGCTCCTCCGATAATAACAGCGCCTGGCTAAAATCATCCTCTACAATCATAACCGTTGGATTGGCACTTGACCTATGCCCAGATAAGTCCTCCCTATTTACAATATTGGCTTGTTCAAACAATGGTAATGTAAAGTACACCGTTGTGCCAACATTCTCCTGAGATTCTATCCAAATTTCCCCATTATGATTTAAAACGATTTCCTTACTTAAAGCGAGCCCTAATCCAGTACCCCCTATTTTCCGTCGGGAGCTATTATCGATGCGCTTAAATTTCTGGAACAATGTCGGAATTTCACTTTCCGGTATACCGATCCCACTATCCTGAATCGATACTTTGACACAGTTATCAATTTTCTCAGCACGAATAATAATATCGCCGCCATTAGGAGAAAACTTAACCGCATTCCCGATTAAATTGATTAATAACTGTACTAGACGCTCTTCATCTGCCTTCACAAATGAACTTTCGGATAAGTCCTCAAATTGAACTTTATATTGCGAATTAAAGTCGAATTTATTCAATACTTCTTGAACTACTTCATTAAACGCTACTTTCTCCATGACATACACTTGTCTTCCTGACTCCATACGTTGAAGATCCAAAAAGTCGTTAATTAAGTTCGTTAAACGTCTTGCTTCTTTATGAATCGTCTCGATATAACGTTTTTGGCGTTCTGGCTGCATTTCTTTCGTCAATAGTAGTTCCGTAAAGCCTAAAACACTCGATAGTGGTGTACGTAGTTCATGACTTACTGTACTCACAAGCTCTGACTTCATCTGATCCACTTCGTATTCACTCGTAATATCACGGTGAACAAACATTGTGCCTACCTTTTCATCACCTTCAAATACGCTTGTCGCATAAACCTCTATAAATGACGTGATGTCATCGTTTATCGAATATCGCATTGTTCTCGTATTCGTAAATTGTTCAATAATGGCATTCTTTAAGAAAGAAATCAGCTCTTCCGGTTCGCCCACCATCCTTTGGAAATGCTTCATCCAAACTTCCTGCGGGACTTTTTCCTTAATTCCATAATGCGGATAGCGAATAATATTAAAGAGCGCTTCGTTTAAAAGCAATACCTCTCCGTAAATCGAGACGAATTGAATTCCTTCATTTGTTGTATCGATAATGCTTTGGTTTAGTTTTCTTGCACGTTCTACTTCCTCATACATAAATATCCGTTCAAAGGCAATCGAGGCCTGATTCATATGACCATTGATATCTGAATAGTCTGTTGCAGTGAACTTTCTTCCCTCGCGTGTTGCCAATAGAATGGCGACTAACTTTTTTTCGGAATTTAGTATACATGAATATAAGTCGTATGCATAATAGGTTGCGTCCGCTATATGTTGATGAGAGGGATTTACTTCCCGACAAATGACAAACGTCTTTTCTTCTTCCAGTCTAGCAATTTTATCAATATCGAGACTTTTGATTAACCGTTCAGTCGTCTCCTTTGCCAGCCCTTTCGATACATATTCATCGCTCCCTACTAAATATAGGAGGCTCGTATCAAACCCGTAAATACTGCGCAAATAGGCATGCAAATCCTGGAGCAACTTACCTTTGTCCAATGTGAAAGTCAATACGTGATTCAGCTCACTATATTGCTGCAGCTGATTCAATGATTGTTTCAGCTGTTCCTGGTTCCCCTGAAGCTCATCCTGCTGTGCCATTAATTCTTCGTTTTGAGTCGTTAATACTTCTTCCTTATCCTGTATGGAAAGCGTCATATTATAAAAGGAAGTAGCCAATAAACCTAGCTCATCCTCTTTCTTCTTAAGTGGAGTTATATCTACATAGATGCCACTAGCAAAGGCATCTGTTGCCGTTGTTAACTTTTCAATCGGCGAGATTAAATTTTGAATAACCTTCCGCAATATGATTCCGATAATGACTACGACAATCATGCCAAATAAAATATATAAAACCGTCAAAAGCTGCACTTGCTCTAGTGTTCGATTAAATAAATCCCTTACGATTAAATCCGTTTCAGCAGTGTATGTTTTCGTATACGAAATGAAATTGTTTACCAAATCATTTGTTCCGCTACTCGACAATTCACGCAGCGCTTCGTAATTATCCTCCTCGACATAGCCCATTGCTTTTGGCAGAATTTCATTTCGGTAAACAATTATAAAGTCACTTAATTCCTCATATAAAAGTCTTTCTTCATTAGAAAGCGGCAAATTTCCAAACTCTTCTAGATGCAATTCAAACCTATTCATTTCATCGTAAAGAGCATTTAATTCATTGGTCGCTTTAAAGGCATAATATCCTCTTGAGCGAAAGAAAATCCCATTGAAGCTTTCATCCAACTTCCTGACGAGCTGAGCCTTTTCATTGATGTCGTCGCGTTCTTCTATCAATCTTTCATTCGTTAAGCTTGTGTAAACAAAAAATGCCCCCACAAATAATATAAATAAAAATAACATCGACAGAAGCATCCGAACAAACTGATTTCGGACACTCTTTTTTACTGTGGGAATTAATTTAGGCATTACTTAACTCCTCTACAAAGGAAATTAATTTTATCGGGCTGAATGGTTTTGAGATGAAATATTTAGCGCCCTTTTCCATTGCAATTTGACGGTCCGATTCCTGCGCTTTCGCAGTCAGCATCACAATCGGCGTATTTTCTTTATACTCCGGAGAAAGCTTTTCGATTACTTCTATACCGGTTAAATCCGGCATCATATAATCGAGAAAAACTAAATCATAGCTGTTTTGCTGCATCTTGTTCAATGCATCCAAGCCATTGTCCGCTTCATCAATGATAAAATTAAAATCTTCCAGCGTGTCGCAAATAAGCATTCTTAATATTTCTTCATCATCTACGATTAAAATTCTATTCACTATTCCCGCCCCCTATTGACGAACTTTTACAAATAACTGATTGGCCAACTGCAAAATCCGGTTCGAAACATCCGCTATATTAAAAGGCTTCACTATGAAGTCATCCGCGCCATTAGCGAATGCTTCCAGTACATATTCCTCGTCATTACGACCGGTTAACATTGAAACAATCACATCGTTTGAAGAATGCTTTTTACGGATTTCCTTTAATACTTCCAAACCATCCATATGCGGCATAATGCCATCTAGCAAAATAATATATTTCGTGTTTTTGTCGTACCAATTGGAGTTTAAAAACTTTACGCCGTCTTCAAATGTAATGATTTCCAGTATATAATCCTCCGGTAACTTAATCTCAGCGAAATGATTTGTAATAAATTTACGAATAATCGAAACATCGTCTATAACGATTAATGTCACCTTTTGGATAATGCTATATGTTTCCTCCTCTGTGAACACAACGGATTGATTACGACCTGATACTTTTGCTTTATATAGTGCTCGATCTGCCTGTTCCAGCAACATTTTTGGATGTTTATTAGTTTCATCAATTTCAGTTATTCCAAAGGAAGCAGTAATTTCAAATACATTTTCGTTGCCTATATAGTGCTGTTCACTGACTAATTTCCTCATCCGCTCTACAACCCTGTAAGCTGCTTCTTTTGTAGTATTTGGCATAATGAGGACAAATTCCTCTCCGCCGTAGCGACAGAAAATATCTTCATTGCGCTTTGCAGCCATCACGGTCTTAGCAAAACCTCTTAATACTTCATCACCTTTAATATGGCCGTATGTATCGTTGACCTTTTTGAAGTAGTCAATGTCTGCAATCGCGACAGAAAATCCTTTTCGATCTTTTTCATATTGCTCCGTTAACATACTTAATTGATAGTTCATATATTTCCGGTTAAATACTTGTGTCAACTCATCAGTAACGATGGAAAGTTCAAGTGCCTGTTTAAATGATAAGCGGTTTCTTACATAGGCAGCTAAAATATTTCCATCGAGTGGCTTTTTAATAAAGTCCATTGCACCTAAATCATAAGCCTTTATCCGATTTTCCTTACTGTCATCCACGCTCATTATCGTAACGAACATATGATTGGAGCTGACTTTGTTAATGTTTTCCAAAATAGAAAACCCATTAATATCCGGTAATTTGATATCTAAAAAGACAAGTGCCGGGTTTAGCTCATAGATCAGCTCCAAACCACGCTGACCATTATGTGCAACAATTACTATAAAGCCTTTCGACTCCAAAATGTTCTTAATAAACGAGACAAATACCATATCATCGTCGATCACTAATATAAAGTTTTTATTAAATTGTTCATTTATATAGCGGGTTTCATTTATATCTGCATTACTGCGTTGCAGGTTTGTGTCGAAGAAGCTTACAACTTCCTCAATCTGCACTGTTAAACCTTTCCAGTCTTCTTTAGTCCATGTTTTTTTACTATTTTCCTCTAGTAAATCAAGCTTCTGGCCGGAAATTTCCGATAAATCTTCCATACCGATTGAGCCCGCAGTACCTTTTAAATTATGTAGGAAAGTGTATAAATCATGCTCCTGGATCGTTGGTTGTTGTTCCCATGATTGTATTGTGGCATTAATTCGATCACACATCATGATTTGATATTTGTCTTTAATCATCTACTCATCCCCTAAAATAGATTACCATTTCTCAAGTATAAAGCTGCATTTTTAATTACTATATCATTTATCAATGTATCTTGTATAATTTGTAAAATTAACGAGACTTTTTTAAAAAATTTGTCGCAAAATGATATTTTAACCGACTTTTCGAACACCCCCTATTTACCATTATCCACAAACGACGAATTACACAGTCATAAAGACCTACAAATAAAATAAAAAAAACGGATTCGATAAATTACTCGAAAATCCGTTTTTCCCCATTATTTACTTTGCGCTTTCATACGACTCTTCATATAATATTCAAATACTTCGATGGAAGATTTTTTGGGGATATATTGAAAACTTTCCTTAAGCTTTTGATTACTAAGCACTGGCCGATAGCGTAGAAAATCAACTTGTTCCTCACCGTATTGGCTCAAATTCAGCCTTTTTAAAATAAACAAACTGCCCTTTATCACATTCGAAGGTATTTTGATCACTTTTTTATTCAATAAAGCCCCAATTTCATCGATTGTGACAGCACCATCGCCAGCTAAATTGAAAATGCCAGTTGTTTCACTATCAATAGCCTGTGCAAAACAAGCTACAACATCCTGATCCCAAATAAAGACAAACGGACTTTTGGATTTCGACACACCGACCAACATTTTTTGTTCAAATAAATTCGTAATTTGATTGCGTACATTTTCCCCTAATATCGTTCCGATTCTAAAAATTGTCTGTTCAAGCTCTGGGTGCTGTAATCGGTATTGCTCAAGCATTTCTTCTACTAACCGCTTATGGTAGGAGTATGCAAATGCTTCATTACCGCGAATCGGATCGGTTTCCTCAATCCAATCGGCATTATCCGCATAATACCCATACGAGGCACCACTTGATGAAACAATAATACGCTTCACATTCGTCTGCACACATGCCTCTAAAATATTTTTTGTTCCTAAAACATCAACTGAATATTCAAATTCACGATTACTTTTCTTTCCTGGCGTCACAATAGAAGCTAAATGAACGACTACATTGACATCATATTGTTCAAAGTACCTCTGTGCTTCGTTGGACCTTACATCCAAAACGATATAGTGCAGATTGTCGTGTGCTTCAAACGGTGATGTTTCCCTAATATCTGCAGCGATAATCGTATGGCTTGTCGTTTCTAATAAATGGTGGACGAGCTGCTGACCTAAATAGCCGCCCGCACCTGTTATGAGAACATTCATGTATGGACCTCCTGATGAACGATAACGGTATTATCTGGAGCACGTCTTGACCAGTAAGTCGCAATGATTAGTCCTGAAATGATGTGCCAAATACCCCAAAATGCTGCGACAAGAGCCATTCCACCAAGTCCTCCAAAAAAGTTAAAAATTAATACTAAGCCAAGACCTGAATTTTGAATACCAACTTCAATGGCAATGGCACGCCGATCCCGATCGACAACCTTTAATGCTCGTGATGCAAAGTAACCTATGCATATAGCTAGTGCATTTTGAATAATGACCACCCATACAACTGCACCTACATTATCAATAAATGCTTCGAAATTGTTCGCTACCATAACGATGACAAATAAAACGAAAATAACAATAGATAGCTTCATCATAATTTGATTGAATCGTGCCGCAAATTTTGGCATGATCTTTCGGATATACATCCCAACAATAAGAGGCAATCCCAACATAAAGAAAATGGTCGTAAACATATCCACTACATTAATACTGAACGATGTCATAATTTCCTTTGTCGGTCCGTACATCGATGCCCAAAACATCGTATTCAACGGTGTCATTACGATTGCAATTACCGTAGAAATAGCTGACATGCTTATTGAAAGGGGGGTATTACCCTTTGCGTAATGTGTTAAGAAATTCGATAAATTCCCGCCAGGACAAGATGCGACTAAAAACAGACCTAGCGCAATGCTTGGAATAGGCTGGATGATACTGACGAGCACAAATGTAATCGCCGGTAATAGGAAAAATTGACAAGCAAGGCCGATTAAAGCAGGCTTCGGTGTTTTTAACGATCTCTTAAAATCCGAAACTTGTAAATCAAGCGCTACGCCAAACATAATAAAACCAATCACGATATTCATAATTAATAACGCAGTTTCATTAAAGTTGATTTGAATAGAATCGATTCCCATACATTATTTTCCTTTCGGTTCGGCATGCATATCTTTGAAATAACGAAGTCCCGGTGCCCACATATGCTTAACAGGGTCAACTTCAGTGTGAATAACTGTACATTTCCCTACTGATATCGATGTGCGTAGTGCGTTCTCAAGCTGTTCAATACTATCTACAAATTCACCATGTGCCCCCATCGCTTCTGCGACTTTATCAAAACGTATTTCACCTAAATCTGCATTAATGCTTTCATGTGGATCGAGTGTTTTCTTCCACATTGTTTTTAACGGTCTTAATGCGAAGTGCTGATTCATCTTTACCATGCCCCATTGTTTATCACACAGTACGATGAAAACGACATGTAGATTATTGCGGATCGCCGTTTCGATTTCCTGCGGATGGAAGCCCATTGCGCCGTCACCGATAATACATAGCACCGGCTGTTCCGGCTTTGCGACTGCTGCCCCTAACGCCTGACCTAGCCCAGCACCGAGCATTCCAAATTTAAACGTGGATAATAACGGCATTTCATCATTTACTTCATAATAGAAATTCGTCCAAATTGCTGTATTACCGCCATCTATAACGAGCGGTGTATTTTTTGGGAATATTTTATTAGCTAAATGCGGAATTTGTGCTGGATTTAATGGGCTATTTTTATCCGCAATATGTTCATTTAATTTTTTACGATGCTGTTTTTTACTCTCCAGATGCTTTTCAATTAATTGTTGGCGGTTTGTATCGACCGGCTGATCAAAGTCATTATTATTAAGCGCTACTAAAAGGTCCTGTAAAAACGCTTTAATATCTGCCTGAATTAAAAGTTCGGCAGGCTTATTCGCTCCTAAAATGGACGGCTCTAAATCTACTTGGATAACCGTTTGATTGGCGTTCCAATACGGTGCTTTCCCCCACCAGTCCGTTTCGCCTAAGCGGGAACCTAATACGAGAACAACATCCGCATCGTTTCTTACATTATTATTCGCTTCAATATGCACCATTGGCATCATTAGCGGATTTTCCTCACTCATCGCTCCGCGCCCCGCCCAACTTGTCGTGACCATCGCCTGCAATTTTTCCGCTACTTCTGATAGCTCACTTTTTGCTCCTGCATGAATCACTCCGCTACCTGCATGAATAATCGGGAAAGTAGCAGATTTTAAAAGCTGTGCTGTACGTTCGATTTGATAATTCGAAGCTTTCGGCAGCTCCAGCATACGATACTCGGATGGCTCCCAAAAATGAATGTCACAATTTACTTTTGTGTTCATTATATTTTCCGGAATGTCCAGATGGACGACACCCGGGCGCCCTTCATAGCATTTACGTAAAGCCATCCGCAGCATTTCAGGAATACGGTCAAAAGAAGGCACCGCTTCACTCCATTTTGCAAACTGTTTAATCGTAGCCGTCTGATCGAAGCATTGATACGTTCCCCCACGATCCGGGTACATGATGCCTGTGCGTCTTGCGCTCGTAATACAAAGAACCCGATTTCCTTCTGCTTCTTCTACAACAAGACCCGGTAAAATATTCGCTACCCCTGGACCATTACTTGCCATACAAACACCTAGACGATTTGTCACTCGTGCATAGGCACCCGCCATATGAGCGGCACTCGTTTCATGACGCGGGGAAATTAGTTCGATACCGTGCTTCTGTAAATTTGAATAAAATCCAAAATACGTACCATCTATAATTCCGAATACGTTGTCTACCCCTTCTTTTGCCAACATTTTCGCTACAACTTCTCCACCCGTCATCAATACCATCATTCATTTCCCCCTTTATTTTGTAAACGCTTTCTTAACGCTTTAAATATAGACTCCACATCTTCTTTTGTTGGAACTTGTCGGTTTGTCACTATTCCGTTTCCAGTAAGAGCTTGGTTCGCTAAATATTCAATTACTTCATCGGTTAGTAATGGTGCTAAAAAATGTGCACTTTCCCAAACTTGTTGCTCTGTATTTAGTTTGTCTAAATACGTACTTAACTCCATTTGATCAGATAGACCAATTATTTTTGCAATATCCTTATAACGTTCGGATGCACTTTCCATTGAAAAATCAATTATGAACGGATGCATCAGTGCGACACATTGACCATGCGGCATATGGAATTTTGCACCTAATGCCCGACCTGTTGCATGCGCAAGATTAGTAGATGCATTGGAAAAGGCAATCCCTGCATAAAAGCTTCCGATGAGCAGCTCCTGACGTACATTAATATTAGTAGGCTCTTTGAATACTTTTTCTATATTTTTCAGTAGTCGAATAGCTTCTAATGCATACAAATCGCTCATGTCATTTGCCTTTGTCGAAACATAAGCTTCTATTGCATGTGTCATTGCATCCAAAGCCGTAAAGCTCGTAATGTGCTGCGGCAAATCCACCGTAAACGATGCATCTAAGATGACCACATCCGGGATTAAGCTTGGATGTGCAGGATTGAGCTTTGTTTGCAGTGTTTCATCAGTAATTACCGTTATTTTTGTTGCCTCAGAACCAGTACCTGCTGTTGTAGGCACTGCAATTAACGGGAGTCGGTTTAAGAAAGGCTTATTTGGAATATCAGTTAAGGCTAATGTCGGGTTTATCGTACATACAGCGACCGCTTTTGCTAAATCAATGACACTCCCACCACCAATTGCAATCACACAATCACTTTGCCCTCTGTTCAATTCATCGACGGCTCGCTTTAGTTCAGATTTGGTAGGTTCGCCTTTTGAGATTTCAAAAAAGCTTGCTTGCTTCCACTTTAGCTTCATCGTATCAAGCTGTTCAGAAAGCGCACTCGCACTATAGATGATAAAAGGGGCTACCCAATTTTTTTGTTCGGCAATGTGCTGCAGTTGCTTAAATGAGCCAATCCCACTTACGACATGCTTTGGTAAAAATAATTCATTATTCATTAGCCAACCCCCTGTACCGCTCGTTTCGTTTTCAGTTTTAACATATATAATTCCGGATGAAATAAGCTGCTGTAGTATTCAATTACTTCACCTTGTGCTCCTAAAAGTATTCTTTCTACACAGAGGACATTAATATTAGGCGGAAGGTTTAATAGTTTCGCATCTTCCAGACTTATAGGATGACATCTTACAGTTTGTTCCGCTTCAATAATGGCGATATTAAGTTCTTTCTCAAGAACATCATAAATTGTCGCCGTGTTTAAATCGTAGTCAGATATTTGCTGGCCTAAATGCGGATTATAGTAATGCCGTTCGATCGCAATGGGCTGGTCATCAGCAGTTCGTAATCGTGCAATTGAAAATAATGTAGAATGCTTCAGCAAATCTTTCAGCTCCGGGAAATTGTCGATCATCTTCGCATGCAGTAGCTTAGCGCCTGGCTTCATCCCCATATTTCGCACTGTATCTGTAAAGCTGTTCAATGTATTTAACCAGTCATGTACCGTTTTGTTTTTTGTAATATACGTGCCCTTCCCGTGTATTTTTTTCAAGACGCCTTCATTTACAAGATGACTTACTGCTTCTCTTACTGTCGAACGACTTATCGTAAAACGCTCCATTAATTCTCGTTCACTCGGTATTTTTTCAACATGCTTTCCATCAAAAATTTCAGTTTTTAACAAATCTTTCAGCTGAATATGTAATGGAATATGGCTCTCAAAGTTCATCCATCGTCCACCTCCATTGGTCCGAACATCATAACGTCCGTACCAGTTAACTTTGTTAAAACTGATTATATGGTTGAAACTGGATAATTACAATATATTTTTCTGAATATTCTGAAATACAATGTTAAAATAATATTGTAAACTATTATTTTGAAATTTTATCCAAATAAAAAACCTCATTCTTATTATCCTGATAGATAAAAGATGAGGTTTTTTTGTTTTATTACTATATGTTTTTTTCTAAAACTATTTTACGCAGTTACATCACGCTTTATAAAGTAAATGAATGTAATTGCCAAAAAGACGATGGCATATACGATATTTACGATTAATGAGAATGTAAATGTTAACCCTTCAATTAGCGGCATGCTGCCAGGTGCATAAAATGATAAATCATTTGCAAACCAAACATATTTAGCAAAGTCATATTTTGCAATAAACATCGTCGCTGTTGAGCCCATTAACAGGATGAACAATGATAAACTTACTGCCAATGTACTTGAACCGAATATTGTTCCAATCATAAATGCAAATAAAATTGTCATAAGGATTGAGCCAACTGAATATAAAATCATTTCCATAAACGGCGTATTAACTGTTTCCTCAATTACTTGACCGTTCATAACCGATAAAGTTACGGCTGAATCCGTATTAAATAATATAATACCTAGTATATAGGAGAAAATTAAGCCACTTGCCAATAATGTTGCTCCGTAAAGAATCGATGTAACTAGTTTGGATAATAAGATTTTCCAGCGTGATACAGGACGCGTTAAGAGCATTTTAATTGTCCCTGTCCCAAACTCAGAGGAAACAATACCAGCTGCAATTACCACGGTAAAAATACCGATGATCATAATTGTTATGGAAATCGACAATTCCATATGATCAGAAAAAGACATTGCATCAAACGAAGGTAAATCCTGTGCGATTCGATATTCAGTCATCGCGATTTCATCGTTGTAATATTGCTTATCTTCATCTGCTAAACCTTCTTCGTTTAACATTTCATTATAATGGGCTATCCATTTCTCATTCGCTTCAATACGGTCTTCTTTAGTAGCGGAATCAACGCTGTAATATTTGTTCATACCAGTAACAAATGCAAGCAATGCGAGTAAAATTCCTAGCATGATCCAAGCATTTTTTTGTGACCACATTTTGATCCATTCATTTTTAACGTATTGCATCGATTGCACCTCCACCTGTCATCTCGATAAATTGATCCTCAAGATTTTTTTGAATTGGTTGAATTGTGTATAGATCAATTCCGGATTCAACTAACTTGCGGACGAATGCAGGGACTTCTTCTTTTGTTAAATTAACAACGTAGCCACCGTTTACTTTATCCAATGGTTCCTCAAATAATCCAAGAAGCTGCTCTGGCTGTCCAACTTCAATATAATATTGCGCAGGAGCTTGTTGCTGAAGCTCGCGAATATCAATTAGCTCACCGTTTTGAATGATGGCGATACGGTCTACCATCAGTTCAATCTCCGATAAAAGGTGACTCGATACAACAATTGCGACATTATCTTCTGTAGCAATTTTCCGTAAATACATACGGAACTCTCGAATACCTGCCGGGTCCAAGCCATTTGTAGGCTCATCCAATATTAAAAATTTCGGACGATGCAGCATAGCCTGTGCCAACCCTAGTCGCTGACGCATCCCTAATGAATACGTCTTTACTTTCTCATGGATCCGATTTTGCAATCCTACTTGAACCACCACTTCATCGATACGCTCTTTCGTTACACCTTTATGCATGCGCGCAAAGTGCTGAAGGTTTTTGTAGCCGGACATAAATTTGTACATTTCCGGATTTTCAACGATAACACCTATTTTACTAATGGCCTTTTCATAGTCTTTCGATAATGTATGACCATCAATAATTACCTCACCTTCTGATGGGTACATTAAGCCTGTCATCATTCGAATCGTTGTCGTTTTACCTGCCCCGTTTGGACCTAAAAATCCTGTTATTTGCCCCGGATGAAAATCCAGGTTCAAGTTTTTAATAATATGCTTCCCTTTGATCTTTTTGTTCAAATTCTTAATTTCAACAATGGGTTTCGTCAATTGCCCACACCTGCTTTCCTCTTAACTATGTAAGTATTTATAAAAAAGATAACAGTTACTATACTTCTTAAATTCCAAATAAGTTTCATTTTTCCATAAAAAAAACCCCACCACATAAATGTTGAGGTCCCTTCTTCATTATTTATCCTCGCCTACCCAATCTTCTACCATCAAACCATACACTGCATGATCGACATAATGATCGTACAGCCATTCCGCCTGACGAATCGTTCCTTCATGCATAAAACTTAAACGTTCTGCAATGTGGCGGCTTTTCTTATTATCGACTGCCGCATGAATTTCTACCTTCTGAAGCTTATATTCATGGAAGGCAATATCAATAATACCTTTCACAGCGCGTGTCATAATGCCTTCACCTTGAAATCCTTCATCTAAAAAATAACCAATCTCGCATTTTTTTAGCGACCAGTTAATCGTATTTATTGAAATTTTCCCGACAAATTGCCCTTTATAAAAAATTGCTGTGTCCAGAGCTTCACGCTTTGCAAACTTTTCCAAATTCATTGCCGCAAAGGCACGCGTATCTTCCACAGTTTTTGTATTGTCTACCCAACCAAGCCACTCACGCAAATAATTGCGGGAACGGTCAATGAATGCAAAAATTTCCTCTGCATCATTTTGCGTAATTAACTTTAATTGTATTTCATTATCCACTTCATAATAAAACATACGATCGCTCCTATCTAATCTCCCAATAAAAAACAAAACTATCTTTTTTATTTCCTTATCATATAAGAGCAAGGTTATATTATGCAATTAAATTACGCATTATTTTACACAATTGTGTAAGTCGGACCATTTATTGTTGTTCACAATGAATATTAATCCAAAAATTCACAATATTTCGTAACGTTATTTTGATAAAATAGAGTAAGAGGTGTTCCATATGGAAAAACGACAACAATCATGGGGTAAGCTTTTAAAATACTACAGACAGAAAAAGAAACTAAAACAGGATGAAGTGGCTGCAGGATTATGTACACCTTCCTACTTAAGCCGCATTGAAAATGGCATTGTCATTGCAGAATATGCCTTGTATGAACAGTTATTTGCAAAATTAAACATAGATTTTTCTAGCCTTCAGCACGATATTTCCGAGCATACAGCCTTTATGGAATCTGTGTACGAAAAGCTTTTATCAAATGTTACTGTTGCAGAAAGTGACATAGAGCTATTAACAACGCTCATGCAAAATGAGTATTCCGTTGAACTTCAAGTCACTGCCAAGCTTATTTACAGTCGATATTTGTATTCCATAAAAGAAGATATTGATGCAAGAAAGCTTTTGGATGAAATCGAACCAGTTATCAGTTGGAAAAAAGATCGTATTACTGAATTATTTGTATCCATTACAACGTTTGGACATTTATCCTTTATGGAATTTGACCTTTTAGCTAAAAAAGAACAGCAGGAGCAGCATGTGCAATATTTATCCAACGCACATCCTTTTGAGCTTGCCAATTATCATTATCATATTGCCTTTGCGAACCACCGTAGTTATCAGTTTCAAAAGGCTCTGCAGCATATCGAGCTTGCAGTACACTATTACACACATCAGTTTAAACCATTATTTCAACTAAAGCTGTACTCGATGAAGGGCGTTATTTATAATGATCTCCACCGTTTCCGCGATGCATTACAGGAATATGAGGCAGGTATTGAGCTACTGAAAAATGTTGAATCGATTCAAACACCGATGCAGTGGAGCTCGCTTCATAATAATATTGCCTACTGTTACGAATGCCAACAGGATTTCCAACAAGCCAGTAAGCATTATGAGACCGCTAATGAGTATGATGAAGATCTGCATTCCGTTATTAACTGGATGCGCACCTGTTATCAACATAAAGATTTCTCGCAATTAGAAATGCTCTTCCACCGTTATGAGGACCAGCGGTTTTCAATCCAGCACCACATTTATCAGCGAAAGCTTTTACAGTATGCAGTTCAGCAGGAGCAAACCATTCACGGCTTAAAAGAGCTGGAAGAACAGGCTTTTTCGCATTTTAATGAAGAGCAGTACTATGCGTTAATCCTTTTTTATGCCCCTTTATGGGGACAGTTTTACGAACAGCTCCATGCCTATAAGCATGCTAGCCAATGCTATAAACAAGCTTTATTTGCAAGTGAAAAAGTACGACAACGAATGAGCAGCTAAGAGGGTGAATGTATGGAGTTAAGAAAAGAGTATTTTTATTTATGGTTTGGATTTGGTGTATCCAAGTTAGGGAGCTGGATTTATTTAATCGCACTTAATCTAACTGTATGGCATTTAACAGAGTCGCCTGCAGCCGTTGCAGGTATTTATATCATTGGTCCAATTGCCCGAATTATTTGCAGCTTTTTTGCCGGCTCTATTGTAGACCGGTCCAATAAAAGGACGATTCTTATATTTAGTGATTTATCCCGCGCAGGCATTGTTTGTTTGATGCCGCTGCTTACGGACATTTGGCTAATTTACTGCTTCATATTCCTCGCCAATATTGCAGTATGTTTCTCCAATCCGAGCACTACCTATATGATTACAAAGCTTGTACAACCAAATGACCGTCTACGCTTCAACTCTATTAATGCTATGCTAGGCTCCGGAAGTTTTATGGTTGGCCCTGCGTTAAGTGGAGCCATCATTGCCTTTAGCAGTACATCAACTGCGATGTGGGTAAACACATGCATGCTTCTTTTTAGTGCATGGATGATGTACTTACTGCCAAATGTTCAAGGCGAAATGACGAAACTGTCAAAGACGATTACCCCTGCCATGATTCGGGATGACTTTTATGTCGTCTGGAAATTTATTCGTGAGAAAAAAGCAATTTTATACTTTTTTGTTTTATATTCAACTGCTCTCATGATCTGTTATTCACTTGATTCACAGGAAATGTCGTTTTTAAAGGATTTTCATAAAGTGTCGGATACTGCATACGGCATCATTGTTGGATTGACTGGAATTGGTGCCATCGTTGGTGGATTTATGGCTGCTAAATATGTAGAAAAATTATCGCTCATTTCATATATTGGAGCAGGGTTTTCTTTAACTTTAGTATGCTATTTTGTATTTTACTTTTCATCGAATCTAATTTTGGCCATCACTTCGTTTATTTTGCTTGGGCTGTTCATGGCGTTTAGTAATGCGGGCTATGCAACTTTTTATCAGCAGACGATTCCTACTGAAATTATGGGCCGGTTTGGCAGTACGTTAGGGTTAATCGAAAGTGTGATGCAAATCGTGTTGACACTGCTCATTGGTGTTTTAGCCGAAATCTATTCCATACAGTTGATTACGAGCCTATTTGCTTTTATCGGTGTCCTCATCGCCTGCCTTGTATATGTTTATTTACTAAGAAATTCAATGTTATTCTTACAGGAGGAATTAAAATGATTACTTATGAAGCGGTTTGTTTTTGCTGTAAACAGCCTTTTTTATTGGTGGAAGGGACAACAAAATACCAAAAGTATAAACGGAATATGCGTGGCAAGTTTTCCTGTGATAGCTGCGACGATAAAATCCATATGGAGGCACGGAAAAATTTATTGGGGAAACTGCGGTAGGTGAGATATTAGCCAGTTTTATTGGGTTATTCGCCACTTTTATGCAGATAATCGTCACTTCTGATTATATATTCGTCACTTTTTCTGTCTTAATCGTCACTCTTCATTTGATATTCGCCACTTTGACCCCGATATTCGTCAATTAATATAAAAGAAGGCGCCTCGCACATGCGGAGCGCCTTCCTTATATTTACTTTTTCCGAACTGCATATAAAACAAATAGCATAATAAACCATAATGGCGTCAGCATAAGAGCTGTTCTTGTAGCCTCTGAAATCGCCATAATAATTAATAGAAACACGAAAAATGCTAAAACCGCATAGTTCACAAACGGCGTTAATGGTGCTTTAAATATCGATTTCGCATGCAAATCTGGGTGGCGCTTTTTGTAAATGATATGCGAGATTAAAATAATGCTCCACACCCAAATAAAGCAAATCGCGCTGATTGTTGTTACAATACTAAAGGCATCATCCGGCATCAGGTAGCTGAGCAGTGCACCGATCGATACGATGATTGCAGAAAATAATAACCCGTTTTGCGGAACGGCATTTTTATTTAGTTTACCGAACGATTTAGGCGCCTGTTCCCCTTTACTTAAACTAAACAGCATCCGGCTCGTTGAGAACATCCCACTATTTCCTGCTGATGCAGCTGATGTTAATACGACAAAATTAATAAGCCCTGCCGCAATCGGAATACCGACTAAAGCAAATACTTGAACGAACGGTGAGCTTGTCGCACTTAACGTATCCCAAGGGTTAATCGTTAAAATAACAAATAGCGCACCTACGTAAAACAGTAATATACGGATCGGTATTTTATTAATGGCTGATGGTATATTTTTTTGCGGATTTTCCGTTTCAGCAGCTGCTACCCCGACTAATTCCACTCCAACAAATGCAAAGACAACCATTTGGAAAGCCATAAGGAAGCCAAATGCTCCGTTCGGGAATAAACCGCCATGCTCCCAAAGATTAGATACGGCAACCTTCCCGGCATCTGTTTCAAATCCAATGATGAGTAATACAAGCCCGATTGCAATAAGTGCAATGATCGTAATAATTTTTATAAGAGCAAACCAAAATTCCAGTTCACCGAATAATTTTACAGTCAGTAAATTTAAGATAAGTAAGACTACTAAACAGGCAATGGCCGGCACCCATTGAGGGATATCAAACCAATATTGGGTATACATCCCGACCGCTATAATATCTGCCATAGCCGTCATAATCCAGCAGAACCAATATGTCCAGCCAGTAACGTACCCTGCCCAATCTCCTAAATATTCTGTAGCGAACTCTGTAAATGAAGCATAGCCCCCTTTTGATAATAGGAGCTCTCCAAGTGCCCGCATGACGAAAAATAAAGCTATCCCTACGATTAAATACCCGATGATTATTGATGGTCCTGCAAGTGAGATCGCTTTTCCTGACCCTAAAAATAGCCCTGTACCGATTGTTCCGCCAATCGCAATTAGTTGTACATGCCGATTTTTAAGATCGCGCTTGAGTTCATGTTGTTCCAAAACGAATTCCTCCATAGGATAAGTATTTTGTCTGCCACAAGGACAGCGCAAAATAATAGGTAAATGTTCGCGGTTCATCCAATCATGTTTTCTGAAAATTAAAAAAGGAACTGATAATTCACCAGTTCCTGTAGATAAGAATAATAACGTCCCTTATTATTCCTGTCTTCTGTCCTTTTGCCTGAGATAATGAACCCTTCGGCGACGCGGTACACGCGCTCTCTCCAGAAACTGCTCCCGTCAGTAGTGCTATCCACGACGATCTTCGCTTGATATGTATGTAATTAATCCCTATTTGTTGTCGGCAACCTCCAACTCCAAACAGGTCGCTCACGATACTATTATTGTACAATAATTAATACTAACAACTATTTTGCATGGACACAATGGTTAGAAAATAAAAGTAAATCGAAACAAGCAATTTATCAATGTTTCCACTAATATGTAAACCTGTTGCAGAATTTTCATTCTAAAAAAAGTATCCCACTGAAGATAATGAATATTTCATTTTCAGTGGGATACTTTTAGGATTTGTAGCTCTAAAATGTAAAAAAACCACTCTACTAATCGATTTAAATAGTCGATTAGTAGAGTGGTTTAACTTATTATAATAGGAATATACGTTCTATTTATAGTGCTCGTGAAATAAAAGTAGTATTTACTCGTTTTTCATATTATTAGTATATCAAATTTTTTAATTAAAGTCTATATTTTCCATATTTTTAAATCTAAAATAAACCCATCGGCCGAAATAAATCAATGAGGTATTGTATGTATAAAAAAAATATATGGACACGCAATTTAAAGGTACGACTTTGTGGAGAAACAATCTTTAATTTATTTTATTGGATGTATTTCCCCTTCATTGCGATTTACTTTAGTCAATCATTGGGATTGGCTTTGGCAGGTGCACTGATGATGGTTCCACCAGTTCTCAGCCTAATTACCGGACTCATAGGAGGTTCATTTGCAGATAGATTTGGACGAAAAAGAGTAATGCTCTGGGGTGTTGGTATTCAGTTTACTATGTTTATTCTATTTGCTACGTCTAGTATAATTTGGCTCGATTATTTTGCTTTTTTAGGAATTACAATAGGAAAGGGTCTATATAAACCGGCAAGTGATGCCATGGTTGCAGATACAGTTTCAGCAGAATATAGAAAAGAAGTATTTGCCACATTTTTAACAGGAAGTAATTTAGGGGCAGTTATAGGACCTATCTTAGGTGCATGGTTATTTTTTGATTACCGTGATTTGCTGCTATGGAGCTGCGCTATTGTACTGATGATTTTCTTTTTATTTATCTATTTTTGGTTAGAAGAAACGCTAACTTGGACTTCAAATGAAGGTTTATTTTCACCAATAAAACAATTAAAAGACTACATTATCATACTAAAGGACAATAAATTTGCTTATTATTTATTGGCAGGAATTTTCTCTGTTATTGCGATTATGCAATTAGATTTATACTTATCCGTTTATATTTACGATTACGTACCAAATCAGACAATCGTTTCATTTATAAACTTCGAGCTTTCCAGTAAAGACGTATTAGGTTATATGTTAGGACTGAATGGTATTTTATTTGTACTATTTGTTCTACCTATTACCAAATGGTTAAAAGGTTGGAGCGATAAGCATGTGTTTATTTTAAGCTGTCTATTAGCAGGCTTTGGTATGTTTGCAGTTGGTTTTACAACAAATATATGGATGTTGTTATTTCTAACGATTATATTTACTTTTGGTGAAATTGTAAGAGCGCCTGTTCTATACAATTTTGTGAGTGAATATGCCCCCGAAAATGCAAGAGGACAGTATATGGCTGCATCTAACATGCAATTTACAATTGGACGTTTGTTGGCACCATTCACAGTTATTTTAGCAGCCTTTTTTGGACCACTAATAATTTTCAGTATTATTTTACTATGTGCGTTTATTAGTCTAGTTTTTTATATCAAGCTTTATTGAAGAGAGAGATTAACAATCCCTTTGAAATATTGATGTGTTATTCTTTTGGGAGTTATACTTTTAAATTAATTATAAAGAAATGAGATTTGGATAAGATTTTCACCCATAGAAAAAAAACTCTCACCTAACGAAATAAAATTCATTTCCTCTCAAATTTTTGTTTTTATATTAATATTTAGTTTAATCGCCATAACATAGGGTTGATTTTCTAATAATTTTCCAATTGATTCGTGGGCTATGAAAAGACAGTGCTAAAGCCGCGTAACGCGTTTATTGCCGTATGTGAGGCCTATCAATCCGGAAAATTTAATCTTGAAGCGTCCGTCCAACTTCGAGTTAAGTGCCTTATTTAAAATTTTCAGTGCCCCCCTAAAATAAGGGTAAATTTTTCCCTTATTTAAAGTATATAGCTCATTTAGGGGTAAATAAGGGAACGTTTTACCGTTATTTTAAATAAAATTCTGAAATTTCATGTTTTTTAAGTCAATAACGGACTTTTTTCCCTTATTTTTACTATTTTTTATGTCATTTTCGAAATAACGGAAATTCCTTCCGCTATTTATCTCATTACGCAATTCAATTTACAAAAGCTTTGTAGTCACGTCGCCCGGAATGTAGTACAACGGACAGCTTCAACGCGTTTTCACGTAGCAAATCTTATTTTTTCAATTTTGTCATCCCCAACTTATGGTGATTTAACTTATTTATTTGGGGTAGGATGAAAATTTTAGCGATTTCTTCAAGTTTTACGGAAGGAACTTATTCCCATTTTATACGTATTAAAATAAAGGACGAAACGCTTTTTAATGGAGGGACAACTTTGAAACAATTAATTTTATTGATCGGATCTTGTTTGATTTTATCAGGATGCGCAGGATTAGCAGATTATACAATTTCATTGGAGAATGGTTATCGAATTGATAGACTTTCAGCTCATCAAATTCAAATATACGGAGAAGAACCAGTAAATGATGGAAAGGAAAATACAATAAACTATTTGTATGTACCAGCTGAAGTGACTGCTGTATGGTGTAATGAACAGTATATTATCGCAAAACAATTGCACTTAAAGTCAAACGGACGAGGGATAGAAGAACCTCCAAAAAAACCTAGTGATGCCGAGTATTCTTATTGGATAATTGAAATGAATAAAAACGAAGTAAAGGGTCCCCTATCATTAAAAGAATTGAAAGGGAACAATAATTAAATAAGATTGTGAACAACCGACTGAAATTTTTATTATTCTAGAGCTTTATTTAAGCACGCTTTTGTATAAGTACAAATTTTTACAACCTATTTCCATATTTCATCTAATTTATCAGCATAGAAATTGATAGCTTTTTTATAACTCAGTATTTCAGAGTCTGCAGTGGTATCTAGCAGGCATTTCAATAAAATTTCCATCGCTTTTCTATGATCGTTTAAATTATACAGAGTCATAGAATAAAACACTTGAATTGCTCTGTTATTTGGAAATAATTCGATTCCTTTTAGAAATGTATTTTTTGATTTTTCGTATTCCCCTAATGTTCTATATGTACTTCCAAGTCCCAATATTGCTCCTTCTAGATCTTTACCAGATAACCCTAACTTAATAGCCCTTTCATAAAAGGGAACTGCTTTTGATTCTTCTCCTAAAATATCAAAACTCCAAGCACATTGATAGTTAACCAATGCATTATCAGGGTATTCCTCAACTATTTTCAAAAGTAATTGATTAGATTCTTTCTTTTTATTATCTTTTCGTTGAATAGGCTACACTAAGTTGGACAGATAAAATAAGGGATTGTAAACTTAGACTATCAATTAAAGGGAGCGTGCTATTATGACACGTCAACGTCGAACATTTACACCCGAATTTAAACTGCAATTAGTGAAGCTTTATGAAAACGGTAAGTCTCGTGCAGACATTGCCCGAGAATATGATATTACGCCTTCTGCGTTAGATCGCTGGATTAAGAATCACCAGGAAACAGGTTCGTTTTCAGCGAAGGATAATCGAACAGAAGAAGAAAATGAAATGGCTCGATTACGCAAGGAAAACCAACGTTTATTAATGGAGAACGATATTTTAAAGCAAGCGGCGCTGATCATGGGACGAAAATAAATGTGATTCGTAATAACACTCACAAGTATTCGGTATCAGCAATGTGTGCCGTCCTAGATATTCCAACAAGCACGTATTATTACCATGCCGACCTTTCTGGGAAGCGTGAAAAGAAAGTTGAAGAAATAGCACTTACAAAGGAAATCGCAAGTATCTTTAAAGAAAGCCGCAATAATTACGGTACACGTAAAATCAAGAAAGAATTAATGAGATTATCTAAACCAAAACAGGTTTCCCGTCGTCGAATTGGACGGATTATGAATGAACTAGGGCTTGTTTCAAACTATACTGTAGCTCAATTTAAGCCATATAAATCAAGCTGTAACGAAGCACCTGTTAAGAACGAATTGAAACGCGAATTCAATCAAGAAGAACAGTTAGCTGTCATTGTCAGCGATTTAACATATGTCCGTGTCGGAAAAAAGTGGCACTATGTATGCCTATTTGTCGACCTGTTTAATCGTGAAATCATAGGTTACAGTGCTGGTAAAAATAAATCAGCAGAGCTTGTATATCAAGCAATCTCGAGCATTCAGGCCAACCTGCATGACGTCAAAATGTTTCATACGGATCGTGGAAAAGAGTTCGATAACAAACTAATTTCAGAGGCACTTGAAACGTTTGGAATCCAGCGATCACTGAGCATGAAGGGATGTCCTTATGATAACGCCGTGGCTGAAGCAACATTCAAGGTATTTAAAACAGAATTCGCTAATCAAGCCCACTTCACCTCTCTTGAACAGCTCGCTCTTGAACTTGGAGATTACGTCCATTGGTTTAACAACTTACGAATTCACGGAACACTTGGCTATTTAACGCCTGTGGAATTCAAGCTGCAACCCTTATAATTTTTGTCCAGTTTAGTGTTGACATTCCACGTAATTCAAGTGCTCTTATAAGCTTTTCTTCTTTCAATGTAAATAACCTCTTTTCATACTTCTTTCACTAAAACTAAACTACACAGTTATTAGAATTATAACCTTCCCATAGCCTCATTGGGTACTTACTGTTCATAAGCAACCAACACACCCCCTATTCTATTGAACGGGGGGTGTTGGTTTCCTAACTTTTCATTTGGGAAAGTTATTTAATATTAAGATTTATCTATTCAATTTTAGAATTTACTTTTTATAGCCTAACACTTTACCTTGAATATTTTCTTCGGGTAATAAACCGAAATCTTTACTGTCCGTTCCTCTCCACCACATATCAACTAACACAAAAACAGTATTTTCCTTAACCTTAATTGGTTCCATTGATGTATTAAAGTAGTGCTCCATTTCTTCTTTGTTAATATTCTTTAAATCAACTGTTTCAAAATATTCTTCTTTTGTTAATCCTAAGCTCATTGCCACACCATAGAAAGTATCTAATTTTTCGTCATTAATATAAACTTGCCCACCTTTAATCTTTACGATTTCATTGGGCAATCCGACAACTCTTCCTAAATACATTTTTGGGAGATTCTCATTCTTTTCAAGTTCGGAATCAAGCATCTGATAATAAATGACATCACCTCTTTGCAGTTTTTCACTGTAAGGCTCCACAACAAGTTCAGAATGTGACATTGTATTAAAGTCGTGATTTCCTCTATCCATAGCATCCAAATTCCATTCAACTAATAATTGTGATTCTTGAGGTGTCACAGTTCCCAATACTTCAGAAGTATTCTTATCAGTAATTGTATTTGTAGTTGCCACATTTCCTTGACTACAACCAACTAAAATAAAGATTGGTAATAGCACAGTTAAAAGTCTTATCTTAAGCACTCCTTCTTTGAAAGTGTTATTTAAATTATTCACTAAAACTGCCTATATCTTTTTTAACTTTAAACATTCCCAAAGCGATTTTGAAGTCACCCCTATTAGTTAGACGCATTTTTATCTCTACGACTTAATCCAAAAACTGCACATGCATAAATGAAGATGCCACTACATAACCACATCATTAATCCATCATATTCACCGTTTAAAAAAGTTACGTTTATTAATATAAATAACTGCATTAAACAAATTGAAATAAATAAATATAAAGAATTTTTCATACTAGGTACCTCCAAATTAATTTTATTTTAATTATGCCTGCAAATGTCTAAATATTTCCTGTCCCTAATATAACGTTAATAAATGACCAAGTTTTACTGAATGGAGACTTTTAGTTGATTTATAATTTAATTTAACCATATAATTACATAAATTGCAGGGGGTGTAATTTTGAAAAGGAAACACATTTTAATAGTTATTATCGTTATTTTAGTCGGTGTTTTGGGGTTGAAATTTATGATTGATAACAAAACATATTCAGCTAATAAAATTTTAGGAAATCCTGACTTTAGTGCAGTTAATCGAGAGATGGAAGTTATAAAAATTAAACATAATCCCCTTGAATTAATAACTATAGAAATTCCAGCAGAACAGCAAAAATTGCTTATTGAAAGCTTTAAAAATCTATCATTTAAAAAAAATAAAGATTCTCAAATAGAATACCATTATCGTATTAATTTCTCTTTAAACTCAAATTTTGCTTTTTATATAGATGTAGATAAGGGGATAATAGTGCTTTCTGATAAAAACCAAAAATTTGGGATTATAAATGATGTAAATTTCTTAGAAAATTTTAAAGAAATAATAGAAAATGAAAAAGAAGTAATTAATAGTAATTGAATCTTTGTATTTATGAAGCCAGTCATTTTCCTTCAGGGTGATGACTGGCTTTCTCTTATATTGTCACATAAGATTTAAGATAACTTTAAATTAACATATTTTACCTATAATTAACGTTTCCATCCCCCCTTCGAACTAATTTGGTATTATTAATCGAAGGGGGATGAGCTATGAAGAAAGCAAGTTTAGGCTTTGCACTAATAGTTATATGTATCGTCTTTTTTATTTTTGGTGGATATCGATTTACACCTTTGGCAGCCGCAAAAGCAAATTCATTTGTAACGAAGAATTTTGAACTTATTGGCGAATATAAAAATGACTCAAATAGTTTTTATTTATTTAAAAGCGACAGTAAACAACAATATAGAACCGTTTATGTGAATCAAAACAACTTAATTTACCATAGCAATAGTTCAACAGTAATTCCTTATAGTAAAGATAGTTTACAGACCATTGGTGGAATGAGTATTCAGTATGAAGACGAAACAGCGACGATCTTTATAGTTCATTCTCTTGATGAGAAAGTGGCTTCAATTAGCTTAGATACAGAATTTGGAATTGAAAGTAAAAAAATTACGAAGGATGAAATCGTATATTTTCTATTACCCTTTACAAAGCAAATTGACCAGCTCAATGCAGTAGCTTTAGATAAAAACGGCAATAAATTATATGAATACGGATACGAAAGTGATAACTTAATCAATGATTTAAAGTGGAATTACAGTACCCGCCTAAAATAAGGGTAAATTTTTCCGTTATTTAAAGGATGAAGCGTATTTTGGGGAAAATAAGGGAACGATTTACCGTTATTTTATATAAAAACCTGAAATTTCATGTTTTTTAAGTCAATAACGGAAATTTCTTCCCTTATTTCGTCTATTTTTTATGTCATTTTCAAAATAGCGGAAATTCCTTCCGCTATTTATATCATTACGCAATACAATTTACAAAAGCTTTGTAGTCACGTCGCCCGGAATGTAGTACAACGGACAGCTTCAACGCGTTTCTCCGTAGCAATTCTTATTTTTTCAATTTTGTCATCCCCAACTTATGGTGATGAACTATAATTCATCCCTGGCAATGGTTTGAGGATATTTTTGGAATACTGTGTCATTTTAATCGCCATTTATCTAGAGAGTTTACTGTCTAAATATAATGCTGCTTAGCGTGTCATTTACACTGTTTTTAATAAGGGTCTTTTCCTTATCCGTTTCTAATTTTCAAGGGAGTTTTATCTTAATCGTTATAAGTAGTAATCATCAAGACATAGTTACCGTAGAAATCAATTCTTCATTTTTAACTTGTAATATGTATTTCGATAAAACGTGATCTCTCCCACCATTTTCTTCATACCATTTTTTTATTTTATTTACGTGATTGAGATCTGCTTTTATTTTGGTTTCAATTTCAATATAAGCCTCATAGTTATCATATTCCCAAATAGCAAAAATTTCTTTAGTATGATCATCATTCGGTTTCATCCACCTGCCAATTAGCCGACTACCATGGCTCAATTGATTAGGTAAATTGGTTTCATTAAAGTGATGATAAAATCGGTCTACAAATTCATTTTTTACAACGTAATATTTTCTACGATAGAACATTTTTATAACCTCCATCTAAAAATTAAATTTAACCCCATTTTTTCTTAAAAGCGTTTCTATTTGAAAAAACTATGCAATGAATTTTGCAAACCAGGCAACATAATGTGCTCCTGGAATAAATAAAATTTGGGCTAATAATGTTCCTAAAAATCTTGAGCTCATCATCATAACAGAAGCTCTTTTTAATTCAGAATAATTTCCTTTTTTATTAATTACATCATCAGCCAAAATAGATATTTTAGGATCAATAAATATAATTAATAACATTGTGGCTATACCATTTATCAAACCCGAAGCCATAATTGCAGTTGTTTGGTATTCAGGAACCAATAAGCTAGCATACAAGGCCGATAACACCCCTATTGTATAAACAGCAGTAATAACAATATTAATGATAAATAGCTTTATTGGAATATCACGTATCCCTATTCCTCGTAAATATGACAGGCTTGGCTTGTGTAAATGTTTGAATCCCCTACTTATATAGTCGAATGTAAAACCTTTTTTCAATAAAGCTGGGATTGAACCCCTTTCATCAGCTAAATGAATAATCGCTCTAGAAAAAATGGCTACAAAGGTCGGTAAACAAATAATACCAAGCAACGTACCGAGTGAAGCTGAGGCTATAAGAAATCGGAATTGATGCTCGACAAATTGTAAAGCATGATCGGCAGGTGCATTATCGATCAAGCTCCCTGTAAATGGCTGCTGCATCATGTTAGATAATCTTGAAACCATCACCATTACATTAAAAAGTGATAAAGCTGATGCTAATAAGCGAACACGAGAGCCAGAAAGTCGCACTGCGTACGCTAATGTTTCTATTGAGTGAATGATTAATATAAATAAAGCAATCATTATGAGTTTTTCTGTTAAAAGTTCTATTGCCCCCACCTACCATATCCTAATTTTTACATTTCGACGTTTTAATTGTAAACTAGTTGCATCGCTTTCATACATTCGCATTTAGAAAGAGAGGATTAAATTGTAGAAATATATCAATAAAGAAAATGAAGTACAGTTTTATTATTCATTTATTTATATTGGCTTTTTTCAAGCGCTTCTTACAGGAATTGTAGTCATTCGCTATATTAGTTTCTTCTCGGCAGGTTTAGTTACATCAATATGGATAGGAATTAACTCATTAATTAAATACAAAAAGAAAAAATTTGAATGATCCACCGACACAGTGGTAACTTTTCAGATGATTTACACTAGTATTAAAGTTAGAATAATAGATAGTCACCTGGGATGGAGGGGAATTTATGCGTGTTTTCTTTATAATCAGTGTTTTCTTGTCAGGCTTAGTTACACTTGGCGCAATATGGACTGTGCATCAAATGACTGCAAATTTCAATCCTGATGGTAGTAATCCAATGTGGAGTAATGGAAATCCTGGTTTGTTTTTTATGCTGTGGCCTATGCCGTTTGTTTTCTATTTTTTATTTACAATGCTATTCGTATTTGAGGAGTTTCATAATAAATATAAAGCGAAAAAGAAACGTTTTATTACGGGCTATACATTACTATTTATAGCTCTCGTTAGTTTCACTTTATATCAAATAATAGATTTTAATAGAGTGGCTCAACCTTATTTTGAATATGAAATCGGCTACCTTAATCCATATACAAATAATTTATTTTTCAATGTATGGACGTTATTAGCGGCACTATGTATTCCGGCTATCTTATCTTTTTATTTAGAAGGGCGTAATAAAAATATTATGGATGCGAGGGGTTAAGTATGAAGTTAGGCTTGAAAAATAACGAGGTGGTCATTGTTCCGTATGCTCCTGAATGGAAAGATGAATTTAACAAAGCAAAAACGGAAATTCTTCAAATTACTCATTTAAAACCGAACCAAATTGAGCACATTGGAAGTACTTCTATCGAGGGGATTCGGGCTAAGCCGATTATTGATCTTTTAATAGGTGTCGAAAGTCTGGCAGCACTTGATAAAACATTTTTCAAAAACCTTCAAAATGCAGGATTTTACAGGTTGCAGGTGGAAAGACCAAACGAAATTGTTTGTGCCAAGTTTACAGATGATACATTTGAAACAAAAACACACTTTATTCATATTGTTGAGATAGAGAAGGAAAAATGGAATCAAATGCTATTCTTCAGAGATTATTTAAATACTCATCAAGATATTAAAAAGCAGTATGAAAATCTAAAAGAATCCTTCTTTAGTACAGAACTAAAAGGCATTCAATCCTATACAGATTATAAAGAGCAATTTGTACAATCTGTCTTTGAGAAGATGAAAAGTAAGTAACTCCAATATAAAAGCATTAATCCAGAATCACTTGAATTAATGCTTATTGTAGGATATGATTTCCTACAAACACTATTCGTGATATGGTTAATCCTTTTCCGGAACGAATCCGTATAATTGATGTTCTTCGATGTATTTGTACACTTTTTCAGGCATATAGAATTTTGGATGATGCCCGATTTCAAACTCATCACGAATATAAGAAGAACTGATATTGTTGTCTACTTGCCAATAAATGAAGTCAAAGTGGTCTTCGTATTTTCGAAGTAGTTTATCTTTCGCAATGGTTTCATGCATATCAATGTTTTCTCTTCGAATCACAACGAATTTATTTTCTTTTAAAAGGTCCTCTTTGTGTGACCACTTTTCGCCACTCGCAATGTCGCGAAGCAAGTCTGCTCCCATTAAGAAATACAAGTCATGTCCTTTGTATTTTTCCATTTCTCGTAATTTTCGCATTGTGTTATATGTTTGTATATCCCACGGAGGTTGGTGCAATTCGATATCTTCGATTTCAAACTTGCTATGTCCCTCGATGGCTAATTTAAGCATATTTACACGATGTTCATCGCTGACGTGCATATCTTTATCTTTTCGGTGATTATTCGAAGGCATTAAAAAGATTTTATCAAACCCTTTTCGTTCCAACATTTCTTGAATAGTATTTAAATGCCCTGTTGTAATAGGGTCAAATGCACTTCCTAAAAATCCATATTTCGCCATGTCTTTTCCTCTTTTCTTTTTTAAAAAACTTGGAAGGAGGGTTATCCCCCCTTAGTTAATCAATCATTTCTTGCACTTTCGCTTTAACTTCTTCGATTTTTTTCATTTTGTTATCCCAACATTTTTGACTTAAATCAACAGGGTATTCTTCTGGATGTAATGTTCGTGTGTACTCATCCCAAAGTAATGTAAGGTTTTCTTTTGCATACACTTTGATTTTTTCAATGTTAGGGATTGCGTATACAAGTTCTCCCGCAACGAAGATATCTTCGTGGAGTTTTTTTGCTTTAAAACCCGTTACGAATTTTGAAATATAGGTATGAACGGGATGGAACATTTTTAATCGTTCTTCTTGTTCTGGGTTTTCTGTATCGAGCGCGATATAATCACCTTCGCTTTTCCCACTTGCTACATTAATAATGCGATAAGGTGTTTTTAATCCCGGTGTTGATACTTTTTCAGGGTTTCCTGAAATTTTAATAGTATCTTCAAATTCCCCTTGGTCATTTTCAATCGCAACCATTTTGTACACCGCGCCAAGTGCGGGTTGGTCATAAGCTGTAATTAATTTTGTTCCAATTCCCCATGTATCAATTTTAGCCCCTTGTGCTTTTAAGTTGATGATTGTATATTCATCTAAATCGTTTGAAGCGGTGATTTTTGCCTTTTTGTAACCCGCTTTATCCAACATTTTTCTTGCTTCTTTTGATAAGTAAGCTAGGTCTCCGCTATCTAAGCGAATTCCAACGAAATTGATTTTATCGCCCATTTCTTTAGCTACACGAATAGCATTTGGTACACCTGAACGAAGCGTGTCATACGTATCCACTAAGAACACACAATTTTTATGTGTTTCCGCATACTTTTTGAATGAAGTATAATCATCTTGATAAGTTTGTACCAATGCATGGGCGTGAGTGCCAACAGCAGGAATGCCGAACTTTTTACTTGCGCGAACATTACTCGTACCTTCAAACCCGCCTATATAAGCTGCTCTTGTACCCCAAATAGCCGCATCTAATTCTTGCGCTCTACGTGTACCGAATTCGAACGCAACGTCTTCACCAACCACTTGTTTAATACGAGCCGCTTTTGTCGCAATGAGTGTTTGATAATTGACAATGTTCAAAATTGCTGTTTCGATGATTTGAGCTTGAGCAAGTGGCGCTTCTACTCGAATTAGTGGTTCGTTCGCAAAAGCCAATTCCCCTTCTTTCATCGCACGGATATCCCCTGTAAAACGCATGTTTGCTAGATAGTCTAAAAATTCTTTATCATAACCACCTTCTTCACGAAGATAGTCGATATCGCTTTCTGAGAATTTAAACCCCTTTAAGTATTGAATTACACGTTCTAAGCCCGCAAAAATTGTATAACCATTTCCGAACGGTAATTTTCTGAAATACACTTCAAAGATTGCCTTTTTTTCTGCAATACCGTCTTTAAAGTATGTTTCCGCCATGTTAATTTGGTAAAGGTCTGTGTGAAGCGTTAAGCTATCGTCTTGATATTTTTTCATTATAATTTCCTCCTAAGGTTTGTAATC
This sequence comes from Solibacillus sp. FSL W8-0372, assembly GCF_037969735.1. Lineage (NCBI taxonomy): Bacteria > Bacillati > Bacillota > Bacilli > Caryophanales > Caryophanaceae > Solibacillus > Solibacillus sp. FSL W8-0372. The sequence goes on along the minus strand of NZ_CP150204.1, from coordinate 1,612,382 downwards.
ATTAGGAGCGAGAAAACCCGCCCCCTGTTAAAGTGTCACTTCCGTAGATAACACACGTTGAATGCCATATTTTTTTTCTAATTCTTGAAATGCTTGTTCAGTTGTTTCTTCATATCCAGCAATAGGACTCGTACAGTCTTCTAATAAATAGATATTTTTCGTAAGTTCTTTGTTATGGTCATAAAATTCAACGATTTGACGAACCGATTCTAATACACAATGCGATTTCGCTTCTCCTGCGATAAAGATTTTATCGTAATTTTTAAGAGATAATAAGAACTCAGTATTTTCGCCTTCTGCATAAAGAGAATATTCCGGTTTGATAATACCGTACATTTCGCTTAACGGGTCTTTTCCTTTGGTTATTTTTTGAACCGGTGTTTTTCGTGCAATCGAATGGAAATGGATCATATTTGAGAATTGCCCTTCTAAAGCTGCACCGAATGTACCTTCAATACAGTGATATGTCCAAATACATAATTGCTTTTTACCGATTTTTTCAAGGTTCTCTACGTAATCAGCACTTGCTTTTTCGTAATTAATAGCTTTCCATTTACCGGTTTTTACATTTTCTGCTGTGATAATCGTAAATGGATTTGGGTGATTCCCCTGTTCATCCACCCACCAGCAAGGATGGAAAATTTGGTGTAATTCATGCGTATCAAGAGATACTGCAATGTCGGTGATTTTTTCTAAATTCCGATAGAGGAAATGTGTTGTATTTTCAATATCCTTATGGGAATTTGGTACACCGAGTTCTCCGTTTTCCATGAAATCGTTTTGAAAATCGATACCGATAAATAACACCTTTTCCTTATCTTCAACAGAAGGTTTGAATTTTTCTTGTTTTGCTGATGTTAGCAAATCGTTAAGCTTCGCTGTATTCGCTTTTCCTATTTCCTCAATATGAACAATCTTTTCAAAATTTGTTTTCATATAATCCACTCCTTTTTTATTAATAACAATTCAGCAATTGTTAATTATTTTTTATAAAAAATAATCGTTTTTAAATGCTAAAAATTGAAATTTGAAATTTTTGTCATCGAACTTAATTCCAAATGGACGGTACAGGCTCAACTTCTTCGAATTTGTACAATTTTGAAGGTCGTTTATTTTTACCTGTTGGTTCGGTTACTTTCGGATTCCCTTGTACGTCTTTTGCTTCTTCAATGAAATCAAGTGATGGTGCTTTTCGGAAAAAGGCAGATTTTGTGTTTACCACGTTGTCATCAATCACCGCTAATAATACTTGTCGTAATTCTTCTAACTTGAATTCTTCTGGTAAGAAGTTTTTTGCTACTGTTGTTTGTTGCATATCTTTTTTAACTGATGAAATTGCATCTTCGATAATTTGACGATGGTCGAAAGCAATGTCCAATTTAAACACTTCATCAATCGTGAATAATTGCACTTCCGCTGCATCATCTGCTGCTCTTCGGTCTTGTATATGTTGTTCAGGTACAATCGCATAATGAGCGTTTGAAATAATCCAACCTCTCTTATCACGACCAAATGTATCGTACACGCCGAAATGTTTAATATGAACACCTTTAATACTTGTTTCTTCTAATAACTCTCTTTTCGCTGATTCAAATGCACTCCCCTTATCCCCTTCGATTTGTGTGAAGCCGCCGGGTAATGCCCACTTGTTGCCTTCAATATTCGGTTCGCCCTCTGCGTCAAGTTCAGCTCGTTTAATCAACATTAAAGCTAAGCAATATCTCGAACTTTTTTCATCTTTTGCTGTGTAATGTTCGTTTGGTAAAAGTGTAAAGATGGCGATATCTGATGTGTAACCATCGGGTGTGCGGTATTTACTTGTGTCATAATTTTTTAATGCTTCTTTTTCTGAATGATACTTTGCCATTTTAATTCCTCCTAAGTGAGAATATTCATACTTGATATTACAAATCCGTTCTAAAGAATAAGAATAAGTGTATGTTTTTTATTAACAATTAACAATTTGTTAATTTAAATATATACGATGATTTAATGAATTGCAAGAAAAAAATAAAGTTTTTTCTTATGGGTACATTTAAGGAGTGAAAATATGGAAAACAATAATCGTTTTTACTTCAGAGATGTTCCATTTATTATTTGTAGTGCTCATCAAAATTCCCCCTAAATAAAAAATCATTGTGTTTATTTATGTATCGATAGTTGAAGAATACTCAATCCTCCACTACTTCAATCAAATCCGAATAGATCTCAACAAAATATGTTTCCAATAACTCTCGCAACTCATCATTAAGCTTGTAATAATCATCTGTCGCTTTTTCCACAATACTATAAAATTCGTCTTCTTCAATTTCATCATTTTCTAAGGCAACGTACAAGCTCCATAACTTTTTACCATACTGCTTCTCAATCAACGCATAATTGTGAGCACCGATTTCTTCAAGGGCGCCAATTAGTTTATTCAAGTAATTCTCTATTCCCATCTCATTAATTTCCTGCCCAAACCATCTGAATAAACTTTCATGGCCTCCACTTTCGAGTTCAGAATAGTAATGATAGACAATGGTTGCATTATTTAAAATAGGGTCTTCTGATGACAAACTTGATTCACTTAAAACAGCCATTACAGCATTCGTGATATCTGTCTTACTCAATAAATCTTTTCTTTGTATTTTTGGTTTCATAGCATTCCCTCCAATTGATCTTGTACAAGTTCAATGTTGCCTTAAATGTTGCCTTAATTGAAGTATACCTTTCCAAACGATAATTTGTTAACTTATCCCCCGTACAATTCTGCTCCCAAACTTCAAGGGGCACTTCAATTTGTGCTTACGTTATAGATTCGCACAATACTGAAGAACCCCCGAAACAAACGCATTCTATTGCAATTTTTCCTGTATGATCGCATCATCTTCATGAATGGTACGGTTAATATCAATTAATTTTCCTTTTGTCGTGTTCGTCTTTTCCATCTTTATGACATACGTATTTGGTAGTGCGATTTCCGTACATACAATATCTTTTTCTTTACGAATATCTTCAGGGTAATTTAACTTTAAAATTAATGATTCCCCTTCTTTTTTAACACTCTCGAATACTCTGCCACAGCCATTTGAATAGGCCGTTACAAAAAGAACTTCCTCTGAATCAAAGTCTATTGCATGGACTGGATCAAACTCGAATATTTCAGCCCATTTTAAATATAGTTTTTCTTCCTGTACGATTGAAATGCTTGAACCGATTTCTGGAGGCATGTAGTCTAAATGGTGCAGCAATTCGAAGTCAATATTATCTTTCGCTGCGTCTTCCCCACTGTTTTCACCCGAATTCCCTGTCTGCTCACCTGTATTACAGGCAGCCAATAACATAATTAGTACAAACATGTATGGTAACCATTTTTTCATTGTATTCCACCTCATTTCTTTCTTAATTAGTCGCATGAAGCAGAAAAAAGTTTCGTAATTAACTAGAATGCATTTATACTGAACTTCGGCAATAGCTTTTTAAAGTTCACATGAACACGTCAAATAATCTAATTATTCAGCAAGTAAGCTTTTAAGTTTTTTTGACGTATAATGTAATTGTTTATCCAACTATTACACCATTCTCTTGGAGGGTTCGTACAAATGAGTACACGTATTGAAAAAGACTTTTTAGGCACATTAGAAATTCCAAAGGACGCATATTACGGCGTTCAGACAACTCGTGCAATAGAAAACTTCCCCATCACAAAAATGACTATGCATCCGGAATTGATCCGTGCATTTGCCATTGTGAAAAAAAGCTCAGCACTTGCGAATGCAGCGATCGGTAAATTAGACGCAACAATTGCTAATGCGATTGCGCAAGCATCTGATGACATTATTAAAGGGCATTTACACGATCAATTCGTTGTAGATCCAATTCAAGGCGGCGCAGGTACTTCAATGAACATGAATGCCAATGAAGTCATTGCTAACCGTGCGTTAGAAATATTAGGGGAAGAAAAAGGTACTTATTCAATCATCAGTCCTAACAGCCATGTCAATATGGCTCAATCAACAAATGATGCATTCCCATCTGCTATTCATATCGCAACAGTAGCAACTTTAGATAAGTTAATTATGGCGATGGAAGTAATGCGTGACAGTTTCATTCAAAAATCAGTAGAATTTGATTCCATTGTAAAAATGGGTCGTACTCATTTACAAGATGCAGTACCAATCCGTTTAGGTCAAGAATTTGGTGCATACGCGGCAGTAGTAGCACGTGATATTGCCCGTATTAAAAAAGCTCAGCAAACAATGCTGCAAATCAATATCGGTGCAACTGCTATCGGTACTGGTTTAAATGCAGATACACAATATATGAAATTAGCTGTAGAAAACATTGCTGCTTATAGTGGATTCCCATTCATTAAAGTAGATAATTTAATCGATGGTACACAAAATACAGATACGTATGCAGAAGTTTCATCAATGTTAAAAATCGCGATGATGAATATGTCGAAAATCGCTAATGATTTACGCTTAATGGCATCAGGTCCAAAAGCCGGTTTTGCAGAAATCCGTTTACCGGAACGCCAGCCGGGTTCATCGATTATGCCTGGTAAAGTCAATCCAGTTATGCCTGAAGTGATTAACCAAATTGCCTTCCAAGTAATCGGGAATGATGTCACAATCTCTCTTGCTTCTGAAGCAGGACAATTCGAATTGAATGTAATGGAACCGGTATTAGTATTCAACCTGTTACAATCAATTGAAATTATGACAAACGGTTTTACAGTATTCACTAAGTACTGCTTAGATCATATCGAAGCAAATGAAGCACGTTTACATGATTTTGTAGAACAATCAATCGGTGTCGTAACAGCTTTAGCTCCTCATTTAGGGTATGAGCGTTCAAGCCAAATTGCCCGTGAAGCACTTCACAGTGGTAAATCTGTACGTGAACTTTGCCTACAATATAATTATTTCACAATCGAACAATTGGATATTATTTTAAATCCATTTGAATTAACACAACCAGGTATTGCTGGGGAACGTGCTTTTGAGAAAAAAGTAATTCTATAATTATTAAAGAAAGCTCCACTGAGAAAATTTATTTCACAGTGGAGCTATTTTTTAACTAAATAATGTTTCCTTTGCTAAAGAAATAGCACGTTTACTTACTTCCAAACGATCCCCATCTGCATTTTTCTTAACGACATCATTTATTTCGTCAAAAATGGATTTTAGCTGTGCTTTCGGTTTTACACCAACCATTATAGGTGCTTGTTCAGTATCTACAGTACGCAGTTTTTCCTGCTTTTGTTCGATACCTTGATCTTCCCCAATTTTCGGGAAGGCTGTAGTTTGTTGATTTCTTGGACGAGTCTGGTTCGTTAAACTTGAGCTACCCGTACCAACAGATCGAATCATGAAAGATCACCCTTCTTTTTCCTACTTTTTTGTACATCAATATCCGCGTATATTTCGATTTCCTGAAGTGCCTGATTAGCGAGTTGATCCGCTTCACCATTTAATTTGCGGTCAATATATTCATAATGAGGTCGAATGCCAAGCTTTTGGAGCTTCGCATCAATTTTATCCGCCCATGTTGTGAGGACACTATCCGTTACTGCCCATTCGCCGTTCATTTCATTTATGACGACTTGTGAATCACCGTAAATTCTCACTTTTTGATGGTGGACCCCCATTTCCTCAAGCTGTTCAACAGCAAGATTCAGTGCCGCATATTCCGCTTCATTGTTTGATGTTAAATACTCCGCCAGTCGGTTCGTTCGCAAACGATAGTTTTTCCCATTCTGTTTATAATAGACGACTATCCCTAAACCAGCCAGCTTTTCTTCCCTATGAAAACCGCCATCGAAATACACCTCTACTTCAGAAGGTTCTGTTTCGAGTGATTTTAAATATTTTTTCAGTTCTTTTAATGTCCATGTACTGTCATGCTCATCTGTCATCACAATGTTTTTTGTCCGACCCGTATTTTCCATATCGAGTACGAGCGTATAGGCATGTGCAGCAGGAATTGCCTCACTTCGCCATGTGATTTCCTGCTTGGACTTTGTAATATATTGCCATTCAATCGTCAATTCCAATCGGCTCTCCCCTTCCATCTGTCAGTTGCTGTAATTTTTCATTAAAGAACCAGTTAATACACAGTGTACTAACCATTATGCCAACTATAAACGGTGGTGATACAAAAAGTAAAAAATCCGCACTGCCGATCGGTACTTTTAGAACCGTTCCGAAAACGATTGGCTGAAGCACACAAAAAACAAGACTTGTGTATAAAAGAGCACGTTTGCTGTAACGCTTGCGCATGATGTACAACACATAATACCAAGGGATGACGACAAAGAAGTAAATCGGCAAAACATAAACAATTATGGACACGGCCGTACCGAATGTAATTGCTTCATTCGCATAAGGTATTGCAACCGCTATAAAAACAATAACCGCCATTACATAAGGTAAAAAACCTGTTAAAATGATTTGCCAACTTTTCATCCGATTCCCCCTATTTTCCATCATTATATCAAACCCCATTTGCCTATACAAAATTTGTTTTTGAGGGTATAGTACAGGGGGTGATAAAATGAAAGTAAAATTTTATGAAAATAATGAAAAACGAGTAATGGGTATTACACTCAAAGATTCAGCATTTGCCGAGGATAATAATATGGCCCTGCATGTTTGCAAAAACGAAGCCAATATTATCGAAAACCGCCAGCAGCTCGCATCACTGCTGCAAACTGATTTATCAAGGTTTGTGTGCGCCAACCAAACACATAGTGCCAACTTCTTCCGCGTTGAGAAATCAGAAATTGGCAAAGGGACAATAGATAATTCTACAGCCATTTCCGATACCGATGCCCTCTATACGTATGAACCGAATGTCGTGATCTCAAGCTTTACTGCCGATTGTGTACCAGTCTTATTTTATAATGAAAAAACTAAATTAGTCGGTGCCGTTCATTCTGGCTGGCAAGGTACGATTAAAGAGATTACTTTAAAGCTGCTCCAGCATTTAAAAACAGAGGAAAATTGTGATTTGAGTGATTTAAAAGTATTAATCGGACCTGCAATTAGCCAGGAAAAATTTGAAGTGGATGCAGATGTGCAGGAGAAATTCAAAGCGCTCGGCTATGCGGATGATTTTATGTACTGGAATGAAGATACAGGTAAATTCCATATCGATAATCAGTTAACCGTGAAAAAGCAATGTATGCTCGCAGGAGTTCCTGAAGAGAATATTACAATTGACCGCATGTGCACGTTTATGGATGATGAAGGATTTTCCCATCGCCAAGACCGCGGTACAGGGAGACATTTGAGTTTTGTTATGCGGAGAGAATAGATTCTTGTGTCTGTAAATTATTTCTTGATAGGTGGATTTAATGGTTATTTAATATTCCCTATACTATCTATGAAAAAGCCTAGTTCCTAGATAAAGGTTGAGGAATTAGGCTTTTCTGATTTTATATTTATATCTGATGATTTTTAAAAGACTTATATGTCAAAGCAGTTAGCAAAATAGATATAATGACAGCAGTAAAAATCATCATGATGGGTTGCACTACAGAAAAACCAAAAAGGTTATAAAACACGCCAAGTTCAAAGTGTTCTGCAGCATTCATCATATTTATAGGGAACAAACCAAGTAAAATATGTGCCGTATAAGAAATCTCCGATACATCTATTTTAGGAATGTACAGGACTGCAGCAGATAAAATAACAGTTATAAATGGATTTTTTGCTTTGGAAGATATGAACAAAGTGATTGCTGCCATAAATACCAGTCCTATCAAACTTAAACCCATTGAAAACAGATTTAATTTTAAAAAGGTAAAATTATAAGGAGATTGATAATACCAGCTATGAAGCTGTATATTAGCATTCCCCCCATCTAACCCGTAAATTGCTGCATGAAGAATAAAATTTACCGTTGCAAAGAATAAATAAACGACTAGTGTGAAAATAAATGAACTTATTAACTTTGCTACGATCACTTTATTTTTTCCATACTTTGTCGTTAAAATAATTGCATCTGTTTTTTGACTGTATTCGTCCGAAAAAACAGGAGATAAACTGATAACAATGATCGCACTTACAACTAAAGCTAAGAATATTGAAAAACTTGAACTCATTCTTTCCCAACCATCGTAATAGTCGAAATAGAAAGGTACTTGAACTTGCTCATACATGTTTAGTAGTTGATCCACTTGACTACTCGTACCAACAGGCCTTGCCTTATCTGTTGCAGGCCCCTTTAGTATATTGTCATAGATACCATCCAAATTACCCGAATTTAAGTCCGATATTATATTAGGCAACCGCTCTTCTTGCACACCTATAACTGGTAAAATACCCCAATATTCAGGTTTTTTTTGAGCAGCTTCAATGTTTATTTGGTTAATATAATCCTCATTGAGGTAGCCACTTAATTGTCCCTGACGATTTCTTTCATTTTCAATGGCTTGAAAACCCTTTATTTTTTCTGTTTCTGTAATGTAGGAGGTTTCAGTCATTGCGCCAAAGAAAATTGAAGTTAGACTTATTATGAGTGCTGTAATTATTATTAAGATTGTACTGCGCTTTCGGATAATTTTTCTGAGCTCAAACGAAATAAGTCCCCTCATTTCATTTCACCTTCCTCAAAATAATGAAGATACAGATCTTCAAGATTAGAGACGCTATTAATTGCATGATTAAAGGGCTTTTTTTCAGAAACAATTCTAATATAGACCATGTCATTTTCATGTTTTAAATTACTGATAGTAAATTTTTGTCCTAATTCATTTGCTTCATCTTTTGTTACTATACCTTCCCATACATAGCCTTCTATACTACGTGTAATTTCCTTAACGCTTCCCTTGTGTAAAAGCTTCCCTGTTTTCATCACAATGATTTCATCTGCAATATACTCAACATCAGAAACTATATGTGTGGATAAAATAATAATTCTATCATTGCTTAACGAACTGATAAGATTTCTAAAGCGAACTCTTTCCTTTGGATCGAGGCCTGCAGTCGGTTCATCCAATATTAATATTTTCGGGTCATTTAGCATTGCTTGAGCAATTCCTAATCGTTGCCGCATTCCACCCGAAAATGTTTTTATTTTTTTGTCTTTTTCATCAATTAGACCTACTAAGTCCATCAATTCTAAACTTTTTTGCTTCGCTTTGAAATGAGGAATTCCTTTTAAAGAAGCAATATACATAAGAAAATCAAATGCTTTAAAATCGGGATAGTAGCCAAAGTTTTGAGGGAGGTACCCCAATATGTCCCGATAATCTTCACCGAGCTTATTTATTTCTGTTTCATTGTATTTTATTTTGCCAGCTGTCGGTTTTAATATGCCAGTGACTAACTTCAATAGTGTTGTTTTTCCCGCCCCATTCGCACCAAGTAATCCATAAACCCCTGCATTAAATTTAGTTGTAAATGCGTCAACAGCAGTCTTATTTTCATATTTTTTACAAATTTTTTCTATTGATAGTTCCATAACATTTCCCCTCCACCTTGAGTTGCTTTAATTAACTTAATTATTTCAATGAATAAAGTACCTACTGAAAAAACCAACAAAATAATCCACATAAATGTTGATGTAAGTAAATACCATACATTAAACACAGAAAGGGATCCCAGTACAATTGCAATAATTAAACTAGCAATTAAACAACTGATAACAACTTGTTTCCCATGAAATTTTCTAAGTAAAAACAAATAGATACTATTTGCGAAATTAAACGGAACAAGTAAATACAGCACACCATTTACAAAACTAATTTCATAAAAAATACTAGTCGTAGCTATTAGTATCGTTATAATCAATAAGTCGATTAGTCCTATTATCATTAGGCGTATAGCAATTAACTTTTGGAGATTAAACTTGCTAGTAGATTCGATTTCCCACATATTATAGCTAAAACTTTTTGCGAGTTCGGGTATTGCAACTACTGCAATAATCGGAGCTACGATAGAAAGTATCGTAATAATTGTTTGATGATCATCGATACCATGGGTTGAGAGTGACATGGATAATAAAATGAGTAAAAGGAGTATCGCTTGAACAATCCATATGTAAGAAGAAATATATTTTATCTGCCCTATAAATAATTCTCTAAATGGCATTTTGTAACGAATAGGCGTTTTTTCAAATTCCCGTTTGGCAAGCTGTACCGTTTTATCAACCATTAAATTAGGTATTTGAGGAACCTGATAATTTTTTAATGTATCTTTTATCTTTTTATTCTTCAAAATACGTCCTCCCTATTTAAGATTTTTTTCAATTTATCCAGCCCTTGTTTTAATCTTGATTTCGTAGTGGCAAGAGAAGCTCCTGTTATTTCGGATATCTCCTTTAGTTTCATATCATGATAAAAGCGTAGAATAATCACATCTTTTTGAATATCTGGCAAACTTCCTAATGCCTTTATAATAATCTCTGATTGTTCTAATCTTTTGAAATTACTATCACGATCTGGAACATCCAATAAATCTATGTCTTCAACAACAGCTCCCTTCTTTTTGTAATAATCATGGCATATGTTTCTCGCTATAATAAAAAGGTAATTTCTAAATTTACCTTTATGAACATAGTTATGTATATACTTTGCAAGCCTCAAAAACACTTCTTGCGTTAAATCGGCAGCAACAGAAGTATTTGCTGTTTTTCTAAAACAATAGCTGTATATATCGTTATAGTATTTCCTGATTATTGTATCGAGCGCATCACTATTACCTTGCTGTATTTGCCTTATAAGTCTTTTATCCTCCAACCCGTATCACCACCCAAACATTTACATTTTTCTTGTATATTTAGTTTAACTATTAAATACATAAAAAGGATTTAATATTCATCTACTTTTTTATTTGATACTGGTAAAAAGACCGGAAATCCATGCTAAAATTACTTAAATATTGCGAAATGGTAATTATCAACTAACTGGCAGGTTGGTAGGTGATGAAGACGGTGGAAAGAAGGCGGTTAAATGGAGGTAAATAAAAGAAGGAAGATCATAGGAAAAGGGAAAATAATAATAATCTTGAGCGTGCTATTATTTATTTTTCTTTATTATTACTATGTCTCAATTATATATTTTGGAACAATTGAAATTAGAGAATTAAAACAAGATAATAATGACTTTGTTGTAGTTGTAGAAGGAGACTTTGGTGTTAAAGAAGCTATTCTTAATGAGAAAGATTCATTTAACATAATTGAAAATGAACAGCGCAGAGAAGGGAATATTGCCGAGATATGGAATGACTTATCAGAAGATGATTATTTCATGAGAATAAAGGTTTATAAAAATCGTAATGACTTTGAGTTAGAAGAAATCTACCTTGATTAAAACATTTTACTATTAAGGGATTCAAGGGAAAACAGGGATTTTTTATTAGAACATTTTGATTAGATATTAGAAACTCCGGGCTGAATATTAGAAGATTTTCGGGCGATATTTGCACATTTCAACAGCTTATTAGCACATCGTACGGATATATTAAAAACTGAAATTTTTTTAGCACATTTTCCACGATATTAGAAAATCCAACCCGGTTATTAGAAAATGAAAACCAAACTACTAAACTAGATAAAACAAGCGTCTCCAAACTAGGAGACGCTTCTTCACATTTATAGACTTTCAATTCTCTCTACATCTGCTGCAGTTAATTCGAAATCGAAAAGATCTAGATTCGCTGCTTGATTTTCATGGTTGTGTGATTTGGGAATAACGATTACACCACGCGCAATTTGATATTTTAGTAATACTTGTGCGCCAGTTTTTCCATACGCTTTACCGATTTCATCCAACACCTCATTTTGATGAGCTTCCGTTTTCATCGGTCCCCATGCAACAGGTGTAATGCCCTCTTCTTCTAATAAGGCAAGAAGTTCATTGTTCTTCTCTTTCAAATTAATTTGTATTTGGTTAACTGCTGGCTTCACCTTCGCGAATTCTTTCAATTCATCTAGCTGGCTTTTTCCAAAGTTCGAAACGCCGATTGCTTTTAGTTTACCTGCCTCGTAATATTCTTCAAAGACTTTCCAAGTATTTTTTAACTGTTCCTTGTCTTCAATAGGGAAATGAATTAGAAGCAAGTCCAGATAATCTGTTTGGAAATTTTTTAAACTAGAATCGATAGCTGCTCTAGTCGCTTCCTTTGAAGAAATATATTCTTCATTCGCCGGAACTTTTGTCGTAATAAATAACTCTTCTCGAGGCACATTACTTTCTGCTAAAACTCTTCCGACAAGCTCTTCGTTGTTATACATAATAGCACCGTCTATTGATCGATATCCCAACTCAAGTGCTGATACGAGTTCAGGAATTTCATTTTTTAATGCTCCTTTAAATTCGTTATTTTCTTTTCCATACGTATTTGTACCGGTACCAACAATCGGCATTTTTACTCCATTATTAAGTGTGATGTATTCCATAGTTTAAGCACTCCCTTGAATATCTGATTATTTTTCCTGCTTCATATATCATAACGAAAAATGGAATTTTCAGAAAGTAATAGGTAAAGGTCTCCTCTTTTCCTGATGAATAAAAAAAGAGACACAAATCAAAATTGTGTCTCTTCTCCCCTGTCTATACTATTTTTTACTAAAAAGGTCCGTGCTGTGCGGTACATGTTTTTTTGCTGTTGGATCAATAAACAATCGTGCCGCATTGATTGCAACCGGCGCTTCACCGAATCCAGTTGCAATCAATTTCACTTTCCCATCGTATGTTGTAACGTCACCAACAGCATAGATTCCTTCGATATTTGTTTCCATTTTAGAGTTGACGATAATGGAATTTTTCTCAATTTCCAAACCCCATTCTTTGATTGGACCTAATGAGGATTTAAATCCATAGTTTACGATGATGTCATCAACTTCGAGTGTTTCTTTTTCGCCATCTGCATTGACAATGACGATTTGTTTAATACCGTTTTCATCGCCAAACAACTCATTAGGCATATAAGGTGTTTTAATGTCTACACTTGACTTGAACAGATTTTCAACACTGTGCTCATGTGCTCGGAATTGATTTCGTCTATGAACAATCGTAACTTTTTTAGCAATTGGCTCAAGCATAAGCGACCAGTCGATAGCTGAGTCACCTCCGCCGAAAATGACTACATTCTTTCCTTTAAATTCATTTATATCGTTGATGAAATAATGAAGGTTTTTACCCTCGTAATATTCCGCACCTTCAACTTCCAACTGTCTTGGCTGGAATGCACCAAGACCTGCTGTAATAATGATTGTTTTTGAATAATGGATTTCTTCGTTCGTTGTCAGCTTAAATGTACCATCCTCCAACTTAGTAATTCCTTCAACACTTTGTCCAGTTACGATCGCTTGGTCAAAAGCTGACATTTGTTCTTTTAGATTATTTACAAGTTCCTGCGCTCGCACCTTCGGAAATCCTGCGATATCATAAATATATTTATCTGGATAAAGAGCAGCAAGCTGTCCACCTAATTGGGATAGACTTTCAATTAACTTAACTTCAAGCTGGCGCATGCCTCCGTAGAATGCCGTAAACATACCTGCAGGGCCTCCACCGATAATCGTGACATCATATACCTTTGAATCTTCCTTCATATTGATGGCTCCTATCATTATTGGTTTATTTTTAAAAAAGATGGAGTGAGAAATTAGAGTGCTATTCTGTTATATCCATTTAACACTTCGATAGTAAGATTCCACTACAATCATTTTCAAAACCTATACTGCTTTTTATAATAGATATATTGTTATTTATGAATCATTAGCCTTCTTTATTCAGGAAGTGGGAATTTTTACAGTTTCACGCGTTGCAGTCTTAATGCGTTTAACACAACGGATACAGAACTGAATGCCATCGCTGCACCTGCTACCCATGGAGCGAGGAAACCAAATGCAGCAATCGGTATTCCGATCACATTATAGGCAAATGCCCAAAATAGATTTTGCTTAATATTCGTCATCGTTTTACGACTCATTAATATCGCATCTGCAATACTGTTTAAATCCCCGCGGATCAATGTAATATCGGCCGCTTCCATTGCGACGTCTGTTCCTGTGCCAATCGCCATACCAATATGTGCGACAGCAAGAGCTGGGGCATCGTTAATTCCGTCACCAACCATCGCTACTTTAAGACCTTGCTGCTGTAAATTTTCGATTTGCTGTGCCTTTTGCTCTGGAAGTACTTCTGCGATGACTTCATCAATACCCACTTCAGCTGCAATCGCTTGAGCCGTACGTTCATTATCACCCGTAAGCATAATGACTTTCAGACCTAGCGCATGTAAACGGTTTACCGCTTCTGCAGATGTTTCCTTTACGGTATCCGCAACGGCAACGATCGCCGCTAATTGATGATTTATAGCCACTAGCATAGCTGTTTTTCCATGTTGCTCAAACGAAACCATCTGCGTTTCAATTTGATCATTCATATCAATTTGTCGTTGACGTAATAGTTTTCTCGTCCCAACAACTACTTCACTGTCATTCACTTGTGCTTCAATACCGAGCCCCGGAAGCGCCTGAAAGCTTGAAACTGTCGGCAACTCAATACCGCGCTGTAATACTCCCTCTACTATTGCTTCTGCTAGAGGATGCTCTGATTGTTTTTCTGCTGCTGCAACAATGCTTAGCACATCATTTTCATTAAAGCCATTGAACATAACCACATCCGTTAAAACAGGCTTACCGTTTGTAACCGTTCCTGTTTTATCCACGACAACAGTATCGACAAAACCGGTTTGTTCCAGATGTTCGCCACCTTTGAACAAGATGCCGAATTGCGCTGCACGCCCTGAGCCGGCCATGATTGAAGTCGGTGTTGCCAATCCTAGTGCACATGGACAAGCGATAACGAGTACGGCAATCGTCGCTTCGAATGCCTGGATAAATTCTCCGCCGATTAACCACCATGCTATAAACGTTAATGCAGCAATTCCAATAACTACCGGTACAAAAATACTTGATATTTTATCCGCAAGTCGTTGAATCGGTGCTTTGGAGCCTTGTGCAGATTCGACGATTTTAATGATTTGCGCAAGTGCTGTTTCATGACCTACCTTTAACGCTTTCATCTCAATTGAACCATTTTTATTAAGGGTTGCACCATATACAAGATGCCCCTCACTTTTTTCAATCGGTAAGCTTTCGCCTGTCAGCATAGATTCATCAACAGCCGAGATCCCGGATATTACTTCCCCGTCGACAGGGATTTTTTCACCAGGCTTGACTCTGATGTGATCGCCTATTCGTACTTCTTCTAGTGGAACTAACTGTTCAACTCCATCGCGAATCACAAGAGCCGATTTTGCCTGCATGCCCATTAATTGTTTAATAGCTTGTGAAGATTTCCCCTTTGCACGAGCTTCAAATAATTTACCTAATAAAATTAACGTAATTAGTACAGCGCTCGTTTCAAAATATAAATGCGGCATATGGCCACTTGGATGTGCCAGCATTTGATAAATACTATAAAAATACGCTGCACTCGTCCCCATGGCAACAAGCACATCCATATTGGCCGAACCATTTCGTAGCGATTTATAGGCACCCTCGTAAAATTGCCAGCCGATTATAAATTGGACTGGTGTAGCTAAACTAAGCTGTATCCACGGATTCATTAAAAGATCCGGAACATATAAAAAGCTTGTAAACGAAAAGTGAGCTACCATCGTCCATAAAAGTGGTAATGACAGTATGGCTGCTGCTATGAATTTAATAGTTTGATGCTGGATTGCCTTCTCCCGATGATCGACCGGGTTTCCTTCAACTACTGGCTGTGCACCAAAACCAATTTTTTCAATGCGTGCAATAATATCTGTAACGGAAACTTCGGAAGGGTTAAACTCTACTGTCGCTTTTTCCAATGCCAGATTCACATTTGCATTTGAAATACCATCAAGTTTTCCAAGAACTTTCTCAATTCTTGCCGAACACGCAGCGCATGTCATCCCCTCGATTGTAAAATCGACTTTTTCCTTTACAACATCATAACCAAGAGCCTGTATTTTTTTCTCGATTTCCAGTGGCTTCAGTACCGTTTCATCATACTGGACAGCCGCTTTTTCAATAGCTAGATTGACATTGGCAGATTTGACACCATCCATTCGGTTTAAGCCTTTTTCAATGCGCGTTGCACAAGCTGCACATGTCATGCCCGTCACTTGTACAGTCAGTTCCTTTGTCATACTTCCACCTCACCTATACCTATTGGGGGTATAAAACTTTTAAAAAGAGAGGTTCTCTACTATTAATATAGAGAACCTTACCATTTAAACTACATCGTATCCTTGTTCATCAATTGTTTCTTTAATTTGCTCCACAGTCACAGTATCTTCGTTATATGCAACTGCTACCTTTTTTTCAGCCAGGTCAACTTTTACTTCCTGTACACCAGCTAATGCGCCAACACTTGTTTCTACAGCTTTTACACAATGCCCGCATGTCATACCATTTACATTTAAAATTACGTTTTCCATTCTCGAACACTCCTTATTTTTTCATCATTTTTTGAATTGTAACGACTAGCTCGTCTAATACTTCCGTATCGCCTTCATTTAAACGATCGACTACACAGCCTTTTAGATGACCTTCCAGCAAAATCTTTGCGACACTATTTAAAGCCGATTGAGTGGCCGATAATTGTGTAATGACATCATCACAGTAAATGTCTTTCTCAATCATACCTTTAATCCCACGAATTTGCCCTTCTATACGATTTAACCTTGTCGTCAAATCTTTTTTGATTGGTTCAGGATGATGACTTTTACGACAGCTCACTTCAAGAGTGTCCAATATTTCATTGTTTTCATGAATCATGCAATCAATCCCCCTTACTTATTTTTACATTATCATACCTATAAGGGGTATGTAAAGTATGAAGATGTTCTTATTTATATGCAACTTCCACCCACATATACATGCAAAAAAAAAGCGCTGAAGCTCTTCTAAAGGAACTTCAACGCATTTATTTTATATAAACACCATAATGGAATTTTGCAGTTAATCGGACATCCCGTTTAAATTGATACCGTTCAAACCAATCCGATTTATAATGTGCTTTTAAAACAACTCTTCTTTTAGCAACCCGCTTTGCTTCTGTCACCCATTCGTCCGTTAACGGTATATGGTCACCTGCAAAGCGTAATGCTTCGAAATTTGTCGATTCCTCGATGACTTCCTCGAACATTGGATCCATGTATACAACATCAAAGCTGGCATCTTCCTGCTTTTTTAAAAATTCTAGCGCTGTAGAATGTATGACTTCGATATTTCGCATACAGCCAGTTAACGGAAGTTCGGTCGTATCGTATGTTTGCATTCCTGTTTTCACAATAAACGCTACATTTTTATCTATTTCCAAACCCGTCACTTTACCTGTTTCACCTACTGCAAATGCTGCTAATAAGCTGTCAGATCCGATTCCGAGCGTACAATCTAAAAAAGTATCGCCTTTTTGTAAAGCAGACGCTGTAAGTAATGGCTCTTCTTCACCACGAGCGACACGTTTTAATCGAAAGGCAGCTGAATTCGGATGAAAAAAGAAAGGCGCCTCGGCACCTTTCGCATAGTATTCATAACGATTTTTACCCGCAACGATTACGTTCGCATCATAAATTTCAGCAAGTTTACGTACAGAACGTTTTTGTCTTGGTATAATTTCTGCATTTAGTTCCTGACTTGCCAATTCAGCTAATTTTAGCGATTGCTCGTCTGGTCTACCTGCAGTCGTGACGATTGTTAATCGGCGCATACTTGCTTTAACACATCTACTAAATGATCACGAATTTGCTCCATTGGGAAGCCTTCGATTTGTTCACGTGGAATGAAATATGCTAATTGACCGCCTTTTAAAATGGCCATAGAAGGCGAACTTGGTGGCACTTCATCAAAATAGCCGCGCATCGCTGCTGTTGCTTCAGGGTCTTGACCAGCAAAAACCGTTACTAATTGGTCCGGTTTTACCTCCGCCACTGCTTCACGGGCAGCCGGGCGTGCTAAACCTGCCGCACAACCACATACTGAGTTAATGACAACAAGAGCTGTCCCCTTCGTTTCTGCCATGAATTCATGTACGCTATCTGCCGTTGTTAATTGTGTGAAGCCCGAATTTTCAAGCTCTGTACGCATTGGCTGTGTTACTTGACGCATGTATTCATCGTAAGCATTCATATTTTTACCCTCTTTCATATCTATTCACAATGCCCATTATAACAAGGTTTTTCCGAGTTGTACAAAGATTGGTTTTTCATCTTTTTTCGGATTGTTTCGGAATTTATGTTGCTTTTTTGTTGCTTTTTTTGAAACACGCACAGCAAAGATTTTTTTACCGATTTTTGCTAAGTTTCTAAATTGGTTGAATTTTATACACTTTGTTTATTGTTATACATTAACACAAAAAGCCCGTCACCACTGGGTTTATTCAGTAGTAACGGGCTTGTAAAATTAATTTCATATTTAATTATAAAGTTGGGGGATTTTGAATAAATTGCGCCCATTTTGTATACGTTTCAATAAGGGCAGGTGAACTATTTATACCATCAATAATACTTTTCGAACCCTCTAACATTCTTTTAATCACTGATTGTTTAGGTTTATCAGCTTCACTTTCAGCTTGAGCAGTTTCCACTAACTCTTTCAATTCTTCCTTAGCATTTTGCTCCAACTCTGAAGCATCAATTTCTTTTAATAAAGTCTTTAATATATCTTCAGAAATACCATTATTAGTAACAGTACTATTGGCATAATCACCAGTACTAATAGCAGAATTTTTAACATCAGTAAATGTATATTGTCTGTTATCACTATTAACCATAACGAAAATTGATCTCCCTTCATCTTTTAATAAACCCATGGAAATGAGTTCATTAATTGTCTTAACTTCTTTTATACCATCATGTATTCTCTTCCGATTTGGCTCTTTTTTTTTTGAACATCTTTTAAATAGTCTTCTGTAAATGAAAAAACAAGAATAAAATTTTCTGGCTCAAAGTCATTTTCACTACATGAATAACAATCAAAGTAGTCTTCTTCAACAGGTTCATCTAATAAAAACTCATCACATTTATGGTTATTAGGGCAAAGTAAAATCTTCTTTGCTATTAACTCAAACTCATTTTTGCTCATTAAATACTTAAATACTTGATTATAATAGGTATCATCTAACTCCAGGGCATCAAGTATATTTTCTACAGTAAAATCCACAATAGAAGGAGAGTTGGAAGCCCATCGACTTAGAATATTATTAATTTCAAAATACGATAAACCCATATATCTCCCTCCCATGATTTTACTACGCTTCTGTTGCTGCGACTTCCGGTATTATTGTATTGCTAGCATTAACTACAACCAATGTATCTAATACATGATCGACCACTGCCTCAGGCACTGCAGAAGTAAATTTAAAATAGCTTGATTTAATGTTAACCTCAAACTTTACTTCTATAACTATATTGGTTTTTGGATCAGTATATGAATAAAAACAATTCACATCCATGGTATCATCTGTTGGTAAGCCCAAACCTTCAATTGCTGTAGTTATGGATTTAAATGCCTCATCTATCTCTAAATCTATACTCTTTTTCGCATTAAATTTCAAGCTTCCTACATTAGTAGGCAATGCAATATGCTTAGATGCAATACCTGCAGCAAGAAGTTTACATAGTTGTTCTGCAGCGGCCCTTGTTAACTTAGGTACCATAAACCATTTATATGGTGTAGCAAAACCCATTAAATTCATTATATACTCCATATATTTTTTCGCTTCTCTGGCTGAACATCTGAGTTCAATTAATTCTTCCTCACCGAAATGAATAACTAAAGAAGTTAAGTGGGCGTATGATGAAGTTGCAGATCCATACCCCGATCTTCTAGAACTAACCTTTTCTTCAACCAATTTGATGTAAACGGAGTTCCCTTCATGTTTAATTGCACAAATTTTAATTTCAGGTGTATATTGAGGTTGCCACTCAGAATTTACTTGTGAAATATGAATAATTCTCTCTGTAATTAATGTTTCTATAAAATTTTCCGGAGTATTCGATTTATCTGGAAAATTAGATTCTACTTTACAAATAGACAAGTAATTCGCAGGGAATTTAAATTGTTCATTTAAATAAATCAGTTCATCTTCCTTACCTTTATTCAACAACTCTTCCTCAATATCCTCTGGAGATTTCGATTTATATACAACACTATTTACCTTTGCAAACTGATTTAAATATTTCTTTGGAATGTTATCATATTTCGCCATTATATCCTACCCTTCTTTTAAACGGGTGGCCATAGAATCGACAATTCAATAAAATTATGTTATTATTTTCTTAGTTTATTATTTCTATAGCAACACCAAGATACATTTTCCAGGATGTATCTTTTTTTGTAACATTTTACCTTACAATATCACATTTTAACTAATTGTTCCATTTTTTAAGACAAAATACCTTAAACCCGCTACTATAAAAGTAACGGGTTTTAATTTTTTTTAAGTTTCTAATCCCATTGAAATATTTAATAGGTTAATTAGAAAGTACGGTTAATAATGGCTGCCTGGTAACTGAGTAATTGTTTATCGGTATATTGATTAATTTTGGCATCTGTGTGTACAGTAGGATTGATTAAAGGCTCGCTCTTGCCATTGACCGTAAACGTTAGTTTGCGTGCTTTTTTTAATAAATCGCGTATTTCATTACGTCCTGTTTCTGTTAACATGATTTCTCCACTCTCCTCTTTAAGGTCTGTTGTTTGTTCAGGCTTTAATGTTGGGGTTGAGGTAATCGGCTTTGCTTTTACCCCTAAATAGCTATTGATACCCTTAAAAGTTAATTGCGCTTGCTTATCGATTTCAAAAGCAATAATTTTTTCATCCTCAATATTACTGATGAAGCCGTATTCGATTAACAACGCCGGCATACTCGTTAAGCGTAAAACTGCAAAGTTAGCGCGTTTCAATCCACGGTCACGTAGTCCAATACCGTTTATAATAGCTTTATGCACGTGCTGTTGAAGTTTAATTGAGTTTGTACTAACGTTCTCCCCATTGTAAATAAACGTTTCAAAGCCGGTCGCCGTTTTGTTTACAGCGCTATTGTCATGTAGAGAAATGAATATGTCTGCTCCCCACGCATCCGCTAAGTCTGCGCGTTGTTTAAGTGTCAGATAAGTATCTGTACGTCTCGAAAGCTTCACTTGATGCCCTTGTGCCTTTAACTTCTTTTCAAGCGCTAAAGCAACTTTAAGAACGTTTTCGGCTTCTATTGATTTCGCCCCGATTGCTCCTGGATCATGCCCACCATGCCCGGGATCGATAAAGATCTTCAGTTTTTTACTCATCTGTAAACACCTCATTTTCAGGTGCATGGTAGCATTCTTTACACATTGGCTCACCGTTGTACTTTTCTAATGGTTCAATCTCTTTTTCGCATATTACGCATTCCATCATTTATCACCATCCTTCAATTTCTTGTCCACATTACTTCCTACTAGTTCATCCAATACTTCTGTGGCCAGACTTTCTTTTTCATGCTTAGTGGATTCGATTACCTTTAATTTTTCCGCCAAATTTTGGGGGACTAACACCTCTAATTCCGCCATATTTTCCGTGATGGATAATGCTTCATTTGCAATATAAAAAAGCACTGTCGCAAAGGTTAATGTGCCCCCCAACGACAATACTTGGTCAATAATATTTGCAACTATGATTACAATTAAAACTAGAATTTTTCTGGCATACCCGAATAAACTTTTCCGGCTCCACAGGTTTCCGTTTTTAAGAGCTTTAAAAATTCCTGTGATGATGTCTAACCCCATTAATAATAATAATAAATGTAAAAATTTAACCCCGCCAAACAAATATAAATGTGCAACGTCTAAAAATCCCAATTCAATTCCTCCCATACATATCAAGCTCCTTTTTTCGCAAATTAAAAAGCACCCTCGCAAGAGAATGCTTAAATTTCTAATCTTCTTTTTTAAATATTTCATTCATAGCTGATGAACTTTCAGAAGGTAATCCTTTGTCTAAACGATTAATCATGTCGTCAAATATCTTTTCGATTTTTTCGACTCTAGTTGCGCTATATGCACCTGAACCTACTTTCTCGTAGACATCGCCATCTTTTATTAGTCTCAATTGATAACGGATTTCTGCAATTTCATGAGCAAATTCTGTAGACACACTCATCCATACCACCTCCTATATGTCTATCATAAGGGAGGTAGCACGTTAGGGCTATAACAACTTTTCCTTGCCATAAAAAATAACGCTATGCAGCTGCACGCGTCTTA
Organism: Solibacillus sp. FSL W8-0372; assembly: GCF_037969735.1. NCBI lineage: Bacteria > Bacillati > Bacillota > Bacilli > Caryophanales > Caryophanaceae > Solibacillus > Solibacillus sp. FSL W8-0372. Next base: position 1,590,146 of record NZ_CP150204.1, on the reverse strand, counting down.
AAAATCTTGTTTTGTAATTTCATTATATTCTTCAGGCGAGATTTCGCCAAATGGATTGCTTTCCGTCATAACGGCTAAACGCAACTGCTCAGCTGTTACCCATTTTAAGTTAAAAGCCATTTTCCAAAATGCCATCATTCCCCACCTCCCTTCAATTGCATCATTTCAATTTTTAACATGGCGACTTGTGCACCAAGACCGTTAATAACAGCATCTTTTTGCATGCTATTAATTTTCTCTTGAGCAAGTTGAAAGCCTAATGCTGCCAACTGCTCTTCGGTAGTGGGATCTGAACCGATATTCTCGAGTTCTCCGAATGTACCATCTGGTAAACGCTTGCGACGTATCATTATTCAAGCACCCCCGAAATTAGATGTATTTTTTTATTAACGGAAATATTAGGACGAGATGTTGATAGTTTTAGGATAATATGACTTTTCGGCTCGTCGGCTTCAAAATAAAATTCATCCTCTATGATCCCTTCGCTTACTGGTGCCGTATTATCAGCTGTAAGCGCCACATATTTTTCCTGCTCCCCAGCCAACGTCATGGATAATTCAACCTTTAACTCCGTCAAATCCTCATCTCTCTGAAGGTATAATAAAACGCCTTTTGCAGTTCCTCTTGGTGGCTCAATTTTATATCGGGCTACAGAGTGCAAAATAGGCGTCTTCACTTCATTTTTATTTAATTTAATGGTCTTGGAAACTTTGAAATTATAATTATCCATGAGCTCTATGACGATTGTATTTTCCCCCAACGCAAGTTGAAAGAGTGCTATTTCAAATTCCCAGCGATCTTCGTTAACTTCTAACGTGATGCTGTTTCCACCGTTAATCCGGTAAGAAGCCACTACTGGGTTGCCGTCTGGATCACCTGCAGTACCACTAATCTTAAATTTATCAGTGTTTATAATGCCGCTTGGTACCACTGTATCAACGGTTAAGATTGGTGGACGGTTAGGAACCACATAAAAAGCGCGTTCATTAATCACTGATTGAGCGCCATCACCATCTTGTGCCCAAACTTTTAGAGTATGAGCAAGGCCATCTGTTAAATTACCAGTGACTGGTGTTTCACCGTCATATAATTGGCCACCTTTAAATTTAAGCGACTTGTTAAACGTAACAGGCACATTACTTAAACCAACACCTAATACAATCCGTTGTTCATTATTAATTTGCGCATATACTGTAACGGATTGGTTTGCATCCACATCTGCAGCTTGGCCAGATAAATTAAATAAATCATTTTCATAAAGCGTCATATTCGCAGACGGTGCCGTAACCGCTACTGTAGGTACACTGTTTGTAACCGTTAATGTAAAGGATTGGGAAGCTGTAGCCTTTGAGTCACTAGCAGTTACTGAGATAAGTGCTGTACCAATTGATACGCCAGTAATCGTTAATGTATTTCCGGAAACTGAAACTGTAGCAACGTTTGTATTTGCTGAAGAAGCTGTAAATGTTAGCGCATCGTTATCAATATCACTGAAATAATTTACTAAATTGACTGTAACCGTTGAACTTTTCTTTGTCGTCTGATTCGGTATTGTGGTACCGACTGGCCCTGTATTAGCCACAGTTACGCTAAACGTTGTATTAGTTGATAAACTACCGTCATTTGCTGAAACAGTTATAGTTACCGTCCCAATAGATTTACCGGTAATCGTTAAAGTACTCCCAGAAACACTAACAGTTGCCACACCTGTGTTACTAGACGACGTCGTATATGATAATGCGTTACCGTCTAAATCACTTGCATAACTATTTAGGTTAACAGTTGCTGTAGTGTTCCTACGCACAGTCTGTGTAGGTATTACATTCCATATAGGCGCCCTGTTAACAATGGCGCCCCTCAAATACCAAAAACCGTCCGAATGTCTGCGGTCCGTTGGGTATGTGCCGTTTTCCGCAACAATATTTGATTGTGCTAACGATCCGCGACTATTTACTACGGTAGTTGCAACGGCCCCTGTGGAATATTCTGTTCGCGTATAGCCAGAAAAATAGTATCTATGAATTTTACTTCTATCATGGTTATACACTTGGTAAAGCGTTTTTCCTATAGGTCTATTATAAGGATCGTGTGTTTCGTATGCCCCGGTTGTATACAGTAAACCGTCTTTAATTTCATAACCCGGGTGACCATCCGAAGCGCCCGCCGTATCCCTATATGTCCATACTACCGAATAATTGTTTGTTGCAATGTTGTTGTATTTATTGTAAAAGTATAAAACCATAATTAAACCACCTCCCCTAATTCGACGGAATAAGTCAGCCAATCGCCAACACTCATTTCAGTATTAACCGTGTCAATAACAACATTACTACGCGTAATTTTTGCGCCTTTTTTATAACTTTTCGATAACGCTTGAACAGTTATGGTATTCGTTCCAATCTCTGAAATAAACACATCCTCACTCGATACATCATCAAAAATCGTTACTTGCGAAAATGGAACAAATGCATTTACGTTTGCGACGGATAAAACGGTTGTTCCCGCGCTAACATTTTCTTTAATTTCAGTAGTCGTTGTATCCAGTGTAATTTTATTTGTGCTGCCATCTAACGTATCCGCAAAAGTACCTGCGTTACCAGGAACTCGACCATCAAGCTCCATTTGTATTTGCATACGGCGAACCATCGACGCCAAATCAAGGATTATTTCATGAGCCATATAAATTCCGTTATCCATATGATTCAGGTGTTTAGCAGCAACACGTGTGCCATCTTCAATTGTTTCGTATTCAGGCTGTCCTGTTATTGGATTCGTGATAATTTGATTGTTTTCATCACGTTTGGGAATTAGTTTGCCATCATGTCCGATTTTCCAAATACGATCTTTCCAATTGAGCAGTGTATAATCATTTTTAAATGTAAGACTCACTGCTGTACAACTCCCTTCAATGATACGGTCAATGTAAATACAACCATTATGCCGTCTTCTCCTTGTTCAATATGTGTTGTATATTTGTCCAGCTCAATATCATGCTCATCTACCAATTTGGCTTCAGTCAAGAGTCCGTAACCATCATCCAAATAGACATACACTTTAATTGTGTTACCTTCAATTGTTTTAGAATGAAACGCCTTTTCTTTAGGTTGGCCATCAATCATAATAACCGCTTTTTTGGGCATATTCATCAAAAACTCAAGGGTACGATCCATTACAATACGTGCTACCATTCATTCATCACCTCGTTTGGATAGATTTCTCCTGCTACTGGCAAATGCACCGGATATGCATAATTAATTTTGTTTAATTCGACAGTTGCTTCGTTCTCTTTACCTGGCAAACCATCGCAATGAAAGGTACCGCAAACGGGCAAGTAGACCGGATAATGCCAATGAGCACTTTCTAGTTCAATTTGTTTGGATTGAGGTAATTTTATTGCTACATACTCTAGCCATGATCGCTTATTTTTAGTGGCTTCAATCATAGCCCTTAAACGTTTCATATCTTTACTAGCAATAAAAGGCTCATCTACTTCAACTTTAAAACGATACGCTTCCCCATCATATTCAAACCACTCTTGAATCTTAGCGTTTGGATAAACAATTGAAACAACTCTTTCTACTGCCCATCTCGTCCCTTTTTTTCTGTGCCAGCTAATGGACGATTTTATAAGTTCCCTTTTTTGAACGATTGTTAGATGATTATCATAAAAGTCCACATGCTTTTCATAAGCGATTAAATCCAGCATAGATTCAGGTAATTGATCTACCTTTTTTACATCTGCCAAAGCATGCGCATCTTCATAAGCTTCGTGAAGTTGTATAGACACAGCTTCATACATTGCGACAACAACTGGATCTTTTTTTAAAGAATAAGGAAGTAATTGAAGAGACTGCTTTAAGCTATTCATCTGCAATTCCTCCAAAACTAAGTTCAGAAGTTGGTGACTCAATTGCTACTTGATTTTTTGCCACTTCAATAAACATTTCTGAATTTACAGCAACACGTGATGCGCCTTTTGATTTTAATCGAGCTATCAACTCTGACATATCCACATCTCGGCCCATTTTAGACCGCTGCCATTTTATATATTCCTGATACTCATTTTCTACTTGCTTTTGAATAATAGAAGTAACCGTTTCATTTGACTTGGAAATCCAATAGGTTGCTATAGCCTCATAAGATACTTGTTCAGGTCCACTTACTGACACTAAGTCCGTTAATGGTCTAACTTGTGAATCATTGATAATTCCGTTCACTTCTTGAATCTCAACACTTGTAGGCAATCGGCCATCTTGCATTAAGATATACACATCTACATGGCCCTCTTTAGGGGATTCGGCTTTGACATCGGCAATCTCGGTACTTGCGGTTTTAACCCAATAAACATATGCAAGCTCCGGTCCCGCTGTAGAAAAACTTTCCGGTGCCAGTCGAATGCGTTCTGCGTATGCATCATCACTTTCTTGCTCAGCTCCACCACTCGATACCGTTGTATTTTGTACAGAATTTATATAAGCTTTTGGTCGAACTAATGTTGAAATTTCTCCAACTAAATAATCATTGCCTACCTCACCAGACTCTGTGCAAGTCGCTCCTACAACTCCAATTGATTGTCCTGGGGGAATCACCAATACTTCGTCTGTTGCAAAATATACTTCTCCAACACTGATCAATTCACCAGCATCAATTACATAAGCTTCAAGTGGACGTTCTGCCTCTAGTACGAATGCCATAATCGTTTGAGCAGCCTTCGATTCAATTCGTTCAGTCGACATTTCAATTCCCATATGGTCAAGGGAATTATCCTCCGCATAAGCAAGTCGATTTTGCCTCAGGGCATGTTCCATTCGATTTCGTTCAATCGAAACAAAAGTAGCCAATGATTGTAAGAACTTCCGACGTGGATCTGCACGCATTAAGGTAAGTCCTGTTTTATCGGATACATGCTGTAGCATTTCAGCCTCAATTTGCTCAGGTGCTTTTTCTAAAAAATCAATATCAGGTAAATTAAAGCGATTCGCCATCTACACTCACCCTCACTTTCGGTCTTAACTTACCATTAAGAACATCCGATTCTTCAAATGTTACGTTCTCGACAATAGCCCGTGGTTCAAATTTCTGAATAGCATCTGTTACCTGATAGGTATAACGTGCTTTCCTTAAATGAATAGGATCATCAATACCTGCATCCCATCCAAATGCGCGATCTAACGGGCAACTCATAAGGGGCGTAGACAAAATAAAAGCAACATTTTGTAGCACTTCCTCTACTCCTGTTGCTCCGAAATTAATATTTCTAATTGGTGATACCTCATAAATCAATTGTTACGCCCCCTTAAAACTGGAATATGCGCTATTAGCCGAAATATATTTTCCTCCACCTAGCGCATACCAACCGTTTTTTTTACCAGTTACTTTTAATTTATCATTTTTCATGGCATAGCCCAGTACTTTGTTATTAACACCTGGACCACTGCGAATATGCACAGACTTAACAGTGATTGTGATAGTTCCTAATTGTTTTGATGCTTTAGCAGTGGACGCCTTTTTTACTGAGGAAGTCGTTTTCTTTTTGGTTTCATCTTCAGTTTCCCTTGGGTATTCCATCAAATTTAAATCGACTTCCATTGTTAGAATATTACCTTGGTTATCAATGACTTTATGCACTTCAACTGCTCTTTTGATAACCCAATAATTTGCTGAAATTGGTTTATTGCCTCTGATGAATAATGCTTTTTTACCTTTCCTTGCAAACTCACGTATTTTAGCCATTTGCTTTTCAGGATTAATACCTAATTCTGCGCGTAGCAAAATTTTGAAGGAGATATCATCGGTGCCTGCTCCTACAAATTCTAATTCTGGTTTGTCATGTAAAACTTTGTGTTCAAACCACCGGGGTTCTGTAGTACGCTGAAATTCATTGTAGGTCAATGTTTTATTCTCTGAAACTTCAAAAATTATATCTCCGAAAGCTTGCGATTTTACCCATTCGAATCACCTCCTGAAGTAATGGTGCCCCTACAATTAATATTCCCATTTATGTTTATATTTTCGCAGATTACGTTTAATTCATGTGTTTTAGTATCGTATTCAAATGAAGCTCCATCTTCAAATTGAAAAAAGTGTTTATGTGCTTCTGTGATTGGTGGCGCATCTACTTCACTAAAAATAGCACCCAATACATAGCCCACCGATCCTGTACCGAATATACACACAACCTGCTCGCCAATTGATGGCATGCTGTATTCTTTGTTCTTTAAGGTCCCACGAAAAATGACAGGAAGCTCACCTGATATAACACCCGATTGTTCTTTTTGGACTTTAACAGTAGCACGTTCGGGAAAAACAGAAATAACTGTCCCTTCTTCGATATGCATTAATATCCCTCCAAACATCGCCGTAAATCAATTGATTGCGAATTGGGTTTTACTTTGTATTTCGTTACTATATACTTGCCATTTAAAGTACCGAATCCTTTTAGATTAAAAGTCATTCCAGCGTCGATGTGCATGCATGTGTAAATTTCTAAGCTAATGGTTGTAGCATTTTTGTTAGCTTCTCTAAGCTTTTTCTTTGCCAACCGGAGAGCTTCAGCTTGCGACTTCACTTCCTCCTTAACAACAAGCGTGCGATCCACTTTTTTTGCTTTCGGTGCAGTAAATGTAGCTGCAATCCGTTTTTTCTTTTTGCTGTCATAATGCTCAACACGACACGCTTTATAAGTACCTGTGGCGCTTGTATTAAAGGAATAATTTAGAATCTTTATTTTATCCGTTGATAAGCTTAGTCGCCTAATGTCAGTATTCGCTGCTTGTTTTTCATAATCCGATTCATCCAACACAACAATGGTGTTATTGGCCAACTTCAAACAATAGCCATTATCCTTGCATAAACGATAGATAAATTTCAAATCAGTTTCGTTTTCTTGCTCGATTCGATCTTTTTTAGGGTTTTCAGTCACCTGCCACACAAGCTTCATCTTATTGCGCTTTGCAACATCATTAAGAACTGTTTTTACTGTGACCTTTTCCCACGCTCGATTTTTTTCTTCACCGCGCAAAGAAGAATTATCAGATGCCGCCAAGGCACCGATTGAAATAGTAGTGCCAAATCCTTTACCTTTTATTTCATCAATTTCGAACTTACCTAAACGGGTAATGATTGCTTTTTCGTCCCAGTTATTCAGAATAATTATAGGGGCGATTAGAGATCCCTTTGAAGGAAACCATTTACCTGTCCAGAGCATATCCTTATCAATTAAATCAAAATCAAAAGTATCAATTTCTCCTGAAAGATTGTCGGTAAACGTCCAGTCTAGTAAGTATTTATGCAATTCCTCCGTAATATCGTGCTGGTTGTACTGTAATTTAAGCGTTGTACTCCGTACCGTAGTTACTTCGCTCACAACTCATCCTCCTCATCTAACCATACGGGACGTGGTGTATATTCTGATGTATCTATATCCGGTACATTTAGTTCAATACCACCATCAAAAATCACTACATTACGATAACTAGAATTGGCTTCTAATATTAATGGAAATAGATACTCACTTCCCCACAGCTTATAGGCAATCAAATCCCATGTATCTCCTTGAATGGTTTTGTATTTATTCATACGCTACTCTCCTAGAAGATGCACTATTTGGTAAATCAATTGCATTAATTCGTTGTTCGAGTGTAGCTAAAGCAGTTATAACACGTTGTGCAGCGGGCTGAATTCCACTTAAAGAGGCGATCCACCCGGATGCTTGACCTACATAAGACGTTAAAAGATGAATGTTGTTGTTAAGCATTGCCGTCTTACTCTGTAGCTCTGAAAAGGTTGCTTTAGTATCCGTAGTAGCTGTTCCAAAATAAGAGCTTAAAGCTGTGACATTGGTATTGAGTGTAACAAGACTTTGGTTGATGGCTGTAGTATTTTGAGTAGTCGCGTCTGATATTGGTGAAGGTTTTTGCGCAACAGCTGCGTTTCCAGAAGCATTGGATGATAATGCACCTCCTGCTTTGCCACCTAACCATGATGCACCTAAGGAACCAGCCAACCCACCAATCGCTCCACCAATCGCTGTACCTATTCCTGGAGCTATTATTGTCCCAACTGCCGCACCTAGTTTAGCGACACTTAATCCGCCTACAATACCACCTATAGCGCTTCCTGTTGCTTCTGCCTTATTATTTGAAGTAGCCACTCCTATTAAACTGCCAGTAACTGCAAGTGGCACGGTTGCTTTTCCGGCAACCTTTGCTACATTCCCCATCGTCCCAATGGAACTTTGGGATATTTTCGGGGGTTTTGCGGCTGCATTTTTTCCTTTAAATCGCTTTGCTGTTGAGGAATTTGAAGTTGTATCACTTTTAGGACTTGGAGGAGGAGAAGATGCTGCAGTACCTTTTCCTTTACGATTGGATAACATTTCTTTCCCTTTACCCAATGCCCACTTCCCACCAGCTAGACCGCCTGAAAGTAACAATCCACCGGTCATTGCATTAGCAGCTGCTCCCATCGCAAGAGCTCCTGCTACATTACCGTCAGCTAATTCACCCACTGCCCCTTTTGCGGATGTTTTAAATGCACTTATCCAAGCTTTACCTGCAATTGTGCCAACCTCAGTAAATAGGCTTTCCATGGCCTCTCCGCCAGAACCGCCTATCCATTTCTCAATGGTATCAACGGCTTCATCAAGCATATAATTCACTTTATCGCTACCGCTCATTTTTTTGAACAGTTCGTATTTTTCTAAATCTGTTGCATATTTACTCATCGCTTGCTCTACATAATCCGGGTCCATATGAGGTTCTATAGAGGGGCGAACGGGTTCTGTCATAGCAATTGGTGCAGTAATCTTTTGAATTACCCCTGCTACTTTTCCACCCATTTCTTCTATATTATCCATATTATCTGATATGATATTTCCAACACCGTTCATTACGTCTTTCATTACGGGTAAAATAGGTGTAGCAAATGCAATTTGTCCTGTTTCAAATGCACCCATCATTTCTTCTTTTGCACCAGCGTAGTTATCTAACATGATTTTAGAAGCTTTTGCTGCTGCACCGCCTGAATTTTCAAGTGCCTTCGTCATGTCATCTAATGCATCGGGACCAGTTTTCACCAATGATAAAAAAGCCGAAACAGCTTCAGTTCCAACTAATTTTGCTAAAATTGCTGTTTGCTCTGATTCGGACATACCTTTAAGTGATTTTTGTAATTCTCGAATAATATCACTCATAGAAAGTAATTCATCGTTAGAATCATGTATAACCATTCCATATTTGTCCATCACTTTTTGTTGCGATTTGACAGGATTATTTAAAGCCAATAAACCTGATCGTAAGGCTGTACCTGCTGTAGATCCATCAATACCTTTATCAGTAATCAATGCAACAGCAGCTGCTGTTTCTTCTAAAGACTTCCCTAAAGATGCAGCTGGAGCACCGGCATATTTAAATGCGTATCGCATATCATCAACACTTGCAGCAGAACGGTTAGCAGCTTCTGCTAATATATCCGATACATGGGATGCCTTTTCGGCCTTTAATCCCCAAATGCTTAAAGCAGAGGATACAGTGGACGAAACTAAAGATAAATCCTCACCAGAAGCTTCTGCCCCAGCAATAATCCCCGGCATGGCCGCAATAATCGAATTAACGTTCATACCGCCTGCAGCTAACTCATCCATTGCTAAAGCTGTTTCAGGAGCTGATAAACTTGTACTAGCTCCAAGCTCTAATGCTGTTTGACGTAATGCAAGCATTTCTTCTTTGGATGCTTCCGCTTTGGCTGCTACCTTAGATAATTGTGCTTCAAAATCTGCCGCAACGTTTATGGACTGCACAGCAGTGGCAGTTGCTGCAGCTGCTGTACCAACCCCAACAATTGTAGCTGCTGTTTTAGCTCTCCCTACAGCATTACCAACACCCGCTTGCAAATCTGTCATTAATGCTTTGTTTCGTGCTTTTGCTGCAAGTGCCTGTTCCTCCATCTGCTTTTTAGCAGCTGCTGTTTCTTGAGCAAAACGTTTTTGAGCAGATGTGGCATCTTTCATCTCTCTTTCAAGAGTTTTTAATTCAGAACCAAGTTTTTGCGTTTCTTCAGTGTACTGACTTTGATGGATTTTACCTTGTCGGAAATCTTGCCCTAACCGATCTAGCTCTCGTTGTACTGCACGGGCTTCGCCTTTCAAGTCAACAAGACCATGATTGGCTTTGCGGAAGGCTTCAGTAAAGGTACTGCCTATTGCGCCTTTTATTTCAACGGTTGTTTCAAACGTTTTAGACATTATTCCTCATCTCCTTCATCTTTCCGCATTGCCTCACTCCAAAGTTTTAATTCAGCAAACGACATAGCCCTCCATTCGTTCATGCTTGTAAAAGTATTAGAAGATAGAGATAAAAAAATTTGACGGAACAATTTTGCTCCGCCACTATCTCCTACCATCCTACGAAAAAATTTCGTGTCTGGAACGTCACTTCCATATAATCACCTGCATGCAATTTCTTAATATCTTCAGGCAGCATTTTTGCAGCACGAGCAGCCAATTTAAGTACAGCATTTTGATTCCAAATTGTATCAAATCCATATGGATACCCTTCCTCCCGTAACTCTTTATCAACCTTCATCACATCGACTCCGGTCATATTATTAAAATCTAATACGATTTTGGTAACTTCATGCCCATCAAAAGTTTTCGGTACCTTTAATTTAACTTCCTTAACGTTTGTATTTTCTACAGTTTCGTTTGCCATGCAAAATTCCTCCTATTCTTACAATCCTAATGCTTCACGTAATTTTTCAGTGTAGTCTACTCCACCAACACGGTAAATATAGTTAATGCGATCTACTTCAATTAATACTTCGCCATCACACTCAAGGCGCATGTGCAGTACCTCAAGTTCAGTGCTACCCTCATACGGACTGCCTTTTTGCACTTTCCCTAAATCGTTTTTGACTGGAATGCCTCGCACATATAAACGATTAGCAGTGAAATTATGCTTGCCTAGCTGTTCATTGTATTCTTGATTGGCCATGCGACAATCAATTTCCATTGCTTCAGGACGGAAAAAGGAAAGGAGTTCTTTACTCGTCACTCGCCAATTTAAAACCAATTTCATGCTTGATAAATGACCGAAAGCCGGAGATTCATATTCCCCAAGAATCCCCGCTCCATTAATAGCTTCTGTCATATGTTCTAGGCTCGGCAATTGAATATCCGAAACCCCTTTATAATCTGGATTTCCTGGCTCATATACCCGGAAATCATTTAACTTTTCTGGAATGATTGACATCATGCAATCTCCTTTCTAATTAAAATAACGAATCATAGTATCCCGGATCGAACTCAAGTAAATTTTCAATATCTTGAGCCGGAACCGGTTCTGCAGTAAAGTAACGTAAACGTAATTTCCCTGCTAATAAACTTGTTTTTGGATTGTCTTCTGGTCGGAACTCAACTCGACCTCCCAATACAACATTTCGGTTGTGTAAACCATTAAACCAGTTGTTCATTGTGTCCATCACGTTATTAATTAAACTACGGTTTGTTGGCTTGTCTACTTTTGACCATGTTGTTAATACAATCGAGTTAGCAATCCAGTTATGTGTAATGCGTACCGGAATAAACATATCTTTTACATCCGTGTTACCCGGGTATGCTCCGGTACAGTTCCCCCACAGCACCCAGCCATTCATCATATTAAGGGCTGTTACAATGCCCTGTGAGTTCAATAAATTTGCTTGATCTGGCCCCAAATCCACTTTTGTCCCGTCTTTCAATACTAATTTATTCATTGATAAATTTTTATTGGATGGGGACTCATATGGAGCTCCACCATTGGCATTTGCTACCTTCATTACTAAGCAAGCTGCTTGAGTAGACACGTGATAGATTTTGTCATCCAAAGCTACCATCGGCCAACCTGGTGCTTCATTAGTACCCACATAGTTATTCATATTCTTCCACTCATTAGCTTTTTGGTAATGAGTGACTTCTGTAGTATCAATATCGTCCCAAGCAAATGCACGGAAATAGCTATTTATTGCTGATGCTTTCGCTTTCATTACCGCAGCAATACTTGGCTTCGTTGAAAATTTGGGCGCTAATACTTGAGCAGGGACCAAACGGAAGTTCGGGAAAATTGCATTTAATAGCTCTAGTCCTTTGCGTTTGCCTGTTTCAATGTTATATCCACCTATCACATCATCTTCATTAATGATTTCCGGCGTCAGCTTATTGAATTCAATGTAAAGAGACTCAACATTAGTGTTTGTTATCAATGCAACGACAAATTTACCCTCCCCATTAAAAGAAGCAATATAATCTACATCTTTTTGTAGTGGTGTAGATGCCGATTCATTCAATTTAACTTTTACCGACTCATTTAAAATTCCATCTGTTACAGCTACGGCCTTTCCTTTAAACACTTCTATTGTTTCATTGCCAGACGTTTTATGCACTTCTGGATCTAATACGTTAACGAAAACAACTGGCGCCACATTAAACTGACGAAAAGCTGCATCCATCATTTCGCATAATGTGTAGTTCTCCCAATCATCTGAATAACCTAATGCCGATACTGCTTCTTCCCATGAATAAGCAATAAATGGCTCATTCACATATTCAGTTGTGGCAGCTAAGTGAATTGGGGCCGTACCAAATACAACAGGTAATGTTGCAGCTGCCTCTACAGGAACTGAAATGCTAGTGGGAACTTCGGTTACACGTGAACCATGTTGAAACATCGTTATTTCACCTCACTTAATTTGACGAAGTACTCGTCTGTTTTTTTATAGAACATGGCAAGGACAGAATTACCATCAGCAAGTTGCAATTGCACATCTGCGACATTAGCAGGAGGCACAAATAACGCTTTTAAAGCTGGGCACTTTTCTAAATGGTCCTTTAAAAAAGAAGGCAATCCACCTTCATAAATCGTGAATTTTGGTAACAACTTTGTCGGAGGACCAACATACATAAACTTTTCAGGCTTAATAGTACCCGGGAATTTTTCTTCAACAACTGATTCAATTGCATCTCCTACTAACTCAGGAGATGTTTCTGGTGCTTTAATAGAAGCCATCTGGCGTCAACTCCTTACTTTTTTCTTGAATTTGAGGTATTTCATATTCAACAACCATGTAACCGTGATAACTTGGTTTACGTTGTTCTTCAAATAAACGTGTTTCAATTTTCCCAACCAAGTTAGCAGCTCCGATAATTTGCTGTTGACGTAATAATGATTTAATGCGAATCATCAAACCCAAATTTTCGCGCCAACCATGCTGTTCGTCATCGCTGTATGTCGCAACAATGATTCTGTACGCTACGCGATTGGATACGTACATTTCATCATCGTCATCTAAATAACGGACAATAATAAATGGATATTCCTCTTGTAAAGGAGTATCCTCGTTAAGTCCTGCGCGATTATTTTGTTTAGGTGGCAAATATCCGTCGTACACTTTTGGTGGCACTTCATTACCGTTTTCAGTTTGTAATAAAAAATCCTGCAAATTATCATGTAAAAATTGGACTAGATTATCCAAAACATCTAAAGCATGCATTAGAACTGCCCCCTTAATAATCTTTCAAGCTCATGATCCAAACGGTCATTAAGAACTGTCTGCGTACGATTTAAAATGTCATCCATTATATCTTCGCGACCGATCATTTGAGGTACAGACGGACCATATAAAACTTTTAAAGGATAGCGAGATGTGCCTACCCTTGTAAAAACATGCACCTTTCCGGAACTACTTGGCCGCGCTACAAAGGCATTGCTTATATTTTTCTTACCACCAGCCTTGGAAACGCGAGTACGGACAGCAGCAGGTGATGGCTCTTGTGGTGTCGTATCAAAATCAATAAGTGGAATAACACTACCAACAGATCGAAAATTTGCAGATAGAGTAGCTGAACTCTTTTTTGATATTTTGATTGTTTTTTTTACATCGTTTGCGCTAACCATGTAATTTTTGCGCACATTCATACTGGCCCGTGTCCTACCTGCAGTAGCAGCACGAGTAATCGCACGCCACATAACAATTTGCGCTTGTCGTGGCGTAGCATCAAACAATTCCATAATGTCTTGAGCTCGTTTAATATCAACTTTAACGCTCATAATATGATCACCTAACTTTCATTCGCTGAAAGCACAATTTTTATAATGCCTTGCTGATCGGATGAGTCTTCAACAAAAAATTTCCGGCCATCAAGCGTCAATTCCACTCCCACTTTTGGTAGATAAAATTGTTCTGACCGTACATAAACAGTTTTTACAAAGCTATAAACTTCCTGCGACACATGAAATTGTTCACGGGCTAAACCTGTACGGCTATTATTTAAATTTACTTCTGTTACTACAATGGGGAGAATCTCGCCATCCAGCTCATGCTCTTCGCCCATCTCTTCCAAATTAAAAAAGACATTTAAATCTTCATGAATGAAGTCTTTAAATGTCTTCTTATTCGTCATCATTTTTCCCGTCTGGATCATTATCATCTTCGAGTAGCTCGTCTGCTTTCCCTTGATTGATAATGGCAGCGATAACATCTGGTTTACGAGTTATATTCGTTAAATCGACACCAACATCAATAGCTGCTTTCTTTAGCTCTTCGGCATTGTATAAATCATCTAAATCTTTGCTAAGTTCTTCAAATCGCTCAGGTGGAATTTCTGTAAAGCTATTTTCTACCTTTTGCTTTTGAAGCTCCTCTTGGGGAGTAATAACAAATTCAGCAGCTTTCAATTTAACCAGGCGCTCATTTTCTTTTTTTGTTAACCCTTCAATGATTGCACCTTTTTTATAGGAAACACCATCATGAAGGATATTATGTTTTGCTCTAATCATCCATTTCCCTCCTTAGAGTACTTTCGCTACATACCAGCTATTCACTTCTTTTGGAATCGGCAGTGGTTTTGAGCTCATTTGTAAAATTTTTCGTGCAGGACGTTTTTCTGTCCAAGAATCCGGCACACGATCTGCTTCATAGGTTACTAAATCATCGTCTTTAGCGATTGTAATTGCAGCATAACCCATACCAAAATCTGCTTCACTAGCGATTACAGCTAAGTGACCAGCAGGAACCATTGGCTTTGCTGTTTTGCTTTCTTCATCGTAATACGAAGCTGCATACTCATAAATTGCTCCAACACCTGCCAATGTACCAATATAAGTAGCACCGCTAGGTAAATTCGTAGGGCGTAATTCACCGATATTTAAATTACGAATATCTAGTAATTTTTTGATTGTTTCGTCTGCTAATAAAGCATCTGTAACATCTGGTGAAATAATAACAATATCAGGATTTACAAACCCGGTATCTTGTACTGCACGAACCCAACGTTTAAGGTCTGCATATTTTTGAGATGTAGCAGCACTCCAGAGATTAGCACCAGATAAAGCTTCACGGTTTGTATGGTTAAAGTCAATGACATATTCTACCCCGTCCCCTTTTACTTCTACTTCACCATTAAAAATCGCCTCAGCGCACATTACTTCTTCGCGACGTGTAATCATTTCATCCAACATTTTTAAATCACTTACAAGTTTTTCAGCTGCGCGCTCATCTGGTGTGCGTGTAGAATAAAGATTTTCTCCCATCACTCGGTTTTGCAGGTCTGCTGCTGTCGTGATAGTAGTGGGTGCTACTAATGGCGGTTCAAATGTTTGTGTGTGGAAGCCACTGTTTTCGACTACTTTCCCACCGATTTTTTCACTTACATAAGGTGCAACTTTTGCCTGTCCTTTGCGAATATCTACATCTAACTTCGCCGTAGGGGAAAGCTCTCTTCCTTTAAAGATCGTGTCACGCAAAAATGTAGTAACACGTGGCATACGTTCCGAAAATTTTAACATTGTACGAGTTTCAAATAAATTTACTGGCATTGATTATTCCTCCCCCTGTGGCACTGCTGCGATTGTATCGCGCAATGTAATTCCGATATTACTTAATGATTTTTTGTAAGCTACTGCATCGCCATCAGACGGCAAAATAATTTTACGTAAATTAAATTCCCCTCGCTTGTAACAAACAGCTGCCTTTGTTTCACCTGCAGCAGTCGCTATTGCATCTGCCATAATTCCATATACTTCTGTAGCAGTACTTGCGCTTGTCATTGCGACAGCTTCACCCTCAGCATTTAATGCAATAACTTGGCCAACCGATAATTCTTGTTCAGCAGCTACAGTAATGGGCTCTGTAACAACATTATCCTGAAATCCAGCTAATATATTTTCAAATTCAAATACACTCATATTGATTGCCTCCTTATCCTAATACCTTGTTAACAAGGTTATCGACTTCAGCATCTTTGTTATTATTTGCTGGAGCTTCTGGGGCTGCAATTTGATTTAAAGGTGCAGCATCCGTCATACGATTTTGTATTTGCTTTTGTGTTTGATCTTTTTGAGCTTTTAACACTTCTACTGCAAATTGTTCTGCAGTAACACCTGTTTCAAATTTAGCTTTGTTCGCCAATTCTTCCATGCCAGGTGGTGTAATGTTATCAATTTCTTTTACACGATTACGCTCAGCTGCAATTGCATCTGCATTCCCTTCATTTTTAATTTGCTCTACTAACTCAGGGTGTTTTGCTTTCAATTCGTTTAAATCCATAATTTCCATATCTCCTTTCGCTTCCGGCCCTTGTTCCGGTTCTTTCGGAACGCCTGTCGAAGCACTGTTTTTCACTAAAATATTTGGATCATTTGCTAATAGATTACGCATTTTATCGATGACTTCTTTTGGCAACAATCCATTGGCATTTACATCTGTTCCTGATGCAGTGATTGGAATATCTTCGGCAAACATAATTTCATCTACAAAACCATGTTCGAGCGCTTGCTGAGCATTCATCCACGTTTCATCATTCATCATTTGCGTTAATTCCTCTACAGTTTTCCCGGTTTTTGTGACATAAGTTTGCATAATCGCTTGATTTGTCTGAATAAGTAGCTGTTTCATTGCTTCCATTTCGCGATAATCACCCTGTGCAACCACTGATGCATTATGAATCATAACCGCGCCTACTGGGGCAATAACAGTTCGTTTTGTTCCTGTCATAATAATAGATGCAGCACTTGCACATACCCCTGTAATTTCAGATACAGAATCGCCAGGGAATTTCTTAATATGGGCATAAATTTCAGACGCCGCATATACAGATCCACCGGGACTATTAATGTTAACAATAAGGTCTTTGTCATGATTAGCTGTAGCCCGTTCTATTTGTTGCATAATTCTTTTTGGACTAACAGCAGGAATACCATACCAATCATAAATCCACTGTTCCCCATCAGGAACAATTGCGCCACGTATATCAATCTTCGCCATTTTCTTCATTCACCTCCTCT
The DNA here is from genome assembly GCF_037969735.1 of Solibacillus sp. FSL W8-0372. Classification (NCBI taxonomy): domain Bacteria; kingdom Bacillati; phylum Bacillota; class Bacilli; order Caryophanales; family Caryophanaceae; genus Solibacillus; species Solibacillus sp. FSL W8-0372. The sequence continues at coordinate 1,572,831 of NZ_CP150204.1, read as the reverse complement.
CCCAGCACTTTCATAGCTTCTAAATATGGGATGTCTAACCCAGCTGCACGTCTAGCCTCTTCCTCACGTACCCGCTGAGCATGGTTCCGCCAGAAGTCCCCACCCGTTAATTCCACAGTTTCTTTTGCTCGCGTGCTAAATCCTTCATCTACTCTTTTAATTGCTGCATTCACTTCTTTTAGCGGGTCAAGTTGACCTTGTGATGGACCATTCCATTCTGACTGTGAATATGCTTTTCGGATTAATGGATCTTCTAAAAATCCAGGAGCATGAATCCGACCAATTAAAATAGCCTCTGTTAGCCATTCTTCATAAATAGGCTGACAGAAGCGCTTCGCCATAAATGTACGGCGCATTTTAAACATTTTCCAAGCTTCCAGTAAAGCCGCGCGAGAAGCTGAATAACTTGAAGTGAAATGTTTAACGAGAACTTCATAAGGGATTTCTAAAGCCGCCCCGATTTGTCGCATAATCGCTGTAACGAACGGATCAAAGGATGTATTATTTCGAGCAGGATTAGATGTTGTCGCTTTTTCTCCTGGGTTTAAAGCAATTACGGAACCGGGAGCAAGCTCAACGGTTGTTTCATCAGCTTGATCTACTTGTTCCTCTTCTGCGATTCCTTCACCAACTACTGGACCGCTACCATCGTCATCTTCAGTAGTTTCAATGAAAACAGTCATTAAAGAAGATACCAATGCAGCCATTAATTCGGCTTCACTGTATCGGTCTAGTTGTTTTAAACTTTCGATAACTGGTGCTAGCAAAGGAACACCGCGCCGTTGATCTGGTCGTTCGGACTCCATTAAATGCAACAAATTTTGCCGTCCGGATTCTTTGCCGAATTTCTCCACCCGAACCCACTCTTTTTTACCACTACCGCTTGATAACGGATGCATATTGCAAATATGATAAGCAACAACTTCGCCATAATTTCCAAGTTCCACACCGCTTAAAATATTATTGGATGCACCAGATGGGTTTGAAACACGGTCACTTTCAATTAGCTGCACCCGTAAACCGTAGCAATGCTCCTTATGATTCCGATATGGCAAAGCAACAAAATTTTCGCCACTTGCTAAAAACGAAAGAAAGGCAATTTGCTGAAGCTCGTAAAAATTATGCATTTGCAACGCATCCGCCATTAACGAATCGGCCCATAAGCTAAATTCTCGCTCGACTTGAGTTTCCCATGCATCTGCTTCATCTTCTGCCAATCCCAAAAATTCATAATCAATTTGGCTATTCAATACAAGTCCATAACCGATAGCATTTGTCCGAATCGTTTTTAATGCACCGGTAGCTAATGGTGTATTCATATAAAGATCGCGTGAACGCTGTCTTAAAGTATCTAAATTTTCTTCAATATCTTCTTTAGTAGATCCACCACGAAATAACCATCCACGCAAAGACTTCTTTTGCTTACTTGCCCCGCTATTGGAATAGCCTGTATTCATTAGACCTAAAGTTTTTCGCGCTACCTGACGCTTTACAGCATGAGCAGGAGATACAACATCTATTGCACGGTCAATCATGTTCATTTTCGTCAACCTCCTTCCTTATAAATCTCTCGGTACAATTCGCATCGTCCTACGTCGACTGCGTCCATTTGCAGTTGCTTCGGCTTTTGTTAATTCCCTTTGCCAAAATTTTATTTGCTCTCGGACTTGTGCTAAATTTGCACGCTCCAAACGACGATTATCAATCATATAGCTTTGTCCACTAGCGATAGCAGCTTCTGCTTCTAACCAGATTTCAAGTCGTTCAATACATTGAATGACGGTAAAAACCATAGCCTACACTCCTTTCGATAAAACACCTCGACGACGTTTTTTCTTACGTTTAGTCGCCTGATTAAAAACATTTCCGGTTAGATTATTCTCAGCCAAATAATTTAAATCAGGGTTTAAAATACGAAATGCAGCCAGTGCGTAATTTCGTAAATCCAGAGGTTCGTTTCTTATATTTGAACTCCTCTTTACCCATTCATGCTTTGGCTGACCGCCTATCCATCTAACGCGCTTATATTCCCCGGTCAAACCAACAAAATAAGCCTCATCATAGCCCTTCTCCTGTTCAACAGGGAAAAAGCAATAACCAGGCTTATCCTCAAATTCATTTCTTAAATTAGCGTAGATGGTATCTTTTCCTTCGTTAACGCCTAATGTAAATAAATGCACATTCTGACGCCCGACTTTTGATGGCTTATTAATGAAAGGAACACCATTACCACCCTTACCTTTAATAGCAAATACACGGCGATGTTCTCGTTCCTTACAAAAATCGTACACCTCGCTCGTATAGTGGCCACCAGAGTCTACACAAACAGAAGAGAGGATTAAGCGTACACCGTCATTTCGGATAAATTCTTTTTGCAGAAAGGAATCTAATTGATTCCATACAGCTGTTTGTCCAGGGTCACCATAGAAAATCTTGTAGCTAATTCCCCATGTAACATCGTTCAAGCCCCAACCCACAACCTCTACTTCTAAACGGTCGTCCTGAACGTCTACACCTGCAGTTAAAACCAATACATTTAATGGTACTTCACATTCGTAACGAATCCGTCTGGACTTTAACTTTTCATGTTGCTGATCATCTGCTCGTTCCTCAAATGATTCACCTAACGTGGTATTTACCCATGTCTTTAAAGTTTCTAGCCCTTTTGCCTTCGCCGTCCTAAATTCTTCAATTATACGTCCCCATTTTTCCCACGGAGAAGCCAGTGCATTAAGATGAAACCCTCTTTTTTTTCGCTCTGGATGACGAGCAATCCATTTACCGGGGCGCGCTTTCCATTCCGTTTCTTTATGTTGCTCTTTACAGCTAACACATTCCATCGTAACGGACTCAAAGCGAATCTGTGGCCAACTATAGGGCTGAAACACGCCGCAACTTGGACAAGATACACTCCATTGCTCCATTGTACTTTCTTCATACTCTGACTCAATACGAGATGCGCCTTTTATAGTAGGTGTAGAAACAGAGATCCATTTGTAATTCCAAAAAGTTTTTGTACGCTTTTGAGCTAGGTTTAAGGGATCTCCCTCGGTACCAGCTGACACTGGGAAACGGTCTACCTCATCTGCTAATATAATTCGAACTGGACGTGAAGCTAAAGAAGCTGGAGAATTAGCACCAACTAGCGTCAGGTGCCCTCCAGGAAATTTCTTTTGCAAAATTGTATTATTACCATCCTTTGCTTTCGGGTCATTAACCTTTTTAGCCAAATTTGGCGTGTCTCGAATCATCGTTGCAATACGATCCTTCGAATAAGCTTCAGCCATTTCTAAAGTCGGTTGCATTAAAAGCATTGGATAGGGATCATAGTCAATATGATAACCTATGATATTATTGATAATTTCTGACTTACCTACCTGTGCAGAAGACATGACAACGACTTCATCTGTATCAGGGTCGTTAATCGAATCCATAATTTCCCGCTGATATGGCGCCCGGTCTGTATTCCATTTACCATGCTCAGCTGATGATTCTTTTGAAAGAACTCGATGTGCGTCTGCCCATTCTGAAACTGTTAACTTTGGAGGAGGCGCAACTAATGAAGCGATTCTACTCAGCAGCCGCATCGTTTGTTTCTGTACCAACACCCTCACCTACAATTTCAATTTCTTCTTCATGATCTTCACTAAAGAACATCGATGGATCATACTCTGAAAGTTCTTTAAGTGCCAGATATATGTCACGTTCAAGTAATTCTTCAATTTGATTAGCATCATCCAATGTGGTTAACTGTAAAGCAACTTTCGATGGCAGTGACAACATTTTGGAACGAAATGCCATCACCATATGATTGAGCACATTCTCGACCTCATCGGACTTATGCATTTCTTTCTTTATATGGGCCAGTTCAATCTCTGCCTTTTCGCGTTTTGCTTTTTCATGCAACCATTTTTCGTATTCCAACGACTCCTCAACAGCTGCCCCATCCATTTCATTAGATGCCATTTTTAAAAAAGTAATGTATCGGCTAACTGAATCGATTAAATCATAACGACCATGACCAACACGGGCGATAATTTCTTCTTCTACTAAGTAACGCACATTTCGTTCAGTCATATTAAACATTTTGGCGAGAGCTTTGGTATTTACAATGGTTCGCTCATCTAATTTCGTCTTTCCAGCATTAGACATCTACTCACCTCATTTCTAAAATATAACTTTGATTTTGCCGAAAGGATGGAAGGAACACCTTTTTTTGAATTATATCTAGCCCTTTTCTGGGGTTCGCGAGACCCGCAGGCTTTTTAAATCTCGCCAGAAGGACCCACTTTTACTTTTATACAATAATAACTACAACAAAAAAGACGACGCAGCATGAGCCACATCGCCTATCGTTATGTTGTTAGAAAGATATAACATACTAACATAATAGCATGTTCATTTTGAAAAATCCTGCCAACTTTCTGCCAAAAGTCTGCCACTTGTTATTTAAATAGTTCTAATAAGTATGTAGAATGAGAAATTTTCTTTTGTTCCGTATAATAGGAATATGTAAAAAATAATATTACTGCTATATTTAGAATAATAAAAACCAAATAATTCAAATTTGAAAGTTCGTTATCAGATAAATTAACTCCCCAGTGATTACTTAAAAAGTCTGCAATATTTAACATCTGTAAGAGTATAAAGCTGTTAAGAACTGTAAATATCCCCGTAATCAAAACGCTTATCATAGGTAATGGTGTACTGTAGGTTTTGATTAAATTTAACCTTGCTAAAAGTACCCTTTTTTTATTCTCACTTAATTCCTCAATTCGATTAGTATTTTCTAAAAAGTAAAGACTATCTACTTCTTTAGGATTATACATTTCCATTAATTCCTTTAAAAACTTTCTATTGCTACTAATCGAGATTACATTTTCTAATTTAGTTCTTTTCACCAACAACCCCCCCTAATTTATTCCATTATAATATAAATGTACACATTAACATATCTTATATTCTGTTAATCTCTGCAGCCCCTTACAATTGTAGATATACCAAGGCTTTAAGTTACTGTTCATTTTTGAGCTTTACATGTTCTCATTGAGTTAATGTTATTCGCACACTAAAGTGTAAAAGTTCCTTGACATCCCCTGCACTTCCTAAAAACACCAAAATAAAAGCATCCCATATTATTAGGATGCTTCACATATTTTCCCCATATTCACTTGTTATTTTTCTGTATATAGGAAACGCTATAGATAAAATGATTTTAATAAATTCTTCTTACTCATATGCTGTAAGTATACTTAGAGGTTCGACTAATAGTTTGTGTTTTTTATTTATAATGCTCCGAGCAATAATTTTAAACTGTAGTCTTCCTCTCTCCAAGGATATTATTTCATCTTTAAAAAGTGATTCCGTATATTCATCTTTTTTTACCTTCCATTCTAATTCCAATGTTACTATACTTGACGCTGGTAAATTAAATGATGAAATATTTTGGCTTGTATTTGCTGAATTGACTTTTATTTTTACATTAGAATAGACAACCATTTTCTTATTAACGAGATTTTCCACACCTATGTCTTTAATTGCGGCATTTCCTTTACCAGTATTATAGACATCCAGTTGTAGAGATACTTTATAGTAATCACCTAGTAGTGGATTAGTTGGCTTAATTATCGTCTGTAAATACTTATCTTCTTCCATACGAAAATAGTTAAATTCACCCATTTTCATATCCATTTTAATCTTCGGTTTATTTTGTATCCACTCTTTAAGTGTAGATAATAAAAATCCAATAATAACTCCAATTATTGATACGAAAGGAATTAATAAATCCATATATTTCCTCCTAAACTTCTTAATATTTTTTCTACACCATTAATAATGTTTTCATAATCTCCATAATAATACTAACAGAGTTACCCAATTAAAAACATCTCTCCTTAAAGTCATTAAAGAAAGATGTTTAATCAAAAATTTGATGAGAATAACAAACCTTATTACAAATAATCTACTTTTTATAGAATTTTATCAACTATATCCTCAAATTATTGAGCGCTTCATATGCTTCCTGTATAACATCTTGGTTTACTCCAATATACTTGAGCGTAATGTAAGGAGCACTGTGATTGAAGATATCCTGTAGCAATGCAACATCTTTGTCATTTTGATAAACAAGGTAGCCGAAAGTTTTTCGTAACGTATGTGTACCTATTTCTTTTAAGCCGCAATGATTTGCTGCCTCTCGCAAAATATCATAGGCACGAACACGAGTGATTGGCCTGTTCTTTCCTTGTCTGCTTTTAAAAAGATAATCTGTTTGCTTCATATTGTCGCAGTAGCTAGTAATTAATTTTCGGAGCTTTGCTATTAATGGAACTCGTTTGCGTACTGTATACTTTTTGCTACGTTGTTTTGCCTTTTTTGTTTTCTGTTCAATGATAAAGAAGTGATCCTTGCCCAGCACATCGTTCACTTTCACCGTTAAAATATCACTTATGCGTAATCCTGTATAAATTCCAAAGCAGAATAATAATTCATCTCTTTTATTCTTGCTAGCCAAGAATGAACGTACTTCCGATATTTTTACTAGGTCACGTATTGGCTGTACATAGTTCATGAAGACTTCACTCCATCCTCATCTTTATAAACGGCTACCCTCAATGCAATGGCCAATGTATAAAGCGCCTGTGCTTTAATACGATAAAATGTGCGCTCACTTACACAAAGTTCTTGGGCAATTTGATAATTGATCATCGGTACTTCCTCTAAATAGGACATTACAATAAGCTGACGTTCTTTTTTGGACAATTTATAAAAGCCTCGGTTAAAACGCGCGAAGAATCTTTCAGCCTGACAATAATGCTCGACATTATTTATTGCTGAGCTTTCTACCTTAGAGTGTACACCGCCACCAAATGATGGCATCTCCAATGTATATCTTGGTGTAATTGTAGGCAATAATTCCTCTGGTGTCGTTAGCTGATAAGTGCGATACTGCCGTAATTCTCTTTCGATTGCCTCTTGGGTTGCTTTCCCATCAAGATTGTTTAACACATCCATACTATCTTCTCCTATCGTTGGCGAAATGCCCCATTTTTTTTCTTAAATGTATCTCTTCTAACGCCCATTAACTCCTCAATATCCCATTGGCTCAATTGCTCTGTTGGCTTCTTTTGAGGTGCTGCTTTTGTTTTTTTCTTTAATCCCGTACGAGACATTTCAGATTGCATCGTGCGCATCATAGCTCCCCCTTTTTCAATTCCTGATTGGAATTTTCTAAATATTTGTTTCTTGGTAAAATAAATGGGTAAATGAAAAAGGACAACAAAGGAAAGCAGCCGTTACTGCCTCCAATGTCGTCCTCCGGTATTTTCCGTAAAAGACTTATTTAGTTTTAATTCTTCGACGTTGACTTTCACTGATTTCAAAAACCGAGCCGTGTTGCCAATTAATGATATCTTGCCCGTAATCTTTCGGTAACAGAATATCTACTATTTTACCGCCCTGAACAATGTGTACACCATCTTGTAGTTGATTAGATTTTTCGTTTATTGTTTTACACATCTTAGCACCCCTCTGATATAATAAATATAGTAAAGATCAAAAGGCTGTTATTGATTCAAGCTGCGGTTGCACCCGTAGCTTTTTTATTTACTATTATACCAAATCAATTACAATTTACGAACATACGTGCTATAATAATCACGTATAGTTTTGCTGACTTGAGACTAGAATCTCAGGTCTTTTTTATGTTCATTTTGAATTTGTATATAATGGTTAAATTTAGTTTAAACTTCTCTTACACAGCATGAGAGATGTAGTAGGCTGCTTTAGTAGCCTGCCTTTTCTTTTTCTCTTTTAATACGTTTTGCATTTAACTTTTTCTGAATGGCCCTTCGCATTCGCTCTGACTGTTCAGCGCTTCTCCAGCACTTTTCTTTATGCGCTTTTTCTTCACAAATTCCGCATAATCTCAATACATGTCCTTTCCTTTTTTCTCAAAGTGCTTAGTAAACATCTTCTTTTAAGTGTTTTCATTTCGTTTCATCTAAATAAGCATGAAGGTGAAATTTCCTCTGTTTTAAATAATCTTTTGTTACAACATAAGCAGTAAACATATTTACTTTCTGTATCTGTCAAGCAATCGTACATATCGTCATTTTCTGCCTCGCTACCATCAAAATTAAAACGTGTAATACCCTTACCACGATATGTGTTATTAGTGTAATACCCTTCATCTGAATGACAGTGAGGGCATTCATTAATAGGTGCTACTCTCATATTTACTCTCCTTTCAGTTACTCAACATTTGGTTCAACTACTAAATTTGTTAGAAGTGTCATATAAACAAGTTGTAAAGAATTCAATTATGCGATAATATTAAATAAAATTAAATATTTCAAGGAGGATGCTTATGAAAAATAAATTAACAAAGAGACATAAGATGGCTGCATTTGTACTGAATAAAGAGTTTGGTTATACTCAAAATGAAATTGGAACTTTAATGAAGGTTAATCAATCCTCTATAAGTAATGCCATTAAGGAAATTGGTTACGAAAAAGAAATATACGATTTAAAGATGGAGCTTGAAGAGGCTCGTATCGAAATAAGTAAAACACTACCCCCAGCAAAGCCACTTATTCTAAATATGGTAAAAGATTAAACTTCTTAGAAGGTCAATAACTGTTGGCCTTCTTTTACAATTGGTATATTGTTATTAATAACTAGCATTTTCTCCATCCCTCCTACACATTTTGGTTCAATTACTTAATAATCCAATCCACCACATAAACTAGCCAATCTATAAAAATCCGAAGCTTTTTCATTGCACATCACAATCACTTTTTTGAAAATTGGTCAATTGCTTAGCTACTAATTTTGTTAAATTTCTTCTCGTCGATTGATATTTCTTCCAAATTTTCTTTGCCATAAAAGCACCCCTTTCATTTTGCAATTTTTGCTTGGTAGCCCGATTTCCCATGCTCTTTGAAATCCGATACAAATGTGAAGGGATGATTAGCTACCGGCACGTTCACAAGCTCATGAAGCAAATTTCCTATGTTACGCATTTCCTGCAAAACTTCTTCAGCTTTTGCAGAATCGATTTCAGTTTTTAATTGCGCCGATAATACATCCAATCGCTTAAGCAATAAATGACGTTGTTGCTGCAACATCTTTTTCATACTGTCACCTGCTTTACAATAATGTCGCTTACATGGCGATAGCAGCTGATTAACGTTTTAAAAGGCGTGTGCTCCAATTCATTTTCAATTTCATAAAATTTATGACGGCGAATCTGGATGCCATCGATTTCTATGACATCGCCTGTTTGGAGATTCGCCATTTTTTGATAAACAGGATCTGTTTCAACGCCAAGTTCTTCAAATAGATTCATATTCAACATTTCCATTCCACCTTTCGGCATCTCATAGAGTTGACTCCTCAAAAGAGAAAATTTTACATTTAATTCTAAAAAAATTAAGCTTCTCGCTCGTACATTTCTAATAACACTTCATCTGTACAACTATCCAAAAATTCTAAGGAATAATTTCTACGCATCATCAGAACAGTAATAATTTCTTCACGTTGGGCTTTAGACAACTTGATTCATTCCTTTCTGTTGCTGATCTAAACGGTACAATTTATGGTCGTTTGCTTTGGCATGTCCTAGGTAGGCCGGAAACTGCAGTAACTCTTTTCGATAGTCGATTAACATCATTTGCTTATCGATGTCGACCAAATACATGTATTTATATAGCAATCGCTCTGCATCAACAATGCTCGTAGCTTTTTGGAAAAATAAACGACTATGGTATGCGCTAGCTTCCAGGGCGTTGCGTGCAAAGTAGAATGCGAATAAATCTACCTTTACTTTCACAACGTAAAGTTTAATTTGTCCCATACCTAACGTATTTTGTTGAACAAGCTGACTAATGTGTTCGCGATCAAATGGCAGGCCCAATAACTTTTGCGAATCATCCGTCATCGTAATCCCCTGTGTTGTCATGCTCCAATAAATTGTATGAGCCAGCACACGGTGCTCCCCTTCAATGGCATATTCCAACAGCTCTTTCACCGTAATGACTGTCATTTCGGTTGCTTCCAATCAAGGTTTAATAAGCGTCCTGTCTCTTTTACATAGGCAATTGGTACAGTTCCAGTTGGGCCGTTTCGATGTTTCGCAATAATGATTTCTAGCAAATTCTTAGACTCGGATTCTTTGTCGTAGTAATCATCACGGTAAAGGAAGGCAATTACATCGGCATCTTGTTCAATATTTCCTGAGTCCCGTATATCACTCATTACCGGGCGCTTGTCCTGGCGTTGCTCCACGCTACGATTCAGCTGTGACAGACATACAACCGGACAATTAAACTCGCGTGCCATTTGCTTTAAGTCACGGCTAATCTGCCCTACTTGCTGCGTTTGATTGTCCTTTGGATTATTGGCCCGAATGATTTGCAAGTAGTCGATTAAAATTAACGGCTTTCGATTCGGAAACTGCTTTAAGAGTTTCCGTGCTGTAGCTCGTATTTGTGGAACGGTCATTGCTGGGCGATCATCAATTTGAATCTTTGCGTTATTCAGCAATCCGATAGCCTGAGTCCACTTCGCTTTTTGCGCATCCGACATTGTTGCATATGGATCGCGCAAATTTAATCGGTTAATATTGCCTGTAGTCGCAATCATACGGTCAATAAGCGATTCCTTTTTCATCTCCAGTGAAAAGATAATAGGCAAGTACCCTTGGAATCCTGCATGGACTGCAAAGTGGTTCATGGTGTCAGTTTTCCCCATCGATGGACGTGCAGCAAGAATGAACAAGTCGCCATCCTGAAAGCCGTTTGTCATCCGGTCAAAATCCCTCAACTCGGAATTAATGCCTGTCTTGGCGCTCGCCGGTTCATACGGACGGTTGGCAGCCTCCACAAGTGCATTTGTAATGCTTGTCTCCTGCAAGTTATCACTATCGGTAATCGCATCAAGCTGGGTTTGAATCTGTTCAATCGGCCAATTCTCTTGCTGAGCTTGGGCCAAGATTTGTTGCTTAGTCACGTGCTGCCAATGCGCAAATAGTATATCTGCATATTCGTTAAATTTCGTGGGATTGGCATAATTTTTTAAGTCAACAATGTAATTTGCTCCCCCAAGTTCGATTGGCTCTCGAACGCTCAATAACGTGATGTAATCCACACTTTTATTGGCTCTCGCTAATTCCTGCATCGCGTTATAAATTGCCTGGTGCTGTGTTGAACTAAAATGTTCTAGCTTCACAGTGCTATCTAATATCAGGTAATTTTCTGCAAGCATGGAACCTAGAATACTTTTTTCTGGTAGCTCCAAGCTGATTGTTTGTTCTGTGATCATCCGAAGTTTTCCCCCTTGCTAAAGTCTAATTGTGGTGGCTGATATGTGCTCTTTACTGGCTGCTGTTGTTTGGTTGGCAATTCGTTCACGTACCCTTCAAATTTATCTGGTCTAAACAATGTATCTGGTTTAAGATATTTGCTCATATGCGGGTCATTTAGCCATTGGGAAACTTTCAAATCGATAACCTGCTTAAACTGTTCGAAACTATATCCTTCTGCTAGCCGTCCATTGATGTAGCGTTTAGTAGCAGCAGTTGACGCTTTGAAATTTTTGTTAGTCTTTGAATTTAAGTAATTTACAATTTCAATCACAATGTCGAGCTTCTCGACTTTATTCTTTTGTTTAGTCTCTGTGTATTCTCTGGTATTGGTTACCTCATTTTGGCTAAATTCATTTACTCGATTTGGATAAATGATTTTATTCATTTTGACTAATTGCATTTGTTCATTTTGACTAAATGCAGAATATAAGCGTTCGTCATCGTAATTTATCGAATACCATTTCGTACGATCCATTGCTTTTTTGTTAAAATTACCTACGAAAAGCAAATTATCATTCTCAAGATCATCAATAATTCGCGTTAATGTACTACGAGACCAAAATGGGAACTGTTCTAGCCATTCTGTTACGGAATTGTATATCCATCGCTTGTCCTCGTAGAAATGCTCTGAACGTAATAGCCAGTAATGCATTTGTTGAATAACGATTGCTTTATTAAGCCCGATACGAACAGCCAAGCTGGGTAATACTTGTAACGGAGGCTCATTGATTAATAGATTCATGTTGTTTGTATACCTCCCCAATTCTGAACAAATAGTAATGTATCTTGCAGCTGGCACTGTGGTACATCGCGATAAGAGTCCACATGATACCTTTTTTTAATAGCCCGGTATAACTCGCTGAAATAAGCTGGTCGACGCGCTTTCGCATCACAAAGTTCATACACACGTTCACTAATGGCTCGTTGCAACCGTTTTTGTTCTCCTGAGTGAATTGTGACTAGCTGCAGCTGTGCCTCAATTTCCCTAACACGATGCTCCAGTGCTAAAAAGCGCTCTGGATCATATGGCAATGCTTGTACTTCACTCGGCTGCTTCGATAACTTGTAATACTGGCTTGTTAGCAATGAATATGCTGCCCATGCTTTATCAGAGCTAAGTGATTTTGCTAGCATAAACGCTCCTTGCTCAGTCCACAAATACAATACAGAGGCGAATTTGAGGTTGACGTCATTTTGTCGCTCGCCTTTAAACTGCTTTAAAGCATCACCAGTCAAAGCCATGAAATGAACGCCTTCCGAGAAATGCTCTTTATTGCGCTGAAAGTTTCGCATTAACGATTTCGATTCAATTTCGTAAGCTGTTGCTACTTGGGCTGTTGTTAAAACACGTTGACCTTCACGCTCGATTACTTGTAAATCCATGAATATGCCCCTTTCTGAAAGGTGGCGACAAGTTGTCGCACACCTTCAATTAATTATTTTAAAAGCTCAATAACATCACGAATCGCTCCTACACGCGCCGATTGCATCGACCACAAAGCAGCAGCTCTCGCATACTCCTTGTTGTCTTCCGTGTTTTCCATATCCAACAGGAAGTCTGCTAATACTTCCTGCTCTTCTACTAAAAACTGTTGTAATTGTTCCATTTCTATTCCTCCATGTGCTATAATGGAAGAACATATTATTTACTGAACGCTCCGCCAAAAGTATTCAGTCCACCGCTCAAGTGATTCATTAAATCGCTTGGGCTTTTTTATGTTCTTCATTCGGTGATTTTATTGCTTTTAAATACAGATTACCGATTGTGATTGAGTAGATATAAAATGTGTCGCCTTCTTTTATAAATGGTTTCATCATGCAATCATCTAAATCTATAAAACTGCAGAAATTATCAAAATCTAAAAGAACGACATACTCCGAATCCTCAAAAAACGGCTTACCCACGGAAATTATTCCAATGCGTCTTGCACATCGACGCAATTCTTGCTGCAATTCAATAATTTCATCTGACAAAGAATGTGAATAAAGCTTAGAATGCTCGGCTACTTGTGCAAGCTCTGCAATTACTTTCTTATTCTTTTGAACGAACGCTTTAATTTCATCTAATTTGTTCACCTAATACACTTCCTCTCAAAATATTCTGACTGACCAAGCCGCGATCATTCCAACGATCGGCAGCAACTGCTGTAGAATTGTTAACCCATCTACGCCATATAAAAATGCGATTGCTACTTCTGGGCTGTTCGTTTGTCGAAACCATTCAGCAAAGGTATTCGCATCAGGCACTTTGTGGTCGTTTTCGAATTTCGAAATACAAGCTTGCGTACGGTTCATTTGATGAGCAAGTTCTTCCTGAGAAAGTTTTGCTCTTTCCCGGCAAGCCTTCATTAAAGTTCCTAATTTCACCATTGTCCCCACCTCCCTTCAATTCCAAGGTGGAATACCTTTAGACGATTAAACCGGTTAAAATTAACTTATGAAGATAAGCCAAAACCTCTAGAAAATTCCTCGATAGATAAGCCTCTTTTGTATCCATTAGGGTAACGACCATTTGACGCTACCCTATTAACCCACTTTAAAAGGCTTGGTATTCTTTTGAATCCATTGCGTATTGTCTTCAACCCAGCGCATTAATAAATGAGTAGGAATTAACACACCTGCTTCACGTAACACTGGAAAATCAGCTCTACTAAGTAATTCAGAAGCTTTTGTATCTCCTATGCGAAGAAAGTCTTTCAACTCGTCACGTGTAAGCATTGCTGGAAGCTCTTGGATCGTTACTGGCTTTTGCTCCTTAGCGGCATTCATCTCTTCACGAATAATTTTACGGAATGCTTCAGCATCGAACTGAACGTTTAACATAAGCACACCACCTTTCAATTTTGACACTGCAACAAATATCTTAAGTAAAATAAAGGTAACGTTTTGTTACGTTAAGATTCAAAAAAAATTTCATCAATTGTACTTGAATAATAGTTTGCAATTTTTTTAGCAACTTCTAATGATGGAGTCCTAATATTACTTTCGATTGCACTTAACATTTGTCTTGTAATACCAATATCCTTAGCAACTTCAGTAACGGTTCTTTTACCTCGGAGTTTAATTAAATTTTCTCTCATTTTTCACCTCTCCTTAGCAACATTTAGTTACCTTGTAAATTCATAATAACGCAACGTTTAGTTGCTGTCAACATAAAATGCAACTTTGTGTTGCAACAAAGTAACTTAAAGTTGCGCTATAATATAATTAGATAATTAAAGTGAGGTATTGCTATGTTCTCAAAAACATTAAAATCTTTAAGAGTTCAGCAAAAAAAAACTCAACAGGATGTTGCTGATTTTTTAGGTATTACTAGACAAGGTTATGCAAAATATGAGAATGACCTAGGTGAGCCTGATAATTCAACACTCACTAAATTAGCTGATTACTTTGAAGTTAGCACTGACTATCTTCTTGGTCGCACTAACACCCCTGCAATGACATCACAAGAACAAGACGAGGCTGATTTCCAGGCATTTGCAACTAATCCTGAATTAAGCGTCTTTTATAAGGAATTACCCAAATCAGATGAAGAAGCTGTTGATCGCTTACGTAAGATTTGGGAAATTATTAAACATGAAAAAAATTAGGCATACCAGTCAACTGGCTGCCTTATTTTTATAAGCATATATGTAATTTTTTATCATATATGTCTTATTTTTTATTTTCTACATAGTTCTTATTACACAAGTAAATATAACTAAAAATTTAGCTTGTATTGTGTTATATGGATATATAGCCATATCGTAACCAAACTATCAGAGGAACGGATAATCAATACATTGATAATCTTTTAGTATTATCCCTAATGGGCTTCAGGAAATTAGTAACACTATTTTCCTTACCATAAATAATCCAAAAAACATAAAAGGGTGGTAAAAAATGAGGAAATTTTTAGTGTATTTAACTACACTGATGATGGTACTTGTGCTTGCAGCATGTAGTTCAGGAAATGACAATACTCAAGAAACAGATAATGATAAAGAAGACGAGGTAATTGAGACGAGTGCCGACACAAATACTGATTCATTAGAAAAGGAGGCTGAAGTGCTAGCATATGTTGAAGAAGTTAGACTAGCTTATCAAGAATTAGCTGAACTTGGAGCTCACTGGGATGAGTTAAGGCAGTCGTCTGCTAACGGGGAAATTAGTGATTATGATTTGGCTGTAGTCATATGGGAAGATATCCTTCCAGTAAATAATGATTTGGTAACTAATGTTGAAAGCATTCTTCCACCAACAGACGAGACGGTTGAAGTTAATGAAATTTTAATTGACGCCGTAAGCAAGCAACATCTTGCGTTTTCAGAAATCGTTGCTGCTATAGATACTGGAGATACATCAAAAATTACTTCAGCAAATGAGATTTTAAATGAAGTTAGAAAACTAGATAGAGAATTTGCCAGAAAAATGGAGTCTTTAATCACAAAATACGGTATCAATTAAAAGTGATTTCAATATTTATTTGCAATATCTACATCGAAAAGAAAAAATTGAAAACAAAATAGGCATACCAGTCAGCTGGCTGCCTATTTTTTAAAATCGTATATGGAATTTTATATTATTTTTGTATCAATTTAGAACCAACATTTCATCTTTACAATACCTGACAGCTTACTATTAAAATTTAGGAGTGATTATTTATGTTTGAATCTTCTTACGCGAAAATTATTGGCAACTCTAACCTATACCCCGCTCAAATTGATGCTTACCAAGCCGTTGTTTCTCACTATCAAGAATTTAAAGACAACCCAAAATATAGAGAAACACTTGTAGTAATGCCAACAGGTTCTGGTAAATCCGGTGTTATGGCTTTATTACCTTATGGTTTATCTAGTAAGCGCGTATTAATTATTACCCCTGGTAAAACTGTACGATCAGAAGTTTATAAGCATTTCAATACAGCCGAGAATCCTGAAAAAACTTTTTGGATAAAACATAATGTTATATATGATTATGCGAAATTACCTAAGTCTTACAAGTACGAAGGATTTAATGCTGAGAAGGAAGGAATTAAGGATGTTATTTTATCCTTGTTAGAACAAGCAGACCTAGTTATAACTAATGTCCATAAAATTGTTGGAAGTTCTGAGGAGATTAATTTAAAAAACATACTTCCTAAAGATTTTTTTGATTTAATTATTGTTGATGAAGCCCACCATGTAGCGGCAGATATGTGGCAAGAATCTCTAAATCATTTTAATACTGCTAAAGTAATTAAATTAACTGCTACTCCCTTTAGAAGTGATAATTTAAGTATAATCACTCATGAATTAGATCCCATTTACGAATATACATTAGGGCAAGCAATAGAGGATGGATTATTAAAGGAAGTTGTAAAAGAGGAAGCTATTCCAAATCACGTAACCTTTACTAAAAATGATGGTAAAGAACTAACTTTAGAAGAAGCAAGACTTTTATTAGGTAGTGATGCAGTTAGTACAAGTATTGCCATGTCTGAAGAAAGTTCTAAAGATGTAATTAATTTTACAAAAAAAGCATATATTACAAAACAAAGGAATAGTAAACAAAATCATCAAATACTTGCTGTTGCGTGTAATGATCAACATGCCCAAAATCTTTGTCAATGGTTTAATGATGCCGGTCTCTCAGCAACATATGTGAGTACTAGATCATTGTCTCCTATTCAAAATGATCAAAGAATCGCAGCTTTTACTAAAGGCGACTATAAAGTTATGGTAAGCATACAATTACTTGGTGAAGGTTATGACAATCCTAATATTTCAATCATATCTATATTCAGACCGTATCGTACTCTTGGACCATACGCCCAAGCCATTGGACGAGGATTACGAAAAATATATAATGGCAATGATTTTGATAATATTTGTAATGTAATTTATCATCGTGAACTCCAACTTGATAAACTATGGGAGTATTATAAAAACCAGAGGGAATCGGCTGCTGCATTAAAAAAACAATTAACTAACTTATATGAGCAACTTACATTACCGTTTGATGAATTAGGTTTTGTTGAAAAAAGAAGTTTTGGTTCTAAACCCTCAGAAAAGGAATTCACTGAAAATGATTTTAAAGAGCTTACAATATCGGTTGTTCAGCATTCCGCTACTACTACGGGAAATATAGATAGTTATTCAACTAAAGGGATAGAAACTTATTTAAGAGAAAAAGCTAAAATTGAACAAGAAATTGAAGAAACTTTTAATTTAAAAATTGCTCAATATAGAAAATTAAAAGAAGCAGGAACCATATCTGAAGAAGATTATGCAATTTTGGTACAAAAACAACGGGAAGAAGTTCAGCAAGTTATTGTAAATAACAACGATACCTTCCACGATCAAATACTTGCTATGAGTTTAAGATCAGATTTTACTACTTGGATAAATCAACAAGTTGAAGCAACCTTTGAAAAAACAACTATAGATAAAGAAGGTTACGAGTTATGTAATACTCATGTTGGCCCTCAGATAGTAGACAATATTAACAATATAAGTTATATTGTTAAAAATATTAGGGTTAGCCTGTCCAATGAATTTAAAAAACCTATAGATTTGTACACCCTAAAAGACTATGCTGATGCAAAAATATTTGTAGGTAGTAAATTGAACAGCCTAATTCAACGCTTTTCAAAGGAGGGGTAATACTGTGCAAACTTTATCTGCCGAAAAAATCCATGCTACAAATCATTATTTAGATGTTATTGCTAAATTGAATGGTCAAGGGAGTGAAATTTTGTTATTGACTATGGAAGAAAAAAATAATCAAAATATCATTCATTTCCAACATAAATTTTCTCATTCCTCATTAATTTTTGATGAGGTTATGATATATGAAATGAATACAGAAAATCTACTGAGCTGGAAAACATCAAATATATATGGTTCAGTAAATATTGTATAATAAATTCCCCACTACCAAATAGTGGGGTTTTATTATACAATCAAAAAGAACACTTGTTCCTATTTTCTTTTATTGGAGATGATTTACTTGAAAAGATTTTGGACCTACACCGAGTGCTATGTAAAGGAACTATATGAACAATTGCAAATTTTTTCACCAGAGCAATTAGATATGAAAATCATTGCTAAAAAATTAGACGTTAAAATCTTCTACTGGGAGGAAAAGAGTCAAGGCATTATCTATGACAATATGTGTGCGATCTTTATTGATTTTCGAAATTCGATTGAGCATCAATGGCAGGATTTTTGTCATGAGCTTGCACATGTCCTGCTGCATATTGGCATTCAGGATAAGCTTCCCAAAATGTACATTGAATACCAAGAGCATAAGGCTAACCAATTCATGTATCATGCTGCCATTCCTACCTTTATGTTAGATCGCTTAAGTATTTTCGATTGCTCGAAACATAACATCCGTCTCGTCCAACAGATCTTCCACGTTGAAGAGAACTTTGCAATAAAACGACTAAATCAATACATACAGCGCCGTCAAAGTATTCTGAATTGGAATAGCCTTATAGCTTTAGATTAAATACATTCAAAACATAACATATGCGTTTCGAGGTGAGGAAATTGAAGTTACAAAATTTATTAATCAAATTACGTGGGGAGGAATCTATCCCCACTGCTGCTAAGCGGATGGGTATATCGCCTAGTTACTATCGAAACATTGAAAAAGGCCACGATCCACAACGGGGAACAAAAGTCACTCCCTCCCCTGCTACATTAGAAAAAATCGCAAAAGCATACAAAGTGGGTTATATGAGATTAGTAAAGGCTGCTGGATACGAAAATGACCCTAAGTATAATCCGGAAGTTTTAATACACCCTTTTGTCGAATATCCAACTTTGCAAAAATGGTATGAATCTTTACCAAATGAAGATATTGAAACCGTAGCTAAACTTTATTCTATTTGGACTATCATGAAGGGAAACGGTAAAAATGTACTTTGAGCAAATCAATAAAAACTTATGGAGATGCGTAGCTGAAGCACCGCGCCACCCAGTCACTGGTAAGCGTAGGCAAGTGAGCCGACGAGGAAAAAGTAAAACAGAGGCTAAAAAGCGCGTTGAAGAGGCAATCAAACAAATGCAGGAGTCGATTGAGTACAATACTAAAATTACTTTTGAGGAATTTGCTGCTGAATGGCTAAACCTTTACCGTTTAAAAGGGAACAAAGAAACGACAATTAAGCATCGGGAGCACTGCATTACGATTGTTAATCGACATATTGCTAAAGCAAAAATCGTAAAAATCACTGCAAAGCAGCTGCAAGATGTATTGAACATCCTTTTTGAAGAAAAGACCGCCTACAACACTTTAAGAGGCACACATAACACATTGAAACAATTATTTAAACACGCTGCAGATACTCAGTTAATCGCCTCTTCCCCTGCCGAAGCACTCTTTATACCGAAAGCAAAGGCAAAAATGGTAGAGGACGTTACAAAAGAGACTGAACAGCTTTATTTAGAATCATGGGAGTTAAAAAAGCTATTGGATGAAGCTGAGTCCCACCAGAACGTTTTATTTAGAACGGTAATGTACACACTAGCTTTTACTGGCATGCGCCCTGGTGAAGCATTAGCTTTAAAAATCAAGGATGTTGATTTAAAAAAGAAAACGATTAGCATCACAAAAACAATGTACGCTAAGGATGGAAAAAAAGGCGACTTTGAATTAACGCCACCTAAAACAAAAAATGCCATTCGTACAATCGATATTGATGATATTGTCGTGAATAAATTTAAGTATTTACTGGATTTCAAAAAGAAAAAGGATTGGCTACCATCTGAATTTTTATTTAGCGACGCTACAGGAACGCCCCCTACCGTTAAAACGATTAATCAGTATGTAAGGCAACGTGGCATTAAAGCGAAGTTAAATAAAAGATGCCGTTCTTATATTTTACGTCATACGCATATTAGCTTGTTAGCAGAAGCTGGTGTGGATTTGCAATATATAATGAAGCGAGTTGGCCATATGAACTCGAATACAACGACACGGATTTATTTGCATGTTACTGAGGGGATGCGAGAGAATGCAGCTAGTATGATGCATAAGAAATTTTCGGAGTTATTGCTAAAATAATAGGTTGTAAAAAGACAGTGGGGTAACTCCATGTTATCCACTATCTTTTTTACAATTATTAAATTATCTAGAACCTATTAATGCTTTCATTTTTTCTTCATTTGGATATAAATCCTTATACTTATAGCTATCTTCATCTAATCGATCTATAGAAGGATAAACATGTATAAATCCACTAGGCATTTTCATAATATTTTGTTGATAAAACATTGGAGCATAACATCCATCGAGGCCATAAAAATAAGGTTTATCTAAATAATTTATCAAAGCTTTAGAATCCATTACGTCTTTTCTTAAAGGAATCTTCACTAAAATTTCTTTTTTAGAATGTATTGACAAATAACCATCATCAATATATTTCTCCAAACTATTATAATCAACAACTTGAATACCTTCATATTTTTCTCCAGATTTATAGTATCCACTCATTATAATGAAAGGTACTATCTCCATTTTATTTAATTCAGATATAGTTATACCGATTTTTCTACAAAATTCATCTGGCTTTTCTTCTATATAATTAATAATTTTTTTAATTTGAGTAGCTGCCTTCTTTAATACTTTATTTGCTCCTCTATAATCATTTGGCTCTAAAGGATCTAAATGATTTTTTGCTTCAGCAATAAATAAAAAGTCTTCATCCCATGCAATTACATCTATATCGCCGTCAATAGGTTTACTCTTTTTTGAAGGATAATAACTAAATTTATAATCTTCATTATATACTTTTAAATTTGACTTACTAAATAAATCTCTGTTTTCTTTTTCAAAAATTGTTCCTTTTGATGACATATCAAATTCTAACAATTGTAAGTGTTTAATAAAAGTCATATAAATATTGTTCATTAAGAAAAGGCTCGGTAATATTACAACTGAACCATTATTGTTTATAATTGGCTTATAGTATAAATCAAAAATCTCATCTGTACCAAATGTAAAGAACTCAATCCAAGTTTTAAAATCATTTAGAGTTAACTCTCGATTAAATATTTTTGATAAAGGAAGGTTGTATTGATAAAATAAACTCTCGACTGAAACACTTAAAAATGGAGCTTTAGGATGCTTTCCATACTTTTCAATAAAATATTCAGTTGCCCTATAGTATATCTCAGCATTATTTCTTAAACAAAAATAGAACATAAATATTTCCTGAAAATTAGTATTATCTTTATATTTTATCTCAGATAAATTAAAAATTCTCAATATTCGAGCCATCTTTATGCTTTCATTCTGTCCAACTCTAATTGAATTCATCAAAAACTCATATGTATCAATCACTTCTAGTTTCAAACGAAAATGGTCGCCATTTCCTTTAAGTTCCATTGCTTTTTCAATATCAATCTCATTTATAGTTGCATCATTAATTAACATTTCAACTGTATACTTATGACTAAGAAAGCTTTCTCTTATGAAGGGTAACCTATGTCTCATGTATTCATTTATATCAATGTATTTAAATAACAATACATCATTTTCATCATTTTCATCATTTTCATCATTTTCATCATTTTCAAAATTAATCTCCATATTATTAAGTGTAATTTCATCAATTAACCAATATAAAAACTTTAAACCTAGTAAATTTATCCATCTATTCTCATCTATTGATAAGGGCTTTAATTTTAGAATCTCTTTTTCTTTTGTATTTTTTTTCTTAAATTGTCCTCTATTTTGATACCAACTATATAAAACAATATTTAAAGATTCTACTCCGCTCTCATATAACGATTCTTTTTCTGTGCTTATATATTTAAAAATTGAAAATGGTTTTTCATTTTTTTTATTTAGAATTTTATGATTATAATTTTCAAATGAATTTAATATTTTATATAATGCCATTGTTTGATTATTATTCTTAAGTTCATCCATAATATTATCTAATTCTCCATTAAGTATTTCAAATTGAGAATTAATATAATAACATTGTGCAAGGTAATGTTCAAAACCATCAATATTTTTTTGTCTTAGATAATCTATAGTTTGCTTACAAAATATTTGATTTATTTTTCTATCACTTGTTAAGTTCAATAATATCTTCTTACCCTTAATTTCCTTTAGGAAGGTTTCATTTGAAAAATTATTCTTACTTAAATTTTCATCAATATATTTTTTGTACTCATTTAATGCCACTTGATATTTCTTGGTATTTAGTAACTTTTGTATAAACTCATAAATATTCATAAAATATTCTCCTTTTATTTAAAGAGCTGATGGTATTCCCTATAATACACAATTTTACACATTTAACCAAGTTAACTCTAACTCCCCTATTATCTCTTAAAAAGAAAAATGTTGCCTTTAGGTGATTTTTCCACTCAAAAAACAACATTTCCTACCTTCTAATCATTGATATATCAAAGTTACCGAAAAAAACAAATGCATATATTCATCATAAGCATTTGTCATTTTTCATAACCTCTTTCTGTTTCTTATCTATTCACAATGCCCATTATATCAATGATTTTCCGAGATGTACAAAGATTGGATTGTGTGGATATTCGGATTTCTAAATCATTTTCCGTTCTAAAATTAATTTACATAGTTAGGATGAATTTTATTACAAGTCAAGTTTGAACAATAGTTTGTCGAATGAATCTCCAATATTTGTTACAAATTTATGAAATGTACTTCCTCAAACACAATTCGACACTTGGGAAAATTTGAATAAGATACCATATAAATGTCATAATCTTATTTCAGCCACAAGTCGCAGATTACTAATAATATCGATTGGAGAGTTTATGTTGAAGATTTACTTGTTAAAAAAATTGTTAAAACTAAGAATTGAGTTGAAAAGAAAATATATGTATAGAAAAGCAAAAGATTTAGGTTTCACACATCCACAGGTAGTCAATTGCAGTCAGGAGTTAGATGAATTACTTAATAAGTATTCTGATGTAGCTGCTTAAATTTACAATGTTTTATAAAGAAATAAGATGAGACCGTTCCCCTCACCACAACCGTAACTTTACGACGATGTGTGCAAGGATTTCAATTTCACTTACTTATTCCCGCGGCGAAAAACCTGGAAAAGCGAATTAGCAATCCATGTGTATAAGCTTTAAATTTAAGGACAGTTCTTTCTTATAAGTCTAAGCAGTAGGCTGCTTAAACTATATGGAGAGGCTGTCCTTCTTTGTGTTACGAGAGCGAATAATTAATAGAGAAAAATACACGAACTATAACCATTCCTTACAATACACAATTAATATGTTAAAATAATAAAAATAATAATATATAAGGTAGGAACATTATGAATATAGTCCCGTACGAAACAAAGTATGCAGCACAAATTGCAGCATTATTAAATAATTATTTACCATTTGAAATAGAAACGGCCAACACAATTAAATTGGCTGGTGGCATTCGTTTTTTAGCGATTAATGAGCTTGATGAGGTAATTGGCTATATTGCCGGATATGAAATTACTGATTTCGATAAAGACTTCCCTTATTTCCAGGATAAACTCCAGTTTTTAAAAGATCGTGTGACAACAGGCATTACCTTTTATACAAGTCACTTTGTCGTTCATCCAAACGAACGGAAAAAAGGAATTGGGAAAGGACTTTTGCTTGCTTACCTCAAATCAGTTGAACCAATAGCACAATCGATTATAACGGTTGGCTGGGTTCAGTCTGATACAAAACGCTGGGCAGCTGAGCGGCAATTTGTAGAACAAGGCTTTGAATCGGTCATATATATGCCACGCTATTTTGAGCCATACAAAGTCGAATGTCCAAGCTGTAAAGGATTTTGCTACTGCGATGCCCATATTTTTATAAAATAAGCAATGCCTAAAGCGGGATGTTAATAAACTGCTTTAGGTTTTTTTTTGCTGTAATTTGCATTATTCCCTCTCGATGTACACCCTACTCATACAATTGCTCCCCTTAAACATACATACAAATTTCCATCTGTCACATTTTAGACACATCCATATATTTCCATAACCAGTTAATGTAAACGACAATTTTATTGTCTAATCTACAAATTTTCGGGAATAAAAAAGATTTATAGACATGTAATTTTCTTCTAAGAAAAAAACAACCGAATCTAATAGAATTTTCACTTTCAAGAGATAATTCTGAATTTTTTATAAAAACGGTTTTCAAGTAATTTCTTACTATACTTAAAAAGTTATTTTAAAATTGGAGGAGAGACGATGGAGAAAAAACAAAAAAAATCCTTAATCGATCGGTTTTTAAATGGAATCGAAATTGCGGGTAATAAGTTGCCTGATCCGATTTCTATTTTTGCAATTTTAGCAGGGATTGTTTTGCTTGCATCATGGTTACTAAATAAAATCGGACTAACTGCAGAAAACCCTACTTCCGGTGAAACGTTGGAAGTTGTAAATTTACTTTCTAAAGAAGGCCTACAACAAATTGTTACGAATATGGTGTCAAATTTCACCGGCTTCGCACCACTTGGAATCGTAATTGTAGCAATGATTGGTATTGGTGTAGCAGAGCATAGCGGACTAATAACTGCGATGATGAAGAAAACAGTATTGTCAGCTCCAAAAAACATGATTGTACCGGTTTTAATCTTCACAGCAATTCTTGGTAGTGTCGCAACAGATGCAGCATACATCATTCTACCACCTATTGCGGCAATGATTTTCATGAGCGTTGGTCGTCATCCATTAGTTGGTATGGTTGCGGCGTATGCAGCCATTGCTGGTGGATTTAGTGCAAATATTATTATTACGTCACTGGATGTATTACTTGTTGGTATTACGGAGGAAGCTGCACTATTAGTGGACCCAGAATATAAAGGGCTTGCCACTATGAACTACTACTTTATGGCTGTATCGACTGTATTATTAATTATCGTTGCATCATGGGTAACAGTAAAAATAGTCGAGCCTCGCTTCGGTAAATATGATGGTAAAATGGAAGTATTAGAAAAAGTAACTCCTCAAGAAATTAAAGGGCTTATTTGGGCCATTATTTCTGCCCTAATTTATATTGGAGTGCTTTTAGTAACAATCGTTCCAGAAAACGGTATTCTACGTGGTGAGAACGGTTCGTTTTTAGATTCACCATTCATGTCAGGCATCGTTCCGTTAATGCTATTCCTATTCTTAATTCCAGGGATTGTCTACGGTATAGTTGTCGGCACAATCAAATCTGACCGCGACGTTGCGGGAATGATGTTTAAATCAATGGCAGACCTTGCATCATTTATCGTATTATCATTTGTTGCGGCACAAATGATTGCATTCTTCAGCTGGAGTAATATCGGCACAATCCTAGCTATTAAAGGTGCTGAAACACTTCAAACATTCAATATTAGTGGTGTCCCAATGTTCATCGGATTCATTTTCATTGCGGCATTAGTCAACTTATTAATGTCATCCGCTTCAGCGAAATGGGTACTGCTCGCACCAATCTTTGTACCGATGTTTATGTATTTAAATTACTCGCCTGCTGTTACACAAATGGCTTACCGCGTAGGTGATTCTATTACAAACCCAATCACACCGCTGCTTGCCTACTTTGCGATGCTACTTGCCTTCGCACGGAAGTATGATAAAAACATTAAGATGGGGACATTAATTTCAGCATTAATTCCTTATTCTATTTTCTTCGCAATTATGTGGGTGATATTATTCAGCCTTTGGTTATTATTAGGATTACCAATGGGTCCTGGTGAAAGCATACACATAAATAATTAATGCTACTAAAAAGCAGTTCAAAATTTACGTTTCGTAAAATTTGAACTGCTTTCTTCAATTTCCCGTGAAAAATTCTTAGAAATGAAAATCATCCTCGCAAATAACAAGTTCTTTCGGGTCGTATGGTTCAATATGAACAAGAGTTGTCGTATATTTACTCAATTGTTCCACTGCTGATTCAATTTGTTCGGTGATAGCATGCGAGTCTCTGACATTTAGATTTGGATTCACACGTACCGTAACATCGACTAAAATTAAGCTCCCATGTTGTCTTCCACGTACATCGACCACTTCGCGCACACGAGGAATTTGTGCTACACGTTCCTCTATTGATGAGATTAATTCCGTGTCAAATCCATCCGTTAAAGAGAATACCGCTTCTTTAAAAATTTCTATTGCCGTTTTAATAATAATCAATCCAATAATAAACGCTGTAATAGTATCGACTACCGGAAATCCTAGAATTGCTGCACTAATCCCTATCGCTGTACCTATACTGACTAAAGCATCCGAACGATTATCGTAGGCTGCAGCTTTTACGGCTGAACTATTAATTTTTGTAGCTAATTTTAAATTATATTTATACACTGCAAACATTACTACCGCGCTAAAGATAGCGACAATAATCGTGATGGCAGATGGTTCTT
This sequence comes from Solibacillus sp. FSL W8-0372, assembly GCF_037969735.1. NCBI lineage: Bacteria > Bacillati > Bacillota > Bacilli > Caryophanales > Caryophanaceae > Solibacillus > Solibacillus sp. FSL W8-0372. Next base: position 1,546,106 of record NZ_CP150204.1, on the reverse strand, counting down.
GATTAATAGGATTAACTATTTTCTCTCCTGCCGATAAAAGAACTTCAATGCCGACATAAATCATAATAAACGAGGCAACAAGTGAAGCGATTGTTTCTGCACGAAAATGTCCGTAACGGTGATCATCATCTGCCGGGCGCTGTGAAATTCGCAGACCGATTAATACTGCAATCGATGCAATGATATCAGTCGTATTATTTAAACCGTCTGCTTTTAATGCTTCTGAACCTCCTATAAATCCTACAGTAAGCTTCAGTACACTTAAAAATATGTAGGCAACAATGGATAAGTAGGCCCCTTTTTCACCAGCCCGTAAATTTGTATATTGCTCCAAAATGTTTCCTCCTTGAAAAACTTCTTTAAACACGAAAGAGGTTACCCCTTTTCTAAAAATCAGAAAAGGAAGTAACCTCCAAAAATGCAGTTTAGAACATTATATCAAAAATATATTGAGCTGACTAATTTATTTTTAATTATTAGGTGGATCTATTACAGATTTATAAATATTTAAAATCTCTCCAGCTTCTGATATATGTAATGCATTGAGTTGACCGGTCATGTAGCAGCCACCGTCAATACCTATATATTTGGCATCTTCACTTACCCATACATCACTTGAATCATGAATTAAGTGCACAGGTGTATGACCAAACACATTGATATAGGGTGTGCGGTTTTGAGTCAAATAATGCTTACGAATCCAAAGAAAGTCTTCGGCACTTGTATTATCAATTGTTTCAAAATTTGAATCAAATCCGGCATGTGTAAACAAAACATTTCCAATAATCACAAAAAGTTTGCTTGTTGTGATCATCGAAATTTCTCTCGCATACCTTTCCTTAATCATTTCAACTTGCATGACTGGATTTACTGTCATGAAATCATTCGGAAGTTGAGCTTGAAAATTTCGGATTGTGTCCAGACCCCCGTTTTTAAAAAATCGGTCTTGTTTTATATCCGGAAAGTTTAAATAATCGATAAACATGTCTTCATGATTGCCTAGGCAAACGATTACTTGATCACCGAATTCGTCTTTTAATGCCAGCACTTTTTGTATAACCTGTAAAGACTGTGGTCCACGGTCGATTAAATCTCCTAAAATCACTAATGTATCTTTTTTGTCCCAAAATGAAAGTACTTGAACAAATTGATCATAATGGCCGTGAATATCGCTTACAACAAAGATATTTTTCATAAGTCACCCACTTTTCAACCTGTTTCATTTTTTTATGTAGAAATTTCTTACATTTCCCTTATATATATATTTCCCCCATATTTTTATTTAAACTATGATTGCTTAAATAAATTCAATTTCATTTCCCCATATCCGATTTGCCTTAATGTCTTTACTATTAAAATCAATTTCATATACATCCGGATTGGATAGTTGTTTCCATTCATGAAATCCAAAAGCACCATTATAGTGATTGATTAATAATGACATAATATTCCCGTGCGTAACAATTGCCACAGACGAATTATTACCTTGTCGCAATTCATTTACTAATTCAATCATTCGATTAACGGCCTCATTACTCGATTCACCGCCATCAAATTTTAAATCTTGATCGATATAGGTTTGCTGTAATTTTTCAAGCCAATCAACAAGATTTTCACTACTCAATATCCTTTCCTTTAATCGTTCATCCACTTTAAAGGGACTACCGTTGTCCTGGACGAAGGTTTCTATTGTCTGTATGGCTCTTTTATATGGACTGGAAATGACTTGCTCTATTTGATAAGGAATTAAAAAACTCGCAAGACGCTTTCGTGCTTCCATTCCCGCTGCCGTCAGCATTGCCTCGGGAGCTTGCCCCTCTGCTTCACAATGTCGAATGATATATAGTTTCATGAAATGACATCCCCCTTATATTATAAAAAAACGCATCAAAAAGTTGACGCGTTAACAGTTAATTATTGATAATTTGCACTAATGTATTGAAAGCTTTCTTCGCTTCGGGAATTGGAAATACCGGAAATACATGATTCATATTCGGGTATTCGTAATAATGGATGGCTACATTTTGTTCTTTTGCTTTACTTCGCAGCATTCTTGCATCGACAAGTAAAAGCTCGCCCGTTCCAACAAAAACCGTTATTTGACCAATATCCTTTATCTCTCCATGTAAAGGGCTTACTTTATAATGTGTTAAATCCAGTCCGTTTGCCCACATACGACCGAGTTCCTGTGCCCCTAATACGCCAAGCATCGGATCTAGTTTTTCCAGCGCTTTATACTGAGGATCCTCTCCTCTCACATCCAGCCATGCCGAATGAAGTACAATATGCTGCGGCTGCTTTTTCGACAAGTGCTTTACATCTTGCGCGAATGCTAACGCTAACCCGCCACCAGCAGAATCCCCCATAAATATAAACGGTACGTTATAATCTTTTACTAATTGATCATACAAGCTATGAATTGCATCAAATGCTTCCTTAACTGTATTCCGGGGAAGTTTCGGATAAATCGGTACGACAATTGTAAAATTCGTTGCTTCAGCGAGCTTAACTAAATAGCGCCAATGGAAAATGAGCGGGTCATTAATATAAGCTCCCCCGTGAAAATAATAAATTACTTTTTTCGGAGAAGGCTGGTCATTAATTGTGTAATAGAGCATCCCGGCTATCTCATTTTTTCTGATCGAGTGCTTTTGCTGAAATTTCTCATCTAATACATAGGGCCGTTCATTGTATTTGCTTGCAATAAAATTTTCCATTAGCCGTGCATCCAAAAATTTCTTTTTCGTTCCCCTAATCAATAAAAACCTTTCAAACAACACACTTTGCCAACTTCGCATCCACAGACCTCCATTTACTCAGTAAATTGTGCCATATAGCGTATGTAAAGAATTTGTAGATTATAATCGCAACTTACCACCGATCAACGCTCCAGCTTACTTTAATAATTCCGCTCCTGTCTTTCGGAACTATGAAATAGCTCGACCAACTTTTCAAATACTTCATCCTCCTGATTGACCACTTTATAAGCGTTTGGCATAAGACCCTCCCCACTTACACTTAATATTTTATGATCCAAATCTACTGCGACCGTAGGACCGTCTAAATAATAATATTGGGGACGAATAATCCAAAAATCATAATCTTCATCTTTTTGATAAAAATCTTCTTTATAAAGCTTCACTTCAATCGATTTTATATAATTCAACAAATCTTCTTGTTTTTCCTCTGATAATGTATAATCCGTTTGTGGATAAACATCCTCTTCTAAATTCTCATAATATGTAGCAAAAGCGATTTCACGATCATCAAACTGACCTTGGAAAATATTTTCAAGCTTGTTTGTGTTCTTTTTCATTTCCGCCTCCACTCGTTCAACTAGTGGTGCTTCTGTATCGATGACTCCTTGGCCCTCCATTTCATTTTGCTCACTACACCCAGTTAAGACGAACATGGTGAATAGGAATGGTAGTATCTTTTTCATAACAAGCTCCTTTCTATCTATGCTTACTATATTTACTCATTCGTAGATTCTGGTACACCTTTTCTCATGAGTTGCTCATATTTTTTTGTTTTGTACTTTTTTAAAATAAAGGAACCAATTACTCCGATATATAACGAGAATAAAAACACAATTTTATAATCTTGAACTTGCTGGCGATAAATATCAAATGCAGCTAAAATTAACGGGATAATTCCAAATAGTGACATGACAAAGAATATATTATCGAGTGTTTTCAAATGTTTCATCTCATTACCTCCCATGTTGTAATTGACGTACTTTTTTATGAAATTTGTATAAACCATAGCTATACCATATAACTACTGGTATCCCCATAATAATAAGAGCATTTAACCAATCGTAATCAAAATAAAATGTTGCAATATATGCGCCAATTACTGCAGCAGTAAATCCAATTACATAAATAGACATTATATTACGACGTCTTCGTTCACGGTCAATGAGTGATAATTGATCTGAATAAATATCCTTTCCCTCAATTGAGATGAAAATATGTTTCATATAATAATGATTTTTTGCAATTAGCTCCCAGCCAGCTTCATGGAAAAGCTCCTTATAATCATCAAACTCTTCTTTATCTTTTAAACTTCTGAAATCAATTTTGTATCGCATATTTACAGCATCTAAATCAACTTGAAATACATAATAGTTTTCACCGATTTCTTTTTTATCGTAATCTACAAGGCGCCAACCGCTTTGGGCGAGCTCGTTTAACCATTGTTCTTCAGCTTCAAATGAATTAAATCTTTTATTCAATGTTCGTGTAATTGCCATCTTATCCCTCACCACTTAATTTGTATGTAAATGATAATAGCTTTTCATAACGTCGTTGTTCATCGATTAGCGCCTCTTTTCCTGCATCTGTAATGGCATAAATCTTTTTCTTTCGGTTGTCTAAATCAACACCAACGACTTCAATTAACTTTTGTTTTTCAATATTCTTTAACACACCATAAAGCGTTCCAGGTGCAATTTCATACTGCCCTTCGCTTACCTCTGAAATTGTTTTAATAATGCCATAGCCGTGCGTCGGTTCTTTTATTAATGCTAATAAAATTAAATACGTTGGTTCTGATAAAGGAATCATAAGCCCTCCATATATTGACTGTCGATATATCGATACACATATTTTAAAATGTATATATATCGAGTGTCAAGATATAAAATAGAATATATTGGTAATTTGTCTTCTAAACCACTTTAGAAATTAAGTAAAAATTAGGTAACTACACCTAATTAATGAAATGCCTTTCTCTCTCCGATATAATGGATTTATAGAACCATAAAATAAGGAGGGCTACAGTGACTTTTCTAAACCTAATTGCATTGAGTCTCGTCATCCCTATTGTCGTCTCTTTTATTACTTTGCTTGGCTTTTACCTTTATTACAGAAAAAAACCGAAAGTTGATAAAGGCTTTAAGTTCGCTTATTATGCACTTTCATACCGCCGGAAATTTTGGCGTACTGTCTATTCGATGCCAATATGTATAATTTCAATCGGAGTCATATATTTAACGCTAGGATTTTCTAAGTTGTTTATTTTCATAACATTTTTCATCACCATTTTATTTGCTATACAAGCAACCTATAATTACGTCATGTGGCAAAGAGAATTAAAGCAATAATATGGCACATTGTTCATTCGAAATATTGAGCAATGTGTTTTTTAGTTCCTTTTTGATTTGTATAGGTATAAGTTCTGTCAACTTTCTCTTAAAAAAGTACAATAGATGATCAACTTATATTTCTTTCCTTTACTTTTACTTTGGAACGGCTTATACTCAATTCACAACCATATATTGTGTTTTTTTATCACGGTACTACTAAATGTAGTTTAAAAGGGAAGTTTGGTGCAAATCCAACGCTGTCCCCGCAACTGTAAATGCTGACTGAAGACTAAAATTGCCACTGTGCCACGTGCATGGGAAGGTATGTCTGACGGATGACGCAAAGCCAGGAGACCTGCCATGTTAAAACTACGTACATTTCTTCGGGGAATAGGAAATGGAGGCGCAATTTTTCCATTTACGTTTCCATTTCAGGCTATCCTTTTTTCCCGGGATAGCCTTTTTTATATTTTCTTTAGAACGTACAGCACAGTAAATATCAATATAGCGAGGGATTCTATTAATGAAACTTTATACGAAAACTATTTGTCCAAAATGCCTATGGGTAAAATCTGAGCTTGATGCTGCCAATTTGGAAGTCGAAGTCATCAACATTGACCAGGATGAAAAAGCTAAGCAGAAAGTAATCGATGCAGGTTTTCTTTCCGTACCTTTATTTGAAATAAATGGTGAATTTATTGCAGAGCCCACTTCCATTATTAACCGAATTTCTGAAATAACTGCATGATCATTTATGCTTCACGAACTGGCAATGTACGATACATCGTGCAAAAACTTGGCTTACCTGCGAAGGATATAGCCGATGTGGATAAAATCGATGCGCCGTATCTTTTATTTACATATACGGATGGATTAGGCTCTGTCCCCCCTATCGTCGACCAGTTCATGACTGCGAACTACAATCAATGCAAAGGAATTATCGTAAGCGGGAACCGTAATTTCGGTCATGCCTTTTTTGGACGTGCAGGCGATTTATTAGCTGCACAATATGGCATTCCGTTAATTGAAAAACTAGAATTACGTGGGACTCAATCCAACTACTTAACCATTAAAAATTACTATTATTCCATTTGGAAAGAGGTTTAATGATGAAACAATATTTAAAATTAAACAATGACATATTAAATCGTTACCGCGCTACCGGTGAACTGGATTTAGCAAAAGATAAAGAAGCAACACGCCGCTATTTCCTGGAAGACGTCAATGTCCGTTTACGCTACTTTATCGATATTGAGGAAAAAGTACGCTATTTAATTGATGAAGGCTATTATGAAAAGGAATTTCTTGAAATGTACTCTATGGATTTTATTAAACGGATGTATAAAAAAGCATATTCATACAAATTCCGTTTCCCCTCGTTTATGAGTGCTTCGAAATTTTACGATAGCTATGCGATGAAAAGCAGAGACGGGAAAGAAATTCTTGAAAAATATGAAGACCGAATCGTTATTATTGCCCTTTATTTAGCACAAGGTGATGAAGCATTGGCGGAAAAGGCCATTGAAGCGGTCATGACTGCCTATCAGCCGGCAACACCAACTGCTCTTAACAGCGGGAAAAAAGCGCGTGGCGAACTAGTATCATGCTTTAAGCTGACGATGGACGACACAATGAACTCGATTTCCGAAAATATCGGCTATTGCCTAGAGCTTTCCCGATTAGGAGGCGGTGTCGGAGTAAACTTAACCGATCTGCGTCCATTAGGTGATCCAATTAAAGGGATATTAAACCGTGCGAGTGGAGTTATGCCAGTTGCGAAACTGCTGGAAAACTCGTTCTCTTATTCGAATCAATTGGGTTAATCATTGGCCCAATTAAAACGTGGTCAATTGCGGGAACGTCTGAGTATATCAAGGTAGGATTCTACAGAGCAATCTGGTAGCGAACCCTAAAAATCCAAGATTGCAGACAATCCGCAGCCAAGCAACCTAGTACGGTTGAAGGTTCAACGACTAAGAGGTTATTATAGTAATATTTTAACCCGAACCACGCCTTTGCCAATAGAGTTGGGTTTCACAACTGTTAACTTTTTTGGCAAAGTGAAGATATAGTCTGATCTCTATGGCGACATAGAGAGCTAGGCAGAAATGACCTAGCCCCACTTCATTAAAGTGGAGTAACAAAATGCAACGTAACGGCTCCGGTGTCGTATTTTTGAATATTTTTCATGGTGATATCGAAAGTTTTATTTCAAGTAAGAAACCAAACTCTGACGACAAAATCCGTCTTGCTACACTCTCAACAGGGATTATTCTTCCGGATATTTTCTTTGAACTGATGCGCCGCGATAAAGATATCGTCTTGTTCAGTTCTTATGACATTTATAAAGAATACGGAAAACGCATGTCGGAAATTTCGATTACGGAAATGTACTACGAGCTATTGGATAATCCGAACATCCGTAAACTGAAACGATTAAATGCACGGAAATTATATACGGAAATCAAAAAAGCGCAATTTGAATCGGGTTATCCGTTCGAGATATTTGATGATAATGTTAATAACGCTCATCCGTTAAAGGAAATCGGTCGTGTAAAGATGTCCAATCTCTGTACCGAAATACTTCAGTACCAGCAAACAAGTATCGTTACCGATCAAAATGAGCCGAATGAATATGGCCTCGATGTTTCTTGTAACCTAGGTTCAATCGACATTCATGAAGCAACGAAAGTTCAAGATTTCGGTCAGCTTGTCGATACAGCGATGCGTCTTTTGACGAATGTTTCAACGATGACCGATATCGTCAACGTCCCTTCTGTGTCCAAAGCCAACAAAGTGATGCACTCTGTCGGATTGGGCGTTATGAACTTGCATGGACACCTTGTACAAAGCGGAATCCGTTATGGTTCCGAAGAGTCGATTGAATTTATTGATGCGTTTATGGAAGCATTGAATTATTATTCATTAAAAGCATCAATGGAAATCGCGAAGGAAAAGAACGAAACGTTTTATCGATTTGAGGAAAGTGATTATGCGAGCGGTGTTTATTTTGAAAGCTATATAAACAAAGGAGAAAAAGAACTTGCACCAGAAGTGATTAAAGCACTTGGGGCTACACCGATTATTACTCAAAATATGTGGCGGCAGTTGAAGTCTGACGTATTGGAGCATGGATTATTCCATTCTTATCGACTGGCAATCGCTCCAACAGGCAGTATCTCCTACATTCGCAGCTGTACGGCTTCTATCTCCCCTGTTACGGAACGTGTGGAAGTACGTGACTATGCGGACAGCCGTACAATTTATCCGATGCCATTTTTAACAAATGACAATGAAGAACTTTATACCGAAGCCTATGATGTAAATCCGTATGAACTGATCGACCTTTACGCAGCCGCGCAAAAGCATGTTGACCAAGGCATTTCCATGACGCTTTACGTAACGGACCAGTGGAACACAGAGCAATTAGCAAAAGCCTACATTTATGCGTGGACGCGTGGTATTAAAACCGTTTATTACGTACGCCAACGTTTACTTACAATTGAGGAGTGTGTCGCATGTCAAATTTAACGTATAAAGCGGTCAACTGGAATACCCCGACAAGTGAGCTCGCACGCATTTTTTGGGATCAGCAATGGAAGCAAATCTGGTTTCCAGAAGAAATTGCGGTCAGTAAAGACATAAAACAATGGAAAGAATTCGAGCACCAGGATACGTACAAAAAAGTTTTTGGCGGCCTGACATTGCTTGATACGGTACAAACGAACATCGGGATGAATGAAATCGCTAAGTATACACCTGATTTTCAGGAAAAAGCGGTATTAACAGTTTTTGGATCGTTTGAAGCGATTCACGCAAAGTCTTATTCATATATTTTCACAACACTTTGTACAAATACGGAAATTGATGAAGTGTTCGAATGGGTGCAAAAAAACGAGTTTCTTCAATATAAAGCAAACCGTATTGGCGAAGTATACACCGCTATAAAAGAAGATGACCCGGAAAGCTTATGGAAAGCAATGTTCGCTTCGGTTATGTTGGAAAGCTTCCTATTCTATTCCGGCTTCTTCTACCCTCTTTATTTAGGAGGACAAGGTGTTTTAAGAAATAGTGCGGAAGTGATTAGTTTAATCTTGCGCGACGAATCAATCCACGGAGTAGCGGTCGGCTTTTTCGCCCAGAACATTTTCAAAACGTTCACAGCGGAAAAACAGCAGGAACTTACTTTGTGGGGTTATGAGTATTTACTCGATTTATATCAAAATGAAATGAAGTATACCGATGATTTATATGCAGAAACTGGACTTTCTCCGGAAGTGAAAAAATACGTGCGATACAATGCGAATAAAGCACTCATGAACTTGGGGCTAGATACGATGTTCCCTGACGAGGAAGTAAACCCGATTGTCATGAACGGGATTTCCAATACAGGATCAACGTATGATTTCTTCAGTCAAAAAGGATCTACTTATGCCGTTGCTAAAGTGGCCCCTATAACTGATGATACGTTTAAATTCTAAAAGAAACGCTATACCTAAGACTGGTATAGCGTTTCTTCTTATTTAATAAGTTCATTTTAGCCATTCTTTAAAAATCGGGTCATGTGTTGAAACTATCGGTTGGTAAGTCGCGCCTTCATGTATATATTGAAAGGCCGCATTTACTGCTTGCATTGCGTCATGTGTTGCCCCGTGGATAAGTTTCAGTTTACCTTGCTCATAGCGGGCATCCCCTGCTACAAAATACCCGCGACAATTCGTTAAACCATTATCTCTTGGCGCTATGCGTCCGTTGAATTCAATGGTACGTTTTTTTGAACCAATATGGCAAAAGACAGCCTCATATGCCCAATCATTAAACTCCGAGAATTTATAAATTGGAATGTTATTGTTGGCAAGCCCGTCCATTAAAATAGGCTGTAAATTCAGCTCTTTGTCGGTATATAATGTAACCGCATTTCCATACCCCCTTAACTGAATTGCCCAATCTGCTGCCATCGGTGTATGTCCGATCACTGCAATTGGTCCCTCATATTGTTTAAAAGCTGGCTGATCATACTGTATTTTTTTAGAAATTTGCGCATGTTCGATTCTTTTTGCTTCACTAAATCCATTGCCGGTTGCAGCTATGATAGTTTTAGCTAGTATGGTTTGCTGTGTTGTCGTTACATAAAACAACTCGTCACTATTTTCAATTTTCTCAACGATTTCTCCAAGTAACAAATTAGACCTACTTACTTTTAACTGTTCAATCAGCGCTCGTTTATAATCACGCGCTAAAACGCCAAACTGACCAGGGATATCATAAATTTCATAGTCTGAAAATAAATTAAGTCGACCACCTAGTTCATGATTGCCTTCAATTAATACTGTGTTCATCCTTCTAGATGCACTATAAAATGCACTGAACATCCCGGCAGGACCACCACCGATTACACAAACATCGTAAATCATTGCTCTCCCCCATTATTACTGTACAAGAATATCTTTATGTATTTATTCACTATTCCCTTCTATTGAAAAACAAGCAGCACCATCCAACAAATAACCCCATAGCTGGTTGTATGGCTGTTTATGAAACGCGGTAATCAAACAGGCAATGGCAACACCGTGAGAAACGACTGCAATTCGCTCATACGGTAACTGTACCAAATACTCGTGAAATGCGAGCATTCGGTTCGTTACGTCACCAAAAGATTCCTGTGTCTTATTCATAAATAAATGCGGTGTATTCAAATAGCAATAATACTGTTCATCTTGTTGAAGATCCTTTATAGAGTTCCCTTGCCAATGCCCTAAGTTAATTTCACGCAAATTTTCAGTTTGGTGAATGGTCTGGTTAGGAAACATGAGGTGCGCTGTTTGCACTGCACGATTCAGGTCACTGGAGAATACAATTTCCGGGTTCCAGTTAACGGACATCGCCTGTTCGATCCCTTTTGTCGTTAAATTCGAGTCAAGCCACCCTTGCAGACGCCCTTCTTTATTCCATACAGTTTCTCCATGACGGTAGTAGTTAATAATTTTTGACATAATCCATTATTTCATCCTTGCATTTAGTCCAGATTTCTTCACTTTTGACAGCGATTCGAAACCATGCGCCGTCCAAGCCGACATAGTTTTTTGTATGGCGTAATACGATACCCCGTTCTAATAAATATGTAAAAAAATCATCCGGATTATATTGTTTTGGTAATTGGAACAATAAGAAATTCGCTGCACTGTTTGACACTTTACAACTAATTAATTTTAAGTCCACCACCATCTGACTCCGTAATCTGCTGCTCTTTTCACGAGATTCCTTCACAATATCCTTGTCCTGTAAACAGAGACAGCCGATTTCATTTGCAATCGCGCTCACATTCCAATGCGGCAAATAATGACGGATTTCTTCTGCCTGTTGCCCGATGACATAACCGAGACGAATTCCTGCCAGCGCATACATTTTCGTCATGGATCGTACAACAAATAAATTAGGATAACTGTTCACTAATGGAATGACGCTCTCCGATTCATCGGTCCAGTCCATAAACGCTTCATCGACAACAAAATTACAATGAGGGTACTTTTTAACCAACTGTTCAATCCAATTTTTTTTCATTAATACGCCTGTTGGATTATTCGGATTGCAAATATAGCAGGCATGGACATCTTTCAGCTGTTTCTCCAATATTTCCTCATTAAATCGATATGTTTCAATATCGTCAGCTAAAATAGAATGAATAACACAATTCTGCTGTTTTAGTGTTCTCGCATATTCCGAAAACGAAGGCTGTAACAGAGCTACTTCATATCCTTTAAAAAGCTGCGCCAAAGCCATTAACCCTTCTGCTGCACCGTTCGTAACGACAACGTGTTGTGCCGCCACTTCGTGTACATCGGCTGCTTGCGATCGAAATGGTTCTGCTTGTTCATCCGGGTAGCCAGTAATTTTTTCTAACAGGTTTGGCCACTGTTGCTCTACTAGCTTCGGTACCCCCAGATGATTGACATTTTCGCTCACATCGATGACTTGATCCGGCATTTTTAAATTCATCGCTTTATATAATACTGCCGCATTAGCCCCATGTGCAGGCAATTGCATACAATATTCCCCCTGTTATCACAACACACCATGTACAAACATACATGTGCCGGATCGCTTTTTTAATATGTATTCTTTGCATCGTTTCGTACGGTTCACCCATATAAGCACGGAAGGATTCCACCCCGCCATAGCGATTAAACCCGCCTAAACGAATTCCTAACTGAACAGCAGTAGCTGCCTCCAAATATCCACTATTCGGGCTTGGATGTTTTTTAGCATCCTTTAGCCAGTTTTTATAGCGGTGTTTGAAAGGTTTTGCCGTATCACATTTTGTAAATATTATAAGGAACCACCCGGAAATTCTGCTAGGCACATAATTCGCAACATCATCCAATTTTGCTGCAGCAAATCCGAAATCTGCATACCGTTCATTTTTATAGCTGATCATCGAGTCCAACGTATTAATAGCTTTATAGCACCATGCACCGGTTGCCCCGAAACATAGCGCATACATAAGCGGAGCCGTCACGCCGTCACTCGTATTTTCCGAGACGGTTTCAATGACACCTCTTACAATTTCAGGTTCATCCAAATGATTCGTATCACGGCCCACAATCCAGCTTAAATATTTCCTTGCTTCGGATAAATCATTCGCTTCCAAAGAATCGTAAACGAGCATCGCCGCTTCTTTTAATGATTTCTGGGCTAGTGCTAAACTAATCAAAAAGATTTCGACTACTAGCCAAATGAGAAGATGTACTTTCAGTGCAAGAATGATAATAAAAAAAACAGAGCCCGTTGTAATAGTTACCGTGAGAAAAACTGTTAGATAGCCATTGATCCGTCTTCTATTGTCACTCCCGCTATTCCATTTCCTCTCAAAAAACGAAATCACGTTGCCAATATAAATGACAGGATGCGTCCATTTTTTTGGATCCCCTACAATGCAATCGATGAGTACTGCGATTACACAAATAATAAAATACATCGTGTCCATTCCCCTTTTTTATAAATATCTACCTATCCATTCACTTCATTTCAATCTTACTTTCCGAAATAAACGAATAAATCCTCTCCATATTTAAGTGAGAACGAACATGGTGATCCAGCATTTCATACGCTTGTTCACGGCGTTCAAAATCGGATAAAACATCACCTAAAATAGGCTCCATCCCTTTTTGCCTACGGATTGTATTAAAATAATCGCGAGTGAACGGACGGTTTTGGAAAATCCCGTGAACATATGTACCAAATACTTGCTCCGTAAAGACACCATCTGTCCGGCCGTCATAAAATTGAATGAAAGGCTTCAACGGTTTTGTTGCTACACTGCGCCCTAAATGAATTTCATACCCTTCAATCTCATGACCTGTACAGCTCCTTCCGGAAACTTGCACTGTTTGCTTACTATTAATAAATGTTGTTTCAATCGGCAGCAAACCTAAAGTTAAATATGTGCCTCCCGTGCTTTCAACCGCCTGCTCATCACGGATAATTTCACCTAGCATCTGGTAACCTCCACAAATACCGATAATGCGGACATTTTGATGCGCTAACTGTAAAATCCCTTGCATTAACCCGGTTTGCTGAAGCCATAAAAAATCTTCCACCGTATTTTTTGTCCCCGGTAAAATCACGACATCTGGATTTTTCAAATCATTAAGTGCCGTAACAAAGCGCACACCTACATCCGGCTCTTCAATAAGCGGATCTATGTCGGTAAAATTCGAAATATGCGGAAACCGGATAACTGCGACGTCAATCGCAAATTCATGGTGCTGCGGTTTTTTAAAACGCAGGCTGGATAAAGCGAGCGAATCTTCTGCTTCAATTTGAACATCAAAGTATGGAATTACGCCAAGCACAGGAATACCTGTATAATCCTCCAGCCAATCGATCCCATCATTAAGCAATTCTTTCATACCTCGAAACTTATTAATAACAATTCCTTTGACACGGGACCTTTCCGTATCATCTAATAACATTAACGTCCCGACAATTGAAGCAAATACACCACCCCGGTCAATATCGGCAACTAAAATTACAGCAGCATCAGTTTCATGGGCCATCCGCATATTGGCAATATCCCGGTTCTTTAAGTTAATTTCCGCCGGACTTCCCGCACCTTCCAAAACAAGAACATCATAGCTCTCCGACAAACGGGCAAGTGATGAACGAACTTCAGGCATCACTGCTTCAACAATATTTTCACGATAACTAAGCGCATCTATATTGGCATAATGTTTACCGTGTAGAATCACTTCCGATACCATTTCCCCTTTAGGCTTAAGTAAAATCGGGTTCATATCCGTTGTTGCGTCAATTTTTGCGGCTTCTGCCTGAACCCCCTGTGCACGCCCGATTTCTCCACCGTCTTTTGTAATATACGAATTAAGTGCCATATTTTGTGACTTAAATGGAGCCACACGATAACCGTCATTTGCAAAAATGCGGCAAAGTGCTGTACATAGTACACTTTTCCCCACATCGGATGCTGTACCTTGAATCATAATTGCCTGCACTTAAATTTCCTCCTTACTGTAAATATCTCCAAATAAAATTAAAAATGCCTGTACCTCTCATCGAAAAAGAGGTACAGGCATGTGAAATTAATTATAGGATAGTGTTTAAATACACAAAAACAATGACTAGTTTCGCCTATACTTTTCCCTCCGAAAAGTAAGTATCGTTTGAATAAGCAGGTTTCCTGGCTTAAGCTTCCTTTTACTTTCACCTCTTCCCATCATTCCGACAGTGATTTGTTGTGAGTTCATCAGCTATTACAGTAGCGGGGGCTGCATTAGTCTTTCACTAATTTCCCTTTTACCTTACAAAAATCTGTAAGCACTTAATCAATTGCAAATTATTAAATTATTATAAAAATAACACAGTCTGTTAAAAAATGATAGGACTATTCCCGATACCGGTTAGTCGTTATTGAGCCTAATTATTTCCTTTACAGCATTTTCTAAAGAAGCCACCGTAATAATGTTTATATTAAGCTGCTCATCTTTTTTACTTCCTTCTCCTCTTTTTCATTTTCCACAGGTAAGAAAATATGCGAAAAACAGCTTTTTTCAGCAATGAGAATTTTAGCTTTCATTGAGCCAATTTCCTTCACATTTCCTTCACCGTCAATCGCACCTGTTACGTCAATCGGTACGTTATTATTAAAGCTGCCGTTTTCGCTAAGACCAATTAATACAGCGGCAAGTCCAGCACTGTACCTTCAATAAGGGAAATTTTTAATTTCAGTAGAAATGGATAGCTTATTTTAATTTGGGAATACTTTTATTAAAAATTAGAGGCTTAAATTAAGTTATCAAGCCACTTTTAAAGGAGAGAATAAAATGAAATTATTTAAATTATTACTTACAATGCCCTTATTGTTGGGGTTATTGTACGCATGTAACAACGATGATACAAAGACAAATAAGGATGTTACAGGTAACAATAGTACTGTTGATGAATCAGCGAATAACAAAAATACCACTAATAACTCTGAAAATGAAAATGAACGTACTGGAATTAAGGTCGCAGATGTAAATTATGCTTTTACTGAATTTGATTTAGACGTAGAATATGCGAATCGCAATTCATATGATGTTGAATATGAGAACGATGGAAACAATATTTATGCAGAACTAGATGATGAAATTAAAGGTATCGAGTATAAAGGTGATCAAGCGTACGAAAATTTTGTCGATGCGTTAAAACAGTTAACATTTGACGAAACTACAAGTGATGACGATGTTCGTAAAGAAGTACTAAAAGCATTTGCTCTCGATGAAAACTATAAGTCCTTTGAGCTTGAAGTAAAATTCAAAAACGGGGAAATAAAACATTATCATCATAATAAATAATAGTGGGTAAAGAGAGGTTAAATCTTCTCTAAAACTTCTACCATAATGCACAAAAAATCGATTAGCATGATGCTTTTCGATTTTTTTTGTGAACTAAAACTATTTTCTTCTTCTTAACTTAACATCTTTTTAATTTGTTTTAGTTCCTTTATTAAATAATCAATTTGCTTTTGTGTAGAATCCATCTGTTTTGATTGATCATATTGAGGTTGTGTACTTTGATTGTTCGATTTTTCCAATTCTTGTAGAGCAAGACCTGCAGCCAATGCTGCTAAACCATCTCCAAGTGTTGTAATGGTTGCTGCAATAAATGCAAGTCTAGCAATCTGAATATCTGTTGAATCAGAGGGTTGGTTGGATTTATTTCCATGATTATTAATCGGCATATCCTCCCTATATTAACGGTTGTAAAGTCACTTTAATTACAATATATGCATAGGATAAACGAAATTCACTAAATAAAAGATTCTTATTCAATTTGCCGTTCGATCTGTATGAACAAGTCGTTCAAAATCCATATCTTCACCTCACTTGACTATATAACGATTGTACATGCACTTTGGCTTTAAATTTATCCATTTATTTAAAATATAAGAACGCTATGGAAAAACACCATAGCGCTCTAAAGACTTACGTATTTAGCTTCTCTATTTCTATTACAGCACGATCAACCGTTGCCACTTCAATAATTTCGATGTTAAGTTGGTGTATGTCCTTTACTTCTCTCGCCTCTTTTGCATTTTCTACAGGTAAAAAAATATGCGAAAAGCCGCTTTTTTCGGCAATCAGAATTTTAGCTTTCATCGAGCCAATCTCCTTCACATTTCCTTCCCCGTCAATCGCACCTGTTACGGCAATCGGTACGTTATTGGTGAAGCTGCCTTTTTCTGCGAGTCCGCTTAATACAGTGGCCAGTCCTGCACTATCGCCTTCAAAATCTTCTCTATTTAAAAAATCTTCAATAGCAGAAGAGGTTCCCGACAAATAAGCCACTACATTTTCCCTCATCGTTTCAAAATGCTTCTCCGCGGGTCGTATATAACTTAATAACTCATCATTTTTCGAAGTATAACGAATTTTATTTGTTACCATTTCCGCTTCCAATACTTCTTTATCATTTGATAATTCTAGCGTCTTTATTAAGTAATCCAAATCATCAATATAGGCCGCTTCGAAGATATCCACTGACAGTATATGTATACCTGAATCTTCAACAATTTCAAAAGGTTCATTATATGACGTTACGAAATAAGTATAGATTTCATAATTAATCAAACGAGATTCAAACATACATATTAGACATATTACAAAAAAACTCCCAGCAAAAATCTGCCTCTGCCTATTATTGTGCCGGTAAAGATAAAATCCTAAAAGTGCCATTCCTAAGCCTATTATTATCAAAATAAAAAACAGATAAATATTAATCTTATTGAAATAATAAAGCAGTAACCCCAATATGTATAAAATGAACGGCAAAACTATTAGTGTAGTTCGTTTCAACCTTTCATCTCCCTTCTGCTAAGCCTCAATAATCCAATTGGTTGTAAGTACACATTTATTTGTTTTTAATAAATGGCGTAATAATGTGCCCTCAAACTTCTTCACATTCCATTCATACCGGTATTTCGTATGCCAATCCTCTACTTCAATTTCGTTTAAATCCTTTACCCACGCTAACAACTGTTCGTCTGTCAATCTTTTGTCTAGTAAAGCGTCAATTACCGGTAGCATGCGTTCTTCCTCATCGTCTATAAAAGCATAGTCCGTGTGCAAGCAGCTTTTTAAACTTTGCAATGCTTTATGACACAAATGTCTATCCTTCATAAGCGGATGTGCAATGGCTTCAGCTAATAAGTCACTACCATGTGCAACCGCATGTGCCCAGCCTTTTTCATGGACGAACCCCCGGTAATCCTTCTCAAGCTTTAAATAATCAACGCTACGTTGAATCGCCTCTAGAATAGGTGCTTCAGGCAATTTTCTGTTTTGACGATCTTTACCTAAAATAAGCGCGATGACAAGGGCTGAGAATGACCGTGTAAATACATCATCTGAAGGACAGTTGTGCGTAATATTTAAGTAAAGATGCTTGTCATCCATGCATGTATTTAATAGTACAATTAATTGTTCCACCGTTAGTTTTTCATTCAGAATTAATTCGCCAGACCCCCTATAAATTAGGTCATCACGCAAATAAGCATCTAGATTCCCGATATTTTGCATCATGAATTGGAGCAGTTCGTCCATATTAATTAGGTTTAAATTTATTTCTTCTTTTTTCACGATAGATACAAGAGTTTCTTTCATACTTTCTCCTTTCAATAGGGCACCTCATCAAGTTGAACCGGTGTTATTTTGCCGGTTTTCCAGTCTTCATAAATAGCGGCATACAGCACACTATCAAAAACAGTTCCACCTTCATTCGTATACGCTTCAATACGAATTTTCCCTTTTTCTCCAAATAAATAGTTTTGCAGCCAGCGTAAAGTTTGCGTACCAGCTCCCTTTCCTCTTGGTTGAGGTGTTAACCGGATATCGAATAATGGAATCGAATCGTCAATATCATCGATGATTAAAAGTCCAACCTTTTCATGATCGACTAGAATCCAAAATGTTTCGCGACCATCTTCATAATAACCATTCGCTACTTTTTCTTTTATTTCAGTAGGATTCACTATAGGGTTCGCAAAAAACGGCCATTCATTGTTAGTAAGAAAATCCGTTAACTCCTGAATTTCTGAATTAAATCGCTGAATTTTTATAGTCATCTATTACAATCTCCTAAACTATTTACTGCTTGTTTCAAAAAGCTTTTTCAATGGCTCCGGTATTTTCGCAACCTTTTTCTTTTCTAAATGATAGAAGCAGCCGGATTGTTTGCCGGTGCAATGGATATGTTTTTCTGTAGTAATTTCCAGTTCCATCTCCCAACTGGATTGCCCGATTTTCACCATCCAGCAACGTCCGACCGGTTTATCAAAAATCGTTAAAGGGGCTTTGTATTCTATTTCTGTTTTCATTAGAATTGGTGAAATTTGCACTGCCATCATTTCTGCTAGTGGATAATGCTCATTTAAAAAGGCCATGCGTAAATCCTCAAACCATCGTACGTACACAATATTACTGACAATGCCCATTGCATCGATATCATAGGCATTGATTTGAATTGGTTGTTCTGCTAATAAAGTTCTCACAATTTTTGTCCCCCTTATTTTTCCTCTTCATAACGAATCATTGACCAAAAACCGATATCCTCAAATCCAATTCGCTTATAAATGCGCCCTGCAGCCGGATTATCATAAAACAAACAAATCGATTTTCCTTCAGCAAGCAAGTCTCGACAAAGCTTTAACATACAGTGTGTCGCATACCCTTTTTTTGCGTAACCCGGTCTCGTTCCAACCCCTACAATCATGGCAGACTGGGAATTTTCAGCCGTTGTCGATGCAGAGGACACCATTACACCTTGTTCATCTCGGATAATATATGTACGTCCTGTTTTAAACTTTTCCGCACGTTCTCTTCCTTCAATACTAAATGTCCCTGTTGAAAACTCAGGAATAGACTTGAGCATTTCAATATTTTCTTCATATTCATGCGGCTGTAAATACGTCACATTTGAAAAGTCCAAATCTGAAATCGGAACCGTCAATTTTGTACATTTTGCATAATACGTTTCACTATCCCGACGAATCCCTCGATTAATCCATTTACGTAATGGTGCGACTAAATGTTGCAACCCCGAAATTTCAATAGGACCTTTGTTTTTATTAATAATTTCTGCGAACCCTGCTGCATCATAGTCCCCTTCGCTATAGGGAATATAGTTTTGATCATAACGCAGTAAAACCGCCATCAGCTGATCATCTTCAAATTGTCCCCACAACTCCTGAATATCCGATTCCATTCCATAAGCCTCGATATCACCAATAATAAATAAGTTTTCTGCCGGCTTTTTTTCTACTAGTGCCATCGTTTGTTCGCGGTCATTATTTGTTAATTTTCTAATCATTCTAATTACCCCCTATTCGATTAACTGCGTTTTCTAGCCTTTATAATAAACGTTGTAGGAAAGTGACTGGCTTTATGCAGTGAATAATATCTCTCGGAATACATTACTTCTTCAGTTTTTGCGTGTTCAGGTATATCACTTTCAACAATCTCCACAAGTTCAAAGTTCGCTCGTAACAGTGCATTAATAAAGGTCGCCATTTTATATTTGGGAATTTGCATTGGCGCATCTTCCCCTTTAAATGTCGTCGTTTCAATATATCCTTCACGCTGGTAAGAATCGGTTAATAAAAACTGATGATCCCGACATTTAATTTGACTATAAAAAGGGTGCTCCCAACTGAAAACAAACTCGCCCCCATCTTTTAAGTAGCTATGTATGAGCTGAAACGTTGCTGACAAATCACTCGACCAGCCGATTGCATAAATCGAATACACGAGATCAAAATAGTTTTTCGGCAAGCCAATTTCCTGTTCCATTGGCGCTGTATGTAAGTTCGCCTCAATGCCATTTAACGTCGTTTGCGCCAGTTCTTTTTGTGCACTCGAGAAATCAACACCCCAAAGCTCCTTAGCTCCATTGTGATTCATATATAAAAGAGAGTGGCCACTGCCAAATCCGATTTCCAGCACCTTCTTCCCTGCAACAGACCCGATTAAATGCAGCTCTTCCTCTGTTTGAGCTAAAGGCCCGTAGCTCGGCAACGCGTCTCCCCCTGCAAAATGCTTCGCTACGATATCCCAGCTTTTTTTGTTGTTATCGATAATTGAATTCAAACAAAGTCAACCCTTTCCACAGGAATTTTATCAGTGAACTATATGAAACATTATAAATGTTATTTAGCCAATTAAACCATTTTATTCCATACGTTACAATCCAACCATTTTTCTAATTTGCTGTAGTATATAGGATAAATAAACAACCCCTGTTCTAGTTGAAGAACAGAGGTATCTCTATCTTAATTTATTTTAAATTAATCATAATTTCGGTAGTTTCCAATCCCAAACGATTTCTTAATTCTTCCGTTACCGTAAATGAAATAGTTGAATCTTTTTCAACATTTTCATATTTATGATGTACAGCAGTCACAACCGTGCCATCTGTGACATAGGTTTCAGAGGGATTTGAATTTACTTTTATATGATCTATATAATCCCCACTAATTTGTCCTTGCATAAAAATTTTCTGTGGCAAAATCGGATATTCTGTTTGTCTTTCTATCAAAGAAATTTCAATCGACTGATCTTGAATATCAACTAAACCATTCACTGGAACCGGTACCCCGTTAATTTGCAATTCGTAATCCCATAAATTTAGTGCTAAATCTTTTAATTGGGCATCACTATAATCTTTAATAAGGTCGTCAATCACTTGTTTATAATACGCCGCTTCCTCTTCTTTATAGCTAAAATCCGTTTGAAGATTATCTAAAGTAGCCTGCAATTCTTCGTTTTGTAGTTCTAATTTGTCGATTTGGGCGGTGTGATCTTCCAAAAGCTGAGTTGAAGCATTTACTTCTTCTACTTTGTCACTATTTGGAGAGTTTTCCTCATTCTTATTTGAACAGCCAACGAGCATAAACATAAAACTTAAGCCTATTAATATTCTTTTCAATTATTTACACCCCCATCTATGATTTAAGATTTTTGCTTAAGAAGACAAGACGTTCAATTTCTTCAAACCCGTTTTTCTTATAAAATGCTTCAGCTGGAATCCCTCTGTCAGTTAGAAGTGTAATGTTGCTTATCTTATTTTCTAGAGAGGTGATTAAATAATCCAGCAATGCTTTACCAATTCCCCTATTTTGATGTTCGGAGTCCACACACATTTCATGGATATAAAATTCATCCCCGCTCCACCATTTTCTTTGTACTCCCAATATAAAGCCAATTACTTCTTCATTTTCTATTGCGATAACCCCTAAAAATCCAGGTGTATGATAAAAATCGAACAAGTACTTTTGAGCATTCGGAAATGTCCATTCATCATTCCATGGCTCATCATTAAACACTTTTATAAAAGTATCAGTACATTTAACTAGATCGGTTTCTTCTAAAATTTTATATTCCAACGTAAATACCCCTTCTCGGTGACTTATTTTGTGAATACCACCTTTTATCAAATTTTACCATTATTACGGCACCGTTAGCTGTAAATATTTACATTTTTCTCATATGTACAGTATCATTAACTCAATCAACTACTTAACGAGGTGTTCTCTTTTATGGCAACTAAAAAATCGTTACCAAACGAACAACAAATTCAATTAATTGCAACTTTGAAAGCACGCTTTGAGCAGCATATGGAAAGGCATCCGAATATGGCTTGGGAAAATGTGCAGGAAAAACTGGAGGCAAATTCTGAAAAGCTTTGGTCTCTTCATGAAATGGATCGTACAGAGGGAGAGCCTGATGTCGTTGCCTATCATTATGAAACGGACACGTATACTTTTATGGACTGCTCACCTGAAAGCCCTAAAGGTCGCAGAAGTATTTGTTATGACCAGGAGGCATTGGATGCGAGAAAGAAAAACAAACCGGAAGACAGTGCAATGAATATGGCGGCAACGATGGGAATCGAAATTTTATCAGAAGTCGAATATCGCTCATTACAACAGCTTGGAAAATTTGATTTGAAAACTTCCAGCTGGGTTTTGACACCACCAGAAATACGTAAACTTGGAGGAGCGATTTTCTGCGATCGTCGATATGATACGGTCTTCATGTATCATAATGGTGCAGACTCTTACTATAGTGCGCGAGGATTCAGAGGGTCGTTAACAATTTAGTCTTTTATTGTTGATAAAAATTTTAAACGCAGCACTCCAATAGTACCCTCAAATCATTACCAAAACTGCCTTTTATGAAAAATGCATATAACTATGATAAGCAATATGCCGATAGAAAAGGACAGAAATATTGATTTAACAACATTTCTGCCCTTTTCGCTTTTTGTCAAACTTGCATTTGGGAACGTTATTTAAGTTTATTATGTATGTTTAATTCATTTGTTCAGCTAAAAAGTTATCTCCAAAAGGTGTTAACTTGGCTTTGCTTAGGTCAACAGAGTGTACTCTTTCTTCATAATATTCATCATCATCGCCAAACCAGTAGATAGTAACTCCTGTAATGTATTTTATATCATCCAAGTATTCGATGAAATCTGCCCACATATCTAAGGTTAAATTGTATGAGGTATGAACAGGTGTAATGCCATTCTGAATTTCATTTAAAATGCTAAGTATTATTTCTTCGTTTTCCAAATTAAATACTCTCCTTTCAAAATGTATGAGGATAATATAACATTCCCAAAGCGTCGTTTGGTCACTTTCATTCAGATTCTATTTAATTATTATAGCCATTCAGAAAAAGTTACTCGAACAGTCCTCTTTTCACAGCGACTCAGATCGTTATTTTTTTAATAAAAACAGCGACCACCACTTTTAATCAGTGGTGGTCGCTGTTTGAAATGTTACCAAGCTTTGATTGAACTGCACCCCATTTGTTAGACATGGTGCTGCACCCACATCTAACAAGGAGGTGCGTTTTTTTTTATGGCTAAAATGCCTGAAATTTGTTCATTTGGTTATTCAATCACGAATTATTAGTATTTACGTAGTCGCAATGGCTGCTCCTGTTTTGTCAGCTTTAATAAATCATCGATTCGTTGGAACACATTTTCGATATGCTGTGTTTCCTTTGCTGCAATTTTAAGTACGAAACCTTCTTTACCGAGCTCGGAGTAGCCGATTTCGCAGTCCGGATGGGTAATAAAGTGCAGTTCATCATAAAATGTATCTGCTAGTTTATCGACGCAAACAAAAGAGCCGTAGTGTGTATAGTCACCAAGTTGCAGAAGCTGCTGTTGCCCTTTTTCCCAGCATAATCGGTCGATATAAAATAATTTTCCGTCTCGTCTAATGGCTAGTTCGGTATAAAGTTCCTTATACGTAAACAGCTCTTTTGTCGGTGACCAACCAGACGTCATGATTTCGCTATAATACAATGTACTTGTTTTGGCTAACTCAATAGTAGTTAATTGATGAAATGTTGCATCCTCATATAAAATAAGCGGGTCCTGCAGCAAAGATAAATGGCTATCTTCACCAAGCTTTATACTCGTTGATACTACAGCAGGTGTCGTTCCTTTATACACTTTTGTCGCTGCCTGTGTCGTTAAGTAGAGCCGCGTATTGTCTAACAGCTCAATTTGCTGTGTATATGTATCACCGCTTACATAACCACCACCGACATGCAGTAAGTAATAGAGTGGAATACCGTTGCGCCATACAGGCTTTCCGAGCTTAAAGGCACCGCGCGCATAGCTCTCCTCAAAGAGCATGCGCCCATTTACATTTTTTAATCGTAAACGCAGCTCTCCTGTATTCATACTGGCGAAAGCCCTTCAAAAAACACTTCGCGCTTAATCCAGTTCACGACATCCTCCAAGCCTTCCTCATCCTTTAAGTTTGTAAAGAAGAAGTCCTTTTGCCCGCGTGTTGCAAGTGTATCCTCTTTCATCACCTCTAAGCTTGCCCCAACATATGGTGCTAAATCGGTTTTATTGATAATGAACAGGTCGGATTTAATCATTCCTTGTCCACCTTTACGAGGAATTTTTTCACCCTGGGCTACGTCAATAATATAAATCGAGAAATCGGCAAGCTCTGGGCTAAATGTTGCCGCTAAATTGTCGCCACCGCTTTCTACAAAGATTAAATCTAAATTCGGATGCGCGGCATTTAGCTCATCAATCGCTGCAAAGTTCATGGATGCATCCTCCCGAATTGCTGTATGTGGACAGCCACCCGTTTCCACACCAATAATGCGGTCCTCCGGTAAAATCCCGTTTCGTATTAAAAATTTTGCATCCTCTTTTGTATAAATATCATTTGTAACAACAGCCATCTCATACATCCCATGCATAGCACGCGTTAATTTTTCAACAAGCATTGTTTTCCCTGCCCCTACAGGACCTCCAACACCGATTCTTACTGGATTTTTTTTCATACTACTTCCTCCTCAGCTCATAAATAATCGTACATGTAAGTGCTCATGCTGCATTTGTTTTATTTCAAGCATTGGTGATGTGCACCCTACATGCTTTTCTGTTAATTGTATAATCGTCGTGATACTTTCGGTACACTTTTCCACTGCAAGCTGAAACATTTTTTGACCGTCTGTTTGCCCGAGTGGAATGGCGCGTACCGCATTTTGAATAATGGTAGAGCAAGCTGTATACATAATCGTTTGCACGGCAATCTCTAATGGAAACTTTAGTTCGAATAGTAAAATTGCCTGACATATACTGCTATGGCCGTACGCCTTCTTTTGTTGTATTGCTGCTGCATAGTCATTTAATCGTGTCTCAGGATAGAGCGCCCGGTACAGGCGTAGCATTTGCTGACCGATACGCTGTGCACCAAGTCTAGATTCTGTTGCACTTGCAGAACAATATAACATTTCATCAAGTGCAAGCACCTTGTCCCATGCACCGTCCGACAAATAACCGTACACTAGCCTTGCACTCAAGCCATCTGTATAGCAAAGCTGCTCAATGTAGCCTTCTAAAAATGACTGGAAATGCGCACTGTCCTTTATATGTTCCTGTTGCACAAACGTTTCCATCCCAAAGGAATGTGAAAACGCGCCTGAAGGGAAATTTGAATCTGTTAGCTGCATGAGCAGCAAGAAGTTATGCATATTAATGCCCAATATGACGGAATGCTTTTTTCATTTTACGTTCCTCCCGCTTAAACGGGATGCCTAACTGTATAAGCAACTCTTCTACTAAGTAATCGTACTGTACAAACATTTCTTCCCCTTCAAACTGCGCTGGTAAGTGGCGATTGCCTAGTTGATGTGCGATATCTCCCATTTCTAGCATAGACCGTGGCTGAATCGAAATGACATCATCCTTATTCGTATAAATCACAATCATATTTTTTTCGTCCTTATACAAAACATCCCCATCCTCTAAATCGCTATGTCCTGCAAGGCGGATGCCAATTTCTTTTCCATGGTCTGTTTTCACACGCATAATACGCTTCACTAAATCCTCACTGTTTAAATAAATTTTCTCTACATGTCCACTACGTAAATCATCCTTATAAATGTTGCCTAGTACTTTTTCGATAATCATATTTTTTCCTCCTCTTAAAATAAAAAGTAGCGCTGTGCCATTGGAAGGCTCTCGGCTGGTTCACATGTAATTAACTCCCCGTCTATCATTACTTCATAAGTTTGCGGGTCTACATCGATCAAAGGTGTTTCATTATTTAGCTGTAAATCACTTTTTCGTAGCTGTCGAATGTTAGAAACTGCTGTCACCTTTTTTTGAAGGCCAAGCTTTTGAGGGAGCTGCTGCTCAATCGCCACTTTTGACATAAAGGTGATCGCTGTGTCATGTACTGCCTTGCCGTATGCTCCAAACATTTGCCGGTAAAGTGCTGGCTGCGGAGTTGGGATAGAGGCATTTGGGTCACCCATAATGCTCGCAGCAATCATGCCACCTTTAACGATAATTTCTGGCTTAATACCAAAAAACGCAGGTTCCCATAGCACTAAATCAGCAAGCTTCCCTTCTTCAATCGAGCCAACCTCATGGCTAATTCCATGTGTTATCGCCGGATTAATCGTATATTTTGCGATGTAACGCTTCACGCGGAAGTTATCAGCCGTCGTCGTTTCTTGTGGTAATGCCCCGCGCTGCTCCTTCATTTTGTGCGCAGTTTGCCACGTGCGTATAATCACCTCTCCGACACGTCCCATTGCCTGCGAATCCGAGCTAATCATCGAAAACACACCGATATCATGTAAAATATCCTCAGCGGCAATCGTTTCCTTACGAATTCGAGAATCTGCAAAGGCAATATCCTCTGGAATGGCTGGATCTAAATGGTGACACACCATTAACATATCTAAGTGCTCTTCTAATGTATTAATCGTATACGGGCGAGTCGGATTCGTAGAGGATGGTAATACATTCGGGAAGCTCGCCATTTTAATAATATCCGGCGCATGCCCACCACCCGCACCTTCTGTATGATACGTATGAATGACACGGTCTCCAATTGCTGCAATTGTATCCTCTACAAAGCCTGCCTCATTTAATGTGTCAGAGTGAATCGCTATTTGCACATCAAATTGGTCTGCTACCTTTAAGCTTGTATCAATTGCAGCAGGTGTTGTTCCCCAATCTTCATGAAGCTTCAGTCCAATTGCACCCGCCTCAATTTGCTCAATGAGTGGCGCTTCACTTGAAGCATTTCCTTTACCTAAAAAACCAAAGTTCATCGGAAATTGTTCGACAGCCTTCAGCATTTTATGTAAATAAAAACTTCCGGGTGTACATGTTGTAGCATTCGTACCGGTAGATGGACCTGTCCCACCACCAATCATTGTCGTCACGCCACTATGCAGCGCAGTTTCGATTTGGTCTACACATATAAAATGAATATGCGCATCAATCCCTCCTGCTGTGACAATCTTCCCCTCTGCTGCAATAATGTCTGTAGAGGCACCGATTGTCATTGTGACACCGTCCATTAAAAGTGAGTTGCCCGCCTTTCCGATATTGGCAATGCGCCCGTTTTTTACACCGATATCTGCTTTATAAATGCCGGTATAGTCAATAACAACAGCATTTGTCAGCACCAAATCCATACAATCTGCCTCTACAGCAAGCGGATGCTGGCCCATACCATCCCGAATAACCTTACCGCCGCCAAATTTTACTTCATCACCATACGTTGTATAGTCTTTTTCAATTTCTATCCAAAGGTTTGTGTCAGCTAAACGAATTTGATCACCTGTTGTCGGTCCAAACATATCAGCATATTGTTCACGCGGTATACGCAGCATTATATTCCCTCCTTCATCGAACCATTTGTTTTATTATTTAATCCATAAGCTTCTTGTTTGCCGCCGAACGTTACAAGCTCGACTGTTTTTTTATCACCCGGCTCAAAGCGTAGTGCTGTGCCTGCCGGAATATTTAAGTGATAGCCAAATGCCTCCGCTCGATTAAAATCGAGCTGTGCATTAACCTCATAAAAATGAAAATGTGAGCCGATCTGTACGGGCCGGTCTCCGTTATTTACAACCGCTAAGCTTTTTACACTACGGTTTACATTTGCTACAATATCGCCTTGTGCCAATTTAATTTCTCCTGGTATCATAAAAAATTCCTCCTATTGAATTGGATGATGTACTGTGACAAGCTTTGTACCGTCTGGGAAGGTTGCTTCTACTTGGATGTCATGAATCATTTGTGCAACACCTTCCATTACATCCTCCTGGCGTAAAATATGACGGCCACTATCCATGAGCTCTGCTACGGTCTTACCGTCTCGTGCTCCTTCTAATATTTCATACGTAATAATAGCGATTGCTTCGGGATAATTTAGCTTCAAGCCGCGCGCTTTGCGACGATAGGCTAAATCAGCAGCCACGACAATCATTAATTTTTCTTGTTCTCTATTCGTTAATTTCACATTTATCGCTCCCCTTTGAATGAATGGTAATTGGATAGAGCAACGGGTCATTTTCCATGATTCCAATACGCTCTGTTGCCATTTCCAATATAAAGTGCATACTAATTGTTTGATAATCAGTAAATACCGTTGTAAAAGCCTTGATGCTGCCCCAGTACTCACAGCGCTTTATAATCTCGCTAAATCGTGATTCCAACGCTTCTTTTGATAATTGAATGGAGGCATATACGACATCCTTTTCATCTAAATGATTTATTAATGTTTCTCTGACGATGCTTCGGATGGCATGGGACCTATTTTGAAATCCCTTTTGAAGAACAAAATCATCGAGCTGTTTTAATAATGTCGGCTCCATAGATACACCAAATCTTTTTAACGTATCACACATCTAAATCCTCCCATCTCCAATCCTCAATATTCCACATGATGCCAAAACCGTTGTGCCCTAGTATTCTATTACTTGTACCGACCAGCTTGTCTGACATCGCATAAATACCATCTACATAGACTAAAAAGCTAAACACCATTTCATCCGCTAAATGCTGCTGGAACGTAGCATAATTCTCAATACGCTGCTCCCTTGTCCCGCCTTTTGCGTTCTCTAACGCCTCATCGATCTCGGGATTATTAACCAATGCATAGTTATAGCCTACGGGTGCATGCTCCGTACTATGGAACACTCGATACGTATGGGTATCCGGATCGTCTTCACTGCCCCAGCCAATCATAAATGTATCCTCAGCTTCAATCGTAATATTTGACCAATCCTTTGTTTGCAGGATCGCATTGACACCATTTGCTTGTAGTTGCTCGACAATGACCGTTGCTAAAGACACACGAACAGCATCCGTAATCGGTGCAACGACATTAAACTGTAGATCCTCATCTTCATTCTCAAAATATTTCGTCTCTTTTTTATAGCCTGCTTCTTCTAAAAGCTTCGTTGCTTGTGCGACATCTAATTGGTACACATCAGCATCTGTACGTGCAAAGCTACGCTGCAATGGTCCAAATGCTTGCTCACCTGTACCATGTAAAACAAGCTGTATTAATTGGTCCCGATCAATCAAATGATTAATCGCCTTTCGGACACGTTCATCTGCTAATTGTGGGTGTTGCTGATTAAATTGCAGCGCCCGATAATCAGCTGTTTGTAAAGTTTTCACCACCACATGTTCATACGCTTCTACCGCTTTCTTTTGCTGTGGTGTAATTTGTGCGATATGTAAATCCCCTGATTTTAAACGTAATAGCTTGGCGTTTTCATCTAGTTTTGTGAAAACAATAATTCGCTCAATCTCAGGCGTTGTACCGTAAAAGTTTTCATTTGCTTCAAATTTCAATACATCATCAGCACTCCAATCCTTTAGTACATATGGTCCGTTTCCTACAGGTGCTGTATTTTGTGGGGCAGTTAATATATTTTGCCCTTCATAAATATGCTGTGGGAGTAATCCAACCTTTAGCTTATGTAATAAAGTAGGCGTCGGCTCATTCACGATAATTTGTACGGTTTGTTCATCCATAACTTGTACATCTGTAACTGTATGAAAATCACTAAAATACGGTGATGCTACTTCAGGTGTTCTGATTTGATCGAGTGTAAATTTCACATCATTTGCCGTAATTGGCTGACCGTCATGCCAAGTTGCTTCATGTAACAAAAATGTATAGGTTAATTCATCTTCAGAAATAGTAAAGCTTTTTGCTACATCACCTACCACATCGTTAGTTTCTGTTTGTTTCATTAAGCCCCTATACACGAGAGATTGAAGTTCACTATGACCTTCTTCTGTTAAGATGGGGTTTAAATGTTCGATTGATTTCGTAATACCATAGCGTAGTTCATTTTCTGGTGATTGTGTGTTTACCGTTTTGGTAGCTGTGTTACACGCTGTTAGCATGAGGCACATAATGATTAGTACTATGACTTTTTTCAAGATAATGCTCCTTTACGATCTGACGTTCTACAATGTATTGTTTGGTTGCGTAAGTTCTTAACCAAGCCTCATCATGGCTGACTGCTACAATCGTTAAGCCTCTCTTAACAAATTGAAGTAAAATGTCCGTAATTGCCTCTGTTGTCTGCTCATCTAAACTAGCAAAAGCTTCATCTAATAGTAGTAGCTTTGGACGCTTAAGTAACACGCGGAACAATGCAAGCTTTTGACATTGCCCTCCTGATAATGTAGATACCTTTTGTTTTAAAAGCGTAGGCTGTATCTGTAGTTGCTCAAGTAGACTGATACACTCCTCTTTAGTGCAGTCGGCTGCTTCCTGCGCTTCCCGTATAACTTGGGCTACAGTCCATTTAGCAGGGAGACTATCTGTATAGCTTTGTGGTACATATTGTATACGCGGTCGTACTGCCTCCCCTGTAAATACAAGCTGTGATAACAGCACATGTAGAAAGGTCGTCTTCCCACTTCCACTTGCACCACAAATACCGACAATTTCACCTTGCTGACAAGTAAATTGTTCAATCTTTAATACTTGTGTTAAACGCTTCCGCCAAAAGCCGCCTGTTTGTCGATAGGCAATCCCGTCCAGCCTGCAGCATAATAAGCCTTTTTGCTGGAATTTCAGTGGTTTAACATGAGGCATAGGCTGTTCGAGAAAAGTTATGAGTTTCTGATTCTCAAGCTTTAAAAACTGAGTTGCAAATTCACTGTACCGCTTTACTTGATGGGTGATAACGAGAATAGCCATCCCGGCTGCGCATGACTCCTCCCAAAAGGATAAAATTTTGGAGATAAATGCCTCATTTAATGCAGCGGTCGGCTCATCGGCTATTAATAGCTTCGGCTGTTGACAGTGCGCTAAAATAAGCTGAATTCGCTGTAGCATACCTCCAGAGCATTCGTATGGGTAGTAGCGTAAACAAGAAGTTGGTAACTCAAATAAGTCAAAATAATCAGTAATTTCAGTCCAGAATTGCTCTTTTTCGATGCCTTTTGAAAGACGAATATCTTCAAAATGCGCTCTTATTTTTTGTAGAGGGTTAAAGCTTTGCTCAGCATGCTGCGGTAAAAGGACGATATCCTTTTTTGTAATTTCGGTTACTACTTCATCGCCACCTTCGTAAAGCGCTTTGGCTAGGATCGTTTTACCAATCCCACTTTTCCCTGTAAGGACTATTTTGTCGCCCGCCTTGATGTGAAGTGTTGCGTCTTTTACGATGCAATTTCCTTCGCAAAAAACGGAAAGTCCCGTTACGTGCAGCATCTTTTCCACCTCCTTCAAAATGTTTCTTTTTTAGATGTAGCAAGTACAACGTAATAGCGGCTATAAATAGTCCCGGAAATAAAATATTCCACCAGGCACCAAGTAAAAAGTAACTTTGCGCATCCATAAGTAAATTACCGAGCGTCGGAGTATTCACTGCGAGTCCAAAGCCTAAAAAGCTAATTGTAGCTTCTGCAAATAACACATGAATCGCCTCATGAATGACCGTTATACCTAAAATAGGATAGATAGCAGGGATATAATAGCGCTTTAAACGATGCCACCTCGTTGTTTCAATTTGCTTTGCCATAAGGATATATGGCTGCTGCTTCTCTTGTAGTAATTGCATACGTACTTGTCGGGCAAGCGTCATCCAGCTACATAAGCCAATAATGATTGGAATTGTCCATAGTGTAGGCTTTACGAGTGAGGCGACAAGCAAAATATAGACAATGGACGGCAAGCTGTTCATAAAATCAAGGACAACAATAATTTTATCTCCAAGCCATTTTGGAGCGAGGCTGCTCAAGACACCTACGCTCACTCCAATAACTA
Organism: Solibacillus sp. FSL W8-0372; assembly: GCF_037969735.1. Lineage (NCBI taxonomy): Bacteria > Bacillati > Bacillota > Bacilli > Caryophanales > Caryophanaceae > Solibacillus > Solibacillus sp. FSL W8-0372. The sequence goes on along the minus strand of NZ_CP150204.1, from coordinate 1,513,881 downwards.
AAACGACGCTTATCGCAATTACTATCATTAAAATAGAATAGCCTGCACCAGCTATCGTTCGACTAAATACATCTCGTCCAAATGCATCTGTACCAAAGAAATGTGTGATGGACGGTGCTACATTATTTTCTCCTATATACATTTCATATGGATTTCCCTTTAATACCATTAGCACTACAATCATAATGATCAATAACATGAGTTACTCAGTCCTTTAAACTTCTATATACTCTCGGATCAATCCAGCAGCTACACAAATCAATCAGTAATTGCACTACCAGAATAACAGCTAAGCTTACTAAAATAATCATCAATAACGTTGGATAATCATGCAGTTTGGTCGCTTCAACTGTGAGCTTTCCGATGCCTGGAATCGAAAAAACTGTTTCAACAGCGATCGTCCCTCCGATAAACGCTGTTACAAAATAACCGTTAAGTTGCAAATAAACTAAACCTACATGCGGAAAGGTATGCCTTGCCAATCGGCTCCTCGAAATCCCACGCCTCTGAAGCTGAATCATAAACGGTTGCTGCTTCAGCCCGGCAAATTGGTCCTCTAATAATTTCACCCCGTAATATACTGCCGGTAACGCAAGGGCTATACTTGGCAATATTGCGTGGTATATGAGTGCCCCCATACTGCCATCCCCTACACCATAGATCGGAAACCAGCCAAGCATAACACCACATAGCCACAGTAAAAAGAAGCTAAGCCAAAAACCAGGCACAACCATAGCCCCTAGTAGAAGCCCCCCTAAAATAGAGCGCAACAGTTTATGACGTAATCGCTGCAAGAGGTAAAACCACAGAGTCATTAGGATATTTGTAAAAACTAATGCAAGCGTAACAACTATTGCTGTATAGAGTGATTGTTCCATTATTAAAGTTAGTACGTTTTGTTGTTTACTAAAGGAAAATCCCCAATCACCCCGAAAAATATCTCCTATCCAATGGATGTATTGCATAATCAACGACTCATTTCCAAGCAGTGCTTGTTCAATTCTTACTTGCTCTTCCTCTGTTAGACGCTGGGCATTAGCCCCGTAAATACTGTAAGCTGCACTTCCCGGGAGCTGGCGAATTAGTATAAAGCATATAAATGAACAAATAATTAATGCTAGCGCACTTTTCCCAAATCGCTTGCTGACATATTTCCACATTCATAACACCTATCTTTCTATTCGTGACACGATGTTTCCAAAAATATAAAGAGCAGCAAGTGCTCCATATATTTAAAACATTACACAACTAAATGCCTTTCGATATCTTGTATGTTGAGTTTATTCGTTTCACCTTCTACGACCATATGACCATGATCCATTACATAAATGAAATCTGCCGTTTCCATAGCCAAATCCAAATCATGCTCCACAAGCACAACACCGATATTTTTTTCGCGGGCAATTTTCATAATAACTTGTTGAATCAGTTGCACGATGGATGGCTGGATTCCTTCCATTGGTTCATCCAGAAGTAAAATATCCGGCTGTCCGACGTAAGCGCGGGCAATCGCGAGCTGCTGCTGCTGACCACCTGACAAGTCGCCACCTTTACGATGAAGCATTTCTTTTAAAACAGGGAACCACTCAAAAACTTCATCAGGTATTTTTTTATTTTTCCCTGCTTTGCCCATCATCTCAAAACCTAGTAATATATTTTCCTCAACCGTTAGTGACGGGAAAATTTCACGTCCTTGAGGTACGTATCCGATACCAAGTCGTGCTCTTTTATCGATCGGCAGCTTTTTTAAGCCTTGCTCATGAAAATGGATGTCACCTTCTTTTAAAGGGACTAACCCTATAATGGATTTTAATAATGTCGATTTCCCCACACCATTTCGTCCTAAAACTCCAACAATTTGTCCTTTTTGTGCTTGGAAGGTTAGATCATTTAACACCATGCTGCCGTCATAACCTGCCAAGATTCCTTTGACATTAAGCATGTGTTTTCCCCCTCCCTAAATACACTTCAATAACACGCTCGTCATTTTGTACCGTATTCATATCCCCCTCACAAAGTACCTTGCCTTCGTGCATCACCGTTACTTGCTTGGAGAAATTACGTACAAACTCCATATCATGCTCAACAATTAGTACTGAGCATTCCTTTGACACATCGTGAATGAGGCGACCTGTTTTTTCACGTTCCTGTCCGGACATGCCGGCGATTGGTTCATCAAGCAGAAGCAGCTGCGGATCTTGAATGAGCTGCATCCCAATTTCCAGCCACTGCTTTTGACCATGTGCCAAAAAGCCAGCCAAACGATTACGTTCCTGTGTTAAATTAATTTTTTCAAGCGTATACTCAATCTTTTCCTTTGTCGGATCGTCCATTTTGGCAAACAGCATATGCCACAATGTTTTCTTTTGTTTCATCGCAAGCTCTAAATTTTCTAACACAGTTAACTGCGGGAAAATTGACGGTGCCTGGAATTTACGAGCGATCCCAGCAAGCGCAATTTTATGCTCTTCTAGCTTATGAATAGAGCCCTCCATTTCCTGAAAAAATACAGAGCCTTCAGTTGCTCGTGTTTTCCCGCAAATCACATCCAACAAGGTTGTTTTACCAGCGCCATTCGGTCCGATTAAAAAACGAACTTCCTGTTGCTCCACTTGTAAATCCACACCCTTCAAAGCGAAAAAACCATCAAAATCCACTTTCACATCATTGCAAGTTAGTATTTGGGTCATAGGACGTTCCCCCTGCTTTTTTAGACGTTTTGAATCTAAACCATTTTGCATAAAGCGACTGCGCCACACCGACTAAACCATTCGGCATCACGAGTACGACTAAAATGAATAAGCTTCCTAATAAGAACAACCACATATCCGGGTATGATTCACTGAAAAATGTTTTTGCACTATTTGTTAACACTGCACCAATTACCGCACCAAAAATCGAATAACGTCCACCAACGGCTACCCATAGCACCATCTCAATTGAAGGAATAATCCCCATCATTTCTGGTGATATCATACCGACCTGCAGGACAAATAATCCGCCCGCAATCCCGGCAAACGCTGCCGATACGCAGTATATAAATACTTTAAACGTTGTAGGGTTGAAACCAAGGAAGCGTACACGGTTTTCCCCTTCCCTAATCGCAATCAATAGCTTCCCTGCACGACTTTGTGTTAGCCATAAGCTAATGAGAACTATTAAGAGTAATATTAAAATCGTGATATAATACAGCACCTTTTGTACGACTGGATGCGTCAAATACACCCCGAAACCTGTCGTAAAATTCGTCAAACCATTCGTACCGCCCGTAAGATCCTGTGTACCGATAAATAGCGTTACAAACACAACAACTAATGCTTGTGAAATCAAAGAGAAGTAAACCCCTTTAATTCGGTTGTGGAATGTAAAGAACCCAATAATAAATGCCAAGGCAACGGGCAACCCAATCATCATAAACAATGCAAAGACTGGATTAGCAAAAGGCTTCCATAAAAGTGGTAGCTCACTTACACCTGACCATTGCATGAAGTCTGGAATCCCACCTGGTGACGCTTGAATTTTCAAATACATTCCTACTGCATAGGCACCCAATCCAAAAAATACACCATGCCCTAAACTTAAAATCCCTGTAGAACCCCAAATTAAGCTAATCCCTACCGCAATAATTGCAAAACATAAAAATTTTGCTAATAAAGAGATACGGAAATCAGACATAAGAAGTGGTGCTAGTGCAAGAATTAAAAATAATATTGAAAAACTAACTTTCGTACTTTTGGCCATATCGTTCCCCCCTTAGTCCAGCACTCGTGTTCTAGTTGAAATCAGTCCTGATGGCTTCCATTGAAGGAAGATAATGATGAAAGCAAACACAACTACCTTTGCAATCGTGGCACTTGTACCGTATTCAGTAAATGTACTTAATAAGCCTATACATAGGGCACCAAGCACCGTGCCTTTAATTTTGCCGACACCGCCTAAAATAACAATCATAAATGCATCGATAATGTAATTAGTCCCTACAGTTGGACCGACTGGACCTAGTAAAGTAAGTGCACATCCTGCCACTCCACCTAAACCAGAGCCTAATGCAAAGGCTGTAGCATCTACTTTCCGTGTATTAATACCTAAGCTTGCTGCCATTGGTCGATTAAGTGTTACGGCATTCATTCGTCTACCCGCAGTCGTTTTAATTAAATAATAATAAAGCCCCAGCACACACAAGCATACAAGTACAAGAATAAATAATCGTTTATATGGCAACACCACCGAAGCAATTTCCACACTGCCATTCAACCAAGAAGGTGCTGTTACGGCAACGTTTGGAGCCCCAAAAATCATACGGGCAATTTGCTGAAAAATTAAGCTCAATCCCCAAGTAGCTAATAAACTATCGAGTGGTCGGGCATATAAAAATCGAATTAAACTTTTTTCAACTAACAAGCCGATTAAAGCTGTTACAATAAACGCAATAGGAATAGAGAGAATAAAATAATAATCAAATAAAGACTCAGGTACCATACTGACAAAAATTAATTGAACAGAGTAGGTAACATATGCGCCGATCATAATCATGTCACCATGTGCCATATTCATAACACGCATTAAGCCAAAAGTAATCGAAAGACCTAACGCAATCAGTAATAAAAACGAGCTATAGCTTAAACCATTAAATAGCTGTGTCAACAAAATCTCCATCATAGACCTCCTCGATTGAAAAGTTTGCCCCTACTTGATGTAGGAGCGTACTTTTTCAATTATTCAGGTTCATCACCATAATTGGGGATGTCAAAATATAGCATTTTCGCTGTCTTGCCGCAGCCCACCAATCAAGTAAAATTTAATTAGAAAATCTTCCCCATGTTATGATGGTTAGCCATTATTCACCTGGTTTTACAGATGCTGCCCAATCATAGTTTTCTAAGTATGGATCTGGCTTCACAGCCTCACCTGAATTCCAAAGTTCATCAATTAAACCGTCTTCACGGATTTCACCGATACGAACGACTTTGTAAGTATGTTGGTTATCTCCATCGATTTTTACGGTACCACCTGGAGCAGACACCTCAATACCTTTTGCAGCTTCTTTCACAGCATCTACATCAAACGAACCGGCTTTTTCTGCTGCTGCAGCCCATAAATAAACTGCAAAGTAGGCCGCTTCAATTGGATCATCTGTTACAACTTCATCTCCGTACTTTGCTTTGAAGTTCGCTACCCATTCGTTATTTTCTGCTGTATCAAGAGTCTGGTAATAGTTCCAAGAAGTATAATGGCCAGCTACAACATCACCACCAATACCGCGAATTTCTTCTTCAGCAATAGATACTGAAAGTACAGGTAGTTCTTCAGCTGTAATACCTACATCTTTTAATTGTTTAAAGAATGCGACGTTACTATCGCCATTTAATGTGTTAAACACAACATCCGGCTTTGCCGCCTTAATTTTTGAAATTAATGTCGAGTAGTCAGTGTGGCCAAGGGCAGTATATTCTTCACCCACTAGTTCGCCACCTTTTGCCTTTAATTGGGCTTTTATAATATTATTAGCAGTACGTGGGAATACATAGTCTGAACCTATTAAGAACATCTTCTTCCCTTTGTTTTCTAATAGCCAGTCCACTGCTGGAACAATCTGTTGATTAGTAGTTGCACCTGTGTACATAATGTTCGGCGAAGATTCCATTCCTTCATATTGCACTGGGTACCAAAGTAAGCCATTGTTTTGTTCAAATACAGGAAGCATTGCTTTACGTGATGCGGAAGTCCAACCACCGAATACTGTGGCTACTTGATCACTTTGAAGCAATTTTTTTGCTTTTTCAGCAAATGTTGGCCAATCCGAAGCACCATCTTCAATAATTGGTTCAATTTGTTTGCCTAAAACACCGCCAGCGGCATTGATTTCTTCGATTGCCATCATTTCGGCATTTCTTAGTGATACCTCACTGATTGCCATCGTGCCACTCAATGAGTGTAAAATCCCTACTTTTACAGTATCACCCTCTGGCTTTTCTGTTTTAGTAGCTGTACCATCTGATGTTGATTCTGCTCCCGTTTTTGCTGGTTCTTCGGCATTATCACCGACACATGCTGTTAATACAACAAGCACAAGTGTCAACATTGCCATAAACCATATATTTTTCAGCTTTTTCATTCACTAACCCCCTTCAAACTATTACGTAAGGATTTTTTGATGTAAGATTTCCTTACACGTGAAATTCTATAGAATAACTTAATTGGTATCAATTCCATTTTCAGAACATTCTTATCTCAATATAAGAAGTATGACGAATCCATATTTTGGTTATCAATTACTTTTCCTTCTAATTATGGTTAATAAAATTATGTAAATATAGTTCTTAAATTGCAAAATTTCTTTTATTTGAACTTCTTATTAAGTTTGGTATACAAGCTTATTGCCTCAATGTTAACCCACAAATTCCTTGGTATGATGTAGCACGGTAAAATGTAGTTTATTTCAGTTTCAATGTTAATTAATATCACATAACTTTCTTTGTATTGTGGTTTTTTAGGGGAGGCTAAAGAGGACTTATCGAGGATTTAATTGAAGTTTTTGGTTTCAGAAGCTTCATTTCACAATAAATTAAGCCGTTGTCGCAATATACGACAACGGCTTTTTATAATTTACTATATTAACTACACATCATAAAACTCTCGATACAACTCTTCCAAATTACGTTTTAACGGATTTACCGACTGAATTTGTATATTCTGCTTAAGTAGCCATTGCAGATAGATTTCAATCGAGTATGACGCATCTGTAATAAGTCGATTTTCATTTATTTGAAACGGAAGTTCACTACCTTGCATTATTTGAGCAAGGTCATGATTAGGATCACACTTAATTTCATAAGGTACATCGATCTTTGACTCGAGCTGATTTGTATGAAGCCTTCCCTCTTTAATAAACCAGATTGTATCAGTCAAATCCTCCAGTATATCGAGGTTATGTGTGGAGATGACGATGCTGATTCCCTGTCCATGCAGTGTGCGGATCAATTGTTTTAATTCAATAGTGCTTGTTGGGTCCAATCCGTTAAACGGTTCGTCCATTAAAATAATGAGCGGCTTTGTCAAAATACTTACCGCAATAAACAAATGTTGGCGCATCCCGTAAGAATAGGATTTCACAGGCTGATTCACATAGGAGCGAATTCCGACTAGATCTATAATATCCTCGATATCATTAGGGGGAATTTTATAGACATTGGCAATAAACGACAGATGATCATAACCTGTTAGTTGCATATACAAGTAATTATCACTCGGTAAAAAAGAGATATATTTAAAAAATTCAGGGCTATTATGAGAAATGTTATTTATTTGAACTGAGCCGCTATTTATTTCTTCCAGCCCTAATACCGAGCGCATTAACGTTGATTTCCCTGCCCCATTTGGTCCTACAAGGCCGATAATTTCCCCGCCTCCAATCGAAAAATTAATATTTTCGAGAACCGATTTATTTTTATACTTTTTTTCGAGCTGATGTACGTGCAATACCATTAAGATGCCACCCTCCTTCTAAATAAAAAACCGATAACGAACAAGAAGCTTCCGCTAATAAGTAATATGACTGTGCCACTTATAAAGTTCACTCGCCCGTTGTTTGCTTCAATAGATTTCCAGCCATCTATCACATTCCAAGTATCAAAATAGACAAACGGATTATAAAAACTGCTCGTTAATTCAATATAATAGTTTCCAGCAGTATAGCCTGCAATGACAATCAAGAACGTCACAATAATAGCTGTGTAATGGTTTTTCATCACTTTTCCTATGAAACTAAACAGGCTATTCAAAAAGTAAATTTGAGCGATAATAAGAATTCCACTTTTCACAAGAAGTGCAGCCAGGCTTTCAAAGTAAAAATACGCATTATCGGCTGTTGAAAGGAAAAAATGTTCCTCTATCCTTTCCTTCGCATAAATCAAAATCGGATAATTCGCTTCACCCAAGCCCCCAATAAGTATGGCAACGAGGAAAACGATCGTACTGCTAATAAGGAGTAAACTACAGGCAATCACAAAATTATAGAGCCATTTCGTTATATAAACAGAAGTAATTCGAATCGGCTTCGTTACTAAAAAGTTAATCGTTGGATTAGGACTGCGCTCCTCAGCCATCGTTGTCCATAACAGTAATACAAATAGAAGCAATACAAACAGCATCATATTCCAATCCATAAATTTGTAGACAGCGAACAAACTGCTGTTGTCATATTTAGTATTTTGTTCCTGGAAAAGCTTTAACCTTTTAAAATGGTCATTATCAACAGCACGACTCGGATCATGAAAATTGGAAACCCATTTATGTCCAAGTGGCCATGGGGTAATCCCCTTGTCTTCCAGAATCATTTGCTGCTCTTCAGATGCCATATCTGTCAAAGTGCTTGTGCTTTCGCTGTCTTTATATGAACCTGGCTCCAGCGACTTCATAACTTTACGAAAAGTTTCGGAAAAGTCAGGGGAATGAATCTCGCCTTTTAAACTTTCCACTGCATCATACCGATTTTCCAATTGTTTTATCATCAATTGGAACGGGTTTTCATCCAGTATTTCCATTTCTTCTCCGGCTTGCTCCGCCATTTGCTGTTGCAATGCCTGTTCGAGTTCAAATTCTTCCGCGACCATTTTCCAATGTGCCTGATCTTGAATAATTTGATTTTGATAACTTTCAATCGCTTTTAATGCTTTGTCAGGGAATGTTTGATACTGCTCATTCACTGCAATAACGACGCCGCCAATCATTCCGAATAATAAAATGATAGTAAAAAGAATATGTCCTTTGCGCTTCTTTTTTAAATGCTCGAATTGCAGAAGCTTAAACTTCTGTGTTGATCGATACTGCTTTTTTGTTGTATTTAGTTGAGGTACTGTAAACTTGATATTTTTTGTTCGAATAATAACATACGCAATGATACTACTAAAAATGAGCAGCAATAGCATGCCAAGTAAATACAGAACAAAACGATTTGAAGTCAACAAGTGCGGTTCATATGAAGCAATTAAGTGAATCGGGTTGCCTATTTGGAATCCAGTCTTTAATGAAATCATGTAGCTGATGAAAACCGGCATACTAATGATAGAGAACAAGACGCCTAAATTGGCTTGCTGCTTGAACAGACAAATTGTTATAAGCAATAGAAATGAAATGAAAATCCCCCAGCCAATCGGAATAAAAACTAGCCACTTCCATACAGGTACCAAAATCATTTCTGAACCGACGGCTACTTCCAGCGGGTAAAAGATTGTATTGACATTCCCAGTTAATAACGGAGGTAAAAATGATAGAATACTTGCTATTAAAATATACATAAATACTATACTTAGCAGTGGAACTAAGTATCCGTAATAAATGGATGTATTGGATAATGAGTTTATTTTAAAGAAATCAAATAGCCGTTTTTCTTTGTCAGCCATATATTTAAAACAAAATACAAGCAGGAGCATAAATATAGTAATTGGGCTAAAAAAAATCTGGAATAACTGCTTTGTAAAGAGGGTCGTTTTATAGGGAGTGATCTGCTCTGTATACGGGAGATCATATTCAAGTAAATGTTCGGCCATAAGTCGCTCAAGCTTTAATGTATCTTGATTTAGGTAAGGTATAAATTTGGTTGTGGCGGTATATGTTTCGTACTCATTTATATAGGCAAGCTGTTGTTGTGCAATCTGGAGATCCCCTTCACTAATCTTTGCCAATATCTCTTTTATATGCTCTTCTTTCAACAAAAGAATGTCCAACGATTCCCGTTCATCAGGTGTAAGACCAATAACGCGGTCTTTCGTAAGCATACTGGAAATTAAAAGACGAACAGTTTCTTCACGATTGTCGAATGTTTCCTGCAACTCGTTCTTCGTTGCACCCGACTGCGTACTATTAATGCCAAGCAGTATACAAACAAGAAGCCCCATTGCAATCGGAAACAGGAAAATATACTTACTTTTTAGCCATCCCTTCATAAGAAAATGGATTATTTCTTTCATATATCTCCCTCCACTCATAATTTTGCAACTACTAAATTTAAATCTTAAGCTATTGTTCTTTTTTCATTTTACCATTTAAAATCCAAAATATGTATAAAGTGGTTAAATACCTTTCCGTAAGTTGGGGGTGACAAAATTGAAATAATAAGATTTTCTATTGAAGCCTGTCCTGCTTAGACATAATATGAATTTCTGCAAAAACGAAGAGAGATACTAGATAATTCCGCTCTCCGCCGCCTCGCGATAGCGCAAGCGGCTTGAGTGGGGTTATTTACTTCACTTTATAACAAGGGCAAAATTTTATGATTGGTGGGCCTCGCAAACGGCAATAAAGGCAGTGATAAAGACATGTATCACGTGGCTTAAGCGCTGTCTTGCCGTAGCCCACCAATCAATTAAGAGAGAGTTTATGGAAATAAAAAAGGTAGCCCTTTAACGAGGCTACCTTTTCAAAAACTATTTCTTATTTGGTAAATTCATTTTACGCTCTAATAACTTAATGCGGTATTTATAAATCGCATAAATTACTGCTAAAATTATAATGAGAATAACAAATGGTTGTAGGTATTGCTTAAACAGCTCTCCTGCCTGTTCCCAATTTTCACCTAGCTTAATACCTAAATACACATAAAGCGCGGTAATCGGAAACATTGCTAAAAACGTGTAAATTGAAAACTTCCATACATTCATTTTTGTCATCCCGCACGGAACGGAAATCGCTGTACGGACGATTGGCATAAAGCGCCCGAAAAAGGCTACACCAGCACCATATTTTGCGAAAAACTTGTCCGCTGCATTTACTTGCTTTTCATTAATCAAGAAGAACTTCCCATACTTCAGTACAATCGGACGACCACCATAGCGACCTACCGCGTATAATGTCAATGGCCCAATTGTTCCACCTACAGTACCTGCAAGCACCATTAGCCAATATTTATATTCTCCCTGAGATATCCAAAACCCGGCCATCGGTAAGATGACTTCTGCCGGAATAAATTCGAAGCAGAGTGCTAATAATACACCCAAATAGCCTAACCCTTTAAAAAACTCAATCATTGGTAAAATGATTGTATCTAACAACAAAAACAACTCCAATCATTTGCAATCTTCAAAGTCGAAATCGACAGAAACCGATTTTATCCCTTTAGTCCACTTCTACATTCATATAGCATACAAAAACTTGGAACGTTTCACAATAGAAATTCCGAAAACCTACCACTTTTATGTATGTTCTCCTTTATAATAGAACGCCGTCCCGCCAATAATGTTGCCTTATTCATGATATTGCCCTATTAGAGTAGTGTATGTATATGCAAAAAGCGATATGTCATCACCACTTTGACATTTTCCTTTTCTTAACGGGCTAGAGTATTAGAGAGAAAACAGTAAAATTCAGGAAACTTTAGATATCCTTTTAACGTATATATTATTAGTCTTACATATATTGGAGGTTTCAAATGAATAATCAACCTACGTTAAGAAAATTTTTTATGCCTATTATTTATTTAGCTGAATGGTTTCTTTTCTTATTTGTTGCTCTTTGCATTGCTACTTTAAATATGATTAATTTAGTGAATATTATTACTGTCGACATGCCTTGGGAAGAACCGATTATTTTTACATCATCATTTATTTCTTCTTTGTCCTTTGTAATAGGACTAGCAATCATTTGCTTTTTTTACAACAAGTTTTTAATGGGAAGTAAAGCGTATCAAAAATTTAAAAAGACTATATGGGGTATTCTTTTTGGATTGAACACAATTAGTTGTGTACTTTGTGGGATCCTTATTTATGGTTTCAATTTCTTTCATTCTGATGGAATACTACTGCTAATAATTACTTTATTAAGTGCTATAATAACAAAAATATTTATTTCTAAAAATTAGTATCATAGAAATTATAACTATTCTACATATAAATCCATACAAAATTTACTCTCCTATAAAATTAAAACGGATCTGGAAAACGATTAATTTTCCAAATCCGCTTATATATTCGGCTATAATACAATTAATTATCCTTTAACAGAACCCGCTGTAATCCCTGCAATGAAGTAGCGTTGCAGGAATAAATATGCAAGAATCATAGGAGCTGATGCTATTAAGACTCCAGTAAATAATAGTGGATAGTTCGTCGCATATTCTCCTTGGAATTCCAGCAATGCAAGAGGAAGCGTTTTATAATCATTATTCGTAATAAATAATAATGGATACAATAAATCGTTCCAGTGCATTACGCATAAGAAAATGGCTGTCGCTGCAATTGAAGGCAATGATAAAGGCAAGGCAATCTTATAATACATTTTAAATTCACTGGCTCCGTCAATTGTAGCTGCTTCAAATAATGATTTAGGGATAGATTTCATAAATCCAGTTATTATAAATATAGCAACGGGCATTGTGACAGCAATATTTACTAAAATTAAACCTAGCAAACTATTTGTTAAGCCTAAGTTATATACTAGCTGATAAAGCGGTATCATATTTACTTGAGCAGGCACCATCATTCCCAGCGTAAATAACGAAAAGATAATGACCCCAATCCATCCAAACATTCTCGTTACACTATATGCAATCAAAGTTGCAAACAATAGAGTAAGCGTTACAGAAAAAAACGTAACAATTACACTGTTCATGAAATAACGGGACATTGGTTGTTCCGTAAAAATGGATACGTAGTTTTTAAAACTAAGGCTGCTCGGTAATCCTAATATATTTGAAAATACCTCTGATGTAGATTTAAATGTTGTAAGAACGACAATCATCATAGGTATAATGACGACTAAAGCAAATAATGTTAAAAGTATGAACCTTATAAAACGCATGTCACTTCCCCCTATTCCTGTACCTTACTAGCTCTCAACATTCTAAATTGCAGTACTGTGATAATAGCAATAATAATCATGAATAAGACTGATTCAGCTGAAGCATATCCGAACTCAAAGCTTCTAAATGCAGTCGTATAAATGAGCGTTGCCAAAATTTCCGTTGAATAATTAGGGCCACCACGCGTCATTGCGAAAATCAAGTCGAAAGCTTTAAAGGACTGAATGGTCGTATATGCCATAACAATAGTCGCTGATGGTGCAATCATCGGCCAAGTAACATACCTAAAACGCTGCCAACGACTTGCGCCTTCTATATTAGCCACCTCATATAAATCTTCAGGAATCGCTTGTAATCCTGCTACAAAAATGACTAACATTTGACCTGTATGGAACCAAACTTGTGTTACAGCAACTGAATAAATAGCTATATTTTGATTACCTAACCAACTTTGCTGTAAAAACTCAAGATTTAAATAACCTAGAATCGTGTTTAATATGCCGATATTTGGGTCATAAACAAATGACCAAATAAACGCTACAGAAACTGAACTTAAAATTGTCGGGAAAAAATATAATGCACGTAAAAATACATTTGTTTTTGTATTTTTAATTAAAAACAGTGCAAACAGCAATGAAAAGCCCGTTTGGAAAATCAAGACAAATAGCATAAATTTCAAGTTATTGCCCATAGCCTTCAAGAATATAGAATCATTTGTAAGTATATTTATGTAGTTATCAAATCCAACTATGTTAAAGTCTGGCGAAAGTCCGTCCCAATCTGTAAAAGAGTATATTACAGCATTAATAGTAGGAATGATAAAGAAAGTAGAATATAAAATTAAACCTGGAATTAAAAATAATAGTAAGACCTTATTCCTTTTTAAGTTCATCCAATCATCCCTTTACATTAAATAGAGTGGGGGAAAAAATCCCCCTTCTATCAAATATTTTGATCTACAATTTTTTGAGAGTCTTCAGCTGCTTTTACCGGATCCGTTCCATTTAATACAGCTTGGATTGAAGCAATAACAGCTTTTTCTACATCAGCATTTGGAATTAAATAACGTGGTTGGAAGCGGGTATTTTTTTCAAACCATTCTTCTGCTGATTTTAATTCTTCAGATGTATACTCAACATCGTTAACTGTTACGTGCTGACTTGTTTTGTTTGCGTATTCCTCGGCATTTTCTTTTTCAGATAAGAAAGATACAAACTTTTTAGCTGCTTCTTTTTTACTCGATTTCGCATTTACTGCAAGCATGAATGTAGTTGTATGAATCCCTTCCCACACAGCTTCACTTTCTGAAACTGTAATTGGTGCAAGTAAACCTAATTCAATATCTGGATTAATCTCTTTAATGCCGGCTACTGCAAATGAACCAGTTGCAAGCATAGCTGCATCACCGTTTGCAATCATGGCAATAGCACCTGGATGATTTGTTCCTAGAGCACCATTTCCTAAATAGCCCTTGTCGTTTAACTCTTTAAATTGTGTAAGTGTTTTTACCCACCATTCATCTGTAAGCTTAGCTTCCCCAGCTATTAGCTTGTCAAAAATATCTTCTTTAGGAGCATTGTTCATCATCATAGAATTCATGAACTGTCCCGGACCAATATCTGCACCTGGGAAGGCAATCGGAGTATGTCCTGCATCGGCTATCGCTTGGCAAAGGGCTAAAAATTCTTCCCAGCTTTTAGGGTTTGGATCTAATCCTAATTCTTCAAATAATGTAGCGTTGTATACAGGCTGATTAAATACAAGTTGCAATGGTACTGCATATTGCTTGTCATCTGCCTGACCAGCTAAAATTAATCGTTCATTATAGTTTTCAAGAAAATCTTCATTGGATAAATCCTCAAATAAACCTGCCTGTTTAATGATCTCAAAATGAGAACCCGGGTAGCTTGTAAAGACATCCCCTGTTGAGCCGTCACGTAATAACGTTTGCGCTGTAGATTGATATTGTTCTGATGGATAAATTGTCATGTCGACTTCAATGTCTTGATTTTGTTCTTCGAAATCAGCTATTAGACTATCAAAAGCCGCTTTATCTTCGCCTCGCCAATGAATGAAGCTAATTTTCGTTTTACCATCGCCTGTTCCACTATCAGAATTACTACTTGTACTTCCTACACAACCAGATAAAACAACTGACAATATTAAAATACTAATTAAAAACATCCTTTTCATACTTAAAGTCCCCCTTTTTCTTCCATTATTCAATTAAATTTTACATGACAACAAAATCGGTTCACTATGTAACATGCAGTTATAGCTATCTTTTTAATGTTCGTTTAAGAACTTATTAAATGACTGCATAATAAAAAGAATATTATTTATTCAACTCTCACTCCTACTCTTTATTTATTATTTTTCAGTTTACTAATGGTGGTTGTAACAGGATTGCACTTAAAATTGGAGATGTTACACATGGGGAAATTTACTGGCTGAGACAAAACCAATAATTTTATATACCACTATAAAAAGTTAAGTAAACCTATTTTTGTAATATTTTTGATTATTTAAAAATTACGAAATTGATATGTTTTGGAGCATATACTAATTTTTAATCATAATTTTCAATATTGATAAACAAAATTTTCTGAATTTTATTGCAATTAAAAATTTAATATATTACAATAACTAGAATTCAATAGAAAGCTGAGGTCACATCATTATGGGAGTTTTACAGAAAATAGGTAAGTTTGCGGGGAATACATTTGCGATTTGGGTACTCGTTGCGGCTGGATTAGCAATTTGGATGCCTGAATATTTCACGTGGATTGGCAGTTACATTACTATTTTATTAGGGATTGTCATGTTCGGTATGGGAATGACATTGATATTAGATGATTTTAAATTAATTTTACAGTACCCGAAAGGTGTTATTATTGGGGTTGTTTCTCAATTTGTTATTATGCCGTTGCTAGCATTTGCGTTAGCCAAGATTTTTAACTTACCACCGGAAATTGCGGTTGGTGTTATTTTAGTAGGTTGTTGTCCAGGGGGCACTTCATCAAACGTTATGACATTTTTGGCAAAAGGAAATACAGCTTTATCCGTTACGATTACATCATTTACGACATTAATGGCTCCGTTTGCGACGCCGGCTCTTATATACTTATTAGCAAGTGAATGGTTACCCGTTTCTTTTATGGCGATGTTTATGTCAGTGATCAAAGTAGTATTAATTCCGATTATTTTAGGAATTCTTGCTCAGTTCTTATTTAAGCCAATCGTCGAGAAAAGTATTGATATTCTTCCTACCGTATCTGTTGTTGCGATTGTTATGATTGTTGCAGCTGTAGTAAGTGGAAGCCGTGATAAGATTTTGGAAACTGGGTTAATTATTTTTGCAATTGTCATTTTACATAATGGGTTAGGATACTTGTTTGGTTTCTTATTAGCAAAACTATTTAAACTTCAGTACGATGATCAAAAAGCTGTCTCAATTGAAGTCGGTATGCAAAATTCAGGCTTAGGCGCACAATTAGCAATGGCCCACTTCGATCCAGTATCAGCCGTTCCGAGTGCCATCTTCAGTTTCTGGCACAATATTTCCGGACCAATTCTTGCGACGTATTGGGGTTCGAAAGCGGATAAAATAGCTAAAAACAGATAGATACTCAAGCTAAACAACGTAAAAAGTGGTACGAATTTATACTCGTACCACTTTTTTATTTCGGTAATTTCGGGAGAGTCTCATGAATACTACAAAGCCTTATCCGCATACAATCATACACTTCCGAAATTAACGAATCGTATGTGTCCATGGAAAACACTTACAAAAGCTCATTCATTTTAGAATAGCATAGGGTATACTGTTTCTGTAATAATTACATTCATCACCATAAGTTGGGGATGACAAAATTAAAAAATAAGATTTTCTAATGAATTGCGTTCTGCTGCGCTACGGGGAAAACGCGTTGAAGTAAGTTTTTGGACGGCTCACCCTTCGCTCCACGTCACTCTGCTTTGGCATAAAGTGAATTTCTGCAAAAATAAAGATTATAAAACATAGCATTTCCGCTCTCTGCCGCCTTGCGATAGCGCAAGCGGCTTGATTGGGTGTTTTTTAATTCACTTTATAACGAGGGCAAAATTTTCGGATTGGTGGGCCTCACAAACGGCAATAAAGACAGTGATAAAGACACGTATCACGTGGCTTTAGCGCTGTCTTGCCGTAGCCCACCAATCAAGAGGAATTTTATTAGATTTACTATCTTAGAGGGTCTAGTTAGGAGAATTAAATGAAAAAATTATTACTGATACTTGTCATAGTTGGTGTTATACAAATAACGAGTACGCTTTACTATGATGCAAAGATGCTGGATGAGCCGATTCCTGTGGCCGGTACGATTGATTTTGCAAACAAAACGATTAAATTTTCATATATAACGAATTCAATAGATCCGCATGAATTTCAATCGATAGAATTTAACGGGCACCATTATTACCCTGAACAGCCATTTTCGATGTTTAACGCGCAGCCACAGACTACGCTTGAAACATATGTTAAATATACGTATTACAGTATGATTTCACCGGTTATATGGCTATATGAAAATGAAGATTTAACTCCTTTAGATGGCGTTACAAAAGGGACAATTCATTTTAAGGATAGGATGACAACACCGATCTCACTTACAACTTATGAGTATGAGGAGATCCCGCAGCTAGAGTTCTTATCTAGTTCTGTCGGGACAGATGGCACATCCGGTTTTTATAAAGTATTAGAACCTTTTACGTTAAAACAAATAAATGTCGTAGATAATCGGGTTAACCTGCTAAATTTCAAAATAAATGGGAAGGTTGTACAGCTTCCACTAACTGCCCCACTTCAATTAAACAACGAAGATAAACTATATTTAGAAACGACAGACGGCGAGGCACAATATGAAATGGAACTGTTTAAACTGGAACTACATATTGTGGATAATGCAGAAAAGATAAGATTTTGACATTAACCCAATTTTTAAATACGAGACCAAGTGAGGACTGGGTAAACAGTATAGTGAAGGAGCGTGGCGAGCTATGAACTTTCACAAACTTATTATAATCGGGGTTTTGTTTCAGTTTTTTGACATCAATTTTGGCAATTTTGATATTTTTCCGGATTTTATCGGCTTCATTATTATTGTTTATGCGTTTTCAAAAGTGGAGGCCCAGTATGCCAAACTAGGTAATCTCTGTGCTACGGTACTTGCCGTAACGTCATTAATGGGAATATGGCTGCCTGAGATGTTCGTGCCATCTGCAAATTTAGCGCTTCAAATCGTTGCTATATTAAATGGACTTCTTACAATTCTCTATCTTGCCTGTATTTTTTCTGTATCAAATGAAATTTTACGTGGTGAAGAGAGTATGTTCCCGACGCTCTATATTAACTTACAATTAATCTTTCTGCTGTTTAGTTCTGTCGGCATGCACTTTCCAGTGGAAGTTTACGAGATCCTTGGCCTTTCAAGTGCTGCATTGTTATTTGTCTTCTATATTTATTTCATTATATTTTTATGGAAGCGTAAAAATAAGGAATACGCACTTTTGGATGAGGTAATATAGTTTAGAACTATTGAAAACAGGCTTTCCCAGCTGCGTGGTTCTAAAGCTTTGTAGATTGAAATGCGTAGTCAGATAAATAGAGGAATGAATTTCCGTTATTTTTAAAAAAACTTAAAAAACAATAAAAATAAAGGAAGAAATTTCCGTTATTGACCTAAAAAAGATGAAATTACACGGTTTTATTTAAAATAACGGTAAAACGTTCCCTTATTTATCCTAAAATTGAGCTCCATCATTCAAATAACGGTAAAATATACCCTTATTTTGTGTGGGCACTGAAAATAGCGAGCAACTGTATCTAAAAAAGACAAATGCTATTATATACAGCACTTGTCTTTTTTTAATTTATTTTTGATTTGAACAGTCACTCATTAATAGTTTCTAATCTCATATTCGTTCATTTTATGAGCTAAACGAATAGTTGCTTGTGCTAATTGCGCATACGTTACTTCACTATTTGGCTTTAACTGATTATTTTCCGCCTCAAGTAGTCCTAATCCATGAGCTAATGCTACATGGCCACGTAGTTCCTGGCTAACTTGTGCTGCATCACTGTATTTCAGTTCATATATATCGCTAAGCTGCGCTGGTTTATCAAGCTTCAACATACCGATTACCCATTTTGCCAGTTCCTGATTTGAAAGAGTTCCAGTCGGATTAAACGTTTTAGAAGACGTATCAAGCATCCCCATACTTAAGGCATGTGTTACAAATGAATATAATGGATGATCAGACGTTATATCGTTAAACGATTGATTTGACGTTTCATATTCATTATATCTAGAGCTGTAATACATATAGGTTACAGATTTCAGTAATACTTTTAACGCTTCCTCTTTAGTAACGGATGCATCTGGATTAAATGTTCCATCTACCTCTAAAATCCCTGCATGAATTAAATAATTTAATTCCTCTGCAGCTGTTGGATGCTTGATTTTCGGCTTGTTTGAACTAGCCATACCATAAACATCTAACCATTCCCCTGTTTTTGCATCAATGGTAGCAGACGAACCTTCTTTGAAGACCGGTTGATATGCTAAGCTATAATGCTGATCATTTTCCACATTTGAATGATTTACATATTGCAGCTTCAGTTTCAACTCATTTTTCAACAGCTTTGTTGCTTCCTGCTCTGTTAAAACTTCTGTTGCGGCAGGCCACTCTACATCATCAAATCCGTTTACACGCAAGCTTACTAAAGCGCCTGTTTTGGCATCGACATTAACTGAGATATTATCACCTACAACCATTAACCCATTTACAATACGTGGGAACGTAAAATAATAACTATCATTATAACTTTCGTGCTGTCCCTCATCTACTGGTAATGCATACTGGTGAGCATAAGATGGTACCCATTCTTTCACATATGCAATCGCCTTATCTAATGTCTGTTGCTTCGTGAATTTTACTTCCGTATCATTATCTTCATCTTCTAATTCAAGGCTATTTTTGATATCACTATAATTAATTACCTCTCCTGTAGCTTTATCAATTGTAAGTGTAGTGCCTGTCCCACTGTTTCTATAGTGATACATATAATGAATGCTATATACTTCCTTACCAGCCTCTGTTATTTCTTCAACTGACTCAACCGTTAATTTAACACCTTTTTGATCTGTTGCGAGCAACTTTTGCGCCATCGCCTGCGCCTGTTCTGATGTTAAGTTCGGCTGTTTTGCTGCTAATGGTGCCGTCACAATTGGTGTAATCGCTTGAGCTGATAACGTTGAGGATAGCCCATCCGTTGTAAGCCATTCTCCACTTTGAGCATGTACACCTGAAACCACCTGGCTATTCGGTTGATAAACTAGCTTTACTTTGTAATCACCTGTAGAATAATCTGTGACAATTTTATATGACAACTGTGCCTTTAATGCATCCTGTAAACGGTTGGCAATGACCGATTCACTTTGTTTTTTGGAAGGATCATCAAACGTAAAATTATTTTTTTCACTTGTTGTTCTATAAAAAGAGGATACTGTGCCATCTCCTAACACCCTAATATTGATCGATTGGTCTAAAATCGGAATACCTGATTTTTTCTTTGCATACATAAACGAGTATTGAACGGGTTCAGTCAAAATAGAAGATGAATAATAATCATATTCATTTGGTACTAGTTCATACCCTTCACCTTCATTGAACTTTTCAAGAAACGTATTCGCTACTTTTTGCGCTTCCTCTTTAGAATACTTCGCTGGGAATAATACATCCTTAGAGTTTACTGGTTGATAATAAAATTGTTCTAACTCTAATGCTTCTCCTACAAAAGTAAAATATCCACTCACATGTTGATTATCAATTTGCTTCATAAAGCGAAGTTCATAACGCAACGTGGAATCTTTAGGATGTGAGAAACCCGATCCCATACGAAAATCTTTTTCGGTTACATTCGGAAACTCATTTGGAAATAATTCTCGAAAACGCTTCATTAAATCCTCTTTTGTTACCGTTGTATTCATTTGTGCGACTTGAATTGGCAATGTATCCATACGTTCATTTCCTAACGTTGAAGCGCTTGCCATTGGTGCTAATAAACCTACAGATAGCGCTGTTGCAGATAACATTGCTCCTGCCTTTTTAAAAGTTACCATTCTTCATCCCCCTATCTCTTTGCGTAAACATTTGTTTACACTTACATTATACTTTACAAACAACTATAAAGTTTCAGATATTCAATTATTTACCAATAAAAAGTGTAGTTTCTATTTTAGAGATGAAGACAAATAAAAAGACACCGAGTGATATTAAACTCGATGCCTTAAATTATTATTTATACTATTATTCAGCTACTGCTGTCTTTTCTTTATCCTTTTCACTTTCTGTGATATAAAGGGCACATGTTAAATCGCCAAAACAGTTGACCATTGTACGTGTCATATCCAGTAAGCGGTCAATACCAATAATTAATGCAATACCTTCTACCGGTAAACCTACTGATTCCAATACCATCGCAAGCATGATCATACCTGCACCTGGAACTGCTGCTGTACCGATAGATGCTAATACGGCTGTCATAACAACAATTATCATTTGAGAAAACGATAAGTCGATCCCATACACTTGTGCAATGAAAATCGTTGCAACACCTTGCATGATAGCTGTACCGTCCATATTGATTGTGGCACCAAGTGGCTGTACGAAACTACTAATCCCTTTTGGTACATTTAATTTATTTTGTGCAATTTCCATCGAAATAGGTAGTGTAGCACTACTGCTTGATGTACTAAATGCAACAGTCATTGCAGGAAGATAAGCTTTAATAACATCGATTGGATTACGTTTTGCTAATACTTTTAACGCACTTCCATAAATCAGTAAGAAATGTATAAATAAAGCCAATAATACGACCATCATATACCAGAACATCGCCTGTAATGCATCAAACCCTTGCTTACCTACCGCTGATGCAATCAATCCAAACGTTCCGTACGGTGCAAATTTCATAACTAATGTTACAAGGAACATCATAAGGTCATTTCCCTGTTCCATAAAGCGTTTTACTAAATCTACTTTTGAAGCTAAATAACTTATACCTAATCCAATAAAGATCGCAAAGAATATAATTTGCAGCATATCGCCACTTGCCATTGCATCAATCGGGTTCGCCGGAATAATTCCAAGCAACGTTTCAGATACAGGTGGTGCTTCTGCAGCCTCATAGCTTGCTTCCTGTACATCGAATTGACCTTTATTACCTGGTTGGAAAATCACCGCTAAAGCAATACCAATTGTAATAGCAATAGCTGTCGTTGTTAAGAAGAACAGCATCGCTTTACTTCCCATTCGACCTAATGCTTTCGGATCACCTATATTTGCAACCCCTACTACAATGGAGAAAAACACTAACGGTACGATAAGCATTTTAATTAAGTTTAAAAAGATCGTCCCTAATGGTGTGAAGAAAAATCGGTCTGCTTCAGTAAAGAATGAAGGCGCTGCAAGGTTTAATCCTATACCTACAATTGCCCCTAACCCTAACGCCCATAAAATTTTCGTTGCTAGTTTCATAAACTCACTTCCTCTTACTTAGATAATTTTTACGTATTTTAGAATAATAGATACTTATTGTAGAACAGAATTGAAATCCGAACCACAAAACTAGCTTTTTCTGTTTGATTTTTGACATTATTCTAAAAAAAATAAAGCATGACCTACAATTTTTATTAAAAATAAAATTTCACTTGAGTATTAGGAAGCCAACATTTTAGTATAAATCTCTTAAGCTGTTTTTGGTTTGCCGAACTCAACTTTCCTATCTCTTTACCCAAATTATTCATAAAAATAAAACTACTATGAAAAAAACTTTTTATTGGGGTTCATCAACATGAGTTTGGGGATGACAAATTTGAATAAATTTGGGGGCTTGGCACAAGGATTTGGGGTTTTTCCCACTCGAAGTTGGACGGCCCCGAGTGTAATGAGATAAATAGAGGAATGAATTTCCCTTATTTCATAAATAAAATAAAAAATGTAAAAATAAGGTAATGAATTTCCGTTATTGACCTAAAAAACGTGATATTTCAGGTTTTTATTTAAAATAACGGTAAAACATTCCCTTATTTATCCTAAAAATGAGCTACATCATTCAATTAACGGTAAAATCTCCCCTTATTTTAGAATGGAATAACCTAAATTCAAAAAATAATCAAAAAAGATGTCCCTTACTTCTTTCATTTTTGACATATGTATGATGAAGGGAGATGCAAATAATGGTATTCGAATATTTAAAAACATATCAAACATTTAACTCAATTAAAGAAATGGACGAGGCAGTAGCGGCTCACCTAGCTGAACATGAATTAACCGAAAGTGAGCGCAATGTCATTTTACGTATTGCACAGTCTGCACTTGCCTATCCTGGCGCCGCGCATTTAAAGGCAAAAACAATTGCCGATAGTATCGGGATTAGCACGAAAACAGTGTATCGTGCTGTAAAAAAAGCAGCAGATCTTGGGATTTTATGTGTAGTAGCAAGCACGAAACTAAATGGAATTAAAGGAGCTAACATTTATAAAATTTTACATGTCCCATCGGAAATGTCCGATCGGGTCTCAGCTAAAGAAGTGCATGAAATTGAGGATAGCGAAGATTTTTCGTGTAACGAAACTATTTCTTTTAATCTTTTTAAAACAAGCTCTTTAAAAGAAATATATAATAATACGCTCACACAGATGAATGAATGGCAAAAAACATTGTATGAGTTTTTAATGAGCCTGCCGTTAAATGATGAATTAAAGGACGGGCTACGATCAGCTATTTTAGCAACACCGATTCAAAATATGCGGGAGTTTACGATTGCGAAAGATGCAATGTGGCGAATAATTCAAGACATTCATGATGGGAAATTAACTATTCGAACAACTTTACGTGCAATTTATAAAGGAGCGTATGACAAGGCAGTAGCACGCCCTGTTTTACCGGAGAGCAAAGAGCAGCAACAATATCCAAAAACAAGACCTGTCCCTTTTTATGACTGGCTGACAGAGCGTTGAAAGAAAACCTCTTCAACTATTCATTTTCGAAGTACAATAAGATAAGAGTCCTTCTTCATACGCTTAAAATTACCTGTCAACGCGTTTTTTCTACCTGTTACTGGCAAAATCAAGTATATAAAAATTCCAATGCTACAATGAAATCATGAAAGGAGCAGTGTATGAAAGTCCACTTACATATTGAAAATGACCGCACAGAAATCGAAGTTCATATCCATGCACCAAAATTTGATGAAACAGTCGAACAATTAATGAAAAAAATTAATAGCTCAACACCTGAAAGTATTGCCGGCTATTCCAATGGAGACATTCATTTACTAAAATCTCGTGAAATTTATTCGATTTTTACCGAAAATGGAAAAGTATTTTTACAAACAGATGAAGAAGAATTTGAAGCAAAGAATAAACTTTATGAATTAGAAGAACGTTTTCATTCTAGCTTTATCCGAGTCAATAAATCCATGCTCGTAAACATCGATAAAATTGTTTCCATCCAATCAAAAGTGCTTGGCAACCCCCAAGTCATTTTAGCAAATGATACAGTTGTTCCTGTCAGCCGTAATTATTTCAAACTACTAAAGGAAGCGCTCGGGTTAGGAGGTGCTGGCAAGTGAAAAACTTTTTAATTAGCTGCTTTGTCAGTGTTTTTATGTCTTATTTCATCATCGCACTCATTACGTACAATGACACGTCTATTACCTGGTCTGGTGCAGAGTTGTTAAATCAATTTTTATTAGCCCTTTCATTAGGGGTCATCATTGGTTGTGCAAACAGTTTATTTTTAATTAAACATTGGCCTTATATAGCGGTTTTAACACTTCATTATGGGATAGTTCTATGCTCTGTATTTACAGTCGGACTTTTTGGGAATTGGTTTTCTTTTGATGAACCGTCTACATTCATCCTTTTATTTATTCAGTCAACGTCCATTTATATTATCGTTTGGTGCTTTATTTTCTTTTCGATTAAACGCGATATTAAACGAATGAATGATGTTTTAAAACAAAATCGAGGTGAATAACATTGACTTATGCCATTGAAGTCTCGAACTTAAAAAAGCATTTTGGTTCGATCGAAGCAGTAAAAGGGATTGATTTCCAAGTAAAAAAAGGCTCTTTATTCGCATTTTTAGGTAGTAACGGAGCCGGTAAATCGACGACGATTGAAATATTATGTACATTGCTTGAAAAAACTAGCGGGGATGTAACGATTAATGGGCACCGACTTGGAACGATGAAGGATAATGATCGGATCAGGCAATCAATTGGGATTGTTTTTCAGCAAAGCCTGCTTGATAAAGAACTGACTGTGAAGGAAAATATTATCCATCGTGGTCGCTTTTATCAATTAACGAAAGCACAGTTAATAGAGAATTATCGTTTCGTTTGGCAATATTTAAAGCTTGGTGAAATAGAGAATAAAAAATATGGCCAATTGTCTGGTGGCCAGCGTAGACGAGCCGATATTGCCCGCGCAATAATCCATAAGCCTTCGATTTTATTTCTAGACGAACCGACTACTGGACTCGATCCTCACACCCGAAAATTCGTATGGGAAACGGTTGAACGACTAAGGAAAGAGATTGGTATGACGATATTTTTAACAACCCATTACATGGAGGAAGCAACAAATGCGGATCAAATAGTTGTCATTAAAAAAGGGGAAATTGTCGCTCAAGGCACACCAAATGAATTGAAAGAACGCTTTGCATCTGATCAACTGGTGCTTTCCTTTAAAAAAGAGACGGATATTGAACTTATTTCCGAAAAAATTGGCTGTGAAATGGTGCAATTCGGTGATGTTTATAAAGTGAATATCCCCTCTACTTTACATGCGATTCCGATTATCGAACGGATTCAACCTTCCCTTGCATCATTTGAGGTGATTAAAGGCTCGATTGATCAAGTATTTATTCAGATTAATGAGGAAGTAGGTGACATGAATGCTTCTTAGTTTAGTCAGCCGAAATAACAAAGTATTCCTCAGAAATAAATTGCTCGTTTTCTTCTCTTTGCTTTCGGTCCTTATTTTAATTGGTCTTTACGCTATTTTTTTGCAGAATCTTCAGGTTAACTCCATCGCGGAATATGTTGCTGTCACACCTGAAATTGAAGTATTGGTCAGTGAATGGATGGTCGCTGGACTTTTATCAATAATCGCCATGTCGGCAACTCTCGGGGTATTTGGGATTTATATAAAAGATTTAGAATCAAAAACGACAGCAGATTTTTTAGTAACTGCTGCATCGCGCTATAAAATACAGTTAAGTTATGTAATCAGTTCTTTTATTATTGGGTTTTCCATGACTTTTATCGGCTTTATTTGCTGTGAAATTTTCATCGTTTCCATTGGCGGTGAATGGCTTTCTCCCATCGCAATGTTAAAAGCAATCGGTATTTTAATTTTAGCGGTGGTCATGAGTAGTATGATCAATTTATTTATCGTGTTATTTATTAATACGGAAACGGCATTTTCTACAGTGAGCACAATTAGTGGAACATTATTAGGGTTTCTATGCGGTATATACGTTCCGATGGCAGTATTGCCAAGTGCCGTCCAATCTGTCATCCACTTCTTCCCGGTAAGCCATATAACTGTATTACTACGCGATGTATTTACTGCACAATCCGTTGAAAAAGTATTTGCCGGAAATGACGTTTATGCTAGAACGTACAAAGTTGATTATGGTGTCATGTATGAAATAAACGGCTCCATTCTTTCAAGTATGACGAGTTTACTATTTGTACTTAGTACGATTATTGTGCTTGGTACTTTGTCCACTTTATTGTTTAGAAGGAAGTATAAATAGCAAAAAAAGAGTATTGCACCCTTCTCCGCAATACTCTTTTTTTAATTTACTTCAACCACTACAACATTAACAACCGGATAACGTTCGTATGCTTCGATGAACTCTTTTTTCTCTTCAACAGATAAATTTAAAGGCTCTGTGTAGGTTGTTGAATCTTCTTCAGACAATGAACCATACATGCCAATTCGGTATTGCCCTTTTTTTGTTATCACATCATTTTCTGCCGCTTTAAAAATTACGCCCCATTCAGACGTTTCCACGAACATTTTTTTAGATACGGCATGATTCTTATCTTGAATCGCTCCTACTAAAAACAACTCCGCTGAATTTTCTGCTCTAAACATAGAAAACTGAACTTTGCCGTTCCCTTCAAAGTTGTTGCCAAAATATATTTCTCTATCACCCATAAATTGACCGTTTTCATAAACTTCTACAAACATTGTGACACTATGTTCTTCTTTCAGATCAAATGCTTGTTGAAGGTTAAACTCAGCGGCACTCGATAAGATGTCTTCACCTTTTTCAGCTTCATCCGAACATCCTACTAGTGATAGACATAATAATATTACTAGTAATAATCTTTTCATCTGTAGCAACACCCCTATAGTGGTATTTATAGATTTCTTGAACGCTGCCCTTCTGTAAGTTTTATATGGATATTAGACGAACTTCCACCATCAATATGCTTAGGAATACCTGTCACATCCAATAATTCATTGAATTGAATCGACTCTTTTCTGTTTGCTTCGATTGTCACATGAAATGGTCCGGCAACATTCATCAGAGACTGCATTCTAATTCCGTCCTCGTCATAGAAATGTGAATCTATAAACTCCAGTTGAAAAGATACTGTTTCATTACTCCGATTATGTAGTACAAGACTACATTCGCCATTTAATAAGTCCTCACTCATATATTCAAAATTGCAATTGCCGTTACCATCATACTTGATCGCATAAATACCATCTGCAAATGTTTCTTGGAATATTGTAATAAGCGCCAATGGTAGTAAGGCAAAAGACAATATTACCAATACCAATGTTCTAAAATGATACTTTTTCAATCCAATTTGCAATATAACTAGCGAAGTAACGAATAACACTGAAGTGAAAATCCCAAGAAATACATAGCCTTCTTCATTTCGTATAGGAAACGTCATAAATGTTGACCGGGCTTTTATCATTTCGTTATTTGGAAACGGAAAATAAATAGACATACAAATCACTAAAAGAATGAAGGAAATAGCTATTGCTAATTTATTTTTAATCATACTTTCCCTCCTTGTGCTCATACTCGAAAAGAAATCTGTTAAATCATCAAAGCTCTATGATAGTATTACCATATACTAATTTTTTTGGGAAATTAATTTCCACCAAGATTTCAGGAGATGTTATTATGACTGAAGACAAATTTTTTAGCAAACCGATGATTTTTTTATATTGTATAGCTTTAATACTTTGGAGCTATTTACTAACCTATTTGGAAGTAAATATATATTTTATCATACTTAATCCAATAAATTTCGCATTATTCTTTAATATTGTGTATGGAATCATGCATCAGAAAAAAATCAAATCAGCTTCTTCCTTGTAAGAGGTAATTAAATAAGCGGAGCATTTACCGTTATTTACATGAGCATGCTAGTTTCATGAGGAAATAAGGGGAGATTTTCCCCTTAAGTACGAAAAAACGACCTCATACCGTGTAATTTTGGAGAATAAGCGGAATTTCTCCCTTATTTTGGCTGTTTTTTACTCCCAGTTCCAAATAGACGGAATTTCTCCCCTTATTTTAGCCCTGGTGGTAGTATAAAAAGCCGAAACCCGATATCTAGGCTTCGACTTTCTAGGCTTATGCCAGCAACTGCTTAGCAATTTCTTTAACATCTTTATCTTTCGCTTCTTTTGCATAACGTAAAGCAAGCTGTTCAATCTCCGTACCTTGCCAAGAAGATTTATTATATCTACATAATGTTTGCATCGCAATATATTGCAGGTGGTAGTCAGCCGTTTTTAAAGTTTTAATTAAAAATTTTAAACCAGCTCCGTCATACTGATCCAATTCCTCCAACAGGACTAATACGACCATTTTTTGATTCTCTGTTAGGTCATTGAAATCCCCAAATGAATCTGTAAATTTAATAAGCTGTTCGATAATTTGTTCATTTTCAGAAGTGAATAATGCCATGTAATACTTATAGTTTTCCGGGTTAGCCTTTATTTTCTCGAACATTATATTAGTAATATCAGCGTGATAGTATTGTGCTGTTGCGATTGCATAATCCTCATCTTCTACCCCATTATTTAATGTATCAATTGCCTGTTGCAAATACTCCGGATTTTTTGCTATATCCTCTATATTTTCTTCTACTGCTCGTTTTTCATGGGGCTTCCAGTTTGTTGAGAAACGATCACTCCATGTTTCTTCATCATATTGTAAATATTCATGAATTTGCGTTAGTATATAAAACTGCTTAAGTGTGCGGCAATGTTTTTTTGCATGATATGTGTAGCGCATCAGAACTTGACCTGCATATTCATAATCATCCATTGTTTGATAAGAACCTTCATATAGCAATGCTAAAATAATGGTACCGGCACCTTGAAATACTTTTTCAGAAATGGCAGACTCATGCAATTCGATATCAAGCTTTCCTTTATTTGCACATATTAAAGCAGACGCATTGCCTGGAACTGTATCCTTTAATCCTTCAAGTAGTATCCACTGACGGATGTCCTCATTAGTTGCATCTAAAAAGTTCAACGCCTCTAACTTACCCCATCCTGTTACATTTTTTGCAATATACCAAACCGTTTCATTGCTGCTTGTCGTTCCGTTTGTTAAGGCGAAAAGAGCTACCCCTGTAAATTCTTCGTGAAGTGCGATTATTTTAAGACGCTCTTTCAGTTCTTCGCAATTTCCTGTCCCTAAAATAACAAGCGCAAATTTCACCACTTCTCGATGTGCAGCGTGCTCAAGTAACCAAATTGCTTCTTCCTTTACCCGACTTTCCTCTTTTTCGATTCCAGAAAACTGTTCTAAAAACTCATAATAATAACTAATTACTTTTTCATCTTTTATTTTTTCGTAAGTAGCTTTCCGAGTTTCATCAGTTGGATTGTTTATCTGTTCTAAAAACAGTTTGATCAGCTTTTTAGTATAAAATGGCGTTACTTCTTCTGTATGAAGCTGATCTGCAAATCCAGGTGCATGTTTTGGATGAAATTCATCATATAAAAACGCATCATCCGGTAAATCTTTTGTTATTAATTTTTGGTTTGCATGAAATTGCTGTTCAATATATGGCAAGATAAATTCCTTATTGGACCAGGGTAAAAATTGTAGTTTCATCGCATCATGTAAAAGCTCTTTTCCGTCTACTTTGACCGTTACGTTCAGTTTTACAAATCCGCCTATTTTGACAAATACTTTATGTTTCTTCCCGCTACTAGAATGAAACGTCCCTTTCAATGTTGAAAACGGCAAAATATGTGACCAGATGGATTTCCGAACATTTTGGGCAATAATCTCACCATCAATCTTTAATACTTCCTCCAACATCTCATTAATAATCTCTATTTTATGTCCTTCAAAATCGAGGACCCAATATTTTTCAACCTCTTTTGCTACATCATTTTGTATATTGCGCATTTCTCGCTTAAACTCTTCTTTAAATCCCATTGTTACGCTCCTAATTTCTTATATATTACCCGTATATCATAACAATTTTTTCTATTTTTTTTAGTAAATAGCACTAAACAGACAAAATAATAGCAAAAGTATTCGAATTTCTTCACTTTAATGTCAATATTTCCAAAATTAAACATAAAAAAATTCATCACCATAAGTTGGGGATGCCAAAATGCCGCCTCGCGATAGCGCAAGCGGCTTTATTGGATGTTTTTAACTTCACTTTATAACGAAGGCAAAATTTTAGGATGGGTGGGCCTCGCAAACGGCAATAAAATGGAATTTTATTAGAAAAGCAACCCCATGTTATCGTGATAAGCCATAAAAAAAGGACTAGCATATTTACTAGTCCAAAATTTCACTATTGTGTTCGTACAACGACTTTTCCGTTATGCTCACCATTAATAACTGCATCAAATGCAATGCTCGCCTCTTCTAAAGGATAGCTATAACCGACTACTGGTTTAAGTTGCTGTTTTTCAAGCAATTTTGCTACTTCTTGAATAAGCTGCTGATGTTCTTCGGCCGTAACATTAAATAATACCATGCCTCGCACATCACACTCTTTTTGCATCATAAGACGGGGATTAATATTAATTTCCCCACGGTTTCCTACAATAACGATGACACCTTGCTTTGCAATTATTTGCAAATCTGTTTGTAAATTCTCATTTGCCAAAAATTCAATAATCACATTTGGTCCTTTTCCATCTGTTTGCTCTAATACGGTATCAATCGTTTGCTCCGTAATATGATCAAGAACAATATCTGCTCCTGCCTCTTTTACAAGCTGTTTTCCGGATTCCCGACTTGCTGTTCCAATTACTTTTGCTCCTAATGCTTTAGCAATTTGAACAGCCTGTAAACCAACTGCGCCACTTGCACCGTGAATGAACACAGTTTGCCCTGCCTGAACATTCGCTCTGCCTACTACTGCCCGATATGCTGTTAAAGCTGGAATACCTAGCGCCGCGCCTTCTTCAAATGAAATATGTGCTGGTATCGGATGAACGAAGCGGCTTTCACAAACAATTTTTTCCGCAATCGTTCCAGTCGCTTGGCCATTTGGTAAACTTGCAATAAATACTCGATCTCCCACTTTTACATTTGTTACTTGCTTCCCAACCTCTTCCACAATACCTGCACCATCTAACCCTGGTGTATATGGTAATTGAGGTTTTATCGCATATGTACCTGTTGATGTATAGACATCACTTGGGTTTACTCCAGCTGCATAAAGGTTTATAAGCACTTCATTTTCAGTTGGCCCCTGTATTTCGGTTTGCTCTACCAATAAGTTTTCTGATGTACCAAATTGATTGATTCGTATCGCTTTCAATAGCCTCACCTCGAAATATATAGTATTTTAAGAATATTAGAAATTTTACTTTTTGTATAGCGATTGCCACTTAAAAAAATTGCTCTGTTGTTTAGTAAGAGAAATATAGATTTATAACAAGAAGGAGTATACACAATTTTATGCAAGATAGAGAATACCGGTATTTGTATAGATCTAAAACATTGTCAATGAAGCTTAGCTTTTACACTTGTATACTAATCAATGATATGCACAGCGCCTGAAATAAAGGATTTATAAATGGTTAAAATGGACATAATTGAATGAGGAAGGGGTATTCAAATTATGGAGCATTATAATAATCATGGGCAACACCAAGGCGAAAATAACAATCGAAAAGTAATCATGTGGACGTTTTTACTCATTACATCATTTATGATTGTAGAAGTTATTGGCGGGTTTATGACAAATAGCCTTGCACTTTTATCAGATGCAGGGCATATGCTGAGTGATTCTGCGGCTTTAGGGCTTAGCTATGTAGCACTTATTGTTGGTCAACGTGCTGTATCAGGGCAAAAAACATTTGGATACCGACGCTTTGAAATATTTGCAGCGTTTATAAATGGATTAACGTTAATTGGAATTTCTGTCTATATTTTTTATGAAGCTGTAAAACGTTTTTCAGCACCTCCAAATGTTGCGAGTACAGGCATGCTAATAGTAGCTGTTCTCGGTCTAGTAGTAAATATTGTGGCAGCATTTATTTTAAATCGTGGTGATAATGACAATTTAAATGTAAAGAGTGCATTTTTACATGTTATTGGTGATATTCTTGGCTCTATTGGTGCTATTACAGCTGCATTACTTATTTTATTTTTCCAATGGAATATAGCCGATCCAATTGCTAGTATCATTGTGGCTGTTTTAATTATTTTTAGTGGATATCGCGTAACGCGCGACTCTTTTCATATTTTGATGGAAGGTGCTCCAAATCATTTAAATACAGAAATAATTGAAGAAAAAATATTATCTGTAAAAGAAGTAATAAAAGTAACGGATCTTCATATTTGGTCTATTACATCAGATTTCCCATCATTAACATGTCATGTAAGCGTTGGACAAGATGTAGATGAACAGGTCGTATTGCGTAAAATTCAAACATTACTTCATGATGAATTTAACGTGCATCATATGACAATTCAAATTGTAAAGTAGTGGAAAACTCCCTAATTTGCGAACAAAATTTATTTTATTCAATCTGACCGTAAAATTCGAAGCCATATCTAATTAACATTTTTCAACATCAACCTTTAACAGAACCAATAAAATAAAAGTAGCACAAACCATTTTGTTGGTCTGTGCTACTTTTTAAGTGTATATTACTCTTATTTTAGGAAGTTTAAAAAGTTAGAGAATGATGTTACTAAGTTTTGATAGTAGCCAATCACTTTGTCTTTTAATGCGATTTTATCAACTTGCTTTTGGTCTGTATCTACACTAATTTCTTCCGTTTCAGTTGGTACCGTTTCTTCCACTGGTTCAGATACGATATTCTCCACTTCTTCAGTTTCTTGCTCAGGAGCTTCAACAGTAGAAGGTTGTTCTTCATCTTCTACAACAGCCGGAGTTTCCAGGTTTTCATCAGTCTCAGCTGGTAGTTCTGTATTATCAACAGCATCATCTTGAGATGCATCTTCCTCTAAAGTTGTATCTGTTGTATCTGTTGTATCTGTTTCATCAGCATCTGCTGAATCATCAGTTACATCATCAACTTCTGGAACATTTTCAGTTTCTTCGTTTGTTTGATCAGATTCTAAGTCACTTAAATATTGCTCAATATGAATTTGGTAGTAGCTAATTAAGCTTTGATAACTATTATCGATAAATTGATAAGATTCATCTAACCAATTAATAAAGTCATCTTCTACTACACCTTCTTCAGTTGGTTCCTCTTCAGAAACTGGTGTTTCCGGCTCTTCTACTACCTCTTCTTCAGCTGGTTCTTCTTCTGTTACCGGTGTTTCCGACTCTTCAGCTCCATCTTCTTCTACTGGTTCTTCTTCTGACACTGGTGTTTCCGGCTCTTCTACCACTACTTCGTCTTCAACTGGTTCCTCTTCAGACACTGGCGTTTCTGGCTCTTCAGCTCCATCTTCTTCAACTGGTTCTTCTTCCGATACCGGTGTTTCCGGTTCAACAACTACCTCTTCTTCAGCTGGTTCTTCTTCTGTTACTGGTGTTTCTGATTCTTCAGTGCTACCTTCTTCAGTTGGTTCCTCTTCAGACACTGGTGCTTCCGGCTCTTCTACTACCTCTTCTTCAGCTGGTTCTTCTTCCAATACTGGTGTTTCTGGTTCTTCAGCTCCATCTTCTTCAACTGGTTCTTCTTCCGATACCGGTGTTTCTGATTCTTCAGTGCCATCTTCTTCAGTTGGTTCCTCACCAGACACTGGTGTTTCTGGCTCTTCAGCTCCATCTTCTTCAACTGGTTCTTCTTCCGATACCGGTGTTTCCGGTTCAACAACTACCTCTTCTTCAACTGGTTCTTCTTCTGTTACCGGTGTTTCTGATTCTTCAGTGCCATCTTCTTCAGTTGGTTCCTCACCAGACACTGGTGTTTCTGGCTCTTCAGCTCCATCTTCTTCAACTGGTTCTTCTTCCGATACCGGTGTTTCCGGTTCAACAACTACCTCTTCTTCAACTGGTTCTTCTTCTGTTACCGGTGTTTCTGGCTCTTCAGCTCCATCTTCTTCAACTGGTTCTTCTTCCGATACCGGTGTTTTCGGTTCTTCTACTACTTCATCTTCAACTGGTTCTTCTTCCGATACCGGTGTTTCCGGTTCAACAACTACATCTTCATTTTGGTCGTCTTCAGTTACCGGTGTCTCCGGTACTTCCGTTGCACCTTCGTCTATACCATCATTATTTGTTTCATCTATATTATCGTTATCATCTAATTCATTATTAGCTTTTTCGGCGTTAGTTTGAGCTACCTGACTAACGAGCTCCCCTTTTTCAGGAGATCCTGGCAAGCTTTTTGCGTATGCCGATACTTTCTGTCCATGATTTTTTGCGTGTTCAATAATTTCCGGATTTACATCTTTTGAATCTAGCTCAGATGCAGAAATAGGTGCTCCAGCCGCTAAAAATGATGCAGCTATAAATGATGTTGACATCACTAGTGGCGCTACTTTCTTAGATAAATTTTTATTTGCTGTTTTTGAGTCCATTTGTTTTTTAATCATTACTTGATCGCTCCTAATTCGTATTTTTTCTACTGATAGGATGGATTTTTCATTTGTTCCGGTATTTATCGTTTCACCTCTGATCAAATCGAGTAAATAACTACTCTAATTTTTTGGCAGCACCATCTACTGCCTGTTTAGAATATACCAAAATTATATTACAATACTGTTTTACTCAGGTTAAAAGAATTGAGGCTACCATTACGAATTCCTCGGATTTTGCAATATACGAAATAATAAAAACAACCCAACTCATACCATTTCCCAAAGATTGATTGCGCTTTCATATTGTCTCTCTATGATCTTTCATGAGATTTCCTTAATACTATTCTGGGGGAAATTATTTTACATATATAACGTTACAGTAAAAATTGTCTAAACATAAAAAGTCATTTTATCCGCTATTATTACCGAATTAAAGTTAAAAAAATTATATAATGCCCCTAAGTGTTGATTTATCTGGTGTTAGACGTTATTTATTATGTATCATGCATTATTACATCGTTGAAATACAAAGGACTTCTTGAATTGGAAACATATTAAAAGAGACATTTTAATAATCCAAAGGTGCAACTACTCCTTAGATATCAAAATGCCTCATCGACTATTATATTCATTTAAACAATCCTTTTGGTTGTACAAAAACCGTATTTTTTAAAGTCTTAATAGTAACTTCATAAAGGTGCTGCTTTAGGTCATCCCGATTTTCTATCCTAGTTTGCCGTGATGAATATGAAATGACAGGTTCAATCCTTTTTAATAATTGAACAATTTCATTTGGATCAAGATGCTCGACCATAGTTAACCTCCCCCCTATTTTTTACTCCTTTCATGGTTCACTTTAGTGAGGTCGTTTGATAATACGTCAATAGAACTTCGTAAAGAATCAATTTTGCCCTCGAATCTCATTAATAAATAAATCGCAATGGTTATCGGAAACCCGAAATTCCCCAATATTTGAAACAGCTGCCCCTCAATCATTCTCTTCCCTCCCTTCTCTTAATATATTTATTGATCTATGAATCATCTTAGAAATAGCCTGTTGTGATACGTTGTAAATCATCGCAATTTCTTTCTCAGTTAACTCGTTTACATACCGGTAATACAAAACTTGCTTTTGCTTAGTATTTAAACGTTTTAATAAGGTAATTAACAATTCATCACTCAACAAGCTTTCTAAGTCATTCTCAAAAATGTTTTCAAATTGGAGAAAAGAATTTTCATCTTGAACAGTATCTACCATTGCAAGGCTTTCATTAATTGGTGCATCCAAATTTAATTCATACTTTCTATTGTGCTCTCTTAACATTGAATCAAATTTTCTGGACTCATATATAACTGCTTTTTTTATATAGGCGATACGTATGATCTGTTTTTCAAAATACTTAAAATGTTCATTTAAGGTATCAGCATTCGTACTATTCGGATCTTCTAAATAGGCAGTGTACAGTTTGTTATACTCTTCTATCTCTAAAAATCTTTTAAATACATTACTATTCACAACATCAGGATTTAAAGTCTTCATTCGTCATACCCCTTATCTTTTTAGTCATAAAACATGAACTTCCGTTCGTTTTTACTTAAAAAGACCGAATAGAACTTTTGCTTACCTTCTTACTATATATAGGGGAATTTCTATCGAAAAATACAACCAAAAACGATTAATTATAATAATATTTTAATATTTTTATTTGTTTTATATAAATATTAGTATATTATTACTATTCTTTACCTTCGACTATGTAAAGCGGTAGCTCTATGAGCGTATTAGATATACAAGATAGGCGCCAGTCGTATTTTTCAGAGACTTTAATACTACTGGCGCCAACCTTTTAATGCACCTAAAGTAACTTCATTAAAAAATTATTAACCTCCCCCAATTCCTATTAGCCATAAATCTAGAGCGATAATAATCATATCCATCATCTTCTCACCCCCCCTTTTTTACTTATTTTACATAAATTACACTATTTTATCTTATAATATTAGTAAAAGAATAAATTGGAGGATCTTATGAATAATTATGGAGAAACAGTAAAAAAAATAAGAGTCGGCAAAGGGTTTTCGCAAAAATATGTATCATCCAACATCTGTACTCAAGGTAATTTCTCCAAATTTGAGCTGGGGGAAAATAAAGATATTAAACATTCTACTCTTAGTGAATTTCTGGTCCGTATCGAAACTTCTTATGACGAATTTAAATATATAAATAATGGCTATTCAATGCCTTTAAGAGATGAAATTATTAACAACTTTTATAATCAATCGTATAATAATTCGGATGATTTATTGCAATTACAGCAAAGTTGTATTTCATATTTAAAAGAATGTCCTGAAGACAAACTGATTAATAAAATAAATATCATTATAAAAAGCCTATCAATATTAGCCAATACGAACGATATTCATCATGCAAAATTACTTGCTGAGCCCATTTGGACAGAATTATCTCGAAGGGACAATTTATACTTATCCGATATCTTTTTATTAAATGCTATCCTTTATATTTTTCCGGTTGAAACGGCTGAAGAAATGAAAAAATTCGCTTTCCGCCATATTGAAAAGTATAAAAATTTCCAAAATATAAATCGTATTAAGATTAACTTTTTAATTAATCTGTCCTTGTTATATTTAAAAAATAGTGATTATAATATGGCATTAAATCAATTAGAAAGCTCCATCGAATTATGTAAATTAGAAAAGCAATTTATTAACCTATCAATATGTTATATAAGGAAAGGCGTTTGTTTAAGTAATTCGGGTACATGCGGATTATTTTGGATTAATAAAGGGATGAATATGTTGGAAGTTTTAGACCAGTTCGATTTGCTATCTATATTAAAAGCAGAAGTTAAAAAATACTCGATTTAATGCAGTTTTAAAAGGACTTCTAACAGCTTAAATAAACTGTTGGAAGTCCTTCTTCAAATTTATATGCGTATTTTAAACACTTTGCTTGTAATGGGAGAAAGAAATCTAACTCCTTTTATCGTCATCATATCTCCTATAATATGAGAAAGGTATGCCATAGTTGAAATGATCGCTAAATGTTCTGTCCCCGTGCTCATTTCCAACAGATAAGACATATAGCCCCAATAAATTACTGCCCAAATCGTATGGGTTTGCCCTCTATGTGGGAACCATCCTGCTGCCCCAATGTACAGAGCGAACATAACGAGCCACGACAGCTCATCCGTAATGGCATAGTACAGTAGGAATAAGCCTAAAATGCTCATCAAAATATTTTTCAACGTTTCCTGGCTTCTCATGGACAATGCAATAATAATTGCGCCCAACCCTAAAAACAGAAGTTTATTTTGTTGGGTAAGCCATTCGTCCTCTAAAAAAGGCAGGAAATTAATATTAAATATGTAGGCGAATAATGACAGAACAATCAACGCCACACCGACAAATTGTCCGCCCTTTTTTATTTGTTTCGCCGTCTTTGTTACATGCTTGTTTAACAGATTATTTCCGTCTAAATCTGGAGCAAGGGAAGCCACCGCGGATACAACTAAAACGATAGGAATCATTTCAGGTGTTTGGCTGACAGACGCCACTGCCCCAATACCTAACCCTATTGTTAAATGTGTTCGACCTTTCATGTTGCCACCTCTTTGTTGTGATGTCTCTTACTTAACGGCATTTCCGTTCACCGATGAATTTGTAGCTGAGTTTCCATCTTCACTTCTAAAAAAAACGATTACCTTCTATTAGAATATGGTTTCACGGGTTTCCCTATCACTAGTTATGTATTCAAAGATTTCATTGTACTGAAACTAATTTGATTAATCAAGTTTTACTAATTGTAAAAAGACGTAAGATATTCGAAGTGTGATTCTGAAGCGAAGGGAGGAATAGGCAAAGAAATAAGGGGAGATTTTACCGTTATTTAAATGATGTTACTCATTTTGGGGTTAAATAAGGGAACGTTTTACCGTTATTTTAAATAAAATACCTGAATTTCATGTTTTTCAGGTCAATAACGGAAATTCCTACCCTTATTTTTACTATTTTTTATGTTATTTTCGAAATAAGGGAAATTCATTCCTCTATTTACTCAATACGCAATTCAAGGTGCCACACCATAATCGCAAAGAAGGCACCTTCCATTCAATTCCGAATAGAAAGTGCCTTACGTCATAAAATTATAGGTTTTTCAGCGCCATTCTTTAAGGCACCGCGTCTTTTTCATTCGTATAAAATGAAAGTCACAATGATAAAAGGTCAATTATAAATGATTCTTCCATAGGACCAGCAAATTCATGGATAATATTGCCTTTCTCGTCGATAAAAATTGTAGTTGGAATAGTAAAGGCACCATACGTCATACTAACGTCTCCCTGCTCATCCAACAAAACCGGAAAGGTCAGCCCGTACTCATTAACAAACTTTTGCACATCGTCCTGCCTGTCTTTCGTTGTCATGTTCACGGCCAATATTTCAAGCTGGTCATTATATTCCTCATACAAACGTTGCAAATGAGGTGCCTCCATTTTACAAGGTTCACACCACGAAGCCCAAAAGTTCACAATCGTCCATTTCCCTTGAGAATCCGACAGTGAGTATTGTTGCTGATCCAGTGCTTGCAATGTGAAATCAGCTGCTTTTACAACACGTACACCTTCTTCATTAGTAGTAATAGTTGATGGTATCTTTTCATTGCTTGCCCTGCTACTTTCCCATATTAAAATTCCGATTAGTATTGTGATCATTACAAGTCCAATATATTTCTTCACTGGACATTCTCCATCGATGTTAAAGTTAACCACAGTTGTTCTAACGTTTGACAATGGTAAGTAGTTAGAAGTGTACTTATATTCCCTTTTGCAATTACTTCACCTTCATGAAGCATAATCACTTGGTCCGCAATTTCTTCAGCAAAGGAAAGTAAATGGGTAGAAAACAATACATGAGTCCCTTTTTCCTTTTCATCTACAAGCATTTTTTTCAATGTCGCAATCCAAAAGGGGTCTAAGCCATTCGTCGGTTCATCTAATATATATAAATCCCCATCGCCTATTAAACTTTGAGCTAAATTTAAACGTTGGCGCATCCCTTTAGAATACTCCGATACCCGTAGATGACCTTTTTTAGCTAATCCTACCTGCTCCAGAAGTTTTGGGATTTTATCGGAGGGCACTTTTTTCAAATTGGCTAATAAGGCTAATATTTCAGCAGCCGTTAATGTATCCGGAAAATTTAAATCATCCGGCATATATCGAAGTGCCTCTTTTGAAAAACCAATTATTTCCCCTTCATTTTGTACGAGTTGCCCGGTTAACAATTTTATAATAGTACTTTTCCCTGCGCCATTTGCTCCGACAAGTGCCGTAATTTCACCAGCATCAATTTTTACCTCAATATTGTGCACGCCCCGGTTTTTCTTATATGTTTTCGTAATGTTCAACAATTCCAC
This sequence comes from Solibacillus sp. FSL W8-0372, assembly GCF_037969735.1. NCBI lineage: Bacteria > Bacillati > Bacillota > Bacilli > Caryophanales > Caryophanaceae > Solibacillus > Solibacillus sp. FSL W8-0372. The sequence continues at coordinate 1,473,565 of NZ_CP150204.1, read as the reverse complement.
GGTCATAAATTTATCACCTTCTTTTTAATAAATATGTAGCTAATAAAAGTGGGCTAACTCCCCATAGTGCTGTAAATAAGCTGTAATAAAATAGTCCGACTGTTGAATCATAAAATTTCACCAGCTCATAGAAGGCCGGTCCTAAAACAGCTGACTGATCCGTAAATACAAAATAACTAAAACGCATCCATTCAAGTGGATTAATATGGATGGATAACGAAATGAAAGTTTTCAATAAATTTTCCGAAATAATGGTTCCTACCGCCATTAACACATACGATAAAATCAGTGTAATCATTGACCAAACACCTAAAGCAAGTGCCAGTGCGTGTAGCCTGTTTTTTGCTATCACACCTACGAAAATACTAAGTGATGTGAAAAGTAACAGCAAAATAAGAATAAATACGATGAACGGACCATTTAGTGAAATGCCGCCAAAAAAGCTCCCCATCATATAAGAAAGTGTAACTGCTAATAGTGTAATGAATAAGAATACATTAAATAAGCCGATCCACTTCGTAAAAATATACTTACCATTGGACATTGGATAGGTTTTCAGTAAATTTAACCATCCTGATTCACGGTCGGCCGCCAGACTCATTGAACCAATTGTCAATATAAATAATGGGAGTAAAAATAATAATACGTTCAACATTGCTGCTGATTGACGCGTAAACCCTTCTGCATCAGGCATTGCAATTTGTTGAATCATTAACACGGATGTAAAGGTAACAACAAATAATATGGTAACGATTTGAAGCCATTTACTACGGATTAATTGCTTCATCTCAAGTTGAATAAACTTTATCATTCGTGCGTATGGATTCCCCATTCAAAAGTTAATAAATCATCATATTTAAGCTGTTTACCTTGTCCATTTTCATTCATATAAGCATCCACACTTTCCTGTGATGCAAATGCAAGTACGCCGTAGTTCATAGGTGTCCAATAGTTTGCTTCGTAAATGTACACGGCCTCTTTTACATTAATCCATTCATTAGTTGATTCATCTTTAATGTATGCCGCCCCAATCTCGCTCTCGCCATTAGCGATAACGTATTCCATCAAACAGCCTAAATCATCAAAAACGAGATGATCATTATTTTTAAACACTATTTGACCCGCGTAATCCATATGCGAAATTGTCATATTACAAATTTCACAAACATCTGTTTCTGCAGAAACCTCTTTCGGCTTGTATTCTTTATTGCCACAGCCTGCTAATAACATCATTGCAATAATAGTACTTATAACTAATAGCCGTTTCATCTTAATTTCCTCCAAATACTAAATAATACGAATAAACTTGCCGTACTTCCCAATAGATGTAGCCAGTTCAGTTGAATGCTTTGTTCTTTTTTCTCCGTCGTCATAAGCGGATTTTTATCAACTAAGACCATATTTTGTGTATCGGAGAGTTGCTGATCCAATTTATTAAGTAATGTGACACTAGGGGATTCTACATAATACTGATACACGGGCTTACGCACCATCCATTGTCCAAAACTTGTGAATGAATGGTAGTCTGTATCGCCTAATCCATCAGCATTGAAATCATAGCCGTTATAATCGTCATAATGGTTACGATTTAACACAAAGCCAATTTCGTCTGACCGAGCCGTTAATATATTACCTTGAAACTCATTTTCAGTAACTGTTACGGTTGGTGACCTTCTACTGTGAATGACCGTTCCATTTGACTGAAACATATTCTTGCTAAATGCTGTATTCTTTACTTGATTCCAAATCGTCGCAGTCGTATTTTCCTTAAATATATTATTCGTGATTTGCGCTTCTTCAATATCATATAAATACATGCCGTTACTGTTTAATTGAAGCTGTCTCTCGATTTGGTTATGGGCAATATAAGCATTTTCAACGACCATAATCGTCATGCCCGATACATTATTCTTAACCGTATTGTGTTGCAGCTGTATATTAGTACCATACATGAAATGCAATCCATACCGCCCATCTTCAACTATCGTATGTTGGACGTCTACATTTTTTGTTTTCTCAAAGTACATGCCATCCTGAATGTTTTTAGCAAACAGATTTTTGACAATAACTTGATCCCCTTCAAATAGACTCACCGCGTTTGGCTTTTTAGAAAAGTGGCCTTCTTTTTTTCCCTCTATTTTCAAAGAGGAAAGAGTAACATTTTGAACACGGTAAAACTCCACACCTTTTTCATCAATATCTAGGTTCAAACTTTTAAAAACAATAGCTTTACTGTCTTCAACAAGAATAGGCGTTTGTTTCGTTTCAAATTGGAGTGATTGAAGCGTAATATTATTTGTTTCCTTAATTTTAATTCCTGTAGTTAATGATGTGATTTTTGTTTTTTTATCGCCAATAATTGTAATAGGTTTTGTAATGGTAACTGGTCCTTCGTACGTTTGGTTTTTTAAATAAAGCGTACTATTTGGACTTGTTTCGTCTATTAACTGCTGTAAACTTTCTGCTGCTACGCTATGTGAAACGAGGGGTAAGAAAGTTAATAGCAGCGTAAAAACAACCCATCTCATCAAATTTTTCATAAGCCCAAAGCACCTCTATTAACGATGTATTTACAGAGATTAGTCGCTTTCAGACAAATCATCTGCTCATTAATCGCCATCATTGTGCTGTTGTTCTTCCCCTTCATGATGCACATGACCGTCTTCAGGATCATGCTTATTCACATTCTCTCCCGCTTTCATTTTTGCTTTACGGCGTTCTAAAGCTTGTTGACGTACTTTTGTATAGGAAGTCAATTCCGAGCCTTCATTTTCATCGATATACGCTTTTGCATCATCTTCATATTTAAAGAAAATATATCCCCAGTTCATCGGTGATTTTAGCTTTGTTTTGACAATATAAGCTTGCTCTACGTTAAACCAATTCAATGTATTGTAATCACGTACAAATTTTTCGTTTACTTCTACATTGGCAAATTCAGCATTCAGTAAACAACCGATTTCATCATAAAATGCAATGGAACCGTCCGCTTTAATTGCTTGAGCTGAAAAGACGCCCATCTCTTGATCTTTTGTATAAACTTTCATATTACACATCGCACAAACCGTATCTTCTGTAGGCTCTTGCAAACGTGCATCCTGCGTCCAATCCTTCTCGGCAATTTGTTCAACTTCCTGCTGCTGTGCAGATTCTTCGTTTGAAACTGTTGGCTCATTCTTCTCTTCAGTTTGGTTGCAAGCTGATAATAACATTGTGATTATTCCTGCCAATAATATTTTTTTAAACACGTACATCACTCCATTTCTTATATTTCGCTTACTATGATAACACTTGGTTAGAATATTATATTTGACAAAGTAATCACAATATTTTGTGCTAATTGTGAAATTTTTATAATACCCATGTAGGTATAAAAAATCCCATAAATAAAAGCCGCTAAATTTCGCGGCTTTAAATGACTATTTTTTGTTTGTTATATCAATATATTTATCTACCTTTAATTCTCGAGATAATCGTCATCAATTATTCACTCAATAATGATTCATATTTTTTGATTAATTGGCGCAATCCTTCTTCACTTACCGGCCCTACAATCCGTTCAAGCTCTTCATCCTGTGCATTGAGCAATACCGTCGTAGGAATGGATTTTACTTGGAAAGCTTTTCCTACTGCATCATCCTCATCCCTTAAGATTGGATATGTTACGCTGTATGTTTCCATAAAATCTGTGAGTGCTTCTTCCCCGTTGTCACGTGCCGTTAAATTAATACCGATTAAAGCAACCCCCATAGGTAAGTTATCAGCAAAACTTTGCAAATGGGGCATCTCCGCTTTACATGGAGGGCACCACGTTGCAAAAAAATTAACAACCGTTAAAGATTGTTCCTGGTCAGACAGGCGATATTGTTCACCTGTCGTAGCTGGTAAATCAATCGCTGCACGGGTCGTTGTCGTTATGTTTTCTTCAACATCCATTAGCATAATTGCAACTAAGCTTAAAAGTCCTGCACCTGCTATATATTGAGCATGCTTCGTTCTAAAATAAACTGTTAGTAATACGGCGACATGAAAAAGCGTAAAGCTAGAAATAAAGCCGTCTAACCACATGAGCAGGAAAAATTGAACGAGCAAAACATGCTGACTTTTTATTCGTTCAATTAAAATAAGGGTAAAAATCCACAAACCTGCAACAAACCACTGTTCCTGAAAACTGAAAAAAATAAGCTGATAAATGGCGACAAGTCTTACCCAATACATCCAGCCAACTTCCCAATCAAACAATTCCCGTTTTCTATACAATAGGAAAGCAACAACTGCCAGTGCTAACAGATGGCCTTTTAAACCACCATCAAAATAAATTAGTGATAATGGTGCTTGAAAGAAATCTGAGCTTGAAAAAAGAATATAACTGAACTTCCAAATGAAAATATAAGTATAAAGCAAATGTACAATTAGTTTAGTTGTTGCTCCATCCGAATGGCGACTACGAAAATCGCTATAAAGGATGGCAATGATCAATGCGAGCCATGCAATCGGAATATTTACTTGTCCCAATGTTAAATATGTCATGTTTCATGTCCTTTCCAATCGCAGAGCTCCCAAAACGTTACTTAAAGTTATAAGCTGTGACAATTGGTTCACGATTGTTCACTTGATCTTGATAGTATTCATATAAGGAAATACCTAAAAATGAACCCGAGATATTCGCTACATTTGTATAGCCACTATTATTAAGTGCCATTACTGCATTATAGCTACGCTGTGATGAACGGCAATGTACATAAACAGGAACATCTGTCGGAATTTCTTCCATACGCTCACGTAATTCGCTCAGTGGAATATTTACAGCCCCTTTTAACGCCCCTTGCGCAAACTCATTTGCTTCACGCACATCGACAATAAAAGCATCTTCTTCTACTAAACGGCGTACATCGCTCACACGCACTTGCTTGAAGCGACCCGCCATTAAATTTGTTGCCACTAAAGCCGCTAAATTCACAACATCTTTTGCTGTACTAAACATAGGCGAATAAGAAAGCTCCAACTCTTTTAAGTCCTCAATTGTCCCGTTCATTGTAATCAATGTCGCAATAACATCAATTCGCTTATCTGCATTACCTTTTCCGATTGCTTGCGCACCGACAATACGACCCGTAGGCAACTCATAAACTAACTTGAAATGAAGGGGGTTACTTGAAGGCATTAAACCGACTTTATCCGGTGCAATAATATATACGGCCTCCACTAATAAACCCATTTCCTTTGCAGTACGCTCATTTAATCCCGTAGACGCTGCTGCATAGTCAAAAACTTGAATGCTTGATGATCCGATGACACCTTTATTTAAGACCGGAATTCCATACATATGATCTGCTACCGCACGTGCCTGACGTTGAGCAGGACCAGCAAGAGCTAAACGCGTTTGTTTGTTCATCAGACGGTGATACACCTCGATGGCATCGCCAACTGCATAAATATTCGGGTCGCTTGTTTGGTAATTTTGATTAACTTTAATTGCACCCGTTTCTCCAATTTCTAAGCCTGCTTCTGTAGCTAAAGTAGTTTCCGGGCGTACACCAATTGCTAAAACGACAATGTCAGCAGCGACTTCTTTACCTGAATTTAACTTAATCAAATTCGGCGTGATTTCTGCTAAGCCATCACCGACGATTAACTCGACACCTTGATCAACCATTTCTTTGTGTAAAATTTGCGCCATGTCGTCATCAAACGGTGTTAAAATTTGTGGTGCAAATTCGACAAGCGATACATTTCTACCTGCTAAACGTAGATTTTCCGCTACTTCCACTCCGATAAATCCTCCACCAATTACCGCAATGTTTTGGGCGTCATTTTCTACAATTGCATTATGTAAACGCTCAATATCCACAACATTTCTTACGGTAAATACATGAGGCAGGTCGTTACCCGGCAATTTCGGTACGATTGGACTCGCCCCCGGAGATAACACTAATTGATCGTAGCTTTCTGTTGTTCGTTCGCCTGTAACGGTATTTTTTACTGTCACCATCTTGTCTGCACGATTAATAGCAATAACCTCACTATTAATGCGGGCATCAATGTTATGCTTAGCTTCAAATGAATCCGGTGTCATCATTAACAGCTTCTTGCTATCTGCAACAACTCCACTTAAATAAAACGGTAATGAACAATTCGAAAATGATACATGTGGTCCTTTTTCAAACATCACAATTTCTGCCTGCTCGTCTAAACGACGAATCCTTGCTGCTGCAGAAGCACCGCCTGCAACCCCACCAATAATGACTACTTTTTTCATCTTGAACCCTCCCATAAATTACACTAACTATGTTTTTTCTTCTTATCTACATATTATACCCCTATAGGTATAATGTCAATTTTTTTATGACGAATATTACCTTACCTGTAGCTTTTTTATAGATGTTCCAATCACACACCTAAATAAAAAGACGACCGACAAGTTGATTGTCGATCGTCCAAACTAATCCGTAAATAATAACCGTATAGACAATGACGATATTTTAGTAAATATAAGGTAATTTATTTTTTCTTAATTTTTAAAAATATAAAAGGCTAACATTGCTATTAACAAGCGAAGCTAGCCCTTTTTTGTTCTGTTATAGGATTATACTGGACTAACACCATGCTTGCGTTCTGTGAATGTCAGTTCTTTTGATTTGTATGCATCGAGACGAATCTCCAATGTCTTGCGCAGTTCGTTCGGTTCAATCACATCATCAATGATTAATTCCGATGCCAGACGATACACATCGATTTCTTCCTGGTACTCTTCCCGCTTCTGATTGATAAAGGCGGCCTGCACTTCTTTTGGCAAAGATGCAATTTTATTTGCATATACCGCATTGATAGCTGCCTCCGGTCCCATTACAGCGATTTGTGCACCTGTTAAAGCAATACATACATCTGGTTCAAATGCTGGACCCGCCATTGCATAAAGTCCAGCACCATAAGCCTTGCGGACAATAACCGTGATTTTCGGTACTGTCGCTTCACTCATCGCATAAATCATTTTCGCGCCATGACGAATAATTCCCATCTTCTCAACATTTGTACCAATCATAAATCCAGGCACGTCTGCTAGGAAAATTAACGGAATGTGGAATGCATCACATAAGTTGATGAATTTTGCAGCTTTATCAGCTGAATCATGGAATAACACGCCACCTTTAACGCGCGGTTGATTGGCGATAATACCGACAGATTGGCCATTAATACGCCCAAAGCCTGTAATGATTTCAGGAGCAAATAGCTTTTTCACCTCACAGAATGAGCCTTCGTCAATAATACGGTCAATTAAATCATACATATTGAACGGTGCATTTTGGTTTGCAGGGATGATTTCCTCAATCGACTTTTCAAACGTTTTCGGCAATTTTGGCTCTTCCACATTCGGCTTGTTTTTAAAGTTATCTGGGAAATAGCTGATGTATTGTCTTGCGTAAGCAATTGCCTCTTCCTCTGTTTTCGCTAGTACATCACCACAACCTGAAACTGAACAGTGCATTATTGCCCCACCCATCGTTTCAAGATCGACCTTTTCCCCTATGACCATCTCCGCCATACGCGGTGATCCTAAGTACATGGAAGCATTCCCTTCCACCATAACTACTACATCACAGAATGCGGGAATATACGCACCACCTGCTGCTGAAGGTCCGAATAATAGACAAATTTGCGGAATACGGCCAGATAATTTGACCTGATTGTAAAAGATGCGGCCTGCTCCTCGGCGGCCGGGGAACATCTCCAGTTGATCCGTAATACGGGCACCTGATGAGTCTACTAAATAAAGTAGCGGGACATTAAGCTTTTCAGCCGTCTCCTGAATACGGATAATTTTCTCAACCGTTAGCTTTCCCCAAGAGCCCGCTTTTACTGTTGAGTCATTTGCCATTACACATACAGTTCGCCCATGAATTTTCCCGATCCCTGTGACAACGCCGTCTGAAGGTAGGTCACCTGCAAGTACATTAGCAAACGTTCCATCCTCTGCCTGTAACCCTTCATCAAAGAGCAGCTCCAAACGCTCACGAACAAATAATTTCCCCTGTTCCTTATTTTTTCCGTGATACTTTTCATGGCCGCCCTTTAACACGTTATCCTTCATTTCTTGATGTTTGTTTCCAACTGTCAATTTTGTCATTTCTTCCATCCTCCTTTTATTTGCCAATGTAAGCCGGTGACCGTTTTTCCTGGAAAGCCTTCAATCCTTCTAGCCGGTCTTCCGTATGCAGTAATCGGCTATATGCCAATGATTCGATTTGGAGTCCGGTAGAAATATCTGTCTGCATCCCCTGATTGATCGCCGTTTTTGCCTGTATGAGTGAAAGTGGTGCATTTTTAGCGATTTCGTACGCAAGCTCCTTGGCCTGTTCAAGCAATTTTTCTGGCTGGATAATGTGCTCAATCATCCCGTACTGATACGCTTCCTCCGCTGTCAGACGACGGGCAGTGTAAATTAGCTCTTTTGCCTTTCCTATACCAATTAGACGAGGAAGACGCTGTGTCCCGCCTGCTCCTGGAATAATGCCAAGTGCTGTTTCAGTCAAGCCCATTTTTGCCGTATTGCTAGCTATACGAATATCACATGCAAGTGCTAGCTCCAGACCTCCTCCAAACGCAACACCATTAATAGCAGCGATAACTGGCTGGGCAAGCGCTTCAAAATGATTCATCGTCTTTCCAATTAGTGCAATGGTTTTTCGAGTTTCTCCCTCATTCATCCCTTTACGTTCCTTTAGGTCGGCTCCAGCACAGAAGGCCTTTTCTCCGTCCCCGGTAACAATAACAACACGGATAGAACGATCCTCGTGAATTGCTTCTAGTGCCTCATTGATTTCATGTAACATTTGAACAGATAGCGCATTAGCGGCCTCCGCTCTCATAAACGTGACCACTGCTACCCCGTCTTGCACCTCTACTTTTACGAAATTTGGCATAATTTCCCCTCCTCTCTTGCAATAGCAACTAGTTTTGAAGATAGTGTTTTGCCGATTATTCCCTCGACATAAAGGGCTGTTTGCTGGATTTTTTCCAAGCTGACACCTGTTTCGATGCCCATCTCATGCAAGAAATACAATAAATCTTCAGTTGCTACATTGCCTGATGCCCCCTTAGCATACGGACATCCGCCAAGCCCACCAATTGCACTATCAAATTTCGTAATTCCATGTGCAAGACTTGTCATGACATTAGCGATGGCCGTGCCACGTGTATCATGAAAATGCATCGCTAGCTTTTCAGCTTTGAAGTGACGCAGCATTTCATGAAGTAGCGCATCTACCTGTGTCGGTACACCCACACCTGTCGTATCTCCAAGCGATAGTTCTGAAATGCCCATATCAAACAATTTTTCTGCCACATTTACGACCTGCTCCGGCTTTGTATAGCCGTCATAGGGGCATGCAATGACCGTAGAGATATACCCTCGTACGGTCTTTCCTGCTGCTAGTGCACCATCCACAACTTCCTTTAATATAGGAAACGTCTCATCAATGGATTTGTTTATATTCGATTTGTTGTGGCCCTCACTTGCTGACATAAAAATACTTACTTCATCGACACCGACGTCGAGTGCTCGTGCTAGCCCTTTACTGTTCGGCACAAGTGCAGCATACGTAATAGCGCTATTTCGCTTAATTTCTTTTAGAACCTCTACAGCGTCTGCCAACTGTGGAATCCATTTCGGATGTACGAAACTCGTGACTTCGATGTAATTGAGCCCGGACTCGCTTAAACGATTAACGAGCTGGATTTTCTCTTCCGTCGGTATAAAAGTCGTTTCATTTTGTAACCCATCGCGTGGCCCTACTTCTTTTATTTGCACTTGCTTCGGCAGTTGCATAGACTACACTCCCTTATCCGATTTCAACTAAATCGTTTGCTTCATCGATAAAATCGCCTTCAGCTACAATGATTCGCTTCACTGTCCCTGCTTCTTCAGTTACAATAGGAATCTCCATTTTCATAGATTCCAAAATAGCAACATCTTGACCTGCTGTTACTTGTTCGCCTTCTTTCACTAAAATCTTCCATACTGTTCCTGCCATACTCGCTTTTACTATTGTCATATATTATTCCTCCATTTAATATAAAGTGTAGAGAAGTGGCACGCAGTAGATACGATCTCGCCAAAGTTCAATCTTTTGCGCCTCTTCTCCTCTTATTTACCGACTGCTTTTGTTTTTGGTAAATAGTATTCCTCCACAAACTTAGTTGTAGTGCTACCTGCTAAAAATTGCTCATGTGTGACAGTTTCAAGCAGCATCGGTATATTCGTTTGAATACCTTCCACTACATAACTGCGCAATGCATCGGCTAACCTTACACATGCTTCCTCTCGTGTTGAACCAAACACAACAAGCTTTCCAATCATTGGATCATAAAAAGGAGTTACCTCGCTTCCTGTTTCCACAGCTACCTCATGTCGAATCCCTTCTCCTTCAGGTAATACTAGTTTCGTAATTTTCCCTGGTGACGGGAAGAAGGTTACGGGATGTTCCGCATAAATACGCACCTCAATCGCGTGCCCTTTTTGCTGAATATCCTCTCTTGTAAAGGCAAGCTTTTCGCCATTTGCTATCTTCAACTGCTGCTCAACAAGATCCAGTCCTGTAATCTCTTCTGTTACCGGATGTTCCACCTGTAAGCGGGTATTCATCTCTAGGAAGTAGAAGTTTTGATCACAGTCCACTAAAAACTCAATCGTGCCAGCATTTGTGTAGCCAATATGCTTTGCTGCATTCACTGCGGCATCTAACATTTTCTTACGTGTCTCTTCTGATATGAACGGAGAAGGAGCTTCCTCTACCACTTTCTGATTGCGACGCTGTATAGAACATTCACGCTCATAGACGGGAATAACGTTGCCAAATGCATCAGCTAGCACCTGCACTTCAATATGATGGGGTTCTGCAATGAATTTTTCGATAAACATCGTCCCGTCACCAAAGAAGCTTTGCGCACGTTTTTGATTTCCTTCGAATGCCTTACGCAGCTCCTGTTCATTGTTGACCAGCTGCATACCGATTCCACCGCCACCTGCAGATGCTTTTAACATGACCGGATACCCAATGTCCTCTGCAATTTTTGCAGCTTCATCTGTATCAGCGATTGGTTCATTAACCCCCTGTACAATGGGCACTCCGGCTTGCTGCATCGTTTTTCGTGCCTCTATTTTGCTGCCCATTGATTGAATGACCTCAAATTTTGGTCCGATAAACGTTAATCCTGCCTCCTCTACACGTTCGGCAAATGTTGCATTTTCAGATAATAAGCCATAGCCTGGATGAATGGCATCAGCACCTGTTTGCTTTGCCACATCTAAAATGGAATCTATATTTAAATAGCTTTGTGTTACTGGTGGTTTACCAATACAGAAGCTTTCTGTTGCCTCTTTTACATGAAGACTGTTCGCATCAGCCTCCGAATAAATTGCCACCGTTTCGATGTCTAATCGTTTACACGTCCTAATAATGCGGCGCGCGATTTCGCCTCGATTGGCAATGAGTACCTTTTTGAACATATTTCAACCTCCCTAATGCATTGTTTTCACTAAACTTGCAAACTGTTCACGAATTTTGAACTTCTGTATTTTTCCTGACGCGGTCATTGGGTAACTGTCGACAAAAAAGATATAGCGCGGTATTTTATGCCTCGATATTTTCCCATTGCAGAATTCCCTTATTTCTTCTTCCACCGCTGTCTGCCCTTCTTTCAGGATAATCCATGCAGCTACTTCCTCGCCGTACTTCTCATCCGGCACGCCGGTCACTTGTACATCTAGCACTTTTGGATGTTGATAAAGGAATTCTTCTATTTCACGAGGATACACGTTCTCTCCACCTCTAATAATCATATCCTTCAATCGTCCTGTAACGCGGACATAGCCATTTTCATCCATCGTTCCTAGGTCGCCCGTGTGCAGCCAGTTATCGGTGTCGATCGCTTCTTTTGTCGCATCCGGATTATTGTAATAACCTTTCATGACGACATAGCCCCGAGCACAAATTTCTCCTTGCTCCCCTCGAGGAACCTCTTCATTTGTACCTGGCTTCATAATTTTCACTTCCACATTTGGTAAAGCACGACCAACTGTTTCTACTTTCAGATTCAGTGGATCATCTACTCGTGTTTGTGTTAACACTGGTGAAGACTCGGTCTGACCGTAGCAAATCGTCACATCTTCCATACCAAGTGTCTTGATGACGTCTCTCATTACTTCAATAGGGCAATTCGAGCCTGCCATGACGCCCGTGCGCAACGACGAGACATCAAAACTCGAAATATTCGGTAAATTTAACTCGCTAATAAACATCGTCGGTACGCCATGGAGCGCCGTACATTGCTCCTTTTCAACTGTTCGAAGTACTTCCTCAGGATGGAATTCCTGTACCGGTACCATCGTTCCGCCCACTGAAACGATCGCCAGTGTACCAATTACACAGCCGAAGCAATGGAAAAATGGTACGGGGATACATAGTCGGTCTTCATGTGTCAGCTTCATGCATTCTGCAATATTGATGGCGTTATTAATCAGATTGGAATGCCGGAGCATCACACCTTTTGGAAAGCCCGTCGTTCCCGATGTGTATTGAATATTGATGACATCATCATAAGTTAAGGATTGTTTGCGCTGTTCAAGTTGTTCATCCGATATTTGGCTACCTTTCGCCAAAAATTCCTCGTAGCTGAACGTCCCAGGATATTTTTTATCACTAATTACAACAACGCTTTTTAAAAGTGGTAGACGGCTACTTTGTAATTTGCCAGGCTCACATTCTTTCAACTCTGGACATAAGTCATATAAAGTATCAATGAATGCATGGTCTCGGTAGTTGTCAATTAAAATAATGGCCCTCGTATCTGATTGCTTAAGTAAATATTCTAACTCGCTTGCCCGGTAACTCGTATTCACGGTGACTAGCGGTGCGCCCATCTTCCCTGACCCAAATTGAAGCCCCGGCCACTGCGGAACATTTGTCGTCCAAACCGAGAAATGATGTCCTTTTTCAAGTTCAATTGCCATTAACGCTTTTGCAACTAAATCACTGTGTTTGTTAAACTGGGCATATGTCATGCGATAATCTCGGTCTGAATAAACTAATGCCTCCCGATTAGGGTATTGTGCAGCCTTTTCTTCCAGTAGCTCGCCAATCGTTTGATAAACAAGTTCTGCCATACGCATTCCTCCCTTTTGTCAAAAAACTAACAACCTAACACTCGTGAAATAACTACCCGTTGAATTTCAGATGTACCTTCTCCGATTTCCATCAATTTGATGTCACGCAAATGTCGTTCTACATCGTACTCAGCCATATAACCGTAACCACCATGGATTTGAATCGCCTGATTACATGTGCGGAAGCCCATTTCCGACGCAAATAATTTTGCGAATGCGGCTTCTTTTTTAAATGGCTTTCCTTCATCTTTCAGCCACGCTGCCTTCATTACCATATTGCGTGCCAATTCAATTTCCATCGCCATATCCGCTAATTTAAACTGAATTGCCTGTAATTTAGAGATCGATTTTCCAAACTGTACACGTTCCTTAGAATATTGAAGTGCTTTTTCAAATGCGGACTGCGCAATTCCGACCGATAGTGCAGCGATAGAAATACGACCGCCATCTAGCGTATTTAAAAATTGACCAAATCCCTTTTTTTCGTCCCCCAACACGTTTTCTTTTGGCACGCGAACGTTTTCCAAAACAATTTCACATGTATTTGATGCACGCACACCCATTTTTTGATATTCAGAACGGATCGTTACGCCTGGTGTGTCAGTTGGAACAATGATTGCAGTTATAATATTCTTCCCACGCTCATCTTTTCCCGTAACAGCCGTCACTACAATTTGACGGGCATAACTGGCATTCGTAATCCAACATTTCTCCCCGTTAATGACCCACTCATTTCCTTCGAGATAAGCATTTGTACGAGTACCCGCTGCATCAGATCCCGCATTTGGCTCCGTCAGTCCAAACGAACCGAACGTCTTTCCTTGCGCCATTGGAACGAGGTATTCTAGCTTTTGCTCCTCTGTACCAAAGTTATAAAAAGGGGTTGCGCCTAAGCTGACAGCGGCTGCATAGCTTAAGCCTGTTCCTCCACATGCACGACCAATTTCTTCTACGGCTAATGCAAAGGAAATAGTGTCTCCACCTGAACCGCCATATTCCTCTGGAAATGGAATCCCGAATAATCCAAGTTCCCCCATTTTATCGAAACTTTCTTTTCTAAACTGATGCTTCTCATCCAGCTCACGTGCATGTGGAGCAATTTCAGCTTGCGCAAACTCACGTACCATATCACGAATCATTTCTTGTTCTTTAGATAATTCAAAATTCATTTTTAAAGCCCCCTTAGTTTTTGGATTAAAGACCGACTAGTCGGTTTGTATTATTTTTAAAAAAACCAGACTTTTAATTGCCTGACTGTTACTAAATTTACATAATGTACTTTTTCGCTTTCGCTTCCTCAAGACCTTGCTCTGTCAGAACACCTCGGAGAATCAAATCATTGAAATGATGTGTAATCTGCTCCATCGTTAAGCTACCGTTCTGCCGGTACCATTTATATGTCCAGTTCACCAATCCTATGATCGCCATTGTCGTAATTGTAGTAGAAATCTCGGGTCGAAAATGCCCACCTTTTTTCCCCTCCTCTATCACCTGCTCAATCAACCTTTGGTATTCCGTCCGCTTTTCTTTGATGATATTTTTATATTCTGGAGGTAAATAAGCGCTTTCATTATAGAAAACCGTAATATGACGCTGATACACATCAAATACATTTGTAAATGCAAACAACATAGCACTCACTTTATCGATTGGCGTATCATTTTCTTCAAAGGCTTTTTTTGTTTCTTTTAATACGTGGGAGATGAACAAATCATGTATCTCATATAACAAGGCATCCTTCGATTTAAATTTATGATAAAACCCGCCCTTAGATGTTCCAGCTGTTTCTACAATTTCATCCACTGACACACCGTGGTAGCCCTTGTGCCTAAAAAGATCAAGTGCTGTTTCAATAATCCGTTCTTTCAGCGATTTCACAACCAACTCCTCGCCTCCCATCTATCACCCATTACAATTAAGTTAATTTTTCTAGCGAAAATACTCATATTTTCTGTTAATCGTCTTATTTTCGTATGATTATAGCACTCTTCGATTTTAGTGTCTATTATTTATCCACAAAAAATTATCGAAAATACCTTTTTTATCTACCTCATGTATAATTTATTAGATTTTCAGAAACTAAGAAGTCAGCTTCCGTTTTCTCTCTAATCTCCTCTACAGAAACGCCGGATGCTAATTCTATCAGAACCATTCCTTTTTCGGTAAAATCAAAGACAGCCAATTCCGTTATGAGACGATGAACAACTTTTTTCCCAGTCAGTGGCAACGTACATTCCTTCTTAATCTTTGATTCTCCGTATTTCGATACATGCTCCATAATAACGATAACTCGCTTCGCTCCTTGCACAAGATCCATAGCTCCACCCATACCCTTGACCATTTTCCCTGGAATCATCCAGTTCGCCAAATCACCTTTTTCAGACACTTCCATGCCTCCAAGGATAGCGACGTCGATATGTCCACCACGAATCATGGCGAAACTTTCTGCGCTATCGAAGAAGGATGCGCCTGGTACCGCTGTTACAGTCTCTTTTCCTGCATTGATTAAATCAGGATCTACCTCGCTTTCATCAGGATATGGCCCAATACCTAACAGTCCGTTTTCTGATTGCAACAGCACTTGAAAATCACTTGGAATTTCATTTGCAACTAAAGTCGGCATACCAATACCGAGGTTGACGTTCATGCCGTTTTTTATTTCCTTTACTGCTCTTTTGACAATCCTCTCTTTTACAGTCATCCAATAGCCTCCTCTGCTTTTATTGTGCGTTTTTCAATTTTCTTTTCATAGCCTTCACCTAAAATTACATGTTGAATGAATACAGCTGGCGTATGGATTTCATCAGGGTTCAGTTCCCCAACTTCAACGATTTCCTCAACTTCAGCAATCGTAATTTTCCCTGCCGTAGCAATGATTGGATTGAAATTGCGGGCCGTTTTGCGATAGACAAGATTCCCTAGTTTGTCAGCCTTCCATGCTTTTATAAAGGCATAATCCCCTACAATTGCACGTTCCTCAATATACTCTTTGCCGTCAAATTCCTTAGCCGGCTTTCCTTCAGCAATCGGTGTTCCCACGCCGGTAGCCGTATAAAACGCCGGGATTCCAGCACCGCCTGCCCGTATACGCTCTGCTAATGTCCCTTGAGGAGTCAGTTCGACTTCTAGCTCCCCGCTTAAAAATTGCTGCTCAAAAGTCTTATTTTCCCCTACATAAGATGCAATCATTTTTTTGATTTGCTTGTTCGTTAGTAATAATCCAAGCCCCCAATCGTCAACACCGCAATTATTGCTGACAACCGTCAAATCTTTAATGCCTTTTTGACGAATAGCCTCGATTGCTAGTTCAGGAATACCACAAAGTCCGAATCCACCGACTAATATGGTTGCACCATCTTGTACTTCTCCAACAATTTCATGTATATTTTTCTCTACTTTATGCACAATATTCCTCCTTTAAGTAAAATTAACATCATTATAAACAGGTTATTTTAGAATAGCAAATTTAAATTCTGAATTTTCAAATTGAAGAGTGCTAGTTTAAAGGCAGCCATGTTTATTAACAGCAAGCTCTAACATTTCTCTCTTTTTTACTTAAGTCACTAAAAAACCTCGTCAATCAACATTGATTAACGAGGTTGGAGATTGTGGACAAAAGATCCCGAGACTTCTTGTATTTTTAATATAAATTTCAACTTGATGGTTAGCCGGAACAATTTTCATTAGAGAAATCGTATCTCACTTTATGTAAAGCGATGAATAAGTTGATTGGAGTGGAGGGACCGTGACTCCACCGGGATTAGCGCGCGCGGAAGATCCACTAAATTGTGCCTGCCGTTGTAGGCACAATTTAGTTAGCTGGAGCCGTGCCCGGGGAAAGCATCGGTCCTGGAATGAAAATCAACGGTTCAATGTTAATGTATTTCTTAAACAATCATTTTTTAACGAGGTTGGATACTATTAATTACGCAGCATGTTAATTGAACTAAAAATGTTAAATTTAAGTCAGCCTCTGCGCACGGTTATATATAAAAATACTACATAACATGATTAAGGAAATAATTGCAAACATATAATTAATAGAAGCCGTTAATAACCAGCCCCCTAGTATCGGTCCGATAAAGCCGCCAATATTTTTAAACTGGGAAGCCCCAAGATATGTTCCCTTTTGATCTTCCGGTGCAATCTCCTCTATCACTGCATTCATCATCGGAAAACAGAAAATTTCACCGACCGAAAACACAATCATACTCACGATAAACATCCACGCACTATCGGAAACACCAAACAGAAATAACCCAATTGCAAAGATGACTACGCCTATTTTTAGCGAAGAATAGATCGAGATTTTCTCACTTACTACGGTTAAAGGGAGTTGAAATGCTAATACCGTTATGGAGTTTGCAACGATCACATAAGAAAAGAGCTTCACTCCATCTTCCACAGTCATGTTAATAAATTGTGGCAATGTCGAGTTAAACTGGGAATAACCAATTGTAATTAAAATGCCTCCCGCGATAAACAGCAATAGCTTTTGATCATGGAAAACCGCGCTCAAAATCGTTCGTATTTGATGCTTCGAACTAAGTCTTTTTTGCTTCATTTCATAGCGGTTTAATACGACAAGTAAAAAGACGCCATACAGCGCATACATAAATCCTGTAATCATAAACGGTGTCGCCGGACTTGATAAGCTTGCGACCCATACCCCAAGTAATGGACCCATAACAGCCGCAATATTAATTGCCGTATAGCGGACGGAAAAAAGGCGCCTTTTTTTAGCATCCTCCGTAAAATCAATCATTAATGCTTGTGTACCTGGTTCAAAAAATGAGCGGCATAATCCATTTACTGCATTCAACAAAACGAAATAAACAGCAGAAGGAGCCCAAGCAAAACCAACGAATGTGAGGCTCCATATAAAGACAGTAATAATAATGACCGCTTTTCGTCCAAAACGATCGGTTAAATACCCGCCGATTAAGCCACCAAACGTTGAAAATAATGGGGCAATTCCAATTGTCACACCGATTAACAAAGGAGAGGCCTGAAGTTCATTATGTAAGTATAAAGCCAAAAACGGGATAGCCATAAAACTGGCTGTTCGAACAAAAATTGTTCCACTTAGTATGATCCATACGAGTGGATGGAAATATTGAAAAATTCTTTGCATAAAATGTCTCCTCTAGTTTTCAATGTGTTTCCTATTATACATCCTTATGTAAATTATATTTTAGTAATGTGAATTTTCTGTTATTTTTACTTCATATTTCCAGTAAAATGGTATAATTGCAGAAAATAATAGGTTAGGAGGGAAATTCAAGTGAAGCTTACGAAAGAAGAGAAATCGTGGATATTGTACGATTGTGGGAATTCAGCTTATTCAATAGCTATTACTACTGCCCTGTTTCCAATTGTCTTTGGTATGTTTAATGGGGTCAATAATATGGACTTGGGGTACTTTAATTCACTTGCCAGTATATTTGTTGCTGTACTTAGCCCCATTTTAGGAGCATTTGCAGATTACAAAGATAAGAAAAAACGTTTCTTCACATTTTTTGCATTAGTCGGTATTATTTCTACTCTTTCCTTTACATTTATTTCACCTGAAAGTGGACAATGGCAGCTATTAATCGTCATGTACATTTTATCCTGCATTGGTTTTGCCGGAGCAAATATTTTCTATGATTCTTTCTTAGTTGATGTTACGACGGATGAAAAGATGGATAAAGTATCCTCATCCGGTTTTGCATTCGGCTATATTTCAAGTGTAATCCCTTTTGGAATTAGTTTAGCCGTTATTTTCGTAATGGGAATGGATGAAGCGATTGGCTATCAAATTGGGTTTTGTATTACGGCATTATGGTGGGGATTACTGACAATCCCGATGATTCGTGATGTAAGGCAGCGTCATTATATCGAACCAGAACCAAATCCGGTTGGCCAAAGCTTTAAACGATTAGGTCAGACGTTTTTAAACATTAAAGATTATAAAATCGTATTCTTATTTTTAATCGCCTATTTCTGCTATATCGATGGTGTCGATACAATTATTAAAATGGTTGTACCTTATGCAACGAGCGTTTTAGGACCAGATAGTTTAAATACATTTATGCTATTAGGCATTTTACTCGTTATTCAAATTGTTGCTTTTCCGTTTGCCCTGCTTTATGGTTCCCTTGCTAAAAAATATTCGACACGCTCGATGATTATCGCTGGTATTACGACATATATGGTTGTATGTATTGCAGCATTTTTTATATCTGAAATGTGGCATATCTTTGTACTGGGGATTATGATTGGCTCTGCACAAGGCGGAATTCAGGCCCTTAGCCGTTCGTACTATGGAAAAATTATACCGAAGGAACGCTCGAACGAATTTTTCGGCTTTTATAATATTTTCGGAAAGTTCGCAGCGATTATCGGTCCCTTTTTAATGGCATTGACAACTACATTAACAGGTGAAGCAAGATATAGTATTTTATCAATTATTCCATTATTCATTATCGGTCTCATCGTGTTCCTCATGCTTCCAAAAGATGTAGGTCAACAAACAAGAACAGTAAGGTGATTATATGACGCAAAAAAATAAATATGTCATCGTCGTTTCGTATGACGCTTTTTCCATCGATAACTGGGAAAGTGCAAAGTCGAAACCGAATTTAGCAAAGTTAATTGAAAATGGTGCTTCCACAAATTTAGTGAAAAGTGTGTATCCAACCCTCACCTATGTTATTCACAGTTCGTATGTGACAGGTATGTATCCAGATAAACACGGTGTATTTCATAATAATCCGTTCCAGCCTTTCGTGCCTGAAAGCGAACAAAACTGGCATTGGTTCCGGAAGGATATTCAAGCGCCAACTGTGTATGAGGCCGCTCATAAAAAGGGTCTTACAACAGCAGGATTATTATGGCCAGTAACAGGAAAAGCACAAATCGATTACAATATTCCTGAAATTAAAGCAGTCAAAAATGAAAACCAGGCATTGAAAATTTTAAAAAGCGGAAGTAAATTATTCACGCTCCAGATGGAATTAAAATACGGCAAAATCAGACAAGGAATCAACCAGCCTTATTTGGATGATTTCACAACAGTTTGTGCAGTCGATACGATTAAAAAGAAAAAGCCAAATTTACTGCTTATGCATTTAATCGATTTGGATGATTCGAAGCACTTGCACGGTACACAAGGAGCACATATTGAAGAAGTTATTGATCGTATGGATCGGCGTATTGGTGATTTAGTTCAGGCGACCAAGGATGCCGGCATTTATGATGAAACGACTTTTATAATTGTTGGGGATCATAGCCAGTTGGATGTTCAATATAAAGTGTATTTAAATCGATTATTTTATGACGAGGGTCTAATTTATGAGCAGCATGGAGCATGGCATTGGCGAGCTTATGTGCAAGGTGCTGGTGGCGCAGCCTATTTGCATGTGCAACCAGGAGATTCCGAGGCAGAAAGAATTGCTCTTTCCATTTTACATGATGCAAAGCAACATGAATCCTATGGCATAGAAGCCATTTTAAGTACACAAGAGCTGAACGAACTTCACGTAAATAATCAATTCCGTTATATGATTGAAGCAAAGGAAGGCTACTCTTTTGAGGATGACCATTTACAGGAAGCGGTCGTTGATTTACATGCACAAGGTAAAAAATACGCCACACATGGTTATTTACCATCTAAAGCGAATTATACAAGTAATTTAATTATTTCAGGTAATCAGGTCATTGCCGGCACTGATATTGGTGAAGTAAGTGTTGTCGACATTGGCCCTACAATTGCACATATATTAAATCTTGATTTACCTAATACAGATGGCCGGGCGTTAACCGATATATTTAAGTGATGACTTCTTTAAGCCCGTTTGTCATTTTAATGATAGACGGCTTTTCAACTTAACCAAAATTGCGAGGTAACTTATATGTTAATAAATGAATTCAGTGATAATCTCTCTAAATACAAACTACCGGAAGAATATGACGAGACTTATAAAAATTACACAGCAGATTTAGATTTTATCGACGCTCATTTAGGAGAAAACAAAAGCTCCATCATTGAACTTGCTTGTGGAACAGGACGCTTGGCCATCCCATTAGCTAAAAAAGGTCATACGGTTTATGGTGTTGATATTGATCAAGGTATGCTGGATTTTGCACGGAAAAAGGCCCTTAGCGAAGATGTTGACATTCAGTTAAGTGTACAAGACTGCACACAATTGAACTTACCAATTAAATCAAATTTTATTTATATGACCGGTAATTCATTTCAACATTTCCTAACGAACGAAAGCCAGGATGCTCTTTTTAAATCAGTCAAAAAGCATTTAAATCCAGGTGGAGAATTTCTATTCGATACGCGAAATCCGATTCTTCATGAACTTGCGAAAGATGAAATTTCTGAGGAATCTATAGTGAAAAATGGTGAAACATTCCACGTCGTCAACAAGGAAAAATATGATCCTTTAACACAAATATTGCATTGTACTTCCACCTATACATCTACACAAAATGAATATAGAGATAGTATTAATTTAAGATATACATATCCATTAGAAATGAAACGGCTTCTAGAACAGCATGGATTTGAACTAATTCATATTTATGGTTCCTGGACAAAAGCAGTCTTTGATGCAAATAGTATTTCGATGGTGATTCATGCAAGGGTAAAGGAAGTTTAATACGGGTGCCTTAAGATTTCCCCCCTTCTATATTAGAAGGGGCTTTTTAATTGGTGCTATTAAAAATTCGAATTATATTTTTCTCAAATAAAATTTAATAAGTAGGACTCACAAAGACTATTGCATCTGACTTTAATCTCCCCGGGAATTATTTAAGCGATGATTCTACAATTAATAGCATCCTCTACGTGTTTAGGAATCTCTATACGTCTGCTGTTCTCTAAATATCAGAGCGCAAATTAATTTTTACAGCCATCTCAATAATAGGTGGAGTAAACGTTTCGGGAATCATTGGAGAAGTCAAACTTCCAGTATGATTTGTTAAACCGAATGACGCATCATCTATGTCAATCCAATCTAATTCTCTAACATTAGGGATTTCGCCAATAAAATGATAATCTGCTACATAATAATAGGTACCGTCATCATTTTTGCAAGCTCTCCATACTTCAGCTTCTTTCCTAGGATCTAAGCCGAATTGTTCAAAAAACTGTTGGATTGCTGGAGTGGTATGAACAATTGCTTTTGCATAGTAAGCACAATCTGAACAACCACAATGTTCTTTTTCAGAAACTAAAGGAAGTTCCTTATATAAATCTTTTGTCTTCTGAACATCCACATTCACAATTTGTCCATTTAGAATAAATTGTTCCATCTTGTCCTCACCTCCCTTTACCGATTATCAAACCAGTAAACCACTCCTGTAAACGCATCGACAAATTGAATATGTGCCCCAGTTGGTAAGGTTGGATAAAAATGAAAGCTTCTTCGTGTCGACTACGTCACCATAAAACGTACCCGAACACAACTTTCCTTCATCATGATCCATGTGCATCATAATATTAACGTATCTCTACTTCTGCTCGTTCTGTTTTGACTGACCTATGATAAATGGTTCAATAATTTTACTCATAAAGATCCTTCTTACTGTTAATCAAAAAAATCGCCGCCTGTCCGTCATAATCTGCGAATATAATTTCCACCGTTTCACTCGTCGTCGTGACGTGATAGCCTTTATACGTTAGACTTGGCTCATTCGTTAACGCAAAAAACAAATTTTGCTCGGCAACATAGAAAAACTCCTCCAACGCATGCTCGAGCATTTCTTCATTTTCGATTTGCAGGACAAATGCGGGTAAGTACTCCCGGTGAAAGCCTTTCGTTGAGAAACGAATAATTTTTTTAATCGTTGCCATTTCTTTGACTGGGTAAGGCGCGTTCAAAATCTCATCTTTTTCAAACGAATACGATCCAAAATAAAGCGTCATCGGGAACGTCCAACGACTATGTGCGAACGTTTGCATAACAATCGGTGTTTGCTGTTCGCTCACGATTTCGTAAGCGGAAAAGCTGTCGTCTAATTTCAAAGATCGTACGTTATTTTTATACGGAACAAACTTCATACTGGCAACCCTTCCCTTTCACTTGAATGCAATCGCAAACTTGGTCATCCGACGTGCTCTATGCTACGACTTGATGGCAGCTTTTTATTCAAATAACGACAATTGCTCACCAGGTCCTGCAACGATTAATACAACATCATCGTCCACTTGCGCCTGTAATTGCCAGCCCTCAAATTGATCATTATCTCCAATCACTTCTAGCTGCATTCCTGATACAAATTGAAGGCAAAGATTGTTCGGTAGTAGTAATTGAACTAACGAAATTTTCTGACGAGCGAGTGCAGTCAAATACAATAATTTATCTTTCGCCTCTCGTTTCACAACGGTTGTCTCACCATTTTGCGTCAACTTAAACGTTCCCTCAATTCGAAGTGTCACTTCATCATAGCGACTATTGCTTGTTGAAAGCTGTATGGCAGGTCCCCAAAAATGAAGACTATCGATTGTTTCATGTAGAACGCATTTTTCCATTAAATGCTGTATGTGTATATGTTCCGTCATGTTCAGTCTCCTTTAAAACAAAATGCGTTCATCACCATAACGTATAGTGCCCGCCTAAAATAAGGGAAGATTTTACCGTTATTCGAAGGATGTAGCTCATTTCGGGATAAATAAGGGAACGTTTTTCCGTTATTTCAAATAAAATCCCGATATTTCACGTCTTTTAGGTCAATAGCGGAATTTTCTTCCCTTATTTCGACTATTTTTTATGTCATTTTCGAAATAACGGAAATTCCTTCCGCTATTTATCTCCTTACGCAATTCAATTTACAAAAGATAAAAATTATTTATAAGTATAGCATTATTAGGGGGGCACATGATCTAAGCGAGCGCTGCTGCCCTAAAATTTAAATGCTTTAATAAACTAAACAAATCAAGATAAATGTATTCAATCCGATATTGGCGCATGCCTGTCCAGTGACCTAACATTTATCCACTAAATACTGAAAACAAACTTTAAAGGCTTTTTAATTGGTGCTGTTAAAAATTCGAATTATATTTTTTTCTAATAAAGTTTAATAAAGGCAATAATTGCTCGCTCTCTCGAACGTGCTTCATATAAATTTCTACAGGAAACAAATGCATATGCGGTTTTAATTCTAAAATTTTTAATCTCCCCTCTGCCAGTTCTTCTTCTATGAGAAACTTAGGTAAAAACCCAATTCCTAAACCGCCTAATACTAGTTGTTTCACGATATTGCTTTCTTTTATTGTATTTTTCCGGGCAATTTTGTGCTCTTGTTCAATTAGTGTTAATAGCGGCTCTATTCCCTCCAAATAGCCTACAAACATTGGATAACCCTTTAATAGTTCTGACAAGATAATAGATATTTTTTTATCTTCATCTTTGAATGAAGGTGAGTAAGCTAAAACAAGTGGACTTGTTTGTAATTTTTCTGCATGAATATCTTTAAACTTACTGTTGCTTGTACCTATCGCAAGGTGAACCGTTTGTAAGCGAATTAAAACATCTATATCATGTGATTCTTCTATTACGATATCAAGCTCGTAGTTTGTAAAATGGGACATAAATTCATACAAAATTTCTGGTAGTTTTGTTGTTACCAATATTGGAGACAGCGCAATGGATAATTGGATCTTTTCAGAATTTGAATACGTTAATAATAACTTTTTATTTTCATTAACCTTCTCTAAAATCTCTTTCGCTAAAGGATAAAAATAATCTCCTTCTCTTGTAAGTTGAATTTGTGTATGATTTCTCACAAAGAGAGGTACCTTTAAATCTTCTTCCAATAATTTTATATGTACGGAAATGCTTGGTTGCGAAATAAATAACTTTTCAGCAGCTACCCTAAAATTGCCGCACTCATAAACTGTCACGAAAGTTTTCAACCATTTTAACTCCATGATTCACCTTCTTCTAATTAATAATATTAATCAATTTTATTAATTTTTATTAATTCAGTTAATTTAACTTTTATTATACGATAAAGTCACTTAAAAGAAAGAAGGTATGAACATGGGAAAAAATCAAAATATCTCAACTTTTAAACGCTTTGCAGAAATGGAAGCAAAAGATAACAGCCCTCTATATGAATTTTGGTGCCATCGCATCGTTCAGGATGATTTTCTGCTGGATTTAATCGAGCATATTCCCAAGACACAACCGAAACCAAATCTCTTTTTTGCTTCGGTGCAATATTTAGCATTAAGATCAAGACGACCATTAGCTCACTGTTTTCTTCACCTGGAAGAAACCGAATTCGAAACGAACTTTCATTTATTAAAGGATTTCTGTAAGGAAAATAAACACGAGTTAATTCAATTATTCCAAACGAAAAAAGTGCAAACAAATGAGGTTCAACGAGCAGCCTACCTGTACCCCATTTTCCATGAAGTTTTTAAACGAAGTAACAAACCATTAACACTTATTGAGATTGGAACAAGTGCAGGATTATTATTAAACCTTGATTATTATCAATATGAAATTCATCAATCTGATCCTATTCATTATGGAGCTAAAGGAAGTTCCCTTCAGATACACGCGAAGAATTTAGGAGATACTTTAATCGGGATAGATACGTTTGAAATTAAAAACCGCTTAGGAATTGACTTAAACATTATCGACTTAAAAGAGGAAGACGACTATTATTGGCTCCAATGCTTAATTTGGCCAGAGCAACAGCAACGAAAAGAAAATTTAAAAAAGGCGCGCGAAATCCATTTAAACTGTGAGAAAACTTTATTAGAAGGTGATTTCAGAAAGTTGATTCCACAGTATATTGGCGAACTAAATGAAGAAACACAAATTGTCATTTTTCATACGCATGTTGCTAATCAGTTCCCTTTAGAATTAAAGGAAGACTTATTATCAATGATCAATAATTTAAGCAGCAAAACACCGATTTACCATGTTTATAATAATATGTACGATCAACATTTACATGTGGATTATATCAATTCGAATGAGACAACTAACTTAAAAGTATTGAAAAATACGGATGGGCATGGGCTTTATTTTTATTGGAATTAAAAAATCGTTCTAATTACTGATGCGATTGACCCTTTTGGCTATTTCGAATGAAAAGGACTCCAAGATCTTCTCACCCCCTTTAGATATTCGATATTAATCGATATAATGAATTTATTAACTATTATTCCTAAAGGAGAAAATATGAAGACAAAAGGTGAACTTACAAAACAAAATATATTAAAAGAGTCCATAAAATTATTTAGTAAGCAATCCTTCAAAAATGTAACAATCCGTCAAATTGCAAAAGCTGCCGGCATTTCACCAGCATCTATTTATAAATATTACGATACCCAGGAAGATTTATATTATGCTGCAATGCAGTCTGCAAGTCAGGAGCTAATAAATGTATTACAAACTGCCGAAACATTGGAAGCATTGGTCAAAACATATTTACATCACATGTTAATTTCTGAAGTATTATTTGAAATTATGACCTATTTTTCATTAGATAAAGAGAACGAAAAAAATATATTGCCGATTTCAAATGAAATTAATTATTTCCTGGATTTACTCGAAAATATGATAGCAGGGGAAAACGCAAAAATCGAAGCACAATTATTATTTTCTACATTAAACGGTTTAATTATTTCATATAAGAAAATACCAGATCGAAATGATGAAACTAATTTTGATGCTATCCAAAGGCTCGCTGACTATTATATTATGCAATTAAAAAAAAGATTATAAAACAAGGTGATAGTGGCTTAATACCCTATCACCCTATAAAAAAAATTAAACTGGATTTGCTACTTTTAAATGGTTTTTAAGAATTTTCCCAACTGCATTCCGAGGTAATTGCTCTATAAAACTTACTTCTTTTACACATTTATAAGAGGCAAGCCTTTCTTTACAGAATTCAATGATTTCATCTTCTGTTACAGAATGATTTTCTTTTAAGACAACGTATGCACGAGGAACTTCACCCCAACGCTCATTAGGAACACCTACTACAGCTACTTCAAGTACTGCCTCATGCTGTGCTAATGTCAATTCGAGCTCTGCAGAATAAATGTTTTCACCACCGCTGATAATCATATCTTTTAAGCGATCCACTACATATAAGAAACCGTCCTCATCAAAATAACCTACATCCCCTGTGAACAGTTCGCCATTCCGAACGGTTTGATTGTAACTCTCAATGTTTTTGTAATAACCAACAAACACTTGTGGACCACTCAGAACTATTTCCCCGATTGTTCCAGTAGACACTGGTTCCTTTGTTTCAATATCAACAATGCGAATACCACATTGCATCACTGGTTTTCCCATTGACGTAAATTTCTCTTTATTCTGTGTCTCCTTCCAGAACGACACACCACCTGTAAACTCTGTTACACCGTACACTTGCTGAATCGGTACACCTAGCTGCCTAAAACCTAGAATAAGCGATGTCGGAACAACTGATGCCCCACAAGAAATATTACGTAATGAAGATACATCCGGCTTTACCATCGGATAGGTTTGTAGCATGAATGACAACATCGCGGGAACAGTCATCATTGTTGTAATTCGATGTTTTTGAATTGCATTCCATGCGTCAACTGGATGGAAATCTTCCATTAAAATCATAGTGGCCCCTACATGAATATTAGTTACCAAAGGCGCAAAGCCTCCTATATGGAAGAAAGGCGCTACCATTAAGAAACGGTCTTGCTCCCACCAATCAATTGTATGGCTAAGACCAATTGAAGCAGCCTGTAAATTAATATGAGAAAGTAAAGCACCTTTTGGTTTTCCTGTAGTACCTGACGTATACATTATTAAAATCGGTTCATGATCAGCTGTTACATATAAAGGCTCTTGTGCTGTTATCTTATAAAGCTTCTGAAGCTCATCTGTACCAATTGCCGTCACCTCTAATTGAGAAGTAACTTCTTTAAACACTTCATCATGAATGAGTAATTTTGTATCGCTATGCTCTACAATATACTGAAGTTCTGCTGCTTGTAATCGATAATTTAAAATTACTGTTACAATGCCTAATTTTGCAGCTCCAAAAAATGCTGTAATAACATGCTCATTATTTTTACAAAGTAACGCAATCTTATCCCCTGCTTTAAAACCTTCTTGTTGTAAAAATTGTGAAAAACTATTTGCTCGCATATTCATTTCTGCAAAAGTAATCTGCTTCTCATTATGAATAAATCCTACTTTTTCTCCTAATAATGCTGCACGACTTGCTAAAACTTGTCCAATATTCATAATCCCATCCCCTTAAATTATAAGATTGGTAAATCCTCAAATGGCTTTGTAACATATTCTTGATATGAAACAAATAATTCTTCCCACAATGCTTCCCATCTACGAGCAGCTTTCATATTTTCTGAATTCGGAAAATCCACTAAATTAATCGAAGCTATCTCCTTTATTTCATCTGAACATTCAGTTATTTCACCCTTTGAAAGTTGCGGAAACATCTGCTTTAACACATCTTCTATCGACCACTGCGACTTTAGTAAATCTCGGTACATTTGAGCTAATAACACATTACGAGGTCCTTCCCATAATTCATTTACTAAGCTATCTCGAAATAATCTGGCGATATCATTGAAATCCTCAATAGCCCCATTACCACCAAATATAGAAATTGCCAATCGTAATTTATCAACTGTTTCTTTGGAGGTATAGATTTTTTGTAGTAATATAAGCTCGCGCATTGCGAAAGCTTCTAATTCTGTAGCATTCTGTAATTGTTCAAATCTCTTATAAACCTCGAAAGCTGTTGCAACGGTCCTTTTTGCTGCATATTCTAAATCGGCTAACTGTGCAGCTGCCATTGGAAACTGTTCAATTTTTCTACCAAACACATCTCTAAACGATGCATATAATTTCGCTTCCCGTGCAGCACGCATTAAGAACCCACCGCTTCCAAAGCCAATATCTAATCGCGATCTCGTTAATACTAAACTTACTGCGAGAGCAACACCTTTATTTTCTGGTCCTATTTTGTAAGCAAGTGCTCCGTCGTATTGTATTTCTCCTGATGGTAATTCACTTGTGCCAATTTTCCATTTCAAGCGATTAATTTCATAATGATTACGAGTTTCTTTTTCTTTATTACCTGGTAACCATGAAGGAACGATAAATGTCGCAACATGATCCGTAGATTCAATTCTTGCTGTGACCACCGCGTAATCCGAATGAACAGCAGAACAAAAGAATTTATGCCCGTATAATCTGTACATATCTCCTTCGGGGACCGCTTTTAAAACATTTGCCGGTATGTCAGAGCCCCCTTGCATTTCGGTCATATATTGAGCACCGATGCCAAAATCCCCATCAATACCTTCTTTCACATGTTGATGAATGTATTTCACCTCTTCTGGCACCTCATCATAAAAAGCCTCTATTAAAGCAATCAGTCCATCAGTACATACAAGAGGACATGAAATCGCCGCTTCTCCATTGCTATGCAATAAATAGCGCTTAATAATTCCTGCATATCCTACGTTTTGTTCAGAAAACATAGCCTCACTAAAAATTTCCTTTGTTACTTGCACGGCCTCTTGCGGTCGAATTATTCTATCAATTCGATTATTAAAAGCATCGAAATGGCGGATCTTCGGATGATTTTCAGGACGGGCATATTCAGAAATAGCTTTTCTCCAATCATTCGATACTTTTTCACTAAAAGGGGTTATCGTGTTAATTAGATCTTCAAATCCGGAGCCAGTGAAATTTTGTAACACCTTTTGGAGAAATGGATTGTCTAAATCATTCAATGCTGTTCGCTTATTCAAAAAATCTCCAAATGAATATTTCACGTTATTATCTATTTCAATCATTAAATATCCTCCTTTTAACTAAAATTCTATCTGATAAAAACCGAAAAGTAAACATCGTTTACTTTAATTACAATTAAATATTTTATAATTTTTTTATATGTACCACTACGTTACATACTGAATCCATTTTGAGCGAAAAAACCCGTACCGCAATAATTATCAAAAAAATCAATCATTTCTCCGTTATACTAATTCTAGAGGTGGACAGCAATGTATAGTTTAATCGTGCAGGATATCATTACTACACTAGAGGATCATCTTTTGGAACATTGGCAGCTAGAAGATTATGCAAAGAAAATCGGCTATTCTAAGTTTCATTTAACAAGAAGTTTTAAAAAGGAAACGGGCTTAACGATCGGAGAGTATATTCGGAAAAGGCGTCTTGCAATGGCTTCTCTATTCCTGCTTCATTCCGATTTAAGTATTATGGAAATTTCGCTTGAATGCCATTTCCAGTCTCAAGAAGCATTTACTAGAGCATTCAAAGAGCTATACAATATGCCCCCTGGAAAATACCGCAATCTAATGAAATCAATTATCCGAACGGAGGAACAGGAAATGACGACAACAAACGAAGTAAAGGGCTGGCTTTTAAGCGGGACTAATCCTGCAGCGTACACGATGAAAGCAGATACTGAAGTATTTCATACCGGAACAAAATCCGGTTATCTAGGTTGCACTGAAGCTATGGATGAGGGGCAATTTGGCACAATGATGCAATCTTTTTCGGCAAAAAATTGGGTCGGCAAACGCTTCAAAATGTCTTGCTTTATTAAAACAAAGGAAGCGATGAAATGTGGTGCGTGGTGCCGTATTGATTCTAAAAACGGTGATTTACTCCAATTTGATAATATGGACAACCGCGCTATCCATGGTACGACAGATTGGAATTACTACTCGATTGTACTGGATGTACCCGAAGATAGTGCTTCTATTCATTTTGGACTTTTACTCTCTGGAGCAGGAGAAGCATGGATTGATGGGATTAAATTTGAAGAAGTGGAGAAATCCGTACCCACTACAAATATGATTGGTTCTGATGGAGACCTGCCGTTAGAGCCGGTAAATTTAGGATTTGATGATTTCTAAATAGGCCATTTTTTGCTTGAAACTAAATTCCAGATTAAAGGCTTACTCCTTGTATCTGGAATTTAGTTTAATATTATCTCGCTCTAGAAATACGATTTTGCCATCATTTGGAGCTCGCACCAAATGCATGCCAACGAATTTCCCTAAAGCAACATTACATTCAATTTGTCATAAAGTAGCTACATCACGAGCTATTCCTATAAGATACCAGTCTCCATCTCTTTCTTGGTAAATGAACCGCAGCGATTGGAACAAATGCTCAGTTTCTCCAGGCGAATAGTATTCTACGTATTTAGCATCCGGATAATAATCATGGATGGTATTAAAAACACCTGCAAAATTCTCTGCTGGTTCATTGAATGTAATAATACTATAATCTACTTCTCTTCTTCCCCAGCTTCGTAAGAGGAACTGTTGAACATATTCATCTAAGGACATTTCAAATTCTTTATCTGATTCATCTGCTCCCCATAAATACTTTGTATCATTACTTTTACTTATCTCCTGCTTTGTTAAGTTTACATATTCTCCTCCATAGCCTTCGGGATTCCCAAAATCCGCATAGAATGCAAAAGTAACTCCATGTTCTGAATCAACCTTTTCAGCTACTTTTTCGTAGTTAGACTCCTTCAACAGCGAAAATATCTCTTCAGTCAATGCTAATAATTCTTTTTCAGTTTCTTTGTCTAGACTAATTTCTTCAGTGTTGGTAGTAGAAACCGGTTGCTTTTCATCCTCATTACATCCAGAAAGCATAAGCAAACTTATGACTAAAATTAAAAGCCCTCTAATATTTTTCATTTTTCCTCCTGTTACCATTTTCTTGTTATTTGAAATTACCCTAATTAGTATAAATTGATTCCAGTAGATAATTCCCACTCTTCTCTTTCCAAACAAATGTAAACTCGTAAAATCGTATTATGCTCTTTATTAAGTTTTACTGTAGGGGCAAGAATTCCTTCTAAATATTCATAATCCTTGTTTATCATTGCACTTATTGCCCGTAATCATGCTGTGCTTCACTCAAATCACGGTTTTCTCCATATCCTATTCTGGAGTAACCAAATTTCCGCCCTGGCTAGCCAGTTGATTTTCAGGTTTAATGGTAGTAACATATATCAAATCATTGGAGGTATATATGGATCAATTAATCAAGCAGCTTGAAAAAAATAATATCAAATTTAAAGAATATCTCTACTTTGCCCCCTATTTCCGTAAATGCTGGGAAGATGCTTTCGTTCACCATTTAAATGAAAGTGAAAAAGAAAAATTATATCTTTACGGAGATCGTTATTACTGTGGCTATTTATGGCATGTTTTTAGCAATGAACGAAAATCCCATTTTGTAAAAACAGCCGCTAACAAAGCCTTTGATATGAAAACGAAACCAAAGTGCTACGTGTTTCATCAACGATTACCAGAAGTTTTGTTAATTGAACGAGCAAACACACTAAAAGCGACTTATTTTGAACAGGAAGAAGATGTCTATATTGTAGACGAGCATTTTACTTGGACATACGTAGTAACACATGAAAGTGACTTTGGCCCTTACTATAGTGAGGCAGACTACTTGAACTGAGGAGATAAAATTATGCATCATACCATTGCCGTGATGTTAGAAGATTGGGAAGGAGGAAGAATTTCAGATGAGAGGACTATCTTTTGAGATTCCAAACAGATACGGACAATACTTGCTAGACATATTAAATGCTTTCGATTTCAAAAATTATTTTTGGAAGACTGGTGGTGAGGAGGCTTATTATATTGAAAATGATCAATTAGGTAGCCCCCTATTCCCGAAACCACATGTATATACAGGAGACGCTTTTTATAAAAGAATTTCTGAAAGCGATTATTATGTACTATTTGCGGACTTAAAAGCTTTTCCTGATCCTCTTCATGTGAGAGATTTTACTACTTATGAAGATTTTTTGAACAGCCAATGTGAATTTGTACTTTTACTTGTCGATTGTTCCTATGTAACCATTTATGCAAAAGATCCGCAAGTCCTTACACTATTGTACGAACAGGCGATAGCTTCGAAATATGAAAATGTAGCCTATATTACAGATGATAATGACAGCCGAACTACTTTTGAAATCTTTTAAATTTGAAATAAAAAAGGAAAATGCTAGAGTTTCGCATTTTCCTTTTATTATTTTGAAAATTGGAGAATCTTACGTTTTCTTTATATTATTCAACGACTTCTTTTGCTAGGTTTTCTTCTCTAGTGTTTTGTAACGTATTAAATACAAAAATGCCCACTACAATTAAACCACCAACTACATCCGTATAGAACTCAGGGACTATGAGTAATAATGCACCTGCTGCTAAAATGATACGGGTGATTACGTTCATATAGGTTTTGAAATACCCCTCGAGTGCCGCACCAATCCCCACTACACCCAAAATTGATGAAACGGTTACTGATAAAATGTCGGGTATCGATGCCCACGGAAATTCAGTTGCGTTCATTGGTAGTCCTGTCGGATCAATTAAGAGCATCGCAGGAGCGTATACGAATAAATACGGGACAATAAATCCTGCGAGTGCTAAGCGAACGGACACGGCGCCAGTTTTCATAGGACTTCCTCCCGAAAGCCCTGCTGCAGCAAATGAAGCAAGTGCGACAGGTGGTGTGATATTGGCAAAAATACCGAAATAGAACACAAACATATGCGCCACTAAAAGCGGAACTCCAAAATCCGCAAGTGCAGGTGCGACCATCGTTGCTGTAATAATATATGCTGGAATACTTGGAAGCCCCATTCCGAGAATAATTGAAGCAATCATCGTAAGGAATAATGTCAAAAATAAGCTACCTGAACCAAGTGTAGTAATGGCAGACGTTAAAGTTGAGCCAAAGCTTGTCAAATTCACTACACCGATAATAATACCAACGACACCACAGGCAATAACGGTTGAAAGGGATTGACGTGCTCCGTCTTCTAACGCGAACAAAATATCTTTAAACGACATACGTGTATGCTTCCGCACAGCTGCCACAACAACCGTTAAAACAATCGTCCAAAAGGCAGCATGTGCAACTGGCATTCCTGAACCGAGTAGTGCCACAAGCGCCACAAGCGGAATGATTAAATGACCTTTGTCTAGTAATACTTCCTTTACACGCGGGAGGTCTGGCTTTGGAATCCCTTTTAATCCATCACGACCTGCTCGAAAGTGTACTTGCATGATTACACCTAAAAAGTATAAAAGTGCTGGGATGATGGCAGCAAGTGCAATCGTACCGTAACTGATACCTGTAGTTTCCGCCATAATGAAGGCACTCGCTCCCATAACAGGCGGCAGGATTTGTCCACCAATGGAGGCACTTGCCTCAACGGCTCCAGCGAAATCTTTTTTATAGCCAATTTTTTTCATTAAAGGAATAGTAAATGCTCCTGTTCCGACAACATTCGCAACGGCGGATCCATTAATACTCCCCATAAATGCACTAGAGATAACCGATACTTTGGCAGGTCCTCCTTGTTTATGTCCTGCTAAAGCAAGTGCTAAATCGTTAAAGAATTGACCCATTCCGGATTTAGATAAAAAAGCACCAAACAAAATAAATAGGAAGATGAATTGCACGGAAGCTCCAATGGCTGTTGAAAATAATCCTTCCGTTTTTAAGAACAATTGACCGAAAATATCACCTAAGTCAAACTCTCGTGTCATCATCATTCGTGGCAACCATCCTTGGTGACTAAAGAATGGATAACTTAGGAATACCAAGGCCAAGATCGGTAAAATCCATCCTGTTACACGCCTTGCCGTTTCCAGTACCAATAGTACAGCCATAATGGCAACGATAATATCTACCGTGTTCGGAATACCGCCTCGTGTTGAAACAATATCCTGATATTCTACAAATAAGTAGCCACAAGCTCCAATACTTAAAGCAAATAATATCCAGTCATAAAAAGGAATTTTGTCTCTTCGTTGTTTGTTGAAGGTTGGATAGATTAAAAACACAAGACCCATAGCAAAAAGCAAATGAACTGAACGCAATAACAGGGTCGGAATCGGATTAAACGTAATATACAAATGGAATAGTGAATACAGAATGCCTAAAACACTCAGCAGGATGACTAAATTTTTGTTACTGTATTTCCGTACTTTGGAATCAGTATCGTATTTTTCGAGTACTTCTTGCACTTTTTCACTCGAAATTTCTTCAGCTAACACCTTTTCTTTTTTTTCTTCTGTCATAACTTTACCCCCTTAAATACCATATCCCATAAAGAGAGTTTCGTTACGGAAATGGTAACGACTTCATAATTTTTTGTCAGCTTATATAATGGAATTTCCTTTTCTTCTAACACAAGAGTGCTTTGTACGTTTTCAGATACAACTAATTGCAGAGATTGGAACATTCTGTTGATGTCCATCGTCACATAGCCGTTTTCAAGCACCGTATTTTTCCCGTCATTCGGTGTGCTGGGGACCCCCGCTCCGAACGTTTTAAATGACGTGTGGGTTAAAAGAAGTTGATCATTTTTTAATTCATAAAACTCCACCCATTCCTCTTTTTCTACCGAATGGATCCATGCCAGTCCAAAAGTATCTTGCCAAGTCCAGTACATCTGATTATCCGCTTCAACAGTTACTGCTGAAAATTTAAAGAAAAAAGAAGCGAAAAGGAGGGCGATTACTACCGCTCCTCCGATTGTAAAGCTCTTACTTCTTTTGCTCATCATAATAACGTTGTGCACCTGGGTGAATTGGTGCCACAACGCTTTCTTGTGCAGCATCTAATGTAATATCATTTGCAGCTTGATGTGAATTTTGAAGAGTAGGAATACTTTCAAAGAATTTCTTCGTTAAATCATACACATCATCTTCACTCATATCCGTACGAACAACCAATGCGTTTGGTACAGCCGCTGTAGTAATCGCTTCTTCATTTTTGTACGTATCTACTGCGATATCATACGAAATAAAGTACGGATGTTCTTTTGCAATTTCTGCTACTTTTTCAGCGTTTACGGATACTAATTGGATTCCTGTTGTTTCAGCTAACTCCATGACAGAAGCATTTGGTAAGCCACTCGTTAAAAAGGCTGCATCAATTGTTCCAGCTTTTAAGCCATCCGCTGCTTCCGCATACCCTAAGTAATCCACTTTCACATCCTCATATGTAATCCCGTGCCCATTCAGTAATACCCGGGCATTAATTTCTACACCTGAGTTTTGATCTCCAACAGCTATGCGTTTTCCTTTTAAATCTTCAATTGTTTTAATTCCCGATCCTTCTTTCGTAATAATCTGTACGACGTTTGGATACAATGTTGCGATTTGAGATACATTTTTAATAGGTTCTTTAAAACTCACTTCTCCATTAATTGCTTGCGACAAAGCGTCACTCATGACAAATGCCATTTCAGCTTTCCCTTGCTCCAATAAATTAATATTTTCCACAGAAGCGCCCGTTGTTTGCGTACGAGAGTTTACATCAAACTCTTTCACGTATTGATCAGCAAGCGTTGTACCAATGATATTATAAGGACCACTCGCGCCCCCTGTGGCAATTGTTACGATGTTTGTTTCCAAACCTTCAGTTGCGTCAGTTCCCCCATTTTCTTTGTCATCACTCCCATTACAAGCAGCAAGTGCCAATGATAATGATAAAGCAGAAACTAAAAATAATTTTTTCTTCATGAAATTCCTCCTTGTTTTTTTATACTATATTGCTAGTTTAGCTATTCAGAACAAAAAAGGAAACCCTTACATTACAATTTATTCTAAAAATTACGAGTAAATGCTAAACTTCACGCATATCTCCTATTTATTAAAAATTCTAATTTCTCTAACGTGATATCTGGATATTGGGGAGAAAACAGTAATTATAGGATTTAAAAAGTCGAAACTACAAATGTTATCAAACGTCGGTTTAGTACTTGTT
Organism: Solibacillus sp. FSL W8-0372; assembly: GCF_037969735.1. NCBI lineage: Bacteria > Bacillati > Bacillota > Bacilli > Caryophanales > Caryophanaceae > Solibacillus > Solibacillus sp. FSL W8-0372. The sequence continues at coordinate 1,436,572 of NZ_CP150204.1, read as the reverse complement.
TTACTTGTATTCAATAATCGGGGGATGCAACCTTTTATTGTAAAATAAGTCAGATTACACAATCAGGTATTGTGATAGGGAGTGTTCATCATTGGAATTTCATTAATATTTTTAATGGTTGTGGGCATTATTGCATTTTTAACGTTTTTCATTCCTGTATTTATAGCTGTTAGAAAAGTTCAAAAAGGAAACCCACCTCGAAAATTTTCTTATGTAATAGTAGGACTGTTGGTTTTTCATTGGGTATTTTACTTAGTTAGTGGTTACGCTCTTTTACCAACAAATATTGCGAATGCTGTGTTTATACCAGTATGGTTAGTATTATGCGTCGCAGGTGCAATTACCGCAATCTATGAATTTAAAAACAATAAAGTTTTTGCTATTCCAGTTGCCGGCTTAACCATTATCAGTTTATTACTTTGTATTTTTATCTATGGAATATCAAAGATGTAAATTAGCAATCGAGCTCGATTTTTTAATAAGCATCGTTTTTCTTATTAAACTAACGAGCTTTAGGTGCAATAAGCATTTTGAAATTCGCCCAAAATTTGCTTTGGGAATGTTCTAAAGGTATTTTAAATAACAAATCGAATATAGATTAAATAACTATTATTGGGGGTGTCATATGAAGAAATGGATATTCTTAATAGCCTTTTTTGTTTTGGGGGGAGTAATTTTTTCTATTTGGAGTGAGCAAAACAAAGGGAATTACATAGGGGGAATATTAAATAACATTTCCTTAGTCGATTTAATCATCGTAAAAGATAGCGAAACAGAGAAACAAATATACGAATATACTCAGAACGATGATTTTTTTAACGATATGGTTAATATATATGACCAGCCCTTTTTTGAATTAAAAAAATCTGAAAAAAAATTATTAAATAAGGAACCCACATATGTTATCGAGTATTTAAATGATAATACAATTCAATATAAAGTGAATATATACAAAGTAGAAGATAGTACAGAGGTATTCGGTAATAAGGAATATGCCACAGAAATTAAAGAATTCGACTATATTTTTTCACCTGAAAGCACAAATCAGAGTTATGTTTTTGTAACGGAGAAATACCATAATTTATTAGGTTTGAATGATGGGTTGAAACAGATTGTAGATGAAATTTTAAACTTGAGTATTCATAACCGTTCAAAATAACATCCCAAAATGCTACTTTCAATCTGTCTAGCTAATGGGGAGTATATCATAGTATTGTACGAACAGGCGATAACTTCAAAATATGAAAATGTCGCCTATATTACCGATGAAAATGACAGCCGAACTACTTTTGATCTCTTTTAAATTCGAAATAAAAAAGGAAAATGCGCTGTATTAGGCATTTTCCTTTATAAATGGTTTGGAAGCTTGATTAACTGTATTAAAAAACCTTCACCTTTTTGAATAATAAACTGACTATGATATTTATAATAACGAGCACTCCAAAAAAGACGGTGAACAGGTTAAAGAACGGTGTATCGTAAAAGTTAAACCACTCTTTAAACAGCGGGGTATCTGTAATGGTACCAAATAAATTCCCGTCAATTTCTCTTAAACGAGGAATCCAGCCTGTAAACTCCATTAATACAAAAACCACTTGTAACAATAAAAAAGCAAAAATAGGAAATAACCACTGTTTTTTAATTAGTTTCATAAAAACTCCTCCAAAAGGGATTTTTAAAACACTTTCTTTTCAAAAATTCGAATCGATAATAACCAGGATAAACTGTACGTAATAACCAAAATAACGCCTGTATATAAAATCAGCTGCGATTCACCTAAATTCATTATTTTGGCGAAAGTTTCCCGAATTCGATCATTTAAATTATGGATAAAAAATTTCACTATTACCAAATAAATTGCGAGGCATACGAAAAATGCAATGTTTAAATATCTACTTGCAAATTTATAGGAAACTGGGTAAATGAAAGCAACGATAAACAACGATCCAATTGCAATCATTAATAAATGGAGCCCATTTGGCAATGCTTGTTGAAATAATAAGCTACCACCAGTTATCATTAATATGATTAATAAAATAAACAGTATTGCTGAAATGTATTTTGAACTTACAATTTCTTTACGCGTAAATGGTAATGAGCTTAATAACATTTGTGCAGGTCGCTTTTCATCCGTCGAAAATATATTCAGTGCAAACGTCCAGGAAAATATGAGCCCTATAAAAATAATCTGCACATCCACATACATATAAGCCAGCAAAACCAGAAACATACCCATCAGCATTTTTTTATGAATGATTAAATCTTTCTTAACTAATTGATACACCCTTCTCTCCGCCTTTCTTTGTATAGAACATAATATCTTCCAATGATGCTGTTTCGTATAAAGCTAAGTCCCCAAATAATTGCATGACTCGCCCCTTATTAGATGACAATCCTTCAAATCCCAGTTCGGTTTTTCGAATTGCAATAAATTCTTTCTCAGTGTCCGGATCAAGTAAATCCAAACCGCCTTTAACGAGCACATATTTTTCTGCAATCGTATAAAATTCATGCATAAATATTAGTTTCCCATTGTGCAGGAAAACGATATAATCTGCAATCCGATCTAAATCTGATGTTATATGTGTCGAGAAGAAAATCGTTTTTTCTCCATCCTGTACAATTTCATGCAATAAATTTAAAAACTCACGTCTGAACACCGGATCCAGTCCTGCTGTCGGTTCATCCATAATTATTAGTTCTGCGTGATGAGACAAAGCAATTGCTAGTGATGCTTTCATCATCATCCCTTTAGAAAAGGTTTTTAACTTTTTCTTTTTTAAAGGTAATTGAAATTGTTCAACATATTTATAAAAGAGTTCGTCGTCCCATTGATTATAAATAGGCTGAATTAGATTCTTCATTTCCTGCAATGTGAGATGATCATAAAACACATGATCATCATAGACGAAACCAATCTTCTGTTTAATTTCTTTTTCATGCGTTTTATAATTTAAACCGAAAACTTTAACTTCCCCACTGTCAGGCTGTAGTAAATTCATAAGCAGCTTAATCGCCGTAGATTTCCCTGTGCCATTTGCCCCTACAAAACCTGTAACAAATCCTTTTTTAACTTCAAAGGTAAGATTCTTAATCGCAAAATCATTGAATGCTTTATTCACATTTGTAAATTGAATAATTGATTCCATTAATCCATCTCCTCATATAACAGTGTCATAATTTCTTTTAGTTCATCTAAACTTAATCCGATTTCCTTGCTGTTTTTTATGGCCTGACTCAGCTGTTCTTCAATTACTTTCTGTTTTCTTTCAATAATCATTTCGATGTTTTGTTCTGAAACAAACGAGCCCTTCCCGACAACAGAGTAAATTAATCCGGCCTTTTCCAATTCCTCATAAGCACGTTTGGTCGTAATCACACTGACCTCTAAATCTTTTGCCATATTGCGCATAGAAGGTAACGCATATCCCGCTGGAAGTTCGTTTGCCAAAATACTTTTCTTAATTTGATGAAAGATTTGCTCGTAAATCGGTTCTTTCGAATTATGAGCGATTAAAATTTGCATGCTTTATCCTCAATTCATATTGTATATATACTTTATATACAATATATATAATAACCCCATTTATTGTCAATAAAATTATTAATTTATTTTTCATAAGAAATAAACGAAAAAAACCCGCTCAATTTTATGAACGGGTCTTCTCGGTTGGAATTATCTTACTGGAAGTTAATATCAGACATTAATTGGTTTCGTTTCAAAATAAAGTCCATTGCTTTCCCCCTATAATTCGGTTATTCAATCGATCCATAGCCTATAAAACTTCATATTGTGTAAAATATCAGTATTCATTCTATTAAAAAAATTTCTATTATTTCTGTCTAATCAGGATGGTTAAATTAATGTATGATGAATGAAAAGAATACATTTTTTATTTTAATAAAGGAGCTGAGCCTCTTGAAAAAAAGCCGATTTATGTGGAAACTGTAATAGACAGCTCGATTGAAGAAGTATGGCACTATACACAGCAGCCCGACCTACATGAACAGTGGGATTTGCGATTTACTTCGATCACCTATATTGAAAAACAGCATGAGGATGCTCCTCAAACATTTACATATACAACCAAAGTGATGCCGGGTCTATCGGTGACTGGTTGGGGGGAAAGTAAAGGAACACACGAAAAAGCAAGTGGTGTTAAAACGTCTTCTCTCCATTTTGGGACACCGCAACGGATATCCCCAATTAAGGAAGGTCGCGGCTATTGGCAATATATACCGAATGGTGACCATGTAACTTTTCTCACCCAGTATGACTATGACGTGCGATTCGGTCAACTCGGTCAATTATTCGATCAGCTGTTCCGCCCTGTAATCGGTTGGGCTACCGCACTTAGTTTTAATGTACTCGCTAGGTGGATTGAATCCGGAGAAAAGCCGGCCACACAATACCGGCGATTTTTCAGTTATTATTTGCTCTGCTTTCTATTTAGTTTTACGTGGATGTACCAAGGTCTCATACCGAAAGTGCTGATGAAGCATCCGCTTGAGATTGATATGCTGATGAAACTGTCACCGCTATCATTGGGCCAAGCGTCCACAGCAATTATTTGGGTTGGCGTTTTGGAAATGATGATTGGAATCCTTTTTTTGGTACCCAAATTGCAACAGCTGCTGCTAAAGGCACAAATTGTGTTGTTCCCTTTGCTGACATTAAGTGCAATCATTGCGGCACCAACAGTTGCAACGGCTCCATTTAATGTCGTCACACTGAATATTGGATTATGGATTGCTTCCATCATTGCTTTACTACTAACAAAAGAATTACCAACTGCAAGATTTTGCAAACGAAAAAGAGGTGCTTAATATGATTTATGAAACATTGCTGGCAAATGACTTTAACAGGCTTCATCCAAAACTGCAGGAAAGATACCACCTTCCATTAGACCAGCCTTTTTATGCACAAGGAACAATGCAAGTCATTCATTCCGGACCACGTTTTTTTCGTCCGATGTATCTTTTGTTTACGAAAACCGATTTCCTTTTTCCCGAGTACGGCAAGGAAATTCCTTTTACAATAACGAATACAGCGAGAATGAACAATGAAAAAGAAGCCGAAGTTTATTGGGAACGTACTTTTTTCTTTAATCAGTCAACACGCAAGTTCAATGCGACAATGACAGTCGATTTGGAGCGGAATATCGTAAAAGATTATTTAGGGGATCCGGCATTGTTCTACTCGGATTTAAAAATGGATGTGACGAAGGACGGTTTCTTAATGATCCGCTCCGCTGACCAACGTGCTGTAATTGGCCAGACAGAGGTTGCTTTGCCAAGGAAACTGACAGGTCGCGTAGTGGTGACAGAAGGATTTAATGATGTGCTGGATGTATATACGATTCATGTCTCCATTTACAATGATTTAATTGGAAGGATGATGATGTATGCTGGTCAGTTTACGCCGTGTTCTCAGTAGACCTTTAACAATCATCGGTCTTACTTGTATGGCTGCCCTACTGTTATTTAATGAGCCAACATCAATTTACTATTATTTAACATTAGCACAACTGATCTTTGTACCGGTCATTCTGGAACAGTTAGTTTTGCTGAAAAATTGGCAAAAGCTGATAATTGTAATCGGCCAATTTGCTGTAACAATGCTGTATTTCACGCAACAGGATTTCCTCATCCTACTTTGTGTGCTGGCTTATTTGCTAAGTACACTTGTCATTGCTTCCCATGGGGTCAACCGATTTTTGAGACGGGGATTTACGAACACGGCTGAAATAATGATTGATATCGGACTGATTTATATTGTAATGGGTGGACTATGGTTTTTGGCATTCCATTTGCAGTTGAATACAGGATTTAGTCCGTTTATCACATGGCTAACTGCTATTCACTTTCATTATTCCGCCTTTTTACTATGTATTACAGTCGGATTGATTGGGCGTCTTCATATGACCCGATACTATAAATTTTGCAGTGCCGTTATTGCCGCAGGACCAATGCTCGTAGCTGTCGGGATTACCTTTTCAAGGTTCATTGAAATTATTTCAGTCATTTTGTATGTACTCGCTATTTTCAGTATTTGCTTTTTGGTCATGAAATGGCCGTTGCCACGTGTGCAAAGCTTATTCATCCGCCTGGCATTTCTAACATTATGTTTTACAATAATTTGGTCATTTTTATACGCTTACAGTAATTTAACTGGAACAAATATTGTTGATATTCCGGATATGCTGGGCTTTCATGGATTATTCAATTGTTTTGGGTTTGGTTTAGCTGTTGTAATCACTTGGAGTCTATATATTCCGCCGACAATGCATAACGATTACTCATTCCCCGTAAGCAAAATCCGGGGGCGATTCTCTCCAACAAACAAACCAGCACGTGGATTGATCGATGATATGGCATATTATCTTAATAAAGAGAAAATCCCTGTTTTAATCGTTGAGTTTTATGAACGAACAATGCAGTTTGAATTAAAAGCGTCTGTTCAATGGGAAACATGGTTTAAACCCTTTGCTTTTGTGTATCAGTTTATTAGCCGGAAAATGGGACAGCTGAATTTACCGTTCTCTTCAAAAACAGTTGTGATGGACGGTGAAATTCTGGAAGTCGATCCGCAAAATGACGGACGAGAAAAACCGCGCGTCTGGCAACGATCGATTAATGGCAAACCCGTATTTAATGCCATTTATTCGCAGCATACCGATGCAACCAATACCTTTATGAATATCGCCCTGCCTTTGCCCTTTTCTTCGATGCACGGTATCTTACAGCTTTCCGCAAAAGACGGCATACTGTACTTAACGAGTGATGGACAAGGCGATGCCGGTACGTATTTGGCGATCGGTTCCTATGTATTCAAACTACCGCTACATGAGTATTTTATTATAAAGGAACACAAAGAAATGCTTACCTCAACCCATGAAATGAAACTGTTTGGAATGAAGTTTTTACATATCGATTATCAAATTGAGAAAAAACTAATAGATGAAGTACAGAAAAAAAGATGCTGAGACAAAATAAAAATACAATTATTCTCCAAGGAGAATAATTGTACTTTTTTTGATACGCAGAAAATTGGTTTCCGTTACGGGTACGCTTTCCGCGGGAGTCGACCCTTCACTCCAACCAATTTTAATAAAGTTTATTTTTATTATATAAATTCCGTTCATTTAAAAAGTTTTCTACTTATGTCCCGACCTCTTTTGATTTAAATGCTTTATTCGTTCTTCTTATAAATTATCGTACTTCTTGTCTCTTAATAATAAACGGAGCCGCCACTAACACTACAATCAGGATAATTCCCAAATAACCAATTAGAGGATAAAAATAACTAACTAGCCCAGTAAATCCTACATAACTTGCTAAATAGCCAACAGTCATTGTAATGATGAAGAATATTTTAAATTTCTGTGTTCCTGATTCTGCAAATCGAGCTGAGAAAGAAAAGAACATTCCTACCGCTGTATTATAAATCATCCCAAAGATAACTAATGACATGACAATACCTAATGTTGGCGATAAATTACTAACTATCCCCAGCATTGGCATATCCAATGTTCCAACTTCTTCAATTTTCGAGAAAATAGCTAAATGAATTAAGAGAATTAGTATTCCTAAAACAAACCCACCAATTAATCCACCAATTGCTGCAGTTTTTGGATTTTTTTCAGCCCCGCCCATAACAATTGACATCGAAGCTCCAACAGCGATATTAAATGAAACGTAATTAATACTGGAAATAAACCAGTTTGGCAGAGTAGTCGGTGTGGCTTGAGCTATGTCGTTTAACGATGTAAAAGTTCCATTCATTGTTAGAAAACTATAAATCGCAATAAATATAATAAAAATAATGAGAATCGGCGTAATGCTTCCAATAATGGAAACGACTCGATTTACCTTTAAAAAACCTGTCAATAATACGAGTATCGTCATAAGAGTTGTACCTACAAAGATCGGTAATCCAAACTGTTGGTTTAAGTTTGAACCTGCCCCGGCTAGCATAACGACACCTACACCAAACAACGTAAAGATAAGAATTAAATCGATGACAGTTCCAAGGTAACGCCCGCTAATTCTGTAAATAACATCTTTATGTGATGTCGTTTTTGTATAACTGCCTAGCCATACTAAAAGCATACCAATGCCTGAAAACAGTACAGTTGATAAAATTGCTCCGAATATCCCGAGTGTTCCGAAGCTCGTAAAGTATTGCAGTATTTCTTGTCCAGAAGCGAACCCTGCACCCACAATCACGCCAATAAATGCGCTTCCAATTTTTAATATATTTTTCAAAAGCCTCACTCCCCTTTTTTGTTTAACTCCGGTTCAGTATGTATAAGAAAGATAAATTAGGTTATTCCTCACATAAGATTTTTCAGAATCCATATTAACATGATTCATTCATTAAAATGCTATCCTATGATAATATTTAAATAACCGTTCTGCCTTGGTAATAATGACCTCAGCTCTAATATCAATTATAGTTTCCATTCTAGTTACTGCATAAATTCCCCCTTTCCTTTTATTCATATAAGCTCTTGTTAATGTCCAAATAATTCGACAACTCTCTTTGTCATGGAAATTTCATATTGGCTTTTATACCCATTCATAATATCATACTCTAGTAAACTAGCAATTTCACAGCAAAAAGTAAGATGATGTTTTCTGCATTTAAAATTACTTGAAAATAATATTTTATGTACAACAAAAAAAATCAGCGCAGCCTGTAGACAATCTCTTAAAAAGTGTCTATTTTAAAATTAAATTTAACATTGAACCGTTGATTTCCATTCCGGGACCGATGCTTTCCCCGGGCACGGCTCCAGCTAACTAAATTGCGCCTACAACGGTAGGCACAATTTAGTGGATCTTCCGCGCGTGCGGTTCCCGGTGGAGTCACGGTCCCTCCACTCCAATCAACTTATTAATCTCTTTAAATAATGTGAGATATGATAAGCAATCAAATCAATGAACGTGGACAACTTGAAATAGGAATGATCTAATAACTTGTTTTGACTAAACATCTAGTTAAAATTTCTAATAAAAAGACAAAAGGTCTCGAGAGACAAACTCTCGAGACCTTTTGTCGATAAACTGACATTTTTCTAATAGAGAGAAATGCCCTTTTGAACTTTATACTGCTTATTTAATTATATAAAAATCATCCCGTTGCATCTGTACGGTCAAAATGGCGGCCCATTTTTAAAGCATTGATAAATTCATCAGGCGCTGTTACAACACCTGGTGCATTTGCATACAATTTATCCATACTTTCAAATGCAATATAGCCTAGTGTTTTATAATGATTGAATATTTCATCTGCAAATCTTTGCATTTTACGGTTTTGTACTACATCTGTAAAGCTTGCTGCTATAAATAGCCCATCGTAAAGAACAGGGTCTGCCGTATCTAAAGTATGGTCAATTTCACGATTATTGATCATGCCTTGTTTATCACTGATTAACTCAACAATAACCCCTTCTTTTTCCAAACTTTGAATAAGATCATCCACATTACTGTTTGTGTCAACAATAATACCGACTTTTCTTGTCTTTAAAATCGGCACTTGGTTCTTTAATATACTCACAGCATCTGATGGTGGCAAGTCCGCTACCTGCTCGATTGACGCATCCGGTGCGGATACACCAATTCGCTGTGCAATTTGTTCAGCCATCGCACGGTCCACTCGCGCAAACATATCCACTGCAGCTTTACGGATTCCAATTGTTTCTACTTTTCCTAATTCAAAACAGAAGGCATCAATAATATGTTGCTGTTCAACAGGCGTTTGGCTTAACCAGAATTGACGGGCCTGCGAATAATGATCTTCAAATGATAGGCTTCGCGCGCGTACTTTGCGTCCTTCAATTTTTTCTTGGTAATGAGCATAGCCACCGTCTTTTTGATCAACTACATGCGGTGTATCGTTTTGTAAACCATTTCTTCCATAAGCAACACGACCTTTATTGATCGTCATACGACCGTAACCATCACGCTGATTGTTATGGAATGGGCATACTGGACGGTTTATCGGCAACTCATGGAAGTTTGGTCCACCCAAACGGATAAGCTGTGTATCTGTATAAGAGAATAAACGCCCTTGTAACAATGGATCATTTGAAAAATCAATTCCCGGAACAACATGACCTACATGGAATGCAATTTGTTCAGTTTCAGCAAAGAAGTTATCAACATTGCGATTTAACGTCATTTTCCCAAGCTTTCGAAGAGGAACAAGCTCTTCTGGCCAAATTTTTGTTGGATCCAAAATGTCAAAATCAAATTTAAACTCGTCTTCCTGTGGAATTAACTGTACTGCTAGCTCATATTCAGGGTAGTTACCTGCTTCGATTTGGTCAAACAAGTCACGACGGTGGAAATCAGGATCTTTACCTGCAATTTTTTGCGCTTCATCCCACACTAAAGATTCCATACCTTGTACAGGCTTCCAATGGAATTTTACGAAATGAGCTTCTCCATTGTCATTAACAAAACGGAATGTGTTTACACCAAAGCCTTCCATTTGGCGGTAGCTCTTCGGTATTGCACGGTCAGACATATGCCACATTGTCATATGCGCCGTTTCCTCATTATTTACGACAAAATCCCAAAACGTATCATGGGCACTTTGCGCTTGAGGAATTTCATTATGTGGCTCCGGTTTGACAGCATGGACGAAATCAGGGAATTTAATCGCATCCTGAATGAAGAAAACGGGAATATTATTTCCGACTAAATCATAATTTCCTTCTTCTGTATAAAATTTCGTTGCAAAACCTCGTACATCACGAACTGTTTCTGCTGAACCCCTTGATCCTGCTACTGTCGAGAAACGTACAAATACAGGTGTTTGTCGACCTTTCTCTCCTAAGAAATGAGCCATTGTAATATCTGAGGCATCGCCATAGCTTTCAAATACACCATGTGCACCTGATCCCCTCGCATGTACGACACGCTCTGGAATACGCTCATGGTCAAAATGCGTCATTTTTTCACGAAAATGAAAGTCTTCCATTATTGTTGGACCGCGCTCACCAATTGTTAATGAATGCTCGTCATTCGTTAACTTCAGTCCATGGTTCGTAGTTAGTGGCTTACCCTCATCTTTCGCTGTAAACTGCTGCAATTGTTCGACTTTTTTATTGTTATTGTTTTCCACGTAAAATCCTCCTCATACAAAATAGCAAATTTCATAAGATAGGTAACTCTCAACCTCTCTACTAATTTTGTACCCTGTTTATAAAAATATAATCTTATGAAATATAAACGTAACATTTGAAATATTAGTAAAAAGTGTGCGGCAAATTCGAAAATCCTTATAACTATATACAAAAACAGCGTCCCCCTATGAGGTCGCTATTTTTTCTTCATAATATTTTCAAGCATAAGAATGTAACCCAGCAATGACTAAGTTAACAAATACCTGATTAAAGCCGATAATTCTAAATCCAAATATGGTGGTTGGGAGTGGAGGCGGCAGATTAATTTCAGAATGAGATAAATAGAGGAGTGAATTTCCGTTATTTTTAAAATCACATGAAAAATAGTCAAAATAAGGGAAGTAATTTCCGTTATTGACCTAAAAGACATGAAATTTCAGGATTTTTTTAAAATAACGGTAAAACGTTCCCTTATTTCCCTCGAAAATGAGCTCCCCCCCAAATAACGGTAAAATCTCCCCTTATTTTAGAAGGCATTTTAAGATTGGTTGGCCTCGCTAAAGCCAATAAAGGCAGTTCATAAAAAACTTGTAAATATTTCAAATAAAAAATGAACTTTCCCCTTTCCCCATTTGTATAGTTAGTGAAAAGAAATATAAAGGGGGCTTCACCTTGTTAATTTTAGATAAAGTTCAAAAATCCTATCAGAACCACTATGTTTTAAATGGAATATCATCAACATTTCAGTATGGCCATTGCTACCTGTTACTCGGTGATAATGGTGCTGGGAAATCGACATTGTTAAAATGCATTGCTGGGGATGAAAAAGTCGATCATGGGTCTATCAGTGGAAACGAGCATGAAGATATCTCAAATTTAGTCGCACTACAATATCAATTTTTTGAAAGTTACTCTTTCTTAAAGGTGAAGGAAGTGATCCAACTTTTCACAAAACTGATTGCAAATCCTTCAAACATGGAAGATCTTTATGAAATTTTGGATATTGCCCAATATGAAAAAACATTAATTAAAAATACTTCGGGTGGACAACGAAAAGCCCTATCCCTGTACTTAGCATTTTTAATGAACAAACCAATTGTCCTTTTAGATGAACCATTTGCAGATTTGGATTTAAAAAAGAAAAAGCAACTATTCGGTTTTCTGCAAAATCAAGTACAAAACAAAAATAAATGCCTGCTTATTATTAGCCACGAAATTAAAGGGCTGGAGTCTTTATTTGATTTCGTCTATATAATGCAAGATGGACAATTTATCGAACACGGTACAACAGAGGAGCTTGTGGAAAAATATAAAAATCCCACGTTTTCAGGTTTAGAAGCTGTGTATTTTGAAGTGACAGGACAATTATTAGGAGGTCGGATCAAATGATTATACAAGTAGCAAAAAGCTTTATATTAGAATCCATTCGCAACATGGGCGTCTTTCTTGGTAATTTACTTCCTGCCTTTATATTTATCATTTGTTCATGGATATGTACGATCAGTATAAAAAGTAGTCCGGAAACGTTGGATTTTATGATTAAAGGTCAGTTTTTCCCGATCTCCATTATGCTTTTAGTGTTTGCCTTTGCATTCTCAAGTGCCACTATCTATTTGGCAGATTTAAAGGCAAATAATACAATTCATCTACTCAATCGAACAAATATTTCACCGGCTAAATATTTTCTTGGGATTGGTTTAGGGGTTTTTCTATTAATGAATTTTGTATTATTACTTTTATTAGCAGGCTATTCCTTCATTATTTCCTTATCGATAACTGCTCTTATTTCCATCATCTTCATTTGTAATTTTGTTTTACTCGCGATTTATCCACTATGCTTTATCGTAGCGGGTATTGTAAAAAACGGGAAAGTTGCACAAAGTTTGCTTGTCCCTATTATGCTTATATTTATGTTCTCCATTACGATGACATCCTTATTTTTAACGCTTAACGAGCAACAACCGCAGGATTATTATATTTACTTAATTTGGAATCCGATGCTATATTTAAGTGATACATTGCAGTTCCAGTTAAATTTAAATAACCATACATGGTTACCCCTTTATCAATATAGTATTATACTAACGATTCTTTGTATGGTACTAAGTATATTTGCAAAACAAATTTATATTAGACAGGACTGAGTAAAATGGGTATTGGATTTATTATTTCTCTTATCGTGGCTGCTATCTGGATCGTTATTTTTCTTGGTATCATGATTCCTTACCACAAAAAATATGTCATTAAAGAAAACGGCAAAATTAACTATAAAAAAACAAAAATTTATTTACGCTGGAATGTATTTGATACGCTTACCCTTATACTGGCGATATACACTATCTTTTGTGTTCAAGCATTAAATATGCTGCTTACTTTCGGTGGTGAAACCGTTGAAAACCCATACGTTCAATTTTTTACAAATCAGGCGCAAGCGTGGGTCATTGTAACGATTTCCTATTTAGTAACAAGAATTTCTTCTACATTAAAAAGTATTAAAGCTCAAATCGGTGATATTCATGACATTGACGAATGAAGAACTGATGCAGCAGGTTCAGACGGGTAATATAGAGGCATTAGGTGTGTTATACGAACGACTTCATGAGCCTCTATACTGCTTTTTATTCCGCTATACGAAAGAAGAACAAATTAGTATCGATACGGTTCATGATGCATTTGAGATTTTGCAAAAGAAGCATCAGCAGTACAATGCATCGTTAGGCACTGTGAAATCGTTTTTATTTCAGATCGCCTATCGTCATTTAATTAATAAGTTAAATAGAAGAAAACGGTGGCAAACGCTGTTACCTTTTTTAGTTCCTATTCCTAAAAAAGCACTGCAATCGGATGATAAACTCATGATTCAGCAGGCGATTGCAAAACTCCCGGATAAACAACGTGCGGTGATTTTACTTGCCTATTATGAAGATTTACCATTAGAAGAAATTGCCCTTATTTTAAGTATTCCAACAGGTACAGTTAAATCCCGTTTACACAAAGCTATTCAAGTCTTGAAAATTGAGTTAAAGGAGGCGTTCCAACATGAAAGAGGACTTTAAAAACGAAGAAAAACTCACAAACTTGTTGGACACTTACAAAGTAGATGTACCAACCAAAAAGCTTTCTGTTAAACAATCACCTTTCAATCGTTTTATTCGTTATTTAGGCTCTCCTGCTAAGGATCCTTTAGAAAAGTTGTCGGACAGTAACAATGGGTACCTATTTTTAAAGCTATTTCCCATAGCCTGCGGAATATTCCTGGCGATCGTTCAAATATTATTTCTTTACTAAGCAACAATATTTTCAATTTCCCGTTAAATTGAAAATATTGTTTTTTTAGTTCATCTCCATAAGGTGGTGACAACAAACTTAAAAGCTCCCGCTCCACGTCACTATACTTTGGTATATAGTGAATTTTTGCAAAATTGAAGATATAAATGATAGCATTTCCGCTCTCCGCCGCCTCGCGATAGCGCAAGCGGCTTGATTGGGTGTTTTTTACTTCACTTTATAACGAGGGCAAAATTTTGGGATTGGTGGGCCTCGCAAACGGCAATAAAGGCAGTGATAAAGACACGTCACGTGGCTTTAGCGCTGTCTTGCCGTAGCCCACCAATTAATCAAGTGAAATTTTATTAGAAAAACAACCTATCGACGATTATATTAATGCATGCCTTCCTTTTATTTGACCATAATATTTATAGCAAAGTAAGAAAATATTTTTGAATCGAGGGGAATTATGTATTACTACAAAGAAGAATTAATCAATATTATTAAGCCTGATAAACCAGACCCGGAAGCTGCCCGTGTATTGCAGGAAATTTTAGGCGGACATTATGGCGAAATGCGTACAATGATGCAATTTTTCTTCCAAAGCTCCAATTTCAGAGGAAAAGAAACACAGTTCCGGGATTTACTTCGCGGTATTTTTTTAGAGGAAATCGCCCATGTGGAACTTGTTCAAAATACAATTAATCAATTATTGAATGGTTCAGGAGAGTCGAGTGCCCCAGGTAATAATGGTATGGATAAATCGCCATTAGATGATGCAGTCCGTCATGCTAATCCCCATCACTACATTATCGGTGCACAGGCATCATTACCAGTAGATGCTGCCGGTAATCCATGGAACGGCTCATGGGTATACTCGCACGGTAACCTCGCAGCAGATTTACTGAATAACCTTGTATTGGAATCAACAGGTGTCCTGCAGAAAACGCGTATTTACGAAATGAGCTCAAACCAGACGTTCCGTGAGACCCTGGCATTTTTAATCGTGCGTGATAATGCACATCAAAATGCTTTTGCAAAAGCTCTCGAAACTTTAGGCGTGGATTGGGGAAAACTATTCCCGATACCAAATTATGATATCAACAAGTATCCGGAATGCCGAAAATTTGTTGATATGGGCTATCATAATACCCAATTCAACTTTAGGCTGGACCCGACGCGAATCGGCGAAATCCTCCAAGGGACTTCTCCTAGCCGAAATGGTGGAACATATCAAGTAACACCACCACCAGAAGGCTTCCCTGTGCCTATACTTCCAGATATGCCAAATGAACATAGCCCTGGTTTATATGATTTAAATAATTAATGTGCAATAAACAGCGTGTCCGAAAAATATCGGACACGCCTTTTTTCATTCATTTTCTTTATTGACATACTTTCCTTTATTCGGTATTGCTATTTCTTCAAAATTATCTGCAAGCCTTTTTAAGTTTTGCGTTAATTCTTCACCGCTCATCGGTAAGCCGTGACCTGTTATAGCAATGGTAGGTTTTAAAGCTGCTAATTTTTTGACGGAATCAAATGCAAGAGCCCAGTCTGTCGTAAAATACTTTGGCGGACCGTTTATTTCCTTTTCCTGTGTAAATACTTTATAAAGTGATTCTTGCTTCACCGTCACAAAGGCATCACCTACGATTAATGCCCCATCACGTTCCCTAAATAACGATACATGTCCCGGAGAATGACCCGGTGTATGAATCCATTGAAACCCTTCCATATATGGAACCGTTCCATCAAGTGGCAGCTCCTCAATATAACCTGTTAGATTAACCGCCTCATTTGGAAATATTGGCGACATTTTCGCTACAAGCCCACTATCTGAACTCGGATCTGCTTCAGGGTAATCGATTTCCCCTGTTAAATAAGGTAATTCTAAAGTATGGGCATAAACCGGTACTTTCCAATGTCTTACTAATTCGATGACGGCACCTACATGATCGAAATGGCCGTGTGTCAGAATAATCGCTTTCGGTCTTGCATTTTCACCAAACCTTTTTTCAGCAGCTGTGATGATAGCATCTGCACTGCTCGGCATGCCCGCATCAATTAATACGAAATCATCGCTATTTGGGCAGCTATAAAAGACGATATTTACGATCTGTATTGTGTGTACATACAAGTCAGGTAATACCTCTATGCTTATACCACTCTGTTTCGAAGTCGCAGGAATGAATTTATAATCATCACCATAGCTCATATCTTTGTCCATTAATATACCCTCCTTAATCCTTTAATCTAATATACCTGTTTTTAAAATTTCTACACTTAATTTAACGGCGATATCCATATTTGAGAATTGCTCATTCCAGTCTTTCTTAAACAATTTCGGATGAAAAGCACGTACATTACGGCCAAGTCCTAGAGCATCACTCTGTGCTTCTTGTAATTTTTTTATTACCTCATTCATATCATGTTCAATTTTTTCTGTCAGAAACTGTTCCAGTTCCTTTCTTGAGCTGGCTTTATTAACATGGTCCTGCGGAAATTCTGAAAGAATAAAGCCCAGTTTAATTGCAATTTCAATTTTATCTTCAGATATGTTAAGTTTTCTTTTTAATTTATTTATTCTGACGGTAACGGGACTTTCTTGAAATAAATAAGTAATTCGTGCCGAAAAACCAAGTGAGTCATTTAATATATTTAACAATAATCCTTCGTCTGAATTTAAAGTTATACCCGTAAAGGATTTACCTGAAAACAGCGCAATCCCTTCTGAAATGGGACGATTATCCTCACCCATTTTTAAATATGGCAAGGCCAGATCTTGGGCATCTTCAAAAAGGACAGTAGCTGCTGTTTGCAACGTATAAGGGATGACTAAAGAGTTTTCTTCGAGACTTGTAATAAAGCGGTTATAATATTCCCCGGCAGTACTTTGCTTGTCTTGACTCAGCTCAAAAAATGGCTTTAATTCTCCCTGAATAATCGCAACTTTTGGAGTAATTGGACTGTTCGCATCACGAAAATAAACATCCAAATATTTATAAATATCATCTTCTGCGGTTCCCTCGGAAATAAGTATTGTTGACAGTACAGATAAATCCATTGTTTGTTCAACTTTTACTTCTGCATCCTGCCGTACATCCCGCGGAGAAACACCATTTCCGGTAATTAGTATGGTATTCATTTCTGTTGTTGTCGCTTCCGGATAAGCATAATACGCAGTTAAATCTCCTATTTCACCTTCAAATCCAGTAAGAGATACGACGGATGAATTTTTATAAAGCCTCTCATCCCAACAACCTGCAAGTAATAGTGGTGTTATTATTAAGATGATTTTTGGGAATCGGATTCGGATACAGTTCGCCCCCTCATTTTATTTACAAGGATAATCATTGTAGGTAACAAAAATGTGAAAACAATCATCAAATAAACTAAATTATGTTTTAAAAAATCAAGTACAGAAAACCGTATAAGAAAATCAGTAATTACTGCAACAATTGCAAAAAATATTAATAACTGCAATTTGGGTGACTTACGCTTTTTTTCAAAATAGACGAGTCGGATTACAAGTACATAATTAACAATGGTAACAAGAGACCATGAAAGCCAAATATACACAAAAAATAAATCTAGTCGTTTTACAAAAGTAACTTCTACAGAATGCAGAATATATAAAATCGGTTCAGGAACTATTTTTATTTCATCCAATGAAAAATACATCAATGTAAATGCTAAAGAAAATAAGTAAAAACCAGTCAATAATATAAAGTACAAGGTCAATGCCTTTTTAGTCATTTTGTCGTTCTTTATTAAATACTTACGGAGTATGACATACATTTCTGCCCCACCAAATGCGTACACGCAATATATAAATCCCTTAAACCACGTATCAGATCGCTCATAAAATAGAGGAAGTAAATTGGTAGCATTTAAATTCGGAATGGTTAAAAACATAAATAGTAAAAATAAAAAGAACATTGGAATGAGCACGACTCCAATATTGACAGCCGTTTCAGGTCTGCTAACACTCGCATAAAAGCAAACCGATAAAAATATGGCAATAAGGACAATCGTAGGTGTGTTAGGAAATACCCAGGTCGTTAATACATACGTAATATAAATAACGAATCCAATAATATATAGAAACCAGTAAATTAAATAGATCGCTTTTGTTAATCCATTTAATACGAAATACTTATGAGTTCGTTCAAAAAATAATAATTGCAAAAAAAAGATAACTGCAACGATGATAAATTGAATCGTCGCATCCCTCTGTCCATGCTCGATTATCAAGTTTTGAACCGATGTGTACACAAAGCCGGTTTGCATAACAAACATCAAAAGAAACAATTGAACCTTCGTCAACTGAATTGTCATGCTTTATCATCCTTTTTCGGCGAAAAGCTTGTTGCCTGTTTTGTTGGCCCATAATAAGGTCCCCGGAAAAAAATTTTTCTTACTTCTATAGGATCAAACGGAATAATTGGTGAAAGGTATGGACGTTTTAACGAGCTTAAATTCAATAAATGAACTACTAATAAAAACGTTCCAATCACAATCCCAAAAAATCCAAACAATGAAGCTAAGAACATGAATGGAAAACGCAGCATTCGAATGGATGTATTGAGCTCAACAGATGGCACTACAAAACTGGAAATAGCCGTAAACGCTACGACGATGACCATCAAATTGGATACAAGCCCCGCGCTTACAATAGCATCGCCAATAACAAGTCCTCCGACAATACCGATTGTTTGTCCAATAGATTTCGGTAGCCGAACACTCGCCTCACGTATGAGTTCAATCGTTATTTCCATTATCATTGCCTCAATAAGAGGTCGATACGGAATTTGATTTATATCTGATTTAACTTTATTAGCAAGTTCAAGCGGAAGCACTTCAAAATGAAAGCTTACAATAGCAATATAAAATGCAGGCAAAAAAATGGCAGAAAGAATACTAAATAATCGCATCAACCGATAAAATGTTCCGACAAATACGCGTGAGTTAAAATCATCCGGTGTTTGATAAAATGAAAAAAATGTAACCGGACCAATAAGTGCTGTCGGCGATAAATCGCTCATTATCGCAACCTTACCTTCTAGAATATTCGCTACAACGCGATCCGGACGTTCTGTATTTAATAGTTGAGGAAATGGAGACCATACTTGATCATCTAAATAATCGTTAATCTGACCAAGACTATATATCGTATCTGTATCAATTGCATTTAACCTAGTTTCGACTGTTTCAAGTGCCCCTTTATCCACTACATTCTCTACATAAAAATAGTAAACATTTGTTTTAGTCTCTTTTCCGAGTACTATTTGTTTTACAACAAGATTATTATTTTTTATACGTTTCCGAATCAGTTGAACATTCACTTCAAAATTTTCTACAAATCCTTCGTGCGAACCTCTTAGTATTTGTTCATTTTCCGGCTCTTCAGGCGTTTTGTGTGCAAACTCAGCGTTGTTCAAACGAATTAATTCGTTTGACTGCAAGAAGATGATTAACGTTTCACCATTACAGACATAGTCCACTAGTCTTTGCTGATCATATTTTTCTTTAGTTATGGTAATGGTATCGTCTTTGGACAATTGTTTTTGTTCTACACTTTTTTCATTGAATTCGTCTTTTTCTGTTTCACTCGATTTTGTATTGTCAGTATTTTGATTTTTATCCTCGTTTGTTGGTGAGGCAGATAGATTCAACTGTTTTAGGTTCAAAAGGTTCTTTTCGAGATCTGTTTTATTCACCAGTGATGAATAATAGCAAATAATGACGTTCTCCTCTTTACCTAGCATAATTTCTTTTGCAACGAAATCTGACGAATGAAGGAATTGCTTATTTAGACGATTAATTTCTTGCTTAATTTCCGTTGTTTGTGTCAATACAACTCCCCCCCTTTTTTGACAAGTATAGGATTTTTACAAAAGAGTTATTCACTTTTGTTAAAGTCAGGAAGATATGATTTATTGAAGTAATTTCAAGAAATAATCGTTTTAAATTACAAAGTTTTGAATAAATATGTTTATTTTTCTGTAACAAGGTAATACATTTATTAGTTGGTTAGGGGGTCAATATATGAAAAATAGAGGCATTGTTTTTTGGAGTTCAATAACGCTTACATTAATAGCCGTATTAGTAGGCGTTTTAGCCCCAAATTTATTGGAGAATATAACGAGCAACATCCAGAATTTACTTACGAACACTTTTGGCTGGTACTATTTATTAGTTGTAGCAATTATAATTGCTTTTTGCGTATTTTTAATTTTAAGTCCAGTGGGTGCAATCCGGCTTGGTAAATCAACGGATAGACCCGATTATAGTAATGTCTCCTGGTTTGCTATGCTCTTTAGCGCAGGTATGGGAATTGGATTAGTATTCTGGGGTGCAGCTGAGCCGTTATCGCATTTTGCGATTAATTCACCAATAGCTCCCGAAGGCTCTCAACAAGCATTGAAAGATTCCTTCCGTTTCACTTTCTTCCATTGGGGTATTTCAGCATGGGCAATTTATGGGGTTGTAGCTTTAGCATTGGCCTATTCAAACTTCCGAAAAGGGGCGCCTGGGCTTATTAGTTCTACTTTATTCCCTATCTTCGGTGAAAAAACAAAGGGTCCAGTAGGTCATATAATTGATATTATTGCTGTATTCGCTACGGTAATCGGTGTTGCGACAACACTCGGTTTAGGTGCCCAGCAAATTAATGGCGGACTTTCCTTTTTATTTGATATTCCAATTAGCTTTACAGTCCAATTAATTATTATTGTTATTGTAACGATTTTATTTATCGTTTCAGCATCTACCGGGCTCGATAAAGGGATTCAACTGTTAAGTAACTGGAACATTTATTTAGCAGCCGCCTTGTTATTATTAACATTATTTATTGGTCCAACAGTAAAAATAATGAATGATTTCACGTCAGGACTAGGTAGCTATTTACAGAATTTTGTGCATATGAGCCTACGTACTGAACCCGGAAATGCAGATAGTCGTGCTTGGATTGATGGATGGACTATTTTCTATTGGGCATGGTGGATGTCTTGGTCACCATTCGTCGGGATATTTATTGCACGTATTTCGAGAGGGCGAACAATTCGGGAGTTTTTAATGGGCGTGATTTTAGCGCCAACGCTTGTCAGTCTTTTCTGGTTCGCTACTTTTGGGACAACCGCGATTGAAACATATATTTCTAAAGATCAAAGCATTATCGATTTACCAACAGAACAGCTATTATTCGGAGTTTTCGACCATATGCCCTTCGGATTTATATTATCGATTATCGCATTAATATTAGTTGCCTTTTTCTTTATTACTTCAGCGGATTCCGCCACATTCGTCCTCGGTATGCAAACAACATTCGGTTCGATGAATCCAACATTCCGAATCAAATTAATCTGGGGTATTTTACAAGCTGCCATCGCCGCTAGTTTACTGTTTTCTGGAGGTTTAGCCGCACTTCAAAATGCCGCCATTATTGTAGCCTTTCCATTCTCATTTATCATTTTACTTATGATGCTTTCTTTATATAAATCGTTAATGGAAGAACGGCAAAAATTAGGTCTTTACATTCGACCTAAAAAACAACCGCCCTCAAATCAAAAGAAATAAGGTGTGCAAAATAAAAAGCGATGAAAATTTTAACTTCCTAAAATTTTCATCGCTTTATTTTTATATTATTTCTATACCTTAAGCTCAACACCTGAAGTTCTACGAGGTTTTGCTGATTTGTACCATTGCCAGCAGAATATTATAATGAGCACTATTTCAATCCAATCCCCTGCATAATACATAACCATACTCCCCATTTCTGCCTCTTGCCGAGAAACTCCAGCCGGCGGGTTTGCATACATATATTTTGCCAAAATATCATGCCCGGCTATTGCAGCAATTAATACGATTGCCCGAAATAGGTAGGAATACTGATGATGGACAGGATCGAAATAAATAATTGAAATTGTAAATACATAGCCAGCTATAAAGAAATGCAAATGAACAAATAAGGCAAAAAATGCATTTTCATGCATAAGCATATATAAGTCTGTTGTATATAAAAGCCATAGACCGCCTACATTTAATATTGCGGCAGTTATAGGATGAGAGACAAATTGGATCACCCGGCTTTTTAAAATATCCGTTATCTTACGCCCCAATGACGTACTCACCGCTCTAAGCAATAAAGTCATCGGTTTGGCGATCGCCATAAAAATCGGTGCAACCATGCCTATTAATAAATGACTCACCATATGTGCCGTAAAATTAGTATGTGCGCTGTTTGCCAACGGTCCGACAACTGAAATAAGTGCAATCAACATCGCCAACACCCAAAAAGCGGTACGAGAAATTGGCCATTGTTTATAGCGCTTATTCGTCATTATGGCTACGATAATATATGCCGCGCCCAATAATACAAAAAATAAGCCCAGCAAATATTGAAGGTTCATTCCCGGTAATGATTGACTATGTGTAGCATGCCCATGACTATGAAGCAAATATAGACTATTCATTTGCAGTCTTCTCTTTTAAAGTACTGTTTTTTGAAGAGCGGAACAATAGAAAAAGACCGATTAGTAAAATGATTAGCGCACTGACATTCCATACAATATCGTAGACGATGACATTGTCGACATAGCGAATTTGGTGAATTCTCATCCACTTATGCTGAATAATGCCGTCATACAACTGGAATACACCTATCCCTAATAACACACCGCCTAGCCACCGTTGAAAGATCAAGTCTTTTCTACGACGTAAATCTGCAAAAAGAAATAAACCCGCAATTGTTGCAAACCAGCTGAAAGCATGGAAAATGCCATCGGAAATTAAGCCAATATCGGTAGTTGATTTATCATAGAAATGATGCCATCTTAATAACTGGTGAAATACTGTTTCATCAACAAAGGCAATGAGACCGACGCCAAATAAAATTCCTGACCACATATTCCGGCGAGAAATTCCTTTCCCGTTGTTATTTTTCATGTCACTTTAGAGCCCCTTTCCGTGAAATTCGTTACATGTAATCTCTCCAAATTCACAACAACATATTCGATAGTAGAAATTCCCCTATTGCTCGATTGACTAAACCTCAATAAACTAAATTAAGCAGGTGTAACCTTTTAAATGGTTACACCTGCTTTTCTCTTTAATATAAATAAATTTTTATTACTCTACTTTTAACCCTAATTTCTCAAATTCTTTTATTAGATCATTATTATAGATCGTCATTTCTTCTTCTGATGGAATTGCCTCTAGCAGCTGTTTTGTCGAATAAACAGCCCCTCCTTTTACTAGACAATCTATTTTCATTGTATTTTCAATTTGACGTAAAGGATCCTCATCCAATATTAAAATGTCAGCAATATAATCTTCCTTTATTTCACCTAAATTGTTTATTTTTAAAGCCTTCGCTGCATTCATTGTTGCTTGTTGAAGGGCCTCCAGCGGTGTAAATCCTGCGTCAACAAATAGTTGCAGTTCACGGTGCAATGCTAAACCGGGGTATGTAAATATCCCCGCCGGTGTATCTGTTCCAGTCACTACAGTGCCGCCCATTTTAAAGTAAATATAGGCAATTTTTTGGATCATTTTTGTTTGAATTCCAAATGATGACTGACCCGATTTTGTTTGTGCGCCAGGCAGCCAATGCTTAAACAAATAGTCCATTTCTTCTATGTGCTGTACAATTTCATGATTTGTCGTCCAATAGTCTTCTGCCAATCTCATTTGATCATACAAGACCATTGTTGGACAAAGTTTAACATCCTTCTCCAGCAACTGTTTACAGACGTTCGTTAATTTTTCTTCATCTGGGTTGTCCCACGGTATTGAATCCCATACCTCTTTAGGGGAATTCCAAGTCCATTCCGGATACATTGCCTGAATTATTCCAGAACTATGCTCAAGCCAGTCGATCCCCATATTTGCAGCATCTATTGCGTTTACCTTTTTGGAGTGCAAAATATCACTGCTTACTTCCAATTCATGTTTCTTCGCCTCTTGAACGACAACCTCCATGAACTCGGCATCAAGCCATCCGTATACTTTAATAAAATGTGCACCAAGCTGAACTTGTCGATCAACCTCTTGTTTAGCAAGTAAAACGTTATCCACATTAATATTGTAAGCTGTATCATCACCCCATAAGCCAGGCGGTCCATCAATCATGCGATCTGCCGATATAATACGAGGCTCATAGTCTTTTCCATCCGCATCAATAAACGGCTTTAATTCGATTATGCTCCCAGCTGTATTTCGAACAGTTGTAATACCTGCCGCTGTAAAATAATTAGCAAAGTGCTTTTTTATATGGACATGCATATCAATGAGTCCTGGGATTAACCATTTTCCAGTACAATCAACTATTTTTGCACCTTCTATATGTAGATTTGAATCAATTTTTTTAATGATATTTTGTTCAATGTAAATATCCTGTATTTCATAATTGCCGGTTTCCATATTTAATAAAAAACCATTTTTTAATAGTAACACTGTCATCAGCCTCCCTGTTTTTTAAATTTTAGTTTACTTCCAATATTTTGTAAATAATAGAAATTCCTATAGTAAATGGGTTATCACTGTAACATGGGGAGGATTATCAAATAAAAATTTTTTCAGTGCCTCCCTAAAATAAGGGTAGATTTTACCGTTATTTTAATGGTGTAGTTCATTTTTAGAATAAATAAGGGAACGTTTTACCGTTATTTAAAATAAAATCGTGAAATTTCATGTTTTTTAGGGCAATAACGGAAATTGCTTCCCTTATTTTCACTATTTTTTATGTTTTTTTTGAAAATAACGGAAATTCATTCCTCTATTTACCTCCCGCATTCCCATCTCCCTCTACCCCTTTTGCGCTAGAGAATTGTTTGGAGGACTCAATTTTTTCTCCCAAAAAACTGTTAAACTAATAAAAGGAAAAGCAATAAAAGCAGACACTATTTTTAAAGGAGCGATATGATGCTAATAAGACAGGCAGTTGAAAGTGATGCACCGAAACTTATTCCAGTTATGAAGGATGCTGAAGAATCTGGTTTTATGCTGTATGGACCTGGGGAAAGACAAATGAAGGAAGAGCCTTTAATTAAATTTATAAACACACTGAATAATGCACCTAAATCGGGCTTCTTTGTCGCAGAAGATAACGATGAGATTTTAGGTTATCTTCTTCTCAAAGCAGAAAACTTATCAAGAACTTCCCACCGTGCCATGATTGCAATTGGTGTACATAGTAATAGCCGCGGAAAAGGTGTTGGCTCAAAACTGTTCGAACATATTATAAACTGGGGAAAACAGGTGCAGCTCCACCGATTAGAATTAACCGTCATCGAAACGAATGAACACGCAATTAAGCTTTATCAGAAAATGGGGTTTGAGATAGAGGGGATTAAGAAAGACTCCTTACTAATTGATGGACAATATGTAAATGAAATATATATGGCCAAATTGCTTTAACCACGTATTTTTTGAATGCTGAATAAAAATTGAACTAGCATGCGCAATAAGCACATGCTAGTAATTGGTAATTATCGGATTGTTTTTAAAGCTGTTGCCCAAGGAATTACTTGGTCTAACATTTGATTTACGGAATCCACTTGAACATCTTTCGGTTTGAAAGTAGTGCCATTTTCAAAATCCGTGAACAATGATAATGCCGGGTGTACGCGTACATCTGCAACTGATAATTCGCCTAAAATACCACGTAAATGTTCGGCAGCACGAGCACCACCAACAGAACCGTAAGATACAATACCTGCTGATTTATTGTTCCATTCCACGCGTAAATAGTCTAATGCATTTTTAAGTGCCCCCGTGATCGAATGGTTATATTCTTGAACAATAAATACAAATCCATCTTGTTTTGCAACCGCTTCAGACCATGCTGCTGCACCTGATGCGTCTTTGCCCGGTTCACCTAGTAATGGTAAATTAAAGTCCGCAATATCAATAATTGTATAATTTGCGTCCCCACGTTTATCTCCAAGCTCTTTTACCCATGCACCTACTTGTGGACTAACACGACCTTCACGAGTTGATCCTAAAATAATGCCAATATTTAATTTTTCCAATTTATTTCTCCTCCACTCTGTTGTCTAGCTACCAACAAATTTTGTTATTCAATACCCGTAACGATTATAAATATTCCCTTATTAACTAATAAATATTCTACGTTTAAGCTGCAGGGTTTAATTCAAGCTCGACCTTAATTTTGATGTCTTTTCCTACTAATACGCCACCTGTTTCTAAAGCTGCATTCCACGTTAGACCGAAATCTTCTCGGTTAATTTTTGTTTCGGCTTCAAAGCCATAAACTTCAACACCCCAAGGATTTACACCTTTACCCCCAAATTCAACGTCGAATGTTACTGTGTTTGTAATCCCCTTAATTGTTAAATCTCCTGTTACCTTATAATCGTCTCCGGCTTTAGAGATATTTGTAGAATTAAAAAGAATTTCTGGATATTCGTCTGTACTAAAGAAGTCTGGTGATTTTAAATGATTATCACGGTCTTCATTATTCGTGCTAATACTCGTTACATTAATTCCAAATTGAATCGATGCTGTTGTTAAATCCGTTAAATCTGCTGCCTCTACATCTGCAGTATAGCTATTAAAGTGCCCCTTCACTTTAGATACCATCATATGTTTTACTTCAAATCCAATTGTTGAATGTGATTGATCGACTGACCATTTTGTCATTTTATATTCTCCTCCATTTTATCTCGATTTCAAGATATATACTTAAAATAAAATTCCGAAATCTAATATCTCGAACTTGAGATAAATATAACAAATGCTTTTTAAATCGTCAAGTACTTATTTTTAAAATAATCAAAAAATGCTCAGACGCTCTTTTATCGAGATCAGCCTGAGCAATTTTATTCTTTTCTATTACACTAAAAAACCAACATTATCCTTGGCGTTCAAAAGAAATATAGCGTGTACCTTGAAATGATAATAAACCAAGATCTTGCTCCACTAGCATTCCATACTCATTACCCTTAACTTTTAATTCCATTCGGTCTCCGCTCTGTACTTCAAAAGTTACATAATAAGTAGTGCGCGAATGATCGCCTTGAACATGAATCCGCTTTGAGGCAACTTCGGCTGGCACCGTAAGAAGTGGAGAATTATTATTTTTAAGCCCCTCTTTAATATTCGAAATTAGGATGAAAATAATAACAATAAATATAATGCCAAAAAATATCGGGAAAATCGAAAACATAATATCTCCAAAAAACATATGAACACTTCCTTTCTATTTTTTATACGTTCATAGCCTAAAAGAGTTTCAATAATTTCAGCATTTTCATAAACACCTTCCACAAATAGTAACGATTACTATTTGTGTTGACAACAGTTAATATTGCATCTATAATCAATAATCGTAATCATTACTATTTAGAAAAGAGGCAGGAAAATGAAAAGTATAGCATTAAAAGGGTTAAGTGTTTTACTCCTAAGTTCGTTGTTAGCAGGATGTCAGTCTACTGAAACTAAGGAAGTCGAAAATAGACCCGAAGCAGAAACGAAGGCAGTCAATAATGAATCATCTAAAAGCGAGCATAATCATGCGCATGATGAAGACGCAGAAAAAATTTACGCTGGGTATTTTGAAGATAGTCAAGTACAAGATCGCGCACTTTCCGATTGGGAGGGTGATTGGCAATCTGTGTACCCTTATTTACTAGATGGCACACTAGATGAAGTATTTGAACATAAAGCACAACAGAATGGTGATAAAACAGCCGAGGAATATAAAGCGTATTATGACATCGGCTACAAAACAAATACAGAACGTATCGTAATCGAAGGAAACAATGTCACATTTTATGAAAATGGAAAAGCTTTCACTGGAGAATATGAAGCAGATGGTTATGAAATTCTAAATTATGAAGCTGGAAATCGTGGCGTACGGTTTATATTTAAACTAACAGAACCGGCAGACAAATTACCACAGTATATTCAATTCAGTGATCATAGTATTTCTCCTACAAAAGCGGATCATTACCATATATATTGGGGAGACGATCGAAAAGCATTATTGGAGGAAGTAACAAATTGGCCTACATATTTCCCTAGCGATATGGACGGACATACAATAGCACATGATATGATTGTACATTAATTTTATAGAGCAGCAATAAAAGGAAACCTTCGAAAGTTGGTTTCCTTTTATTTTTCCAATTATGATTTATAAATACATTGGGGGTTGATAATGCACACATCAAGCCCCTTCTCTTTTTTAACTATTAATGTAATTAAGCACATCATCTATATATGTATGTAATGGATTATCTGTTTTCACGGTAAGGCATGATAGATTAGCAGGTTTTTTACTATTTTTTATCGTAGTATAGAAAAGATCTTTATTTTCCACCTGTGCAATTTGGCTGATTTTTTTCATTCTATTTTTTAAACGATTATTAATTTCATCAAAATCGGCTAAATAACATTCAATATACTTATATTTCGCATTATAGGTACGGGATATTGCCATTGCCTTTTCAATCATCTCATCGTATAGGCATGGGCTATCAAGAATGACATTTTTCCCTTGTGACAAATAAAAATCAACTAATAAAAAATCGATATTATATGAAATTTTCCCTGCCAGCTTCCCATCCAGTTGACTATCATTTACCGAATTCAGCAATGCAGATTTAACAATATCATGATCGACAATGACACAATCTATTCTATTTGCAATTTCCAGTGCTAATGTAGATTTCCCCGAGCCTGGGAACCCGGACATTTGTATAAAAAACATTACTACCCCTCACCTTTTTGGAATTTTTTATTGTAACTATAACAAGCACATATTTGTTTGTAAATTCCTCTTTAAAATTCCAAAAGATTAAATTAAAGCAGCATAAAATTAGTCCCTTCAATCAAAAGCCGTATTTCTTTTTGGATATACTACATGTAAGATAATCTTCAAATAAGGGAAGAAGGTGCATTACTTTGAAATTTAAAAAGGTATCACTTCAAACAAATGATTTAGAAGTAATGAAAGATTTTTATAAAAATAATTTGGGCTGTACATTGGAAAATGAACTTGCAGACAGCTTTGAAGTGACATTTGGCTATACAACGATTGAGTTTAATAATCGCAATGTTAAAGGAAATCCATTTTATCATTTTGCGTTCGATATTCCGTCCAATCAATTTCTAGAAGCAAAAGAATGGGCTATTAAGCGAGTAACTCTATCTACTGAAGATGGTGAAGATGACGTTTATTTTGAAAATATTATGGCTCATTCTCTTTATTTCGAGGACCCTGCAGGCAATATTTTGGAATTCATCTCAAGAACCAAAGATAATCCAACAAGTGAAACCCCTTTTTCTATAGACAATATTATACAAATGTCGGAAATGAGTTTAGTCGTTGAAGATAAAGTCATCGTAGCAGAAGAATTGAAAAAAGCAGGCATTATTGAACGTAATGGGGAGAAAATTAATCACACTGGTTTGAATTTTATGAGCGATAAAAATGGAGCAGTCTTTTTACTGCTTGTCTCACCAAATAGAAGATGGTATTTCTCTGAAAAGGATGCTGTTATTTTTCCAATGACAATTACTTTGGAAAATGACGTAAAGCTGGGTATTGATGAAAACGCTCAATTTTTCTTAATTTGAATGTTTAAACAAAAATACAGCGAGCAAAAGTCATGTCCTTCATCTCGTAACGGGTTTGGTTGATGGGGATAAAAACATTAAAAAAAAGAAAGGACACGCTAATTAGCATATATTTAGACAGTAAACTCTCTATATAAATAGCGATTAAAAACGCTCAGATTATTTCTGAGCGTTTTTTAATGAAATATTTTAACTCTAATTGGAATTACTTCGAAAAATGCGAATTTACAACGATAAGGATATGCATGATTTATACAAGAAAAAAATGACGCAACATTCCCCAAAATACGCTCAAACCATTTACAATAATGACTTTTAGTAAAAGTGTATAAAACAACGCATAAACAATGTACCAATAGGAAAAGCAGGAACGTTGATTTAACAACATTTCTGCCCTATTCGCTTTTTACCAAACTTGCATTTAGGAACGTTTTTTTTATATTTAATGTATGATTTATACAAATCTTTTTTGCACATAACCAAAATAAATAGTGGACAGTAGTAAAATTAGCCCCGAACCAATGAAAAGCCACTGAACAGAAAAGATAGTTGCTAACGCCCCTGCAAGCAATGTTGATAAACCAAATAATAAAGATGTTAATACACCTTGGGCACTATAAACTTTCACGAGTTGTTCATCCGTTGCTTTTAATTGTAGCCACGTACCAAGTAGAATGCCTTTGAACTGATCAAAAACTCCGAAAAATAGACTTAATATTAGTGCTACTATTGCAATTTGGTTTAATCCAAACGATAACATCACAATAGCAACAGCAACTGATGAAAACAATACGATATTTTTTAAATTCCTCTCGAAAAATTGGTCAAATTTAGTGAAAATAAAACCACCAATAATCAATCCAATGAAGAAGGTTGTATTAATATAACCCCACCATGCCTCAGATACATGTAGTACATCAGCCACAAAAAGATACATAATGGCTGCGACCCAAACGACATTTGCAATGGATTCAAGGATAATCATTACATGAATCGTACGGAAGGAATGATTATCCCAAATAAGTTTAAAGCCCTCTGTTAGTTCCTGTTTTTTAGCAACATTTAATTTTCTTTCGAATGGCGTATTGTCTGTAACGAACAAAATAAAAAATGTAGAGAGAATAAAAAGGATTAATGTCATCCAAATCACTATTCCCCCACTAGTTGCTGCCACAAGTATCCCGCCAAGTGCCCAACCACCAAGCCGTGTTGATTCATCAAGCATTGATAAAATTCCATTTGCACGTAGAAGCTGTGAATTTTCTACGATTCGAGGAATAAGCGCAGTACTAGCTGGTTGTGCAAACCCATCTAAAAAAGCGACTGCAAAAATGATTATTAGCATAAAGGATAATGACAGTGTATAAAGCGAACCTACTGCCAAAATCAACAATAAAATCGTTTTTAATGCTTGCGAAATAACAAGTAATTGTTTTAAACGGTAACGATTAAACAGTAGAGGCGCAAAACTGCTACTAATCATGCGACCAGCCATATTTAAAAATGGTAATAGTGCCATAAAGAATGGTGACTCACTTGCTTGATATAAAATAGAAATTAACCCGACGATATAAAAAACGTCACCTAAGTTGGCAAATAATTGACTAATCCATAAATAATGAAACGATTTTTTCATCTTCACTACCCTTTCTTGTGTTAAAAATTCAAAAGGTAGTTAAAGTTACACTCGTATCTCCTCCAATTCACTCCGATACACCACTAGCTAACATTTAAATATAAGAACAAAAAAGAACTGTAATTATCCATTTTTGGCAGGAAGATGAAATGTTTATTTTAATTATAACGTAAAAATTATGCATTTAAAACAAGTTCCCAAACCGTCGTTTGGGAACCTTATCGTGGTTAAAACCAATCTTCAATACATGTAATGGATTTTTCAATTGTATTAAGTTGAACTTTCTTACCAATCGCTAATGGAAACATTGGATGCGTATGTGAACAGTCCACATCCGCTAAAACCGGAATTTTTCTCCCATCCAATTGTTCCAATAAAAAGTCTAAAGGTTGCTTGCCGGTACCAGCATCATCGTATTGCTCATGTTTTCCGAGTATGATGCCACCTACAAGGTCTAAAATGCCATGTAATTTCAGCATCGCGATATTTTTTTCGATAACGGAAGGGTGTTTGATTGTATCCTCAATCAGCAGGATATCACCGTGTTTAATTTTAGGAAAGTAGGGTGTACCAATAAAGCCATACATTGCATTATTATTCCCACCAATTAATCGTCCTTCTATAATGTCAGGATTCAGACCTATCCAATCGTTCGGATACAGCTTTTTTGGTCTCTCAAAATTTAACCAGTTCACCATTTCATCGGACCAAAATGAAGGACGTTCAATTTTGTAGGGAGCTTGCGGCGAACAAAAATAGTGTTCACAGTATGTATACGTATTTTCTTGATTTAAATGTTTAAACAAAAATACAACGAACAAAAGTAATGTCCTTCATCTCGTAACGGGTTTGGTTGATGGGGATAAAAATATTAAAACAATGTAAAGGACACGCTAATTAGCATATATTTAGACAGTAAACTCTCTATATAAATAGCGATTAAAAACGCTCAGATTATTTCTGAGCGTTCAGGTTGTCGACAAAAGGCATCGAGAGCTCGTCTCTCGATGCCTTTTGTCATTTCTTTTATCAAATTAGGCTCCGAAGTTCTGTAAAAGGGCTCCTCTTCGAGGGAAGATGCCCTCATCTAAGCTCCTTGCCAAGTCCATGTGGCAAGTTTCTTCAAGTTCATGGCAGCAAAAGTAAGCATCGCCTGCATGGACAATTTTTTAAGGCCTCTTAGCGTTGTCCATCGCATACCATGCTTCTCTTTCGCATCCGCAAAGACACGCTCAACCGTCTCTTTTCGTTTTGCATAAATGGATTTAATTTCATGATGATGACGAAGATGTTCGGCTTCTTCTAGATAATCTGCCCAAATATGTCGCTGAATCATTTTCGTATGATTTTTACTTTCCGTACATTGTGCTAGAAATGGGCAATCTGCACAAACCGCTGGATTCGATTTGTATTGGCGATAGCCTTCTTTCGTCGTCGTTGTATAGCGCAACATCTGGTCATTCGGGCAAATATAGCAATTATAGTGCTCATCATAGACATACTCATGTTTACGGAAGAAGCCATCTTTCGTTTTCGGTCTTGTATAAGGAAGAACAGGCAACATTTGATTTTCTAATAAAAAGTTCGTAATCGCAGGTGTTTTATAAGCCGCATCCGCAGCAACAGCCACAGGCTTTTTCACACGATGAATGACCTTTTCAACAAGCGGTTGCAGCATATGACTATCATGGATATTGCCCGGTGTCACAATCGTACCTAATACAAAGCCACGTTCATCTGTCGCTGCATGAAATGAATAGGCAAATTGTTTTGTCCGTTCGTCCTTCACATAGTAACCACTTTCAGGGTCCGTTGTGCTCTCTTTGATTTCTTTCCATTCTTCCTTTTCAAACTTCTCCGGTGGAAACGGCTTTTTCCCGTTCTTTTCACGGTCTATGTTTAACTCTTCTTGTAGCTTTTCTTCATAAGCACGTGTCTCTTTTCGAACCATCTTCTTATCAAATTTTCGTTTATTCGCACTTGCCTTAACATGCGTAGAATCAATAAAGATATGGTCAGCTGATAATAAACCCGCATCCACAATTTCTTTCAAGATGCGATAGAAAATCTGTTCAAATACATCTGTATCCTCAAAACGCCGTGTATAATTTTTGCCAAACGTTGAGAAGTGAGGCACTTCTGTATGAAAACCGAAGCCTAAAAACCAGCGATACGCTACATTCGTTTCAATTTCCTTAATCGTTTGACGCATCGAACGAATACCAAAAACGTATTGAATCATTGTCATTTTAAATAAGACAACAGGATCAATACTTGGTCTACCGAAAGGTGAATATAAGTTTTCAACTAATGGATATACAAACGAAAAGTCAATGGCTGCCTCTAATTTACGTACGAGATGATTTTCTGGGACAAGTTGTTCAATCGTCAACATTTCTAATTGATTACGTTCATTCATTTGGTTTTTAGTCATCATATCGGGACACCTCTTTGATTTAGATAAACTATATTAGAAAGAATAGATCAAGTTGATTGGAATGGAAGGGGCGACTTCTGCGGGAATAGCGGGACTGCCGATACACCGCAGGAGCGTAGCGACGAGGAGGATTGGCACCCGCCCGCGAAACGCGTCCCCTGGAATGGAAATCAACGGTTTTCATCATTTAAATTTATTTTAAAACAAAAAAGACTGTAGGCAAACTCGAATTTCTTCGAGTTTGTCTACAGTCTGAACGCTCAGATTATTTCTGAGCGTTTTTTAATAAAACATTTAACTCTAATTGGAATTACTTTGAAAAATACAGATTTACAACGATAAGGATATACATGATTTTATGCAAGAAAAACAATGACGCAACATTCCCCAAAATACGCTCAAACCATTGTCAATATTGACTTTTAGTAACAACATTTCTGCCCTTTTCGCTTTTTGCCAAACTTGCATTCGGGAATATTTTTTAGGTTTGTTTTTATATGCTATAAATCAATTTCCTCTATCACTTCCTCGGTCGTGTTATTAATTAGTCTGATTTTACCTTCTTCTAAAGCAGTATCGATTTCAAAGTACCAAATGTATAATCCTGCTAATTGATATTCTTCAACAACTTCAGTAGGTAACATTTCTAAATTTAAGATTTTAGCACTTTTATCACCAAGTTGAATCAATAAGTCATCACTATCTTTAATTAATCCGAAAATTAGATTTTCACCATGTCCTTGGTAACCGTTTAAATTTTCATAATTTCTTTCATAATCCATAGGACTCCATGAAAGAAACTCTGCTTTCCATCCGAAAAGCCCTTTTCGTACATATGTAGCTCCTAGATTATTCTTGTCTTTTATGAAAAAGAAAAGTGCATTTCTATTTATTTTATAAGCTGGAATTAACACTAAATCATTTTCAACAGCAAATATAGCTTCTTGAGGTTTTGAATAGGAGTTAGATTTTCCGGAAATTATCCAAATAACAGTAATGAAAATTGCTATCACGGTAAATGC
This sequence comes from Solibacillus sp. FSL W8-0372, assembly GCF_037969735.1. NCBI lineage: Bacteria > Bacillati > Bacillota > Bacilli > Caryophanales > Caryophanaceae > Solibacillus > Solibacillus sp. FSL W8-0372. The sequence continues at coordinate 1,401,469 of NZ_CP150204.1, read as the reverse complement.
GTTTACTGCTTTTTTAAAAGAGCCTTGTTTCATTTGAACACCTCGTTTACTTATTTTACCATGAAAATCCATTTCTTTAAGAGTCTATTTATACGTTACAGCCATTCAGGAAGTGAATCGAACAGTCCTAATTTCTCACAACGTCTCAGAGTGTTATTTACTTAAAAAAACAGCGACAAACACTGTTTTAAGTGCTATCAAACTTCATTTGGGAACATTAATTAGATTCTTTTTGTATTCTCATAAATCATTAAACATTGATTAAGGATACTATTTAATGAATGTCTTTATTTTTTTTGATTTATTTCTTTGAGTAAAGCAATAATTTCTTTATCACGTTTACCATTTTCTCTTAATTTTGCATCAATAGATAAACAAGAAATGGCTATAATGACAACCCCTATAGTGATAATAATTTCCAATGTTCTAAACACCTACCTCTACACCAAATAGTTTTAACTTACTTTACCAATTTATAAAAGTTTTGAATAGAAGTAGAACTATTTATGGTTTCATTGAAAAACGCACCAAAAGCATTGTTTCGGAATGTTTCGTATACCTCTATATAAGTATGACACTCTTTGAATAACTAAATATCAGAACGTAAATTAATTTTTACAATCATCTCAATAATAGGTGGGGTGAACGTTTCTGGAATCATTGATGAAGGCAAACTCCCAGTATGATTTGTTAAACCGAATGACGCACCCTCTATGTCAATCCAATCTAATTCTCTAACATTGGGGATTTCGCCAATAAAATGATAATCTGCTACATAATAATAGGTACCGTCATTATTTTCACAAGCTCGCCATACTTCGGCTTCTTTCCTCGGGTCAATGCCAAACTGTTTAAAAAACTGTTGAATTGCTGGAGTTGTATGAACAATTGATTTAGCATAGAAAGCACAATCTGAACAGCCACAATGTTCTTTTTCAGAAACTAGAGGAAGTTCCTTATATAATGCTTTTGTTTTCTGAATATCTACATTCACAATTTGCCCATTTAAAATAAATTGTTCCATCTTGAACGCACCTTCCTTCTTTTAAAAATCCACTTTATTGTACTAATTATAGAACATTCTCAAACCAACCTTTAATTTCCAATGGCAGTGCAGGTGTTTTCATGGTTCCGTTAAATTTAAAGGCGTAATCCAATTAGCACCTGTATTTATGCGTTCTTGCTAAAAAGGGTATTAAAAGTTATGTTAAATCTAGTTTGATTTAATTATAAAAGTTAATATAACAACAAAAAGAAAGACACAAATTCATATGCGAATTGTGTCTCTAATTACTATATACGAACTCGTTTTTCAGCTCGTTGTTTTTTACTATTAAATTTCGTACTCTATCGCTACTTTTTTACTGTTACTAATGTTTGGCGATGGCTGAGAATTGTATACACGTGAATATGGTGGTACAGAATGAGTCATCCATATATTACTTCCTAAAACCGTGTCATGGCCAATAGTCGTTTTTCCGCCTAATATCGTTGCACCGGCATAAATTACGACATTATCCTCAATGTTTGGATGACGTTTAATCCCTTTAATCGGGTTACCGTTCTCATCCATAGGAAAACTTAATGCACCCAATGTAACCCCTTGATAAATCTTCACGTTATTACCGATTGTGCACGTTTCTCCAATAACAACCCCTGTTCCATGATCAATGAAAAACGAATGCCCAATTGTTGCGCCTGGATGAATATCAATTCCCGTTAACTGATGCGCATATTCAGACATTATTCGTGGAACAATGGTAACATTCATTTTGTAAATTTCATGTGCGATACGGTGAATAAAAACGGCCCGTACAGATGGATAGCTCAGCATAATTTCTTCTGTTGATGTAGCGGCCGGATCTCCGTTATAGGCAGCCTGAATATCTGTTTGAATCGTCTCGCGAATAACTGGGAAAGAATCGATTAAATTCATAACTACTCGATCAGCTTTCTCCCGGCATTGACCATCACAATTATCAAAGTTTTGGTAAATTAGCACTGTCTCAATAATGTCCCGTAAATCTAAAGCTGATTTTCGCAAACTATTATTTACACTCATTAAAGTACGTGCTTCATCTACAACACCTTGGTTATTAATAGCCGGGAAAAAAATCTCATAAAAATTATCTAAAATTTCATGGATTTTATCTCGTCCAGTAAAGCCAATAGATTTTTCTATTTCTATATGTTTTTTGTTATATTCAATAAGCTTAGTAGCAATTAATGATGTTTCATTATTTAACCATTCTTCAATTTTCATCTTTTTGAACCCCTTATCCTTTTTATCATACATCTTATATGCGATTATACTACACACATTTAAAAGTGGTCGAACTTTCTATACTTTTAAGTAAAAGACTGTTTTTAATCCGGCATTACCACATTCGGGATAACTTTTATATAAATTAGTTCGCCAACTATTTCAACAATGGTTTGAGTAATTATGATTGCAGCGACTAGTATGCTTACTTCGTTTGGCAATGCAAAAGCTAATGGTAATACAACTAGTGAATTACGTGTAGATCCGCTAAAAATTAACGCACGGGTAGTCGGCACATCCAAGTCCATCCATTTTCCAACTATTTTCGAAATAAACGGCATAATAATCATAAACGCGATATAAATTGGGATCACTTTTCCAATCCAGTAAAATTAGCCCGATAGCTTACTAATTTGTGAAGCAACAACAACGAAAAGCGTTATGGCCATAAAAGGCACGGGTAACCATCCTGACAAATGAATTAACCTACTACCAACTTTCGCGCTATACCCCCATTTCTGAATGGCAACCGCTACTATTAACGGCAGCATAATTAACCCGAAAAATGCTTCAGCAAATGGTGTAACTTCTACTAGACTAGTTGCTTCCCTTCCTATAAATAACCATAAGTATAAAGGTAAAAGAAGCATTTGTGAAATGAAAAGAAACGGTGTCGCAGTTAAAATTGCTTTTTCATTTCCTCGGCCAATCGCTGTAAAAACAATCACATAATCAATGCACGGCGTTAACAAAACTAGGTACAGACCTAATAATAGCGGTGGATAATCTGGTACTAATTGAGATAACAACCACACAACGATTGGCACGGCTATGTAATTTACAATACAAAGCGCAAGCATAAATCGCCGGTTTAATAATGACCCCTTCAAAGAATGAAACGGAATTTGCGAAAACATACTATACATTAATATGTCAATAATAATAAAAATCGTACTATCTAACTGAGTTGCTATATTTGGAGCGGTTAGTCCAAATGTTATGGCAACAACTAAAATAAATAAATATAGGAACACTTGATTTGCTTCCAATTTTTCTCTTGAAATCATATTTTAAGCCCCTCTAATTTCAACCCTTTTTACCGGTATAAGTTCTATTTACCGCTTACACTAATCATATCATTATCATTATTATTTGATAAAATAAAGGAAGAGAATTTTGATTACACAGAAGGAAGTTATAGCATGTTAACAAATGAAATTGCAAAAAAAGCGAATGTTCACCCTAATACCGTGCGACTGTATGAAAAGTGGGGCTATATATCTCCTGTTTTTAGAAAACAAAATGGCTATAGAATCTATACTGAAATACATTTGAAGCAAATGTATATTGCCCGGCTGGCATTCAATCAGGAATTTATTCAAAATAATTTACGCAAAATGGCGACAAACATTGTACGGCTTAGTGGACAAGGCAATTTTAAGGAAAGTCGGAAAGCAGCACTTACTTATCTCCAGTTTTTACAGTCAGAGTATGATTACGCTAAAAAGGCTATTCAAATTTCTACTAATATTATGCAAAGTAATACTAGCTCTCCCTTAATTTTTACACATAAAATGGTGGCAAATCATCTTCAGTTAACCGAAGAAACGATTCGGAATTGGGAGCGCAACGGCTTATTCAAAGTGAATCGCGATACACAAAACCGCCGACAATACACGGAAGAAGATGTACAAAAGCTGCTCATTATTCGAACACTTCGAAGTGCTCACTTTTCATTAACGAGTATTCTCCACTTATTTCAGGAAATTGAAGCACTGGAACACGGGGCTGATATTCATACGCTTTTAAACACACCTAAATTTAAAAATGAGTTTTATCATGTTACCGATGAGTTAGAGCTCAATTTAAAACAAGCGATGAAGGATGTGTGCAGCATTATTCACATACTGGATCAGTTACAAACTTGACGCGCATTTTAAAAGCAAAAAAACAGCATCTTGAATCAAAACTGAATCAAGGTGCTGTTTTAAGATACATATATAACTTATATTTCAGACTGTAGCAAATTCTTAAATAGTGTTTGTTTAAAAATTAAATTAACATTGAACCGTTGATTTCCATTCCGGGACCGATGCTTTCCCCGGGCACGGCTCCAGCTAACTAAATTGTGCCTACAACGGCAGGCACAATTTAGTGGATCTTCCGCGCGTGCTTTTCCCGGTGGAGTCACGGTCCCTCCACTCCAATCAACTTATTAATCACTTTAAATATAGTGAGATACAATATCTACGATGACTAGTAATCAAATCAATGAACCTGAACAACTTGAAATAGGATGAGTAAAAAACTTGTTCCTGCTAAGCATCTAGTTAAATTTAATAAAAAGACAAAAGATCTCTGGAGACCTTTTGTCGACAATTTGACTTATATTTATAAGTATGTGTTTTCAGTTATCATTGCTAAATTTCTAATTTATTTCGAATATATTCCATGTTTTCAGAATCGACTATTATATGGTCTTTAAATTTTGTAAATTCTAGTGTAAAATCATCCACTATTATCGTAAATTTATTGTCATTTGTTGTCACTTCTACATTCTCATACTCTTCCATTACCGTACCACCAAGTTCTACACCTTTATTTAAATAAATTTCATCAAGTACACTTTTTTTATCTTTTCCAATTTCTCTACCAATAATCATCATTTTATCGTCTTTAAAATATAGTTGATATCGTCCACTATCAAAAAAATAGCCGTCTAGATCCCTTTCATGAGCATCTAAATCTGATGCATAGTTATTTTCTTCTGAACATCCAACAGCTAGTAATACACACATAATTATTAAACTAAAAAATGAAACACTCTTCTTCATTAATCACACCACCTAATTTTTACTTTTTTATACGTATTTTCCATATAAAAAGTTTCAATTTAAGGCTATATACTAAATTTCCCCTAAGCTCTATCGCTTCTCAGCAATTTTGAAGGATTAGAATGATCTATTAGCATCGTTAATTCATGCATTGCTCTTGTAGTCGCAATATATAAAAGTCCTTGGTCAAAGTCCGTTGCATATCGCCCGGCATCGACCAATGGCACAATAACATAATCAAATTCCAGACCTTTCGCATACTGAATCGTCGTTAAAAGGACACCTGTTTCAAACTTCTCTGTATGCCCATCCAAAATATAAAATGGCACGGTCATCCGTTCTTTTATAAATTGTAAATCCGCCTCTGTTTTGCAAATAATCGCTGTTGTTCTCCAATGATTTGTTAGCTTTTCCTGCAAAATCCCCATCATGTCATCAATTGAACGATAGATGATTTCCTCTGGCTCTTTTCCATGTCTTGCAATCGGATCAAGTTCCCCGGTACGCATAAATTTTTTCGCATACATGCCAATCTCATAGGAAGAACGATACGTTGTTGTCAGTTCCACATACTCTAATTTTGGTAGTATCTCCTGAAATGCTTCTTTTGAAATTGTTTCGTATGGGAGTAACGCCTGGCTAAAGTCGCCAATAATTGTTCGCTTACATTCAAAGACCTTAGCCAACACCGCATATTGAATCGGGGTATAATCTTGCATTTCATCCAATACGAAATGCTGTACTAATTCGTATGTTTTGATCCCTTTAAAATAAAGCTGAACATAAAGATAAGGATATACATCATTAAATTCAAAGTTTTTCTTGGCAAACTTAAATGCGTTTTCGTCTAATGCTTTAATAAACACTTTATAAATTTCAAATGGATTTTTATACAAAAGTCGTTTTGTTAATCGATTTTTAATTTCACTTTTACTTGGTAACTTTCCTTCCCCGCCTCTTTTAGACTTTAACACTTGAATAATATCATCGACCATTAACTCAATCCTCGTAACAACGGGCTCATTGCGATACTGATTGAAGCGCTGCTGTAAATAGTCGGCTTCAAATATAACATCAGCAATGGAAATTGCTTCATTTTTTAAGAGCCTGCTATTTAAATCCGATAAAAAATTCTGAAGTCGCTTAACAAATGCATAATTGGCTTTTTGCTTTGCCCGCTGTGCTAATGGTCCAGTCGGGTTTGATAGTATTTCCTTCATTTCAGTTTCAAAAGGTGTAAAAGTTACTGCTGCAGGTAATAAATTCACCGTTAACTCATCAATCGTAAATGAGCGAATCGGCTGTTCGCCAAGCTCTGGTAAGACAGAAGAAATATAGTCACCAAACACTTTATTCGGTGACAAGATAAATATTCGTTCTGCTCTTAATGTATCGCGGTACTTATATAAATAATAGGCGATACGGTGAAGAGCAACAGCCGTTTTCCCTGAACCAGCAACCCCTTGAATAATCATGTTATAGGCCGATTCGTTACGGACAATTTTGTTCTGCTCACGCTGGATAGAAGTGACAATTGTTTTCATCTTGTCGTTTGCCTGCTCATTTAACGTTTGCTGTAATACTTCATCTTGAATTGTTAATGAGCTGTCGATTACATACTGAATTTGTGAGTTTTCAATTTTGATTTGACGTTTATTTATTATATTCCCATCAAAACGTCGCTCCATTGCTTCATAGTATGCTAGTCCTAGTTCAAACTCATAGTACATATTGCAAACCGGTGCGCGCCAATCATAAATTAAATTCGTTCCTTCTTCATCCCTAAAACCATATCGTCCAATATAAAACGGTTCGGCATCTTCTAAGGACTCCCCTTCATATACAAAGTCAAAGCGTCCAAAATATGGTGAATAAATTAGCTTCTTTACTTGCTCGAGCTCCATAACTTGAGCATAACCTTGCTTATCAATCATGCTCAATGTTTGTTGATAGTCGTACACTTCAAATTTATCAAGTTCACTTTTATAATCAATCATATATTTTTGTAAATCTTTATAGCTTTTATCTTGTACCTTTACTTCATTATTTAACTTTTGGTAAGCTTTTTTTAAGCTGGATAATGTATCATTAAAATACGGCAGTTCTTTTTCTTTCATTAGCAATACCCCCATTTTTCACACAGTGCCATCTAGTATATCAACATATTTTTGGCTGGTGTTTAAGTGGAGGGTTTATAATTATAAAAGATTTCTGCACTTGATTATCAGCTGCTGAAAAGTGCTAATATATTTTCTGTTTTCTAATAAACTTGTGCGAAGTGCTAATAAACTGCTGAAATGTTCAAATATCACTCAGAAATGTGCTAATATCCAGACCAAAGTTTCTAATATCAGAGTTAAATATTCTAATAAAACCTCGGATGGTGAGCACCCTTCACTTATAGAGACTTGAAAACGAAAAAAGAAGGCTGTCCGAAATCGAATTTCAGGTAGCCTCCTTGTTCTATTCCATTATTGTTTTATGCGCATCAAGTATAAATTGAATTTCTTTCGTTATTTTAAAATCCTTTACACCATCCGTTGCGTATAAAATATCACGTTTTGCATTTTCCTTGTCACCAAGCATAAATTGGCACAGCGCACGCACTGCAAACGAACGATACATAATAGCCAAATCGATAGGATGCTGATTCCTACCAAGAATTTTGATATCCTTTAAATAAGTTAATGCTTCTTTATAACGACCGAGCATGTAATTAGCATACGCGTATTCCCCATTAAAGAAGAAATCTGCATCATAATAAATGTCTTCTAGTATATCAACTCGTTCGAATCGGGTTGCGATTGTTTTTTCATAATCCTTTTCAATTTGATTTGTATAGGTCAGCGTAAGAATCTGCTCCATCACGGTCTCAGCTGGCTCTTCCATGATCTCGACAAAGGCGCGCATCTTTTTCAAATAATAAAATGCCTTTTCTCCTTCTTCTTTTGAACAGTGAATAAAAAATAAAAATCGGTAAAATTCATTTAACCGGTAAAAGATTTTTTTCTCTTTAGAAAGAATAAAGGCCTTTTCAATATAGTGCTCAACCTGCGCATCATCATTTATCGCTGCAGACATCACCGTTATATTATAGTATAAATCTAATTTTTCTATGTCATCAATTAAATCCCCGTATTTATCAATATACTTCTCCCCTTCAAATAAATAGTGAAGAGCTTCCATATAATTCCGGTCCAAAAACTTAATACCTGCCATTCGATCAAATATCGTTAAAATTTTTGAATAAGCATGTACTTGTTCATACATTTGTACCAATTTTACAAAAGGCTTTTCAGATAAATCTATCTTTGCATGGTATCGCATTGATAAATAAGCATCATAAATACGAACTTCCTCAAAGGTCGTCCCCTTTAAACTGCCATTATCAACAAATGGCAAAATCGTATCATACAATTCGATTACTTTTTCGTTAAATTTCTTTTCATTATATTCTTTAAAAAGAGCTAAGCGCTTTTTTTCAACATCCTGATAAAGTTCTTTAATTTGGTGATGATTCTCTGTTTGCATAAGCTCTGACACGTCAATATTTAGCTGCTTTGCAATATGTTGCAGACTTTCCATGGACGGTTGGGCTTTCCCATTTTCAATTAAGCTTAGCATCCCTTTTGTAATTCGGTCCCCTGCTACTTGTGCAAGTGTCATTTTCCGCTCTTTTCGAAGTTCTTTTATTTTAGCTCCAATATTTAACACAACCTCACCTCATACAATACATTTTAACAAACCATATAACAAAATGAAAATAATTTAAATAAAATTAAACAAACTCAACATATAATCAAAAAATTATTTTTATTTTTTTAAATTAAATTAAACTTTTATTTTGCAAAAAGAAAATCCATCTCATATAATAAGTTTAATAAAATTAAACAAAGGGGTTTTGAAAATGACGGAGCAATTAAAATTAAAAAAAGCAACCTATAATTTATACACTTTTTTTATTAGTAAAATGATTGGTTCACTTGGAGGAAGTGTTTACAGCTTTGGATTAAGTATGTATATCTTATCGTTAACTGGATCTTCATTAAGCTTTGCGACAGTAATTGTTTTGAGTTTTTTGCCACGCATCATTTTATCACCGGTTGCGGGCGTTCTTGGAGATCGCCTACCACGAAAATGGCTCGTACTTGGGGGGCAAGCTGGTGTCATTTTGACAATAAGTACTTTGTTGCTTTACACACATGAATTTGGATTATCATTACCGGCCATTTATATTACGACTTTCTTTAACGGGATTTTCCTGACATTTTCAAGTGTTTCATTTTCTGCATCCATTGCGAATATGGTTGATGAGGCTAGACTTCAAAGGGCGATGAGCTTTAACCAATTATCCTTCTCAATTTCCGGCATTGCTGGTCCAATTTTAGGTGGCGTATTATTCGGGTTTGTTTCAATGGAAATGTTTTTAATGATCTTTATTGGTGCAGCTATTATTACACTAACTTTGGAATCGACAATGAATTTTACTCTTTATAAGAAAGAGCGTACGACGACAGAAGAATCACCAAAAGAATCGATGTTGGAAAGTTTGAAATCAGGCTTCCGATATGTAAACAAAAAACCGATTATTAAAGCAATTTTATGGACAGCACTTTGGCTAAATTTATTTTTCACAGCAATTAACGTTGGTGGAGATTTCATTTTATTAACAATCCTTCATTTAGATCCAAAGTTAATCGGTCTGACAGAAGCAGGCGCAGCAGTAGGTGTATTCGTTACATCGATCTATTTTGCTTCTCGCTCAAATGTTAAATTCCCTTTATTAATCGTTAAACGCTCAACTTTTGCAATGTCGGTTGTCGTAATTGCAGCAGCATTACCGCTTATTATTCAGTTTTCAACTATGATGAATTTCATTTATTATTTCATCATTATGCTCTTTTTTGGTTCACTTGGGGTAATTACAAACACTCCAATTGGTGTTATTATGCAAACTTCAATTGATGAGGAATATCGAGGACGTGTATTTGGCATTATCGAGATGATGGCTACTGCCGCTATGCCAATCGGTACACTTGGATTTGGAATATTATATGACATCATTCCAGCACAATATATTTTACTATTCAGCGGAACTGTTTTAATAGCAATTGTTTTAATTCTATTACGACGCTCAATTATTGAAATGGCCCATCCTGAGTTAAAAGCAGAAAGAGTAGAAGTGGAAGCAGTACCAGAGTAAGAACTAAATTAATGATAAAATAAGATTATTTTATTATTGCTTACTATAATCAAATAATAATTTTATAAAATTAGAGCTACTTTTTTAAGTAGTTCTTTTTATATTTTTGCTAAAAAATATAAAAATTTGATATTTTTATGTTTAATCTGTATAATATTACCATGAATTGATTCATTTTTTTAAGGAGCTGAGTTTAAACATGAAAATTACTAGTTATTATGTTGCTAGCATTACTAAAAAAAATGAATTTCAGGAATTACTGTTAAACAACAAATTTTTAGCTGTGCAATTGGAAGATTATAAACACGGGTATGCTTTTTATTATCAGTTGGTTTTTAATTTATATACTTTTTTAACGACGGATAGTGAAAAGTTATTAATGGATGATACTATTCGTTTAGACTATCCCTTTCAATCTTATATACATGAATTAATGATTAAGCAAACTGAACTTCTTAAGGTCAAACAGATAAAAAGTAATAATCATTTAATCTGTTTATTAATCGCTATTAACATTAAAAATAATTTAAAATCTGATCTACATAAAATTTCAAATGATATGGGTCTACAGTCTGAGTTGCCCCTTGAAATCATTAACTTTTATGTAAACACTCTTAATGACACACCAGAAGAACATACGGTCAATCAGATTCATAGACAATTTTTAAATCGATTAAAGGAACATGTTTTAGTCAGTACTTATTTCAATAAAATTATTAAAGATTCTATAGATTATTCAAAACGTTATTACAATCTACTGTTAAAGGAGTTTTAACATGTATAACTCTACCAATTCAATATTGGAAAATAACGAATATTTGTCTATCGAGTATTCTTTAAAGACGAGTATAAAACAATTCAAAACGTATTATGCTAAAAAGCAATTTGATGAAGCCTTTGAACAACTTCAGTTTATATTATCCATCATTGAAAGATGCGATAATCCAGTGCTTATTACAGAAGCATTAATTTGCTGCGTTAAATTTGCCTCTATTATATCGACCATTCCGCAAAGCGACATATTTATTCAATCTATTATTGCTTCTATAAATCCAGATAACAATCCTCAAAATCTATCGATGTGCTACTATTTATTAAGTATCCGGTCTCTTGAAGTCAAAAATGTTACTGAAGCTATTCAATATGCTAAAAGTGCATATTTCCATTCATTGGAAATCCCTGGTGACCGTCTATTTTATGAATGTAATGCACAGTTGCAACTTGTTACCTCTTTATTGGAAAATGATGACATTACCCATGCCGAAAAATATATTGAACAATTTAACTGGTATATAGAAAATTGTAAAAATGATGCCGATATTGTTTTTGTCCACTCAATACAAGCAAGCAAAAATTTTTTACAACAAAATTTTGAAATGGCTGTTTTCTCAATGATGTCCTTATTAAAAAAATTTAATGAATCCAATGAAGTTATGTACACATCATTTTTAGCACGGCATTTTTACCGTATTATTAGCAAACATCCCGATTCGAAAATACTTTTTAAAGATTTGATCATTCTTTGTGAGAAAATAATTAATCGCCAAAATCAATTTTTGCCTATGGATTTAAATATCACCCAGCATGTTGTTATATATAATTCCAAGCAGTTTTACGGACGCGCGATTGAAATTGTTGATTTGCATGTGGATCAAACGGCCACTATTGTCATGTCAAAGTATAAACTAAAAAGTGGAATGAATTTAAATAGATTGTTAAATATCATAAATTTTGAAACAAGAGGAAATCAACTGATTATCTATCCATATTGCGATGAAAAATTTCTACTGATCACAACGGAATCCTTTAAAAAGCAACTTGAAACGAATATGCTTTCAAAAAATAATGTTTCACTTATTGCTTCTGTTGCGAATACTCCAAAAAATAATTTTTATGAAATGTATAATGAACTTAACTTAAAAATAATAAGCCAAACGTAATCCCTACTAAAAACCGCCTAATCGCATTGATAGGCGGTTTTTAGTAGGGATTAGCAGGAAAAAGTTGTTCATGTTCATTGATTTGAATTGATGACTAGTCATCGTAAATATCCTATCTCACTTTATTTAAAGCGATGAATAAGTTGATTGTAATAGAGGGACCGTGACTCCACCGGGAAAAGCGCGTGCGGAAGATCCACTAAATTGTGCCTGCCGTTGTAGGCACAATTTAGTTAGCTGGAGCCGTGCCCGGGGAAAGCTTCGGTCCCGGAATGGAGATCAACGGTGTTCATTAGTTAACTTTATTTTAATAAAAAAGACTGTAGGCAATCCCGAATTTCTTCGAGTTTATCTACAGTTTGAAACCGCCTATCGTATTAATAGGCGGTTTTTTACAGGCAATTTATTCTATTAGCGAGATTCCTTTGGTGGTTGGCATACTTCGCATTTTTGCTGTTTGTTTTCTTTAAACTTTTTCCATGGCTTTTGGAACGTGTTCCCGCAAGCGCACTCGAAATCTAGCTTTTGTGAAAACCCTTGGAATTCTGTTGATAATAATTTTGTATCTGTATTCTTTTCTACGTATTCACGAATTGAATGGATTGTCCATTTCTTTGACATTATTTACACCTCCACAAGCTCTTTATTATAGCATGAAAGTATCCGTTTGCCTTTAATTAAATAGCCAATCGAAGACAAATCCAATACCTTTAAAGGCAAAATATAAAAAAAGTATGCCCAATACAACAAAGCCTAAGCAGCTAAATATCCCAGAGAATAAAAACAACTTAATATTTGGCCCTTTACGATTTCCCCATTCCTCTTTCTTATCACTCATCACATAATTGATTGTGTCACAGTGAGGACATTTTTTTATATATGTCCGTTTTCGTTGCTTCTTACCATTAAATATTTGAATTTCGGACGAAAATTGATCCGTTGCAAAATCAATGATAAACGGTTCATGACAATTGCTACAATTAACATTAACCTTTTTAGCCTCCATTTTAACAACTCCTTACGTTACCTTTTTCCATTCTACCTTGTCTGCTGAGCTAGAAAAGTTAATCCCGATTAAATAAATACTTTCTTGAATCTGCTTCTATGCGACGTTCGCAATCATCGCAGGAAAACTTCCTTCGGCGATTTTCTTTATATTGTTGGTATTTTTTAGTACCTTCCACTAATTTATATAATTTACCGCAATAACGGCAAGTTGTTTCATAATAAAACATATCGAACTCATTCCTTTCAATAAAATCACACTTTTTATTATAGTTCAAAACAAAAAACCTATTGCGGTATTTTCGCAATAGGTTTCAATTTATGATTTCAAGACTTTTACAGTGACTTTTTTACGGCCCCATTGGTTAGCATTCGATTTCTTATTCATAAAGAGATCGATTTTGTTTCCTTTAATTGCTCCGCCAATGTCACCCGCAACAGCAATTCCATAACCTTCAACCCATACTTTAGAACCGAGTGGAATGATTTTTGGATCTACGGCAATAACTTTTAAGCCTGGATTTTTACGTAAATTCAAACCTGTTTTAGTTATACCTGAACAGCCTTTACAGTATGCTGTGTAAGCAGTAGCTGTCATTCTAATTGTCTTTTTAACATTACCTGGGTCTGTTGCTGATTTTTTAGTATCCTTTTTTACAGCAGTTTTATTTTGAATATGGCTAGGTAGCTTAATGACTTGCTTTATTTGAATTTTAGTTGTCTCTAAATCGTTTAGCTTCATCAGCTCTTTTACCGTAGTATCATATTTCTTGGCAAGCACTGTTAAGTTCTCGCCTTTTTTAATTGTATGTGTAGCAGCCTGTGACGTTCCAACAAAAATAAATGTACTTGCGATCATAACCGCAAATAATGATAAAACTTTCTTGATCATACTTGAATATTTCCCTCCAGATAGTTGTCGTGAATAATCTTTTTGAATCAACTTTACTAGCATAACCGCGAAATATTTCACTGAGATGACATCTCGGCACCACAGACATTACAATTTGATTACAGGGAGTCGATTTTTGTCGACTAATTATTACGAATAACTGAATAAATCAATTTTTTAATATCCACCAGTAATTTTATTTATCTGTAAAAAAATAGACACAATTTAAACGAGGCAATATTTGCTCGATTTAATATTTTCAATCTCGAAACGCCATAATTTTTCTATAATTTGCCTTTATCAATTAAAGAGATGATAAAAAGTTACCAATATCACTAAATTAATCTAGTTATTCAAACTACCTTACCTAATTCTTTTGTGCTAAGATATTTTTTGTTTTGATAATCTATATGAAAGAGTGAAGTTTTTGTCACATAATACAAAAGATTTAAGTTTATTCAAGTTAACTTGGCCATTATTTTTAGAGTTGTTTCTATTTATGCTCATGGGTTTGGCTGATACGTTCATGTTAAGTGCTGTATCTGATGATGCGGTAGCCGGGGTAGGAACAGCTAATCAATATATTCAAATTGCCATCCTTTTATTAGGTGTGATCGGTACGGGGGCTTCCATTGTCGTTTCTCAATATTTAGGCTCTCGCTTACTGGCTGAAGCATCAAAAATTGCTGCTTTATCTGTATCACTTAATTTAATTGTTGGGCTTATAATAAGTGGATTGTTTATATTGTTTTCAGATGCAATTATGAAAATGATGAATTTACAAGGTGCCGTATTGGAAGCAGCACAAAACTATTTAGTAATTGTTGGGGGCTTTATATTTGTTCAAGCATTAATTACTTCCATGTCGTCCATCATTCGCGTTCAAGGCTGGACGAAACAAACGATGTATGTCTCTCTTGGAATGAATGTAGTGCACGTAATTTTAAACTATATTTTGATTTTCGGTAAATTCGGTATACCAGAGCTTGGTGTAGAAGGTGCCGCTATTTCTTCGGTTATCAGTCGTGTATTAGCAGCAATCGTATTTTTCTGGCTTTTATATCAGGCATTAGAAGTCCGCATTGAACTAGCTGACTACTATCGTCTGTCCAAGAACTATATTTCGAAAATATTAAAAATCGGTATTCCATCTGCCCTTGAGCAGGTTCTTTATCAAACAAACCAAATAGTCCTCCTCTTTTTCGTGACTTTTTTAGGTGCAGAGGCATTGTCAGCGCGTCAATATGCCGTCAATATTTCCATGTTCACCTATCTTTTCGCATTAGCGATTGGTATGGGGACGGCCATTATCGTTGGACGTTCTGTAGGTGCAGGTGAAAAAGATCTTGCTTATAAAAATGTTTGGTTTAGTGTCAAATCTGCGCTAATTTTCACTTTAGCAATGGTAGCGATTATCACAGTTTTTAGAGAACCTCTCATGCGTATCTTTACAGATAACGAAGAGATTGTACGTATAGGAGCGAGCGTCTTACTATTAAGTGTCTTATTGGAAACAGGGCGTTCAATAAATATTACTATTATTAACTCTTTACGTGCTTCAGGTGATGCTTCTTACCCAGTTCGAGTAGGATTTATTTCAATGATCGTGATCGGTTTATCGCTTGGCTATTTCTTTGTATTCGTACTGGATTTAGGACTTGTCGGTGTATGGCTTGCGATTGCCTGTGATGAATGGATTCGTGCCATTTTAATGATTTTCCGTTGGCGCAGTCGAAAATGGGAACGCTACGCCATAGTGGAACAACAATACGATGTGCCTCAACCCATTACAAAGCCTGAAGCAGTTCAAACTTCATAAGAGGATACCACCTCACCACATTTTTTAATAAAACAAAAAAGAGAAATTGCACCGTTGAAGTGCAATTTCTCTTTTTACGTGAACTGGAACTACTCATGCTCCAGCTTTTATCTATTTTGCTGTTTCTTCTGTTGTTTCTTCTGTTGTTTCTTCTGTTGTTTCTACTGCTGTTTTATCTTCTTGCTCTTCTTGACCTTCTAGTAGTTCTGCCGCTTCTTTTTCAGCTGCTTCTTCCGCAGCACGACGTTTCGATTCTTCAGCTGCTTTTTTTGCAGCTTCTTCGATCGGTTTATTGACAACTCCTAGGCACCATACAAATTCTTCCCAAGCCATGTTCCAGCCTTTGAATACTTCTTCCGAGTCATCCCATTTTACAGAATAAGCTATACCGTCTTCTGTTTTAATAATGGACAACGTTAAATCCGCTCCAACGCGGTCGCTTACTAGTTTGATTTTTCCTTCTTCATCAAATCGTTCGTCGATATTATCCTTCTCTGTAAATGCACGGCTTTGAGCAATTTCAAGTAATGTATTGCTATGAACTCGATATTTGTTTTTTTGCATGTATTTTCCCAACTTCCATCTTTTAATTCTTTACTTTAACTATATTACAACGTTTCTAAAAAATTATCGCGATTTTTTTCAGAATAAGCGCTTTTTATTATATTATCACAAAATCCTATGCTTAAACACTATTGATTACATAAAACAGAACGTATATTCCTATATTAATCTAAAAACCCCGTGAAGTGTTTAAACTTCACGGGATAAAGGATTATTTAATAATAATACATGCCGCTATTTCTTTTTTCAGCTATTTCATAGGCTAGCTGGATAATGGATTTCGATAATTCGGCATATGTGACTTCTTTTTTCGGCAAGAACATCGATTGATCTGACTTTTGTAGGCCAAGTGCATTGGAAAGTGCAACATATCCAATTTTATCTGGATCAACATCAGCAGCATCTTTTATCGGTAATTGATAAATATCGCGATGCTTAGCTGCCTGTTCAAGTCCTAGTGTACGAATAAACCATACAGCTAGTTGCTCATTTGTTACCTTTTGATCAATGTTCAGTTCATCTTCATTAGGATTTAAAATACCGATACGAGTCGCATTTTCCACTACTTTATAGTATGGATGATCCGCATCAATTTGTTCAAATGATACAGGAGGCTGCTCCTGGCGATACATATAATAGTCTTCATAGAAATAAGTTATCGATTTAGTAATCATATTTAATGCTTGTCCTTGTGTAATTGCAACATCAGCATTAAATGTTTTCGCATCCTTCACCTCAATAGCACCTGCTTGAATTAAATAATTTAATTCTCTTTCGGCTGTCGGATGACTAACTTTCTCTTTTTCCAATTGTTCATACTGATTAATAATTTGTCCGCTGTTTGCATCGAGCTGATAGTATTCTTGCCCTTTTACTGTCGGGAAATAGACAAGCTCATATTTCCCATCTTCATTTTGCAGGCGGTTATACACTAACTTAACGTCCAATGCTTCCGTGAATATCTTTTTCGCTTCATCATTCGAAATTTTTGCTTCAGCACTTGGCCATTCTTCAATATTTAATGGGTAACGGTAGAAGGATTTTAATTTTCCTTCGTCATCAATAGCTACTGATACGTTATCTCCATTTACAATCAAACCATTTTTAATGCGTGGGAAACTTACATGATGCACTTGTGATTCTTTATCGTATGAAGGATCGGTATTTGCCTTCGCATACTCATGTACAGTAGTTGGAGCAAGTTCCTTCACATATTTTTCTGCTAATTCCATTACTTTCTCTTTACTCAATTTCGGTGTCGTATTTTTTGGTGCCTCTTCTTCATCAAACGGAATTGGACCAAAGAAATCAGAGTACGAAACTAGTTCACCTGTATTTTTATTAAACTCTATCGATGAACCATGTGAACCGTTTCTATATCGATACGAGTATGAAACACTGATCACTGCCTGATCATTTGATTCATATTCATATGCGTGATCGATCGTAAATTTAGTAGTGTTTTCCTGTTGATCAACTAATTGTTTTGCAATTGCTTTCGCCTCTTCAAGCGTAATCGGTGAAGGAGTCTTTAATTGGTTTGGTGCAAGTGGCTGCAATGTAGCATTACTCTGTAGTGAATCAACCTTACCTGAATACGTTGCCCACTGATTCGAAGTTGCATGTAGCCCAATCACATTCGGTGCCGGTAAATAAACCAATTTCACAGAAGGCTTTGATGAATACGGTAAATATTCAATTGTATACTGAAGGCTTAAATTTAATTGCTCCTTCATTTTGTTAATAGCCGCTTCTTTAGAAATAATATTTTTTGATTCTTCAAATGACATTCTCTTTGGCATTGAATTTTGGTAGAAAGATTGAATTTTGCCGTCACCTAAAACACTTACCATCATAGATTGGTCCGGAATTGGTATATTATTTTCGTTTGGAGTAAAAGAAAATGAGTACGTAATTGGCTCTGTAATTAATCTGCTGCCGTAATAATAGCTAGGCACATTATTCGATAAACTGTAATTGCCCGAAGCAGAAACCTTTTTAACGAAATCTTCAGCTATTTTACGCGCTTGATCTTCCGTTATTTTCCCAGGAAATAACGCATCTTTCAAATTGGCAGGATTGAAATAAAAATGTTCTATTTCAAGGTTGTCCCCTTTGAAAGTTACACTTCCACCCTCTGTTTGTTTATTTACTTTTTTATTGAACATTAGCTCATAGCGGATTGTTAAATCGTCTGCATAATGGTGACTCATCGATGACATTTGAAAATCATTGTTAGAGTATGTACTAAACATCTCCGGCAATTTCGTTTTCAAAATTTGAATAAGCTGCTCTTTCGTTACCTGTTCATCAGTCACGGCCACATAAATTGGCACACGTTCCTCTTGTGTTCCGACAGAAGCTTCTGTAATGCCCGGACTAGCAAGTAATCCTAGTGATACAATTGACATACTTAACGCGGTTGTCCATTTTTTCATTTAAAATTCCTCCTTTGTTTTTCTCTATATTATACGCTTAAAATATGGGAATAGTTTCAATATATTGAATAAATTATAAATTCCATCTTTTATCCTATCGTATAATCTATGCCATTGTATTCCTTAATAAGTCATGTTAGAATTTTTCAGAGGTGAATTACGTGAGTATTGTTACAGCTGGATTGTTAATATCTTTTTCTGGCATTATTGTCGTATGTTTAGGTCTATTTGATGTAATTCCCAATTCCACACAAACTTTGAATTATGTATTTATAGGAATCGGCTGGGTATTTATTTTATTAGGGATTGTAGTACGGATTGTTGGAATGAAGCTAGAGAAAAAAATAAAGTGAAAAATTCCGAGTACCAATAATCATGTACTCGGGATTTTTTTATTCGTCATTCACCAATTGGTATTCGGCCATACGAGCGGTTGCACGCCAGTAATGATATATCAGACGGTCAATCCATAGTAAAGCATCAACCTTTGACACTGCTAAATCCAATTGAGTTTCATTTGCTACCGAGCGTTCAAAATATAGAATGCGTTTTTCACGACGTTCTTGCGCTACTTTTTGAGATGTCTCCTCTAAAATGATTGAAATATCCATCAGCTTTTCGTCTTCGCTTAGCCTGTTATTGATAATGGACAGCATTTCCTGCCAATCTAGCATCAATTTTTCTTGTAAATAAAATGCTTCTACATTTTGCTTTTCACGCAAAACTTTTATTAAACGGTGTAAATGATCGAGTGTATGTAAAATTGAGATTAGCTTTAAATGTTCACGTTTTGAGGTGACAAGAATGCTGTCAAGAAACTTCCGGGTAATTTCGAGAGCTTCTTCAACTTTTAGTATTTTTTTTTCATATTCCATCGTCACTTTTTTGGAATCCATTAATAATTGCTGTGCAGTTGTTAGTTCTACCATGATATCACGCATCGTTTTAAACGATACTTCTATTGCTACAGACGGCATTTCTTTTAAACTATCATCCAAATCCTGCGTCAATACGTTTTCACGCTCGGGTACCAACTTTATTAATAAATTGGCAAAGGGCTGAATTAGCGGAATAAAGATCAATGCGCCCAATAAACTGAATAGCGTATGGAAAATCGCAATACCTAATGTTTGGTCAAATTCTCCTGAAATAAGAACAGTCAGCCATTTCGTAAATTGAACAAAATAATTAAATATAATAGTTACAAAGAATGCAGTAATCACGTTAAACAATAAATGTGTAATGGCTGTACGCTTGGCAGAAACAGAAGCTCCTATTGCTGCGAATAAAGCCGTAGCTGTTGTTCCAATGTTTTGCCCAATAACTAAATATGCAGCCTGTTCAAAGTCAATCGCACCTGCAAATAAGGCCGTTAAAGTAGCCGCCATCGCCGCGCTTGATGCTTGCATAATAACGGTCATGACAATACCAATTATGATGAGCAGAAAAATGGATATGAACGAATCTGCCGGAATCGAGTCAAAGGCAATTAAATCCTGGGCAGAACCCATCCCTTGCTGAAGTGTATCAATTCCTAAAAACAGTAAACCAAAACCAGCAACAACATTCCCGAACCGCTTCACATCCTGAGGTGCGATTAATGACATAAATACACCGATGCCGATAATTGGTAAGGCCATCGTTTGCAAACTAATTTTAAAACCGATAAGCGAAATTAGCCAACCGGTACTCGTACTTCCTATATTAGCCCCTATTATGACACCAATTGATTGAATGAACGTCAGCAACCCGGCACTTACAAATCCAATCGTCAATAATGTTGTAGCCGTCGAGGATTGAATGAGCATAGTCATGACTGCACCGGACACTACTGCACTAATACGGCCCTTTGTAAATGTATTAAGCCATCTTTTTAAAGCATCCCCAGCAATTTCCTTCAGTCCGTTGGTTAGCATTGTCATTCCGAGTAAAAATAAACCGACACCGCCAAAAATCGTAAGCATTCTATCACCACCAAATTGAAGTCCTCATTAAAAAGTAATCGTAACACTTAATACCCGAAATATTAAGAATAATTTTACAATTTAGATGGAAACAGTTTTATGAAAGTGTAAATTTAATGAACTTTAATATAGTTCCTGCTCAAGTAAATAATATTTTTCCCCGTAAATCGTTACCTCATATGTTATTGCGCCATTTTCGCTAATTTGAATATTTGTTATTTCGCCACCTTTATTTATTATATGCGGTTCATAGTACTTTCGATAATGGTGTGTCTCACTATCAATGTGTTCTTCTATCAGTTTTACCTTTACATGATCCATAAGCTGAAACTTTAGCTCATATTGTTCCTGCTCAACTTCAAATAAATTTAACTGCACCAAAAAAATCACCTGCCACAATGTACTAAAAAATACATTCGACAGATGATTTCCATTTCCTTTATTATTTTTAAATATTTATATCAAGTGGTTTCGGCAGGACCGTTTCGTTCTTTTTTTGCTCTGGTTTTAAATAAATTACAAGCTCCTGCTGGTAAGTCCCATCTTCCAGCAAATAATGGTCGAGTGTATGGCTGTCATATTGATATATGCCAAATGGAAATGATACACTGTCTCCTTTTACTGCCGCAAGTAGACCAGCAATATCATTACTTACCATTTGCAGCACTTCTTCAGCCGTCTCTGTTAATACAAACACTACATTCATCTTTCTACTCTCCTATACACCAATAAACAATGTCGCTTGAGCTATCGCGATATAAAAAGCGACATTTTGGATAGGTGCCTCATCTGAAAGCTCAAACGTCATGTTGAATTGATCTTTTTCTTCATTATAAACCGCGACCCATCTAGCCACGACTGTTTCATTGACGATAAAGTTTGACCAATCTTCCATTTCTTTATCGATTTTCATTTTGAAGTCTTTACTTGAAATGAATAATTCCGGTACACCAATTCGCCAGTTTTCATAATTGATTATATACTTTTCATCTGAAAGTAAGTCTTTCCCTTCAAACCATACTTTCCCGCGACGAAAAATTTTTTTCACTTCAAATACTGTCTGACCGCTATTATTGTGTATAGCATACTTTAAAAAATAACGATGATCAAAATAACCATCCAACAGTTTTTTTAAGCCATTATCATAAATCCGTTGAACAAAGTATATTTGTTCGCCTGACTCATTGTAAATGGGCTTTTGTACAGTAGATTTAATATCGCCATCTACTTCATACGTAATAATTTGCATATCTTTCCCCTTAGTAAATAATCGTAATTTTATTTAGAATACGTCGTATAAAATGCTTTTCTTCGTTGAATTCCTGACGTATTGAGAGTGCTTCATCAGGTTGATCGGTAATGATTCCGTCTACATTTTGCTCATAGAACTGCTGCATATCACTCTTATCATTTATCGTCCAAACAAACAGTTCCTTATGTTGCTCTTGTACTTGTTTCTGAATATTACCTGTTCCAAAGGACTGTTCTACAGAAATAAAATCAGACTCGTTTACAGGTAACTTACCGTATGCAATAGAGTATATATAACCCGTATGAATACGTGGCTCCATCTCTTCCAAAAGATCCATTACTGGTATATCCGGAGACTGTACATAATGTAAATCGAGCGCATCATACTTATCAAGCAATGCTACAAATCTTTCCAAAAAGTCATCTGTCTCAAATCCATGTGTCTTCATCTCAATAAGTAATTTTATATTTAATGTACGACTTATTTCAAGTACTTCCTCGAAAGAAGCAATTGTATCAGAATAACCATTTGCGAGTATAGTCGTTTCCGTTAATTCATCCAATGTAAGGTCATATGTTTTTGTAACTTCATTCGATAAACGTGAAAGGGTTTTGTCATGAAATACAACAAACTCCCCATCCTTTGTTTGTTGAATATCGATTTCCACCATATCTGCCCCGGCTTTTTTAGCAGCTTCAATTGCAGTAACTGTATTTTCAACACCTTCATCCATAAACCCTCGATGCGCAATTACAGTTGTGTCCGGTGTATAAATATTTTTTTCCAAATTAACAATATTAATGGCACTTACTAGGAAAAATGTATAAACCGCGATTATAAAAGTCCACTGTTTAATTGTTTGTTTAAACGATTCTTCCTGAACAATCAGTGGCTTTTGGCGTGTATGCTGGAAAGCTACCATGACGAGAAGCTGCGAAAATACAATTTGTAAAATAGAAAAGAAAATCAGGATCGCACCCTGTGCAAGTGTCAACGTAAACCCTGCTGCTACTAACCCCCAGCTTGGCTTAACCATTTCAATAATAAACAAAGGAATGAAGATAACGATTAAAGTGAGAATTAAAAGGGTTATATGTATGATTACCATTAGCCCTAACATACCGATCGTTTCAATCAGTTTTCGTTTTGAAAATTGCCAGCTCTTTTTTAATGCTCCATAAATCGAAAGTTCCTGGTGAACCGTAAAGAATGGCCAAGTAAAAATAAACCGTAGTCCGATAAAACCTAAAACTAGCAACAAAACAATATATAATAGCGTTCCTTTTGTAGAATTTAGTAATTCATCTACTATAAAATTTGGAATATGTAAATTTTGTAATAGTGAAATCGGTAAAATCGCCGATACAAGAGGTATTAATAAAGCGGTATAAACAACTATTAATAATGTTTGTAAGCTAATAAAATATACTACTTTTTTGCTGAGTCTTTTTAAAAGCCCTTTCCACGTATAGGGTATGGATCGCTGCTGATGATAAGCAAGCAGCATTAAAAAACCAATTTCAAAATATATGAAAATTATACCGATAAATAAAATAAATGCTATGCCAAATATAGCAAATGGGTGCGTTAATAAATAAGGAATACTATCTTCAGTTACCACCTGCACCCCGGTAATATCCATAATAATAGCGATCATTAGTGAAATGAACGGTAATACGATAAACGCCTGAACTATACGCAAAATCGCAAAGTTCCGTATATAGTCCACCCTATAATAATATAAATTTCGAAATATTAATTGAATAACTCTTTTTACTCTATCCAAAAGACTTCCCCCGACTGTAAAATTGTTTGTTCTATCGTTATATTAAGATAACAAATGTCCTTCTTAATTTTTTCATTCCCTTTTCTAGATTCCATTTAAACATTATTCTTTCAATGCTTTTGCTTGAAGTAGTGTTTTCGTGAACACTTCTAGAGGTTCAACCCCTTGTATCCCGTATCTGTTTTCAAATACGAAAAAGGGTATACTTGTTATTTGAAGTTGCTGTGCTTCATAACGATCCATTGCCAATTGTTCCGAATATTGCTCATACTCCATCACATTATGCGCTTCATTACGATCTAACCCTATTTCTTCACAAATTGCCAAAAGCTCTTCTTCATCATTTAAATTAAGACCTTCTGTAAAATAACGATCCATCACTATTTCTACAAATTCATTTTCCTTGCTGTACGTTTTCGCTAATTTACTTAAGCGATGAGCACTTTTTGTATTCGCAAGTTTTACTTTTTGGAAGTTAAAAGTAACGCCTACCTCATTTCCATGCATTGTAATCGACTCCATTATTTCATCTACCTTTTGCCGATTATTATTTTTCTTTTCAATTAATGTTTCAACATAAGGGAATGCTGTCGTTTTTGATGCTTGAGGATTTAATTCATAGGCTTTATATTCAATGACCACTTCTTCTGTTAAGTTTAGCTGTTCGATTGCCTGGAATAATTTCTTTTTGGCAATATAACAAAATGGACAGGAAAAATCCGAAAAAACTTCAATTTGCATAAAAACTCCTCCAATCAATTACACTTAATACAACAATACCCCAAAACCAATAAAAAAAGCCGAACCCGTTAAGGATTCGACTATTTAATATACTTTCAAGCTGTAGGAATGGCTGCGAAGAATTCCTCGTAAAGCCCTTTTAAAATTTGATCTTCAAATTCTGAACGAACGCCAAATACTAAGCTTACTTCCGATGAACCTTGATTAATCATTTCGATATTTGCCCCTGTACCTGAGATGGCTGCTGCTGCACGCGCTGCCAAGCCCGTGTTATGGCGCATACCTTCTCCGACAATGACAATCATCGAAAAGTTATGACTAAAGTGTACATCGTCTGCACACAATTCATTTTTCACACGTTGAATAATGCGTTTTTCAATTTCCGGAGAAAGTTGACTTGATCGCATAATAACAGAAATATCATCTAACCCTGATGGTGTATGCTCATAGGAGATATTCTCTTCTTCTATTATTTGAAGAAGCTTGCGACCAAATCCAACTTCTCGATTCATTAAATATTTTGATACGTATAATATTGAAAAGCCACTGTCTGCTGAAATACCTGTAACAGGACGATTCGATTGTGTTCTTGTTGGTAAAATGCGTGTTCCTGGTGCAGTTGGATTATTTGTATTTTTAATATTGACTGGGATACCTTGTTTATACACTGGCATTAATGCTTCATCATGAAATACCGAAAAACCTGCATATGATAGCTCACGCATTTCGCGATATGAAATTTCCTTAATGTCCACTGGATCATTGACAACCTTTGGGTTAGCAGCAAATACACAATCTACATCAGTAAAGTTTTCGTAAAGATCCGCCCCAACAGCTGACGCTAAAATAGAGCCTGTAATATCAGACCCACCACGATCAAAAGTACGTAAAATACCTTCTTTTGTATAGCCAAAGAAACCTGGGAAAACCACAATTTCTTCCGTATCTTTTAAAACACTTAAGTTTTCATATGCTTCCGGCAATGCGTATGTGCGTTCCGGAATATCATTTAAAATTAACTTATCTTTTGGACTAACATATTGAGCAGGCATTCCAATTGCATTAAAATAGCTGGCAATTAGTTTAGCGTTGTTATCTTCGCCACTTGCCTTTATATTATCAAGAAATATATCTTTATTTGTGTATTCTTCCGCGACACGGCCACGTATATCTTGTTCAATAATATCGGAAATTAGATTGTCTAAACCAAGTTCATCTGCAATATCACGATAACGATTAACTACAGCTCTAATTTTCTCTTCCACATTACCTTTCATCATTACGGTGTTGGCTAAGTCTATTAATAAATCTGTCACCTTAATATCATCGCTTGAACGCTTACCAGGCGCAGAAACCGCGACAATCTTTCTTTCAGGATTAGATTTCACAATGTTTGCTACTTTTTTGATTTGTTCTGCACTTGCGACAGATGTGCCGCCAAATTTACATACTATCATCTCATCAGATCCTTACTTTAAAAATTGATGTTTGTACTCACCGAAAAAACATTTGACTTTACACAGTGTACAAATTTATTCCATTCCAGTCAAGACTATTCAGTAAATTCATTAATCTATTTAGTCAAAATACGGATATTTCGAGGTTTTGTCAATATATAATATGAGATTTTTATAAATAATTGATGATATTCGTTTATTTCGTGTCAATTTTACTCCTAAAAACATAAAAATAGCATTATTATTACTACAATTACTTTTGCACTCTAGTATGAAGGTTCAAAGGGTCGAAATGTATGGATGTAGGTCAGGCATTTCATAGGACTAAAAATAGACAGATTGTGATATTATTACAGGTGATTATTTACATAAGGCAACAGTAACAAAGAGTGCTATTGTCTAAGATTTATCCCATTGTCACTTAGGAGGTTTTAATATGGGGCAATTTTTAATAATAGCTGAAAAACCAGATCAGGCAGCAAAATTGGCTGCTCCCTTTTCATCTACGAAGAAAGCCGGTTATTTCGAAGTAAAACCCAACACATACTTTCCGGATGGTGCACTCATCACATGGGCGATAGGACATCTATGTGAATTAAAAGCCCCTGAAGAATATAATCCATCATGGAAAAAATGGACGTTGGAAGCATTACCAATCATTCCGGACCGATTTGAATATAAAGTGACAAAATTAAAGTATAAACAATTTAATATAATTAAAGCTTTAGTAAATAGAGCGGATATTCAGGAAATTATTATTGGCGGGGATGCTGGACGTGAAGGTGAATTAATTATCCGGACTATATTAAAGTTATGCAGAGCCAATAAACCAATGAAACGATTATGGATATCATCTTTAACTGAAAACGCTGTGAAAAATGGTTTTGCAAACTTATTACCAGAAGAAAAAACGAGAAATATTTATTACGAAGCATTAAGTCGATCTTGTGCAGACTGGCTAATAGGCATCAATACATCTCGTTTATATACCGTCCTTCTAAAGCAAAAAGGCGTAAAGGATGTTTTTTCAATTGGTAGAGTACAGACACCTACACTAGCATTAATCGTTAAACGAGAGCACGAAATCGCCAATTTTAAGCCTGAGCCTTTTTGGGAAGTAGAAGCGGAGTTTAATTTTGAAGGAAAAAAATTAAAAGCTAAATGGCATAAGGAGAATAACTCGAGAGTGCTGGAGGAACGGCAAGCTATTGCCATTGCAAATTTCTGCATGAATAAACAGGTTGAAATTACGAGTATTAAAGAAGAAACAAAGGAATTCGCTCCCCCATTGTTATTTAACCTTTCTACATTGCAGGCAACAGCCAATAAAGCTTTTAAACTTTCACCTCAGCATACACTTGATATTTTGCAAAAACTTTATTTGAAAGGTTTAGTTTCCTATCCCCGATCTGATTCACAATTTTTGACGAACGAGGAAGCAAAAACATTGCCGAACATTCTGGAGAATTTAAGTAAAATTGATCAATACAAAAATCTCCTTCCACCACCTGTAAAATCTATTTTGACGAGTAAAAGGTTTGTGAATCCCCAAAAAGTTACGGATCACCATGCCATCATTATTACAGAACAGTTGCCGAATTTATCAAAGCTCAGCTC
The DNA here is from genome assembly GCF_037969735.1 of Solibacillus sp. FSL W8-0372. Classification (NCBI taxonomy): domain Bacteria; kingdom Bacillati; phylum Bacillota; class Bacilli; order Caryophanales; family Caryophanaceae; genus Solibacillus; species Solibacillus sp. FSL W8-0372. Next base: position 1,373,694 of record NZ_CP150204.1, on the reverse strand, counting down.
GGAGGAATTTAAAATATACGACCTCGTTGTGAGACAAGTTATTGCGGCTCACTACAATAATGCTATTTATTCATATACAACGATTCATTCTCTTGTAGAAAAACGGGCTGAATTCATTTCAAAGGGAAAAGTGCAAATTGAAGAAGGTTGGCGTAAAGTAATTTTCCACTCTAATACCAATTCACCAGCAGACAAAGATGAATTGCTTCCATTGCTTCGTGAAAATGAGCAAGGTATTGTAACGAAAGCAAAGGAAAGAAAGAGCGAGACACAGCCTCCAAATAGATATTCTGAAGGTAACTTAATTACTTTAATGAAAACTGCAGGAAAGCACCTGGAAGATACGGAATTGGAAAAGGTACTATCCAAAACTGAAGGATTAGGTACTGAGGCAACACGCGCCGGAATTATTGGTACGCTAAAAGATCGTCAATATATTGAGATCAGGAAAAACCAAGTATTTGCTACAACGAAGGGAATGCTGTTAATTGAGGCACTAGGGGAAAGCATTTTAACGTCCCCTTCCATGACAGCCAAATGGGAGCAAAGACTGTCTGAAATCGGTGAAGGGACCGCTTCCCCAAACGCCTTTATGGAACAAGTTAAAAAGCTTTCCTACAAACTGATAACAGATGCGAATGAACGAGAAAAGGAATGGGCTTTCAATCAAAGTGCAGTAGAGAAAATCACAGCCAATAATCCTTACAATAAAAAATATAAACGAGAAAAAACAGTTGTCGGAAAATGCATGCTTTGCGATGGATCCATTATTGATCATGGAACTTTTTACGGCTGCTCCAATTATAAAGCCTCTAACTGCAAATTTTCCGTTTCTAAGAAAATTTTAAGAAAATCGATTACGCAGCCTAACATAAAAAAACTACTTGCTACTGGCGAAACCGCGTTAATTAAAGGCTTTAAAAAAGGCGCGAAGACTTTTGATGCACATCTTATATGGGACAATAACGCACAAAAAGTAACCTTTAAATTCGATAAATAGCAAAGTAATTAAACAAACAGTGGATTTCATTTTTTGAAATCACACTGTTTTTTTAATAACTGCCAATCAAATAACCGAAATAAGCAAATATTATCCCCAGTCCATAGGTCAATGCAGTGTAAAGCAACAATTTCCTTTTATTTTTATGTACGTACATTTCGGTCATTTCAAACTTTAACGTAGAGAAAGTTGTAAACGCTCCCATAAATCCTGTTCCAAATAGAAGCACAAACATGACATCGGCTTTTGCTCCAATCAAAATTCCTAAAAGAAATGAACCAAGCAAATTAACAGTAAGTGTACCGATTGGAATTGGATATTTTGTTTTATTGTTTAAATATTTACTTATTGAAAATCTGGCTATTGCTCCAAAGAAACCCCCAATTCCAACGAGTAATAAGTTCGTAATTGCCATCATTTCAGTTCACTCCCTGCTCCTTTGAAATCCTAGGCTACTCATTAAGAGTCCCCCACTAAAACTTATAAATACATAAAGGACAGCCAACAACACATTACCCGATTGAAACATGGTGACTGTCTCTACACTAACAGCCGAAAATGTAGTAAAGGAACCTACTAAACCTGTACTAACAGCAGTCCTTATCATTGGCGAAAATGAAAAACGTTTAAATAAACTTGTTGTGAACCAAGCTAGCAAAAAACAGCCAATTAAATTTACAATTAATGTTGTTATTGGAAATGAGCTATTCGTAAAAAATAAAATACCTACTGCATATCTTAAAACCGCGCCAATTGCTCCCGCAGTGCCAACTAAAAAGTAGATCATGCGAAGTTAAAACCTCCTCCTATGTAAAATTCTTTGATTCATCACCAAAAGTTGGGCGTGACAAAATTTTCTATGAAGTCCGTTCGAGAGGTGTGGCTCCAAAACTTTTGTAATGAGATAAATAGAGGCATGAATTTCCGTTATTTTTAAAATAACATAAAAAATAGTGAAAATAAGGGAAGGAATATCCGCTATTGACCTGAAATACATGAAATTTCACGGTTTTATTTAAAGTAACGGTAAAACGTTCCCTTATTTAACCTATAAATGAACTACCTCATTCAAATAACGGAAAAATCTTCCCTTATTTTAGATGGACACTGAAAAACTTCACGTATCACGTGGTTTTAGCGCTGTCTTGCCGTAATTATTTTGAAAGCCAATTTTTTTTTACTAAAGTGTATAAAAAATAATAATCGACCTATACTATTAAAGATTTCACTTCCAATCCAACTGACTAGGAGGGTTAACCCGATGAGTGCGAATGATCGTCTCTAAAGGTTCTTCAAAAAAACTGATTACAGCTTAAGCACAAATTTTCTTTTGAAAATTAAAGTGAAAGCGAGGCAGCGTGTCATGGAGGATGAAAAGTAGTAATCACAAGACCTGGAATTTATATTCCAGGTCTCTTTTTGCATATAGTGATGGCTGAACGTTTATTAGGATAACCAATAAAATATTCGATATGATCCGTAATTAGTTCTAATTGTACAATCCTTACGTAAATATTAAATAAAGATTATTTTTGTTCTATTATTACTTGAAGGAGTGTAATACATGAAAACTGCCATTGTGACAGACAGCACAGTCTATTTACCGACTGAAGAACTTAAACAGCACAATATACATGTTGTTCCTATAAATGTTCATTTTAATCATGCTACTTTTGAAGAGGAACTCACACTCAGCGTAGAACAATTTTACGGAATTGTACATACTACTAAGCAATTTCCTAAAACTTCACAACCCTCTATCGGAAAATTTGTTGAACTTTATGAAAGACTTGGAAAAGAATATGATGAAATCTTGGCAATCCATATTTCAAGCGGTGTGAGTGGCACATATGAATGTTCGCTGCAGGCTGCCCAATTGGTCGACAATGTGAAAGTCTATGTATTCGATTCGGAGGTTGCTGCCGGTCCATTGGCGTCATATGTTATTGAAGCCTCTAAATTAGTTGAAAATGGTGCATCTGCCCCACAAATTATAGAACGGCTGAAGGATTTACAAAAAACGTTGGAGGCTTATTTTATTGTGGATGATTTAATCCATTTACAAAGGAGCGGACGGTTATCTGTCGCATCATCCGTCATCGGCAGCTTACTGCAAATCAAGCCTATTTTGCACATAAAGGATAAAAAAATAGCTGTGTTTGAAAAAGTTCGGACGAAAAGAAAAGCAGTTTTGCGAGTAAGAGACTTACTACAACAGGCAGTTGAAACCTATGGGGAATTGCAGGCTGTCATTATGCACGCCAATTGTGAGCAGCAAGGCCGCACATGGATGGAAAAGCTGCAAACCACGTTTCCGACTGTCCATTTCAAACTCGCCTACTTCGGCCCATCACTCGTAACACATATGGGCGAAGGAACCCTTGCCATTTCATGGATGAAAAAATAAAAAATAGATAAAGCTGAAACAAAGCTCATCTTTAAAATTAAACGAGCCTGGACAAAACGAAAAACATCCATTTTTTCAAGAAAAAATGGATGTTTTTCTGCTTCTGCCAGAATTAATTTCCGTTACGGGGACGCTTTCCGGGGGCACGAGGTCAACAGGATGTTGATCACAAAAGCGTTGCCACAGGACGTGGCGTTTTTAGCTTTTGTTCCTTACTTCTCTCCCACCTGCTCCTGCGATTACTCGTCGCAAAATAAATTTTGCTTGTCCCCTGGGAGTCGCCGCCTTCACTCCGAACAACTAATTTCCCATCTATATCAAGTAAATCTTTGCATAATTCCAGGTAATAAAAAGAGATACCCTTTTTATAAACTTAAGTACCCATAAGACTAAAGTGAATAAATAAATCAACTTTACGATAAAACGTGAAAATGATGAAAGAATCACACGGTTGCCTTATAGCACCCACCTTTAAAGAAAAATCTAATATTAACGAGTTATATATTATCCCAATGTAGAAAATCATAACTTTCAAATGTTATACTACTAATAGAAAAAGGGGGTTTTGTTATATGGAAAAAAGAAAGCGAACAATTTTTTGGATTATACCAATTGGAGTTATTGGTGTCTTCTTTTACTTTTTTGGTCCGCAAAAAGCAGTTACTGATAATGACTATATTACATACATAAAAGCAACTCCAGTCACAGAGAATAGCACTATTAATACTGGAGATGCCTTTACAAATTATTGTGAAAAAAGCCGCTGGGAATATTTCCAGACGAAAATGATGGAACATGTCGTTGAATTTAAAGGTGAATGTGAATATGAAAATTCGGTTCAGCCAATCAATTTACAATACGTTGTTGAAAAAGGACAAACAGATTACCGCTTAGGTGCTATGTTAGTCAATGGAGAGCAGCAAACTGAAGAACAACGAACGACTTTTTTAAATTTATTGCAATAATAGGTCAAGTGGATGCGAAATAGCCTCCACTTTTTATTATGCCTCCTATTTTCTCTGATTCACCATCGTCCTAATTTTTGTAAATAGACGCTGTCGCCTCTTTTTCAGTGCCTCATAAGGAAGATCATATTTTTCCGCAATTTCCTTCAAATTTAAGTTTTCAAGAAACAGGGCTTTTAGTAAAAACTGTTCCTCTTCTTTTAAATTATTGAACCATTCCGGCCATTCAAGACAAGGCTGGACAATTGACTGTTCCTCTATATTGGAAAACACCTCATCCTCCACAGCAATCTCATTTTGACTCACATCATTTGATTTAGATAGTTCACGGGCAATTGCAAACTTGACTGTCATATAGGCAAACATAGCAAAATCCCCTTTCGTTTTATCGAAGTTTTTAACCGCCTTCCATAAAGCGATTCGACCTACTTGCATATACTCATCAAAATCACGATAAATTTTCAGCTTAAAAATCGCCTTTTTTATTAGCTCTTCATGATCAAGAATAATTTGCTCGATTTCCTGCACAATTTCCAATCCTTTAAGCTGTGCACAACCAATATTCCTAGGTAGTACAAACTTAAAAAATTTCGAGCAAATGGGCAAAATGCAGTTTTTAAAGGAAAACACACAAAATAAATATTAAATTGGCCAAAAATGCAGTTTTCTTCTAATAAAACCTTCTAAAATTATAATTTCGGCACATTTTTAAATTTGATAATCTGCGATGGTATTGACAAAAAACTACCTATCATGCATGATGCTATTAGAAAAAGTAAAAGCATATTGAAGACGAGTAAGTGGCACTTGGCTAAAAAAGAGAGCACATTCCAAAGGCTGAAAGAATGGCATAGCAAAACCTACCGAACCTACTTCAACAAGCTCCTAAAAAATAGGCGCCGACTCAGCGTTATGAGATTAAGTGGGATGTATGACTATACATTCAATTTAGGTGGTACCACGGAAACTGCACTTTTCGTCCTAATTTCTAGGATGAAAAGTGTTTTTTATTTGTATGTTATTGGAGGCGCTTTTATGGAAAGAAAACGTATTGTTGTAAAAATTGGAAGCAGCTCATTAACGAACAATAAAGGTGAGCTCGATTATGAAAAATTTCAGGATCATGTAGCGGCACTCGCAGCATTAAAACATGCCGGTCATGAAGTGATATTAGTATCTTCCGGGGCAGTCGCTGCCGGATTCAGAAAGCTTGGCTATTCCTCTAGACCTGTCACATTAAAAGGTAAGCAGGCAGCTGCGGCAGTTGGCCAAAGTGTGTTAATTCAAGCTTACTCAGATGAATTCGACACGTATAAGGTAACACCAGCACAAATATTATTAACGCACTCTGACTTTAGCGATAAACAGCGCTATAAAAATGCGTATGAAACTTTAACAGAGCTATTGGAACGTTCCATTATTCCGATCATTAATGAAAATGATACCGTTTCTGTTGCTGAGTTGACTTTTGGTGATAATGATATGCTATCTGCTTTAGTAAGTGGGTTAATTCATGCAGATCAATTAGTAATTCTGACGGATGTCAACGGTTTGTATACAGCCAATCCCCTAACAAACCCGAATGCTATACGAATAGATCTGATTGAGGAAATTACGGATGAAATGTTAGGATTTGCTTCCGGTTCTGGCTCAAAGGTTGGAACAGGTGGTATGCAATCAAAGCTGGCGGCAGCAAAATTTGCTACTAATGCCGGTGTAGATGTGTTTATCGGTACGGGATGCGGATCTGAAAAATTAATTGAAATTTTAGAAAATAAAGGTGATGGCACTTATTTTAAATGTAATGAAAAAGCCATCCCTACGAATAAACAATGGGTAACGCTAACAAAATCCTCGGGTAAGCTTTTTATCGATGAAGGTGCTGTACAGGCGTTACAACATGGAGGAAAAAGTTTATTGCCAGCTGGTGTATATGCATTTGAGGGCCAGTTTGAAAAAGGTGATGTTGTAGAAGTTTTTGACCGCCATACATGCATTGGACGCGGCGAAGTAATGTATTCATCATCTGAATTGGAGCTCGCGATGGGTAAACGTACCGCTGAACTTATGCATGTACCAATCGAGGTCATTCACCGGAACCAATGGGTAAAAATATAGGGAGGTAGGAATATGACACAAATAATGGAAAACGAAGTAGTAGCAAAAGGAAAGCGCGCAAAAAAGGCGAGCTATGAGACAAATGTAAAAAGTACTTCCGAAAAAAATAAAGCGTTGGAAAGTATAGCACATCAGCTATTAACAGATATGGACATCATTCTATCTGAAAATAATAAAGATATCATTTCCGGGAAAGAAAACGGCTTAGATGATGCCACATTAGATCGTATTCTATTAAACGAAACGCGTATTAAAGCGATGAGCGATGCCATCATCCAGCTCATTCAACTGGAAGATCCAGTCGGTGAAGTACTAGAGGAAATTATGAAAGAAAATGGACTTCGCATTATTAAAAAACGTGTACCACTCGGTGTTATCGGCATGATTTATGAAGCAAGACCGAATGTTACAGTCGATGCTGCTACCCTTTCACTAAAGACAGGTAATTCGGTTCTTTTACGCGGAAGCTCATCAGCGAAATATTCGAATATTGCACTAGTCGCATCCATTCACCGCGCTTTAGAAGCAGTGAGCTACCCGACAGACGCTGTTTTACTCATTGAAGATACGAGTCGCGAAACTGCAAAAGCACTATTTACATTAAACGATTATTTAGACGTACTCATTCCACGAGGCGGTAAAAAATTGATTGACTTAGTCGTTCGCGAATCAACTGTCCCGGTTTTGGAAACAGGTGCAGGTAACTGCCATATTTATTTGGATGTTGCAGCTAATATTGAGATGGCAAAGTCCATAGTAAAAAATGCAAAAACACAGCGACTTTCTGTATGTAATACCGCGGAAAGCCTGCTTATTCATCAAGATTTTTTCAATATTTACGGGAAAGATTTTTTACATTTCCTGCATCATGAGCTTGGCATTAAAGTCTATGGCGACAAGCATGTGTGTGAAATATTGGATAGCGCGATTCCTGCTGAGGATGAGCACTATGCCGAGGAGTTTCTTGACCTGACATTAAGTATAAAAGTCGTCGAAGATGTTTTCGAGGCCATCCATCATATAAATCATTACGGAACAAATCATTCAGAAGCCATCATTACCGATAATATACAAAATGCTAACATCTTTTTAAATTCTGTTGATTCTGCTGCCGTTTACCATAATGCTTCTACCCGCTTTACGGACGGTTTTGAATTTGGATATGGGGCGGAAATCGGTATTTCAACCCAGAAATTGCATGCACGAGGACCTATGGGACTACCTGCATTAACTTCTACTAAATATTTCATTCATGGTAACGGTCAAATTCGACAATAATGGCTGTTTACAGAAAGTAGGTTCCCCACTATGAATGTCGGCTCAATGATTAAGCTCACTATTTCTATGGCTATTTTCGGTTCCATTGGATTTTTCACTACTCAGACAGGCTTACCTCCTGTGGAGCTCGTGTTTGTCCGTTGCATTTGCGCAACAATCTTTTTAGGAGGACTTTGGCTTCTAACTGGTGGACATAAAACAGAAGTATGGGAAAGAAAAGAAGTATTAAAGACTGTATTATGCGGTGTATTTATCGTCCTGAATTGGGTGTTTTTATTTAAGGCATTTGAAGTCATGTCTATATCGATTGCGATTTCCATCTATAATCTGGCACCTATATTTGTGTTAATGTTAGGTTCCGTCTTTTTGGCGGAAAAGATGGGAATACGGTCGATTTGTGCAACAGTTATTTGTTTTTTAGGAAGCATTCTTATTGTTGGCATTGATAGCTTTACGAGTATCGCCCAATTTATGAATTCCGGGTTTGTATGGGCGCTGCTATCAGCGATATGCTATGCATTAACGATGTTTACGAGTAAAACGATTCAAGGTATGTCTTCCTATGCATTAACCTTCGTCCAAACAATGGTAGGGATCGTCTTACTGTTTCCATTAAGCGACTTTAATGCATTTACTAATTTAACGAATACGAATTGGCTCTATATACTCGGTACAGGATTTATCCATACTGGCTTTGTCTATTATTTGTTTTTTGACAGTATACGAGATTTACCTACTGTAATTGTATCTGTACTCGTTTTTGTAGATCCTGTTGTAGCTATTTTACTCGATGCCATCTTCCTGTCATTCCGACCAAGCTTTTTGCAAGTAGCTGGTATTATACTGATTTTCGGCAGTATTTTATATACTGTTTTTTATCCACCACAACAAGCTGAAGCAGTGAAATCAAATAGTTCCTAAAAATAAAACTCTAATTAGTAAGGTGCACATTCCCCATACTAATTAGAGTTTTATTGTTAACTGAATTGAGCCAATTGTTTTGGGACTAATATTTTATCTGCAAACCAAATATTTTGCAGCTTCGATTTATCCCCAATATAAATAACAACAATTTCAATCATTTTCTGTTGTTTATACTGTGTAACAGCTACCCGCCATTCTTCTTCCTGCGGGAAATTTTCAAATAACAGTTCATTACATAACAAATAAACTTTTCCGCCACTGCTATGTGTTAGCCCAAGTTTTAGTAACGTAAAGGCATAATTGATTACACTTTTAAAATCAACTGGATTCATTTTACTATCGAAACTATTATTAAATCCAACATAATCATTAAAGTCTATCTTCCCATTTAAGGCTATCATTTCTTTGTCGATATTCTCTGCAAAAGGCACATAAACAAAATTATGTTCATTTTTTTTCGAGAATTCTGCCACGGCAAGTGCCAATGCTGTTTGTAAGTTAAAGCTTCTTTTCATTGAGATATCTTTTTGGACGCAAAACACATATGTACTATTGGGATCCAGACCAATTTTCAAAAATTGCTCCGACTGAAATTTCGATTTCCAAAATAACACTTCTGTAAAATGTTTCGCTTCCAGAAAGTTCATCATATTCTCGAGATTATCATTACTTATTGTATCCCATACTTCTTCGCCAAACAATTGTTCAACCGCTTTCGTTTCTTCTAATATTTCTTCAATAATTCGATCATACACTTTGTTAAATTTGTATAGATTTATGTACCAATTACTTTGGACTTTCAGCAGTACTTCCTGCTGAAATGCATGCTCCCCGGTTATAGCAATATCAACGTTCGATGAGTATTCCTTTTTTATCGTTCTCAGCTTCAGAGTTTTACCGAGTACTGTAAAATAATCTTTTGCAATTTTTTTTACTATATAGAGAGAAATAAGAAATTTCTTGACCGAAGAATTAGTTAAATATTCAAATTGCATTTTTTCCAAATTTCGCGATGCAAAATACTCCAGTATAAATATTCTCCAATCCTTTAATCTCACATTTTCTTTAACAATATTCTGCTTATACGTTTGGCCAATTTCGAAAAGCGACCATAAATCATGGAAATATAAATAAAAATCTTTGCTTTTTAAAAAAATACGATCTTCAAAGTTAGTGGAATACAGTAATTTTAGTAGTGCTTCCTTTCGCTCATTCTCTAAACCGCTTGGATTTTCCAGTAATAATTCCATATAGCATATATCACCTTCCATTTTTTATAATATTAAATATATAACAAATACTCAAAAATTTCCATTTTATCTATAAAAAAACATCGTATCAATTTAACTAATACCTACAAATATACTATGAAAGACACTTCAGCGGGCTAAATTACAGTGTGTTAAAAACAAAAAAGCGCCGCAACAGTGCGACGCTCAATTATTGGATACTATGCTTTTCGACTCTCCGTCATTTGTTTCCAGACAGAACCTTTTGCCTCTTCCCCGCCTTCAATACGGGCTAAAGCCATTTTTGCCTGTAACTTTACTTCAAATTCCTTATCCTCACTCGCTATTTTTAACGCTGCAATTGCCTGCTCTGTGCCGACTTCATATAAATACATTGCAGCACGCCAGCGTACAAGTTTATTTTTGTCACCAAGCGCTGCGATCATTGCCTGTTCAAATTCAGGCAATCCTAAATCACTCATACAGTCACCTGCTGTACGGCGAACCGCTGCACTTTTATCATTCAGTGCTTTCGTTAATGCCGGTACAACCGCTATATCTTCAATCATTCCTAAATAAACAGTAGCAAGACGGCGAACAGACATCTGTTCATCTTCCAATGCCTTTTCCAATAACGGAATATCCTTCACTTCTGGATCCGGGAGTTGATCAAGCAGCTGGAAGCGTTGTTGCCAATCTTCCACTTTCTCATATTGCGCCAATGTCACTTCTTTACGCTCTTGTGCGGCTGTCACGACCTGTTCATTAGCCGACTGGACGATTGACTCAACACGATCTTGCGGATAAAGTGCATCAACTTCTTTTAGCACTTCTTGTGCCACTTGTTCTTTGTCTCCGTAGCGAACGCCGAAATCAACCCATTTCCGTTCAAAAATATAGTTTTCATCAGTTACGCTAAACTGCAAACGTTTGAATGCCGTTGTAAAACGATCGCCTGCACTTATTCGGACTTCTCCTTCTCCGTCAAATGCTTTAATTTGTAATGGAATCGCTTTATACATTTGTACATGCACGTTCACTTCTCCATAATGCTCATTGATTTCATACTCAGTGCTTTCCGTAGCCTGTCCACCAATTGCACGTCGAATATCAGCCAATATATTTTCCCACGCATATTTAGCGTTACGTTCTACCGCCAAAAAGTTTGATACATGGTAAATCCCCTTTACACCTTCTACGGCAAAAATAGCCTGTAGTTCAGGTGAAGCGTTCGAAATATTATCTTTCGTATAATTAAAGCTTTTGCCAAATGGTAAATCCTGATCAATTACTACTTTCATTGTATTTGGACTTGGCGTCGGTTCAATTGATAAAATTTTCATAGTTAGGCTCCTATCCATTTACGATTTCGTCTAAATAGCTCCATCGCTCAATTAATTGTTCGTATTCTAAATTATATTTTTCCAAATCTGACGTCAATTGCTGAAGTTTTGTAAAATCAGAGCCAGCAGTCGAAATCTCTTCTTCTAACTGCATTATCTTCTCTTCCATTTGTGCAATGGATTCAGCTATTGTTTCCCACTCTTTTTGTTCTTTAAACGATAACTTTTTCTTATCATTTTTTTGCTTTTCTACTTTCGGTTTTTCCTGCTTCAATTCCTTAGCTTCCTGCTGTAGCTCGGACTCTCTTTTCGCTAGATAATCAGTATACACATCCAGACTTTCCGATACACCGCCCTTGCCATCTAAAATCCAAAGTTTTTTGGCAATCCGGTCTAAAAAGAATCGGTCGTGACTAATTGTAATAACGACTCCCGGGAAGTTTTCGATAAAATCTTCCAGTACGCCTAATGTTTCGATATCCAAATCATTTGTTGGCTCATCTAATAGCAATACGTTCGGCTGCTCCATCAATAGGCGCAATAAATGCAGACGTTTTCGCTCCCCACCTGATAATTTGCTTATCGGTGTCCCGTGAGAATTAAGGGGAAACAAGAACCGCTCCAGCATTTGAGAGGCAGAATAGCGTACACCTTCAGAATCTGTGATGTCATTGGAAGCTTCACGGATATAATCAATCATTCGCGCATTTTCATTCATTGGTGGCAATGCTTGCTTAAAGTGAAGAAGCTTTACTGTAGAGCCTACAATAACTTCACCTGTATCAGGTGTAACTTCGCCTGCAAGCATATTCAACAGTGTAGATTTCCCATAGCCATTTGCTCCAATTATTCCTATTCGATCACCATGCTGCAATAAAAACTGGAAGTCTTTAATAATGACACGATCTCCGTAAGCTTTGGAAATTCCGTCAGATTCCAATACTTTCTTTCCTAAACGGGTTGTCGCCAGTCCTAACTCTAAATCGGTTTGGTCATTTGAACGGTCAATCGATTCGTCCAACGCTTCAAATCGCTGAATACGGGCTTTCTGTTTTGTCGTACGCGCTTTTGCACCACGTCGAATCCATTTAAGTTCGGCACGATAACGATTTTGCATTTTTGCCTGTGATGCAGCATTCATCTCTTCACGAATTGCTCGTGCTTCGAGGAAATCCCCATATGAACCAGTATGGCGATATAATGTTTTATCTGCTAGTTCGTATATATGAGTAGCCGTTTCATCTAGGAAATAACGATCATGGGTAATAAATATAACCGCCCCTTTTAATCGAGACACCATATCCTGCAACCATTCTGTAGAAGCAACATCTAGATGGTTTGTTGGCTCATCCAATAAATAAAGATCTGCTGGTTCAATTAATACTTTAGCTAGTGCAACACGCTTTTGCTGACCACCGGAAAGTTCCGTTACATTTTTATCAAACATATCGATGCCAAGCTTTGTTAACGCCTGCTTTGCTAATGCGTTCACATCCCATGCATTTTCAGTGTCCATTTGTTGCTGAAGACGAAATAGTTCATTTTGCAATTTTTCGGATTGCGGATTTTGTGATAATGCAGTAACCGCATCTTCATACGCACGGTTTAATTGCAAAATGGGAGAATCCCCATCAAAAACCGCCTGTAATACTGTTATATCATTTGAAAACTGAGGATCTTGCTCCAAATAAGCTATGCGGTATTTATTCGGATGGTCAAAGTCCACTGTATCCGCATCCTGCTTTTTAGCCAAGATGGATAATAATGTAGATTTCCCTGTTCCATTAATACCAATTAAGCCTGCACGTTCCCCTTCATAAATAGTGCATTCAATATTTTGAAATAGCGTTTTATCGCCTACTGTTTTTGTTAAATTTGATACGATTAAATGACTCATAAAATCCCGTCTCTTTCTTTTTTTAACTGATCTAAAAATTGTACCATATAGTTGTGACGCTCTTCAGCCATTTCGCACCCTTTTGCTGTTACCATTAAATCTTTTAATAATAATAGTTTTTCATAAAAATGTGTCACACTAGCCGTTGATTGACTACGATACTGTTCTTCAGTCATTTGAAAACGCACTTCTTCTGAATCATCATACAACTTGCGCCCTTTTGCACCACCATAAGCAAAAGTACGTGCAATTCCCACAGCACCTATAGCATCCAAGCGATCTGCATCCCGTACAATTTTAGACTCTATCGTTGTCGCTGGTAACTCATTGCCCCCGTTAAAAGACACTTCCGCAATAACTGTTTGAATATGTTTTCTCTCATCTGCAGTTAAATCCAGTTCATTTAATATCCGTTCTTCATTTGATTTGTCTGTCGTGTATTTTGAATCACTTACATCATGCAGCAGTACAGATAAGCAAACTATTTTTTCATTTGCTGAAGGTTCGGTTTTTAAAATTGCCAAAGCGTTATTATAGACGCGCTCAATATGCTGGAAATCATGACTTGCATCCATTGATTCATATATCCCTTTAACGAGCTTTTCACAATGCTGTATCTGTTCTCTCATAATATCATTCACCATTTTCAATTAGATTCTTTTACCTTTTCATTTTAACATGTTACACAATCGGTACAGAAGTTATTAGCATGCCATTCTATAGTTCCACGTTAAAACTCGTTTTCGCAAATATAGGACTTCATGAAACTTTTTGTCAAAAGTGTGAACATTTCTATTGAATTATACAAAAATTAAACATATAATAGCATTACAGAAACATAAAACAGAAGAAAAGGATGTGTTATTTATGGAAAGAATAATGCAAGCGGTTACACCAAATATGAATGATAATCAACGAAAAGGTCTAATCGTCATTTCTCCAATACTAATCGGGTCAGTAGCCTATGGTGCAAGCGCAACTTTTATGATTGTGACTAACCTATTCCAAATTATGTTTTAAAGGACTAAAGCCATTGAATACTAATAATTTTCAAAACAAAAGAAACGCATTCGCATAATATATACGAATACGTTTCTTTTTTAGGATTTTTAATTAGAAAAGACCTACAGCACTGCCATCTTCCGCAACATCCATTCTTAATGCTGCTGGCTGTTTAGGTAAGCCCGGCATTGTCATAATATCTCCTGTTAGACATACTAAGAAGCCTGCACCAAGCTTTGGTATTATTTCACGAATTGTCACAACAAAATCTGTTGGGCGCCCTAGTAAGCCTGGCTGATCAGATAATGAATACTGTGTTTTTGCCATACAGATCGGCAAGTTATCCCAGCCGTTTTTCTCAATAGCAGCCAATTGTCTTTTCGCCACTTCTGTTAATTGTACTCCTGCTCCACCATATACTTGCTGTACAATTTTCACTAACTTTTGTTCCACTGTTTCCTGAAGCTCATATAAAGGCTTATAAGTGCTTGGCTGATTGATTACTTCCAGCACGTGTTGAGCAAGTTCAATTCCACCTTTTCCGCCTTCTTCCCATACATTCGTACGAGCGATTCGAACTTCATTAGCTTCTGCCCATTGTAAAACAACTTGCAGTTCTTTTTCGGTATCTGTAATGAAGCGGTTTAATGCAATGACTGGCTCAAGCCCGAAATTACGGATATTCGCAACATGCTGCGCTAAATTGGCAATACCATCCTGTAAAGCCGCTACATTCTCTTCTACTAAATTCGCCTTTGCCACACCACCATGCATTTTTAGGGCACGAATTGTTGCAACAATTACAACAGCACTCGGCTCAAAGCCTGCTTCGCGTGCTTTAATATTTAAAAACTTCTCTGCCCCAAGATCTGAACCAAATCCAGCTTCCGTTACAACGATATCCGCAAGTTTACGTGCTGTTTGTGTCGCAATAATCGAGTTACATCCATGGGCGATATTTGCGAAGGGACCTCCGTGTATTAAAGCAGGAGTACCTTCAATTGTTTGAACTAAGTTTGGATTCATTGCTTCTTTTAAAATTAAAGTTAAGGCACCTTCTACTTTTAAATCTCCTACTGTCACAGGCTCACGGTCATATGTATAACCAATGACGATACGTGCCAGGCGCTGTTTTAAATCTTTTATACTTGTCGCTAAACAGAAAATCGCCATAATTTCCGATGCTACCGTAATATCAAAACCATCTTCACGAGGTACCCCTTGTAGTGGTCCGCCTAAACCGACTGTAACATGACGTAATGCGCGATCATTTAAATCAACAACACGTTTCCAAATAATGCGGCGAGGATCAATATGAAGTTCATTCCCTTGGTGGATATGATTGTCAATTAATGCCGATAACGCATTGTTCGCAGTAGTTATCGCATGGAAATCACCGTTAAAATGAAGGTTAATTTGTTCCATCGGTAAAACTTGTGCATAGCCGCCACCTGTCGCGCCACCTTTGACACCCATTACCGGTCCTAATGACGGTTCGCGTAAAGCAACCATTACACGCTGATTCAATTGTTGAAGAGCATCTGCCAAGCCTACTGTTACTGTAGATTTTCCTTCTCCGGCTGGTGTAGGACTAATCGCTGTAACAAGCACCACTTTTGCATTGGCCGTTCCACTAATTTTACTCGTATCAATCTTTGCTTTGAAGCGACCATATTGTTCCACTGCATCTAAAGGTATTTTTGCATTTTCAGCTATTTCTACGATTGGTTTCATCGTTGCCTCATTTGCTATTTCGATGTCTGATTTCGGTTTTTTCGTAGTTGTTGACATATCTCGCCCTGCTTTCATTTATATAGTCTTTCTTATTATAGTCTGTTTTATCAGAATCGATAAATAAATTTAAACGCATAAATCGACAAATTATTGACATTCCTTGTTGGTTTAGTATATAGTTTATTCGTAATATTCTGTACTCTTAATGTTTCATCAATTGAATTTGACAGTATCGGAGGAGAAAGCGGATGCACCAAGGCACTGTAAAATGGTTTGATAATGAAAAAGGTTACGGATTTATAGAAAGTAATAATGGTGAAGATGTTTTTGTACACTTTACTGGCATAAGAGAAGAAGGATTTCGTTCACTTGATGAAGGACAAGTCGTTGAATTTGATGTAATTGATGGCATTCGTGGTCTTCAGGCATCGAATGTTATTAAAAAATAGAAAAAGCTGTAAACGAATTGCGAAAACATCGTTTACAGCTTCTTTTTATTTTGCAGCTTTCAAAATTTCGTATCGTGCACCGTCAATTGTAATCGTTTTATCCTCCAACGCACCGGAAAGTACAGCCTTTTTTATGCCATAGCCATTTTCTATCATATAATTCCAAGCTATACCTTCACCGATCGGCTTTACAAAAATGAGCTTTACGTCTCCTAACACAACAGTCCTATATTCAGCATTTTGTTCTAAATCTTTCTTCTTTACAATTTCCGCATCGCAAAGTTTAGCTATTTGCTCTACATCATCAAAGTTCGGAACGACGAAATGGACGGCATCGAGCTTTAAATTCCCTAACGGATGCTGTGCTAATATACCACGCTCTGTTAGTTCCTCACGGCGAATCGAATCCTCCTCATCCCATTGAATGAAAAATGGCAGCTCAATTTTGGCATTTGGGTGGCCAATATACAACAATTTCCAGCCTACTATCGAACCGTCATCGCGCTTTCTTGTAAAATGTTCAGGACCAGAAACTTCCAAGCCTGCTTGTTTAAACTTTTTCGCATCTTCTTCAATCGTTTGTGTACGAATCGCGAATCGTGTCAAGCCGTCTTTACGTCGATTTTGTTCATAGCTAGCATGTAATGTATATTTCTGTTTAGCCGCTTCTTTGTATTTCTCTTCATTTTCTATACCGATTAATTCAATGTAGGATAAATCAAAATAACTCAACGTATTATATGTACCCCATGCTTCATGGCTTCCACCAGGAACAACATGGAACCCTTCCTGCTGAAGTATTTGCAACGTTTTTTCTGGTTGTTCCACAAAATGAACTAGGTGATCGAATTGATACATATTTAAACCTCTTTTCAATTTCAAATAGCTAGAATATTCTAATTATAACATTGTCCTTGAAATTGAAATAGATAAAATCATCTATGAGAATAAATCGATTAGAGCTGTAGCGGCTGCTTGTTTACCATCTACCTTTACGACCTTACCTGAACGGTGAATAATATAATGCGGCTCCATCGCACCGTATAGTGATTTCGAGCTATTCGCGACCATATAATCCGCTTTTGCCGTTTCCATTCGTAATGTTGCTCGATCCATTAAAAACTGTTCGTCATCGGTTGCTTCCAGTTTAAACCCTACTAGCGTTGTATCCGGTGACCAGTTTTTTATTTGCGCCAGTATTTTTGGTGCCTTTTTGAAATGGATAATCGGCGGTTCATCAGACGGCATCTTCCCTTTTTCAGTCAGCTCGTTTCCACTTTGGTCAAACACTTTATCTATTAGCCAATCAGATCCGGCTACCGCCATAATGACATAATCAATTTGCTCTGATTGCAATAAATGTTTCAGCTTTTCCCCTAAATCTTCAATGCCTTCAAATTTAATAAGCTGCATTTCATCTTTATGCTCTGGCAGCTGTGTAAAGACACCATGCATGTACGTAATGTCCGCACCTTTTTCATATGCGGCTTCTGCTAAATAGCTGCCCATTGTCCCTTTAGATAAGTTCGTATGACCACGCACATTATCCCACTTTTCAAATGTGCCACCACTTGTTATTAAAACCTTTTTTCCTTTTAACATAGTTGTTCCCCTTTTGATTCTACATTTACTAGCCAATTTTTTAGAATTTCCACGAATTTTTTTGAGGCAGGTGAAAGCTTTTGCTTAGTTGATAAACCGATTGTCCGGAAACTTTCCTGAGCGAGCGGCAATGCTTTAACATTATCCGGTAACATGGAAATCGCCATTTCCGGTAAAATGCTTATGCCCACATTATGCTCCACCATTGATACAATCGCCTTCTCATCATACAGTTCAAAGCGAATATTCGGTTGCACACCGTATTTCTCGAATGTGGTCATTACATCATTTGTTCCTTTATAATAAGGCATAATTATTGGTGTATCCCCTATCTCCAATAAATCTATCTCTGTTCTATCATATAGTGGACTATGTGACGACACAATACATAATAACGGATCCCGTTTTAAAGGCATAAAGTCAAATTGTTTGGAGCTTGTACGATTCAAAAATCCACAGTCTACTTCTCCTTTTAACAACCACTGTTCAATTTCATAGTAATCCCCTTCACGTAGTTCGATGCGAATACCTGGATACTCGGAATCCATAATATGAATAATATTGGGCATCCAGTGGGTAGAAATTGTAGAAATCAGTCCAATACGCACCGTACCTTTACTTACCCCTAAAATATTGGAGGCTGCTTGCTGTAAATGTTCCTGTGCCGATAGAACTTTCCGCATTTCATACAGCATTTGCATGCCATCCTCCGTTAATGTTACCCCGGTCCGATTCCGATGTATTAAATTAAATCCAAATTCTTTTTCCAAACTAGATATCGCATGGCTTACAGCAGATTGCGTTAACCCTAAACTTGTAGCCGCTTTAGTAAAACTGTGCACTTCTGCTACTTTATTTAAAATTTCATATTTAACTAGACTCATTATATTTCACTCCACAAACACGATTTCATCATGAATTTTTTTCATAATTACCATTATAAACATTCGTTTTACTAATAACAATATCCTGTTTTATACTGTTTTATAACAGTGATATATTTATACTTTGGAAATGTGGTGACATCAGTGAGTTTACAAGGAAAAGCAAATATTTTGATGGTAATAGTTACAATGTTCTGGGGCATCTCCTATACCTTTATGGTAATGGGATTGGAAGTTTTGGAAGCATATAATGTTGTAGCATTACGTTGTTTAATTGCATTTATAATCGCAGGGTTAATCTTTTTACCGAAAATGTTACGTGTGAATATAAAAACGATTCTGTACGCATCCATCCAAGGATTTTTATTATTTTCAGTTTTCGCTTTATCATTATATGGATTAAAAACAACATCCGCTGGAAATGCAGGCTTTATATTGAGCCTAACTGTCGTATTAGTACCGATTATTACTAGCTTAATGGAAAGACGCCTACCATCACGAGCTGTTAGTTTTGCTGTTGTAGCAACAATGATCGGCATTACAATACTGACATTTAATCCGTCTCTCACTTTTCAGATTGGTGATATTTTAGTTGCGATTGCGGCCTTATGTTATTCCATTTACATAATCTTGAATAGCAGATTTACAAAAAATGTGGAGTCAATCTCATATGGAGTCTATCAATTAGGTGTTGCAGGTTTGTTTGGAGCATTCTTTACGATGATGTTTGAATCTCCTAAACTCCCTTCTACTTCATCAGGATGGTTCGCTATTTTAGGATTAGGTATTATATGTACAGCATTTTGCTTTATTGCACAAGCTGTTGTACAACAATATACTTCTCCGACACATACTGGACTGATTTTTTCACTGGAGCCGATTTTCGCTGCAATTTTTGCATTGATTTTCCTTGGTGAAGGGTTAACTTCCCAGCTTGTTATAGGCGGTGCCTTTATCTTAATCGGAAATACTGTTGCTCAACTTGAACAATTTATATTTATGAAAAAGTTATCTACAGCACCACACTCTGAAACAATGATATAATATGAAGAGACATAGCAAGAATGCTTGCTTTTGTCTCTTTTTTTTATAATCTATCTATTATTGTTCTATTTTTGCATATAATTTAATATAATCTAAAATGCAACAATCTTTCTGATAGTTCAAAAAAGATAATCAGTTTCAATAATAACAATCTGACGTTATTATTAATAGTAGCAATACTGCGGTATTAGTATTTAAAAGTTGTATTAAAGGAAGTGTTACAATGATTGGACGTAATGACCCATGCCTATGTGGTAGTGGAAAAAAATACAAGAAATGTTGTGAAGGTAAAAATCAAGTAACTTCGCAAAACGTTTTCCAGGAAGAGATCGAAAACGTATTACAAACTTTCTATAGTAATTACCCAGAACGAAAAGATATCCGTGAATTTATGGAGCTAGTTCGAAAATGGGCACCGAAACTTGAAAAAAAATTACACAAAGAGTTAGTAGAAGCTGTTGCATTGGATGAATATTTTTTCCATCAACGACCTGATATTTGGCAAAACTTTTTAGCAAAAACAATGAAAAAGACGCTTCGCCCATCAATGATTGAACTGTTAAAATCATGGGAACAGCCAATTTTCTTCATCGGGACTGTTGAGGAAGTAGAAAACGAGTACTTTACAGCTGTTTCTGCATTAGATGGTACGACTTATCAAATTCAACGAGAAAGCCATAAATCGATTCCATTAGGTATGCGCGTATTCGCATTTTTATTACCGGATGGCTCGAACGAAAAGAATCACGTACTAGCTGTATCAACATTGATTTTCTTCCACAAAGAACATGCAATATCATTTGAACAGTTTACAAATGCATTTAAAGCTAGTAAGTTAACTGTCGAACAATTTGCAAAAGAAAACCATCTATTATTATGGGAAGGTTTAGTGGAGAATGGCTATGAAGGCGAAGAGTTTACACCTTTCGAACAGGAAGTAGTGGAACTGCTTAAAGAATTTATGGTGGACAAGGGCATTAACAATGATGACTTTGTAATGGTTGTAGAAGATTATTTAATCGAAAAACAGCCTTCTGCACGTAAAGCCGGCGCGATCGCTGCCGGTGCTGTACGATTCGGTCAGGAACATGACCTATTTGAACAGAAATTCACTGTTAAAGAAATCGGTGAGAGCTTCAGCATATCACCATCTTCTTTAAATAAATATTATCAAGAGTTAACAGTTTTCTATAAAGAAAAAAAATAATGTAAAAAAGCTACTTTCGAGACGTCGGAAGTAGCTTTTATTTTGCTTTGAATTATACCCTGCTTCCGGGCGGCGTGGCTCAAAAGCATTTGTATATTGAATTGCGTAATGAGAAAAATAGAGGTATGAATTTCCGTTATTTTTAAAATAACATGAGAAATAGTAAAAATAAGGGAATGAATTTCCGTTATTGACCTAAAAAACATGAAATTTCAAGGTTTTATTTAAAATAACGGTAAAACGTTCCCTTATTTAACCTGAAAATGAGCTACCCCCTTCAAATAGCGGTAAAATATTCCCTTATTTTTAGGAAGGCACTAAAGAATGTACTTAATCACGTGGCCTTAGCGCTGTCTTGCCGTAGCCCACCAATCAATTAAGAAAAAGAAAGCAACCCCACGAAATGGTGATAAGTCCAACATTTTCATAATAACCTTATTTTTTAAATATAAGGGTAAAATTACTATTTAAATATAATAAAAAAACAATTTGCAAATAGGCTGTTATGCGCAGCTTATTGCAAATTGTTCCTTTCCCTTTTTCATAAAAGGGATAAAAATGAAGAGACTTTTCAACGGAAACCACTCCGTTGATTGGCTTTACCTACTTTGCATAAATCTGTACCAGAGATTTATAATAGGTAAATAAGAAATACTTATTCATTATATCAAAAAAACATTATCATTCAATAGTACGATAGCAACAAAATGTTATTTTTCATAAATTTTCATCATTTCTTGCCCTAGAAATTGAAGTTGTTCCCCAACTGTACAAGACTCGATACAAAAACGATGTGCACCGTGTTTTCCACGTTCCTTACGAAGGTCACGAATGACTAGACAGTCTGAACAATAAGTATCCATTAATTCATCAATGTCTTTCATCACATCCACTTTATTCAATTCATGTACCTCCTTTTAAATATGATTTTCTATTGTACGCTATTTTTAATTATTCTCCAACTTTCAAGTGTTTTGCTATACTAAATATAAGCAAATTAAAAAGGAGCGGTTTTATGCTGGAAGTATATATTGATGGTGCAAGTGCCGGTAATCCTGGACCAAGCGGGATTGGCATTTTTATCAAAGGTGAAGGTCATCATATAAAAATAAGTGAACCAATAGGTATGACGAATAATCACATAGCTGAATTTACTGCGCTAATAAGAGGATTGGAAGAAGCGCTGAAAATTGGTGCTACCTTCGTATCAATGCGCTCGGATTCAAAGATTGTAGTGAGCTCCATTGAAAAAGAATATGTTAAAAATGAAGAATTTAAACCGTTTTTATTGGAAGCACTGTCACTTATTGAACAGTTTGAGCTTTATTTTATAAAATGGATTCCTGATAAAGAAAATAAAGCCGCAGACGCCCTTGCACGTGAAGCAATATTAAAAAATACAGACCAATAATAAAACGATTCATTTATCCAGCTAAGGTGTAAATGAATCGTTTTTTGTACTATTCCGATTGATCTTGAAGTTTTCTATGTGTCATCATATAAATCACTAATACAAAGAAAACTAAAGCCGCTGAACTCATATAAACGGTCTTATAGCCTGCAGCTACTGCTACAACCCCAAAAACATACGAGCCAACTGCTATCCCTATATCGAACAACGTAAAGTACGTAGCTGTTGCATATCCGCTTCGCATAGGTGAAGTAGACTGGATGCATAAAGATTGAAAACTCGTTGTTAATGTCCCATATCCGATCCCTATAAAGATGGCAGACAATAAAAAAGGTATTGCCTGCTGAGCATTGGCAAGTATTACTAAACCAATACTAAAAAGGAAGAACGATGGAATTATAACGTATTTTGCTCCAAATGTATCATAGATTCTCCCTGTAAACGGCCGAACTGCAATCATCGCAACTGCAAACACAGCATAGAAATAACTCGCTACTGTAAGTAAATTTCGTTCTTCTGCATATAACGATAAAAATGACAAAATGCTGGCATACGAAAATGCGATTAAACACGCTATGGCAGCAGTCGGCAATGCTCTTTTTTCAAATAAATCATTAAATGAAAATTTGAATTTACTCCCCTGTACGGGTGTTACATAATTTTCTTCTACCGGTAATGTTAATGCCAGCAAACCGCCAGCCGCAACAAAAGCAGATAACACAATAAACAGCACATTGAAGCTTGCGTATTGGATAATAAGTAACCCGATAAATGGCCCGAATACTACTGCCAAATTCGTTGACATTGTAAAATAGCCTAAGCCTGTTCCTTTACGTTTAGCAGGAATAATATCTGCTGCCAACGAGCCCGATGCTGTTGTAGCAATACTAAACCATATTCCTTGGAAAAATCTTAGTGCCAGCAATAAAATAAATGGCTTAAAGAAAATATATAGTATAGTGCACGCTAAATAAAAAGCTAGACTGACTATAAGCAGCCTCTTCTTCCCAAACACTTCTAGTAATTTCCCGCAAAACGGTCTGACAATTATTGCCGAGATTAAAAATACTGTAACGAGTAATCCTGAATCATCATCCGATTTCCCCAGCACGCCGATTGCATATAGCGGCAAAGTCGTAATTAAACCGTAAAATACAAAGAATACCGCCATATTCGTAAAAAATAAGCTAATAAATTGTTTAGTAAAAATTTTGTTCTGTTGATTTTGTTGCTCCATTTCCATTAACCTTCTATCTTTTTAAGTATTCCCTTTAGGAGTTCCTGATCTTCGTATGTTAACTTTTTCTCTATTTCCTGTTCAAACGATCGAACAGACGCTTCAATGGGCGGAAACTGTTCCAATCCTTTCTTTGTTAAGAAAATCATTTTTTCGCGCTTATCCATCGCATACAGTCTTTCAACCCAGCCTAGAGATTCCAAACGATTAACCGTTCTTGTCACAGTTGGTGCTTCCACATTTAAATATTTCCAGATTGAAGTGAGTGACATTGGTCCATTTTGGTGCAGCAAATAGAGGATTGACCATTGTGAACTATAAAGACCATGTGGTTTTAATACTTCATTTAATTTATTGACTAAATAACGATTTTGTTGAAAAAACATGTGAAATAACTCATTCAATATATTTACCCCCGATTTATTTACCTAATTAAATAGTTTACTCATATGTTACGCCTATGTAAACATTATGTAAAGTAAGATTAAAAAAAAGCATTTAAACTATTTTACTAGCTTAAATGCTTCAAATTATATTTTATGGTGCTCACGAATATTTATTAGTGCACCAATAGCACCTGAAAATCCGCAATCTTGTAAAAATATCGGTTTATGCTTTTTTAAAATAGTATAATGCTCTATTACCTTTTTTAGCTGTATGTTGTCTATTAATGTCGAACCAATATATACAATATGATCCGTATTATGTTGCTCTGCTAGCTGTATGCTTAAAGTTGAAATTACTTCGCCAATCAGTCCTTGAGTTGTTGCCAAAACATCATTTTGGTCAAATTCACGTTGCTCTGTAATACCAACTTTACCGAAGTTGCTAGCTGTTAAATTTCCGTCGATCGGTGTATCCATTCCTTGGTATATATCCTTCACAAGTAAATCGATTCCATCACGGCTACCTTCAAAAGCATTAGATTTAATCTCATCAAAATCAGAAATACCTGTCATAATTGTGGCAAGTCCAATTAACGTACCCCCACCTACACCAGTACCTCCAACACGCTGATGGGAATTCCCATCCATATAATGAATTGATGTCCCCGTACCGATATTGGTAATAATACTTTGAGAGATGGAATGACCTTCTTTTTCCAGTAAATAGCGCACACCTTTTAATGTTGCTTCAAACTCTACAATATATTGAATCGATTTCATCGTTTTTAAAACATCTCGTAATTGCTCAGTACGGCCTCCTGTCAAGCCGATTTCTTCTACTTGAGGATGTTTTTCCAACCATTCTCTAACTAAATGCATTTCATTAGATGGAAAGACTGTCAATGTAAGCTCCTGCTGATCATTCATATAGGCAAGCTTTGTCAACGTACCCCCTGTATCAATTCCAATCCATGTTGACATAAAATAATCTCCTTTATCATTCCAACGAGTAATTCGTACTACCCTATCATAACTTAATGGACTTCTGCAATAAAGAAAAATTCTCCTACTATCGGAGAATTTATTATACTTGAATTATATCCTTTTCGATTAAAGCACGTTTATGAAACTCTTCAACAAATACATGTTCATACTTGCGCAATAAGCGTAAAATTTTTGCCTCGTAGGAATGCGTAGATTCTTCTACTAAATGGAATTTAGCGATAATCTCTTCTTTTTTCAATAGATTTGTTAAGGTCATCACTTCTGTTTTTGGTAATGCCACATTGTGCAGCTTTAAAATTTTGGACATAGACCTAAGTGGTGTACGTGAAATTAATATTTTGCCCATTGCATCTTGTGAAATTTGCTGCAACAGCTGTTTTGCCTGCTCATTTGGCTTAATACTGATTCTTTCTATTGTTGTAACTTCCCCATCTTCATTTTGTTGTTCCACTGTATAAACTGTAAAAGGAAGTTCATCTCGAAATGTTTGCATGGATTGTATATGTACTTGCTCGTCCTCTACTTTGCAATATGTAGTCGAAATCACTAATTCATATGTTGTTTCAAGCATGCGTAAATTCGTTAATACTAATAAAAAATCGTCTGTTTGCTGCTGTTCAATCAATTTTTCCCCGTCGACTTCCATAAAGATTGAAAGAAGACTAGCTGCATCTGCTAAAGCGCGATGCTGTGTTTCATTTTCCAAACCGAGCTCTGCCATTAATCCACCTAATGACGGTTGCTCTTTTATACCTTTAGCAATCATATACTTTTGTTGAAAATCAATCATTGGATATAGACAATCATTTTTTATGTAATTGCGTGAAAGCTCCTCTTCTAGCACTTTCCGATCAAATTCCCCGAATGTCAAAAATATATAATCCTGTTTACACCAGCGTTTGAATTTATAAAACGCTTCTTTAAATGACGGCGCATCCAGTAATTGTTCTGTTGTAATACCCGTTAATTTTTGAATATGTACATTTAGCCTTTTAAACTTGTATGGTTGGATTAACTGTGTAAAAGTTTCGGTCGTACCATCAGGCAACCATTTAACTGCACCTATTTCGATAATATATTGCTTCCCTCGAATCAGGGCGGCTTCTATATCTATACTTATATATGTTTTTGTTCTTCCCAAATTTTTCACCTACTATTTTAATAACCGATCCTATTCAAAAGAAAATAATGCTCTTTCTATTGTATATGAAAAAACAGCGTCTGACACGGTATGTTCGTATATTCTGCATTAATAATGCTAAAAGATAAAAAACATGTATTTTATGTTGGTAGATTATCTATCTCCCATAATAAAATTTCTTCTATATTAATAGATTTCGTCTCACGGATTTAATAATTCCTGAGTAAACTTTGCCTTCACCTTTTCCCACTCTTCTGCAACTATGCTATACATGACAGTATGGCGAATTGTCCCTTCTTTTCGAATCATATGATTGCGCAAAATCCCTTCTTTCACTGCGCCAATTCGTTCAATTGCTTGTTGTGAACGAATATTTTCATGACCTGTTTTAATCTGAATTCGGTTCAACTGGAGTTCCTCAAAGCCGTACTGAAGCAATAAAAACTTACAATTTGTATTAATTGCTGAACGCCACACACTTGGTTGGTACCATGTTGAACCTATTTCCACTCGTTTATGAGGGAGTGATATATCAAGAAAAGACGTACAGCCAACGATCCTATTCGTTTTCTTTTCTATTACAACAAAAGTATAGGTAATACCTTTTTCACGATCTGCGATAGCATTTTTTACATAGCTTTCCACCGACGCAAGATCAAGTAAACTAACCGACATATGCTCCCAAATCCGCTCATCGTTAGCGGCTTTACTTATGCCTTCGATATCCCCGATTTCAATAGGTCTTAATAAGACAATGTCATTTTCTAAAAGAATATTTTTCATAGGATCTACCTTCCTTTTCGGGGATCTAGATTTCTGCAATTTTAAACAATTGCTCATCAAAATCGAATATTTCATTTTTCTGTATCGTGTCTTTAAATAACTGTGTAACTAACTTGGCAGCTGCCATAATGTCGGAGCTGTCTGTTGTTGACGGATAGCTCCTCTTTAGTTGTTTTACAAAGTCTTCTTCTAACGTATGATATGCCTTAAATTGATGTAACTTCTTTTGTTCATTTAATATTTGGACAGTTAAAGTAAGCTCTCGCAGCATCTCCAGCATTTTCATAGCAAAGATGTCATTTCCACGCTGAAGCTCAATGCGCAACTTTCTTAAATAATAGGCAAACTCAAAAGCTATATCGAATTTTTTTATATAAGGCTGTTCTAGCTTCTGAAAATTTTCGTGTTCCTCTAGCATTTTCGGCAGTACTTCCCCGTTACGATCAAATATTAACTTCCATAAAGGTGATTTTACGTTTAAAAATGAAGTTGGTAATACTGAAATATTCATCTCTAAACCGTTTTCGTAAAAAGGAATGAGCAAAAAAATTTGATCACTGAACTTGCCTTCTTTAATGAAAAATGACCCCAAATTTTGTAGCTCGGTCTTAATTAAATCTTTAGCTACATCCACTTGTTCTGTAGTTGCTACCATTAAATCAATATCGGAAAATTGATCACTGTAGCCTATCGTTCCTGAACCTAGTTGAATAATTCCTTCTACCTCATTAATCGCCTGTATTTTTATAATAACGTCTTGAAAATACCGCTCTCTATCAGTTTCCATATACATATAGCTGTACTTCTATTTTAATTTTCAATTTCAACTATTTGGAACGCCCTGAAAAATTTCCCGAACAAATTCGGCGAACTTTTCATCTACCTCAATACAAGAGCCTTTAATTTTAAATATTCAAATAAATTTTCGCACAGAAAGCTTACTTACACAATGTTAATTGAAAAAATACCCATTCCCCCTTTTTAAATCCTAATAAAATGGCCCCAGCAAATTTGAACTGGGTGCCTTTTTCTTTACATATTTTCCGGAGATTGCACCCCTAACAGTCTCATACCATCCTTCAAAACTGTTGCCACAGCAAAGCATAATACTAAACGGCTTTCCAACTTTTCATCTTCAACTAATATTTTTGTATGAGCATAATATTTATTAAATACTCGTGCTAATTGCAGTACATATTTCGCCACTATGGAAGGATCCGCCTGCTCAAGGCTATCTGAAATAACCTGTGGATATTGCTGGAGCAGCAAAACGATTCCCCAAGCTGATTCCTCCAGCTCCTTTACCGTTACTTCTTCATTAAGCGTTAATTGAACTTTCTTTAAAATGGAACAAATACGAGCATGCGTATATTGCA
Organism: Solibacillus sp. FSL W8-0372; assembly: GCF_037969735.1. NCBI lineage: Bacteria > Bacillati > Bacillota > Bacilli > Caryophanales > Caryophanaceae > Solibacillus > Solibacillus sp. FSL W8-0372. The sequence continues at coordinate 1,345,272 of NZ_CP150204.1, read as the reverse complement.
CATATGGCCCTGTTTCCCCTTCAAAATTCAACATTTGCTGTAATGAAAACTCAATATCATTTAAACGATAATTTTTTAAATCATTAAATATAACTGCACCAATTCCAACCTGCTCGGCAATCTCCTGCTTATTTCGTAAACTCGGATTTTTCTCTTCAATATTTTTAGAGGCCGTTTCCACTGCTTCCTTTAATACATCTTTTAGAAGAATCACTCTACCTTTACGTGTAGACATCTTTTTGCCGTCTTTAAGCATCATGCCAAATGGGACGTGCTGTAAATTTTTTGACCATGAATAGCCCATTTTCTCAATAACATTAAATACTTGTTTAAAATGTAGTGTTTGTTCATTTCCTACTACATAAAAGATTTTTGATGGCTTATAGTTTGCCTGTCTATAAAAGGCAGCTGCTAAATCCCGTGTTGCATATAATGTGGCCCCATCTTGCTTCGTAATTAAGCAAGGAGGCATATCTTCTAGAAGGACGACATTCGCACCATCCGATTGTGTTAGTAACTGCTTATCTTTTAATTCATCGACAATTGCCTGCATTTTGTCATTATAAAAAGCTTCTCCTTCATATGCATCAAATCGAATATTAAGTTGGTCATAAATTTGCATAAACTCCTGTAAAGAAGCGTGTTTAAACCAATTCCATAATTCTAATGCGCTTTGTTCATTTTCTTCCAGTGCTTTAAAGGCGGCTCTTGCTTGATCATTTAATTCTTCATGTATTTCCGCTTCGTCATGGAACTTTACATATAACTTTAAAAGTTCCTCAATCGGTGCAGCTTCCACTTGTTCTTTTTTGCCCCATAGTCGGTATGCGACAATTAACTTTCCGAATTGTGTTCCCCAATCACCTAAATGATTGACACGTATCACTTCATAGCCATTTTTCTCCGCTATGTTTGCAAGTGCATTCCCAATTACGGTAGAACGTAAATGTCCCATTGAAAATGGCTTGGCAATGTTAGGTGATGAAAAATCGATTACAATATTTTCATTATTACCTTGTTTTTGACCATACGTTTCCTTTACTAATGTAATTTCTCCTAATACCTCTTTTGTTATTTCTAGTTTATTTACAAATAAATTAATATAGCCGCCAACAACTTGAACCTTTTGAATAAACGGATCGTTAATGTTGCTGCCTATTCCTTCTGCAATGACATTCGGTGATTTTTTGAATTTCTTTGCCAATGTAAAGCATGGAAACGCGACATCTCCTAGCTGTTCATACTTCGGTTTTTCTAATAACGTTTCGATTTCAATTAATGTGAAATCATGTTCTACTGCCTGCAATAAAATTTCTGCAATTTTTCTGTTCATCAGCTATTCCCCACCAATATAAAAAGCCCTCGTCTCCAATATTAGAGACGAGAGCGAGGAATCCCGTGGTACCACTCTAGTTGCCACAAAATTGTGACCACTTTCCATTGCTAACGAGGTGACTCCCCGGCTTCCGTACTTCATTTCAGGTTGCTTCTCCAAAGTGCGTTTCATTTACATATTTTGCACCAGGCTTTCACCTTCCCTGGCTCGCTAATCAAAATTTATGTAAATTACTGTCTTTTTCATCGAATTTAATTTATAGAATTATATCCATTAACTCAATGCGGTGTCAATCTAAATTTGTACTATTCAGATTAATATACACCTCAAGGGAATGGTACAATGATCCACCCAAGTAAAAATATACTAAAGAAGAATATTGTTAAAAACAGAATAATCCCTAATGCCCATACACCTAAAAAACGTGATTTCTTTGAAAAGATGGCCGGCCAAGCAAATATAAAGCCAATTCCTAAAATAAGGCTGAAATACTCAAATAAAATAGAATCATTTGTTAGCATACTTATATTTAGTAATAATAATGTGAAAAGCCCACTAGCAACCGAAATCCATCCTGCAATTACCGGTATTTGCAGCTTCTTTAATTTGTCCAGTTCCATAATTTCACCTCACCTAACTTAATTTTACGGATTAAGTTTATATCCTCTAGTTTTTCAATTTCATTTTTGGGTCCTGTTACAACTACCCCATAGGTTTTAATCCCGTTTTTATTAATGTAGTCAATTCGCTCAGCCAGTTCTAAATTTTTATGGCTCGATACCTTTGTAGCTAAGTCCTCATATTGCACAATATAGTTTAATATATCAATAAACACCTGCTCATTACTGTAAGCATCTCTAAAAGGTGACCAAGTCGTATTATCGACCTGTACGGGATAACCGATTGGTGATACGACATCGCCATCTTTACTCAGATTTTTCTCCTCTACACCCGTATCAACTGCCGCCCAAACAACATCTACATTCCGAAAGCTGCTTCGGATTTCATCGACTGTATGCAAATCATGGAAGGAAATATAAGCCTCCACAACCGTTTCATCCGGCAAACCTCTTAAAACTTCCCACTCCCTCCACGTATCTACCTCAGATTGATTTTTAGGATGTGTGAGCCACGGACTTGTTTCATTTGGGTTTTTCCTTTGGACACGCTCCAATTGGGAACTCACTTCTTTTTTCGTTAAATTCCCTAGTGTATAGCGCATATCGTAATTATTAACTTTATAATCTTCCTTCCCTATACGCTTATACTGGTCAAACTGCAGCTGCATCGAAAATGGGAAAAATTCCATATCAAATTCTATTTCCTCAAGCGATGTATTCGGCTCCGTCACATATAAAGTTTGACTCGTGACATCCATTAAAGTTGTCGATTTTGTACCAAATGCATAATAAAGAAAAGTAAAAATATAGCTGACAGGAAGAATCATTAAAATAATGGTAATGGTTCCTACCATCAAATTCATTTTAGAAAGTGAAACAGAACGTCTCATCTGTTGATTTAGCTTTTGTTGCTGCGAATCGGACAATTGCTGTTTTTTTGAGTTCGCAATTAATTTTTCATACTCATCCATTTTTAATGCCCCCCTTTTCGATAATAGATCTCATTTTTTTTCGCCCTCTTAACAAATGACTTTTTAGCGTATTAAGCTTCAAGTCCAAAATTTCTGCTGCCTGTTCATTCGTACAATCCTGTACATCACATAACAAAATCGCCTGCTTTTCAATTGGTGTCAGTTGGTCCAATAAATTTAAAAGAGTTGTAAAACTGTCCTCCTGCATATAAATCGTCTCAGGTGTTGCATGATCGATGCGTACAATCTCCTCATACGGCTCACTACGTTTTTCTTTGCGGCAATAATCGATATACGTGTAATATGCGACTTTAAAGAGCCAAGGCTTGAGTTCTTTAATCGGCTGAGCAAGTAATGTTACATGGGCTTTATAAAATGTATCCTGCAATAAATCCTCAGCCGTCTGCGTATGGCGGCAAAGAGAGAATAAATAATTGTATAAATCTTTTACATACAACGAATAGATTTGTTCCAGCTTCATTACTTCCCACCTTTCACTCTATCCTCGATTAATTGCACAATAAAGTTGCAGTTTATTGTAAAATATTTCTATTAATTTGCCTCATCACCATAACATGGGGTTGCTTTTCTAATAAAATCCCACTTGATTGGTGGGCTACGGCAAAACAGCTCTAAAGCCACGTGACGTGTCTTTATCACTGCCTTTATTGCCGTTTGCGAGGCCCACCAATCCCAAAATTTTGCCCTCGTTATAAAGTGAAGTAAAAAACACCTAATCAAGCCGCTTGCGCTATCGCGAGGCGGCATTTTGTCATCCCCAACTTATGGTGATGAATCATTAATTCAATTAACCAGTAAATATAAACAAAAATGGAATAAAGAACCCCTCATCTTTGATAATAACAAATTTTCCTCAATGCGAAAGGACGCCTTCATAAAAGAAGGCACCCTCAAATTGTCAACAAAAAGTCTCGAGAGTTTGCCTCTCGAGACCTTTTATCTTTTTATTATAGCTGCTTGGAGGGCGAGTGTAGCTGATGGCTAACACCTTTCGCTACAAGCAACGCTTCCTGCGGGAACAGCAAAATTTATTTTGCGACGAGTAATCGCAGGAGCAATTATTTATGCGACGAGTAATCGCAGGAGCACCGCGTGGAAGATCCACTAAATGGCGCCTGCCGTTGTAGGCACCATTTAGTTAGCTCGAGCCGTGCCCGAGGAAAGCAACGATCCCGGAATGGAAATCAACGGTTTAATATTCTCTATCTATTTAATGGAATCCCCAGTATCTCCTCATTATGTGTCCCTGACTTCACACCGATTGCTGTATAAGTTGCTTTAAAAATATCGGACTTAATCGGGCAGGCCATTTGCTTTTGTGTAGTACCATCCGGCTTTTCCACATCTACAAACATTTCGCGTTCTACGAAAAGTGGATGGTTTACTGCTTCTTCAAATCTTAAAACCGGCTCTACACAAGCATCTACTTGCGTGAAAATCGTTTGCCATTCATTAAACGTTTTCTGTAAAATTACTTGTTGCAGCTGCTCTTTTAACTTCCCATCATCAGCTGGCTTAAAACTCATCGCCAATGGAAGCAAATCCGGACGGTCAATCGCTTCGCATAACTGCTTTCTGAATTTCGGCTCGAGACTGCCAACAGAAATGTGGCGGCCATCCATCGTTTCATAATAGCCATAAAACGAGCCACCGTTTAACAACAGTTCTTCACGCTGAAGTGGTTTTCCTTGTACTAAGTAATCCTGTGCAAATAACGCATTTAACGTTAAAGTACAATCCGTCATGCTAATATCAAGATGTTGCCCGATTCCAGTACGGTTCCGGTAAATGACAGACGATAAAATGCCGATTACAGCATGCAATGACCCACCTGCCAAATCAGCCACCTGAATGCCTAAATTTGCAGGGCCACCTTCTTTTGTCCCCGAATAGCCTTGGATACCCGACATCGACACATAGTTAATATCATGTCCAGCCCGATCGCGGTATGGACCTGTCTGGCCGTAACCGGTAATGGAACAATAAATTAACCGTGGATTCACTTCTTTAAGCACTTCGTAACCTAGACCAAGGCGTGTCATAACACCTGGTCGGAATTGTTCAACGACAATATCGTATTCCTTTACAAGTTCTTTTAACGAAGCGATTATTTCCGGGGATTTCAAATCAACAGCTATTGATTTTTTAGAACGCTGTAAATAATCATCTTTGTCCCATTGCTTTCCGTCTTCTGCAGGTTTTGTGACATGCAAAACTTCTGCTCCGAGATCCGCTAACATCATTGTTGCAAACGGACCAGGTAGCATTGTGGAGAAATCCAATATTTTCAATCCTTGTAAAAGCATCGTACTATCATCCTTTCATTATCCGAGTCATTTTGAGTTCCACTAAAAAGCAGGGCCGTAATGAAAGATAAACTTTCAAAACGGCCGCACATTTGTCAGAGCTATTGATTTGTTACTGGCTTCAAAAAATTGGCAGGGCGTTTTTCAAAGAATGCACGGATGCCTTCTTCTACCTCACCAGTTGTAAATGTTTTTGCAAAAGCTTCCCGTTCAACTACTAATCCTTGTTCTAACGGTAATTCCTCTGCAGCTAAAATACTTTCTTTTATTAGCCCAATTGCCCCTACTGCACTTTGAGCTAAAGTTGTCGCTAATGAGATTGCTTTTTCTTCTACCTCTTCAGGTGATACCGCTTCTGTAATTAAGCCAATCGCTGCCGCTTGTTCCGCCTTTAAACGTTTACTTAAATACATTAACTCCCGCGCTTTCGCTCCACCTACTAATCTCGTCATACGTTGCGTCCCACCAGCACCCGGCAACAGACCTAACGACGCTTCTGTTAATCCAATTGTGCCTTGACCCATTATACGAAAATCACAAGCTAGCACGAATTCACAGCCACCACCTAAAGCATGGCCATTAATAGCCGCAATGGTTGGTACTCTCAATGCTTCTAAACGATTGAAAATATCCTGCACATGTTTTGAGCTTTCTGCAATATTCGCGCTTCCTTCTGTGGCTCCCATTGAACCTAAATCGGCACCTGCAATAAAGATTTTCGGATTCGCTGATTTAAACACCATCGCACGGATTGCCTGATTATTTTCAACTTCTTCTAGCAGTTGCAGTAAATCACGTTGAATTCCTGCACTTAATGTATTGGCTGGCGGATTATTAATCGTTACGACATGTACACCATAGTCCAACTCTTCTACCGTCATTGTTTCAAGATTCATCTATATTCCTCCTTACCTCGGAGCCATACGAATTGCTCCATCGAGTCGAATCGTTTCACCGTTTAACATTGGATTTTCAAAAATAGCTTTTACTAAATGAGCAAATTCAGTAGCATCACCTAAACGTTGTGGGAAAGGAACTTGCTTGCCTAAAGCATCTTTTAGTTCCTGTGGTGCCCTCCCCATTAATGGTGTATTGAAAATCCCCGGTGCAATCGTCATGACACGAATACCATAGCTTGCTAAATCCCTTGCTATCGGTAAAGTCATCCCTACAATCCCGCTTTTCGACGCAGAATAAGCAGCCTGGCCGATCTGCCCATCGAATGCAGCTACAGAAGCAGTGTTAACAATGACACCGCGCTCTCCATCATCATTCGTTTCATTTGTCATCATGGCAGCCGCTGCTAAACGAATCACATTAAATGTGCCAACTAAATTAACTTGTATAATATAGTTAAATTCATCTAACGGAAATACACCTTTTTTGCCAACGACACGTGTTGACGTACCTAGACCTGCACAATTGACAACACCTTGAATTGATCCATATTTTTCTACAGCACCATTAATCGCCTGTTGTACATCATCTTCGTTCACAACGTTCGTTTTGAAAAATAGGCCATTCAATTCGTTTGCGATTGCTTGACCCTTTTCTTCATTTAAGTCCAATATAACAGGATAACCACCTGCAGCTGCAACCGTGCGTGCAGTAGCTTCACCTAATCCCGATCCACCACCGGTAATAATAATTGCCTTTTGGTCAAAATTCATTTTTTATCCACTCCTCGTTCCTGTTCAATAATTAACCCATTTGTCATTGCTTGGCCCACGCTAATCGCGATTAGTCCATAACGACATTATCTGCGTTCTAGTTCATGTACTGAAGCTGTAGCTAAACTATATGAACCCCAACCAAGTAGTTTTAATTAGGCAGTACATTTTTATCTAAATCTTTTAAAGCCGTTTTCAGAATTTTACCTGTTCCGGATTTCGGGATTTCTTCGATAAAGCTTACATAATCCGGTACTTTGTATTCGGCTAACTTTTCTTTGCAGTAGTCTCGAACTGCTTCTTCTGTTAGCTCGGCGTCCTTCGATACGACATAGGCAACCGTTTTTTCACCGAATACCGGGTCGGGCCTTCCGATGACAGAGCATTCTACTATAGCCGGGTGCTGATATAAAAGCTCTTCTAGTTCCCTAGGGTAAATATTAAATCCGCCTCGAATAATAATGTCTTTTTTACGGTCTACAATGAAGTGATATCCTTCCTCATCACGGTACGCCAAGTCACCTGTATACAACCAGCCATCTTTAATCGCATTCGCTGTCTCATCCGGTTTTTTGTAGTAGCCTTTCATCATGTTCGGACCTCTAAATAGGATTTCTCCTACTTCATGGTTTTCAACCTCATTACCTTCAGGATCAACCAACTTCAAATCAATTCCCGGTAACGGCATACCGACAGAATTTACTTTCTTCGGTAAGCTTCGATGCGTTGTCATAAGCATCACCGTGCTTTCTGTTAAACCGTACCCTTCAGAAATACTTACACCGAAAGATTCATTCGTTTTATGCAATAGCTCTGCTGGTAAGCTTGCTCCACCAGAACCGGCAGTACGTAGTTTTGAGAAATCCAGTTGCTCCACTACTTGAGGAACTTGGGCAAAAAACGCATACATTGTTGGAACACCTAGGAATATCGTAATTTCATATTCGGCAATCGCTTTTAACGTTTCAACAGGATGGAAGCGTTCCTCTAAATAGATCGTACAGCCATGAGCGATAGGCGCCAAGAAACCTTGAAGCTTTGCATACGCATGGAATAATGGCAATACACAAAGAACCCGATCACTTGGCACAAACTGATTGTAGACAGCAGCAGTAATAGCCATCCAGTTTAAGTTCCCATGGGTAATCATGGCACCTTTCGGATTACCGGTTGTACCAGACGTATAAATAATTTGTGCTACATCAGATTCATGAAGTGGGGTGATTTCGGAAATAGGGGAAGATGTCTCCAGTTGATGCCATGATAAAAATCGGTCATCTTCTGTATCGCTGTAATTAATAATCTTTCCGACTGTTTTGAATTGGGCCATTGCGTTTTCTACTACTGGCTTGGATGCGTCTTCTATAATCAATAGTTCAACATCGGCGTCATTTACGATATAGGTCACTTCTTGTTCCTTGAAGGTGGGATTGATCGGAACAACCGTAGCCCCATTTGCTAAAATAGCAAAATACGTAATGATGTACTCAGGACGGTTTGTCATCATTAGCGCAACATTCGTCCCTTTTTTGACACCTTGATCTTTTAAACCGCCTGCAATATTGTAAACTTTATCTTGTAATTCTTTATAAGTAAGTCGAGCTCTTTTGAAGTGGATAACAGGTTGATTTGGCAAACGAGAAGTTGTTGAAGTAAGCAATTCAACAATGTTCATAATGTAACCTCCTACTTTCAATTTATAAATCATAGGAAAGGAGGAATCCCCCCTCTCCTTAAGAGCGCTTTCTTTAAATTAAATACTTACCTTAGAACTAATCACTTCTTGAGACACGTTTACAATGACATCTTCCGGAATTCGGAAGCTTAGTGAAGACGGGTCGTTTTGAACAGCCGGTACAAGATGCGGAATCTCAGCTGCATCGATATTAAACTCGTCAAAGCTTGCAGGTAAATTGACAGCATTTCGTAATTCAACAATTACATTAATGCACTCATCCAATGTTTCCTGAGGATTTGCCTCATTCGGAACTACACCTAACGCAGGGGCAAATGCATTAATTTTCGGTAAATACACGCCAGACAGGTTTTTCATCACACTTGGCATTAACACAGCATTTGCTAAACCGTGTGGAATGCCGTATCTCGCACCATACGTATGCGCTATATTGTGGATCGGAATATTAGCCATTGCCGATTGGAAACTTGTGATTGCCATTGCACTTGCCTGAAGCATATTCGCACGGGCTGCAACGTTTTTCCCTTCATGCACTGCTGTTGTTAAATTTGCGACAATGATTTTAGCAGCATGCAGGGCAAACGCATCCGAAAAATTCGTCGCTTTTGTTGAGAAAAATCCTTCCACTGCATGTGTTAATGCATCCATACCAGTAAAAGCGGTTACTCTTGGCGGTAAACCAACCGTTAAATCCGGATCTAAAACGGCAATATCAGAAGTTAAATACGGATTCATTAAATTGCATTTTAAGTTCAGCATTTCATTGAATACTACTGAAATGCTAGAGATTTCAGCACCCGTTCCGGCAGTTGTCGGAATCGAAATATGCGGAATCCCTAACGGCTTGGCATTTGGCCAAACTTCCAAAACATTCCCCGTCAGCACATATTCCACCTGATTCACCTTATTATAGAGGGCCCATTTCACTGTTTTAGCTGTATCTAAAACACTTCCCCCGCCAATCGCAATAATGGAGTCACCATTACATTCTTTGAAATACTTTAAGCCTCTATTAATATTGCTCGATTTAGCATCTTGCTGAATATCATCAAATACACCAGCAAGCTTTATGCCTGGAACCATATCAAATAAGCTCTTAATTTTTTGCGTTAAGCCTGCATCTGTTAACCCTTTGTCAGAAAATAATACAGGACGCTTTCCGCCTAACCCTTGAATTAAATCCGGCACTAAAACGTGTGAACCTGCGCCGCTTCGGATTTCAGGGCGATGAGTGAATTCAAAATAGGAAGTTGTTTTCATCGTATCTCTCCATTCTTTTTGTTAATCTATTTCGCCTTGGCGTAATCAGATTAGAAAATTAAACCTAAAGCCGGGCGCTGCGAATTTTCTGTCGTTAATGACGTACAAATATTTTTCAGCTCTGTGTAATCGTCAAATACTTGTGCTCCTTGCTCACGACCAACTCCACTTTGCTTATAGCCACCAAATGGAGCATCTGTACGGAAAATATGCCAGTCATTAATCCAAATTGTTCCGGCCTTAATTTTCGTCGCAATTTCATTTGCTTTTGTCACATCACGTCCCCAAACGCCGCCTGTTAATCCGTATTCTGTATCATTTGCGATAGCAATTGCTTCTTCTTCTGTTGAATATTTAATGACAGAAAGAACTGGACCGAAAATTTCTTCTCGTGCAATTTTCATATCATTCGTAACATCCGCAAAGATTGTCGGTTCGATAAAGAAACCATTCTCCAGTCCCGGCTCTGTTGCACGTTTACCGCCACATACAAGTCTTGCTCCCTCATCGATGCCTGATTGAATATAATCAAGAATTTTATTCATTTGTGATTCAGAAATGACTGGTCCCATTCCTGTAGCCATATCAAGCGGTTGACCGAGTTTAATCTTCTTGCTCGTTTCAGCTAGCTGATGAACGACGATATCATAAATGGACTCATGGACAATTAAACGTGTACTCGCTTCACATACCTGACCTGAATGGAAAAATACTCCGAGCAGAATTCCTGGAATCGCAACCTCAAGATCAACATCTGGAAGCACAATTGCAGGAGCCTTGCCTCCAAGTTCAAGCGTAACTTTCTTCACTGTACCTGCAGCCTGCGCCATAATTTTCCGACCTACTTCTGTAGATCCTGTAAACGCCACCTTGGATACATCCGGATGTGTTACAAGTGCATCACCTACTTCAGCCCCTGGACCTGTTACGACATTGATAACCCCCGGTGGAATACCCGCTTCAACTGCTAGCTGGGCAAGCTTTAATGTACCTAATGGTGTATTTGAAGCCGGCTTAATAATGATAGAGTTCCCCATTGCAATGGCCGGTGCAATTTTCCACATTGCTAATACTAATGGGAAGTTAAATGGCGTAATAGCCGCAACTACCCCTAGTGGCTCGCGAACAAGCAAACTGCGATTTGCCCCTAATTGTTCATTAACTGGCAGTGCAGTTACCGCTTCATATTTCAGAGATAAATCCGCCGTCTGTGTAAGAGACAGTATTAACTGACGGATATCCGCCCCTCCTAGTTTACGCAGAGTCGCTCCGGTACTAATGCCTTCCAAAAAGATGATTTCCTGTGCGTGCTGTCTTACCTTCCCCGCAAATTGCATCATAATTTGGGCACGTTCTGCCTGAGTTTTCCCTGACCAAACACCGGATTCAAACACTTCTTTCGCATTTTGAACTGCCATGTTCACATCGTCGGCATTTCCTTTTGAAACTTTCGCTACTACTTCTGATGTCGCCGGATTGATTACATCAAAGAATTCACCTGAAGCTGATGGTGTCCATTCACCATTAATAAACTGTGGAAAAATCTTTACTTGTACTTCTGTCGTCATCTTTCATCCCCCTTTAAATAAAAAACGATATTCAGTAATGCCTCTTGCCTGAATTTTTTACACTTCTTCAAAAATAACTTCTGTATCGTAGATTTCTTCCAATGTTTTTCCTTTTGCACGTGAAAGAACCATTAATCGCGCCTGTAATTGTTTCATCGCAAACTCCATTGATTTTCCTGCTTCAATTCCAAGGCTTGTTACTGTTTCGCCTTCTTTTCGTTCTGTTAGCATCATCGCAATCGGTAACAATTCCTGAAGTCTTTGCTGTACACGTTCAAACAAATCCAGTTCAGGATTTTCACTAATCAAACGCTGAATAAGGAAAGTACCAAAGCCGATATGGCGTCCTTCGTCACGCTTTACATTTCGAATTCCTGAAATAAATCCTGGGAACAGATTGACCTTTGATAATGCTTCATGGAAGAACCAGTAACCTGTTTCAGCTAATACGCCTTCTGCAAAAATATTGTAAGTAACCGCTGCATCTACCATCGCTTCAGGTGATTGATCGTCAATTAATTTCCCCATAACATCCGGCAACGTTTCATCAAATAACTTGCGATAGCCTGGAGATAGTAAATGCGTCAAATCTTCGGTAACACCGATTTCTTCCAAGAACAGACTGAAAAACTCAGCATGCTTTGCTTCTTCAAAAAGGAATGTCGTTAAATAAGACTCTTCTTCAAACCAGCCCTTTTTGGAAACTGCCATAATCATTGGCAGGATATCTTGTGTTACCGCTTCTTCGCCACCAATGAATTGAGCAAATTGCGTCAAAACCTCTAATTGTTGCTCTTCCGATAGCTTCTTCCAGTCTTCCTTATCTTGGCTAAAATCGATATCTACCGGATTCCAAATACCGAATTTCTTCGCCTTTTGATACAAATTATACGGAAGTGAATTTTTGTTAATTTGCTGTTTTGTCGTAACATATTCTCTCATTGCTTTGTCCCCCTTAAATTTATGTTTTGATGCATTCTATTAAAAACGCATAAAAAATAGAGATTTTCACTGTAAATTAGTAGTTACCACAACAACTTTTACGAAATGAATCTCTCTTGTCTGTCTAAGAAGCCTAAATTAAAGCCTTTATTTCTTAATCTCGAAAAATGCTTTTACTTTTACTTCTGCCTCTTCATTTATTGCTTCAGCCTCACAAATCCAGCGATCATCCTTTTCATCGACAACCCGGCCTTGCACCGTTATTTTCTCACCTGGTCTTGTCATCGCTTTAAATCGTGCTGTAAATTTTCTCAGATCCTTCGCCTCAAACCATTGTCCAATTGCCTGACCGACGAAGCCCATAACTAACATGCCATGTGCAATGACCCCACCTAAACCAGCTGCTTCCCCATAAGGTACAACGGTATGGATTTGGTTGAAATCTCCGGATGCGCCTGCATATCGAACAAGCTGTGTATGCGTTATTTCTTCCTTTTGTAAAGGTTCAAGTGTATAGCCGATCTCCATAGAATCCCTCCTAGTGCCTTTCAATAATTGTAGAACGACTAATTAGTATCGTTTCACCCTGTTCGTCCAAATAGTCCTTACGTAAGACAAAAAAGTTCATGGAGGCTTTCGTATATGCTTTTTCAATAACGCCATGTACAGTGATATTTTCATCAGGTATGATTTCCCTGAAATATTCATACTCCTGCTCACCGTGCAGTACCTTCTTCATATTTAAATTTAAAAGTTCAGATGAGGAGGAATCCCCGCCCCAAAAATCAATGACTGTTGGGAAGGTAGGTGGGACAGCTTCACCATTCAAATACTCTTCCTTCAAATCTCCAATCGCTAATGCTAGTTCTCTGATTTTTCCTTTTTCTACTCTAAAGGTATAGGACTCTATTTTCATACCAACTTTTTCCTCAAGCTCTGTACTCAAGTAAACTCACCTCCTTAAAAGTTATTAATAGGTAAATGGAGTTCCATTATTTGATGTGTGCTGGCGATGCCGTTTTCATATATTCTTTATGAATTTGAGCAGCAATAATATTTTTCTGAATTTCGGATGTGCCTTCATAAATTTTGGTAATACGTGCATCACGATAATATCGTTCAATCGGGAAATCTTTCATATAGCCTATACCACCATGGATTTGGACAGCTTTATCCGCTATGCGGTTATAAATTTCTGACCCGAGAAGTTTTGCCATCGCTGCCTCTTTGATGACATTCATATCCTGATCCACCATCCAAGCTACCCGATACGTAAAGGCTCTTAATGTTTCAATATCCATTGCCATTTCTGCCAAGTAGTGTTGAATGATCTGCTGCTCAAAGATCGGTTTACCAAACTGTTCACGCTCATGCGCATATTTGACGGATAACTCAAATAGCTTTTGCGATGAGCCCAAATTCCTTGCAGCTAGTCCTGCACGGCCATTTGCCAAAATTTTCAGGGCATTGACGTAGCCTAAGCCTTCTACGCCCAGCACATTTTCGACCGGTACTTCACAATCCTCAAAAAAGATTTCAGAAGAATGTGATCCACGAAGACCCATCTTTTCTTCTGTTTTTCCTATGATAAAACCTGGAGAGTTTCTATCTACAAGGAAGGAAGTAATTCCTTTTGCGCCTTTACTTGGGTCCGTGACAGCCATTACCGTAAAGAGATCTGCAATGGATGCATTCGTAATATAATGCTTTGAGCCATTAAGAATATATTTATCACCTTTGCGAACGGCAGCCGTTTTTAACGCCACCGCATTGGAACCTGCACTCGGTTCAGTTAAAGCAAATGCACCAATAATGTCACCCGACGCCATGCCCGGTAAATATCTTCGCTTCTGCTCTTCCGTTCCCATATCTACAATTCCGACCGTTCCAATACCTGTATGTGCACCGATTACAGTTGTGTATCCGTTGGACGTACGCCCAATTTCTTCATAGATACCGCATTTGCCGACCATATCAATGCCTGTACCACCATATTCTGCAGGGATACTTAGGCCAAATAATCCAATATCCTGCGTCATTTTCATAATATGTTCCGGAATGTGATCATCTCGATCAATTTGTCCAGCAAGTGGATCCACTACATTGTCTATGAAATCTCTAATGGATTTTTTCATTTCCATTAAATCCGGCGATAGCTGAAAGTCCATTTTTCTCCCCCTTTTCAATTTTGCTGTTAATTCTTTTACACTAATGGTTCATATGGGAAAACGTCTGCACTGACTTCAAGAGGTGTAAAACTTGATTGAAGTGAACCTTTAATTGCACTTAAACTGTCGACGGACCAACCGTCTGCATTGAATACCGAACGGACGGGACGCGGCTGCGAAAATACCATAATTTCCTTCCCTCGTACACCAAAAATTTGTCCGGAAACATCGGCTGCCTCATCCGAACTTAAAAAACCAACTAATGGGGCAATATGGGCTGGCGAAAGCTGTTTAAGCCTTTCAACTCTTAGTTTTTCATCATCTGTTTCTGCAGGAATTGTCCCAATTAAGCGGCTCCATGCAAATGGGGCTATCGCATTAGACGTTACATTATAGCGAGCCATATCCAACGCTGTACTTTTACTCAACCCGACAATTCCTAACTTGGCAGCTGAATAATTCGCCTGGCCAACATTTCCGATTAAACCTGAAGTGGAAGTAAAATGAATAAAGCGCCCACTTTTTTGCTCTTTAAAGTATGGGGCTGCAGCTCGGGTCATATTAAACGATCCTTTTAAATGGACTGCAATGACCGCATCCCATTCTGCCTCACTCATTTTAAAGAGCATCCGGTCCCTTAAAATACCTGCATTGTTTACAACGATATCCAATCGTCCAAATCTTGATAAAGCTGTATCAATAATATTTGAAGCAGATTCATAGTCAGCAACAGAATCATAGTTGGCAACAGCTTCTCCGCCCAGCTCCAGTATTTCCTGAACTACTTCATCTGCAATTTTTGAATCATTTCCTTTACCGTCTGATCCCCCACCTAAATCATTGATTACAACTTTTGCTCCTTCTTTTGCTAGAAGGAGAGCAATATCTCGTCCAATCCCTCGGCCAGAACCTGTGACAATTGCCACCTTATCCTTTAAGTTAGCCAAAATAACACCCTTTCTCGTTTAAAAATTAGTAGGTTAAAGAATTCTACCGTTGCAATTGTTCTAACTCCTCGTATAGAGCAGTTCGGAATTTTGGGTGAGCAATGGCAATTAAGTTTTTTGCTCTCTCTTTTAGGGATTTCCCAAACAATTTTGCAATGCCATACTCTGTGACAACGTAGTCAACTTCAGACTTTAACGATGTCACATACTGTGTATGCACCTTTATACGCGATACCGTCCCGTTTTGTGCAGTAGAGGGCAGAGCAATAATTGCTCTGCCACCAGGAGAAAGTTTTGATGCCCGGATAAAATCCATTTGTCCGCCAACTCCTGCTACTACATGGCTTTCATCAAATTGTTCTGCATTTATTTGACCCGATAAACTGACTTCCAGCGCCGAGTTGATAGAATAGAAATTGCTAATTTTCGATATTATGGCTGCATTGTGTGTGTAATTTATCGGGTAAAGTTCAATATGTTCGTTCTGGTGACAAAAATCATACAACTCATTCGTCCCAGTAAGGGTTGTACAGACGGTTCGATTACGGTTGATTTCTTTCCGCTCGTTTGTAACGACACCGACCTTTATCAAATCCACAATATCGTCAGTAAGAGAACCGGAATGCACACCTAAACCTACTTTCGAATGAAGTGATTGAACAATCCCGGCAGCAATTTTGCCAACACCGACTTGGATCGTTGCATAATCAGGTATGAGTGTTGCAACGTACCGGCCAATTTCTAAGTCCTCCTCAGAAGTCCGGCTATTACGAATTGTAAGTAAAGGCCGGTCGGAAGGAACAAAATAACTAATGTTTGATACATGAACGAGCGTTTCCCCGGCTGTTTCAGGAAGATTGCTATTTACTTCTGCAATTACAATCCTCGCCTCTTTTATCAATGTCTGCACTACATCTACAGAAATTCCGAGATTACAAAACCCACTTTCATTAGGTGGTGAAACCTGGATGAGAGCAACATCGATGTTCTCTTCATTGATCCACCGAGGAATTTCAGAGAAGTTCACCGGAAGATAATCACATATGTTATTTTCATAAGCCTTTTGCAGTAAAGGTGAACTTAAAAATGTCCGAATGCTAAAGTGAGGATGACAGGCTACATCCGCATATTTACATGGGCTGCCTAAAACGATGGAATATAGTGAAATCCCTTGCAAACGCGCCTTTTGACGTATTAACTCTTCAACAAGTGCTTGAGGTTCATTGCACATTGGCGCCAAAAAAATCGTTTGAAAGGACTCAATTTGATGGATTGCTTTCTCTGTGGTGGTACACTTTTCTTTATAGGTTTGTTTCCAATCTGATTGGACCATCTTGATCAACTCCGGCTCGTTCTACAACTGCATATTTTCAATAATTGTCGTAATACCTAGACCGCCGCCAATGCAGAATGTTGCTAAACCATACTTTTCTCCGCGTCTTTCCATTTCATGAAGCAGCTTTGTCATTAAAACTCCGCCCGTGCCGCCAATTGGATGACCGAGGGCGATCGCTCCACCATTTACATTAACGCGGTTCATATCCAGACCAAGTTCTTTAATAACCGCTAAAGATTGTGCAGCAAAGGCTTCATTCAATTCCACCAACCCGATTTGATCCAGTGTTAAGCCCGCCATCTTTAACGCTTTTCTCGTTGCTGGTGCAGGGCCAATCCCCATAATTTCCGGTGAAACTCCTGCCACAGCCTGCGCAATAATTTTCGCTTTAGGCTTTTTATCATACCGAGCAGCCGCTTCTTCTGACATTAGCATGATAACACCCGCGCCATCATTTCGACCGCTAGTATTACCAGCAGTAACGGTGCCGTTTTCTTTAAAGACAGGCTTTAACTGGGCTAACTTTTGATAAGTTGTTTCTCTAGGATGCTCGTCTACTTTAAATTCGACTGTTCCTTTTTTCGTCTTGACTTCGAAAGGTACAATTTGCTGCGTAAACAAACCTGATTCAATAGCTCTTTTCGCATTTTCCTGGCTTCTTAAAGCAAACTCATCCTGTTCAGAACGAGAAATGGAGTACTTTTCAGCTAAATTTTCCGCTGTCATCCCCATCGTTAATGCTCCGTACGTTTCAATAGGTTGTGCCCGGGGCTGACTTTCCGTGTTTGAATCCAGAATTTCACCGTTTCCTGCACCGTAACCGTAGCGGGCATTTCGCAAATAGTACGGTGCTGTGCTCATACTTTCAGCTCCACCAGCAATAATGATGTCCGATAAACCACACATAATTTGCTGTGCACCGCTATTCATTGCCTGCAGACCTGAGCCACATTGCCGATGAACTGTGTATCCTGTAATCTCAATCGGAAAGCCGGCACGTAAAAGCGCCAAGCGAGCTAAATTTGGCGAGTCTGTACTTTGCTTCGCCTGCCCGAGAATGACTTCATCGATTTCACTTTTACTAATACCGGTACGGACGACGATTTCATCCAACACTTTTGCCGCGAGATAATCAACCTCTACATTTTTCAATGTCTCTCCCATCCGGCCAACTGCTGTACGAACAGAATCTATTATTACGGCATTTTTCATTTTCATCTCACCTCGCAAATTCTTACTCTTTGGTACTATTACAGCCCCATATTTTTAGCAATAATAACTTTCATAATCTCGTTGGAACCTGCGAAAATCGGTGTAACAGCAATATCTCTAAATCGTCTCGCAATCTTGTATTCTTCCATATAGCCGTAGCCGCCATGTAATTGCATACACTCTGCAGAAATTTTCCGGGCCATATCCGTCACCCACCACTTGGCCATCGATACTTCCGTCACAATTTCCTGTCCGGCTAAATGGCGCACAATTAAATCATCCACAAATGTTTGACCGATTTGTACTTGCGTCGCAATTTCAGCTAATACAAACTGTGTATTTTGGAATTTGCCAATTGGTTTACCAAACGCCTCTCGCTCTTTAACATATTGTAAAGTGAGATCCAACATATCCTTAGCAGCCGTAATAGCGCCCACTGCAGTAAGTAGTCGTTCTTGTTGTAATTTTTGCATTAAATACAAGAAACCTTTTCCTTCTTCTCCAAGCAAGTTTTCTGCAGGAACTCTAACATTCTCGAATATTAATTCCGCTGTATCTTGGCTATGCATACCAACCTTGTCTAATTTTCTGCCGCGTGAAAATCCTTCCATCCCTCGTTCAATAATCATTAAGCTTACCCCGTTATGGGCAGGTACCGCTTTTGGATCAGTTTTGCAGGCGATGATGATCACATCTGAAAGAATTCCGTTTGTGATGAAGGTTTTTGTACCATTAACAATATAGTCAGAACCATCTTTAATCGCTGTAGTAGTAATTTTCTGCAAATCGGATCCCGCACCAGGCTCTGTCATTGCAATAGCAGAAATCCATTCACCACTAACAAACTTCGGCAAGTACTTCATCTTCTGCTCTTCTGTACCAAATGACGTGATATAAGGTGTTACAACATTACTATGCAAACCAATGCCACTTAAGCCGCCGCCAACTTTAGACAGCTCTTCTGATAGAACTACATCAAAAATAAAGTCTAGCCCTGTTCCACCATACTTTTCCTCAACGCTTGGACATAAAAATCCTTGACTGCCTAGCTTTGTCCATAATTCACGGGGAACAATGCGATCTTCTTCCCATTGTGTAAAATAAGGTTCAATTTCTTTTTCTATAAATTTTTTAAGAGATTCCCTAAACATAATATGTTCGTCATTCAAGAACGTCCGTGATTCTTTTCTTGATTTCGTCATTGTTTTATTCATATTCTTCACACTCTCTTCTTCATGTTATTTTTTATAGTTTTATCTATTTGAAAGCGATTACATAACTTATGGATATTCTATTAACTATGAAATTAATTCTTATATTATTCCTAATTTTATTAATACTTTTGATCTATATTTTTTCTATAATTGTGGCATTCGCCATACCCATTCCTTCGCAAATCGCAAGTAAGCCATAGCGTTGGTTATTGCGCTCCATCCGATAAAGCATCGAAGTTAATAGCTTTGTCCCTGTTGCGCCAAGTGGGTGACCAAGTGCAATCGCACCGCCATCTGGATTTAATTTGTCCAAATCTGCTCCAAGCTCTTTTGCCCAAACAATCGGCACAGGGGCAAATGCTTCATTTACTTCATAAGTATCCATATCTTCAATCGTTAAATTCGCTTTTTCAAGTACACGTTTTGTCGCTTCAATCGGACCAGTTAGCATAAGTGTAGGATCAGAGCCTACGACTGTGCGTGCAATGATTTTTGCCATCGGTTTCACACCAAGTTCCTTCGCTTTTTCACTGGACATTATGAGTACAGCTGATGCCCCATCACTCATTTGTGAAGAAGTTCCCGCAGAAATTAATCCGCCTTCCTTAAATACCTTTTTCAAGCCTTGCAGTACCTCAACTGTTGTTCCTGATCTCGGTCCTTCGTCGGTATCCACGTACCCAACAGGTACGATTTCGTCTTTGAAATTACCCGATTTAATCGCATTGATGGCCCGTTCTTGGCTGAGCACAGAGTATTCGTTAATTTCCTGTTCTGTTAACTCCCATTGTTCTGCAATCCGCTCTGCTGATAACCCTTGATTAATAAGCTCGTATTTTTTTATACGTTCGCTTTTGCCTCTCCCTTGAACATTCGATCCCATCGGTATACGGCTCATGCTTTCAATCCCACCTGCAATGACAATATCCATATCACCTGCTAAAATCGCCTGTGCTGCAAAATGAACTGCTTGCAAACTCGATCCGCATTGCCGGTCTATCGTCACACCCGGCACCTCAATTGGAAAGCCAGCCATCAGTGCTGCTACACGTGCAATATTTCCACCCTGCTCTAGTGTTTGTGTCACACAGCCAAAAATAACATCCTCCACAAGCGCCTTTTCAATTCCCGCTCGTTTAACTACATCCTCTAGTACATCTGCTGCTAAGTCATCTGCTCTTACCTCTGCTAATACTCCATTTCTTCTACCAACTGGTGTGCGCGTTGCAGCTACAATTACCGCTTCTCTCATACACTCATTCCTCCTTTGAAATTAATTGGCTGATACTGGTTTCGTTCTATCTCGTTGTTTAAAATGGTCGAACCCTTTACTCCAAATTCACTATATGTTGCATAAACTAAAAAATTACAACATACTAAATTAATATTTAAAAGTATATTTAAAAGTACTCTTATCTTATATATATAAATTCCGCTTAAATTATTCTAAATATAGAATATTTTTAAATAATAAATTCCCTAAAACTTCAGCAATTATTATTGAAACAATAACATCATGAAGAATACATCGAAATGTTAATATAATATTTACAGCATTTCTTGAAACTGATTTTAATTATTGCGGAAGTTAAAGAACACGTTAGAAACAAGAATAGAATGAACACCAATAGAATTTACTTGAACATATTCCTCATGAATATTTCCCTTTCTAATACTTTCAATACAATAGGAACTTATAACCACTTCCACATACATTGAAAAGTTTTTTCTTCGTTTAGATTTTTTGGCATTTTAATTTAAAGCAAACAAAAAGCAAGTACTCCGTATTACACGAAATACTTGCTCCTTATCTACTTTGGATATACTTTTTCAAATCTGTCACACACGGTTAGCATTTCTTCTGTAAACGTTAACTCATATTCAGGCAGTATTCGGCCAAAGAAAGCGATATGCGCTTCTTTCCATTCTTCATACGACCCTTCTCCTTCAGCTAATGCGAAATCAACAGGCACTTCGTTGAATGGATAAACTTCTATTGAATAGGTTTTTATAATGGCAACCGGTTCATCCTGACTATTTAATACAATTTGATAGTCACCTACTTTTGGTAATGGCTCCCCTTCCAATTCGTACAATGGAAAGCTTGAACAAGTCGCCGTTTTAGTGCCTGCAACAACAAGGCTAGCTAACCAATCCGCTTTCGCTCCAAATTGAAATGCTTCCGTGTAGCGGATATTTGATAAGCCTTCCATCTCACAATACTGATGCCAATATGTATCAATCTTATTCACCTTTTCAACTCCCTCTTTCAATCATATAATTTCTAAGTATTTCCTATAAAAACTTAAAATACCTATTTAAACAAATTTAACATATATCATTACTTACCAATACTAAATATGTGTTAGGATTTAGTTAATTGCGATAAAGGAGTGTGAAACTACTATGGATTACATTGAAACTTTACGACAATACGTTGGAGAAAGACCTATCATTGCACCTGGATCTGCCGTAATTATTTTTAATGATAACAACGAGTTATTGTTACAATTACGGGAAGATACTAATGATTGGGGTCTACCCGGTGGTGGCATGGAACTTGGTGACAGCTTTGAAGAAACTGCCCAAAAAGAATTACATGAAGAGACTGGTTTAAACGCCGAGGAATTGAAATTAATTGGCATAGCCTCCGGTAAAGAAACCTATTACAAATATCCAAATGGCGATGAAATTTATAATGCAACCGCTATATATGAAGCAGTAAAAATTACTGGGAAACTTAAGGAAAAGGAAGAAACGAAGGACCTGCAATATTTCCCTTTAGATAACCTTCCACATTTGAATTACATTTCTAAAATCTTTCTCAAAAAAGTTGGATATATTTCATAAGAATAAAGTTGACGGAAACGCTGCACTATTTGCGTTTCCGTTTTTTTAAAATCATACTTACGCCTCGTTCATTTATTTGCAGCACTGTTTTAAGATAAAATTTTAAAGCATCTAGCTGACCTTGTGTATTTGCTTTCTCTTTTCCAACGAGGAGTGTTTCCAGTAAGAATCCGTCCACATTAATCATAAGAGTAGCAATCGTATATAGCGGCTGTATAGGTTGAAAAGATAGAGAGATATTCATTTTAAATGGAACTATTTACCAAATAATACGTCAAACTTAAAAATGATAAAGGGAGCGGTTTAATGTTCATCTTGTTTCTGATTGTTGCAATTCTTTGTATATTCCCTATAGTAATTCTTTATTACTGGGGAAGTGATTCAGGAAAACCATCAAAATTAAGTATCATTTTCTTAGGTTTAACTGCTGCTATTTGGACCAGCTTTTTGACAGGAGTTTTCACACTTTTCCCTGAGAGACTGACAAATGTATTATGGGAAGGTAGCTGGATTGGAATACTGATTTTAGGTTCCATAACGTTTTTATATGAATTTAAAAAGAATAAGGCATACGCATTTTCCTCGTTAATTATTTGCTTTATTAATGGTAGTTTTTATATGCTTGCAAGATTATTTTCGAGTATGTAAGTTAATGCTGATAATTTCTATGTTAAGGCAGGATCGGTTTATATTAGATGGGAACTTTCTACTTTCCTGGCGGAGGGTTCTACTTTTCCCTATAATCTTCCTACTTCCGCCACTCCCGTTCTACTTTCAGAACGAGTTGTTCTAATACTTCGCCCCTGTTCTACTTTAGGCCGGAAACGTTCTACTTTTTAGGTGAAACGTTCTACTTTTGCCCACACTCATTCTACTTTCCGCCGCTCCCGTTCTACTTTCAGGGCGAGACTTTCTAATTCTTCGCCCCTGTTCCACTTTAGGCCGGGAACATTCTACTTTCCTGGAGGAGGATTCTACTTTTGCCCAGAATCATTCTACTTTCCGCGGCACCCGTTCTACTTTCAGGACGAGATCTTCTAATTCTTCGGACCTGTTCAACATTCATGCTGAAAACTTCTCCTTTTCAAGTGGAGCATACTACTTCCCCCTACAACCTTTCTACTTTCCACTACCTCCGTTCCACTTTTAAACTAAATCTTTATAATTGCCTGCTCATGTTTCATTTTGGGACAGAACTTTTATTTTCCCTTTTCACAAATTTGCGTTACGATAAGAGGTGGATGCAATTTAGATTGGAGGATGTCTTCCTTATGACAACGAAACAATTACAAAAAGATGCGATGCGCGTTCTAAAAGAGACGAGCCGTACATTTTATATCCCCATTACCTTTTTAGAAAAAGAATTAAAACTAACGGTTGCAGCAGCATACTTAGCGATGCGTGCCATTGACGAGATTGAAGATCATGAAGAAGTATCAAATGAAGTAAAACATGCAACACTTTTAAAGGTTGCAGACCTATTAAAGGCCCCTTCTTTCGATAATAATGCTTATTTAGATGCATTGGCTCCTGTAAAGGAAAAAATGCCGGAAGTGACACTTCGTTTAGCAGACTGGCTACAAGTATGTCCACAAGGTGCATTACCGATTGTAACGTCTGCAACAAGTGAAATGGCTGAAGGTATGGCGAAATGGGCATTGGCAAACTGGCAAGTACATACAAAAGAGGATTTAGATGACTATACGTATTACGTAGCTGGGTTAGTCGGTGTTATGCTTTCAGAGCTTTGGGAATGGAGTGCAGGTACGAAAACAGACCGTGAGCTTGCGATTGGCTATGGTCGGGGATTACAGGCAGTCAATATTTTACGAAACGAGCAAGAGGATTTAGATGAGCGTGGTGTAAGCTTCGTTCCAGACGGCTGGACTCGTACCGAACTATTTGCTTATGCAGAGGAAAACCTGGCAAAAGCCGATCTTTATATGAAAGATTTAGACAAACGTTCGATTAAACTATTCTGTAAATTACCTTTAGCATTAGCGCATAAAACATTACAAGCAATGCGTGATGGCCGCGATAAAATGTCACGTGCAGAGGTAGAAGCAACCGTTGAAGAAGTACAGGCAGACTAAAAATATAGCTGGAACATAATTTTTTTTAGCTCTCGTAAAAAGGAGAAATTGCACATTGCAATTTCTCCTTTTTACATTTCATCATGAAAATATATGGTACAAAGTAATTCCCTCACACCTTATCCCCCTCTTTCAATAGCAACCTTCAAGAGAATATCATTTTTATGTAACCTTCTTTCTAAATCTAGGGGAAAATAAGTTGATTCACTCATAACCATCAAACAAATTTCACAGATGCTGCGCTTTGTAAATGTTCCCCTTAGATGGAATGGAAAATAGTTGTTCGGAGTGAAGGCGGCGACTCCCAGGGGACAAGCAAAATTTATTTTGCGACGAGTAATCGCAGGAGCAATTATTTATGCGACGAGTAACCGCAGGAGCAGGTGGGAGAGACGTAAGGAACAAAAGCTAAAAACGCCACGTCCTGTGGCAACGCTTTTGTGACCAACATCCTGTTGGCCTCGTGCCCCCAGGAAAGCGTCCGCCGTAACGGAGAACAACGGCTTGGATGTAGACACAAAATAAAGTCTTTCAAATTTTACTCATCGTAAAATTTGAAAGACTTTTGATTTTAAGGCGATTTTTGTCCCAGCCTCTTCTTTTTACAAAATCAATGCAATTGCAACACTGATTATTGCACAAAGCCCAACATATGTGAACGAAATAATATGTCGTCGCTTTTCTCTTCTAAACCAAAACTCCAAAAGACCACGAACCATAAATAGCAGCATAATAAATGCAAATAATAGCGAATATAGCGTAATTTGATCAAATAAGTTTACTGTAACGAATGATAAAAATAAGAAGCAAAGTACAATTTCTAATAGGAAATGCCAAATACCGACGTACTGATCCATAAATTTTTCATTTTTTTCGATATTAAATTTTTTACGTAAGTTTAAATCCAGCAAACCTGCTCCTATAAATGCTACGATGATTATTACAATTAGCACAAGCGACTTCCCCTCTATATCTCTGTTTGTAAATAATGCTGGCGTGATTCTTCAGGTACTAAATCGCCACCCGTTGACCAAATGATATGTGTTGCATTCTCCATTTTATCTGCAAGCCCATGCTTTTTAATATACGAAGTACCTTGCATCATCAATTCAATCGGTCCATAAACACCGGCATGTGCTGACGGTTCCATAAAAATATTTTCCGTTTCAAACATGCCTTTTAAACTTCTAAATAAAAAGCTATCATCCACAGTATAGCATCCACTAATTACGGATTCCATCAATGTCCCGACAAAACGTGAAGGACGACCTACCGCCAACCCGTCCGCTTCTGTCTGATTTGTTAAACCGATATCATTCACACTAATGTTGTCATGCAAGCCTGTCATCATACCTAAGAGCATACTTGGAGACGCAAAGGGCTCTGCAAAGAAAATATGAACATAATCTCCGTATATTTGCTTTAGGCAGTATGCAATACCTCCCGGAGCACCTCCGACACCACAAGGTAAATAAACGAATAACGGATGACCTGCATCCACTTTAATTTTTGCCTGCTTAAGTTGTTCTTCCAGGCGCAGACCCGCTACAGCATAGCCTAAAAATAAATCCATTGAATTTTCATCATCTATAAAGTGGCAAGTTTCATCCTGCTCTGCAGCTTTCCGCCCATTTTCAACTGCTGACGTGTAATCTGATTCATATTCAATTACTTCAACGCCTTTTTCTCTCAGCAAATCTTTTTTCCATTCTTTCGCCTCGCTGGACATATGCACAGTTACTTGAAAACCGAGCTCTGCACTAATAATACCTATACTTAACCCTAAATTACCGGTAGATCCAACTGCTACTTTATAACGACTGAAAAATTGACTGAATTCTTCACTATGGAACTTTTCGTAATTGTCATCTTCTGTAATGAGACCGGCTTCTAATGCCAGTTTTTCGGCATGGCTTAGCACTTCATAAATTCCACCGCGCGCTTTAATCGAACCGGCAATCGGTAACGCATGATCACATTTTAAATATAATGTACCCGGTATGTTAAAACCACGTCGACCTTCAATCAGCTTTTTCATCGCTGCAATTTCTTTTAATTCGGATTCGATAATACCCTTTGAAAACTTTGTTATTGGAAATGCAGCCTGTATATAAGAAGAAAAGCGCTGTAGTCTTTTTTCCGCATCACGTATCATATCCATTGTAATGTTTTCGTTCTCTTGTTTTTTACTCGTCAATTTTTCATTTTCCCAGAATACATATTGTTCTGTCTGTAGTTTTTCAATAAGTGGAAATTGCATTAATAATTCACTTATATTTAACTTTTGATTGTTCATTTAATTATTCCTCCCTATGAAAAATTGCTCGTTCACAAATTTGTCGAAATTTATGTTCAAACTCTAAATTATTTTCTTCTGTACGTTTTTTAGGCCCTTTCGTACGACCCCCTGCACGTCTTATTTTCGCACTTTCAAAGCGATATGCCAACAGTTGATCGATATTGTCAGACGTCAGTTCTTTGCCGTTATGATTAACAACAATCCCGCCCTTTGCAATACACATCGCAGCAAGCCCATAATCCCCCGTAATGACAATATCTCCTCGTTTTAATACACTTAAAAGCTTAAAGTCGACTGAATCAGGTCCTTTGTCGACAATAATTGTTTTTATATTTTCACGTTCTATACGATGTGATGTATCGCAGAACAAGATTGGTTCAATCTCATATTGAGATGAAATAAATAGCGCCAAATCAACAACGGGACACGCATCTGCATCAATTAATAGGTGTAAAATAATTTTTCATCCTTTCAGAAATTGGTTAAAATAAATTATTCTAATATAGTATTTTTGTAACATTTATTCTTTCTAACATCATTATAACAAGGTCATGTCACATAAAATGTAATTGAATTGTCCGACAATTCGTACTAATGTATACTTATTATTTCATTTGGAGGTTACACAATGACGACAATTTCAACTAAGACAAATGCACAGCAATATGTTGGTGGTGTATTTTTAAAATTAAAAGAGAAGAACGCTCATCAAATAGAATTCATCCAAGCAGCAGAGGAAATTTTTATTTCATTAGTACCTGTATTCGAGCAACATCCTGAATACATTCAACATAACATTTTAGAACGAATTATAGAGCCTGATCGCATTATATCATTCCGCGTAGCATGGCAAGATGATCAAAACCAAGTACAAGTAAACCGTGGCTACCGTGTACAATACAATAACGTAATCGGACCGTATAAAGGCGGCTTACGTTTCCACCCAACAGTAAACGAATCTATTATGAAATTTTTAGCGTTCGAACAAATATTCAAAAATGCTTTAACTGGTCAGGCAATCGGTGGTGGTAAAGGTGGTTCGGACTTTAATCCTAAAGGAAAATCCGATGCAGAGATTATGCGTTTCTGCCAAGCATTTATGACAGAATTATACCGCTATGTTGGTCCAGATGTCGATGTTCCGGCTGGGGATATTGGTGTTGGCGCGCGTGAAATCGGCTATTTATGGGGCCAATACAAGCGTATTCGAGGTGCATATGAAGCAGGTGTTTTAACAGGCAAAAAACCTGGCTATGGTGGTTCTTTAGGTCGTAAGGAAGCTACAGGTTATGGGTTAGTCTATTTTGTTGAAGAGATGTTGCGAGAGGCAAAACAATCCTTCATAAACCAAAAAGTCGTTGTTTCCGGTTCAGGAAACGTGGCAATTTATGCAATTGAAAAAGCGCAGCATTTCGGTGCAAAAGTCGTTGCTTGCTCAGACTCTTCAGGATATATTTACGATCCAGAAGGTATTGATCTAAAAATTGTAAAAGAATTAAAAGAAGTCCAAGGTAAGCGTATTAAAGAATATGTTACACATCGTCCAAACGCAACTTATACAGAAGGATGCAACGGGATTTGGTCAATTCCATGTGATATTGCCCTACCTTGTGCTACACAAAATGAAATTAACGGCGAACAGGCACGAACGTTAATTGCAAATGGTGTGAAAGTAGTAGCAGAAGGTGCCAATATGCCATCTAACTTAGATGCTATTAATGAATTTTTAGCTAGCGATGTATTATTCGGACCTGGTAAAGCTGCAAATGCAGGCGGCGTTGCGGTATCTGCACTAGAAATGGCTCAAAATTCAGGACGTAATTATTGGTCTGAACAAGAAGTAGACAGCAAATTGCATGACATTATGAAGTCAATTTTCAATGAAAGCTCTGAAGCTGCAAAGAAATACGGCTATGCAGGAAATTTAGTTGTAGGATCAAACATTGCCGGCTTTATTAAAGTAGCAAACGGAATGCTTGTAGAAGGCGTATATTAAATAGCAAAAACCCGCAAAATGCATTTATTTTGCGGGTTTACTATTTTAATTAACGTACGACTAATACATCACAATTAGCATTGCGAACAACGCTTTCTGAAACAGAACCAAGTAAGAAACGCTCTGCACGGTTAAGTCCCGTTGCCCCAACAATAATTAAATCTGCTGTAGTTAAGCTAGTTAATACATTTTTAGGAGAGCCTTCTTCGACTACAATCTGAACGTTTGCTACGCCGGATTGTTCTGCTTGAATTTTAAATTCATTTAAATGATCAATTGCTTTATCCTTTAGAGCTTTTGCATATTTCAAATCGTAAGCCTCTACTGATCCGAAAGAATGTGTATCAATAACACATATTAAATTTAACGTAGCATCTGTCAATTTTGCAATGCGTACTCCGCGCTCAAAGGCGATTTGTGCTTTTTCCGAAAAATCTACAGCAACAACTACATTTTTATACGTTTCAACCATTTTGATCACTCCTTTGTCTTAAAAGTAGTATAACAAATGTTACCACCACTTTTAAACTAAACCCCTATAAACGAAAAGAAGTTAGACATCCTTCTTTAAAATACGAACGTTATTTTATATTTACGCTTTAAATATTCGTGTTATAATTTAATGGAATACATATTGGAGGTTTTAAGACGTGGAATTAATGTATAAAGGCAAAACAAAAGATGTTTACAAACTTGAAAATGAACTATATTTATTAAAGTTCAAAGATGATGTAACCGGAGAAAACGGCGTATTCGATCCAGGTGCAAACACGGTCGGTTTAACAATCGATGGAGCCGGTTTAGCTGGACTGAAATTAACATCTTTCTTCTATTCAAAACTAAATGAATTGAATGTACCGACTCATTATGTAGAAGCAAACTTTGAAGAAGCAACATTGACAGTAAAACCTGCCACTGTTTTCGGTAAAGGACTTGAAGTAATTTGCCGCTTTAAAGCAGTAGGATCTTTCTTACGACGCTATGGTGCTTATGCACAAGAAGGTCAAGATTTGAATGCATTTGTAGAGGTTACAATTAAGGATGATGAGCGTCTTGACCCTCCTATTTCAGAAGATGCTCTAGCAATGCTGAATATTTTAACACATGAAGAATATGCCGTTTTAAAGGAGCGTACAATTGAGATTTCAAAATTCGTCGCTTCCGAATTAGAGAAAAAAGGGTTAACACTTTATGATATTAAGCTAGAATTCGGCCGCGATTCAAAAACAGGTGAAATTTTATTGATTGATGAGATTTCAGGTGGAAATATGCGTGCCTATAAAGGTGATACATATATCGAGCCTTTAGAGTTAGAGCGTATTATGTTAGCTGAATAATTTCATTCTAGGTACAAATCGATATTAAGATTTGTACCTTTTGTTATGTTCCTCTTCCCTTTTTTTGTTTAAAATGATACACTTACTTTCGTACTTCGACGCGTTGAAGTACGAAACTATGTAGCGAGGTATTTCATCATGAATTCAAAGCAACATGTAAAACCGCATTTACTGGAAGCTCTTATTCTTATCATTTTCATAATTGCACTAATATCTTATTCCATTATGAAGCTTGACAGTGTGCCACATATACCGATTTTAATATCGATTGTTGTACTTTTTGGTTATGGTGCGATAAAAAAGGTACCTTACCGTACGATGGAACAAAGTATGATTACATCTGTTTCAACAAGTATTAGCGCGATTTATATCTTTCTATTAATCGGCGTTTTAATTAGTAGCTGGCTAATAAGTGGAACGATTCCTACATTGTTATATTTAGGTATTTCAATTATTTCTGCTAGCTTTTTTTATGCGATTGTCTTTATTGTTACAAGTATTATCGGTACAGCAATTGGCAGTTCCCTTACGACAGTTGCAACGGTAGGAGTAGCGATGCTGGGGGTAGCTAGTTCGATCGATGCTTCAATTGCTCTTACAGCAGGTGCCATTGTTTCAGGAGCCTTTTTTGGGGATAAAATGTCACCGCTGTCCGACACAACCAACTTGGCAGCGACCGTCGCGGGTATTGATTTATTTACTCATATTAAAAATATGATGTACACAACAATACCAGCTTTCATCATTTCACTTATTATTTACGCGGTGCTGTCACCAAGCAGTCAGCATATGGATACGACTTTAATTACAAGTTATAAAGAAACTCTAATAGCGACAAATTTAATTCATTGGTACTCCGTGCTGCCGTTAGTTATATTGATTGTTTGTACATTCTTCAAAATACCGAGCCTTGCAACATTAGCCATTAGTGCCATTTCCGGAATTGTTTTATCGTATTTACACAGCACGATTCCGCTTAATGAGCTCTTTGCAATTTTATACAACGGCTATTCAATGGAAACAGGTATAGCAGCAATTGATTCTTTATTGTCTCGCGGCGGTATGAACAGTATGCTGTTTACGATTATTTTAATCGTACTGTCTCTTTCAATGGGAGGTTTACTGTTTGCACTCGGCATTATACAAACATTACTTGAGGCTTTGCAAAATCAGTTGAAATCAATTGGGTCAGTTATTAGCGGGGCGGCATTAACTGCAATTGGCATTAACTTTACGGTTGGCGAACAGTATTTATCTATCCTATTAACTGGAGAGGCTTTCAAAGAGAAATTCAAATCGCTTAACTTACATCCAAAAAACTTGGCCCGCACAATTGAAGATGCAGGTACAGTAATCAATCCGCTCGTTCCATGGAGTGTCTGCGGTCTATTTATTGCAACTACTCTTAACGTTTCTGTAATAGACTATGTACCGTTTGCGTTTTTCTGTTTACTCAGCCCCGTCTTGACGATTTTGTTTGGCTGGTTGAACATTACGATTACAAAGGCAAGCTAATTTTAATTACTGCTTTTTCGATTAAAGTTTGAATTATATTCCCAAAAAGTATGTTACTTATTTTAGCCCTCCTTCGTAAATCACAAAAATTACCCATTTAAGAAACCGACTACCTAATTAAACTTTAAATTACCTATTTTCTCTCAGGTATTAAATTCGTCTCCTTGTACATTCTAATGTCACAAGGAGGTGAGCACACATGGCAAACAACAATAGTTCTTCAAACAAGTTACGTGTACCTGGTGCACAACAAGCGCTTGACCAAATGAAATACGAAATTGCACAAGAGTTTGGTGTTCAATTAGGAGCAGAAGCATCTTCTCGTGCAAACGGATCTGTAGGCGGAGAGATTACGAAACGCCTAGTTCAGATGGCTGAGCAACAATTAAAATCAAAATAATTAAAAAAGGAAACGTTACAGTAAAATGTAGCGTTTCTTTTTATTTTGTTCTTCTTAATCTCATTTGATTCAAAGTTACAATATATCCATATTATAAAATTTCACCATTTTGAAAATGGCTACCTAATTAAACTTTAAATTACCTATTTTCGATGTAGTATGATACTTGCTTCCTTGCGCATTCTAATGTTATAAGGAGGCGAGTAATAGATGGCAAACAAAAACAGCTCAAATAAATTACGTGTACCTGGTGCACAACAAGCGGTTGACCAAATGAAATACGAAATTGCACAAGAATTTAATGTGCAATTAGGATCTGAAGCAGCATCTCGTGCAAACGGATCTGTAGGCGGAGAGATTACGAAGCGCCTAGTTCAGATGGCACAACAGCAAATGAGCGGAAAATCAAATCAGTAATAATAAAAGGAAACGTTACACTTAAAAGTAGCGTTTCCTTTTTAATGTGGTCCTCTTTGAACAAAGTTATGTCATCCATATGTTCTTAAATTTCAATTCCCGCTATTCCATTTCATCATATCGTAAAATATACCCATTAATGATTAATTGATTTATATTTCACTTCTGCAAAAAAGCACAAACCAGAGCTCCGGTTTGCACTAATAATGTAAATATATTCTTAATGACTAACTTGAAGAACTACCCTCTGTCCTGCTATAAATTTCATAGGCAAAATACCCGACTAACATCCCTATTCCACCGCCTATACTAACCGTATTTAACATAGACATCGGGAAAATAAAACTAATTATCCCCCCGATAAACATACCTAAAAATGTTCCCCAAGGTATTAAACTATCCAATAAAAATTGAGCACCTTGTGTTTTTTTCTTTCCTAGTTGATTCTTTTTATGTTTATTTTTGAGTCTTAAAATGACAAATATGCTTATTGCGCCTACGATAATTAACGGAAATACAATACGCATTATTTCTGCCAAACTTTCCATAGTATTGCCACCCTTCAACTTTTTAAATTAGTCTATAGTCAGCACTATCAATTACAACTCGCATTAAGCTATTAAACAGTTTTTGCTGGGCAGGGTTTTGCCAGTCCTCTTCATATTCAGCCATTAACCACATGACTTCATCAAGAAAAACATGCTGCTTCGCCTTATCCCAGTATTGATTTTCCTGATCGGTTAAAGCATTGTATTCTTTATATCCCGATAAAAACAGTTTCCATTCATCTACTGTAAAAACCCTGTCCGGAGCATTTTCATGTTCATTATGAAAGAGCAGTAAGACAAGTGCCAGATCAAAGATTCTTGGTATCCAAGTCGCATTATCCGGATCAATCAAGTACGGTTCCGGGGTTAAAACAAGGTTATTTGCTTTAAAATCGTGAGGTGTAGCAACATGTGGTAAACCCGCTCCGTTAAGTTCCTGCTGAACTGCAACACTTTCCAGTAATTTCGTTTTTAATGTTGAATCAATTTCAATCCCAGCTTTGTGAGCATGCAAAATAATGGCTTCCATACTCTCTTTTACTTCCTGTTTGTTAAAATCGTAAACATCATAGTTAAGAAGATCGTAAGCATTTGTATTTGGTGAAAGACTATGTATGTGACCTAACATCTTTCCGGCTTCAAAGATTTCATTTTCTTGACCAGAATATTTCGTGCCTTCTATAAATGGATAAACAACAAAATTTGTCCCCTCAAAATTTTGCGGATTATCTACATGAAGCTTAACTGGTGTTACAACATTTACCCCTTTACTCTTCAACATATTCGTATAAGACATCACATTCTCTGCTCTTTTTTGTGTACGTTTTACTACAACATCCTTATCGCCGTATTTCACCCGGTAGACGGGTGAATACGGGTAAATACTTACAGGCTCTTCTTTAGTTTCAAATCCAAATATCGCTAAAATTTCTTTTCCATTTGTCATTTATTTAATCTCCTTTCACAGAGGGAGGGGTGTACCTTTTTGGATTCCTAAAAACTCTTTCAACTCAGGCATTTGCTTTAATGCCTGTTCATAACCGACTTCATAATTAGCTTTCATTTGATCAACTTTACTTTCGAAGCTCTTTATTGCACGGTCCGGCTTGAAAATAAAAGCTTCATTATTT
Source organism: Solibacillus sp. FSL W8-0372 (assembly GCF_037969735.1). Lineage (NCBI taxonomy): Bacteria > Bacillati > Bacillota > Bacilli > Caryophanales > Caryophanaceae > Solibacillus > Solibacillus sp. FSL W8-0372. The sequence continues at coordinate 1,311,420 of NZ_CP150204.1, read as the reverse complement.
TGCTCTAATTCTCCAATATATTGCATCGTAGTATTGTACATTGAAGCACGCTGATTCATTGCTGCTGCTAGTCTAGGGTAGCGCTTTTGAAAGAGCTTAGTTGCCCATTTGTTTGTCTTTGACGGTTGTTTAATATAGCCCGGTTCTCGTGTCAGGACGAGTAAATGTTTGGAATACCCTTTTTCAATCGCACGTTTCACGGGAATGGAATCCGATAATCCCCCATCATAATAAGGGATATTATCAATTTTAATCTCCGGAAATAACACTGGAATCGCACATGTAGCCTGCAGTATATCACATGTTCTCGTCATCGTATGTGCACTCTTATATTCCACCTTACCGGTATAAGCATTTGTCAGACCAAATTCTACTTCGCCTGGATAGTTGTAATATGTATCCCAATCAAATAGGTCGAGCTGATTTGGTACAATATTGTAGGCAAAGTCTAAACCAAAAAGGCTTTTCTCCTTCAAAAAGTTCCGCGCACCCATATATCGGGGATCATTACGATACGTTGTCAATACCCGCATTGTTCGTTCAGGCTGATTTGACATATACGAAACCGCATTTATCGCCCCAGCCGAAATTGCCGCAATATATGGCATAACTATTTGCTGCTCCATTAGGGCATCCAGTACACCAGCTGTAAAAACGGTTCTAAATGTGCCCCCTTCTAAAATTAAACTGCAGTCCTTTACTTCATGCATCTACATCACACTCTTTCCGTCATATACACGTCTTCTATTTTATTATACGTTTTAAATCTCAAGCATACTTCCTAAATTTTCAGAAATATGTTATTATTTATTTCGAATATCGTAATATTAGGAGGTAACTAATGTCAATGTTGAAACGTAATGAAGTACCAGTTGAGGAAACATGGAATTTAAATGATTTATTTTCTTCAGAAGAAGCTTACTTAGAAGCAATTGAGGAAGTGAAACAGCTTGTTGAGATAAGCGCCAAGCAATTGCCAGGCACAATTACAGATGCAAAGGGTGCCATCGCAGCTATAGAAGCGACTGAAAAAATCCAACTTAAATTAGTACCAATCGGAACGTATGCTAGTCTTTCACACAGTGTAGATCAAACGAATACAGAAAATCAAATGCGTTCAGCTCAATTTGGATCATTAGCTGCGAGCATCGCTACAAAGCTTTCTTTTGTAAAAAGTGATTTATTGGCATTAGACGAAGCAATTTTAAAAGAAGCTCAACTATTAAATCCATCATATGAAAACTATATTAATAAACTGCTTATTCAAAAACCGCACCAACTACATCCTGAAGCGGAAAAAGCATTGGCTGCTTTCGGTGCAACATTTAATGCACCATATGAACTTTACAATACAACAAAGTTAGTAGATATGAATTTCCCTAATTTTGAAGTAGATGGTGAGCAATTCCCTCTTAGCTACAATCTATTTGAAGGTGACTGGGAATTAGAAACAGATACGAAAAAACGCCGAGCAGCATTTGATGCATTCTCTTCAAAACTGCGTGAGTATCAGCATACAACAGCGAAAACGTATAATACACATTTAAAAATTGAAAAAACCGATGCAGATTTGCGTGGTTATGAAACAATTTACGATGCGCTACTTGAATCTCAGGAAGTAGATCGTTCTATGTATGACCGTCAAATCGACTTAATTATGAATGAACTAGCACCGCATATGCGTCGCTATGCAAAATTACTACAAAAAACGCATGAACTGGATAAAATGACTTTTGCAGATCTTAAAATTTCATTGGATCCTTCATACGAACCTACTATTACTGTAGAAGAATCCCGTCAATATATGAAAGACGGTCTATCCATTATGGGAGAAGACTATATTAAAATGATTGACCGGTCATTCGATGAGCGATGGATTGACTTTGCCCAAAATGCCGGTAAATCAACAGGTGCATTCTGTTCAAGTCCATACGGTGTACACCCATATGTATTAATTTCATGGACTAGCCGTATGAATGAAGTATTTGTCCTTGCTCATGAATTAGGTCATGCTGGTCACTTCTATTTAGCAAATGACGCTCAAAATATTTATAATGCACGCCCATCTTTATACTTTATTGAAGCACCATCTACAATGAATGAAATGCTTATGGCCAACTACTTATTACAAAATTCAACGGATGCCCGTTTCAAACGTTGGGTTATTTCATCCATTATTAGCCGTACGTATTACCATAACTTCGTGACACATTTATTAGAAGCAGCCTACCAGCGCAAAGTGTACGATATTATCGATGTGGGTGGTAATGTGAATGCTCCGAAACTAAATGAATTAAAACGCGAAGTACTGGAGCAATTCTGGGGAGATACAGTTGAAATCACAGAAGGTGCTGAGCTTACTTGGATGCGTCAGCCTCACTACTATATGGGCTTATATCCATATACTTATTCAGCGGGTCTAACAATTTCAACACAAGTATCACAACGTATTTTGAATGGTGATGAATCAGCTGTTGGTGAATGGATAGAAGTGCTAAAAGCTGGTGGTACGAAAACACCTGTTGAGCTTTCAAAAATGGCTGGTGTTGATATTACGACAGAGCAACCATTGCGTGACACGATCGCCTTTATCGGAAATTTAGTTACACAACTGGAGCAATTGACAGAAGAACTACAAACAGTTTAAAAAACTTGGATGTGCAGAAATTATTTTGCACATCCTTTTAGTTTTTTAGTTACAGCTTCTTGCAACATTTAAATCGCAATCGATTGCTTAACAACATCTACTTGCTGGAATAAGTCGGATACTCCAGATTCAATTGCAGCTGACCCAACTGCCTTCGCAACTACCCCTGCAACACGTTCATCCATCGAGCTAGGAATAATAAAGTCTTCATGAAGCTCCTTTTCAGTTACAAGAGAAGCGATTGCCTCAACCGCCGCCAGCTTCATGGCCTCATTAATATCTCTTGCGCGCACATCCAGCGTGCCGCGGAAAATACCCGGAAATGCCAGCATATTATTAATTTGGTTCGCATGGTCGGAGCGCCCTGTCCCAATAATTTTAACACCCCATTTTTTTGCATTCTCTGGGGTAACTTCCGGATCAGGATTCGCCAATGCAAATACGATTGGATCTTTCGCCATTGATTTAATATGAGCTTCATTTAAAATATTCGCTGCTGATACACCAATAAATACATCAGCTCCCACTAAAGCATCATCCAAACTTCCACGCAGTTGATATGGGTTTGTTAAATTAGCGACTTGATCTTTTACTGGATTCATTCCTTCAGGGCGACCTTCGTAAATAATCCCTTTCGTATCACACATAACTACATTTGTGTATCCCATTTGAATTAGTATACGTAAAATGGCAATACCCGCAGCCCCTGCTCCATTAATGACAACCTTCATTTGCGCAACTTCTTTATTCACAAGCTTTACGGCATTAATCATCCCTGCACCAACAACGATTGCGGTACCATGCTGATCATCATGAAATACAGGAATTGAACATTCTGCACGCAGCCGATCTTCAATTTCAAAGCAACGTGGTGCTGAAATATCCTCTAAATTGATCGCCCCATATGTAGGAGAGATTGCTTTCACTACGTTAACAATTTCATCAACATCTTTTGTATTTAAACAAACAGGTACAGCATCAACATTCGCAAATCGCTTTAACAATAAAGCTTTCCCCTCCATTACCGGTAAAGCTGCTTCCGGACCAATATCCCCTAAACCGAGCACAGCAGTACCATCTGTAATAACTGCTACTAAATTTCCTTTCATCGTATAGTCATATACAGTCGAAGGATTTTGTTCAATTGCTAAACAAGGAGCTGCTACACCAGGTGAATACGCCAAACTTAAATCATATTTATCCTGTACCGGTACTTTTGCACGAATTTCCATCTTCCCCCCAAAGTTTTCATGCATCTCTAACGACTTCTTCATTAAATCCATTTTTACCAACCCTTTCTAATTTTAGGAATTTTCTTTATATTTACGTATGTTATTCCTTTTAATTTCTTTTGTCAATGATAATATTTAATTTTATTTGAAAATTCAAATAATTATCGATAAACATTGATATATCAACACTTTAAGAGGTTAAATACGAATATTCAACATTGTGAATTCATACACAATCTATTATATAAATAAAATTAATGTAAGGGCTGTCATTTTGAAAACGGCGCTTTATCAGCCTAAAGTATGTGATAGATTGCACGAAGTATTTTCTAATGCTTAATATGAAACTTTTCACAAACTTACATAAAAAAAATGTCACAAAGCTTTTCACCGCAAATTTTTCACATTTTTGTTAAACTTAATTTATCGGAGGGGTGAAAATGACAGATAAAAACACCGAGCAACTGACTGAAGAGGAATTTTTAGAGCTTGTTTTAGAAGAACAGGAAAAGGCACTGGCAAAAGAGCGGGAGGCACGTCTAAATCCACAGCCTAAAAAACCAAAAAGGCAAAAGCCTGTTGTGCGGATTATCGTATGGTTGATGGCATTGACACTTGTTTTTAATACTTTTGCAGTAATTTTCAATATTTATTCCATTCCGGCAATTGAATTTTTAAAAGTATCAACGAAACTTTCAAGTCAGGAAAATATTCAAACATATAAGCAATCGATCGTCACAATAAATACTGACTCCGGAAAAGGAACAGGATTTGCTGTAACGGAAAATGGTTACATATTAACAAATGAACATGTGATTGATGATGCTTTAACGATTACCGTAGTATTTCCGGATGATTCACTTTATAAAGCGGAAGTTATAGAAGCATATGAGGAATATGATTTGGCACTATTAAAAGTTGATGCGGGGAACTTACCGTATTTAACACTAGCAGAAACAAGCGAATTCCGTCAAAATGAGCCTGTTTATTTTATCGGTAATCCACTTGCATTTAGCGGTATTGCAAATGAAGGAAAAGTAATAGGCTATACGAATGCTGTCGATATTCAAACAGAAATTATTATGATGAACGCCCCTGTTTATCGAGGGAATAGCGGAAGCCCGGTGATCAATGAGCAAGGACAAGTAATAGGTGTTGTCTTTGCAACCGGTACACGTGAAGATCATGGAAAAGTCGGTTTATTTATTCCGATAGAAAATGTCCATGAGCAATTTCAGGAATATTTAGCGCAATGATTTTCAGATTTAACTTATTAGAATAGTTGTCGGGGATATTAGAAGAGTAGGCTACTATTTTAGAACATTTACGTAGTTTATTAGCATATTACACATCTATTTTAGAACAAATGTTCCCTATATTAGATAACATAAATTTTATTAGAAACTCTTCAACCGTTATTAGAACATTTTATTTTTTATTAGAAAAAGTGACCACCGATAGCATAAACCAACTCCGAATATACAAAAAAACGGCTGCCCAAACATAAACATTGAGCGCCGTTTTTTATATTAGAATAGTAGACTAAATAATAAGTAGAATACACCAGCCATTACTGCTGAAATCGGTAAAGTGATGAACCAAGTAATAACGATTTTACGCGCCATTCCCCATTTAACACCTTTCACACGCTGTGCTGCACCTACACCCATAATGGCAGATGAAATAACGTGCGTAGTCGATACTGGTAATGCGATCACTGTCGCACCAAAAATAATCGATGCAGAAGTTAAGTCTGCCGCTACACCATTAACTGGACGGATTTTCATAATTTTGCCGCCCACTGTTTTAATAATTTTGTATCCACCAACAGATGTTCCTAGACCCATCGCCAATGCGCAGGCAAAACGTACCCAGTCTTGTACTTCATCTGTCGATTGCCAGTTCGCTGCGATTAAAGCCATTGTAATAATACCCATCGCTTTTTGCGCATCGTTCGTACCATGAGTAAACGATTGTAAAGCTGCCGTACCGATTTGCGTTAATCGGAATGCTCTCGTTGTACTGTATAATGGTGAACGCTTGAATATAAATTTGAATAACTTCATTACAATAAATCCTAGCGTTAAGGCTAAAATTGGTGAAATAATTAATGCCTGTAAAATTTTAAAGAAACCTTCATAATTTAAAATATCCATACCGGCTGAGGCTACTGCTGCCCCTGCAATTGAGCCGATTAATGTATGTGAAGAACTTGATGGTATACCGAAATACCAAGTTAACAAGTTCCAAGTAATCGCCGAGCTTAATGCCGCCAAAATAACAACAGATCCAGTCACATCACCTTCGAATGCATTTAACGAGAAAGGATCCACAATTCCCGATGCAACTGCTTTTGCTACGCCTACAAAAGTCATCGCACCAACGAAGTTCATCACTGCAGCCATTAAAACAGCTACTCGCGGCTTTAACGCACGCGTTGAAACAGATGTTGCTATAGCATTGGCTGTATCATGGAAGCCATTAATAAAATCAAATGCTAACGCAAAAATAACAACGAGTACGGTAATGATTAATAACGTTTCCATAGTCTACTCCTTTTTCAATTATGCATTACGCATAATAATTGTTTCAATTGTATTCGCTACATTTTGGCAATAGTCGGCAATTTCTTCTAATTGCTCGTACAAATCTTTAAAAATAATTAAGCGAATTGGATCTTTTTCAACTTGGAATAGTTCTGTAATAGACTTACGGAAAATCTCATCACATTCGCGCTCATAATCTTTTATTAAAATGGCGTGTTGACGCATGCCAATTAAATCTTTTTTATTTAATAATTCCATTGCCTTTACTGCTTCATCAGATGATTTAGCGATAAAGTCAACAAAGTCTCTCATATACTGATTCACTTCTGTAAATGCATACATTTCAAAATGGGCAATCGTATTTTCAATACCATCTAAAATATCATCTAATTTAATTGCCAATGCTAAAATATCTTCACGTTCAATTGGTGTCATAAAGGACTCATTTAATTTCACGATCAAATCATGAATTAATTTATCACCAGCTGTTTCATAAGACTTCATTTTAATTTGAATTTGTTTTAAGTCCGATACTGTAGAAATTGTTGATTCTTTTGCATAATTGGCACCATTTTGTACATTTTTTGCAATATCTAATAATCCTTCAAAAAATGGATCTGGTTTTTTTGAGCTGAACATGGAATAAAATCCCCCTAAAATGAAGTATGTAAATCAAAACCTAGGTTATCATAACACCTATTTTTCATTTTCTTCAACATTAATTTAAGTTATTTACAAAACCTTTACAATCGAAAAATAAGTATACGTTATAATTTTGCATCAAGTCACCTGATTATATAACGAAATTTTCAGAATCCACTAAAATTCTCTTGTAAATAAGCCTTTTTCGATAGGTAGGAAAGAAAATCTTATAGTAATTCCCTTTTATCGCATTTTTAAACCGCTTAAATTATTAAGCAATTGTAAATTTAATATTACAAACCATTTTTAATATGTGAGACTATTTTCTATGACAAAATAATAAAAACTGCCTAGCAAGTTCCCCTCGCTAAGCAGTTAGTTGTTGTATATTCTATTTTTTAATACGGATGTTACGATATGAGCTGCATCCCATTCCCCTAATGATAACTTTGTTATTGGATATTTCTTATCAAAAAGCTGTTTCGTTATCTCAGAGGGTGTCATTCCTTTTTCAGCCATCAGTTCTATTTTGCCGCTTAATTCTTTTAAGTTATTCAACTTACGTTGTAAAGCTTCCTTTCCATTTTCTATATACCCTGCATGGTTGCAGTACATTTCCTGGAAATCAAGGGAAAGTGATAGCTCCAATGAACTGATAATTTGCGGAATACTTTCTTCACGCAACACGACTTTAGTTTTAGGTGTAACATACAAGTCCCCCGTAAAGAGTTGCCCTGTCTCTTCATTTAGAAAAGATGAATGGTCATTCGTATGTCCGGGGGTCGGAATCACTTTCCAGCGACCAGTCCTCGAAGTAAAATTATTTTCCAAAGGCTGCGCTTCAAAGGGTTTTCTCGCCCCCCAAAATAGCTTCCTATATAAAGGATAGTTTGCTTTGTATTTACATTCCTCTATTCTTGTTTCATTCATAAATATAGGTAAATTGTATGCTGTCTGCAAAAAATGCGCCCCACCGGTATGATCTTCGTGATAGTGGGTTAACATCACCTGATCAACATCCATCGTATTGAAAAACGGTTTAAATTCCTCAAGGAGCGAGGCCGCGCCAGTATCTATTAAAACACCATCAACCTCAAAGCAATATACATTCAAACGCACCGATTGAAATTTGACAAAGCCATTAATCATTTTTACACCGGATTTTTCGCTTATTTCCGATTTCTTCTCAAAGAACACACCTATTACCTCCTTTACTCTATATTTTTCTACAATATCACTTTAACATAATTTTTGGAAATTAACTCCTAAAAATAGTTGAATCGATAAAGTAAAAACCGTTATGCAAAAATCTCACATAACGGCTTGTTTTATTTTTTAGTTAGACGTTGCGACTGGGTGATGGTTTACCCAATCACTGTACCCAGCCATATAAATTTGGACATTTTCATAACCTGCTTCTTTTAAAACTGTGTAAATAGGCGTTGCTGTGACACCTGAACCACAGTAAACAACAATATCTTCATCCTTTGATACTTTGTCTAGAAGAGAAGATGTAATGACCAAGTTAGAACCTTCACGCAGCTGTTCCCAGTCGTAATTTTGGGCTGTCGGAATATGTCCGGCTAATTTATCAAACGGCTCAAATTCACCATTATAGCGAGCTGCTGAACGGGCATCCAATAAAGTAGCTTTTGTTTTTCCTTCCACAATATTTACAATATCCTGGCGCTTCAGTAAAATTTCATCATTCCATTGAAGCTGTAAATTAGTTTTTGGAAATGTCGGTACTTCAGTAGTAATTGGCAAACCTACATCTTTTAAAGCCTGGTAACCACCATTAACAACATAGGCATGCTTAAACCCTGCATAGTTTAAAATCCACCATGCGCGTGTAGCATATGGTGAAGCACCTTGATCGTACACGTAAATAGCATCATTAAGATCTAATCCATGCTTTTCAAATAATGCTTGAAGCTGCTCTTTATCTGGTAGCGGGTGGCGTCCTTCACCTTTCGCTAAATCCGATAAATCTGTATTTAAATCCCAATATACAGCCCCTTTTACATGCTCTTCTTCATAAAGAGCTTTGCCTAGTTCTACATTTGTCATATCAAATCTAGCATCGATAAAGCGTCCTGTCGGCTCAATTTTATCGGCTGTTACAAAAATATTAGTCATAAAAAGATCCTCCTTATGATTGTAGTTGTGCGAAAATATCTTTCCAAACAGCTAAGTGGCTTTCTTCCTGCAGCAATAGGCGCTCTGTTTCAACTTGCTCAATTGCCTGTTCAAGCATGTGCTGGCGTAATTCTTCCGCCTCAATTGCTATAAAGCCTGCTGCCCATTCAAGAATTTTCGCTTTTTCTATTTCTAAATATTTTTGGGCGTTTGGTTTTGTTAACTGTTCTAATGCATCGCGTAATTGCTCTTTTTCATTTTTTTCAAAGAAGGACTTCACATTTTTAAAGTGTGATTTTACACCTTCATAAGGAGCAGTTTCAGCAAAAGGTCCTGTAAAGTCCAATAGCTGCGGCTCTTTCGATTCATAAGCTAAAAATGCAAAGCTTGGATTTAACTCTTTCAATTCCCGGGCTGCATCTTTAAAATGCGCTTTCATCTTCTTTTCTACAAATTGCGCTAAACGGAAATTCGTTACGCGCATTTCCTGTGCAAAGTCAAAGCTTAGTGCTTGAAGCACTTCTTTCAAAGCTGTCTGTAATGCTTGCTGCGGAGGCATTTGAGCAAAAGTAGACGGATTATAACTTTCACGGAAGAAATCAGGATAACGATAGTACACACGTTGTAATACGTAGTACAGTAACTCATCCAGTTCCTGCTTCGCTTCACTTTCAATCATGGCTGTTTGGGTTGTTTGATATTTTGAACGTACAAGCTTTTCCAGATTAGTAAGCTCTTCTAGTCGTTCATCTTTACGCTTTAAGTTTTCTTCCGTTTGCGTAATTAAATCATGTAGTCGTGCCTCGGTTTTTTCCACTTCTTCTTTTAGCGCCTGTACCGCAATACTCATTAATTCATCATTCAGGAAATGATGGAATGCATCTTCAAATGGTGCCATCCCTGACTGAAGATCATTCTGGTTTTCCTTTTCCTTCAGCGCCAGCAAACTTGATACCCCGTAAAGGCGTGGGAAACGAATACCGAAGCGTTGTAGCTCTGAACGAACATAACTCTTTACTTCTTCCTCTTCATCCATTGTAGAGGCTAAATCAATTGCATTCACAATAAAGAACATTTTATCTAATTCAAAAGCATCCTTTACACGGCCTAACTGAATTAAGAATTCGCGGTCCGCTTTGGCAAATGCATGGTTGTAGTATGTGATGAACAAAATGGCATCTGCATTTCGAATATAATCAAATGCTACTCCAGTATGACGGGCGTTAATTGAATCCGCACCTGGTGTATCTACTAATGTTACACCCATGCGAGTAAGCGGCGAATCAAAGTAAAAATCGATATTATCGACAAAGCAAGAACGATTTTCCTGCGCAACGTACTTTTCAAAATCATGGCGATTAACACGCAATGTCGTACCTAGCTTCGGCACAAACGTTTCATAGCCTTCTGAATAGGCACGAATAAACGACTTATGGACATTTAATCGCTCGTCGGATAATTTAACAGCCAAGCCTTCTGCTGCACGGTCATAAGCTTCTTTTAGCGAATTTACTTGTAAGCCGATTGCTTCATACGAGCCTTGAATATCTTCTAATAGCTGTTCTTCATTTTTCAAATGAACATCTGCTGTTTCATGAGGATGTTCAGGTGATACTGGACGGATTTTATTAATTGCTGCTGTTGTCGGGTTAGGTGAAACCGGCAGAACGCGCTCACCCATTAATGCATTGGAGAAGCTTGATTTCCCGGCACTGAATGCACCGAATAAAGCAATTGTAAAGTCACGCTTTTGCAAACGCTCTACTTTTTTTGTTAAGAAACTTGAAACTTCCTTAAAGCCTTGAACATCCTTAATAATGTTGGCTGTCTTTAATGCCTTTTCAATAACTGCTTCCGCATTTAAGCCTGACCCTACTGTTTCCTGTACATGATCATCAACAAGTTCCGTATCCTTCGCCGTCAACTGTAACATCGACTCATTAAATGGTCGTACATCTTTCAATGCCTGTTCATGCTCACGTTTCCAGTTTTCAAGGTGAATTTTCGACTCCGCACGTATCTCATTGGATACTTGCTTCATTAATGTATTGCTGAATGCCTCGAACTTCTCAATTTGCAGTATTTGTTGCAGTGCCTGTACTTTTTCGGACATCGCATTGATCTTCAGTTTTACCGGTGCTGCTGCTTCTTGCGCTACTTGCTCCAATGTATCTTTTTGCTCGATCTTCCAAGCATCTGTTGTTTGGATAAAGTAACGTTTTGTCGCCTCGGAAACACGGTTCGCAAAGTTTAATACTGCATCACCTGTAATTACACCGCTTCTTTGTACTTGTTCTTCAATAATTGAAAACGGGAAATTAAATTCCTTTTGATCAATTCCTGCTGCACGCTCATCATTTAATGCACCAACATCTTTCAGCGCTTGCTTCATTAGTGCTTTCATATGACCAGTAATTTGAGATTGTACGACATGATTAAAGCTTGCATATGCCTCTTCTTGACGTCGCGTTTTCTCTTCAGCCGTTTTCTTTTTCGCGGTAAATAGCCCCCCCACTTTGAAGTCCTCTTGCTGGCTTTCCAAATAGGCGCGTAATTTTTCTCGCACATCCGCCGGCATGATGGCAGCATTTGCAAGTAAATCTTTACGTTTTTCATCAAATTGTTTGTCAAATACATCAAACGAGAATAGCTCTGTTTGACGAGTCAATTTCTCGTATTGTTCTAAAATATCATCACGGTGCTGCCAATCATCCTCTGACACGATTTCCGCATAGGTTTCAAAGCGATCTTGTTTTTCTTCTTTTAAATATGCTTCATGCTCATGTTGTAGTTTTTTCAATGTATTTTCAGCTGTTAAAATTAATTGCTCCTGCCAATCATTCATTGAATCCATAACGATTTTTTTCACTTGATCAAAATCATTGTTCGGTAACTCTTTTTCGCGTAATGAAGTAAAGAAAATATTCTTTGGATATACACCCCAGGCCGCAAATGAGTTATGCACCGATTGTTTGAAATCTTCAAATGACAGTTCCGTTTCACGGTGTTTATCAATTTGATTGACGATTAAATAAACATTTGGATTATATTTCATTAACTGCTTTGTAAATTGGAAATTCAGCTCTGATTGTACATGGTTATAGTCCATTGTATAAAACACCATGTCCGCTATATGTAGTGCCGATTCTGTACTCATTGCATGCGCATCATCAGTCGAGTCAACACCTGGAGTATCCATAACAGTAACCCCTTCAGGTAAGCTTGACGTGCTATGCCCAATTTCAATTTGTGAAACTAATTCACCGTTTTTGCTTAGTTCTTTCACTTGTTTAATATCATAGCCTGCTTCAAACTTTACCGGCTTTTCATTATGCAAATAAAGAATAGCAAAATCTTCATCCGATTTATGCACTTTTACAATGTTTGCACTCGTCGGGATTGGACTTGTCGCCAAAATGTTTTCCCCCGAAAGTGCATTGATCATACTTGATTTACCGGCAGAAAAGTGACCGGCAAAACCGATGACAAATTCCTTCTGCAAAAGCTTGCGTGCAAATAAATGAAGCTTTTCAATTCGTTCTGAATCCTCATTCTCCTTGTAGATTATGTATTGTAATGCCGATTGCTGTAACAATCGTTGAATTTTATCGTCAAACAACGTCATATTTCTTACCCCTTATCTTCATTCACATTGATCAATTATCTTATTAAAAGCTAAAAGCTAATGTATGCTCGTTTTTTTGTAATTACCCAGGCTTTGAATACTCTAAATTTTAGAGCTTAATTGTCATTCTTAATTTGTCGAAACAGATAGATTTTTGCCTTAAATTCTTCATACTTTCTATAGTACCATGGTTAGTCAAGAAAATCGGCTAGAATTTTTTAAAATTATCGCGAATAATGCATTTTTTAAGCTATTAGACGAATTATAGACGTCCCCCCATAATAATCGCTATTTTCAAATAATTGAACAAGCATCATATTCACTTGTTAATTTTATGGTCATGAATTTTAACTCGAAGGAATTGTAAATACATGTAAAAAAATAATTGACTTCCAATGTTTATAAAAAGTAAAATACTCAACATAGAGTATTATCTGGAGGTATTATATTGACTCAACTCCTTGTACTAGGTGCACTAAATATGCAACCGATGTCTGGCTATGATATACAAATCATGCTACAAGAGAACGAAGCCGAAAGATGGTCAGGTGTACTAGTTGGGTCCATCTACCATGCTTTAAAAAAATTGGAACAAAATCATTTTATAGAAATAGATCATATCGAACATAGCGGTAATCGCCAAAAATCTATTTATCGAATTACTGATTTAGGAAGAGCGCATTTAAAAGAGCTTGTTTATAACTCTATTATTTCTTCTAATGTACCCTACCCTCTCTCTTTATACGCTGGTTTATCTATGATTGATCAATTAGAAGAAGAAAGAGCAAAAGAAGCATTAAAACATCATTTAAAAATGCTTGAAAATGAACTCCTTTTAGTCGAAAGCGGTTTATCAATAAAAGAACAACATTTACCGAACGGATTTTCACCAATGATGTCTATTGTAGCTAAAAACATGGTGGATATTTTAGAACAGCAAATTAACTTTGTGAAGGATTTATTAAATAGTTATAAATAGAATTTAATCGTTCCTCTTATTAAGAGAGGAACAAAAAAATAACCACATACTCAACGTTGAGTATATAAACTTTAAGGAGTGATCCATTATGAAACTTGACCATCTCGTAATAAATGTAGCTGCAAATTACCAGCAAGAAAGTGAGGAAGTTCAACAAATTAAAAAAGCTGGCCTTCCCTATAATATAAAAAAGGGTAAAGGTACTAAAGGTTTTAAAGCAACTAATATTTGGACTGGAAATGAATACTTTGAATTAATCACTATTAAAAATAACGATGGTGGCGGATGGAAGCCTGAATGGGTTCATGCCTATAATTCGGGACATAGAGGATTAATTTGCCTGATGATTGACGTAAATAATATTGATGCTCATGTTCAGCGCTTTCAAAAAGAAGGAATTTTCATTTCCAATCCTGAAAGAATTAAGATTGAATTTTTCTTTAAGTTATTTTCAAAAACAATGCCATGGCAAAATAGCTTTTTGAATTTCTTTGAAAAAATCCCTCTTCAAATTGGTTTTCAACAAATGGATAGTGAAAAAATCCGAAAAGGGTTTGAAAAGTATATGGTTCCTAATTCTAAAGAGAATAACATATCTGGCATTGCAAAAATTCATATTTCAGGCGACTTCACTATTTCCGACTATCAAATGTTAAGAACTGTTTTTGAGAAAACAATTGATAATGAAAACCAACTAATCGTCCAGTTAGAAAATTCCCAAGAAATTATTTTTGAAAAAGCTAAAGACTATTCTGTAAAGGCCCTATTAAAAAACGATAATAGTTCTTTTAGTAGGAAGACATGCGAAATTGAAAACATCCTTATAAATATAGACTAACTCACAAACAATGCATTGCAATTGAACAGGATACGCTCTATTCAATTCAGTTAGAGGAAAAGGAAATTGCTATTTCACTACAGTTGGAGGGAAATGTGTGAAATTTAACTCTAGAAATTTAGCATACAATGACACAGAAATTTATTGGAAAGAGTATCAACGATTTTTCCCTGAAGAATTGAGAATAAATGAAAATAATCTGCCAACTGAAGAATGGTGGGATTGGAATGATTGTTCAATCCATTTGGACCGAATGTCTGTTTCGGGATCAAAAATTAAAGTTATTTTAATTCACGGCGCAGGCGGAAACGGTAGACTATTGGCTCCATATGCACGAATGCTACAATTAAATGGATACGATGTGGTATCCCCAGACCTCCCCCCTTATGGTCTAAGTTACAGTTACACTGAGTCATTGAGTTCCATGGATTACCGCGATTGGATAAACATAATTAAGGACTTCATGGAACAGGAATATAAGCGAGACGGTAAACAAATTGTACTATTAGGAGCCAGCATTGGAGGCATGCTTGCATATCACGCGGCAAGTATGAGCAAACACGTTAAAGGTTTGATTGTTACGACCTTTGTAGATACAAGTAATCAGAATGTTCGTGATCAAATTGCCCCAAACAAGCTGATTAGCCGCTTAGGAAAATTTGCGATGGATAGTCTTCCATTTGCATTGGATTCATTTCGGATTCCCGTTTCGAAAGTTTCGAGAATGAAGTTAATTACAAATAACTTTGAACTGACAAGACTAATTATGAATGATCCTCGAGCGGCAGGAACAAAAATTCCATTACGATTTCTAAGAACCTTCTTAAATATGAAAACAATTATTGAACCTGAATCCTTTAACGTCTGTCCTATATTACTTATCCATCCCGAAGTAGATCCAATGACCCCATTTAACTTAAGTGAATCTTTCTTTAATCGACTAACATGTAAAAAAAGATGTGTAATTTTAGAAGGAGCTGGCCATTTTCCGATAGAACAACCAGGTATCGAACAGATGAAAACAGCTGTACTAGATTTTTTAATTGAGATAGAAAATAACGTTGTATCTAAAAAAGACTAGTGTTTCGTATTAGTTTTGCTTTCAATCACTGAATACTTATTAAATTACTATAAAAAATGAGGTAGCAAAATGTTTTTCAAACCGAAATTGATTAAAAATGAAAAAAAATATAGTGCTAAATTGTTATTTGAAGATGTGTCATCTGAGACATGGGATAAGGATAATTTGACGAAAGCTAATTTAGATTTTTCAATAGATAGCGTTCGTCGCGTTAATGAATACGCTGATCGATTAATCCACACAGAATTTGGCCAGCAGCTATTAAAAGAACATCATGATAATTTGATAACACGCATCGGTGCCTATTTAGGGGAAGTAATTAAAAATCACAAAGACGGCCAATATCGCTGGTTTGATTTTAACTCTATAAGAGAAAATACCATGCATTTAGATGAATATTCAATAAGTGTACAAGATGAGTCTGTACTTTATTCTAAAAAGATGGATGATGTATTATGTCCTATCTATGAAGTGAAGCAATATTTTGATGGACAATCGAAATATACCAATTTTTTGGAATATGTAGAAGTTGCTATTAAAGAATAGGTTTATACTATAGTTAATTAGAGTGGTAGTTTACCATTTTTGTCTTATTCGTCTTTGGGGAGAGGGATTGAATGCAAGAACAATTAATTAACTTTTTGATGTATATACTTTATATACCAATAGTATTTATCATTCATGAATTAGGGCATGCATTATTTGTTGTTTTGTTTGGAAAGGAAGTTAGAGAAGTACAACTTGGATTCGGGAAAGACTTATTTAGAATAAAAAAATTCGTTGTAAAAAGAAGCATGGGATGGAACGGTGGTTATTGCTCATGGGAAAATATTGATTCCTTGGCGTGGTATAAAAAGATCGTAATATTTTTAGGTGGTATTATTTTAAATTTAGTCACAGCAACTTTAGTGTGGATATTTGGTGACGTCCAGTATGCAGATTGGTATAGATCATTTATTATTCTATCTTACTTTATAGCAGTAATTAATCTACTCCCGTTCAAATTCAAAAGTAATATTACAAAAATAGAATCAGACGGATTACAATGTATTAAGCTAATGAATTCTTTGAAGCAAGGGAAGTAGCATTTTGATAATAGGAGAATTATATGAAAAAGCTTATAGACACAGTCTTAAACAACATATCAAATGAGCGATTTGAGAATTACTGGGAAGGATTTCAAACTGTTGCCTTCGCAATTTTTGATGATAAAGATGTCTTTTTATTTAACCATCCCAAATATAATGAGGAACGGTACATCAAACTTGTTAAAACTGATGAATTCCACGCTTGTACCTGTATATTATTTGAAGAAGTACCAACAGCTATTGTAGATATTACTCTTTATGATTCCTTTGAAGTCATATATTCTTTAATCGTACATGAGTCGTTTCATGTATTCCAACATTTATCCGAAGAAAGCCGATATCCAAATGAACTGTTAGGATTTAACTATCCAATTGATTTTAATAACATTCAACTACGTATTTTAGAAAGAAAAAGACTCTTTGAAGCCTTCTCATCGTCTGACTTATTTGAAAGACAGAAAAAAATAAACGAATTTATCACAGTCAGAGATAAGAGAACCGAATTATTTCCTGATTATGTCGAATATGAAAATTCTGTTGAAACGATTGAAGGACCTGCATTTTATGTTGAATATCAAGCGTTAACTGATAAGAGTTACCATAAAAAAGTAATAATTAATCAATATGCTGAGCAACTATTAGATAACAACAGATCGCACATACATATACGAAGTAGTTGCTATTATTCCGGTCTATTTCTCTGTTTATTACTAGATGACATTTCAAAGGACTGGAAATTAAAATTTACAAAATCAAATTTAGACTTATATCACTTTTTTAAAAATGCCTATACAAACTATACTTCTGTAGAATTAACTATTCCTGATAATACGAAGGAAGTTTCTTGGATTCTAGACAATGCTATATCAGATAAACTAAGAGCATTCGACCACTTTAATAAATCTGAAGGCATAAAACTAATTATTTCTGGAGCGATTAAACTAGTAAGTTTCGATCCGATGAATATTACTCAATTAGATAGGCAATCATTACATCATAATTTTTTAAGTATTAAAATCAAGGAACACAGCTATTTTATTCAACAGCCTGTTTCTACTACATTTAAAAATAATTTTAAAGATGTTCATTTAATAGAACTTTATTTGAATCAACGACCTTTACATATAGGAAATCGACTTATCATTGATAATTTTGGTGAAATTGAAGGTAGTGTTATTTCAGAAGAAAGTAACTCTATTCATATAACAGTTTAGAATGAAATATCGGCTTTTTCTGGACAAAGCGAAATGTCCTTAGAAGCCTTTTTACTGCTTCTAAATTTTATTAATAATATTCGGACTCTGTCGTTGTTGATTTTCTAATATCGTTTGAAATCTTCTAATATAATTTTATTTGTTCTAATAAAACTCCGATTTGCTAATATACTTTTAAGATGTGCTAATATGGGGGCAATTTGTTCTAATATCACGTTTCAATCTGCTAATATCACTTCAAGTTTTTCTAATAACTCTCTCAATTGTTCTAATAAAATACCAACGCCTTAAACCCCGACAAAAAACAGCACCTCAAAATTCGAGATGCTGTTAATTCATTATTTTTTCTTAATCGTAATTGTCCAAGATGCTTCGCCTAATTGCTCATAGTTTGTCACTTCATGGCCGTCTTCAGCTGCCCAACGTGGAATGGATTCTGTACCTTGTGTACAGTCAAATTGTACTTCCAGCTCATCACCTGTGTTTAAGTCTTTGATTGCTTCTTTTGCTTCAATTAACGGGAATGGACAAACCATTCCTAATACTTCTAATGTTTTCTTCATATAAAATCTCTCCTTATGCACGCGCTGCTGCACGTTGTTTTGATGGACGCACAAATACGAAGTAAGATGCTGTCCATGTTCCCAGAATCATAAATGTTAAAGCCGTCCAGCCTGACCAAGTCATCATAGAAGTCATAACTAAACCATTACCAATCGAACAGCCGCCTGCAAGACTAGCACCAAATCCCATTAAAATACCGCCACTAGAGCTTCGTACAACTGTTTTTGTATCAGGTGTCCGTAAACGGAATTCACCGCTCATTTTTGCTGCGAAATATGAGCCGAAGAAAATACCTAATACAAGGAACACACCCCAGTTAATAATATCTAAATCTCCTGTTACTAAAAACTGGAGAAGGTTTGCTGAAGGTGTTGTAATACCTAGACCGAAAATACGTCCTGATGCCGCACTTAACGGCCACGCTAATGTCGCAATTAAACCGATTAAAACCGCAGTCACATATGGATTCCAGCGTTTTTCAAATAAAATATGCGCTAAGCCTGTTTTCTTTGGCTTTAAGCTTGGAATCTTCACACGAGGTTTACGTAATTCACGGTAAACAACGAATGCCACCAAGGCTACAAACGGAATGACTAAAAACCAAACATTAATGCCGAATGTTTCTGCAATTGAATCTGTACCGACTACCGGAGTACGTGCATCCACTGTAAATTGTGCCAATGGACCAGACTTCATGATTGCTGCCATTAACATATAAAACGCCAATGCGATCCAGCTCCCGATTAAACCTTCCCCTGCGCGATACCAAGTACCTGTGGCACAACCACCTGCAAAAATAATCCCTATACCAAAAATAAACGCGCCTCCTATTGTTGCCCACAATGGAAACTGCCCTACTGTATACTCAAACGCACCTGCGCCGATAAGTGCAAACACACCTACTGCCTGTATGGCAATCGCAACAAGTAACGCATAAAACATGCGATTATCTTTTGCGATGTACATATCGCGGAAGCCACCTGTTAAACAAAAGCGTCCACGCTGCATCACAAAACCTAAAAGAGCACCACAAAGGATACCCGTTAATGCCATCTGTAACATAATTATTCCCCCAAATTTTATTACCTAGTTTATCTATAGGAATATAATATAATAGTTTTCCACTATAATTCAAGCATTTTGATTAAATATTTGTTAACTTATTAATTTAGTTGGTTTTAATATTAGATAAATACCGTTTTCTTCGCCTCCCCATCAGAAAAGAACCATCACTTTTTACTGACATATGATACAAAGAAATATTTCGTTCACATCGCGGCTTGTTTTAATAGGTGTTATCCCTTCTAGAAACGGGCAAATCGTGTGAATTATTTCATCATCAAAATTTAAAGTAGGTGAAACATATAAAAAATTCCTATTTAGAGCTTCTCGCAGAACTTGGAATTGGTGGTGCACACCCTGGCGGAATTCATCTAACAGAAGAAATATTAAAAAATGAAAATATTAATAGTAGTTATCACGTTTTAGATGCTGGCTGTGGTACTGGTCAAACAGCAGCTTACATTTCACAAACATTCCAAGCGAAAGTGACAGCGCTTGATTTTAATCCGACAATGGTTGCAAAGGCCAGACATAGAATGAAGATTAATAATTTGCCAGTAGAAATATTGGAAGGCTCTATTGAAGATATCCCTTTACCAAATGATCATTTTAATTTTATTATTTCTGAATCCGTCCTTTCATTTGTTAATAAACAAAAAGCAGTGAGTGAGATTTATCGCATATTGAAAAGTGGTGGACGGTTCATTGCTGTAGAACCAACGTTGAACGAACGACTTGACGATGCCCAAGAACAAGAAATCATGCAGTTTTATGGTCTTGATTCCCTACTCTTGGAAACAGACTGGGCAGATTTATTAAAACAGACTGGCTTTGAAAATATTCAAATAAAGCATCATACTACAATTGAATCCGAACCCGATTTTCATTACTCCAATGAAATTGACCCCGCGCTTTACGACGTCATGAGAAAACATTTGGACATTATCACCAAATATCAGGAAACTTTTAATTATCGAGTCTATACTTGCTCAAAATAAATATCCTGCTATAATCACGCTTATAAAAAAGGACCGTACCATTTCATAAGAGAGGTACGGTCTTACTAAAATTATAAAAGTATTGCATACCGAATTTTTTAAGGAGTTGATGGAATAATTGGTTATACCGATATTGGTTTATGTACTATATCTTGTTCACTACATTCATTTTTAGCAACCTGATTCCTTAAAGATCCATACTAGCACGGACTTTTTCCGGAATCATCACAACTTTTGTATTTAAATCTACAGAACCAAAACTTTCATCAATGCATTCATCCCAATACTCAAGATGTCTTTTATCTATCCAGTGATCGGAATCATCCACATCCACACCGCCTTCTCCACGAACCGAATACCAATATAAATATTCTTCGCCATTCAGTATTTCATGAAATATTGTTTCCACATACATTTTTTCACCTTCCAACGTTACAAGTACATCATCCATATGTTCATTCAAAAACTTTAGCCATTCCTCCACTTTAAAGGATTTACCGGGTCTTACCCGATAGCGAGTTAATTCCACATTCACGATTTAAAACCCCCTATTGTTTCAGCCAATATTCCGAACCGTCATTATTGCGCTCCATAAACCCATATTCGATTAAATGACGACGAAGCGATACAAAATCTGCATTGACCGTTTTTAAAATTTCATTCACTTCCTTTTCATGATAATGCTTCCCCTCTTCAAAACGCTTTAAAATATGCTGTAAAATGATAAGCTTTTTCTTTTCCTTACTTGGAATTATTTCAATGCCACCGTCTAGTCCATTTCTGAAATATGTTGTTAGTACTTTCTCGCGTTCTTGTTGTTCAATACTATAGCGTTCGTCCACTTGTTTCGCCCCCTTATGAATTGTATAGTGCTCCGGGTTTTTCATGAGCTGCATTAATGCAATAAAAATTTTCGCCTGCTTTTCCTTCTCGCGTAATTTGAAACGATGCTGACGAACTGTTGATACACTTGTTAAACTGCTTTTTTCGACTATTTCCTGATCTGACTTGCCTTCAAAAAAGTACTGTAGCATTTCAATTTGTACATCCGATAAACCTGTTACCTTTTTATCAAGTGACAGCAATGCATGAAACGACGATTTATGTATTTGTCTGATATGCAGCTTCATCATACCTTCTGCTGTAAATAACCGTCCCTCATGTGGAAAGACTTCATGAAGCCCAAAGCTTGCCCCGCAAAATAAGCATTCGTAATGGTCTTCTTGAAGTTCATATCCATTTACCAATGTATCTATCGAAATATTTTGAATATCCAAAACAACCACCTCTACAAACATTTATAATCTATGTCCTTTATTTTGTAAACAAATTTATAATTCGTTTATCATTAAAAATTTATTGAATATACGCCCTATCCATCCTATATATAACTTTAAAAGTTGTTAAAAAGCTGTCTTACGTCTTTCTTTTTACCATTTTTACTGAAAATTCTATATTTTTAGCGACCGAGGTATACAATTATGGTTCCTTTTATGCTATAGTTTGTACAATTACATAACGTGTAAGAAAAGGTACGCATTTGTTGTGCGTTTAAAAGGGAAGTTTGGTGCGAATCCAACACTGTCCCGCAACTGTATTTCGGAGCAACTCTTAAAAAGCCACTGTAATTTAACGGGAAGGTAAGAGGCGCGTTGATGTTAAGTCAGGAGACCTGCCTTTTTCTAGTACACACCCGATACCTACGTGGAAATAGGTGGTGTTCTGTGCGAATAAAGCGTCAATTATAGACGTTTATTTTACTATGCATAGATAAGTCCTAAGCTGTTTCCAAGTCACATTGGAAACAGCTTTTTTATTTGGGTTATGTAAATACATTAAGGAGGCTTATCAAATGAATATTATTAGTAATGTTATCGGTTACCCTTATATCGGGGCTACCCGCGAATGGAAACAAACTTTAGAGAAATTTTGGAAAAAAGAGATAGAAGAAGATGTATTCGAAGAACAGCTAAAAACCATTCGCCTGAATCGTTTAAAACGCCAACAGGATTTAGGACTACAGTTAATTACTATCGGGGATTTCACAAAATACGATCGGGTACTGGATTTAGCGGTGATGTTTAACATCATTCCTAAACGCTATGATGTGCTACCAAATGCTTCTTCGTTAACTACATACTATGCAATGGCACGTGGTACTGACGAAGTAATAGCATGCGAAATGACAAAATGGTTTAATACAAACTACCATTACATTGTTCCGAAATATGAAAATCAGGAGTTATTCTTAACAAATAACTATATTCTCCAACAATTTGAAGAAGCTAAAAATGAACTAGGTATTATCGGAAAGCCAACAATTATCGGTCCATATACTTTCGTTGATTTAGCAAAGGGATATGACGAAAAAAGCCGTGCAGCCTTCTTTTTAAAGTTAATTCCGCTATATGCACAGGTAATCCAGCAGCTTGTAGATGCAGGTGCTGATTGGATTCAAATTGAAGAACCTTCTTTCACTAAAAACCTCGAGGAAGATGAGATTTTATTAATTGAAGAAGTTTATAAACAATTAACTGAAGCCCTACCACACGCAAAAATACTAGTTCAAACTTATTTTGAAGCACTAACTTCATTTGAGCGCTTAAGTAATCTACCTGTTGCAGGAATTGGCTTAGATTTCGTACATGGTAAAACAGAAAATATGAAATCGCTTCTACAGCATGGTTTTCCTAAAAATAAAACATTAAGCATCGGCATAATTAATGGTCGGGATATTTGGTCAGCTAACTTAGCTGAAGCTGTTTCTACAATAAGTACAGTTAAGCAACTAAGTGGTGTTAATGATTTATGGATTAGTTCTTCCTGCAGTCTACAGCACGTCCCTGTTACAAAAAAATCAGAACAAAATCTTCCACATGAATTATACGATGCGCTTGCTTTTGCTGACGAAAAAATTCGGGAAATTGCACATTTAACAAATTATATTCAGCATGGAACGTGGGCTAAAGAAGGTATCGTCGCAAATAGTATTAAAGCAATTGAATCTTTAGCGACACACCCTATACGAAAAAATGAGCAAGTTAAAAATTTAGTTAAGGGAATTAAGGATACAGATTTCACACGTACTGTTCCATTCAAAGAACGTCAAGTACTGCAAAAGAAATCGTTAAACTTACCCGACTACCCTACCACAACAATCGGCAGCTTTCCTCAATCTCAGCTAGTAAAGAAAACACGGGCGGCATGGCGTAAGAAAGAAATTACTGACGAACAGTACGAGGCATTTGTAAAGGAAGAAACAGCACGTTGGATTCAAATTCAAGAAGAAATTGGATTGGATGTATTAGTACACGGAGAATTTGAACGAACAGATATGGTGGAATACTTTGGAGAACATTTAACTGGATTTGCCTTTACGAAAAATGCTTGGGTTGTATCATACGGCTCTCGTTGCGTAAAACCACCAATCATTTACGGTGATGTTGAATGGACACACGCGATGACTGTTAAAGAGGTAGTTGAGGCACAAAAGCTTACTTCTAAATATGTAAAAGGCATGCTTACTGGACCTATCACTATTTTAAATTGGTCATTCGTTCGCGATGATATCTCAAGAAAAGAAGTAGCATTCCAGCTTGGTTTAGCAATTCAGCAGGAAGTAAAGGCACTAGAAGATGCGGGCATAAAAATTATCCAAATTGATGAACCTGCACTTCGGGAAGGACTTCCTTTACGTAAGGAAAATTGGGCTGAATATTTACAATGGGCGGTGGATTCGTTTAAGCTGGCAACATCAAAAGTGGCGATAGATACACAGATTCATACCCATATGTGTTATTGCGAATTCAATGATTTTATAGATCCAATCCGCGCTTTGGATGCAGATGTAATTTCATTGGAAACTTCCAGAAGCCATGGAGAGCTAATTGATTCATTAAAAGTACATCCATATGAACTTGGAATCGGTTTAGGTGTTTATGATATTCATAGCCCCCGTGTTCCAAGCATCTCAGAGATAAGTTCTATATTAGAAGAAAGTCTCGCTGTTATTCCAAAAGATCAATTTTGGATTAACCCTGACTGTGGTTTAAAAACACGCCATGAGTCCGAGACGATTGCTTCATTAACGAATATGGTAGAAGCCGCTAAGCTACTACGCGCTCAAGTACTATCTGTCTGATTTCAAAAAAATACAGTAAATCACTAAACACTTAAATATTAGTGGTTTACTGTTATTAAAATTTTGTCAGACGATAAGCTATGGAATTAATAAACGGAGGAATTCCGCTTATCACATTCCAAAATAGGAAAACAAGTGTTTTTTTAATATATAACCGGAAAACCTCCCTTTATTTACATCTAAAACTGAGGTCTTTCAACATATAAGCGGAAAACTTCCTCTTATTTTCCTTAACTTAAATTCATATAGATGAAAAATTTATATTTAGTCATTGTAGGATAGCTATTTGTATGACTCTCCCCTTATTGTTTACAAATAGCTATCTAAGAATAACTAAATTTTACTGGAAAAGGTTTAAATTTAACATTTAATTAAAAGGGAAGAACGGTGTGAATCCGTCGCTGTCCCGCAACTGTGATTCGGAGCCACTCACAATAAACCACTATTACTAAAATGGGAAGGTGTGAGAAGCGTTGATGATAAGCCAGGAGACCTGCCTTTTCAAGTACAAACCAGTAACCTACGCGGATAGGAGGTTTAGAGTATGAAAGTAAATGTTCTTCATGCTCATAGTGCGACAATTATACAAAGGTTTTCATTGCGAAAAAGAAAACTTCTCTTGTATTCCTTGTCACTTTATGAAGCGACCATTTAGCAACAACTTCAAATTACGATGTTGCTATTTTTTGGACTATAGGAGGAATATAATATGCAATTGAACAAAGTACTTCAATATAAGCAATTGATTAATGAAGTAATTTCAACATATCAAACAGAGGTAAATGCAAACGCTATTAAAAATATTGCGCAACAATTCATAGCACAATCACCAAATGATTATAAAGAAATTACGGCTGCCTGTTTTCAAAAGACAACCGACTTTTATATTAACCAATTAAAAGAATTCATCTTATTTAATAATCTGCATGAAGCTTCAGAAAGTATAAGAAAATATGCGGATCAACTAATCAATCAATCTCCTGAAGAATATAAAGAGATCAATTATGCCTATTTACATGTAAAATACGAATTAATTGGTCAGCCTTTGATAACAGCAAATAAAGTTATAAAATGAAAAATCATTAAAAAAAATAATAGAAAAAAGGAAAATCCACTTTACATAGACGAAAGTGGTTTTTCCACTCTATATGAGTTCCATTTTCCAAATAATTGAAACATTCTTCTTTCTATGTTATATTACCAGTAATTAATTTCCGAGCAATTATACTTAGCCGTTGGTACACTATGCAATCCTACATAGAAAAGAGGAAGTTTATTTGAAGTGTTCAATTCCCAAAATTATATTAATAAGTCTATTGAGTATATGTATTAGTGGCTGCGTAAAACAAAATTTTTCAGGATCTGAACAAGCCTTCTATGAACAAGTTGCATCAGGAGTACATAACCTAACCAACCCTACTGAGAATAAATCTTTACAGGAAATTATTGCGATTAAGAAAAAAACTTTTCGAATCGAAGAGGAAAATGACTTAGAAAAAAGATTGACCTTTCAATTCCAAGTTAGAAATTTAACCGATCAGCATATAAATATTGCCTACATCGGCTATTTCCCTAAAGAATTGAACTCATATTATTTAAGCAGAGAGTTTGTAGAATTTAGAAGCTGGCAATTGAAGCCTCTGCAAACAATAGAAGCGACTCAATCTATGGTTGTACAACATGAAGATAATCTGCCATTAGAGACAAGGGAGTTTCTAAAAGAGAATGGCCATATTATTTATTTTGAATTCTTAATTGATGAACAGCCGCATTATATAGCGGTAGATATTGAAGCTATTGATGCTGATTAATTAAAATCACCTTGGTCCATCAATAACAAGACGTCAACTATCATTTTTTTATTAAGTAAATAAATCAAGGAACAGTTTCTCATTCATTATTAAAAACTGTTCCTTTTCTTTATAAACAAAACAGGTCGAATTCCTTTGATAACTCTGTTAAAAAGGCGATGCCAGCAACACTATTGCCGACTTGATCGATTGCAGGACCATAAATTCCTATTCCAATTGGGCCTTGTAGGTGCTCAATTGCCCCATTTTTCACAACTGCGATTATCGCTCCGGACACACCGCTTTTTGCCGGTAATCCAATGAATGCCGCGAACTTCCCTGATGCATTGTACATCCCGCAAGTGAACATTAATGCTTTAGCAATATGAATCACTTCTTTACTGCAAATGGCGGCACTATTTTCACCATTGGTTGCAAAATAAAGAGCCATTTTCGCTAAATCCTCTACATTGACCGATATGGAGCAGAGCTGTAAATATACTTGCAATGCTTCCTCTACGTCTGATTTTAAAAAGCCATTTGCCTGCAAAATATAGGCAATCGCGCGGTTATAATCGGCTGCATGATATTCTGATAAATATACTTCGTTGTCGATGTGTACTTTCTTCCCTATTATTTTCTCTAAAAATAATGTTACTGATTTCACCTTTTCATACATTGTTTCTCCTGGTAATAAAGAGGCTACTGTAATTGCACCTGCATTAATCATCGGGTTAAATGGCTTATTATTGTGGCTTTCTAAACGGACGATAGAATCAAAGGAATCACCTGTAGGTTCAACATCAACATAACGCATAATTTCCTTGGACCCGTAGTGATTCATTGCCACCATAAAACTAAATACCTTTACTAAACTTTGAAGTGTAAAAATTTGAGTACATTCCCCAAAAACGACCTTTTCTTCCATTGATACTAAACTGACAGCAAAAGCATTCGGATCGGCCGTAGCAAGAGCCGGGATATATGTCGCAACCTTCCCTTTAGCCGTCATCTGTGCAGCATGTTCATAAATTCCCTGTAGTTTTTCCATTGAAGCTAATCGTGAAAACTAGCTGCTCACCTCTCTATTCTTAAATACCTATTACCAAAAATATTAATTATTCTTTCCCATTTTGTCGGTTATTATATTGTATAATTTTAACAAATAAAGTTAGATATCTTAAAAATACTAGGAAAATTAGGTGATTACCATGTTCCGACCGCTAAAATCAGGAGATACAATTGGTATTTTTTCTCCGTCCGCTCCAGCGACTGCTACAGCGAAACAACGCTACATTCGTGGAAAAGAATTTTTACAATCAAAAGGATTTCATATTATTGAGGGGAATCTAACAGGAAAACAACATGGCTATCGTTCAGGTACTCCAAAAGAACGGGCAGAAGAATTGAATATATTACTGCGGGATTCTTCCATTAAAATGGTCATGTCCTCTATTGGGGGAACTAATTCAAATAGTCTTCTCCCCTATATAGATTATGAAGCATTTAAGAATAATCCAAAAATAGTCGTTGGTTACTCTGATACAACTGCAATATTATTGGCTCTTTATGCAAAAACGAATATTCCAACATATTATGGACCTGCGCTTATCCCCTCTTTTGGAGAATTTGAGCCACTCGTAAATGATACATACAGCTATTTCGAGCGTTATTTTTGTCAGCCTAGTATTCCATATTCTATCCCAATGCCAAAAGTATGGTCAGATGAAATGATTAACTGGTTAGAATTTGAAAAGCCAAAACAACTTTATCAAAATAATTGGATAGGAATTCATGAAGATGTTGTAGAAGGGCGTTTAATCGGCGGCAATAATAATACTATGTATGGTTTTATAGGGACACCTTATTTTCCAGTGATAGAAAAAGGAGATATTTTATTAATCGAGGATTCGTTAAAGGGGGCAGCTACGGTGGAAAAAAACTTTGCGATGTTAAAACTTCATGGTATTTTCGATAAAGTAGGCGGTATTATACTCGGAAAGCATGAGCTCTTTGATGATGAAGGGACAGGCAAAAAGCCCATTGACTTACTGTTAGAACAACTCGATGGTAGAGCAATGCCCATATTAGCAGATGTCGATTGTGCCCACACGCATCCAATGTTTCCTTTGACAATAGGGAAGAAAATCCGTCTTAATACATTGAAAAAATCGATTACCTGTATTGAACCATGGATTTAGCCGCATTCTTATAAAAAATTTAGTTAAAATCAACGTGGGGCTGTCATTTAAAGACACGCCCCATAAATCGCAGTTACTTTTAAAAGCCCTTCTTTGTTTAACAACGAAAAAAGCGCTTTGTCAAGATGACATTGCGCTGAAAAATTACTATTTTAACAAAAGCTTTTATGCTTTATTTTGCGACATTTTTTAAAACATAGTTTCCTACCGATAAATAAATAATTACTGTTGCTCCAACTAACGCATACAACATTTTACACACCGCCTTAACAATTGATAATAATTATCAATTTCATTATAAATCGTTTCTATTTTAGCGTCAATGCCTTTTCTTTTGGGATTTCTGTATACATACACTAAAGTAACATGTTAATATGTAGTAAAAGTCATGGTAAGGGGGAATTCATTTGAGTACTTCTAAGCATATTCAAACCATTTTGAATGGTACAATCCATTCATTAAAATCCATTATACCTGTGAATATAGATGTAAAATCTCCTTCGATTGCAACAGAACCTTATGAACAAAAAGAGATGGGTGTACTGATAGGGTTAGTCGGTGATTTAAAAGGTCGTGTAATTATAGATGGATCGCCTGAAATTTTTGGTTCAATTGGCTCAGCAATGTTTGGAATGCCTTTAGAAGGCCCGATGCTTGAGTCATTTACTGGTGAGCTTGGAAATATGATTGCTGGTAATTTATGTACATATGCAGGACAATATGAATTGGAACTTGATATCACTCCTCCTACAGTGATGGTAGGTCATACGAAATTATATGGGTTCCAGCAAGCATTCCAAATACCTGCATCAATTGAAGGTATTGGAGATATCATTATTCTTTATACAATTGATGATGAAGATGAGGAAGTATAATAGACCTATCCACTGAAATGAGTGGATAGGTTTTTTAGATAAACAATACAAACAGAATCACATTTACCATAAAAATTCTTTGTATATCATGTTTCCAATTTAGTTCTTGTTTTTTTATTAAAATGTGTAAATAAACAGTAGCTGAAATAAAAAAAGTAAATATTAATAACAACATCAGCAAATGATTTACACCAAGCCATTCATTCATTTGGTAGATACTAATCAATGTAAGTACTAAGCAAGTTAAATTAATTATCGGTGAGTTTTTTTCCTTTATTCCTCTATTTTTTGATTTAATCGCTACATAAACAAATATTAATAATAAAATTGTCAGTAACCCAATTTTCCAAGGCGGAAAATCATTTTTCCCCATATAAATATGCATCCAGTAGTACTCAAATTGTACATGGTTTTCCTGCGATAATTTAATTTGCATCATAGTATTCGGATTAATGAAAAATGAGTTCCCGTCGGCATTAATTTCTTTTAAATATATGCTTTCCCCGTTCTCTAATTGAAATAAATAGTTTGTTGAATTTGTATACTTCGTTAAATTCCCATTAAACGGTGACATTTCACTATTTTTAAAAAACAGCTCAAATTCATTTAATATAGCAGGATCAGTGGTAGATAATTTATCAGTATAAAAGGGTGAAGTTAAGTTGTACATTCGATCAGCACGTTTACTGTAAAGGTAGTAAGCTTTCGTTACTTCCCCAAGCTCAAAATTTGTTGATTGCTGCGACTGTATTGGTTTAGGGGCCTCTGTAATTGTTTGAGAAAATACAAATAATAATAATCCAAAGAGCACGAGTGTTACACTATACGTAAACTTTTGCTTTTTCATGTAATCTTTATTTCGCATATTTAATGTTAGAAGTTGGCTATTCTTTGTTTCTTCATCAAGGGTTTTTCTCTCTAATGATTTTAATTTTGAATCAAGCATCTCGCTCCCCTCCTAGCAGCTCATTCATTTTTTTCATCCCGCGCTCTGTGGCATTTTTCACTTTTGCTTCATTCCATCCTAATATTTCGGCACTTTCTTTAATCGAAAACTGTTCAATTTTACGTAATACAATTGCTTCACGGTAATGGTGAGGGAGCTTCCCTAATGCTTCATAAAGCTCATACTGTTCATTTTTCGCTTGCAGCCATTGTTCTGGTGAATATGTATAATCGATTTGTTCATGCTCATGTAGAAACGGGATAAATTTTAATAATCTTTTACGGCGAAAATGGTCATAAACGAGATTGCGCGCTATTTTTGTGAGCCACGTTTTTTCGCTTGATTGACCACGAAATTGGGGGTTGCTATTGATTGCCTTTAGAAAGGTTTCCTGTGTTAAATCTTTTGCCAGCTCATCATCGCCAACTAAAAAATAAATAAATTGATAAATGCTTTCACTATAAGTGACGTACATACGTTCAATCGGCAATTCGTTTCCCACCTCCTTATACATATAGACGGATGAAGATTCAATTTGACTCACTTTATTTTAACAAAATTATAATTTATTACAGTTCCCGAAAAGTCGGGTTACGCAAATTAAAAATAAGCAGAAGATTTACCCTTATTTTAAAAATTGCCCCTACTTTCAAGGAGAATAAAGGGAGATTTTCCGTTTATGTAGAGAAAATTTAATCATTATATGTACTTTTAAGCTTAATAAGCGGAAGTTCTACCTCTATTTGGGCTGTTTTTCAATCTAAAATTAAAATAAGGGAAATTTCTCCGTCTATTTTCATCCTTTATATACACATACAAAAAACCCGCTCGAATACTCGAACGGGTTAAAAATATTATTGTGGCTCTACTGCCAAAATGTCTACAAAGTCTGATTTCACTTTTACTTCTTCATCATTTAATAAAATATGAATGTCACCATGGTCATTCGACGTACGAATTAAACGGCCCATTCCTTGTTGAAGACGAAGCTGCATGAATGGCAACTCAACTTCTTCAAAAGGATTTTGCGCAAATGAACGTTTCGCATCGAATAACGGGTCATGCGGCGGGAATGGTAAATCGAAAATAATAACGCGTGTCAACGCTTCTTCCGGTAAATCCAAACCTTCCCATAAATGATACGAACATAATGCCTGAATTTCACCGTTCTGGAATTCACGTACAATTGCAGATAGTTCACGGTCGCCTTCGAATGCAATATTCAGTCGTGTCATTAAACCGACATTAGCTTTAAACTGGTTCATCGCCTGTTTTGATTTAAACAAGATTAGCGTTTGCTTTTCATCTTTAAGAAGCTGCTCTACTTTTGTAACTTTGTCGGTTTGAGAAAGTTCATGCAAGTAAATTTTCATTACTTCTTCATAATCAAACGGTGATGGTACACTAAAGCTCTGATATTTTTCGATTCCTAAACTCGCCGCAATATAACTGAAATCCTTTTTCACTGATAACGTTGCAGACGAGAATACAATCGGCATTTTTTTCGAGAATAATGTTTCAGATAGAACATCTGTAATAAGGCGTGGCATAATTACTAACGTTTCTTCCCCATCAGTATCCTCAAGCCAATCTACGGCATCACCCTGTGCAACGAAAATACGCATTGCTGCTACATAATGCTCTAAAAATTCTTCAGCCATGTTGAGCTCATATTCTGGAATCATGTAAAGCTCTGATTCAAATACTAACTCTTCAAGCAGTTGGTCAACATCTGCTATAACACGCTCACCTAATTGAATTAGGCGCTCTGATTTAACAATCCGTTTTCTGTCTTCCTCTGACTTAATTACATCCTCACGCAATTGGTCAAAAAACAGCTCGTGATGGTCCTGTAAATGCTCCATCGCATATAATGTACGCTCACGCACACCATCTACCATTAAGCGCTCTAGTAATTCTACAATTGTATAAGCCTGAACTTTATATGTTAATGCTTTTTGGGCAGCATATTCCAGTAAATGTCCTTCATCAAGTACCATCATCGACACTTCCGGCAATAAAGGAAGTTGCCCTTCACGTTCACGGGATTCCTTCGTCGCTAAATGCTCCATTAAAAAATCTTGGGAACAAATAATTAGGTCTGTTGATTTACGGTAATGGGCACGGTGCAATGTTTGACCGCAACGATTGCGTAAATCACAAACAGCACATTGCATAATGGAATTGTAATTCACTTTTTGCCAATCTTCGTCCGTCACTAACGGGTAATCCGAACGCTCTCCATAAGGCTGTACTGCAATCATACTTCCTTGTGCATACACGCCATCCGGAATTGAAAAAGCGATATCATCAATCCAGTCTTCTGTTTCATTTTTTTCCGCTTCTTCAAAGCGCTTTAAACATAAATACTGATCGCGTGATTTTGCAAGACGGACATCAATTTCAAGCTCCAAAACATCGCGAAGTTTATGAATATCGCCACCTTCTTTTACTAGCTGATCGATTAATGTTTCATCTGCACACGCGATTAAAGCCGGTTTCCCGGTATAGCGTGCGTATGAGACAGCAGGTAATAAATAGGCAATTGTCTTCCCTGTCCCTACACCTGCTTCAGCAAATAATACGTTCTTTTCTTTTAATGCTTGTTCTATTTGGTAAGCCATAAATATTTGTTCGTCACGGCATTCAAAGCCTCGTTCTGGTAGCTCATCATATAATACGTCACCGAGCCAATCACCTAACGAATCAAAGAAAGTTTTTTCTCTTGATAGTTCAAAAGGTAAAGATTTTCTCAAATGGATGTTCCCCCTCAATATGAAGCGGAAGGAATGATCACCCATTCCTTCCGCAAAAACACTCTTTATAATTATAGTCAACAAAAAAAAACTTTACTCATCATTATACATCTAAATACATAAAAAAAATACTAATATGCAACAAAAAACTACATTAGTTTAGCACCAATGTAGCTTTCATATTAATTTTCACGCTTAGATTTTTGACCCCAATATTGATACAGATCTGTACGAATAAATCCGTTAAACAACTTACGCTTTTTCGTCGCTTTTTTACCGTAATGCACTTCAAATTCTTCCATTGATGACAGCATATAAACTGACCATGTTGGATAATTTTGCATCACTTGACCAAATTGGCGGAGCATTTTCTCGATTTCTTCCACTTCACCAATACGCTCTCCATAAGGTGGATTCGTTACGATAACCCCATCCGTTAGCCTCGTAGTAAAATCTGTTGCCTGCATTTGTTTGAAAGTCAACAAGTCGCCAAAGCCTGCTTCAAGAGCGTTTTCCTGAGCAATTGCTACCATTTTATGATCGATATCCGTACCGATAATATTAAGTTCCTGATCATAATTCGCTAAATTATCAGCCTCATCACGGGCCATATCCCAAATATCCTGTTTCATCCATGGCCAAGACTCCGAAATAAATTCTCGGTTATAGCCTGGGGCAATATTTTGACCAATCATTGCTGCTTCCAGAGCAATTGTTCCTGAACCACAGAATGGGTCTACAAACGGACGACTTGGCGACCATTTCGAAATTTTTACCAATGCAGCTGCAAGCGTCTCTTTTAAAGGCGCTTCCCCTTGCGTCGTTCTGTAACCGCGTTTATGCAAACCGACACCCGATGTATCAATCGTTAGTGTTGCTACATCTTTTAAAATCGAAATTTCAATTTTGAATGTTGGGCCTGATTCATCTAAAAATCCTAATCGTTTGTAGGCTAATTTCAGTCGTTCAACTATTGCTTTTTTCGTAATGGCCTGACAGTCAGGTACACTAAACAACGTCGACTTAACTGACTTACCGGAAACCGGGAAACTTGCATCCACTGGTAAATATTTTTCCCACTGAACGGATTTTACCCCTTCAAATAATTGGTCGAATGTTCTTGCCGGAAATTGTGCAACGACGATTTTCACACGGTCTGCAACACGCAACCATAAATTCGTGCGGGCAATCGCCATCTCGTCTCCTTCAAAATACACTTTACCGTTTTCTACCTGTGTTTCATATCCTAATTCACGTACTTCTTCTGCTACGATTGCTTCCAAGCCCATCGCTGCTGTTGCTACTAATTTAAATTTTGTCATGCGTTTAAATCCTTCCTTGATGCTCGACTTCCCAAAAATGAATGAAGTCAATTAATTCTTCCATTGGCAATGGTCTGCTGTAGTAATACCCTTGAATAAAATCACAGCCCATTGACTTTAATAGCTCGACTTGTTGGCTCGTTTCAACGCCTTCTGCAACGACTTTCATTTGCAGGCGGTGAGCCATTTGAATAATTGCATCGACAATAGCCTGTTTGTCATCCAGTGAGCAAATATGCTGAATGAAGCTGCGGTCGATTTTTAAAACATCTAACGGGAAACGCACTAAATAACTTAATGAAGAATAGCCTGTCCCAAAATCGTCAATTGATAGCTTAAACCCTAATTGTTTCAGCTTGACTAATTTACTAACCGTCTCCTGTGCACTATTCATAACTGTGCGCTCAGTCACTTCGATTTCGAAGCATTGAGCAGATGTATTATTTCTTTCTAAAATTGTCTGGACCGATTCTAAAAAGCTTTGTTGCTGGAAATGGATGCTTGATACATTAATTGCAATCGGAATTTTAGGATATCCTGCTGCAACTAATTTTTGGTACCCTTCACATGCCAAATCAAAAATAATTTCACTTAAAGGAATGATTAAACCCGATTCTTCGGCATGTTCAATGAATTCTGCAGGTGAAACGAAGCCGAGTTTTTCACTATTCCAACGCACTAGGGCTTCTATGCCGACAATATCATTTGTTATTGTATTAATTTTCGGCTGGTAGGCGAGTGTAAATTCACGGTTTTCAATTGCTTTGCGTAATTCACTATCCAACATCAATACTCGGTTTGAATCAGTTTTTAATTCTTCAAAGTAAAAGGAGAAACAATTTCGCCCATTTTCCTTAGAGTAAGACATCGCACGGTCAGCACGATTTAATAGTTGCTCTGTTGTCATACCGTCCTCAGGATAAATACTGATACCCATACTTGTTGAAACATAGATATCCTGATCGTGGATTTTAATCGGTATCTCGAAAGCCCTGATCACCTGTTCAGCAAATTTCGCCGCTTCTCTCGGATGTTGAATGTTAGCCAAAGTAATGACAAACTCATCCCCGCCAAAACGAGCTAAAACATCCTTGTTTTTAAGCAAGCTATTTACACGTCTCGCGACTTCCACTAATAGTTGATCTCCAATAGCATGTCCAAGTGTATCGTTAACTTGCTTAAAGCGATCCAAATCCATGAAAAGAACAGCATGTTGTATCGGCTGTACTTTTTTTGAGGACATTTCCAGCAGAACTTTCATTCGTTCGATAAATGCGAAACGATTACATACATCTGTCAATGAATCATGCAGCGCTCTTTTTTCAAGCTCATCTTCAACAATTTTCCGTTCCGATAAATCCGTAAAAATACCACAATAATTTGTAACTTCACCAAATTCATCTTTAATTTCTATTATTGTCAGCCATTCAGGGTATAATTCACCTGTTTTGCGTCTGTTCCAAATTTCGCCTTGCCAAATGCCGTCTCTCTCAATCTGGTCCCACATATCAATATAAAAAATTCTGTCATGTACACCGGATTGTAAAATTGAAGGTTTTTCCCCTTGGACTTCTTCTAATTTATATCCCGTTACAAATTCGAATGCAGCATTAATCGATAAAATCTTTTTAAACTTGTCAGTTATCATTATACCTTCAGCAATATTTTCAAAAACCTTTTCGATTAATTCCTTTGAAAAATGAGACAATAATAGCTCTTGTACATTTGGTTTATTTGATTCGTTCAATACAACTCACCCTTATTTTCTTATAGAACAATAATTCATTTATCCTGTATAGACTTCAATGTATGTACTAAGTTTGAAGTAATCACTTCTAACTTTTGGTGTTGAATCTTCATTTTGCCAATTTTACTGATTTTATCTACTAAGAAAGGCTCTCCAAAAGAAATGGAGAGCCTTATTACATGTTTAAGAAAAGCATCAATAATCAATAAGCCATGTTTTGTTCCTAAGTACTCAAACAGCTTTCGCCTCGTACGACTAGGTAGTAATCATCTATCTACGGCCAAAATGACCGTCCCTCCATCCGTTCAATTCCTTCTGGAGAGTGCCCCTACCATAATTTGGGTTTCTCACTCATGGGGTTTACCTCGTTCCACCTTACAGCTTTCACTGTAAGCTCCGTCACTGTGGCACTTTCAGGAAGTTTCGTCCATATCTAAAAGACTTAGGAGTTCCTTCCGCCGTCAAGAGAAGCTCTCTTGCCTTACCTTATTTTTTCAGTAAGCACGAACACTACGGGCATCTCAGCACCGTGTGAGCATGGACTTTCCTCTACGATATGAAATCGCAGCGATTACTCGAATATTGATGTATGCCTAAATTATACTTTATACTTTTAAAAAATACAATATTGCTATGAATAGTTTAACTATTCGTATAGTTTGCTTCCAAAAACATGCTTTTCTAAATTAGAAAGGCGTTTTAAAATATCAAAATTTGTACTATTAGCTGTAGGTGGTGGTGCAACCACAGATGATTTACGTGTAGAGTTAGTCAACTCCTGCTTCAAACGTTCATTTTCCTCTGTTAATGAAGCAATTTTGGCTGTAAATGAATCATAATCTTCACGAATCAAATCTAAAAATTGATCTACCTCGTCCACATTATAGCCTTTCATGCTTTTTTTGAATTCTTTTTCTAATATATAGTCAGCTGTTAATTTAATATCCATTATTCATCGTCCTTCCGTCACGCAACTTCTTTATCTTATTATAGCATAGGTCAGACGTTTCTTACGAATACATGTTTTAAACAAAATGAAAATTTTTTCAGCGTTTGTTCACATTATTTTTGTTCATTTTATAATCTAATCGGCCGAGCCTTTTTTGCCAATTTCTCTGCTTGTTTAATAGCTGTGTTTCTTTTCGGAACGGAATTTGCTGTAACAGTTCAAGCCCTTTTTCCGAAAAGACGATTGCTTGTTCATAATCTTTTAGCTGATGTTCATATAAAATTGCCAACTGCTCATACGCCTGCAGCTTTTTTTCACGGGGAATTGTCGGCAATGCCGAGTGGAAAGATTCAATTGCTAAATTAATTTCTCCAACTCGCTTTAATTCATAAGCTAAATAAAAATGAGCATAGCCTGTTTCTTCGGTATTGAAGTGTTTTGTCACCGCCTGCAATATTTCCGCACTTGTTTGTCGTTTTTTTAAGTCGCCAAACCACTTTCCGATGTTCGTATACGTAGTAGCAGATTCGGTCGAAATCGCATCAAACAACAAATTAGTCGAATGAATGTACAAAGTTATAAGAGAAAGTAAATCCCATTCATTATGCAACAGAACTTTCATAAGTGTTTCGGCATTGCCGCTTTTTATCGCATCAAAATAAATGATCGGCGCTAAATGACCAGGAATATCGCCTTTACGGTAAAATCCAAGCTTATCCTGCTCTACTTGTGTGAGCTTCATTCGCGCTAAGTCATCTTTCCAAAGTCGCTTCGTACTATGCAATAAGTCAATTTGACGCTGTGTTTTTAACGGTGGCAAATGCTGTTTGTTTAACGTCCAACGCACTTGCAGTTGCGGCCAATCAAAGCTTTTCCCATTATAAGATACAACCGTCATATTTTTCTGCCATAATTTCGATTCAAATAGGAAAGCTACTTCGTTTGATGGGTCTGACAATACGTATTGAGTAAGAGTAAATTGTTCCTCTTCCTCATCAAATTGTAGAAAACCTAATAAAAAGATATGTGTACCAGCCCCTTTAAGACCGGTCGTTTCCGTATCGAAAAATACGATCGTCTCCTGTTCATCAATCGCAAAAGGATGGTCATCAGCTTCATATTTCCACCGTTTCAGTGCCTTAAAAAGTTCGCCAAGTCTATAATCACCGTGCTTATAATCAAGGGGATAGTGTACTTCTCTTTTAAAAAGCATACCAAATTCATTTTCTACCAACTGAAGTCCGGCCTGCTGCCACTGTTCACTATAAAATGGTGGGTCTGGTTTTATGAAGGCAGGCTTTTCTTGTTTTTGCCCTGTATTTTTACTAAGCAGCTTTTTCATTTGTAGGAGCTTATTTTCATACGACATGTCTTCACATCATTTCACTTATTAAAATATCTAACACTTTTAAAACTTGTTTTTTGCTTTCTCCTAAACTATCTTGTGCCCCGATACACGATGGACAACCTTGCTGACATGGACAGTTCGTCACATGTTGGGCAGTTCGTTCAAGTAAGGAAAGCAATATATCATAAACACGTTCACTTAAACCGATACCCCCTGGATAGCTATCATAAATAAACAACGTCGGCTTTTCATTGTGTACTGCCTTTACTTGAGGGACGACGGATACATCCGATCGGTCACAATGAATGAAGAGCGGGATAAAACTCCCCATCGCATAGGCTGCACCGGTTAAAGCATCCGTTAACTGCTCCTCAGTCCAATTATTAGGCAATTCAAAGCTCATCCATGTTGCATTTGTATGCATTTCCATTGGTGGAATCGATATCGGTCCTGAGCCGATATTATCATGTGTATTAAATCGAATTTTTTTGAAAATGGTTGGAATCGCTAAAATGCTGACATCACCAAAGCTGACAGTAGCGTTTTTAAAAGGCGCAGATTTATCTTCACTTAATACTTTTAACTCGACAGCTAAATTAGCATCTGTGAAGTAATCGACATCCACTTCACGCACAAATGCTTTTTTCTCTTCCCAATCCAATTTTTCGACTTGGAACTGAATGCCTTGATGTATATAAATCGCTTCTTCGTGCAAAAGTGTCATTGCACTATACGTATCCATTTCCCCGATGACCTTTGTATTTGCCGGTGTTGAAATATCAATAATAACGACATTTTCTTGTGCCGCTGAGCGTAATGATATTTCATGGGCCGGAAATCTGTCACTCATCCAATGCCATTTCGTACTTGTACGCACGAGTACACCTTCGTCTTCTAAATAGGCGAGTAATTCCTGTACTTCAAATTCTCCATAACTATCATTCATTGAAAAAGGAAGTTCAAATGCAGCACATTTCAAATGCTCCATCAATATAAGAATGTTCTCCGGATTAATACGCGCTTCTTCAGGGGAACTCCCGAGTAAATAGCTAGGATTTTGTACGACATACTGATCCAATGCTGTAGATTGGGCAACATAGACAATAAGTGCCTCATCCTGACGTCTCCCTGCCCGTCCTGCTTGCTGCCATGCACTGGCAATGTTGCCGGGGTATCCTGTCATTATGCAAGCTTGCAATTGACCTATATCTACACCGAGTTCAAGTGCATTTGTGCTGACAACCATTTGAATCGATCCGGATCGCAAACCTTTTTCTATTTCACGTCGCTCGCTCGGTAAATAGCCTCCACGGTATCCTTGAATGGACTCATCCATTATTTTTTTCGATGTTAGCGATTTTAAATAGGTTACAAGCATTTCGACACGAACTCTTGATTTGGCAAATATAATCGTTTGAATACCTGCTTCAAACAAACGCTTGGAAATGTCACGTACCTCCAATACCGCGCTACGTCGAACTCCAAATGTCGGATGTACGATTGGTGGATTATAAAAAATAAAAGTTTTCTTTCCTACAGGTGCTCCTGATTTTTCTATAAGTTCATGCTCACTATTAGTCAAACTTTCTGCAAGTTCTTTCGGGTTTTTTATTGTCGCACTTGTACAAATAAAAATCGGCTTACTTCCATAAAATTCGCAAATACGCAGAAGCCTTCTTATAACGTGTGCAACATGTGAACCGAAAACGCCTTTGTACGTATGTAATTCATCAATAACAATGTACTTTAAGTTTTCAAAAAGCGAAACCCATTTCGTATGATGCGGTAAAATACCCGAATGCAGCATATCTGGATTGGTCATCACAATATGCCCGGCTTTTCTTATTTTTTGTCGTATACCGGGTGCAGTATCTCCATCGTATGTGTAGCTTAAAATATCTTCTTCCATTAATTCAATCAGTTCATTTAAATCCGATTTTTGATCCTGGGCAAGCGCTTTTGTCGGGAACAAATAGATTGCTCGGCTCGATGGATCTTCCAAAATCTTCTGGAGAACAGGTAAATGATAACAGTATGACTTCCCTGAAGCTGTCGGTGTAATAGCAGTAAAATTCTTTTGTTGTTCGGCATAGTCAAAGGCCTGGCGTTGATGTAAATAAAGCTGATGAATACCGCGTCCATGCAGAGCCTTTACGATTGACGGATGTAAGTTTGATGGAAATTCCGCATACTGAGCCTGTTTTTCTTCAATTGTATGCATTGCGACAATATTTTGTTTCATTTCCTCATCATATTGCCATTCCTCAACAAGCTGAGTAATCGTTTTTTTCTTACTGAACATCGTCGTCTTCACCTTCCTCAATCTTGGAAACGAGAAGCTTTAATGTATATTGTGCAGATTGGATCGA
This sequence comes from Solibacillus sp. FSL W8-0372, assembly GCF_037969735.1. NCBI lineage: Bacteria > Bacillati > Bacillota > Bacilli > Caryophanales > Caryophanaceae > Solibacillus > Solibacillus sp. FSL W8-0372. Next base: position 1,270,321 of record NZ_CP150204.1, on the reverse strand, counting down.
CTGGATAAAGCGTTTTTTGCTTGTCCCTTTATAAAAAGACTGTACAACAAATTGCTCCATCGCATCTGCTGCGTGGTCAATTTGCTGTACATATAAATTTTTAGGATACGTGCTTTTTATCCAATGTGCCGCAAGTTGCTGCCATTCCTGAATACGTGTATGGACGATATCGACATGGGGTTTGACGTCATTAAAGAAGTCAGGCTCCATGTCCAAACGCCGCATTTCCTGAAAACGTTGTAAACACGCTTCACATTCATCTATTAATATATAAGTTTCTTCTAATAATCGCATAAAAAGCACCTCAAATAATTTCGTCTGTATTATCGTTTAGTGTATCAAATTCTCATCGATAGTACTACTTATATGCGAACACGTATTCTTTACTTGACTCTTGATTTCTGCTAAGCTAACTTTTTGAGAAACCGAAATTAAATTTGTTAAGTGATCGATCTTCATCCTTAATTGTTCACGTTCCATTTGCAATGTTAATAACGTTTCTGCCATTTCAACTTGTTCTATTAAGCGTGATAATTTCGACATATAATGCCCCCTTTTCACAATGATTCTTGCTTTTTTTGTAGAATCCTTGTCATGTGGCAAAAATAGTGTTCATTCGGCAAAAGATGTTATAATTTGCATAGTTTTTTTAAAAATTATTAACGAGTACACTGTTTATGATACACTATTAAAGTATTATTTCTGCTAGGAAAGAAGGTGATTCCATGGTCATTCGTTATCCAAATGGAAAGCTCTATCAAAGTGCGCCTAAGTTGGAAAGTACACAAGACCCTGCTGAACATTCAACGGTTGCCAAAGAAGCAAAAAAAAGGGCCGTTTCCTACAGTAACCGTGGAAAAAGCTTAGAAGATGATCTAAATGAAACAAATTTGTTTTATTTACAAAGGAAATTGGCAAATATACACAAGAAACCTGTTCCGATTCAAATCGTCAAAGTAGATTATCCGGCAAGAAGTGCTGCGGTTATTAAAGAAGCTTACTTCCGCACCCCTTCCACAACGGATTATAATGGCGTCTGGAATGGTTATTATATCGACTTTGAAGCAAAGGAAACTGATAATAAAACATCCTTCCCATTAAAAAACATCCACCCTCACCAAATGACTCATATGGAATCGGTGACAAATCAACGAGGAATTGCATTTTTCATCATACGGTTTAGTTCATTAAATCGGAATTTTGTCATGCCTTATAATGTTGTAGCCAATGTATTTAAAAAAATGCATGAGGGTGGCAGAAAATCAATACCATTAACCGTTTTCGAGCAACAGGCTATCGAAATTAACGAAGGCTATTTACCAAGGCTCGATTATTTAGATGCGGTTAAAAAGTTAATCGCAAACGGGAATGTTTGTGAAAGTGAGGAGAACTAACGTGACGGAAAAAAGAAAAACGCGCGAGGAAATTAAACGCGAACGTCAAAAAAATAACAGATCGAAAAAATCAAAATCAAAAACATCGGCTGGCAACTGGGTTAAACGTATTGTAATGGCAATCGTTCTAATCGGTGCTTTAGGCTTTTTAAGCGGTGCCGCACTATTTGGCTATTATGTAAGTAAGGCACCTGAATTAGACGAAGAATTACTGAAAGATCCTATTTCATCTGAATTTTACGATATAAATGGTGAATTATTCGCTACAATCGGTGCAGAAAAACGTAATTTTGTAAAATACGAAGATATCCCTCAGCAAATGATTGATGCGATAATCGCAACAGAAGATGCAAGATTCTTTGAACACTTCGGAATCGATTTCTGGCGTTTAGGTGGTGCTGTCATTGCCAACGTCCGGGACGGATTCGGGGCTCAGGGTGCCAGTACGATTACACAGCAAGTTGTAAAAAACTCATTTTTTACAAATGAGAAAAAGCTGGAACGTAAAGCACAGGAAGCTTGGCTTGCGATTCAATTAGAGCGTAAATATAGTAAAGAAGAAATTTTTGAAATGTACTTTAATAAAGTACTAATGTCCGGCAGAATTCATGGTTTCGGTACAGCGGCTAAAGAATTTTACGGAAAAGAATTAAGTGAATTGACGCTAGCAGAGACTGCTCAATTAGCAGGTATGCCGCAAAGCCCGAACAATTTCAACCCATACAAAAAGCCGGACCGTGCTAAAAAACGCCGTAATATCGTGCTATCACTGATGGTTCAGCACGGTAAAATTTCCGAAGCAGAGGCGAAGGAAGCAATAGCGGCTCCTGTAACAGGAGGTTTAATTCCTGAGGAAGATCGTGTCGCAAACAGCACAACAAAATATCCTGCCTTTTTGGATGTCGTTATGTCTGAAATAGAAAAAAACGGCGATGGTGAACTGCTTTCAGAAGGAATTAAAGTATATACAACACTAGACCCAAAAGCACAATCAATTGTAGAGGATTTAATGAACAATGACAGTAACTTCCCTACTGAAGAAATCGAGGCGGGCGTTGCAGTTATTGATACACAAACAGGTGAAGTTCGCGCGATCGGTGGAGGTCGTCATTATACAGGGTTTAACTTTAACTACGCAGATGATTTACAAGATCGTCAGCCTGGTTCGACATTAAAGCCTTTAATCGATTACGGTCCAGCCTTTGAATATTTAAAATGGTCAACAGGTCAAACAACGGTCGATGAAAAAATGACTTACAGCGGTTCAGAACAAGTGATAGGAAACTGGGACGGGAAATACTTAGGAACAATGACTGTACGTGAAGCACTTTATACGTCACGTAATATTCCAGCCATTAAGACATTCCGCGAAGTTGGTCCCGAACGTGCACAGCAATTTTTATCAAATTTAGGCATTCAGTCAAAAGGACTAACGGAATCAGAGGCAATTGGCGGTGGTCGTATAACTATTTCGCCGATTCAACTGGCCGCTTCCTATGCCGCATTCGGTAATAATGGTATTTACAATAGTGCACATTCAATTAATAAAATCGTATTCCGTGATGGTAAAACATCAAAATCTTATAAACCTGAATCTAAACCTGCTATGAGCGATTATACAGCTTATATGGTAACTGATATTTTACGGGACGTAGTAAGCAACAAAAGAAATGCATCTGCTCCACGCGCGATGGTTTCCGGCGTTGACATTGCAGGTAAAACAGGTACGACAAACTACGATTCCGATGAATTCAAAAAATATAATCTGAAAAGCAGTTCCGTACCGGATACATGGTTTGCCGGCTATACAACAAACTATTCAATCGCCATTTGGGGCGGTTATTCAAAACGTAAAGATGCTATTACGACATGGGAAGAGCGATGGTTGCCACAAACTTTGTTTAAATCAATCATGACAGATTTAAATCAGCATAATCCATCATCAAAATTTAAACAGCCAAGTTCTGTTGTGTCGGCTTCGATAGTAATTGGGTCCAACCCATTAAAACTGGCCAATGAATATACACCTGCAAATCAGCGTACTACAGAGTTATTTGTCAAAGGAACAGAGCCTACTGAATATACAGAGGAATTTGTGCCTCAAACATTGGAAGCACCTACTGGCTTACAGGCGACATTTAACGATGTGGCTCAGCTTGCTGATGTAACTTGGTCACACCCGTCACAAAGTGCTGAAGATGGGGACACGCAAGATCCAGTCACATATGAAGTATCAATGGCAGTAGATGGCGGTTCTGCAACTGTTCTATCAGTTTCAGGCGCAACTTCTATACAAGTACCAAATATTGAACGTGGGAAAGAATATCTATTTACAGTCACAGCCATTTCTGGTGATCTACGAAGTGAACCTGCTGCTGTAAAACTATTCGTCCCAGGATCCCCAGAGCCGGAAGAGCCTGAGGAGCCAAATGATGAAGTAGAAAATCCAGGTAGACCTGAAAACCCTACACAGCCAAACAATGGGAATGGGAACAATAACGGCAATCAGAATCCAGGCAATGGTAATGGAAATAACGGTAATGGGAACGGAAACGGCAATACTGTAGAGCCAGAGTCCCCAAATCCTGAAACATCACCACCAAATCAGCCTACCCCTCCTCAACCAGGCGGCGGCGAAACGAATCCTGAAGATTCAGATGACGATTAAGCATTAAATTATAAGAGCCACCAATTATTTTTGTTTAATAATTGGCGGCTCTTTTTTATAGTGTACGGTATTCAATCAATTTTAAAAGGTAGTGTCATTTGACGAAACAATATGACACTACCTCTAAATTTAAATTTTTCTAAGTCGTTATTTCTTTTTCACTCTCAGTCGGGCACAGCGCTTTTTCGTTTCTTTAAAAAGCTCATCCAGCTGTCTATAACATGCATATTGACCAGGACGCATTTTAACAAACTGCAGGCGTTCCATGCCATTAATCGGCATAAGCTCATACACATTTTGCTGAGAGAATACTGTATCTTCCGTTATTGAACTATTCATAAGAAATCCTTCAAAAAGTTCGATCCCTTTTTGCATAAATTGTATAGCCGAACCGTCACGACGTTCATGGGCGTTATGAATATCTTCACGTATCACTTCCCACTCTTCATACCAGCGATCAACTATTTCTTTTGAAATGGCTTCTGTATTAACTAATATCATACTTTCACCAAACCTTTTTTCAAGCGCTTTTGTCCTTCACGACAATCATCCAGCAGTGGACATGTCCCACAACCCGGATTTTGCGCTTTACAATGATAGCGTCCAAAGAATATGATTTGATGATGAGCACGGCTCCATCGGTCCATCGGTGTTTTTTTCATTATCATTTCTTCAACTTCTAGCACACTGTCTTTCCAACGGCAAAGACCTAATCGTTTAGAAACACGCTCTACATGTGTGTCAACTGCCAATGCGGGAATATCAAATGCAACGGATAACACAACATTTGCCGTTTTACGTCCGACACCAGGCAATGTAACAAGCTCTTCACGCGTAGCCGGCACTTCACCACCATATTCATTTAAAAGACGTGCACACAACAATTGAATATTCTTTGCTTTATTTCGATATAGTCCGATTGAGCGAATATCATTTTGAAGTTCCTCTAATGGGACATTTAAATAATCTTGAGGTGTTTTATATTTTTGAAATAATTGTTTCGTCACTTTATTGACGAGGACATCGGTACATTGCGCAGATAATAATGTAGCGATTGTCAGCTCAAATGGATTGTCATGCACTAATTCACAATGCGCATCTGGATACATTCGGTCCATCTCGTCTAAGAAGTGATTCCATTTCACTTTTGTTAACATAGTAAATTAAGCGCCCTCCTATTCTCGCTCCTCTAACCAATTATAAAATGAGACTTTTTTCGATTGCTGAGTTTCCTGTTGTTTTAACGGATGGGTCGATGATGGTTGCATCGTATTTTTACGGTATTGCTCACTATGCTTTTCAATTTGTGCTAGCGTCTTTATATTACGCTTTTTCCATTCGATTAAAATACGATCAATATAACGCAAATTAACTTTATCTGCGAGTACCGCTTCCTTTAAAGCTGCTTTAATAATTTCCGGACTGTGTTGGTCTAAGTCCATCCACATACCGATCGTTTCAATTTCCATCGGTGAAAGTAAACGACCCAACTCCTGCTCAAACAACTGGAAAATTTTCGCCTCGTCCAATTTATTGGCAGTTGTATGCTGTTGTTGCTCTTTAGATTGCAGTAAATCCAATAGCCGCTCCCATAATGGATAGATGGAATATTTTTCAGTAATTCGTCCGGATTCATCCGTACTTTGGGAAATTTCGACACAGCCTTTTTGCATTAGGCGCTGCAAAATTTGGGAAATGGCCGTTAACTGAAAATTGGTCCTTTGCATTAAATCATTTGGCGTCGGAAAATCGATTCCCTCTTGTTCAAAGCTTAGTAAATGTAGAACAATCAATGCTTCATCATCTTGGATGTTCAACTCGCTATAATGTTTAAAAAATAATTGTGGAATAGTAACTTGTAATTGCTCCGTCCAAACGCGGATTCGATTAAAATTTGTTGCCATTGTTTGAATCCCCCTTTGTTCGCTCGTAACGACAAAACGCCCGGTTATATTCCGGACGCTTTCTCATAGATAAGATATAAATTGTTTATGGATATAAACGGTTTAATAAACGTGGGAATGGAATCGCTTCACGGATATGTTCAGTTCCGGAAATCCATGCTACTGTACGCTCTAAACCTAAGCCGAAGCCTGAGTGAGGTACTGCACCTTGTTTACATAAATCTAAATACCATGCATACGCATCCAATGATAAGTTATGTTCTTCCAAACGGGATTTCATTAACTCATAATCGTAAATACGTTCAGAACCACCGATAATTTCACCATAGCCTTCAGGAGCGATTAAGTCTGCACATAATACGACATCATCACGTTCTGGGTGTGGCTGCATGTAGAATGGTTTAATACCGATTGGGTAGCAAGTGATAAATACTGGTTTGTCAAAATGGTTGGCAATTGCTGTTTCGTGTGGTGCACCGAAATCATCACCCCACTGAATATCATCAAAGCCTTGCTCATGTAAAAACTCAATTGCTTCGTCATATGAAATACGTGGGAATGGCGCTTTCACATTTTCCAATTTCGAAGTATCACGTCCTAGACGCTCTAAATCAAGCTTACAGTTTTTCAGAACAGATTGTACGATATGTGACACGTATTGCTCTTGTACTTCCAAACTTTCATCATGCTCAACAAATGCCATTTCAGGCTCAATCATCCAGAACTCGATTAAGTGACGACGTGTTTTTGACTTTTCTGCACGGAATGTCGGACCGAACGAGAATACTTTTCCTAATGCCATTGCAGCAGCTTCCATATAAAGCTGACCTGATTGAGATAGGAATGCATCTTCATCGAAATATTTCGTATGGAACAGCTCTGACGTTCCTTCTGGTGAAGAACCAGTTAAAATTGGCGGATCCATTTTTGTAAAGCCATTTTCATTAAAGAATTCATATGTTGCACGAATAATTTCATTACGTACTTTCATAATGGCATGCTGCTTACGAGAACGTAACCATAAGTGACGGTTGTCCATTAAAAATTCTGTTCCGTGCTCTTTTGGTGTAATCGGATAGTCATTTGCTGCACTAATAACTTCAATACCTGTGACATTCAATTCTGCACCGAAAGATGAACGTTCATCTGCCTTAACTTCACCAATAATGTACAGTGATGTTTCTTGTGTCATACCCTTCGCTACTGCGAATAGTTCTTCGCCAACTTCCGCTTTCACGACAACCCCTTGTGCAAAGCCTGAGCCATCACGTAATTGTAAGAAAGCTAATTTACCGCTTGAACGTTTGTTTGCTAGCCAAGCACCGATTTTTACTGTTTCGCCAATATTATTTGGCATATCTTTAATCATGATTTTCTTCATAAAGTCCTCCAAAAGTTAAGCTACAGCTGTTTTTAATCTTGCCACTTTGCTTTTACAAAGGCTTCGATTCGACGAACTGCTTCTTCTAATAATTCTAAAGATGTTGCGTAAGATAGACGTATTGTCGCAGGTGATCCAAAGCCTGAACCTGGAATAACTGCAACATTTGCTTCCGTTAATAGTGCCGATACAAAATCGTCCACAGATGCATAGCCTGTTTTTTCTGCTGTTTCCGAAACATCAGGTAATAAGTAAAATGCCCCTTGTGGCTTTAATACTTTTACTCCAGGAATTGCTGCAATTTTTGGGAATATCACTTGTAAACGTGATTCAAAAGCTTGTCTCATCTCTTCTACTGTTTCTTGGGATCCGTTGTATGCTTCAATTGTTGCGTATTGGGCTGTTGTCGTTGCATTTGAAGTTGAATGGGAAGCTAAGTCGGTCATCGCCTTAATAATAGACGCATCACCTGCTGCATAACCAATTCGCCAGCCTGTCATTGAATGTGATTTTGCCACACCATTCACAACAATTGTACGTGCCTTAATGGCATCCGAAATTTGTGCAATCGAATAATGCTCTATTCCATTGTAAACAAGCTTTTCATAAATTTCATCTGAAACGATTAAAATATCTTTTTCTTCCGCTACTTTCGCAAGCTCTGCCAACTCTTCCTTCGTATAGATCATGCCAGAAGGATTTGATGGTGAATTAATTATGACCGCTTTTGTTTTTTCTGTAATAGCATCACGCAATTGCTGTGCTGTAATTTTATAGCTTTGCTCCTGAGTTCCTTCTACATAAACAGGAACACCACCAGCCAGCTTCACTTGTTCCGGATAGGAAACCCAATAAGGGATTGGTATGATTACTTCATCCCCTTCATTCAATATAACTTGGAACAATGTATACAGAACGTGTTTAGCTCCAACACCAACAATAATTTCATTAGCTTTATATGTAAGGCTGTTGTCGCGTGCCAGTTTATCGATGATTGCCTTTTTTAATGCCGGTAAGCCTCCAGCTGGCGTATACTTTGTATATCCTGCATCCATCGATTGTTTAGCAGCAATTAAAATATTTTCCGGTGTATTAAAGTCAGGCTCCCCCGCTCCTAAACCGATGACATCAATCCCTTGCTCTTTTAACTCCTTCGCTTTAGCTGTAATGGCCAAAGTTGTTGATGGTGTTAAAGTTTTTACACGATTTGCTAACAATTGTTTCATGTTGCTCTCTCCTCTACAAATTCAATATGCGCTTCCACCATTGTCCGTCTTCAAACAGAAGATAAACATAATTTAAGGTGCCAGATTCACTTTTGTATGTTATTTCCCAAACTGGACCCGGCTCCTCAAATCCTAACTTCATATGAAGAATTTCTTTTGCATCTGTATCATTTTTAAAGACAGACATTGCCTGTTCTTCTGTAATACCATCCGCTAAAAATACTTCTTGCATTGAATTCTCTTCTAAACTCATCGGGACGAATACTGCTTTTTCCTTCCCATACTCATCCACTCCAAATACAGTGACATAGGGCTTATTCCCATTGTATACATAGGAATTCTCAACAACAGCAAGTGCTTTCGTATCCAGCACAAAACTTTCCGCTTTTTCTTTAATTTCATTGAACGGAGCATTGGCTTTCCAAAATACGAACACTGTAATGACAAGTGACAACGATAAAATAAAGACAACCGAAAATAAAATCCAGTTTTTCATGACTGCACCTTGGAATTCGATTTCTTTGTTCGTACATTATATTTACTTGTACGTCGTTTAAAATTTTGTTTCATGATTGTCGACCTGCTTTCCTTCCTCATCGTTTTTCATTATACCAATTTCCCAAGCTTTGTACCATACTGTGAAGTGGCAGTTTTTGTATAGAAACCGGCGGTAATGACTCGATAAATTGCTGTCCGTATGATTTTGTTTCTATACGGCGATCTAAAACAATAAATACCCCTTTGTCATGGCTTGAACGTATTAAGCGGCCAAATCCTTGCTTGAATCGAATAATAGCTTCCGGTAGTGCAAGTTCAGTAAACGAATTACGTCCTTGCTGTGTAATATAATTTGCACGCGCCTTAAATGAAGGGTCTTCCGGTGAAGAAAAAGGCAGTCGTACGACAATTACCGCAGCCAGCCCATCACCTGGAACATCTACACCTTCCCAAAAGCTATTTGTCCCGAATAATACGGAATGATTAAATTTTTGGAACGATTTTAATAAGCGCATCCGGCTGCCTGATGTGACACCTTGAGCAAAAATCATATAATCATTCAATAATTCACTTTCATGAATAAGGTCAACCGTTTTCCGCAACATGTCCTGCGACGTAAATAATACGAAGCATCTGCCATCTGTCATCCGCACAGCATTTGTCACTGCATGCGCTACTTCCTCGATATAGTCGGATTGGGAAACCGCTTGAATATCTGGCATGTCATTTACAATATATACTTCGGCCCCATCATAGTAGCTCGAATCTGCATGTAATTTTTCTATGGAAATAGAAGAATCGATTCCAAGTTGATTTGTAATGAACCGTTCATTGCTTGGTACAGTCAATGTTCCAGATGTCCAAATAATCGCGCTTTTGCTGCGAATTGGATCAAAAAGCTTCCCAATCGTTGCTGTAACATCGATTGGCTTCTTATAAAGCTGTATGCTTCCTGGGACACTTCGTCTATCCAGCTCAAGCCAACATGAATAATTTAAATCGTTTTGAAGAAACACTTCATCCCACTCTGACATTTTTATCATAAGTTCCCCAATAATATACTGCCATTGTTCAATTAAATACTCATGCTCGGGTGCCATCTCGTCTACTCCCGAACTAAATTGCTGTATAAGTGCCCTTGCATCATCAATCCACCGTTGCACGGTTAAAGATACTTTCAAAAAGACTTCGTGCGGCAATTGCAGATCGCTGATAAATAGTTCGATTTTTTGAAGCGGCTTAAACTGTCTGCCGACAACTACCTTGACTTCACGAATTAATGCTGCCATCGCCGTATCAAATGTCTGAACCATATGGATGTATCGCTTCTCCAGCTGGTCGAGCGTTTGAATATTCAGCAATTGTTTTTTTAATGCGACACGGCGAATTTTATAAAATAGCTGTTCATCTTCATTTATTCCAATTTGTCCAAATAAATATTTCCAATTCATGTACGTAAATATTTTTTCATCTTGATTGATTGCTGCCTGGATAAATTGGTGGGCCTCATCAATAATCCAGCCCCCTAATGAATCGAAAATCTGCTCATTGCGGACTAAATCACTTAATAGCATGGCATGGTTCGTTATTATAATATCGGCTTGGCGACTATTTTGAATCGCACGGGAATAAAAGTCGTAAAGCGGCATCGTCGTTTTCGGTAATGTAGTTTTACGTATTTTATCGAGCAGAAGCTGTCCGCCACCTGAAACGTTTAACTCATTTAAATCACCTGTTTCTGTTTTGGCAAGCCAAATAAGTGTTTGTAATAGCGTAAACGTTTGATCGTATGAATCATCGGGTGTTTTCAATTGCTTCTCGAACTTCTCTATATCGATATAATTGCCCATCCCTTTTAAGAGTGCAATTTTAATTGGCTGGTCAAGTGCTTGCTCCAATACGGGAATTTCATTTTGCAGAAGCTGATCTAGCAAATGTGATGTATATGTGCTGATTCCAATTTTTTGCTTCGTTTTCTTGGCATAATAGATGGCTGGTACTAAGTAACCTAACGTTTTCCCAATACCTGTCGAAGCTTCAATGACATGTTCGGCTTTATTATTAAGTGTCTTCCAAATACTATCCATCATCTGAAATTGCTGCGGACGCACTTCGAAATTGGAAATCCCCTTTAATAATAGGGCTAATTTTTCATCTGTTGATTGAGGATATTCCAACTCGTCGTCATATCCTTTTGGGGTCGGTGCCATTTTACGAATCGCAATTTTATTAAAATAAACATGCGCATCATCTGTTAACGTTTTACTACGCTTTATCACAAGCGCATCAAAAAATAGCTGTGCCAAATTTGTTTTTAAACGAAACGAGCGTTTATGCAGCTGTTCCAATGTAACTAATGGCAATGTTAAAAGTTCATGCCAGCAATACTTCAGTAAATAGGCTGTAGCAAGTGCATCATCATCAGCGCGGTGAGCACTTTGTAGAGGAATATTCAAATCACTCGCTAAATCAGCCAATTTATAGCTTAAGGACATTGGAAAAAGAATTTTCGACAGTTCAACCGTATCGATTTTTTTCCCGTACCATTTCGGTAAGCCGGCCCGATTAAATTCTGCCTGCAAAAATGATAAGTCAAAATCCGTATTATGCGCTACAAATACAGCATCCTCCAATAGTTCATAAATATAATCCGCATGTGCTTCAAATGGTAATGCCTCCTTGACATGCTCATCCGTAATATTCGTCAAATCTTGTATAAACAACGGTATCGGTTTCCCGGGATGTATAAAAGTTGAATATTTTTTTGTAATGTTCCAGTCTTGCATAATGACGATGGCAATTTGAATCATGCGATCACCGCTTGCAGGTGAATGACCGGTCGTTTCAATGTCAACGATTGCATATTTTTGACTTTCATTCATTTTCTTCAGCTCACAGTTCAAGTAATATAAGCGCATTTTATCATATTAAAGGTGATGAGGTCATGTAAATGGATAGAAATGCTGTTGGAGCCATATGAAGTGGCATTGTTGCGCTGCTGCTCTAAACCTTTATAGAAACGTTTAAAAAATGCTAATATATTTTGAAATCTTCTAATAAAAATTTATTTGTTCTAAAAAAACGCGATATTCTAAAATATCCGCTAACTGTTCTAACATGCGTAAGCATTTTTCAAATATGTATAACAGGTTTTCAAATATCTGCGTCTCTTATTCTAATATATCCTCAATTGTTCTAATAAATTGAAGCACCTGATGCTAAATTGCGTCTTTAACATAAAAAAACCTAGTACCGTCTCGAGGACAATACTAGGTTAATACGCTATGTAAGGGTGTGCAGGGGCTCATCTCCCTGCACAATTCAAAAGTCTCCCAGCAAATCCGTGCTGTTGGTGGAGTCTTTTGTTGTGAAGACTAAATCTTCACAGAGGTTTTGGCACCTAAATAACAGATTACAATAAAATAGGGACTCATTCAACCTTTTTATTTTATATGATGTGAACGATTGCCGAAAATCCCTTTAAGCATAGGTGGCGTTACTAATGTAGTAATAATAATGACGATTACCATTGGTGTGTAATCCTCAGCCGGTAAAAGGCCGCTTGATAAGCCCATTCCTGCAAGGATTAACGCCACTTCTCCACGGGAAACCATTCCAGCCCCTATGCCTACAGAAGATCTCCAGTTGAACCCTGCCAACTTCGCACCAATACCTGATCCGATAAGTTTTGATAAAATTGCCACGATTGAGAAGATAACTAAAAACCAAATATTTTCTGTAATGCCAACAAACGTTACAGATAATCCGATACTTACGAAGAAAAATGGTACAAAGATACCGCTCGCTATCGGCTCTACTTTATGCTCGACCGCCTCTTTAAATGGCGTACGCCCAATTGCGATTCCGATAAAGAATGCTCCGATAATTGTTGCAATACCGAAGTAATGCTCTCCGACATAAGCTAAAGCAAAACAAGCTATAAGAGCACCAGATAATGTTGCTTCTGTAACACGCAATTTACTGAACGCCTTTATGAATGGCGGAATTACCCATTTCATTACGACAAATAATAAAACAAAGAAGAATACCTTTCCACCGATCAATGCCGGAATAGAAACATCATCACCTACAAGGAAGCTCATGGCTATTGCTATAAGGACAACTACGATAATGTCATCCAGCACAGCAGCCCCTAATAATGCTGAACCTTCTTTACTTTTCAGCCAGCCTATTTCACTTAATGTTTGTACAGAAATACTTACAGATGTCGCTGCCAAAGTTAAACCGATAAAAATAGCCTGCCCTTGCGTTAAGCCAAAAGCAAGAGCTAAAGGATAACTCATGGCGATCGGTAAAATAACTCCGCCGATTGCTACGAAAATAGCACCTTTCATATTTGCATTTAAGTCTTCCAAATCTGTTTCAAGCCCAGCTAGGAACATTAATAGAATGACACCGATTTGGCTAAATGTTTGCATAACTTCACTGTCCGTTATCCATCCAAGCATTGCAGGACCAATAATAATACCGATTAAAATTTTCCCTAATACTGAAGGCTGCCCAAGACGTACGGTAAAATGTCCTGCTATTTTTGTTGCCAACAAAACAATAACAATTTGAAAAATAAACATCATAATCCCCCTATTTCACAAAAAAAGGCATGGGGGTGCCAGTTAACTGACTCCACCATGCCTACTTTATTTACTAGACACTACTTATTTTATAGAAAAGAAATATAAATTGCAACGGGAAAAAAATAATAATCTGAAAATTATTTTAATTCATTAGAAAAAGCCTGGTAATACTTCACGTTGGAAATATTGATTTTTACGTAACCATACATTTAATATTTGCCGATGAGTAAGAAGCTTTCTGCGCGAAACATGTCTTCTTTGCGCCTCTTGCAAGCTTTCGAGCAATATACGCGTTTCTGTTAGGCATTTACCTGGTTCGGTAATAACTTGTAATGTAGGGCTAATCAGCTTATGTTGCTGTAGTAGTGCAAGTACTTTGGCAAAAATTTGCCCCATTGTAATATAATCTTCTTCTATTTTTAAATCAATACATTGATATAATGTTTCTTCAACTTCTTTTTCGACAAGCTCCATTGGCTGTATTTCCATATGTCACCTCTATTAGGTTTGTATATATCTAGTATATAAAAACTAGTAGAAATAACAAAGAAATTGGATTTTAAAAGGATTGAGGGAATATCCCTCTGTTGTTATTGGAAGTTACTTCGCGTGAATGGCTTTGCCGAAAACAGATCTAGCTGCATCCCCAACATGCTCACTTACTGTTGGATGAGGGAAAATCATCCGGGCTAAGTCTTTAACAGATCCACCAAGTACTTTTGCAGCAAGCATGGAATTAATCATTTCAGTCGCGCCATCACCTACAACACATGCCCCGTAAATATCGCCTTCAGGACTGGCGACAAACTTCATAAAGCCTTGTATATTACCTTCCAACAGCGCTTTAGGGTTGGTCGGTAAATACATTTTCGTCACAATCGAATCTGCCGGTGCTTCATGCTCAAGCATGCCAAATGTGGCAATCTCAGGATGTGTATAGACACACCGCGGTATTTCCTGCTGATTAATCACTTTCGGATGTTTTCCTAAAATGAAGTCCACCGCATGCACACCTTCTGCACTGGCAGAGTGTGCAAGTTGGAAGCCACCTACTAAATCCCCAATGGCGAAAATCCCAGGAATGCTAGTTTCATAATGATTATTTACTTTAATTAAACGACCATCCATTTGCATTTCCAACGCCTCAGCGATTTCAGTATTTGGACGGCGCCCTGTTGCAAATAATAAATTTTCGTAAGTGAAATTTCCGATTGATGTTTGCACATAATCTGCATGTATTTCTTCAAATGTAAAATCCGTAATAAGCTCAATGTCCAACTCGCTCATTTTATGTTTAATAATTGGTCGGGCATCCGGTTCTTCAGTTTGCAGAATATCTTTACTATGATTGAGTACAGTCACTTTAGTACCCATAGGCCCTAAAGCAAATGCCATTTCAATTGCAATTACACCACCACCGATAATCGTCAGTTGCTTTGGAAGCTCCTGAATGGAAAAGAAAGTATCCGTTGTATAGTAATTTGCAGTTTCAATTCCTTTAAACGGAGGAACAAATGGGCGACTGCCTGTTGCTAAAATTACATTATTGGCCGTGAATGCTTCATCTCCAACTATCACTTTTCGCTCTGCCGTTACGATTGCTTTTCCTCTAAACATTGTAATTTGCGCACTATCAATAAAAGTTTCAATATTTGATAGTAATTCTGCTACAACCTTATCTTTTCGTTGCATTAACTTCGGAAAATCGATATTAATTGTAGGAACAGTAACTCCCCAATCTGTCCCGCGTCGAATTTCCTGCACCAATTTACTATGCTCGAGCATAATTTTCGAAGGAATACAGCCTACGTTATAACAAGCCCCTCCAACTTTGTCCTTTTCGACAAGCGCTACTTTCAATCCGCTTTTTGCTGCATGAATCGCGGCAACATACCCGCCTGGTCCTGCTCCTATTACAGCTAAATCAAAGTTTTCCATTTAACCACCTCAATTTTCACATTATCATGACAATTTATGGAATGCAACCTAGCCCCTTTACTTTGTATTCATTAATAGGTGATTCTAGTTATTGCACACTACAAAATAGCCAATTAACGTATTTAATCTAAACTATACTTTTACCGTTTTTTTATTCCTAAAAACAAAAAACCAGCAATTATGTTTAGTAATTACTGATTGTGTGAGGATTATTTCAATATTTTAATTTCAACTTTTTTACGCCCCCAGTTAAGGGCAGTTTTTTTCGTTTTGACAAACACATCAATTTTACTGCCTTTTATCGAGCCGCCAGTATCCCCAGCAACAGCAATACCGTAGCCTTCTACCCAAACTTTTGTTCCTAGTGGGATTATTTTAGGGTCAACTGCAATTAATTTAACATCGGGATTTTTCTTTAAATTGATGCCGGATGCCGTTTTTCCTGAACAGCCTTTGCAGGAAGCTGTGAATGCACTTGCTTCAACAGTCAATGTTTTAACCACTTCAAAATCATCTAGTTTTTCATTTTTTTCTTTCTTTTCTTTCTTTTCTTTAACTTTCTTTTGATTATTTTTAATATGATCAGGTAGCTGTAGGACATAGCCTGTCACCGCTTGCTTTTTGTCTTCAAGCTCGTTTATTTCCAATAATGTATGTACAGACGTATTATAACGCTCTGCAATTTTATCTAATTCTTCCCCTTTTTTAATTGTATGTGTAGCTGCACTAATGGCATTGGAAAAGAATAAAGATGTAAAAATAATGAAGGCAAAGCTACATAATAGTCTTTTATGAAACATATTAGTCATTTCCCCCTGTATCATTTGTAATGAAACTAAATTCAGTGTACACATTTAATGTTTCAAAAATATTACAGGGACGTAATATAATAATTACAAAATTATGCCTTCAATAACTTTTTGTTACAAATGAAAAAAACTGTAATAAAAGTCAAATTGACTCTTATCACAGTTTTTTTACTGCTACATGATCGTTGCTTCAGGTTCATAATGGATCATTTCTTTAATTCTATTGTTATCCCCCATAATAGCGACTGTTGGATAGTGATCCGCTACTTCTTTATTGTCCACATATACATACGAAATAATAATGACGATATCCCCTTTTTGTACAAGACGTGCAGCTGCTCCGTTTACACAAATAACGCCTGAACCGCGCTCGCCTGCAATTATATATGTTTCAAAACGTGCACCATTATTGTTATTTACGATATGCACCTTTTCGTTCGGCAACATCCCTACCGCATCCAAAATATCCTGATCGATTGTTATCGAACCTACATAATTTAAATCCGCCTGTGTGACTTGAGCACGATGGATTTTACTGTTCATCATCATTCTAAGCATGAATACGTTCCCCTTTTAATGAAAGAATTAAATTATCAATTAAACGTGTTTTTCCAATATAGACTGCTGCAGCTAAAAGTATTTGATCTGAGTTTTCATCGACTTCTTTCAAATCTGGATACGTTAAAATGCTCAAATAATCGATTTTACCGGCAGTGTTATCTTCAATAATTTTTGTTGCCTGTGCCAATGCGTGATCAACATCTCCTGAATCCATTAACTCTAGTTTCGCTATTTGTAGCGCTTGTTGAATAACCGGTGCCTGCATTCTCTCAATCGAAGACAAATAAACATTCCGGCTAGATTTTGCTAAGCCGTCACCTTCTCGTACAACCGGAACTACACGTAATTCCACAGGGAAATTATAATCACGGACCATTGTTTGAATAATGGCAACTTGCTGTGCATCCTTTTGCCCGAAGTAGGCACGGTCTGGCTGTACTAAATTAAAGAGCTTTGCAACAACTTGCAATACCCCATCAAAGTGACTTGGCCGACTTGCACCACACAAAGTTTGCGCCTGTCGTCCGGCACGGATGTATATACCGCCATCATGTGGATACATTTCCTCAACGGATGGTGCAAAAATATAATCAACACCAACTGATGCTGCAAGCTTTGTGTCACGCTCTAAATCACGCGGATATGATTCAAAATCTTCATTCGGACCAAACTGTGTCGGGTTTACAAAAATACTCATAACAACGACATCATTTTCTTCACGGGCATTTTTTGCTAATGTTAAGTGACCTTCATGTAAATAGCCCATTGTTGGAACAAGACCGATTGATTGCTTGCTACTTTTGGCGTTAACTACAGCTTTTCGAAGCTCAGCAATTGTCGATAGGATGATCATTATTTTACGCCTCCATAAAGCTCTATTAATTCGTCTTCTTTCATCGTGAAACTTTGCTGTAATGTAGGGAACGTTCCTGCTTTAACCGCTTGTGTGTAAGTAATGATTCCACGTTCAACTTCATCGCCTACGTGTGCAAAACTTTCAACAAATTTCGGAATATGGTGATTTCCATATTGCAGTAAATCATGGAATACCAATACTTGACCGTCCGCCTTAGCACCTGCACCAATTCCTATTGTCGGGATCGTCAACTTTTCGGATACAATCTCAGTTAGCTGGTGTGGAATACATTCAAGCACTACAGCACACGCTCCTGCTTGTTCGACAAGTAATGCATCATTAATTAATTTTTCAGCCTGCTCAGAAGTCTTACCTTGGACTTTATAGCCCCCCAGAACACCTGCAGACTGTGGTAATAAGCCTAAATGTGCAACTACCGGAATGCCGGCATCGGTTAGTTTCTTAATAACAGGAATTACATCATCCGCGCCTTCCACTTTGAGTGCATTGGCATTTGTAAGCTGCATCATCTGGACCGCAGTTTTAAGTGTTTCGTTCACATCGCCATGGTAAGAGCCAAAAGGCATATCTACGACGATAAACGTATCGGGTGCTCCGCGACGAACTGCTTTACTATGATGAATCATATCGTCGACAGTAACCCGCATTGTAGATTCATAGCCTAATACAACCATCCCTAATGAATCCCCAACTAAAATCATGTCAATTCCTGCTGCCTCGGAAAATTTAGCACCGGGATAATCGTATGCCGTAATCATGACAATCTTTTCACCCTGCTCCTTCATTTTTAAAAACTGAGCTGTTGTTTTCATGTTTCTCCTCCTCAAATGGAAAGAAAACAAAAAATACCCTTCTATCCATAATTAGACAGAAAGGTAGTGTCGTAAGTAAATGAAATACATTTCATACTTAATTTTAAATAAAGAGAATGAAATGATTTTAATTTACAGCGCGTGTGTTTTCTTCCGTCTCTGTCTTGTGTAGATCAAAGCAGATAATTTTATAGTAGACTAGCAAAATAGGTACAGTTCTTAGTTGATACTGTCCTAGAGCTACTATAACAATTTTGAAAGAAAACGTACAGCATATTTAATTACAATATTTCGATATCAGCAGAGTATATACCTTTAACTTCACCGTTTGCCTGACGGATTTCAAGCACACCGTTTTCAGTTATACTGATTGCCTCTCCTTCAACAACTTCCCGTAAAGTCGTTGCTTTTACTCTTTTTCCTATCGTACCGGAAGACTCTTCCCAAAGTGTTTTAATGAAACCGAAGCCGTTTTTCACATACATATCACTATAGTGCTCTAAAAAATCAAGGACATTTGCAACTAGATGTACACGCTCAATCGGCTCACCTTCTTCAATTGCAATTGAAGTTGCAATCGGCTGTAGAGCCTCTGGAAAATCATCCATTTGTTGATTTACATTGATCCCGATACCAATTAACAAGGCCTGAATCCGATCTGCTTCTGCAACCATCTCGGTTAAAATCCCCGTCGTTTTTTTACCTTTAATTAAAATATCATTAGGCCATTTAATTTCAGGAGTAAAATTCTTAAACATAGCTTTCATGGCGTTTACAACTGCTACCGCTGTAACAAGTGTAAACTGCGGGGCTTGATGGGGGGCAATTTCAGGGCGAATGATAATCGTCATCCAGATACCTTTCCCTTCCGATGATTCCCATTCACGCATCATGCGTCCACGTCCTGCTGTTTGATGCTCTGCAATTATAACCGTGCCATCAGGTGCACCTTCTCTTACAAGCTCATGGGCAACTAGCTGTGTTGATTCTACACTTTCAAAATAATGCACCTGTCGACCATAACGGGTTGTTTTTAAAAATTGTTGTAATTGACCCATATCGACTTTATCCGGTACTGTCACAAGCTTATAACCTCTTTTTTTTACCGTTTCAAACTCATAGCCTTCTTGCTTCAATGTTTGCAGGTGTTTCCAAATAGCCGTTCTTGATACTTGAAGCTCATCTGCTAACACTTGCCCTGAAATCGGTTCTCCGTTCGCATTTAAAAAACGTTTTAATATTTCATCCTTCATCGTGAAATGCATGAAACCATTCCTTTAATTGTTGTTTATCATTTTCTACTTCTCTGTTTAAGACAGCCAAAATCGCCGCATCTAAAGTCCTTTTAATCCACGCGCCACGCTTTTCTGAAGACCACTCCATTAGATCTCTGCCGGAAATAGCAAGTTCACTTACATGCTGTATTGGTAATGCGCTTTTTCGATAAACTAAATCATCAAAAGAAAAAGGCAGAACATTATTTTGCCATTTTACAAATTGACAGGCAGTTTCTAAAACAGATAAATCATAGCGCAATAAATCAATCGGTGATATTTCATTTAGTAAGCATTCATATGCACCTAAAACACTCTTTGTAAACAGTTTATCTTTATTTGAACAGCGATACGCCGAAAGTAAAGAAAGGTCACTTTCATTTACTAGACAAAAGTAGGCCCATCCAACTTGCCGATCTTCTGAGTAAAACTCGGTCCAACTATGATGATTGAATTTACCAGGTAAATAGTTGCTTAATGATGTATTTTCAATATACTCAATTCCCATTTGGGTATGTTTGGATGTAAAAATTTTTGAGAGCTCCACTTGAATTCGTTCGATTGAAATATACGAGATGGTAGATGCTTTTTGATGAATGGCCTGCAAAGTTTGATGTTCAATCGAGAATTGGAGCTGTGAAGCAAATCGCACAGCGCGCAGCATTCGAAGCGCGTCCTCTTCAAATCGCTGAAGTGGCTCACCGACAGCACAAATTACTTTATTATCAATATGCTGACGTCCATTATAATAATCAATATAGTCACCTGATTTGCTAAGTGCCATAGCATTCATCGTAAAATCACGACGCTTTAAATCTTCTTTTAAGTTGCGGACAAAATGAACCGCATCCGGACGGCGGTGGTCGCTATAACCTGATTCAGTTCGATATGTCGTCACTTCAATCGGTTCCCCAAAATCAAGGACAAGCACAGTACCATGGGCTATCCCTACGTCTATTGTATGGGTAAAAATCGCCTGAACTTCTTCTGGTAATGCGCTTGTCGCAATATCAACATCATTATTCTCTTTTTTTAAATAATAATCGCGGACTGCCCCACCTACTATATACGCTTCAAATCCTGCCTGCTCTATCGTATTGATGACTTTCTTAGCTGCTTGCCAGTGCATTTTTTTCTTGAACCACTCTTTCATAAATTCGCTCGTATTGTTCTACCATTTTCGATTCGTGGAATTGTTCACGTACTGCCTGTAATGCTGCCAGTTTGAATGCTGCATGTTTTACTTCATCCTGCAATAATTCGACTGCATAATCAGCGACCGATTGTGTATCGCCAAGAGGAACTAAATAGCCATTCACTCCATGATTAATCACTTCCGGAATACCACCAATTGCTGTACCGATTCCAGGGACTCCACATGCCATTGCCTCTAATAGTACTAATCCAAAAGATTCCTTCTCAGAAAGCAGTAACTTCAGATCACTAATCGCAAAGAGCTCAGTAATATTTTCCTGTTTCCCTAAAAATAAAATATCATCTTTATATGGCGACACTTTAACAAGATCGGTTACACGATGTTTTTCAGGTCCATCTCCAACTAACAGTAATTTAGCAGGCATTCTTTCTCGGATTTTCAAAAAAGAATCTACAACATCTGGTAAATTTTTTATTTTGCGGAAATTTGAAATATGAATGATTACTTTTTCATGTGGCAAAATACCAAATTGCTCTTTTAAATTTCCTGGATCTACTGGTTTAAACACATTGTCATCGACAAAATTATATATTGTTTCGATTTTCTGTTTCGTATCTATTAAGGCATATGTCTGCTGTTTTAGTGATTCAGAAACGGCGGTAACAGCATCCGAACAATCAATTCCATATTTAATTGCCTGAGCTAATGTCGAATCTTCACCTAAAACCGAAATATCCGTCCCATGAAGAGTCGTAACGATGCCAAAATTCTCACCACTCATATGTCTTGCTAATACGGCACAAACAGCATGAGGAATTGCATAATGCACATGTAATATATCTAGTTTTTCTTCCTTAATAACATCGGCCATTTTACTTGCTAATGCAATATCGTATGGTGGGTATTGAAATACTGAGTAATTATTTACTTCAACTTCATGGAAAAAAACATTTGGATAAATTTTATTAAGCCGAAATGGTACGCTCGATGTAATAAAGTGAATTTCATGTCCCCGTTCCGCTAGCATCTTTCCAAGTTCTGTGGCGATAACACCAGAACCTCCAACTGTCGGGTAACATGTAATACCAATTTTAAGTTTTTTCATTAGTCTCCCCATCCTCTCAACAATACGATTAACTTTCGTTAGTAAATATTTTACCGCAATTATGCTTTAGCATGATTACTTTATTCACTATTTTCTGCGTTCCGCTAAAATGCGCCAATCGACAAATCCTTCCTGCAGGCCCTTTAGTAAAATTTCTGCAGTCCCCATATTTGTCGCAAGGGGAATATGATATAAATCACATAATCGTACTAATGCCATAACATCCGGCTCATGTGGCTGTGCAGTCAATGGGTCGCGGAAGAAAAAAACCATATCCATATCATTGTTCGCTATCATAGCACCTATTTGTTGGTCCCCTCCTAATGGACCCGAACGAAATTTTGTAATGTCAAGCCCTGTTTCAGCTTCAATCATTGTACCAGTAGTACCTGTTGCATACAGATCATGCTCTTCCAAAATATCCCGATATGCAATGGCAAATTGAATTAAATTGTCCTTTTTTCGATCATGTGCAATTAATGCAATTTTCATAAATTTCATCCCATTTCTAAATGATGTTCTCTAATCCGTATATTAATGTATTGCAATTCATAACTTTTTCAATACTAAATGTAACTCCACCCATAAAGCTACCTCGATTTAAAGAATCATGACGGATTGTTAATAATTCACCTGTCCCACCAAACAAAACTTGTTGATGTGCTACTAAACCGGGTAGGCGAACGGAATGAACATGCATGCCTTCTATATTTGCACCTCTAGCACCAGTATGTGTTTCTTTTTCATCCGGATGACCTTGTTCTTTAGTGTTTCTAACTTCACTAATCATTTGGGCCGTTTTAATTCCGGTACCAGATGGCGCATCCAGCTTTTGATCGTGATGCATTTCTATTATTTCGACATCCGGGAAATACTTCGCAGCCTCTTTAGCAAATTTCATCATTAATATTGCACCGATAGCAAAATTCGGAGCAATAATACAGCCTAATTGTTTTTCTTTTGCTAATTGTTGTAATTCCTCAAGCTGCTCATCTGTAAAACCTGTTGTCCCAACAACTGGCCGTACATTATGTAATAATGCTTGTTTAGTTCTTTCAAAAACGAAATGTGGATTCGTTAAATCGACAAGCACATCTGGCTTTGTATCTCGTACAAGTTCCGGGAAATTCGTATAAATTGGAACTTCATATTGTTTTGGAAACTCATCCAATTCTCCTAGCGTTGTGCCGACGTCTTTGTAATCCAGAGCAGCAACCAATTCCATTCCATCATTTTTAATTATCGTATGAACTGCTTCCATACCCATTTTACCTCGTGCACCAGCAATTGCGACTTTAATTGTCATTACATAAAACTCCTTTGAACTTTAGTTAATACAGTATTTCTATATTTTTTGACTATAATCATAATTAGTTTTCAATAATATGTTCACAGGCACAAATAATGATTCGTTTTAGCCCACTGTTGTCAAATACATCGAAATCAAACATAATAAACGATGTAGCCTTTTTCCTGCTTCGACACATATTTTCTTTCACAATAGATTATAGGAGGATGACAATGCAAGGAATAAAAATAAAAAATATCATCGGGATCCTCATCGGTTCCGCCATCTTTAGTTTTGGCTTTGTACATTTTAATATGCAAAACCAGCTAGGAGAAGGCGGATTTAGTGGTATTACACTTATTTTATATTTTACACTAAATTGGGACCCAGCATTAATGAATTTACTATTAAATATACCAATGTTTATTCTTGGCTGGAAATTGCTCGGTAAAAAATCGTTTATCTATACATTAATCGGCACGATTGGCGTATCTGTTTTCTTGAAAATCTTTCAAATCTATGAATTTGACATGAATTTGAAGGACGATTTATTTCTCGTGTCCTTATTCGCAGGGGTATTTGTCGGTATCGGTTTAGGTATTGTTTTCCGCTTTGGCGGGACAACGGGTGGAGTAGATATTTTAGCTCGACTTGCCAATAAATATTTTGGCTGGAGCATGGGGAAAACGATGTTCGGCTTTGATTTTTTTGTTATTATCTTTTCTTGGATGACATTTTTAGATGCAAGGTCGATGATGTATACATTAGTAGCTGTCTATGTAGGAGGTCGGGTGATTGACTTCGTTCAGGAAGGTGCTTATTCAGCAAAAGGTGCATTTATTATTTCTTTACATTCAGATGAAATAGCAGATTTAATTACAAAAAATATGGATCGTGGTGTAACGATTTTTGATGGACATGGTCATTTTACGAAAGAACACCGCAATGTTCTCTATTGTGTCGTTTCACGTAGTGAGCTTGTAAGATTAAAATCCATTGTTCATTCCATTGACCCCCACGCCTTCGTTACAATTATGGACGTTCATGATGTATCCGGTGAAGGCTTTACATTAGACGATAAAAAACAACCGCTAGACTAAAATGAATAAATAATAGGATAACATCCAATTAAATGGAAGAACAAAAAAGCAATTGCGCGGTGCAATTGCTTTTTTTCGTGAACTAGAACTTAATATTGTTACGACCATTTTTTTCTTTATTAATCGTCTGAAGTCATGCCTGTGTAAATTAAGATTAAACGTAATAGTTCCATTACGGCTACAGCAGCTGCTGCTACATATGTCATTGCTGCCGCATTTAATACTTTACGTGCAGAACGTTCTTCCGTATTGTTAATAATCCCTAAAGAAACGACTTCGTTCATAGCTCGTTTCGATGCATCAAACTCGACTGGTAACGTAACTAATTGGAATACAACACCTGCTGCTAATAATGCAATACCTAGCAATAGGAAACCTGATAAAGATGAAAAAATACCAATTAACACGAAAATCCATGACATATTTGAAGAGAAACTAGCCAATGGCACTAATTTTGAACGTAATGTTAAAAACGAATATGCATCCGCATGTTGCATCGCATGACCTACTTCGTGCGCTGCTACAGCTGTACCTGCGATCGAAGAGTTGTAATAGTTGTCTTCTGATAACGCAACTGTTTTAGTTGCGGGATTGTAGTGGTCCGCTAAATAACCTTGTGTTGGTACGACACGCACATCTGTTAAGCCGTGCTGGTCTAAAATGTAACGTGCTACTTGCGCCCCTGTCATACCCTTTTCAGCAGACACTTTTGCAAATTTCTTATACGTACTTTTTACCTTCATTTGTGCGTACAACGGCAATAGCATAATGATGATAAAATAAACGATATACATTCCCATTTCCGAACTCCCTTTCTATATCTTCAATTCTCTTTAATTTTAAAGGCTTTTTACTGTTGTTGCAAATATTCGCGCTTGCGACTTTCTAAAAAAGCGAGCATTATACATGCAATAGATAGCCAAAATGTGAAGTAGCCAATTTCACTTGGATATTGGTTGATCACACGGTAAAACGGCATTTGACCAAATAAATAGTCAATCACGTCATTATGCAGTGTCCAAATGGCCCCAACCATCACGTGCCACATTTTAAAACGATATTTCGGTAAATATAAAACTGCCTGAACAGCCATTAAGAAATGTGATGCTACAAGCATCCACCCAGCTGCACCTAATTCCCCGGTTTCAGCCAATGTAAGAAGATTCATTACAACAGCCCATAAGCCATATTTAATGAGCGTAATAAGTGCTAGCACTTCCATTAGTTTGTAGTTTTTCCCTAATAGCCACCCAATAATGGCAAAGCAGAAAAATAAACTCGCAGTTGGAGAATCTGGAACGAAAATGTAATAAATCGGATCTGTAGCTGCTAGCTGCCCTTTATACCAATAGTATCCGTAAATTGTACCGAATAAGTTAACAACAAGCAATAAGCTTAAAAAGGCACGGTGGTTCATTAAATACCATAATTGCATGATATATGCTTTCATTTTTTCTCCTTCTTTTCATAATAAATCTTCATTTCATATGTATTTTGTGCAACTTACATAAACAATGTACGTCTTTTATTATAAACATGCTTTAGGCGAGAAGCAAAATTTCCCTTTAATTTTGAATAAAGAATCTTTGCTGCTAAGTAACAGAAATCTTAGACTCTAATTAATACATTTCTAGTAATCTATCAAAAAAAGAGAGTCAGAATTCTGACCCTCTCTAAATTAAATATTATTATTCTGCTTCTTTTAATCCAGCAATAAATTCAGCTAAAACTTGAAGCTCTTCATCAGTACCTGTAAATGTTCCTGCTGGCATACCACCACGACCATTTACAATTACTTCTTGTACTTCTTCTGCTGTTAATTCATTGCCTAAAAGCATTGGACCTGATACACCAGCTAAGTCTCCACCGTGACAGCCAATACATGAAGCTTGTGCTTGGTAAATTTCATAGCCTTCAGAAGTTTCATCGACTTCAACATCAGGTAATAGTCCTAAATGTTTATCCGTAATTTCACCTTGTGCATCAACCGCATCCCAATCAGTTGCGTCTACAGATTCCCAAGTTGTATAAATAAGTGCTGCTACTGCTAACAACATGAAAGCTGTCGGTAATGGACGTTTTGACGGACGACGTTCAGGTGTTGTATCTAAAAATGGTATTAATGCTAATGCACCGAATGCAATACCTGGAATAACCATAGCTCCAATTACATTATATGGACCAGATGCATAAGTATATTTTAATAATTGGTACATCGATAAGAAATACCAGTCCGGTAACGGAATATAAGATGCATTAGTTGGATCTGCCGGACCCTCTAGTGGTGAAGGATGTGCGACAGTTAATAGTAAATAACCGATTAAGAAAACTGCTCCTACCATCCACTCTTTTAATAAGAAGTCAGGCCAGAAAGCTTCTGTTTTCCCTGGATATTCGGTATAGTCTTTCGGCACGTTCGGCATACGGTTATTCGCTTTAACACGTGAATCCCCTACGAACTTCATACCTTTTCCGCGTTGCATAGTGTCCCCTCCTTAAAAAATCATACAATTAGTTTCAGATCATAGAGGTCCTGAAATACCTTGGCGGCGGATCATAATAAAGTGAACTGCCAATAAAGCAAATAGTGCTGCTGGTAAGAAGAATACATGAATTGCAAAGAAACGAGTTAATGTTTGCGCACCAATAATTGTAGAATCCCCAGCTAAAAGTGTTTTTATTATTTCTCCTAAAAACGGAACAGATGCAGCAATTTCGATACCTACTTTAGTTGCAAATAACGCTTTCATATCCCATGGTAATAAATAACCTGTGAAGCCTAAACCTAACATAATTGCAAAAATACCTACACCAACTAACCAGTTTAACTCACGAGGTTTTTTATACGAACCTGTGAAGAATACACGAA
Source organism: Solibacillus sp. FSL W8-0372 (assembly GCF_037969735.1). Taxonomy (NCBI): domain Bacteria; kingdom Bacillati; phylum Bacillota; class Bacilli; order Caryophanales; family Caryophanaceae; genus Solibacillus; species Solibacillus sp. FSL W8-0372. The sequence continues at coordinate 1,242,866 of NZ_CP150204.1, read as the reverse complement.
GTGTATGTAAGAACATCATAACGATTACTAGAGATGCCCCCCAATGGTGCATACCACGAACGATTTCACCGAATGCTACTTCGTTTTGTAAATAGTAAACTGATTTCCAAGCATTTTCTACGTCTGGTACATAGTACATCGTTAAGAACATACCTGATAGAATTTGAATAACTGTAATGAAGAAAGTTAATCCCCCGAAACAGTAAACGAATGCTGAAAAGTGATGGGCAGGGTTAACGTGCTCTGGCACTTCGTGGTCGGCAATATCACGCCAAATAGGAGTAATATCTAAACGTTCATCGACCCAATCATAAATTTTATTTAGCACTGTGTCGTACCCCCTAACTTATTTAGTTACTGTGTGTGTTTGCGATTTTTTTCCCAAGCATTAAGAAACCATCATTTTCTGACACTTCAAACATATCTAGTGGTCCAAGTGGCGGTGTACCTTTTACGTTTACACCTGATTTCTCATAACGTCCCGCGTGACATGCACAGAAGAACTGATCTGGGTGTGTTGGATCACTTGCCCAGTTTACAGTACAACCTAAATGCTTACATACAGGTGATATTGCGACGATTTGATCGCCTTCTTTGTAAACCCAAGCTGCATCGGCAACTTCTGATTTATACCAACCATCTGTTTGTTCATACGAGAAGTCAACTTTTACTGGAACTTCTGTAATTTCAGCAGCTTTTTGGCTTGTTTGTACAAAATCTCCTTCTTCTTTCGTTTGAAGAATTGGGTCAATCGCAAAACGAACCATTGGCATTAACATACCTGCAGCCATAAATCCACCTACGCCAGTAATCGTATACGTTAAAAATTGACGTCTTGTAACTCGATTCTTACTCATCCTTTTCCCCCCTCTTACTAAAAGGTCAGTCCAACGGACATATACTTTTAAAAATAGTAAATAACTAGGACATATCTATGATATATCAACTGAATAAGTTGGTCAATATAGCATTCATTTCCATATGTGTAGATTGTGAACATTTAATGAAACAAATAGAGTGCAATTATACCCAAATATTTGTCAAAGTTGGAATAACTTGTTTCAATTGATCTTCCAATATACGTTGTTTTACTGATTTATCCATAGATTCAAGGGGGATTGAAGGAAGCCAAATAATATTTAAAAATTCTTTATATTCTGTCCAACTATGGTCACAAGTTACAAAAATGATAGATTTAAATCCCGCATTCTTTAATTCTTGTTCGATTGATGTAGGCAAAGTTTCAGATTTTGTGTTAACCGTATAGGAAAACGGGGGGAAGAGCATAAGACGTCCTTTGAATTGCTGTTCTATAAAATTCGTTAAAGACATTAAATATTCTGCAGCAGAACTGCTTTGTTTCATTCCTTGTTCTGTAAAATCCAATTGTAAAAGAGGAACAATAGCGGTATCAATAAATTGCTTTTGTGCTTGAAATTGTTCTATATCAGTTACTTTAAAATTCATTTTCATTCCTCCTGGGTCTTTTGAATACTACGAAAATAGGCAATAAGTATTTTTTTAATAGTTATATTCACTTCGTATATTTCAACGCCTGCAGTAAATTTGATAACTCAAAAAAGCGGTCTTTATCTCCTGCATCCAGCGCCTCATCAATCTCTTTTAAAAGCTGTTGTTCCTGAAACTCCAATACGCTATTCTCCAGCAATCGCTGCGCTGCTAAACGGTCTTTTTCACTTATAAACAAGTCTTTAGGTACATATGGATTTTCTTCCAGCACCGCCAAATATAAAGGCTCTGGCGGAATGCTAGGAAAATTCAGTTGAAAATAAATAGATTCATGTGCATTAATACGTAAATCATGAAAAGCTTTCTCTGCATCGGATGTCATAATATTTTCTTTATAAAATCTAAAAGGGATACTCGTCGTTTCAATTGTCGACATAACGATAGACCGTGGACAATAGTGTGCTTCATCAACGAAGTGAACATTTTCCAACAATTCATCATTACTTAATAAGTAATTTAAAATCCATACCCCTTCACGCCTTTTTAATTGGAAATTTTTCAAAAACCATCTGATGAATAGCTTTTTATCATTCAGTGGTACGAAATAGGTCAACATGCAATCCTCCCTTTACTCAAAGCGTTCTAATAAATCAGTCCATTGCTGTTCTGAAGGTTGTAATTGTACAAGTCGCTCCACAACTTTTTTTGCTTCCTCACGCTTACCATCCTCAACTAAAAACAGATAATATTTCTCCAAGAATTCAACATCATCTTTAAATTCAGTATATGCCTCTTTATAAATTTCGTATGCTTTTTCAAACTGTTCTTCTTCATTATAGGCATTGGCAACAAACGGATAGAGCGAAACCCATTCAAATTCATTTTGCTGTAGCTGTTCATATAGTGCAATAATTTCTTCAAAGCGCTGTTCTGTACTATAGACAGACATTAATATTAAAATTGCCTCCATATATTCAGGATCTAGCGCAATTGCTTCATGCAGATATTCAGTAGCTTCCTGTATCATACTGTTTTTTATCGCCATCTTTCCGGCAAATAAATACAATGACTTATCATACTCATCACGTTTCAAGCCCTCTTTGATTGCTTTTAGAGCTCGCTCATTGTCTTCAAGCATTGCGTAGCTTTCCGCCAATAATAGGTAGGCGGAGAAATAATCTGGATCAAGCTCTTTTAGATCTTCCAGTTGTTTTATAGCCAGTTCATATTTTTCTGTTTGGAATGCTGAATAAGCTGAACCAAACAGTAAATCTGCAGTTACTTCTTCTTCCAATGCCTCCATATAATAATCTAACGCTCTTTCATACCCCGCTCCGGCACGGTAAACTTCTGCAAGGCGTTGGGCTAATATTATACCAGCAAATTTTTTGTCAACTGTATAGAGTTCTTCATATATACGTACTGCTTCAGAAAATCTCCCAGTTTCGAATAATAATTCTGCTTTTGCAAATTGTAATAAAGGCTCATGAGGCAAAATCTGTAAAGCTTCATTAATACGTTGTTCTGCTACTTCAAATAATCCTTGCATTTGATAGTAATCCGCTAAAACTAAAAGCGCTTGTGGATATTCTGGTGCATCATCTGCAATACCCATTAACAAATCGAGCGCATTATCCTCTTCGCCCATTTCAATTAAAACACTTGCGCGATCAATTGAAATCTGAGCTTCCTCGGGAAATAAAAATTGCAAATGCTCGAAGACTTTGTCTGCTTCATTTAAAAATCCATAATGCATAAGTGCCTCGGCAATTTCATATTGTGCTGCTGGTTCAGCCTCCATTAAAAATGATTCAAGAAGAGTATTTACTTGCTCCAAATTACCTTCTTGAATCGCCTGTAGTAATTGTTCCATAAGTCGTTCACCTTTTTCTTTTGTTTTCAATATTTATGCTACATGACTGATTCGCGGTTCTCAAGGAAAAGCTTTAACATATATCATTATTTATTGAAAACAAGCATTTAAACCTTCCTAAATATCATGTTTGTAAAAAAATTGCCTCTAGCTATGCAACTTAAACTAGAGACAACACAATGTTATTTTAATTATTTTCATATAGTATACACGCCACTTCATGATCCTCTGACAGTTTTGTCATTTCAATGCGTTCTTTCTTGCAGTCTTCCATGGCAAATTGACAGCGTGTATGAAATGGACACCCTTGTGGCGGATTTGATGGATCCGGAATCTCGCCTTTCAATAAAATTCTTTCCACTGTATCATTTGGATGGGTTTTAGGAATAGCAGAAATCAAAGCCCGACTGTATGGATGTTTTGGGTTTGAAAATAATTGCTCTTTAGTGGCCACTTCTACGATATTTCCTAGATACATTACCGCTATTCGGTCACTTACATGTCGAACTACATTTAAATCATGAGATATAAATAAGTACGTTAAATCATACTTTTTCTGAAGATTTTCCAATAAATTCAATATTTGCGCCTGAATGGATACATCCAATGCCGAAACAGGTTCATCCAACACGAGAAATTTCGGCTTTAAAACGAGTGCACGTGCAATGCTTATTCGTTGTCTTTGCCCTCCTGAAAATTCATGTGGATATTTTGTTAAACTTTTTTCTGTCAGTCCAACATTTTGAATAATTTCTTTTATCTCCTGCTCCGCTGCTTTTCCATTCATTAGTTTATGTGTCAAAAGTGGCTCCAAAAGTAACTGTCTAACGGTCATACGGGGATTTAGGGAGCTATACGGATCTTGAAAAACAATCTGAATATCGCGACGCAATTCTCTAAATTGAGAGTTAGATAATTCCACAATGTTTTTTCCGTTGTAAATTATCGCTCCATCAGTAGGTTGAATTAATCTCAAAATCATTTTGCCTGTAGTTGATTTTCCGCAGCCACTTTCACCTACTAATGCAATTGTTTCATTTTTGTAAATGGATAACGAAATCCCGTCTACCGCTTTTATATGTCCTACAGTTTGCTTAAAAAGCCCCCCTTTAATAGGAAAGTATTGCTTTATATTTTTTAATTGCAAGATTGGCTGCTCATTCATGATTTTCGACTCCTTCTACAAATAACCAGCATTTCGCAAACTGTGTTTCTGTAATTCGAATTGGTTTAGGGGAGGTACTCCAGCAAGTTTCTAGCACATGAGGACATCTTGATGCAAAGCGACATCCTTTAGGGAACTCATCTGGTGTTGGGACATTGCCAGGTATTGAATATAATTCTGCTGATTGATCACCTATACTGTGAACGGCTTTTAATAGTCCCTTCGTATATGGATGCTTTGGCTGATCGAATATCTCTTGAACCCTACCCTGTTCAACAATTTCACCAGCGTACATGACCGCAACATCTTCACAAATTTCTGCAATAACTCCTAAATCATGTGTAATGAGCAGAATCGTTGTATTATATTGCTGTTTCAAATCTTTCATCAAATCAAGTATTTGCGCTTGAATCGTTACATCCAATGCCGTAGTTGGCTCATCTGCAATCAATAATTTCGGTTTACATATTAATGCCATCGCAATCATGATTCGCTGACGCATTCCCCCGGATAGTTCGTGGGGGTAGTTATTCAGTACCTTTTCAGGTCTGGATATACCAACTGATTTCAGCATTTGCAAAGATTGTTCATACATTTCATCTTTTTTAAGCTTTTGATGAAACTTTAATACTTCAAACAGTTGATACTTTATAGTATACATAGGATCAAGAGCAGTCATAGGCTCTTGGAAAATCATCGAAATTTCATTTCCTCTAATTTTACGGATATGATTTTTTTTTAATTCCAGTAAATTTCCCTTTGATAAAAAATTGATTTCTCCATTAATAACGGATAGCTTATCTGCAAGTAAATTTAATATTGCCAATGAAGTTAAACTTTTACCACTGCCAGATTCCCCCACAATACCGTAAGTTTTTCCTTCCTTCAGTTTTAAACTTATATTTTTAACAAGGGGTTCAATATTATTATGTTTATCCAATGAAATGGTTAAGTTTTCAATTGATAATAGATTCTCCACTGTACTCACCTCTCAATCGTTCAAATCGTTTCCACGGATTCCCATCGGAAAATGCCACTTTTCCCATTACGACTTCCCTTTTTGCCCCCGTAGCGATTGGTAACTGATTTGGTATTCCCAGCATTGTGTTATATCCGAAAATGGCAAAACCAATCGCTTCTTTCCAAACGCCAGGAACACCAATTTCATCTAATCTAGAAACCTTAATATGAGGAAAAGCTTCTTTTAATAGCTGCATCAAACAAGAGTTTAGGCTTCCACCACCATTAATATAGATTTCCTTTAGCTCATCCATTGGGAGGTAACTTTCATAGCTTCGTTTTATTGTTTGCACTGTATAGGCAGTTAAAGTTGCGATACGATCTTCGACAGAATAATTTCCCATCAATTTTAAACAGTCATTTAAGTAATCTTCGGTATAAAGCTCTCTACCCGTTGTTTTTGGCAATGGCATTGAATAGTAAGGGTGTTTCAACCACTTTTCAATAATCTCGTATCTTACCTCTCCTTTACTTGCGATTAACCCATCATCGTCAAAGTTTTTTTGACCATCTGTTAATATTTGAACTGCTCTATCGATCAAAACATTTCCCGGACCTGTATCAAATGAAATAACTTCACCACTACCGCTTGGAGGCAAGTATGTTACATTTCCAATTCCTCCGATATTTTGAATGGCTCTCCCTACGCGTTCATCCTGTAGAAAAACAAAATCAAAATAAGATAATAATGGTGCCCCCTGCCCGCCTGCTGCCATATCCGCAGTTCTGAAATCACCGATTACAGGTAGTCCCGTTAGTTCAGAAATATATGAAATGTCTCCAATCTGCAATGTAGATGGTATTTCATAAAACTCTGTTCCGCCTACTGGTTCATGAAAAATAGTTTGACCATGTGAACTGATAAATGAAATCAAATTTTTATCGACATTATGACGATTAATAAAGGCATTAATATGCTCACCGATAAATTTCCCTAAATAAGCATTCATCATCGTGATTTTTGATATAGTGGCCGTATTTTCATGACAAATTTCACTTAACTTTCTTTTGAAATAAATCCCATAGTCAACCATATCACTGGCTACTATATGTATCTCTTTCTTTTCATCATATAATTTTAAATCTATCATTACGATGTCTAAACCATCTAGAGAAGTGCCTGACATTACACCAATTCCGTACATAAATCATTCCTCCTTAAGAAGTAAATTGATGGCTTTATCGATTTGTTGATTGGAACTAATCAGTGCTTCCTTACATTTTTCTATTGAAGCATTTGATTTGTAATGAACGATGGATAATCGAATGTTATAATCCGTTTCTTCCAATAATCGTATCCCTTTACTATCATCTATATTTGTGAATTTCTTCAAAATTGTTAAGGCACGTCTACGTAACTTTTCATTTGTCGCCTGTACATCGATCATAATATTACTGTACACTTTATTGTATTTAATCATCGATGCTGTACTTAGCATGTTTAACACCATTTTTTGCGCTGTTCCTGCTTTCATTCTTGTTGATCCAGCAATGACTTCCGGACCCGTATTTACTTCAATTACCGTATTGGCAAATTGAGCAATTTCACTATTGGTGTTACAGGCAAGTGAAACTGTATAGGCACCTAATCTATGGGCATACGATAGTGCAGATTTCACGTAAGGTGTACGGCCACTGGCTGCTATCCCTACCACTACATCTTTAGCCGTCAAACCTTTACTAACTAAATCATTAATGGCCTCCTGTTCACTGTCTTCTATATTTTCGACTGCATTTGTCAAAGCATATGCCCCCCCGGCAATAACCCCCTGTACTAGTGTATTTGGTACATTAAATGTAGGCGGGCATTCCGAAGCATCCAAGACACCTAATCTGCCACTCGTCCCTGCCCCAATATAAATTAATCTACCTCCATTTTGAAAAGCTTCAACGATTTTTTCAACCGCCTTACTAATAGAAGGAATTTCGTTCCGTACTGCATTTGCTATAGACGCATCTGCATCGTTTATCCACTGCAGTATTGTTGTTACGGATTGTTTATCAATCCATTCAGTTGCAGGATTTAATGCTTCTGTAGTAAGAAAATCAGTCATGTCAGCACTCCTTTATTTCATCTTAGGATCTAAAATATCTCGTAAACTATCACCTAACAGGTTGAAACAAAATATTGTAAATACGATTGCAACCGTTGGAAATACTATTGTCCATGGAGCAAATTCCATATATGTTCGACTTTCATTTAACATACTTCCCCAAGATGGATTTGGTGGTTGGACACCTAAACCTAAAAAGCTTAATGCAGCTTCCGTTAAAATGGCACCCGACAATGCTAGTGTCACCTGAACGATAAACGGTGCTAAAATATTCGGTATTACGTGTCTTATTATTATTTGGAACGGCTTTACACCAATAGCAACAGCGCCCTGAATATACTCATTTTCTTTTACCGAAATCGTTGCTGCCCGTACAGTTCTCGTAAATACCGGTGTAAATACTATCCCAATTGCTATCATCGTATTCGTAATATTCGCCCCAAGTACAGCTACAATTGCAAGAGCCAGTAAAATATCCGGAAAAGCAAACAGTATATCCATAATTCGCATAATGATATTATCTACTTTCCCTTGGAAATAGCCACTGAGCAACCCGAAAATCAACCCTAGCGACGCCCCGATTCCTACCGCGATGACACTTACCTTTACAGATACTTGTGCCCCGTACAAAATACGTGAAAATATGTCTCTGCCAAATTCATCCGTTCCAAAAAAGTAAGTACTATTAGGTGACTCTAAAATATGTTTTGTAAACATTTTATCTGGCGGGAAAGGTGCAATAATTGGCGCAAATATACTGATAATAACGACAAGAATGATTCCGATTGCTCCTAATAGCCCGATTCGATCTTTCACTAATCGATTTGCAAATCCTTTCATGTTTTCACCTCAAACCATTATTTGTAATTTATTCGTGGGTCTAAATAAGCGTATAATATATCCACGATTAAATTGACCATAACAAAGACGAATGATATAAATAGTACACTTCCCTGTACAACGGTTAAATCGCGTTGTGTGATGCCTGTTAATACATATTGCCCTAGCCCCGGTAAAGAGAAAATCTGCTCAATAATGACCGCACCACCAAGCAATGTACCGATTTGCATACCGATAATTGTTAAGATAGGAATTAGCGCATTCCTTAATGCATGATTTAAAATGGTTACGCGTTCTTTTGCACCTTTTGCACGGATTGTTCGGATAAAATCCTGTCGTAATACCTCTAAAACTGTGGATCTAGTCATTCTCATAACTGCCGCTGCCATCGTCGTACCAAGTACCAATGCTGGAATAAGCATTATTTCCAAGTTTTTCATTGGGTCTTCGAATAATCCAACATAACCTATAGGCGGACTGTAATTGAAAAATAAAGCCAAAATCAAAATTAATACAGTAGCAAATGCAAAGTTTGGTATCGAAACACCTAATAATGAAATCGTACGCACTGTAATATCTGTCGCACTATTTCGTTTAACCGCTGCCAATAAACCGAGCGGTATTGAAATCAACCAAGATATAATGGCCGCTAAAATTGTTAATTCGAATGTCAATGTAAATCGGCTTAAAATTTCAGGGAACACATCCCGGCCATTTCTCATCGACTCACCGAAATCTCCCGTAAGTACTCCACCCATCCAATTCATATATTGTTTAATGTACGAATCATTAAGTCCAAATTCATTTCGTAATGTTTCTAAAGATTCCGGTGTTGCATCCGTACCTAATATTGTTTGCGCTACATCTCCCGGTACGACACGCATCATTAAGAAAATAAAGATAGAAACACCAAACAACACAGGCACAAGCATGAATAAACGTCTTAAAATATAGCTTGTCATGTATCGATTTCATCTCCTTATTAAAAAATAGAGTGCTAGGGTATTCCCTACCACTCTATTCATAGCTTATTTTATTCTTTTTGTGCTGAATTGAAATCTGATGCATTATGTGGATATGGCGTATAACCCGTAACACCTTTTCGAACAGCTACATAGTTTTTTGGAGAAACTAAAAATAAATTCGGCGATAAATTAATTAACATTTCCTGTGCTTCTGTATAAATGGCTTTTCGCTCTGCTGGATCAGTAGCTTGCAATCCTTTTTCTACAGTTGAATCATAGTCCGCGTTTGCGAAGTTCCATACGTTTGCAGAACCTGTTGAGCTGAAGAAGTAATTCAATGCACGGTCAGGGTCAATACCCGATGAGTTACGCCCAATTAAAATATCAGCAGTTTTATTGCTCCAAGTATCAATATACTCGCCCCACTCAATTTGCTTAATCGTGGCATTTACACCGATTTCTTTCCATTGCTGTTGCAATAATTGTGCTGTATCTACCATATCCGGATAACTTGAAGCCGTTGTAATGGTAATATCAAAGCCATTTGGATGACCTGCTTCAGCCAATAAAGCTTTTGCTTTTTCAATATTTCGTTTATAAAGATCTAGTGATTCCACATCTACAGACCAATCTCCCATCGATGGTGCCACCGGACCTGAGATTAACCCTTCACCACTCCAAACAATATCAAGAATTTCTTGACGATCTGTCGCTAAACTTAGCGCCTGTCTTACTTTTTCATTATCCAATGGTGCCTTTGCGTTATTGAAGCCGACATAGCTATATTCCAAAGATTGATATGGAATAATTGATAAATCCTCATTATTTTCTAGGAGTTTTGTAGATTTGGCTGAAATCGTCGTAAAGTCAATTTCACCTGTACGTATTGCTGATAAACGAGCCGACTCTTCCGTCATTGTATAAAATGCCAATTTCGCAGCTTTTGGTTCGCCTTCTACATGGTAATCTTCATTTTTAACTAATGTGACATTGTTGTCCGGCACCCATTGTTGAAGTTTGAATGCACCTGTTCCATCAGCATTTTGTTGTAAATCTCCATTTGCTTCAACTGTTTCCTTTGGTACTACTACAGCACTTCCATGCGTTAAGTTGGATAGGAACGTAGCTTGTGGTTTATTTAAAGTAAATTTCACTTCATAGTCTCCTACAGTTTCAATGGAAGCTACATCAGCAAAATATGAACGAATATGGGAAGCAGTATTTTCATCCATGATACGCTCAAAACTATATTTCACGTCTTCAGCAGTCATTTCACGGCCATTATGGAATTTTACGCCTTCCTTTAATTTAAATGTATACGTTGTGTCATCTTCTAGATTCCACTCTGTTGCTAAACTTCCGATAATATTCATATCTTTATCAAACGTTAGTAAGCCTTCATAAATTTGTGAATAAATTCGTGAAGATGATGCAGCTGGTACTTTATGTGGATCTAAACCAGCAGGCTCTTGGTCGTTTGCAATTTTCAGTTCACTCTCTGTTGCTGTTTCTGTAGTTGTTCCACCATCAGTAGTAGGTTCTGATGATTCTGTTGAATTATCTGCATCATCGTTTGAGCATGCCACTAAAACGATCGTCAATAACATAGTGACAAAGAAAAATAAGTACTTCTTCATTAAAATTCCTCCATTAACGTACATAATGAATTACTTCGTTTCGAATTTCATACATGTCTTTTGGATTTTCAACATGCAGTCGATTCGCTAAAAATGTAATGACTCTCTTTGTTTTTGGCTCAATGTACAACATAGTTCCGGTAAAACCTGTATGACCCAGCCCGTTCATAAATAATCCACTTTTGCTAAAACCTAATGTTCTCTCATTCTCATTAAGCTCCAGCAAAAATTCTACAAGTTCAGCGTCTAAGAGCGAACCACCTCCTTTAATGTATAATTGTCCTAACTTACTAACCGTTTTATAACTTCCAAATAATCCGGCATGTCCAGAAACCCCTTCAAAAAAATAATAGGCATTACCGTCATTAACGTGACCAACTATAGGCTGTTCAGGTGACCGCCAATTTGAGAATGTTAAGCCCCTCTCCTTGCACATCTCATGTTCGATTTGATTCCCATACTCTGTTGCAGCAAATTCGGATTTCGGGCGGTTCAATAAAAAGCCACCATCGTCATCACCAATTTCATTTAGAATAAATTGAATCTGCTGTTCAAAAGTTCTAGCATCAATGCATTCACAGATAAAGCGTAATAGCATAAAATTTAGGTCGCTATAGGTCACTTCATTGCGTTTCGCATCTTTTGTCACATCAATATCATTTAGTATCATTTCAAAGCTTTTGCCATACTGATTATCGTTATAAAATGGATACCAGCTAGTAATACCTGATGTATGAAGCAGCAATTCACGAACCTTAACGTTACCAATTACTGGTGGGCCTATCTTAAAATCTCCCAGGCGGTCATCTAAAGACAGTCGCTTATTTGAGATATGATGAAGTACCAGTGTTGCAGTATATAACTTTGTTAAACTAGCTAAATCAAATAACTTTGATCGATCCATTGGGATTTCCCTATCTTTATTTGCCCAGCCTAAAGCAATAGTTTCGTAATCTTTTCCATCCTCCCAAATATTACAAATACCGCCTGCATAATATTGTTCGTCAATGCCTCTTTGGATAATTTTATGAAGCAAATAATCACACCCCTTTTTGAATAACTGCTTTAGTCTCTTTAAATAACTGAACAGATTTTTCAAAATCTTTCCGAGCGATACAAGTAAATAAAATATCAATCATATTTAGTTGTGAAATACGTGAAGAAGTTGCTCCTATACGCTCATTGGCTTCAGTAACTGATACATACAAATTAATATCAGCCAATGATTGAACTGTATTATTAATAAACGTAGTCAAGGCAATAATCGTTGTTCCTTTTTCCTTTGCTAACTTTGCAAATTCAACTATTTCCTTCGTCTCTCCTGAGTATGTCACTAGAAATACGATATCGTTTGGCTTTAAATGAACAGATTTCACAAGCATTTGATGACTGTCCGTCAAAGCTTCGCAACGTTTATCAATCCTTTGGCATTTCAGCATAAAATCCTGTGCTACTAATGCCGATGCCCCTACACCTGCAATAAAAATGGAATCGGATTTATACAGCATTTCAATTGCGTCATTAAGCTTCCCATAATCAATCAGCTTTACCATCTCCAAAATCGCATTTTGATTGTTGTTAGAAATAATGGATACTGATTCCTCCAATGACGAATCTTTTAGTAGTTGCTTGTAAATGCCCTGCTGTTGATGTTCCATTTGCATATTTAAAGATGTTAAGATTCCCATCTTTAAATCCTTGAACCCTTCAAATTCCAATTCTTTGCAAAATCGCACAATTGTTGCTTCACTTTTTTTGCTCGCCTGTGCCACTTGTTGGATGGAATTATTTATTACAAAATTAGGGTTATGCAGAATAAATTTTGCAACTTCTTTTTGAGTAGGTTTTAAATTATTAAAAATCATTTCAATTCTTGTAATGGCATCTTTCATTTCAAACATCCTTTTATGAAACTTTATTTCATAATAAACCAAATAATAAGAAATTTCATTACATTTTTAAAATTTTTCCTTTAAAGGGAAAAATAAAAAGAAAGCGACAATTATGCCGCTTTCCTTTTTATTTCGATAAACTATTAAGATGTTCAAAAAATGTTGGATACGAAACCGCGATACAGTCTGCGTCATCCAGTGTAACTTCTCCGTCTGCAATTAATGCAGCGACAGCCCCCATCATACCGATTCGGTGATCGCCGTATGTTTTTAAGGAAGCACCTGCTAATTTTGTAGGACCTTCAATAATCATTCCATCATCTGTTGCTTCAATATTCGCACCTAGTTTTTTCAGTTCATTCACAACGGCATCGATGCGGTTTGTTTCTTTTACCTTTAGTTCTTCGGCATCCTTAATAATCGTTTTACCTGTTGCTTGTGTTGCCAACAGAGCGATAATTGGGATTTCGTCGATTAGTCGAGGAATAATTGCCCCCTCAATTACTGTGCCTGTAAGTTGAGATGTTCCAATTATAATTGTTGCAGTGGGCTCCGCTGCGTTTGCATCATCAATCTCGATTGTCATATTGGCACCCATATTTTGAAGCACTTGTAGGATGCCATCTCGCGTATCATTTACACCTACGTTTTCCAATACGATGTGACTATTATTAGTAATGGCCCCTGCGACTAAGAAAAAGGCTGCTGATGAAATATCACCTGGTACGTTCACATGTGTTCCCGTTAGCTGTTGTCCACCTTCAAATGACACAACACCGTCATTTACTGTTACATTTGCACCAAATTGACGTAGCATACGCTCTGTATGGTCACGTGATACTTCGCTTTCTCTTACAATAGTTGTACCTTGCGCGCGAAGCCCTGCCATTAGGATGGCTGACTTTACTTGTGCACTTGCTACAGGCATAGTGTAATCAATCGCTTGTAATGGACCACCTTGAATCGCGAGTGGTGTATATTGTCCGTTTTCCCGTCCTGCAATTTGTGCACCCATTAAACGAAGCGGATCGGCTACACGGCGCATTGGACGCTTGCCAATTGAAGCATCACCCGTCATAACTGTATGTAGCGATGTACCTGATAAAATCCCGAGCATTAAGCGAGTAGTTGTTCCGGAATTCCCTGTGTATAATACTTCTTTTGGTTCCATCCAATTATCAATACCTGGGCTATCAATCGTGACATTTGTTCCGTCCACTTCAATTTCAACACCCAACTTTTTAAAGCAGTCAATCGTGCTTAGGCAATCTTCGCCTAATAAAAATCCGGTTACCGTAGTCCTTCCTTTTGCGATTGAACCAAACATAACCGCGCGATGTGAAATAGACTTATCCCCCGGTATTGTAATATTCCCTTGTAATGCCACCTGTTCGTATTGTAACGTTTTTGAACTCATGCTCCGAACCCCTCCTTAGAAAAATACATCCCGCCTTCAAAAAGCGAGATGTGTCCTTATGAAATATACGTATCGTACTTTGCCTTATGTGCGATACATTGTGCTGCACGCTCACGGTCTTCATTTGTCTGGAAGCTTATTACTAAAATACCGAATACGTCTACCCTTGTTTCGACAATACGTATATTTGTAATACTAATATTATCTTCTGCCAAAAAGCCCGTCACTTCCGAAATAACACCTGGATAATCCGGAATATCTACATATAAATCATAAGGCATATATAATGCGCCGTTAGCGATTGGCAGGCTGTCACGAACATCCCGCGCATCGCTAAAATATGCTTCAATTGCCTTTTCATCACCATTATCCAATAATTGACGAACACGATTCATTTCTTCAAGCCATGTATCGAGCTGCCCGACAAGCTCTTTTCGATTTTGCAGTGTAATATCACGCCATAATGCAGGATTGGATGAAGCAATACGCGTAATATCACGGAAACCTCCCGCTGCCAATGAAGATGTCATCGGATAGGCCTTCTTTTCAAAATTCAGTTGATGTACAAGTGAAGCAGCTATGATATGTGGAAAATGGCTAACAACAGCAGTCATATGATCATGGATTTTAGCATCCACAACAACCATTTTCCCTAACGTAAATTTCAGCAAATTATCAAGCATTGCTAGCTTTTCGATTTCTTCGCCTTCATTTGGTGTTAGCATATAATAGGCATTTTCCAATAAATAAGGCTTCGCAGCAGTAATCCCACTTTTATGCGAGCCTGCCATCGGATGACCGCCGATAAACGTAATGCCTAGTTCTTTCAGTTCTTTTGCCTTGTCCATAATTTGTGTCTTCGTACTACCCGTATCAGTAATAATGACACTTTTTTTCAATTCCCATGATTTTAACTGCTCCATAAACTGGAGTGTCACGTTTACTGGTGTACCAAAAATAATAACATCTGCCTCTTTTGCAAATTCAGCTGGATCTTCTACAACTTCGTGTACAACCTTTAATGTGCTAGCTAATTGTCTCGTTTGTTCATGGTAGTCATAGCCATACACTTTCGTACGCGGAGCCTTTTGAAGAGCTAACGCAACTGAACCGCCGATTAGCCCTAGTCCGATTACGAAAACATTACGTGTCATGCAAATACTCCTTGTTCTGTTAATACATCTTCAAGCAACTGTAAAAACTTCGCATTTTGAGCTTCAGTCCCAATCGTAACTCGTATATAACCTTCTAAACCAAGTGCAGCACCACTGCGGATAATAAATCCGCGCTTCATCATTTCTTCAAAGACTACGTTACTATCAGCCTTCACTTCAAACATAATAAAGTTCGTTTGAGACGGGAAATAGTTTAATCCATGACGCTCACAAAATGCCACATACTGTTTTTTACCGATTTCATTTGCCACACGACAGCTCGCAATAAACTCCTGATCTTGTAAAGCAATTTGTGCAACCTGTTGGCTTAACACTGTATTGTTAAATGGTGCGCGTACTGGATCCAACTTTGCAATAACTTCCGGCTGTGCAATGCCATATCCCACACGGAATGATGCCAAACCGTAAGCTTTTGAAAACGTGCGAAGTAAAATTAAATTCGGATATTCACGGAAATAATGCAGTGTATCCTTATAAGATGGATCATTGACATACTCAATATAAGCCTCATCCAACACTACAAAAACATCTTCAGGCACTTTTGCTAAAAATGCACTTAGTGCTTCGTCTGACACAATTGTTCCTGTAGGATTATTCGGATTGCATACCCAAACGACTGATGTTTTCTCATCAATGGCCGCCAGCATCGCATCCAAGTCATGCACACCTTCTTTTAAAGGTACTTTACGTACTTCGGCTCCTTCAATATCTGCGTTATGCCAGTATTGGGAAAACGATAAATCCGCCATCACGGTATTAACGCCTGGATATAATAATGCACGCGTTATAATAGCAATTAAATCATCGGAACCATTCCCTAATATCAATTCATTTTCCGCAACACTATAAAATTCCGCTAAAGATGTGCGTAAGCTTTGTGCATAGCCATCCGGATATATCGCATGATTTGTTTGTTGCTCCTGTAAAAATTGTTGCACCTTTGGGGAACTGCCAAAGGGATTTTCGTTGGAAGCAAGTTTAATAACTTCATCCAATCCGAAAATTTTTTTTACTTCTTCAATCGGTTTTCCCGGTTGATAAGCTTTCATGCCAAATAACTGTTGTTTCCACTTCATCGTTAACGTCTCCTCTAACTGGCGATTATTTCACTAAATCTGGTCTTAACTTTACCGCATCCTCTAAATAAACATGACGGACTTCATGTTGCGGTATATCTGTATTAACATGCAATAAAACACGTATACATAATGGCAATGCACCAGGTACATCCATCTCGTGCATACACATGATCGGTACATACTGCCACCCTGGCATTGTGCGTACTGACTTTGCAGGAAAGGCAGAGTGGATATCGGGTGTTGTTGATATTGTAACGGATGCAATATTTTCCGGTTCAATATTGTTTTGCTTAGCAACTTCTTTTACAAGTCTCGCTGTTTCACCCCATACGTATTCAGCTTTATCTTCAGCAATCGTTATTGCCCCACGTATTCCACGAATCATTTTTGCACCTCCGCCAGTAATGCTCTTAATTGTTGGTCAATTTGTTCACATTTTTCAAGTTCAACTTTCTGAACGAATGGATGACCGATTGTATCAAGTAATACGAACTGTAATTGTCCGTAGTCTGCTTTTTTATCTTTTAATAAATACTCAGTTAACTGTTCGAATGTAAAGTCATGAACCGCTTCAAAAGGATAACCGTTTTCTAGGGCAAACTGTAAAAAGCGCTTCGTAAATTGATGGTTTACCTTACCGTATTGTTCACTTAAAAGTAACGTATACAGAAGACCAATCATGACTGCTTCGCCATGTGCCACTCGACCATAGCCTGCTGCAGCTTCAATTGCGTGCCCATAAGTATGGCCTAAATTTAAAAATTTACGTACAGATTGTTCCGTCTCATCCTGTTCTACAATCGTTGCTTTTACTTGGATGCCGTGCGCTAAATAGTTAACTAACGTCTCCTCTGGAAGTTTCGTTACAAAATCGCCTTCCAAAAGTTCCTCAACCCATTGCGCATCTGAAATTAAAGCATGCTTAATTACTTCTGCCATCCCTGAGCGTACTTCTTTTTCACTCAAACTATGTAAAAACGTAATGTCATAAATGACAGCTTCCGGCTGATAAAATGCACCAATCATATTTTTCCCGAGAGCATGGTTAATGGCTGTTTTCCCGCCAACCGCTGAATCATGCGCCAAAATCGTAGTCGGCACTTGGACAAACGGAATGCCCCGCATATAAGTCGCGGCAACAAATCCTGCCAAATCACCTACTGCACCGCCACCAAAAGCAATTATAAGAGACTTTCGTGTACATTTTTGTTCCAATAAAAATGTTTGTACGGCATTATAGTTTTCAAAGCTTTTGCACGTTTCCCCGGCAGGCATTATATGGAGGTGGTACTCATACGGGAAATTAGCTTCAAAATAATGCTGCTGTGAACTCCAAACATTTTCATCTGTCAGCACTACAATTTTATCTGCTTTTGCAAATAAGTAGTTAAGTGCTGTCACTGCTTCTTTCAATATGCCTTTCCCAATCGTTACATCATACGAATGAGATGCAGCCCGAACTGGAATCTTCATATTAAAACCCCTTTGTATACTGACGCATTTCATCTAATTGTGCTTTTAGCTGTGGCAACTGATCACTATGGAACTGTTCTACAATCGCCTTCGCGATTTCCCAGGCAATAACATGTTCAGCAACAATTGAAGCTGCAGGTACTGCACAGCTGTCAGAGCGCTCTACACTTGCTTTGAAAGGCTCTTTCGTTTCAATATCAACACTTTGCAATGGTTTATATAATGTAGGAATTGGCTTCATTACTCCTCTTACAACAATCGGCATTCCAGTAGACATACCACCTTCAAGACCTCCTAGACGATTTGTTGCACGAGTATAACCTTTTTCTTCATCCCATAAAATTTCATCGTGTACTTCAGATCCCTTTTTACGTGCCATTTCAAAACCGATTCCGAACTCAACACCTTTAAATGCATTGATGCTTAACATAGCTCCTGCAAGCTTCGAATCCAATTTACGGTCATAATGTACATAGGAACCGATCCCAGCTGGCAACCCTTCTACGATGACTTCAACGACACCACCAATGGAATCACCTGCTTGTTTTGCCTCATCAATCGCTTCCACCATTTTTGCCGAAGCTTCCGGATCTACACAGTAGCATGGATCCTGCTCAACAATTGTGCGTATTTCGTCTGCTGTTTTGCCTTCCAATAAGTTCTGGTTCGCTTTAATGCCAACAATTTCAGTTACATGTGCAACAATTGAAATGCCTAGTTCATTTAACAATGCTTTTGCAACAGATCCAACAGCAACGCGCACCGTCGTTTCCCGGGCACTTGAACGTTCTAATACGTTACGCAAATCTCTGTGACCATATTTCATTCCACCTACTAAGTCCGCATGTCCTGGACGTGGACGTGAAATTTGGCGTTTAATTTCGGATGGATCAATATCTTCCGGCAGTTCTTCTGCCCCCATGATTTTCGTCCAATGCTTCCAGTCATCATTCGTTACTACTAATGCAACGGGAGATCCCAACGTCTTTCCGTGACGAACCCCAGATACAATTTCTACAGTATCTGTTTCAATCTGCATGCGGCGTCCACGACCGTGGCCTCCTTGACGACGTTTTAAATCATAATTGATCTTTTCTGCGGTAATCGGTAATAATGAAGGCAACCCCTCAATAATTGTTGTTAGTTGTGGTCCGTGTGACTCACCTGCTGTTAAATAACGCATTAAACACTTTCTCCCTTCAACTCGCTAAAGTATGTATTTTTCACTATAACATATTTTATACTAAATAACAGTACTGATTCACCTAACTAATATGTCATTTTAGAATATTCTGAACGTTCCAACTAAGAAACGGCACAATTATAAGCAAATAAAACAAAAATACACTTTTCGCTATTTTATACGAAAAGCGCATTAGTATGTAGCTTTTAAAGTATTTCACAGCAGTCTTACTAATTTTTAAAAAGCTATATTATTTTTTGCGGTAAAAGAATGTATCCTCAACTTCAAAGTCATATCTGGCAGGATTAAAGATTTGCTCCGTTGACCCGACAAATAAAATTCCACCAGATCGCAATGATTTACTGAAGTTCGCATAGATTTGATCTTTAGCTTCCTCTGTAAAATAAATCATCACGTTTCTACAAACTATTAAATCAAAATTTGATTCGTAATTATCCTTCAATAAATTATGCTTCTTAAAAGTGACCGTACGTTTAATCTCATCTTTAACTTTATAGAATTGTTCTTCCTGGTTAAAGTACTTAGCTTGTATCGGCTTTGGCACCTCTGCAAGAGAACGTTCAGGATAAAGACCTAATTTTGCTTTTTGGAGTACATTCTCATCCAAGTCCGTTGCCAAAATATTTATTTGGGATAAAGGCAGATGATGGGATAGCACCATTGCTAGGCTATAAGGCTCTTCGCCTGTAGAGCAGGCCGCACTCCATATTTTCAACCTTTTATTCGATTGCAGCAGTAAAGGGAAAATCTTATTTTGTAATACTTCCCAACGCTTTCCATTTCGATAAAACTCAGAAACATTGATTGTCATGCGATCTAGAAATTCATTCATCAAATCTCGATCTTTTTCCAGAGCCGAAAGAAAATCAACGAAATTACCGAAACCTTTCTTTTCATATAACGATGTTAACCGGCGTTTCATCTGCGCTTCTTTATATAGAGCTAGATCAATGCCCGTCTTGCGCTTAATGCCATTTATAAATTGAACATAATCTGACATTGTCCATCTTTCCCCTCATCTAACGTATGCCTATTATAGCCGAAAATTTCTGAATCTGAAATAGTTTTTACCTATAAAGGTTATTCAGTGCGTCTGTCCAGCAAAAGCTGTTTTGACTGTTCAAGCTCAAGCTTCATTTTTTCAGTTTCTGAATCATAGCTTTGTAAACGGATTTGTTCAAGCTGTGTCTCTTTTTCCAGCATCTTTATTTGTAACTTTAAACTCGATCGTTTATGGGCAGTTAATATTGCTGTAAGTGCAATAACGGCTCCAGAGCCAAAAATAATAGAGATAATAAGAATATCTTCCATACGGTTTAATACGCTCCCCTGATTAATATTTTACTTACCTGATTGACTTGTTGATTGTGTATCGAGCAGTAACTGTTTTGTATGTTCCAATTCAAGCTTCATCTTTTCTGTTTCTTTATCGAAATTTTCAAGTCTTAGTTTTTCTAGCTCGATTTCCTTATCAAGACGTTTTAAATCAATTTTTTTATTTCTAGTATACGTATCTGTTAGAATTCCTACTACAGCGATTATTGTAATCATTATCCAAAACATGAATGTCACCCCTTCTAAAAAAATCGCTATTGGTTAAATAAATACTTACTTTTGTTTATGTTCTAATAATAATTGCTTTGAATGTTCTAATTCCAAACGCATCTTTTCTGTTTCTTTATCATAATTTTCAAGACGCAATTTTTCCAACTCGATTTCTTTCGTTAATTTATTTACATCGATTCGTTTGCTTTCATTGCGCGCATCGGTAATGACTGCAATCGCTCCCACTGCCATTACTGAAATAACGGCTAAAACCCACATAAACATCCCCCTAATTTCACTCAGTATTTTTTATACGTATGTATCCCGAAAATAGTTTCATTATTCGGATTTTATTATACCATTAATAGGTAATATTTTTCGTGTTGAATATAAAAAAAGCTACCACTTTAAAAGTGATAGCTTTTCAAAAATATCAATTATTCAGCTAAGCCTTCTGGGAACCATAAACCGATTTCACGTTCAGCAGAAGCTAAAGAGTCAGAACCGTGGATTACGTTGTGAGATAAAGTTACAGCGTAGTCACCGCGGATTGTACCAGGAGCTGATTCTTCTGGCTTTGTAGCACCCATCATGATACGAGATAATTGGATAACGTTTTCGCCTTCCCAAACCATACCGAATACTGGACCTGAAGTAATGAAGTCTACTAATTCACCGAAGAAAGGACGCTCAGCGTGCTCTGCATAGTGTTTTTCAGCTAATTCACGAGTTGGTGACATTAATTTTGCTCCGCGCATTACGAAACCGCGACGCTCAAAACGATCTACGATATCACCAATCACTTGACGTTCTACGCCATCTGGTTTAACCATTAAAAATGTTTTTTCGATTGCCATTATAAACACTCCCTAAATTTGAGTAAAAGGTTTTACACCTACCGATAAATATTACCAAAATCCTACTCAAACTGCAACAAATATTAGATTTTGCTATATATTGGCTGTTGTAATCAAGATTTTCGCTTACCCATAAAAAGAGCAATATCACGCAATTTTTTCTTCATCGGATGATCGGGTAATGCTTCTACTTCTTTTAAAGCTTTTTTTAAGTATAGATTGCTGATTTTAGTTGCTTCTTTGATGGCATCCGAATTGCGTACGAGTGCCAGCATATTTTGACGTTCCTGCTCCGATAGTCCCGTTGTTGACACTTTTGCTAAGTATGGGGCAAGTAATGGATTGTCCTTCATTAATAAAATCGGCAATGTAACATTTCCTTGCATTAAATCACTTCCAGCCGGTTTTCCAAGCTGTTTGTCTGTTGCTGTGAAATCTAAAATATCATCTACTATTTGAAAGCTCATCCCTACAAAATATCCGTATCGCTTTAAGTGGCGCACTGTTTTTTCATCAGCACCGCTCACTACCGCACCTAATTCACAGCTTGATTCGATTAACAACGCTGTTTTTCGTTTAATACGGCGGAAATAATCTTTCAAATTTTGATCTAAACGAAACTTATCCTCGATTTGAATGACTTCACCATTTACTAGTTCTACCATTGTTTTAGCTAATATTTGATGTGCTCTCGGATTTTCAATGCTTGTTACGTATTCCAGTGCACGTGCAAATATA
Organism: Solibacillus sp. FSL W8-0372; assembly: GCF_037969735.1. Lineage (NCBI taxonomy): Bacteria > Bacillati > Bacillota > Bacilli > Caryophanales > Caryophanaceae > Solibacillus > Solibacillus sp. FSL W8-0372. The sequence continues at coordinate 1,220,462 of NZ_CP150204.1, read as the reverse complement.
AAATTCCCTGTATACATCGCCACACGGTTGTTCCACTGGGCTTTTACCGTTTCCCGTCCGCGACGCATATCTGAATCGTCAATCACATCATCATGTACTAATGAACCCATATGAATTAATTCTAGTGGGACGGCGATATTTTTCATTCGCTCAATATTATAGTCACCAAATTTAGCACTTAGTAACGTAAATACTGGTCGAATTCGTTTACCACCAGCTTGCAGTAAATGAATAGAGGCATCATTCAATAAGTGTGAAGATGAATTCAACGCTTGTTCTAATTCGTTTTCGATGATTTCTATATCTGATTTGATATCCGCATATAGCATTTTGATTTTCATCTTTTCCACGCGTCAAAACCTACTCCCACTATTATTTCTTTTTAAAACCCATGTGCATAGCTGCTGCCCCACCGCTATATGGTTTATATGTGACATTTTCATACCCGGCTTCACGGAACATTTGCGCTAGCTTTTTCATACCCGGAAAGTCTTTCGCCGACTCTTGAAGCCATGAATATTCTTTATAGCTTTTTGCAAATAATTTTCCGAACATTGGCATGATATAGTTAAAGTAAAAACGGAAAAGTTGACGATATACCGGAATTTCAGATTGGGATGTTTCAAGACAAACAACCATGCCACCTGGCTTTACAACACGATTCATTTCACGTAATACTTTCATATAATCAGGTACGTTTCGCAAACCAAAGCCAATCGTTACATAATCGAATGTATTATCTTCAAATGGAAGCTCCATTGCATTCCCATGAATTAACTCTATGTTTTGAATATTTTCTGTTTTTTGCTTGCCGACTTTCAGCATGTTCTCACTAAAGTCCAGCCCTTTTACAATACCTTCATCACCTACTGCCTTTGATAGGGCAATAGTCCAGTCAGCAGTACCGCAGCAGACATCCAAACATGCGGAGCCCTTTTTAACGGCCATACGCTTCATCGTATCATCACGCCATCCGACATGCATTTGAAAGCTGATAACGGAGTTCATTTTATCGTAGTTTTCTGAAATGTTTTCAAACACTTCATGAACATGTTCTTCTTTCGATTTTGCCATTTTTTCAAAACCTTTCTAAATTCACTACAAAGTGATGTATTGCTCAATGGAATGTTTTAAATCTTCATGGATATGGCTTCGCTTCACAACTTCCAACACCTGCTGTTGTCGGATAATCAGTTGTTCATGCAACCATTCCATTGTTGAGTCAAGAATAGTTGGATTATCAGCCAATGCCAACGCTTTATATAAGAAACCTCGTTTTGCATCCTGTATCAATCCATATTCTTTTTTCAAACGAATAAATGTCAATGTGTTTTCCATAAGTTCAGAATAGGCATTGTAACCGTATACATCATAGTATTGCGAAATCAATGCGCTTTCAATTACCGTTAAACTATGAATCCATTGCTCAACGGAACGGGTTTGTGTCTCATAAATGCGAATTTGATGCTCACAGCGATTTACAATCCCTTTAGACAGTTTCTGAATTAATCTAATATTTCCGGACTGTGCAAGAAGTTGATAATAGCGGCCGCTATAATAATCTCCCGACAGGACAATGAGTTGTTGCTCCTTACTTGTAGCATCTACTTCCAATACTTTTTCGTGCTCCAGAAGTGATGCATGTACAATTCCAACAGTTATTGCACTTACTTTATGGTCGTCAGTCATTTCAGCCCCATTCAAAAAAGGCAACTGAATAAAAAACAATTGTTCTTCTTGTAACGTAGGTTGTCCAACATTTTGAAGTAATGCTCTATGATGAACATGCTGTAGAATATTTGATTGTAACGTTTGAACCGATTGTATAATAGATGTTGCACTCATAGAAATTACTCCATTTCAATGTTTTAAAGCATTTAATCAAAATTTTTTATGATATATAGCTTGTGCTTTTGTATTCATTATTTTTTACTTTGGATTGTTCCATGGGCAGAATGAATTTTAGCTTTTCCGCGAATTTTCATTGCAGACGTATGCTCAGTAAACTGGGCAATCATTACTTCGCCAGCATCCAACTTTTCAGAGTGGTGAAATTTTGTATCAGTGCCACGAGTTAGACCAATTACATGTACACCATCTTCTTCTGCTTCAATAATAATATAATCTGGTTGTGCCATTTAATAATCCCCCCACCTGTTAATTTCTTTGTTTATAATACCATATTTGTCCGGCTTATTTCATTTGGATGAAAGTAATCACTTCGTTGCGCTTTGTATCATCTTCTTCATAAATACCGCGCGCGACAGCTGTCACCGTTTTAGAACCAGGTTTCTTCAACCCGCGCATTGTCATACACATATGCTCGGCCTCGACAACAACATAAACTCCTTTAGGGTTTAACATTTCCATAATAGTATCTGCTACTGTAGAAGTAATGCGTTCTTGCAGCTGTGGACGGCGTGCAACAGATTCCAGGCAGCGTCCCAGTTTGCTTAAACCGGCTACTCTACCGTCTTTTGGTATGTATGCTATATGTGCTGTGCCATAGAAAGGAACTAAGTGATGCTCGCACATAGAGTAGAACGGAATATCCTTTACTAATACAAATTCTTCGTGGTCTTCATGAAAAACCGTACTAAAATAATCACGTGGATCTTCATTTAAACCACTGAACATTTCTGCATACATTTTTGAAACACGTTTTGGCGTATCAAGTAATCCTTCACGCTCTACATCTTCCCCTACTGCTTCTAAAATCATTTTTACTGCGTCTTCTATCTTTTTCAAATCGACATTTGCCATGGAAATCAGGTCCTCCTACAAACCAAAACGTTTTTATGTATACGTCTATCTATATTTATTCTCATTAAATGCTATTATTTTCGTTATAAAATACACTCTTGAATCGTAGCACATTAAACGCGTAAGTTCAAAAGAGTTCTACTTTTTTTAGCATAGTTATTCAAAAACAAAAAGAAATGAACCAGAGTGCTAAATTCACAGTTCAATTCAGGTACCTTTTCGGTAGTCCAAAGCGATAAAACAGAGGTCTATGCGCTTTAGCCATGACGAATGCCAAACTTAGTATACGGTTATTAAAAAGCACGCCACCCTATCAGTTTCCAGGCATCAAAAAAGAGCAGCTCTCAGTTAGACTGAGAGCTACTCTATGTACTTCTAGAGGCTGATTTATTTTACAGCGTCTTTAAGTGCTTTACCTGGTTTAAAAGCAGGTACTTTCGAAGCAGCGATTTCGATTTCCTTACCTGTTTGTGGGTTACGACCTTTACGCGCTGCACGCTCACGAACTTCAAAGTTACCAAAACCGATTAATTGTACTTTGTCACCCTTTGCAAGAGCATCTTGAATTGTATCAAATACAGCTTCAACTGCTTTAGAAGCGTCTTTTTTAGAAAGACCTGCAGCTTCAGCAACAGAGTTTACTAATTCTGTTTTATTCACACCATTCACCTCCTCTCAAAGGGTCATGAATCTAAATCCTGTAAAAAGATTAACATACAGAAAACCGCTACGCAACTGAATTCATTCAGGTTTTGCTTATATTTTAACTTTTTTTGCAAAAAAACAGAAATTACAGGACAATTCACCTATAAAAGTGAACGGTCCTGTAATTTTTCAATCATAAATTTATATTGAAATTTAAATAATAAATGTAATTAAACCTCTTTCCCCTTCATTTATTAATCTTTCCAACATTAAACGCATTCTGTTTTTTGCATGAGTTGGAACACCACTCATTTTATAGCGGATACTTTCTGTTAGTACTTCATGTAAAGGTGTACCGAATAATTGAGTTTGCCATAATGCCTGGCGATCATATTCATATGCATGCTTCAGATCCTTCAGCAAATGCTGACTATGAAACTCTGAGCCAATTAATGGCGAAAACTCCGCTTCCATATCAATTCGAATAATATGGTAGGATGGGGCAGTTGCTTTCATTCGTACACCGTAGAAATTATTTTGTTCAATCAATTCAGGCTCACTTGGAGTAAATTCGTCCATTGCAGGCAATGTCACACCATAACCATCTTCTTTCGCCTGTTCAATGGCTTCACGGAATCTGCTTTGCGCCGCTTTGGCTTCTGCTGCCTCCTTTATAAACAAGAGCCATTCTTTTTTCGATTCAACTGGTTTATCGAGCCATTCTGCACATGCTTCTTTATAATAGTCATTGTGGATATTGACACGCAACGTTGCAATACCTTGCCCGGCATCAATATTTTCCACTGTACAGCTTTCTATAAAATCAATTTCACGGAGCAATTGACTTGCTGCTTCTACATCACGAATTTTCATCGCATCATCTTGTAATTGTGACGTAGCAAATGATAATGTTTCATTTAAATGATGATGCTCATCCAACACATCCAACCAATCCGGTTTCTCTACTTGAATCTCATTTACATTGAATTCAAATAAGGCTTCTTGCAAAATCATCATAACATCGTTTAATTGCATCTGTTGAATCGAAGTTGGGATTACAGGTACATCATATTTTTGAACGAGTGCTTGTTGTAGATTCTGTGTTTCAGCCGAATGTGGGGCTGTACTATTCAGCACAATTACGAATGGCTTTCCGATTTCCGTAAGCTGATCTATAATTTGCTGCTCCGCTTTTTCTACAGCAGCCCGTGTCATTCCATTTACCGTTCCATCCGTCGTTACGACAATTCCGATATTGGCATGGTCACGAATAACTTTATCTGTCCCAATTTTCGCAGCTTCCTGAAACGCAATTGCTTCATTATGCCATGGTGTTTGCACATATTTTGGTCCTGACTCGTCTTCATAACCCTTTGCTCCCTCAATTACATATCCGACACAATCAACAAATCGTACACGGAAAGGTATTGCGCTTTCTCCAAATGCAACAGTTGTACCTTGAGCAGGGACAAATTTCGGCTCTGCCGTCATGATCGTAGGTCCAGGAGAACTTTGAGGAAGCTCATCCATCGCACGCATACGGTCTTCCGCATTTTCAATATTAGGCAATATTACGCCTTCCATGACCTTTTTAACAAACGTCGACTTACCAACACGAACTGGTCCTACTACACCAATATAAAGATCACCATTCGTACGTTCCGCCAGTTGCTGAAAAATATGCTCGCTAATCGTATTGCCTCCTTTATATGCCTTAATCTTCTGTTTCCAGTTAAAGTATTCATTATCAAAACACTATATGTATATTCGTTTTTAAATATGAAAAAAGGTGTACTAAAAGTTTCACCTTTTTGTACACCTTTTCTGTTATTTTTCTTTTTTTGTTGGATCATACCAAATGATTGGTTCATTGTTTTCATCTACTGTGTATGGAAGTGAATATGCTGGTACTACCGGAAAATTATCCACTAGTATTTCCCGAATGTCGTCACCAGGCTGCGCGACAATATCGTTATCTTTCATATACGTATATAAATCAATCGAATAATCAACGTATAAATCCCCTTCAGCCGATACAACAATTGGTAATTGATTATTCGAATAAGGACTCTGAACTGTCACATTTTCTTTATAACCAATATTTTCAAAGTTAACTGTATAAACATGCTCTGCCACTTTATCTTTAAACTGTGGATATTTCGTCCCTTTAAATCGAATATTGATTTCACGTATACGTTCAGGCGTACGTAAATCAACAAGCTTCACAGTTGGGTTTTCTTCCGGATTCCAAATAATATACTGAAAAATTCCACCCTTTTCATATGCATTCCCCGGCGGCGAACCAATATATTTCGGAACAAGTTTTTCAAAATCAATTAAATATTTAATAAAAATGTCTGTGTCCTGATCGCGCGTTTTAATTGGCAATACCCCTGTATCTTCACGGTACTCATTAACAGCCCGCTGGACACCCGCAAGCATATCGACATCAGGTCTTAGGCTGGATTGATCGAAGTTAGACGAGGAGCCACACCCTGATAAAAGCAACGTGATGATGGATAAAAGCACAAACCATTTTGAAAATTTCATAATATGTATTCCCCCTACCTTAGTTCGGCCATGTTAATATGACAAGTACCATCAATAATGTGCCGATAAAAAACATTACATAGGCAACAAGTTTAATTAAAAACGATAAAAACGTATTATGTATCCATTTACGGACTGCTGTGATAATTAATAATGATGCTAATAATAAGCCAATTGAATAAAACGAAACCCACATAACATCCAATGCATGCATAGAAGCTAAAGGTCCACGTGCAGAGTTTAATAGTAGATTTGACATCGGATTCATCAATAGTAGAACGTGTTGCAATGCTAAAACCGCCTTCCTATAAATTTTCACGGATATTCCGCTAATAATTATAGCCTTTTCAGGTAAAAAAAAACAGGAGGCATACAAGTATCCCTCCCTATTTGTGACAAATTATTAAATTTTATAGATTTACCGACCTTAAAATAAGCCGATTAGCTCATTTCATCGATTTCGCTTTTTTTCGTTCGTAACATTAAAGACTCTACTAATGCTTTTGGTTCCATATCATTAAATAACACATCGTATAATGCTGATGTAATAGGCATTGAAACTTCGTATTTTTGTGATAATTGATAAGCTGCCTTTGTCGTACGTACACCCTCTACAACCATCCCCATCTCTTCCAGTACTTGATCAAGCTTCATTCCCTTTCCAAGCATATTACCAGCCCGCCAGTTACGTGAATGGACACTTGTACAAGTTACGATTAAGTCGCCCATTCCTGTCAGTCCTGCAAATGTAAAAGGATTACCGCCCATTTTTACACCGAGACGTGTAATTTCTGCTAATCCACGTGTAATAAGAGCTGCCTTTGCATTATCTCCAAAATTAAGACCATCCGTCATACCTGCTGCAAGAGCAATTACATTTTTAAGTGCCCCACCTATTTCAACACCAATCACATCATCATTCGTATACACACGTAAATAATGGTTCATAAACAGATCCTGCACCTTTTCCGCTGCCTTTAGATTTTTGCAAGCTGCGGTTACCGTTGTAGGATGCTGCAACACTACTTCCTCCGCGTGCGAAGGTCCTGATAGAACGACGATGTCACTAACAGCATCAGATGCCAGGCTTTCTTTCATCAACTCAGAAATACGCATTAAAGTATCCGGTTCTATTCCTTTTGAAACATGGACAAATAAAGCCTTGTCTGTAATATAGCTTGAAATTTCTCCGCAAACTTCGCGGATTCCTTTTGTTGGTACAGCCATGACGATTGTTGAGCCATGCTTTGCGGCTGTTTCTAAATTAGCAGTTGCCTTTAAATTCTGCGGCAGTACTGTATTAGGTAAATATTTTTTATTCGTATGTTGCTCATTTATTTCGTTCGCCTGATCTTCACGATGAGACCAAATTAACGTATTGTGTCCGTTTTCCGCCAAAACGATTGCAAGTGCAGTCCCCCAGGAGCCTGCGCCTAAAACTACTACATTTTCCATTAATAAACCCCCAAATCTACTTAAAGTTTCTTAATATCATTTACTTCAAGCTAAATTCCCTTTATGTACAAAAACGCTAGTTCATTTTCATAAACTAGCGCTCTGTACATTTAATTAGTCACGAGCACGTGTAATAAGACGTATTGGAGTACCTTCGAAATCGAATGTCTCACGAATACGGTTTTCTAAGAAGCGCTCATATGAGAAGTGCATCATTTCAGGTTCATTTACGAATACAACGAATGTTGGCGGTTTAATTGCCACTTGTGTTGCGTAGTAAATACGTAAACGACGCCCTTTATCTGTTGGTGCTGGATTACGTGCAATGGAATCTTCAATTACTTCATTTAAAATAGATGATTGAATACGCATCGCATGATTTTCACTAACACGTTTTATAATAGGTAAAATATTGAGTACGCGTTGTTTCGTTTTTGCTGAAACAAAAACGATTGGTGCATAATCCAAGAATAAGAAATGCTCACGAATTTGTTCTGTGAATAAATTCATCGTTTTCTCGTCTTTTTCAATTGCATCCCATTTGTTTACAACAATAATTACCGCTTTACCAGCTTCATGTGCATAGCCTGCGATTTTTTTATCCTGTTCTTGAATGCCTTCATCTGCATTCAGAACAACTAAAACAACGTCAGAACGTTCGATTGCGCGCAGTGCACGTAGCACAGAATACTTTTCTGTTGTTTCATAGACTTTCCCTTTTTTACGCATACCCGCCGTATCAATAATGACATAATCTTGCCCATCATGTGAGTACGGAGAGTCAATTGCATCACGAGTTGTCCCTTGAATTTCACTTACAATAACACGTTCCTGACCTAAAAAGGCATTTACAAGTGATGATTTCCCAACATTTGGTCGACCAATTAATGAGAATTTAATCGTATCTTCATCATATTGCTCTTCATCAGGTTGCGGGAAGTGTTTTGCACATTCATCCAATAAATCCCCTAAACCTAAACCGTGCGAACCTGAAATTGGCCAAGGCTCACCAAAACCTAATGAATAGAAGTCATAAATCATATGACGCATATCCGGGTTGTCGATCTTATTAATTGCCAATACAACCGGTTTTTTTGTTTTATATAAAATTTTTGCTACTTGCTCATCCGCAGCGGTTACACCTTCACGACCATTTGTCATGAAAATAATAACGTCCGCCTCATCAATAGCGATTTCTGCTTGCTGGCGGATTTGCTCTAAAAATGGCTCGTCCCCAATTTCAATACCACCAGTGTCGATAATATTAAATTCATGTGCTAACCAATCAGCCGAACTATAAATACGGTCACGTGTTACACCGGGGATATCTTCCACGATCGATACACGTTCTCCGACAATTCGGTTAAAAATTGTCGATTTACCTACGTTCGGACGTCCTACGATGGCGATTACTGGTTTTGTCATCTGTACTTCATCCTTCCAAACTCTTGTCTTTCCGTATTATACACGAATTTGACTATTATATCATTTTTTCACAACATTCTAAATGGAATTATTGAATAGAAGACATTCTTAGGAAATCAAGTTAATAAAATTAATTTGGAGTTAAATGCAATTACTAGGAAATTATTTCAGAAATATATTGTATTTTCTGAATATTTTGCATACTATAAAACTGAGAGGTGATTCATATGTCAGAAATTATAAATTTGTCTTCTAATAATCCCCAACCACTTACAAAGAAGGGAGAAAAAACACGTCAACATTTACTAAATATTGCTGAAGAAGTTTTTGGTGAAAAAGGTTATTTTAATGCCTCCATTGTTGATATTACGCAAAAGGCAAATGTAGCCCAGGGAACATTTTATAATTACTTCCCTTCTAAGCAGTCCATTTTCGAAGAACTTGTGCGTAACATGAGCCACACATTTAGAAGTGAAATTAGAAATGCTATTAAGGCGGCAGATAGTTTTGAAGAGTCCCAAAGAATTGGCTTCCGTACATTCTTTTCCTGGGTAAAAAATCATCGGAATTTGTACAGTATTATTCAGCAAACTGTTCTTGTGGATGAGAAACTTTATCGCTGGTATTACGAGCGCTTAGCATCGGGATACATTAAAGGATTGGAAGAAGCAATTGGTAAAGAGGAAATAAAGAAATACGATTCCGAAACAATTGCTTATTGTTTAATGGGTATTAGTCAGTTCTTAGGGATGAGGTGGATTTACTGGGAAGATAAAGACGTACCAGAGGATTTGTTAGAAGATGCAATAGCCCTTATTTTCCAAGGTTTACGAAAATAATTGCAGGAGTGATGTCAATTGAAGGGAATATCAAATTGGATTGATCAGCGTTCCATTATTACACCAAGTAGACTAGCTTTAATCGATGTCCAGAGAAAAATTACTTATCTGGAAATGAGCAGCATGGTTAACCGATATGCCGGCGTATTACAATCTACTTACTCTATTAAAAAAGGCGATCGGGTGGGTATATTATCGATGAATAGCATTGATTTTATTATTTTATTATTTTCATTGGCAAAGCTCAATGCTGTTGTTGTTCCACTTAATATCCGCCTAACTGAAGATGAGTTAGAATATCAGCTTAAAGATAGCGGCCTTCAAACACTCATTGTTGACCATGACAACTATGAAAAAGGTAAAGAATTGTTAACCCGAACAAACTTTCTTTTATTAACATTTAAAACGATTAACATCGCACATCCAGAGCCGCTCACACCTATAGAAATAGATTCATCAGCTCCCTATATTATCTGTTACACATCTGGTACAACTGGCAGACCTAAGGGAGCTGTTTTAACCCAGGAAAATATGTTTTGGAATGCAATCAATAATACGTTAAGTCTCGACATCACTTCAAAAGATAAAGTTATAACTTTATTACCACTTTTCCACATTGGTGGAATTGGATTATTCACATTACCCGTTCTGTTAGCTGGAGGAACAGTTATTGTACCGGAGCGATTTAACCCTGAGCAAGCACTGGAGTATATAGAGAAATATAAAATAACCATTATTATGGGCGTTCCAACTATTCATGATACCTTACGGAAAAGCCCTACCTTTGAAAAAACAAATTTGACCTCTGTACGTTTTTTTTATAACGGAGGTGCTCCCTGTCCTGAAGAGCTAATCCATTGGTATATACAAAAAGGCATTAGCTTTGGGCAAGGTTATGGTCTCACTGAAACATCCCCTACTGTATTTTTATTATCAGAGGAAGATTTCCATCATAAAGCTGGCTCCATTGGAAAACCAGTTATGTTTACAGAAATCCGAATTGTGGATGAAGATGCAAAAGATGTTTCACCTGGTCAATATGGTGAATTGCTTGTAAAGGGACCGAATGTCATGAAGGAATACTATAAACTTCCTGATGAAACAGCAAAGGCAATTCAGAATGGTTGGTTTGCAACGGGTGATATTGTCAGACAAGACAAGGAAGGCTTTGTCTACATTGTTGGCAGAAAAAAGGAAATGATTATATCAGGTGGTGAAAATATTTATCCATTAGAGATTGAAAAAGTCATTTATGAGATTAGTGATGTTGTGGAGGCAGCAGTTATCGGAGTTCCTCATAATAAATGGGGCGAAACACCAATTGCTTTTATTGTATTAAAAGAAGAGACAACCTTAACTGACGAAAAGTTAAAAGAACTATGTACTAAAAAGTTAGCAAGTTATAAAGTTCCAAGTCTTTTTAAAATTGTAAGCGCTTTACCAAAGAATGCGACAGGAAAAATCGATAAACCAACATTAAAAAAATATTACGTAGAAGAAGCGGTGAATTAACGATGAATTTTTTTGTTGGGCAGAAAGCGGCTTTTAGCAGAACTGTTACCGAAACGGATATTGTCATGTTCGCTGGTTTAAGTGGTGACTATAACCCTGTTCATGTTGATCAGGAATATGCTGGAGATACAAGATTTGGACAGAGAATTGCGCACGGTTTATTAACTACTTCATTTTTATCCAGGCTCTTAGGCATGGAACTTCCTGGAAAGGGATCGGTTTATTTAGAGCAAACGCTAAAATTTCTAAAACCTGTTTTCATAGGAGATACGATAACTGCTAGTGCCGAAATTTTAGAAATCGATCCAGAACGGGGAATCCTTCGGCTCGAGACGATTTGCCGAAAACAAGATAATACTGTTGTGTTACAAGGAGAAGCAAAAATGATGATGCCAAAGGAGGGTACAAAAATATGATACAAATCGTTCATACAAGCACATATTTTCCACCCGATGTTGAAACAGCTCGGATACTAGAAAAGAAAACAGGTATTCCAGAAGATGTAATAATACAGAAATTCGGTCTCTATGAGAAACATGTGGCGGACTCTTCCACGCATGCTTCCGATATGGCGATTAATGCTGCATTGCCAATACTAGAGAAGGTAAACCCGCTGCTTATAGACGTGGTTATATATTTTGGAAGTCCGTATAAAGACTATGGAGTTTGGTCCAGTGCACCAAAAATTCAACATAAGCTTGGCGCAAAAAATGCTTATGCCTTTGAAATAATGAATGTAAGCTCTTGTTTCCCTATCGCACTTAAAGTTGCAAAGGATATGTTAACTTCTGATACGACTATTAACCAGATTTTACTAGTCGGAGGATGTAAAGAATCACAAATTATAGACTATCAAAATCCTCGATCAAGATTTATGTTCAATTTTGCTGATGGGGGTGCCTCTACCCTTCTATCAAGAGATAATGGCAAATTTGAAATTTTAGAATCATCCATATATACAGACGGTTCATTCCACGACGATATACGTGTACCAGCTGGAGGTTCTGCTCTTCCCGCTTCCCATGAAACAGTTAATAAGAATCTTCATTTCATCGATGTGAAAGACCCTACAGATATGAAAGAACGGCTTGATCCCATATCTGTAGCTAATTTTTTTAAGGTAGTAAAAGAATCGGTAGAAAAAAGCGGATATACGTTGCAAGATATTGATATGCTCCTTCCATTGCATACAAAAAAGTCGATGTTTCTTCAGATTTTAGACGGACTAGAGCTTTCCGAAGAAAAAGCAGTATATCTCGACCATTATGGTCATATGTCATCCCTGGACCCGCTTGTAGGTCTCCATTTGGCTGAGACAGAAAATAGATTAAAAAAAGGGAACATCATTGTTGCGGTCAGTGCTGGAACAGGTTACACATGGGCAGCAACAACATTAAAAAAAATCAAAGACTAAGGAGGAAGAAAGTGAAAATTTTTACTAGAAAATATATATATTTAGGTCTTTTTTTATCACTTCTATTGTTTGTCTTTGGATGCAGTGCTGATGAAAATGAAAATGTAGAAGGGGCAGAAGCGAAAGATGCTGTACCTATTAAAATTGGAGTACTTGCATCTTTAACTGGTGGTTTAGAAGCATACGGAAAACAATCTGTTCAAGGCTTTGAGCTTGGTCTTGAGTATGCTACGAATGGAACAATGGAAGTTGAAGGTCGTAAACTTGAGTTTATTGTAGAGGATACAGAGACAAAAGCTGAGGTAGCAGTACAAAAAGCTACCAAACTATTAGAAGAAGATAAAGTTGATTTTCTTGTAGGTTCTTCTAGCTCCGGTGACACACTAGCTGTTTTACCGCTTGCAGAGGAGTATGAAAAAATAATGGTTGTAGAGCCAGCTGCTGCAGATAGTATTACGGGTGCAGAATTCAATAAGTATATTTTCCGTACAGCACGAAATTCATCTCAAGATGCGGTTGCGGGTGCAGCTGCTATCGCTAAAAAAGGAGTCAAAATAGCAACTCTTGCCCCTGATTACTCGTTCGGACAAGATGGGGTTGCTGCATTTAAAGAGGCAGCGATCAAGTTAGGAGCAGATATTGTTCATGAAGAATATGTGGATCCTGCCGCTACAGATTTCACTTCTAATATTCAAAAGATTATCGGTCTAAAGCCTGATTATTTATATGTTATCTGGGCTGGCTCCAATACGCCTTGGGGGCAAATCAGTGATATGAAAGTTCAGGAAAAAGGGATTAAAATCTCTACTGGCGTTGCAGATATAGCGACTTTCCCTATCATGAAACCTCTTGTGGGAATGGAAGGCTTTACAGTGTATTATCATGAGTTACCAGACAACCAAGTAAATACTTGGCTTGTAGAGGAGCACAAACAACGCTTTAATGGGGAGGTACCAGACCTTTTCACACCAGGTGGAATGAGTGCAGCTTTAGCAATAGTTGAAGCATTAAAGAAAACAGAGGGAAATACCGATACAGACAAACTTATTGAGACAATGGAAGGAATGAGCTTTGAATCTCCAAAGGGTACTATGACCTTCCGCCCAGAAGATCATCAAGCACTCCAATCACTGTATGCTGTAAGACTTGAAAATAAAGAAGGTTTTGACTACCCAGTTCCCGTATTAATTAGAGAGCTAACTCCACAGGAAACTGCTCCTCCGATTCGAAATAACTAGAAAATATTAATCGCAGCCCTTCGACTGTCGACCTAGTGAAATGAGTGGTTGGCAGTCCTTTATTTTTTTCACTCAATTTTAACTATTCATAAACAAAAACAAAAAATGCCCACATAAGCGTTTGCTTACATGGGCATTCTTTGTGTTATTGTTTTTTAAAGCCCTTCAGCTGGTCACCGATAACGTCGCTGAATGAGAATCCTTTATTTTCTTCAGGAAGCTCGTAATCGAAATCCTCTTCTGCATCTGAATCTTCCTGTAATGCTTTAATACTTAATGCAAGACGTTTTTCATCTGCATTCACTTCTAGCACCTTAACTTCCACTTCTTGCCCATCTTTCAATGCCTCATGTGGTGTATTAATATGCTTATGTGAAATTTGAGAGATATGAACTAGACCTTCAACTCCCGGGAATACTTCAACAAACGCACCAAATGTAACAAGACGTTTAACAGTACCCGTTAAAACAGTGCCCTTTGCAGCCTTTTCCGTAATGTTTGTCCACGGACCAGGCAATGTATCCTTAATTGATAGCGATACACGCTCATTATCAATATCAACTGAAAGGACTTTTACCGTTACGGCTTGTCCTTCCTGTAAAACGGTAGAAATATCTTCTACATGCTCATGAGCCACTTGCGAAATATGAACTAACCCATCAATGCCGCCTAAATCAATAAAAGCACCGAATTTCGCCAAACGTTGAACCGTACCTTCCAATACATCGCCTTGATTGATGTTTTGGATAACCTGTTGCTTTTTCGAAGCTTTTTCTTCATCAAGCACTGCACGATGAGATAAAATAAGTCGACCTTTGTCTTTATCTAATTCTGTAATTTTTAATCGTAAAGTCTTTCCTTTATAGTCTTCAAAATCTTCTACAAAGTAGTCCTCTACCAGTGATGCGGGAACGAAACCACGAACGCCTAAATCTACGACAAGTCCGCCTTTTACAACATCTTTAATTTCCGCTTCGAAAATTTCACCGGATTCGAATTTTTCTTTTAGCTTATCCCATGCTTGAAGTGCATCGACTTTTCGCTTTGATAAAACAAAATTTTCTTCCTCAACTTTTGTAATGATTAGCTCAAGCTGATCTCCAACTGAAACTATATCGGAAGCTTTTTCAATGTGTAAGCTTGAAAGTTCGCTAATAGGTATAATTCCATCAAAAGGTGCCCCCTCGATAGAAACTGTCACTGACTTCTCTTCAACTTGTGCAGCAACACCTTTCACAATATCTCCTTCTTGAAATTTTTGGTTTAACCCTAAATTCATTTCCTCAGACATATGTAGCCCTCCTTCGCATTATCCACCTTTATTTTATTCCAAATGATCGACAAAGACAAAAAATAACCCTTTATTTTCAGAAATTTCATGCGTTACATAGGATAACCATAGAAATTAGCTCATTTTTTGCTGTGCTAATTCTATAATTTCCTGTGCAGCTTCTTCAATTGTTAAATGTGTTGTATCCAAAAATAGTGCATCATCTGCTTGGATAAGTGGTGAAGCTTCACGTTCGCTGTCAAGCTTGTCCCGGAGTGCAATCTCCTGCTGCAATGTTGCAATTGTAGAAGGAATTCCGCGTCGTTCATTATCAAGGAAGCGACGACGTGCCCGTTCTTCAACAGTTGCCGACATGAATATTTTAAGTTCCGCATCTTTTAATACATGTGTTGCGATATCTCGTCCATCCATCACAACTCCACCATCCGCTGCCAACTTTTGTTGCATTGAAACTAGTATTTCGCGAATATTTGCATGTGCTGCGACTTCCGAAACATTTGCAGTTACCTCATTTGAACGGATTGCTTCAGACACATTTTGTCCATCTACAAAAACAATTTGCCCCTGCTCTGATGGCTTTAATGTAATTGTTGTATTTTGCAGCATTGTTTCTATAGACTTTGCGTCATGTAATTGTATGTTTTCATTCAATGCTTTATACGTAACAGCACGATACATTGCTCCTGTATCTATATACGTAAATTGAAGCGCTTCGGCCACTATTTTTGCAATTGTACTTTTACCTGCCCCGGCTGGACCATCAATTGCAATTTGAATTTTTTTAACCATAATTAAATCCCTACTTTCCGTAGTTATTGTATCATAACCTGAAAAATATTAACTTCATTTCAATCTAATTTTTACTTGGATATTTTTGTAGATACTTTTAATTATCTATCTAAAAAAGATCTAAAAAGTGGGTACTTTTCAGATCTTCATGTTTTTATATTTCGTTCATTTCTTTTTTTCGAATTAACACTTGACGCTCAAAGCAGAAGCGCACAATTTGTTGTTTATCAAAATCCTCAGTGTCGGCAAATTGTAATGACGCAACTTGAATTCCATCCCGCTCGAAAACTCTAACTACTTCGGAGTTTGTCTCAACGTATCGAATCTCTCCATTTGCAAACGGCAATACTATTAAAGTATTCACCATGTCACCTTCAATAAAATTCACCGGAGTTTTTAAACGTATTAAAATACCGCCAGCACTAATATCTTCAGCCACAAACTGAAATTTCTGTCCTTCATGTTCAACCGCAATATCTACAGGTGTTTCTACACGGACAAACTTTCGACGTTGTATTTTTATGAATTCATCAGAAGCAGGATGTGAGAGGATGATCATCTGAACATCCCCGCCTTTACGCCCTAAAACTTCGGTATTAAAAGAATAGGTATCCTTTGCATCCGTACTGAATGTCACTCGAAATTGTGCACCATCTATTAAAAAAGCTGTTTTCTTCGTTGCTAAATTAATCGGATAATCGATAAAAATCATATTGTTGTGTTTTTCCACTACACGACATTTGAACTTTTCTGTTCTTTCCGTATATGTTGGCTCTAATGTTAATTGTGTTCCAATCTTAAGTTCCATTTGTCTCTCTCCGTTACAAATATTATGATAATCTATTATCTCACGGGAAAGGGAATTTAGCTATATTTTTACAATTAGTTCACTAATTTAACTTTTCATTCTTAATTACTTCATGTGTTTCTGCATCAATTACAATACGGAAAGAATCGTTGGATTTATTATTTAATCTTGCAATTACTTCATAGCATTTACGTAGCTCCAGACTTTTGTTAGCTGTATAGATTTTTTTCGTTTCTTCTACAGATACTTGATCGGAAAAGAATTTTTCCCAATCGATTGGTACTTCACCTTGAGTCGGTATTTTTTCTTCCTGTATATATTCCATTGCATTGACACCTAAAATTTCAGCATTGTCTTTTGCAACTTTCACCTGGATACTATCTGGATATACAAGCGCTTCATCTTCACCATGAACTCTTGAAAATACGAAATGCCATGCCTCGTGATTTTCTCTTGATTCGGCAATTTTTACGTCAGAATAGCCGACCTTTTTCATAAATTTTTCGGCAGTACTCAAAATTTCTTCATGTGATAATGGATGTTTTTTCACCGGTCTTTCCAATAAAAACGAAAGAAGATGACCGCCATTTTCTGTTATATCAGCATAACCAATTTTCGATCCATGGATAAACTGGATATGATAAAAAGGATATGGGGCATCATCGCTACTTTTTGTGACAGTAACAAGGGCATCATCAATATTTGGGAAGAAATTTTTAAATTTCTTTATTGCCTCACTTTTTGTGATTTTCTCATCCTTTATATGTTGTAAGTCTCGCTTTTTTTCATAATCAGACTCACTGGCAGTTAAAGGAAAATCAGTTTCATTATATGTTTTTAATTGTTTCGAAACATTCATAAATGGTGATTCACTTAGATCAGTTGTATGGTTATTCGACCATTTTTTCATATCGCCATCATTTTCATAAAATGCTACTGTTGCGGTGTTCCATTCTTCTGCAAACGCATGTAAATTAGCTGCAACAGTATTCATCTTTTTTTGCCAATTTTCATAATCACCTGTTACTGCCGCTTGCTTTGCATTATCACCGATTTTCCCTAAATAGCGCATCCATTCGTTTTGAACTTCCGGCTGTATCGGCAAATTGGCTACAGACTTCCTTAAATCACTACTCATGCGCCAAATTGAATCTAATTCATTATTTAACGCTTTTTCATCTTGAAATATTAAAGATTGCTCGACTGTTGAATGTAACGTTGACAATTTTTCTGTTGCCGCTGATAAATCTCTTGTTTGAGCGGCAAAAACCGAGCGTTCAAGCTGTTTGTTTTGAGTAAATAAGTCAAACGATACAAATCCTAATATGACAACGAATAACCCTAATAAATACGCAAAGTTTCTCATGATTCACACCCTTTTATAAGCAAAATATATGTTCGCCGATTTGTTTGATTTGAGGTCTTGACCATATCCATTTACTTGTTGCTGTTACAGGATTGAAATAGTAAAGAGCGTTCTCAGACGGATCCCAGCCATTAATAGCATCGAGAACAGCCTGCTTAGCACGCTCGTTCGGAGTAAGCCAAATTTGACCATCTGCTACTGCTGTAAAAGCTAAAGGCTGGAATATAATTTCCGAAATAGTATCCGGAAATTCAGGAGATTCTAAGCGATTTAAAATTACCGCTGCTACAGCAACTTGTCCTTCATAAGGTTCACCACGTGCTTCTCCGTAAACAGCATTTGCTAGTATTTGCAAATCCTGTTCCGAATACCCTGGTGGTAATTGCATAGAATCCGTCAAATTAGCACCTGTTCCAGATCCTTTGTTCGCTCCCGATCCTGAGCCTGTGCTTGCAGTTGAGTTATTCTTTTTCACTTGGTCTTTTAAAGGCATACCTCCATAGTACGTAAACTGATTACCTGCATTAATTTGCTCATGTACAAAGGCCCTATCAAAATCAGAGTTATTTACAAGCTTTTCTTTCGTTTTTTGACCCGCGATTCCGTCTACCGGAAGTCCGTATTGTTCCTGGAAATTACGCAGAGCCCAATACGTTCCATATCCAAATTTGCCGTCAATTTTGCCATGATAAAAGCTTAAATATTGTAATCGTGCCTGTAGTTCAACCACATCATCCCCAAAAGCACCACGCTGCACTTCTTGATCTGAAAATGCAATTGTATGACTTGCAAAGCTACCTGACAAAATGAGTATGAATAATACAATCTTTTTCAATGTCATTTCCACTCCTTTTTTAGTAGGATGGAGTTAATTAAAAAGTTTATACATCCGAAAAATACATTTCGTTCATAAAATAGTGAACAATTTACTTTTAAACAAATTGCATTTTTTTACGCAACAAAAAAGGTCTGATACAAAAAATTCTGTATCAAACCTATTATGTATCCCCGCCTTGGGATAAATGATCTATTAAATGCTCATGCGCCTGTTTGACTTTGCGAAGTGCAAACGTCCAAAGGAATAACATAAACGGCAACATTGCATACATGAAGTACTCTTCCAACAATAGAATGGAGTTATATATAATGTGAAGTCCAATTGGGGCAAATAAAGCGAGCGCAATATATTTTTTCATAATTGTTTCGCTCGAAAACTTACCTTTCCCGTAATAATATCCCATAACCACGCCAAACAAAGCATGACTTGAAACTGGTAAAAGTGCCCGCATGAACGCCTGGTCAAGTCCAAACGATAACAGAAAAATCACATTTTCCACAGTAGCAAACCCTAGTGACACAGCTGCGCCATATAAAATACCATCGTAAGGATCATCAAATTCGACGTGCCGTAAAATAACAGCCAGAATGATGAGCCATTTTACCAATTCTTCAATCGAACTCGTAAAAATGACATTAATAAAAAAAGGGTTCGAAAATGTTTCCTCTTCCTTTAAAACGAATTGCAAAAATAAAACGGGGAACGTAATAATAGCGCCAAAAATGAACGCTTGAAATAATGTACGCCTTGGCTCTGTATCCATTTGATTTCTCAGATAAAAATAGCTTAAAAGGGCTAGACCCGGCGCAATTGCTGCAGATAAAACTATAAACATGTGGCCGGCTCCTTTCGATTCTCAAGTTCTAAATAGTATATCACTATTTATTTAATCACAGTTACCAGTATCCAATATTTGTATAAAAATAATTAAAACTCGGTAATTTCTAACCGAGTTTTTAGATATCATTGCATAAAAGAAGCATAATTCGTATCGCCATTTGCCAGCATTAACAGGAGTTTTAAACGGGCTTTTTTCGGATCAAAGTCGCCCCCCATAATAACACCAGTATCTTTTAGATTATTAGCGCTACTATAATAATCATATGTAGGGAATACGCGCCCTTCCTCTGTCGATGTTGTCAAAACGACCTTTGTCCCTTTTTGACAAAGCTTTTCGATTGCACCCATCATTTGAGGCGCCACCTGACCTCGTCCTGCACCTACAAGAATTATCCCTTCAATATCAGCTTCATAAAGAGCATCTAAAATAATTGAGCCAGCTCCTAAATAAGCAAAAACAATTTCTACTGTAGGATAACTTTCTTTTATTGGATACACTTCTTTATGCGTTGGCTTTTGATAGATAACAACCTCATCGTTATCAATAAAACCTAGCATACCGTAACCAATAGCACCAAACCCGTTAATACTTGATGAGTGTGTTTTCTTTACATACTTTGAATGCAGAATCTTTTCATTAAATACTACGCAAATGCCTATATTTTTTGCCTCATCACTTGATGCCACTAATAAGGAATTACGTAGATTAGAATAGACATCCGTTCCGATGTCTTCAGGAGATTTTTGTGAACCTGTCACAATAACCGGGCGTTCATCATATAATGTCAACTCTAAAAAATAGGCAGTTTCCTCTAGACTGTCTGTCCCGTGTGTCACCACAATTCCGCTTACAGATGGATCTTGAAAGACTTTTGTGATGGTTTTGTTCAAGTGATTTAAATTTTCAAATGTCATATGCATCGACGGAATTTGATATAAATCAATTAATTCAATATCGATATCATTTTCAAGCTGGCACATCGATAAAATTGCCTGTCCATCAAGCTTACCGGATTCCAGCTTATTTTTATCGTTTCGCGTACTGGCAATAGTACCGCCTGTGGTGATTAGCACTACTTTTTTCTTCAAAAAATTCACCCCTTATGTAGTTTTTTCATTTGCGATATTTTTTGCGATTAACCCTCCATGGAAGCGACCATTTTCAATAAAAATTTCATTTGCATTATTGCCTGCTGCTATCACTCCGGCAATGAACAAATTTTCGATATTCGTTTCCATCGTTTCGGGATTAAAAGCCGGTCTTCCTGTTTCATTATCAATATGAACACCCATTGCACTTATAAATCGGTGGTCCGGATGATAGCCAGTCATTGCAAAGACAATATCGTTGCCTACTGTTTCGGTAACTCCTTCTATCTCTAAAATTACTTCTTTCTCACGGATTTCCTTTACTTCTGTATTAAAGTGCATCGTAATTTCACCTTCGCGTACAAGTCCCAAAAATTCTGGAAGTACCCATGGCTTAATGCTTGGAGAATAATCATTGCCTCTATAAATGACCGTTACATGTGCCCCAGCTTTGTTAAGCTCCAGCGCAGCATCGATCGCCGAATTTTTGCCTCCAATAACGAGAACGTCTAAATCAAAAAAAGGATGGCCTTCTTTAAAATAATGATGAACTTTCGGCAAGTCCTCACCCGGAATATTCAAATAGTTTGGATGATCATAATATCCTGTAGCAATAACTACATAAGGTGTTTCATAAATATCTTTATCAGTTTGTACGATAAATAAACCGTTCGTTTTTTCTACACTTTTCACCATTTCAAAACGATTGACTTGAATTTTTTTCGCTTTCACTACTTCACGATAATAGACAAGAGCCTGATTACGCTTTGGCTTTCGTTCTTCAATAATAAATGGCACATCACCAATGGCTAATTTTTCGCTCGTACTGAAAAATGTTTGATGTGTTGGATAATTGTATATCGCATTGACGATATTTCCCTTTTCAATGACAAGTGGTGACAATCCGATATTTTGTAGTTCAATCGCTGCTGATAATCCACATGGACCTCCACCGACAATGATTGCGTCTACCTTTTGCATAGTAACAGCTCCTTAATCAAATACAATAACCTTATTATACTGCTCTTTTCTATTTTACAAAGACTTCTCTTTGAAATTTATTTCTATTAAATGACACTCGGGCTTTGCGCCGAATCGTAATGGTAAGAGGGTTGTGCCATAGCCGTTGCTTACTAGTTCATAGCGGTTTTGAACCTTTTTGAAATACCCATGCGGTTGGACACCCAATTTTCCCAGCCGAATCTGTCCTCCGTGCAAATGTCCTGCAATACTAAGTATTGGTTGAAATTTTTGATGTACTTTTTTAAATAACTCAGGGTTGTGAGCAATAAATACTGTTTGAGATTCCACGCAATAATCGATTGCACGTTGAATATTCCCTTCACCTGGACGATACGAAACTGCACTGATCGTTAAGCCATTTTCGCTAGCCAGCTTAATCGACTCATTTTCAAGTATTCTAATTTCGTGCTTCTTTAATAGTTGGCGAAGCTTATGTTCTCCAAATTCAACATCATTATTCCCCCATACAAAATAGGTTGGTCCGAGTTGCTTAACAACCCGTATATTATGAAGGAAAGTTTCTTCTGTTGTACGGCGATCTACGAAGTCTCCACCAATTATGACAGCACTTACTCTTTTATTTATTGATGTAATCATCGTTTCATCAATTTTACGAGCATGTGTATCGGAAATAAAAAACAAATGTACCTTCTCCTGTTGTTTACCTATTGTATGTACTTCATGCATACGAAGGTTATTTTCATGTGCCTGCATATACATAAAAAGCAACAATATAATACAAACACTCCCGATAATCCCAATAAAAACCATGCGCAATCCTCCAATATAAAAGCAAATACTGTTTATACAATATCCATTTTTAACGTTTTCTTAACAAACAAAAAGACGAGCACCAAAACGGATCGTCTTTTTTACATATCGATATACGAAATGTTTTACTGCTTTTATGGAACGATTACTAAAACTTGCCCAGCTGTAATACTATCAGATGATAAATTATTGGCAGCTTTTATTTTTTCAATATATGCAGGGCTACCGTTACCGTAGTACTTTAACGCAATTCGATATAAATTGTCCGATGAAGAAACGGTATGTGTTTTTTGCTCCGCTTTAGCTGCTGCTTTTTTCTTTTCCTCAAGCTCTTTTGCTTTTTCAGCTGCAACCTTTTGTGCTTCTTCGGCTTTTTTTGCCTCTGCAGCATCTTTTTCAGCTCTTGCTTTAGCCAATTTTTCTTCAGCCTTTTTGGCTTCTTCAGCAGCTAAACGTTCTTTTTCTGCCTTTTCGTCATCGACTTTGGCATTTTCAGTTGCTTGATCTTCGTCTGTGTCTTTTTTGTCCTCATCGCTGTTAATAGATGCCGGACTTTGTGGATTTTGCTTTTGAATTTCCACTAAATTTTCTTCCCCACCGCTTGCACTTTCTCTTGCAGACGTGCTCGGTTCATATATAAGCCAGACGTACCCTAAAATTGTTAGGGGAATAAATATTAAGACAACCGTTAAGATTGTCATCATTGGGTTTGATTGTTTTTTTGCACTCTTTTTTCGATGTCTGCTAACACGAGACACTTTTGAACCTGACTCGTTATGTAGGTCAATCTCTTGGCGATGCTCTTCTACCTTCTCCCGGTAATCCTCTTTTGCCATGTTCTGCACCCCTCCAACTACTAAAAATATAATTTTATTATGACGAATTTCTCCAAAAAAGTAAACGGTTCGCGAGTAGATTACAAGTTTCGTAGTAGTAATTTGTCCAAGCGTTGTTGCCAATTTGTCATTTTAACTGTTCCTTTCGATAAATCTCTCTTTTGAACAAGGTTAGATAATTCTATTCCACAATTTGTACAGCAATTTTCCTGCTGCTCTATTAAGTGCTGTCCAAAATAACGAACTACTTGTCTTCGCATACATTCTTCAAGGGAAATGAGCTTTAGAACAAGCTCCACTTCTTCAAACTTTTTCAGCTGCATATTCTGCATTCTACTTTTCACTTTTTCAGGAGATTCCCGCGCCAGCCAATAACTTAAAACACGAAATACGACTTCCGACAATTCCCCATTTGTAAGTAAGGATTCTGGCTGTTGACCTGCAGCGACGGTTTGCATAAATCGCTCAATATGCACTTCTTTCGGCAAATCTTCAGTGGCGATAAATTTAGCAAATTGTTCATCCCCATCACAATACAGCAAAAATGCGACAGCGGAATCCCCATCTCGCCCTGCCCGACCGATTTCCTGCATGTAATTGGACAAAGTAGCCGGCATTGTTTCATGAATTACCTGTCGTACATTTTCTTTATGAATCCCCATCCCAAATGCATTTGTTGCGACAATCCACTCGAGTTTCCCTGCCAAAAACTGCTGTTGGATAAATTGGCGATCCTGTGCTTCCTTTCCGGCATGATAGGCAGCAGCGGCAACATTTTGCTGAATGAGCTGCAAACTAATTGCTTCGGCTTTTGCCCTAGATTGTGTATAAATGATTCCAGGTCCCGCTGTACTTTTCACATGTTCAATAATCCATTCAATCTTTTCTTCTCTATGTGTAAACACTTTTTTTACTAAATGAATGTTTTCCCTGTTTACCGTGTGCATATATTGAAAAGGTTCATCCATCTTTAAATACGATTTTATGTCTCGGAGCACCGTGTCAGTAGCTGTTGCCGACAATGCAAGTATTGGCGGGCGGTTTGATTGTGGGAGCACTTCTCCAATACGTAAATAATCAGGACGGAAATCAAAACCCCATTGTGAAATACAGTGTGCTTCATCCGCTACAATGAGTGATAGCTCTATCTCCTGGATACGTGCTTTCACTTGAGGTTGTAGAAGCATTTCAGGAGAGATAAAAATAAAGCGATACTCCTGCAAAAAATGAAGGGCGTATTTTTTTTGTTCCATTGTTAAGAAAGAATTGAGGGCTACGACCCGTTTTTCCCCCATTTGTTTCAACTGGTCCACTTGGTCCTGCATAAGTGATAAAAGTGGCGATACAATTAAAACAGGTTTTTGAAATAAATACCCCGGCAGTTGATAACAAAGAGATTTCCCCATACCAGTCGGCAAAATGGCAACAACATCTTTACCCTTTAAAATATTTCCGATAATTTCTTCTTGCCCTGGTCGAAATGCATCATATCCAAAATATTGTTTTAAAGCGGCTTGTAAATTCATGTTGTAACAGCTCCTTTCGCCAATGTTAGTCTCAATTGAAAATAACTTAGATGCGGTAATATTTCCTTCAATGTTTTTAAACGTTTCGTTCCGTAATCTTCGACTGCCGCTAGAATTTGCTGCTGTTCTTCAATTGTTACAAATGGCTCAATTGAAAAATCCATTACGTTCATCGCCATTTCAACAATGTGATCTTCAATCGTATTGCTTTTCAAACGACGGATATGGCTAATTTCCTCAATCGTTTTTCCTACTTTGTAAAGCTTTGCAGTTGCATTGGCTGAAGAAGTCAACAGTACTTCGACACGAATATTTTGCATGATCTCATGCAATAATGGATAAAGGGTTGTTTTTTGATACAGCTCATTTAGCCATGCATGTAGTCCGCTTATATAAAGAAGTTGGACATCCATTTCCTGCATTTCATAACCAAATGCCAGCTGTTGCCACGTAAAACCAGGTTCGTTATAGCCTGATAATCGGTAAATCATTAAATCTTTAATATTTTCTTCTATTGCCAGTTGGGATAGGCTTGCTGATATTTCACTATGTAATGACTGCTGCAGCATCTGTTTTTGGTAATGATGGCGCAGTAAAAATTTACGGACCCATTGCTGTGTTTGTTCATTTCTTTCAATAGGGATAAACGTGTTTTTTTGATGTAGCTGATGCGACAGACTTTGTACAATAAGTGAGACCCGACTAAAAAATAGATGCTCATTCCCGCGATAATGCCAACTATCGAAAGAGATTGGCAACGATTGCGCAGCAAGTTGTTTTCCATGTTCTGTGATGCTATAATACCCATTCTCCTCAATTAAAATAGCATTTTTAGCAAACAATAAATCAATCTGCTCATCGAATTTTTGACGTGTCAGCTTTGGTAGCAGACCAAAAAAAGGATAGAGATTAAATAGCCCTACATCATGAATCGTCTGCCCTGATCTCTTGCCTTTTAACAGATGGTAAGCAGCCGAAATTGTTCTTTCTTGCTGGAATGTATATAATATTTTCAAAAGAATTTGTTGGATTAGCATATCAAATCCCTCATTTTCGTAGTATTAGGTTGAAAAGTGCTGAAAACACATTTAGAATAAATAAGAGCTTTATGGAAACGAACGGATAAAGGAGAGGTAACAATGCCAAAATATACAATCGTAGATAAAGATACATGTATCGCTTGTGGCGCTTGTGGCGCTGCTGCACCAGATATTTATGACTATGATGATGAAGGTATCGCTTTCGTTATTTTAGATGATAACATGGGTACAGCTGAAGTTCCAGAGGATCTACTAGAAGACATGCAAGATGCATTTGAAGGCTGCCCAACAGATTCTATTAAAGTAGCTGAAGAAACGTTTGATGGCGATTCTTTAAAATTTGAATAATACGTAAGCAAACGAAGTGATTCTTTAATTTTGATTAAAGAATCACTTTTTATTTTTCTTTTTTTCATATTGCGCATCATTATTAGAGATGTTATAGTTATTATTAGTAGCAGGTACTAATAATAACTAACTATTTTAGGGGTGTCGTTATGGATTTATTGGAGTTAAAAGGCAAGAATATAGTTGTAATGGGTGTAGCCAATGAAAGAAGTATCGCCTGGGGTATCGCGAAAAAGCTTTTTGAAGTAGGCGCAAATGTTATTTTTACATATCGCAAAGAACGTTCTAAAGGAAAAATCGAAAAACTTTTAATAGGTTATGAGGAGCACAATACAGCTGTTTTTGAATGTGATGTTAATAGTGATGAGAGCATCGAAAAGGCCTTCACTCAAATTGGGGAACAATATAAAGTCATTCACGGAATCGTCCATTCGGTGGCCTTCGCACACGCAGAAGATCTGCACAATCGTTTTGTTGAAACTACGCGTGAAGGATATGCTTTTGCACAGGATACGAGTGCATACTCTTTAATCGCTGTAACAAAAGCAGCCAAGCCTTACATGACGGATGGCGGATCTGTTGTGACGATGACTTATTTAGGTGCTGAGCGAGTTCTTGATGGCTATAATGTAATGGGTGTAGCAAAAGCAGCACTTGAAGCTTCTATGCGTTACTTAGCAGCAGATGTTGGTGCAGATAATATCCGTGTAAATGCCATTTCAGCAGGCGCCATTCGTACATTAGCAGCAAAAGGTGTACCAAGCTTCAATCAAATTTTACACAAAATCGAAGAAACAGCTCCGTTAAAACGCAACACGAACCAAGAGGAAGTTGCTGATATGACAATCGTTATGTTAAGCAAGTTATCTCGTGGCGTGACAGGCGAAACGATTTATATCGATAGCGGTTATCATATTATGGGTTAGTCATAAGCGAATTCACAGCCTCCCTTGTGAATTCGCTTATTTATTTGGTAAAATGTAGAAAAATGATTTTTTTAGGAGGAATTTTCATTGAAAAAATTTATTTCAGTAATTTTACTAAGCGCTTTCGTTATTGGTCCCCTATCATTTTCCACAATTGAAGCCGAAGCAGCTACAAAAAGTAAAGTGAAGTTAGTCGAATACAAAAACTGTTCAGAACTAAATGTTGTTTATAAAGGCGGAGTTGCAAAAGCGGCAAATGTTAAGAATAAAGGCGGTAAAACAAAGCACCAACCGTTCGTCTCTGCTGAATTATATAAATTAAACAGTAAAAGTGATCGCGACAAAGATGGCATTGCCTGTGAAAAATAGGAAAGTGGGTAAATAGATGAATATAGTTGCTCATCGAGGATATAGTGAAAATTATCCTGAAAATACACTCATTGCATTTCAGGAAGCGGCAAAGTTAGATGTTTGGGGTGTGGAGTTTGATGTTCATTTAACGAAAGACAATCAATTAGTTGTGATTCATGATGAGAAAATCAATCGCACGTCCAATGGCAAAGGTTTTGTAAAAGATATGACATTGCAGGAACTTCGTACTTTTGATTTTGGTGCTTCGTTTGCTCCTGAATTTGCAGGCCAAACAATCCCTACCCTTACTGAAGTGTTAAATGTATTCAAGCCGACACATCACATTATTAATATCGAGATAAAATCAGATATTTTCGAATATCCAGGTATTGAGGCACTTATCGCAAACGAGATTCATGCTTTTGATTTAGAAAAACGTATAATCATCTCTTCGTTCAACCACGAAAGCATTGCACGTTTCCAGCAAATTATGCCTAACGTCAAAACCGCGCTGCTATTTGCTTCGCTCGTAGTAAATCTGGAGGAATATGTGAAGAATTTTAACAGTGAAGCCATTCATATCCCCTACTACTATGGCATGCGGTCAATTATACAGCGAGCTATTAAAAACGGTGTTATTGTAAGAGCCTACACAGTCAACGATCACAAAATAGCCAGTCAGATGGAGACCCTGGGGGTTGAGGCAGTGTTCTCCGATGTAGTGAAAATATAAAATAACGAAAAGTCTGTTTCAAATGATGTATTTTGAAGCAGACTTTTCATTTGTAATATTTTGATTATTTTTAGAAAAACGCTTTCAAAGAGCTAATATTGGTTAAGTTCATTTTATCGTCAAATTATTAACAAATTCCCGCATTTTTCAACCATTTCCTTTGAGGTCAGACGTCTATTTGCTGTATATTTAGAGTAACAACTAACACCGATTCGGAGATGAAATATATGAATACAGAAATTTTAACATTTGTTGAAAAGATGGAAGCAGCCGTATTGAACGATTTAGTCACTACAGACACTTCTGATTTATATGAAATTGCAGTTGAAATGATTGCTGAGCACAAAGAGGCTTACTTAAATATTTGTCAGGCATATGAAGTAGTTAAGCACAACCTACTTGGATAAACACGAACTAACAAAGTCATTCACTTAGCGGTTCCCCTCCGCAACATAAAAAACGCCCATTTTGCAACATTGAAATGGGCGTTTTTTATATGCGGGTAGTTTTCCTTACCGTAAATCATTCATACACTATAAATAAAAGAAAGAGGTGATATTAAATTAAATCAATTTTAGTGATTGTTAACATTATTTTAAGCGGTATTGTGGCATTAATTATTGCTTGGTTTTTTGCAGACGGGGCATTAGGTGATGTTAATTCTTTTACACCGGAATTTTTTCTTATCTTACCAATCTGGTTTATTGGGGTACTATTGAGATTAAAAATGACATCCAATGGAAAATTGGAAAATACCTCTTACTTCCATTTACTTTTTAATAATCTTTTACTGTGGGTAACAATACCGATTGGCTATTTCTGCTCACTTCTTTTTGTATAAAATAGGAAGCGCACCTACATGGTGAAACTTTTTTAGAGACGAAAAAAAGAGGTCTCCTACTGAAAGGAAACCTCTTCTATGGTTACATCATTAAAATTAAAGTTTTACGATGTTTGTAGCTTGTGGGCCACGTTGACCGTCTTCAACTGAAAATTCAACTTTTTGACCTTCTTCAAGTGATTTGAAACCTTCACCTTGAATAGCTGAGAAATGTGCGAATACGTCAGAACCGCCTTCAACTTCGATAAAGCCGAAACCTTTTTCTGCGTTAAACCATTTTACTGTACCTTGTGTCATAATAAATGACCTCCATTTAATTAAATTTAATAAGATCGCAATTTTCCCAAAAGAAAAAAATTCACATATTACAAAAAGCACAAAATAAAACACTAATACTCTTTGTAATAGGTGAATTTATTATTGTCTTGTAACCAATCTCATTACACTGAGTATACAATAAAAAAACTCATCTGTCTATTACAAAGTTTAAATTCACTTCCCTTTAATAATTTATTTTAATGCTTTATTACGGCATACCGTAATTCTGGCCCATAAGCTCAAATATAATTAAATTGAGCTTTCTTTATTAAATAAAATCAAAAAAGTCGCATATCTCATCTTTTCAGGGAGATACACGACTTCTTATAATATATGAAGTAATAGATGGCTAATTTTTTACGAGTGGCTTTTTAAGCATCTCCAACAGCATTTCATATTCCTTGTCCCCTATTGTTTCCCTTACCATCTTTTCAATTTCTAACTCCATCTTTTTACTCTTATTAATAATATCTATTCCTTCTACCGTTAAATGAGATACTTTTTGAACTTTCGATTCTTTTTTTAATTCGGTAGTAATCAATCCCTTATCTTGAAGAGAAATTATGAATTTATGAACCCCCTGCTTAGAAATATCCAACTGTTTCACTAACTCAGGAACTGTTACATATCCTTCATATATATTTTTAAGGACAAACCATTCCGAGCTTGTTAAACGTAGTTCATTGTTTTCATTCCACATTATTTCTGCCCGCTGACGTAACTGTTTATGTTGTCTATATAATAATTCTATAAAATCAATCATTCAAACACCCTTCTTTCTATCTACCAATTAATTAAATATCATGAAGCATCATACTAAAGGAAAAAAATTAATTCAAGTTGACAACTCTGAACGTTTAAGTCAACTAAGTTGACTTAAGTGTTTATATGCTATAAGATTAAAATTATAATTATCTTTGGAGGCGTATGTATGTATAAAATTGGTGATTTAACGTTTTATAAATCGCATGGTATTTGTCGGATCGATGGCATTACGGAACAAAATTTCACAGGAGAAACTATGCTTTACTATGTTATGCAATCAAAAATCAAACCTGGCGTAACTTTATATCACCCTGTAGATAGCAGTAACTCACAACTTGAGAAACTTTTAAATCATAGCGAAGCAATGGAAATTATGAATTGTTTTTCGAGTGAACCTACCGAATGGAATGACCGTAATACGAATCGTCAAAGAAACCACGCAATCATTTTAAATACGAGTAATCATCTTGAAGCTGCCCAACTAATGAACACGCTCCTACGTAAAGATATTGAATTACAAAAAAACGAAAAGAAAATAACTTCCCAAGATTCTCAAATTTTACAGCAAATTTCAACAATTATTTTGGATGTATTGGAAATTGCTTTAAAACAGCCAAAAGATAAAATCGAGAAGGAAATATACAAAAGAGTTCACGGAGTGCCAGCTTAAATAAAGTTGGTTTTTACATATTGTTTAAGTAAAATAAATTAGTTTAAAAATAATTATTTATGTACGCCAGCTCCCGCCTATGTGAGCTGGCTTTTTCTTTCTAATGAATTTGATATATCTTCTTTGGCACTTCATTTCTTTAATTACATATGAATTGAATTTCTTTTATTGTCTCATACTAACGTTGTTATGAAATTCACCTAATTTTGAAAGGAAGTGTTATTGTGGGTATATTTACCGGCAATCCAAAAGATGAACCTTTACATTATGGAGAGGTTTTCAGCATTTGG
Source organism: Solibacillus sp. FSL W8-0372 (assembly GCF_037969735.1). NCBI lineage: Bacteria > Bacillati > Bacillota > Bacilli > Caryophanales > Caryophanaceae > Solibacillus > Solibacillus sp. FSL W8-0372. The sequence goes on along the minus strand of NZ_CP150204.1, from coordinate 1,189,162 downwards.
ACAAGTTTAGCTACAGGTTACGGAATGATTGCGGGATATCAAACTTTCTATAATCACGCAGGTGACCAAGATCTGAAAAAAATTATTGAGGATTTTATTCAATGCGCTAGAGATGAAGTGAAGCAATTGGAAAAAATACTTAAAACAAATGGTGTTGCCCTTCCACCAGCTCCACCAGAACGTCCTGAAGCACGAATCGAAAATATTCCACCTGGCGCAAGATTTAACGATCCGGAAATTAGTGCAACCTTATCAATGGATGCCGCTGCCGGTTTAGTAAGCTGCAGTCAAGTAATGGGTATGGCGATGAGAGAAGATATTGGCTTACTGTTTGCTCAATTCCATACAGCTAAAGCACAACTTGGAGCTAAGCTATTACGCCTAAATAAAGAAAAAGGCTGGCTAGTCCTTCCACCATTACATGTACACCATCCCCTTCATTAATAAAATGACCAATATACTACAGAAGTATGTTCGAATTAAATAGCAGAGTAATGGATTTCCGTTAAATACCTATTTTATTTCGAAAAAAAGCCTTCGTCGTATTGAAATGACGAAGGCTTTTACTTTATACAACTTCGTGATAATAAAGTGCGTATAAATCATTTAATGTCACTTTACCAAATGCAAAGTCCATTACATTATTCTCAACTAAAAAAGCAGTTAAATCACTTAATAGTTGCTGTTCCGAACTTGGAAGATGCAGCAAAGTCATTTCCGTAACCAATGTTTGATGCTTTATCAATGGATACTTTGTTTTCAGCAGAGCTTTAACAGACTCATCCATATTTTTCACACGGATCGTTTTAATTTTTGCCTGACTAAACCCTTCAATAATTTCATTCGTATTGACAAGCTTACCTTCATTAAATAAGAAAATCCGGTCCGCATACTTTTCCAGGTTATCTAATAAATGAGAAGCAATAATAATCATTTTTCCCTCGGCTTTTTTCTTCAATAAAATCTTCGAGATAATTTCCACGTTGTTTGGATCCAGACCGTTCATTACTTCATCCATCATCATAATGTCTGTATTCGCAACAATTTGCATAGCAAAACATAATCTCTGACGCATTCCGAGTGAGTAAGTCCCTGTTTTTTTATTTACATAATGCCCCATATTCAATGCTTCTATTGTTTGATCAATTAGATTTGGGTCCGACTTCCACATCGCAGCGTACATTTTCAAATGTGTCCGTCCGCTTAAATGATTGTACAAGTCGCTTTGGTCCGGCATCATGGACACAAACTGATGAATTTTCACTTCGTTTGATTTACTTGAATAAGTTAAATTACCGTTAAAGAGTACTTTTCCTTTTGTTGGCTGCAAATAGTTCATAATGACATTCATTAGCGTCGACTTCCCTGTTCCGTTTGGTGCAACAAGGCCGATCATTTCTCCTTGATTAAACTTTATCTCAATGTCATTTAACACTGTACGTGTTCCAAATTGCACCGTTATGTTTTGAATATCAATCATGTTACCCCTCCTATTTAATCAATCTAAAGCGCTTCGATAGTGAAATAAGCAATGTTAATACAATGATAATCGCTGCACTCGCTAATAGTAATTTCAAGCCGAGCATGTCGTGTAATCCTTCACTTGTAAAATAGAAATTTTGATATTTCGATACAATATTCCCAACCTGGACATAAGATATTGGAAAATATTCGACATTCCAGAAATAGCCGACACCACGACTTGCGTAAAAGCGATCACCAAAAATAAGTAATCCTCCCACCAACAAATTAAACATTTCTTGGCGGAATATAATACTGCATAATAGTACTGCTGAAACAATTACTACCATCCAAGTTGCTAATAATAAGAAGCAGCGGAATAAAAATATCCCCATAGACATATGGACAAATTTACCTTGCTCATTTGCAATCAATTCATAGCCATAAACAGGAACTGGTAAATCAAGGTTCCCAAAGCCAAATTGGAAGCCAACAATCATCAGACCAACGATAATCGGAATCCATAGAAACACACTGCCTATTAATCCAACAAATACCTTAACCAATAGCCGCTTCCAGTCTGCAATTGGAAAACCCTTTAAAACAGATGGATGACGACGATCCTTCGTTACGATATCAATTGTCAGTAATAGCGTGGCAATTAATAGAATGTATGGTAAAGGTCCCTTCAATAAGCGTTCTAAGGTTTGAAGTGCCGTTCGTTGTTCTAAAATTTCAATCGTTAAATCGTACCATACACGTTTATATGTATCATAACGCTGAAATTGTTCAAAGTAGGCATAGTAAGCTTCCTCTTCAGCAAATCGTCTGTCTTCCATATAATAGCGTGGGTTGTATGCAAGTAATTCGTTACGATAAGTATAGACATTGGTGTAATAGTACCAATCACTCGTTTCATCTGCATAATTACGTAAGTCCCCTTCATCAAGAGCTTGTAGACGTCGCTCATCATAAGGATTCAGGAAACCAAACATACTGACAGCGTGTCCAACAGATTCATGATAACCATATAAACTTTTACCAAACATCGAATCTAAAAACTCCGCACGAGTTAAATACCTCGCCTCAATTTCATCATAGTCTACCTTTTCTATCGGGTCATAAGCCGGCGCAAGTTTAAACGCATAAAAGAGAGCAGCAAATGTCAGTAAAGCGAACACTGCAATATTTTTCTTGCTCGTAAAAAATTGCTTCAATTCAAAAACAAAATATCCCCGCATATCTGTCCCCCCTTACGCTCGATTTATTTTTCCAGTTGAGAAGAAGCGCTGTATAATAACCAGCATCAATACAATACAAATGACCATAAGGATAAGTCCTTGATTCATCGTAATTGTTGTTGACTTTTCTAAATCAACCGGAACACCAGCTAAAATTTCATTAAAGCTCATAAAATTGAACGGATTATATGGAAACAGACTAATCAGTGATGGGAATATAATCGGTAAAAAGAACAAAATAAAGTGAACAAATAAAGTTAAATACATGTTTTTAAGGAGTACATTCAGAATAATCGACAGTAGCATGACAAAAATTGATATAACAATCATGTACAGTACTGCTCGTCCAATATAGGAAATACTTGAAACGAGTGTCGGTTCACCTAAAAACACACGAACAGGTTCCGTAATATCTCCAAAGCCATTTCTAAGACTTAACAACGAACATATAAAGATGAGTGCAATAAACGCGAGCACATAGCCAAATGCAATGACACATTTCGACAGAATGTACTGATCAAACCGCACTGGATAACCTTTCACTAAACTTGTGTGTTCAAAATCATCCAACAAAATTGAGCTCGTGTAAAAGCTAATAAAAATATACCAACCAAAACCAGCAATACTGAAAAAATAAAGTAGGAACGGTATGTATTGTGATAAATCACTGATTGTTTGTTTCTCGGAATCTACCATCTGTTTAAAATACATATAGTTCAGTGTATTTTCTAGCTTAGTAGGCAATAAATCCGCCACTTTATCATAGTCCTCCAGATCAAATGCCTCTTTTCGAAGCTCTGCTGTAGTCATTGAAGCCTCATAATACAACGGATAATTATCCATTGTTAATGCCGCTATTTGTAAGGCAATCGACCTGTTTTGCTTCGTCAAATTTTTAAAAAGATCACTACCATCCCCATCTTCAGAAGCATCCTTTACCTGAAACTTTGACAGGGCTGCGCGACCATTATAAAAATCACTCTTCTTTTCATCTAGCTGCTGTCCAACCTCCTGTGCCTTAATGAAAAACATCATACCAAACACGACAACTACAACAGCTAATAGCGCCACCAAGTTTTTACGATTCGTACGTTCAATCAACAACCCAACTTTTAACGCTCGTAGCATGAATGCAACACCAACCTTTATATTTCATTTTCTGGAAAATTAAGTATCTTATATTAGAATAGTCTAATTATTCGGTATTTACAACACCGAAACTCCCATACCCTAAGTAAAATGCCCCTTAATAGCTAGACAAAACTAACAAGTAAGAGGCATTTTTTCGGTCAAACAAGCATATAAGTTATAAATTACCAGTAATTGTATGCCCTTATTTGAAATAGCGCTATTTTTATGAGTTTGTACCTATCCCTACAATTTGGGCATTAAAACTTTATAAAAATGCTTTTAAACTTTAATTTTTTTGGGAACAACAATAATAGAAACATTAAAGGAGTTTTTTAAATGAACATTTCAAAAATTTTAGGTACTAAATACGCTAATTTAGAAACAGCCAAAGTATTTGTTAAGCCTGGGCAAGTAATCGTTACATATGATGAAAAAACATTTTATATTGTAAAAAAAGACGTGTACAATCAAGTTCTCTCACAGTTAGATTACTCTGCTGCTTAATACTTGAAGAACATTAAACAGACACCCCTCTGACAAATATTATTGTACAGATTAAAGGGCTGTTCTAAATCCAAGCTACGGGCGCAACCGTAGCTTTTTTCTATTTCAAAATATTTTAGCTTTATCTATAATTTATTATTAATTAAGCCAAGTTCATCAAATGTTTCTATAATAGAATCAATTAATAAATCTCTTGGAACGTCTATTATCCCTTTTATAATCTTCAAACTAACTATATGAGTTCACTTTCTTTGACTTCGCATTGATTCCTAACCTTACGCACGAACTTTTATTATTTAGATTGTAATAGAAGGATGGTTCTTCGCTTTCAAAATCGATTAAACAAAGTACCCACGACTCAACTTCCACGTTACCTCTTTCTCCTCTGCCTAATTTATCAATTCCTTTTTGGAATATTTATCTTCTCTGGATGATTTCGGAAAGTAAGGGAATTTTTGTTCTTCTATAATTCAACATTTTATAAATATTTAATGTTTGATATTTAGTCATTGGTTTTTCTCCTTTTAAACATCTTCAACTTAAATTTATTAAGAAACGCTTCTAATAAAATATGTGCCCAGATTATTTCAAGTAGCTATTTAATTAGCAAATAGGCTTATCACCCCCTGAATAATTCATAGTCACCTAAGATATTAGTCCACAGCCTTTTTTAACTAAAGCATAATCTAGGAACGTAAGACAAAATAAATTCGAAAGGAGATGATTATTTATGGCAATTAGTGGAAACTCAAATCAAAACACTGAAGATACTATAGAATTAAACCAATCTCAAAATCAAGGTTTATTAATTCAAAATTCTCATACTGTTGACGTAACTCAAACAGAAGTACAAGGTCTTGTGGTAGTTCAAGCTGCCCTACAAGCTGCTATCGAAGCAGCCATTGTAGTATTAGGCTCGAATGAAAACGCTGATGTAAGCAATCTTCAAAGAATCGCTCAAAATTTAGAAGTTAATCAAACCGAATCACAAAGTGTAACCATTATTGACTCTGATTCAATAACTGTAAGACAAACCGAAGTTCAAATTGACGTAGTAGTTCAGGCAGCCATCCAATTATTAGCTCAGTTAGCTTTAAGAGTCGCTTAAAAGGAACCTACTCTCTTAATTTTTTCAGTACCTATTAATTGTAATGTGCAGCACTTCGATTAGATTGGGGCAACAAAAATGAAAAAAGCGTTGGAGCCTACAGCCCCAACGCTTTTCTCTTAGTACATCTTCATATATTGGTCGCGTTCCCACTGGTGCACAGATGTGCGGAACATATCGAACTCTACTTCTTTCGCCTCTTTGAAATTAGCGTAAATATGCTCGCCTAAAGCGTTAATAATTACTTCATCTTTAGCTAAAGTTGCTAATGCTGCATCTAAAGAACCTGGTAAGCTATCAATGCCGTTTGCTGCACGCTCCTCTGCATTCATTACATATATGTTGCGGTCTACTGGTGCTGGTGGCTCGATTTCATTTTTCACACCATCTAAACCTGCTGCTAAAATTACTGCCATTGCTAAGTATGGGTTTGCTGATGGATCTACTGAGCGTAGTTCAATACGAGTTGATAGACCACGAGATTCCGGAATACGTACTAATGGTGAACGGTTTTTCGGTGACCATGCCACATAACAAGGTGCTTCATATCCAGGAACTAAGCGTTTGTATGAGTTTACTGTTGGATTAGTTACTGCTGTGAAACCTTGAACATGCTTTAATACACCCGCTAAGAAATGTTTAGCTGTTTTTGATAACTGTAGGTCTGCCCCTTCATCCCAGAATGCGTTTTTGTCGCCTTGGAATAACGATAAGTTGAAGTGCATCCCTGAACCGTTCACACCAAATAATGGTTTTGGCATAAATGTTGCATGTAAACCATGTTTACGTGCAATTGTTTTTACGACTAATTTGAACGTTTGGATGTTATCACATGCTTCGATTGCGTTAGCATATTTAAAGTCGATTTCGTGCTGACCAGGAGCTACCTCATGGTGAGAAGCTTCAACTTCAAAGCCCATTTCTTCAAGCTCAAGCACAATATCACGGCGGCAGTTTTCACCTAAGTCAGTTGGCGCTAAGTCGAAATAACCACCGTCATCATTAAGCTCTAATGTTGGATTGCCTTTTTCATCTAATTTAAATAAGAAGAATTCTGGTTCTGGTCCTAAGTTAAAGCCTGTGAAACCAAGCTCTTCCATTTCTTTTAACATACGTTTTAAGTTTGAACGGGGATCTCCCTCAAAAGGTGAGCCATCTGGTCTTGCGATGTCGCAAATCAAACGGGCTACTTTACCTTTTTCAGCCGTCCAAGGGAAAATCATGAATGTATCTAAATCAGGACGTAAATACATGTCAGATTCTTCTATGCGAACGAATCCTTCAATTGAAGATCCATCAAACATCATTTTATTATCTAAAGCTTTATCTAATTGACTTACTGGAATTTCAACATTTTTAATTGTACCTAAAATATCCGTAAATTGTAGACGGATGAATTTCACGTTTTTGTCAGCCACAATTTTTTTGATACTCTCTTTAGTTGCTTTGCCCGCTTTATTAATAACTGTATTTGTCATCATTCAACACTCCCCAAATTATGTTTTTATCTTTTTTTAGAATTGAAAGAAACGCGATAAGTCACCTTGTCGTAGCGAAGTTTTTTGCATACGCTGAGCTTGTTGCATTTCTTCACGAAGTATTGCCCTAAGTTCTGTATCGGACATTCGTACAATGTCAGTATTCGTAACATAGTCCTTCGTCCGCATGGCAAATACCTTTTTTATACCTGCCATATTAATACCCTGGTCAAGTAACTCTCTTATCTCTAATAGGGCATCAATATCATCTAAAGAAAACATTCTCCTATTCCCTTCTGATCTGGCAGGGACGATTAGTTCATGTTCTTCATAGTAACGGATTTGTCTTGCCGTTAAGTCGGTTAGTTGCATAACCATGCTAATCGGTAATAACGGCATCGCTCTTCGAAATTCTCGACTCATCCTATCGCCTCCCTTTCTTGATTTAACTTTAAATCAATGTAAGGTACTTTGTCAATTCAATGTTATAAAAACTAACATACAAATATTAGAACGTTTTAATCGCATAATTCGAACGATTTTAGCGTCTTTATATACATGGCATGTTAGATTTATAAAAAATAAGGAATTTTAGTTCAGAATGTTCGCTACAGGATATTTTTGAAATTAATCACACCACTATTTACATAATTTACTCCTTTTTTAATTAAACTTATTGTTATTGTTAACTTCAAACGTCATGTTGGTTTCATTGTTGTATAATACTAATCATGAGGATCGAGGAGGAAGTTTATGTCAAAGTCTAAACCAAATATTGCAAAGTCCATCGGGCAAAAAATTATAGTTATTTTAGGTGGTTTTATCGCCGCTTACGGATTGGAAGCCGTTTTAATTCCAAATAATGTATCGGATGGCGGGATTACCGGAATTAGTATCGTCATCTCACAAACAACCCCATTAACATTGGGGATGCTAATTGCATTACTCAATATCCCTTTTATTTATCTTGGGTATAAACAAATTGGGAAAAGTTTTGCGATCAATTCAGTTATCGGTATCGCCTCGTTGGCAATCGGGACTTCCCTTATGCATCATGTTCCAACAATAATAGAAGGTGATGCACTATTAATTACCGTTGTCGGTGGTATTATTTTAGGTATTGGTATGGGTCTAGCACTTCGTAATGGTGGTGCATTGGATGGAATTGATATGCTAGCTGTACTGCTATCAAGAAAGCTGCCATTCGGAACAAGCGATTTAATTTTATTTTTGAACTTCTTCGTATTTATCATCGTTTCATTTGTGTTCGGTTTTAAAGGAGCATTATTATCTGCAATCGCATACTACATTGCATCAAAAGTAATTATTATTGTTGAAGAAGGATTAAGCGGTTCGAAAACTTATAAAATTATTACAAGCGAGCCAAACGAAATGGTCGAAACGATTCGCGATCGTTTAGGCCGAAGCGCTACTTTCAATACAGTGTATGGTGCATACTCAAACCAGGAGTTTAGAGAAATCACTTGTGTCATTAACCGTATGGAAGAAAGTAAAATAAAGGCCATCATTCGTGAGGTCGATCCTAAAGCTTTCGTTACTGTTTATGAAGTAGTCGAAGTAAGTGGCGGGACATTCCAAAAGCGAAACATCCATTAATAAAAATAAGTAAAAGGATGAATTAAAAGCATATGCTTTCAATTCATCCTTTCAGACTGTAGACAAACTCGAAGAAATTCGAGTTTGCCTACAGTCTTTTTTGTTTTAAAATAAATTTAAATGATGAAAACCGTTGATTTCCATTCCAGGGGACGCGTTTCGCGGGCGGGTGCCAATCCTCCTCGTCGCTACGCTCCTGCGGTGTATCGGCAGTCCCGCTATTCCCGCAGAAGTCGCCCCTTCCATTCCAATCAACTTGATCTATTCTTTCTAATATAGTTTATCTAAATCAAAGAGGTGTCCCGATATGATGACTAAAAACCAAATGAATGAACGTAATCAATTAGAAATGTTGACGATTGAACAACTTGTCCCAGAAAATCATCTCGTACGTAAATTAGAGGCAGCCATTGACTTTTCGTTTGTATATCCATTAGTTGAAAACTTATATTCACCTTTCGGTAGACCAAGTATTGATCCTGTTGTCTTATTTAAAATGACAATGATTCAATACGTTTTTGGTATTCGTTCGATGCGTCAAACGATTAAGGAAATTGAAACGAATGTAGCGTATCGCTGGTTTTTAGGCTTCGGTTTTCATACAGAAGTGCCTCACTTCTCAACGTTTGGCAAAAATTATACACGGCGTTTTGAGGATACAGATGTATTTGAACAGATTTTCTATCGCATCTTGAAAGAAATTGTGGATGCGGGTTTATTATCAGCTGACCATATCTTTATTGATTCTACGCATGTTAAGGCAAGTGCGAATAAACGAAAATTTGATAAGAAGATGGTTCGAAAAGAGACACGTGCTTATGAAGAAAAGCTACAAGAAGAGTTAAACATAGACCGTGAAAAGAACGGGAAAAAGCCGTTTCCACCGGAGAAGTTTGAAAAGGAAGAATGGAAAGAAATCAAAGAGAGCACAACGGACCCTGAAAGTGGTTACTATGTGAAGGACGAACGGACAAAACAATTTGCCTATTCATTTCATGCAGCGACAGATGAACGTGGCTTTGTATTAGGTACGATTGTGACACCGGGCAATATCCATGATAGTCATATGCTGCAACCGCTTGTTGAAAAGGTCATTCATCGTGTGAAAAAGCCTGTGGCTGTTGCTGCGGATGCGGCTTATAAAACACCTGCGATTACGAACTTTTTATTAGAAAATCAAATGTTGCCTGTTCTTCCTTATACAAGACCGAAAACGAAAGATGGCTTCTTCCGTAAACATGAGTATGTCTATGATGAGCACTATAATTGCTATATTTGCCCGAATGACCAGATGTTGCGCTATACAACGACGACGAAAGAAGGCTATCGCCAATACAAATCGAATCCAGCGGTTTGTGCAGATTGCCCATTTCTAGCACAATGTACGGAAAGTAAAAATCATACGAAAATGATTCAGCGACATATTTGGGCAGATTATCTAGAAGAAGCCGAACATCTTCGTCATCATCATGAAATTAAATCCATTTATGCAAAACGAAAAGAGACGGTTGAGCGTGTCTTTGCGGATGCGAAAGAGAAGCATGGTATGCGATGGACAACGCTAAGAGGCCTTAAAAAATTGTCCATGCAGGCGATGCTTACTTTTGCTGCCATGAACTTGAAGAAACTTGCCACATGGACTTGGCAAGGAGCTTAGATGAGGGCATCTTCCCTCGAAGAGGAGCCCTTTTACAGAACTTCGGAGCCTAATTTGATAAAAGAAATGACAAAAGGCATCGAGAGACGAGCTCTCGATGCCTTTTGTCGACAACCTGAAAGGATGAATTAAAAGCATATGCTTTCAATTCATCCTTTTTTGATTCATGTTATTGATTACCTACAGCATTACTTTTGTCGGTACCCGGAATGCATAAACCAATCACTACCCCAATAACTGCAGGTACGATCCATCCCAGCCCTATCGAATAGAACGGCAAATAATGTGCATAAATTTCAGAAACTGTTGTAAAAGCACTCATTTCAAATGCTGGGACATTATTGATCAATGCATTATAGCCATCGATAACACTAATAAAGAATGTAAATAAAATAGCTGTCGCAAAAACTGATTGTTTATAACCAAACAACGGTCCGAAAAGCGCTAAAATAATTAAGACAATTGCCAAAGGATATAAGAACATTAACACCGGTACTGCATATGTAATAATATTCGTTAATCCGACATTTGCTATAACAAACGATACAATACATAGCAATACAACAAATGCTTTATAGCTCACTTTTGGAAATACTTCATGGAAAAATTCGCTACACGACGTAATCAGCCCAATACTTGTTTTGAGACAGGCAAGTACAATAATAATAGCCAATAAAATCGCACCGTACGAGCCAAAGTAATAATCTGCTACAGCCGCAAAAATTTGACCGCCATTCTCATAAGTTCCTATCGCTGTTACACTCGATGCCCCCATATAAGTAATGAGACCGTATATTAGCATCATAAGAGCCATTGCAAAAACACCTGATTTCCAAGTCGCTTTTGCAATTTCCTTTTTATCAGTAATACCCGTACGCTTGATGGCATGTATCACAACAATACCGAATGCTAGTGAAGCAAGTGCATCCATCGTATTGTAACCTTCTTTAAACCCTGTCATAAACGCCTCATTTATATACGCCCCAGCAGGCTCGACAAAATTGCCCATCGGCGAAAATAAACTAATTCCGATTAATACAAACAGAAAAACTAAAAATGCCGGCGTTAAATATTTGCCGATAATATCCATAATTTTCGCTGGATTTAATGAAAAGTAAAATACGATAGCAAAAAATACAAAACTAAACACTGCAAGCCATAATGTAATTTGTGATGGATCGATGAAAGGTTCGAAACCAACTACAAAAGGCACCGTAGCAGTACGAGGAATGGCAAAAAACGGTCCAATCGTTAAATACAATGCCAACGCAAATAGCAAACCAAATACCGGGTGTACTTTACTTGCTAAATCACGCAATCCATTGCTTCCAGATAAACCAATTGCAAGAATACCTAAAAACGGCAGCCCTATTGCCGTTACTAAAAAACCAATTAATGCAAGCCAATAATTCGTACCTGCTAATTGTCCCATTTGAATCGGGAAGATTAAATTTCCTGCACCAAAAAACATACCAAACAGCATTGTGCCAATAACTGCGTATGTTGAAAATGGTATTTTTTTCTCCATCGTCATCTCTCCTAAAGAAGTCATATCATGTTGGTCTTTTGACGAAATAGCCCGATTTTTCACAACAATGTACATTATGATAACAGTGAATTACTTTGAATTCAATAGCAATAATTATTCCCATATAACTTTATATACATATCCTAACAATCTTCTAGCAAATAAAAAGGAGTTATGTCATAAAATTAATTGTACATGACATAACTCCTCACTGTTTATTAAGTTAAGCTAAATATTGTCTGCGCTGTTGTTCAATCCATACACGCATTGAACGATAAATCATTGTCACGACAACTAGCATCATAATTCCTTTAACAATATTAAATGGTAAAATACCTAAAACTATCGTTTCATACATATCATATTCAAACCCTAGTAAATAAGTATACATCGGCAAGAACGCTACGTAGTTTAATATAGCCATCCCCAACGACATTACAACTGTTGAAACGACTAAGCCTGAAATCAACCCTTTTGCGGAAGGGAATTTTTTATAAATATAGTAAGCTGGTAAAATGAATAATACGCCTGTTGCAAAGTTTGCCATATGACCAACCGGAATTCCTTCTGGCGCCCCTGTATAAATCCAATCAAGTACATTCTTTACTAATTCAACAAGAATGCCCGCGACAGGTCCCATCGTAATCGCCGCAATTAATGCAGGAACATCACTAAAATCAATCTGCAAAAATACAGGAAACCAAGGTAATGGGAAGTTCAATAACATTAAAATGAACGAAATCCCACTTAGCATTGCGATAGTTACAAATGACCGTAACTTCAAAGTTCTCTTTTGCATAGAAATCTCTCCTCTTTGCTGATTCCATCTCGCAAGAAGAAAGGACGTATCAAATCATTCATGAAAAAACCCTTATGCAAAAAAGAGCATAAGGGAGAAATAGGCACACTTAAATAAAAGTCTACTCATGCCTTTGTAGTAACTTCCCTTAAATTTATGTATACGAAAGATATTTCGCTCATAATTAAGGAAATTATTAACGGTACTACAAAGCACGACATTTTCATAAAATGACGACCGTACCTTCACCTTCTCCCATCCAGACTATACTGTCGGCTTTGGAATTTCACCAAATCCTGCACACAAAAGTGGCTCGCGGGCTCGAAAAGTTTTCTGTAACGTCCTCCAATTAAATGGTCAGAGGTTACAACTTTAATTACCGCCGGTCGGGAATTACACCCTGCCCCGAAGATGAATCAATATGAAATTATGCAACAAAATACTTGTTACAATTTCTATTATATATATAAAAACGGAATTGTAAAGACCATTGCTTACAATTCCGAGTAAATTTATTTGAATTGATTAAAAATTATAGAACAATATATTTCCCGAAACTGGCTTCTCTAAAGGTTTCGTAAAGTCAAAGCCACTCCAATTTTCTTGCACAATTTGTTCAAATTTAATTTGCTTATCAAAACTTGAAGCCGTTAATAATAACCCTTCGATCATACGCATCACTTGAGCGGGATCATATTGTTCCAAATCAAGCGCTTGGTCGAATGTTACTGTTACAATATCCCCTTTATCTTCTACTGTTAACGAAACTCCAGGTAAAATGACTGTACGATATATATCATTGGCTTCGGTTGTCATATTATTTATCGCATCCGTTACGTTTGGGAAGGTCATTCGGAAGTTAGGACTTAAATAAACTGCCCCATCCCTCATTTGATACATAAAATAATTATATTGTGTTTGTTCACTTTTCAATGGTATTGACTGTCCCATTTCACCAACATGATCAAAATAAGCGATTTTTCCATTAGCATCTTCAATTTGTACTTCTTCATACGAATTGCCAAATGTATCTACAAGGGAACCGAAATAATTCGATAATGTAGCCGAACTTGTGTCATATCCGTGGTCCTCGGGTAATGTGTGAATAAGTTTATTTCCTTCTTCACGCAATTCGCCTTTTAACGGATGATACTCATTAAATCCAAGCATTTGCTCATCCAGCAATGGACTAAACGTTTTATAAAGCTCCAATGCTGTCGGTTTATCCGTGCCAAGCTTATCAACAACAACTTCATTAGGAATTAAAATACTCACAGGAACACTTTCTGCATCGTCCCCAGCAAGACCAATTTTGAATAAGGTCACGCCTTCAAGCTGGCTTTCATAAATTAAAGTTTGTTGACCTTGTGTATCCATTGAAAAATTAGAAATTGTCGCGGATTCACTTTTTGAAGTTGCATCTCCAGCCCTACTCATTTTGGCACTTTCTTCCGATTCTGTAGTCGCCATATCAAATGTATTTTCCATAGAGATAGACTGATCATTTCCTAAAAACTGTGCACCAATCAAAACTATAATAAATAAGGAAGCGATAGATACTAGAAGCGGCGCCCAGCGAATCCCTTTTTGCGTAGGCTGTTGTATTTGAGGCGGCTCTTCACTAAATGCTCCTTCATCCTTTAAACGATTAAATATTTCATCCTTTGTTCGATGATCGGTTACTTTTGGGGCCTGTTTTAGAAGTTGCTCCAGGTTCTCCTCATCCCAACGCTCCTTTTTCATAATGAATTCGCCTCCTTTCCATCTTGAGCTTCCAATAACTGTCTTAAATTTTTTAATGCCCGGTGCTGCGTCGTTTTTACTTTACCTGTGGTCCATCCTAATATATCAGCCGTTTCCTGTATCGAAAGTTCCTGAAGATAGCGCATAATAATCACCATTTTCTGATCCCCCGAGCATCGTTCCAATGCTAGCAGTAATCGGCTTAGTTCATCGTTTAGTTCCATTGACTGTTCTGGTGAAGGGACAGAGCTTACAAGCTGCTCTGTTTCCCAATCAAATGCGGTAAATGCATGCTTATCCCGAACCTGTTTCTTTCTGAAATAGTCAATTGCCACATTTTTTGCAATTGAGAAAAGCCACGTTTTTTCAGAGCTTTTTCCTTCAAAGCGTTCATACGATTTCAGTACACGTACATACACTTCATGGGAAAGATCCTCCGCCGCTGTACGATTTTTTACTAAATAAAACAGAAAATTAAAAACATCCTGATGATACATATCGTATAATCGATGGAATATGGACTGTTGCACCCATCCCACCTCCGTTCTAATAATTTGTCGTTTTCAAACAGTAAAAGTTACAATACCCTGTAATATTATATGAATAGCTTGTTAAAAATAAAAGTTTATCACTTTGAGAACAAAATGATAAACTTTTCTTACTACAATTTCGTTAAGTTAGTGGTAAATAAAATGTAAAGATTGTTCCTTGTTGCTCCACACTATCTACAGAAATCGTACCGTTATGTGCTTCTACTATATTTTTGGTTATTGCTAACCCTAAGCCTGTTCCACCTTTTGAACGTGTACGTGCTTTATCCGCTTTATAAAAACGTTCAAATACGTATGGTAAGTCATCTTGTGGTATACCTTGGCCAGTATCACTCACTTGAACTTTAGCAAATTTCTGTTCATTTGTTATCGATACTGTAACTGAACCTTCAGCCGGTGTATGGCGGATTGCATTATCGATTAAATTCGTTAACACTTGCTCAATGCGATCTTCATCAATCGGGATAAGCGCATCCTCCGAAAAGTCAGTTTCAAAATGAAGTTGTACATGATTTTCTTTAGCTGTCTGATCAAACTTATGCGTCATGCGTTCGATTACCGACACTAATGGGACATCATCTTTATAAAGACTCATATGACCCGACTCCATTCGTGCTAAATCCAATAAATCCGTAACGAGTCGGCTCATTCGTTGGGACTCATCATAAATAATACGAATCATATCAGTGCGTTCCTCTTCTGTTGTGACAACACCATCTATAATAGCTTCTGAATAGCCTTGCAACATCGCTATCGGTGTTCGCAACTCATGCGAAACATTGGCAATGAAATCCGACTTCAGTTTTTCCAGCTTTGTTTCCTCTGTTTTATCACGTATAACAGCAACCGCACCCCGAATCGAATCTCCGCTATAGAGTGGGCTGATCGTAATACTATAATAAGATTTCCCCATCTGCAACTCTTCGTCCAGCTGATCTTCAAAACTTAGGACATGATCAAGCATTTGATAGAGCTCTTCCGGAATCGGCTTCGAACTGTTTAAACCTTTTTCAACAAACCATTTTTGAAGCAAACGCTCCGCCGGGGGATTACTAACTAAAATTGTTTTATCACGATTAAAAGTGATTACCGAATCTGTCATCGATGTTAAAATACTGGATAATTGCTCTTTTTCCTGATTAATCACTTCCAAATGATGCTTTAATTGACGGCCCATTTGGTTAAAGGCTACTGCCAGCTGACCAATTTCGTCATTCTGTTTTATTTCAATTTTAGAATCGAATCGACCCTTTGCCAATTCAAATGCGTGTTCACGCATGTTCCGTAATGGCAACGTTATTTTGGAAGAAAGGAAAAACGCAAATATTGTCGTCAATATGAATGCAATGGCCGCTGCCAAAAAGACAATTTTCGTTGTTTCATTACTTGTTTGATTTAATGCGTCCGGGTTTTTGTAAATAAATACTGCCCCGTGTAACTCTTCGTCACTTTTTAATGGAAAGCCAAGAACGATATATTTCAAATTTTTATTTTCTTCAATATTCGAAGGCAGGAGAAGCTCTTTAACAATCGGCTCACTTGATTCATAAACTTCCCCTAAATCCTCGTTCGAAATAATATTTTTCTGTATTTCCTCTTTATTCAATCCCTCTTGCATTGAATACAGTACTTCATTTGGATTTTTCGCGATGAGGACATTTGTCGTTTCCGTTAATAACTCGGAGATAATTGCGAATTGTTTATCATCCAATTCATCCTCATCAACAATACTGGCTATAGCTGCCGCAGTTTGTCTCAAGGAAATTTCAGACTGTTCATTATGATAGCTTTCAAGAAACTCCAGCATAAATACCGTGAAAATAAACAGGACAAATGAAACGAGAAGCAAAATGGTTACCCATAGCTTCCCGACAATACTTGTTGCTATTCTAATCATTTACTACCTCAAATTTATAGCCGACACCCCAAACAGTTACAATCATTTTCGCCGCATTTTCAGAGACACGGTTTAACTTTTCACGTAAACGTTTAACATGGGTATCTACCGTACGAAGGTCGCCAAAGAAATCGTAATGCCATACTTCTTTTAGCAGTTGTTCACGGTCAAATACTTTATCTGGTGCTTTTGCTAAAAAGTATAATAATTCATATTCTTTTGGTGTTAAGTTCACTTCTGTACCATCCGCTGTTACACGGTGTGCATCGTGATCAATAGTTAAGTGCGGGAATACAACTAAATCCTTAGATGAAGAAGCATTCGCTACCGGTGAAAATACCGCTGATCGACGTAAAATAGCTTTTACACGCAGCACAACTTCGCGCGGACTGAACGGCTTAACAATATAGTCATCAGCTCCCAGTTCAAAACCTTGAACACGGTTTGCTTCTTCTCCTTTTGCTGTTAACAAAATAATCGGTGTTGTTTTCTTTTCACGCAGCTCAGCGCAAACTTCTAAACCGTCTTTTTCAGGCATCATAATATCCAGTAAAATACAATGATAATCTTTTTCTAGCGCCATTGAAAGTGCTTGTTCTCCGTTTTCTGCTTCTTCTACTGCGTAGCCTTCGCGTTCTAAATACATCTTTAATAAACGTCGAATGCGGTCTTCATCATCTACAATTAATACAGAAATATTTTCAGACACTGATGTTGCCCCTTTCAAAACTCTTCTCTTTCTCTACTCCATTGTACCTTTTAAAAGTACAATTGAAAAGAAAAGCTCAATCAAAATGATTGAACTTTTATAACTTTATGATATTTTAATAAACTTAAGCGTAAGAGTGTAAACCAGCAATTACTAAGTTTACGACAACTAAATTAAATAGAATGATTAGGAACCCTATTACCGTTAACCAGGCAGTCTTTTTGCCTTCCCAGCCTTTTGATAGGCGTAAATGTAAAAATGCTGCATAGAACAACCATGTAACAAGCGCCCAAACTTCTTTTGGATCCCAGCCCCAGAAACGTCCCCATGCTTTTTGCGCCCAAATCATCGCAAAAATCAGTGCTCCAAGCGTAAATATTGGGAATGCAATTAAAACTGTACGATATGCGATTTCATCCATCAATGTAGAGTTTACTCGCTTTACCAACGGCTGGAACATTGTTGCTACCTTTCTTCTAAAGATGAGACGGATCAAAATATAAATCACCGTACCAAATAGAATGGACCATACTACTGTTGTTAATTTTCGTGCATCAATTAGTGCAGGCAATTCTACTAATGGTGTCATGCGATCTTCTGTTAACTCTACATACTCATTCATGCCAAAGATTGGCGGCATCAAATATGTTGAAGTGCTTACTTTATCCAAAGTATCGACATATTCATACTTCGCTTCATAATCCATGACATTGAATGTTACCGTTGCTGCCACGAAACCTACAATTAATACACAGCAGAACATAACCGTTTCAAGCCAAAAGCTCTCTTTTGAGCGTTCATTCATATTTACATTTTTCAGTAAATAAATTAGACCCGCTACCGCACTGATTCCAAAAATGGATTGACCTATTGCTGCCGTAATTACATGAATTGTTAACCAGTGACTTTGTAATGACGGTACTAACGGACTTACCTCTGTCGGGAACATTGAAGCATAGGCAATGATTAGGAGTGCGATTGGTAAAGCTACTACACCTAATGCCGACACTTTATACATAAAGAAAATGACAATGAACGATAAGATGATGAACATACCGAATGCTGTCGTAAATTCAAACATATTACTAACTGGTGCATGTCCTGTATAAATCCAACGTGTTATGAAATAACCTAATTGTGCAACAAAACCGATAATTGTAACGGTGATTGCCAATTTACCGTATTTGTCTGCTCGACTCGCCGCTGTATCATTTTTTTCTTTAATTGCTCCTCCAAATAGGAATGTGCCAAACAAATAACAAAAAAATGCAACATACAGTAAATAACCACTTAAATCTATTAAACTCATAAGGTTTTACCATCCTTTTCTGTTTCAACATGTTCACTATTTTCCGATTCCAGCTGATCTACGTATTGTGGTAAATGGGCATGTTTCTTTAAGGCCTCTAAATCCTTCTTCATACCAAACCAGTTTTTGTTTGTATGGGCTGCTAAACGAACTGTACCATCTTCCAATTGTTCAATCCAAATACGACGGTGATTCCAATACGAACCGATTACTACACCGATCATAAAGATAATCGCTCCAACTATAAGTAGAGGAATTGTGCGGTCGTATCGGACCATTAAGCCCGACATGTGACGTGTTTCTACATTGGAAAACTTCATTTTATACATGTTGTTACCTTCAGGCTCTAATGTTTGCTGAATGGCTACAAAACTCGTTTCTCCTTCTGGTTTCTCAGGAGTACTCATTTTAAATATAAATGCCGGATTATTCGGTGTTTGTGTTGCAGTTTGCGGCACACCTTCCTTAAACCCAGAAAAATCAGGATAGAAGCCCATTAATTCTACTTTAGCTCCGTTATCCAATAGGTATTCGTCTTGAGGATTTGTTAAATCTATACTAACTTGCCCAAGTGATTCTTCAGTTTCTTTAAGTGTTAAATCAAAAACCATTGTTTTAATTTCATTCAGCCTGAAGTCCATTTGATAAACCGCATAACCTTCATGCTTTAATGGATGATTCACTCGAATATTATATTGCTTTACTTCTTCTAAATCTTCAGCTTGTCCGGGAACAGCATTTTCCTTTTGTTTATATAATGTAACATCCGTTTGATAATTTTTCGCCACTACGTTAATTCCTTGTTTAATCTGCTCACCTTGTGGATCGTTATCGTATGTTTCCAATATAAATTGGTCATTTTTCAAAAAATAACCATCCATACCCGGAATTGCCCGTGTTTCTCCTTCACGTAACCAGATAGACTCATCTACGTAGAAGCCAGGAACTAAATGAAGCATAACAGCTATTATAAATATGATAAGTCCAACATGATTTATATAAGCGCCGTAACGAGAAAAACGTCCACGCTCTGCCAATATTGCGTCATCTTCACGGCGGACATTATATTTTAAATTTTTTAAAGTTTGTTCTACAAGCTGTAATGTTTGGCCAGTATCCTCACCCGGTTTACCTTCACTGTAGATGCGCTGACGCTTCATAAAGCTTGTATGTCTTTTCACTCGTTGATTCTTTAAAGACTTATGTAATGGAATACCACGGTCAATACTCGCAATAATAATGGACACACCTAGCATTAATACAAGTATTTGGAACCAAAGGGAAGAATAGAGATCCGATAAACCTAACGCATAATATATTTCCCCAAACCAGCCATATACATCTGAATAGTATTTTTCCTTCTCTGCATCAGTCGCTACACTAACGTAAAACTCCTGCGGTAAAATCGTCCCGATAGAAGCTGCCACTAAATTTATTATGATAAGTGAAATACCGACCTTTACACTCGAGAAAAAATTCCAAATTTTATCAATAATCGATTTGTTGTAAGTTTTTGAACGAATGGCTGTCCCTTCGTACCGCATGTCTGCAATTTTTTTGCTTTTTTCCTCCATTGTTAAAGGAGATCCACATTTTTGACAGAGATTAGTACCTTCAGGATTTTCATGCCCGCATTCACAAAGTATTATATTCATTGCGTTAAAACTCCTATTCCGGCTTTATTGACTCCATATACTGCGCGATTTTTTCCTCGCTCATTTCACCAGTTATAATACGGTCAACAGTACCATCTGGTTTAATAAATATTGATGTAGGAAGAGGTCCAATGCTGTAGGCTGTAAATACGCTTTTCGTTTTGTCGATTGCAACCGGGAAGTTCATCCCCATATTGGCAACATACTTCTTAACTTCAAACTCAGATTGGGCGAAATTGACAGCAATAATCTGTACACCTTTATTAGCAAATGCTGTGTATTGACGAGTCATAGCAGGGAATTCTCGTTCGCATGGTTCACACCAAGTTCCCCAAAAATTTAAAACGACACCTTTTCCTTCGTAATCTTTTAATCTATGTTTCTCACCATTCAAATCTACTACTTCAAAATCAGGCGCCTGTGCCCCTGCTTGTACTATTTCTATTTTATCTTTCGTTACAGCACCATAAATGGTATATCCGATTGCTATTGCTAAAATTGCTAGTATAATGCCACGTGTCACAGAACGTTTTCTTTTTTTATCCAAACAAAAAACCTCCTTCCTTTTAGCAACTACTGTTGCCTATTATAGCAAATAATTACAAAATGATAATTCTTTTAATTATGAATGATTTATGAACGTTTCCACTATTTTAATTGTTGTAATCTAATTTTCCTGTTTCAGCCAGTACGCGCAACAGTTTTACTTCATGCTTTGTTAGCTGACGATATTCACCAGGCGACAATCCTGTTAGATCCAAAAATGCAAAGCGCTCACGTTTTAACTTCACAACCGGTGTCCCAATCGCTTCGAACATACGACGCACTTGACGGTTACGCCCTTCATGGATTGTGATTTCACAAATTGCTTTTCCGGCACTTTCATCAAAGCTTGTCATACTTACTTTTGCTGGAGCCGTTTTCCCGTCTTCCAGCTTAATGCCATTTTGAAGTTTCATTAGCCCTTGCTTTGTTGGAATCCCTTTAACACGTGCAATATATGTTTTATCTATTTTAAATTTAGGGTGAGTCATTAAGTTTGAAAAATCCCCGTCATTTGTTAATAGTAGTAAACCTGTTGTATCATAATCCAAACGACCTACCGGGAAAATCCGTTGATGAACATGCTTTTTGAAAATATCTGTTACTGTTTTACGACCTTTATCATCTGTTACAGCTGAAATATAGGCACGTGGTTTATATAATAGGAAATATACTTTATCCTCTTTTTCAAGCTTTACGCCTTCTACTTCTATCGTGTCCGAGTTCGAAACCTTTGTTCCTAGCTCTTTTACCACTACTCCATTAACTTTTACTTTACCTTCTACGATTAATTGCTCTGCTTTACGTCGTGATGCAACGCCTGCATATGCAATCACTTTCTGTAATCTTTCCATAAGTTCACCTCATTGATTGATAAACTGCAAAGACGCACGCTTCTACAGCATTCGAATTTGCACTTTTCCTTTATTGCTATAAATATTTTGAAGAAAATTAAATCTATAACTCGTCATCCACAACACGTACGCCATAAATTTCCTTAACGAATAAAAATTATGGCATACTTTCAATACTTATTAAAGAAATTTCACTTTTCAAACAATACGTTCGATCACCTTATCGTGACTAATTTGGAGGCGACAAGTACATCATCTGCATATAAAAGCCAAACACCTCTATTTGAATCCTTAAGTCTTGAAATCTTTACGATGTGCTGGAAGTTTGGCCGTTCTTTCTTATGAAGAAGCATTTGTAATGGTTCATCTAGTTCTATCGACAATCCATTTGCATTGTATTTCCCTGTTTTCACAATTGTTTGCTGCTCAAAATTCTGGTCAATAAAATCCGCCAAATTACGGTGGACATTCCAGTCATTTCCTTCATTAATCGTGACGACAACAAATGATTTTTGTTCCCGTTCGAAAAATGTTGCAAGTGTGCGCCCCGCTACTTTTGTATAACCAGTTTTCCCGGCAATTGCGCCAACTTTTTCATGCATAAGGCGGTGCTTATTTTTCCACTGTCTACCATCCGAAAAATGTTGTGTGGAAGCAATTTTCTTAAACTCCGGATTCTTCATCGCAATTTGCAGCATTTTAGCCGTATCATATGCAGAGGAAAGGTGGACTTCATTGTGTAACCCTGTTGGATTTGTAAATGTCGTTTCTTGCAGACGGTAAAGCTGTGCCTTTTCATTCATTAGCTTCACAAAGCCTTCAACTGATCCACCAACATGTTCTGCCAATGCAGTAGCTGCATCATTTCCTGACTGCATCATTAAACCGTGTAGCAGATAGTCAATTGTATATGTCTCATTTTCAATTAAATAAATGGACGATCCTTCTACCATTGAAGCTTCCTTTGAAATAACCACTTCATCGGAAAGGTCACTATTCTCCAAAACAACTAATGCAGTCCAAATTTTAGTTAAGCTGGCTATCGGCAATCGGGCATGCTCATTGACCCCCATTAATGTTCGGCCGTTTTCCGCATCAATGACAACATAGCTATTACCCGCAGCCTCAATTTGCGTAGAATTGCTAAATAATACAAACAACATAACAATAGATACAAACCACTTTTTCAACAAGTCACTCCTTTAATTTTGATTAAATGTTTCCTGGAACTTCGTTAAAAATAAATCTGTAGGCTGATCATCTTCCTGATCGACTTCTTCCGGTAATGGCGGCAACTCATTAATATTTTTCAAACCAAAATAATTTAAAAATTCTTTTGTCGTTCCATATAAAATTGCACGCCCTGTCCCTTCAGCGCGCCCTACTTCCTGTACAAGTGCACGTGAAACTAACTTGGCTATTGGTCGTTCACTCTTCACACCCCGAATATTTTCCAGCTCGGCGCGTGTAATTGGCTGCTTATAAGCTATAATCGCCAATACTTCCAAAGAGGCTGCAGTTAATACTTGGTTTGTCGGATTTTCAATCAGCTTTTTCAATGTGTCGTTTACTTCTGGCTTTGTTGTTAATTGATAAGTACCAGCAAGTTGTTTTAAAGCGATTCCGCGTTTTTCATCATCATTGTACTGAGATTGAAGTTCGCTTAATCCTGCCTCTATATCCATTGCTTCCACTTCTATATATTGTGCCAGTTGTTTTATGGTCATACCTTCATCACCTGCTACGAATAACAGTGCTTCGATTCTACTCAGTAATTTGTTCGAATTCATCGTCTATGTCCTCCTTTTGCAGTAATACCGATAAATCATCGAAGTTGTTTTGTTGTTCAACAATAACGATTTGGCGCTTCATCAATTCTAATAATGTTAAAAAGGTTAAGACAAGCATTGGTTTATCATCTGCTTCAAACAATTGTGTAAACATTACTCTTCCGCCTGAACTTTTCAAAATATTTACAACAGAGCGCATCTGGTCTTTTACAGAAATCTCCTGCCTTGCTACTCGTGTAGACAATGGCTTTCTCAATTGTTTACGGCGCATTAGTTTCTGAAACGCACTTAGCATGTCATAAACATTCACATTCTGATCAAAAAGCACCATTTGTTCATCTGGCATAAATTCGGATAAATCACTTGGCGCTTTTGTAAAGACTTGCCCGCGTTCTGTTTCCAACTCCTGAAGTTGTACAGCTGCTTCCTTATATTTTTTATATTCGATTAAACGAGCGACAAGCTCTTCACGGGGATCGGCTTCATCCACTTCGAGTTCCGCGGTATCGATCTCACCTTCGTTAATGGGAATAAGCATGCGGCTTTTAATAGCTAATAATGTAGCCGCCATTACTAAATATTCACTTGCTTCGTTTAATTCCAAAGTTTGCATCGCATGGATATGATCAATATACTGTTCTGTTAACTCCGACATCGGAATATCATAGATATCAATTTCCAAGCGATGAATTAAATGTAATAATAAATCTAGCGGCCCACTAAAGGCATCCAGTTTCACTTCGTAAGACATAAAATACCACCTATCCTAATCAATTGCGCCTCGATTGCTTTTCAGGAAAAAATATAATGCTGGAAAAGTTGAACCGAAATTTATCATAAATATGTAAATTAAGCTATAATTGAAATTTGCATTTACTAGTTATTTTTATTCGACACGGTTCTACAAATTAAAGCAGAACCTATTTAATTAGTATAGATGAAAGGAGAACACAATGCATCCTTTGTTTCACCCACTGTTTATCGATTATTGTGCATATTTTAATGGCAATGAGGACTACTTTGAATGTCATGAAGTATTGGAAGAGTATTGGAAAGAGATTGCCCCAAAAGAAAAGTTTCATCCGCTTGTTGGCTATGTACAACTTGCGACAAGTATGTACCATTGGCGAAGGGAAAACTATAATGGTGCAACACGTATGATGAGTAAAGCAGTCTTAAACTTTGAAAAAAATAGAGATAGCCCATTTTTCGATTACATTGATTTCAAGGAACTCCTTACAGTTATGAAAAATAGACTGCGAAAAATGCAGACAAATGAACCGTTTCTGAAATTTACACTACCTCTTGAAAACGAGCAGCTTCAAACATTAGTTCAACAAAAAATAAGTATATGTACGCCTATGGACGCACACTTTATTTTCAATAAACATATGCTTCGAGACCGTACAGAAATACTTGAAGCAAGACAAATAAAAAAAAGAAGTCGACTGAACTAGTCGGCTTCTTTTAATATAGTTATACACTTTTGGACAAATGCACTTGTATCTTCGTTTGGCTGAATATTTTTGAATCCCATCTCTTGGAGCTGACGCAGCATTGTTAATGCAATACCTTCTCCACGATAGGATGGAATGACAGTAATATGTTGAATTGTTGTAGTATCATCCTCTTCCGCAATTCCTACTGCCCCCACATATTCTTCACCTTTTTTCCATAAAAAAAGTGTCCAATTTTCATTTTGCTCATAGTGATGAATGGTCTCCATTAAACGTTTAATGTCTTTTTCCTGAGGCATTAACGAAATTAATCCCATTGCAATCTTTTCAAGTGCTTTTTTATATCTTACTAACATTTTAACATTCCCTCAATTCTACCATTGCAAATCCTAACAAAAGTCCAGTGGAAATGCAATAACACAATTTTCCAACGTCTAATGTAAAAGGCACTTATACTAGTTTGAGAATTTGTAAATAAATGGACTAATAATATAAATGAAAAGGAGTGACCAAATGATAATTCCTATTAACAGGCCGAAACCCCATTTCGCTTGCTTCGATAATTTCAACGATTATTCACCCTTTACCAATGTTAACGGCAGATCATTTACTACAAGATTCTCGTAGCTTTCTCGCTTAATTGCAAGTTGATGCACACCATTTTCGACGAATACTACTGCTGGTCTAGGAACACGGTTGTAGTTCGAGGCCATTGAATAGCCATATGCACCTGTACAGAACATTGCTAAAATATCGCCAGTTTCTGCATTTTGCAATGCTGCATCAATAATTAACTTATCCCCTGACTCACATAATTTCCCTGCAACAGTATATGTATTTGTTTTAGCTTCATTAGCTCTGTTCGCAATAACCGCCTCATATTTCGCATCATATAGTGCAGGGCGGATATTATCGCTCATACCACCATCGACTGCAATATATTCACGCACACCCGGTACTGTCTTTTGTGATCCTACTGTATAAAGAGAAGTACCCGCATCCCCTACTAAAGAACGACCTGGCTCAATCCAAATTTCAGGCATTGCCAAATTGAGTTTTGTACTTTCAGCTTTTACTGTCTGTATCATATCCGCTACATATTCATGGGGCTCTAGTGGCTTGTCCTCTTCTGTATATCGGATTCCAAAGCCGCCGCCTAGATTTAATACTTGTGCTTCAAATGCAAATTGTTCTTTCCATGCACCCATTTTTTGCATTACTTTACCCGCTGCCAAACTGAAGCCTTCTGTTTCAAAAATTTGAGAGCCGATGTGGCAATGTAAACCTAATAGTTCGATATTTTCATCATATACTACTTGTTTAAATGCCTCATCAGCTTGTCCGTTATTTAAATCAAAGCCAAATTTAGAATCGGCTTGACCCGTAGTAATAAAGTCATGTGTATGTGCTTCAACACCTGGTGTCACGCGTAATAGAATTTTCATTTTTTGATTTCGCTGTTTTGACATCTCTTTAAGTAATGAGATTTCATAAAAGTTATCTACAACGATACAGCCAATTCCTGTTTCAAATGCCAACTCAAGTTCAGCAACTGATTTATTGTTCCCATGGAAGTGAATGCGTTCTGCCGGGAAACCTGCTTGAATTGCCGTATAAAGCTCCCCGCCTGATACAACATCCAAAGATAGGTTTTCCTGAGCTGCCAACTGATAGGCTGCAACACAGGCAAATGCCTTTGATGCATATGCAACTTGTGCTTTTACACCGAGATTTTCAAATGTATCGATAAAGCCGCGTGCCCGTTTACGAATAAGCGCTGTATCATAAATGAAAAGAGGTGTACCATATTGTTCGGCCAACTCAATTGTATCTATACCGCCTATTGTTAAATGGCCTTGTTCATTAATTTGCTGTGTACCATATAAGTGCATCGTGTTCTCCCCTAACTATAGCTTGTTCGAGCTAATATTCTCAAAAATCAAATATATCATATGAGAACTTTAACATAGGAGACTTACTGATGCAATGTGCGTTCAAACTCGTTTTCGCTGTTTGGCGCCTACTACAAATGGTCTAAGCGCGTCCTGCGACATTGGTGTTCGAATAATGACACGGGCAAATGCTTTCGGGAAAAACGGAACAAGTGGCCATAAATATGGAACTTTCATCGGTTTTAATGAACATAAATATGTGAAAATAATAAAGATTCCTATAAAGAATCCAGTTACACCAAACAATGCGGTTGCCGCTAAAAGCGCTAATCGGAATACCTTCACGGAAATACTCAACTCGTAGTTTGGAATGGCAAACGTAAAAATAGCCGTAACTGCGGTATATAATACTACTTCACTTGAAAATAGTCCTACATCAATCGCAATTTGCCCGATGATGATACCGGCAATTAAACCCATTGCAGTTGATAAAGGGGTAGGCGTATGAATTGCTGCAATTCGCAAATATTCAATACCGATATCCGCAAATAATATTTGCAGGAATATAGGGATTTGACCCTTTTCATTTATCCCGATAAAGGCTAAGCTATCGGGGAGTAAATCCGGATGTGTAACGAGTAAATACCAAAAAGGAAGTAAAAGAAAGCTTAAAATGACTGCTCCAAAACGAAGGAACCGCATCATCGTCCCAACTAACGGTGCCTGCCGATATTCTTCAGCATGCTGCAGCAGATGGAACATAGTTACAGGAATGAGCATTACGGAAGGCGATGTATCTACCATAATTGCAATATGTCCTTCTAATACATGAGCTGCGACAATATCCGGACGCTCGGTATAACGCACGAAAGGCAATGGATGGAATTTTTGCTTAAACAGCCATTCCTCTAATGATTTATCACTCATCGTTAAACCATCATGTTGAATTTGCTCTAGCCTTTCGATCAACCACTTCAAATGAGACTCATTAACCAAATCACTCATATAGGAAAGAACAACATCTGTTTGCCCGTATGTTGAAACATGATGCATTTCAAATCTTAGCTTTTCGCTTCTTATTCTACGACGGATTAATGCCGTATTTGTAATAATATTTTCAGAAAAACCATCCCTGGATCCACGGATTACTTTTTCGTTATCCGGTTCTTCCGGGCTACGGCCAGGATAATTGCGGAATTCCGCTAAATAGCAATAGCCGCTTTCCGTAACAAAACCTACATTTCCACTTAAAACTCCGAGCATAAAAGCATCAATTGATGTTGCATCTTCTTTACCGTGATAATTAAAATGGTAGTGGAAGTAATCTGGTTCGTCATCAATTTCCTCTTCTTGATCCCACTGAGTATTGGCAAGCATCTCAGCTAAACTTTCTCCATTTACTAGACCACTTACGTATACGATAAGCGTTGGTAAATTCTTAATCGTAATGTCTTTTACACACAGGTCAAATGTTTTGCCTGTATCGAACTGGGATTCAAAATAACCTTTTGCGATATCTTTAGATGTAAAAAGCTGATTCGTCATTTTTTCACCGGCTTACTCATAGTTGATAATTCCATCCAGGTTTTCAATTGGGCCAATATTTTCTTTTCCAACCTAGACACTTGTACTTGTGAAATTCCGAGACGATCGGCAATTTCCGTTTGTGTCAAATCTAAATAGTAGCGGAAATAAATAATGGACTGCTCTCGTTTCCCTAAGCGTTTTAGCATGTCTTTTAATGGTACATAGTCAAATGCAAGCTCGGATTTATCATCCCGCATTTGATCCATCAAAGTAATGGAATCACCATCGTTTTCAAATAGCTGATCATGCAAACTTGCCGGGTCACGCATTGCATCTGTCGCCAATAAAATATCATCTTGTGATACTTGAAGTATTTCCGCTAGCTCTGCGATAGATGGCGGCTTTTCATTTGTCTTTAAATAATCATCCGTTGCATGCCGAATTTTAAAATTCAACTCTCGGATGGATCGACTCACTTTTACCATACCGTCATCTCTTAAAAAGCGTTGAATCTCTCCAATAATCATTGGTACTGCATACGTAGAAAACTTTACTTCATAGGACAAGTCGAATTTATCAATCGATTTCATTAAGCCAATACAGCCTATTTGAAATAAATCTTCCAGCTCAACCCCTCTTGATGCAAAGCGTTGAACGATAGACCAAACAAGTCTAGTATTTCCTTCAATCATCGTTTTTCTCGCAAGTTGATCTCCATCTTGTGACTTTGCGATTAACTCGCGCATATACGCTTGTGTTAATAACGTTTCAGATGACTGTTCGATGTTCCCCATCCCCTTATTTCGTTATGTCACGAGTGTCTGTATTGGCAAAATTTGCTTTGTAAATGTCACGATTGTCCCTTGTCCTATCACGGATTCCACTTGTAAAAAATCCGAGAAGCTTTCCATAATCGTAAAGCCCATTCCAGATCTTTCAAGCTCCGGCTTTGTTGTAAATAGTGGTTCGCGTGCTTCTTCAATATTTTCAATACCGCAGCCCTCGTCCTTAATTGTTACGCTAATTTCCGCGCCGTACCTTACTGCATAAACAGTTACAATCCCATTTGGATTGTTTGCATATCCATGAATAATAGCATTCGATACGGCTTCAGATACGATGGTTTTACATTCTGATAGTTCTTCAATTGTCGGATCAAGTTGCGCCATAAAGCTTGTAACTGCAATACGCGCTAAAGCTTCATTTTCACTACGCGCTAAAAAAGTTAGCGTCATTTCGTTATCCATTGACAATCCCCCTCGCTGTGTAAAATAACTTGCTGTTCAGATGCAAATTGTACGCAATTTCCTAACCCTGAATATTGAAAGATTTTTTGCATCGTTTTTGATGGATTTAAGAGTATCGTTTCCCCATCGACTGCTCGAAGTTCTCGCATTCTGCCAAGCACTAACCCAATACCGGAACTGTCCATAAAATTTAAATGTTCTAAATTCCAAACGAGCAGCTTTACATTTCCTTGTAAAATTGCTTTTGATATATGTGTTCTCACTTTTTCTGTTTCATGATGATCCAGTTCACCGAAAAGTTGGACAATCAAAATATCATTTGGATACATTGTTAAATTAAAATTCAACTACATCGCCTCCTTCTAGAATGCAAATTCGGCAAGGTCAGATGATTTCCTTTCCACCTGACAAAACTAGTGTTTATTCGTTATAAGTAGTGCTCATGCGACAACTGATTTTAGTATAGGTATTACATTTCATTTTTAATCATTCATAGTACGAAAAAAGAGACTAAGTAGAAAGTTAATCTTTCTGCTTAGTCTCTCATTACATATTCATAGTAAAAATATTTGGACAGCCTTTTACCCATCAGATCCCCCTGTCATTTTAAGCGCTCGGGTGGTAAAAGGTTCTCCCCTTCTGATACAATTTGACATTCCTTAAACGCCAAATGCTTGCAACCAATACATTTTTTCAAGTTAATATAATCGAAAGCTGCCGTAATTGCTTCACCTGTAGTCTGATAAAAATTTTGTTCTCCTATTAAGTCGTATAGTCCATTACGCCTCAACATTTCCTCTAAACTTGGCTGGACCCCCGTCACGATGACCTCACCGCCATTTGACTTGAAATTTTTCACGATACTGCGGAAATATTCTTCCCCTGTTGAATCAATATAAGGAACTTTCCCTAAACGCATAATAAATACTTCCGGTCGGTAATGGATGGTATTTAAAATCGATTGTTCAAAAGTTTGTGCAGCACCGAAAAACAGGGGACCTTCTATTGTATATACACTTATTTGCGGACAATCATGCAAATCCGACACCATCTGCGGTTGCAGTTTTCCTCCATCATCATCCAAATTCGGCAATACTTTTGAGACGACGAGCATTTCACTCATTCTTTTTGCAAAAAGTACCACCGCCAGAACAAGACCAACCTCAACTGCTAATGTTAAACTTGTAAACACTGTTAATAAAAATGTAATGACAAGTACGAGTGAATCCCCGGATTTCAACTTTAAAATATGTGAAAAATGGTGTCGTTCACTCATATTCCAAGCAACAATCATTAGTACCGGCGCTAAGCTTGCGAGCGGAATATGTACAGCGAACGGAGCTAGGATCAGCAAGGTCAAAAGGACAAAAATACCGTGGATGATCCCTGACATCGGCGAAGTTGCCCCTGATTTAATATTTGTAGCTGTTCGTGCAATAGCTCCTGTAGCTGGTATTCCTCCAAAAAATGGCGTAACAATATTAGCTATCCCCTGCCCTATAAGCTCCCGATTACTATGGTGCTTGCTATTAGTCATACCATCTGCAACAACAGCAGACAATAAGGATTCTATTCCGCCAAGCATCGCTATAACAAAGGCTGGACCTATTAACATGTAAATCCGTTCAAACGTTATTTCTGGAATTTGAAAGTGCGGTAATGTATTCGGAATGGCACCATAGGTCGAGCCGATTGTTGTTACTTGACCTTGGAAAAAAAGCATTGCAACAAGAGATGAAATTATAATGCCTACGAGTGCTCCTGGAATTTTAGGTAAAAACTTCGGAGTAATAATAATTAAAAGTAAACTGATGATTGCAATGAGTACACTATAGAAATTAACTGTTCCAATATTCGAGGCAACCTCCATAATATTCATATGAAATTTCTCATGCTGTTCCATATTGGATAGACCTAAAAAATTCCCGATTTGTCCGGCAAAAATAATGATGGCAATTCCTGCTGTAAACCCAACAGTAACAGGTCTAGGGATATATTTAATAAGCGTCCCTAGCTTGAAAATCCCCATTAATAAAAGCATGACACCTGCCATTAACCCTGCAATGAGCAGATTTTCATATCCGTAGACTAATACGATTCCAAGTAAAATCGGAACGAATGCACCCGTTGGACCGCCAATTTGAAATTTCGAACCACCAAATATCGATATTAAAATCCCTGCAATAATAGCCGTGTAAATTCCATACTCCGGTTTAACACCGGATGCTATTGCAAAAGACATAGCCAAAGGAACCGCAATAATCCCCACGATTATTCCTGACAATAAATCCTTTTTAAAATGGGCGAATGAATAGCCTTCAAATCGACCTGACCATTTAACTTGCATACAATCCCTTCTTCACTATTTATTCATTATTATAGCTATTATCGTACATAGTACAGTAATTTAATTCATATTTTACCATATTTATGTTTCTACACTATAAGTTAGGGATGACAAAATTGAAAAATAAGATAACGAAAAAAATTGGAGCAACCTATTTTCCGCACACGCTTAATCGCCAAGAAATTTGCCATTATATTTCGCACATCTCTTTTCGCTGAAGTAAGTTTTGGCCGCTCACCGCCGCCTCGCAATAGCGCAAGCGGCTTGATTAGATGTTCTTTACTTCACTATATAACGAGGGCGAAAATTTGAGATTGGTGGGCCTCGCAAACGGCAATAAAGGCAGTGATAAAGACGCGTATCACGTGGCATTAGCGCTGTCTTGCCGTAGCCCACCAATCAATCAAGTTAAACTTTATTAGAAAAACAACACCATACTATAGTGAGGAGCCATATTTATGTATTTTTATAAACATAAAAAAAAGCCTTTTACCACCCTCTCGGACAATAAAAAGCTTTTCCTATATTATTGAGTTATAATCGCTTCAATTAACTTTGGTGCTTCTACTTTCTCAGCGGAAATGAATACATGCGCATAGATTTTTTCCATTACATGTTCAATATTTTCGCTATTAGCATGAATCGTCATTAATGATTCACCTTGTGCAACTTGATCCCCTACTTTTTTATGCAAGACAAGTCCAACGGCTAAATCGATTTCAGACTCTTTCGTAGCACGTCCCGCACCAAGTAACATCGCTGCAGTACCAATATCATCGGCTTCGATTTTTGAAATATAACCCGATTGTTTCGCAGGAACGTCAAATTGATATTTCGCCTGAGGTAAACGTGATGGATCATCCACTACCGAAGCATCGCCACCTTGAGCAGCGATAAACTTTTTCAGTACTTCTAGTGCCGCACCATTTGCTACAACTTCCTCCAACATTTTTCGCGCTTCCTCGATTGTTTCAGCTTTACCGCCTAAAACAACCATTTGTGAACCTAATGTGTAGCATAGTTCATTTAAATCTGCTGGACCATGACCTTTTAATGTATCAATCGCTTCTTGAACTTCCAGCGCATTACCGATTGCATAACCTAAAGGTTGGCTCATATCAGAAATAATTGCCATCGTTTTACGACCGACGTTATTACCGATCTTAACCATAGCTTCTGCCAGTTTGATTGAATCTTCGACTGTTTTCATAAACGCACCGTCACCTGTTTTTACATCAAGAACGATTGCATCTGCACCCGCTGCAATTTTTTTGGACATAATTGATCCAGCAATTAATGGAATGCTCGAAACCGTTCCTGTTACATCACGAAGTGCGTATAGCTTTTTGTCAGCTGGTGTTAAGTTGCCGGATTGACCGATAACAGCCATACCGATTTCATTTACTTGCTTAGAAAATTCTTCACTTGATAATTCAACATGGAAGCCTTCAATTGCTTCTAGTTTATCAATTGTGCCACCTGTATGCCCTAATCCTCGTCCGCTCATTTTAGCAACCGGTACACCGACAGCCGCTACCATTGCTGCAAGTGGTAAAGTTGTCGTATCACCTACACCGCCTGTTGAATGCTTGTCTACTTTAACACCTTCAATAGTTGAAAGGTCAATTTGATCACCGGATTCCACCATGGCCATCGTAAGGTCCGCTCGCTCACGATCCGTCATATCTTTAAAGTAAATCGCCATACATAAAGCACTTGCCTGATAATCAGGAATCGTACCATCTGTATAACCTTCAACGAAAAAGCGGATTTCCTCTGTCGTCAATTCTTCACCATTACGCTTTTTTTCAATAATATCTACCATTCTCATGATGAGTGTCCCCCTTATTTAAGCTCTTTTAAAAAGCTTTTACCGAACTGTGGTGCTGCAACCTTAAAGTTATCAGCAATTGTTGCTGCAATATCTGCAAATGTTTCGCGTAATGGCAGCTGTGTTCCACCATTAAAGCGAGGAGAATAAACAATTAATGGCACAAATTCACGTGTATGGTCTGTACCCGGGAATGTTGGATCGTTTCCGTGATCAGCCGTAATGATTAATAAATCATCGTCTGATAACGCATCCAAAACTTCTGGTAATCGACGATCGAATTCCTCTAATGCTTCACCGTAACCTAATGGATCACGACGATGTCCAAAGTTCGCATCAAAATCAACAAGGTTCAGGAAACTCATTCCTTGGAAGTCACGACGAACAACTTCAGCCATTTTATCCATACCATCACTGTTGTCTTTTGTACGAATTGATTCAGTAACTCCATCACCATTAAATATATCCGAAATTTTACCAATTGCAATTACTTCTAGATTTGAGTCTTTCATTTCTGCCATCGTTGTACGCCCAAATGGTGTTAATGCATAGTCATGACGATTGGCCGTGCGCTTAAAGTTGCCCGGCACACCGACGAACGGACGTGCAATAACGCGACCAACTAAAAATTCCGGATTTAAAGTTAACTCCCGTGCAATTTCACAAATTTTATATAGTTCATCCAAAGGAATAATATCTTCATGTGCTGCAATCTGTAAAACAGGGTCAGCAGATGTATAGACGATTATTGCTCCAGTTTCCATATGTTCCTTACCGTAATCATCAATGACAGCGGTTCCACTATACGGCATGTTGCATAACACTCTGCGCCCTGTTGCCGCTTCTAATTGAGTAATCAGTTGTTGTGGAAAGCCTTCCGGGTAAACTTTGAATGGTGTATCAATGTTAAGTCCCATTATTTCCCAATGACCTGTCATCGTATCTTTGCCTACAGACGCTTCTTGCATCATGCCAAAATAAGCTGTAGGTGTTTCAACTTTCTCAATACCTTTAAGTTCACGGATATTGGCCAAGCCCATTTTTTCCATATTCGGCATGTTTAAGCCATTCATTTTTTCTGCTATATGACCTAATGTGTTTGAGCCAGCATCGCCAAAATTATGGGCGTCCGGTGCTTCACCAATTCCTACAGAATCCATTACGATTACATGTATTTTTTTAAACGGTTGCATAATGCTTTCACTCCTATTCTTCCTTTTTATTTTACATAAAAAGCCTAAACAAATAAAGGTCAGACATCCGATTTCGGTAGAATTTATTTTTAGGCCCGTGGATGGAATTGTTTATAGACTTCAGACAAACGAGTTTTGCTTACATGTGTATAAATTTGTGTTGTAGAAATGTCTGCATGACCTAACAGCTCTTGTACAGCCCGTAAATCTGCCCCATTTTCAATTAAATGTGTGGCAAATGAATGTCTTAATACATGGGGTGTTAT
This sequence comes from Solibacillus sp. FSL W8-0372, assembly GCF_037969735.1. Taxonomy (NCBI): domain Bacteria; kingdom Bacillati; phylum Bacillota; class Bacilli; order Caryophanales; family Caryophanaceae; genus Solibacillus; species Solibacillus sp. FSL W8-0372. The sequence continues at coordinate 1,153,827 of NZ_CP150204.1, read as the reverse complement.
TTCTTTTGAAATATTTGCAGTTTCCGCATGTTCTTTAATAATTTTCCAACAGCCTTGTCGAGTAAATCTTTTCCCTCTTTGGGTGATGAAAAACGCATCATTTTTCGGTGCATTTCCTAATAGCTGTGGTCTTGCTTCTTCTAAATATGTGTTGCATGCTTCCAGTGCTCCGCGACCAAGTGGAATGATACGTTCCTTCCCACCTTTACCAAATACACGGACAAAGCCCATTGTAATGTGAATATCCTCTAAATTTAATTCAATGAGCTCACTTATACGCATTCCAGAGCCATACATAATCTCTAATATCGCTATATCCCGTATCCCCTGTGGTTTTTCTATAGAAGGTGCGGCTATAAGCATATCAATCTCTTCTACCGATAACACCTTTGGTAATGATTGTTCTTTTTTTGGCATTTCCAAATGTACAGTAGGGTCTTGATCCGTTACTTTTTCTCGCAGTAAAAATTGGTGAAAAGACCGAATTGAGGAAATTTGCCTCGAAATCGTTTTCGTAGACTTTCCTGTCGTCCGTAAACTATCCAAGTAAAGTAATATATGTTCACGTACAACTTCTTGAAATGCATTAATTTGCTGATCATAATGGATATGACGAGCGTATGCGATTAAATCCCGTTTATAAGACTGCAAAGTATTATCGGAAAGCTGCCGTTCAACCTTGATAAAATGAAGATAATCTTCTATTGAATCTTTTAAAGCCTGCATAAAAATCGCCCCTCTTGCTTTATATACACCCATTTTACCATTTTACTTCGGCAGTCGATATATATTGCTCGCCTATCGTTTTACTAATATTTGTTTTTTTGCTGATATATGGAATATGTTTACAAAATGTGTTTTCTGCGTTATTCTTGAAAGTAAAACGTTGTGAATGAGGTGATAACTTGGGATCGGAAAACTAAAAATTGGTGAGCTTGCCACTGCTACCGGGGTAACAAAACGGACAATTGATTATTATACAAATTTAGGGCTTTTAAAAGTGGAGCGATCGGCATCCAATTATCGCTACTATGATAAAGAAATGATTAATCGTATCCACTGGATTGAAGAGCAAAAAAAGCAAGGTAAATGTTTGGATGAAATTCATCGTTTAATTGTCCCTGCAGAAAATGAACCTGAAGAAATTGATGTTCAGGACATTCGTTTGCAAATGCGCAAGCTCGAACATGATGTAAACGTTTTAATGGAACATTTAGATGAGAAGGAGCGACAAAAGCTTCGTAAAAAAGTGTCACCTGAAAGTGTTGCGCTAATGCAGTCACTTTTATTAATTTTAAATAACTAGGAGGTGAACGTTCTACTTCGTGAGTAGAACGCTCGTTTGACCACAATCATTAACTTAATAATTTTCTCGGTTTTAATCGCTTTAACCGCCTTTTTCGTAGCAACGGAATTCGCTATCGTAAAAGTACGCCAATCTCGTATTGATCAGCTAGTCGCTGAAGGGAAATCTGGTTCACTCACAGCTAAAAATGTAACAACACATTTAGATGAATATTTATCTGCCTGCCAGCTCGGAATCACCGTAACAGCATTAGGAATCGGTATGGTTGGTGAATCTACTTTTGAGTTTATATTACACCCGCTATTCGAATCTATTGGAATTGGTACAGATTATATTCACTGGTTTACATTGGGCGGAGCTTTCTTTTTGGCAACGTTTTTCCACGTTGTAGTTGGTGAATTGGCACCTAAAACAATTGCCATCCAAAAAGCGGAGGCTGTCACTTTAGCATTTGCGAGACCTATTCAATTTTTCTATAAACTAATGTTCCCTTTAATTTGGCTATTGAATGGTTCTGCACGTTTATTATTGAAACTATTCGGAATGCAGCCAGCGAGTGAGCATGAATTATCACATACGGAAGAAGAATTACGCTTACTTTTATCGGAAAGTTATAAATCAGGCGAGATTAACATGAATGAATTGAAATATGTAAACAATGTATTTGAATTCGATGATAAAATTGCTCGTGAAATTATGGTTCCGCGAACGGATATTATTGGATTTGATATATCCGCTACGTTTGAGGAAGTTTTAACTCAAGTATCTGAAGAACGCTATACGCGCTACCCAGTCTATGAGGGCGACCGTGATAATATATTAGGTTTTTTAAATATTAAAGACTTTTTAACATTAGGTATGAATAACCGAATCAATCCCGCTACATTTAAGCTAGAGGACTTCATAAATCCCGTTATCCATATGATTGAGACAACACCTATTCAAAGTTTATTGCAAATTATGCAAAAGAAACGTATCCATATCGCAATATTATTGGATGAATACGGTGGAACGAGTGGGATGATTACTGTAGAAGATATTTTGGAAGAGTTGGTCGGAGAAATTCGCGATGAATTTGATGACGATGAAATTCCGGATATTCGCAAAATTGCCGAAAACCATTATTTAGTCTATTCAAAAGTATTGCTCGATGACGTATCGAAGCTACTATTTCTGGATATTGAAAGCCCTAACGTCGATACGATCGGTGGTTGGTACTTTACGAATATGCCAGATTTAAATATCGAGGATTCGTTCATTTATGAAAATTATTTATTTAAAATCCAGGAAATTGATGGTCATCAAATTCAATTTTTGGAAATTAAAAAGATAGACGATTTAGTAGACCCGGTGATGTAATCTATATTACTGCACTACCCTCCTCTCATAGAATAAGAACTTGGTATTTCCCCAAAGTTTCAATTAACTAATCTTAGGGAATCATATAAGTATTCTAAGTTAAGGAGTGTGTATATAAAATGGCAGTTTTAAAATCAGTAGAAAATGGTGTACAGGCTAAATCAGTAATTGAATCATTTATTGCAGAAGGCTATGTGCGTGATCACATTCATGTTTTTGCAAATAGCAATAAGCGTGCAGAGGATATTGCAGACTTTTTCAATGTAGATGCTAAAGCAACTGCGGAAACAACTGAAAATGATAAAGGGGTTTTAGCAGCGATTAAAAACTTTTTCCAAATGACGCCTGATGATCTTCATCATCAATTGGCTAACTTAGGAGTAAGCGAACAAGAGCATGCTACAGCAAAAGATGATTTAGAAGCAGGTAAAATCCTTATTATTGCACATCATCCGCGTACTTAATTGAAATAGCTGAGACGATTAGGGAAACCTAATCGTCTCTTTTAAACTATATGTGCGTAAAAAAAAGAACAGCCAATTACGCTGTTCTTTTTTCTTGATTATAGATTATGCATTGCTGTCTCCAGAGTTATCATGATCATGACAACGCCAGCAGATGCCATGGAATGTTAGGCGGTGATCTTTAATTATAAAGTTCCAGCGTTTCTCCACAATTTCTTCTACATCTTCCAATAAATCTTCTTGAATTTCATCTACTGCGCCACACTCGATACAAACTAAATGATGGTGGAAATGCTTTGCGCCCTCTTGACGTAAATCATAGCGGGACACCCCGTCACCAAAATTAATTTTATCGACAATTTTCAGCTCTGTTAGAAGCTCAAGTGTACGATATACAGTAGCCAGTCCAATCTCAGGTGCTTTATCTTTTACTAATAAGTAAACATCCTCGGCACTTAAATGATCTTCCTCATGCTCAAGTAATACCGCTACTGTTGCTTCTCGCTGTGGCGTCAGCTTATAGCTCGCACTATGCAGTTGCTTTTTAATTCTATCAATACGGCTCTCCATATGTGACGCCCTCCTAAACTCTTTTCATTATACCAAATGAGTAAATCTCATTACAAGACAATGATTATTTAAATAAATAAGTAATTGCTATATTTTCAAGTCCAAAAAACACTACCATTACTATTAAAAGGAATATTACTTTTTTCCAAGGCATTACACTTTTCAAAGTTCGTCTACCACTGTTGTTATTTGTGATTTGATAGAGAGCGATCAATAGTACACAATAGATCAACTGGAACGGGAACCACCAAAAGGCATACAATTTTATAGATTGATGCTGCACAAGTAAATAAACAGAACTAAACCCTAGGAAAGTAACTTTTATTGAAATAAAAACTAGGGCCATTCGTGGTAAATATTTATGTGTCGAAAAGAATAATACAATAATTAAAGAAACTAGGAAAGGAACAACACTCCAAAGCAGTTCCGGTTTTTCCAGATCTAGTAGTCTTCGATCACTATATTTAATAATTTGCTGTACTTGCTCAATTTGAAATAATTGATAACATACTACACCACAAATAAAACATATGACTATCATAGATGTATATTGAATATATAAATATTTACGCATTTGGACGCCTCCTTGTCCATACAACTTATGCACATAAATTGTCCTTATGCGTAAACATTTTATTGATTTAAAATCATTTTCATCTTCACCCATAAAACGGCAAAAGCAGTTTTCGCATCATATATTCTTCCATCAGCAACCATTGCTTCTGCTTCTTCCAAAGTTACTTCCATTAGCTCTACAAACTCATCTTCATCTAAGTCTACAGGAATGTCCAGTTTCTTTAACTTTTCGGCAACATAGATATGGATAACTTCATCCGCGAATCCAGGTGACGTTGCAAAAGCCTGAACAAATCGGAAATCATCTGACGTATAACCTGTTTCTTCTTCCAATTCTCTGCGTGCTGTCACAATCGGTTCCTCGCCTTTTTCCATCTTGCCTGCGGGAATTTCTATGATTGAACGCTCCAAGGCTTTGCGGTATTGTTCAACGAAAAGAATTTTATTATCTTCAGTAATAGCAATTACAGCAACAGCACCGGGATGATTAATAATTTCACGCTTACCGGTTTCACCATTCGGTAGTTTAACATCATCAACTTTCAGTGAAATTACTTTACCTTTAAAAATAGATTCAGAATGGATCGTTTTTTCTTCAAATTTTTTCATGACTACGCCTCCACTTGTTCTCTTACTTCCATTCATTGTACCATTAGTAAGAGCTTTTCTAAAATATCGAATGTTGGAGGGATAATTTATGAAAAAAAGAAAATTAGGTACGAGCGATTTGCATATCTCGGAATTAAGTTTAGGCTGTATGTCATTACCTCTAAATCTATCAGAAGCTAAGCAAATCATACACGAAGCTATCGATGCAGGCATCAATTACTTTGATACAGCAGATTTATATGACCGCGGAGAAAATGAAAAAAATGTCGGCTCAGCATTAAAGGAGCATCGACAACATATTTATTTAGCTTCGAAAGTGGGTAATCGCTGGGAGGAAGGAAAAGACGGCTGGAGCTGGGATGCTTCTTCTGACTATATTAATACGGCTATTCGTAACAGTTTGCGTCGTTTACAGACGGATTATTTAGATTTATATCAGCTGCATGGCGGAACAACTGATGACAATTTGGAAGAAGTAATCGATACTTTTGAAAGCCTGAAAAAAGAAGGATTGATTCGCGAATACGGCATCTCCTCTATTCGACCAAATGTTTTCGTTCCTTTTCTACAAAATAGTAAAGCAGTCAGCAATATGATGCAGTTTAATATTTTTGACGAACGAGCAAGTGAATTTTTTGAAGTGATTGAAAAGACAGGGGCATCTGTCGTAACACGTGGCTCTATTGCAAAAGGATTACTTACCAATGACTGGCGCAATCGAATGGCTTCCTATATGGGCTATGACGAAGCTACTGCCGAAGAAATTTTGCTGAAAATTGAACAACAGTACAGCGATGTCCACGCTGCAGCACTTGCATTCAATCTGCAATATCAGACGATTGCCTCTACAGTAATTGGCGCACGTACAACAACACAGTTAAAGCAGAATCTGTATGCTTACGAAAAAGCACAAACTTTGCAAAATATTACCGACATTCATGATTGGACAAAAACTGAACGGTATACAGAGCATCGATGAAAAAAGCAATATCCTTCGTAGTAATTGGTCTTATCATTGTTGCAGTCATTTCTAATATGAGATATGAGCAGCAAACGATAATTCCTGTATTAAAAAATGTACTAGAAGATAAACCTTTTGAAGACTTTTTAAGTCAATTCCAAATTCCTTACTGGGGAAGAATCATATCGGTTGAATCGCAGGGCTACTATAAGTTTTTGGAATTTCTGTTTCGAAAAGGCGTTCATTTTTTTGGCTATGGTTTACTCGCGGTCACCTTTTATATTTTCTATAAAAAGCTGAAATGGAGATTCCCTACTGTACTTGCTTTTTTCACAGTAACGGTTATTGCATGCCTAGATGAATTTCGCCAAAGCATGATTCCTGGGCGCAGTGGATTGATAGAAGATGTAGTAATCGATGCTTCGGGTGCAATGACATTGCTAATTTTAACAAAAATCGGACATGCTCTATTTAAAAAAAGCTAGCGCAATTATTTCATTGCGCTAGCTTCAGACTGTAGACAAACTCGAAGAAATTCGAGTTTGCCTACAGTCTTTTTTGTTTTAAAATAAATTTAAATGATGAAAACCGTTGATTTCCATTCCAGGGGACGCGTTTCGCGGGCGGGTGCCAATCCTCCTCGTCGCTACGCTCCTGCGGTGTATCGGCAGTCCCGCTATTCCCGCAGAAGTCGCCCCTTCCATTCCAATCAACTTGATCTATTCTTTCTAATATAGTTTATCTAAATCAAAGAGGTGTCCCGATATGATGACTAAAAACCAAATGAATGAACGTAATCAATTAGAAATGTTGACGATTGAACAACTTGTCCCAGAAAATCATCTCGTACGTAAATTAGAGGCAGCCATTGACTTTTCGTTTGTATATCCATTAGTTGAAAACTTATATTCACCTTTCGGTAGACCAAGTATTGATCCTGTTGTCTTATTTAAAATGACAATGATTCAATACGTTTTTGGTATTCGTTCGATGCGTCAAACGATTAAGGAAATTGAAACGAATGTAGCGTATCGCTGGTTTTTAGGCTTCGGTTTTCATACAGAAGTGCCTCACTTCTCAACGTTTGGCAAAAATTATACACGGCGTTTTGAGGATACAGATGTATTTGAACAGATTTTCTATCGCATCTTGAAAGAAATTGTGGATGCGGGTTTATTATCAGCTGACCATATCTTTATTGATTCTACGCATGTTAAGGCAAGTGCGAATAAACGAAAATTTGATAAGAAGATGGTTCGAAAAGAGACACGTGCTTATGAAGAAAAGCTACAAGAAGAGTTAAACATAGACCGTGAAAAGAACGGGAAAAAGCCGTTTCCACCGGAGAAGTTTGAAAAGGAAGAATGGAAAGAAATCAAAGAGAGCACAACGGACCCTGAAAGTGGTTACTATGTGAAGGACGAACGGACAAAACAATTTGCCTATTCATTTCATGCAGCGACAGATGAACGTGGCTTTGTATTAGGTACGATTGTGACACCGGGCAATATCCATGATAGTCATATGCTGCAACCGCTTGTTGAAAAGGTCATTCATCGTGTGAAAAAGCCTGTGGCTGTTGCTGCGGATGCGGCTTATAAAACACCTGCGATTACGAACTTTTTATTAGAAAATCAAATGTTGCCTGTTCTTCCTTATACAAGACCGAAAACGAAAGATGGCTTCTTCCGTAAACATGAGTATGTCTATGATGAGCACTATAATTGCTATATTTGCCCGAATGACCAGATGTTGCGCTATACAACGACGACGAAAGAAGGCTATCGCCAATACAAATCGAATCCAGCGGTTTGTGCAGATTGCCCATTTCTAGCACAATGTACGGAAAGTAAAAATCATACGAAAATGATTCAGCGACATATTTGGGCAGATTATCTAGAAGAAGCCGAACATCTTCGTCATCATCATGAAATTAAATCCATTTATGCAAAACGAAAAGAGACGGTTGAGCGTGTCTTTGCGGATGCGAAAGAGAAGCATGGTATGCGATGGACAACGCTAAGAGGCCTTAAAAAATTGTCCATGCAGGCGATGCTTACTTTTGCTGCCATGAACTTGAAGAAACTTGCCACATGGACTTGGCAAGGAGCTTAGATGAGGGCATCTTCCCTCGAAGAGGAGCCCTTTTACAGAACTTCGGAGCCTAATTTGATAAAAGAAATGACAAAAGGCATCGAGAGACGAGCTCTCGATGCCTTTTGTCGACAACCTGAAGCTAGCGCAATTATTTCATTGCGCTAGCTTTACCTTAAAACTTGGAACCTTTATCCCCGTATTGATCTAATAATTCTTCAAAGCTCATGTTTTTTTCGCGTTGTTTCCGTTCGAATGCGGCTTTCGCTATACGTTCTTCTTCTTTCGCTTTTTCATCGGCCACCATATCCTGCTTTGCTGCCTTTAACTTAGCCAATACGTCTCCACCAAGCTGATCGGCTAAAGTTGCCGCCTTTTCTTTTGGTAAGTTGAATTCATCATTCGTACTTCTTTGTTGTTTCTTTTTTGCCATAATTTTCACCTTCTATATAATCAATTACGATTTGGTAATTTGCATCCTTTCAGTGTATGCATAAACACCACTGTTAGCGCTGTACGATCGTTGCTACCCCTTGCCCGCCACCGATACATAATGTTGCAAGACCGAATTCTGCGTCTTGCTTTTGCATTTCATGAAGCAATGTGACTAAAATACGTGCACCGCTCGCACCAATCGGATGTCCAAGTGCTATTGCCCCACCGTTTACGTTTAGTTTATCATGATTGAACGCCAATTCGCGATCAACTGCAATTGCCTGAGCCGCAAAAGCTTCATTCGCTTCAACTAAGTCCATTTTATCCAATGTTACATTTGCCTTTGCTAATGCTTTTTTCACTGCCGATACAGGTCCTACCCCCATAATGGACGGGTCTACCCCTGCGCTCGCATTTGCAACAATCGTAGCCATAGGTTTAAGCCCTAATTCGAAGGCGCGCTGTTTCGACATGACAACAACTGCCGCCGCCCCGTCATTAATGCCAGAAGCGTTACCAGCTGTTACAGAGCCTTCCTTTTTAAAGGCTGGGCGTAATCCATTTAATTTTTCTGCTGTCGTGCCATGCTTTACATATTCATCCTGGGCAAAAACGATTGGTTCCCCTTTACGTTGCGGAATTTCGATAGGAACAATTTCTTCTGCAAATCTATTTTTTGCTATAGCCTCTGATGCACGAGCTTGTGAACGGGCAGAAAATTCATCTTGCTCTTCCCGTGTAATGCCATATTGATCGCATAGGTTTTCCGCGGTTACGCCCATATGGTAATCATTAAAAGCACACCATAACCCATCTTTTATAAGTGTATCGACAATTTTTTGATCGCCCATACGGAAACCTTCCCGCGCATTCTGCATAATATAAGGTGCTTGACTCATATTTTCAAAGCCCCCTGCAACAACGACTTCTGCATCTCCAGCAATAATTGCCTGGGCTGCTAAATGAACCGCCTTTAACCCGGAGCCGCATACTTTGTTAATCGTCATGGCAGGAACTGTATGAGGAACACCTGCTGCGATGCTTGCCTGTCTTGCTGGATTTTGACCTAAACCTGCTGCAAGTACATTCCCCATTATTACTTCATCAATCGTCGTTGGATCTAACTGTATACGCTGTAATGCTTCTTTTATAACGATACTACCCAATGCCGGAGCAGAAATATCTTTTAATGTCCCTTGAAAAGCCCCAATTGGTGTACGGACTGCACTTACTATTACTACTTCTGTCATGATAAAAATCCCCCTTTTTGATGTGAATCCCTTTGTAGGCAATATATAAAGTTGCTTAACGAAATTTTATCAAATATTCCCTACTTTTCACACAAAATATTCCATCAGTCAAATTCCTACATAATATTTGATTTATCCTAAAAATTCATTGAATATTAAATTAAATAAGGAGTGATTTCCATGAAAAAACGCACATTAGTATTATCAGGCAGTATCGTAACAACTTTGTTGGCTGCTGCTACTACAGTTACAGGTGTCTTCATGACGAATCGCATTATGTATATAAAGAAAAAAGATGATGCGTTTATTAGGGAGCGTGAAATAACAGCAAAACGTTTTGACGAAGCTTGGTATGATGGCTGTTCAAAAGAAATATTGACTATTAATTCCCCAAATGGCTATACAATCAGCGGAATCTACTTGAAACCGCTGGAAACAAAAAACACAGTAATAATTTGCCATGGGGTAACCGAAAATAAAATCAATTCAATGCGATATGCGCGCATGTTTGAACGTCTTGGCTTTAATGCGGTCGTTTATGATCATCGTCGCCATGGGGAATCACAAGGTAAAACAACGAGTTATGGCCATTATGAAAAATTCGATTTACAGGCTGTAGTGGAAAAAGTACGAGAACTTACAGGAGAAGATGCTTTGTTAGGTATTCATGGCGAATCAATGGGTGCTGCTACAACACTGCTTTATGCCGGCACTTTGGCTGACAATGCCGACTTTTATATTTCCGACTGTGCCTTTTCGAATTTCCCCCAGCTATTAAAACGGATTTTCGAAAGTGTCGTGCCGATTGATGCGAAATATACACTTCCTTTTGCCGACTTTTTCATGCGTATTCGGGATGGCTATTCTGTCAAAGAAATTATGCCTATCGATGCGGTAAAGCAAATTGAACGGCCCGTTCTATTTATTCATAGCGAACCGGATGACTTTATCCCTTCATCTATGACAGAAGAATTATTTGAACAAAAACCCGAGCCAAAAATGCTGAAAATATTCGACAAAGGTGAACATGCAAAATCATTCAACGAAAACCAGGGAGATTATGAACAAACAGTCGCAAAGTTTTTGCATGATTATGTACCCGCTTATCGTAATGAAACGGAAACACTATTGTAAAATAGTTTTGGTCATATACTCTAGAAAACCACTTTAAAATCAAAAGCAGTTTAAATTTTACTCATCGTAAAAATTTAAACTGCTTTATTTCTATTCCGCATATTATAAGAGCTTTCGTTTACTGCTCATTAAAAACGATATGCCATTCATCACGTTTATCCAAAAATTGTTTCGCCAGCTCTTGTGCACCTTCCAGGCTATGGCTTGCCGCCCAGCCGCATTGCACTTCGTTGCACGCAGGTACAGATGTAGCTGCTAAAACATCATGCAATGTTTTTTCCAAAATTGCTAACACGCCTTCATAGTCATCATAATTCATAAACGCTACATAAAAACCTGTTTGACAACCCATTGGTGAAATATCGACTACTGCATCACTATGGTTGCGGATCCGGTCTGCCATTAAATGCTCCAATGAATGTAATGCAGGCATTACCATATGTTCTTTATTTGGCTGTTTAAAGCGAATATCGTATTTTGTTACGACATCTCCTTTAGCACCCTCTTTTGTCCCTGCTAGACGTACATATGGTGCAACCACTTTCGTATGATCTAAATCAAAGCTCTCTACATTCGTTTTTTCAGTTGTCATCTTTTGTCCCTCCAATACTTACAATCCTTATAAGGATAGACTAGAATCATAACCAAATCAATAGAATATTCAGATTTTTAACTCTAATTTAATAAAGGGTTAAATTTTTGCAAAACAAAAACTACCTCCATCACTCTTTAGAATGTAAAAGGTAGCTTAATTTATTATTTGTCTTGGAACTTGTTCATTTGAGACATCATTTGACGTACTTGTTTTTCCGACGGTTTACGTCCCATTTGCGCCATCATCACGCGAATCATTTGTTCATTAATTGGCGGGTTCTCTTTCAAATACTTCATCATATATTGACGAGCTGCGTAGAAACCAATTGCCACGCCCCCGATAAGAGCTGCGATTACGATAATAATCCAAATCCATGTTTGCATACTGTCCAACCTCCTCCATTACATATGTACCGAGAAAAACTCTCCAACAAGCATTATACAATAAAAGTTATTACGTTTCTATATATTTAATTTGAGTTATATGTCTGAGTTCCTATCAGCCTCCAGACCTAGATGAAAATACAGTTGCAGGTCGTTATTGAATTTTAGTAATTAACGTAACATGAAGTTATCAAATACAAGGAGGAACACATATGAAAAAGTTTTTCTTATATTCAGCTGGTTTCATCGCCGCAATTATTGCGCTTTGTCTATTGGTACCAGTAGTCGGACTATTATTATCAGGCGCACTTTTAGCAGCCGGTCTACATTATTACACGGGGAGCAAGTCTACATTTGGAAAAGTAATGAGTTTAGTTGTTGCATTTGTAGGATTAATTAGTGCAATTTCAAACATTCCCGGTTTTATTGGTCTAGTGGCAATTGGTATTATTTATTATATTTACAAATCACGTAAAAATGAGAAGGTTGAAATTTTTACAAGCAATAAAGAAGAGGATCCATTTACGAACTTTGAACGCGAATGGGCACATTTAAACAAATAAGGAGAGAAACATAATGAAAAATTTATTCACAAAATTTAAATACTCGATTCAGGCTGACTTACATGATTTATTTGATAAAAAAGTAGAAAAAAATCCAATTAAAATGTTAAACCATTACATTCGCGAAGCAGAAAAACAAACGGAGCATACAGGTAAACTGCTTGCACGTCAGGCACAGCTAAAAAAGGAATTGGAGTTACAGCTTTCACAAACAGCCGAGATGCTTGAAAAACGAGAAAAGCAATTACACTTAGCACAGGCTACCGAGGAAGTAGAACTCATTACCTTTGCACAAGAAGAAGTTGCTGCCTATACAACACGTAAGCACACATTGCTGACAAGCATTGATGCAGCAAACGTTGAATACTTTGCATTGGAACGTAAATTTGAAACAATGAAACATAAAATTAAAGATATGAAAGTACGACAGCTCCAGTTGATGGGGAAAGAAAATGTTGTACGTGCCAACCATCAGATGGACAAAGTGTTAACTTCTAATAACAATGAAAACTTTGATGAACTTTCGACATACATCGATGAGCTCTCTCAAAATATCGAGCGCAAGTATGAAGTGACATCATTTGAGTCCCGTTTAGCTCAGCTGGAAAAAGAACAAAAGCTAATTGAACAACCAAAATAATGCTATAATGTTTTAAAGGAGAAGGCGCTGTGCTTTCTCCATTTTGCTCGTTTTAGGAGGAGGCAATATGCCGAAAATCACGTCAGATCAGCTTACGATAATCGTTATTAGTATGGCACTTGTCGTTTTGATCGAATTGACACTATTCAATAATATCAGTGTATTTTTACTCATTGTCGGTGCAATTCTATTATTCTACAGCTTTAAAAAGAAAAAAAAATATACACTCTGGGCCGGTCTCATCTTAATATTCTTTGCAGTAATTCATTTATGGACATTACGTCTTTTAATCATCGGTACATTAATTTTTTTACTCTACCAATACTTAACGAAAAAAGAACAAATTATAGAAATCAAAAATCAAGTAATTGATACGATCGGAAAAAATAAATTGATTGGTACTACGGGCATCCCGACAGAAAGCTACCAATGGCGTGACATACACATTCAACGCTTCATTGGAGACATTACAGTTGATACAACAGAAACGATTTTACCCCAAGGGAAATCAATTATTGTCATTAATCAATCACTAGGAAAAGTGAGGATTACTGTCCCGTATGAAGTAACGCTTCAGCTCCACTATTCTACGATATATGGTGAGGCCAATTGCTTACACTTCTCGCCTAAGCAATGTATAAATGAGCAGCTCTACTTTGAGGATGGCGATCCGGATGCAAAACGTGTACTCGTACTATACGTTACTTCCTGGATAGGCGATGTGGAGGTGCAGCGCGGATGATTGCATTTATAGCTCGATTTTTCGTACTTATTTTAATTTTTGCCTCTTTTACAATGAATATACTAATTTTTATACTTGGAGAGCCGGAAGAAGAAACGTGGCGCTTTTTATGGGAAAATGTTGATTATGACATTCCATTGCTTGGAATTATCGCGATTAGCGCTACCGGTATTAGCTTCTGCATTGCATTATGGATGGCTGTCGCCGTGAAAATGAAAGAGAATCAGACAACGAGGATTGTCAAAAAAATTGCAGAACCTGATTTTGCCCAGAAATTAAAGAAAACTAACGGTTCTTTAAATAAAGCATTGCGTGATGCCAACGAATTAATCGATACCCAGCGTGCATCTCTGCAACGACTTTCCCATGAGAAGGTCGAAACGAATGATGCAATTGTACAGGAGCGCCTTCTTGCAGAACGTCAACGTCTCGCACGTGAACTCCATGATTCTGTATCGCAACAGCTTTTTGCAGCTTCCATGCTATTATCTGCCCTTACAGAACAGCAGCAAGACGAGCATGCCCAAAAACAGTTGGCACAAGTAGAAAAGGTCGTCCAGCAAGCCCAGCTTGAAATGCGGGCACTGCTCCTACACCTACGCCCCATTGCTTTGCACAATAAGAGCTTAGCAGAAGGTCTGGAAGATTTGATTGTCGAATTACAGGAAAAAGTCTACTTTAATATTGATTATCAAATAGAGGAAATCAATTTATCTAAAGCGGAGGAAGACCATTTATTCCGTATTGCACAAGAAGCATTATCCAATACTTTAAGGCATGCTAAAGCGACAGAGGTTGAACTGCTTTTAATTGCACGTGATCAGTTAGCCATTTTACGCATTCAGGATAACGGTCTTGGTTTTAGTAATGATGGCGACAAAACATCTTCTTACGGATTAAGAAATATTGCCGAGCGAGCTGTCGAAATTGGGTGTACGTATAAAATCGTCTCCGTTCCAAATGAAGGGACTATTGTAGAAGTAAAAGTTCCGATTAAAAAGGAGGAACAATTGAATGATTAAAGTTGTTATTGTAGATGATCACGAAATGGTACGTATCGGGGTCGCTGCCTATTTGTCGGCACAGCCTGATATCGAAGTCATCGGAGAAGCAACAAACGGCGAGGAAGCGGTTGAAAAGGTGCTATCACTAAAACCTGATATTGTCTTGATGGATAATGTTATGCCGATAAAAACAGGTGCGGAAGCGACAGCCGAGATTTTAGCGCAGTGGCCGCAAGCGAAAGTAATGATTGTCACAAGCTTTATTGATGACGACAAATTATATCCGGCACTTGAAGCAGGTGCGGTCAGCTATATACTGAAAACGAGTAACGCAAAACAAATTGCTGAAGCAATCCGTAAAACGATGGCTGGTGAAACAGTACTTGAGCCTGAAGCTACAACAAAAGTAATGGCCCGTATGCGCGGTACTGCACCTGCTTTGCACGATCATTTAACAGACCGGGAAATGGAAGTGTTACTGTGTATGGCCAGAGGACTTGCGAATCAGGAAATTGCAGAGGAACTATTTATTGCATTAAAAACGGTAAAAACACATGTAAGCAATATTTTAAGCAAGCTCGAAGTACAAGATCGTACACAAGCAGTCGTTTATGCATTTCAAAATGGCTTAGTTAAGTAAGGAGGTTATACGGTGACATTCACATATGAAAAATTTGCACAGGATGGGACCCTTACATTAATGGATCCCCTCTTCACACTATTGCTGATTTTTTCAGCACTGTTCATTATTGTACTACTGCGCTTTGCAATAAATCCTAAAGTTATGTTATTTATTGGTGCCTTAATTATTTTACTAAGTGCACAATTACAGTCGATTGAAGGCATTTTGGCTGATGAACTTAATTTAGCCGATTCATCGAAGAATTTTTACTTTTTTATTGCAATCGTCGTGATACAAGTTGGATTAATAGTATTTGCGTTTGTGAAGGACAAAAGAAGAAATAGATGATAGTGGAAAAGGCTGTCTTGAAGGGATTTTTAAACCCTTTTTAGATAGCTTTTTTTATTAGAAGTTTTCATAGTTTATTAGAACTTTCGGCGAGGATTTTAGAACTTTCGCAGAAGATATTTGAACATCAGATACCTTTATTTGAAAATCTCGGAGATTTATTAGAAGATCAAAACGATATTAGAACTTTTTCAACAAGAAAAACTCACGAACCTGCTTATTGAAACCGTTCGTGAGCGCGATTTTATTACCTACCTAGTTGAAAAGATATTCCTTTAAATTTTCCAATGTTGAATCGATACCATTGCGAAGAGATGCTTGATCTTCGCGGCAAGTCTCAATCGCCTTTTCAATAGTAACGAGTGCTTGCTCTAAAAAGGGCTCGGCATTTAAGTCTTTATAAAGCCTTGTTAATACAAGTGCCTTGTTCCAGTGCCATCGGGCGTTTTCCGGATCCAGGTCAATAGCCCGTTCTATGTAAATCATTACCTCAAAAGGAGACCAATTAAAGCGGTTCATCGTCTGACCTGCTATCCCGTAATAAAGTGCTTTATTCGGATTATGCTTTACGGCCTCGATAAAGCAGTGGATACTTTCATCATATTGATGTGCCATTAAAAACAAATGCCCCTGTACATAAAACGACTGTGCTTTTCGTTTATCATCAGCTGTTCGTGCATCGTTCTCAAGCTGCTTCACTTTAGCTGCAAATTCCTGTTCGTCTTTAATGCTTCGCAATTGCTCTAGTTCATCATTTTCTTCATAGCTTTCATTGGCACGTTCAATACTTTGCGTATGTTGCTCAGTCGGCTTAGGGAAATTTTCATACTCGTATTTTTTAAATAAATTTAAAAATTGTGTAGCTAATGCGTCATTGCCTTCCTGTAACTGACGTGTAGCCTCTTCATAGCATTTTAAAAATTGCCCGTCATAAAAAAATTTTTCCATTAATAACACGAAAAGCACCTTCCTAATCTTGATGAATCATCGTATGAAAAAGAAGCGCCCTAATCATCATTAGGACGCTTTTTTTAACTTATTTTGAAATAGTGCCTGCTACTTCAGCAATAATAATTTCTGAACCTAGCATTGGAGAGTCGCCTTGCTCACCATGACCTTGCCCTTCAGATGGACGTTTATGTGATTCTTTAAATGCATCACTTTCACGCCATACTGAGAAGCTTTCTTTTGAATCCCAGTACATTACGACACTCATTTCATCATACTCTTCAAATTGAGTCGAAACTAATACTTCAACCTTTTGGAATCCTTCAAACTGTTGTAATGGACCCGGTTGCACAAATTTTGGCGCCATCATTTCGGCAAAGCCTTTTTTTACTTTGATGCGGTTTGTTACTGTAATCATTATTCCAACTCCTAAAATTTAAAAGTAAGTGTATTCACTTTTTATTAAAGCACTTTCATCACTGTTGCGCAATAATTCACACACGCTATAATGAAGGAAAATGAATAGTTGAAGGAAGTTTTTGCATATGCAGTTTTCTATTATTGCCACTAGTGACATACATGGCCATACAGAGCGGTTTTCACAGCTTGCTCAAATGATTTCAAAAAGACAGCCTGCATTGTTAATTGATAACGGTGATTTTCTTCAAGGCAGCCATTTAAGCTACTATTACGACCATATTATACATAAACAGCATCCTCAAATAGAGCTGGCTAATGCGCTCGGCTACGATGTTGGCATTTTCGGAAATCATGAATTTAATTATCCACCTGAAAAAGTGCGAAAAATACAAAAAGCCTGTAACTTTCCGTGGATAGCTGCCAATATTACGGGCTTTGCAAAACCGTATTTTATAAAGGAAATTCACGGAATACGGATTGCGGTAGTAGGCGTTGTGACGCATTTCACGAAGCTTTGGGATGAAACTAACTCGATACAGCATTTACATTTTGAACAAGCATTTGAAAGCGCAAAAAATACAGTGAACTATGTACGAGAAGTAGAAAAAGCCCATTTCGTAATTTTAAGCTATCATGGCGGTTTTGAACGGGATTTACATAATGGGAATCAAATTGATCTTGAACATGGTGAAAATGAAGGCTATCGCATGCTTTATGAAATTGATGGTATTGACGTATTTATTACAGGCCATCAGCATTTAGAAATTGCGACAAAGATTAACGGGATTTCTGTCGTTCAACCTGGAGCGAATGCACATTGCTTTGCTCAAATCGATGTAACGATAGAAAATGACCAAATAATTCATGAACCATCTCTTGTTCACGTGGATTCAAGCCTTCCAATACAGCCCTTTCCCGAATTTAACGGCTGGAAAAAGGAAGTAATCGGTAGCACAGAAAACGATTTAACATACTCGGATTTCTTTACTCCGCGCATAGCATCATCATCGTACACGCAATTGATACATGACATGCAGCTTCATTATTCAGGAGCTCAGATTTCAGTCATTGAACTCCCTTACCATTTTTCAGGCGGCTTTCAAAAAGTTATAACGCGAGAACAAGTTATACACAATATGCCGCGCGCCAATCGTTTGCTCGTTGTTGAAATGACTGGAGCTGACATTCGAGAAGCAATTGAACAAAGCGCAGCCGTCTTCGCACTGAATAACAAAGGTGAAGTCGATTTTAGTCTTTCTGTTTTTTACCCAGAGCCGCAGCCATATATTTATGATTTATGGGGTGGCATTGACTATGAAATCAATTTAAGTAATCCAGTTGGACAGCGTGTAGTTAGGCTGAACTATAATGGTTGCTCGATACAAGACACTTCATTGTTTGAAGTAGCGGTCAACAGCTACCGCGCAACAGGTGCCCATCATTTCCACATGTTTAAAAAACAGCCTATTCGTGAATCAAAAAAATTCATACCCGACTTAATGATGGAATATATTGAACAGAACAGCCCATTAACAGTAGAGCTAAAAAACTATTTTACAATGAAATAAATGCTCAAAAATAGCGTATGTCGCTTCGAACAAAACGACATATGCTTTTAATTGCTACTTTACTAATTCCCCACTGGCATCATAAAACTTCAATCCAAAACTCGTATTTCTTTGAGGTAGGTAAACTGCTTCAATACCAGCTTTCCCTTGCTCTACCTGAAACGCTACTTACTTACTAGCATGATCATTCAGCACGCCTTTAACGATTGGATGACCTTCTCCTCGTCCCTTGTAAGACTCCTTCATGCCTCTTTAATTGCCTATAGTTCACCTTTCTTTGTTAGCTCTATGACAAGCATTTGACGTACACGACGCAATTTTTTCTTAATCGTATTATAGGGCGTTTTAAGATAGAGAAATTATTTCTAACCATCAATATATTCTCCCTTTAAATTTTTGTTTTTTCTGAAACTTTTTCCAATTTCATCCGTATTTACTAATACAAAGGACTTAAGGAGGTGACAACTTGTTTGGATATTCCATTGAAACCATTTATTTAACCATCTTAATTGTCATTGGATGCTGTACGATTCTTTATTTGTTTTTCGCAGATTTTGCAGATGTGTCTATCGATGGACTTCCTTTTTTAGATCCGGCTGTTAACCTATCGTTTATTACATTCACTTCTGCTGCCGGTTATTTTTTTGAGCGTTTTTCAAGTTTTACAAGCTTCATCATCTTTATTATCGCATTCATTATAGCGTGTTTACTCACAGCACTTCTTTATTATTTCTTGCTCGTTCCTTTACGCTCAGCTGAAGTATCTCTTGCTTATACAGATGAATCGCTTGAAGGCCAGGCTGGAAAAGTCATTGTACCTGTACCTTTAGATGGCTTCGGGGAAATCGTAATAGAATCAGCAAACGGTATCATTTCCAAACGTGCGGCGAGCTTTCATCATGTAGAAATTCCATATGATACAAAAGTTTTAATTATTGAGATGCGTAATGGTACGGCAATGGTTGCGATTTATGAGAAAGAGGAGTTTCAATTTTAAATTTTAGGAGGAAAAGTATATGTCAAGTATTGCAGAAATGTCAGGTATTTTAATTGCAGTGGGTGTTGCAGTATTTCTAGTTGTCGCTCTTGTAGCGGTTTATGTAATGAAATACCGTACAGCGGGTCCAGATGAAGCATTAATCGTAACAGGTAGTTATTTAGGGAGTAAAAATGTACATACCGACGAATCGGGTAATCGTATTAAGATCATTCGTGGTGGTGGTACATTTGTTTTCCCAGTGTTCCAACAAGCAAAGCCACTTAGTTTACTTTCCAGTAAATTAGAAGTAACAACACCTGAAGTATACACGGAACAAGGTGTACCGGTTATGGCTGATGGAACAGCTATCATCAAAATTGGTGGTTCCATTTCAGAAATCGCAACTGCTGCCGAGCAATTTTTAGGGAAAGATAAACAGGAACGCGAAAGTGAAGCGCGCGAAGTACTGGAAGGTCACCTACGCTCTATTTTAGGATCGATGACTGTCGAGGAAATTTATAAAAACCGTGATAAGTTCTCACAGGAAGTACAGCGTGTCGCATCGCAGGATTTAGCAAAAATGGGCTTAGTCATTGTTTCATTTACAATTAAAGATGTCCGTGATAAAAACGGCTATTTAGATTCACTCGGTAAACCTCGAATTGCTCAAGTTAAACGTGATGCTGATATTGCAACAGCTGAGGCGGATAAAGAAACACGTATTAAACGTGCTCAAGCTGCTCAAGAAGCGCAACAAGCCGAATTAGAGCGTGCTACTGAGATTGCAGAAGCTGAAAAAAATAATCAATTAAAAGTAGCTGAATTCCGTCGTGAGCAGGATATTGCAAAAGCTCGTGCCGACCAAGCTTATGAGTTGGAATCTGCACGTGCAAAACAGGAAGTAACAGAACAGGAAATGCAAGTTAAGATCATTGAGCGTCAAAAGCAAATCGAATTAGAAGAAAAAGAAATTCTGCGTCGAGAAAAACAATATGATTCAGAAGTTAAGAAAAAAGCTGATGCGGATCGTTATGCTATCGAGCAAAACGCAGAAGCCCAAAAACGAAAAGAGCTAGCGCAGGCTGATGCGGAGAAATACCGTATCGAAACACATGCACAAGCTGAAGCAGAGCGTATTCGATTAGATGGTCTTGCTAAAGCTGATGCAGAGCGTGCACAAGGTACGGCTGAAGCTGAAATTATTCGTTTACGCGGTCTTGCAGAAGCAGAAGCGAAGGAAAAAATTGCAGAAGCATTTGAACAATACGGTCAGGCAGCTGTCCTTGATATGATTGTGAAAATGTTACCTGAATATGCAAAACAAGTTGCAAGTCCACTTGCCAATATCGATAAGATTACAGTTGTCGATACGGGTGGCGGTGCAAATGGTGGCGCAGGTAAAGTTACAGGCTACGCAACAGATTTAATGGCCGGTCTGCAGGAAACTTTAAAAGCATCATCTGGTATTGATGTAAAAACATTAATCGAATCATATGTCGGCAAAAATGCATTCGAAAAAGCAGCATCCGTTTCTCACGAAAGATTTAACCATGTAGAGGAATTAGTGGAAAAATAATTCAAGTCGATTATATAATTCCTTAACATTCAAAAGGTCGCTAATTTATTTTTAATTAGCGACTCAGATTGTCGACAAAAGGTCTCGAGGGTTCATCTCTCGAGACCTTTTGTCTTTTAACTAGATACTTAACAGAAACAAGTTGTTCAATCGTTAATATTTCAAATTATGCAGGCGCATTGATTTGTTTGCTAGTCATCATAGGTATAGTACCTCACTTTATTTAAAGCAATAAATAAGTTGATTGGAATGGAGGGACCGTGACTCCACCGGGTAAAGCATCGGCCCCGGAGTGGAAATCAACGATGTCACTGTTAATTTTATTTTTAATTAAAAAATGACTGTAAACATACACTCTTTAAGAGTTGTTTACAGTCTGAGTCGCTAATTTATTTTTAATTAGCGACTTCTTTTTTATCTCAATTATATTTTAACCGTCCAACCAAATAGATCTTCCATTTTACCGTACTGAATGCCTGTTAATGTATCATATAGCATTTGTGTTACTTCACCAATTTGACCGTTGTTAACAGTAATCACATCATCCAGCCACTTTAATTCACCAACCGGAGAAATAACTGCTGCTGTACCCGTACCGAACGCTTCTTCCAGCGTACCATTTTGTGCTGCAGCAACAATTTCTGCAAACTCGATTGCACGTTCTTCAAGCGGAATGTTTTTTGATTTTAATACTTGAATCATCGAGTCACGTGTAATGCCGGGTAAAATACTGCCATTTAATGCAGGTGTAATGACTGTACCTGCAATTTTAAAGAAGATGTTCATGCTTCCTACTTCTTCTACATACTTATTTTCCTTACCGTCTAACCATAATGTTTGAGAGTATCCTTGTTTTGCGGCAAGTTCCGAACCCTTTAAGCTTGAAGCGTAGTTACCCGCTGTTTTTGCTTCGCCGGTACCCCCTACTACAGCACGTACATAATGCTGCTCTACTAAAATTTTAACCGGGTTAATGCCTTCTTTATAATAAGAGCCAACTGGTGACATAATAATCATGAATTTATAGCTTTTCGCAGGGTTTACACCTAAATAGCTTTCCGTCGCAATAATGAATGGACGAATATAAAGAGATGTACCTGGTTCTGTTGGTACCCATTCACGATCCACTCGGATTAATTCCTTCAATGCTTCCAGTGCAAAATCCTCATCGATTGGCGGAATGCAAAGGCGTGCATTAGAAGTATTCAACCGTTGGAAATTACGTTCCGGACGGAATAATTGTACGTCACCTTGCTCTGTCATGTATGCTTTTAAACCTTCAAAAACCGCTTGTCCATAATGGAAAACCATTGCAGCAGGGCTTAATGTAATCGGTGCATAAGGTTCAATAGATGCATTATGCCACCCTTTACCTTCTTCATAATCCATTACAAACATGTGGTCCGTAAAAATTTGACCAAAACCAAGCTTTTCTGCAGGTGTCTTTTCTTTTTTGTTTGTTGATAACTCAGTTGTAATTTGGTACGTTGTCATAATTCATGCTCCTTAACTTATTGAAATTGATACACTCTATCATACCACTTTATTTTTAGAATATTTAGTATTTTTTAATTTTAAACAAAAAATATTTTTTACTAGCAGTTCTAATAGTTTTCGAGCATATTTCATCATTTAAAATTAATTCATTTCTACAATTTCAGTTAAAGGTGCTGTCATATTCTTTTTAAAAGTTTCTTCATATTCTTTTTTTACTGCGACTAGCACAGCACATGATGGTCCGGCCGACGCTTCTAAATTGATTGCTGCACTGTATTCTTCACCGATAAAGCGCTTAATTTCGGTACCAATTCCTTTTGAACCTGTAGGCCAGATTGCTTCAATGATCCCACTTTGTAAACCTTCAAACAACTCTTTTAAGTTAGCAATTTTGTCAAAGTTTTCCACTACATCGTTACCGACTAGCGGTTCACCGACAATATAATAAAGGCAGTTCGTCCGATCACCGCTAAATTGCTTTTCCCCTATTATTGTTAAGGAAACAGCCGACTGCAAAGCGGAAAAATTCGTTTCACTGGAACCTGTCAATGGTGGCATATTTAAAGCCATTTCATTAAATGCCTTTTTAAACCCTTCTGCATACTCATTCCATACGTTGTCACCCGAGAAGTTGGCCATTAATAACTGCACAGGAATTGCCCCTGCACATAACTGCTCCAAAATGGCGGTACGTGCTGTAAAATATGCGGTAATTTCATTTGGTACTTTGACAAGATCATGCTCTTTTGTTCCAATACATCCTGAATTATCGATTGTTACGATTAACCCGTTTACTTCGATCGCGTTTCTCATGCGTTCACCCCAACACGCTGTACCACATTTTTAATGACCGGCATTACGACGATGGCAATGAGACAGTTCACGAATGTTGCAATAGAAAGTGAAGCAATGGATCCGATATAAAATGCCGGTGAAATTAGGAAGTAAAATGGTAAAGGTGCAATAACCCCATTTCCAATCACAACAAATATCCACTTTGAAATATGCAGTCCTTTTCGATGCATTACAGCGAAAATTGCGACAATGATGAACATCTCTACTGCAATAATGATATGGAAAACACCTAATGGAAAGCCAGATGTAAGTCCTGTTGCAATATGACCGAGTGCTCCTGCTGCGCCTGCGAAAATAGGCGGTAAAAAAATCGCACTAATAAATGCGGGAGCCGAATCCAGTGCTGCTGTTGTAACAACGCCTACCGGTATTTTAATAAAACTTCCAATCGCACACATTGCAGCGATTAAAGCGGTTAAAATGATGAAACGTAATTTAGTTTTGTCCATAATGTGCTCCTTTTAAAATTTGTGGAATACCGTACCATACACGAACAACCGTATGCCCTTCGCTACAAAGCTTTTGGTATAGTCGACCACAAGTATCTCTTAATTGTCGTGCTTCCTTTTCAAGCGGCACTACCCCCCTACTCGTATCTGTACAAATACAAAATACTTCAGCAAGTGTGGAAATTTCAGCAATATGCTCAAAAATCTGTAGTGCAACCTGCTCCTCCGGTAGATGAAGATGAGGTAATACAATCTGTTCGAAATTACTAATAATAAATCGTTTATCTCCAGTTACTTCCTCTATCCGAGGTAATGCCCCTTCGTATTTGGCAAGCTCTTTTGTAGGTAATTGTGCAACTAAATCTTCTACATATGCTCGTTTACCGTTATGTGCGCCTCCGAGTATAATGAACATCTTGCACCTCCTATAAAGTCTTCAATCGAACCCCAGCTAAGCGTATAAATTGTTCGGTGGTTGGCAATCGTTTGCTGAAACGTCTGCTCCGTAATACCGTATTTCGCAAGCAGTATCCGAATGACACCACCATGAATGATTAATGTATATTCTTTCTCTTGTTGTACAATTTCATGAACACCCGTTAAAACACGCTGTTGAAACTGTAATAAGTGCTCCCCGTTAGGAATTGGCGTATTTACCGGATCATCAATCCATGCCCTGTAAGTGGGGTTATGTTCTAATTGCTCATATGTACACATTTCAAAATCCCCGAAATGCAGTTCCCTTAAATTTTTGTTTTGATAATATGAAGCATGTGGAAAATAGCATTGAGCTGTTTCACGGCAACGCAATAAATCACTTCCAAATACTTCATTTGTATGGATTGGCATCTGTGCTTGAACCAACTTTAATATCGGTTCATCTGTCCAGCCTATATATTTTTTCTCTATATTCGCTTTTGTCTTTTCATGACGAATTAAATGCAAAGTAACACCGTCAGCCATAGCACAACCTCCACCCCTTCTCCTAAAGCACCGAGTAAATCACCGCTCATCCCGCCAAAATGCTTTTGCGACCATTTCCGGTAAAAGAAAATCGATAGCAACATAACAATAACTAAAATAAATAAGCTGTAAATCGAAAAATAAATCCATGCCACCATAAATACTATAGAAAAAACGCTTATGATTAGCATCAATTTCTTTGGAATGATAATGGATTTAAAATAAGCTGCGAGCCCTGTCTGCTTGGCCGTTTGCATCGTTAAAAAGTAAATGAGCGTCCCTAAACGGGCAATAAAAGGAATAAAAATAATAAAGGGAATAATCTCCTCATGACCATTTAAAAGCATTTCATAAATAACACCGACTTTTAACAGCAATAAGCAAAAAACACTGATGACACCGAAAGCACCTGTACGCGGATCATCCAAAATTTCCAATCGTTTTTCTTTTTCACCATAGGAAAAAAAGGCGTCGCTCATATCTATCCAGCCATCTAAATGCAGACCGCCTGTTAGAATAATGAACATAATTACAATTAAAATCGCCAATAGTAGACTCGAAATGTCACTATAACTTGAGATGATAAAAATGCCACCACTTATTATTGAACCGATGAGTAAACCAACAATCGGTAAGAAGGCGTACATCCATGTAACCGACTTGGCATTCATATCAAGCTGCTTCTTAATTGGGATTGCCGAGAAAAATTGCCATGCTAATAAAAATCCTGTAAAGCTGTTTTTCAACTTGCCCACTCCTTACTTCCACCGCTGTACAAGCTGATATTGTACTTCATATGCTTCATCGCTATGTTGGACAATCCACTGATGAAGTTTTCCCAACAGTTTACGATATAAATTTACCTCATCATAATGTGAAGGCAATTCGTCTAACACTTCATTTGATACAACTATTATTGTAGCACCTTGCTGATGCCAAGCTAGCAATTGCTTTTGCAGCGATTCAATACAATCATTGATATATTCGCTATTTTTGCCTTCTGCTTCATAATTGAAAAGTACATTTGAAAGCCAGGTTGTCACACATTCAAAAAGCACGACTGCCTCTTTTGAAAGCTGTTGAATTGTTAAAGGAATCTGTACTTGCATTTCCACCGTGTCCCAGTTAGCGTTTTGGTTTTGACGGTCCCGCTGATGACGGACAATCCGTTTTTTCATTTCATCATCAAACGATACTCCCGTAGCGACATAGTAAAGCGACTTATTTTCGCCTAACTGCCTCGCATAGTTCTCTGCAAAAGCACTTTTACCGCTGCGTACACCACCTGTTATAAAAATCAATCGTATGCCTCCTTTCCAGTTCAAAAAGAACATGCCCAACTAAGGCATGTTCTTCTATTCTATAACTATTTAAACAGCTCTGGGTATACTGATTGTGCCATAATTTCAACGGCTTCACCAATACGCGGTCCAGGACGTGACATGATATCTCCGTCCACTAAGTAAACTGCCCGCTCCTTGACTGCTTGTATTTTATTCCAGCCTGTGCGTCCTAAAATTTCTTCAACCGCATTTTCCATATAAGTTGCAGGTGAAATAATAATTTCGGGATTGCGAGTAATAACATCCTCTTCTGTCACACTAATCCAGCTCGTCTGATCAGCATAGATATTTTCGATATTCGCATAATCCATTATTTCTTGCTGGAAAGTACTGTTGCCGGTTGTCCAAAGATCCGGAGCTGGGGACACTTCGTAATACACTTTTTTCTTCGTATCGACTGTTGCTGTTTTTTCTTGTACTGTCTTAATTTGTGCTTTAATATCGGCTACAACTTCTTCACCTTTTTCTTCGATACCCATTACTTCAGACAACTGAATAATATCTGAGTAAACATCATCGAATGTCGTGGCAGAAGCAATAACAAATACTTTCAGACCCGCATCTTCCAGTTGAGCAATTTGTGCTTCCTCCCCAATTGTATATGCCACAACTACATCCGGATTCAATTCCAAAATTCGTTCTGCATTAATGGCTGTAGACGTTGAAACACGTTCAATTTTTTGTGCGGCTTCCGGATATGTATCAAAGTCCGTTGCACCAATAATTTGTTCACCTACCCCTAGTTCAAACAAAATTTCTGTATTGCTTGGCTGTAATGAAATAATCGTTTCCGGGACTTCATCAAATGTTACCTCAACACCACGGTCATCGACAACTGTATAAGGAGCGCCATCATTTTTGGATGCAGCTTGCTCCTCATTTTGAACGTCCATATCTGTTTTTTCCTCATCTGATCCACATGCTGCTAATAATAAAGTTGCTGCTAAAGCAACTACCCATTTGTTATTCAATTTCATTTGTTGTAACTCCTTTTTTCTTTTTTGTTGGATAAGATTTTGAGATGAATGGAATTTCTTCTTGATGATGCTGTTGATTCATATAGACCGCCATGACAAAAAATACATTGGCAAGCAGCCCGAGAAAATCAAACAGAATTTTATCCACTTCTCTTTCTTCGCTTACTTTATGTAATGCTCTGTAAGACTTTTTCGCCTCACTGCGGCAAATATGAAGTCTTGCGGCACTTTCGATTCCTTGTGGCAAGACAAACTGCTGAATCGTTTCCCCGACTTCACTTACATAAAAATCGTATCGATCGCTTAACCATTTTAAATCTTCTGATGTAATGGCTAATTTACCGCGGACCGAACCATTGGCATGATAGGCTAATGGTTGAATTTCCTTTAAATCTTCAAGCACAATCTGACCTAATACATCATCGACTAATGTTGGAAATACTGCGCCGATTCGTGTTGTTAAAGAATCTGTCCGAATCTCGTAGTCAACACAGCTTGATTTTTCCCGCATAAACGGATAGCAGGAATAACGAATATCCTTTTTCATAAAGTTCTCCTCACTTCAAGTTGTACCTCCTCGCAATTATTGAGTGAACGAAAAAAAGCCACCCATAAGAAAATGGATGGCTTCAAAAATCAATAAAAGGGTGCAAAACGCTCATTCGATCAGTGATTGCCGTACATTCTCTTTAATTCCGAAGAGGGATGTTACGATAAGAAAAAGATTGGTCTCCTGGCTCTGCGTTTCACTTTACTCATAAGTACCTTCCCGCTATATTAGCAGTGGTATTACACTTATTTTCATCAACGCTTACAGTTACGGATATAGCTTCGGATTTACACCGAATTCCCATTTATGCATCATGCATCTTTTTCCTGCAAATCTATTCAATTTGTCTTTATCACTTTAGCATATAAAAAACTTTATGCAAACTAAATTTTATAAACATTCAGGACATTTGCCATAAATCTCAAATTTATGCGCTTCTACAGTATACCCCGGCAACTTTTCACCAAGCATTTCCATTGGACAGACGGACAGCTCTTTTACTTTACCGCAATCACGGCAAATAAAATGATGATGATGGTGGTCTGATTCACAATGCATGCGGAAATTGCGCTCGCCGTTTAATTCCGTTTCTTCCAAAATATCAAGCTCAACAAAAGTCGCTAAGTTACGGTAGATCGTATCGAAGCTCATCCCAGGGAAATCCTTTTTCAATACTGACAGCAAATCACGGGCAGTCAAATATTTATCAGTAGCTGCAAACATATCCAAAATCAATTCTCTTTTATCGGTCTTTTTATAGCCGTTTTCCTTTAATATTTCCCACGCGCGCGTTGCATTCACAGTACTTCTTCCCCTTTCGATTTAATCGATACTTTTAACACAATTTTTTTGATAAATATAACTAACAATAAAATAATGATTGACGTGACAACAATTGTTCCACCAGGTGCTAAGTTTAAGTAAAATGCAGAAATCAATCCAATAATTACTGCCAGTTCTCCAAATACAATGGCCAAAATAATGGCTTCTTTAAATCCACGGGCCAACCGCATTGCAGCAGCTACCGGTAATGTCATTAGGCTTGAGACAAGTAGAATTCCTACGATACGCATACTTGCGGCAATGACTAATGCGACGACAACCATAAACAATAGATGAATCCACTTTGCAGGTAAGCCACTCGCTTTAGCATATTCTTCGTCAAACGATAAAACAAAGAGCTCTTTAAAAAACAGAACTAAAAATAATACGACAACGACTGCAATCGCCATCACTACATACAAATCCTGGCGCGATACAGCGGAAACTGAGCCGAATAAATAACTCATCAGATCCGTATTAAAGCCACTTGCCAATGAAATTAAAATCGCGCTAATTCCGATACCACCTGACATAATAATCGGAATTGCAAGTTCTTCATAATGTTTATACAGTCGACGTAAACGCTCAATCAATATCGAGCCACTTACAGATGCCACAATACCTAGATAAATAGGGTTTAGCAATGCCAGCCCTGCAAATGACTGACTTAAGTATAGACTTCCGGCAATACCGGCAAGTGTTACATGTGATAAAGCATCTGCTATTAACGACAATCGACGAACAACGATGAACACTCCAAGAAGCGGTGCAATCACGCCAATAATCAATCCCGAGAAAAAGGCATTTTGTAAAAATTCATAGTTTAATATTGCTTCTATCATAATGGCGGTCTACTCCTTAATGAATCTTTCGAACAGAGTGACCATTCCAGCTAGCGATCTGTTCTTCCGAAATTGTATCAAAATCATTTTTATATCCGTGGAAATGGATCGATTGATTTAGGCATGCTACATGACTGACACGATCCGAAACTGTATCAACATCATGCGTAACTAAAATCATCGTCATATTGTGATGCTTATTCAAGTGTGCAAGCATATCATAGAATGCCTGCACATTTTCGCGGTCAATTCCAACTGTAGGTTCATCTAATATAAGGAGCTTAGGGTCTGACACTAAAGCACGTGCGATAAATACACGCTGCTGTTGGCCACCGGAAAGCTGCCCAATATTACGCTTCAAATATTTTTCCATACCGACATCCTTTAAAGCACCTTTCACTAAAATGTCCGCATCTTTTGGATAGCGTTTAAATAATCCAACCTTTTGGACCAAACCGCTTTTAACAACTTCTTCAACGGTTGCAGGGAAGCCGGAATTAAAGGCATTGGACTTTTGCGACACATAGCCAATCCATTCACGGTGCTTAAAGTGATTGGATGGTTCGCCAAATAATTTAATTTCTCCAGACATCGGCTTCAATAGACCTAAAATTAATTTTAAAAGTGTCGATTTTCCAGAGCCATTTTGCCCCATTAACGCCAAAAAGTCGCCCTCATGAACACTTAAAGAAATATTTTTCAATGCTTGTGTGTATTCATATTGAAATGAAACATCCTTCAATTCAATTAGTATTTTTTTCATATCGTTCGCTTCTTTCTAATTCAAAATCATTACGATTCACATCATGTTAGTATAATAGACTTTTTGGTTCATGTAAAGGAAATAAACTTGAAAGGATGATGACTATTCAAATGTTACAATGGTTTGAAAATCTTAAGGGAATGAATGATAAACAGCTACAGAAGTTTGCCAAACAACAGGAGCTTGAATTTTCTATTGAAGAAATTAAAAAGCTTCGAAAAATTTTAAGTAATGCTTCCATTACTTGGGGTATTTACGGAATACCGCAAAATGTACGGGAGGATATTGAAGAGCTGATCGGCTCTAAAAGATATAAAAAACTAAGAAAAGTAATCGGATTTTAATCTTAGCGGAAGGGCTTTTGAGGCCAAATATAAAAAGCTTGGAATTTATATTTAGTTCGTTTTAGAACATTTATAAATTTCCAAGCTTAGTTATTTAATAATATTGTCCAATTAAACGTTTTCTATACATTCTTCTAATGCAAGCTCTATTGCAGCCTCCAAATCACGCCCAGACCAGCCGGGGATTCGACCATGTTGGATCGCCAAATCAAACGACGCCGGTATATGAATAAACCCGGCGGCTCGAATCGAATCGTGATTTGCTGCGTAATACAAGCCTTCATACATAATGTTATTGCACAGGTACGTCCCTGCTGAATTGGATATCGCTGCTGGATACCCTGCCGTATTTAACCGATTGACAATTTTTCGTATAGGCAAAGTTGACAAGTAGGCAACATCGCCATTTGCTCGGATTGGTGCGTCTTCAAATGCATGACCTGCATTATCTTTTTCTCCATCCTTTACATTGATGGCGACACGTTCCGGCGAAATTTTCGCAATACCTGCTGCTAATCCAAGTGAAACAATAATTGTAGGCTGTACTTCTTCAATCAGCTTCAAAAATTGTTCAGGTGCTTTTTGAAAATTAACGGATAGTATATGCCCAACTATTTCATATTGTCCAATAGTTTTCCCATTCAGTGCCTGTACAATATCCATCGTAGGGTTAATCGGATTGGACAGGAATGGCTCAAACCCTGTTAATAATAGTTTTTTCATCTCATTACACCTCTACAAGTTTTTAACAAGCGCTGTCATTGTACGATCGATATAGGCATTTCCGTTCGCAGTGTTATGCAATAAAATCGAGAAGATATATTCTTTTCCACTTTGCCCTTTAATATAGCCTGACAATGTGTACACATTTGGGATATATCCAGTCTTCGCATAAATCCGATTTTGTAAATTAGCGCTCGTCAAACGCTTGCGCAATGTCCCTCCGACAAAACGTTCATCGTTACCTGCGATTGGCAATGATCGATAAAACGTATTGAAATAAGGTTCTTTTTGAACTTTAAATAATAATTGTGACAAACTATTTGTCGTCACAAGATTTGAATTGGACAAACCTGAACCATCTACGATACGCCAATTATCCACAGGAATATCCAATGATTCTGCATAGCTCTTTAATAGCGTTACGCCCTTTTTCGTGCTTCCTTCCCCTAGCTGCTCCTTGCCCATCGCTTTTACGAGAATATCTGCAATACTGTTATTGCTCAGCTTCATAAATGCAGGGAAAATGGATGCTAAAGTACGTGATTCATTCGTGTAAAGCAGCTTTGCCTTTTGTGGCACTTTACCTAATTGAACTTTTGAGTCCTTTGAAAACTTAATCCCTGCACTTTGCCATGTCAGTTTAATTGCCTGCATCGTGTTTTTCGAAGGATCCTGCAATGTTACCCATTCTTTTTTACTGCTGCCTTGTGGAATGTTTCCGGAAATAATAATGCGATTCGTATTGTAAGACCGTTTAATCGTAAGTGTATTTTTATTGCCTTTTTTAACAGTTCTCGCCTGATTGGAAATCACCATGCCACTTAAATTCGGTTCTACTGAATAGCTTGGTTTAGCCCCTACTTTTCCAGGCTTTGCTGTAATAATAATTGTACTCGCATCAAAGTCAGCATTTTGAGACATCGTAATAGCTGAAGTTCGGGCACCGAAGTAATACGTCTCATCCGTTTTGTCGACTCCTGGAGGTAATGTACTGCCGGAAAAGGCTGTGTCATCACCTATTACATGACCGTTAATAGTCCGTATGCCATTACGCTTCAATATTTTAGCAAACTCCTGAAAACTCTCTTTATTTAATGTCGGATCTCCACTGCCTTTTATGTAAACATTGCCGTTCAACGTATTGTTGACAACCTTCCCGTCAATAAATAAATCTGTAGTAAAACGGTAATCTTCCCCTAATATCGATAGTGCTGCACCACCGGAAATTAATTTCATATTCGATGCTGGGCGCATAAGCTTATCTCCATTTTGAGAATAAACAATTTTCCCACTATCAATATCGCGTATTGTCACCGCTGCATTACTTTTCCCTAAGTTCGAAGTAACAGCGCTACTGACAGAGGCGAAACTTTGAATAGGTAATGAAAAGAATAATGCAAATAAAATGACGAGTTGTATAACTTTTTTCATAACATACCTCCATTTAATTTTTTGAAATTTACAGTTAATTCATTATAGCAAATAATGTAATAAAAAAATGTAAAAAAACATACTTTGCATCAAATTTATGCAAAGTATGTTCATTAATTCTTATTAATTACGCAATTCATCAATTAATGCTGGGCGGAATTCCCCATCACGCAGCATTGCAATTTCATGTAAATAAGGTGCTTTTTTATTTTTTGCATCAATACCGACAAATGGTGTTTCCAATATTTTAGGTAAATGCATTAGTTGCGGATGATGAACAATATATTTCATTGCATCAAAGCCAATTTCACCAAATCCAATATTTTCATGACGGTCTTTTGCTGCACCGCGCACATTTTTTGAATCATTAATATGGATCACTTTTAAACGATCTAACCCGATTACTTTATCAAATTCATTTAAAACACCGTCAAAATCATTCACTACATCATAACCTGCGTCGTGAATATGACATGTATCCATACAAATTGATAAACGCTCATTATTCGTTACACCGTCTATAATGCGGGCTAATTCTTCAAATGTACGACCGATTTCAGAGCCTTTGCCTGCCATAGTTTCCAATGCAATTTGCACAGGGTAGTCTTGTGTCAGTACTTCGTTCAAGCCTTCTACAATTCGTGCGATACCTTCATCGACACCTGCACCAACATGGGCACCTGGATGTAATACAATTTGTGTCGCTTCTAATGCAGCTGTTCGTTTAATTTCTTCTTGCAGGAAATTTACGCCTAGCTCAAAAGTTTCAGGCTTCGTCGTATTGCCTAAGTTAATAATGTATGGTGCATGCACAACAATATTCGAAATATCATTTTCCTGCATATGAAGTAAGCCCTTCATAATGTTAAGCTCTTCAATTGGCTTGCGGCGCGTATTTTGAGGTGCACCCGTATAAATCATAAATGTATTGGCACCATAGCTTAATGCTTCTTCACTAGCGCCTAATAGCATTTTCTTACCACTCATCGAAACATGTGAACCTAATAACATTACTCTTCCCTCCAAATTTACTGTCCATTAAAAACAAAAGAGACCGCAAAGAAATACATTCTAAGCAGCCCCTTGCGAAAATTATTTATTGTTCTCTATTATTACGACGCGCTTTAATACGGCGTTCGCGCTTCTTCACTTTTTCCATTTCCCACTTCATATTACGTTTATAGCCTGGTTTTACTTTCTTCGGCTTACGTACGAGGGCTTTTGCTTTTACATCGATTTCATCTTGCTTACGCTCAGTCTTACGGTTTGCACGTTGGTGACGGTCTTTTAAGTCAACCCACTCACCATTTTTCACATCTTTTTGCTCAAATGGAATACCCATTTTTTCGATGCGTACTACTGCATCCTCATCTTCAGGCTGGAACAATGTAATGGCTGTTCCTTTTGTACCTGCACGAGCTGTACGGCCCACTCGGTGAATGAAGAATTCTAAATCTTCCGGGATTTCGTAGTTAATAACGTGTGAAATACCTTGAATATCGATACCACGTGCAGCCAAGTCTGTTGCAACGATGTATTGGAATTCTAAATCACGAACTTGTTTCATCATTTTTTTACGATCACGTGGACTTAAATCTCCGTGAATTTGACCGGCACGAATACCTTCTTCAGCTAAGAAGTTTGCTACAGCCTCTGCATTTTTACGTGTGTTACAGAAAATAACAGCTAAAAATGGATTGATTGCTTTCATAACTTCAAGCAAGCGGGTATTACGTGACTTAGAACGCACAGGTACTAATAGGAAGTTAATTCCTTCAGCTACTGGGCGTTTGTCATTCATATGAATATGGATAGGTGCATCCATATATTTTTTTAGGAATGGTTTTAATTTTTCTGGAATGGTTGCGGAGAACACAAACATTTCAAGCTTTTCAGGCATTGCGGAAGCAAATCCGTCAATGTCTTCAATGAATCCCATATCAAATGCTAAATCTGCTTCATCCACTACAAGTATTGGTGCTGTGTGTACAAGCAATGCATTTTCTTTCACTAAATCTTTAATGCGCCCTGGTGTCCCAACAACAATTTGTGGTTGAGTTTTTAGGCGGTCAATAGTACGTTGTTTATCCGTACCTCCGATAAATAACTTCGTTGAAATTTCCGTTCCTTCAACAAGTTGATTTAATGCATCAAAAATTTGTTGGGCTAATTCACGTGTTGGTGAAGTAATTACGGCCTGTACTTCTTGTTTTTCTTCTACAATACGCTCAACAATTGGCAATAAAAAACTATGTGTTTTCCCTGTACCTGTATGAGCTTGTCCAATCGCACTCTTTCCTTTTAGTACGAGTGGAATTATTTCTTTTTGAATTGGTGTCGGTTCTGTAAATCCAAGCTTTGCAATGGCGTCCTGCAAAAATGGCTTGAATTGATAATCAGTATATTTTGACATTTTTCGTACCTCCTTACATCATTCCTATTGTACCATGTTTCGTACATTTAAGTGACCATCTGCATATCATAACTTATAAATAGTTTCAACGTCAAACAGTTGAGATGAATTTTCTTCATTCAGAAAAATTACTCACATCTTCAAGTAGCTAATGTGTACTTGTTTTTGTTGGGTTCACTAGGTGTCTAAATCGCCCGCTGAATGAAGAAAGACCCCCGGCGCATGTCACAGCTTTTTTAAGAAGTTTTTAGTGTCTTAAAAAAATCTGGCCGCAATTACGCCGAGGCATAATTGATAGAAAATTTTATGAGGACTTTAAGAAAGGAGTTCATTATGCGCCCACCCTATTATTTTCCACCTCAAGGTATGATGAATCAAATGCCTGCTGCACCTGTTGCACCACGTTTCCCAATGTATGCACCATATATGATGCGGAACCCAATGATGAACCAAATGCCAATGCAAATGCCGCCACAAATACCTATGGATGCTGCCGGTGCTGCTGCCGCGGCTGGTGCTGCTGGTGTTGCTGGTGCTGCAGCAGGTGCACCTAGGCTAGAAGGTTTTTTAGCAGGAGCAAACTCTTTATTTAATAATGCACAAAAGTTCACCCCTTATATTCAGCAAGCTGCTCCAATGTTTAAAAATTTACCGGCTTTATGGCGTATGTACAGAGGTTTCAAAGATTCTCCGGATCCACTTGAATCATCCACTGTTGCTATGCCAACAGAACGTCCTAGGGGAGATACAACACCTGGAGAAAGGTCGCAGAGAGAACGGTCCGGCAGAGGTAGAGGGTCAAGACAAAATCCTGAGCCGGTGCAACCTATAACAACAAAACCTTCCCGACCAATGATATTTCAGCCACCCTTTGACTAATGACAACAAAAAAACTACCCCATATTTGACCAATTAAGGGTGATTCGTCAATTAAGTTAACGAGTCACCTCTAATTCGCATATGGGGTAGTTTGTTATTTCATCATTTATTCTTTTTTAAGAGCTCATTATACTTCCACCGTTTACATGAATACACTGTCCTGTAATATATGAGCCATCCTGAGATGCCAATAAAACATACGATCCCGCCAGTTCACTCGGTTGACCAGGTCGTTTCAATGGTGTATCTGTACCAAACTCCTCAACTTGGCCTGCATCAAAAGTTGATGGGATTAATGGCGTCCAAATAGGACCTGGGGCAACCATATTAACTCGAATGCCTTTATCAGCTACATTTTGTGCCAAACTTCTTACAAAGCCTACGATAGCTCCTTTAGTCGCTGTATAATCGATTAAAATAGAATGTCCTCTATATGCATTGACGGATGTCGTACATATAATGGAATCACCTTGCCCCAAATGTGGGAGGGCTTCCTTACTTAAATAAAACATACTATCAATATTTGTACGGAACGTTTTATCCCATTGCTCTACCGTTATATCCAAAAATGAATCTACCGGATATTGTACGGCTGCATTATTGACAACAATATTAATTTGACCGAAATGATCAACCGCTGACTGAACAAGCTTTTTACTTGTTTCATAGTCTGCAATATCTCCTTCAACCAAAATCGCTTTAATACCTTCTTTTTCAACGATGCTTTTTGTTTCTTCTGCATCTGATTGTTCTTTTTCCAAATAGTTTATGACAAGGTTTGCACCTTCTTTTGCATAAGCAACTGCTACAGCTCGTCCAATACCTGAGTCTCCACCTGTAATAATTGCTACTTTCCCTTTCAGCTTATCGCTGCCTTTATATTCATAAGGCTGCGTGGGTAAGGGATTCATTTCACTTTCGATACCAGGTTGGGATGGTTGTGTTTGAGCGGGTGTACCGCCAACTTGTTTATTTTCAACATTTGTCATGAAAGAAACACTCCTCTGATGAACATTTTTAAATGAAAAAATTTATTAGTGAATACAACTAAATTTAATATTTCATTTACGTAATATTTCTTCCCTGTTGAAATTTTTTAAAACAAGTTGAACTTAATATAGGACTGAGTTTTCTTCCAATTCTTTTTCAACTAAAGCCAGCAATTGCTCAGCATCTTCCGCTTTAATAATGTCGCCATTAACTATGGCAAAAAGATTGGCTTCACAAATTTCACAGTTGGATGTACAGCCCGATTCAGTAATTTCAACATCATCTCTTTCGATCAATACATCATATACATCTGCTGCACCGAGCGATAAATTTGTCATGCAAAACTCTACCTGATTTTTTAACTCTTTCGTTTTGCTACGTTTAAAAAAAGAAAACACCATGTCACTCCCCCGCTTTACATACCATTCATTTCTTTCATTATAGCAAATTCATATAGTATCTGTATCTCCATCAGGTTCAGGCTTAGCCGCTTTTCATTACCAGCAAACTTCATAATTTGTTATGAAATAAACTAAAATTCAGTAAGCGAACTTTGAATAAAGTATATACGTCCTATATAATGAACTTACAGGGCTTTGAAAGGAGTTACGTTAAATGAAAGTTATTAAAATTAATCCGCGTGGTTACTGCTATGGCGTAGTTGATGCTATGGTAATCGCTCGCAATGCTGCACTTGACACTTCATTACCAAGACCAATCTATATTTTAGGTATGATTGTCCACAATAAACATGTAACAGATGCTTTTGAACAGGACGGTATTATTACACTTGATGGCGATAACAGAAAAGATATTATAGAGCAAGTGGAAGAAGGAACTGTAATTTTCACGGCACATGGTGTGTCACCGGAAATACGTGAAATTGCCAAGCGTAAAGGATTGGTATCGATTGATGCCACATGTCCGGACGTTACGGTTACACATGATTTAATTCGTGAAAAAACAGCAGAAGGTTATGACATTATTTACATCGGTAAAAAAGGACATCCAGAACCAGAAGGCGCTATTGGTGTAGCTCCGGACCATGTTCACTTAGTCCAATCGATGAAAGATATTGATAGTCTATCATTTGAAAACGAAAAAATTCTCGTTACAAACCAAACGACAATGAGTCAATGGGATGTAGCTTTCCTAATGGATAGTTTAAAAGAAAAATTTCCACATGTAGAAGTACACAAAGAAATTTGTTTAGCGACACAAGTACGTCAAGAAGCAGTAGCTGACCAAGCCGGAGCTTCTGATTTATTAATCGTTGTTGGAGATCCAAAATCAAACAACTCTAACCGTTTAACTCAAGTATCAGTGGAAATAGCAGGTACTCCATCATACCGTATTTCAGATATTTCAGAGCTTCAAATCGAGTGGTTGGAAAATGTTGAAACAGTTGCGGTTACAGCAGGAGCTTCAACACCAACACCAATCGTAAAAGAAGTCATTGCATTTTTGGAAAAATTCGATAAGAACGACCCGGCGACACACGAGATTGTTCGCTCGGTAACGTTAGATAAAATTTTACCGAAAATCAAAACACCAAAGCCAGTAGAAAAAATTATGCCTCTTTAATTAATGGAGAATACAAAAATCGATTATATTGCTTAACGGCGATGTAATCGATTTTTCTTATACTATTGTATAAAATCCGTTTTCAAATTTACTTTTATCGTATGGTAAACTGGAAATAAAACGAGAATGGGGTGACTTCAAATGCCAGATTGGTCCTATCATCCGTTAAAAAAGATCGCTTTATCTAAGATGGAAGCGAAAAACAGTAGGCAATTCATCCATCACTCCATGCGGACCATTGCTTCTATTCCCGGCGGAAAGCGCCTCATCGAATTTTTAGGTCACAACCGAACTAGCCCGCTTTTGCAACAACAGGTAAACGGTATTCACTTTAATTCACCTATTGGTCTTAGCAGTAAATTGGACCCCCAACTTACTGGGGTAACGGCTTTTCAGGAACTCGGTTTAAGTTTTATAGAAATTGGTCCTATTTTAGTTAAAAAGCCTGCACGACAACTACCACCAAAGTGGCAGGAACAGCAAATTTCCTTTTCCCATACAGAGGAAAAAGTATTATTAAAAAATGCATTAAAACTAGTAATTACTAAAAATATTCATTTCCCTCTGTTTGCACGCTTAGACGAAAGCTTAAATAGGCAGGATTTATATACATGTATAACACAGCTTTCTCCGTATGTAGATGGGTTCTTTTTATATGCGAGTCAGATAGAACAACTCGATTCGGACATAGGGGCAACTCTCTATCAAATAATTTCAGCAGATTCTGCTAAGACAATCGAGCAAGTCCCAAGAGCAGTTAGTGGATTTATTATCGATGCCCCTATTACAGCTTCTGAGGACCGTTATAGCGAACATAGTAACGCTTTCTCGTTAATGCACCAGGCTGTAAAGGATTTAAAAAGTTCCTTTCCTGATTCCCCTATCATAACTAGCGGAGCGGTAGAGTCACCTTCACAGGCACTTAGTATAAAGGAGTCTGGAGCAGATTTAATCATGCTTTCAGAAGGTTATATAAAAGCAGGGCCAAGCTTACCAAAACGGATTCATGAACGGCTACTCTATGAAAAAGAGACCCGTAGCCCATCACAGAACTGGCACTGGTCATTTTTATTTGGACTTGGTATTTTAATTGGAGGTTTCATCGCACTATATTTTGCACTTACGACCGTCATTTTAAATTATGATGAATCTTTCATCGGTTTAACGCACCAACAATTAAATCTCATCAATCCACAGATATTGGCCTTTATGGCACATGATCGAATGTCACTCGCAGGCACGATGATATCTGCAGGAATTCTATATATGTCGCTTGCCTATTTCGGGATAAGGCGTCAGCTGCACTGGGCTAAAATAGCTTTTCATAGTGCTGCGATTACTGGATTTTTAGGCATTTTACTATTTATAGGCTATGGGTATTTTGATTGGCTACACGGCCTTTTTTGGCTATTATTGCTGCCGCTCTATGTACTGAGCTGGCAGGAAAGCAAAACGGCAAACCGCAGCCCGCGTTCTTGGCATGACACAAATGACCGGATCTGGATGCGCGGTGTGTATGGTCAACTGCTTTTCGTTATGCTCGGCTTTTTATTGTTGACTGGCGGAATCGTTATATCTTTCATTGGTATTACAAAGGTCTTTGTCTCGACTGATATTAGCTTTTTATGTATGCCAGTTGATATGCTGCAATCGATAAGCGACATGTTAATACCAGTGATTGCACATGACCGCGCTGGCTTTGGCAGTGCACTGATTAGTGTAGGCATCCTTGTATTATGTCTATCGCTTTGGGGATACCGCGCGGGTGAACGTTGGTTATGGTTTACGTATGCTTTCGGTGCCCTTCCCGCCTTTCTAGCAGGTATCGGCACACATTTTGCAATCGGCTATACAACATTCATTCACCTGCTCCCGCTCTATCTATTAGTTGTTATCTATTTAATAGGATTAGTAGTTTCGTATCCTTATTTAATGCAGCAGCCAGTAAGAAATTAATTTAAAATTAAAAGCAGATCAAATTTTACGGATAAGTAAAGTTTGATCTGCTTTATTGCTATAGCGCGTAAAATAGACGGACAAATTCCGCTTATTTATTAATTTAACGTAAAAATATCCAAAATAAGCGGAGATATTCCGTCTATTGATTAAAAAAGCATGTAATTTACAGAATTTCATGTAAATAACCGGAATTCCTCCGTTTATTTCACTTAATTTGAACGGAATTTTGAAAATAAGGGGAATTCCTCCGCTTATTTTACTCCCAGATCACATTCTAAATAAATTTAAACGGCTCTGTATGCATCTTGGATTGAAGAAACTCAACAGATAACTTTTTATCATTACATAAAGACGCCATTTTTTCTGCGACTCCTTTAATCATCACTTTTTCTACATGATGACCAGGATCAATAATGCTTAAGCCATCCAATTCCGCACTTTGGGCCATATGGAAACCAATGTCTCCTGTAACAAATACATCGGCTCCTGCAAATTTTGCTGTACGAATGTACTTATTGCCGTCACCACCGACGACAGCAACCTTTTGCACAGGCTGATCAAGTGGACCAACTGCACGTAGGCAAGGGACATCTAATTGAACCTTCACAAATTCCGCGAATTCACGTAATGTCATCGCTTCTTTTAATTTTCCAATACGTCCCAATCCTTCTTCGTTTGTCGCAACATCCATCGTAAACAAATCATACGCAGGCTCTTCATATGGATGACTATTTAACATAGCCTTTAATATTTTGTTTTTCATCGACTGCGGGAATACAACTTCAACTTTCTCTTCCTGCTCTATATGCAGTTCCCCTATTTCACCTACAGCAGGATCTGCTCCTTCTACTGCGCGGAAACGCCCTTTGCCAGCCAATGTGTAGCTGCATGCTTCATAATTCCCTAATCGTCCAGCACCAGCTTTAGCTAAAACTTCGCGTAGCTCATCAGCATCGTCAACAGGAACAAAAACAGCAAGCTTCATCATTTTTTCCTCATAGGAAATATCTAAAATCCGTCGCTCTTCCAATTGGAGAGCATCTGCCAATAAGTCATTTACCCCACCTGGTGCGACATCTAAATTTGTATGGGCTGCATATACCGCAATATCGTTTTTTAGACATTTTTCATATAATGCGCCTTGCGGATTATCTGTTCGTAAATTGGACAATTTCATGAAGATCGGTGGGTGATGGGCAATAATAAGTTCACACCCATTTTCAATCGCTTCGTCGACCACTTCATGTGTCACGTCTAACGTAACAAGCACTTTTGAGACGGGTTTATTTAATGTTCCGATAGCCAATCCAATCGGGTCATTAGGCATGCATGCATATTTTTTCGGTGACCATGATTCGAACACTTGAATAATTTCGTTGCCATTTACTGACTTCACGCAATCGCCTCCTGTACCAGTTTTATTAAGTGTGTTAATTCTTCATGCTTTGCTTGATTTTCAGGCGTGCTTTCCGCTTGTGCAATCGCTTGTTGAACACGTTCCCAATTGGCGATTTCGCGCGACCATTTCTGTACGAATACGGGTGATTTTGTACTCATTAATTTTGGTCCAAGTAAAATTTCTGCTTCCGTTAACTTCATTTCTCCGCGCTGTAAAACGAGCACTTCATAAACTTTGCCGTCCTCTTCCAAAATCACTTCGTCCTGAATTGCCCAACGATTCGCAAGCGCCCATTCCCGAATCGCTTTAGCATGTATATTTGGCTGTAAAATTAGGCGGGTAACCGTTTTTAATGCCTGTGGATGCTTTTCTAGAATTGAAACGATTAAAGGGCCACCCATTCCTGCAATTGTTACCGCAGTTATCTCATCCCCTTCTTCTACTGCAGCTAAACCATCGGCCATCCGAACTGTAATTTTATCGGTTAAACCTTCTGTCCGTACTTGTTTAACAGCTGATTCATAAGGTCCCTTAACTACTTCGCCCGCTACTGCACGAGAAGCAATCCCTTTATGCACTAAATAACATGGTAGGTATGCATGGTCACTGCCAATATCAGCTACAACTGCCCCTGTAGGTACAAATGAAGCAACCTTTTCTAGTCGTTTTGAAAGTTTTTGTGCGTTCATATTAAATATCCTCATTTCTATATCACAAACTAACTATATTATATAGAACTTTTATAAAAACGTCTCTTTCCAACAAATATTTGCATATCAAAAAAGTGCAGAAAATAGATTTCTCTAATTTCTACACTTTTATGATCTTTACAGACCAGAAATATATTCTGCTACTGCTTCAGCCTCAGCTTCATTTTTAAGAATTGGTGGCATTGCCCCGCTTTCAGTACCGTTTAATGCTACATCTTTAATATGTTCTGCATCTAATCCAACAATACTAGGACCCCCGCCACCAGTTAAATCTCCACCGTGACAAGAAATACAGTTCTTTTGAGCGATATCTTCACCGCTTAATTCAGCAGTTTCGCCTGCATGATCACCATCCGCACTGTTTTTATCAGCTGCACCCTCAAATGACATGAAGAAAATTAGTGCTATACCGAATGCCATGATAAGCGTGTAAGGAATAAGTGGATTGTTTTTCATTGCGTTCCCCTCCCTCATTAAATATTCTAATTCTTTCTAGGCAAATGCCTAGTAAACAATACTAATTGTACTTGATTCACTAGAAAACTAAAAGAC
Source organism: Solibacillus sp. FSL W8-0372 (assembly GCF_037969735.1). Lineage (NCBI taxonomy): Bacteria > Bacillati > Bacillota > Bacilli > Caryophanales > Caryophanaceae > Solibacillus > Solibacillus sp. FSL W8-0372. Next base: position 1,110,636 of record NZ_CP150204.1, on the reverse strand, counting down.
CTATTGGACAACTTTTACTAGCTTTGTAACAATTTATCCAATTTGTCATTTTCATCACAATATATGTCTTGCAATTACCATTTTCTGTACTTCCGAAGTACCTTCACCGATTTCCAATAACTTCGCATCACGTAAATAGCGCTCGACTTCATACTCTTTCATATAACCGTAGCCACCATGAATTTGAATCGCTTCATCGCAAACTTCCATCGCCATTTCCGACGCATAATATTTTGCAATAGCTGCCTCTTTACCGAATGGACGCCCTTGGTCTTTTAACCAGGCTGCTTTGTAAACAAAAGTCCGTGCTAATTGTACTTTTACCTCCATATCAGCCAATTTAAACTGTGTTGCCTGAAATTGTGATAAAGTCTTGCCAAATTGCTTACGTTCTTTTGCATACTGAACCGCTTTATCTAAAGCGCCTTGGGCAATCCCTACTGCCATTGCCGCAATACCGATACGTCCTCCATCAAGGGTCGTTAAAAATTGCTTAAAGCCATTTCCCCTTACACCTAATAGATTTTCCTCAGGAACACGCACATTTTCCAAAATAAGTTCTGTCGTATTGGATGCATTTAAACCCATTTTTTCGTACTCTGATTTAATTGTGAAGCCTTGTGCATCAGTCGGCACAATGATTGCACTAATTTCTTTATGATCACCATTACGGCCAGTAATCGCTGTCAATGCCAAATGTTTTGCGAAACTAGCATTTGTTATAAATACTTTTGACCCGTTAATAACAAACTCCCCATTTTCCAATGATGCCGTCGTTTCAGTACCCCCAGCATCCGATCCTGCGTTAGGTTCAGTTAATCCGAACGCGCCAAATGATTCCCCTGTACAAATCGGTGTTAAATATTTTTCCTTTTGCTTCTCTGTACCGAATAAATGTAATGGTGCGCCGCCTAACGAAATATGAGCCGAGTATGTAATACCTGTAGATGCACATGTACGGCTTAATTCCTCTGTAACAATAGCAAAACTAATCGTGTCTGCTCCTGCCCCGCCATATTCTTCCGGAAACGGTAACCCCATAATCCCCATATCAGAAAGCTGCTTGAAAACCTCTACTGGAAAGGTTTTATTTTTATCTCGTTCGATTGCTCCCGGTGCCACTACTTCATCTGAAAATTCCCGGATCATTTTTTGTAACATGCTTTGCTCTGTTGATAAATCAAAATTCATAACATTCATCCTCTCACCCTCAATGTGCTACATTTCCATTGTAATCTAAAATTCTTGTTTTTCACAGAAAATATACGCGTTTTATAGAGAAATTTGTAGAATGATATAATAAAAAAGCTATATAAAAAGTTCATAACTTTCTACATAGCCTTAATTTATTAATTATGTATTGTTGCTTAAAGGAAATAAATCCAAGCACCGATTATTACGAGTAAACCAAGAATGCCTGAAATCGTAAAATAAATAATTTTCATCATAATGCCACTTACTAACCAAAATACACAGTTAATAATCAAAAAGATATAAAGCATTTCATTATTACCGGCAAAATATGTCGTACTTACTTTTAAGGTAACACCTAAAGTCGCTAAAGCCGTGGCCAGTTGCAGCATGACCGCCAATAAATGATTTCTTTTAGCGAAATAAAGCGCTCCGATCAGGCAGCTAACTGCAAACACAGCCGCCACAGCAATGACTACCCATTCAAATTGAATAGTGAACAGCAATAATAAAATAACAAACGCACTTATAGGAAAAAATACAGCTAAATTAAACTTTTTTCGTTTTTCAACATTATGTATCGCTTTTTTTGCCTGACCTGTAATTTCATCATCGCTATGATTGCCTTCTGAATAGAGTGTCATTAAAAAATCGCAATACTGCCCTGGCAACAATTTATTTTGTTTCCAAAAGCTAATTTCATTCATAATAATCTGCTTTTTCTGATTTGACATGACTTCGCCCCATATATGTATGTTATATATATAATTGTAATTAATACTTTAAGAATGAACATCAGTATAAAGTAATGGCATCGTTCATAAAAACCAATACTTATTAACTAAAATACATAAGAAAAAAAGATGAAGAAAAAATTTCTTCATCTTTTCCATATTCCCTATTCCAGGAAGTCCTTCAAGCGTTTTGAACGAGATGGGTGGCGAAGTTTACGTAATGCTTTTGCCTCGATTTGACGAATACGCTCACGTGTAACGCCAAATACTTTCCCTACTTCTTCTAATGTACGAGTACGACCATCATCTAAACCGAAACGTAGACGTAATACATTCTCTTCACGGTCTGTTAATGTATCAAGTACATCTTCCAGCTGTTCTTTTAAAAGCTCGTACGCTGCATGATCAGAAGGTGATTGTGCTTCTGAGTCTTCAATGAAGTCTCCTAAGTGTGAATCATCTTCTTCCCCAATTGGCGTTTCCAATGAAACCGGTTCTTGAGCAATTTTCAAAATTTCACGTACTTTTTCAGGTGTTAAGTCCATTTCTTCTCCAATTTCCTCTGGAGATGGCTCACGACCTAGATCTTGCAGAAGTTGACGTTGAACACGAATTAATTTGTTAATCGTTTCGACCATGTGTACCGGTATACGAATCGTACGTGCTTGGTCTGCAATGGCACGTGTAATAGCCTGACGAATCCACCAAGTAGCATATGTTGAGAACTTAAATCCTTTGCGGTGGTCAAACTTTTCAACCGCTTTAATAAGTCCCATATTTCCTTCTTGAATAAGGTCTAAAAACAGCATGCCTCGACCAACATAGCGCTTTGCAATGGATACAACAAGTCGTAGGTTCGCTTCAGCTAAACGTTTACGAGCTTCTTCATCGCCCTGTTCAATACGTTCTGCTAAACGAATTTCTTCCTCAGCAGAAAGTAAATCCACACGTCCAATTTCCTTTAAATACATGCGCACTGGATCGTTAATTTTAACGCCGGGAGGAACACTTAAATCATTTAAGTCAAAAGCTTCTTCACTAGATTCTTGCTTTGAAAGTGCTTCTTCCTCAAATTCTTCTTTACCTTCAACAGTTATATCATTTTTTTCGATTTCATCAGCAAAGTTGAAAATTTCTTCATTTTCTAATTCAAAAAAGGCTAATGTATCTGAAATTTCCTTCATTGACATTTCGCCAACTTGTTTTGCTTTAGCTAAAAGTTGCTTTTTTACTTGCTCTAATGAAACCCCGTTTACCACCGTATCTTTTGAATGTTTTGACTTGTCCGCCATAAACCTTCCTCCTTCTAAAAACAAATCGAGTTAAACGCCCATTTTTATCCTTCTGCTTAGTTCGATAATTTGCTGGGCAATTTCAAGTGCTCGTCTATGCTCGTGCATCTTTTCTGCTTCTTTTTGTTTATGCTTTAGTTCTTCTATTTTTAGTTCTAATCGACGTTTTTCGATTTGTTTTAAACAATCGTTAATTTCCGCTTCTCCATTATCAGGGTCACGTTCAAGTAACGCAGCATCCATCACAATTTTGCGTAAATCATTATCATTTAAAACTTCAACGAACCGATGAAAATCAGCCATTTCATATTCTTCGTAAAATCCGATTAAACGTACAAATACGGATAAATATTCCTCATGAATGAACGGTTCATTATTTCCTTCTCGAAGCACTTTGTTCACAATATTTACATCATGCAACATATAGGCTAAAAGTATACTTTCTGCACGATCTGTTGCATCTTTTTTGCGATCCCGCTGCATTTGCGTACTCGATACATTCACTGTACTTTGTTCGCGTTTTTTTTCTTTCACATTATCCGCAGCGATTTTTCGTAATTGCGTATTAATCGCTTCTTGAGAAATATTAGTCTCATTGGAAAGTTGACGAATGTATAAATCTCTTTCAATAGGAGAAGTATTATTTTTTAACGTCTCAAGTACTTCCTGAATGTACTGAAGTGTGTCATTTTCAAACTGAAAATTTTTGCCACGTTTAGCATGCATCATCATAAATGCAATATACGCGTGTGGCTTTTCGATTATTTGGTTTTTAAATGCTTCTTGACCATGTGTACGAATGTAATCATCCGGGTCAAGTTTATCCGGTATAACAGCAACTTCGACTTTAATTTTTTCTTCATTGAGCATTTGTGCAGCCCGCTTTGCCGCTTCAAAACCAGCATTATCACCATCATAGCAAACTGTAACTTGCTGAACTAAGCGTTTGAGCTTTGTAATATGCTGGGGTGTTAGCGACGTACCCATCGTTGCAACTGCATTGAATATGCCTGCACGATTAGCTGCCAATACATCAATAAAGCCTTCCATTAAAATAACTTGTCTTACTTTTCGAATTGATGCTCGTGCCTTATCTAAATTATAAAGCACTTGACTTTTATGAAAGATAGGCGTTTCAGGACTATTCAGGTACTTAGCATCTTCGCCATCCGTATTTAAAATCCTGCCTGAAAATGCTATTGGCTTTCCATTTTCATCTCGAATAGGAAACATAATCCGTCCACGGAAACGATCAAAATAGCTGCCGTCGCTTTCTTTTTGAATAATAAGACCGCTTTCAGCCATTTCCGATAAGTCATACCCTTTACGTTCCAATAATATTGAAAGCGTATCCCAATTCGGTAAAGCCCATCCTATTTGATGTGTTTCGATTTGTTCCTGTGTAAATCCTCTTTCAAGTAAATAATTTAATGCAGGTTCGCCGTCTTCAGTGTTTATCAAAATATGATGATAAAACTCTACTGCAAAATTATGAGCTTCCCTCATTTGCTGTTCTTTTTTCGAAACTGTCGAATTCGACATTGTCTGTTCGGACGATAATTCCATTTCAAGTGGAATCCCTGCACGCTGACTTAATTTAATAAGTGCATCTGGAAACGACAATTGTTCGATGTCCATAACAAAGGTGATTGCATTTCCTCCAGCGCCACAGCCAAAACAATGAAAAATCTGTTTGTCGGTTGACACTGAAAATGAAGGTGTTTGCTCTCCATGAAACGGACATAAGCCGAAATAGTTGCGCCCTTTTTTCGTCAATTGCATATAATCGCTTATAACATCGACTATATCCGACTGCGAGCGAATTTGTTCAATCACATGTTCAGGTATTTTTCCAGCCACATTATCACCATCTACACTATTCGAGATAAATTACAAAAATCCTCTAAAATACGACAAAATTTATAAAACAAATTTGTAATTACTCTATAATTAATATTTTTACCACAATTTTAATATTATAAAACAAAAAGACTACTGTTGCTATAATTTTTCGTAAAAAATATAAGAAAAAAGGCTAATTAAAACGAATTTTATCGATATCTATGAGTTTTAACTAGACCAAAAGTATAAATATTAATATATCAAAAGAATAAAATATTGTCCCACTAAAAAAACCTCCCCTTCTAGTCGTCAAGAGGTGGCTTTAGAGTCTATTTACATTCAAGCTCTAGCATATCTAATATTTTATGGGCTGTCTCTTCTACAGCACGATTCGTCACGTCAATGGCACGACAGCCAATTTTATCGACAATGCTATAAAAGTAGCGAATTTCTTCTTCAATTCTATTATGTTGTGCATAAAAAGCATCTTCTGTTAAACCTAATGTAATTAAGCGCTCTTTTCGAATGTTATTTAACTTTTCAGGCGTAATGACTAACCCAAAACACTTTTTCGGATCGATTTGCATTAATTCTATAGGCGGCTTAACTTCAGGTACAAGTGGAACGTTCGCTACTTTATATCTTTTATGTGCCAAATATTGGGATAAAGGTGTTTTTGATGTTCTTGATACACCAATTAGTACAATATCGGCCAGTAAAATACCGCGCGGATCTTGTCCGTCGTCATATTTCACAGCAAATTCTATCGCTTCGATTTTCTTAAAGTAGTCATCATCCAATTGATGCACTAAACCAGGCTTTTGCAAAGGCTTCTCATCAAAGGAAGTTTCGATTAAATCGAGCATTGAACCTAATAGGTCAATAACAGGTACGTTATATTCCATAGCAATTTTTAGTAGGGCAAGACGCATGTTCTTTTCAACTAGCGTAAATACAATGGTCGCCCCATTTGTTTGAGCAATCTGCACAATTTTTTCAAGCACATCTATATGTGTTATATGTGGAAACTTACGAATTCTTACTTTTTCGAAGTTTGGTCGGAATTGGCTAACAACTGCTTTAACAGCCGCTTCTCCTGTTTCCCCAACAGAATCGGATACGACAAATATTGTCAATTTTTTCATAAAATCACCTATAAATCATGCGTTTCAGCTAATGAAATAAACGCACGTGTAATACTCGTTTTCGTTAATCGTCCAGTAATAATTAGACCTTGCTCTGTCTCTTCTACAACCGGCACGGAATCAATTTCCCGTTCAATTAATACTTTAGCTGTGTTTACTAATGAATCGGATTTAAGACAATAAGCGATATTCGGCATTCTCGTCATAATGATATGCACAGGCATTTTATTTAAATCCTGAGTCCCGATACTGGAACGTAATAAGTCTTTTCGCGATAATACACCTTGCAGCATTTCATTTTTATCAACTACAAACAGAGTCCCTACATCTTCAGAGAACATATGTATTATAGCTTCATATATTGTCATCTCTTCTGAAACAACTACAGGAACGGACTGGAAATCTTTAACTTTTAAATTTAGCATCGATTCTGTAAAGGCAGCCGTTGATTTTTTTCCCGCATAAAAATAGCCGACACGAGGTCGCGCATCTAAAAAACCTGCCATCGTTAATATGGCTAAGTCCGGTCTTAATGTAGCCCGTGTTAAACCAAGGCGCTCGGCAATATGTTCGCCCGTAATAGGACCATTTTCTTTTACAATTTGCAAGATTGCATCTTGACGTTTATTGAGTTCGATTGGACTCACCCGCTTCAAATAATGTTATACTTTTTCCTCAATTATTATATACTATTTTCTTCTATATTGCGAAGAAAACAATCCCATGCTACAATATGAGCGAACAATTTAATTTCATATGTAAGCGATGAAGGGAATAATAAGTATCAATTCTAACATGAGCGAGTAGGGATAGTGCAAGCCTACAGCGAATTGAGAAACGGCACCCCTGAGCTCATTTTATAAAAGAGGTTTTTATTTATTTAAAAACAAGCGGGGTGGAACCGCGGGTATATCGTCATGATGCACTCGTCCCCGGGCATGAAGTTTGTGCCCGGAGACGGGTGCTTTTTATCTTCTTGCAGCGCGTGCCAAAGAAATTCGGACACTGCGCCAACGTATATTAATATTTATTAGGAGGGATTTTTCATGGCAGAAAAATCAATGGAAACTATTGTATCATTAGCAAAACATCGCGGATTCGTATTCCCTGGATCTGAAATTTACGGTGGTTTAGCAAACACTTGGGATTACGGTCCACTAGGTGTGGAATTAAAAAACAACGTTAAAAAAGCTTGGTGGCAAAAATTCGTTCAGGAATCTGAACACAACGTAGGATTAGACGCAGCAATTTTAATGAATCCAAAAGCTTGGGTTGCTTCTGGTCACGTTGGTAACTTCAACGACCCAATGATCGACTGTAAATCTTGTAAAGCTCGTCACCGTGCGGACAAATTAATCGAGGATGCTAACTTAGCTAAAACGGGCGAAGAAATCATCGTTGACGGTATGACATTCGACCAAATGAAAGCAAAAATGGAAGAGCTTGTAGTAGCTTGTCCTGATTGTGGCAAAATCGATTTCACAGACATCCGTCAATTCAACTTAATGTTCAAAACGTTCCAAGGTGTAACTGAATCTTCAACAAACGAAATCTTCCTACGTCCTGAAACAGCACAAGGGATCTTCGTGAACTTCAAAAATGTTCAACGTTCTATGCGTAAACGTACACCATTTGGTATCGCACAAGTAGGTAAATCTTTCCGTAACGAAATTACACCAGGTAACTTCACATTCCGTACACGTGAATTTGAACAAATGGAGTTAGAATTCTTCTGTAAGCCAGGTGAAGACTTAGAGTGGCACGAATACTGGAAAAACTTCTGTAAAAACTGGTTATTAAACTTAGGCATGAACGAAGAATCTATGCGTATGCGTGACCATGAGGAAGATGAGTTGTCTCACTACTCAAATGCAACTTCTGATATCGAATTCCGCTTCCCATTCGGCTGGGGCGAGCTATGGGGTATCGCTGACCGTACAGACTTCGACTTAAAACAACATATGGAGCATTCAGGTGAAGATTTCACGTACATTGATCCAATTACAAACGAACGCTATGTACCATACTGCATCGAGCCATCTTTAGGTGCTGACCGTGTAACATTAGCATTTTTATGTGACGCTTATGATGAAGAAGCGTTAGAAGGCGATGACAAACGTACCGTATTACGTTTCCACCCTGCACTAGCACCATTCAAAGCAGCAGTGTTACCATTATCGAAAAAATTATCAGACGAAGCAGGCGAAGTATGGGCTGACTTACGTAAATCTTTCCCAGTTGACTTCGACGAGTCTCAATCAATCGGTAAACGTTACCGCCGCCAAGATGAAATCGGTACACCATTCTGTATCACGTACGATTTCGATTCAAAAGAAGACGGCCAAGTAACAGTTCGCCACCGCGATTCAATGGAACAAATCCGCATGCCGATTGCTGATGTTAAGGCTTATATTGAGAAGCATTTAGTATTCTAAGTATCAAATTTAATTATAGTTTACAGTAGGCATGCGGATTTGCGACGAGGATTGACGTTTACGGCAACCGCAGAAGCACACGCTTTCCGCATGCCGATTGCGGAAGTTAAGGCTTATATTGAGAAGCATTTAGTATTCTAATTCCCAAATAAATATGGATAATTAAGGCACTTTCCGTTCGTTTTCGAATAGAAAGTGCTTTTTTTCTTACCCTATTATATTTAGTAACTTCAATATGAACTGAGCAATGAAAATAAGCGGAGTTTTTGCTGTTATTTTAAAAATCGCGCTCATTTTTGAATAAATAAGGGGAGATTTTCCGCTTATGTTACGCAAAACTCCTTCCTATCCATGTTTTTCGAGTCAATAGACGGACTTTCTCCGCTTATTTTGGCCCTTTTTTTAATTTTTTTCTGAATAACCGTAATTTCTCCCTCTATTTATCCAGTTAGAGCTTTCCCCCACCGCCATCTTCTCGCAAAAATAAAAACAATCCAACCGATTCTAACACGGTTGGATTGTTTCATTTATTCAGCTGCTTTTCAATATCGAATTTCGCCTGCAGGATCAAGTCGCGCAACGTATCAAATTGCCCCTCATCAAAACGTGCTTCCGGAATAATAATCGCAATGGATGCAATCGGTCTTCCATTTGAAATAATAGCTGTACTGAACGAACAGGCTCCAACAATACGCTCTGCTCTTGTGAAAATGTATTGTTGTTCACGTACTCGCTGCAACTCCTGCATCAACTTTTCACGATCAACAACTGTATTTTCTGTCACACGCTGCAAACTTACATTATTCAAATATTCATCGATTTCTTCCTGAGGTAAAAAGGCCAGTAACGATTTTGCAGAGGCGCCTGCATATAGCGGCGACGTATCTCCTACATGATTACGGGCTGATAATGCAAAATTACTTTCGATGTTCATAATACAACGGCGCTCATTGCCATCAATAATACTCATCGAAATACTTTCATTTGTTATGTGGTTAAGCTGCTGAAGGATAGGCTGCGCAATTGTAATAATGCTAGATTCTTCCTCCACTAACTTCCCTAAGTGAATTAATGATAAGCCTAGTTGATAATGTTTTGTGCGTTCATCTCGAATCAGAAATCCTTCGTATACTAAAGTAGCTACAAATCTTTGTAGACTTGATAAGCCGATCCCAGTTTTTTTATTTAATTCTGTTAAAGAAAGCTTTGGTTGTTCTTTTGTGAAGGCACGCAGTATAACTATTGTTTTTTGTACGGTTTGCATTAAATACATTTTTTCAAACTTGTTTTGCTCCATCCAGACGCCCCCTTTTCCTAATAGTATCAAAATTAATTGGAAGAAAAAAGAAGGGCTTATGCTAAAAGTCACAATTACCTTTTTCGCCATTTATTCTATGGCAAAATCTTTATACTTCAGCTTTTATTCATTTTCAAAATTTCTTCTGTATGCTCACCCAAAAGTGGTGGGCCGCTATCGTAGGAAATATTCAATTCGGAATATTGCAAGGGATTTTTCACAAATTTTACAGTACCGTATACTGGATGATCCATCTCCCCTATTAAATTGCGTGCAATAACTTGAGGTTGTTGAAACGCCTCTGCTACAGTATTGACGCGTCCACCCGGAATTTTAAACTGCTGCAATAACTTGATCCATTCATCACGGGTTTTTGTTTTAGTAACCTCAGAAATTAACGCCGTCAATACAGGTTCATTTTGCTTACGTAGCGTATTCGTTTTAAAACGTTCATCCATAGTCCACTCACATCGATTAACCATTTCACAAAACTTTCTAAATTGATCTTCGGTCCCTACACAAAACATGAGCGGACCATCTGCGCATTCAAATACTTGATACGGTGCTACGTTATTATGTTTGTTACCGAGCCTCGATGATTCGAAGCCTGTATTTAAATAGGCACTTGAAATATTCGCAAGGGAGCTCATCTGTACGTCAAGCAGTGCTAAGTCGATAAACTGACCTCGCCCCGTTAAATCACGCATGCGCAATGCTGATAGAATACCGATTACTACATAATGGGACGTTAAAATATCAGCAATTGGCACTCCTACTTTCGTCGCTTCCCCATCCGGATGTCCTGTTACATCCATTAAGCCGCTCATCGCCTGAATGACTGGATCAAAACCGGGCTCATTGGCAAGAGGTCCCGTTTGACCAAAGCCGGTCACAGAGCATTGAATAATGCGCGGATTAATTTGTTTAAGATTTTCATAATCGAGCCCCATCTTTTTCATATCGCCCGTTTTAAAGTTATCAATAATAACATCCGACTCTTTTACTAAATCCAATAGGACCTCTTTATCCGAAGTATCCTTTAAGTTTAAGATAATCGACTTTTTATTACGATTGGCACTAATATAATAGGTGCTCTCACCATTTATGAACGGACCCCAATCACGCATACTGTCAGAACCATTCGGATGCTCGATTCGAATAACCTCTGCACCTAAATCCGCTAAAATCATCGTTCCTGCTGGTGCCGCATAGACACGGGATAAATCCAATATTTTAATATTTTCCAATGGGCGCATCCCCATCACCTCGCTTCTTCACCTTTTATTAACGATGGTACAACTTTACGTTCAGGCTGCTTCATCATAATTTGTGTTGTAACTGCAATAGCGATCATTGCCAATGCTATTAGGTTATAAATTAAAGTTGTATCCATTAGCGCAATTCCTGCGAAAAAGAAAACAAGACGCTCCATAAAATATGTTCGGCGAAGTAAATACCCTTTAATACCAGCCGCGATCGATACGCCACCGATACATGCTGTAATTGCCGCTATAATGTATTCTCCGATTGTTCCGCCTGTGAGCAGAAGGGCCGGATTGAAAATGAAGAAGAACGGTACAATAAAGCCAATCAACCCTAAGCGAACCGATTCAAACGATACTTTATTCGGCGATTCACCTGCAATACCGGCAGCTGCATATGGTGCTAATGCTACAGGTGGTGTAATACTGGATAAAGCAGCAAAGTAAAAGGCAAACATATGGGCTGCAATTGCCGGTACACCTAATTGAGTTAAGATCGGTACTGAAATGGTTGCCACAATAATATATGCTGCAGTAGCTGGAATACCCATCCCTAATACGATACTAATAACTGCTGTTAAAATAGCCGCAAGCATGACACTGTCTCCAGCAAAGCTTAATACGTTATTACCGATGATTAAGCCGATACTTGTCAATGTAATTGTTGCAATGACAATGCCTACAATCGCACAGGCTATTCCTACACTAATCGCTCCTTTGACTCCTTCAACAACCGAATCAATCACCGTTTTCAAGCTCATACGTGTATGTTTTCGAATAGCCGCTGTCGGCACTACTGCAAATAACGCAAAGATTGCTGCATATATTGGTGAAAATCCGGCAAACAACATAAATAATAAAATAATTAATGGAATTGATAAGTGGCCGCCATTTTTTAAAACTTGCTTGGCAACGGGAATATTTTCTTTTGAAATACCTGATAACCCCATTTTTTTCGCTTCAAAATGGACGATCATAAACAACGTTAAATAGTAGAGAACTGCCGGTATAATGGCAGCCAACATCACGACTGAATACGAAACACCTATGTATTCTGCCATAATGAAAGCAGCTGCACCCATGACTGGCGGAGCAATTAAACCCCCTGTCGAAGCAACAGCCTCTACAGCCCCGGCAAATTTTTTCGAATAACCCGCCTTTTTCATCATTGGGATCGTAACAGTACCGGTTGTAACAACATTACTTACAGCACTTCCGCTAATCGTCGCCATAAGTGCACTTGCAAATACCGCAACCTTTGCCGGGCCACCTGCTGTACGCCCTGCAATTGTTAGCGCCAGGTCATTAATGAAATCTGAAAAGCCACTATTTTTCAAGAAGGCACCAAACAGTACGAAAATGAAAATGTATGTTGCCGATACACCAAGTGCAGTACCGAAAATACCTTGTCCACCCCAGAACATAATATTGATAATACGTTCTAAGCTGAATCCGTAATGTCCTAGAATACCTGGAATATATGCACCGAAGAAGTTGTAGGCTAAGAAGAACATCGCAATTAATGTCAGAGCATTACCGACAACGCGGCGTGCTGCCTCAAACAGTAATATAATAGCTATTGCGCCGACCCATAGATCAAGAACCGTATTTTCCCCTGCGCGGTCCCGAACTAAAATATCGTATACAATAACAAAATATAGCGTCACGAATATCGATAATGTAATACAAATGCTATCAAACCATGTTGGCAATCTTCTCGTCCCTACACTTTTCTTTGTTGCCGGATAAAATATAAAGCTAAATAAAAGTAGAAATCCTAAATGCCAGGCACGGAACTTTGTTGCTTCCATTACACCGATACTGCTCATATAAATTTGGAAAATAGACCAAACAATTGCAACTCCAATAACAATTTTGCCAAATAAGCCAACATAGGTACGGGAATTTATATTTTTATCTTCGAGATCCATTAGCTGCTGTAGCTCATCTTTTTCAAGAGATTTTCCAGTCATATAGTTTCCTCCTTATCACTTTACTTTTATTCGACAACACCAATTTCACGGTAATAGCGCTCTGCTCCTGGATGAAGTGGAACATCCGCTGTTCCTGACACCGCATTTTCCGGACTGAACTGCTTTGCAATACTGTAGGATTTTTCAAGTGAGCTTAAGTTTTCCCATAACGCTTTCGTTAACTGATAAACCGTTTCGTCACTTACACTTTCGTCAATGACGATCGTACTGTATTGACCGACAGTTTGAATCGCTTCCGGCTGTTTATCATAAGTGTTTGGCTCGATTGTATAGGCAAAGTTCCAAGGGTATTCTTCTACTAAATAGTCAATTGCGCTGTCAGACATGCTTAATACTCTTGAATCTACTGTTGAGATAAGCTCTGTTGCAGCAGCTGCCGGGACCCCTGTGTATATATTGACACCTTCCACTTGACCATTTCGCATTAAATCCGTAGCTTCCGTAAACCCTACATAGTTGGCTTTAATATCATTTTCTCCAATACCATGTGCCTCAAGAACAAGTCGGGATTCCACTTCAGTGGCACTCCCTGCTGCTCCGAATACGAAGCTCGATCCTTTTAAATCTTCAATCGTTTTATATTTATCGTTTTTTTTCACAATAATATGACTAATATTTGGATATAAGTTTCCTAGTATACGAATGTTCTCATATTGCCTTCCTTCGAAGCTTCCTACACCGTTGTAAGCTTCATATGCAATATTGACTGTAGTAAAGGAAATATTCGCCTCGCCTTTTCGCATTAAATTCAAGTTTTCTATACTTCCATTTGATGCTTGTGAAGCGACACGCTTTTCCAATTCATTTGTCCACATAGTAGAGATTCCTGCACCAAGTGAATAGAAAACACCCGTAGTGGTACCTGTTGTAAAAATTAACGGCTCTCCATATCGCTCAATATTACTTTGACAACCTACTAACAACATAGCAGCAATCGAAATAGCTGCGAGCAATTTTTTCTTCATCCGCATACCCCTTTTCAGATGTATTATTTAAATACGGCTTTTCGTTTTTCTACAATCGCTTTAACCCCTTCTTCGTATGTCGGTAATTCCGTTACTAGGCCCATTTTAGAAGAAATATAATCCAGCGACGAACGTAGGCTCATTGTTTGGCTTTGGTAAACCGCACGCTTAATAATTTTTATTGATTCAATTGGTCCAGCAGCTAATTTTTCCGCATAGTTCAGCGTATAATCCTCAAGTTCATCGTCATTGACAACGTAAGTAACTAAACGTGTTTCCTTCGCTTCCTCGGCTGTTAGTACGCGCGCTGTCCATAACATATCAAGCGCCTGATCGATCCCTACAATACGAGGTAAAAAATACGCACCGCCGTCTCCTGGAACAATCCCAACATTAATATAGCTTTCTGAGAACTTAGCAGATTGTGCAGCAATTCGGATATCACACATTAATGCCATATCAAGCCCCGCACCCATCGCAAAGCCATGCATTTGTGCAATGACCGGCTTATCGATTTCTTCAAGGAGAAGCGGGACACGCTGAACCTTTTTCCATAACGAGTTTTTACGAGCCAAAGCTGTTGAAGTAATGTCTTCTTCACTATTGAAAAATCCATTTCCAGCAATCATCGCCTTCACATCACCACCAGCGCAAAATGCTTTGCCGTTTCCTTTTAAAATGACAACACGTATATCATCATTATCCCGGACTTCTTCCAAAGCCTTAATCCACGATAAAATCATTTCTTCGCTAAATGCATTCATACTATCTGGACGATTTAGTGTAATCGTTGCAATATGATCCTTCACATCAAATAATAAATCCGCCATATTTTCTTCCTCCTTATGCATGAACATGCGCTTCATTTTGTTCTGTCATACTTTCCCATAAATCCATTTTCGACTCTAGCACCTGCTTAGCTAACTGCTGCTTCCAATAGCGCGCCGTAAATTCCTCATCTCTCCAAGCCCATAAACGGCGTGTAAATTGATGTAATCGATGCTCGTGCGTAACGCCGATTGCTGCATGAACCTGATGTGCGGCAGTGGCAACTGCGCGGCTTGCATCATCCATTCTTAATCGCGAATACGCTACTTCAACCTTTTCTTGACCATCGACCAATAATGTTTGGACATTGTTCGTTGCTACCGTCATCAATGTCTGTTCGCCAGCCATATTTGCCAAATGCTGCTGCACGAGCTGGAATCGATGAATCGGACGACCAAATTGCTCGCGCTCCTTGCTGAATTGCACACTTAGTTGGAATGCTGTCGTAAGTGCACCGTTCATTTTACTGACAGATGCTGCTGTAACTAATTTCGATAGAGCCACATACTGTTGTGCGGTAATCGATACTTTTTGAAGCGCTTTCACTTTTTCAAAAACAGCTTCCGACCTTGGTTCTGCTGCAAGGTTAGTCCCGTTTTTCAGTAACACATTTTCCAGATCGGCAACGACGATAAATTGCTGTGAACCTTCCTGTGCCAAGACAACGATTTTCTCTGCATATTTAGCCCATGGAACATGTTTTACCGTCCCAAACAAAGTATCTTCTTTAAGCTGAAGTGGTGTAGTAATACTGTAGGTTGTCAACTGCTCATACCCTTTTATATCAATCTGTTTCAGTAAATAGTTTGCTAACGTATGCTCAATAAACGGAACGGGTGCAGCATACTTTCCAATCAGTCCATACAGTGCAAGCAAATCTTCAATATCTCCGCCTGCGCCCCCATCTTCTTCACTGACTGCTACATTGTGCAATTCATTTTCAAGTAATAGTTGCCATACATTTTCAGCCCACAAATTTTCCTCCAGTAAATCTACCGTTTCTTTCTCAACTTTATCTTTCAGTACTTTTTCCACTACTTCTACGACCATGTCCTTTATTTCACTCATTGTGCAACAACCCCCTTCGCTAAAATTCCGTATAGAACCTCGGATGTGCCACCACGAATTGTGAACCCCGGGGAATGTAAAATCGATTCTGCCAAATAGCGTTCAATTTCTTTTTCGCTTTGAAGATTTGGATATACATCTAGCAATAAACGTACGATCTCCGGAATTTTCTGTTCAAATTTAGTGCCGATACTTTTTACAAGTGCTGCAGGAATAATTACTTCGCCGCCTTCTTCCAGTACCTTAGCCACACCGATAGATAAATTGCGCAATGACCAAAGCTCTGCAACTAGTTTCATTGCCTCTTCCAACCCGGAAAGATCTCTCTTTTTCTTTAATTCTTCAATCGCTTCATTTAAAAGCGGGAATGTACTTAAAATACGCTCTGGCCCACTACGTTCAAATGCCAGCTCTGCCAAACCTTGCTTCCACCCATTACCGAGCGTTCCGACGACCATTTCGTCCGGAACAAATACATTATCGAAAAATACGTCATTGAAATGTGGCTCCCCCGTTAAATAGCGGATTGGTGTAATAGTTACTCCCTCACCTTTCAAATCGATAATAAACTGTGAAAGACCTTCATGCTTTTTTTCACCTAATGGTTCTGTTCGAATAAGCGTTACCATGTAATGCGAATCCTGGGCATTGCTCGACCAAGTTTTTGCCCCATTTACAATCCAGCCACCTTCCACTTTTTCGGCACGTGTTGCAACAGAAGCTAAATCTGATCCACTATTCGTTTCACTTAACCCAATGGCGAAGAAACATTCACCCTTTACAATTTTCGGCAAGAAGAATTCCTTTTGATATTCTGTACCAAAACGCAGTAGAAGCGGTCCTGTTTGACGGTCAGCGAACCAATGGGCAGCTACCGGAGCTCCATATGCCAAAAACTCTTCCGTTAAAATGTAACGGTCTAACGTACTGCGTTCTTTACCTCCATACTGCTTCGGCCACGTCATCCCTATCCAGCCCTGCTCTGCTACAAGTTTAGAGAAATCAGGATTTGAACCGCTTAACCATGAGTCACAACGAGTCTCAAATGTCCCTTTCTCAATATGTTGTTTTAAAAAGCTTCGTACTTCCTGTCTAAATTGTTTTTGTTCTTCTGTAAATTGAACTTTAGGTAGATTCATAAAATAACCTCCATTACGCATATTGTGTAACTACTTTCTCATACCGATATTATACGTAATAAATTTCTGAATTGTCAAAATTATTCTACAATATTTTAGTTTTTTATAGCTTTTTCACTCCTAAACGAGCAGTTTTTTACAATATCAATCTTTGTTATTATTCTGTAAAAATAGAAAGAGATTGCTAACATTTCACCTAAAAATAAGCTATAATTTTCTGAAAAGATAAATAATGGGGTGGAAGTATGTTTTTTCAGTTAAAAGAAAAATCTGTAAAACCATTAGATACGTATGATAAAATCTCTCGACTCGTCAAAGCGATCCTCCATTTCGAATGCCCGGACCATCGTGGGCAGCATCACATTCTCTACACAGCGAATATGCAGTTAGAAGCCTATCGGGAAGCAAAGGATTTTTACCGTAGCCATGACGACCCAAGCAGTGCTTTAGGCTGTCTAAGTAGAGAAGCTTATGAGCAGGCCAACAAGAAATACAATCAGCTTTATACAATCATTCGGGGCTATATGCATTTAAGCGAAGACAATAAACGCGACCATTTCAACCACCACTTCCGCTTTTCTAACGAGAAAATTGATAAAATGTATAGTCTTTTCGAACAAAAGCAGCATCATGACCATTTAAAACTCGAAGAATTGTTTTATGAACGGTTAAAAGAAGATGTAGCTCCTCTATTAACACAATTTGAGTAACTCCGATGAAACCTTTTCTGCTCTTATTCGTAAATTGAATAGCAAGTCCATTAGGAGGGCGAACCTTGGAAACTAAACAACAGTTGGAGAATTATTTGCAGGCAATTCAAGAATGGGAAAAGGATCAAAGCGGTTTATGGTTTTGGGAAAAAATTGGTCGTATTCCATTCAAAATGCTTGATAAACTAACACCAAAATTCATTCAGGAAAAAATTTCAGTATTAGTAGATGAGCTAGTTAGCTATGTGCAATCAGGCGGTAAGTATTTAGTGAGTGAAAAGTCCATGATCAACCATATCCAAAAGCATACATTACATTCAATTTCGTCTATAAAAGACATTGGGGAGATCCCGATAGAAGATATGGTGGCTCTTAGTGAAAAGCTGCAGAAAAACCGGGCAAATATCGCTACGGTACAGGGGGCTTCCACAGGCTTTGGAGGAATATTCACATTAGCAATTGATATCCCTGTTATATTGGGAATTGCCTTAAAAACGTTACAGGAAATTGCGCTTATCCATGGCTATGATCCGAACGAAAAAACAGAGCGTATTTTTATTGTAAAATGTCTGCAGTTCGCTTCATCCGATATTGTTGGTAAAGAGGCAATATTAAATGAACTTGCCCAAAACTATGAACAGCGGCGCTCTGCAGAAAATATGGTATCTCAACTACAAGGATGGCAAGAAGTGTTTTATACGTACAGAGATAATTTTGGGATGAAGAAGCTGTTCCAGATGATTCCGGTGGCAGGTATGATTTTCGGGGCATTTATTAATAAATCCATGATTCAAGATGTCTCCGAAGCAGGCATGATGCTTTACCGAAAACGACGGGTATTGGAACGTATGAATCAGCTAGAGGGTAGTGAACTATAACGTTACGTCAACCTTCTTTAATCAAAAATTCTTATTGACGTATTATCGGCTTCTTTGAATATGAATCCTAACAATTACTGTATACGAAACCTAAAAGTTAAGGAGGAGGATTTTGAAGGTAGAAGAGAGGACTGTTCAATTCATAAAAGAATATGTGGAGATAGAAGGGCATCAAAATGGTTTATTCATTGAATCAATAGATTTTCAAAATCCGGTTCTCCTGTTTTTGCATGGAGGACCTGGATTTCCACAGTATTCAATCTTAAAAAAATCAGGACTTAGATGGGCAGAATACTTTACAGTTTGTTATTGGGAACAACGTGGCACCGGTATGTCTTATAACTCATCGACCCAAGGCAAAGTGACGTTAGAAAGATTGGTTTCTGATTCCTTAATAATAACTAACTACTTAAAGAAAAAGTTCAATAAAAAGAAGATATATATATCCGGACACTCTTGGGGAACGTTGCTCGGAAGCATAGTTGTTAGTCAAAATCCTGAGCATTATTTAGCTTACATTGGGGTAGGACAATTTGGGAGGCATTTTGATTCCAATAAACAAACTTATGAATTTTTATTGGAGACAGCGAGTAAACGAGGTGATAAAAGGGCAGAGAAAGATATTCAATCTGTTGTGTTTGATCGAGATTTTTATAAAAATCAGGGCTATCGTAGAATACTTGGAAGATATCTCAACAAATTTGGGGGCGGTACGAAAAGAATGGGATATTCCAATTGGCAAGGTATGAAGGATCTGTTTACTTGTAATCATTATTCCTGGAAAGAGCGTTTTAACATACCAAAGGGAATTTTTTTTAGTTATGATTCTTTAGGTGAAACAATGGCAAAAGCCGATGCAACATTGTTAGCACCTCGTTTTGATGTTCCTGTTTTTATCTTACATGGTGTGTATGATTACCAAACATCCTACAAGGAAGCAAAACGTTTTTACGAAAAAATAGAAGCTCCATCTAAAAAATTTTATACATTTGAAAACTCTGCACATTCTCCTTTTATAGAAGAACAAGAGAGGTTTCTACACATTCTAAGAACTGATGTACTCTGTTCCGAGTGTTCTTATAAAAACCCATCTTAGCAGTTTTCCTTAAGCCATAATGTACGCGTGAAATTTAAAAATAATGCCCCTCTACGATACGCACGTCGAAAGGCCAACTATCGTAATTTTTGGGATAGTTGGCGATTTTTTATATTAAAGCTATCTTTTTATTTAACTCATGCATTTCTTTTAACCCTTTATAAAAAGGATATTGCTTTCTCAACGCTTCTTCCTGATCAATTTCCATCACTAAATTATTTAGATATAACATCGAATCATCCAACCGCTTCCGAATCTCCAACAAATTATTTGTGACCTGACCATGCCCCGGCACAAGTGTTTGAATTTTATTATCAGACATAATTGCTGCTGCCTTTTGTAATGTATTCTTATAACACTGCAAATCCTCAATAAAGGGAAACTCAACATCCGATAAATAATCGCCCGCCAATAAAATTCCGTAGGGTTCCACTACAGTAAATAAACCGTCCCGAGTATGCCCGGGTGCCAGGTAAAATGTGCATGAAGCATCTTCCAAATTAACCATCTGGCCATCTTCTTTAATAACAATATCAATTGTTGGATAAACAATCGGATAGTCTCTTTGAATATAGTACTGTGCATCAAATTGATGTATTTCCTCTAACACCTTTTCTTTATCCGAGCGATTCACAAATGCCTCACTCGCTATTGTTGTAGCATTCGGAAAAGCTCCGGCTGCAATAATATGGTCAAAATCACTATGAGTATAAATAATAAATAATTTCTGTTCACCCATAATCGATTGTATGTAGGCTTTTATTTCATCAATTTCATTCGGCAGCCAATTAGGGTCAGTTAAAATGATTGCCCGTTCTGTTTTAACTACCGCGGACGTTGTTTGATAGAGCACACTTTGAAATACCGTTATATTTTCATTTTTAAACTGTTGCATCCTTCATCATCCCTTTCAAATAATAAAGCTAGTCAAATGTAGAAACGCTCCATCTGACTAGCTTATTTCCTAGGCAATTAATTCAGTTTTCTTCCTTTTTTTCACGCTGCAATAAAGGTGTACGCTCTAATTG
Source organism: Solibacillus sp. FSL W8-0372 (assembly GCF_037969735.1). Classification (NCBI taxonomy): domain Bacteria; kingdom Bacillati; phylum Bacillota; class Bacilli; order Caryophanales; family Caryophanaceae; genus Solibacillus; species Solibacillus sp. FSL W8-0372. The sequence continues at coordinate 1,089,732 of NZ_CP150204.1, read as the reverse complement.
CTCTATAAAACTTCGTGATTTCAGCCGTATTCCTGTTTGCTCTTCATAGATTGTCGTGACGATTTTCTTTATAAATTGCTTCGTCTGTGGCTTCAATTCAAGCTTGCCTACTTGATCAATCGGCACTGTATAAAACATGCGGATCAGTTTTAACTGTGTTGGTGATAGTCGGATAATATACGGATCCAAATGAAAACAACGATGGCATATAAAGCCTCCTTGTGTAAATGAAAAAGCAAATTCCCCGTCTACTGCACCACAGCCGGCACATGCATGTAAAATTGGCTGCACCCCCGCATACGGAAGCATCTTCCAATCCACAAATAATGTAATCGCTTCAGGGTCATAACCTTCTTCAATCGCATTCAGCGCATGAATTAAAATTTCAAAGGCATACTGCTCGGGTCTACCTTCTTCAACTAAACGATCGATAATTTCCACAATGTAGCTCGCATAGGCTGTTGCCGTAATGTCCGTTTGAATATGGCGCATTGAATTAAAATGTTCCCCTTGCTGCAAAGTTCCCATACCTGACGTACGCTGGACTAAAAATGAGCCGTGCATAAAAGGCTGTGTCACACCTGCAAGGCGGCTTGTAGGTTTCTTGGCTCCACGCGCCATACATGCCACTTTTCCTGCTTCACGAGTCATAATCGTAACAATTTTGTTTGATTCACCGTAAGCACGCGCTTTTAAAACGATGCCTTCCCATTTATGTAGCATCTATTGCACATCCTTCTATTTCTTTCATAGTATTATTATACCGTACCGCTACATCAAATGTTTAATAAACGGTTACCTCATCACCAATTATTTTCTTTACCCAATCCAGATTTTGAACAGATCGTTGTTCCACATCTTTTAAAGGATATACTCGGTAAATACCATCTGTATCTTTCAATACGGATGTCGCATAGAGCTCGGGCTGTCGAATCGTAATAACATCGCCTTCCTTCGTAATTTCCAGGCTAGCGATCCCGCCAATCATAGTGTTCGGAATGGTTAAAATCGTTGAAAAGAAATTGCCTAGGGAATAAAAGACATGCGTTTCATGCCCCTGTTCAGTTACGAGTTTTTTGTATGGCTGCAGCACATGCGGATGTGTCCCGAGAACAATATGTGCCCCAGCCTCATTTAAAACTTTTGCGTAATGCTTCTGATAGTCGCTTTCGCTATAAGCGTATTCTGGTCCCCAATGCATGGAAACCGCTACAACATCTACTTCTTCCTTTAATAATTCTATATCCGCCTTTATTTTTGTCTCATCAATATAATTGATAATATATGGGGAGCCTTTTGGTAAGTACAGTCCGTTAGTGCCATATGTATAGGCAAGTAATCCGATTTTTATCGACCCAACTTCAATAATACGGTCATTCGCTTTATCTTCAGCATTTTTATACGCCCCTACGTAAGGCATACCGTACTCATCCAGGTTTTCAAAAAATGTACGGACACCACCTTCCCCTTTATCAACGGTATGGTTATTTGCAATAGTAACCATATCTACACCTGCATTTTGTAGATCGCGCAAAATATGAGGAGGGCTCGAGAATTGAGGGAAGCCACTTAATGCATAATTGTTCCCTACTGGAGGGGATTCCTGATTTGCAATTAAATAATCATAGCTTTGCATAGTTGGGGCCACCGCTGCAAAAGATGACGTGAAATCCTCATATTGAGCAAGCCTCAAATGAAGCAGAACATCTCCAACCATCGCAAGACGCATAGTTTCTTTTACAATCTCCGGCTGTGGCTCAATCTCTGGTTCCTTTACCGGTTCAAGCCCAGTAACTGGTTCGACCGTTTCTTTAATATCGCTGCTTTGCGCAAGCTGTTCTTTCCCGCCTTCAACGGGTGTAGTCATTTGCCCCTCTGCTATAACTATCGGAGTGTCTTTATCCATCGTTACCATAACGGCCACTAAAATTCCTAATGACACGACCCAAAATGACAACAAAAATTTATTTAATGTATTCAATCATTCACCTACTAAGTTTATTGTAAAATAATTCCTATTATATCTTATAATACTAAAGTTTATACAAGTATACACTAGCAAAATTGCAGAAATAAATAAAGAACAGATGCAACATAAACGCTGCATCTGTTCATATTATTTTTAATACTCGTCTTCTCTAAAGCCGAAATCACGTAAATGGGTTTGCTTATTACGCCAATCTTTTTGCACTTTTACCCAAAGCTCTAAATATACTTTTGAACCTAGCAACATTTCAATATCCTGGCGGGCACGTACACCAACCTCTTTTAAAAGGGCACCGCGTTTTCCGATAACAATCCCTTTTTGTGAATCGCGTTCAACCATAATTGTCGCCTGTACATGAATCATATTTTCCTTTTCTTCATGTGGTTTAATACGTTCAATAACGACCGCGATTGAATGCGGAATTTCTTCACGAGTTAAATGCAATACTTTTTCACGAATTAATTCAGAGATAATGAAGCGCTCCGGATGATCCGTTACTTGGTCAGCAGGGTAATATTGAGGCCCTTCCGGCAAGTATTTTTCAATTGTCGTTAATAAGTTTTCAACGTTGTTGCCTTGTAATGCTGAGATTGGAATAATTTCCGCAAAGTCGAACTTATCTTTATACGAATCAATAATTTTTACTAATTCATCAGGATGTACTAAATCGATTTTATTAATAATTAAAAATACCGGTGTTTTATTGCCTTGCAATAACTCGATGATGAACTCGTCACCTTTACCGATTGCCTGCTCTGCATTCACCATGAACATAATAACATCGACTTCTCTTAATGCATTACGTGATGTTTTTAACATAAATTCGCCTAATTTATGTTTAGGCTTATGGATTCCCGGCGTATCGATGAAAATCGTTTGAGAGTTTTCCTGCGTTAATACACCTTGTACTTTATTTCGTGTTGTTTGTGGTTTGTCCGACATAATCGCGATCTTTTGACCAATTACTCGGTTTAAAAATGTTGATTTGCCGACATTTGGTCGACCTACAATCGAGACAAAGCCCGATTTGTATCCTTTATTTTCCTGCATTTTTCATATCCTCCGTATTAAACGCACCCGGGATAAGCTCGCCTACTGTCGTTTGCTGAACGTCACCATTCATATTCGTTAAGTAGACAGGCATATCCGGTGCACAAAATTCACTCATTACTTGTCGACAAGCTCCGCATGGAGAACATGGACCCGGTGTATCTGCTACAACCGCTAATGCTTTAAATTTCATATTGCCTTCCGATACCGCTTTAAAAAATGCTGTACGTTCCGCGCAGTTTGTCATACTATACCCTGCATTCTCTATATTGCAGCCATTGTATACAGTACCGTCCTCAGCTAATAATGCCGCACCTACTTTAAATTTCGAGTAAGGCACATAAGCAAATTCACGTGCAATTTTAGACTGTTCCATTAGTTGATCCATGTTCATCGTCAGTTCCCCCAACATATACATATTATTTTAATCACTACCTGTCCTTGCTTCCAAGTTCAGCTGTCGACCAGAGTAATAACTTTCCAGTAAGTATTCTTATGTTTCCAAAAAAGAAGTTATAGCCATTTTGGTAAAAATATGAGTAGTCCGATTATAACACTTGCGAGCGCAAAAACAAGTACAGCACCTGCTGCAATATCCTTTGCCTGCTTTGCAATCGGATGAAATTCCGGTGAAGCAAGGTCCACTACTCGTTCGATGGCTGTATTTATCAGCTCGGCACCTATAACGAGGAAAATTATCAATACAATAATACTCCATTCGACTATAGTTAAGCCTGTTAATACACCTGCGATGATGACTATTATTGCGCTCACTAAGTGAAATCTGAAATTTTGTTCGTTGACAGCCGTAAATATTCCCTCCATTGCATAACGGAAAGATCGGAAAAACTTACGGACGTTCATTTGTATCACGACCTAAGCCGTATGATTGTAAAATGGCATCCTGCTTTCCGAACATGATTTTCTCATCTTCAGGTGTCATATGGTCATATCCGAGCAAATGCAAAAAACCATGCACCGCCAAAAATCCTAACTCACGTTCAAAAGTATGCCCATATTCCGCCGCCTGCTCTTTTGTGCGGTCTGTTGAAATAATAATATCTCCCAATATACGTGGTATACCTTCTCCGATAATTTGCATTTCTCCTTCACCCATTTCCTCCAGAGCGAATGAAATAACATCGGTAGGTTGATCTTTATCGCGATATTCACGATTGATTTCATGAATGGCCTCATTCGTTACAAATGTAATCGATACTTCAGAACCATCTTCAATCCCTTCGTGTTCGGCTGCGTGCTGCAGCAGTTCTTCCACCAATTTTAAATGTGGATTTTTTACTTCATTTGTTTCATCTAAAAAATCAATTAATAACAATTTGTTCCCTCCTAATTTTCCTTTGGATATTCAATACGCGAGTGGAACGTCCCATTTAAAGTTTCACATAAAATATCTTCAATCGTTTTCAGTTCTTTCAAAGAAATATCACATTCATCAAACTGATCATCTTGCACACGGTCTTGAATAATCGACTGTACAAGCTTATGAATTTTTTCTGCACTCGGCTGATTCAATGACCGTACTGCAGCCTCTACACTATCTGCAATGCTAATAATTGCTGCCTCTTTCGATTGTGGCTTTGGACCAGGATAGCGGAATATACTTTCATCCAATTCTTTCCCTTCTTCCTTCGCCTTAAACAAGAAGAATTTCAATGTACTTGTCCCATGATGCTGTAAACAAATATCAATAATCTCCTGAGGCATTTTATGCTTGCGTAGAAGCTCTGCCCCATCAGTAGTATGTGCGATAATAATTTCTGCACTGCTTTCAGGTGACATAGAATCATGTGGGTTTGTACCCATTTGGTTTTCTATAAAGAACATCGGTCTTCGCGTTTTACCTACATCATGATAATAGCAGCTTACTCTTGCCAACAAGCCATCCGCTCCAATTGCTTCACACGCAGCTTCTGCTAAATTCGCTACCATAATACTATGATGGTACGTACCAGGCGTCTCCGTTAAGATTTTTTTCAAAAGTGGATGATTTGGATTCGACAGTTCAATTAAGCGCATGACTGATAAAATTCCAAATGCAGACTCAAAATACGGAAGTAAGCCCATCATCAACGCACCGGATAATAATCCCGATATGATTGCAGCAGCTGCATAGAATGAAATTTCCATAAAGCCATAGCCAGATTGTGCCATCAATAAATAAAACGCAATAAATAGAATGTTAACAAGCGTTACAATACCAACGGCCTGTAAAATATCTTTCCGCTTTTCCAAACTGCGCATAAAAATAATTGATGCAAATCCGCCAAATAAAATATAAAGCGCCATATCCATCTGTAAAATGGCAGAATAGCCTTCATGGAAAATAATGCCTGCTGATGCTGCGGTCATTAATGTTACTATGCTCGCTGTACGGTCATTTGCCAATACACGAACAAGCATCGTCACGAGAGCGGAAGGATAAATAAATGCAATCGTTAAATCAAAATTCCCTGAAATCATTCCGATTAACTTCATCATGATCAATGCGATAGAATAGACAATCATCGTAACGAATAATTCATTACGCTTTTTGGAAGGGTCCTTTTTTGAACGATCAAATAATGCAAATAAAAATGCCATCTGCAGAACAATTAATATAACTAGACCGGCAATCGGTTTAATCGATTCTTCACTATCCAGCATCCCTAATAATTCGAGTTGTCGATAAATTTCCCGAGTGACAACTTCCCCTTCTTGAACAATGATTTGTCCTTGAAGAATGCGGGTCGGTTCAACTGCATCTTTAGCTTGCTGCACAGCAATAGCTGTTTTTTCTTCATCAAGTACTTCTGTTTCTACGACAGCAGCTCGTCCAACTGCAACTGCTACACTCATTAAACTATCCGATATGGAAGGATGCTGACGAATTTTACTTTCAAGGTCATTACGATATGTAATCAGATTTTCCCTACGAAGCGGACGATTTAAATTCGTTTCCACCAATGCAGCCAGTGAATCACGTGTTGATTCGATATTTCCTTTTGGAGCATTCAGTAAATTTACTAGCTGTGCATCCGATAAAATCAGGTTTTGCTGATTTTCTATTATATCTTTTAGATTTGAACGCAATAACTCCAGCTGTTCTGGTTGGCCTACTTCGCCATCCTGATTCCCAATATCCCTTTTCACGTCCAATACAATATCAAATATTGTCGTTACAAAAGTGGCACGGTGGCTAGGAACATCTTCTTTAAATATGTAAACAGGTTCTACTGAGCGTTCGGCACTCTCCACTTCCTGTTCTGTTTTGACGGTATCTTCAATTGTTTTTATTGAACGAATTGTTTCTGGCGATAATTCTGTTAATTTAATATCATATGTAACACCACGGACATTATCAATCATTAAAGAAAATTGTAACAATGCCGTAGCAGTAAGAACGATAATTAGCAACGCACGAAAACTAATTAATTGGATGAGCTTTTTTATTTTCTCTATGACCATGCACCTCCACTTTCTTTCTACTCTTATTTTAACAAATTTATATCCTCCTTGTTACGAAAAGCTTGAATGTTTTTCTAATAATGTCTATCCGCCTATAAAATTATCTATTAAAAGTGACCGATTCGACTCATCACCATAACATCGGGTTGCTTTTCTAATGAAGTTTCACTTGATTGGTGGGCTACGGCAAGACAGCGCTAAAGCCACGTGAAGTGTCTTTATCACTGCCTTTATTGCCGTTTGTGAGGCCCACCAATCCCAAAATTTTGCCTTCGTTATAAAGTGAAGTAAAAAACACCCAATCAAGCCGCTTGCGCTATCGCGAGGCGGCGGAGTACGGAAATGCTCTGTATTATAGCAGAAATTCACTTAATGCCAAAGCAGAGTGACATGGAGCGAAGGATGAGCCTCCAAAATACTTGCTTCAACGTGTTTTCCCCGTAGCGTAGCAGAACGGACTTAATTAGAAAATATTATTTTTCAATTTTGTCATCCCCTACTTATGGTGATGAACCTATTTTTAATTTATTTGTGAAATAACGGAAATTTCTTTCTCTATTTATCTCAGGTAGATGAATCAAGATCCATATTTACAAATGATACCATTTATTTTTATAACTTTGAGCTTTTAGTCTAAAATTATCATAAGACCAAAAAGAGCAATTGCACGGTGCAACTGCTCTTTGCGTAATTATAATTCTTGATCTGAGTATGCCTGGATTACTCTTGCTACTAATGGGTGTCTCACTACGTCGCCTTGTGCCTGTCGCTTCGCTTTCGGCACAGAGGGTTTTCCTTTTATAATTCCTGGTCTGAGTATGCTTGGATTACCCTTGCTACTAATGGATGCCTCACTACGTCACCCTGCTCTAAAATCTGGAAATGAATGTCTTTTACGTATTTTAATGTCCGTTCTGCGATTATGAGACCTGATTCGGTGTTTTTCGGTAAATCAATTTGCGTTTTATCTCCGGTAATCACCATTTTAGATCCAAAACCTAAACGTGTTAAAAACATTTTCATTTGCTGGTGTGTTGTGTTTTGGGCTTCATCCAAAATTACAAATGCATCATCTAATGTACGCCCGCGCATATAGGCTAATGGCGCAATTTCAATTGTTCCGCGTTCAATTAGACGCTGAGTCTGTTCCTGCCCGTAGATGTCATGCAGAGCATCATATAGAGGGCGTAGATAAGGATCGACCTTTTCCTTTAAATCGCCCGGTAAAAACCCTAAAGATTCCCCTGCTTCAACTGCAGGTCGGGTTAAAATAATGCGTTTTACATGTCCATTCTTTAAAGCCTGTGTGGCCATAACGACAGCCAAATAAGTTTTACCTGTACCGGCTGGACCGATACCGAAAATTAAATCTTTATGACGGATTGCCCGAATGTATTCACGCTGACCAATTGTTTTGGCACGAATCGGCTTTCCTTTTGTATTGCGTGCTATTTCTTCATCATATAGTTCTGCATAATATTCAATTGTGCCTTTACTTTCCATTTCAATCGCTGTTGTCACATCGCGCTGATCGATATTAATATTTTTCCGTATTACTTTAAGCAATGCTTCTAATACTGAATATGCTTGTTTTTTCTTTGCTGCATCGTCCCCAGCAATTTGAATTACCTCGCCACGCGTAATAATCTGGACATTATAAGTTTCTTCAATCAATGTTATATTTGCATCAGACATTCCCAAAAGCATGACTGCTTCATTTGGATTGTCGATTTGGAGCTCAACATATTTTTCTGACATACTCATTCTCCTTGGTGAATTAGATGTGGTTTTGCGATATTTTCATTTACTAAATACAAGACTTTCCCTTTAACTGTATCATCATCAGCGGACACGTGCAAAAGTTTTTCTGCCTTAATTGCCGATTCAAGCGGTAATGAATAAATCATCTTTTCATGCAATAACGGTAAAATTACTGATTCGATATCCTTCTCACTTATCTTCTCCGTTTTTTTATGGAACATTCTATACGATTCATATGTCACAATGGACTTTAAAGGTTTAAATGATTTCTGCTCAATTGAAGCCCCAATTTGATTCCAATTTATTTGATAGTTCCAACCGTAATCATCCAGTACTTCCATTTCAATTGTTTTAGGAATGGTAAAAGAAGTTTCAAGCCAATAGTCGACAAACACTTTACCTTCCGCTCCGATTAAAATTGATTTTTCTCCGTATTCCATAATTCCCGACACGAGAACATCCCCACGATAAACCGTCGTATTTGGCTCTACTTTACGAATCCCTTTTTCGATTTGAAAATGTGTAACGACTCCATTGTTTCCGGCGATTAAATATTGATTCGTACTTGAGTTTTGGGGCGGTTCTATTTTTGGCGCTAACTGTGGGCTAATTGTCACTTTACTGCCGTTTTTCATAATATGTACCCAAGAAAACTCCCTGAACTCCCTCATCATCGTTTGACGAATTTCATTATCGGAAATAAATGCATTTTTTCGCACAGGAAATTCTATTCCAACTTCCTTCTGTAAATAGTCCATTACTTCATCCTCGATTTCGACCGTTTGCGCTTCTACATCCACTTGCCAAATAAACCGTGATAATAATAATGGGACAATAAGCAGTAAAATTAATCCTATTCCCGTCTTCAAATCCTTTTGCAAAATAATTTCCGGTTCACTATAGCGAATCTCTATTCTAACTTTTGCCTGTTTTCTCAGCTTTCGAATTAAAGACAAATCTTTGTGCGCTAGCTGGAAAGTAATTTCCTTTCCGGGGAAACGCAATTGGGTAATACGAATATTATTTTTTTTCAGGAGCATAATAAACGTATTGGCTTCTGTTGATTGCTTCATTTTAATGGTGATAAGCTTTTTATAAGGTTTTTTCATTTTTTTATTCGCTCAATCGTTAATTTTTCAAGCTTGCTGCAATGAATTAAAAAACCCTCCTCAAACAGATGCATAACTTCCAGCTCACCGGCACGAATATGCATAGTAAAGTCCTTCGTACGACAGTTATATTCAGTTGGAGATACATCTCCTACCGTATAGTACCCGTCATACCGGATATCCATAAAAGAGGTGATTTGTAATTTATTATTTACAGGAAATAATTTTCTCAATAAAAAGCCTCCTTTTTACGTCACTATATGCTACGGAAAAAGAAGGCATGTGTAGTTATTTAATTGGAATTTCCCAATTTGATGAGTCTCCAAGTGCATCACCGGAGCTTTCACTGTCCGGCTCTTTAAACACTGCCGGAGCTTGTAAATTTAAAGATTCATTTTTATTGTATTGTTCCTCAGGAATTAAATAAACAACGGTAAAATTCGTTTTCATTTGCGGATTCACTAAAATCTGTTCATCGCCAACTGTGGATGACAACTGCTCAATTTTCACATTATCTGGAGTTTCTATATTGAAATGAGGTGTATAATAAACCATTTGCTCAAACTCATTGTGAATCTCTCCGCTTACTTCAAGTAGATAATCACCAGATTGCAAATTGGTAGATTGTGCTAGCATTTCACTATTAGTTACCTTTTGAATTTGATAGTCTAATGAAACTGTTACCCCTTCCAGATTATGCGAAATTATCTCATCATTTTCGTAAACAACATTTGTTTCGCCTGCATCTGTAAGGCTCTCATCATTAGTATTCCCACAAGCTGCTAAAAATATCACACTCATCATCATGACGTTAAACCATACACTTTTCAATTGTATTCCCCCTCTCATCATCTATATACCCACTTCTTATGACATTCAATAGTAATTATATTCCGCCAGTTACTTGTTTAACTCAAAAAAGACTACCTATTTCTACGTAATTTCCGCAGTAATAGGTAGTCTTATAATTATCTTCTTCTTGACTTCGGTGGACCCAAAACTTCTGTCATAATGACCGCTTGCATTAAGTCACGCTGACTAGTCGGCACTACCTGGAATGCTTCAGCCTCTTTTTTTGCCAATGCAACGATTGGACGTTCCTTTAATGAACGCGCACTATTTGGATTGTCTATACGTGCATCAGTTATAACTCGCTTAGCCTCTATAACAGGCTTTTCTACTTGTTTAGGAAGCTCTTGAGTCATTTGTTGTGCAACTGGCTTTGCCTTTTCATTAAGCTGACCAAATACCTCATTTGCAAAGTCCTCTAAAGATTTCGGACGTCTTTGCTCGGTTCTTTGTTCTACTTCCTGTTTTCGAGGAGCAGGTTGACTGCTAAATGGCGGCATCTGATTTGATTCTTTCTTTTGCTGTTCTTTTCCTTTACCTAACAAGGAACTGACAACAAATATAATAATCATTATGATAAGTCCTTCCATCTAGTGCTCACTCCCTTCCTCGATTATTTATTCTTTGGATCCTGGTTTTCGTTATTTGAAACTTTTGAAATAGAATCACGCATAGATGTGTCTGCCTGAACATTTTTATAGTTCATATAATCCATGATACCAAAGTTACCCGAACGAAGCGCTTCTGCTAGAGCCATAGGAACTTCTGCCTCTGCTTCTACTACTTTCGCTTTCATCTCTTGAACTTTTGCAATCATTTCCTGCTCACTTGCAACGGCCATCGCACGACGTTCTTCCGCTTTTGCCTGTGCAATGTTCTTATCTGCTTGTGCTTGCTCAATTTGAAGCTCGGCACCGATGTTTTTACCGATATCAACGTCTGCGATATCAATCGATAGAATTTCGAAAGCTGTACCCGAGTCTAAACCTTTAGAAAGAACTGTTTGAGAGATTAAATCTGGATTTTCTAGTACTTTTGAATGCGATTCACTAGAACCTAATGTAGATACGATACCTTCACCTACACGGGCAACGATCGTCTCTTCACCAGCACCACCGACTAGGCGATCTAAGTTAGCACGCACTGTAATACGCGCTTTTGCTTTTACTTCAATACCGTTCATTGCAACACCAGCAATGAATGGTGTTTCAATAACTTTAGGGTTTACCGACATTTGTACTGCTTCTAAAACGTCACGACCAGCTAAGTCAATCGCTGCTGCACGTTCGAAAGTTAACTCAATATTTGCTCGGTGTGCCGCGATTAATGCATTTACTACGCGGTCAACATTACCACCTGCTAAATAGTGGGATTCCAGTTGGTTAATTGTTACGTCCAAACCTGCTTTATGTGCTTTAATTAACGGATTCACGATACGTGAAGGGATTACCCGACGTAAACGCATCCCGATTAATGTGAAAATACTTACTCTTACACCTGCTGCAAGTGCACTAATCCATAGTGCGACTGGAACAAATGTGAAAAATACTGCTAGGATGACAAATGCAATAATTAATCCAATAATTAATGTAATGGTTCCTGCATCTTCAAACATACTCATACTTCTTCTCCACCTTTTCCAATAAATTCTCTCACGACAATACGCGAGCCTTCTACTTTCACTATTTCCACTGTTTTACCAGCATCAATATAGCCACCTTGTGTCACGACATCAAGACGATCTTGACCGACCAAAACTGTGCCCGATGGACGCAACGGTGTAATAGATTGACCTACTTTGCCTATCAATTCAATTCGGTTCGTATTTGAAACATAGCCTTCTTCCGTCGACGTAGCATCTCTCAGTACGAGACGATTAAACATATGCAACTTTTTCCCGAAGAATTTCATAAGTATCACCATTCCTATACCTGCAATTATCATTGCAATTAAAATCGAATAAGCCATATGGGCGAAGCTTTCCCCTGCAAAAAGTAAACTTCCAATAATTAGTACGCCCCCGATGATACCTAATATGCCACCTGGTACAACCAGCTCGGCAATGACTAAAATCAGTCCAATAACGAAAATGATCAGTGTTTCATATCCTGCAAATCCTGCAATGAGATGCCCAAAGAAAAACATACCTAATGAAGCAAGCCCCATTGACCCGGCAAGACCAAAGCCAGGCGAGTACAACTCTACTACTAATCCAATACTGGCAATCGACAACAGTATAGGAACAATTATCGGATTGGTAATAAAGCGCGCAAGTTTTTCTGCAAATGTTTGCTCAACTTTTACAACTTCACTATCCTCAAGCTGCAGTGTTTTAAGCAGTGCATCAATGGAAGCAACTGTTCCTTCAGAGTAATTCACCTTTTCGGCATCTTCAGCAGTCAATGTAAGAAGCTTTCCTTTCGGGGCTCTCAACTCTGGTAAATCAAAGTCATTTCTGACCATTGCCTGGGCGAATTTTGGATCCCGTCCGGAGTTTTCAGCAGCTGACGTCATTTTTGCAAGCCAATCGCTTTCTGCCTTTTCACCAGCTGTATTTCCTGCAGAATCGATAACCGCCGCTGCCCCCATTGTTGCATTTGGCGTCATATAAATTTTATCCGCATGTAATGCGATGAACGCACCTGCCGACAGCGCATCAGAATTAATGAAGGCGATAATCGGTATATCCGTATTATCCATTAGCCTGCCAATTTCAGAAGCCGCAGCGACAAATCCACCCGGTGTGTGCATATTAAGGATAATTGCCTCCGCATTATTGCTTTTCGCCTCATCAAATCCGCGCTTTAAATGCTCGACTAACCCTTTTTCAATTTCATTGTTTACCGATATTTCATATACTTTACCATTCGCAAATGCTGTTAAAGAAGGAAATACTAATACGAATGACATGACCATTAGAAAAATCCAACTAAAGATCTTTGTTCGTTTCATTATTCTCACCTCTCTTTGCTAAATTGTATGTATAGTAGGTATACGGATGAAAAGATAAAAGGTTTCAAAAAAGTTAACTTTTATCTGCGCCTTTTTCAAAATGGCTCCTCACCGAACTATTATACGCTAAATCAACCACAAAATTAATAATTTTCTATAATTTGCAATAAAAATCATTATTTCCGGTTAAAATATTCTCATTCGTAAATAAAAAAACGAACCCATTTAATTAGATTCTACTAAATAGGCTCATCTTATTCATGCATATACTCTTTTTGTTGAAATCGGGATTGTTAGGCTTTCTCTATATTTTGTAATAGTTCTACGCGATATTTTTATTTTTTCGGCACATCACCATAACATGGGGAAGATTTTCTAATAAGGTTTCACTTGATTGATTGGTGGGCTACGGCAAGACAGCGCTAAAGCCACGTTTATCACTGCCTTTATTGCCGTTTGCGAGGCCCACCAACCCCAAAATTTTGCCCTCGTTATAAAGTGTAATATAAATATACAACCAAGCCGCTTGCGCTATCGCGAGGCGGCGGAGAGCGGAAATGCTATGTTTTATATCTTCATTTTCGCAGAAATGTGTTTATGCCACAGCAGAACGGACTTTATTAAAAAATCTTTTTTTGTAATAAAATAAATAACCCCCAAGCCACATAAGTAGCTTGGGGGTTATATCATTTGTCTGCTCAGTTAAATCTGAAAATTGCGTGTTATGAACGTAGGGTTTTTACAGGGAAAATTACCACTTACGTTTACGTGCAGCTTCTGATTTCTTTTTACGCTTAACGCTAGGTTTTTCGTAGAACTCGCGCTTTCTAACTTCCTGAATTGTACCTGATTTTGATACAGTACGTTTGAAGCGACGAAGAGCATCTTCAAGCGATTCGTTTTTGCGAACGACAGTTTTTGACATCTCTCTTTCCCTCCCTCCGAACACACGTCAATACAATCATCAACATTTAGATAATGTGTACTAAAGTAGTATAGCTTATCATTAAAAAAGAGTCAACAAAAACTATCTATTTAGTAATTTGAATCTGATTTTAAACCATTCATGATAGCAACACCAGATGACGCGCCGATTCGAGTAGCTCCATTATCAATCATATTTTGCATATCTTCAAGGCTGCGAACTCCGCCGGATGCTTTTACACCAAGGTCCGGACCAACTGTTTTACGCATTAAAGCGATATCTTCCGCCGTAGCTCCACCTGTTGAAAAACCAGTAGAAGTTTTTACGAAATCAGCACCTGCTTCAACTGCCAATTCACATGCTTTCACTTTTTCTTCATCTGTTAAAAGACATGTTTCAATGATTACTTTTACTAAAGTACCATTTGCAGCGTCTACTACTGCTTTAATATCGTCACGCACTAAATCGAAGTCTCCATCTTTTAATGCACCAATATTAATGACCATGTCGATTTCACCGGCACCATTGGCAATCGCGTCTTTTGTTTCAAAAGCTTTTACTGCTGAAGTTGTAGCCCCTAATGGGAAACCGATTACTGTACATACTTTAACTTCTGTACCAGCTAATTGATCTGCACTGAACTTTACCCATGTAGGGTTTACACATACTGAAGCAAAACCGTATTCCTTCGCTTCTGCACAAATTTGTTGTACCTGTTTTTTTGTAGATTCAGCTTTTAATAAAGTATGATCGATCATTACCGCATAATTTTGAGTCATTGTATCATTACTCCTTTTAATGTTTCTTTAGTTGTCCGTACATCTTCTAGTTTAGCATTTTTTTTATCCGAGTTAAATTGTCAGACAACTAAAATTATTCGTCGGAATAGGCGAATTCCGTCCGTATAATTTTCTCTTCCAGTTGTTCGCCTGTACTCAGTACATATCGTATTTTCAATTCAGGTTGATGCCGATTTGCCAATTGATAAGTTAATATATTTTTTATTAAATGTTCCTGCGCTAATTCAAATGATTCTTGCTTCATAAGAGAATCGTCCGATAACGTAATCTCCCATTCTGAATACATGTCATTTGATGTAATACTAGTCACCCCATCGCCTGAACCTTTTCCGGTAACTTCTTTATATTCTTCTAGAAATTGCTTCGTCTGTTGGGAAATTTCACTAAGCTGCTGCTCATTCACCTGTAACGAGACAACCCCATCAGGCTGTATCGTCTTTTGAACTTCCGTAGCCTTAAATTCAATATTCAGTGATCCATATTGCCGTGCCACTTCTGGAGGAATATTTACTTCTACAGTCGGTTGCTCCAATTCGGTTTGAACTTCTTTTTGCTCTGTGCAACCATATAAAACAAATAACATAGCAAGCATCCATATCCATTTCATATAAATTGCCCTACCTTCTTTATCTAGATTCCGGATAAAACCGTTGCTCAAATACTAGCTTTGTCTTGTCATCAAGATAATATACTTGTACACCGATAGATTTACGACTATATATTTGAAATTTAATGGCATCTTCTACTATGCTAATTTCCAGCATTTCCGCGAGAATGTCGTGATCAAATAATTCCCGCTTCACTGTAAATTTAAGTTCTGATAAATCTTCATTGTACTCAAATGCTTCAAAAGCCTCTACTTCCGGCCTAATTCCCCGCTCGACCTCATTGCGGAAATCTTCAATTGTGCGGGAAAATTCATTGATCGCTTCCAATCTTACTGACTCTTCCATGTAAATTAATAAACGGTCCTCTTTTAACTCATAGTGCAGAATTCTTGATGGATCGAAATTTTTGAATTGATGTATATTCCCAATAACCCCATCCGGTATTTCTACGATAGATAATTTCGCCAGCTGCTCTTGTCCCATTTCCCATCCCCCGTCCATCATAAATGACCAATACCCTCTTTTTATTAGAATATGCGAATAGCAATAAAACTAAGAATTCTTTTGGATATGTATTATATAATATGCCGGAAAATAGAAACTAAAACTTTTATATAATAAAAAAGGGTTGCATAAAAGTTTTTAACTTCTATACAACCCTTTATATTTAATTTAATAATTCTTCTAAAACACGAACGAATTGACCTTCGTTATATGGGTAGCCTGCTTTTGTAACTTTCACTTTGACAAGCTGACCAATCATATCTTCAGTGCCTTCAAAAATAACTTTTAAATAGTTTGTTGTGTAGCCAACATATAGATTTTCATTATCTCCATCTTTGAAGCGCTCTTCAGGAATAACTTCCAGCACTTCGCCTTCAAAACGGGACGCATATTCTTTTGCCAATTGATCGTTTAATGCAATTAGGCGGTGAACGCGTTCGTTTTTAATTTCCTCATCCACTTGGTCGTCCATTCTCGCAGCAGGTGTGCCTGTACGCTGTGAGTAAGGGAATACGTGAAGTTCAGAAAATTTATGGTCGCGAATGAAATTAAATGTTTCCATAAACTCTTCTTCCGTTTCGCCTGGGAATCCTACGATTACGTCAGAAGTAACAGCTAAATCAGGTAACGCAACTTTCAGCTTCTCAAGACGCTCCGCGAAAAATTCCATCGTATATTTACGACGCATACGTTTTAATACTGTATCAGAACCCGATTGAATCGGAATGTGTAAATGGTTTACTACAATCTCAGAGTTTTGTAGTACTTCAATCACTTCATCCGTTAGTTGAGATGCTTCAATAGAAGAAATACGTAAACGTTTCAAGCCTTTAACTTGCGCTTCCAAGTCACGTAACAGCTGTGCTAGGTTATAGTCTTTGAAGTCTTGTCCGTATCCACCTGTGTGAATACCTGTTAGGACGATTTCTAAATAACCTGCATCTACAAGCTGCTGTGCCTGGCGAATAACTTCTTCCGGATCACGTGAACGCATTAAGCCGCGCGCCCAAGGAATAATACAGAACGTACAGAAGTTGTTACAGCCTTCTTGAATTTTCAGCGATGCACGTGTACGGTCCGTAAATGCCGGGACATCCAATTCTTCATACACACGGTTTTTCATAATATTACGTACAGCATTAATTGGTTGACGTTCATTACGGTATTGCTCGATATAGCCAAGCATTTTATCGCGGTCCTGTGTACCTACGACAATATCAACACCTGGAATGGCCATAATCTCAGCCGGTGATGTTTGTGCATAACAGCCTGTAACACAAATTACCGCATCCGGATTTTGGCGTATTGCACGGCGGATAACTTGACGGGACTTTTTATCCCCAGTATTCGTTACAGTACATGTATTAATAACATAAACGTCCGCCTGATGATCAAACTCCGTACGCTCATATCCCTGATCTTTAAATAATTGCCAAATGGCTTCTGTTTCATAGTGGTTTACTTTACACCCTAATGTATGTAGAGATACGGTTTTCGTACGTTCGTAACTCATAATTTATATCATCCTTTCAAGGTTTCACTTATCAATTTGCCAGTGGCATAGTTTTTAATTAGCTAAATGCAGATAAAATATCAACGTGTTTTATAATAGCACAAAACGCTATGTAAAGCCTATCTTTTTAACCTTCATGTTTTATAATTTGCCCATAGAAAAAGACTTTTAAAACGTGGATTTCATCTTAAAAGTCTTTTTACATGATAACTACTCTTTAATTATAATATTGACTACTTTTGTAACCCGGAGCGCTTTAAGCTTCCCCAGTCATTTTTGCCCCGTATGAAATACCAAAATCCCTGAAGGCGGAAAATAACCATTAGCGGACGGAACCAGAAAACTTCCGATAAAGAATATAAGAGAAGCTTCAATGTATCCCGTATGCGTGGATAAGTACTCATACTCCACGCCTCCAGCAAAATAGAAAACATAGAGATAACCGTACTGTAAATTAAAAACAGGACAAATAATGTGACTGCTGATTCCAAATAAATATCTCCGACTGTGAAAGAAAGGATGACATACAAATAGCCTAGCAGTTCGATAATTGGTCCAATCAATTCAATAAATACAAAATAAGGCACGGAAATAAGACCAATTCGCTTATATTTAGGGTTAAGCAGCATACCTCTGTTAAGTGTGAGACTGCTTAGTAGACCTTGGTGCCAACGTCTACGCTGTGTTTTTAAATCTTTTAAATTATTCGGTGCCTCTGTCCAGCACACCGGATCCGGTATAAATTCAATTGTTTTCTGTATGTTATGGCGCAGTAAATAGCTGTGCATTCGGACGACAAGTTCCATATCTTCACCAATCGTATTTTTATTGTAACCTCCGACTTTCACGGTATACTCTTTTGAAAATACACTGAAGGCACCTGAAATAATCAGCAATAAATTAAACCGGCTAAGTGCAATTCTTCCCATATAGAAAGCTCTTAAATACTCAATAATCTGCATGATCACAACCGGATTGTTCGGTACAACAGACTTTAATACACTTCCTGACTGAATATCCGATCCGTTGGCAATGCGTACACTTCCACCTGCAGCAATAACTCTTCCGTTTGATGCGATGATTGGTTTCATTACTTTCAGAAGGGATTTCGATGATAAAATAGAATCCCCATCAATGGAGCAAAAATATGGATACTGGGATACATTAATCCCTGCATTCAACGCATCCGCCTTCCCGCCATTCTCCTTATCCACTAAAACAATATTGAAATGAAGTGTCGAACGGTAAATGCCCCGGATTTCTTTAGCAGGCAATTGTTGCTGAACGGTCTGGAATATCGGCTCCATTTTAAAAACATCGATAACTGTTTGTAATGTTTCATCTTTTGAGCCATCATTTACTACTATGATTTCGTATTGCGGATATTCAAGAGTAATTAGCGATTGAATCGTATTGATAATCCCTATCTCTTCATTATAGGCAGGGACAATAATTGATACAGGTTTTGAATAAACTGCCTTTAAATTTACTCTATCTAGAAGCAGCTTATCTAGCTTTCTGTCTTTCTTTAACTGGAAAAATGCAAATATTAACATTAACGAATATACCGTAATGACAATAATCATATACAGAAAAATTAACGAAAAAAACACCTCATTAAACCAGTAAAATACTTTATCTGTATTCATTTAACATCACCCTAACTTCATGACTTCCTTCGCCATTTCCACTGCATACAAATCCTTTTTGCGCCCGACTATTTGCTGTAAAATTACTTTCCCTCCCGGCATTTTCAATAAGGATAGTGCTGCCTGTTTCCGTACCCTCCAATTTGAATCGGCCATTAACCGCTGCAAATAATCATAGGATTGCTCTTCCGTTACAAACCGTAAAATTTTAGCCATCATAAACCGCTCTTCCCAATCAGGAGAATTAACGAAGCTTTCATACGGTTTTAAATGAGAAATCATTCCAAAAGAAGTAATTGCCTTCAGTACCTTGACTCGAATTTCCAGATGCTCCGAGCATAATAATTGCTCATAAAAAGATAAGTAGGCTTTACTTAAATTTGTGCTGTAGCTTAAAAAATCAAGTAACGCCAATTTTATTTCGTAGGGCAAAGTTTCAAAATGGTTTTTAAAATAATCAATATAGTTCTCGTCGATATTTGATAATAAAATTTTGTATTCATAATCATCAAAAGGCACTCTCGGCTTATATATATGTGCAAAAAATAAATTCCGATTAAATTTCGCGACAACCTGTAGCATCAGTATATATTCCTCGGTTTCATAATACCGTGGCTTTCTTAAATGCCTCTCAATTATTGGTACGAGAAAATCCAGTTCCAGCATTAATGAACGCTGCAATACGTTAATACGAACTGACTTGTCACGGCTCTTCAGTTGTTTTATATAATACTTTTTCATATTCAAACAAGCATATTCGGACACTCTTCGTTGAATATCCTCATTACTAAACGTCGTCATATACGAAACAAAAATGTGATCTATTGCCATCATCGAAACCTTGTTCAATGTTTGTCGGGCAAACGGTTCATTGTGAATCAAAAAATTGTACCATTCCCTCTCGTTTTGCTCTACGTACTCTTGAATTTTCGCATTAATACGATTTCTTTTTATCCCTTTAAAAACCAAATAAATAAATATAAAAAAAACAACCAACAGCATTGATACGCCTATTAATATCGCCCCATATAAAAATTGAGTAGTCATCATTTCCGTGGCCTGCTCAAATAGTTTTTCATTTGTATTTCAAAAATCTTTAAGTTAAAAGGACGAACAAAGTAAGCGTCTGCACCATTTTCAAAGCTATAAAGCTGTGAGTCTTCCGAATTGCGAGTAGAGATAAAAACAATTAAGTACTTCTGTTCATTCGGTAATCCGCGTAAATAATGCAACACTTCAAAACCATTTTTTCTAGGGAGAATATCATTTAAAACGACAATATGGCTATGACTGCTCTGGTACCAGTCGGATTCTATAAAATCCTGCCCATCATTAAATTTCCTAATTTCCAATTCTCTATGCTCTGTCTCAATATTATGAAACAGATTCGAAAAAATCGACTGGGTGATTAAGTCATTATCTATAATACTTACTTTAACTATTACGCTTTCTTTCTCTAAAAAGTTCGATAAAACGATTGATTGTGAATGGTGAAACTCCAACCTCATCACCGTTTCCTCCATAATTCCCAGCACTTCCTCAAGGGCGTGAAGAGAATTAGCGATTTCAGCAATAACCGAAACGAGCGGCATATTAAATGGCTGCAGTTTCGTTTGTATCCGTCCTAAAAGCGCTTTGGTTTCGTTAACTTTACTAATCGCCAGTAGTAATATTACAAAATTTTCTGATTTATGTGCAAAGGCAAAGTCCGAAGAACGTAACTGGCTCTTTAACACTTGAATAAACTCTTCATAACTAACAGACGCCTCTTGCGAATATTTAATGTAAACGATTGAAAAGTGAATTCTCTTTTTCTTTACATAAACAAGCTGTAACTTATAAAGTTGGTTCAAAAACTGAAAATTTTCAACTGAATTGCTAAATCTACTTGTTGTTTGGTTAAGCATCTTTATGTCACCCCAATTCGTAAAAATTCTTGTAGGAGAACTTCTATTAGTTTTCTATTACCCTAAAATTATAAAGATAAAGATAAAAATGGATCTTCGGGGAATCAAATTTTTCTTAATTGATCGGTCGGCTATGTGGAAAACTTGTGGAAGCTCGCGTCCTTTGTAGGATAGTTTTGGGTGGCGAGACCACAAAGCATTTGCAGATTAAATTCGTAAAGAGATATATAGAGGAAGGAATTTCCGCTATTTCGCAAATAAATTTAAGAACAGTGAAAATAAGGGAATGGATTTCCTTTATTGACCTAAAAAGCATAAAATTTCACGATTATATTTAAAATAATGGTAAAACGTTCCCTTATTTATCCTAAAAGGAGCTATATCATTTAAATAACGGTAAAATCTTCCCTTATTTTAGAAGGACACTGAAAAGTGGGCCTCGCAAGCGGTAGTATAGTGCAATTTTATTGGAAATCTTTCTACATTACTCAGCCTATAAATTCCACAAAAAAATAGAAGCGCGCAGTCTTGAATACCGCACGCTTCTACTTTTAATTAATTATTAATATATTTTTCGAAAACATCTCCAAAATCTTTCTTCACAAATGTTTTCTTTTGATCGATGAGCCAGCTGTGTGAAAATGACGTGATTTCTTTAAATGCCTCTGCCGGAGAAACTCCATCAGCACCTGTACGTCCAAGTGAAGAGGCTGCCAAATTCAAGCTCTGTTTTGCCGCATCCATACTGAAGGAATTCGCTTTTTGTTCCAATGAGATGGCATGAAGCGCCTTATACAAATCTTTAATTTCAGTTAAATACTTTTTATGGATATCAATGCTTAACGGAACATTGCCGATAACAAATTTAATTTCTACGTCTAAATCAATTGTACCCGCAGTTTCAAGCAATACTTCATCAATAGTGAAATACTCATAGTCATAACGACGAAGCATCCGCTTTTTACTAATGGCATTGGCACCGTCAACGTGGATTAATGCATAGTTTGTAAAGCAATATTCGTCAGCTTTCGTTTTAATAAGAAAATAGATTTTTTCATCCATTTCATTAAAAATAAAATCATCTGCATCTGTCTTGTCAAAATCTTCTCTTGAAATAACTACACCAATATCAGATAAGCCTAAAGCATCTGAAGCAAATTTTTTAAACATTTTAGCGCCTCCTTTAATTGCATATATCGTTATACGTATTACACAATTAAAAGTTCCAAAAATACGATTATTAGTTCATATGGATTGCTGCAGGCTGATGCGCGAGATCCTTATCCTTACGTACCGGTTTATAGTGTTCAACTTTCGGTAATGGTTTAACTGGATGAAGCGGCTGTTTATGTTCCTTCAATATTCCATTGGCTGTAATACGGGCAGACTCCAAAATAATCGGCAAGCCACTTCCCGGGTGCGTACCCCCACCTACTAGCCAACAATGGTCAAGCTCTTCGAATTTATTGCGCGGACGGAATACAAGCATTTGCGATAATTGGTGCCCCAAATTGAATGTTGCCCCTTTATACACATGAATGTCTCGTTCCCAATCTTCCGGTGAAATGATACGCTCTTCTTCGATATATTCTCTAATATCTGTAATCCCTAATTTATCCGATACCATATTCAAAATTAAATCTTTGAATGGGGCAGTTATTTGTGACCAGTCAATTCCACTTGTATTGTTCGGTACCGGTACTAAAATATAAAGTGTCGACTTCCCATCTGGTGCTACTGTATCGTCTGTAACAACAGCATTTTGAATATAGATGGAAGGATCTTCAGACAATAGCTTTGTTTTCGTAATTTCCTCAACATTTTTACGATAGTCTTTTGCAAACCAAATTGTATGATGCGGAAGATCAAAACGTTTATTTACACCTAAATACAGCATAAACGTCGAACAAGAATATTGCTTTTTCTCCAATTTTTCAGGCGTATATTTTTTTAATACACCTGGCTCTACTAATTTAGTCATGGCATTGGCAAAATCACCGTTTATAATTACTTCATCTGCAATAATTTCTTGACCATCCTCAAGCACTAAGCCTGTCACCGTTTTACCATTTACTTTCAGTTTTTTTACACCGCTATTCAGTTGAATTTTCCCGCCCAATTCCTTCACGACTTTGGCCATCGCATCCGTTAATTTATTGATACCGCCTTTAATATGATAAACACCGAATGCATGCTCTATATACGATAGGATCGAAAAGGCACCCGGGCTTTCCCACGGAGACATCCCCAAATATTTCGCCTGGAATGTAAAGGCTAGCTGTAAATCTTCATCTTTATAGAACTTCGACAATGTATCTACAAGAGAGTTGCCGATTTCTAATTCCCCAGCAGCTTTTAGCACTTTCGGATTCAATAAATCTGTCATTCGATTCATAGGAGCTTGTAAAACAGGTGCGAGAACTTCCAATTTCTTTTGAGTACGCTCCATATAACGTTCATAGCTGCCTTCATTTCCTGGGAAAAGTTCATCGATTTGACGAATCATTTCATTTGCATCACGCGTCATATTGATCTTTTTATCATGGAAAATCAACTGATACATTGGATTTAAATCAATTAAATCTACATAATCGTTTATATTCCGTCCCGTTAACTCGAAAATTTCCTCCGCAATGTAAAGCATGTTCAAAAATGTAGGTCCCATATCGAACTTATATTCACCAAGTTTAATTTCACTTGTACGCCCACCTACATAGGCCTGTTTCTCATAAATTGTTACGTCATAGCCTTTATGTGCCATTAACATCGCTACCGCTAATCCACCAGGTCCAGCACCTACTACCGCAATTTTTTTCATCTCTACTGCCTCCTTTTATCCCAAGCATTGGACAATGATTAAAATAAATAATTAAATGTTGTACAACGTTAGCAACTTTCTTCATTGCCCTATTACTTTATTTGAATATTAATCGTTAAAATAACGACTTATAGCATGATATTTCACGTTAGACTGTTATTAATATATCCATCACCTTTAAAAAGGCTGCAAATGTTATACAAACATTGTACAATTAATACATGTGATTATACAAGTGAAAATTTCGAATTTGAGATAAAATTAATCAAATAGGACTAATCCATTCATACAAAAAAGGGATTGATTCGAAAGTTACCTTTCAAATCAATCCCTTTTTTTTATTCAAATTCGTAAGAAATGGCTGACAAAGCATATAATGGCGCTGTTTCTGTTCGCAATATACGAGGGCCGAGTGACATTGTTTGGGCACCCGCTTCAATCAGTACCTTTGATTCATTGCGGGAAATTCCACCTTCCGGACCAAAAATACATAGAATGCGTAATTCCTTATCTGTATTAAGTGATTGTAGCTTTTGCTTAAAGCTCGTCCGGTTTTCCAATTTAGCATCTTCTTCATCCGCAATAAAAATCGCATCGTAGTTAGCGAACTTTTGTATAAGCTGTTTAAAGCTTATTGGCTCTTCCACTTGCGGTATATGGGTACGGTGTGATTGCTCCGCAGCCTCCTGCGCAATTTTTTGCAGGCGTTCCTGGTTTTTTTTCACTTTTTTCGCATCCCATTTCACAATAGAACGCTCCGCCGCAAATGGAATCATTGCATACATCCCTAGTTCCGTTGCCTTTTGTGCGATAAGCTCCAGTTTATCTCCTTTTGGCAACCCACATGCGATATCCACCTTTATAGGCATTTCCGGTGAGGGGATAGTTTGTCCAGTCTTTTTGACTCGTACATCCTGATCGATCTCCACAATTTCACATATATTCGCTACATTTTCATGGACAACAATAATTTCTTCCCCTACTGCCATCCTCATGACTTTACTAATGTGGCGTGCATTTTCACCCGTTACAATAAATTCATTTTCATCATTTCCGGCTGATTCAATAAAATACCGTTGCATCGTGTTCACTCCTTGTTATACAAAAACAACAGCTGCATAAAACAGCTGTTGTTCTCTGAAATTTAATTAAGGACGGCGCGAAATAATCGCTACCCAATCTTCCATCATTAGAACTTCTTCAATTTCGAAGCCGGATTTTTCCAACGCTTCTTTTACTTCATCTTTTTTAGCACCAATGATTCCTGAAGTAACATAAAGTCCACCAGGTTTCACAATTGAAAATGCATCATCAGTAAATGACATAATGATTTCCGCTAAAATATTCGCCACTACAATATCGGCAGGCTCCTTAACGGTATCCAATAAGTTGCCGTGGAATACTTCAACAATAGCATCCATTTTATTTAATTCCACATTTTCACGTGCCGCTCTAACAGCTACCTCATCCAAATCAAGTGCATGCACTTTTTCCGCTCCAAGCATAGCAGCCCCGATCGACAGAACACCTGACCCTGTTCCAACATCGACAACTGTATGACCTTGCTGTACAACTTTTTCAAGCGCTTGCAGACACATAACAGTAGTTGGGTGTGTCCCTGTACCAAACGCCATGCCAGGATCTAGTTCAATAATCAATTCGTCCGTTGAAACTGGTTTATAATCTTCCCAAGTCGGTACGATTGTAAAGCGTTCAGAAATTTTTACGGGATGGTAATATTGTTTCCAAGCCGTTGACCAATCTTCCTCATCCACTTCACAAAGCGTTAAAATATTTTCACCAATATTTATATCAAAGTTTACAAGGTTTGCAATTGCAAGCTTAATTTCTTCGATTGTCTCCGCCAAGAAGCTTGAAGCTGATAAATATGCTTTTACAATGACACCTGTTTTTGGGAAGTCTTCTGGATTCAGCGCATAAATCTCACCAAATTTATCGATTCTTTCCTTATCTAATTCCTTTGAATCTTCAATTACTACACCACTTGCACCAGCTTCATGCAAAATGTTCGTCACTGCATCAACGGCCTCATGCGTCGTTAAAATCGAAAGTTCTGTCCATTTCACTTGCAATACACTCCTTAGTCGCCCTTAATTTTTTTTTTGATTTTATCAAATAGTGAACTACCTTGTTCTTCCGGAATGTCACCACTGATTTCTGCAAACTCTCTTAATAGTTGCTTTTGTTTTTCTGTTAATTTAGTAGGTGTGACAACTTTTACGATGACGTATTGGTTACCCATACCATAGCCGTGTACATTTTTTACACCTTTGTCTTTTAGGCGGAATTGCGCTCCTGATTGAGTACCTGCTGGAATTTTCAACTTCACTTTACCATGGATCGTCGGTACTTCTATTTCATCACCTAATGAAGCTTGTGGGAATGTTAAGTTTAGTTCATATAAAATATCGTCGCCATCACGTTCAAAATGTTCGTGCTTACGTACAGCAAAGATAATGTATAAATCTCCCGCTGGACCATTGTTATAGCCTTCTTCACCTTGACCTGCTACACGTAGTTGTTGACCATCATCAACACCAGCCGGGATTGTAATTTTGATTTTTTTCTTTTTCGTGATGCTACCTGTACCTCGACATGGTGTACATTTATCCACGATAATTTTCCCTTGACCACGGCAACTTGGACATGAGCGTTTGTTTACCATACGGCCAAACGGTGTATCAACCGCTTGATTAATTTGACCTGCACCATTACATTGTGAACATGTCTGAGGCTGAGTTCCTGGTTTCGCACCTGATCCGTGACAAGTATCGCACGTTTCTTCTTTCGGAATTTCGATTTCTGTTTCTTTCCCGAATACTGCCTCTTCAAATGTAATATTCATACGGAATTGCAGATCGTCACCTTTACGTGGTGCGTTCGGATCTTGGCGTCGACCGCCACCAAAGAATGAACTGAAAATATCCTCGAAGCCGCCAAATCCGCCGCCGCCATTGAAGCCACCGCCGCCAAAGCCCGCATTCGGATCTTCGTGACCAAACTGATCATAGCGGGCACGTTTTTGATCGTCAGATAGCACTTCATATGCTTCAGCTACTTCTTTGAACTTTACGTCTGCCCCCTCTTCTTTGTTTAAATCAGGGTGATACTGTTTTGATAATTTTCGGTATGCTTTTTTTATTTCATCTTTACTTGCACCTTTACTTAGGCCAAGCACTTCATAGTAATCACGCTTACTCATTGTTCACTCTCCGCTCTTTTTACATAACGTCTATTTTAGCATGTTGAAAAAATGATGTATACCTTTTGCTATCCTACTTTTTATATCAAATAAATAGTGGGTGTTATTTTATGGTTTCTAGTGCTTTCCATAACCGATAGAAAGCTTTCCACGGGCACGAGGCCAACACGATGTTGGTTACAAAGTCATTGTTACAGGACGTGGCGTTCTTAGCTTTTGTTCCTTCTTCTTAGGCGTCGTGAATCGCTCACCTTCGTGTAAGTTCTGCACTTTAATGGCATAAATGTCTCACTCAGACGAAATAAGCGGAGGATTTCCGCTTATTTAACTGATGATCCTCTTTTTAATTGTAAATAAGGGGAAGTTTTCCGCTTATTCATTAAAAAACCAGTGATTTTCATGCTTTTTACGTTAATAGACGGAATTTCTCCGCTTATTTTTGGCATTTTTCACGATTTTTTTAAAATAACCGGAATTTCTCCGTCTATTTAAGTTCCGTGCTTGCCATTTACACGGTAGCATGGGAGTCTCACACGAAATAAGCGGAGGATTTCCGCTTATTTAACTAATGCCCCTCATTTTAAGTGTAAATAGAGGGACGTTTTCCGCTTATTCATTAAAAAAAACGTTATTTTCCTGCTTTTTAAGTTAATAGACGGAATTTCTCCGTCTATTTTTCTCTTTCAATTTCAAAACGGTTAAGCACCCATCCATTTCCGCTAGCTCATCAACAAACTTAAAAGCCAAAGCCGCGAGCGGTCTTTGGCTTTTAAGTTTTATCAATCTCACTTTAGCGAAATTGTGTTAACGATTATTTATTGTCTTTATCGTCTTTTACTTCTTCAAAGTCAGCGTCTACTACACCGTCATCTTTTTTGCCTGCATCTGCAGCGCCATCAAAGCCTTCAGCTCCGCCTTGTGCTTGTGCAGCTGCTGCCGCTTGCTCGTATACTTTCATAACTAATGGCTGTAATACGCCTTCTAATTTTTCTTTAGATTCTTTAATACCATCGATTTCGCCTTTTTCTAAAGCAGCTTTTAACTCATCGCGTGCATCTTCAACAGATTTCTTTTCGTCTTCTGTAATTTGCTCACCTAAATCTGTAACTGTTTTATCAACTTGGAACACTAATTGGTCAGCTTCGTTGCGAAGATCTGCTTCTTCTTTACGTTTAGCATCTGCTTCAGCGTTTGCTTCTGCATCTTTAACCATACGCTCGATTTCTTCTTCAGATAAACCTGAATCAGATTGGATCACGATTGTTTGTTCTTTTTGTGTACCTAAGTCTTTCGCTTTAACTGATACGATACCGTTTGCATCAATATCGAATGTTACTTCGATTTGTGGAATACCACGTGGTGCTGGTGGAATATCAGATAATTGGAAGCGACCTAATGTTTTGTTGTCTGCAGCCATTGAACGCTCACCTTGTAATACGTGAATGTCTACTGCTGGTTGGTTATCTGCAGCTGTTGAGAATACTTGAGATTTAGATGTTGGGATTGTTGTGTTACGATCGATTAATTTCGTCATAACGCCACCCATTGTTTCGATACCTAATGATAATGGTGTTACGTCTAATAATAATACGCCTTGTACGTCACCAGCTAATACGCCACCTTGTACAGCAGCACCCATTGCTACTACTTCGTCAGGGTTAACGCCTTTGTGTGGCTCATGACCTGTTGCTTTTTTAATTGCTTCAACTACTGCAGGAATACGAGTAGAACCACCAACTAAAATTACTTTATCTAATTCTGAAGCAGAAAGACCTGCATCTGATAATGCTTGACGAGTAGGAACGATTGTACGCTCTACTAAGTCTTTTGTTAAATCATCGAATTTCGCACGTGATAATGATACTTCTAAGTGAAGCGGACCATCAGCACCAGCAGTAATGAATGGTAATGAAATTTGAGTAGAAGTTACACCTGATAAGTCTTTTTTCGCTTTTTCAGCTGCATCTTTTAAACGTTGCATTGCCATTTTGTCTTTTGATAAGTCTACTGCATTTTCTTTTTTGAATTCTTCTACTAAGTAAGCAATGATTTTGTCGTCGAAGTCGTCACCACCAAGTTTGTTGTCACCTGCTGTTGCTAATACTTCGAATACGCCGTCAGCTAATTCAAGGATAGAAACGTCAAATGTACCGCCACCTAAGTCGAATACTAGGATTTTTTGGTCAACATCTTGTTGATCTAAACCGTAAGCTAATGCTGCAGCAGTTGGTTCGTTAATAATACGCTCTACTTCTAAACCAGCGATTTTACCAGCGTCTTTAGTTGCTTGACGTTGTGCATCGTTAAAGTAAGCTGGAACTGTAATAACCGCTTTCGTTACTTTTTCACCTAAGTAGTCTTCAGCATAGCCTTTTAAGTATTGTAAAATCATTGCAGATACTTCTTGAGGTGTGTACTCTTGATCATCCACTTTAACTTTCTCGTTTGTACCCATTTTAGATTTAATAGAAATGATTGTATTCGGATTTGTTACCGCTTGACGCTTAGCAACTTCACCCACTTGTTTTTCACCGTTTTTAAATGCTACTACCGATGGAGATGTACGGTTACCTTCTGGATTTGGAATTACTTTTGGCTCGCCGCCTTCTAATACAGATACACAAGAGTTTGTTGTTCCTAAGTCAATACCGATAATTTTGCTCATAATTTAATTTTCCTCCTAATATTAAAAAACAGAATGTATGTGTTTATTTAACAATTACTGTCCAACCAAGCTTGACAGCCATTTTATATAACTAGCACTAAAAAGTACTGAATTACTCGTTTACTGATACCATTGAAGGTCTTAGAACACGGTCTTTAAGTTTATAACCTTTTTGCAACTCGCGTAAAACGATACCCGATTCCTTCTCACTATCCTGTTCCTGCATTACTGCCTGATGGAAGTTCGGATCAAAAGTTTCGCCTTCTGCTGGAATAATTGCTAAACCTTCTTTTTCCATTGCGGCTAACAATTGACCATATACCATTTCTACACCTTTATATAAAGAAGTCGCTTCTTCAGATGTCACTTCTACTTGAAGTGCGCGATCTAAGTTATCCAATGCCGGCAATAGTTCAGTTAATAAACTTTGCGCACGGTATTTTTCAGCAGATTCACGATCTAGACGACTACGGCGAGATAAATTATCATAATCCGCGCGTAAACGTAGGTAACGTGCATCTTCCTCTGCTAATTTCGCTTCTAATTCAGCAATTTTTTGTTCTTTTTCATCTAATACTGTTTCTTCAGTTTCAGCTGTTTCTACTACTTCCTCTTGCTCAGCAGTTTCTTCTTGCTTCAACTCTTCATTTGTTTTTGTTGTTTCAGACAATTCTCTTCCTCCTCGTATATCAACCATTTATTAAGTTACGCCGCTGCGTTACTGTTTCTTATCGAAAAACGCTTGGGAAAGACTGTTTGTCATAACATCTAATAATGTCACAACCCGTCTATAATCCATTCGCGTTGGTCCGATAATTGCGATAGCGCCTTGCTGTTCCTCACCGACTAAAAAGGAAGCGGTAATGACACTGCAGTTTTCCATCGCTAAATGATTGTTTTCTGAACCTATTCGAATTTGAATACCATGATTGCCCTGATTAAACAGCGTTTGAACTTGATTTTCTTTATCAAATAAGTCCATCAGCATTCTCATTTTGGCTATGTCATGGAATTCAGGCTGGTTTAACATATTCGATTTCCCGCCATAATAAAGTTTACTTTCATTTGGGTGGGTAGTTATGGACAATAAAGACCGAATGATTGATTCCGATGCGTTTATATGAGATTTCAATACCGACACTGCCTCTGTTTGAAGCTTTGTTGGAAGGTCATATAATGGTACACCTACTAATCGGTCATTCAGAATATTTACCATTTTTTCAATATCATGCGGGCTAAAACCCGTTGGTAACGTTAAAGTACGATTTTCTACATGACCGTTATCCGTTACAATAATAGCCACTGCCGTTTCCTCTGTTAAAGGAACGATCTGGAATTTCTTTACACGGTGCTTCTGCACATCCGGACCGAGCAATATCGTCGTATACGTCGTTAACTCCGACAAGATATTCGCCGATTCTTTAATAATTTGCTCCGCCTCAACAATTTGCTTTTCAAAGAGCGAGTGTATTTGTGCTACTTCGCCAGTCGAAATGACTTGAGGCTTAAGTAAATGGTCAACATAAAAGCGATAACCTTTTTCGGATGGCACTCTCCCTGAAGAAGTATGCGTTTTTTCTAAATAGCCTAATTCCTCTAAATCAGCCATCTCATTACGTATCGTAGCTGCACTGTACGTAATACCTTCTTTTTTCGATAGTTGACGCGAACCAACAGGCTGAGCAGACATCACAAAGTCATCTACGATTGCTTGCAATATTTGTAACTGCCGATTTGTTAACATCTCTTCACCTCTGTTAGCACTCGATTAAGAGGAGTGCTAATATATTATATAAATTAGCAAATCTCTAAAATGATGTCAATGAATTCGTCCGAAATTTTTAATATTCTTTTTGTGTCCATTTTACGCGCAGTAGGATTTACATCGAACAGCACCTTTACTTAAATTTATTCCCCTACTAAAAAGCGTTGAAAAACTTCATTGCCTATAAATCGGCCTTTTCTAGTTAAGCGAATGCCTTTTGTATCAAATTCAATCAATTGTTCCTCTAGTAAACGTGAAATCGTTTCCTTATAAAGATCCTCCATTGATTGATTAAATTTCATTTCAAATTCTTCATGTGTGACACCGGCCGTTTTTCTTAGCCCTAAAAACATTTGCTCTTCCAGCTTTTCCTCAACTGTCACTTCATGCTCGTGCAATAGCGGAAGCTTTTCTTCCATAACGATTTCGATATATTTTTTTATCGGTGCGACATTTGAATAGCGAATACCGTTTAAATAACCGTGAGCGCCTGCACCAAAGCCTGCATACTCATCATTATCCCAATAAATTTTATTATGTGTAGATGTATAGCCTTCATGCGCAAAATTGCTAATCTCATACTGCTGCAGTCCGTGCGCTTCCATCTTATCCATTAAAACACCGTACATACTCGCTTCAAGATCTTCAGTCGGCAAAACCAATTTCCCTTTCGCATATTGAATGTAGAAAATCGTTTTCGGCTCGACAATTAACGAATAGGCTGAATAATGGGGAAGCTTTAATGCCAATGCTTTTTCCAGTGTATCTTGCCACTGCTCCATCGTTTGACCAGGCAATCCATACATTAAATCAATGCTAATATTCTCAAAGCCGACGTTTTTTGCGTTTTGAATCGTTTCGTACACATGCTCATTAGAATGTGTGCGACCAATCTTCGTTAGAAGGGATTGATCAAATGACTGCACGCCCATACTTAAGCGGTTTACACCGCCATTGTAAAGCGCCTGTAACTTCTCGATAGTGAGTTCATCCGGATTCGCTTCACTACTAAATTCTTTTACGGATGACATCGGAATATGTTTCGTTATTAGCTGTAATAATTTCTCAATTTGCTGTGCGGATAATGCAGTAGGTGTGCCTCCACCGAGAAAAATTGTTTCTATATTAGTAAAAGCTTCAGGAGTTTTGGCAACCGTCATTGCCATTTCACGTCCTAGTGCTTCAATATACTCATCCACTGGCTGATTTTTAAAAAATACTTTATTAAAATCACAGTAGTTACAAATCTGATGACAGAAAGGAATGTGAATATATACACCTCTAGCCATTTAAATCACTTCCTTAATATTGTTATTCTCCTTTATTGTAGCCTTTCTACATTAAAATACAAATAGAGGCACTCAGAAAGAAACGACAAAAAAAGCTTTGTTAAATGAAATATCATCCAACAAAGCTTTACAACCTATTGCATGGAAAGCACAGGCTCTTCTTTATTCATAAGCATAATCAAATCAATGGCATTTAGTTCAGGTAGCTTTGAGCAAAATAATTCTGCCTCTTCTACTGTTTTAAATTGGAATGATTCAAGTTCCTTGGCTAATTCATATTGATCATCAACTAAACGAATTGTGTAAAGACGTACAATTGGATTGTACTGCTTGGAAGCATCGAAGTTTTCTCCCGCAATCACAATACCCGATGTGCCAGAAGCTTTACTAATGATTGTATCCACAATATGCAGCTCATCTTGGACAAACCACTCAGGTACCATAAGTTGAATTTGACTGTTCATAAAATCCATCCCCCTAAAATGTATTATTCTAGCTGTGTTTTATCTATTTTTTACAGCAGTTTCCCCAATTATTAAAATAGCTAATTTTTACTGTAGATGATTGTTTTCTACCACAGTAACAAAAGCATAAAAACCCAATATTTTTACAGCTTTTATAAAATAATTAATGCTATTGTACTATAACGGGCGACTTAATAAAAGAAGTTATCCCAAAAAAATTTTAATATAAATTACCAAATATTAGGTAATTTAACATATGGGATAATTTAACATATCACTCAGTAATATATCTTATTGATTAAATATAACAGGTATTTTGTTGAATTTCACTACTTTTCTGAAAATAATTATTAAATTTCACATTTTTATGTTTTTTTGTTAAATATCAAAAAAGTAGCATGTTATAAATAAAAAAGCATACTATTTAAAATTATAAATTACTTTATAGGAGTGTTTAGAAAAATATTCGTATAAAAATAATTAGAAATTCCCATAAAAAATATTGTGAAGAAGTTTATTGGATTATTGATATGTGATATTCACCACCATGGGTCACTTATTCGTCACCTTCAATCAGATAATCGTCAAGTCACTCAACATAATCGTCACCCCGCCTCCCTTATTCGCCACTTGATCACCGATATCCGCCACCTTCAACCAGATAATCGTCAACTCGCTCAACTTAATCGCCACTCAACCACAATTATTCGTCACCCTCTCACCACTCCAAAATAAAAAGAGCTATACAAGCTGAAATAACAGCCTGTATAGCTCTAAATTTTTATATTTACATGAATTCTTTAATTAGTTGATCGAATTGATCTTCCGATAAGCTAATATCGATATCAGTTAATGGCAGCTCTGAATAGCCTTTAATTTTATCTTGATAAGAAGTTGTTTCTGTATCCTGATAAATAATGCCTGTTACAAGACCTTCATGGCGCATTACAGTTTGCATCGCCATTTCGCGGTTAGAAGAATCATAGCCTTCGATGTCCGCTAGCTTTGTTAAATTCTCTTTGAACCAGTCGTATGTGTTTACTTTGTTGTACGTTACACATGGCGAGAATACGTTAATGAATGAAAAGCCCTTATGGTTTAAGCCAGCTTCAATCATTGCTGTTAATTCTTTAATATCTGTTGAGAAGCCTTGTGCCACAAATGTCGCACCTGCTGTTAAAGCTACTTCCAACGGCTTTAATGAAGGCTCGATTGCCCCGCCTGGTGTTGATTTCGTAATGAAACCAGCAGCAGAACGTGGAGATGTTTGACCTTTTGTTAAACCGTAAATTTGGTTATCCATTACTACATACGTAATGTCGATGTTACGGCGAATCGCATGGATTGTGTGACCCATACCGATCGCGAAGCCGTCACCGTCACCGCCTGAAGCGATTACTTTTAAATCTTTGTTGGCCATTTTCAAACCTTGTGCAATCGGTAAAGCACGACCATGAATGCCATGGAAGCCATATGAATTAATATAGCCTGAAATACGACCTGAACAGCCGATTCCTGAAATGACTGCCGTTTCGTTCGGTTCATAGCCTACGTTTGCTGCTGCACGCTGAATCGCCGCTTGTACGGAGAAGTCACCACAGCCTGGACACCAGTTAGGTTTTACGGAATTTCGGAAATCTTTAAATGTTGCCATGATTAAATTTCCTCCTTCACTAAGTTTGTTAATTCACGTGGTAAGAAAGGTGTACCATCGTATTTTAAAATCGATTTCGTCTTCGCGTGACCACCGATATTCATTTTCATCACATTTGCAAGCTGTCCTGTCGCATTGTTTTCCACGACAATCACTTTTTTCGCTTTATCCATTAATGCGCTCATCTCTTCTACAG
The DNA here is from genome assembly GCF_037969735.1 of Solibacillus sp. FSL W8-0372. Taxonomy (NCBI): domain Bacteria; kingdom Bacillati; phylum Bacillota; class Bacilli; order Caryophanales; family Caryophanaceae; genus Solibacillus; species Solibacillus sp. FSL W8-0372. The sequence goes on along the minus strand of NZ_CP150204.1, from coordinate 1,054,579 downwards.
GGAATGGATGGATTAGCTTAATATGGGCGTGGTTTACTTTCACACCTTCAGAGTTCAGCTTTTCCTGTACTTCTTCAATTGCTCCGCGCGTTGAGTTGAAGCCTACAAGTAAAACGTCCGCATCTTCATGAGGCGCGTTCACGTATACCGGATTTTCAAAACGGACATGCTGTAATTTACGCATACGCTTATCCATTTGCGTGCGACGGTTACCAGTCGCTTCAGATGGCTTACCAGTTTCATCATGCTCAACACCCGTTACGTGGTGAATACCGCCTTTTAAACCTGGTAAAACACGTGGTGAAACACCGTCTTCTGTATTTTCATAACGCTTGAAGTAATCTTTCGTTTCTTCATCTTCAACCGCTTCTACAATTTTACCGCGGCGAATTTCAATTTTGCTGTAATCAAATGGATCGACTGACTGTTTCCCTAATGATAACTGCAAGTCTGTCATTACGATTACCGGCAATTGCAGTTCTTCGGCAATATTAAATGCCTGGATCGTATCGTAAAACGCTTCTTCCATTGTAGAAGGCGCAATGACAACTTTCGGAATTTCACCGTGTGTACCGTAAAGCATCGCCATTAAATCCGACTGTTCTTGCTTTGTTGGTAAACCTGTAGATGGACCACCACGCTGTGTATCGAAAATCACAAGCGGCTGTTCTGTCATACCTGAAAGACCGATTGCTTCCATCATTAATGAAAGACCAGGACCTGCTGATGCCGTAAATGCACGCACACCACCGTAGTTCGCACCAATCGCCATTGTTGCTGCAGCAATTTCATCTTCTGTTTGAATAACCGCTCCACCTACTAATGGAAGCTTTTTAATCATGTATTCCATAATTTCAGATGCCGGTGTAATTGGGTAAGCTGCCATGAAACGAGAGCCAGCTGCTAATGCACCTAATGCCGCTGCATCGTTACCGATCATGAACATACGGCGTTTTCCGTCAGCAGGAGCAATCTCCCATGCACCTACACGGTCACCAATTTGCTCAGAAATCGCCTGGCGTCCGCGTTCGATCGCTTCGATATTTTTCGCAACGACTTCTTCACCTTTACGTCCGAAAATTTCATTTACAACACTTTGGAAAACGGATTCATCCAAGTTTAAAAGTGCTGCAGTTGCACCAATTGCAACCATGTTTTTCATTAAAGACGTACCAAGCTCAGCTGCAATTTCCGTAAATGGCACAGCATATAATGGTGCGACACAATCTTCCGGATTTGTTGGATTAAATTTAGCATCGGCTAAAATGATACTGCCTGGAGTTAATTCTTTATAGTTCACGTCGATTGTTTCCTGGTCAAACGCCACTAGTATATCTAAATCGTCCGCAATTGAACGTACTTCTGTTGGACGAACTGTAATTTTATTATTCGTATGGCCACCTTTAATTCGAGAAGAGAAATGACGGTAACCGTATAGGAAATATCCTAGACGATTCATTGCCATTGAGAAAATTTCACCTGTACTCTCAATCCCTTCACCTTGCTGCCCACCGACTTTCCATGAAAGCTGATGTAACATATCAACATCTCCTTAAAATTTCTGTATTATATAATGGTTAGAGCGAATGTAGCTAGCATCAAGCTTTGCTACGTATAGATATTTTTCCTACATTAGTTTAACATGAAGTGTAAGTCTCTTCTATTGCAAATGTCATATAGTAGTAAAAATCAGACCTTTGACGGAAAGTTTCTGTACACAATTTGTTTTGCGGGTAAAGTTGATTATTTATGCAGTTATTTAAGAAACGAAATTTTTTACATTTTGTTTCATTATTATGTAATATATTTGTTCTAACAAAATTTCTTGAAAATAAAAAACACCCGCTTAGCACTACCTAGGTGCTAAGCGGGTGTAGGACTATTGATTATTAGCTGAACGAGTTCTTTTTTCAACGAGTAATTTTAACGCCGTACGATCTTCTCCTGCAATTGTAATGTCTGCGAAAGCCGGGGCACAAATTAAATCTGTACCACTTGGTGCCACAAACCCTCGAGCGATTGCTACTGCTTTAATTGCTTGATTTAACGCACCTGCACCTACAGCCTGCATTTCTGCAAAACCCTGCTCTCGTATAACCGCCACGAGTGCTCCTGCAACAGAATTAGGATTAGAACGAGATGATACTTTCAATGAATCCACAGCTATTTCCCCCTCATCTAGTACTGCAATATCTTTTTAGACAATTTTTATTGCCTGTACGTCATTGTATGCACGTTATTTCTAAATTAGACTTCCAAAATCATAGATTACTTAAGAAAAATTAATCTGCGAAACTACAGTTCTCATAATAATAATGATGGTTAGGTGATTTGTAATTATTCATTACAACTCCAAAAATTTTCGTCTGCTCAGAAGTCAAAATCGCGGTCGCTTTTTGACCGCTCTTTTATCGACACCTCCTCTATTCAGAATTTCACATTTACTCGTCAATATTTGCGGGTCCGATAACAATGTGACTGAACTTATATCAATATCAGAATCCGAATAAATATTAAATGTCGGAAGCAATAAAAAAAACTAATGAAAATGACTGACAATACAATCAACGAGTCTAGTATGGAAAAAACCGTGTGCTTGGCAGTATAGTCCCTTAATTACCCCTACCAAAATACCTATAAAATACGATTTAAATTTTTTAACTTCATATCCTAAAAAATCGGTCGTTTTAGCATATTATCGAAAGTTGAAAACTATAACTTACTACCAAAAAAGAGAGTAGAACCTTGAAAACAAGATTCTACTCTACATTTTATTCATATTTCCAAACCTTTTCACCGGTTCTTTATCCGTGTCTTTTTAGAACGAGGATTTCTACTTTTCCCTATAAAACTAATGATAGAGGCAATAGTGGTTTATATTTCCATATGTTTTTTCAAATCTTCCTGAAGCTGCTGCAATTCACCTTCATCCGGCATATAGTAATAAATGCCGTCCAGCTTCGTATTCGTGCCTTTGTTCATATAAAGCTGCTCTATCTTTTTCAAACTATCACCATAATTTTTTTGAATACTAAGGAGGTCCTCAAATGGGACATTCATTTCTACATTTTTCTCCAAAGTTTTGAAAATCGATTTGTAGTTCCATACTTTTTTTATCGACAAGCTTTCGTCTAAAACGCCCTGAATGACTTGTTTCTGTCGATTTTGTCTGCCGAAATCACCAGTAGGATCATCATAGCGCATGCGTACATATTTCAAAGACTGCTCGCCATTAAGTACTAATTCCCCAATTGGAAAATGCTCGCCCTGAAAATTGAAATTCAAAGTGTTTTTAACCTTTACTCCACCGAGGATATCTATAATATCGACAAAGCTTACCATATTCACTTTCACTACATAATCAATTGGAATGCCCAATAAATTTTCCACCGTTTTCATCGACATTTCCATGCCACCAAAGGAATAGGCATGATTAATCTTGTCTTTAAAGTCTTTCCCCACCATCTCGGTATAGGTATCCCGTGGTATACTCAGCATCTTTGTCGTTTGAAGTGTTGGGTTGACGGTCAAAACAATCATCGTATCCGAGCGCCCTACATCGCCTTCCCGTTCATCTACCCCTAGAACGAGCGCTGAAAACGGCTCCATTTCTGTTGTAATATTAACTGGCTGCATCCGTATTTCAGATGATTTATCCTCCATCGGTGTATAGATCTCATTTGCAGTACTTTTTATATCTCCATATACATTCAAAATGACAATGAGACTCGTACTGACTAAAACAATTGCGGTGCTAATTATCCATTTCCATGCTTTTTTCATCCTGATTCTCCTCAGACTCTTTTCAACTATAGTAGAGAGCATATGAACTATAATTTCCACCGCAATTGCTAAATATTCACTTAGTTTGTGCCATTAATATCCTATAAAAAAACACCTACACATTGATTAAAAATAGGCAATCGCCAAGTTTTTCAATAGTAGGTGTTATATTTTGACCGATATTTTCTTTTATTTAAGCTCTAAAAGGGTTGTCTTCGTTAATCAAAACACGTTCCTGTCTGATCGCTTTTCCTGTTTTATCATCGATTTCGACAAAGAATGCGCTCAATACAGCACGACCTTTTTTCGGTACTTCATAGCGTGCAGGCATATTTGTCAAAAATTTATAAATGACATTGTCTTTCCCCATACCGAGCACTTCGTCGTACGGTCCAGTCATGCCAACATCCGTAATATATGCTGTACCGCCTGGATATATACGATTATCAGCTGTCTGAACATGCGTATGCGTTCCAACAACAACAGACGCTTTGCCATCCAAATGCCAGCTTAATGCAATCTTTTCACTTGTCGCTTCTGCATGGAAATCGACAAATACTATTGGCGACGTTTTTTTCGCTTCTTCGACCATCTCCACTGCCATGGCAAATGGATCTTCATGCGGCGGTAAAAATACACGACCGTGTAAGTTAATAACTGAAATCGTCACACCGTTTTTCGATACTTGTGTCATACCGCGACCTGGTGCATCTTTTGAAAAGTTTGCCGGACGAACTAAATAATCCGCATCATCAATAAAATCAAAAATGTCTTTGTTGTCCCACGTATGGTTCCCCATCGTAATGACATCGACACCCATTTGCAGTAAATCATTATAAATTGCACGTGTAATGCCGCGCCCTGCTGCAGCGTTTTCTCCGTTTGCAATCACTACATCCAAATTATATTTTTTCTTTAATCGGGGTAAATACTGTTCCACAGCATCTCGACCGATTGAACCTACGATATCTCCAATAAATAATACTTTCATTTTATACAACCACACTTTCTCATGTTAAGCATCCATTTTACCATTGTTTTTGGAGTGTACGCAAAAAAACTGCTACAAATTGAATTGTAACAGAATTAGAAGTTGAAATTTTTGTTTTGATGACCATTCCATGTATCAGAAATGATACGCTGCAAATTTTTCTCAGCATATAAGCCTAATTCTTGCTGTATTTTTTGCAGACTTGCAATGAATACAGGTGTATCTTCTATACTGCTGTCTGACTTAGTAATCGTCTCTTTTTCTTTCGTTTCCTTTACCGAGTAACCTTGCCCATTTCCTAAATTATAAATTTTAAAAGACTGCTCATTTTTTACAACCGTTTCTATTGTTAACGAATAGGCGTTCACTAGATCTTCCACTTGTATATCCGAAGCATTTAAATAGCGCAGCACAATACAGTTCATCTTATAGGCCATAGTATAATCCTGCAAAATTTGTTCACTAAAATATTTAGACCTTGCATATGGATTAGTCGTCTCGATATAGCTTTTCTCATGCAAAGGCTCTGTTAAAGCTGTAGACGAGTAGACAATATTTTTAACATGATGTTCCCGCATTATTTTCAGCAACACTAACGTTGCAGTTACATTGTTTTCATAATAAAGTTGCGGATTTTCATGGGATTCAACTTCCAGACCTGCTGCTGCCAAATGCACAACAGTCTTAATTGGGAAAAGAGAAAAGACCTGTGTTAAGCGCTTTTCATCTGCTATGTCCCCTTCAATAAAGATCGCCTGTTCATTCACTGCTTCACGACAACCTGTCGATAAATTATCGTACACAACAACCCGTTCTGACTCGACTAAGCGATTTACAACATGACTCCCAATATAGCCTGCTCCCCCAACGACTAAAATCATCGTGCATTACCCCTTTCTATATTCAAGAGTGAATAACTCTATTTGTATGGTAATGATGTCCTCCTCATGATGCATCTAGGTATTTGTATATTAATTTGATCCCCCTTAAAGTGGGATTGATTAGCAAGTAACCCCTATCAAGCCTTAACTTTACGTACTAACCGGAAAAATGTCGGATATACTCTTAATCTCACTAACGGCTTCATCATCCGGTGTTTCCACGGTAGCTGAGAGAAATTTTTGCTCTCTCTTATAATTTGCCGTTCCAGAGATTTTAATTGCCTTGTGTTCGAAGTGGTCAATAATACATAATGATAGCGGTGAATATACAGCCGTAAATTTAGCGCTTCTATTACATTTCGATATTGTCTTTTATCAAAAAACTGCTTTAGTTGAGCGTACGTTTGCTCATGTGATTGTGCAATGGACGGGTTGTAGATTTTAGCAGGTCTACCCTCGCTTTGTACAAAGTTATACTGCGGCTCATTGACAATCGCAATTTTTTTCGCAAACGATAAATAACGGGCAACAAACCCTACATCCTCAAAGAAGGTGCGATTTTCAAAATACAGTTCCTCATCGTGAATGATTTTCCGTAAAAACAGCTTATTCCACGCCACCGTATATGCTTCATTATGCTTTGCCAAAAAATAATCTACCGGATTCGTTTTAGACAATAACGCTTCATTGATTTTATAATGCTTTTTGCGGTTCGTTTCTGGCCAATATTTCGTATAGCCGCATAAGACGAAATCTGCATATTTTTGCTCCGCCCGCTCGACAAGCTTTTCATACATTCTATATTCAACGAAATCGTTCCCGTCAACAAAGGCAATGTATTTTCCTTTGGCCTCTTTTATCCCCTCATTGCGTGCTTCACTTAAACCGAGTTGATCAGAATCAATGAGGCGAAAACGGTCATCCTCTTTTACAAACTCTTCACAAAGACGGACTGTGTTATCGGTAAAAGCATGTTTAACAATAAGCACTTCTATCGCTTGCAAAGATTGGTTTTGCAAGCTATGGAGACACGGTTTTATAGAGCCCTCCATACTATGGACAGCGACAATTATTGATACAATTGGTATCATGTAAAATCCTCCTTGCAAATTAAAGTAATGAAATAATTTAGAGCATCGTTACGATTTTGACCGAGCAATTGAAATAGGTTGTTTACGTTTTCCGATATTCAACTCAAGCCATTGCCCAAGTTCTCGGTTCGCCTGCTCATGAATATCGATATTCAGGCAGGCATCAGGTGTAAAGCTCAGCTTATTAAAATAAATTTTCTCATCCACGATATTCAAATCGACACGGACATACGTAAATGGTTTACTTAGCTTTTTAGCAATTGCCAGTAGATCTTCCAGCTGTTTTGGCTTAGATTCTGAAATCTCATAAGGAAGCTTTTTCTCAATATATCCCGTATCTTCCCAATCGGGTGTCAGCATAACCGATTGCTCATTTCGTGTATTACGTTTTAATGCAAGTTCAATAATTTTAGGTTCTCCATGGAAGCAATGTATTTTGTATGCATTGGAAATGTCGCTTCTTGAAGGCTCTATATATTTCTCAATAATAATTCTCGGTTTAATCTTTAAATAATGAGGTTCCGCATTAATAAGTGCATAGTTCGTCGCCATCATTTCTGCTAATTGTAACCTCGTTTTTTGGTAGTCCAATTCTCTTTTATTCTCGCAAACAATTGTAAACCCAGAGCCATGCGTGCATTTCATAACGAATTTCCTTGGTAATTGCTCAAAAATAATATCCTCTATTTCTTCAAAAATACCGATAATCGGTACTAATAAATGGCTATATCCGAGTGCAATCATATATTCTCGCATCTTCACTTTATCCGTAAACCTCACTTTGAACTCTACATCCTCAAACAATTTAAGCCACATAAGCTTCTCACTGAAAGTTTGCGGATTGTCCAAATTCAAACTATGTTTAAACGTTTTCCAGAACAGCAGTTTACTTGCAAAGACCGGGGATAATTTCACAATCTGCGCAAAAGTAAAACGCTTTGCTTTTAAAGTTGTTTGCATTAACTAACCTCCTCTTTCACATTACTAATAGTCTTCAAAGATTAGTGGAATGAAAGTGAGTGTGAATAATAATGTAGATGTAGTGCAGTTAAATTTATATTGATCGCTTAAAATATTGCTGTTAATAGATTATAAAAATAAATTTAATGATTACAGAAAATACCATAACTTTCTTTTTTAATATTATAGTCACGAGTGATTTAATATATACCTAATATTGTAAGATTTCTCTCTATTAATTATTGAAATGCCAAATAGCACCCGCCTGTTAGGAGATGGATGCTACTCTATATTTTTTAATGTCGATTTCACTCGAAATACCATTTCTACTGAAGGTTTTGATAAAAATGGACAGCATTCGTCAGTACGTTATTTTTTATTGGAAATCCAAAAATAATGTAGAATGATGTCATCAACATATTTTAAATAAGTCGTTTTTTGTTTAAAAAATTCACGAAAAATAGAGTATACTACATATAAGTATTATGTAAACTAACTTTCTCTATGAGCAATAATTAATTATTTTAAAAAAATTTTCTTTAACAAATTTTAACATCATTTCAACCTCATTTCTTCAGTGCAAAAAAACCTCTTCCATCAACCTGTTTTAATCCTCTCAACAACGAACCATTTTTGTCCCTTCACATGAGCACAAAAAGTCCGCTCAAAAAGATTTAATTATTTTTTTAATTATTTTTAAAAAGATATATTGTTGCGTTAAAACGCAACTGCGTGTTTTTTTTCTCTGTGCATTTCATAATCGGATCTCCCCAAAAAATTATTTTCAATTTGTATGTCCCTTTTTTTGATTTTGGAAGCCATATATAGGGCAAGACAGAATTCAAAGGATGGAGGTTGCAACATGCAATTATTAGAGAATGGTAGACAGCTATTTTTATCACAGGATTTAGCCGTACGTATCGGTATTGTGTTGGCCCTATTCCTTCAGCATCTGTATTACCGATTACAAACGCAAGATGTGGTGAAGGACGGAACATTTGGTACCGGCAAACTTATCAAGGGTGAGCAAAGCAATGCTCATTTATGGATGCAAAAGACCATATCCGACTGTATAGCTGATATAAGTTTGCTACAATATGATTTCTTTCTCTTTACTAGAAAATTAGAGAAACTATCCTCTACTCTACAGCTCCGTAATATTGATGATAATATTCTCAGCTTCTTCTGAATTAATAATTAAAAGAGTACTTTCACATTATTGTTTCGCCCAATTAAGAATTGCTTTGTGATCTGTTCCAATAGTTTTAGCAATTTCGTGTGAACTTTCATTGCCTTTTATGTATCGGAAGACTGCTTGTAGTTTTTCTTCTAATGTAAATTTAGCCATATAAAAACTACTCCTCCAAATGAAAGAGGTGTCTGACATTTGGGGAGCAGTTCAATAGCAGGGGGGTTCATTTCCATAAAAAAACTGTAGAAAAACTCAAGTTCTTTGAGTTTTTCTACAGTCTAAATTTAATTATAAATATCCAGTAGTTTTAGATTACTTCGCGTATTCCACCGAACGTGTTTCACGGATAACCGTTACTTTAATATGCCCTGGATAATCGAGTTCTTCTTCAATACGTTTGCGAATATCACGCGCTAAACGATGTGACGCAAGATCATCAATCTTTTCCGGTTGTACAATAATGCGTACTTCACGGCCTGCTTGAATCGCAAACGATTTTTCAACGCCATCATAGCTTTCCGAAATTTCTTCAAGCTTTTCAAGTCGGCGAATATAGTTTTCAAGTGTTTCACTACGTGCACCTGGGCGAGCGGCTGATAATGCATCGGCTGCTGCTACAAGTACTGCAATGACAGAAGTAGCTTCAGTATCACCATGGTGAGAAGCAATTGAGTTAATAACAACTGGGTGCTCTTTATACTTAGTTGCTAGTTCCACACCAATTTCTACGTGGCTTCCTTCAACTTCGTGGTCAATTGCTTTCCCGATATCATGCAGTAAACCTGCACGACGCGCTAATGTCACATCTTCGCCTAATTCAGCAGCAAGTAATCCTGCTAAGTGGGCTACTTCGATTGAGTGTTTCAATACATTTTGACCATAGCTTGTACGGTATTTCATACGACCAAGGATTTTCATTAAATCTGGATGCAGGTTGTGAATACCTACTTCAAATGTTGTCTGTTCCCCTGTTTCGCGGATTTGTTCATCCACTTCACGGCGGGATTTTTCAACCATTTCTTCAATACGTGCCGGGTGAATACGACCATCTTGAACTAGTTTTTCCAGTGCAAGGCGTGCTGTTTCACGGCGGATTGGATCAAAGCCAGATAGAATAACTGCTTCAGGTGTATCATCAATAATTAAATCAATACCAGTTAGCGTTTCCAGTGTTCGAATGTTACGACCTTCACGACCTATGATGCGACCTTTCATCTCATCATTTGGTAAATTTACAACGGACACTGTTGTTTCTGCAACATGGTCAGCTGCAAAGCGTTGTAGTGCAAGTGATAATATTTCGCGAGCTTTTTTGTCTGAATCTTCTTTCGCACGTGTTTCCGCTTCTTTTGTCATGACTGCAATATCCGTTGAAAGTTCATTTTCAACTTCTTGCAAAATAACCTCTTTTGCTTCTTCACGTGTCAGAGCTGCAATACGCTCAAGCTCTGTTTTTTGACTTGCAACAAGTTCTTCTACTTTGCTTTCCATCTGTTCAATATGCTGTTGTCTGCTTGCCAGAGCTTCTTCTTTACGCTCTAGGCTCGTCTCTCTTTTATTCAGAGCATCATCTTTGCGGTCAAGATTTTCTTCTCTTTGCAATAAACGGTTCTCTTGTTTCTGAAGCTCGCCACGACGGTCTCGAATGTCGTTTTCTGCTTCAGAACGAAATTTGTGAGTTTCATCCTTTGCTTCAAGTAGTGCTTCCTTTTTAAGAGCATCTGCTTCGCGTTTCGCATCTTCTACGATTTGCTCAGCTACATGCTTTGCACCAGTGACTTTTGATTCATTCACGTTTTTCATGTAAAAATAGATAACAGCAACACCGACAGCGAATCCTAGCAAAGCAGGGAGAATCATTTCCATAATACTAATCCCTCCTAAGCTGATATGTCTGATGTTCTTCTAGTCGGCTATATATGTTTTCGAATTTTCAAACATATTGCCTATTTCATTTCAAAATTTAGAAATTATACATTTTAATTGTATAGTTCATAATTAGGTATGTCAAGAATAGCCATGGTTAAAGGGGTTTTTATATTTTTAGGATTGGGTTGTTTCAGAGCATGCCGCGTCGAGGTGGAAAGTACTTGTTTATTGCGGTGGCACACGGCGACTGGGTTGGCAGGATTTTCTAATAAATCTTTAAAAGTTCTAATATATTTTTATTTGTGCTAATAAACTTTCGATTTTCTAATATATCCCAAACTTTTTTAGATATCTTTATCTTAAAGTGTCTCTTAAGACGTGTCCATTTTTCATACTAACCTCACTTTTGCTAATAAGTGAACCCCATTTTCCAATATCCCCATCTGATTTTCTAATATCAGGTGGAGATTTTCGAATAAAGAAAACAATTGTTCTAATAAAATCCCCGAAAGCATTCCCCAACGGTTTCCCCAGAGCAAAGTCAGACCAAGTTTCTAATATCCACCTCTAAACTTCTAATCTAACGCAAAGTTCTTCTAATAAATTTACACGCCGCACACTCCACATGACTAAATGAAGTCATTCAACCGCCCCAGCCCATGCACTCCCCCCTACCAAAAACAAAAACCCAAGCAAGAACACTCGCTTGGGTTCGCAAATATTATTTTTCTTCTTCAAATAATTCCAGTTCATCGATTTCTTCTTCTGCTGTGTCATTGGCACCGATTGTATAGCCAAGCTCGCCGATTCCGAAATGTTGACGGATTTTTTCTGTTACATCCTCTTTAATTGCAGGGTTTTCTTTTAAGAATTGTTTTACGTTTTCACGGCCTTGGCCAATTCGTTCATTATTATATGAATACCATGAACCGCTCTTTTGGATAATATCCAGTTCTGCACCGATGTCGACGATTTCACCTTCTTTTGAAATCCCTTCACCGTACATAATGTCTACTTCTGCTGTACGGAATGGTGGAGCTACTTTATTTTTAACAACTTTGATTTTCGTTTTGTTACCGATAATTTCTGTACCTTGCTTAATCGCTTCACCGCGACGTACTTCTAAACGGATAGAAGAGTAGAATTTAAGGGCACGTCCACCTGTTGTTGTTTCCGGATTACCGAACATAACTCCGATTTTTTCACGAACTTGGTTGATGAAAATAGCAAGCGTATTTGATTTGTTAATAACACCTGATAATTTACGTAATGCCTGAGACATTAAACGCGCTTGAAGACCCATGTGCGAGTCACCCATTTCGCCTTCAATCTCTGCTTTTGGTACTAATGCTGCTACAGAGTCGATTACGATAATATCAATCGCACCAGAACGTACTAATGCTTCCGCGATTTCAAGTGCTTGTTCACCTGTATCCGGCTGTGATAATAGTAACTCATCTATATTAACGCCTAATTTTTGTGCATATACCGGGTCAAGTGCGTGCTCAGCATCGATAAATGCTGCTGTACCGCCATTTGCCTGTATTTCTGCGATGGCATGTAATGTAACTGTTGTTTTACCAGATGATTCTGGTCCGTATACTTCTACAATACGTCCACGTGGGTAGCCGCCTATACCTAATGCTGCATCAATTGCGATAGAGCCTGATGAAGTTGTCTCCATATGTCGGTTGGAATTTTCACCTAACTTCATGACAGAACCTTTACCGAATTGTTTTTCTATTTGTTTTAACGCCATGTCTAACGCTGCTTTACGATCGCTCAAACTATTTCCTCCTTAAGAAAAAAGCTTTATTTAACTTATGTCTCTATTATACTTGCTAATGAGATAACATTCAAGAAAAAAGCGAACATATTTTCGCTTTTCCTTAGAAATCTTCTGAATGCCTTATTTTCCGCTTCCAAATCTACATTTTTCCACAAAAGCTTAAACTAGATTAGCTTTTTATAACCTAGTTTAGCCAGTTCTCTCATTAAATAGCTAAATGTAAATTTAACGGCCCTGATTCGATTCGTGTTTCGGGACCCTGTTAGCTGCAAACGATATGTGAAAGGCTCATGGTCGCCGATACTAATTCCTACCCAAATGGCTCCTGCAGGTAGACCGTCATGACTGCCTGGTCCTGCAGCGCCTGTTAACCCTATACCGATATCTGTATGGAATTTTTCTCGAACTTTCGTAGCCATTGCAGCTGCACATTCACTGCTTACAATGCCATATTCTTCGATAAGATCCGCGGAAATGCCGAGCTGTTCTATTTTTGTTTCCTTCGTATACGTCACAACGCCGCCAATTAATGCAGAGGCGACACCAGGGACCTCTGCCAGCTCTGACTGGAACAGACCGGCAGTTAAACTTTCTGCGGCAGAAATCGTTAATTCATTTTCCAATAACATTTGGACAAGATTAAAGCCAAGTGATTCATCATTAACCCCGTAAAAATACTCTCCGACGATATCTAAAATTTCACGTTTCTTTAATTCAATTAAGCGGAATGCCTGCTGTTCATTTTGCGCTTTCGCTGTAATTCGTAGTGTCACTTCCCCATCTGAAGCAAGCGGTGCAACAGTTGGATTCGTTTGTTCATCCAATATATTCTCGATACGATCTTCCAGTTCTGCTTCCCCAATGCCATAAAAACGCAGTACATGCGATAAAATAACGCCACCATCATGTAAAAGTGCGGCTAACTTCGGTTTCGTTTCGTATTGGAACATTGGCTCCAGCTCTTTTGGCGGTCCTGGAAGCAAAATATAAATGCGGTCATTGTCGGATAAGAACATGCCTGGTGCCATGCCATGCTGATTCAGCAGTACATCGCAGCCTTCCAATACAAGCGCCTGTTTGCGGTTGTTTTCTGTCATAGGACGTTTTTGTTTTGAAAAGAACTCTTCAATCGCATAGAGTGCAGTCTCGTCAAATACTAAATTTCGATTTAAATGCCTTGCAATTGTTTCCTTCGTTAAATCATCCTTTGTCGGTCCTAACCCGCCGGAGAAAATAATCAGGTCTGCTCGCTGTTCTGCAATATGGATTGCCTCGAGAAGCCGCGCCTCATTGTCCCCTACAACGGTATGATAATAAACATTAATCCCAAGCTCAGATAGTTGGCTTGAAATAAACTTTGCATTCGTATTGGCAATTTGCCCCAATAACAATTCCGACCCTACCGCAATAATTTCTGCATTCATTCAAAGACCCCCTTATATAAAGAAAAACTAGATTAGAAAAACATCATCCCGTACAAACGTGCGGGAATTTGTTTTATCTTAATGGATTCATAATACTACTATTCCTATCCATAAAGAAAATCTAACCTAGTTTTTTGAAATTTATTTATTTTATTTCGAATCCAACAGTACACGACGGTTAATGTAGAAATAATCCCATCCGGACCATACTGTAAAGATCAGGGCAACATAGAGCATAATCATATCAAATGGTATGCCAACTAAAGTAAAAATTGTGTTGTGTAAAATCAATGCGGAGATTGCGACAATTTGGGCCCAAGTTTTAATTTTACCGAGCTGATTTGCGGCCACCACTTCACCTTGACCGGCCAAAATCAGTCGTAAGCCTGTTACTGCAAACTCACGCGAAATGATGATAATGACAATCCAGGCAGGCGCTAATTCGATTTCCACCAATAATATAAAAGCAGCTGAAACGAGCAGTTTATCTGCAAGCGGGTCCAAAAACTTCCCAAAATTCGTCACTAAATTATATTTACGGGCATAATAGCCATCTACCCAATCCGTTGCTGAAGCGAAAATAAAAATCAGTGCGCCTACAAAATAGTTCACTTGCATTTCCGCGCCAAACAGCGTCATATTCCCCCAACCGAAATCAAACATCATTACAATCACAAATACTGGGATTAATAAAATGCGGGAGACTGTTATCTTATTTGGAATGTTCATTTGTTAACACCTTTCATCGAAAGAAAAGAGCCATCTTAATAGATGACTACTCCCCTTGTTGTTCATTCACTAATTTTAATATGACATTTTGCGTCATACGATCTTGTGCATATGTTAATTCTACATCATTTATATATACTTTAGCCACTTTTGAATTTCCTAAACGAATTCTAGCATAGCCATCTGCTGTGGAGTCATTTTCTACAATATCCCCAGCTTTGTAAACAGTGGCATTAACCTGCTCCTGGCGTTGTTCATTACGAATGCCAACCCAAGTTTCGCCTGACACTTCAACACGAACTTTCAATGAATCTGTTCCAGATACTTCAAATGTTGTATCTTCTCCGGAAACGACTCCTGAGCTAATTGTTTGTGCAGGTTCAGGTTCTTCTTCAACCGGTTCTTCTACTGGTTCTTCATCTTCTTCGTTGTTTTCCTCTGTATCTTCTACAGGTTTACTCGGTGTTGAGTTTGGATTTTGTTCATATTCAATCGGTTTATTATCTTCTTCTACTACATCTGGAACACTACCTATTTTTTTCATAGAAAGTGTAGTAATCACAATGATTATAACAATCGCAAATAATGCTACTATTATTTTAGGCATTGTTTCCATCATCTTATTACTTGATGTTGCCTTCATTGAACGGCGACTTGGACTTTGTGAGAAAGACTGTGCTACCTCTTCTTTCTGAATCTCCGGAATATCTTTGCGATACTCGGTTAAAATTTCATCCGCATCCAATCCAACAGCCTCTGCATACTGCTTAATAAAAGCTCGTACATAAAATGAACCCGGCATAATCGCATAATTGCCTTCTTCTATTCCAATTAAATACCGCTTTTGAATTTTCGTGATATTTTGTAAATCTTCTAAACTATAGCCTCTAGCTAATCTCGCTTCTTTCAAGCGAGCTCCTAGTTCTGTCAAAAAAAACACCTACTTTTAATATATTGAACTAATTAATTCATAATAAAATGAATTACTATTTTTCTAAAATTCAAACCCTCCAAAATGATCCGTACTTGATAACATATTATTCTTTTCAATAATTTCATAAGTAATTTCTTCGTCCGGATCGTGACGTAATTCAATAATGTAATCGAAATCTTCTATTTTATATGATGAATGCTGTACGAAAAGATCTGGATGTTCAATTACTTTAATCGTCGGCATTCCCATGATTTCTCGAACTAATTGCTGGTGTCGTTCGTCAGTTGTACGACGCGTAACAGCACCATCTAAAATAAATATATTATTCCCATTAAACTCATCGCCCATTAAAGCATTTCGGACAGTTTGTTTAATCATTGTAGAAGAAATGAAAATCCATCTCTTATTGGCACAGACACTTGCAGCAACAATCGACTCTGTCTTTCCTACACGAGGCATACCACGAATCCCAATTAATTTATGACCATCCTTCTTAAATAATTCCGCCATAAAATCAACTAAAATACCTAATTCATCCCGGACAAATCGGAATGTATTCCTTTCATCGGCATCCCGTGGAATATAGTACCCATGGCGAACTGCAAGCCGGTCCCGCAACTTTGGTTCACGAAATCTAGTCACATTAATATTTTCCATTGTGGAAACGATCGAGATAAACCGTTGAATTGATTCTTCGTTTTCAGTAGACAGCAACATACCGCGATGCCCTTCATCCACACCGTTAATCGAGACAATATTAACACGAAGCATCCCTAGTAGCGAAGCGATATCGCCTAATAAACCTGGTCGATTCACTTGAATTTCGTATTCAAAATACCATTCGCCCATTTTTTATCTGTCCCCTCGTAATAGAAACGTTTTTATTTCTTATAAGTTCCATCATAGCGGATTTTGTACCTATTGAAAAGTTAGAAACCCACGTTTTTCTTAGATTTCTTGAAATTATTTTAGAAAAACCTCTTGCAAAAATTTAAAGACCGAAAAAAATGCCGCTCACAGATTTTGTGAGTGACATCTTTTTCAAAATTCAATTAATGTGTTGGTTTATTTTGAACAAGTTTCATGATACAGCTAGCAATTGCTTGCTTTTCATCTTTCTCAGCAACTGACCATAAATCTGATAATACACGCTCTTGCTCATTTTGTGGGTCAACGTTTTTCGCAAGATACTCACCAATCTGAACTGCTGCCTTCTCAATCATTTTCGTAGGCATACCGCTTTCTTTTGCGTCAGATACTTGTTTACCTAAAAAGCTTGTCCATTGCTCCCAGTTTTGTAAAATTCCCATATGTTTTTCCCCTCCTCTCGCACAAATAGTATGTGCAAGTATCGGGAAATTATATGTACCATCCACCATTAATCCGAATTATTTGTCCGGTTACATAATCTGCCTGGCCGCTTAAATAAAAGGCCGCCATATTTGCAATATCACGAACCTCTCCAAATGTTTGCAAAGGAATTTGACTTTCAATTTCAGCCCGCTCTTCGATACTGAACTTTGCATTCATATTCGTATCAATAATGCCTGGAGCAATCGCATTAACGCGAATGCCATTATACGCAACTTCTTGAGCATAGGCTTTAACGAAACTATGCTGGGCACCTTTCACTGCGGAATAGGCAACTTCCCCGGCAGCACCAACATCGCCCCATATAGAGCCGATGACAAGCACATAGCTGACTTTATTGGCACGCAGTTTACTTGCCAGTAACGCTGTTGTACGCATTGGATTTTGCACGTGGACATGCCATAGCTTCGTCATTTCCTGTGCAGGTGTATTTTCCAATAAGTCATAAAACGCATGACCATTTGCAAATACTATTGCTTGCAATGAAAAAATTTGTGCCGCAATTTGTTCGGCCCCGGTGTCACTGCTGAAATCTGCTTTTACTGGCATAAACTCCTGATTCGGGTACTTGTCGTTAAAAGTACGGAGCATACCGTCAATGACAGTATGCCCAGTGTGGTAATGCAGATAGAGTGACCAGCCATCCTGTGCCAATTGCTGACAAATTGCTTGCCCAATCGCACCGGATGCACCGCACACTAATGCAAATTTCTTCATTTTTTATCGCGCTCACTAATCGGTAAAATCGTAAACACTGTTTGTTGATTCTCACCTTGAATCGTTTCAAATGCTTTTGCAATATCTTCTACTGTAATCGTTTCAAGTACCGGCACAACATCAAATAAGTTCATATCATTAAATTTATAGCGTGTAAACTGGTTGGCGATAAACTCGATTGAATTCAGTGCGCGCAGGAAGAATCCAATTTTTTTACGTTTAATTCGCTCTACATCTTCTGTCGTGAATAAGTTTTCACCTTCAGCCTGTGCCAACTTCTCTTTAATCAAGTTAACAAGCTGCTCCGGCTGTTCTGTATCCGATCCAATTAACGCAAAGCCAAAGCCGCTTTCCAATGTAAAATCATATCCATACGACTCATCAATCAGGCCCTCTTCATATACATCTGTATAAAACGAAGAAGCACGCCCGAATAAGCATTCTACGGCAATTTGTACGGCAAGTTCATGCTTGAGCATTTCTTCGCCGCTCAGGTCGACTTGTTTAGCCTTTAATCCAACATAAACTTTTGGCTTTTGAACATCCATGTGAAGAACGCGTTCTGATGTTGCAACATCTGTAGGCTCTTCATCAAACATTCTCTTTATATCAGTCGGTTCCGGGAATGTCTTTTTACTTTGATTGTCTTCAATAAATGCCATCATTTCAACAGGATCTACTGCCCCGATAACAAACAGCAGCATATTCGATGGATGATAAAATGTGTTGTAGCATGTGTATAAATGCTCTGCCGTAATACCATCAATCGATTCAATCGTACCGGCGATATCAATTTTCACAGGGTGATTATGGTACATATTTTCAATTGCACCAAAATATAAACGCCAATCTGGCTGATCATCGTACATCGTAATTTCCTGTCCGATAATCCCTTTTTCCTTATTAACTGTTTCCTCTGTGAAATAAGGTTCTTGAACGAAATTCAGTAATGTCTCAGTGCTCTTGTATATATGATCTGTTGCTGAGAATAAATAAGCCGTTCTTGTAAACGATGTAAAAGCATTTGCTTGTGCGCCTACTTCACTGAACTTTTGAAATACATCACCATCTTCTTTTTCGAACATTTTATGCTCCAAAAAGTGGGCAATCCCATCTGGAACGGTAATCGGCTCCGTCTCTCCAAGCGGAACAAAAGTCCGGTCAACCGAACCATATTTAGTCGTAAACGTAACAAATGTTTTAGAAAAACCCTTTTTCGGCAAAATATATACGTCTAATCCATTATTTAGTTGCTTATAGTATAATGTTTCATCTAGTTGCTGGAATTCAATTGTCTCCATGGATTACTCCCCCTTACCGCATAAGAAATACGTTGCTTGCAATTCGATTTGCTGCGCCATTTTCTGCACATCTTCTTTTGTGACAGATTGCCAGCGCAATGTCCACGTATCTAATGTAAACGGCTCGTCTAAAGTTTTATACTGGTCAAAAATTTCAATTTGCCCACGAGGCGAATCTAATGCTTCTTTTAACTGGTTAATAAGCATTGCCTTCGTTTGCGCCAATTCTAAATCAGAAATTTCACCGTTTTGCATCGCTTTTAACTGGTCTTCAATTAAATTGCGTGCCTTCTCTTCATTTGCCGGCTCAATACCTGAAACAACAAATAATAATCCGTAGTGTGAAGCATAGGAGCTTGAGGCATAATAAGCTAAGCTTTCTTTTTCACGTACATTCATAAATAATTTTGAATGCGCATAGCCGCCAAAGATGCCGTTGAAAATTTGCATTTTCGGGAAATCTTCATCTCCGAATCGCACTGGTGTCGAGTAGCCGATATGCAGTTTCCCTTGCTTCATTTCTTGCGTTTCTTTTGTATATGGTTCAACTTTTGTCGAAGTCGTATCTTCTTTAGTCGGTTGTGGTACATTACGGTCAGCAAATGGGAAGGCTGCTTTTAACTGCTCCGTCATTTCTTGAACATTAATATCACCGACAACATAAATATCGATCACATCATTTGCGATCATCTCTTCATATGTTTTTGTAAGTGATTGTGGTGTGATCGCTTTTACTGTTTCAATTGTTCCGTTCGCAGAAATAGACGCTGCGCTATTTGGACGCATAATTTCTGTTAAACGTTTTTGTGCATAGCGCGATTTGTCATCAAAAATCGATTGGATACGTTGGATGACCATTTCTTTTTCACGTTTTACAATGGCCTCTTTAAATACACCGTTTTCAAAATTCGGCTTAAAGATGGCTTCCTGAATAAGGCTAATTACCTCATTTAATACATTGCCATGCGATAAATATTGGTCATTCACCGTTTCGACATTTAATAGTACCGTGTGCTCTTGACCGCGCTTTGTCGTATCAAAATACAATACCGTCCCAAAAAGGTCATCTAAATAGCTGCGGTAACTAGCCGCTGTTGGAAATTTCTCGTTACTGTGCTGTAGTACATTCGATAATACCGTACGTTCTGCCGCTGTTTCTTCATTTAATGGCGCTCTCCACTTGATCGAAAAGTTCACCGTCTTAAATTGAGCGGTTTGTCGTATATGAAGCGAAACACCTTTCGCAATTTCTGTCTTTAAAAACAAAAAAACTCCTCCTGACTACCTCTTGAATATGGATAAAATTGCTTCTTCTCTACTATACATGTGTTGCCTTCATTTATGCAAAGTTATTATACGTACTAAGTGTTCCCTAAATCGTGACAAATATGAACAAAAAGTATTAGCTGTTTTAAAAAATGATTACTTTATACTTTCCGGGCAATATGTTCTACTTTTCTGTGAATAGTTTCAACTTTTGCATCAGAGCTTTCTACTTTCACACGCTATCTGGCTAATTAATTCAGCGCTTTCTACTTTCCGAGCGATTCGTTCTACTTTTCTGTGAATAGCTTCCACATTAGCCGCAAAAATTTCTACTTTCTCTTCAATCCGTTCTACTTCCTCACACTACCCGGCTAATAAATTCACCGCTCCCACTTAATCCACAAAAAAACCGCCTGCACAAATGTTACTTTGTACAGGCAGTTATTAAAATTTATCGTTTTCCTTTAATATAAGGAACTCCTGATGCTTTTGGAGCTACTGCTTTACCGATGAATCCTGCCAACGCTAAAATTGTCAGTACATACGGTAACACTTGCAGAATAACGGATGGAATATCCTGAACGAAAGGAATATTACCTCCAGCGATACTCAATGTTTGGGCTAATCCGAAGAACAATGCAGCACCTAATGTACCGAGTGGATGCCATTTCCCGAAAATCATCGCAGCGATCGCAATGAAACCTTGTCCTGCTACTGTAGAACCAGAGAAATCACCAGATGCTGTCATCGCTAATGAAGCACCACCAACACCTGCTAATGCGCCGGAAATCATTACGCCGATATAACGCATTTTTGCTACGTTAATCCCCATTGTATCCGCAGCCATTGGATGTTCTCCTACCGAACGAATACGTAAACCGAATGGCATTTTGTAAAGAACAAACCATGCACCTACCGCAACAACCAATGCGATAATGGTTGTGGAATATACATTCTGGAACAATAGCGGACCTAAAAACGGTATATCTGATAAATACGGTATTTCAAAACGTTGTAATGGCGCTGAAACCATATCTGTTTGACCTTTACCATAAATTAATTTCACTAAAAATACTGTTATCGCTGCAGCAAGCATGTTCGCTGCTACACCTGTAACTGTTTGGTCTGCACGGAACGTTACAGCAGCAACGGCAATAATTAACGAGAAAATTGCTCCTGCCAATAATGCAGCTAATAAAGAGAGCCAAATGACATTTTTCCCAAAGTCAGCATAGTATTCTAAGTTTACATAAATACCTGTAAATGCACCGACAATCATTAACCCTTCAACACCAAGACCAATTACCCCAGCACGCTCCGAGAATAGAGCCCCGATACCTGTTAAAATAAGCGGTGTTGCGTATAAAAGAGCGGAAGGGACGATAAAGTATAACACTTCTAAAAAGCTCATGTTACTTGCCCTCCTTTTTCTTTCCAAATTTCTCTAAACCGACACGCAGAATATAGCCTGATGCTACGAATAAAATGATAACCGCGATAATAATTGATACAATTTCTTCTGGAATTCCAGCTGCGTTTGGCATGTTTAAAGCGCCATATTTTAGGGAACCGAATAGAGAGGCACCGAAGAATACCCCGATTGGATTGTTTGCACCAAGTAATGCAACGGCAATACCGTCGAATCCAATTCCTGATGCGGCAGCTTTAATTGATGCGTTTTGATATGTACCTAACGCTTCCATTGCACCACCTAAACCAGCAAATACACCTGAAATTGTCATAGCTAAAATGATATTACGATTTACATTCATACCTGCATATTCTGCAGCATTTTTATTGAAACCAACTGATTTCAACTCATAACCACGAGTTGTTTTTTCCAAGATGAACCACATTACTACGACCATTAAAATGGCCACGAAAATCCCTAAGTGCAAACTTGAGTTATCAGTAATTTCACGTAGCCACTGATTACGTAATGTTGCAGATTCTACAACTGTCGGTGTTTTAAAGCCACCGTCAGATAATGATTTTATGGCAGCATTCGTTAAGTATAATGCTGTGTAGTTTAACATAATTGAAGCAATTACTTCGTGTACATGAAGTTTTGCTTTAAGGAAACCTACGATAAATGCCCAGAAAGCACCTGCTGCAGCTGCTGCAAGTAACGCCAATGGCAAGTGGATAATTCGTGGTAGCCCTTCGATTGCATAACCTACATAGGCAGCAGCAAGCCAACCCATTAGTAACTGGCCTTCTACCCCGATGTTAAATAAACCAGTACGGAATGCAAACGCTACTGCAAGACCTGATAAAATATATGGTGTGATTTGGCGAATTGTATTACCAATTGAATAGGCATCTCCAAAAATACCATTCCATAGAGCGATATACCCATCCATGGCGTTATATCCACTGACAACCATGATAATACCACCAACTAGTATACCTAAAACTACTGAGATTAATGGAACGAGTATATTCACAACGCGATTTGACATTATTCGTTCCCCTCCTTGATGGCTTTTGCCTTACGCTTTTCACCGGCCATTAATAAGCCAAGTTCCTGTTCAGAAGTTTCTTTCGGATAAACAGTATCTACAATCGTTCCATCATAAATTACCGCAATACGATCTGAAACGTTCATTACTTCGTCCAATTCAAAGGAAACTAATAATACGGCTTTCCCTTTATCACGCTGTTCAATTAAACGCGAGTGAATAAATTCAATTGCCCCTACGTCCAGTCCACGTGTAGGAAGTGCAGCAATTAACAGATCCGGATCACGATCTACTTCGCGTCCAATAATTGCTTTTTGCTGGTTACCACCTGAAAGTGCACGTGCAGGCGTCATTTCACCTTGACCTGTACGAACATCAAACTCTTCAATTACTTGACGAGCTTTTTCGTTAATTTTACGGTAGTCCATAATGAAACCTTTTGAAATTGGCGCCTTATAGTAAGTTTGTAGCGCGATATTATGCCCAATTGGGAAATCCAATACTAGTCCGTGCTTATGACGGTCTTGTGGAATATGGCCAAGACCTGTTTCCGTAATTTCACGAGGCTTCAAACCAGTAATATCTTTGCCGTTTAAAGTAACTTTACCGCTTTTAATTTTACGCAATCCTGTAATTGCTTCGATAAGTTCAGATTGACCATTTCCGTCAATACCAGCAATCCCGACGATTTCGCCACGGCGTACTGATAAGTTCAACCCTTTTACCTTATCAATATTACGGTAATCGGCTACGACTAGATTTTCTATAGTTAGAACCTCTTCTGTAGGATGAGCTTCCCCTTTTTCCGTTTTAAACTCGACTTGACGGCCAACCATTAATTCCGCAAGTTGATCCGGGTTCGTTTCAGCAGTAGCAACTGTTCCAATCCCTTCACCTTTACGAATAATCGTTACTCGGTCAGATACTTCCATAATTTCTTTTAATTTATGTGTAATAATAATAATCGATTTACCTTCTTTAATCAGAAGCTTTAAGATCGCAATCAATTCAGTAATTTCCTGTGGAGTTAACGAAGCTGTCGGTTCATCAAAAATTAAGATTTCTGCACCACGGTATAACGTTTTTAAAATTTCAACACGCTGCTGCATCCCTACAGAAATGTCCTCAATCTTTGCGTATGGATCCACATCCAAATTATATTTCTTTGATAAGGCCGCAATATCTTTTGCCGCATCTTTAATATTAATAGCACCTAGTTTTGTAGGCTCACTACCTAGAATGATATTTTCGGTTACCGTAAAGTTTTCAACAAGCATAAAGTGTTGGTGAACCATTCCGATTCCTAAATCATTTGCTTTGTTTGGATCAGTAATTTTTACCGATTCCCCACGTACTTTTATTTCACCTGCTTCAGGTTGATAAAGACCGAAAAGCACATTCATTAAAGTCGACTTACCTGCACCATTTTCACCGAGTAGTGCATGAATTTCGCCTTTTTTTAATTGGAGGGTGATATTATTGTTCGCTACGAAACTCCCGAATTCTTTCCGGATTCCTAGCATTTCAATCACGTATTCCACAAGACTCACTCCCTTAGGCTTATTTATATTTTAAAAATTTTTAGAAATTAACACATGAAAGATTTTTTACAAAATCTTTCATCTATTAACTTTTATTCCAAACTTTTGTTTCAATT
This sequence comes from Solibacillus sp. FSL W8-0372, assembly GCF_037969735.1. Taxonomy (NCBI): domain Bacteria; kingdom Bacillati; phylum Bacillota; class Bacilli; order Caryophanales; family Caryophanaceae; genus Solibacillus; species Solibacillus sp. FSL W8-0372. Next base: position 1,030,162 of record NZ_CP150204.1, on the reverse strand, counting down.
ATACCATTCGACGCATTAACAATTATATCCTTTTCAATATTATATTGAAATAGAACGCTTACATTTTCACAATTCCTACAATTATGAAATTTCTGGTAATATACATTACACTTTGCAGAATATTTAAATAAATTATCATATACAGTAGAAAATCATCATGGGGGAATAAACCCCCATGATGATTACTCCGTAAAAGTTTATATTATTGTTTTGGTTTTTCTTCAGAAACTGTAATTTCACCTGAAGCGATTTTTTCTTTATATTCTGCTACTTTATCCATTACATCTTGTGGAATTGCGCCACGAGAATCTGCTAAATCAACGCCATTTTCAGCTAAACCGTAAACAGTTGTTGTACCACCAGGGAACTCACCATTTTTTGTTTTAGTTGCGATATCAACTACAGCTGTATTAACACCTTTTAACATAGAAGTTAAAGTGATGTTTGTTGAATCATCTACTTGTCCTTCTGCGTATTGGTCAGCATCTACACCAATTACCCATACGTTAGCGTCTTTATCTTTTGTTTTACGTTCTTTTGCTTCTGAGAATACACCGTTACCTGTACCACCAGCAGCGTGGAAAATAATATCTACACCTGAAGAGTACATAGAGTTTGCAGCGATTTTACCTTTAGAAGCATCATCAAATGCACCTGTATAGTTCACTTGAATTTCGATATCTGGGTTAACTGCTTCAGCACCCTCTTTGAAACCAGCGTGGAAGCGGTTAATTACAGGAATATCTACGCCACCAATGAAGCCGATTTTACCAGACTCAGACATAGAAGCTGCAACAACACCAGCTAAGAATGCACCCTCTTGCTCTTTGAATAAGATATTTGCTACGTTTTCAGCAGCAACTTCTGCATCGATAAGAGCTAATTTTGCTTCTGGGTTGTCATTTGCGATTTCTTCAATTGCGTCACCCATCATGAAACCAACACCGAATACTAAATCGAAGTCACGGCGTAATAAGTTGTTTAAGTTTGTATTGTAGTCAGCATCTGTTTGTGATTGTAAGTAATCGAAACCACCGTTACCTTTAGATAAGCCGTTGTCAGCACCAAACTGTTGAACACCTTCCCAAGCTGATTGGTTGAATGATTTATCATCAACGCCACCAACATCAGTTACCATTGCGATAGAGAAATTATCGTCAGAACCTGTGTTTGTTTCAGAACCAGTGTTGTTGTTTGAAGTGTCTGTTGAATCCGTTTTTTCTTCGTCGGTACCACATGCAGCTAAGATTGCTCCAGTTGCTACTACAGATGAAATTAATAAACCAAATTTACGCTTTTTCATTAATGAGTCCCCCTCAAAGGTAATTGATATTAGCAGGAATTAAATAATAGAAATTATTGTTCTACACCCGTTTTCGTACTACATGGAAACTAAATTTGTCAGCTCTGAAATAATTTTTTGAATAAAGCACTACACGATCACTTTCGTCATAATGTAGCTGTTTCAATACAAGTAAAGCTGTTTCCGGACCACATTTTAATATCGGTGATACTTCATCATGGAAGCCTACAGGATCAATATAGGTCACCGCATATGCGACACGGATGGCACCAGTTTGCTCTAATGCCGAAAATATTGAAACGTTTTGATCACTTATAAATTCTTTTGGCAGTAAACTTGCCGGTACTTTGTCTACACAGTAGACTACTGGCTCATTATCTGCCGTCCTTACACGTTCAATCGTGATAACATTGTCATCAATGTCCGTTTGGAAGCGTTCCACATCATCTTCCGTAGCCGTTTCTTCCTTTGCACTAATAAAAATAGTACCAGGCTTCATCCCAGCGTTTTCTATCATAGATGATACACTCGATAATTGTTCAATGCCTGATGAAAATACCGGCTTTGGATTTACAAATGTTCCAACTCCATGACGACGGACTATGATATTTTCTTCTTCTAACAGTCGAAGTGCTTCACGAAGCGTTGCACGACTTACTCCGAGTGTTTTTGAAAGTTCAAATTCAGAAGGTAATTTTTCGTTTTCACAATAAATCCCTTTATCTATATCTGATTTTAAACGGTCAATAACTTGTAAGTATAGATGACGATGATCCGCTTTAATTGTCATTTAGTATCACCACCATAACATAGAGATCAGACATCTGATGTACAACATTCCTACTAATTCGTGAATAATATAACACTTTCAACGTAAAAAGAAAACATATTTCTTTAAATGTGTTATGTTATTGTGAAAATTTAGCGAATTTATTTAAAAACTTATAGAAAATAATATATTCAGAAATGTTGAAATAGTCCGTTATAATGGGCTTTCTAATACTTTAAAACTTGTCGTGGTTTGCTTCCTTCTGGTGGTCCTACGACACCGCGCTGTTCCATTTGATCAACAATTCTCGCTGCCCGCGAATACCCGATTCTAAATCGACGTTGCAATAAAGAGACAGAAGCGGTTTGCATTTCCATTACAAGTTGAACTGCATCATCATACAATTCATCCGTTTCATCCATTGCATCTATTATCGGTTCATCCGTAGGTATCATCGCTTCCTCGTATTGTGCTTTTTGCTGCTGGATGACACTTCCGATTACTTTTTCCACTTCTTGATCACTTACAAAAGCACCTTGAACACGTACTGGCTTCGATGCACCTGCTGGTAGATACAGCATATCCCCACGTCCAAGTAAACGTTCTGCACCACCCATATCCAAAATCGTCCGTGAATCGACTGCGGAAGATACGGCAAATGCAATTCGTGACGGAATATTAGCTTTTATTATTCCGGTAATAACATCTACAGACGGTCGTTGTGTAGCAATAATAAGATGGATTCCTGCAGCTCGGGCCATTTGTGCAAGCCTTGTAATTGCGTCTTCCACTTCACTAGAAGCGACCATCATTAAATCTGCCAACTCATCCACAATAACGACAATATACGGAAGTTTTGGCTGTTTTTCAGATAATCCTTCATTGTTCATCTCAATGAAATCATTATAGCCCTCGATATTTCTTGTACCTGAGTGCGAAAATAAATCATAGCGACGTTCCATTTCCGAGACTACTTTTTGCAATGCTTGGGCTGCTTTTCTTGCATCCGTTACAACAGGGGCCAATAAATGTGGAATCCCATTGTACACACTGAGCTCTACCATTTTTGGATCAATCATCATCATTTTCACTTCGCTTGGCTTAGCCCGCATTAATACTGAAATAATAATCCCATTAATACATACACTTTTACCACTGCCCGTCGAACCGGCAACAAGTAAATGCGGCATTTTATTCAATTCGGCGGAAATGGATTGACCTGTAACATCTCGACCTAAGCTGACGAACAACTTTGAGCCCACTTTTACTTGTTCGTTCGCTTCAATCACTTCTCGTAAAGTTACCATAGCGACTTCACTGTTCGGAACTTCTATCCCAATTGCAGACTTCCCAGGTATCGGTGCTTCAATTCGAATATCTTTTGCAGCAAGTGCGAGCGCTAAATCATCCTGAAGGCCGACAATTTTACTTACTTTCACACCTGTATCAGGCAAAACCTCATATTTCGTTACGGCAGGTCCTAAATGGACTTGCGTCACTTTTGCCTTTACACCGAAGCTTAAAAATGTTTGTTCTAGCTTTTTAGCGTTCATTTGAATGACCGAATATTCCCCACTTTGATCGTGTTCAGGTGGTGCATTTAATAATTGAAGTGATGGCAGCGTATATGTTTGATTAGAATTGGACATCACATCGATGATCGGCTCACTCAATGGCACTTCTTCCACATCGATGTCCTTTTGCTTTTCTTGTTTTACTTGCTCAACAAAATTTGAAATAATGGGCTCCTGTCGGACTGGTGCGGCTGTAATAATTAGTTGTTCCAAATCCGCGGCATCTTCTTCTTCCATGGGTGGCTCTACATTAGAACGTCGAACTTTTTTTTTGCTTTCGGCATTTGCCTTACTTAATTTGCTTCGTTTCGTTCTTTTCAATGTGCCCTTAATATCTGGTGCTTTTTCCAGTAGAAACGGGACGAGTGCTTTACCAGTAATTAAAATAACACCTATGGACAATAATACGAATGCAGCAATTTTTGTACCTGATGAATCAAACAGTACATGGAACATGCTGAACAAAAGTCCGCCAATCATACCACCGCCAAGAGAGTTACTACGATTCGTAATACCCTCCATGCTGATTAGTATTCTCCAAGTTTCTTTTAATACCGAATTTGATAGCAGCGTGTTTGTGGCAAGTAATTGTTCAAATAACAAGCCGTGACTAAATACCGTTAAGCTTGCCCCGACAAAAAGCACTCCATAAACAACACGGCTATTAAAAGCGACCCCACGTCGTTTTACCATTAACATTCCTGCGACTAAAAAGCATAGTAACGGAATAATGAAATGCAAATTCCCAAAGAAAAACATCGCCAATGAATGGAGCCATCTACCGACCAGACCAAATTCCAAAAACTCGATAATAGCTATGGCGATCAGCAGCACTCCGATAATTTCATATGCAAGTGGATGCAGTTCCTCTTTACTTTTTGCTTTTAAGGATGGCTTTGCTTTTGGTTTTGGTTTTGGTTTTGATTTAATATTTCTCTTTCTTTCCAATTGATGTTCACCTACTTCAAGTTGTTCCTAATTATAAACGCCGAACTTTTACATTTGGCTTTCATTTCCCCTATAGTAATTTCATCATAACCTTCGTCTTTTGCAAGGATCGTACTGAAATTAAGTTAGAAAAAGGGCTTTCTCACGCAAATAGTAAGAAAACCCTTTTTTGTTTATTCCTATGGTTCATCCTTATCATATAGGGATGATTTCCATTACGGGTCGGACCCTTTCCGCGGGCACGGCCTGAGCCTGTAGTCTCAGGCATCGTGCTTTTCCCGCTGGAGTCGCCTCCCCTTCATTCCAATCATCTACTTTAATAGTTGAAGTGGATTTATAATTATTTTAAAAATTAATATTCCATAATAATTGGAATGATCATCGGACGACGCTTTGTTTTTTGGAATAAGTATTGATTTAATGTATCTCGTATTTCCTGTTTAATATTCGTCCATTCAAACGTTTCTTTGCCCACGTATTTTTCAATTACTTCACGTGCCATGTCAGCCGCTTCTTCCATTAACTGCTCAGACTCACGCACATAAACAAAACCACGTGATAAAATTTCCGGACCTGATGCAATTTTCTTCTGTGCACGGTTCAGTGTCACAACGACGATAAAAATTCCATCTTGAGAAAGTAACTTACGATCACGTAATACGATATTTCCTACATCGCCTACTCCAATTCCGTCAATCAGAACATTTCCTGCTTGTACACGGCCTGTCATGCGCATTTTACCGTTTTTGTATTCGATAATATCGCCTTTATCAGCGATGAAAATTTGTGACTTTTGTAAACCTACTTGTTGCGCCAGCTTAGAGTGCGCAATTAGCATACGGTACTCCCCTTGAATTGGCACAAAGTATTTAGGCTTCATAAAGTTAAGCATTAATTTTAAATCTTCCGCACTGCCGTGACCCGAAACATGTACTTTCTTATTCGATGTCATAACATTTGCCCCTGCTTTTGCAAGTTGATTCATCGTGTTGTACATTTGCACTTCCATGCTTGGTGACGGTGTAAATGTAATTAATACTGTATCTGTATTTTTGATTTTAATATCACGGTGATGTTTACGGACAATTTTATCTAGTGCATCAAGTGGCTCGCCTTTATTGCCTGTTGCCATCACAATAATTTCGTCATCTTGGTATTTATGGATTTCATTTACTGGCACAATGATGTCTTCGTCCACTTCCAAATAGCCTAAGTTAACGCCGATATCGACAATTTTCTCCAAAGATTTTCCGACTACTGCAACTTTTCGGTATGATGAAGCTGCTTGTCTAAACACCTGCTGAATACGTATGAAATTCGAAGCATAAAGTGCTACGATAATTCTGCCTGGTGCCGAGTGGAAAGTTTTTTGCAATTCTTCTGCCACAACCGCTTCACTTGTAGTATAGCCTGGACGTTCTGCTTCAATAGACTCCGATAAAAGCATAAAGACGCCTTCTTCTCCAAGCATCGCCATTTTTGCTAAATCCGGCTTAAACTTGCCTGTTGCCGATTGGTCAAATTTAAATTCACCAGTATGAACGATTGCCCCTTCAGAAGTATGGAACACAATACCTAAAGAATCCGGAATACTATGTGTTGTATGGAAGAATGTCACATACGTTGAATTAAAATTCATACGGCTATTGCTTGATACTTCAAAGAATTTCACCTGATATGGTGCCGGCAATTCTTTTAAATGTTCTTTTGCTAGTGCAATCGTTAATTTAGACCCGTATACAGGCGCCTTTACTTTTTTTAGTACATACGCAATCGACCCAATTGCATCTTCATGTCCGTGCGTAAGGAAAATTCCTTTTACGCGATCTTTGTTTTCCTCTAAATAAGTAATATCTGGAATAACTATATCAATACCCAGCATTTCGTCCTCTGGGAACATGAGCCCGCTGTCTACTACGAATAGCTCTTCATCGATTTCTATTACATACATTGATTTTCCGATTTCGCCAACTCCACCTAATGGAATGACACGGATTAGTTCATTTTTTGTTTTTGTCACTTTATTTCCTCCTAAATTGTTCCGAACAGCAACCACTTAAACTTCATTATACGGTGAGAATGTCGTTAGTACAAATAAAAAAGTGATTTTATCTTTTTTATGAAAAATATGTAAAAGCTAAACCACTACAGCGCCTAAAGAGTTTGTTGTTTACAATATAACATATCACGCGTTCAAATCGATTTATATGACTTATTGATTTCCTTTACGGGGACGCTTTCCGGGGGCACGGCCTGAGCCTGTAGTCTCAGGCGTCGGTGCTCCTGCGGTTACTCGTCGCAAAATAAATTTTGCTGTTCCCCCAGGAGTCGCCCCTTCACTCCAATCAATTCATATAATATCAATTTCTTAATAAGAGTATTTCCCTTATAAAAAGAAATTTCTATTTATATCTTAGTCTGTTTTTATTAAAAATTTTTACTAGATGCTTAGCAGGTATAAGTTGTTCATGTTCATTGATTTGAATTGATTACTAGTCATCGCAGATATCCTATCTCACTTTATTTAAAGCGATGGATAAGTTGATTGGAGTGGAGGGACCGTGACTCCAACGGGAACGGCAAGCGCGGAAGATCCACTAAATTGTGCCTGCCGTTGTAGGCACAATTTAGTTAGCTGGAGCCGTGCCCGGGGAAAGCATCGGTCCCGGAATGGAAATCAACGGTTTTCATTAGTTAACTTTATTTTAATAAAAAAGACTGTAGGCAATCCCGAATTTCTTCGAGTTTGTCTACAGTCTGCAACCACTACCTCTTTAAAAGTAGTGGTTGTTTACTTATTAGTTTGTTTGTAGAGCACGGAACTGTTCTGCTTTTGCCTGATACGTATTCCAAATGTCATCAAATGCTGCTTTTTCTTCAGGCAGCATTTCCATCATTGGCATACGAACATCTAATGTATCAAAGCCTAATTTTGTCATCGCATATTTAATTGGTGATGGATTAGGCTGTGCAAATAATGCACGGACTAGTGGTAGTAAAGCACGGTGAATTTGGGCAGCTTCCTGATGGCGTCCTTCTTCAAAAGCACGAACCATTTGCTGCATATCTTTTCCGACTACATGTGAAGCAACCGAAATGATGCCTCGACCGCCGATTGCAAGTAATGGTAACGTCAACCCGTCATCTCCCGAGTATACAAGGAAGTCTGAATTAACATTTTCAATAATATCACCCATTTGATCCAAATTGCCGCTCGCTTCTTTAATGCAAGTAATATTCGGTACATCCTTGCTTAAAGCGATTGTCGTTTCCGCTAAAATATTTGCACCTGTTCGACCTGGTACATTATATAGCATTACCGGCAATGAAGTTTCTTTGGCAATCGTTTCAAAGTGGGCATACATACCGCGCTGGTTTGGCTTATTATAATATGGTGTAACAAGCATAATACCATTTGCGCCATTTTCTTCAGCTTTATGTGTCATCATAATTGAATAGGCAGTTTCGTTATCCCCTGTACCTGCAATAACCGGCACACGTCCCGCTACTTTTTCCACAGTAAAACGAACGACCTCAATTTTTTCCTCCGTTGACATCGTTGGGTTTTCTGAAGTTGTTCCACAAGCGATAATCGAATCTGTTCCATTATCAATCAAATGGTTAATAATTCGTTCTAGTTCAGGATAATTAATCGTGCCGTCCTTTTTAAACGGTGTAATCATCGCTGTACCAATTCGTCCAAAATCCATTACTAAATCCTCCCCTTATAGTAAGTTATCCTCTAGCATAGCCTCTGCGATTTGAATAGAGTTGAGTGCAGCACCTTTTAGTAAATTATCTGACACAATCCATAAGTGGAATCCTTTTTTATTGTCCAAATCTTGGCGAATACGTCCAACGAATGTCGGCTCCTCGTTTTCTGCAAATATTGGCATCGGATAAACTTGCTGTGTTATATCATCCTGTAACACGATTCCTGGTGCATCTTTTAATACGTCGAAAATTTGCTGTACTGTCGCTTCTTCGGCAAGCTCGATATACACTGATTCCGAGTGACCTGATACGACCGGTACACGGACACAAGTAGCAGCAACTTTTAATTCAGGTGCTTCCATAATCTTTTTCGTTTCGTTAATCATTTTCATTTCTTCATATGTAAAGCCATTGTCCGTAAACTTATCAATTTGCGGAATGACATTACGTGCGATTGGAAAATGTTTTTTATCCGATTTTACAGGAAGAACTTTTGCTTCCACGTTTTTGCCTGCGTCCCATTGTGCGCTTTGATCACGCAATTCATCAATCGCTGCAATACCTGAACCTGATACAGCCTGATATGTCGATACAACAATTTTTGTTAAACCAAACTTTTCACGGATTGGCTGCAATGCTGCGACCATTTGAATTGTTGAACAGTTTGGGTTTGCTATAATCCCTTTAGGAATCGTTTTTAATGCATGACGGTTTACTTCTGGTACTACAAGCGGTACTTCCGGATCCATACGGAAGTGGCTCGTATTATCAATTACAATTGCGCCACGTTTTGCTGCTTCGGGTGCCAAAGCCTCCGAAACAGCGCCACCTGCTGAAAATAATGCAATATCAATACCTTCAAAGCTTTCAGGTTTTGCTTCTTCTATTGTATAAGTCTCACCGTTGAATTCTATTTTATTACCTGCAGAACGAGCAGAAGCTAAAAATTTAATAGATGCAATCGGAAATTTACGCTCTACTAATTTCTCCATCATTTTTGTACCAACTGCTCCAGTTGCTCCTACTACCGCAACATTTAACTTTTTCAACATGTCTCATCTCTCCTAAAAATATCGGTATGTATATAATGTTGGATATTGTAACATATATTATTTGAATTGTGTTAGGAATTTTGATTATTTAAAATATTGTATAAATATTGGCTGGATCTGTTTTTTATGAGCGAGCGTATATGCTACAGTATCGAGCATTTTTGTGAAATCTGCTATAAGTGATGTAGGTTTATTAATTGGATCATCTTGACCGAATGGAATAAAGAAGATGTTTTTTGCATTCATTAGTTTCATTAAATTCATACCATTTAAACCAAGTGCATCATTCGTCGAAATACCAAGTACAACAGGTGAGCCATTGCGCAATGTCGCCTTTGCAGCCATTAATACTGCACTGTCTGTAGCAGCATTGGCAAATTTACTAATTGAATTGCCTGTCATTGGTGCAATCACCATACAATCCAATGGGTTTTTAGGTCCAAACGGCTCTGCCTCTGCTATTGAACTGACAACCTTTTCTCCCGCCTGTTCTTCTATTTTTGCAATCCACTCTTCACCTGTTCCGAATCGTGTTGCAGCATGTAATACAGAAGGAGTAATAATCGGTACTACTGTTGCACCAGCTTCCCGAAACTGGGAAATTTTTGGCACAACATCTTCATACGTACAATGTGATGCTGTTATCCCTAAACCAATGCGTTTTCCTTCAAGCACTTGTATCCTCCTTTCGTAATTCTAGTATTGTTTCTGTTAACAACCTTGCCGCAGCTTGCGGAAAGTATTTGCCGGGTAATCCTGGTAATAATTCATATTGAGATAATTTCACATCATTCAGACACCCTGGACTTGAAGCAAGATCGTAAATTGGACGTGTAGTCCATGATGCGTAGTTTTTTGTTAGCCAATCTGTTGGAATCGTATTAATAAGGAAATCAGCATCCACACTGTTTCCTTCCTTAAGTTCTATACCTTTGTAACCATATGCAAGCGCCTCAGCTTTTTGATGGTCGGATCTTACTGCGATAATGACTTTCGCATTTAAACGAGTCAAAAACAATGCAAGCATTTTTGCTACGCGTCCAAATCCAGTGATAATGAATGTTTTATACTGCACATTCACTTTCCCTTGATATAAATGAGCTAAAAAGCTTTCTGCAGTAAGCGCTGCATTTTTCCAAATAAATGTTTCATCTGTTAAATAATAATGAATCCGCTTCTCCTGAAGAAGTTGCTTCCACTCGTCATTAAGTTTTCCTGCAAAGAACTGCGCTTGACGTATCCCTAATAGTTCATCTACCTGAATCGTTAAAGGATGAATAGGCAGCACAATTTCTGTCGGGTGTAACTCTAACGCTACTTTGTTTAACGCTTCATCCCATACAGCCGTGTTTTTGTAATAAACGGTACGATCATTTGTAGATAATTGCTTTGCTAAAAACCGCATTCGTTCATCGGTTCCAATTATGAGCCAACGTTCATTCATCATTTGCATGCTTTAAAGATGATGTTGTTTTTTGAAATAATACTCGATCTTCGCCAATCAAAATAATTTCTTCCCAAGGAATATACTTCACCATACCTGGCTTTTTCTTTTGAAATGGCATTTTCACCATTTGTGGCGGCATTTCAAAGCCTGTAATTTTCCCTGTCTTCGCATCGAAAATACATTCGGTCTCTGCTAAAAAGCCATATCGAACCCCGTTTTCCATTTCGATCAATTCTTTCTCAGCGAGCTCTGATAAAAGCATTGTATCCCTCCTCTTGTAAGAGCCTACCATTACTATATGCATCAAGTCAGTTAGAAGTGAAATGGTTCATCATATTAAGTTGAAATGCAGTAACGAAAGATTTTCTAGGTATTGCTTAGTAAAAATAAAGGTAAGAATTTCCCTTATTCGATAAATCTCATTAAAAACAACTGAAATAGCGGTAGAAATTTCCGTTATTGAGTGAATATCAATGAAAAAAATTAATTTTTCGAAGGATAACGGAAATTTGTTCCCTTATTTCCCCTAAAACACCCGTCATTTTGAAAATAAGCGAAAAATCTTCCCTTATTTCATCACATCCAAAATTTTCAAAACTTTAAGTAGACATTTACAGGACAACTGTATATACTGTACATATACAGTTTTATGTTAGGTGGTGATCACAGTGATAATCAAATTAAGTAATAATAGCGACAAACCTATTTATGAACAAATTACCGATCAATTAAAGCAAGCTATTTTAACAGGTGCGCTTGTTACAGGAGATGCTCTTCCATCAATAAGGGCCCTTGCGAAAGAGCTAAAAATTAGTGTCATGACGACAAAGCGGGCGTATGCGGATTTGGAGCGGGACGGCTTTATTGAAACAATTGCCGGCAAAGGAAGCTATGTATCCGAGCGAAATCAGGACTTTCTGCGGGAAGAGCTGATCCGTCACATTGAAATTCATTTTACAAAAGCAGTATCTATTGCAAGAACGGCAAATGTGCAAAAACAGGAGCTGCATGACTTACTCGATTTACTATTGGAGGAATGATGATGAATGCAATTGAAATAAAAAATGTATCGAAGCAATTCAAGAATTTCCGGTTAAATAATATTTCATTTACTGTTGAAAGCGGGACAATTGCAGGCTTTATCGGGCAAAATGGCGCGGGAAAATCAACGACAATAAAAATCATATTAAATTTACTGAAAAAAATCGAAGGCGATATTCTCTTGTTCGGAAAGGATCATGTTGCGCATGAAGTGGAGTTGAAGTCTCAAATCGGTGTTGTGTTTGATGAACTACATGTGCCCGAAAACTTTACCACAAAAGATCTCGATGTGCTTTACGGCCATGTATACCCTACTTGGGACCGTTCTTATTTTTATGATTTACTAGAGCAACTCGATGTACCAAAGTACGACAAAACTAAAACGATGTCTAAAGGAACGAAAATGAAGCTCGCCCTTGCGTTGGCATTGGCACATCGCCCGAAACTTTTGCTGTTGGATGAACCTACGAGCGGACTTGATCCGATTGTACGTGATGAAGTGCTGAGTATGCTGCAAAGTTTTATGGAACAGGAAGATCATGCGATACTGTTTTCTTCGCATATTACAACCGATTTAGAGAAAATTGCGGATACGATTACGTTTATTCATGAAGGCGAAATACTGTTTAGTGAAAACAAAGACGACTTGCTGTACGGCTACGGGATTTGGAAAGGATCACTTGAAGAAGCGAAAGTAATCCCAAATCATTCGATTGTCGGTAAACGGGATTATGTATTTGGAGTCGAGTATTTAGTCATGCGTGAATTTGTAAACCCTGTTATTGAACTGCAAAAACCGACGATTGATGACCTCATGCTGTTTTTCGTAAAGGGGCGAAAAAGATGAGACAAATGCTTTTTCGTTATTATCAACAGGAGCTGTCCGCTTGGATTTTGTTTACACCACTTGTGGCATCATTTTTTGCTCTTCCTTTACTTTTTGAACGTGCTGAGCTAGCTTCCTTATTTATACTATCCATCACTATATCCGTACTTTGTTCACTTTATTTGGATCTGCGTGAAAGACAGCTCATCATGACAAGTCTTTTTCCTATTTCCAAAAAGACATTTTTCTTTGTGGATATTTCTTTTATCGGCCGGTACACCTTGTACTATATCCTTTATACAATGGTAGTAACTACGATTTTTCAAACTTTACTAGAGCAGCAGCTTATACTTCCATCTGCCAAGCAAATTTTATTAAGTATTGTTATCAGTCTTTTAATAATTAGTATTTTCCTGCTGTTACGCCGTATCAAATATGGTTATTACGTTAACCTTTCCATGTTTTTTATCCCGATAGCTTTTACACAGTTAATTTCCTTGATTGTTAGGCTTTCTACATTTCACAGCATACTATTATTCTTTAGTTCACTCGTACTTATTATCATTGCAGCTAGGATTACTTATGTTCGCGAACAGAGGAGGGATATTACATGATTTCATTGCTGAAGATGCACTTTTATTTATCAAGAAAGCTATTCATTACTGCTTTGATATTCATTTTAGGACTTTTAGCCACTCAGTGGATAATTTTAAAAGAAATTAATTTAGGGTTTCTAACTTTATATTTTTTAACTTTGACACCGGTATTCGGTATTAGCTATTTACTCGAAAACCATTTTATAAAACAGATGAGGGTAATGCCAATCGCACCGAAAGACTTTGTGAAAAGTTTATTTATATTCAGTTTAATTCAGATACTTGTCATTTTAATCCCTATTGGAATTTATCAAACTGTTTTGTATATGGACAATGAAATAGGAGCCTTTGAATTATCATTTCTCGTCATCTTCTTTACTGCAGGGATTGCTTCTATTGGCTCACTGCTGAAAAACTATTTAAGCAATCCGTCAAAGGGTACGAGAAGTATTTCATTGTGGTCCATCTTCGGTTATTTTTTGCTATTTACCTTTATTCATCTCCTTATAATGCTCATACTTAGTATTATGGACATCAAACTATTAGGGGCAACTATCTTGCCGATTGTTGGATTAATTGTTTACTATAAGCACTATAAAACAGCCGTAACAAAATTTATGACAGCAGAATTTTAAAAGGACAGCGCTTGCTAAATGTTAGCCGCGCTGTCCTTTTGTTATTCGTTTTCCGGTCCAATAATAGCAATGGCAGGCTCGGTTAATAAAATTTGTGTAATGAGCTCATCAATTGTTTCCATTGAAATCGCATCAATTTTTGCCAACACTTCATCAACAGTACGATGGTTTTGATGAATAAGCTCATTAACCCCATTACGGTTCATAAAGTCTTCTGTTCCTTCAAGACCTAATACAAAACCGCCTTTTAGTTGCTCCTTTGCATTATCCAGTTCCACTTCCGTTATCCCGCCTGTTACGAGATCAAATAAAGTTTGGTCGATTTGCTGCTTGAGCGCATCCAAATTTTGTTTGGAAGCTGAAGCGTAAATTGTAAATGTTCCAACATCCTCATAACTCGACTGATAGCTGAATACGGAATATGCTAGTCCGCGTTCTTCCCGTACTTCCTGGAACAGGCGTGAACTCATATTGCCACCGATAATATTATTCAGTGCAATAAAGCTGTACATTTTCGGGTCTTTTACAGAAATCGCTGGGAATGAAATGGCGATATGTGCTTGTTCTGTATCTCTAAACTTTTCAATTTCACCTGGTATAAATGTTGGATAAGAAGGCTTAGAAACAATCGATTCCGCGCTAGCTTCATAGTTTCCAAACAAAGCTTCCACCTTTTCCAATAAATCTTTTTCGATATTACCAGCTATTGAAATGACAACATTTTGAGGACCGTAATGTTTCGCCATATAGTCACGAATCATCTTTTCATTAAAAGTCGCCAATGTTTCAGGTGTCCCTAAAATTGGTCTCCCTAAAGCATCCCCTGGGAACATGACACCCCATAATTTCTCATGTACATCATCAGCCGGATCATCTTCGCTCATATATATTTCTTCAAGCACTACTTGTCGTTCCCGCTCGATATCTTCCTGCGTAAATAATGAATTAAAAAACATATCCGCTAAAATATCAACCGCCAGCTCACCATGATGGTCCAGCACTTTTGCATAATAGCACGTATGCTCCTTTGACGTGAAGGCATTAATCTCCCCGCCAATCCGGTCAAATTCTTCTGCGATTTGACGAGCTGTTCGGTTTTTTGTTCCTTTAAATAGCATATGCTCAATAAAATGGGTAATCCCGTTTTCTTCTTTCGTTTCATAGCGTGAGCCTGCGTTGACCCAAATTCCGACAGATAATGAACGGACATGCGGCATTTGCTCTGTTACAATGCGCACGCCGTTTTTTGCTTTAATTACTTGTACCATAAATTTCTCCTTTAATTCGGCTCTTATTTCTTATTTAAAAAAGAGGCTGTACATAGTGTACAACCTCCCTTTTTATATTGTTGAAAATTACGCTTTTTCTGCGCGCTCTTTTTCTTCTTTGATAACGACTTTGCGTGATAAGTTTACGCGACCTTGCTTGTCGATTTCGATACACTTCACAAGTAATTCATCGCCAAGTTTTAATACGTCTTCTACATCTTTCGTACGTTCTTCTTGAATTTCCGAAATGTGCAGTAAGCCGTCTTTACCTGGGAAGATTTCACAGAATGCACCGAATTTTTCAATACGTTTTACTGTTGATAAGTAGTACTCGCCTACTTTAGCTTCACGTACGATTGATTCGATCATTTCTTTTGCACGGTTAATCATTGCTTCATCTGCTGAAGCGATGTAAATTGTACCATCTTGTTCTGTATCAATTTTAACGCCTGTTTCATCAATAATTTTATTGATTACTTTACCACCCGGTCCGATTACATCGCGGATTTTGTCAGGGTTAATTTTGATTGAAACAATTTTTGGTGCGTATTGTGATAATGAAGTACGAGAATCAGAAATCGTTGACATCATATGATCTAAAATGTGTAAACGACCAATTTTCGCTTGAGTTAATGCTTCTTCTAAAATATCACGAGACAGACCATCAATTTTAATGTCCATTTGAAGTGCTGTTACACCTTTAGCTGTACCTGCCACTTTAAAGTCCATATCGCCAAGGTGGTCTTCCATACCTTGGATATCTGATAATACTGTATAGTGCTCGCCTTTTTTAACAAGACCCATTGCAATACCTGCAACTGGTGCTTTAATTGGAACACCTGCAGCCATAAGTGCCATTGTAGAAGCACAAATTGATGCTTGAGAAGTAGAACCATTTGATTCTAATACTTCCGATACACAACGGATTGCATATGGGAATTCCTCTTCCGATGGCATTACTGCTAAAATCGCACGCTCACCTAATGCACCGTGACCGATTTCACGACGACCTGGGCTACCGTAACGACCAGTTTCCCCAACTGAGAATTGTGGGAAGTTGTAATGGTGCATCCAGCGTTTTGACTCTTCAATACCTAAACCATCAATAATTTGCACATCGCCTAAAGCACCTAATGTACAAATTGATAATGCCTGAGTTTGTCCACGAGTGAATAATGCAGAACCGTGTGCACGTGGCAATAAATCTACTTCAGAAGATAGTGGACGGATCTCATCTTGTTTACGACCATCCGGACGAACTTTGTCTTCTGTAATTAAACGACGCACTTCATCTTTTACCATTTTATCTAAAATAGCTTTCACTTGCTTCATCGTCTCATCATCAGCTTCTTGAGCTTCATATGATTCAATAATACGTGTTTTTACAGCTGTAATATTTTCTTCACGTAATTGCTTGTCTACTGTTTGGATTGCTGTATTCATATCAGCTTCACATTCAGCTTTGATCGCTGCTGTTAAGTCTGCATCTAATTCATATAATGTAACTTCTAATTTTTCTTTACCAACTTCAGCAATAATTTGCTCTTGGAAAGCGATTAATTTTTTGATTTCATCGTGACCGAACATAATTGCTTCAAGCATGATGTCTTCAGATACTTCTAAAGCACCTGCTTCTACCATGTTAATCGCATCTTTGTTACCTGCTACTGTTAAGTGAACAGTCGATTTTGCTGCTTGTTCTACTGTTGGATTCACAACGAATTCACCGTCGATATAGCCTACATGAACACCAGCGATCGGTCCATCGAAAGGAATATCCGAAATAGCTAATGATAATGAAGAACCGAACATTGCCGCTACATCTGCCGGGCAATCTGAATCATTTGACATAACCATTAAAATTGATTGTACTTCATTACGGAAACCATCTGGAAACATTGGACGGATTGGACGGTCGATTAAGCGAGAAGTTAATACTGCCGCTTCTGATGGACGTCCTTCACGTTTAATGAAACCACCTGGAATTTTTCCTGCTGCGTATAGACGTTCTTCAAAGTTAACTGTTAACGGGAAGAAATCTAATGGCTTTGGGTGTTTAGACATTGTTGCTGTAGCTAACACTGCTGTTTCGCCGTAGCGTACCATTGCCGCCCCATTTGCTTGTTTTGCTAACTGACCTACTTCTACTACGAGTGGACGACCTGCCCATTCATACGAAAAGACTTTTTTTTCGTTCATTAATTGAACCCCTTTCTTATTGAAACACTCTACGTATCATTTTATGTACCATAGTAAGTGTATCAAAAAAGCGTTTTCTATGCTAAATTTTTTGATTAAATTTATATAAATTTAATCATTATTTTAAACCTTCCAGCAATGGTTTAACTTCTTTCAACAGGCGTTTTTACACCTGCTCAAAGAAGTTAAACATCGCACCATTATTCTGGAAAGCTGACTGATTTCAAAACATAATAAAAAGCGGGAAAAATCCCGCTTTTTATATTGTCAGATTAGCGACGTAATCCAAGTTTAGTAATTAATTCACGGTAACGAGCTACATCGTTTTCACGTAAATATTTTAATAAATGACGACGTTTACCTACCATTTTAAGAAGACCACGTTGAGAGTGGAAATCTTTCTTGTGAGTAGCTAAGTGAGCGTTTAAAGCGTTGATTTCTGCAGTTAATACAGCTACTTGTACTTCTGGAGAACCAGTATCTGTTTCGTGCACGCGGTACTCAGCGATAATTTCGTTTTTACGTTGTTGTGTAATTGCCATTTTAAAATGACCTCCTAATAAATTAAATATCCCCAATAGCACAGCAATCGCTGGAGTTGCGTGAAAGCCGAGCTAAGGTTCATACGAGAGTTTCGTACTTATGAATAGTACCATAGTTCTTTATATGTGTGCAACTATTTAGCGCAGTTCTTCAAAATAGGCGATTGCTTGTTGTTTATCCATTTCGATTTGCTCAATTAAAGCTTCAATTCCGTTGAATTTACGCTCACTGCGAATTCGTTTATACCAGCCGACAATTACCTCTTCACCGTATATATTTTTATCAAAATCCAAAATATGCACTTCGATGGATAGTCGCTTTTCGTCCGGATTGTGGAAAGTCGGTTTATAGCCAACGTTGCATACACCATTATACCACTCGTTTTGCACTAAAATTTTTACTGCGTAAACACCTGTAGCTGGTATGTAACATCCTTCCATTGCCTGTACGTTTGCTGTCGGGAATCCCATCGTACGTCCTCGCTTGTCCCCATGAACAACAATACCAGGCACTTCAAATGCACGACCTAATAGATTACGAACTTGCTCCATCTCACCATCCTGTAAAGCTTTTCGGATACGTGTTGAACTGATTTTTTCTTCAATATCTGAAAGCTTATCAATCACTGTTACACCGTAATGGCCGTTAGACAATTGTGCCATTAGCTCCATATTCCCTTTGCCAAACGCACCAAATGAAAAATCAAAGCCTGCTGTCACATGCTGGACGTTCAAATCAATAATAAAATACTCGATAAATTGTTCAGGAGTTAACTTCGCAAAGTCTGATGTAAAATTCACAACAAATACAGTATCGACATTCAGTTTTTCCAGCGTATCTAATTTTTGTGAAAGTGGTGTAATATAAAACACTTTTTCATTGCGTCCACCTAATACGATTGATGGATGCGGATCAAATGTCATAACAGCACTTTTAATATTTAGTTCTTCTGCTTTTTGTATTGCAGATTCAATCACCGCTTTATGACCTTTATGTACCCCGTCAAAAAAACCAATTGCCAATGAATATGGCTGATCTTTAACTTTTTGTGCTAATTGATGGGGGTATTTTAAATGAATAACGTTCATCATATGCCTCCTAATTAATTTCGGGGAACATTTTATCCGGCTTCATTTGCCCTTGTTTAGTCGGGTGGGCGATGTAAACCGCAAATGCTCTTCCCTCTACACCATACACAATTTTATCATGTTCTTTTAATAATGCATGCATTGGAAGTACTTGTCCATTGAAAATTTGCTTCTCAATATCAGCCGTAACTTCAATATAAGGATAATCTGACAAGGCATATTCTACAGGCAGTAAAAATTTCTCCTGTTCCCCTGCTTCCATCATTTCTGCAATTTGTGCTAAGGTGAAGCAATTGTCTTTCGTAAATGTGCCGGAAGCTGTTCGGACAAGCTCATGCATATGTGCAGGATAGCCTAGCGCTTCCCCAATTTGTACAGCTAATGTACGGATATACGTGCCTTTTGAACACTTAATACGGATTGAAAATGTTACTTCTTCTCCCTCGAACTTTTGTGCATCATCTAATAATTCCAACTCATAAATCGTAATTTTACGTGTTGGGCGCTCTACCGTTTGACCTGCCCGAGCATATTCATAAAGTTTTTTCCCATTTACTTTTACAGCTGAGAACATTGGGGGTGTTTGTTCGATTACGCCTGTTAAAGATGTGAGTGCCTGTAAAATATCAGCACGTGAGAAGGATTTAATATCGCTGTTTTGTTCGACAGTTTCCCCTTCTGCATCTTCTGTTGTAGTCGTACGTCCGATTGAAACGACCGCTTCATATGTTTTGCCTGCATCAGTTAAATATTCTGCAATTCTTGTTGCCTGGCCTATGCAAATTGGTAAAACACCTTCAACACCTGGATCCAGTGTCCCGGTATGTCCTACCTTTTTTGTCTTCAATATTTTTCTTAGCTTGAACACACAGTCATGACTTGTCATACCGCGCTCTTTCCATAATGGCAAAATACCGTTCATTGTTTTGCTCCTTTGTTGGCAATCCACCTTGTACGTGCTTCATGCGGGTAATATTAATTGGTTCATTATTATAAATAAGTTTTGACGTATTTAATCAGTTTTAAAATAAGCGGAGAGTTTCCGTTTAATTTACTGACTACCCTTCATTTTAGGAAAAATAAAGGTATGTTTTCCGCTTATTCATTGAAAAATCATGTTTTTAGTTATTATTTTAATTAATAACCGGAATTTCTACCGCTATTTTGACCTTTTTTCACTCGATTTTCCAAATAAGCGAAATTTCTCCGTCTATTTCATCCAATATACTTTCGTATTACGAAAAAAGTCTGCCTGCATAGTTATGCAGTGCAGACTTCTTTGTATTATTTATCTTCGTGTAAGCCACGTAGTAATGCATCAATTTTATTGCCGTATTCGATTGCTGTATCGAATTCGAATGCTAGTTCAGGCGTACGGCGTAAACGAATACGTGAACCAACTTCCGAACGGATAAAACCAGATGCTTTTTCTAAAGCTTGCAATGTTTCCGCACGTTCGCGGTCATTACCTAACGATGTAATATAAACAGTTGCTTGCTGTAAGTCACCTGTTACGGCTACATCTGTAACTGTAACGAAACCTACGCGTGGGTCTTTGATTTTGCGTGCAATGATTTCAGTAATTTCCTTTTTCATTTGCTCGCCAACTCGATTAGAACGTAGAGACATAAATGTCACCTCATTTAACTTGCGTAATTGATGTTTTAGTTTCCACTAGATGTGGATTTTATAAATATTCACGATAAAAATCCAGCTGTTCCCATTGTGGATTTGACTGTAAAAAGTGTACTGCACGCATTAGCTCGCGTTCAGCCGCTTCTTTTGAAGAAGCCACTGAAACAAGTGCTAACCTCGTACGCTGCCATACATCTTGATGGTCAATTTCAGCAACGGAAACATTGAACTTTTGTTTCGTCCGCATTACCATTCGTTGTAGAACAGCACGCTTTTCTTTTAATGAGTGGGCAGTCTGAATGATGAATTCAATCTCTGCATACACAATCATTATTTACGAACAATCTCTTCCATTACGAAGGCTTCAATAATGTCGCCTTCTTTAATGTCGTTGTAGTTTTTAATTGTGATACCACACTCATAGCCTTTTGCTACTTCTTTTGCATCATCTTTAAAGCGTTTTAATGAATCTAATTCGCCTTCAAAAACAACAACGTTTTCACGGATTACACGTACACCCGCATCGCGTACCATTTTACCTTCAATAACGTATGAACCGGCAATTGTACCGACTTTAGAAACTTTAATAGTTTGACGAACTTCCGCTTGACCAACGATTTTTTCTTCGAATTCAGGATCAAGCATCCCTTTCATCGCATGTTCGATTTCTTCGATTACTTTATAGATGATACGGTGTTGACGAATATCTACACCTTCTTCATCCGCAGCACGCTTAGCATTCGTATCTGGACGTACGTTGAATCCGATAACGATAGCGTTTGATGCAGCAGCAAGTGAAATATCTGATTCTGTAATAGCACCCGCACCTGTGTGGATGATTTTTACGTTAACACCTTCAACATCAATTTTCATTAATGAAGAAGCCATTGCTTCCACTGTACCTTGTACGTCTGCTTTTACGATTAAGTTTAACTCTTTCATTTCGCCTTGGCTCATTTGTTCAAATAAGTTATCAAGTGTTACACGTTGCTTTTCAGAACGTTGTGCTTGAATCGCTGTCATTGAACGTGATTCCCCAACTTGACGAGCAGTTTTTTCGTCTTGGAATACTACGAAACGGTCACCTGCTTGTGGTACTTCATTTAGACCTGTAATTTCTACTGGTGTAGATGGACCAGCAGTTTTAATGCGACGGCCTAAATCGTTTACCATTGCACGTACACGACCATATGCATGACCAACTACGATTGGGTCACCAACACGTAATGTACCATCTTGAACTAATAAAGTTGCAACAGCACCGCGCCCTTTATCTAATTGTGCTTCGATTACTGAACCGATAGCAGCACGAGTTGGGTTTGCTTTTAATTCGCCAACCTCTGCAGTTAAAAGAATCATTTCTAATAATTCATCGATTCCTTCACCTTTAAGAGCTGAAAGTGGAACGAACACTGTGTCTCCACCCCATGCTTCAGGAACTAAACCGTGCTCAGTTAATTCTTGCTGAACGCGATCAGGATTTGCCGATGGTTTATCCATTTTGTTTACAGCTACGATAATTGGTACTTCAGCTGCTTTCGCATGGTTAATTGCTTCAACTGTTTGAGGCATTACACCGTCATCAGCTGCTACAACAATAATAGCGATATCTGTGATAGATGCTCCACGCGCACGCATAGTTGTGAAGGCTGCGTGTCCTGGTGTATCTAAGAACGTGATTTTTTTGCCGTTTTCAGTAACTTGGTAAGCACCGATATGTTGTGTGATACCACCTGCTTCGCCAGCAGTTACTTTTGTGTTACGAATTGAGTCAAGTAACGTTGTTTTACCGTGGTCAACGTGACCCATGATTGTTACAACTGGTGGACGCTCTTCTAGAGCATTTTCATCCACTTCTACGATTGTATCATCGAAGTACGTATCTAAATCTGTTTTGTCGATACGGATTTCTTCTTCTACTTCTACACCGTAGTCAGCACAAATAAGCTCAATCGCATCTTTGTCTAACTCTTGGTTAATTGTCGCCATTACACCAAGCATGAATAATTTTTTGATAATTTCCGATGGCTCACGGTGTAATTTTTTTGCAAGTTCTGCAACTGACAAGCTTTCGTAGAACGTAATTTTTTCCGGTAATTCTTTTTGTACCATTGGCTGCGGTGCTGGGCGATGCGTACGACGTTTACCACCATTAATTCCTGGCTTTCTACGTTGTTGGTAGCCACCCTTATTCTGCGTGTTACCGCCTTTATTATTACTATTATTTTGGTTTGTGCCGCCTTTGCGGTTGTTATTATTATTTTGAGTCATATTTCGATTTTGGTTACCTTTTTCATTTCTTTGTTTTTCGCCTTGTTGCGATGATGTTTGCCCTTGGGCATTTGTAGGTCTGTTTGATTGTTGCGGTCTTGATTGCCCTTGGGTATTTGTTGATTTGTTCGGTTGTTGCGATCTCGTTTGCCCTTGGGCGTTTCTTTGCTTGTTCGGTTGTTGGTTAGTTGAAGCAGATTGTGGACGATCCTGCTTTAGATTCTGTTGTGATTTTCTCTGTCCTTGCTCACCAGGTTTTGGCGATGCATTTACAGCTTTGACAGATGGTCTTGCAGGAGAATCTTTCGTTGGTTCTGCTGCTTGCTTAAAGACAGAATTTAGTTTTGATACCGCCTGGTCATCAATTACCGCCATGTGATTTTTCACCGGCAGATTGAAACTTGCAAGCTTCTCAATAACTTCCTTACTTGTTTTATTTACCTTTTTCGCATATTCATGAACTCTTACTTTGCTCATCTGCTCACCCCCGATTAATTTTCGTTGAGTAGACTAGACATTTTTTTAGCAAATCCGCTATCTGTAATAGCAATCGCTACACGGGCTTCCTTCCCGGTAGCATGTCCAAGATCATATCGATCTCCGAAAACATAATACTCAACGTTATAAAACGTACATTTATCTTGAATTTTTTTACTTGTATTCGCTGAAGCATCTGATGCTAAAAATACTAGTTTAGCTTTGCCATTACGAATTTCCCTTATGACAAGCTCTTCTCCAGAGATTGTTTTTCGAGCACGTGCCGCTAAGCCTAATAGCTGCAGCAATGCAGGGTTTGTCATAAAATCGACTCCCTGCGGATTAGTGTCAGCAATTCCTCATACACTTCAGCCGGCACTTTTGCATCAAGCTGGCGATCTAAAATATTCTTTTTACGTGCGATTTCCACCGCTTGCTCCGTTTTAGAAACATATGCTCCACGACCGGATTTTTTTCCTGTAATGTCAACTGTTACTTCGCCTTCTTTGGAACGAACGACACGAATCATTGACTTTTTTGGAAGCATCTCACCTGTTGCGACACATTTACGTAAAGGAATTTTTTTATTAACGACCATTTTGCTCACCCTCCTTGCAAAATCATTCCAACAGATGGTTACTCTTCATCGTCACCATATAAATCAAATTGTACATCTTCTTTATCTTCATGTGGTATAAATGTGCTCGTTTCAGAAGGATAGATTCCTAATTCACGGGCATCAGTTTCACTCTTAATGTCGATTTTCCAACCAGTTAACTTTGCAGCTAAACGTGCATTTTGACCGCGTTTACCGATTGCTAAAGATAGTTGATAATCCGGTACAACAACTGTTGTTGACTTTTCTTCTTCATTTACTTGAACGTCTAAAACTTTTGAAGGACTTAATGCATTTGCAACGAATACGACTGGATCTTCAGACCATTCAACGATATCAATTTTCTCACCGTTTAGTTCGTTTACAATTGTTTGCACACGTGCACCTTTTGCTCCAACACATGAGCCTACAGGATCTACTTCTTCATTATGTGCATATACAGAGATTTTTGAACGGTCTCCCGCTTCACGTGCAATTGATTTAATTTCAACTGTGCCATCATAAATTTCAGGAACTTCCATTTCAAATAGACGACGCAGTAATCCAGGATGAGTACGAGATACGATTACTTGTGGACCACGTGTAGTGCGCTCAACTTTTGTAATGTAAACACGGATGCGCGAAGTTGGCTTATACACTTCACCTTGAATTTGTTCGTTTACTGGTAATGCCGCTTCTACTTTACCGATGGATACGTAAATATTACGTGCATCTTGACGCTCAATTACGCCAGTTACGATATCATCTTCACGGTCTACATACTCTTCATAAATTAAACCGCGCTCTGCTTCACGTACACGTTGTGTTACAACTTGTTTTGCAGTCTGTGCTGCGATGCGCCCGAAGTTACGTGGTGTTACTTCTTCTTCTACGATGTCACCAATTTCATAAGCTGCATTAATAAACTTCGCATCTTCCAATGCGATTTCTAAGCGATCGTCTTCTACTTCTTCCACTACGTCTTTACGCGAATAAACGACCATTGAACCTGTTGCAAGGTTAAGGTCGACACGTACGTTTTGTGCTTGGTTGAAATTACGTTTATACGCAGTTACTAAAGCTGCCTCAATCGCTTCAATCAATACATCTCTTGAAATACCTTTCTGCTCTTCAAGGGCAGTTAGGGCATCTAGTAATTCACTACTCATTTTGTTTTCACTCCTAAATTTGCTTATCTGAAAAATCGATGGCAAGACGTGCCTGCGCAATTTTTTCTTTTTCAATTTGTACTGTAACTTTACGTGTTTTAATACGGAATTCAAGTTCTAAATATTCATCTGTATATGCGCGTAAATAACCATAGAATTCTTTTAAATCCTTAACTGGCTCATAAGTTTTTACATAAATGTATTTGCCGATTGCTTTTTCAAAGTCCTGTTGTTTTTTTAATGGACGTTCGGCTCCTGGTGAAGAAACTTCTAAATAATAGTTTTGCTCGATTGGATCGTTTTCATCCAGTTTCTCGCTTAAACGTTCACTCACTTGTGCGCATTGTAAAATATCAATGCCGCCCTCAGGTGTATCAACGTAAATACGAAGGAACCAGTCGCGTCCTTCTTTTAGGAACTCGATATCAACTAATTCTAATTCAAGCTCTTCCACGATCGGTGTCACTAGCTCTTCAATGATCGACGTAACTTTGCTCATCGTATCCTCCCTAGCGTCTTTGTCTCTTAAAAATCATGATGTTATTTGTTAAACAAAAGACGAGTATTCATTGAATTTTATCAATTGAAACCTGTGATATTCGCCAGTGGTTTATCTTCATTCAGCAAGTGTTTAAAACACTTGCTGAATGAAGATAAAATAGTTGTGTAAACAACAGAAAAGAGCGGGAAAACCCACTCTTTTGCTGGCGAACTATCAACAAATTATTGATTTTAGCATAGCATAAAGGCTTATTGAATGCAAATATTGCCTATTGCTGTAGGCTACAATAAAGTTTCTTCTTAAAATAGTGAAAGCTGATTTGCATCTGGCATACCTTCAAGGCAGCCTAATTCATCCATGTATTCAATTAAAGTTTTCGATACACGGCCTCGTTGCTGTAAATCCTCTTTTGATAGGAATTCACCGTTTTTACGTGCTTCTACGATTTGTTTTGCTACGTTTGTACCTAGTCCAGGTATAGCATCAAATGGTGGGATCAGTGAATTTCCTTCAATTATAAACTCACTCGCATGTGAACGGTATAAATCTACTTTCTTGAAGCTCATCCCGCGTTCACACATTTCAAGTGCAATCTCCATAACCGTTAATAAACTTTTTTCTTTCGGAGCTGCATCGAGACCCTTCATATTAATCTCATCAATTTTTTTGCGAATCATAACAGAACCTTGTGTCATCGCAATTAGATCGAAATCAGATGCACGCACTGTAAAGTAGGCTGCGTAGTAAAGGATTGGATGGTGAACTTTAAACCATGCGATACGTACCGCCATTAAAACGTAGGCTGCGGCATGGGCTTTCGGGAACATGTATTTTATCTTTTTACATGAATCGATATACCATTCCGGTACTTTTTTCGCGCGCATTTCAGCTTCCATTTCTTCTGTTAAGCCTTTTCCTTTACGTACAGATTCCATAATTTTAAAGGCAAATGATGGCTCTAAATCCTGATAGATTAAATACACCATAATATCGTCACGACAACCAATTACTTCTTTTAATACACAAGTACCGTCTTTTATAAGCTCGGCTGCATTTCCTAACCAAACGTCCGTACCGTGAGAAAGTCCGGAAATTTGAACAAGTTCACTAAATGTCGTTGGTTTTGTTTCTTCGAGCATTTGACGAACAAATTTTGTACCAAACTCAGGAATGCCTAGTGTACCTGTTTTGGCACCTATTTGTTTATCCGTCACACCAAGCGTCTCTGTCGAACTGAAAATTTTCATAACAATTGGATCGTCGGTTGGAATTGTTTTTGGATCAATTCCTGATAAGTCCTGCAGCATACGAATGACAGTCGGATCATCGTGACCGAGTATATCGAGTTTTAAAATATTATCATGAATTGAATGGAAGTCAAAGTGCGTCGTTTTCCATTCAGAATCCTGCGCATCTGCAGGGAACTGTACTGGAGAGAAATCATATATATCCATATAATCCGGTACTACAATGATTCCACCTGGATGTTGTCCTGTTGTTCGTTTTACACCCGTACATCCTTGAACTAATCGGTCCACCTCGGCGTTGCGGTACGTGATACCATTATCGCTTCCATAGCCTTTTACATAGCCATAAGCTGTCTTTTCCGCAACTGTTCCTATTGTTCCAGCACGGAATACATAATCTTCACCGAAAAGCACTTTCGTGTAGTTATGGGCTTGCGGCTGATATTCTCCGGAGAAGTTCAAATCGATATCGGGTACTTTGTCTCCCTTAAATCCTAAGAACGTTTCGAACGGAATATCCTGACCGTCTTTTTTATACTGTGCCCCACACTCCGGACATTCTTTGTTCGGTAAGTCATAACCGGATGCAACTGAACCATCTGCGATAAACTCCGAATGTTTACACTTAGGGCAAACATAATGCGGTGGCAACGGATTTACTTCGGTAATTTCCATAAATGTAGCGACGAGTGACGATCCAACCGAACCACGTGAACCTACTAAGTATCCGTCTGCCAACGATTTTTTTACAAGCTTTGCCGATATTAAATAAATAACGCCGAATCCATGTCCTAAAATGGATTTTAACTCCTTATCAATTCGGGCTTGTACAATTTCCGGTAAATTTTCACCATAAATCAAATGGGCCATTTCATATGTCAAGTTCGTTACTTCGTCATCGGATCCTTCAATTTTCGGTGTATACAAGTCATCTTTAATCGGCTTTACATCACCAATCATATTGGCAACAAGCTGTGTATTCTTTACAACAACCTCTTTCGCTAAATCCGGTCCTAAAAAGTCGAATTCCTTCAACATTTCATCCGTCGTACGGAAATGGACTTTTGGCAAAGGGTTACGATTTAGTGGGTTTGCTCCTCCCATTGAACCGACTAGAATTTGGCGGAACTTTGCATCTGTTTCATGCAAGTAATGAACGTTTCCTGTTGCAACAACAGGCAGGTTCAGCTTTTTGCCAAGTTTTACGATACGGCGAATAATATCTTCTAGCGCCCATTCATCATGTACCGTTCCCCCATCAACCAATGGAGAGTATACAGGTTTAGGCATGACTTCCAAGTAATCATAAAATTTCGCAATACGTTCGGCTTCTTCCTGTGTTTTATTCATCATTGTTTCAAACAGCTCACCATTCGAACAGCCCGAACCGACGATTAAACCTTGGCGTAACCGCTGCAAATCCGAACGGCGAATACGTGGTACTCGGTAAAATGTTTGCGTGTGCGATATCGAAATTAATTTAAATAGATTTTTCAAGCCTGCATCATCTACTGCAAGTATAGTGCAGTGACTTGGGCGAGCCTGCTTATATCCATCTTCTCCACCGACATGGTCATTCATTTCAATCAGGTTTTTAATACCTAAATCGGCAGACTGTTTGAGTAAATGAAGGAATAGTTCACCGGTTGCTTCAGTATCATAGATTGCCCTGTGATGCTGTGTTAATTCAATATTATATTTTTTCGTTAATGTTTTTAAGCTATGCGATTTTTGCCCCGGGTTTACTAGTCGGGAAAGCTCCACCGTATCGATACCTGGGTGCCTTACTTCAATACCAGCATTTTTATAGGCAACATATAGGAAACCTAAGTCAAACGCTGCATTGTGGGCAACGACAACCCCATCACCAATAAAGTCATGGAATTCGCGTATGACATCATTAAGCTCTGGTGCATTAACGAGCATATCATCGGTAATATGGGTAAGTTCAATGATTTTTGCTGTCAGTTTGCGGTGAGGATTTGAAAACCGTTCAAATGTATCTATCACTTGGCCGTTTTTTATTTTAACAGCTGCCAGCTCGATAATCGTATCGTATACGTTTGAAAAACCTGTAGTCTCTACGTCAAATACGACGTACGTAGCTTCTTCCAAATCAATATCAATCGGATCATACACAATTGGTTTCCCGTCATCCACTAAGTTTGCTTCCACACCGTAAATCACTTTTATGCCATTTTTCTTGCCTGCTGCATATGCGTCCGGGAATGCCTGCACGACTGCATGGTCGGTTACCGCAACAGCGGGATGCCCCCATTTTGCTGCTTGGGCTACTAATTTATCAACGGATGTCATGGCATCCATCTGGCTCATCGGTGTATGCAAATGAAGCTCTACTCGTTTTTCACCTTCTGGGGCATGATCTTTACGAGGTTCATGCTTGATTTCATTAATATCCTTCACCATCATTACTAGGTCACGGGCAAATGTATCAAGTTGAATAGATCCGCGTACACGAACCCACATACCTTTACTAATTTGCTTCATTTTAACTACATCTTCGTCACCGTTTGAGAACATTTTTACGAGTAGCGAATCGGTGTAGTCGGAAATTTTGAGTTCCAATAATGAACGGCCACTTCGCAGTTCCTTCACTTCACAGGCAAATATAAACCCTTCCAATACAATGGAGCGTTCCTCTTCCAATACTGTACGGATTTCAACTGGATCTGGATTTTTTATAAGTGCACCGATTTGGAATGGCGTATCTCCTTGCATCGCAGCACCTGGATTATTTGCCTTCTCTTTTTCACGTGCCGCAAAATCTGCCATTGCCTGTTTGGACAGACGCTCTTCCTCTTCTTTACGTTGCTCGTAGAATGCTTCCTGCTGTGCGATGAACTCATCCGATTCCTCAATAAGTTGGAATTCTAACGGAATATGTGGAAAACCAAATGTTTTATAGGATTCTGCAATTTTATCCGTATACTTTGATTTTAATGATAAGTATTCCACTTCCAGCATCGATGTCACAACAAGCTTATGACCTGTCCACCGAGGTGTTTGCTTCATAAGGTTTTCGCGTAATAAAGGCGACATTTCACCCATTTGTTCAATCGCCACTTGCCAGTAATCAAGTATATGCTGCTCATTCACTACAGGGTTGTGGGATTCTACTGTTAACAGGACATTGGCTATATGTGAAAACTTCTCTGCTAAACGCATGCGAAGTAACTGATACACTTGAAATGGTAATATATTTTCTATTTTAATTTTAAAATGCCAAATTCGTTTCTTTTTATGGACGGTTACTCGTTCGAGTGTACCATTTTCAAAAAAGGACATATAGACATCATCAGTCAACTCAAGTTGTTGGATTAATAGTAGGAATTTTTGTCTTCCTTCCTGTTTTGACAATTGTTTCAACCCTTTCTTTTTAATGCTTTTTTCAATATGAGATGGATTGGATGTACGTTTCGTTTAAAATAAGCGGAGTTTTAACCGTTATTTGCAAAATAAGTATCATATAGAGGTAAATAAGGGTAGTTTTTCCGGTTATCCATTGAAAAATCAGCGTCTTTCATGTTCTTCAGCTTAAATAAGGGGAATTTTTACCTCTATTTTGGCTAAATTTCAATTAATTTATCAAATAAGCGGAATTTTTACCCTTATTCAGTGATAACTTCATTCCCCCATAAACTACAGACCCTTCACATGAAAAAGAAAAGAAAGTACATGTAATTTGTACTTTCCCATTCTCTCTATCTTAACAAATTATTAGTTTTGACGGAAAAATTCGTTTAAACGGTCTACTACTTCTTCTTTAGCCCATTCTGCCGATTCACCAGTCGCACGGAACTTCACTTCTACTAAACCTTCAGAAGCTTTTTTACCTACTGTAATACGGACAGGCAAGCCAATTAAGTCTGCATCGGCAAATTTAACGCCTGCACGCTCTGCACGGTCATCATATAGCACGTCATAACGATACGATTTTAATACACCGTAAAGTTCGTCTGCTAATTGTACTTGCGCTTCGTCTTTTGTATTAATCGGTACTAATTGTAAATCATATGGAGCTAATTGTGCCGGCCATACAAATCCATTTTCATCTTGGAAATGTTCTGCAACAGCAGCTAATAAGCGTGAAACCCCAATACCGTAGCATCCCATAATGAACGGTTGTGCTTTCCCCTGCTCATCAAGGAACGTAGCATTTAATTTCGCTGAATAAGTTGTACCTAATTTAAAGATATGACCAACTTCAATTCCTTCAGCAAATTTAATAACTCCCTCACCATCTGGAGAAGGGTCTCCTACTTGGATAAAGCGAATATCTTCATAAGAACCAATCGCAAAGTCACGCTCAGGATTTACGTTTAATAAGTGGAAGCCATCTTCATTTGCCCCCGCTACACCGTTACGAATTGATTTAATTGCATTATCGGCAATAACTTTTACATTGACCGGTAATTTAACTGGACCAATTGAACCTGGTGCACAGCCAAGCAATTCTTTTATTGCAGCATCATCGGCTAACTCTACAGATGTAGCTCCTAATGCATTTTTAAGCTTAATATCGTTAATTTCATGGTCGCCACGAGCTAAAACAACAACCAGTTCCTCATCAATATTAAATACTAATGATTTAATAACATTCGATGCTTCTACATTTAAGAATGCCGAAACTTCTTCGATTGTTTTTTGATCAGGTGTTGCGATCTTTTCCATTTCTTTCATTGGCGTTGTTGGTGCTGTATATTCTACAACAACTTCCGCCATTTCAATATTGGCAGCATAATCAGAAGAATCCGAGTAAGCAATTGTATCTTCACCAATTTCAGATAGAACCATAAATTCATGAGTACCTTTACCGCCGATTGTACCAGCGTCGGCAATTACCGCACGGAAGTTTAAGCCAAGGCGTGAGAAAATATTCGAATAGGCACGGTACATATCATCGTAAGTCGCATCTAAAGATTCACGTGAAGAATGGAAAGAATAAGCATCTTTCATAATAAATTCACGACCGCGTAAAAGACCGAAACGAGGACGTTTTTCATCACGGAATTTACTTTGGATTTGATAAAGTGTTAACGGTAACTTTTTATATGATTTTATTTCATCACGTACTAAAGTTGTAATTACTTCTTCATGTGTTGCACCTAATGCGAAATCACGGTCATGACGGTCTTTTAAGCGCATAAGTTCTGGACCATATGCTTCCCAACGACCTGATTCCTGCCATAATTCAGCTGGTTGAAGTGCTGGCATTAATAACTCAATGGAATTGACTGCTTCCATTTCTTCACGGATGATTTGCTCGATTTTCGCTAATACTTTGCGAGCTAATGGTAAGTATGAATATACTCCTGATGCGTTTTGGCGGATAAAGCCTGCACGCATTAGCATGCGGTGTGATTTCACATCGGCATCAGCTGGATTCTCCCTTAAAGTAGGGATAAACGTTTTTGTTTGTTTCATAAGTAGTGCCACCTTTTTTTAATTTAAGAATGATCTATATTTCATTATTATCTGCGCTTTAGCCAATGATTGCTCTATATCCATTAACTAATATTAAATGCTACTTCTATAATACTAATCAAATTTAGCTTTGAACGCTAGTATTATTCATACAAACGCTCAAAGCCGTCATTTTTAAACCTATTTTGTTAAATTAAGATTACTCAACTGACATAGAGGTGCTTTCCATTACTGGAAGGCGCTTTTCATGAGGCACAGCTCGAGCCTGTAGTCCCTCCCTCGTGCTTATCCCCCAAGGAGTCGCCTCCCCTTCATTCCAATCACCTTGCTTGCCATTAAGTTAAATCATCTCAAATTGACTTTAGAAGAAGAATCGCTGGATATCGTTCCATGTTACGACGACCATTAAGATCATCAGGAGGAGGATACCGACGAAGTGAACCATACCTTCTTTTTGGCGATCGATTGGTTTGCCTCTTACCGCTTCTACTGCGAAGAATAATAAACGGCCACCATCAAGTGCTGGTAGTGGTAACAAGTTCATGATTCCTAAGTTTACGCTTAGCATTGCCGCAAAGTATAAAACGTTGTAAAGACCGAACGTTACGACGGTTTCAGTTGTTTTATATATCCCTACCGGACCTGATAAAGCATCAATTGAGAATTGACCTGTAACCAGTTTCCCAACAAGAGTACCAATTAACACAATCATATTGTAAGTTTCCTCCACACCATAAACAACTGCTTGGAGTGGATTTTTTTCCATCGTACGCATAACACCAATTTGTCCATAAGTTGTACCATCTTCCTGCACAACTTGCTTTGGTGTCAGTTCAATTATTTCATTCCCTGTTTCACGTTCTACTTCAAATGTTATTGCTTTATTTGGGTTGTCGTATATTTGTTCTGATAATTGCTCCCAGGTAGAAATGGCTTGACCATTCACTCTCACGACTTTATCGCCTTCCATTATACCTGCATTGCTCGCCACGTTATTATCAATTACTTCTGCAATAATCGGTTCCTCAGAAGGAATCCCTTGAATAAGCCCGATAATCAGGAAGATGAAGAACGCTAAAATAAAATTGAATAATGGACCAGCGAAAATCGCCATTGCACGAGCACCGACAGATTTTGAATTAAATTGGCGGTCAAGAGGCGCAATCATTTGCTCCATCCCATTCTCAACAACCAACGCTGTACGCGATACATTGTAGCGAACGAATTGGTCATCCTCATCATAGCCTTCTATCCAAAGTTCACGTTCTAAATCTGCACGTTCTACTTCCAAAAATATAACATTTTGATAATGTGTTTTTTGATTTAGAATAATTTTTTCTACAATATTGTCTTCGTTGGTTATTAAAGCTACCCGATAACCCGGTTGTAATTCTACGGTATCAGTATCCTCACCAGCCATTCTCACGTAGCCGCCAATTGGCAAAAGACGCAGCGTATAAATGGTTTCACCTTTCGTCATACCGAAAATTTTCGGTCCCATACCTATTGCAAATTCACGAACCATAATGCCCGCGCGCTTTGCAAGTAAGAAGTGACCTAGCTCATGGAAAAAAACGAGTGAGCCAAAAATTAAAATAAAGGCTATAACTGTTTGCATAATCTCCCACCTTCATTGGAACTGAGTCATAAAGTTAGTTCTCTTTTTTTCTAGTGTTAACTAATAAAAAAATATGCTTTTAAATGCATATGAATGTCCACTTATAGTTGACTGACACTCTTTTTTCTCGCACTTCACTATTTTACCATGCTTGCTACTGTTTTTCTTGTTTCACTATCTACATGTAAAATTGTTTCTAAATCTGGTAATGCGATATTGTTATGACTATTCATAATACGTTCAATACATTCATCAATTTCTAAAAATGTTATTTTTTCTTGTAAAAATAATTCGACAGCCGCTTCATTTGCCGCATTCATTGCCGTTAAAATTGTACCGCCCATTCGACCGGCGTCATAGGCAAGTTTTAGGGCGCGGAATCGATCAAAATCAACTTCCTTAAAGTGAAGTTGTCCAATTTGGGCTAAGTTTAAACGTTGACCATTTGAAAGGGGCAAGCGATCCGGATAGCTAAGCGCATACTGTATCGGCACACGCATGTCCGGTGTTCCAAGCTGCGCTATAACGCTAGTATCTTCATATTCCACCATAGAGTGAATAATACTTTCACGGTGCAGTAATACATCGATATTGTCATACGGCATATTGAATAATACATGTGCCTCAATAACTTCAAGTCCTTTATTCATCATCGTTGCGGAGTCGATTGTAATTTTAGCCCCCATTGACCAGTTCGGGTGATTCAGAGCATCTTTTACCGTTACACCGACTAATTCATCACGTGTTTTATCGCGGAATGAACCACCTGAAGCTGTTAAAATGATTCGTTCAATACGTTTTTTATTTTCACCGTTCATCGATTGGAAAACAGCAGAATGCTCACTATCTACAGGCAATATTGGTGCATTGTACTTTTGCGCTTCTGACATCACAAGGTGACCTGCCGTTACAAGTGTTTCTTTATTCGCAATGGCAATCGTTTTCCCCATACGTATTGCTGCAAGTGTCGATTCCAACCCAACACTCCCTAAAACTGCATTGACTAGAACCGTTGAATCAGGATGAGTCGCAACTTCCACTAACCCTTTTTCACCATATGTAAAGGAAACATGCGGAAATTCCTCCTGTAAAGTTTTAGCCGCTTCCTCTGTTTGCATTGAGACTAACTCTGGTTGTAACTTTTGGATGATTTCACGAGATTTTTCAATATTTTTTCCGGCAGAAAAAGCAACAAGCTGAAAAGCATTTGGATGTGCAAGTAAAACATCAAACGTTTGCCATCCAATGGAGCCCGTTGCACCTAATAAACTGATCTTTTTCACAATGATACTTCCTCCTAACAAATCAATTGCGTTACACTGCAATTATGTCTAATACAAACTATGTTTATCTATTCACTGAAAGAAATTAATTAAAAAAGTGCAAGAAATGAAGTAAAGGCACTACAAATAAGAGACTGTCAAAACGATCTAAAATGCCCCCATGCCCAGGTAAAATAGTTCCTGAATCTTTTACACCGTAATGGCGCTTAATTGCCGATTCGACAAGGTCACCCATTTGTCCGACAATCGATGCTACAATCGTTACAATAATTAATTGCATCCAACTTGAAGCTATCGGATAAAAAAGTTGCATCGCGATCGCAAAACATACAGCAATGACAATGCCACCGACAAAACCTTCTACTGTCTTTTTCGGGGATATTTCCGGCCATAATTTATTTTTCCCTAGCTTCCGCCCAACAAAATATGCGCCAGAATCCGTTGTCCAAACAATTAACAATACAAATACGACAAATTCCAGTCCGATAAACCGAGTTTCGATAAAATAATGGAAACCAAGTCCGACATAAAATGCGCCAATTAATATAAAACCAATTTCATCAAATGTCATTTTATTTTTTACAAGCACTATATAAATTAACAATAATATAACTAAACCGTATACAATCATTAATGTTGATTCATATTGCAGAAATTCTACTATGTTTTTGGACCAGTCACTTGGTACCACCAATAGTAATAGTGCAAGAGTTCCTAATATTCCTGGAACAGATGCAATTGAAATTCCTTTCATTTTTAATAATTCATAAAAGCCGACGACTGCGATAATACTCATTAGCACCGCAAACGGCCCGCCTCCATAAATTACAAATGGGATAAATAGTGCTGCAGCAATTACTCCAGTAATGATGCGCTGTTTCAATTTGTTTCTTCTCCTTTCAGCCCTCCATAACGGCGGTTACGGTTTTGATATACAGAAATCGCCTCTTTTAAACATGCTTCGTCAAAATCAGGCCAATGCGTATCAGTAAACCAAAACTCCGTATAAGCAAGCTGCCATAGCATAAAGTTACTTATGCGTACTTCTCCACTTGTCCGTATTAGTAAATCCGGTTCAGGTAAATGAGCTGTCATTACATATTGTGAAATATGTTGTTCATTTAATTCGTCAATTGTCAGTCTTCCTGCTTCAACATCATTCATCAGTTGCTGCATCGCCATAACAATTTCCGCGCGCCCACCGTAATTCATCGCAAAGTTTAAAACCAATCCGGTATTATCTTTCGTTTCATCCATCGCTTTTCTAAGAGCTGATTGAGTATATTCCGGCAAGGAATCCATTACACCAATCATTTCAACTTTAATATTACGCTCCATAAGCTCCGGTAAAAAGGAAGTTAAAAATTGCTCTGGTAAACGCATTAAAAATTCAACTTCTGATTTAGGACGCTTCCAATTTTCTGTCGAAAATGCATACAGCGTTAAAACTTTTACTCCTAAATCACAAGCGCAACGTGTTATTTTCCGGACATTTTTCATTCCTTCATGATGTCCTGCAACTCTTGGCATTGAACGCTTTTTCGCCCAACGTCCATTTCCGTCCATTATAATTGCAATATGGGTAGGGATATCCTCTCCCTTAACTAAGTCCATACTTCCATCGCTGAATGGTTGCTCTTTACTTGTATTTTTCCCAAAAAGTTTTTTAAACATAGTTAATTCCCCCAACTGCATAAATCGGACTACTTACTTCTCCATCATATCAAAAAAGGTATAGCCTGTCCTTCTTATATTCGCCATCTCTTTTTTAAAAAACAGAAAAAATGTCCTTTTATTTTCTATCCTATGTATCATTCTTCCAACTCATCCTTCAAATAACAGGAAAAAATGGGGGGTGACCTAGTATTTCTATACCGATATCAAAAATTCCCTCCAATGTTAACTTTTCAAAATGAAATTTTATCTCCATTATTAAAAAAACGTCCTTACTAACAGGACGTCTTAATCCATTTAAAGTTCATACAACTTCAGTAAAAGATTTCGCGCTATAGTTGTCCAATAGCGCGAAATAAAGTAATTATTAACAATAGTTGTCTTCACCGCGGAGAGTAAACTCCATTAAGGATTCTTTACCACCTTTAAGTGAAGGATCAAAATTAAACTGTTAAAATTTCTTTTTCTTTTTCTTTAACTAATTCCTCAATTTTTACGATTGAGTTGTCTGTTAATTTTTGGATATCTTCACCGAAGCCGCGTAATTCGTCTTCTGTGATTTCGCCATTTTTCTCTAATTTTTTCAAGTCATCATTAGCATCACGACGTACGTTACGTACAGCAATTTTTGCTTCTTCAGCTTCTTTTTTTACTTGTTTAACGAGTTCTTTACGACGCTCTTCTGTTAAAGCAGGAACTGCCAAACGAATAACATTCCCATCGTTTGTCGGTGTAATACCGATATCAGAACGCATAATTGCTTTTTCAATTTCACCTAAGATAGATTTATCATAAGGTTGAATTACTAAAAGGCGTGCTTCCGGTACTGCAATACCCGCCATTTGGTTGATCGGTGTTGGAGAACCATAGTAGTCCACCATAATACGATCTAATAATGAAGCATTTGCTACACCTGCACGAATTGATGCCAATTCACGTGAGAAGGCACCGATTGATTTTGTCATTTTTTCCTGTGCTTGATCTAATACTTGTTTAGTCATTACGCATCTCTCCTAACAACTGTTCCAATTTTTTCGCCCATTGCGGCACGTTTAATATTACCACGTTCTGACAAGTTGAAAACGACAAGCTTAATATCATTATCCATACATAATGTTGAAGCTGTTGAATCCATTACTTGTAAACCTTGCTGAATAACGTCTAAATACGTAAGTGTGTCATACTTAACTGCTTCAGAATCTAATTTTGGATCTGCAGAATATACACCATCCACATTGTTTTTCGCCATTAAAATTGCATCTGCATTAATCTCTGCGGCACGCAAAGCTGCTGTCGTGTCTGTTGAGAAATAAGGGTTACCTGTTCCCGCAGCGAAAATTACGACACGTGACTTTTCCAAATGACGAACTGCTTTACGTCGAATATATGGCTCTGCCACTTGCGTCATAACGATTGATGATTGAACACGTGTTGGAACGCCTAGATTTTCTAATGAGTCTTGTAGAGCAAGTGCATTCATCACTGTTCCCAACATACCCATATAATCTGCATTAGCACGCTCCATACCCATTTCAGCGCCAATTTTCCCGCGCCAAATGTTTCCGCCACCGACAACTAATGCAACCTCTACACCCAAGTCGATAACATCTTTAATTTCTGCAGCGATTGATTTAATTACATCTGGTGAGAAACCGAAGCCCAATTCCCCAGCTAATGCTTCCCCGCTTAGTTTAATTACTACTCGTTTGTATTGTGACACACTCATAGTAGACCTCCGTTACTCATTTATTTTAAAGGAAATACGACCCGATTTGCTATGTATCGCACTTCACTTAAATCAAAAATAGATTTCTTTAAAAATAGGGAACACGCAAATGGTGCTCCCTACTGTTTGCTTAAATTAAGGTTAATTTAAGTTGTAATTTAATTAGTTACCTTTAACTTGGCTCATTACTTCTTCAGCAAAGTTATCTTCACGTTTCTCGATACCTTCACCAACAGCATAACGAGTGAAGCTTGTTACAGTAGCATCTAAAGATTTTACGAAGTCACGAACTTTTTGATCTGAGTTTTTAACGAAAGCTTGGTCTAATAAACATACGTCTTCGAAATATTTACCAAGACGACCTTCTACCATTTTCGCTACGATGTTTTCTGGTTTACCTTCGTTTAACGCTTGCTCAGTTAATACTTTGCGCTCACGTTCAACTTCGTCAGCAGAAACTTCGTCACGAGAAATGTAAGTTGGGTTGATAGCAGCGATATGCATTGCGATATCTTTTGCTGCAGCAGCATCAGTAGAACCTTCAAGAACTACTAATACACCAATACGGCCGCCCATGTGTAAGTATGCACCGAATGCATCTGCATCAGTTTTTGTTTTGATTTCAAAACGACGTAATGAAATTTTCTCACCGATAGTAGCTGTAGCTGTAGAAATTTGATCAACGATTTTCACGCCGTCTTTTTCTAACTCCATAGCAGCTTCTACTGATTCTGGTTTAGCAGCTAATAATTGCTCTGCTAATGAAGAAACTAAGAATTGGAATTTATCGTTTTTCGCAACGAAATCTGTTTCAGCGTTTACTTCTAAAAGAATCGCTTCATTACCGTTTTCTAAAATATAAGTTGTACCTTCAGCAGCGATACGGTCAGCTTTCTTACCAGCAGCAGCTAAACCTTTTTCACGTAGGAAGTCGATTGCAGCATCGATGTCGCCTTCAGTTTGTACTAAAGCTTTTTTACAGTCCATCATACCTGCGCCTGTTTTTTCGCGTAATTCTTTTACTAATTGTGCAGTAACGTTTGCCATGTTGAGTTTCCTCCTAAATATATTGAAAAATTTATTTACACTATTTCATACTTTAAGCGATAAATCGTGAAGTTTCAACGATTCACACATTTTTACATTCATTTCTCAAAAAAAGGTGATAAGGGGTTCATCCACTTATCACCTTTTCTAAAAGTGAATTACTCAGCTGTAGCTTCTTCTACTGCTGGAGCTTCTTCTTCACCTTGTTTAGCTTCTAATAAAGCGTCAGCCATTTTAGCCGTTAATAATTTAACCGCGCGGATAGCATCGTCGTTTGCAGGGATTACGTAATCAATTTCATCTGGATCACAGTTAGTGTCTACGATACCAACTAGAGGGATGTTTAATTTGATTGCTTCTGCAACTGCGATACGCTCTTTACGAGGGTCTACTACGAACATTACGTCTGGAATAGCTTTCATATCACGGATACCGCCTAAGAATTTAACTAAGCGTTCGTGCTCTTTTTTAAGTTGGATTACTTCTTTTTTAGGAAGTACAGCAAAAGTACCGTCTTCTTCCATTTTCTCGATATCTTTCATACGTTTAACACGTTTTTGAATAGTACCGAAGTTTGTTAAAGTACCACCTAACCAACGTTGGTTGATGTAGTAGTTACCTGAACGTTCAGCTTCTTCTTTGATCGCTTCTTGTGCTTGTTTTTTCGTACCTACGAATAAAACTTTACCACCGTCTTGACCAACTTGACGCATGAAATCGTATGCTTCTTCTAATTTTTTAACCGTTTTTTGTAAATCGATAATGTAAATACCGTTACGTTCTACGAAGATATATTTCTTCATTTTTGGGTTCCAACGGCGAGTTTGGTGACCGAAATGTACACCAGCTTCTAGTAATTGTTTCATTGAAATTACTGACATGAGTGTTTCCTCCTAATATGTTTGGTTTTTTTCCTCCGCATTTTTCATCTGCAACAAGCTACCCGTAGACTTACGAGCACCACTTACTACATCAAAATACGTGTGTATTGTTAACACCGCTTGTAACTATATCACACTCGCCTTTCAAGTGCAACTCCTTTACGCGTGAAACTTTACGAGAAGCTCAATTTCAGTTTTGCCTCGTTGCATGATTTTAGCGATTTCTTCTATTGTCTTTCCATTTCGGTAAAGCTCGACTGCTCGCTGTTCAGTAGTTAACTGTTTTGGCGGTACATCTTCGGCTGCTGTGAACAACTCGGATTCTACTGATTGTTCCACTGCATCGAATTGTTTGTTCTTTTGTTTCTTGTATGCATTTGCTGCTTGCTTGACGGGAATGAATTTTCGCGGTTCTTGTTCTGTAACCGGACTTTTTTTAGTTATTCCAGTCGCAGCTTGTTCCTCATTCATCTTTATGTTTTTATCTCCGGAATGCTGTGTAAGCTGCTTATCTGTGTTTTCATGCACTGCCTTTTGAGGAACAGGCTGCTTTTTTAGTTCATTAATTAGTCGGTCATTCTCTTCTCTCATTTCCATTAAATACACACTGATGGCGTTGTCCATCTCATTTACCAGTTCATTTTGACGCTTTTCTAAATCATTAAATTTAGAAAGCTTACTGTTCAGAATGACAATGGCGAAAATCGTAATTAATTGGATGAGAAAGAGCATAACTATTAGTGCTGTCGTCATAACTTCTCCTAACCACTAAAATCAAAAAGATTCCCTTTAAAAGGGTGTTGTGCTTTTTGTTCCAATTGGTCTTTATTTTTCTTATCGTGCTGCGTTTGTGACTGATTGTTTTCAGAGTGTTCATCATCATCTTTTAGGGCATCCATTTTATCCGATTCATTTACCGAAAGTTGCTTGCGTTCTATTTCCCTTTTA
Source organism: Solibacillus sp. FSL W8-0372 (assembly GCF_037969735.1). Lineage (NCBI taxonomy): Bacteria > Bacillati > Bacillota > Bacilli > Caryophanales > Caryophanaceae > Solibacillus > Solibacillus sp. FSL W8-0372. The sequence goes on along the minus strand of NZ_CP150204.1, from coordinate 988,641 downwards.
AGTGCTTCATTTGCATGCATTTGCTGGAGAATAGTGTTTTGTTGATGCTGATCCGCCATTTTCCCTGCATCAAAGGTTTTTGGAATCGCAATTTGGAGCTCCAGCCCTTTTAAACTCATACAGACGCCTCCTTACGTATTAATCATTTCTGAAGACAATAATTTACGTAATTTAAACAATGCTTTAGAGTGTATTTGAGAAATGCGTGATGTAGATAACTCCAAGACTTCCCCAATTTCAGTCAATGTCATTTCTTCTGAGTAGAATAAGCTAATGACAAGCTGCTCTTTTTCGTTCAGCTTTTTTATATTGGCTGCCAAATCGCCTAAAAGCTCTAAATGTATTGTATGCTGTTCGGGTGTCTTTGTATGGTCATCACGAATGACAAAAGTTTTGCCTTCACTATCTTCTTGATCAAGTTGCTCATTTATTGAAAGTACATTTGAAAAAAAATGTTCCTGATAGGTTTGATAAACTTCTTCAACAGGTAAATTCATTTGTGCAGCAACTTCCTCAGGGGTTGCATGGCGCATTAGCTTTTGCTCAAGTGACTCAATTTGTGCTTCCAACTTTTTAGCCTTTTCACGTGCTGAACGCGGAAGCCAGTCTTCTTTCCGAAGTCCATCAATTATTGCGCCCCGTACACGAAAGGATGCGTACGTATCAAACTTTAAATCTCGATTTATATCAAATTTATTTAAAGCATCAAAAAGTCCCATCATTCCAAGACTCATTAAATCATTTCTCGAAACATTTTTAGGAAGTCCAACAGCTATACGCTGTACATGATACGTTACAAGTGGCTTATATTTTTTGATTAACATGTCTCCTGCTTCAGGATCTCGGTTCTTTGTCCAACGAACCCATAAGGCTTGTTCGTCTCCATGTCCTTGTTCAGTCAAACGTACCTCCCCCTTTTGTAGTTAAAGTGAGTATAATTACTATTCATTATACCAAAAAGCCCAAGAATAAACATGTAAGGAACTGTGAGACACAACATCTACACATTTTCAAAAAACAAAAAAAGAGCCGAAAGTACGACTCTTTTATCGGGAAAGTGCCTCATCTCCATGCAACATCGTTCGAACGACTTGAGCAATATCCTCCGTATTTTCTTCATCAAATTCCATTGTGGACTGATTACTACGAGTTGAAAATTGCTGATCACTCTCATCTAACATTGTTTGACCGATAATCTCATCTTCGGTTTCTGCAAAGACAGGCGTTTCCGGTGTATAGAAAACATAGCCTAGAAAATAACGCAGGAAATACATCCCAACGAATGCTATGAACGCGACTAAAAAAGATGTACTTATTATTTGGAGTGGCAAAGCATACGGATTTTGAATTGCCAAAATAAAATAACTAGCGAAGGATAGTAATGCTGCCCAACAGTTATAAAATATTGAACCAAACATCAAATTTCACTCACTCCTTTATTTACTGTTCGGACATTCAGTATATTTGTTTCCGGACTAAACTCGATTGTGCGACCACTATTTCCACCCGTATCCTCTGAAATAATCGGTATGTTCAGCTTTTTTAATTGCGCTTTTACCGCTTCGACATTTCTTGGACCGATACGCATCGAATCTTTATCCGATGTAAATTGGAACATTTGTGCACCACCGGCGATTTTAGCTTTCAACTTATAGCTTTGTGCCCCATCCCGCTTTAATCTGTCTACTAAAGCAAGAATACCTGTATCTGCGAATTTCGCTTCATTTAAAGTGTTAGTACGATTCAGGCTTGAATCAGGCAGCATTACATGAACCATGCCGCCTATTTTTTTGGATTCGTCATAAATAACAACTCCAACACATGAACCAAGACCTGAAGTACGGATTGTATGAGGGGCTTTAACAATATCCATTTGTGCAATCCCTACTTTAATCACTTCGTATAAATTGGTAACCATCATGTAGTAGGCACTCCTAATGCTTTAAAAATTGTTTCGAATGAATCAGGCTCCGGCATCAAAAGGAAATGCCCCTTCACTGCCTCATCATCGGAAATAGCTTCCTCATAAATGGATGTATTTATAACAATTACAGTGTCGCTTACTTGCGAGAGTTCAATAAGTCCGATACTAATAATGGCACCGAACATATCAATACTTAAACCTGGTACAGTCGGATAAATTTTAAGGCCTGTAAAATCCGATAAAGCAGATAAATAAGAGCCCGATAAAATGTTACCCATTTCCTGCATAGCAGATAAACCTAACTCAGAATATGGAGGCGTATTGAAGTCAAAAGAATCATCGCGTATTAAGCTACGAATAAATCGATTGGCCTGTTCAAGCGGCAGAATAAAAAACATACTTCCCTGGGCATCACCTTCAATACGTAGGTAAATACCTACAACAACATTTTCCGGCCCACCCGCCAATTCCATCATTTCATTAAATGAAACCATTCTCACATCTGGTACACGCATATCGATTTTCTTTTGCAGTAAAGTCGATAATGCCGTAGCAGCATGGGCAGCGCCGATATTTCCAATTTCCTTTAATACATCTAAATGGAGTGAAGTGATTTTTTCACTGAAGTTCATTAATAATCCCTACTTTAATAGATTCCAGGTAAGATGAACTTACCCGGAAAATTAATCATTTCTCATTTAGATTTAACACTTTATCTAAATGAAGTAAAATCAATAAGCGGTTTTCCAATTTAGCAACTCCTGCGATAAAATCCTCTTCCAAGGAGCCAACTACTTCCGGTTGCTGTTCAATTGAGGCTGCATCAATGTCCAATACGTCGTTTGCAGAATCCACTATAAAACCAACTTCCATTGTTTCAAGTGTTATGATAATAATTCGTGTTGTTTCTTCGTTTCCCGAGATAGGCAAATCAAAACGTTCTCGTAAATCGATAACTGGTGTTACGACGCCCCTAAGATTAATGACACCTTTAACGAAACGTTCAGTTTTCGGTACACGGGTGATGTGCATTAATTTTTCGATTCCCTTAACGTGAGAAACAGGAATTGCATATTCTTTATCAGCTAATTGAAATACAATTACTTTTAAGTTTTTTTGCTCTATTGCATTCGTCATCTTTCACACCTCTTATCCTTTTTACTTCATTAATGCATTACAATCCACAATTAACGCCACTTGACCATTCCCTAAAATTGTTGCACCAGAAATCGCAAAAATATTAGTTAAATAGTTTCCTAATGACTTCAGGACAATTTCTTGCTGTCCGATGAATGAATCCACTACTAATCCCGCTAACTTATCACCTTTACGGACAATGACCACAGAATGGAAACCATCATCATTTTTTTCGTCACGCGGCACTCCAAAAATCTCTTCAAGGAAGACAAGCGGCACAACTTTCCCACGGAAATCAATTACTTTTTGATTATGTGCATTTAAGATGTCTGAAGTCCGTATAATGGATGTTTCAATAATTGAAGATAACGGAATTGCATAAATTTCCTTCTCAATTTCCACTAACATAACAGAAATAATCGAAAGAGTTAACGGTAATTGAATAGAGAACACAGAGCCAACATTCAATGTCGATTCGATGGAAATATTCCCACCTAAAGATTCAATTGTCGTTTTAACAACATCCAGGCCTACACCTCGACCGGAAACATCAGAAATGACATCCGCCGTTGAGAATCCTGACGCTAAAATCAGCTCATTAATTTGCTTTTCTGTCATCGTCAATGATTGTTCATGTGATACGATTCCTTTGGAAAGTGCTTTTGCCAGCACTTTATCACGATTAATTCCTGCTCCGTCATCCTCTATTTCAATAAAGACATAATTGCCGCTATGGTAGGCGCGTAGTTCAACTGTTCCTTCTTCCGGTTTGCCTTTTGAACGTCGTACTTCCGGACTTTCAATGCCGTGGTCCACAGAGTTTCGGATTAAGTGTACAAGTGGGTCACCGATTTCATCGATTACTGTACGGTCTAGCTCTGTTTCAGCGCCAACTATATTAAGTTCGATTTTCTTATTTAAATCACGGGATAACTGACGCACCATTTTAGGGAAACGGTTAAACACTGTTTCCACCGGAACCATCCGCATAGTTAGGACGATATTCTGCAAATCACCCATTGTACGGCTCATACGTTCTACCGTTTCATTTAATTCTCCATGATTGACTTCAGAAGCAATTGACAATAAACGACCACGATCAATTGCAAGCTCTTCAAATAAATTCATTAAAATATCTAGACGCTCAATATTTACACGAATTGTTTTGCTAGACGTATGGGCAGAAGATTTACTGTTAGTATTTGGCGTTGATTTTTGTTTTTCAGTTGGAACTGAAACATCATTGGCTGAAGGCGCCACTACTTCCAAAATAGGTGCTACTTGCGTATCAATCGCAGTTGTCTTTGTAACAAATACTTCCTTATGAATTTCATTGACAATAACATAATCAATTTCTGAAACTTTCATTAGCATTTTATGTAGATCTTCAGATGACTCCCTTGAAATAAACGCAACATGGAATTCACTATCGAACTGTTCGTCTTCTAATCTATCTACTGTTGGCGATGATTTAATAACATCACCGTTTTTCTCCAAAATTTCAAATACCATAAAGACACGGGCAGCTTTTAATAAGCAATCTTCCCGTAAAGCTACCGTTATTTCATAAGCATTAAAATCTTGTTCAGACGATTGTTGAATAACAGTTTTTTCAAAGTCATCGTAGGATAGTTTTAATCCAGCTGCTGTAATTGTAATCTTCTCATTAGGGATATCAGCGGTTGTAGCTACTGTCTCCTGCTGGGACATCTTCTCTTCTGCTGCTACAGAAGGTTCCCCAGCTTCAATGCGCTTTAATTTTTCAACCGTTGCCTGGACATTGCGTTTGCCATCTCCGCCATCAGCGATATGAAATACCATCTCTTCAAGATGATCAACAGATTCAAAAACTACATCTAAAATTTCAGCATTAACTTTAATTTTTCCGTTACGGATGGCATCTAGTATATTTTCCATTTTATGCGTTAAATCTGCTAAATCCTCATAACCCATTGTTGCTGCCATTCCTTTTAATGTATGGGCAGACCGGAAAATTTCTCCGACAATTGTTAAATCGTCCGGATTTTTTTCCAATTCCAATAAGTGTTCGCTGCATGCTTGCAAATGTTCTTTGCTTTCTTCAATAAACATTTCTAAATATTGATTTAATTCCATTTAGAAGACACCCCTTTTTTAAGGCATATATTTCATAATTGTCTGTGCAATATTATCAACATCTGCCACTTCATCTACAAGCTGCGTTTCCACAGCAGCTTTTGGCATTCCATAAACGATACACGTTTCGGCTGACTCTGCAATAGCAATTACATTTCCTGTATTTTTAAGTGAAACTAATCCTTTTGAACCGTCATATCCCATTCCAGTCATAATTACAGCGATTTTATCAAAATCGGAATATTGACTTACATTTTCAAACATGACATCTACAGATGGACGATGACCTGATCGAGGAGGCTCATCTTGGTCCAGTACGACTGCGAAACTTGATCCGACCTTTTTTAATTTAAGATGATATCCGCCTGGTGCAAGGTAAGCAGTTCCTTTTTGTAATATATCGCCCTGCTCTGCTTCTTTCACATGAATTTCACTTAATTGATCAAGTCTTGTAGCCAATGATTTTGTAAATCCTGCAGGCATATGCTGTACAATCAAGATTGGAGCATTTACTGTTGCAGGTATTTTGGTAATTACTTCTTGTAAAGCTCTTGGACCTCCTGTAGAAGTACCAATTAATATAATTTTTTTGGACGTCTTTGCCCATGATTTTTGTGAAATTGTAGGAAATGACGTTTCCAATGGTTTTGTCTTTGTAGTGTCAATAGATTCTTCATTTGAAACTGTTACTCTCATTGGTTGATTAATGGCTAATTTTGTACGGAGCGGCTTATGCAACTTCGAAATAGAAATTTTCGAAGCACCTATCACTTTCCGAACTAATTCATCTTGAATTTTATGTAAATCTAACGAAATTGTCCCACTCGGCTTCGCTACAAAGTCAACTGCACCATACTCCATCGCCATTAAGGTATTATCGGCTCCACGCTGTGTGGTACTAGAAAGCATGACAACAGGCACAGGATGCTTTTGCATAATTTCCTTTAAAGCCTCCAACCCATTCATTTCAGGCATTTCTACATCCATAGTTACGACATCCGGCTTTAACTGTTCAATTTTTTTAAGTGCGTCTTTACCGTTGCGTGCTGCTCCTATTACTTCGATGTACGGATGGTCCAAAAAAAAATCACTTATTAACTTCCGCATAAAGGCGGAGTCGTCAACAACCAATAATTTACTTTTCTTTAAGATGCTCATTTAACCACGACCTCTCGAAAAGATGTTTTTTAATTTGGATAAAAACTTACTTGACTGACTTGAAGCGTGCACTTCTTTCATTTCCGTTTCTACTGTTAAAAACTGCTGAACGAGCTTGCCCATAGTTTTTGAAACAGGAGCATCCGGATAGATCGTCGTAAACAAGGATTGTTGACGCACGGCTTGGCGGACAACTGAATCTTCCGGAAGCGAACCAAGAATGTGGACATCCTTTCCCAAAAATTTCATCATGACTGTTTTTAATCGCTGAGTCGTTTCTAAACCTTCCTCTACTGTAAATGCTCGATTACATAATAAATAAAATTTCTTCTGAGGATCATTTAGGTGAATAAACTTCATCATCGAATAGGCATCCATAATTGAAGTCGGTTCAGCTGTTGAAATGACGATGATTTCTTCGATTGATGTTAATAAATCGAGCGACCAATTAACGACTCCTGCACCCATATCAAAGAATACAAAATCATATTCCTTCTGCAGTGTTTCAAAAGCAGTTATTAGACGATCAAAAACAGCCGGTGACCAATCCATTAATGACGACATGCCAGATCCTCCAGATATATAACTGACACCTTCTTCTGTTTTGAACGTGACATCCTCCAATGCTATTTGGCCATCCAAGTAATCTTTCAAACTATATTTTACAGAGTTGCCCACGAGAATATGGACATTTCCCATCCCGATATCCATATCAAGGATGATTACCTTTTTACCTGTTTTAGCCAATAGTGTTGCAAAGTTGGTTGTAAAATTGCTTTTTCCTACCCCGCCTTTACCGCTTACAACTGCAATTGATCTTCCTATCGTCTCTTCGCTTTCAAGCATTTTTTGACGTAGTTTATCAGCTTGATCCTTCATCTAAATTCTCCTTGAAAAAAAGCTCTAGTAGCTTATCACTACTTGGCTGTTCTATATCTTCTGGTACTTCTTGACCATTCGTATAGTAAGCGAGTCCTTTATTATATTTAATCATTAAATTAAACATAGTGCCAATAGAATTTGTTTCATCAAGCTTTGTAAAGATAAATTTTTCTATATTTATGTCCTTAAATTGTTCAATAATTGATTCCAAGTCTTTTTGCTTTGCCGTTAAAGATAATACTAGGTAAGACTCCAGTTGGTCATCAAATTGTATTAAAGATTTTAAATCATTTACGTATTTAGCTTCTTTATAGTTTCTTCCAGCAGTATCAATAAAGATCAAGTCTAAATGCGCTAATTTTTTTATCGCCTCTGCATAATCTGCAGCATTATAAACGACCTCTACAGGTGCCTGTAATAGGGCAGCATAAGTTTTTAATTGCTCTATGGCCGCAATTCGGTATGTATCGGTCGTAATAAATCCAATCTTCTTTTTCTTTTCCAAAACTGATCGTGCTGCTATTTTAGCAATCGTTGTTGTTTTTCCGACACCGGTTGGACCTAAAACATTAATATATTTTTTATCATATGACATCCCACTAATGGGAAGGTCATATAATTCTTTTCTTAAATAGTCTTTCGCTATTTCCTGCATTTCGTTCCATGTAAGTTGATTATTTTGACTGTAATGTTCAAAAAGCTCATCACTAATTGCTGTGATAAGCTCCTCTCCAAGTTCCTGCTGTTTTAAAAAATCGACAAAAGGTAAGAGCTCATTCGGATATTGAGATTGCGTCGACATGCGTTGCATTGACTGCATCATAGACTTTAATTCTGCAATGTCTTTCACTAAATTTCCTGATATTGCAGAACTATCCTCCTGTGATGCTTTTTTAGGCTTTTCCACAGGTGAAGATGACTGGTTCATAGGCATTGTTCTATCATCCTTGAAAGTAGGACGAGTTGGAATGTCTTGTGAAGAGAAGTAGGCTGGTATTTTCTCTACCTGGTCATAGCCAGCGACTACTTCATAGCTTTTATTTTTTACCAATCCAAAAAATCTTTTCGTTACGACAACTTTTGAATTTAAAATAACTGCATCCTCGCCTAAATCTGACCGGATTTGTTTCATCGCTTCGGCAATAGAAGGTGCATTATATTTTTTCATCTTCATTCAACATTCACCACCCCAACACTTTGAATTTCTACTGCTGCATCTAGCTCATTATAAGATAGAATTGGAACTTGTGGGAAATACCGCTCTGTCAACTGTCTTAAATACATACGCACACCTGGTGAGCAAAGCATGATTGGTGATTGCTCCATATAAGATACACGCTCCACTTCCTTTGCTATTGCTTCCAGAACAAATTGTGATTCTTGCGGATCCATTGCCAAATAGTTTCCATGGTCTGTTTGTTGAATGCTGTCTGCCAATAACTTTTCCACTTTTGCAGAAACAGTAATGACTTTCAGGGCTTGTTGACCACCAACAAACTGAGCCGTTATTTGTCTTGCCAATGCTTGTCTTACATACTCGGTTAATATATCCGTATCACTCGTAAGTTTTGCATAATCTGCAAGTGTTTCAAATATAATTGGTAAATTGCGTACGGAAACATTTTCACGTAGTAATTTCGCCAATACTTTTTGCACTTCACCAATTGAGAGTGGCGCTGGGATTAATTCGTCTACTAATATCGCATGTGTTTCACGTAAGTGGTCTATCAATTGCTTCGCTTCTTGACGTCCTAGTAAATCATGGGCATTTGCACGAATGATTTCCGTTAAATGTGTTGATACAACACTCGGTGGATCCACAACTGTATACCCAAACATTTCTGCATCTTCTTTTACTGCTTCTGTAATCCATTTTGCAGGAAGGCCGAATGAAGGCTCGATTGTATCAATACCATCAATTAAGTCGTCATCCCCGGGGCTCATTGCTAAATAATGGTCCAGCAATAATTCACCTCTTGCCATTTCATTTCCCTTAATCTTAATTCGATATTCATTCGGTTGTAGTTGTATATTATCACGGATACGAACAATTGGAATAACAATCCCAAGTTCTAATGCAAGCTGACGGCGAATCATGACAACTCTGTCCAGTAAATCCCCACCTTGCGCAGCATCTACCAATGGAATCAACCCATATCCAAATTCAAACTCTATTGGATCTACATTTAATAAGTTAATAACATTTTCGGGACTTTTCATCGTATCTGAAGCTACTTCTTCTTCAATTTCCATCATTTCTTCTGGAGTTTCATCCTTTTTACGATCCATTAGAAACGCACCAATTGCCAAAACTGCAGCGACAGGCATTGTTATCCAATCAGGAATTGGTGTAAACAATCCGAGCAATAAAATCGTACCTGCAGCAACATAAAGTAGTTTTGAATGTGCAAATAATTGATCGGTAATATCCGAACCAAGATTTCCTTTAGAGGCAGCACGTGTTACTACAATCCCTGTAGCGGTTGAAATTAATAACGCGGGAATTTGTGATACAAGTCCGTCACCGACTGTCAGCAGTGAATATTTTGCTGCAGCTTCGCCAAAACTTAGCTCCATTTGCACCATACCAATAATCATACCAAACAATAAGTTTATACCTACCATGATAATAGAAGCAATTGCATCACCTTTTACGAACTTTGTAGCACCATCCATCGCGCCATAAAAGTCCGCTTCTCCGGATACCTTTTCACGTCGTTCACGCGCTTCCTTCTCGGAAATCATTCCTGCATTTAAATCAGCATCAATACTCATTTGCTTACCCGGCATCGCATCCAACGTGAAACGTGCAGCTACTTCAGCAACACGCTCGGCACCTTTTGTAATAACGATGAATTGAATAATAACAAGTAATAGGAAAATTACTAAGCCGACTAAAATATTCCCGCCTGTAACGAAATTACCAAATGTCTCTACTACCTGTCCTGCATCACCTTCTGCTAAAATAGCACGTGTTGTTGAAACCGATAATGCCAGACGGAATAGGGTTAATAAAAGAATAACTGTCGGGAAAATCGAGAAATCAAGAGCTTCTTTCATATTCATGGCTGTTAATAATACAAGAATCGCCAATGTAATATTGACGATAATTAAAAAGCTTAATAACCAATGTGGAAGAGGGATAATGAGCATCGCTACAACCATAATAACTGCAGCTAAAACCCCTAAATCGCGTATTTGCATTGATTGATGTCCCTCCTGAAATCTATGTTAAATTTTGCGTTTAATACGGTATACATATGCAAGAACTTCAGCGACCGCTTTGAAAAATTCTTCAGGCACTGCTTGGCCGATCTCCACTTGATCATACATTGCACGGGCAAGTGGCCGGTTTTCGACCATGATGACATCATGTTCTTTTGCAATAAGCTTTATTTTTTGGGCAACAAAGTCAGTCCCTTTTGCCACCACTCTTGGCGCATCCATTTCGTCCTCATCATATTTTAACGCAATGGCATAATGGGTCGGGTTTGTAATAACCACGTCTGCGGCAGGAATTTCCTGCATCATTCTTCGCATCGCCATTTCCCGTTGACGCTGTTTAATTTTGGACTTGATTAAAGGATCACCTTCTGCATTTTTATGTTCATCTTTAATATCCTGTTTTGACATTTTCAATTGTTTTTCATATTCAAATCGTTCATAAATATAATCAATCAATGCGATGAATATGAGCATTATGGAAGCCGCTATCCCCATAATGGCAGATAAATAGGCAACAGTCGCCAATATTTCTGCGGGACTATGTAAAGCAAGTGATAATACATCTTCCAAGTAAATGATGATTACCACTGTCGTAACCGTACCGATCAACGTCACTTTCAATAATGATTTAATTAAATTGACGATTGCCCGGACAGATATAATTTTTTTTATCCCTTTAATAGGATCCATTTTCTTTAAATCAATTTTTAAAGTTTCTGTTGTAAATAATAAGCCAAACTGAAAAAAGTTAGCTCCAATACCTGCAATCATGGCGACAACCATAATAGGTAAAACTATAATCGCCATCTCTTTTATGGACTCGACATACATATACATAACTGTTTCGGCATTCAGCGTTTCGATTAACATATTGCGCTCAAGCCCTTGTAATAAAAATCCTTTTACCCCGTTATACATAAATGGTGCGAAAAAGAGTAAAAAGAAAAATGAAAGTAATAATAAAAAAGCTGCAGTAACATCTTGACTCTTTAATACTTGTCCCTTTTTACGTGCATCCTGTCGCTTTTTTGGAGTTGCCTTCTCAGTCTTTTCTCCTGCAAAAAATTGAAGATCTACTTTTATTAAGAGTTTTAACTCCATCTTAGCCACCACCTAAAATAACCATTAAATCACGCAATGAAACAATCATAAATTCAATCAGTTCTTTCATAACTCCAACTAATACACCCATTGTCACTATCATTACAAGAAAGCCTACCGCTATTTTAATAGGAAAGCCGATAACAAAAATATTCATTTGTGGCACGGTTTTCCCTGTAATCCCTAACGCTAATGTTACTAAAAATAGAGTTGCAACTATTGGAGCTGACATTTGAAATGCAATGGCAAAAACAGAAACAAACATTTTCATAATAAATAAGACAGTTCCTTCTTCCCCAAATTTCGGAAAGAATTGATCCATTGGTAAAAATTGATAACTATAAAATATACCATCCAAAAGTAGATGGTGACCGTTAATCGCCAACAATAAAAGCAACGTTAAAAAGTTTAGAAATTGCCCCATTAAAGGAGATTGTGCGCCTGTTTGAGGATCAATAATGTTTGCCATCGCAAAGCCCATCTGGAAATCAATGAACCCCCCTGCTATCTGAACAGCAGATATAATAATCATCGCAGCTAAACCTAACATGAGCCCGATAATGGCTTCTTTTAAAACGAGCAATAAATACACACCATTAATTTCAAATGGTTCCATATTAAACGTGTAATACATCATCCACGCTAAAACAACTGCCAAAGTAATACGTACTTGTGGGGGGATAGTACGGTAAGAAAATAAAGGTACAGTGACAAAAAATGCAGAAACGCGAACTAAAATTAATAGTAATATTGATAGATTCGGTATTATTTCCGTCATTTTCTCACCCAATATACCGGACTAAATTATTCAAAATATCATGAAAATAATCTGTCATTCTTGAAATCATAAAAGGACCAAAAAATATAATCGCAACTAATACAGCTACGATTTTTGGTACGAAAGCCAATGTCTGCTCTTGAATGGAAGTTGTTGCCTGAAAAATACTTACAACTAGACCGCTAGCTAAAGCGATTAAAAGTAATGGTCCCGAAACTATCAATATTGTAAAAACTGCATTTTCTGCAACTGCAATGACCATTTCCTGTGTCACTATGTATCATCCCCTAAAAACTTTGAAGTAAAGATTTCATCACTAAATACCAACCATCGACGAGTACAAACAGCAATATTTTAAATGGTAGTGAAATCATTACTGGAGGTAGCATCATCATCCCCATTGACATAAGTGTACTTGCGACAACCATATCAATAACTAAAAATGGAATAAAAATCATAAAACCCATTTGGAAAGCTGTTTTAATTTCACTTAAAGCAAATGCAGGTACTAACAGCGTCATCGGAATTTCTTCTATCGAATCCGGATACTCCGCTTGGTTATATTCTATAAATAATTCCAGATCTTTTTGCCTAGTATGCTGTGCCATAAATTGTTTAAATGGTATCGTTGCCCTGTCATACGCTTCTTCTAAATTGATTTCTTCATCAAAAAGCGGCTGCAATGCCTGCTCATTTACTTGCTGGAATGTCGGCGCCATGATAAAAAATGTTAAAAATAATGCCAAGCCGATAATGACTTGGTTCGGAGGCATTTGGTTTGTCGCAAGGGCCGTCCTAGTAAATGACAGTACGATGACAATACGAGCGAACGATGTCATTAATATTAAAAGACTTGGTGCTAATGAGAGAACCGTCAACAGGAATAATAGCGTAACCGATGTGGATACATTTCCCGGGTCGCTTTCAGAAAAGACGGAAAGAAGATCGTTCATCGTTCATCACGCTCCCGCTCTTTCCAACGCTCTAACTCATTACTACGCTGTTTTTTTATTTCCCCTATTTTTTCATTGAACATATCATTAAATTTAGGGCTATTCGATACATCTTCCGGTCGGTTCTTTTTTGAAAATTTTCTGAACAGCTCTGCAATATACGGTGAAGTATTCATCATAGTTTGGTTGCTTTCAGTTTGACTTAGCAATTGTTCAATTTCCTCTTCGGAATCGATTTCCTTGAGAAGCTGAATATTATCCCCTACACCTACTACATATACATTTTTACCGATTAACAGTAATTGTACGGACTTTTGCTGCCCTACAGACAAGCCGCCGATATTTTTAACTACGGCATTTTGTTGATAGTTTAAGTTACGTTTGTTTAAATACTTCAAAATAAACAATAATAGCCCTAGTACAAATACAAGTGCTATTAAAACTTTTATGTAATCCAAGAAACCGATGCTGTCAGATGCCGATTCAGTAGATTCTGCGTCGGCATCTGTAACATTATCTTCTGAAATATTTTCTTCCGAACATACTTCAGGATTTTCATTACAGTTCTCATATACGTTACTTACCATCGCAAAAGTTCCATTTGAGATTGGTGCAAACAATGCCGTCATCAATACTATTCCAACAGCAAGCCAAAATCGAAATGATTTTTTTGCTTTCATATCATTAACCTAATGCTTTTTGAATGGCTTCGATTACACGGTCAGCTTGGAATGGCTTAACTATAAAATCTTTTGCACCGGCTTGAATTGCATCAATTACCATAGCTTGTTGTCCCATTGCTGAGCACATAATGACCACAGCATTTGGATCTGTGCCTTTAATTGCTTTTAATGCCGCGATGCCATCCATCTCAGGCATTGTAATATCCATTGTCACTAAATCCGGACGTAGCTCATTGTACTTTTCAACTGCCTGGATACCATCAGCTGCTTCCCCAATTACTTCATAGCCATTTTTCGTTAGAATATCCTTAATCATCATGCGCATGAAAGCTGCATCGTCAACAATTAAAATTCTTTTAGACATACTCTGATTCCTCCAATTAGAAAACTATCTTAGATTGTTCAAGCGATCGGCTTGACTTAAAATATCTGTGATTCGAACACCAAAGTTCTCATCAATTACTACTACTTCACCTTTTGCGATTAACCGGCTATTTACTAAAATATCAACAGGCTCACCTGCAAGCTTATCAAGCTCAATTACAGAACCACTAGAAAGCTCCAATATTTCTTTTACTGAACGCTTTGTACGTCCCAACTCCACTGTTACCTGCAATGGAATGTCAAGCAGCATATTTAAATTGCGTGCTTCTGTCTGTGTTATATTTGCAGATTCGAAGCTAGCAAATTGAGCTTGCTGAACATTTGCTGTTGGTGCCGAATAAACCGGTTGTTGGTACATTTGCTGTTGTGCCGGTTGTTCGTACATTGGTTGCTGATTTGGCTGTTGTACCGGTTGTTCGTACATTGGTTGCTGATACATTGGCTGCTGGACCGGTTGCTCATGCATCGGCTGTTGAACTTGCTGTTGTTGTACATTTTGTTCCTGTTGCATCGTTTGTTGTGGTTCTGGTTGTGATACCGGTGCAGGCGGAGCTGCTGTAGTTGCAACAATAGGCTCTTCAGTTTCTCCCAATAATGACTTTACTATTTTTTTACTAAACTTTAAAGGCAGTAATTGCATTAAATTTGAATCTATTAATTCTCCTATGCGCAATCTAAATGAAATTTTCACTAATAAATCATCCGGCGGTATATTATCTGTACCTTCATTTTGCGAAAGGTTCATTAAATCAATGGACGGTGGTGAAATATCCACCTTTTGATTAAATACAGTCGACATCGATGTAGCAGCAGAACCCATCATTTGATTCATCGCTTCCTGTACTGCACTTAATTGTATTTCATTTAACTGGGGTTTCGGGTTTAACCCATCCCCACCAAGCATTAAGTCCGCTATAATTGCAGCATCTGATTGTTTAATTACAAGTAAATTCATACCTGATAAACCAACAGTATATTCTACTTGAACGGCAACGTAAGGATTTGGAAATTCCTCTTCTAAACGATTACGATTAATCATTGTGATACTTGGCGTTGTAATATCAACCTTTTGTCCTAATAATGCAGATAAAGCAGTGGCAGAACTTCCGAACGATATATTTCCTACCTCACCTAATGCATCAATTTCTATTGGAGTTAAGTAATCCTCAACTTTCACTTCTTCTTTTTGAGGTTCCAAATTGGCAGAGACATCATCTAGTGTCTCCCCTCTTAATAGGGCCTCTATCTCTTCTTGGGAGAGCATTTCATCACTCATCTTCGTCTCCTCCTTTCAAAGGTTCGATAATTTGAACAGCCATTTTTTTATTTAATTTTCCAGGCTGTACGGTGAATTTAGGTAAATCCCCTACTTTTAAAGTTAACGGATGATCAATTTTTTGATTTAGCGGAATGACATCGCCTATCGTCATCCCCAAGAAATCTTCAATTGTAATATCTGTCGTACCTAATTCGGCAATAACAGGTAATTTTGCTTGTTTCACTCGTGTTTCAAGCATCTTTGTTTGTTCAGGAGAAATCTCCTTCGTATTAGTCTGCATCCAGTAACGTACAGATAAATTCGGTACAATTGGCTCCAATACGACATGCGGTATACAAATATTAATCATCCCTGTTGTTTCACCAATAATAGTATTCAATGAAATGACAACAACGGTTTCATTTGGTGAAATCATTTGTAAGAACTGTGGGTTAACTTCTAATTCTACAAGCATCGGATCGATTTCAGCAATATTTTCCCATGCCTCCCGTAAATTATCAAATGAACGTTCAAATAGATTCGTCATAATTTTCGTTTCTATTTCGGTTAAATTATCGACATTGCTATGACTTGCACCCGTTCCGCCCATTAAGCGATCCAACATTGAATAGGCAATATTCGGGTTAATCTCCATTAGTATATTGCCATCTAATGGCGGCACCTCAAATACATTAATTAATGTCATATTCGGTATAGAACGAACAAATTCTTCAAATGGAATTTGGTCAACAGATGCAACTGTTATTTGTACATAACTTCTTAACTGAGCGGAAAAGAAGGTTGTTAACAGTCGCGCAAAATTTTCATGTATACGGGTCAAACTTCGGATTTGGTCTTTAGAGAAGCGTAATGCACGTTTAAAGTCATACACTTTAACTTTCCGTGTTTCGTCTTCTTTTTTCATGTCCGCTGCCGACATTTCTCCTGTTGAAATCGCTGACAAAAGCGCATCAATTTCGGATTGGGACATTATATCTCCTGCCATTTGCCCACCTCCATTTCAAGATATAAAATAATGTAAATTCATTTATTGAAGTACATATGAAGTAATATATACTTGTGTAATCTCTCCAACTTGCATTAACTCATTTACTTGAGATTTTATCGAATTCTGGAAAGCTATTTTACCTTGCTTACCTTCCAAAGCCTCTTCTTCCATTTCTGAAAGTTCCTGAATAACGATGTTTTTCACTTGGAAATCACGTTTCAGTAATTCTTCTCCAGCTTTTTTATCTGAAGCCTGAATTTTTAACGTTATTCGAACAAAGCTTCCATCAGCTAAATTCGTTGTAATTTCCGGGATATCGACTGATGACTCAACAATTTCATCAATTGACGGACCACTTGATTTTTGTTTATCAAGCTGAGTTATTAATACCACTACAATAATACCTAATAGTGTAATAGTCACTAAAATAATGAGCATTATCGTTAATAATTTATTATTCTTCATCTTCTTCACCTCTTAGATGCGGGTTAGATAAAACTTGTATATTTTGATAAAATACCTTCACCTTCTGCCGCACCTGTTCTTCAGTTTCTAAAACAATGAATTTACGCCCAGTCGTCAGCGTAATTTGGGTATCTGGAAAAGCTTCGACTGTTTCTATGTATAGAGCATTTAAAGTAAATGCTTTGCCATTCAGACGAGTTACTTCGATCATTGAAATAGGGCCGGAACTGCACTTGAGAGCCGGCCCGCCCCCCCTTTACAATGAATATATAATTTGTATTTTAGATTATCGTTTTAAGTTAACTAACTCTTGTAAAATCTCATCTGAAGTTGTGATAATTCGAGAATTTGCCTGGAAACCACGTTGTGCCACGATCATTTCAGTGAATTCTTCAGAAAGGTCTACGTTGGACATTTCCATGAATCCTGATTGAACAGAACCGATACCTTCAACAGTAGCTGTTTGACCATACGCAACTCCCGAGTTTGCAGTTTCTTGGAAATAGTTACCCCCATTTTTCTGTAACCCCGATGCATTTGGAAACTTCGCTAATATGAGTTGTCCCGCATATTGACGGTCTCCTTTATAGTCAACATAGTTAACTGTTCCATCTTGACCAATTGTCATTGACTGTGCTGTAGTAGGAATACGAATAGGATTACTAAATGTTGCTAAATCGATTTGCGGCGCACCACCACTCCCATCAATTAAGTTTCCAGGCAAAAGTAAACCATTTTCTTCTTTATCATTATCCGCTTCACTACCGTCAATTGTAGTTGTATCGTCAATCGATAAAGTATCATTAGCATGACCTACTAAATATTTACCTTCTCCATTTACTAAATAACCATTTCTATCCATATAGAAATTACCAGCTCGCGTATAAAGAATGTTTTCATAACCTGGGTCTGCAATATCACCAGTAATAGGATCTGGTTCACCCAACGAGTCGGCTACCATGAAGAAACCATCACCTGAAATTGCTAAGTCAAGAATACGTCCTGTTGTTTGCATTGATCCTGGATTATGAATAGTATCAATTGCTGCTAATTGTGAACCTAAACCTACTTGAGTTGCGTTTACTCCCCCACGAGTTGGAGTAGGAGCAGATGCACCTGCTTGTGTTTGTGATATTAAATCTTTAAAAATTGTGCGTTCCTTTTTAAATCCATAAGTATTAACATTTGCGATATTATTCCCAATCACGTCTAATTTCGTTTGGAAGTTTTTTAACCCTGAAATACCTGAATACATTGAACGTAACATATTATGCCGTTCTCCCTTCAATTTCCAATTTTATATTTTTGTTTAGTTGTCTCAATCAGTCAACAACTGTAGGCTTCCTTACTTCTGAAGGTCCAGCCTATAAGAGAATTGTTCCATCGATATTTGTAAATATTTGTTGTTTTGCTTCGGTACGGTCTAATGCTGTAATGACCGTTGCATTTTTAGCACTTACAATCAAAGCCGCCTGTTCTAAAAGAACTAATGGCTGTTTCACACCTTTATCTTTTGCCTCGGAAACCTTTTCAGTAATTTGCTGCCATTCTTTCGCTGAAATTGAAATATTACGTTCCTTCAGACGTTCTGATGCATGCTTACTTATTTTAAGGTCCTCTACCGTTGCTTGTTTTAAATGGTCTATAAACGACTGTTTAGATACCTCGGTATTTTGTTTAACTGCTGGCTGGATAGGTGGATGATACGGTATATGTTGTATATTTACTCGATTCATCATATTCCCCTCTTACTCTGGCGCCGTTTCAGTATTTTGTGTGATGACAGTAAATTGTTCCTTCGTTAAACGAGATCCATCATTTAAAATATACTCGATATTTACGTTATTCGTTTTAATGGCTTCAATAATGGCTTCAATTAACTGTTCTCCACTCGTATATTGAACTTTTTGTCCAATAAGTTGACTAGCTTCTGCTAATGGATTCCCAGCTGGGATACTCGGTTGTGCTGAACTATCACTACCTAAAATAGATGATATATTACCGGGTTTTATTTCTTTTCCATCTGCTAAGACGAATACTGCGTCACCGTCTACAAATTTCAATTCTTTAATAACGCTTGTACCTTCGTTATAAATCGGCTTATTATCTGCATCTACTTTATCTGTAAGCTCATGCCATTTCACTTCTTTACCGACGAAAGTTGAATAATTCATTAACTGCGTTTGCTCTTGAGATGCGAGTAAGTTCTCCATCGCTTTTGTCATATTCTGCATTTGCTCTAAAGAAGAAAACTGTGCCATTTGTGAAATAAATTCTTTATCGTCCATTGGGCTTGTTGGGTCCTGATTTTGAAGCTGAGTAATTAATATTTTTAAAAACGCATCTTTTCCAAGTGCTCCGTTATCTTGCTTATCTGTTACTTTGAAATTAGGATTATTTGCAGGTAAATAATAATCATTTGAAATTGGGTTTGTCATTGACTATACCTCCTCACTTAATAAATCTTTAAACGAAATAGTTTCTTCTTCAGGGTTATCTTCCTTTTCCTCTAATTCTTCTTCTTTTTGTTTACCGAAGAAGTTATTGAAGAAATTTTGATCACGAGTATTACGATCCGCATCCTGTAATGATTGTGCGACATCTATTCTATCCATTTGGATATTTTGCGCTACAAAGCCAGCTTTTAATTGGTTAATATTATTTTCTAATAGTTCTTTACCCATTGCAGTCGTTGCTAATAATCGAGCAGTAAGTACACCATCTTTTTGCACTAATTCAATACGGATTTGACCTAAGTTTTCTGGGAATAGTTTTAAAAACAATTTCATATTGCCTGGTTGACCAGAAAGTTGACTACGATTGATTAAGTTTTGAATTTCTTTTACTAGCGCCTCTGATTGTGCTGGTTTTTCAGCTGGTAATGTAATTGTAACGTTTTTTATTTGAGTCGATTGTTGCTGTAATTGAATAGCCGATTGTGTATCAGATTCAATTTTCACAGTAGTCTGTTGAGTCGATTGATTTTGTTGCGATTGATTTTGACTGTTTTGCTGAGACGATTGCTGTGTTACTTGTTGTACTATTTGTTGAAAAGTACTTGTTTTCGTCGTATTTTGCTCTAGATCAACTGTTTTTCGAGTTTCATTTGCCAATGCTAATAATGCTTCTTTTAATTGCCCTAATTGAACTTCCTGCTGATATACTGTGTCAACTTTATTTCCTAAAAGCTCTGTCAACTTTAAAAATTGAATGACTTGTTGTAATTCTTTTGGTTGAACATTTAAGGAATCATTTTGTTGTAACCCTTGAATTGTCGCTAATATTTCACTCAAAATTTGTGGTGCTTGCTCGATAATTGACCAAATATCTTTAATTTCATGATTTGTATTACCTAATAATTGCTCAATAGTTCGAGTAAGTTGCTCCTCAGTCATGCCTACAAGTTCTGCTAGGTTTTCAAGTGATAACATTTCATCAACTGAAATTGGTGTACATTCCTCGCCAATGAAAGCAAATAACTCCGAATCGTCCATTTCAATACCTAATTGCTGTAACAAACTTAGCAATGAATCATTTTCTAAGATATCTGTCACACTGTTAGCTAAAGAATCTTCAGTCGATTCTATTTGTTGATTAGTCTGCTTTGTTGTTGAGACGATAGATTGAAACACACTCCCAAAAGCCTTTTCATTGGGTACTGAAGATTGTACTGTATTTGATTGCAATACTTGCTTCGGCATTTTTGTTTGTAACATTCCTATATTCATCTGTTCCACCTCCCTTCAAAGTTACTTATTGTTGAGATAATAACTCGGTATAACGAGCCGCATCTGCAGGAGTCATTTTCGTAAAAATTGCTGATAATGTATCGGGTTTCATACTCGACATTATACGCAAGCTTTCCGTATCACTCATTTGAACTAGTATCGGTGCTGCCGTTTTAGCGGACATTTTTTCAAAAGTTGATAGGATTTCTTTAAATTCCTTTTGTGTCTCTTCCTGATTGCGTTTAAGTTTTTCTATTTCAAACAGTAGACGTTCCTGCTCAACCAACAGCTCTTCCTTTTCAATTACAGAAGAATCTATTTGTGATTGGAGCTGAGAAATTTGAGCTTCTTTCTCCTGAATCTCCGCTTGCAATTCTACAACTTTTTGTTCATTTACTAAACTGTTTTCTATAACTCCTTCGCCTTCTTCAGAGCTGATAAATGGAATTTTCTCAACGACACCATCCGCCATTTTAAATACGTTATATTCCGTCACAGATGTAATAATTAATAAAATTGCAATAAGGAACATAAATGGAATTAAAAACAAATAAAAAAACTTTTTAAAAAAACCGGGTTGAGATTCTACTTCATTTTCTTCCACCTGTTGTTCTATTTTATTTTTATTTCTTTTTGCCACGGAATCACCTAATTTCTTTCTTGAAAAACGCAATCGTTGAAAGCTCATCTAGTTGCATTGCTTCAATGCGTAACTGATCCTCTTTAAATCTTTCAAAATCGTTTTCACGCATTTTTTCGTATTTACGTACTTCCAAGTTTTTTTCTAATAATTTTTGCTCATGCCAATTCATTTTTGCCCGCGCCTGTACTACTTTTTGCTGGGCATCTTCAATTGTTTTTTCCATGCTATCGATGAATTTAGAATAATGGTTAATTTCATCTATAGAAGAGCCTTCTTTTAAGCGTTCCTGCTGATAGACAATTAAACCTTCCTTTTTCTTCAATAGTCCATATAGCTTTGTCGCAATTTCCTCAAATACATGGACTGATTCTTTAAAGGCAAGTTCAGATTCTGTTTTTTCCTGATCTTTTACAATAAGGATTTTTTCAAAACGATAATTGTAATTCATACTTAACGTGCACCACCATTCGATAACGCGATAATTTCATTTACAGTTTGATCGATTGAAACTTTATCTTTATACCCTTGCTTTAGAAACGCGGTAATAAGCGGTTCATATAAAATAGCTTCATCGATTTCTTTTGATGTACCACGTTTATAAGCACCTATATTGATTAAGTCCTCCGATTTCGAATATGCGTAATACAATTCCCGCAATCGGCTTGCTGCACTTACATGTTCCGGATCAGCGATATGATTCATCAAACGACTTACGCTCTTTAACACATTTATCGCAGGATATTGTCCTTTATTTGCAAGATTCCGATCCAATACGATATGTCCATCCAATATTCCGCGCACTGCATCGGCAATCGGTTCATTCATATCATCACCGTCTACTAACACCGTATAAAACGCGGTAATTGTGCCGTTCACATTCGTACCGGAACGCTCCAATAATGTTGGCAAAATAGCGAATACAGAAGGAGTATATCCTCTAGTTGCCGGTGGTTCTCCGATAGCCAGTCCAATTTCACGTTGGGCCATCGCTACACGGGTCACGGAATCCATCATCAACATAACGTTTTTTCCACGATCCCGGAAATATTCTGCAATCGCTGTTGCTGTAAACGCTGCTTTTATTCGCATAAGTGCCGGCTGATCACTAGTTGCTGCTACCACGACAGAACGCTTTAACCCTTCAGGACCTAAATCACGTTCAATAAATTCCCGAACTTCCCGTCCACGCTCACCGACAAGGGCGATTACATTAATATCTGCCTCTGTATTACGTGCAATCATACCGAGCAATGTACTTTTCCCGACTCCTGAGCCGGCAAATATACCGACACGTTGACCACTTCCCACAGTAAGCATCCCGTCTATAGCCTTTACCCCAACTTCCAATTGTTCATTTATCGGGGGACGACTTAATGGATTTGGGGGATCTTTTTCTGTCTGGACAGTTGTTAAACCTCTTGGCAACGCTTGCCCATCAAACGGGTTTCCCATCGCATCCAATACTTTCCCGATTAGTTCCGGACCTACTTTCACTTCTAACGGTGTTCCGGTTCCTTCTACGAGACAGCCAATTGATATTTCCTTTAAAGATGAATACGGCATTAAAATGACGATTTCATCTTTAAAGCCCACCACTTCAGCCAGCAAAACCTGATTACCGTTTTTGGATGTTTGAACATGGATTTTACATACATCCCCAATCGAACTCTCCGGACCTTGCGACTCTATCATCAAGCCAACAACCCGTGTAACTCTTCCATATTTTTTAAATGTATTTAAATTAGGAATTTGTTCAACTAATTGAGCCGCTTTCATCCGTATCATTCCTTACTTTCGATTAGTTCATATAATTGTCGGCGAAGCTCTTGCAATTGGTCATCTATCGATACGACAATTCGTCCATGATTCGTTTCTATATAACTTTCAGTAGACTCTAAATCTTCATTGACAAAAATCATAAAAGGTACATTTGCAGGAAACATTTCAGCCAATTCATTATGATGCTCTGTAATGAGCGCATGGTATTCAGGCGAAACATATAGTTTTATTTCTTTCATTTCACGTGCCTCTTTTAATCCACGTTCAATAATAGAGACAAAAAGCTGATCATCCCGGTCCAGCTGCGCATTAATAATACGCTCTGTAGCCGTTAAAGCTAGTTCCAGTAATACTGTTTCCTGTGATTCTATATAGGCGGCAGCATTTTTTTGTGCATCATTCATTGTATTATTGGCTATTTGCAATTGCTGTTGCATATTGGCATTTGCCTTTTGAATACCATCTTCGTATCCTTGGGCAAATCCGGCATCATACGCTTCTAGTTGAAGTAATGATTTTTCTTCTTCCCATGCTTGCTTTAGAGCATCAATTGTAGCGAGCTGTTCATTACGATATTGCTCGAACTGAAGTTTTTGCTGCTCTATTTCATTTGATGTCTCCTTTAACATTTGTTGACGTTCACGTTGAATGTCTTCAATCGTTAATTGAGGTGTATCGTCCATTTGTTCTTCTTCCGTTTTCGCATAATGAATAGGCTCGAAGAAGTTTTGAAGTTTAATCTCTACAGTAGACGCTTCTTCTGCTTTTTGTGCATTTGTTGAACGGATGATTCTAGACAATTACGTCATCTCCTCCACCACGTGCAATTATAATTTCCCCTGCATCTTCTAAGCGGCGTATTACTGCAACGATGCGGGATTGTGCTTCTTCTACATCACGCAGACGTACTGGCCCCATAATATCCATTTCTTCACGGAATGTCTCAGCCATACGTTGCGACATATTGCGGAAAATAATTTCCTTTACTTCATCTGAAGAAACTTTCATTGATAATAGTAGGTCTTCGTTTTCACAGTCTCGGATAACCCGTTGAATTGAACGGTTGTCCAATGTAACGATATCCTCGAACACAAACATACGTTTCTTAATTTCCTCCGCAAGTTCTGGGTCTTGAATTTCAAGCGCATCGAGAATTGTCTTTTCTGTTTGACGATCTACACCATTCAATACTTCCACCACTGCATCGACGCCACCTGTTTCTGTGTAATCCTGTGTAACTGTCGATGACAATTTACGTTCCAATACGGATTCAATTTCACTAATTACTTCTGGTGAAGTAGATTCCATAATGGCAATTCGCTTTGCAATATCTGCCTGTACTTCCTGTGGCAATGAAGAAAGAATTACCCCTGCTTGCCCCGGTTCCAAATAAGAAAGAATAAGGGCAATTGTTTGAGGGTGTTCATTTTGAATAAAATTAAAAATTTGTGACGGGTCTGCTTTTCTAGCAAAATCAAATGGTCTTACTTGCAACGAGGAAGTTAGACGATTTAAAATAGCCTGCGCTTGTTCAGCACCTAATGCTTTTTCAAGAACGGTCTTTGCATAACCAATACCACCTTGCGTAATATAATCTTGCGCAAGTGCAATTTGATGAAATTCTTCTATAATCTCTTCTTTAACATTCGATTCTACTTTTTTTACACCAGAAATTTCTAGTGTGAGGCGTTCAATTTCCTCTTCACTTAAATGCTTATATACAGAAGCCGAGACTTCCGGTCCTAGAGAAATCAGCAGTAAAGCAGCCTTTTGCTTTCCTGACAAGTCTTTATCTTTCTTGGACACAGCTGAACCTCCTATTAGTCTTCAGCAATCCAACTACGCAATAGCTTCGCAAAATCTTCTGGCTTTTCTTTTGCCATTTTTTCTAATTGCTTACGGCGTACAGTCGCTTCAGTTTCTTTTTCTTCAGAAATATCTTCTATTTCAATTAATTGTTGTTGCTGTTCTATTATTTCCAATTCTTCTTCTTCTTGTTTGCGTCTACGTACTCGAATGACGTAAATTATCAGTAAGACAATTGCTACTAGTAAAATACCGCCAATGACCCATACCCACCAAGGAATAACTGATTCCGGCTGTCCGTCGGATGAATTGTTACCTTGGAATTGCTGTACAGATACAACTATACGATTGGCAATCTCTTCATCTGTTAAATTACCTGCAGCTTCTTGATCAATTGAAGTACGGACAATTGTCGACAAAATTTCCTCGATATCTGTACGGACACCTTGATCAAACTCATCTACTGCGTTAGGTGGTGCTACCATTACTTGAATGCCTAAATTCCGAATTTTGTATGGACTTTCCTGGATTTCACGACGTATACGATTGACATCGTTATTAATTGTTTCCTCTACACGCTCATAATCGCCATCACCTGTAGCACCTTCCACATAATCAACAAAGTTATCCGTAACGCCTCCAGCTTCTGTGGAACCCTCTGCTCCGGCTCCAGCTGCACCTGAATACGTTTCCGTAATACGTTGGGCACTTATTTCTATACCCGTCATATTTTCTTCGTCAACAGGCTGTACTAAGTTTTCTTCACGATTTTCTTTTTTAAAGTCAATATCTGCCGATACATTTACTACGACATTCTCCGGTCCGATTAACGTAGCAAGCATTTGCTGAACTTGGCGCTGTAAATCGCGTTCAATCGTCTTCTTTACTTCCATCTGTCCCGTAACCGTATTGATCCCGTTACCCCCACTTTCTGCAGAAGCAAGGTCATAATATTCGGAATACTGGTTCATAATGGTAATATTTTCTTTCGGTAAATTCGGAATACTCATAGAGATTAAATTAAATAATCCTTTAATTTGATCATCCGAAAATTTATGTCCCGGAGCTGTATTTAATACAATCGCCGCTTGTGCCTCACCTTTCGCATCCTTAAGGAATACGCCTTCTTCCGGTAAACTTATCATGACACTCGCATCTTTAACACCTTCGAATTTACGGACTAAGTTAGCTAAATCAGTTTCGATTGTCGCTTGTTTTATAACATTAAATTCATTGTCCGTCATACCAAACCCGGCATTCGATGTGAAAAACGAAGTATCAATTTCACCAGAATCAGGATATCCTTGTGCCGCTAACGATACTTGTAGATCCTGCACTTTATTTTCCGGTACCAGTATTGTAGTACCACCATTTGTCACTTCATATTTTACACCTTGTGAAGCAAGTACTTCCGTAATCCTTCCTACCTCAGCTTGAGACATTTCCGGAAATAACTGCGCCATTGTAGTGCGTGTCGAAAAATATGTAATTGTAGCTGCAATTGCAATCACAGCTAAAAGTGCTCCAATTATCGCACCTTTTTGATTTTTTGTGCGACTTTGCCAGAAACCAGTGGAGTCGCTTTTAATTTTAGTAAGTCGTTCATTCATTATGAATCCTCCGCTAATAGTGAATGCCCAACAATTTATTATTCGTTGTTCAAATCATTACACACTCATACGCATAATTTCTTGATAAGCTTCCACAGCTTTATTACGAACTTCAATTGTTGTGTTTAAAGTAACACTTGCTTTTTGCGCTGCAACCATTACTTCAAATAAATCAACATCTCCACCATTGATTAATTTTTGTGTCATTGTATCTGATGTTTTTTGATGTTCATTTACACTAGCAATCGCTTCTTTTAAAGTATTTGCAAATTGTTGCTGTGCATTTGCAGGTGTTATTTGATTCTGAACATTTAACTCATTCACAGATTGTGCGGGAGACATAAATGTTATTGGATTAATTGCCATTTAATAATCATCCTTTCCCAATTTCTAGAGCTTTTGTTAACATATTTTTGTTTGCATTAAAAGCAGTAATATTCGCTTCATATGATCTGCTCGCAGAAATTAAATCAACCATCTCTTTTAATACGTCAACATTCGACATTTGTACATAGCCGTCATCATTTGCATCAGGATGTGCCGGATCATAAACTAGCTTAAATGGCGTCTCTGTATCATCTTTAATGGAGGAAACTTTCACTCCACTCCCCACACCGCTTTTCACCGTTTTGCCCATCGCAGTATTCAAGAAACTGGAAAATTGACCTTCCTGTTCTTTTAAAGTAACGGATTTCTTACGGTATGGCTCCCATTCTCCGTTCACTTGTTTTGCCCGGGTCGTATCAACATTTGCTATATTCGAAGAAATAACATCCATGCGCAAACGTTGTGTCGTTAAGGCAGAAGCTGTCGTATTCATACTATGAAAAATCGACATGATTATCTCCCTCCTTTGACAACATTATTTAATGTTGAGAATTTACTGCTAATCCGGTCGATAAGCGCATTGTAGTAAATTGTGTTTTCTGCCAATTTTGCTTGTTCGGCATCCATATTCACTGCGTTACCATTTGGTCTACTACGGAAATTATTTGAGTAAACACCATTACCGCCAATTTCCATTTTAAAATCGTAATGTCTGGCATCTGTACGATAGGCCGAGATAGAATCTTTTTTCACATCATTGAAAACGTCTTTAAAGCTTACTTCTTTTGTTTTATAGTTCGGTGTATCAACATTTGCAATATTTTGGGAAATTGCTTTATTCTTTAATGTAGCATACGAAAGTCCATTTTCCAGGTTGCGTATAGTGCCACCAAATAAATCCAAATTGCTCACCTCATTCATTGTTTGCTAAATAATGTTCCTAAAAACTTAATAATACAATTGTAATTATAATAATCCATAGTGTCTATTGACTTTTGTCCCTATTAGATAGGCTTATTTGACTATTTTTTGTATTTTTCTTTTTACTAAATTAGTATTTAAATCAATAAAATTGAAATATTACAGAGTAACTTAATCCTTTTGCACCTAACATTTTATTATTATAATATAAAGTTACTACTTTTTAGTATATTAAGCACTTCATTACAAATGAGTATTTAGTGCTTCATTTAAATTCAACCTAACATATCATACACTAAAACCCTGTGAAAGTCGGGTTTTATTATAACAATTCATAATATTGTAACAAAACATTTGTCACATCATTTATAATTTATCATAGGTATAAATAATATTTATTTGATTTCTTATTCTAATTCATAACTATCATTACTTTTACATAATTAACCATTATAGTTCTTTATAATTATTCGGCTAAAATAAAAAAACAGACATAACAAGGAGAACCTCATTATGTCTGTAATTTTTTTTATTTCATTTTGATTTCAGCTAAAGCTGTTAAGAATTTATCATTTAAAACTTTAATATATGTTCCCTTCATCCCTAAAGAGCGTGATTCAATAACACCCGCGGATTCAAGTTTACGTAATGCGTTAACGATAACCGAGCGAGTAATTCCTACACGGTCAGCAATTTTAGAAGCTACTAGCAAACCTTCATTGCCGTCTAGCTCTTCAAAAATATGCTCAATCGCTTCAAGTTCCGAATAAGATAACGAGTTAATCGCCATTTGAACAACAGCCTTCGAACGTGCTTCCTCTTCAATCTCTTCCGACTTTTCACGCAAGATTTCCATACCAACAACAGTTGCCCCATATTCAGCAAGTATTAAATCATCATCTTCAAATTGATCACTTATGCGCGCTAAAATTAACGTTCCTAAACGATCACCGCCACCAATAATAGGAACAATAGTAGTTAAACCGTTTGAAAACAGATCTTTGTTTTCAACAGGGAATGCTGTATGTTCATTGTTAACATCCAAGTTAGGAGATGTTTCAGTAATATTGAATAGGTTTTGTGTATATGCTTCCGGGAATTGACGCACTTCAAACATTTTTTTCATACGCTCATTCTCGATTTGCTGGTGAATTGAAATACCCAACAATTTCCCTTTTCGGCTTACGATAAATACGTTACTTTCGATTATATCACCTAAAGTGTTGGCCATTTCTTTAAAGTTAACTGGTTTCCCAGCGGATGCTTGTAACATTGAGTTGATTTTTCGTGTTTTTGTTAATAAATTCATTTCTATTTCCTCCTACAGGACTTGTTTAATTCACTTAATATTCTAAAGGTTTTTACAATTTAAAGATACTATTTCAACTTATTATTACAGAATAAATTGCGATAAATCTTTATTTTTTACTATATTCGACAATTTTTGATCGACATAATTCGGGGTAATGTCGATATGTGCCGGTGCAATTTCAGAAGCTTCATAAGATAACTCTTCAAGTAAACGTTCCAAAATTGTGTGAAGTCGACGGGCACCAATATTGTCTGTTTCCTGATTTACTTCTGTAGCAATTTCTGCAATACGTTCAATTGCTTCTTTTGTAAATTCTAGAGTAACGCCTTCTGTTTCAAGTAACGCTTTATATTGTAAAATTAACGACTGATCCGGCTCCTGTAATATGCGCACAAAATCATCCTTCGTTAATTTTTCAAGTTCTACACGAATCGGGAATCGTCCTTGCAGTTCCGGGATTAAATCACTCGGCTTAGATATATGGAAAGCACCTGCTGCGATAAAAAGCATATAATCGGTTCTAACAGTTCCATATTTCGTATTTACGGTTGAACCCTCTACAATTGGTAATATATCTCGCTGTACCCCTTCACGGGATACTTCTGCAGAGGAAGAACCTTTACTCGCAATTTTGTCAATTTCATCAATAAAAATAATACCTGACTGTTCCGCACGGTGAATTGCTTCACTGGATAAAGCATCTGTATCGATTAGTTTATTGGCTTCTTCCTGAACTAAAATGCGTCGCGCATCCTTTACTTGGACTTTGCGTTTTTTTGTTTTTTTCGGCATTAAATTAGACAGCATATCTTGCATACCGTTTGCATTATCCATATTCATCCCCGGCATTGCATCAAAAAGTGATGGTGCACTTTCCGTTACTTCAATCGTAACCCACTGTTCTTCTAATTTTCCGTCTTTTAAATCCTGAGCAATTTGCGCACGCCGCGTACGAATTTCTGGCTCTTCCTGCTGAGCTGTATCTTCTTGGGCAGTATCTTTTTGACCAAACAGCATTTCAAATGGATTTTGCGTAAGCTTTTCTTTTACTTTTGAAGGGACTAATAGTTTTATTAGTACATCATTCGCGTTACGCTCAGCTTGTTCCTTAACCGCTTCAACCATCTCGTCTTTCACAAGGCGACGGGACGCTTCCACTAGGTCACGTACCATTGATTCGACATCACGACCCACATATCCGACTTCTGTAAACTTCGTTGCCTCCACTTTAATAAATGGAGCATTCGTTAGTTTAGCGATTCTACGTGCAATTTCTGTCTTCCCTACACCAGTAGGTCCAATCATTAATATATTTTTCGGAATTACTTCAGTTTTTAGTTCTTCACTTAGCAGTGAACGGCGATAACGGTTGCGCAATGCAATCGCAACAGCACGCTTGGCAGTTTCCTGACCAACAATATGTCGGTTCAAATGTTCCGTAATCTGTCTTGGTGTTAAATTGATCGAAGTCATTATAATACCTCCACGATTATATTATGGTTTGTAAACACACAAATATCCGCAGCAGTCGTTAATGCAGCCTCTGCGATTTCCTTTGCCGTCAAATGATCTGCAGCATGTTTCTTTAATGCACGACCCGCGGATAATGCGTAATTCCCACCTGAACCGATTGCTAAAATACCATCATCCGGTTCAATTACTTCACCTGTGCCTGATACAAGCAGCAATGTTGATTTATCCATTACGAGTAGCATAGCCTCTAGCTGTCGCAGCATTTTATCTCCACGCCATTGTTTCGCTACTTCGACTGCAGCCCTTTGTAGATTGCCATTATATTCATTGAGCTTTGCCTCAAACATTTCAAATAATGTAAATGCATCTGCAACAGAACCAGCAAATCCCGCTAACACTTTCCCATTAAACAGACGTCTGACCTTACGTGCCGTATGCTTCATTACAACAGCATTTCCTAGTGTTACTTGACCATCCCCGGCCATTGCACATTCACCTTTATGATGAACGGCGAATATCGTTGTCGCATGAATTTGACCCATATTTCATTTCCCCCTTAACTTATGCTCTCGGATGACTTTTCATATATGTCTTTCTTAAAGCTTCTTTCGTTACATGAGTATAAATCTGAGTTGAAGATAAATTCGCGTGCCCTAGTAATTCCTGAACTGTACGCATATCCGCTCCATTATTCAATAGATGCGTAGCAAAGGTGTGGCGCAGCATATGTGGATAAATTTTAGTGTGCATACTTGCATTATCGATCATCTCACTTAATATATAACGCACACCGCGGGTAGTAAGTTCGCCACCTCGCATATTGACAAAGACTTTTTGATGGTTTTCTTTTTTCATTAAAGATGGACGGACCTGCTCTATATAACGAGTAAGTGCCTCATGCGCATACTGTCCAAACGGGATAATTCGCTCTTTACGCCCTTTTCCCATGACACGGACAATACTGTAATGAAAATCGATGTCTGCAATTTCTAAACTTACACATTCACTTACACGCATGCCGGTAGCATATAGAATCTCCAACAATGCAATATTGCGAATTTGGATTGGCTCATTGCCTTCATTTTTTTCGAATAGTTGTTTCAATTCTTCCTCATAAAAAAAGCTCGGTAATCGCTCTTCCTTTTTCGGATGATAAAGTGAACGAAACGGAGCATCATCAATATTCAGTTCTCGATTTAAAAACCGAAAAAAAGAACGGATAGATGAGATTTTCCTTGAGATGGAAGTTCTTGCTTTTTGTTCATCATAAAGCTTTGTTACATACAAACGTGCATGGATATATTCAACTTCTGTAATTTTTTGTACACCTTCAGAATGTAAAAACGCAAAAAATTCATGTAAATCAGATTGATATTCTCGAACGGTATGTAGAGAAAAGTTCTTTTCCAACTGTACATATCGAATAAATTGTTCTAAATGATTTTGCAATGATACATCCATCCTGTATACCCCCATTTCATACAAAAGAAAAATGATGTGTATGGACACTTAATATTTCCTAAAAAAACATACATATTGACACTATACCTATCATGATAACTTTTCAAGTAAAATATGCTAGAATTATTCGTTTTTCTTGTATTTATTCAGCTAATCTAATAATTATCACGATATTTTTTCTATTTTATCCATTATTTCACAGGAATTATTGTATAAATGTAAAAGCCCTTAAAGTATATCAGTCTTTAAGGGCTTTTCGCAATTAAATTACTTGAGTATTAATAAAATTCTGAATTGATTCCAATGCGCGATTTGCATGTCGCTCTGCACGCTCCGGCTTTGATTTAATGCGTTCGCCAAGTTCTGGGAAAATCCCGAAGTTAACGTTCATCGGCTGGAAGTTTTTCGCGTCTGTATGTGTAATGTAACGAGCCATCGCACCTAACGCTGTTTCGTGCGGGAAGTACAGCAACTCTTGACCTAGCGCCATGCGAGCGGCGTTGATTCCCGCTATTAACCCACTACCTGCAGATTCCACATAACCTTCAACTCCAGTCATTTGACCAGCAAAGAATAGGTTTGGACGTGCTTTTAACTGATACGTCTGTGTTAACACTTTCGGTGAGTTGATAAATGTATTACGGTGCATTACCCCGTATCTTACAATTTCCAAATTCTCTAAACCTGGAATCATTGAGAAGACACGCTTTTGTTCAGGCCATTTTAAATGCGTTTGGAAACCTACCAGATTATAAAGTGTTCCTGCTGCATCATCCTGACGCAATTGAACAACCGCATATGGACGTTTATTTGTTTTAGGATCCTCTAAACCTACTGGCTTCATTGGACCGAATGTCATTGTTTTTTCACCACGAGCAGCCATTACTTCAATTGGCATACAGCCTTCGAAATACTTTTCTTTTTCGAATTCCTTTAGTGGTGCACATTCTGCAGTAATTAATGCTTCACGGAATGCGTTGAACTCTTCTTTCGTCATTGGACAATTCAAATATGCCGCTTCACCTTTGTCGTAGCGTGATTTTAAGTATACTTTGTCCATGTCGATTGAATCTTTTTCGATAATAGGTGCAGCTGCATCATAGAAGTATAAATACTCTTCCCCAGTCAGCCCTTGAATTTGTTTTGCTAATGCTTCGGATGTTAATGGTCCTGTCGCAATAACAGTAATTCCTTCAGGGATTTCAGTTACTTCTTCATTAATAACCTCAATTAACGGATGGTTTTTCACTTTATCTGTTACATGCCCCGCAAACTCATGACGGTCTACAGCCAAGGCTCCACCTGCAGGTACTGAGCTATTGTCTGCTGCTGCAATAATAACAGAATCCAATTTGCGCATTTCTTCTTTGATTACACCAACAGCATTTGTTAAGCCATTTGCACGTAAAGAGTTGGAACATACAAGTTCAGCGAATTTATCAGTGTGATGTGCAGGAGTTTGCTTTACAGGGCGCATTTCATATAAACGTACGTTCACGCCACGCTTTGCAATTTGCCATGCTGCTTCAGAACCGGCTAAACCAGCACCAATTACATTTACTATTTGTTGTGTCATTTTTGTTACCTCTTCATTTTATTGTGATGGTGTTTCTTCATAATCACATTCACTGTTTGTACATTGAATTTGAACACCTTTTTTCAATTTCTTCTCTACTAATAATGAACTACATTTCGGACAAGGTCTACTAATTGGCTTATCCCATGAAACAAAATCACAATCCGGATAGCGATTGCAACCGTAGAAAATCCGCTTCGTTTTGGATTTACGCTCAACAATTTCACCATCGTCACATGTTGGACATTTAACATCGATCGGTTTGACTATCGCTTTTGTGTTACGGCAATCAGGGAAGTTGGAACAAGCCATAAATTTCCCGTAACGTCCAAGTTTAAATACCATTGGATTACCGCATTTTTCACAGTCTTCTCCTGCAGGCTCATCTTTTATTTCGATTTTTTCCATCACTTCATCCGCATGTTTAACACGTGGTTCAAAATCTTTATAAAATTCATCGATTACATTTACCCATTTTGTAATGCCTTCTTCGATTTCATCCAGATTCTGTTCCATTTGTGCAGTGAATTCGATATTAATGATTTCCGGGAAAAACTCCAGTGTTGCCTGGTGGACAATTTCACCAAGCTCTGTAGGTACGAAACGTTTTGCATCCAGTTGAACATAGCCACGTTTTTGAATGGTATCCAATGTCGGTGCATATGTTGATGGTCGACCTATACCTAGCTCCTCTAACGATTTCACAAGACGCGCCTCCGAATAGCGTGGTGGTGGTTGTGTGAAATGTTGCTTCGGCTCGATTTCAAGTGACTTAACTTTATCGCCAACCTTCATTTCAGGAAGGAGTTTATTCGTTTCTTCTGTTTGATCATCTGTTCCTTCGATATAAAGTTTCATGAATCCCGCAAACTTTACTTGAGAACCATTTGCACGGAATAATACATCGTTATTCTGAAGGTCTACTGTTACCGTATCCAGGACTGCCGGCGCCATTTGACTAGCGATAAAGCGTTCCCAAATTAAACGGTACAGACGCAGCTGATCACGGCTTAAAATCGTTTTTAGTTCTTCTGGCGTACGCATCGCACTCGTTGGTCGAATCGCTTCATGGGCATCTTGTGCATTCGCCTTTGATTTCGCTTGTTTTTGCTCTAACGCGATGAAGTCTTTGCCGTACTTTGTTTCGATATACGATATAGCTTCCGATTTTGCAGTTTCCGAAATTCGGGTTGAGTCTGTACGC
Organism: Solibacillus sp. FSL W8-0372; assembly: GCF_037969735.1. NCBI lineage: Bacteria > Bacillati > Bacillota > Bacilli > Caryophanales > Caryophanaceae > Solibacillus > Solibacillus sp. FSL W8-0372. The sequence goes on along the minus strand of NZ_CP150204.1, from coordinate 953,729 downwards.
ATATACGTAATTAAGCCGACTGCGCCTTCTTTTTTGCTTAGCTCAATACCTTCATAAAGCTGTTGGGCAAGCATCATTGTTTTTTTCGCACGGAAGTTTAACTTACGCGCGGCTTCTTGTTGTAGTGAGGATGTAGTGAAAGCAGGTGATGCATTACGCTTACGCTCTTTCTTTACAACATTCATAACTTCGAAGTCAGAGCCTTTTACACGTTTTAAAACATCCTTAACCTGGGCTTCATTTGTTAGTTTAATTTTTTCTTTGCCGTCTCCGTAGTAGAAAGCATCAAATTGCTTTTTACTTTTCTCGAAGCTCGCATCAATAGACCAATATTCTTCTGGTATAAAGCTTTTAATTTCATTTTCCCGATCGATAATTAGACGCAATGAAACCGATTGCACACGACCTGCAGACAAGCCTTTTTTCACTTTTTTCCATAGAATCGGACTAATATTATAACCTACTAGACGGTCTAGAATACGACGTGCTTGTTGTGCATCCACTAGATCCATATTAATCGGACGTGGGTGTTTGAAGCTTTCTAATATGGCTTCTTTCGTAATTTCATTAAATACGACACGGCAATCTGATTGAATATCAACATTCAATGCTGTTGCTAAGTGCCAGGCAATTGCTTCCCCTTCACGGTCTGGATCGGCTGCGAGATAAATCTTTTTCACTTTTTTTGCTGCCGATTTCAGATCCTGGAGTACCGGACCTTTTCCTCGAATCGTAATATATTTTGGTTCATAATTATTTTCGGTATCAATTCCCATTTGACTACGTGGTAAATCACGTACATGTCCAATTGAAGCTTTTACTTTATATTTTTTTCCTAAGTAGCGTTCAATTGTTTTTGCCTTTGCAGGTGATTCAACAATTACTAAATAATCTGCCATCTGTTTTCCTCCTTATAGAGGTATTGTTATTTTCTTAAATTCAATCATATGAATTTGTCAATGTTTTTCAAAGCTTTTCCTGTTGCAAAATGTATAACAGATTGGCTAATAATGCAACTTTTTTTCAACGATATTTTGAAAACATTTGTAATTCCTGAAGGATTTGAAAGCCATTCCACACCGGAATTGCCCCTTCTTTTATTAATTTATTTGTACCTCGCGAATGCTCACTGAATATATTTCCAGGCACCGCAAACACTTCTTTTCCTTGTTCAAGTGCAAGCTCTGTAGTAATTAAAGTACCGCTTTTAAGTGCAGCTTCTGTAACGATAAGCGCTTCACTTAGACCGCTAATAATTCGGTTGCGTGCGGGAAAATGCCATTTTTGCACGCCTACATAAGGAGGGTATTCTGTTACTAATAAATGTTCGCTTGCCATATGCTTGCTTAATTCTATATTTTCTTTCGGATAATGATGGAACAAACCATGTCCCAATACACCGATTGTCTTTCCACCATAACCAATTGTTGCCTCATGTGCAAGTCGGTCTGCTCCTTTAGCAAGACCGCTGACTATGATGAATTGTTCATCGATTAGTGGAGGAATCAGCATTTTCAATACTTCCTCACTATAGCTAGTTGCTCCTCTGGAACCAATGACCGCAATTATTTTTGATTTATTTAATAATTGTATATCCCCTTTTGCATAAAGCACTGCTGGCGCATCGTAAAGTTGTTTCAATCGTTCCGGATAAAATTGACTTGTATAGGGGATGGCGTGAATATTTTCTTGCTCATAATAACTTGTTATTGAATTTGGCAATAGTTCTTTATAATGACGTAGAAGCTGTATGGCTTTTTCTTCTTTAATTTTTAAATGCAACGCTAAAATTTTTGGTGAAACATGTAACATTTTGTCGAAATCTTCTAAAATAGTCATCAATTTTTGGAATTTTTGCCATGATAGAGGGAGGATATAGTGTAGTTTCAATAATTGTTCATTTAAGTGATTCATCATTTCAACACTCCTTTTATAATAGAAGAAATTAAAATGACCGCTTTTATAAATAGTGAGGTAGACATACGAAAAAGATGTAGCGAGGCGACCGCTACATCTTTTATATTAATGTGTTTTACAAACTTCGTATAGACCTTTTTCTTTAATTACTTTAATTAGTGTCTCTCCAATAACAGAAGGTGTAGGGGCAACTTCAATACCCGCTGCGTTCATCGCTTTAATTTTCTCTGCAGCTGTTCCTTTACCACCAGAAATGATAGCACCAGCGTGTCCCATACGTTTACCTGGAGGAGCTGTTTGACCACCGATAAAGCCTACAACCGGTTTTGTCATGTTAGCCTGAATCCACTCTGCTGCTTCTTCCTCCGCTGTACCGCCGATTTCCCCAATCATTACTACTGCATATGTTTCAGGGTCTTCATTGAACGCTTTTAGGCAATCGATAAAGTTTGTACCATTTACTGGGTCTCCACCGATTCCTACTGCTGTTGTTTGGCCAATACCCGCTTGAGATAATTGATGTACAGCTTCATATGTTAACGTTCCAGATCTAGATACAACGCCTACATGCCCTTTTGTATGAATATAACCTGGCATAATACCAATCTTGCATTCATCTGCTGTAATAACACCAGGACAGTTTGGACCTACTAAACGTGTTTTTTTGCCTTCCATATAGCGCTTAACTTTTACCATATCAAGGACAGGAATGTGCTCTGTTATACAAATAGTCATATCCAAATCAGCGTCAACCGCTTCAATAATTGCATCTGCTGCAAACGGTGCCGGTACATAAATAACCGATACGTTTGCACCAGTAGCATCTACTGCTTCCTGTACAGTATTAAATACAGGAACACCCTCGATTTCTAGACCGCCTTTACCAGGTGTTACCCCAGCAACGATTTTTGTTCCGTATTCCAACATTTGTTTCGTATGGAAAAGGGCTGTTTCCCCTGTAATCCCTTGTACGATTACTTTTGTGTCTTTATTAATGAATACGCTCATGCCTTAACCCCGCCTTCAGATTCAACTAATTTCACGATTTTTTGTGCGCCATCAGCCATAGAGTCAGCGGCTACAATATTTAAACCAGATTCATTTAATAATTTTTTACCAAGTTCTACGTTCGTTCCTTCCAAACGTACAACTAACGGAACTTTTAAGCCTACTTCTTTTGCAGCTGTAATAACACCTTCTGCAATGATATCGCACTTCATAATTCCACCGAAAATGTTTACAAAAATACCTTTTACATTTTTGTCTGATAAAATAATTTTAAATGCTTCTGTTACTTTTTCAGCTGTTGCACCGCCCCCAACATCAAGGAAGTTTGCGGGTGAACCGCCATAATAGCTAATTGTATCCATCGTAGCCATAGCAAGACCTGCACCATTTACCATACAGCCAATGTTGCCATCTAAAGAAATATAGCTTAAGTCATATTTTGAGGCTTCAATTTCCTTTGCATCTTCCTCATCAAAGTCACGTAATTCTACGATATCTTTATGACGGTACAGTGCATTTGCATCAAAATTGAATTTTGCATCAAGCGCCACTACCTGGTCATCACCAGTTACAACTAGCGGGTTGATCTCTACTGTCGATGCATCTTTATCGATAAATGCTTTGTAAATACCAAGCATTAATCCTACTGCTTTATTTACTAACTTCGCCGGAATATTCATATTGAATGCCATACGGCGTGCTTGGAAGGCATTCAAGCCTGTTACTGGATCGATTATTTCTTTGAAGATTTTTTCTGGATTAGATTCTGCTACTTCCTCAATATCCATACCGCCCTCTTCAGAACCCATCATTACTACTCTAGAAGTTGCACGGTCTAATACTAAACTTAAATAGTACTCTTTTTTAATGTCCGAACCTTCCTCTATATAAAGACGTTTTACTTCTTTACCGTCTGGACCTGTTTGGTGCGTTACTAAAACTTTCCCTAGCAGTTCTTTTGCGTAAGAGCGAACTTCATCTAAGTTTTTCGCAATTTTTACGCCTCCTGCTTTACCTCGGCCACCTGCATGGATTTGCGCTTTTACTACTGTTACATTTGAACCTAGTTCTTTTGCTGCCTTTACCGCTTCTTCTGGTGAAAACGCGACACTCCCTTTAGGAACCGCAACGCCGTACTGCCTTAATATTTCTTTCCCTTGATACTCATGGATATTCATGATACATCCTCCCATCGGACATTTGGAAATTATTCTACTAACATAATCTATTTTATACAATAATTCAGATAATGTCTATATTTGTCACACAAGCAATTTTTACTTTATTTTATGTCAAAAAATTCTCTTCAAATATATTTTTTAATTTTCTGAAAGATATATTCTACTAAATAGATAAATTTCACTTATTTAGCGTTAGCTTATGCTTCTCATCCAAGTGATAAATAAAGGCAAATACTTCAGCAACAGCCTGATACAGTTCCTCTGGTATGGAGGTATTTAAATCCAGTTGGCCAAGCAGTTCCACTAAGTTTGGATCTTCATATATAGGCACATCATGCATTGAGGCTTTCTCTAGTATATTGTCGGCAATTTTACCTTTCCCTTTTGCGACAACAGTAGGTCCACTACTTTTCTGAGAATCATATGATAGGGCAATTGCTTCTTTTCGCACATATTTTTTTTCGTTCATACCCGAATATCCACACCGCCTTGTTGATCTTCCAATTGTTTTGAAAGTTTTGTGTCAGTTTTTAATTCCTGATTTCCAAAAGGTTTGATAAATAAACCGGACAATGTATATTCCTTTTCAAGTAAACCAGTTTTTAATGTAGCTTTTAATGATTCAGCTAATGAATCCAAATGTGGAATATCATTATATACATTAATTGTCACTACTCGATTTTGCACTTGCATGTCAATGACGGTTTGCTGCAGGGATTCCATATCTAAATAAAACATAATCCGCGCAAAATTAGCATCAATTTTACCATCTTCCTTCATGCGGCCATTCCATTGAAGTGTTGCATCCATTTTCTTACCAAAAAAGTCCAATGGCAGTTGCATTACAAGTTGATGTTGGTGCCCGTTTTCCCCAGAAGACAACTGCATGCCATTAAGCCTGGCCATTACCATTTCAGCCGTGTCCTTTAAAACCGTGGGTGTCTGTACGTCTTGAAGAAGCGCTAATAGTTGCGGTTTAAGCTGCTGTGTAATCGCCTGAATATCTCCTGCCTTATTTGCAAGCGTTGCCTCATAGCTAACTCCTAGCCCTTTTAAAATTGTTTTTATTGCTTGTTCCATTGCACGGCTATCTACCGCTGCCTGTACTTGCGCTTCAGCTTGAGTAAGGGTACTTTGCATGACTGGTTGTGGACTATCAGCTGTAACTTTCACTAAATTTCGCAAGAGCTGATCAGCTAGCGTAAGATTAGAATCGGGCTTAATCAATGAAAGAAGTTGATCCTTTGCTGAAATCCCCTGGTCATTTTGCACAAATAACCTTGACGTCACACTTTCACTGTAACCACTTGTCAATTGTTGCTGTACTTGATTAGTCAGTACTTCTATTGCCTGCCTTGTTGCAGGTAACTGCTCAAAACGTCCCAATAATTGCTGTAATTGTTGCTTTTGTGTTTGGGATAACAGATTATCATTGTTAATCCAACCCTTTACCTGGTCCAGCATCGGCTTTATATGCTTAGGAGCAGTTTGGGCCAACTGCTGTAGCATTTGCCCTGCTTCCTTTAATAGCGGTGTTGCAGGAGACTGATTAATAGATTGCTGGTTTGCTTGCAGATTAACAGTTTGCCAATTTTGTAGATTCGCATTTTGCGGTAAAATACCGGCTTCTTTTAAGATGGTTAGCGCTTGAAGCTTGGAGGAAATCGGCGCACTATTATCTACTAATGTTTGTGTAGCACGTGCAAGAAGTAGGCCCCCTGTTTCATTGTTCAATGGCTTTGCAAGGAGTTCAATTTGCTGACGTAAATTTGTTTTAATCGTTTCATTCCCACCAGGCTGATTTGCCAACAGCTGGGCCAAATTTGCCAAATTGGTAGATAATCCATCAGTTTTTATTCCTTGCGTTAATGCTTGAAATACTGTATTTGTAAATGGCATCTTTAACTCAACCATTCGTTGCAATGCTTGCAGAGCATTGTTTTTATCCACTCCAGCAGGCAAGGCTTTCATCCAGCCTTCTGCAGCTAGCAACTGTTCTTTTGCAAGGGGGAGCTGGTTCTTTATAAAATGCGAGAGTACTTGTTGCAATTCATTTGTTTTTGGTAAATTCATCGTGTCCAATAGCTGGGATATTTGTTGTCCAGATGTCATTGATTGCGACATAGGTCCTGTTACAACTTTCAACTCTGTTTGTGGATTAGTTGCTGTTACTTGAAAGAAATGCGCGTCCCCTAACTTTAAAGGCACCTCAAGCTTGGCCATGAGCTTTTGATTACCGACTTGAACTTCCGCCATTTGATTTGGATACAGCTGCTTAATCGTCCCGTGAAATATTTGATCTTGTTTCAATGATAATGGCTGATTTACTGTCGTTTGTTGTGCCATATTCGTTTGAATGGAATTTGATGATGCAAAGTTCATGCGTTACTCCCTTCTTTGAAGCATCGATTTAATCGGTTCAAATGTTTTTCGGTGATGAACTGTCGGTCCATGCTGCTGGAGTGCTTCTAAATGTTGCTTTGTACCATAGCCAGCATGTTGGGCAAATCCGTATTGAGGGTATTGTATATCCAAGTTTTCCATATACTCATCACGTGCTGTCTTTGCTAAAATGGACGCCGCTGCAATTGCTAAGCTGCGTGCATCACCTTTTATTATTGAAGCTTGGGGAATCGCTACTGGAAGCGACATTGCATCCGCTAAAATAAAATGTGGCGTTGCCTCAAGTGCTTCTATACTTTTTAACATCGATTGCCGTGTCGCCTCATATATATTAAGTCGATCAATTTCTTCAACACTTTGGAAATGAACGGCATAGTATAGTGCATGTTTTTTAATTCGCTCGGCATACTCTTTACGCTTTTCCTTTGACAATAGCTTCGAATCATTAACACCTAGCAACTCTTGACAGTAGTTTGGCAAAATAACTGCTGCTGTTACAACAGGTCCTGCTAATGGACCTCGTCCTGCCTCATCAGTACCTGCTATATAAGCATCTTCATATGGTAGGTAGCCTGCATCAAATTGTAGTTTTTCATCATGTGCTTTTTGCAGTACCTCTATTTTTTCTAAACGTTTTTGAAACTGCGCCCATACTTTCACTACACCTGCACGGTCATCTTGTGCAATTTCATCCATCCACGGCTCAATTTGCGTAGATCCTTTTAATACTTCTGTAATCTCTTTGATTGTTTTCATTTATATTCCTCTAATCTAATAAGTTCACTGTAATTTTATAGAGTTGATTTTCATATGGGTATATTATTTGTTATTGCCCTTAACTCCAATCAACTTAACTATAGTTCTAACTGTTATATCGTCTATTCTTTTCATTATAAAAGAAAAAACCTTTTTCAAATAATGAAAAAGGCTTTGTTCCTAATTTTATTGCTCGGTTTCCTGTTTTTGTTGGCGGCGAAGTTCTGCTGTTTTTTTTCGACGTTCTTCGTTTTCTTTTTCAATCGCTTCTGCTAATTGTTCTTTTTCAATTTGCTCAGATACAAAGTCGAATGTGAGCTTTCCTAGATGTTGATCACGAATATCACGTACAATCAACACTGCTACTTGATCGTAATCAATTTCTCCACCTTGTCCAAATACACGACGTAATTTTCCAATGGCATCAAACGTTTCAACTAACTCTTCAGACACAGAAGAAATTTTATACCGTTCTTCCATTCGGGCTGGGTAATGTAACGCTAAAAAGTTTAAGCCATATACAGCCAAGTCTTCCATATTAGTAATTGTATCTTTAATGGCACCTGTTAGAGCAAGCTTGTAGCCTACTTCCTGATCTTCAAACTTTGGCCATAATATACCTGGCGTATCAAGAAGTTCTATTTCCTTGCCGACTTTAATCCATTGCTGTGCCTTCGTAATCCCTGGTGTATTTCCCGTCTTCGCTAAGTTTTTCTTTGCCAAACGGTTAATCAATGTTGATTTCCCTACATTCGGAATCCCTACAATCATTGCCCGAATTGCACGGGGCTTCATACCTTTTGATCGCATACGGTCCCATTTGTCAGCTAGAATCTCCTGTGCAGCTTTTGTTACTGCCTGTAAGCCTTTGCCTTCCAATGAGTTGATAGCTACTGCCTTGAAGCCTCTATCGGCGAAATATTGAATCCAGCGCCGTGTTTCATGCTCATCTGCCATATCTTGTTTATTTAAAACGAGTAGACGTGGTTTTTGGTGAATTACCTCATCAATCATCGGATTACGTGATGATAAAGGCAAACGTGCATCCACCAGTTCAAAAATAATATCTACAAGCTTTAAACTTTCCGATACTTGACGGCGCGCCTTTGCCATATGTCCCGGAAACCATTGAATTGTCATATTAGTACCCTCCTGAAAATAATTCATCTCTTTATTCACACACAATTGTGTTACTTTTTTCAGCCCAGACATCTCGATTTTTTTAAAAATAGAAACCCATTGCTTAGTTATTCCAATTGTCATGATGATAATTTCTTAAACAAAAAAATGAGGAGTTTAAACTATCCCCCTCATTTTAGACAATATTTATAATTTAGAATGATAAATATTATTTTACGATTTCAATCTCGCTTAATGGCCAGAAAATAATACTCGTATTACCGATAATTTCCTTTTGTTCTACAATACCGATATGACGACTATCTTTACTGAAGCGTCGGTTATCACCCATTACGAATACATAACCTTCCGGAATTACATCTAATGATGGATCAATATCTTTTAGGGAGAAGTCACCTGTTAAGTTGCCTTCGCTAATTTGTGCTTTATATGCATCTAAATATGGCTCATCAATTGCTTCACCATTAATGTATAATTGGTCATCTTTATATTCCACAAAGTCCCCTGGAACGCCAATGACGCGTTTTATATAATCTTTTTGTTCAGGTGCGTGGAATACGACGATGTCAAAACGACTAGGCTCGCCGATTTTATAGCTAAATTTGTTAACAATCATCCGATCACCATTCTCAAGGGTTGGCATCATTGAATCCCCATCTACTACAATCGGTGTAAATAAAAAGTAGCGAATAAATGCGGCAATTGCAAACGCAATAAGTAGAGCTTTTGTCCATTCCCACAGCTCATTTTTTTCTTTTTCAGTTTTTTCCACGTAGCTATCCCCCTTGCTCATCACATTTATTGTATACGAAATATGTATTTCAAGCAAAAATCTAACCTATATTTATTTATCCAACTAATATGCTTTATGTGTTTAAACGTATATTTAATACAATTTATTTGAGAAAGAAAGAAAGGGACTTGTAGATACAAGCCCCTTCTAAATAGTTCTTATCGAATTTCTTTAATACGAGCAGCTTTACCACGTAGGTTACGTAGGTAGTAAAGTTTAGCACGACGTACTTTACCTTTACGAACTACATCTAAATTAGCGATTTTTGGAGTGTGTACTGGGAAAGTACGCTCTACACCAACGCCGTAAGAAATTTTACGTACTGTGAAAGTTTCGCTAATTCCGCCACCACGACGTTTAATAACTACACCTTCGAATAATTGGATACGCTCACGAGTACCCTCAACGATTTTAACGTGTACCTTAACTGTGTCACCTGGTTTGAATGACGGTAAGTCTGAACGTAATTGATCTTTAGTGATCTCTGTAATAATGTTTGACATTGTTTTCTCTCCTTGGACAGATGCTCTTGCACGCTAATCTCAGCCACAGCGGAACACCGTAATTCAGTGCCTACATAGAAGCACAAAATGAATCTTATCATAAATTTTACAAGCTTGCAAGTAGTTTTGCTTTACATTTCACTCTTAATCTTTTCAAGCAATTTCAATTGTTTATCCGTCAATTCTAATGCATCGAACAAATCGGGTCTGCGTTCCAATGTACGGACAAATGATTGTTCCTCACGCCAGGCATCAATTTTCGCGTGATTACCTGACAACAGTATATCCGGTACTTTCATGCCTCTAAAATCAGCCGGTCGTGTATAATGTGGATGCTCTAGTAGCCCTGTAGAAAATGAATCCTGGATATGTGAATCTTCCTGCCCAAGTACCCCTGGCAATAAGCGAACCACTGCGTCGATCACCGTCATCGCTGGAAGCTCTCCACCCGTCAACACGAAGTCTCCAATGGAAATTTCATCTGTTACAAGGTATTGACGAATACGCTCATCATACCCTTCATAATGACCACATAGGAATACTAAATCTTCTTCCTTCGCTAATTCCTCTGCCTTTTTCTGGGTGAAGCGCTCACCTTGTGGGCACATTAAAATAACGCGTGGCTTGCGGCCTTCTGTAATAGCCTCAACAGCATTAAACATTGGCTCTGGCTTTAATACCATTCCTGCACCACCACCATATGGGTAGTCATCAACTTGCTTATGCTTATTTTCACTATAGTCCCGAATATCTGTTACTGCTAACTCCACCGCACCTTTTTCCTGAGCCTTTTTTAATATCGATGCACCAAAGACACCGGAAAACATGTCAGGAAATAAACTCAATACATGAATCTTCATTCTAATAGACCTTCCATTACATGTATAATAATTTTCTTCTCTTCGACATCGATTTCTTTTACGATATCCTCAATATAAGGAATATAATGCTTTTTACCGCCTGATGCTTTAACTTCCCAAACATCATTAGCACCTGTTTCCAGAATGTCGGTTACAACTCCAATTAATTCGCCTTCTTCCGAAAACACTTCACAATCTTTAATTTCAAAGTGATAGTATTCGTTTTCATCTAGCTCGTCTTCTTCTAGCTGGTCCATCGTTATTTTCAGTAGACCTTCCTTAAAAGGCTCCACTAGGTTAATGTTTTCCATTCCTTCAAATGTTACTAAAATAAAGTTTTTATGGCGACGTGATGAAGCGATTGTTACCCAAGTCGGCTTTTTATCATCCTTTTTAAATGCCGCTAATTTAGAACCTACAGCAAAACGCTCTTCTTCAAAATCTGTTGTCGATAAAATCCGAAGTTCTCCACGAACTCCATGTGTATTTACAATACGTCCTACATTAAACCATTCCATATATATTCCACCTTTAATATCCCGTTGATTTCCATTTCGGCGGACGCTTTCCGCGGGCACGGCCTTACACGAACGTCTCAGGCGACGGTGCTCCTGACGCTACGCTTTCGTCGCAAAATAAATTTTGCTCTTCCCGCTGGAGTCGCCACCTCCATTCCAATCAACTAGTTGTAATTGTTCAATAAAATATTGCTGATTGAATTATCATAACAAAAAAAGAAGGGTTAGCAAAATGCCACCCTTCTTTTATTAATCCAATATATCGACATACGTCTTTTTCTTCTGGTGGCCGCCCGCTGCTGAGTACACAATCGTACGAATTGCCTTCGCAACACGTCCTTGCTTGCCTATTACTTTCCCTCGATCCTCTGGATGAACAAAAAGCTTATAAACAACTCGATTTGAAGTTTCGTCCGTCTCAATACGAACGTCTTCAGGATAATCGACTAATGGTTTAACAATTGCTTCAATCAGCTGCTGCATAATGCCACCTCCGAATTAATCATTGAATTATTTGCTGTATTTAGCGTTATGGAATTTCTCCATGATACCTTGTTCTGAGAACAGGTTACGTACAGTATCAGATGGTTTTGCACCATCAGCTAACCATTTAAGAGCTTTCTCTTCATCGATTTGTACTGTAGCTGGAACTGTAAGTGGGTTGTAAGTACCTACTGTTTCGATTTGACGACCGTCACGTGGTGAACGAGCGTCTGCAACTACGATACGATAGAAAGGAGATTTTTTAGCTCCCATACGTTTTAAGCGAATTTTAACTGCCATTTTATATAGCACCTCCGAATAAGTTTCACACAAGATATTATATTATCAATGTCTTAGTGGTTTGTAAAGTGTTTTTTCTTAACACCCTATTTTTTTATTTAAATAACGAATCTAAACCAGGCATTTTCATCTTTTTCTTACCTTTACCCTGCGTCATACCTGTCATTTGTTTCATCATTTTTTTCATATCTTCAAACTGCTTCAATAAGCGGTTTACTTCTTGAATTGTCGTCCCTGAACCAGTTGCGATACGTTTTTTGCGGCTCGCCGAAATAATTTCAGGGTTTGTCTTTTCTTTTGGTGTCATCGAATAAATAATCGCTTCAATGCGCCCCATTTGCTTTTCATCGACTTTGACATTATCTAAGCCCTTCATTTTGTTCGCACCTGGAATCATTTTTAGTAATTCATCCAGCGGTCCCATTTTTTTCACGGCTTGAAGCTGCTCAATAAAGTCGTCAAACGTGAATGATTGCGTCATAAACTTTTCTTCAAGTTCTTTCGCTTTTTCCATATCAACGTTCGCCTGTGCTTTTTCAATGAGTGATAACACGTCACCCATACCTAGAATACGTGATGCCATGCGTTCTGGATGGAATGGCTCCAATGCATCCATTTTTTCGCCCATACCAACAAATTTGATCGGCTTTTCAGTAACGGCACGGATTGATAAAGCCGCACCACCACGTGTATCCCCATCTAATTTTGTTAAAACAACGCCCGTAATGCCGACTGCTTCATTAAAGTTTTGCGCAACATTTACCGCATCTTGACCTGTCATCGCATCTACAACTAAAAATACTTCGTCCGGCTCTTTTAATCCGCGAATGTCTTTCAGTTCCTGCATCAGCTCTTCATCAATATGGAGACGACCAGCTGTATCGATTAATACAACATCATGATGCTCTTCTTTTGCATGTTCAATCGCTTGACGTGCAATTTCAACTGGAGAGACATCTGTACCAAGTGAGAACACTGGTAAAGATAGCTGTTTCCCTATTGTCTGTAATTGCTGAACAGCGGCTGGACGGTATACATCCGCTGCTACTAATAGTGGTTTTTTATTGTATTTTTTACGTAATACATTTGCCAATTTACCTGTAGTCGTCGTTTTACCGGCACCTTGTAACCCCACCATCATAATGACTGTTGGGGGACGGTTGCTAAATTTAATAGGGCTTTGTTCTCCACCCATTAAGTTCTTCAATTCATCCTGTACAATTTTAATGACTTGCTGACCAGGCGTTAATGACTTCATAACGTCGACGCCTACCGCACGCTCACTAACCTTTTTAACGAACTCTTTTACTACTTTTAAGTTTACGTCCGCTTCGATTAAGGCAAATCGGACTTCACGCATCATTTCTTTAACGTCTTGTTCCGTAACTTTCCCTTTACCTTTAATCTTTTGGATCGTACCTTGGAGTCGCTCTGCTAAACCTTCAAAAGCCAACTCGTTCGCCTCCTAATCCGATTCCTTTAATTGTTCAACCAATGCCAGTTTCGCTTCTATTGTAGAAGCCTCATCTTGTATCGCATCCGTCAATTGTTTTAGCACTTGTTGACGTTGTTGAAACTTTTCGAATAAATTTAATTTATCTTCATATTCTTCAAGCATCGCCTCAGTACGGCGAATATTATCATAAACAGCCTGGCGTGAAATATTATAACTTTCGGCGATTTCTCCTAACGAGTGATCGTCTAAGTAATAAAGTTCCATATAGCTGCGCTGTTTGTCAGTTAATAATGCTTGATAAAAGTCGAAGAGAAAGTTCATGCGTGTTGTTTTTTCAAGTAGCATTTTTATCTCTCCAATCATAATTTGTCTATCTTATCATAATCTTGTGAGCACTTACTGTCAAGGTAATCTCCTTGTCCAAGAGATATGTTAACGGAAAAAACGAGCAACAAATTCCATCTGTTGCTCGCTTATATTTAATCTTCTATTTTCTCTAGTTCTTTTTCCAGACCTTCAGCAAATAATCCATATACATAACGTTCTGCATCAAATGGCTGTAAGTCATCCATTTTTTCACCAAGACCAACGAATTTTACCGGAATATGCAATTTATTACGAATAGCTAATACAATACCACCTTTAGCAGTACCATCCAATTTCGTTAACACAATGCCTGTAACATTCGTTACTTCTTTAAAAGTTTGTGCCTGTACAAGCGCGTTTTGACCTGTTGTTGCATCCAATGCCAATAGTACTTCATGAGGTGCATTTGGAATCTCGCGTGAAATGACACGGTGTACTTTTTGAAGTTCGTTCATCAAGTTCACTTTATTTTGCAAACGACCTGCTGTATCACAAATTAAAATATCAACACCGCGTTTTTTCGCTGCACGAATTGCATCATACATTACTGCTGCAGGATCAGAACCTTCTGATTGCGCAATTACTTCCACGCCAACACGTTCGCCCCACACTTGTAATTGATCAATTGCGCCCGCACGGAATGTATCTCCCGCAGCAAGCATAACCGATTTACCTTCAGATTTCATACGATGCGCTAATTTACCAATTGTCGTTGTTTTACCAACGCCATTAACACCTACGAACAAAATAACCGTTAAATCGCCATCTTGCTGAATATTTAAGTCCGTTAAGTTTTCTTCTCCAGACTCATAAATTTCAACTAATTTCTCAGAAATAATAGATTGAATACCGTTTGTATCTTTAATATTTTGACGCTGTACTTCGTAGCGCAACTTATCCATTAAATCCATAACCGTTTCAAAGCCTACGTCTGCCTGTAGTAGTAATTCCTCAAGTTCTTCAAAGAAATCTTCGTCAACTTTACGGTAACGGGCTACTAAATCATTCACTTTGGAAGTAAATGAATTACGCGTCTTTTCCAAACCGGCTTTGAATTTTTGTGTTATGGACCATGCGGAAGGTTTCTTTTCTTCCACTTGCTCCTCAACAACTACTAACGCTGTATCATTATCGCTCAGTTCCGGTTCTTCCTGAGGAGTCGATTCTTCTTGATTTGAAGCTTCTACTTCAACCGCTTCTTGTTCCACGGAGTTTTGAACTGCCGTTTCTTCAATTAATTCAGGTTCGGGCTTATCAGCCGGTTGCTGTTCATCAAGCTCTGGTTGGTCAACTTTTTGTTCCAGTTCCTCGTTGCCGCCAGTTAGCTTTTCTTTTAGTCGTTTAAAAAAGCTCATTTATGACACTCCCTTACATTACTAATTCCGTTTGTTCTTCCAGTTTTACCGAAACAAGCTTCGACACACCTGATTCCTGCATTGTAATACCATATAGAACATCCGCACCTTCCATCGTACCTTTACGGTGAGTAATGACGATAAATTGTGTATGCTCACTATATTTACGTAAATAATCGCTATATCGGGCTACATTCGATTCGTCCAATGCCGCCTCAACCTCATCCAAAATACAGAATGGAACAGGCCGCGTATTTAATATAGCAAATAATAAAGCAATGGCTGTCAATGCACGTTCACCACCTGAGAGCAAACTTAAGCTCTGCAGTTTTTTACCTGGTGGTTGAGCAATAATTTCAATGCCTGTCTCTAGCATATTATTTGGATCCACCAACACTAAATCTGCTGTACCGCCTCCAAATAATTCCCTGAATGAAATAACGAATTGCTGACGAATTTGCCTAAATGTGTCGCTAAACCGTTCCGTCATTTCTTCATCCATCTCACCAATCGCTTTGTGGAGCGTATCTTTTGCAGAGACTAAATCTTCTCGTTGTTCACTTAAAAATGTATAACGTTCCTGCACACGATCATACTCTTCGATTGCTGACAAGTTAACTGGACCGAGTTCCTCGATCGATTGTTTTAACAGTTTTACTTTACGGCGTACATCTTCTTCGTTCTCTATATCAATTACTTCGTCCTGAGCAGTCAAGAAGTCCAGCTCATACTGTTCAAGTAGCTGCTCTTGTAAATTATTCATTTCAAATTCAGTACGACTGCGCTTTAATTCTAACGATCGCAATGCATCCACATAACTTTTATGTACACGCTGAATTTCCTGTAAATGAATTTCATTTTCCGTAATTTGTTCGTGTAGAACGGAACGAGTTGTACGGTTTTTTTGAATAATATCTGTTAATGCATCCTTTTTCGTCACCCATTGAATAATCGTTTGTGCCAACTCATCTGCAGAAGGACCGTTTAACCCATCTTCAGATTCGATCCACTCTATTTCCTGGGAAATTTTTTCGACCGTATTTTGTGCTTTCGCTAAGTTAAGCTCAATTCCTGCAATGGATGCCTGTACTTGTGTTAACTGTTCTTGTGCAACTGCAAGTTCTGATCGTTGGACTGCCAACTGTTCACGCAATACATCTTTTTGCGTTTCACTTTGAGTTTTAGCGAGTGTGAGTTCATCAACCGTTTGCTGTATTTCCTGCAATTCTTCGCTCAATTCTGCTAATCGTTTTTGTGCAATTTTTTGCTCAACACTTAACGATTGCTTCCTTGTAGAAACGGATGATTGCTCCGATTGTGTAATCGTAGCAGTCGTTTGCAAACTTTTTACAATCATATCCAACTCTAAAAGCTTTGCTCGATGAATCTGCTCTTGCTCCCGCATCGCCTCACCTTGCAGCTTCAACTCTTCCAATGCATGACGCATTTCGGCAATTTGTTCTTTTTTCTTTGCTACTGTCTGCTCGGCAGATCGGATTGTTGCTTCCATTCCCTCTAATGTAGCGACAAGTTTATCAAGCTCGGCTTTCCGTGAAAATAGTGAGCTTTGTTGCTTTAAAGCACCACCTGTCAACGAACCACCTGCATTGACGATATCCCCTTCAAGAGTGACAACACGGTATTTAAAGCCACATAAACGAGCTATTTGACTCGCGCCTTCTAATGAAGAGGCTACAAGTACATTACCTAAAAGATTTTCAATTATTGTCGTATTTTCCTGCGCATAGCTAACAAGCTCATATCCTAATGCAATATAAGCCGGGTGTGATTGAATATCACTCAGTTGTTGTGCATTAATTTTTCGGGAACGCATAACTGTTTTCGGTAGAAATGTTGCACGTCCTGCCCGCTTTTGCTTTAGCCAGCTTATTGCCTTTTGAGCATGTTGTTCGTTTACTGTAACAATATGCTGAGATGCTGCACCTAATGCGGTTTCAATTGCTTGAGAATACTTTGCTTCAACTTGAATTAGTTCTGCTACAGCGCCTTCAATACCATGCAGTTCCCCGCGATCCCGCGCTAACAACACTTCCTTAACGCCATGGAAAAATCCG
The DNA here is from genome assembly GCF_037969735.1 of Solibacillus sp. FSL W8-0372. Classification (NCBI taxonomy): domain Bacteria; kingdom Bacillati; phylum Bacillota; class Bacilli; order Caryophanales; family Caryophanaceae; genus Solibacillus; species Solibacillus sp. FSL W8-0372. The sequence continues at coordinate 936,615 of NZ_CP150204.1, read as the reverse complement.
GAGAAGTCAGCCTCTAATTCGGCTAATGTTTCTTTTCGTGCCTTTAATTGCTGATGGTGTTGATACGCTTTATATAATAGTGCCTGCTTTTCATCTAAATCGGACGAAGCTGTTTTTAATTGTGCTTGCATGACATCAAATTGGCTAAGTTGCTCTTTAACAGATAGTGACGTCTGCTGAAGTGCCTGCTCTGTCGTTTCCTTTGCCAATAGGGCTTCCGTCAGATCTTTTTGGACTTCCGAAGAACGACCTGTCATTCGTTCAACAGATGCTTGCTCTTGTGTTAATTGTTGCTCAATATGCTTTAATTCGTTTTTAACTGTTGCCTCTTCATTAAGCAAATTGATATACGTATTTTTTGCTTCTTCAATTTCTTGCTCAATTTCAGACGCTGAACGTGTCAATGCCTGATCGACTTGTTTCAGGGTAGAGCGAATTTGCGAAACTATTTTTTGTTTTTCAGTAAATTGCTGATGTTTTTCCAGTTTTGCCTGTTCCAACTCAATAACAGTGTTCGATGCTTCTGTTAAAGTTTCACGCAATTGTTGCGCTTGCTTTTCGGCATTGGAGCGCTTTTCATTAAAGAGCGCTTTTCGTCCTTCCCATCGTTCTACTTCCGCACTGGCTTCAACAAGCTGTTCTTGGGAACTATCCAATACATCATCAATTGCTTTTAACTCATTACGCATTTTACGCAACTGTTGCTCAACTTTTGATATTTCGATTGCATGTTCCTTCTCGGACGTATTTAACTTTTGCTGTTCTTGATTGTAATTTTGCAATGTATTTTCAAATGCACTGATATCATGCACCATTAATGCAATATCAAAGTCTTTTAATTCCTCTGTCATTCGAACATAATCTTTTGCGCTCGATGCTTGAATTTTTAACGGTTCCAGACGCTGATCAATTTCATGCAGAATATCCAGAACACGATTTAAATTCTCATCCGTTTCAACAAGCTTATGCTCCGCTTTTTTCTTGCGTTGTTTGTACTTCAGTACACCAGCTGCTTCTTCAAAAATACTGCGGCGATCATCGGGACGACTGTTTAAAATTTCATCAACGCGTCCTTGCGAAATAATAGAAAAAGCTTCTTTTCCAAGCCCTGAATCCATAAACAGGTCCGTTATATCCTTTAGGCGGCATTGCTGATTATTAAGCAGATATTCACTCTCACCCGAACGGTATACACGTCTTGTTACGCTAACTTCAGTGTATGGTATCGCTACTTGCTGATCCGTATTATCCAGTACAAGTGTTACTTCTGCAAAATTCAATGCTTTACGTGATTCGCTTCCTGCAAAAATAACATCTTCCATTTTAGCACCACGTAAACTTTTAACAGACTGTTCACCTAAAACCCAGCGAACAGCATCTGTTACATTACTTTTCCCACTACCATTTGGTCCTACAACTGCTGTAACACCCGGAACAAAATCAATTCCGATTCGCTCGGCAAAAGATTTAAAACCTATTACTTCGAGTCTCTTAAGGAACATGTTATTCCCCCTCTTGCTTTGACTGCTTAAGCATTAGCATGGCACTTTGCGCCGCTTGCTGCTCAGCCTCTTTCTTTGATTTTCCACGGCCAATACCTAATTCGTCATCATTTAGCAGCACACGAGAAACAAACGTTCTATTGTGTGCCGGACCTTTTTCATCAACAATTTCGTAGTATAAAAGACCGTTATTTGTTTGCTGTATAATTTCTTGCAATTGACTTTTAAAATCCATCACATGCGAAAAAGCACCGACTTCAACTTTAGGGAATACGATACGCTCTAAAAAGGCGACAACTACATCTAAGCCTTGATCTAAATAAAGGGCACCAATAAATGATTCAAATACGTCAGCAAGTAGTGCTGGACGTTCACGACCACCAGTTAGCTCTTCCCCTTTACCTAATAAAACATATTGTCCAAAATCAAGTTCATTCGCAAATACAACGAGCGATGGCTCACATACAATTGATGCACGTAATTTAGTAAGCTCACCTTCACTCATATTTGGGAATTTTTCAAATAAATATTTGGATACAGATAATTCTAGTACAGCGTCCCCTAAAAATTCTAATCGTTCGTTGTCCGTAAATAATTTGCGGCGATGCTCATTCACATAGGATGAATGCGTAAAAGCTTGATATAATAAAGCTTTATTTTGAAAATGAATATTCATTTCGTCTTGGAAAATTTGGAATTGTGATTTTACTTTATCAGGGAGTACACCAGGTTTGTGGTTGTTCCCTTTTCTTCTTTGGGTCATAGAGTTTCTGCCTTCCTATTAGTTTCTCACGTTTAGTTTACCTTGTTATATAGTATTGTGCAAAGGGTATCAGCCAAAATAGTTCCGAAATCCTTTTTATTTTGTTTATCCAATAAAATCTTGCAATTCCCCTGAAAAATCAGTTAATTACCCCCTTCCTGAATTTTGGTTGGATGGGGAAGTAAAATAAGTGGTTCATACTATAAGTGGGGGAGAGAGATTGAATTGCGGAAGGAGATAAATAACGGAATGAATTCCCCTTATTTCGAAAATAAAATAAAAAGCAGCAAAAATAAGGGAAGTAATTTCCGTTATTGATCAAAAAAACATAAAATTTCACGATTTTATTTAAATAACGGTAAAACGTTCCCTGATTTATCCTAAAAATGGACTACATCATTCAAATAACGGTAAAAATCTCCCCTTATTTTAGGAGGGCACTGAAAACTTATATTTTGCTGCGAGACTAATTCCAAATAAGCAACATTCCTCCGTTTATCTCCCCAATACGTAAAAGGGCTGTATTAAAGTCAAATCGACTTTTAATACAGCCCCAATAATTCTATGAATTAGCTAATTTTGCTTTCGATGTATGAAATTGCATTACCAACTGTAGCAATTTTTTCAGCATCTTCATCAGAAATTTCCATATCGAACTCATCTTCAAGTTCCATTACTAACTCAACAACATCTAATGAATCTGCACCTAAATCCTCACGGAATGATGCTTCTAATTTCACTTCGCTTTCGTCAACGCCTAAACGGTCAACGATAACTTTTGAAACACGCTCAAATACTGTAGACAAATCAGTCACCTCCCCTCAAGAATTTTAATAAACCATTTTAAGCCATCACCATGCCGCCGTCTATTTGCAGTGTTTGCCCTGTAATATAATTGGCGCTGTCTGATGCAAAGAACACTACTGCTTTTGCGATATCTTCCGGTTGACCTAGTTTCGCTAATGGAATTTGCTTCAGCATCGTTTCTTTTATCTCTTCCGGCAACGCTTCTGTCATTTCAGTTGTAATGAAACCTGGAGCGATTGCATTCACTAAAATATTACGTGATGCAAGCTCTTGGGCAGTTGTTTTCGTCAATCCGATAACACCGGCCTTTGCTGCCACATAATTTGCCTGTCCTGCATTTCCTGCCACACCTACTATAGAGGAAATGTTAACAATACGACCTGCTCGTTGCTTCATCATTTGACGTGTTACCGCTTTTGTACATAAGAAGACACCTTTTAAATTCGTATCAATGACGTCATCCCATTCATTTTCTTTCATACGCATTAATAAATTGTCGCGTGTAATACCTGCATTATTTACTAGAATATCAATTGATCCATATGTATCAATTGCTGTTTTCATTAAGTTTTGAACGGAATCGGATTCTGCAACATTCGCCTGTACAGCAATCGCTTCTCCGCCATTATTTTTAATCTCTTCTACAACTTCCAGTGCCTTTTGCTCGCTGCCGCTATAATTGACAACTACTTTAGCCCCTTCGCTTGCCAATTGTAACGCTATAGCGCGTCCAATACCGCGTGATGCCCCTGTTACGACTGCACATTTACCACTTAAACCCATTGTTTCCACTCCTTTGATGCTTCGACAACTTGCGTTAAACTCGCTTCATCATAAACACAATATGTTTGTACATTGCGGTCAATTTTTTTCACTAAGCCTGATAATACTTTTCCAGGTCCACACTCGATAAAGACCGTTACCCCTTCAGCAATAAGCTTCTCAATGTTTTGTTGCCATTGTACGGAGCTCGTTACTTGGGCTACCATTTCCCCTTTAATCGCTTCAACGGTTGTTAAGAGCTCTGAAGTTACATTGCTCACTACCGGAATGTTTGGTACCTGTAATGGCAAAGTTTCTACTGTATTCTTTAAGTTATGTGCAGCTTTCTGCATTAATGAACTATGGAATGGACCACTTACCACTAATGGCAATGCCCGTTTCGCTCCTGCTTCCTTTGCTCTTTTACACGCTTCTTCCACACCTTGTTTCGTCCCTGAAATCACAATTTGGCCCGGGCAATTGAAGTTTGCTACTTGCACAACTTCACCTTCAGCGGAAACTTGTTGGCATATAGCGTCCAGTTTTTCGGCATCTAACGCTAAAATTGCTGCCATCGCTCCCTGACCTGCAGGTACCGCCTCGTCCATAAATACACCCCGCTCATGAACTGTTTTTACTGCATCCTCAAACCCAATAACTCCCGAAATGACAAATGCACTATATTCTCCTAATGAATGTCCCGCCGTATAATGCGGTGTAATGCCCTCATCCATCAGCTTATTGGCAATCATTACCCCCGTTGTTAACAATGCAGGCTGAGCATGGTAAGTAAGTGTTAACGTTTCTTGAGGACCGTTCAACATATAGTCCGACAATGGAAGTTGCAACACTTCATTTGCTCGCTCATAAAATTGTCTGCTTTTTTCATCATTCGCAACGAACTCCGCGCCCATCCCTACAGATTGTGAACCTTGTCCTGGAAAAATAAAAGCAATTTTCGTCATTAAATAATCCCCTTTGTGAAGTTCTTATTCTGGCTTTGGCATTTGCTCGATTGTTTTGGCAATCGTTTCACATACTTCATGCTCTACCATAATCGTCGCCTGGCGAATGGCACTATAAATCGCACGTGCATTCGATGAACCATGAGCCTTAATTACCGGTGCTTTCAACCCGAATAATGCTGCACCACCATATTCTGTGTAGTCCATTTTATCTTTAAGTTGTTTTAAATCATTCTTTACTAAAGCAGCTGCGATTTTCGTTTTAGTTGTAGAAAACAGTGTTTCCTTCAGCATTTTGAATATTGTACCCGCAGTTCCTTCAATTGTTTTCAGTACCATATTACCTGTAAAACCATCTGTAACGACAACGTCTGCAACGCCATTTAATAATTCACGTGCTTCCACGTTCCCCTGGAAATTAAAGTCTGCATCCTTCAATAAGGTAAATGCAGATTTTGTCAGCTCATTGCCTTTTTTATCTTCTGTACCGATATTCAGCAATCCAATACGTGGTGCCTTTTGAGCACGTACTTGCTTTACATAAATATCGCCCATAATAGCAAACTGAAGTAAATTTTCCGCTTTAGCATCCGCATTGGCACCAAGATCCAGCATTAAAAAGCCGTCCCCATTCATTGTTGGCAATGTCGTTGCTAATGCAGGGCGTGATACTCCGTCAATGCGACCTACTTTAAATAGACCACCCGCCATTAAAGCTCCTGTATTTCCTGCTGATAGACAGGCATCTGCCTTCCCTTCAGCAACAGCATCCAGCATACGTGCCATTGACGAATCCTTTTTACGACGTACAGCACGTGCCGGATCATCTTCGGCTTCTACTACTTCACTGCAATGTACAATCGTTAAACGGTTATGTTCTTTTAAATATGGAGCCATTTTTTGTTCGTCACCATATAAATCAATTGTTATATTCTGAAAGTCATCCAGTGCAAGTAGCACACCTTCTACGATAGCTTGTGGGGCGTTGTCTCCACCCATGCCGTCTACTGCTATTTTCATATTATTTATTCACCTTTCGTACGGTACATTTCAAATTCCCCTTTGAAAACTAATTCGTTATCAACAGAAGAAATCACTTCAACAAATGTACGATTTTTTTCAGAGTTTTTCCCTTTTACAATTGCTTTCGTTACGACACGGTCACCCGCACGAACTGGCTTTACGAAAGCAACACTTGATTTTACTGTAAGGGCAAGCTCGTCATCAATTACCGCCACCGCCAAAGAGTTGGCCTGTGCAAATAAATGATGCCCACGCGCTATGCCATTGCGTTGGAATACATGTTCATCTCCAACATCAAAAATGGAGATAGCCCGGTTATCCAATTCAATATCAATAATTTCACCGATGACTTCATCTAGTGGTAAAGATTTTACTTCGTCATATTTTTTAGCAGCAACATCTTTAATACGCTCCCGTAATTCCGGGATTGCAAGTTCCATCCGATCCAGTCGAATCGTTTGAACGCTCACATTAAATTCAGCTGCTAATTGTTCATCAGTAACGAAAGGATTGTCGGCGATTTTTTCAGTCAATAAGGACTGTCGCTCTTTTTTGGAACGCTTCATACGTATTTGTTACCTACCTTTAATTTTATAAAAGATTAGTATTAGCACTTGGTACTAATATCAATATACAGGTATAAAAAAAGGAACGCAACATATTTTTGCTACGTTCCTAAAAAACCTGTGTTTCTAACTGTCCCACTAACTAATCGATTCGTTCCCCTTGCAGAACACCAGAAGCCTCTAACTCTTTACGAAGATACTCATATTCAGCATCGTGCCAAAACGCTTCTTCATATAGCATTTTAGCAGCATCTTGTCTTGCAGTTTCCAATGCACGATAGTCGTGTACGAGATCAGCCAATTTAAATTCAGGCAACCCACTTTGACGCTTTCCAAAAAAATCTCCAGAGCCCCGAAGTTCCAAATCTTTTTCAGCTAAACGGAATCCGTCATTCGTCTCTGTCATGCTCATCATGCGCTCTTTTCCTTCATCTGTTTTTGGATCCGCTATAAGTACACAATACGATTGATGCTCTCCCCGGCCAACACGTCCACGTAGCTGATGAAGTTGGGCTAAACCAAATCGTTCCGCATCATAAATTGTCATAAATGTAGCATTTGGAACATTTACCCCTACTTCAACTACGGTCGTTGAAACAAGAACATGGATTTTCCCTTCACTAAATCCGCGCATTACCGCATCCTTTTCATCAGAATGTAAGCGCCCATGCATGAGCCCTATTTCAAACTGATTGCCGAAGTAAGCTTTTAACTGTTCATATGCTTCAACAGCATTTTGCACATCAAGCTTATCCGATTCTTCAATTAACGGCGTAATAACATAAGCTTGGCGACCTGATACAAGCTCTTGTTTCATACGCATTAATACACTATTTAACTGCTCTTTCTTTAGCCAGTGAGTTTCAATTTCCTTACGTCCTGCAGGCAGCTCATCGATAATGGAAACATCCATTTCACCAAAAGCTGTAATCGCCAATGTACGCGGAATGGGAGTAGCAGTCATAAACATAACATCCGGACTTTCTCCCTTTTCCCGTAATACTCGACGTTGTTCTACCCCAAAACGATGCTGTTCATCTGTAATTACAAACCCTAGGTTATGAAATTCGACATCTGGCTGAATCAATGCATGTGTACCAATCAGAATATCGATTTCACCTGCTGTCAGCTGTGCCAATAATTCACGACGGGCCTTTACTTTTGTTGAGCCAGATAACAAGGCGACCTTGACACCAATTGCATCAAACCATGTATGTAAGTTTTCAGCATGCTGCTCTGCCAAAATCTCGGTTGGTGCCATTAAAGCCCCTTGATAGCCTGCTGTTACCGCAGCATAAAGACCGATTGCAGCCACAACAGTCTTACCGGAACCTACATCCCCTTGTAGAAGACGGTTCATACGCTGTGGAAGCAGTAAATCTTTACATATTTCATTGACCACTCGCTTTTGTGCACCTGTCAACTCATATGGTAATGTAGCGATAAACTCCTTTAATTTTTCTAAATCAAAACGAATTGAAATTCCCTTTTCATTTTCCTTATTCGCTTTTCTTAAGGCTTGAATACGGAGTTGAAATTGTAATAGCTCCTCATAAACAAAACGACGGCGCGCCTGTTTTGCATGTTCAGCATTTAGTGGGAAATGTACACCTTCAAGTGCATCATGAATATTAACTAATTGATAATTTTCACGAAATACACTCGGCAATGTTTCAGGCAATTGTTCCTTTACAGAATCTAATGCTTGTCGCATGTATTTACGAAATCGCTTTTGCTGGATATTTCCCTTTAAACTATATACCGGCTCAAAATCTATTTGATCGGTTTTCGGACCAAATGTAACAGTGGACCCTACAATTACTTGACGGCCACGATCCCATTTACCTGTCACCGTAATAATATTGCCCGTTAACAGCTTTTGCCGCAAATAGTTCTGATTGAAAAACACTACTTTTATTAAATGTCTTCCTGCAAGCGCCGTAAATTGAAGTCGGGATTTATTTTTCCCTAAAAATAATACTGTTGGCTCACTTTCAACACGCGCCTCAATAGTGACACGCTCATTATGTGGTGTTTCTGTTAAATCCTTCAATCGGAAATCTTCATGGCGATACGGAAATGTCCAAATCAAATCATGAACGGTATGTATGCCAATTTTCATCAAATTTTCAGCTGTTTCTTTTCCGATACCCTTTAATTGTGAAACTGGCTCATGGATCATTTTCGACACTTCCTTTACGAAATATTTGTTCCTTAAGAATAGCATAAAATAGGTGCATACGTTCTCTTTCAAATGAAAAAAAGCTTGTGCTAAAAATCTGAAAGATCTTTAACACAAACAAATAAACCTCTATACATTCAAATACTAATTGCTGTTTACACGTGATTTTAACAGGCTCTTTAAATCTCCACCTTCAAAAATTGCATGTGTAATCGCTTTACCAGTCGGTGTTGCCGCTAAGCCGCCACGAGCCGTTTCTTTTAAGTTCGGGCTCATTGCCTGACCGATACGGTACATTGCACCAATAACTTCATCACACGGTATGCGGCTAGTCACACCTGCCAACGCCATATCCGCTGCAACAAGTGAATTCGATGCACCCATTGCATTTCTCTTTACACACGGTACTTCTACTAAGCCGGCAACCGGATCACAAACTAAACCAAGCATATTTTTCAATGTAATTGCGAATGCTTCTGAACTTTGCTGAGCAGTTCCTCCAGCCATTTCGACAATCGCTGCAGCAGCCATTGCGGATGCACTTCCTACTTCCGCCTGACAGCCACCTTCTGCTCCTGAAATCGAGGCATTGTTTGCCACGATAAAACCAAATGCTCCTGAAGTGAATAAATAGCGGATCATTTGTTCACGCGTCGGATTCAATTTATTTTGCACAGCAAATAATGTCCCCGGAACTACTCCCGCAGAACCTGCAGTCGGAGTCGCACAAATTGTACCCATTGCTGCATTTACTTCATTTGTTGCAACAGCTTTGCTGACAGCATCAAGTAAAAGATCTCCGGCTAATGAATTGCCTTTTTTAATATAATTTTGAATGAGTACAGCATCTCCACCAGTTAAACCCGTTACGGACTGTACTCCTTTTAAGCCGCGCTCCACCGCTTCTTCCATAATCGTCAAGTTACGATCCATCTGCGCAAAAATTTCTTCACGAGTACGGCCTGTAATTAACATTTCCTGCTCTATCATTAATTCAGAAATTAGCTTTCCTTCTTTCTCTGCTAATTCCACCAATTCTCGAACACTACGAAATAAAACATCCATTTTTGTCACCCCTTAATTATTAATTTTTGAAACTTTCGTAATATGCGGGATGTAAGAAATTTGCTCTAGTAGACGCTGATCTATATTCTGGTCCACTTCAATAACCATTAAAGCAGTTAAGCCACGTTCGATACGTGATACTTCCATATGCCCAATATTTACGTCATGCATCGCTAAGCAATTAGCTACGTTTGCGATACATCCTGCACGGTCATCATGCACGACTAAAATAGCCGGCATTCCTCCTGTAAGTCGCAGTTTAAAGCCATTCACTTCGCTAATTTCAATTTTACCGCCGCCAATTGAAATACCTTCAACACTCATTTCCGACTCATCATCGCCCATTAAAAGACGTGCTGTATTTGGATGTTCTTTATTTGCTGTTTCTGGAATAAATTCAAATTGCAAACCGGCTTTTTCCGCTTCGGCAAAAGCTGTTTTAATACGTTCGTCATCTGTATCATAGTCGAGTAATCCTCCGACAATAGCGACATCAGTGCCATGCCCTCGATAAGTTTCAGCAAATGAACCATATAAATAAATTTTTACCCATTTAGGTTGACGTCCGAACAAATCACGCGCGACACGACCAATGCGTGCTGCACCAGCTGTATGTGAAGAGGATGGCCCAATCATAACTGGACCGATAATATCAAAAACTGATGTAAATTTCATAATGATAATCCCCCATTTTCTTTCATACTTTCATATACATCTAGTGTACTCATTTTCTCTGCAATTAACAAACTTCTTGTTGTTAAAACAGAATAATAACCATTATAAGGAGAAATGCCCTTATCATTCCGGATTGAAAAATAAACGGAGAAAATTCACTTATTATAGGTTACTTCGTAAATTAAATCATGATTGCAAACAGAAAAACATCAATTTTTCTCACAAAGAGAAATAATTGATGTTTTTCGTATGATCCCAGTTGCTTTTTACTATTTATTCTACAGAAAGAATGAATGGGTAAAGGGATTGTTTACCTTCAACAATTTCCACTTCTGCATCCGGGTAATTTTCTTCGATAAAGTTTTGTAATTCATCTGCCTGCTCTGCTGTTGCATCTTCACCAAAAATGATTGTAACGATTTCCGAATCTTCATCCATTAATCCTTCAAGCACTTTTTTCGCTGCATCCATCATTTCAGGAGTCGATAAAATAATTTTACCTTCAGCTAATGCCATGTAATCATCTTTGCGGATTTCAACACCATCAATCGATGTATCGCGTACTGCAAATGTTACTTGACCTGTCTTCACATGAGCAAAACCTGATGTCATGTTATTTTTATTATCCTCAACCGACTCAGCAGGATTGAATGCTAAAATAGCTGCCATCCCTTGAGGAATTGTTTTTGTTGGCACAACAGCAGCTTCAATTTCCAGAAGCTCGACTGCTTGTTCTGCTGCCATAATGATATTTTTGTTATTCGGCAAAATTAATACACGTTCTGCACCAATTTCCTGAACAGCTTTCACGATATCCTCAGTAGAAGGGTTCATCGTTTGTCCACCTTCTATTACATAAGAAGCACCGATTGAACGTAATAAATTTGAAACACCTTCACCCATTGCAATCGTTACAATTGCATATGGAACTTTTGTTTTTTGCTGTTTAGCAGGCGCTTTTGGTGCATCATTGACGATAGCAGAATGCTGTTCACGCATATTATCTACTTTAATTTTAATAAGACTACCATATTTTTGACCAGCTGCAAGTACGTCTCCAGGAGTTTCCGAGTGAATATGTACTTTCGCAATTTCATCATCTGAAATGACTAATAATGAATCACCCATTGGATTTAACTCTTGGCGGAACTGCTCTTCGTCAAATGGTGTTTTATCTTCTTCAAAGCGCACCATGATTTCTGTACAATATCCAAATTCAATATCAGATGTGTCCATGAAATCCTGTACACGATGGTGTTCAGCATTGATTAAATCATCTAGTGAAGATTCATTTTTCGCTGGTAAAGGTTCACCTTTCATTGAAGCAAGGAATCCTTCGTAAACAAATAGTAAGCCTTGGCCACCACTATCCACAACACCAACCTCTTTTAATACTGGTAAAAGATCCGGTGTGCGATTTAATGATTGCTTGGCTTCTTCGATAAATGCTTCCATTAGCGTAATCATATTATCTTCTGTTTCCGCTACTTCGACACCTTTTGCCGCAGCTTCACGTGCTACCGTTAAAATTGTACCTTCCACGGGTTTCATAACGGCTTTATAGGCAGTATCTACGCCTGCTTGGAAAGCATTCGCTAAGCCCTTCGCATCAATTTCAGCATCTTTCTCGATTGCTTTACCGAAACCACGGAATAATTGAGATAAAATTACACCTGAGTTACCACGAGCTCCCATAAGTAAGCCCTTTGATAGCGCTTGTGCCGTTTTACCGATATGTGCACTTACATTTGCTTCTGTTTCATCTGCACCAGATGTCATTGATAAATTCATATTTGTCCCTGTATCACCATCCGGCACAGGGAATACATTTAGTGAATCAACATATGCTGCATTTTGGTATAGGTGATGTGCACCCATTTGGACCATTTCAGCAAATTTAATTCCGTCTAAAGACTTCATTCGATTCATTTCCTCCTCTTACACATTCGCAACACGAACGCCCTGTACAAAAATATTAACTGATTTAACGCTCATACCTAATGTTTTATTTACTGTATATTTTACTTTTGATTGTACTTGATAAGCGATCTCAGAAATTTTTGTACCGTAGCTTACAATAATGTACATATCAATATGTAAGTCATCACCTTCTTGGCGGATGAGCACACCTTTAGCAAAATTCTCTTTTCGTAAAATATCTGTTAATCCATCACGAATTTGATGTTTTGATGCCATGCCTACAATGCCATAACATTCAATCGCTGCTCCACCAGCAATTTGAGCAATAACATCATTGGAAATATCAATATGACCGAATTCGTTATTTAATTCTACTGACATAGTGAATGCCCCCTTGGCTCTATTTAACTAATTTATATTGTACTACACAAAAGTTGATTATAAAAGAAAACGTTCATCCCCGTCTAGCTTGAAGTCATCTTTTTAACAAACTTCATTTTTTTATTTCAAATTTTTCCATTCAATATATAGAATTATTTAAACTTGATAATTTGAGTATTCGACAAAATCCAATTGTTATACGGGAGCATAATTAATAATGTTAATTATTACAATAAAATTCGATATGATTATGCAAAACTGAAATTTTTGCCGGTAATTGACTGATTAAGTCCCCATCGACATTTAAAGGAAGTGGTTGATCCGCTTTAATTTGAATTTCCTGTGCATCAAATTTTGTTATATTATCGTCCTTCTCATGATTGCCTGTTATAAGGTTTTTAGCTGTACCGACTACCTGTAATGTATTGGTGCTCTTCACGATAAAACCGTGCAGTAGACCATCCGACGTGTCAGCATCTTCATTGATTTGTCGGAAACTGCCGACAGAGTTCGTTAACACACATATAAAAATCATTATATCTTCTTTATAAGTTTGTCCGTTTGCAGTTATTACTATATTACAAGAGTTATTTTCGATCGCTGCTTTTACCCCCTCAAATAAATAGGCGAGTGCACCAAGTGATGTTTTTTGCTCTACTGACACCTCTCCTACTGCTTCCGCCAATGAACCGATGGCAATAATGTTTGTAAAATATATATTATTGACCTTACCAATATCCGCCTTTCTTGTACGCCCTCCAAGTAAAGCGATCGCTTCATCAGGATTGAGGGAAATATTTAATGCGCGTGCAAAGTCGTTCACTGTTCCTAAAGGGACAATTCCGACAACCGGTCTGTGCGGCTGTTCAGCAATTCCGTTAATTCCTTCATTTAAAGTTCCATCTCCCCCTACTAAAATGACCGTGTCATAGTTTTCATCACATGCCCTTTTAGCATATCGGGTCGCATCCCCTTCACCCATTGTTTCTTTCATCACCACTTCATAATTATGTAATTGGGCAATAATTTTTTTTTCATATTCTAACGCTTTCTCTTTTCCTGAAGACGGATTTATAATGACCATACATTTTTTCATGCAAATTCCCCCAATAAAATATATTTTTTCATATATTCTATTACCTTTTATCCGGAATTTTTAATCTATAATTTCAAATAGGGTGTAAAGGTTTTTTTCTTGAAAGGTTATGTAAAATGTCTTGCACTCATTGCTTTGGTATGTTAAATTATTATGGTATGTGAAATAACGAACTGAAATAAAGATTTCAGATTCAGCTGTAAGGAGGAATTTTACAATGCCAAAACAATGCGTAATTACTGGCCGTAAAGCTCGTACAGGCAACAACCGTTCACACGCTATGAACGCTAACAAACGTACTTGGGGTGCTAACCTTCAAAAAGTTCGTATCTTAGTTGACGGTAAGCCAAAACGTGTATGGGTTTCTGCTCGTGCTTTAAAATCAGGTAAAATCGAACGCGTTTAATCGCGTATAGAGTATCGGCTCTCTTGCTGGTACTCTATTTTTATGCAAAAAAACTACAGCCCCCATTCTTTATGAGCTGTAGTCAGGAACTTTATTTTTCTTTCTTTTCTTTACGAAACAACTTCACGCAGCCTCTCGCGACCCCACTTAACCATTTCGGCATTTGAAATGTATAGACTTTCAGTGTTGTTCCTCCTTAATCTTTACTCTTTATCATTAAACATATGCCACCCGTAAACGAAATAGACCCTTCGTCTATTATTTCATTGCTTGTAAAACGCGATGTCCCTTGCTCAATCACTTCATCAAATGTTTCATATTTAACACCGCGCAATGTCACATTTTGAAGTGTCTTACCATATGAAAAAAAGGAAACATATGAATAATCGGATTGTTCTAACAGATGTGTACCCGGGAGTAAAAATTGAATGCTATTTTGGGAATTAATAATCTTAAATACTATATGAGGATATTGTTGCTGCATGAAAGATACAGATCGTAATGTTGCTTCATAATGATCTAAGCGACCACCTGTAACACCAGTCAATAATACTTCCGTCGGCTCATAGGTTAGTGCTTTTTGCAATGCCAAATCTGTATCTGTTTCGTCCTTTTCTGCCTGAAATTGTTCAATATGATCAATAGCTTCGGATATTCGCGCAAACTCCTCCGCGGTAACTGAATCAAAATCTCCTACTATATGGTTTGGGTAAATGCCTTCGTCGATTAAATATAAAGCCCCCCGGTCAACCCCAATCCATATGTCAGGCATTAAAGAAAAGGCGACCTCATGGATAGGGCCGCCTGAGCAGATTGCTACAATCACTGGATTGCCGCTAGTCCTGCTTGTTTAATTTCCTGTAAAGCCTGTGCGCGATCTTCTTTACTGTAAATGGCAGAGCCCGCTACAAAAACCGTTGCTCCTGCTTTAGCACACTGGACAATTGTTTCTGCATTAATGCCACCGTCAATTTCGATTTCAATATTTAAACCGCGTTCTTTAATAATTTTTGATAACGCTTCTACTTTTGGTACTACTGATTCGATGAACTTCTGCCCACCAAAGCCTGGGTTTACAGTCATAAATAATACCATATCTACATCTTCTAAAACGTGCTGAATCGCTTCAATCGGTGTATGTGGATTTAACACGACACCTGGCTTTACACCGTAAGAACGAATCAATTGGATTGTACGGTGCAGATGACGGCATGCTTCCACATGAACAGTAATATAATCTGCTCCTGCTTTAGCAAATTGCTCAATATATTGGTCTGGATTTTCAATCATTAAATGTACGTCCATCGGTAAAGTAGAGAGCGGGCGAATCGCTTCTAGTGCAATCGCACCGAATGAAATATTCGGTACAAAATGACCGTCCATTACATCGATATGAATCAATTCTGCTCCTGCTGCCTCTACTTCTTTCACTTCTTGTCCCAGCTTTGCGAAATCTGCTGCTAAAATCGATGGTGCAATTTTAATCATGTCTAATACCTCGGCTTTCGATCGATAATTTCTTGTAAAATTTGTTCGTAATGCTCATAACGGTAAGGTCGAATTTCACCAGCTTCTACCGCTTGTTTTACCGCACATTTCGGTTCCTTTATATGTAGGCAACCACGGAACTTACAATTCTCGCTGATTCGCTCGAATTCCGGTAAACAAGATGTCAGTTCTTCCTTTTCAATCATATCAAAATCAAATGAACTAAAGCCCGGTGTATCCGCCAACAATCCACCACAAACTTCAATAAGCTCGACATGGCGTGTTGTATGTTTCCCACGCCCTAAGCTTTTTGAAATAATGCCTGTCTTCAAATCCAATTCAGGAAGTAATGTATTTAATAAGGTTGACTTCCCAACACCTGACTGTCCGGCAAGCACTGATGTCTTATCTTGCAGAAACGGTTTGATTTTCTCCAGTAATGTTGGATCATCGATATAAGTTTCAATAATTTCATAGCCGATTTCTTTATAGTCATCGATATATGTTTGTAAATGCGAACGTTCCGCATCATTCAATAAATCCATTTTTGTTAAAATAATAATCGGTTGTACTTGGAACGATTCTAGCACGACTAAAAATCGGTCAAGCAGAACCGTATTAAAATCGGGCTCTTTTGCGGAAAACACAAGTAATGCCTGATCAACGTTCGCAATCGGTGGTCGAACCAATTCATTTTGTCGTTCCAAAATTTTATCAATAGAACCGTCCGATTCTCCATCATACGAATATTCTACAAAGTCACCGACAAGTGGAGATTCTCCGCGATTACGGAAAATCCCACGTCCACGGCATTGTATTAATTTGCCTTCTTTTTCAACATAATAATAGCCACTTAATGCTTTTCGAATTTGGGCTTTCGCCATCCAATTCCTCCTCTATTCCATTAATTCTTCATAAGTTATTGTTTTATTTTCAATGACACTGTTATCACGATCAATTCGGTAGGCCGCTTTATCACCTTCGACAATAAATAGTTCAATTTGATACATTGTGTCTTCGGTAATCGTAAACGTTTCTACAGGCTCTACCATCGAACGTGATTTATCCTGAATATAAATCGTTACTGTCTGTTCCATACCTTCTTCAGCAGGTTCGTACGGAATTTCAATTGTACTTCTATATGGCTTTTCTTTTTTTGCCTGTGGACCTTTAGATACTACTACATTAATGGTACCGCCCTTTTCAAGCGTAGTGCCTGCCTTTGGTGTTTGGCTAATTACTTCTCCGACTGGTTTATCCGAATATTCCTCACCTGTCACATTCACTTTAAAGCCTGAGCTAAGTTCGTATTCTTTACGGTTTGCTTCGTTAAAAGTTAGTAAGTTTCGTACTTCGACTACTTCTTTCCCTTTACTAACTTTCAAAACAACATCCGTTTCATTGAAGAGCACTTCTTCTCCCGCTTCTGGTGTTTGCTCAATAATTTCGCCTGGTACGTGATCAGAAGAATACACCTCTTCAAATTTGTAGTCCTTAAAGCCGCCTTCCTCTAAGAGCGATATAGCTTGATCCCGTTGAATCCCTACAAAATTCGTCATAGCTATAGGTGCTTTTCCAATGCTGACAATTAAATCTATTTCCGAACCTTTTTCTCTTTCGCGGCCGGCAATTGGATCTGTTTCAATAACTCTTCCCGCTTCAATCTCTTCAGAATTACGTTCCTCTTGTTCGCCAATAACAAAGCCTTGTTCCTGTAAAATACGGATGGCATCCTCTAATGTTTCGTTTGTCACATCTTCTATTACAACTTTATTCGGTGTCATCATAAATGCTATGACAGTAAAAATTATCGCTAAAGCAACCAGTATACCGACAATTAGTGGCCACTTTTTCTTTTTTTGTTTCTTCTGCTCCTGCTGTTGCACTGTCGGGTCTGTTTCCATGCGTACTGTTTGTTCCGTCAAACCTGTGGATGGTTGCTGAACAGATGCTACTGCAGGTTTAGGGTCTTTTATAATTGGAATCAGCTTTGTTGCACCGTCATCTACAGGTGGTACAAATTTAGGCTCATTCACTCGTTGAATGGATAAACAAGTATCTAAATCTTCTTCCATTTCTTCTGCGCTCGTGTATCGGTGGTTCGCATCTTTTGAAGTTGCTTTTAATACGATATTCTCTACACTTTGCGGAATGCTCGCATCAAATTCCCGAACAGACGGTGTTTCTGTCTGTAAGTGCTTTAAAGCAATTGAAACAGCTGATTCACCCGAAAATGGCAATTCCCCTGTTAACAACTCATATAGCACGATACCGAGTGCATAAATATCGGATTTCATCGTTGCAATGCCGCCACGCGCCTGCTCAGGCGATAAGTAATGAACTGTTCCTATGACCGAATTTGTTTGAGTAAAGCTTGTAGCTCCAAGCGATGTCGCAATCCCAAAATCGGTAATTTTCACATTGCCTTCTTCATCCATTAATATATTTTGCGGCTTAATATCCCGATGAATAATACCATTCTCATGTGCATGTGCAATCGCAGAAGTAAGCTGTTTCATAATATGAACACTCCGCGCTGCCGATAAAGGTGAAAACTCCTGTATGTATTGTTTCAATGTTTTCCCTTTAATATATTCCATAACAATATAGTGCATATCCCCATCTTCGCCAACATCATAAATGCTAACGATATTTGGATTTGTTAAACTTGTAGCGGACAATGCCTCACGCTGAAAACGACGGTGCAATTCTTCTTCATTTGCTAAATCATAGCGTAAAATTTTGATCGCGACATCTCGACCTAAAATAATGTCATGTGCTAAATACACATTTGACATACCGCCTCCGCCAATTAATTGTAATATCTTATAACGGCCACTTATATGTTTTCCTACAAGCATTGCTACACCTCCTGCACCGTTGTCATTAAAATAAGGGAAATATTATCTTCGCCACCACGGTCATTTGCTAGTTGCACTAATTTTTTCCCCTTTTCCTCTATGGAGATTTGGGGCGTAATAATTGTTGCCATTTCTGTTGTCGTCAGCTTATTGCTTAGACCATCTGAACAAATGAGTAAGTAGGCTTCATTCGATAAAGTCAATTCATAAAAATCCGGTTCAATTGAAATTTCTGTACCTAGTGCTTTTAAAATGAAGTTTTTCTGAGGATGATTTAGTGCCTCTTCTTCACTAATTTCTCCATTTTCCAATAAAATATTTACGTAAGAATGATCTCTTGTTACTAACTTTACTTCTTCGTCTGCAAAATGGTAAACACGACTATCACCTACATGACTAATAAGGCACTCATTTTCATCAAGCAGCGCCGCAATCATCGTCGTTCCCATACCTTTACAATTTTCATGTGTTAAGGAATATTGATAAATTTTTTGATTAATATGTGAAACCGCATTGCGTAACCAATCCAACTTTAATTGTTTCGATGCAAAATCTTCAGCATCCACCAGTTTAAAAAGCCTGTGCATTTCCGTGATGGCCATTTCACTTGCAACATCACCTGCATTATGTCCACCCATACCATCTGCTAAAATTGCAAGCTTAAAATGATCGGGGCGCTCAAAAAACGCGGCCCGATCTTCATTTATTTTTCGCTTTAACCCAATATCACTTTCCACTGTAAAGTTCACTATAGTCCACCTACTTTGTTTCGTGTGATCGTTCCTGTGCACGTAACTGGCCACAAGCAGCAGCAATATCCGCACCTTGCTCACGACGGATCGTTACGTTAATACCTTGCTCTTTAAGCGTTTTTTCAAAGGCAAAAATCTTACTGCGTGACGTACGAATATAATCGCGCTCCGGCACGTAGTTAATAGGGATTAAGTTGACATGGCATTTAATGTTTTTAATAAGCTTAGCAAGCTCTAACGCTACTTCTTCTGTGTCATTTTCTCCGGACATTAGACCATATTCAAACGTGACACGGCGTCCAGATTTCTTCGTATAGTATTTTACCGCTTCCATCAGCTCTTCTAATTTATATGCTTTCGCAATCGGCATTAGTTTTTGGCGTGCTTCCTGATTTGGTGCGTGAAGTGATACAGCAAAGTTAATTTGCATGCCTTCATCAGCAAATTCATAAATTTTCGGTACGATACCAGAAGTTGAAACGGTAATATGACGTGCACCGATATTTAGACCTTTGTCATCATTCATGATTTTCAGGAAGTTCATCATCGCATCATAGTTATCAAATGGCTCACCGATTCCCATAATTACGATTGATGATACACGTTCATTTGTTTCATCTAATTGTTGCTGCACTTTTACAACTTGCTCAACAATTTCACCAGCCATTAAGTGACGTTTTAAACCGCCTAAAGTTGAGGCACAGAATGTACAGCCAATCCGGCAACCTACTTGAGTCGTAACACAGATTGAATTTCCGTAATCATGACGCATTAATACTGTTTCGATAGAATAACCATCTTGCAATTGGAATAAAAACTTAATTGTACCGTCTTTTGATTCCTGTTTAATAATTGTTGAAAGCGTCGTTAAAGCAAACTCCGCCTCTAGCTTTTCACGTAATGCTTTCGGTAAGTTTGACATATCCTCAAATGTTTGGACACGCTTTTCATATAGCCATTCATAAATTTGCCCTGCACGGAAAGCTTTTTCCCCGTTTGTTGTTAACCATTCTTTCATTTCATCTAGACGCAATGAGTAGATTGAAGGTTTTAACTGAGGCTTTTCTTTTTTCACACGACGTACTGGCTTATCTGCTGTTTCTTCCACTAAATCCTGAATTCGTTCATCAAATTGTTTTAATTGTTCTTGCTCCATTAGTTAATTGGACGCTCCTTTTTTTACGAATGCAGCAACGAAAAATCCGTCACTACCAATATCTTGAGGGAATACTTGCAGCATCCCATTTTGTTGTTTCGCTTTTAGTTGTTCTGGCAAATTTTCTATTGGCTCCAAATTCATTTCAGGATGCTCATTTAGGAAGGCTTGTACCGTACCTTCATTTTCTCTGCGGTCAACTGTACACGTTGAGTATACTAATCGCCCGTTTTGCTTTAATAGCTGTACTGCATTATTTAAAATCGCAAGCTGGATTGTCTGCAGACTTTCCAAATCTTCTTCGCGCTTCGTATATTTAATATCCGGCTTACGTCTCATTACACCAAGTCCTGAGCAAGGGGCATCAACAAGTATTGCATCATAGCTTTCTTTTGTTAAAAAGCTGGCTGCCTTTCTTCCATCAAGCGGTGCCGTTTCAATAATATTTAATCCTAAACGTGCAACATTCTCATCGATTAAATCTAATTTCTTCACATGAAGATCAGTCGCTAAAATTGAACCTTCATTTTTCATAACTTCTGCTAAATGCGTCGTTTTTCCGCCAGGTGCTGCACACATATCCAACACTTTCATACCCGGCTGTGGATTCAGTACTTTTGCCGGAAGCATTGAGCTTTCATCCTGAATCGTAATGAGGCCATTTCGGAAGGCTCCTGTTCGTGCTGCCTGACCGCTTTCCAGATGGATACATTCAGGCATAAATTCACTGCGTCGCGCTTTTACACCTTCACGCTCAAGTGTTGTCAAAACTTGTTCAACAGTTGCTTTCGTCGTATTTACACGAACGGTTTGCAACGGTGCGATATTGTTTTCAAGAAGCATTTCGCGTGTTTGTTCATAGCCATAGCTTTCAACCCAACGATTAACTAACCACTGCGGATGGCTCGTTTCCACGGCTAAACGTTCATTTGCATCCTTTATTAAATCAGTTGAACGAACACCTTCACGTAAAATGGAACGTAATATTCCATTTACCATTGAGGCAATCCCTTTATGGCCACGACGTTTTGCAATTTCCACAGCTTCATTCACTGCAGCATGTGCCGGAATACGTGTTAGATAATGCATTTGGTACAGCGACATGCGGAGCAGCCAGCGAACCCAAATATCAACCTTGCCATGAATAAAAGGTTCTAAATAATAATCAAGTGTCAGCTTATACTGCAAAGTTCCATATGTCAGCTCTGTCAACAGGCCACGATCTTTTGCTTCTATTTTATATTTTTCAATCGTTTGGTGTAATAATAAATTACTGTAGGCCTGACTTTTATCGACCGTTAATAAAATCGTTAACGCCGCATCCCGCACATTGCCATCCCAAATTACTTGCTTTTTATTATTTTTACTCATTCAAAACGGTCCCCAATCTGTAATTTCGAGCCCGTTCCACGTAGAAATTCTTCTGCGGTCATACGTTTTTTCCCGGCTGGCTGGACATCATAAAGCGCCAATGTATTTCCATCACCTGTCGCAACTTCAAAGTGATCTTTTGCTATTTTCACTACTTCTCCCGGTGTCGCATTCGTTGTAGTATCCCCAACTTTTGCCCACCAAACTTTAAAATTAGCACCTTCAAAAGTTGTATATGCTACTGGCCATGGATGTAGTCCGCGCACTTGATTATACAATGCACGTGCATCATTATTCCAATCAATCAACTCCTGCTCACGGCTAATATTGCGTGCATATGTCACAAGCGTTTCATCCTGTACGATGCGTGCATTCGTACCATTTATAATCGAAGGCATTGTTTCTTTTAATAATTGACGGCCGACCATACTTAGCTTTTCAAACATGCTACCTGTATGATCCGTATCTTCAATTGTGATTTCGCTTTGGGAAATGATATCCCCTGCATCAAGCTTTTCCGCCATATACATAATTGTTACACCTGTTTTTGACTGACCATCGATAATCGATTGGTGAATTGGTGCCCCACCTCGATATAAAGGTAAAAGAGAGGCATGTACATTAATGCAGCCTAGTCGTGGAGCTTCAAGAAGTTCTTTCGGTAAAATTTGACCGAATGCAGCTGTTACGACTAAATCCGGGTTTAATGCTAAAATTTCTTCAAGCTCCTTCGAACCGCGCAACTTTTCAGGTTGAATTATTGGTAAGCCTAATGCGAGTGCTTCTTCTTTTACAGGTGGTGGCGTCAATACTTTTTTACGTCCTACAGGTCTGTCCGGTTGAGTAACAACAGCTAGAACCTCATAGCCTTCTTCATGAAGCATACGCAAAATTGGCGCTGAAAAGGCAGGCGTTCCCATAAATACGATTTTTGTCATCGATTATTCCTCCTCAACATCCGCGTACAGCTCTTCTATTTCTTCCTCTGTCAATACCCGCGTCATTTTGGAATCAAATAATACACCATCTAAATGATCAATTTCATGCAATATACAGCGTGCTTCAAAATCTTCCGCTTCAAGCTCATATACACGGCCTTCACGATCAGATGCTTCAATTTTTACGTAAGTAGGTCGCTTTACCATACCAAAAAGGTCTGGGAAGCTTAAGCAGCCTTCCACATCTTCCGCTTCGCCGCGCGTTTCAAGTACAATCGGATTAATCATTTCAAGAATATCTTCACCTAATTCTACAATCGCTACACGCAGGCTAACGTTAATTTGAGGTGCCGCAATACCTACACCATCATTTTCGACCATTGTGTCATATAAATCATCCAGAAGCTGAATCGTACTTTCATCAATCACTTCTACTTCTTTTGTTACTTGCGATAATACATTTGCCGGGTTTTTTACTACTTCTTTAATAGCCATTTCTACTACCTCTTTCTATATGCATTAGATCATTGTTGGATCTAAATCAACTGTCAACACAATGCCTTTTTTTATCCATTCCGAACGATACAGCTTAATAAGCTGTAAAAGGACTGGTATTAATTGAGGCTCTACTTTATATTTTATCAAACATTGATAGCGATATCTATTTTGGAGCCGGGCAATACTGGCAGTCGTTGGCCCAATCACCGAAACATTAAATGATAAATTCTCTCGCAAATATTCCGCTACACGTCCTGCATATTCTGCCGCAAGCATCACATCTTCATGAGAAACTTGAACAAGCGCAATATAATAATACGGTGGATATCCCGCTATATGTCTAGCATGCATTTCCCGTTCGTAAAACGGTGGATAATCCTGATCTTTCGATAACTGGATCGCATAATGCTCGGGCGTATACGTCTGTACAAATACTTCACCTAATTTTTCATGGCGCCCTGCTCGTCCACTTACTTGGGTCATCAGCTGGAACGTCTTTTCTGCCGCTCGGTAATCCGGTAAATGGAGCGAAGTATCGGCACTTAAAACCCCGACTAACGTAATATTCGGGAAATCAAGACCTTTCGCAATCATTTGTGTACCGAGCAGAATGTCTGCTTCACCACGTCCAAAAGCATCGAGCATTTTTTCATGTGCCCCTTTTTGCTTTGTCGTGTCTACGTCCATTCGAAGTACACGCGCTTCGGGAAATAATTTATAAATTTCCTCTTCTACCTTCTGTGTACCTGTTCCAAAATAACGAATGTTTTCACTTTGGCATTCAGGACAAGTTTCCGGAATGTATTCATCATGACCGCAATAATGGCATTTCAGCTTTTCCTGATAACGATGATACGTTAACGAAATATCACAGTTTGGGCATTGTACCGTCGTTCCGCAATCACGACATAAAACAAAGGAAGAGTATCCTCTGCGATTTAAAAAAAGCACGGTTTGCTCTTTTTTATTCAGTCGATCCTGCAATGCCTCCATTAATGGCTCAGAAAACATTGAACGATTTCCCGCCTGGAGTTGTTCACGCATGTCTACAATATGAACTGTAGGCAATGCTTGGTTTTTCGCACGATGGGCCAATGTAAGCAATGTATAAACACCTTTTTTCGCCCGCGCGAAAGATTCCAAAGCAGGCGTCGCACTACCTAAAATTACCGGGCAGTTATAATATTTCCCGCGCCAAATTGCTACATCTCTGGCATGATAACGTGGTGAATCTTCCTGCTTATATGTGGACTCATGCTCTTCATCCAAAATAATTAACCCTAAATTTTTAAAAGGGGCGAAAATAGCTGAACGAGCTCCAACGACAACTTTCACTTTCCCTTGTTGTACTTTTCGCCATTCATCATATTTTTCACCAACAGATAATCCACTATGCATTACAGCAACTTCATCGCCGAAACGTGACTTGAAACGCTCTGTCATTTGAGGTGTCAATGAAATCTCAGGTACTAATACGATGGATTCTTTTCCGTCCGCAATAGTACGTTGAATCGCCTGCAAGTAAACTTCTGTTTTACCACTCCCTGTAATACCGTGCAGTAGAAACGTTTCCTGACGCTGATCATCTATTGCAGCAATAATTTTTGTCAATGCATGATCCTGTTCATCTGTTAGCTGTAGAAATTCTGTTTTCTCAACATTTTTTGTGAAAGGATCACGGTATACTTCCTCTTGAATATACGCTGCAGCACCTTTATCAATGACACTATTCAATACACTATTTGTAATATGCACAGCTTCGCAAATATCATCAGGCAATAAGATTTCTCCCGCATGCTGCATCATCCATTCGACTAACGCTACTTGCTTCGGTGCACGTTTACCCATTTGCTGCAATACATTTTCTAATTGCTCCTGAGAATGTATTTGGACTTTCCGTACTTGCTTAACCTGCCCTTTTTGTTTCACTTCATTGTCGATAATTATAAGACCATCTTTTACTGCACGCTTTATCGGTTTTAATAAGTTCGCTTTTTCAAACTGAGACAAATTCACTTTCACTGTTTTCTCATAGTATGGCTGAAGTGTTGTAGGTAAATGTGAAACTTCCCCATTTAAAACCGCATACTTTTCATACTTTGCCCGCAAAGCACCTGGCAGCATTACTTGCAATGCATCAATTTCATAGCAAATTGTTTGGCGCTTTAGCCATTTTGCCAAACTAAGCATTTCCTCTGTTAAAATCGACTCGATATCAAGTATTTCGGTAATCGGCTTCACTTTTTCTACTGGTACTTCAGACCCGGACGTAATACCTACGACAAAACCGAGTACATTCCGTGGGCCAAATGGTACTTTCACTCGACAACCTAAATCGATTAATTCTTCCCAATCTTCCGGTATTAAATAATCAAACGGACGGTCCACCGGATAAGCTGAAACATCTACGATTACTTGTGCAAATCTCATTGTCCATCGCTTCCTAATTGATGATGGAAATAATTCACTACAAGTTCAGTAATTTTCTCCGGCTCTTCTAATCGGCCTTTTCCAACATACCCACATGCTAAAAACCCTTCAGACGGTTCGATAAAACGAATACCATCTTCATGTAGCTGGTTGATATTGCGTAGAACTGCCGGATGCTCGTACATATGCACATTCATCGCCGGTGCTACCCAAACCGGAGCAGTAGCCGCCAAAAGTGTTGTCGTCAGCATATCATCAGCCATTCCGTGCGCCATTTTCGCAATAACATTTGCAGTTGCTGGTGCCACGATGATTAAATCTGCCCAATCAGCTAAATCGATATGGGCAATGACATTTGAATCTTTTTCATCAAAAGTATCGTAAAACACATCATTTTTTGACATCACTTGAAAACTTAAAGGTGTCACAAACTTTTGTGCTGATGCTGTCATCAATACTTTTACATTAAACCCTGCCTGTGACAGCTTACTTACTAACGCCACAGCTTTATAAACGGCTATTCCACCGGAAACACACAATAATACATTGTTTTTCTTCATCACTTTAACCGTCCTTTCAAAGGATAAGCTCCCAAAGAAAGATTCTTAGGGAGCTTCTACTCAAAGATTATTCGATTATGCGCAAAAACTAAATTTCGTCTTCATAAACAGTAGAAGCATCTTGCTGAACTTTACGTAGCTTACCAGCAGCTACCTCTTCTAATGCTTTTCCTACTGGTTTATAAGAAACGTATGAGCTTAAATGCTCGCCGCCCTCTTCTTGCATTTGGCGTGCGCGTTTTGATGCTAAGCTCACTAAAGAATACTTTGAATCGATTTGTTTTTTTAACTTATCCACTGATGGGTATAACATGGTTTCATTCTCCTCTCAACATTGACAAATAGCGTTTTTCCACACGTTCACGACGACAGTGTTCCGCTACAATGATTGCATTAATTTTATCACATGCATTATAAACTTGGTCGTTTTCTACAACATAATCGTATAAACTCATCATTTCGACTTCTTCACGAGCGGTTGCGATACGACGGGCGATGACATCTTCTGTTTCCGTACCACGTCCAACTAAACGTTGCTCAAGTTCTGTTATGCTTGGTGGTGCTAAAAAGATAAACAACGCATCTGGTGCTTTTTCACGAATTTGGGCTGCTCCCTGAACTTCAATTTCCAAAAAGACATCACGCCCAGCTTCAAGTGTTTCTTGTACGTATGCAAGCGGTGTACCGTAATAATTACCAACAAACTCTGCATGTTCAAGTAATCCGCCTTGTTCGATTAATGCTTCAAATTCCTCACGTGTTCTAAAGAAATAGTCTACACCATCTACTTCGCCTTCGCGAGGATTACGTGTTGTCATCGAAATCGAATATTCGTAATTTGTATCAGGCTGCGAAAAAAGCTCTTTACGAACCGTACCTTTTCCAACACCCGATGGACCAGATAAAACAATTAATAATCCACGTTGTTTCTTCATAAATAACTCCTTTATTTCATTCAATATTTTGAACTTGTTCCCGCATTTTTTCTAATATGGTTTTTGCTTGCACAACTGCCGCTGAACAATCAGTTGATTGATTTTTTGAACCAATAGTATTAATTTCACGGTTCATTTCCTGCATGATGAAGTCAAGCTTTCGACCAATTGCTACTCGTTCGTTTAGCGTTTCTGTTAACTGATTAAAATGACTATCCAGACGATCCAGCTCTTCTGAAATATCAATTCTCTCTGCAAAAATCGCTACTTCTGTAAGCAGGCGATCATCTAATGTTTGCCCATTCGCCACTTCTTCCAATCGAGTCATTAAACGATTACGATACTTTTCAACAGCACTAGGCGCAGTTTGTCTTATATGAGCAATTTGCGCTTCAAGGTCTGCCTTATACTGTAACATTACGCCCTCTAATCCTTGTCCTTCACGTTCTCGCATGGCAATCAAGTTTGAAATAGCTTCTGACAAAGCACTTTTTACAGCTTCAACGATTTCCTCCTGCTGGAGCTCTACCTTTTCCACAAGAAGCACTTGTTCAAGACTTACAATTTCCTGCATTGTCCATTTCTCCTGCATCGGAACCGTCTGAGACAATTCTTCTTTAGCTTGAAGAAAAGAATTAAGCAACGACCAATTAATTTGGATTGTTTGTTGTGTATCATTAAGCTCTTTCAAAAAAATGATAACATCTATTTTCCCACGGGAAATAGAATCCGACAACATTTTTTTTGCTATAACTTCGGATTCCATCCATTCTTTCGGAAACTTCGTATTAATTTCTAAAAAACGATGATTCACAGCACGAATCTCAACAGTTAGTTGAAAGTTTTTCGTTGTTGTGACCCCCCTGCCGAATCCGGTCATACTGCGTACCAAGGTTCGTCACATCCTTCTTTACATATTGTTTCAATTATAGCATATGTTCTACATATATTGCTTTAACGTTTATTGTATAGAAACATATTTTATCATAGTTAAGTTGTAATAAAATAGTTTTTATCTTTTTAATAAATGTTTAATTATCATTATGGTAGATCTGATCAACTACAGAATTGAGCTAAATAATGGTATGATAAAACAATCAAGTAGACTTATTTAATGAAAGAGGCATAAAGATGGCATTTGACGGACTATTTACTCGTTCGATGAGTAAGGAATTACAAAACTTAACATCTGGACGAATTACAAAAATTTATCAGCCGAATGCACTTGAAGTCGTATTACAAATCCGTGCAGCCGGTCAAAACGTGAAGTTATTATTTTCTATCCATCCTTCATACTCACGTATTCACTTAACAAATCAATCTATTGAAAATCCAGCAGACCCTCCTATGTTTTGCATGCTTTTAAGGAAACATCTAGAAGGAGGATTTATTCAGTCTGTTGTTCAAGATGGTTTTGAACGAGTAATTACATTGGAAATTGATAGTAAAAATGAAATAGGCGATGCTGTAAAGCGAAAACTCATTATCGAAATTATGGGACGCCACAGTAACTTATTATTAATCGATTCAAAAAAAGATACAATTATAGATAGTTTAAAGCATTTACCTCCATCGATGAACAGCTTCCGAACTGTTTTGCCTGGTCAGCAGTATATTGCGCCACCAAAACAGCAAAAGGTTGCGCTTACTAGTTTATCAGATGAGGAAATTAAGCAATTCTTTTCTAAAGAAGTAACGACGAAGGAAATAATTGAGCATTTTGCAGGCTTTTCTCCTCTCCATGCTACCGAATTATTACATCGTTTATCCACAACTGATGCTGTTACGGCATGCCGACAGCTAATGAATGAAATTGCAACGAGCGCACAGCCAACTTATGTAGAGCAAGACGGTAAAATTTATTTTTCTCCTACAAGCTTGACACATTTATCAGGCGTTTCAACAACTTATGAAACGCTTGGTGAATTATTGGACCGAGTATTCTTTGCTCGCGCTAAACGAGACCGCGTGAAGCAGCAAGCCGGTGATTTGGAACGCTGGTTGCAAAATGAATTAAACAAATTAAAGCTCAAACAGAAAAAGCTTCAAAAAGATTATGAACGCGCACAAAATTTGGAGCAGTTCCAACTATACGGAGAATTATTAATGGCAAACCTTTATAATTTTTCAAAAGGTGCCGAGTTTGTAGATGTAGAGAACTACTATAGTGAACAGGCAGAAAAGGTAAGAATTCCAGTCAGCCCAAGGAAATCACCGATTGAAAATGCGCAAAGTTACTATACGAAATACAATAAGGCTAAAACAGCTTTAATCATGATTGAAGAACAGAAGAAGAAAGCTGCAGATGATATTGATTATTTAGAAATGCTTACTCAACAAGTGCAACAGGCGTCACCTGCTGATATAGAGGAAATTCGTGAAGAACTTGCTGAACAAGGTTTACTTCGTATTCGACAAGCGAAACGCAAAAAGAAACCGACAAAACCCGATCCTGAAAAGTTTACTTCTTCAACAGGGGTTCCGATTTCTGTCGGTAAAAATAATAAGCAAAACGATTATTTAACATTCAAAATTGGAAAGCGCAATGAAATTTGGTTGCACACGAAAGATATTCCAGGCTCACACGTTGTCATTCATTCTGAAAATCCGGATGAAACGACACTGAAGGAAGCCGCAATGTTATGTGCATATTTTTCAAAAGCACGTGATTCTTCTTCGGTTCCTGTCGATTATACGGAAATCCGCCATGTAAAAAAACCGAATGGAGCTAAACCTGGATTTGTCATTTACTTTGAACAAAAAACAATTTATGTGACTCCTGATGAAGCAATCGTTATGCAGTTGAAAAAATAGCTATAACTGGTGAAACTCTGGCTCGATTTGAAAAATAAGCGGACGTTTTACCGCGATTTACGAAACACTCTAGTTTTAGGGATAAATAAAGGGAATTTTTCCGTTTATTCGTTGAAAATTGGCCTATTTTCATATTTTTTAAATAGATAAACGGAATTTCTCCGTTTATTTTAACTCATTTTTAGATTCCTTTTTAAATAGACGGAATTACTCCGTCTATTTTTTATGAAATTATAGGAATCCTTCTGAAATACAAAAAACCGCTTAGAAAATTCTCTAAGCGGTTCTTTTATGCTAAAGCTTATTTAATTGGGTCTTCAGCTGTTACTTCAAGTAAATGTAAATTATCCATTGAATCATTTGCATAGTTAACATTATAGTGTTTTACACGTTTGTTAACTGGGATAATTTCTGTACGGAAGTACATTGGAACTGTTGATGCTTGCTCGAACATGTACTCTTCCCATTTACGGAATGCATCAGCACGGTAACCTGAATCAATCGCCTCTTTAGAGTCGATATCAGCTAATAATGTTTGTAATTCAGGAGTTACGAAACGGCTGTAGTTGAATGCCGAACCTTCACCGTATAAACCAAGTGGTGATGGGTTTGTACCTGTACCCCAAGCTGCCATGAACATATCAATTTCCGGATCATCCGCTTTTACTTTATCATAGAAGCTGTTGAACTCGATTAGGCGGCCAGTAGTTAACTGTACATCTAAACCTACATCTTTCCAGTTTTGACGGTAGTACTCTACGATTGCTTCGTCAGTATCTGAACCTGACATACCCGCTAAACGGATTGCAAATTTCTCACCGTTTTTATCTTCACGGATACCATCGCCATCAACATCTTTATAACCTGCTTCGTCCAATAATGCTTTTGCTTTTTCTGGATCATAATTGTATCCTTCTAAGCTGTTATCATGGAATGATGCGAATGCTGGTGGAATTAATGATGTTGCACGAGAACGTAAGCCTTGGTAGAAGCGCTCTCCAACTTGCTCAATATCCATTGCATAAGCAACAGCTTGACGTAATTTAGCGTCGTTCATTTTCGCATTTTCATCCATAATGTTTAAGCCTGCATCACCTGCAGCCGCATCCCATTTACCAAGTTTGAAACCAATATAAGAGTATGCTAACTCTGGGCGAGCTAATACTGTTAAGTTTTCTAAATCTTTTACACCGTCGTACTGGTTAGTCGGATAAGATGATGCCATATCATATTGACCAGTACGTAATGCTTCACCGATAGAAGCTGAAGGTACTACTTGTAATACAACTTTATCTAATTTCGGTTTACCTTTCCAGTAGTGCTCGTTGGCTACGAATTGAACAGATTCACCGTCGATTAATTTGTCTAATTTGAAAGCACCTAAAGTTACTGGAGCTTTACGAACTTGTGGTGAAGAAATTAAATCTTTGATTGGTGTTGTTTCTAAGTAATGTTTAGGCGCTGCAGTACTCCATAAACCGTCACCACCAGAGTAGATCGCTGGTGAAACTTTTGTCATCGAAATCTCTACAGTTTTGTCATCAATCTTTTTAATCCCTGAAATTGTATCAGCTTTACCAGATTTATATTCCGCAGCCCCGATAATGTTTTGGAAGTCCGCATCATAACGAATTCCTGTATAATCTGGGTGACCAATAATTTCATATGAATAAATAATGTCATCAGCAGTTAATGGTGTACCATCAGACCACTTAACATCATGTTGAATTGTAATTGTAACTTTATTGTTATCAGCATCAACGTCTAATTTTGCGATACCTTCGTCAGTAATTAAGAAGTCACCATCTGTAGCAAAAATTGAGTTTGTCATAAAGTCCATAATGTCAGCGTCATAACCATTTTCATATAATTCAGCTAATAAAACCCCTGAGAATGGAGAGTCTGTAACTAAAGCGAACTTTAAAGTACCACCTTGAATCGCTTCACCATCGTTTGTTACTTCTTCTGGTAATGTAGGTGATTCAGCAGTAGTAGCACCGTCATTTTTATTTTCCTCTGTTGTTGTATCTTCCTTCTTGTCAACTGGTTTTTCAGTTGCTGTTTCTGTATCGTCTCCTCCACAAGCAGCTAATACTAAAGCAGTAGCAAATACAGAAGAAAGCATAAGACCTTTCTTTTTCATCATTTGTTTTTCCTCCCTTTTTTTTATCCTAAACGTTGTTTTGCGTCAGCTGCACGACGTAGCGCTTGGCCAACGTAATTTATACCAAGCATCAAAATTAAAATTAATAATGACGCGGGTAACCATATCCACCATTTACTCGATAAGATTATCGGGTTCATAGCATAACTTACTAAAGTACCTAGACTTGGTGTTGACGGTGGTAAACCGAAACCTAAGAACGAAAGACCTGTTTCGATCCCTACGTTGCCTGCAAAGCTTAATGTCACTTCAACAATTAACAGCGAACTTAAGTTTGGTAGTAAACCTTTAAACATAATCGCGAAATCGCTAGTACCCATTGTTTTAGAGGCACTAATGTAATCGCGACGTGCTTCAGATAGTGCTTTTGAGCGCACAAGTCTGGCCGTCGACATCCATTGAAATGCTGCAAGAATTAAAATTAAATCCATTATTCCGTATGATGGAATGATTGTTATAACTACAATGACAATCATAAGAGTTGGTAGAGTGATGAAAAAGTCGATAATACGCATGAAGAAGTTATCGATAAATCCACCGTAGTACCCCATGATAATCCCTAAAGCAATACCTACAACATTGGCTAGAACCGTAATAGCGATTGCAATTAAAATCGAGTTTTTTGCACCTATGATCAGCTGACCGAACATATCTCGACCAGCTTCATCGGCACCAAGAATATAACCTCTTACCCCCGGTTCAGTAAAGCGCTCCAATAATTGAATATTCATGATTTTAGCTTGGTCGATTACAATTGCTAATACCATAACTGTAACCATTAATAAAATAACCCCTATTAAAGAGAACATTGCTAATTTATCTTTTTTAAACTCCCGCAAAATAACTTGAATACCAGTTGGCGGAGAGCTTTGAGATTCTAACTTATCTACAGTCTGTGCATCATTATTTTCCATGATTAAAATCACCTCTCCTTAGTCATTATTAATTTGATTAGTCTATGCGAATGCGCGGGTCAACAATACTTAAAATAATGTCGGACAATAGACTACCTAATAATGCTAAGAAGCCAAATAACATAACTAGTGCTGTAATAACACTGTAGTCACGACTTAAAATTGAATCGATAAATAATTTACCCATACCTTGATATCCGAATACCGTTTCAATAAAAATTGATCCGCTAAGTAATCCGGTAATTGTGAATCCTAAAAATGCTGCGATTGGTAATAGTGAGTTCCGGAAGATATGTCGAGAATATACTTTCTTCATCGGAATTCCTTTACTGCGCGCTGTTTTCACATAATCCATCGTCTTTGCATCAATAATCTCTGTACGTAAATATTGAATTATCCCTGTTGTCCCTAACAGCGCATATGTTATAGCTGGTAACAGCAGGTGGTAGAAACGGCTCCAATAATACTCCCATGTCCCTGCATCGAGAGATATATCTACCGTACCACTTGTTGGAAACCACATGAGCCTGTACCCAAATACGTATACGAAAATCAGCGATAATACAAACGTCGGGATAGCATAAGAGATAAAGCTATATAGGACGATAGATTTATCCAAAAATGACTCTTGATAACGACCTGCAAGCACCCCTAGTGGAATGGCAATTAAATATACTAAAATCACACTTAATAATGAAAGTAATAAAGTATTCATTCCACGAGCTCCGATAATATCGGCAACCGGTTTTTTATACGTATAACTTTGTCCAAAGTCACCTTGTGCGGCATTGGCAATCCAGTTATAGTACTGAACATACCACGGGTCATAGAATCCGGCTTTAATTCGTAATTCCTCAATTACGTTTGGATCAGTTTCCGGTGTAATTAAGCCTGTAAAAGGATCTCCCGGCATTTGTTTCGCTAATATAAAAATTAGGAGACTTAAAACAAATAGCTGCGGAATCATTATTAATACACGGCGAACTATCGTTTTCCACATACTATACACTCTCCTTTTCATCTGCAGACATGGCCACTTTATGTGTGTCTGAAATCGATTTTAAAGGATATACTTTTCCATCCTCATCATAATATTTATGCTGTTCTTCACGGTATGCTGCTTCAACTTTTTGACGTTCAAGCTTTCGCTCAATTCTCGTTTCCGGCTCTATATCAGGAATAGCAGAAAGTAGTCGGTTCGTATAGATATGCTTTGGATTTGTATATATATCTTCACGCTTTCCTGTCTCTACAAATCTACCTTTATACATAATTGAGATGTTATCACACATATGACGAACTACCCCTAAATCATGCGAGATGAATAAATAACTTATTCCATATTGCTCTTGAATGTCCTTCATAAAGTTTAAAACTTGTGCTTGAACAGATAAATCAAGTGCTGATACTGGCTCATCCGCAATAATCATTTTAGGGTTACATGCTACTGCTCGGGCAATCCCTAATCGCTGCTTTTGACCGCCTGAGAATTCATGCGGATATTTTAGTAGAACATCTTCTGACATCCCTACGATTGCAAGAAGCTCATTAATACGTTTACGTTCTTCTTGCGGTGACAATTTCAAGAAGTTGCGAATTGGTTCTGCTAAAATATCCAAAACACGCTTTCTTGGATTCATACTGGAGTGTGAATCCTGGAAAATCATTTGAATATCCCGGTTATATGCTGAATCACGTTTACGACGCGCATTTGTTACATCTTCACCTTCATAAATAATGCGTCCTGATGTAATTTTCTCCAACCCAATTATTGCTTTACCAGTCGTTGACTTCCCTGACCCAGATTCTCCTACAAGACCGTAAGTTTTTCCACGTTCAAATTCCATTGTTACACCATCTACTGCATAAACATGGTCAACTACTGTGTTAAAAAATCCACCTCGGATAGGATAGTGAACTTTTAAATCTTCTACTTGCATAAAACTCATTGATTTACGCTCCCTTCCTCATCCTCAAAATGGAATTCCTTCCAGCAAGTACAGCGAACAAGATGGCCTGGAGCAACTTCATGAAGCTCTGGGTTTTCTTCGTGTGCTGATTGCGGAATCCACGGGATACGTGATGAGAAACGACAGCCTTTACGCGGCAGCTTCATAAGAGAAGGTACCATCCCTTGTATTACTTCCAATTGTTCACTCTCACTATTCGTTTGAGGAATTGATTTCAGTAATGATCTTGTATAAGGGTGCTTTGGATTTCTAAATAACTCTATAACCGGTGCTTCTTCAATAACTTCACCTGCATACATTACTGCTACACGATCTGCCACTTCAGCAACAACACCCAAGTCATGTGTAATTAGAATAAT
Organism: Solibacillus sp. FSL W8-0372; assembly: GCF_037969735.1. NCBI lineage: Bacteria > Bacillati > Bacillota > Bacilli > Caryophanales > Caryophanaceae > Solibacillus > Solibacillus sp. FSL W8-0372. The sequence continues at coordinate 901,292 of NZ_CP150204.1, read as the reverse complement.
GCCTGATTGAATTTCATCTTGAAGCGATTTTAACAAGTCCAATATTTGAGCTTGAATTGTTACATCCAGTGCTGTTGTCGGTTCGTCAGCAATTATAATTGCCGGCTTTCCTGATAATGCGATCGCGATCATTACACGTTGACGCATACCACCCGATAATTGGTGAGGAAATTGTTTAGCAACACGCTGAACGTTTGGAATCCCCACTTGATCCAATAATTCCAATACGCGGCTTTCACGTTCCTGTTTGTTTAATTTAGTATGATAAACTAAACCTTCCTCAATCTGATCTCCAATACGCATTAACGGATTCAATGCCGATAGTGGATCTTGGAATATAAATCCAATATCGTTACCTCGCAGTTTGTTAAATTGGTTATCCGTTAAATTTACTAGATTTTGATTGTTATAAAGAATTTCACCTTCAACTTTTGTATTATTTGAATTATGTAATCCAACGATTGAAGTTGCTAATGTACTCTTCCCACAACCTGATTCTCCTACAATTGCTAAAATCTCATTTTTACGAAGCGTTAATGAAACATTGTCTACAGCTGGGTAGTATGTATCTTTAATACGGAAACTCGTACGTAAATTTCGGATTTCTAATAATTCGTTCGTATTAGTAGACATTAAATAATCGCTCCTTTCTACATAAACATTCTTTCAACTCAGCTAAGCTCATCCTATAATCAAGTACGCTCTAGCGTAATTGCATCTTCACTTGAGAACCGCAGTACATTTTTCCTGGATGTCAGTAGTTCGTACAATACTTTTGAACAATTTTTCATCCGCGCACTTAGTCCAATTTCCTGATTGTTGATCCAGCTTTAAATTTTCCCAAACGTGTAATATACCCCTGTTGAAAGAATTAAAACTTTTAAAATAATCAGATTTCTTTAAGTGTTAATAATTTGTTGGTTTTTTGTCAAATTTGTTAAGACATAAAATTTTATGTTAATTATTAAACTTTCTAACTATTCTAATTTAACATTTAAAATTTATCAATAGCAAACTATTCTTTAAAATTAAAATTTTCCATTAATTTTTTATAATAAATTGCGTTTATGACTATATTTATATCTTTTTTACATAAAACAAACAGAACAAATCAATCAAAAAAGTTTAATATGACAACTATCTATTAAACTTCACTTTTAAAAAAACTGAAAATTTTCATAACTGGATTATATAACTATAATAAAAACGTGTAAAGTAATTTTTTTTTACTTTCACACGTTTTTGAAATTTTATAATATTTTTTTATTTTAATTTTCCGTCTTTTAAGTCTTTATGCCAATTTTTCAAGAATGGAATCTCTGTTTCTTGAATATTTCCTGATTCTTTAGCCGCATCCACTAAAAAGTCAAAATTAGTTAAAGAAGTATATTTTACATTTGCCGCTTCAAATGCCTGCTCAGCTTTCGGTAAATTATATGTATATACACAAACAACACCTAAAACTTCACAGCCTGCCGCTCTTAACGCCTCTACCGCGGTAATTGATGAGCCACCCGTCGAAACGATATCCTCTACTACAACAACCTTTTGACCTTTAGCATATTTCCCTTCAATTTGTTTTCCACGGCCATGTTCCTTTGCCTTTGAACGTACGTAAACCATCGGCAATTCTAAGATATCTGAAACCCATGCAGCATGTGGAATACCTGCTGTTGCTGTACCTGCTACAACATCACAGTCTGCAAAATTTTCTTTAATTAGCGTTGCTAGGCCATTTGCAATTTGTTTACGAATAGTTGGATCGGAAATTGTTAAACGTGTATCACAATATATGGGTGATTTAATACCGGAAGCCCATGTAAATAAATCTGTCGGATTCAGTTCAACTGCTCCTACCTTTAACATTGCGTGTGCGATTTCGTTTTGTAATGACATATTATTTTTCCTCCCATAGTTCACAAACTTTTTTATAGGCAATAACAGGATTGTCTGCACCTGTTATTGCACGGCCAACTACGATAAGCGATGAGCCGTCTTTTTTTGCTCCATCTGGTGTAGCAATTCGTTTTTGATCATGCGCTTCGCCGCCAAGCATACGAATACCTGGGGTCACCCGTAAAAAGTCTTCGCCGCAAGCTTCACGGATTGCGTGTGCTTCATGAACTGAGCATACTACTCCGTTAAGGCCAGCTTGTTTCGATAACTGAGCATAATGTAAAACCGACTCTTGAAGCGATAAACCGATTTTTTGTTCATTTTGCATTTGCAGTTCTGTCGTTGATGTTAGTTGGGTCACTGCAATGAGTGCAGCGCGTTTTCCTCCTGCTACTGTTCCCGCTTCTAAACCTTCCAAAGCACCTTCCATCATTGCACACCCGCCTGCAGCATGAACATTCACCAAGTCCACACCAAGACGTGCTAAGCCCTTCATAGCCGATTTGACAGTATTAGGTATGTCGTGAAGCTTTAAATCCAAAAAGATATCATGCCCATCACTTTTTACTTGATGAACGATACGGGGACCTTCCTGCATATAAAGCTCCATTCCAATCTTAACGAAAAGCTTTTCTTCAAACTGCGCTAAAAAGCCCATTACATCCTTTTCACTCGGAAAATCCAATGCAATAATAGGTTTTGTGTTCATATTAACGGTGGCTCCTTCCGATAATTTCTGATATATGTTCAACCTGCAATACATCTAGCAAGCCTGGTAATTCTTCAATAATCGTAGGACATACGAAATGATCGACAAAGTTTGCAGTACCAACTGCAACGGCTGATGCACCTGCCGACATAAAATCAATGACATCTTGCGCACATGTTATGCCACCCATACCGATAATCGGAATATTTACCGCTTTATAAACATCATATACCATACGAATAGCAACTGGTTTAATTGCCGGACCGGATAATCCACCTGTTCCATTTGCAATAACTGGTTTACCTGTTCGCTCATCTAAACGCATACCAACTAGTGTATTAATCATTGTAATGCCATCCGCCCCACCTGCCTCAACAGCTTTTGCGATTTCGACAATATTCGTTACATTTGGCGATAATTTTACATAAACCGGCACACTCGAAACCGCCTTAACAGCAGCAGTTAATTGTTGCGCAGTACTAGGATCTGTTCCGAACTGAATACCCCCACATTTAACATTCGGACATGATATGTTTAATTCCAACGCTTTTACATTGGATGCTTTCGAAATACGTTCTGCGACTTCTACATAGTCTGCAACTTCAGTACCCGCTACATTTGCAATGATTGGAACATTATAGTTTTCTAAAAACTTAAGTTCTTCTCCCATTACCTTGTCGATACCCGGGTTTTGCAGCCCAATCGCATTTAACATCCCCGCAGAGGTTTCTGCTACACGTGGCGTTGGATTTCCTTTACGTGTTTCTACAGTTGTTGCTTTAATCATAATTGCACCAAGAAGTGAAAGATCATAAAGTTTTGCATATTCGCGACCAAAGCCGAAGCAACCTGAAGCAGGCATAATTGGATTTTTTAGTTCTAATCCTGGAAGTTGTAAATTTAATCGACTCATAATGCCACAACTCCTTTCGGGAATACTGGTCCGTCTGAGCACACTTTCACATAATCTTTTACATAGTTTTCCGTTGTATCACATACACAGGCAAAGCACGCCCCGATACCGCAACCCATACGTTCTTCAAATGATAAATAGCCCTCTTTGTCCGGGTAATAACCTTCCAATGCTCTTAGCATCGGTAATGGACCACACGAATAAAATACATCAAACTCAGGTTTCACCTCATCAAATACAGTTGTGACAAAGCCCTTCGTTCCTTTCGTGCCATCAACAGTTGCATAATACGTGTCGCCAAGAGCTTTAAATTGCTCCTCATAAAAGCACACATCCTCAGATTGGAACCCTAAAACGTGAATTGTTTTCACTCCGCGAGCATTTAGTTGCTTAGATAATTCGTGAAGTGGCGGGACACCAATTCCTCCACCGACTAAAAGCGCAGTTTGACCAGGTTCCGCTGCTTCAACTGGGAAGCCATTTCCAAGAGGACCTAATACATCCACGATTTGACCTTCACGGTTTGTTGCAAGGAATTTTGTTCCGCGGCCCTCTGCACGGTAAATCATCGTAAACTCATTTTTTTCTTTATCTACATTTGCGATACTAATAGGTCTACGCAGCAACGGTTCGAATGTATCTGACACTTTTACATGAACAAACTGGCCAGGAGTCATGTCCTGAACCAGTTGTCCTTGTAGTGTCAATTCGAAAATATTCGTGGCAATTTGCTTTTGCAAAATAACAGTCATTTTCTCTTGACGAATCATTTTAATGTACTACCTCCGCTTTCGGCATTTCTTCTGCAGTAAATGTCATCGATTCAATAACACGCAACATTGCTTCTGCTGTATCAAGTGATGTTAAACAAGGTACACCATTTTCCACTGACTCACGGCGAATTCGGAAGCCATCACGTGCCGGTTGTTTACCTTTAGTTAATGTGTTAACAACTAATTGTGCTTCGCCATTTTGAATTATATCGATTAACGTTTTCCCTTTACCGCCGATTTTTTCAACGACATCGGTTTTCACACCATTTTCTTCAAATAGCTTCGCTGTACCTTCTGTCGCTACAATGCGGTAGCCAACTGTTGAAAAGCGTTTAGCTAAAGTAACAGCCTCTTCTTTATCTTTATCCGAAACTGTGAATAGGATTGTACCGTGTGTCTTAATTTCCATACCTGCCGCTACAAAGCCTTTGTATAATGCCTTTTCGAAAGTTGCATCTTTCCCCATTACTTCACCTGTCGATTTCATTTCAGGTCCTAAAGTGATATCAACACGACGTAATTTTGCAAACGAGAATACCGGTACTTTCACGAATACGCCTCGTTTTTCAGAAGCTAATCCTGTAGGGTAGCCTTGCTCGATGATTGTTTGGCCTAGAATTGCTTTTGTAGCAATGTTTGCCATTGGGATATTTGTGATTTTACTTAAGAATGGTACTGTACGAGAAGAACGCGGATTTACTTCGATTACGTAAATCTCCCCTTCACTCATGACATACTGGATATTCATTAACCCAACAATCCCCAAACCTTTTGCAAGACGTGTTGTATAGTCTACTAATGTTTCTTTCTGTGCATCTGTTAATTTTTGCGGTGGATATACTGAAATGGAGTCACCAGAGTGTACCCCTGCACGCTCAATGTGTTCCATAATGCCTGGGATCAATACATTTTCTCCATCACAGATTGCATCAACTTCAATTTCCTGACCTGTTAAGTAACGGTCAACTAACACCGGGTGATCTGGAGATGCCTCTACCGCATGCTCCATATAGTGTGCCAGTTCTTCCATATTGTAGACAATTTCCATTGCACGTCCACCAAGGACATATGAAGGGCGGACTAATACTGGGAAGCCTAATTTCTCACCGATTATTAACGCTTCTTCCTTCGATACTGCTGTCTCCCCAGCAGGCTGTGGAATACCAAGTTCCTGTAAGGCTGCTTCAAATTTATTACGGTTTTCGGCACGGTCAATATCTTCCAATGTCGTACCTAAAATTTTCACACCGTTCGCTTCTAGCTTGTCTGCCAAATTGATTGCTGTTTGACCACCGAACTGGACAACAACGCCAATTGGCTGCTCTAAATCGATAATATGCATAACGTCTTCGATTGTCAGTGGCTCAAAGTATAATTTATCTGAAATCGAGAAGTCCGTTGATACCGTTTCAGGGTTTGAGTTGATAATAATCGCTTCGTAACCTGCTTCTTGAATTGCCCATACCGAGTGAACTGTTGCATAGTCAAACTCTACTCCTTGACCTATACGAATTGGACCTGAACCAAGTACAACAACAGATGGTTTGTCTGTACGGATTGATTCATTTTCTTCCTCGTATGTACCATAAAAGTACGGTGTGTTCGACTCGAATTCGGCAGCACAAGTATCTACCATTTTATATACCGGGATGATGCCTTCTTCTTTTCGGAATGCATATACCTCTGACTCTTTCATCTCCCAAAGCTGGGCAACTTTCTTGTCTGCAAATCCTAAACGCTTCGCTGTTCTTAATACATCTTTATCCATTTTATTTTCGACAAGAGTCGTTTCCATATCGACAATTTTCTTCAATTTTGTTAAGAAGAATAAGTCAATGGCAGACCATTCATGGATTTTTTCTACTGAAACACCACGGCGGATCGCTTCTCCAATGAAGAATAAGCGCTCGTCTCCTGCTTTTTTAATACGCTTTTCAATCCATGAATCCGACAAATCTTCAGCGTGTTTCATCTCAAGGTGTACATGACCTGTTTCTAATGAACGGACTGCTTTTAATAATGCTTCTTCAAATGTACGACCAAGTGCCATAACTTCACCAGTTGCCTTCATTTGTGTACCTAAGTTACGTTTTGCAGACTCGAACTTATCAAATGGCCAACGTGGAATTTTAGCTACAATATAGTCAAGTGCTGGCTCGAAACAAGCGAATGTTGAACCAGTTACAGGGTTTTTGATTTCATCCAAAGTAAGGCCTACTGCAATTTTAGCTGCAAGTTTCGCAATTGGATAACCTGTCGCTTTAGAAGCTAGTGCAGATGAACGGGATACACGTGGGTTTACTTCGATAACATAGTATTGGAATGAATATGGGTCTAACGCTAATTGCACGTTACAACCACCTTCAATTTTTAGTGCACGAATAATTTTCAGTGAAATATTACGCAACATTTGATTTTCGCGGTCCGATAATGTTTGTGTCGGTGCTACTACGATTGAATCTCCCGTATGAATACCTACTGGGTCGAAGTTTTCCATATTACAAACAACGATTGCATTATCTGCAGCATCACGCATTACTTCATACTCAATTTCTTTAAATCCGGCAATTGACTTTTCAAGTAAACACTGCGTTACTGGAGAATATTTTAAACCTGATGTTACAATCTCCTGTAAATCCTGGTCATTGTAACAAATTCCCCCACCTGTACCGCCTAGTGTGAATGCTGGACGGACAATTACTGGGTATCCAATTTTTGCAACGAAAGCTTTTGCTTCTTCCATGTTGTGGATGATGTCTGATTCTGGAACAGGTGCTCCTAGCTCATACATTAAATTACGGAACAAATCACGGTCTTCAGCTTTATGGATGGCATCCAGTTTTGTCCCTAAAATTTCGATTCCCAACTCGTCTAAAATTCCAGACTCATCAAGTTCAATCGCCATGTTTAACCCTGTTTGCCCACCTAAAGTTGAAAGGATCGCATCAGGACGCTCTTTACGTAAAATACGAGATACGAATTCTAAAGAAATTGGCTCGATATATACTTTATCTGCAATTTCTGTATCCGTCATAATTGTCGCCGGGTTTGAGTTAATTAAAATTACTTTATAGCCCTCTTCTTTTAATGAAAGACAAGCTTGTGTTCCTGCATAGTCAAATTCTGCTGCTTGTCCGATAACAATTGGACCTGATCCGATTACTAAAATTGTATTTATGTCTGTACGTTTAGGCATACTGATTCTCCTTCGCTGCTTCTTTTTCCATCATTTCAATAAATTCATCAAATAAGTGATTCGAGTCTTCCGGGCCTGGTGAAGCTTCCGGATGGTATTGCACAGTGAAGATTGGATATTTCTTATGGCGTACACCTTCACAAGTCCCGTCATTTAATGCAACATGTGTCAGTTCTAAATCTGTATCTTTTAAAGAATCGATATCTATAGCATAGCCGTGGTTTTGGCTCGTTAAATCGGTACGACCTGTGCATAAATCTTTTACTGGATGATTGCCGCCGCGGTGTCCAAACGGTAACTTAAAGCTTCGCGCACCACATGCTAATGAGAATAATTGGTGACCTAAGCAAATACCGAAGATTGGCACTTTTCCGATTAAACCTTTAATTGTTTCAATACCTTCTGATACGTCTTCCGGGTTACCTGGTCCGTTTGATAACATAATCCCGTCCGGATGCAAGGCTAAAATTTGCTCAGGCGTTGTGTTATAAGGAACAACAAGTACATCGCAATCACGTTTGTTCAATTCTCGTAATATGCCATGCTTCATTCCGAAATCCAGTAAAACTACTCGTTTACCACGACCTGGTGATGGATATGCTGCTTTAGGCGAAACTTCACGGACATGGTGCGTAATAAATGGTGTTTCTTGAAGTTGTGCAACCGTTTCTTCTATATTTACTTCTGCATCCGCTTCAGTTAAGATGGCACGCACCGCACCTTTTTCACGAATAATTCGTGTTAATTTACGAGTATCTATTCCTTCAATACCAGGAATGTCCTGTGCTGTTAAATAAGCATCTACCGACATATCAGATCGCCAATTTGAAGGCTGATCTGCCAATTCACGTACGACAAATCCTCTGATAGCAGGTGTAATAGATTCAAAGTCATCACGGTTAATGCCGTAGTTTCCGATTAATGGATATGTTAAAGTTACAATTTGACCATAAAATGATGGATCAGATAATGTTTCTTGGTAGCCTGTCATCCCTGTTGTAAATACGACTTCTCCCTGACTTGCTTTATCACTACCAAATGCCGTACCTGTAAATACAGTGCCGTCTTCTAAAATTAATAAACGTTTTTTCATTATTCTGCCTCCTGGTATACAATTTTGCCTTCGAAAATCGTTGCTACTGGCCAGCCTTTTGCTGCCCATCCGTTAAATGGTGTATTGCGACCTTTTGATACAAAACCTTCAGCATCAATCGTCTGCTCTTTTTCTAAATCGATTAGTACGATATCCGCTGAAGCACCAACCTCCAATGTTCCGTATGGAAGATCAAAAATTTGAGCTGCCTTCACACTCATCCAATCTACTAATTGTTTTAATGTCCATTTTCCTGTTGCTACAAAGTTTGTATATAGTAATGGGAATGCTGTTTCAAAACCAACAATTCCGAATGGCGCACCCACCATGCCACAGCATTTTTCTTCTACTGTATGTGGGGCATGGTCTGTTGCGATACAATCAATCGTTCCGTCAAGTAATGCTGCATGCAGTGAATCTTTATCGTCTGCAGCACGTAATGGCGGGTTCATCTTCCAGTTGGCATCATCTGAAGGAATGTCCATTTCTTCTAATAATAAATGATGCGGACAAACTTCTGCCGTCACTTTAATTCCTGCTGCTTTAGCGTCTCTTACTGCGCGTACAGATTCTTTCGTCGATACGTGGCATACATGGTAGCGCGCACCTGCTGCTTCAGCAAGTAGTACATCACGTGCAATTTGAACAGATTCACAAATTGACGGAATGCCAGGTAAGCCAAGCTCTTTATTTCGTTTTCCTTCGTGCATAACACCATCGTAAATAAGTGAGTTATCTTCACAGTGTGCTACAACTACCGCATCCAGTTTTGCTGCTTGTTGCATTTGCTCATACATTGTAGAAGCGAGCTGAATACCAACACCATCGTCAGAGAATGCAACTGCGCCATGTGCTTTTAACTCTTCCATGTCAGTTCGAACTTCTCCTGAAATATCCTTAGTTAGTGATCCATATGGCAATACACGAATGATTGCACTGTCTTGAATTAAATTATTAATCAGTTGCATATTTTCAACAGAATCTGGTACAGGCTTTGTATTTGGCATGGCACAAATTGTTGTAAAGCCTCCCTTTGCTGCTGAAGCTGTACCTGTTGCTATCGTTTCTTTATGTTCAAATCCCGGTTCACGTAAATGTGTATGTACGTCTACAAAACCTGGTGATGCAAAAAGACCTTTTCCGTCTATAATTGTTGCATTAGATGGTATATTTCCATTAATTGAAGCGATTTTGCCATTCTCTATTACAATAGTAGAAATTACTAATTCTCCTTTTTCATTTAGCAACTTCACGTCCTGAATAACTGTTGTCATCTTAATCTCTCCCTTTCAAAATCGTTTCTAATATAGCCATTCTTGTGTAAACACCGTTTCGTACTTGTTGGAAAATTCGGGAACGTTCACATTCTACAAGAGCATCAGCAATTTCTACATCACGGTTGACCGGGGCCGGGTGCATAATAATCGCATTTTTTTTCATCAGCTTTTCTCTTTCAACCGTTAAACCGTACTCTTCATGATAGCTCTCTTTTGAAAAATTTTTACTTACTGAATGCCGTTCATGTTGAATCCGTAAGAGCATAATGACATCACTATCTTCGAGCACTTCATCCCAACTATGCGCAGCTTCAAAATCACCTGCCCAGGCAGGCGGACATAAAAATCGGATATTTGCCCCTAAACGCTGCAGTGCTGTTGCATTTGATTTTGCGACACGGCTATGTGATATATCTCCGACAATAGTTATATTCAAGCCTTCAAATTCACCGAACTCTTTACGAATGGTATAAAGATCGAGTAAACATTGAGAAGGATGTTGACCAGCACCATCTCCTGCATTAATAACCGCACACCCGATTCCTTCTAAAAGCTCATTGTAATATTCATCTTCTTTATCCCGGATTACGACTGCGTCTATTCCGATCATTTCTAATGTTCTGACAGTATCGTACAGCGTTTCTCCTTTTGTAGTGCTCGAAAATTCTGCATCAAAGGGGATTACCGTACATCCTAGACGGCGCTCCGCCATTTCAAAGCTTGTTTTTGTACGGGTGCTAGGTTCAAAAAATATATTTGCTACATTGTAAGCGCGCTTTAGAATCGGTTCTTTTCCATTTTCGAAATGTTGTGCTCGATCTAAAATAGACATTATTTCTTCATTCGATAAATGTTCCATTGATAATAAATTTTTCATGCCCGCGCCCTCCGCTACTATCAATTACATGTCAAAGTAACTGATAGCTTAATTTTATTTTATTACATTATGTATATTTAATCTACTTTTTGTTTAAATATGCATACGTTGTTTATAAATAAGCCCCGCTATAACTTTAGCGAGGCTTAAAGGGTGTAACAAACTAAGGTATCATCTTGATAATGAACCTTGTATGTCATACCCTTCGTAGCCTCTCTGGACAAATCTTTAAAAGGTATTGCTTATTCTTCTATTTCATAAATATCTTTTTCAACTATTTCACGACCTGGTAATACTAGATTTAAAACAACACCGATAATCGACGCTAACGCCATACCTTCAATAGCAAAGCTTTCAGTGAATCGCATTGCGGCTCCGCCGATTCCTACTACTAAAATGACAGAGGCAATTACCATATTTCGGTTGTTCCCAAAGTCTATGTTGTTCTCCACAAACATACGCAAACCGCTTGCTGCGATGATACCGAACAGTAAAATTGAAATCCCCCCAAGCACTGCTGTTGGAATTGTTTCAATTAAAGCCATTAGCTGCCCTGAGAATGACACAATAATTGCGACTATCGCTGCACCTAAAATAACGTAAACCGAGTAAACACGTGTGATTGCAAGTACACCAATATTTTCGCCGTAAGTTGTTTTTGGAGGTCCTCCAATTAAGGCCGATGCAAATGTTCCTAGCCCATCCCCTAAAAGTGAACGATGTAAGCCTGGATCCTTAACATAGTTACGATTTACAACTTTCCCCAACACCAGCTGGTGACCGATATGCTCTGAAATCGTTACAATAACAACTGGTACCATACCGATTAAAATTGCACTTGTAACTTTAAATTCATAATCAACGCCTGGAATCAGGAATTCCGGCATTGCCAGGAATTTCGCATTTTGCACTGCTGTAAAGTCAACGATACCGACAATTACTGAGTAAATATAGCCAACTACGATTCCAAGTAAAATTGGCATTGCACTTAATATATTTTTAAAGAATACGTTGAAAATAATAGCTGCTGCCAATGTTACTAATGCTGCCGAGAAGTGAAGTCCGTTGTATTTCCCATCCACGTTCATCGCCATATCGACTGCTACACCTGATAGTCCTAATCCAATAACGATAATAACCGGTGCTACAACAATTGGTGGTAAAATATTCATTAACCATTTATAACCTGTTTTCCAAATTAATAAAGAAACAATTCCGTATACTACCCCGACTGCCATCGCTCCGATCATGGCATTTCCTGGATTTACTTCTACACCCGCTTGTCCAAATCCTGTTACTAAAATAATTGGTGAGATAAAAGCAAAGGAAGAGCCTAAGTAAGCCGGCACTTTAAATTGTGTTACGAGCAGGAAAATAATTGTGGCAATTCCGCTTGTTAATAGTGCAATTGCAGGGCTTAACCCGACTAATTTCGGTACTAAAATTGTTGATCCGAACATGGCAAACATGTGCTGGAAACTAAATGTGATCAGCTGACCAGCACTTGGCTTCTCTTGAATATCTAATACTGCTTTTGACATTATTTTCTCTCCCTGTACGCTCTAATTAATCTACTTTATGAATCGTGATAATATCTTGTCCATCTGTTTCTTCTAAATTCACTAGAATACGCTCTGTACTCGATGTCGGAATATTTTTCCCTACATAATCTGCTCTAATTGGAAGTTCTCTATGACCACGATCCACTAAAACTGCTAATTGAATTTGCGCAGGTCTTCCTAAATCCATGACAGCATCCAAAGCCGCGCGTACTGTCCTTCCTGTATAAAGCACATCATCAATAAGAACAATTTTTTGGTCGCTTACTTGATATTCAATATCTACTTGCTGTACTTGAGCTTGATCATCCACTTGCTTTGTTGATAAATCATCACGGTACAATGTAATATCCAGCTCTCCTGTACGAATTGCTTTGCCTTCAATTGTTTCAATTCTTTCTGCAAGACGTTTAGCTAAATAAGCACCACGTGTTTTAATTCCTACTAGAATTACTTCATCAATACCTTTATTACGTTCAATAATTTCATGGGCAATCCTTGTAATGGCACGATTCATTGATGGGCCATCCAGTAATACGGAAATATGTTCCATGTTGTTTCTCCTTTCATTTTTTAGTAATGTTCACGGGATGTTAAATGTCTTCATTTCAAACAAAAAACCCTCTAGAAGTTCTAGAGGGTTTGAAAAGGTCATGTTGAAAAAACTGCATACGGATATTTTTGCGCACAAAAATGCCGTAAATGCTTACATTATCCCTTCTCAGCCTCTCTGGACTGCCATTAAAGGTGAACAATATTCTGAATAGTAGCGTCTACCTGCTTGCTCTCGTCAAGGTCTGTAGCTCACTGTAGTCAGTATATGCCTCATCAATTTAGAAGTCAATAAACATTCCGAAGGTCAGACAACTGAAAATAAATGTTTAAATAATCATAATTATCTGTTATTTTTAAAAAAACTAAATCACCTAATATATAAAGCTAATTTGTACTTTCCATCAATTTTATATACCCTTCATTTTCTCTAAGCTGCTCTAGCTCGGCAATTGATAAATATAAATACAAATTCCCCATAGGCGTTATCTCAGCTTTTATTATTTGTGAAGTTTCACTTGAATAAAGGTAATGTTGTCCATAAGCCGTAAATTTCATTCCATTGTATGCCTTATATATTTTTTCAAACTGTTCTTCATTTGTATTCAGAAGCAACATTGAAAATAACTTCTCATCATAAAAGTAAAATCTGGCCTCTCCCTTATAATTTAATATAAAGTCAGCACCATTGCCGTCCTCCTGAATCTCTGTTAACTCACTGTCAGCTATTAATTCTGCTACTCGAATTTCTGTTAAATTCTTTTCTCCTAAGCGTTCTACTATATCTGATTTTAAATCACCTAAAGTAAATCCATTTAAATAAAATAAACCATGTTCTTCATAAAATTGCGGTTGAGTAAAATCAAATTGCGGGGTATTAGCTGAATGCTGGTTATCACTCATTATTTGGTTTAGCATAAAGAACATCATACATAATGTAAAAATTGCGCTAATCATTATAAATCGCCATCTATATTTTGGTTTTGTTCGTTTATTCTCGATCTCTTGCACTACATTTTGAATAACACGTTGTTTCATTACTTTTAAATCTTTTATCTCTTTAGGTGTATAGTTATCCATTTAGCAGCACCTCCCATTCAATATCTTTCAATACATCTTTTAATAATTCTTTTCCTCTTCTTAGACGTGTTTTGATCGTACTTTCTGGAGTAGATAGTAAAAGAGCGATCTCACTAATTTTCATATCATTAAAATAATAATAGATAAGTACTTCTCTATGTTTTAACGGTAATTCTAGAATTGCATCACCAACGATTGTTTGTTCATCTTTCCTAACCAATCCATCTGAATCTATTTTAATCGTGGAAGGAAAAATCTTTTGCAGTTGTACTTTTTTATATGTCCAACTTTTTAAGTAATCTTTACTTTTATTAGCAGTCATTTTGTATAAAAAAGCTTTTAGTTCTCCACGTTCTTCATATTTATATTGAGCATGATAGATCTTTATAAATACTTCCTGTACAATATCCTCTGCTGCCTGGCGATCCTTTACGTAGTAATAAGCCAAACGGATTAACGGCTCTGTATAGAGATTCATTATTTCTTTTAAATCATGAATAGTTAACAAGAATACAACTCCTTTCTCTAGATTATTAACGATTTCCAATATGTGAGAGTTTGGATTTATAGAAATATTTTTATGAATGTTTTAATTTCTCAGCAAGATCAAATAATAATATGGCTCATCACCATAACATGTGGTTGCTTTTCTAATAAAATTCCACTTGATTGGTGGGCTGGGGCAAGACAGCGCTAAAGCCACGTGATACGTGTCTTTATCACTGCCTTTATTGCCGTTTACGAGGCCCACCAATCCCAAAATTTTGCCCTCGTTATAAAGTGAGATAAAAAACACCTAATCAAGCCGCTTGCGCCATCGCGAGGCGGCAATTTTGTCATCCCCAACTTTTTGGTGATGAATCAATAATATGGTATATATTGTATTATTTTACATTATCCCAACACAAACGAATAAGTTTTTTATTGCCTTCCTAAAATAAGGGGAGAATTGACCGTTAATTTTATGATGTAGATCATTTTTAGGTCAATAACGGAAATTCCTTCCTCTATTTTTCTCGTCACGCAATTCAATAAAAGCTTTGGAGCCAAGCCATCCGGAATCCCTGCCCCGGGACAGCAAAAAAACCGAACCCTCTAAAGGATTCGGTTGCTCTTATAAGAAATGTATTATTACCCGCGTAACTCTTCTATTAATTGTTTGAAGTCTTCCGGTAGTGGTGATTCAAACTCTAAATATTCTTTCGTAACTGGATGGATAAATCCTAATACACCTGCATGTAATACTTGCCCACCAAAATCGATTGTTTTCTTTGGACCGTATTTTGGATCCCCTGCCAATGGGAAACCGATATAATTCATGTGCACACGGATTTGGTGTGTTCTTCCTGTCTCCAAGCGACATTCAACTAAAGTAAACTCACCGAAACGCTCTATTACTTGGAAGTGCGTCACGGCATGTTTGCCTTTATCTACAACTGCTTGCTTTTGGCGATCTTTTTGATCACGCCCGATTGGAGCATCAATTGTTCCTTTTTCGTGGGCAATATGACCATGTACCAGCGCTGTATATTTACGTGTTACCGATTTATCGACTAATTGATTCACTAATCCTTCATGGGCAACATCATTTTTTGCAACCATTAATAAGCCCGAAGTATCTTTATCAATACGATGCACAATTCCTGGACGTGCTACTCCGTTAATACCTGATAAATCTTTGCAATGATGCATTAAGCCGTTTACTAAAGTACCTGAAGTATGTCCAGGTGCTGGGTGTACCACCATACCACGTGGTTTGTTTACAACTAATACGTCTGCATCTTCATAAACAATTTCTAAATTTAAATCTTCAGGAACGATTTCTAAATCTTCTACTTCAGGGACGTCTACTTCAATGACATCCCCTTGTCTTACTTTGTATTTTGCTTTTACTTTCACGCCATTTACTAAAATGCGCTCTTCGTCAAGCCAATTGCCAATTTGTGAACGTGACCATGATCCTTCCATTTGTGAAAGTGCCTTATCAATACGTTCTCCAGCTAGTTCCTCTATCGTTAATGTGACTACTGCCATTATTTCACCTTTTTCTTATCCTTTTTTTCTTCTAGAATGATCGTAATAAAGAGCATGACTACAGCAATTGTCAGTGCTGCATCAGCTATATTGAAGATTGGGAAATGATAATTGACTACCGGTATATAAACATCGACAAAGTCAACTACTTCTCCTCGGAATAAACGGTCAATAAAGTTACCAACCGCACCACCTAAAAGTAGCATTAAACTAATATGAAAAAGTGGCTTACCTTTTGCTTCTGTATGATTAAAATAAATAATGGCGATAATGACTGCAACTGTTACGATTGTGAACAACCACATTTGTCCTTCCAGCATACCCCATGCTGCACCACGGTTACGATGCGATAAGATGCCAAACCAAGGATCCCAAACACTGATGCGTTCACTTAATTCCATATTTTTAACGACTAGCCATTTTGTCCATTGATCTAAAATGACTGCAACTATAGCTATTCCGTAATATTTATACACAGCAAATCCTCCGTTTACGATATATCTTTCCTATCTTAACATATAGACAATGCAACAAGCTACAAAAACACAAGCTCAAAACCTTATAATATCAAGGTTTTCTATTTATATTATTAACTTCAACTTTGTAATAAAATGTATAACAACGTTTGTATTTGGGGCAAATTGGGACTAACCTTATGTACTAAATTTGCAGAGAAGGGAAATTGATAAAGCAAAGGTTTATGAATTTAAAAATTTATGAAAATAGCTCAATTCCACTGATTAGGGAATTGAGCCATTATTATGTAATAGATGGACCAGCGATAAACAATTAATCCAATCCATCCAATATAAAATAAATTTTTCACTTTGAAGTGTAATCTTTTTTAGTTTCATAGTAGATTTTCAAAATTTCTTGTGTGACTGTCTGAATGTTAAATTTCTCTTTGACAATCTCTCTAGATTTCTTTCCATTTAGCTTGAGCTGTTCTTGATCCTTCAATAATTTTGTTAAATCGTCTCTTAATATGTGTCTGCTACAAGGCATTATTGATCCATGGTCTCCAAAGTAATGGTTCCATGCTTCTTCTAGATTGTCATTATTCACAATCCCAAAATAGCCATGGTTTCCAATCGCAATAATTTGTTTTTCCGATGCCATTGCTTCTAAAGCCACGCGTCCTGTTCCGACTATACAATCAGCAGCTCCATAAAAAGCATTCAAATTTTTTTGTTCACCTACTACATGAATGAACTTGTCATTACATGTTTCTTCAATCTTTTGGGATAAGAATTTAATGTCATCTAATTTGTCGCCATCTCCTACAATAATGACATGAAGATCAGGAAATAAACTCAATTTCAAATCCTTACAAGCTCGTAAAAAAATACTACAAACATGAGCCTTTGCCCATGCAATTCTACTTGCGTAAAGAAGGACAATAGAGTCTTCATGTATCTTCAATTCATTTCTAATCTCTTCAGAAGATGAATTTCCTGGATAGTCCTCTAAATTAATTCCGTTTGGTACTAAGTAAGGATTTTCTATATTAAATGTATTTGCATAATTACATAAAGGAGGACTTACACAGATTACTGCATCGGCTAATTTAAAGAGCTCCTGTATTTCATGGTTTGGATAATAAGTTCCATGTATAGTTAAGACTGTAGCAATTCCTTTATTATTTGCTGCCTGGCCAGCTAAATAACCTGATGGCGTCTGATGAATATGAATATGAGAAATATTTCCAAATTCTATGATCTGTTCTATTTTTTGAACTAACTCTAACTCATGTTCTTTTGGAAGGGAAATCGTTTTGGGGAAATCTATATTATAAATAGGGCATTGTAACTCTTCAAAGGAATTGACTAAACTTCCGTTTTTTTGAGCAGCAATTGCAACAAAAATATTATTTTTAATTAATTCTTTTGCTAAACCTAATACATGTGTTTCAGTTCCTCCAACATATAATGCATCGATTACAAGTAAAATTCTTACCCTATCCACTATTATCTCCTCCATAAAATTTTTTAGATCGTTGTTGATCATGTTGTCGATAGTAATATAAGACCTCATTTAGGTTTTCTATATTTAAATGCGCATTTAAAAATTTAACGATAAATTCATAGTCTTCTGCACCATGTATTCTTCGAGTCGGACCTCCAAGCATGTCAAAAATCTTTCCACGAAACAAGATGGTTCCATGACAGATGCAGTGACCACCTTCTGCATAAACCTTACGAATAGCATCTCCATATTCTAACCAATTTGCCATTTGACCACTTTCTTTTAAATTGATATCCGTAAACACCTGATAATTTGTTCCAATTAAATCATACTCTTGATTTTCTTCTAAAAAGTCTACTTGTTTTTCAAAACGTAAAGGATGTGAGATATCATCTGCATCATTTACCGCAATATACTCACCCGAACTCATAAAGTATCCGACTGTAAGTGCTCCTGCAAACCCTATATTTATAGGAAGATTACATACGATTATTGGGAAAGGCGGATTTGATTTTTCTACCCACTTTTCTACTATACTTTGCGTTTGATCAGTCGAGGCATCGTTCACCAGTATTACTTCCATTTTTTTGTATGACTGTGCTTGTAGTGAATTTAGGCAATCTACTATATATGGGCCAGCATTATAGCATGGAATAACAACACTTACTAAACCTTCTTGTCTATCCTTCATAATCTTCACCTCAAAGCTATGATATGAATCTTACTTCACATACTTTGTGCGCAATACTCAATTTTATTAAAATAACAAAAAATAGAATATATACCTAAGCAACTTTTTATTACAAACATATACTTTAAGATTCCATTATAGAAGGGGGATTATTATGCAACTACTTCGCACTTTTCTTAATTCTTTAAAAGGTTCGACTTTAGAAGTTACAACGGAATATTCAAGAGTTTCCGGGAAGTTAATAGAAGTTAAAACTGACTATATCAAGCTTAAGTCAAATTCTAATTTACTGTATATTCCATTAGGAAGTATTCAAAATATAGCTTATTAAAATAGGGGGGTGATTGAATTGAATGCAAAATTATATTTACAGCTTGGAGAGTATTTGAATAAGGAAATAACGGTCGCGGTAGGTGAAGTGCTTATTACTGGAACATTAGTATCGGTAAATACGGAATTTTTAACACTAATTGAATCAACAGAGCAGTACGAAAGAGAGTCTATAACTAGAGTCATCATTTTATCACAAATAGGCTTTGTACAAGTGGCCGAACAGTTAGTATAAATAAATGCATAGTTGATGTAGTGGAATACAAAAGGTTACTGTAAAAAAACGGCTATCCGAAAGTTCAGTTTTTGTGGATAGCCTTATTAATGTAAAAATGTAATTTTAGCAAGAAAATTATGTTTGGAATCATAAAATATAAACTTTTCACTTTAACTAAAAAAAAATCTAAATCCAGCCATCGTTAGAACACCAGCAATAACAGTTTTAGATAAACTTTTTGTAAGTAATGCGACAAATAATGTCGGGATAAATACCAACACATTTATCCATTGTACCGTTACTATAGTTGAATCTTTTTCAAAAAAACCTTCAATTACCAATGCTGATAATATACAAACCGGTATGTACGCAAGCCATCTTAACACTATTTTAGGCAACTTCATGTTTTTCACTAATATAAATGGTAATATTCTTGGAATCCAAGTCACGAGTGCACAGCCTAAAATTAATAATACCATCGCAATAGAAGTCGTCATTTTTCCATAGCCACCCCTATCGTTGCTACAATAATTGTAGATAGTAGTACTGCCAAATGGCCAGGCATAAAATACAGCATCCCATACATACTTATCGCCATGATGCCAATAAGCTTTATGTAATGCATAAGTTTTTCTTTCGGAATGCTGGCAAGTGTTAGGACAAGTAGTGCTACAAACATTGCTACCAATGCATAATCTAAACCCAATTTTTCCGGATTCGGCAGCCATTGACCGATGACTCCACCTATTGTGCACGCCGCAATCCAAGTCGTATACGCTGTAATATTTAATCCATCCATCCATTTCCCGCCAAGGTGCCCTTCTTTCCCGGCTGTAACGACAGATACACCGAATGTTTCATCGGTCAGTAATGTGCCAAAGCCTATGTTGCGCAATGTTGAATACTGAGTGAAATACGGGGCAATTGTTAAGGACATTAGTAAATGGCGCAAATTTACGATGAAAATAGTGATGATAACCGCAGTAACTGGTGCACCCGCTAAATAGAGTCCACAAAAAATAAACTGTGCAGATCCTGCGTATACAAGTACCGACAGTAAAAACACCTCAAGTAAAGAAATACCGGATGCAATTCCAACGACACCAAATGCAAGACCAATGCTTATATAGCCGAGTAAAGTCGGAATACAATCTTTTACCCCCTGGATGAATGTATCAGGTGTAAATAGCTTCTGTTCTACTTGTGCCAAAGCTATATCTCTCCTAAATTTTTTATTTTTCAGAAAACTAAAAATGCTATAAAGAACGCCATTACCTTATCGGCAACAGCGTTCTAATTTTTTTATACGTAATAGTCTTCTACAACATCCGCACAGCGTTTACATAATGTTGTATGTGATTCGCTCGTACCTACTGTTTCTGAAATTGTCCAGCAGCGCTCACATTTTTCACCGTCTGCTTTTTCTACTACTAAAGCTGTTTTCTCTAGAACTAAAGCTTCTTCCGGTGCATTTTCTTTACTGCCGGCGATAAAGAATTGAGAAACGATAGAAAGCTGTGCAAAGTCGATATTTGCATCATTTAACAATTCGATTGTTTCACTATCTGCATAAACTGAAATTTTTGCTTCTAATGATTTACCGATCGTTTTAGCATTACGTGCCTCTTCTAACGCCTTTAATACTTCATTTCTTACTACAATTACTTTCGCCCACTTCGCACGTAATTCGGCAAAGTTTTCTTGCTCCACAGCTTCAGGGAAGTCTGTTAATTGGACAGATTGTGGTTTGCCTTCGAATTCGATGTAGCTCCATAATTCTTCTGTAGTATGTGGAATAATTGGAGTTAATAATTTTACTAACGCCATTAATGTGTCATACATTACTGTTTGCATCGCACGACGGTATTTATTATCTTTTCCTTCGATATATACAACGTCTTTTGCAATATCTAAATAGAAAGAAGATAACTCGATCGCTACGAAGTTATTCACTGTTGTATAAACTGTCGAGAAATCATAACGGTCATATGCAGCACGGACTGTTTTGATAACATCTTGTAAGCGCATATACATATATTGATCCATTTCACGTAAATCTTCATACGCCACACGGTCAGTCAGTTCGTTGAAGTCTGTAACGTTACCGTGCAGGAAGCGTAGTGTATTACGCACTTTACGGTATGTTTCAGAAACTTGTTTCAGCATATCCATTGAAATACGAACATCACCCGTATAATCAACAGATGCTACCCACATACGAATAATATCGGCACCATATTGCCCCATAACTTTGATTGGATCAATCGTGTTTCCTAGTGATTTGGACATTTTGCGTCCTTCACCGTCTAATACGAAGCCATGTGTTAATAGACCTTTATATGGTGCATGACCATTAATGGCAACAGATGTGATTAGTGACGAGTTGAACCAGCCACGGTGTTGGTCGGAACCTTCCAAATAAAGGTCTGCCGGATATTTCATACCGCGTTCAGCAAGTACACCTTGGTGAGATGAACCTGAGTCGAACCAAACATCCATAATGTCATTTTCTTTTGTAAATTTACCGTTCGGGCTACCTTCATGTGTAAAGCCTTCCGGTAATAAGTCTTTCGCCTCGCGCTGGAACCAAATATTTGAACCGTGCTCACGGAATAATTTTGAAACATGTGCAATCGTTTCAGGTGTAATAATTGGTTCGCCGTTTTCTGCATAGAAAATCGGAATTGGTACACCCCATGCACGTTGACGGGAAATTACCCAGTCACCACGGTCACGAATCATATTGTAAAGACGTGTTTCACCCCATGCAGGTGTAAAATCAGTTGCAGAAACTGCATCTAATAACTCGTTACGGAACATTTCTACAGATGCGAACCATTGTGGTGTTGCACGGTAAATTACTGGTTTTTTTGTACGCCAGTCATGTGGGTATGAGTGTTGGAATTTAGAAACGCTTAATAACGCGCCTTCTTCCTTTAATTTTTCAATTACAATTGGATTAGCTTTTTCATAGAATAACCCTTCAAAGCCAGGTGCTTCGTCCGTATAGCAACCACCGTTATCTACTGGTGATAAAATATCCAAGCCGTATTGTTTACCTACTTGATAGTCATCTTCACCATGTCCTGGTGCTGTGTGTACACATCCAGTACCAGCTTCAGCCGTTACGTGCTCACCAACCATTACTAATGAATCGCGTTTATAAATTGGGTGCTCAGCTACAATCATATCAAGGTCTGCGCCTTTTACTTCTTGAACAATTTGCGCATCTTCCCAACCGAATGTAGAAGCTAATTTATCTAATAAATCTTTTGCTACGATATATTTGCCGCCATTTGCTTCTACTACAGCATATGTGAATTCCGGATTCACTGAAATCCCTAAGTTTGCTGGAATTGTCCATGGTGTTGTTGTCCAAATAACAAATTTTGCATCTGCAGGAACAACTCCTTTTCCATCTTTAATACCAAATGCCACGTAGATTGAATACGACTCAACATCTTTATATTCAATTTCCGCTTCTGCAAGTGCAGATTCAGAAGATGGTGACCAGTAAACTGGTTTTAAACCTTTGTAAATATAGCCTTTTTCAGCCATTTTACCGAAAACTTCAATTTGGCGTGCTTCGAATTCCGGTTTTAATGTGATATAAGGATTTTCCCAATCACCACGTACACCTAGGCGTCGGAATTGACCCTTTTGGTTTTCCACTTGTTCATAAGCATATTTTTCACAAAGCTGACGGAATTCTGCTACCGACATCTCTTTACGCTTAACACCTTTATTTGTTAACGCCTGCTCGATTGGTAAACCGTGTGTATCCCACCCTGGAATATAAGGCACATGGAAACCTGTCATCGATTTTTGACGATTGATCATGTCTTTTAATACTTTGTTTAATGCATGCCCGATATGGATATCACCATTGGCATATGGAGGACCATCATGTAATACATAGTGTGGACGATCTTTTGTGCGCTCTAACACCAATTTATTGATGTCCATTTCATCCCATTGTGCCTGAACTTGCGGCTCCTTCGTTGGTAATCCTCCGCGCATCGGGAAGTCGGTTTTCGGCATTAATAACGTATCTTTATACTCTACCATTTAAAATTCCTCCTAATTATCTTAGTGATTGCTGATAACTCATTGTTGATTTCCATTCCGGATCGGGGGCCAACACGATGTTGGTCACGAATGCGTTGTCACAGGACGTGACGATTTTAGCATTCGTTCCATCTCTCCCCTCCATTCCAATCAACGTTTAAGCAAATGATTTAGCATTCTATATTAATCATAATTTTTTTAACGCTCTTAAGGATTTGGATACTTTTTAAACAACAAAAAAGCCCCTCCATCCCTTATAAAAAAGGGACGAGGAGCATTAGTCTCGTGGTACCACCCTAAATTCGCTAAAAATATAGCCTCATTAGACACTGTAACGTCGTGTTCTACGAAATAGCTTACTCAATTTCAGCTATTTAGCTCAGGAGTGATTTTCATTTTAACCTGCTTCGTTCGAGCTCCCACCGTCCTCGAATCGCTAAACCACAATGTTAAATTTACTGTCTCCGTCAACGCATGATGCATTATACATCCTATTCATTATTTTTCAGTATATGAAAAGGCTAGATGAAATGTCAAGCCCCCACTATTAATAGACCGCATTTTCATCATTTTGACTATCTTCATTTGTCTCATGACGATTATTATCCTGTATTTCTGTTAAATCGACATCATATTCTAACAAACGATCCCAATCATCCGTATTTAACAAATCTAGCTGAGCTTCTACCAGCATTTTAAAACGATTACGGAAAACTTTAGATTGCTTTTTTAATTCGTCAATTTCAATTGCAATTTTTCGTGCTTTTGTTAAGGCATCATTTACAATACGATCTGCATTTTTCTCGGCTTCTTTGACAATTAATTTTGCCTCTTTTTCTGAGTTGCGACGTACTTCACCCGCAGCCTCCTGTGCAACGATAATCGACTTTTGTAATGTGTCTTCCAAAGAATTATAATGATTCATTTGAGTAGACATCATTTTCACTTTCTCTTCCAGATCCTTTTTCTCACGCAAAATAATTTCATAGTCTTTAATAATCTGATCTAAAAACTCATTTACTTCGTCTTCAGCGTATCCACGGAATCCACGCGTAAATTCTTTATTATGTATATCAAGAGGGGATAATGGCATATCGTTCTACTCTCCTTTTTTACGTATGTTCTTAAGAGTATTATAATCGTTTCTCTAATGAATAACATCATATTTCCCCAAAAACAGTTGAAAATTTATACTTTTTGCTCTAAACGTCCTACTTGCAAACGTATTTTATCTTTTTTCGTACGCCCTTCTGTCATAATGACTTTCATGCGTCCATAGCCGCGCGCAGAAATAATATCCCCTTCCTGTAATTCGAAGGCAACCGCTTCACGCACTGTCCAATTTACTTTCACTTTGCCGGCCTGAATTAAACTTTGCGACTTTTGACGTGAAATATTTGTAATTGTTGCAAGTACAACATCTAAACGCATCGAAGATACTGTGTGTGAACTTTCACTCCATTGTTCCTCATTTAGAATATATGGTGTATCAGGGTTTACTACTTCCGCATGCACCTTTACTTTGCCAATTCCCGATAAATTTGCTCTTACATAATCAGCTATTTCTGTCGCCAATGCAAATTGTACGGTATTTTCACTAAGTCGTATATCCCCAAACTTTCCACGATCCAAGCCAATGGACAAAAGTGCACCTAATACATCAGGATGGCGGAGCTGCACGAATTTTGATGGATAACTTAACGAATAAACTTCTATTTGAAAATCTGATTCTTCCGGCTGTAAATAGGAAGGGGCAATCAACATGCGCTTGCGCTCTGCCTCTTCAAAAACTCCTTCTGTAAACACTTGAAGATCTTCCGATTGCTGAATGATGGATTGCACGATAAATCGTTGTCGCGGATCTAAAAAATCAGTCAGCTTTGGGGCGTAACGATCCTCTACTTCACGTTGCCAACCGATTACCTGCTCAATAAATGGTTGCTCATCTTTGCGGAAATGTTGTATTAAATGCTCCATCATTATGCCTACTTTCTTATAGAATATCTTTCTATTTTTTCCACTTTTCTTTTAAATTAAACTTCTCGTTAAAACATTAATTGTATATTTCATTATTAAAATAAAGAAAACTCCTACATTGGCAGGAGTTCTTGCAACTATATTATAAGAAAAATGCTAGTACGCTATAAACGCCGCGCTCAATAAATACTAATGCAAATAAACCTACAATTGGTGATATATCAATCATGCCAATCGGTGGAATAAACTTACGGAAGAATCCTAAATACGGTTCACATACTGTTTCAAGGAAACGACCCACGGCTGAATCTTGTAGCGCTGGAATCCAAGACATTAATATGTAACCAATCAGCATAAAACGATACACAAGAAATGCTGTTTGTACAATTGAAAATATAATCATTTTTTTACCTCACAAAATTTAATTACTCAAACGTTAAATTAGAAATTTCTCCGGATACTTCTACATTTTCTGGTGTACATAAGAAAATATCATTTCCAATACGTTGAATATCTCCACCTAAAGCATACACTGTTCCACTTAAAAAATCGATAATTCGTTTCCCTTGGTCACGATCGATTCGTTGTAAATTAACTACGGTAGCGCGCTTGTTTTTTAAATGTTCCGCGATATCCTGCGCTTCAGCATATACTCTAGGCTCTATTAAAACAAGTTTTGAATTTTTTGATGACGATGCAGCCTGTAAGCTCACAACATTGTTATGATTTTGCGTAACAACTTCATTGCGTGGTGGTTGCTGTTGCATTTTACGCTCCTTTTTCATTCGATTTTGAATGAGTTGTGGTTGTTGTTTTTGCCCTGAATCCTGGTAATATTGCTGTGAATCACTGTGTACAGCTTTTGGTACTTGTTTTTGCGATGTTTGCGTTTGAGCTTGATCATATTCTTCTTCCAATTCTTCTAAATAGAAGAATTTATCAAAAATGTTTTTAATGCTCACATTAAACCCTCCTTAACCAACAAGAGCTGTTCCAATCCTAACAAATGTCGCCCCTTCTTCAACTGCAATTTCGTAGTCATTTGACATGCCCATCGATAATTCAGTACAAGGTACATTTGGTATGTTCAATTGTGACATTTCCTGTTGCAATTGTTTTAACTGTTTAAACACTTGTCTTATAACGGTTTCGTCTTCTGTAAAAGGAGCCATTGTCATTAAACCCACTACTATAATCTTTGAAAATTGCTCAAGTTGCTTCACAAAATCCAGCGCTTGCTGCTTCGTTAAGCCATGTTTCGATTCCTCTCCCGAAACATTCACTTGTATAAAACATTTCACAGCTTTTGTAGCTCTTTTTTCAATTTCCTCAGCTAAGCTTAAACGATCAAGTGAATGTAAATAGTCGATATCATTGATGACTTGTTTAACTTTTCTCGTCTGCAGGGAGCCAATATAATGCCAGGAGACATTTGAATTTATAGATTGTAATTTATTCATTAAGCCTTCAGGGCGATTTTCTCCCAAGTTTGTTAGCCCGGCTTCTATAGCCTCTTTAGTACGAGCGATATCTACTTCTTTTGTCACTGCGATAATATTTACTGTTTGATCTGTATTTGCTCGTTGTTTAGCGTTTACTATTTGATTTTGAATATTTAATAGATTTTCTTCGATTTTCGCCACTTTTTTCCCAACTTTACAACAATAGTTTCTTACATTGTATCAAGGCACACTGGAATTTTCAATGAATAGGGTGAACTAATCATCGTATGATTTCACTAATATAACATCTTTCCCAACTGTGAGTATATGACTAAAAGCAATCTTCTTTACTAACTCTTCCCCTTGAAATAAATGGTAAAACTTTTTTGGAGGAGATATTATAAAGGCCGTGATGACCCCTTCCTTTTCATCCACTTCTGCGTCCACAATATACCCTATAAATTTTCCACTTGTCGCTTCAATAATTTCCTTCTCCTGAACGGTTGAAAAACGCATTCCTCCATCCTCTCTTTGAAATTTAAATTACTTTCGAATAAAATATTTGAATATAGAATAAAAGGACAGCCCTACAAGTTGGACAGTCCCTCATCATTTCTATCTATTTAACGAAAATCACGTTTCATCATTTCTACTGCACTTTTTTCCAATCTTGAAATCTGAGCCTGTGAAATACCTAAAGATTGGGCAATTTCAGTTTGTGTTTCACCTAAGAAAAAGCGTTTTTCTATAATCATTTTTTGTCTACTATTTAATTTTTTCATGCTTTCTTGCAGTGAGATTGAACCGACCCAATGTTCCTCCGTCACTTTATCTTTGATCTGATCAATCATAAATATAGCATCACCGCCATCAGAATAAATAGGCTCCTGCAATGACATCGGGTCCTGAATTGCATCCAGTGCAAATAGTACATCTTCTTTTTTCATCTCAATAGCATGAGCTAATTGCTCGATAGTTGGCTCTGTTAAATTTTCTGCAATAAATTGCTCCTTCGCTTTCATCGCTTTGTATGCAATATCTCGCAGTGATCTGGAAACACGCAATGCATGGTGATCCCTTAAGTGACGGCGAATTTCTCCCATAATCATCGGTACAGCATATGTCGAAAATCGGACATTATGCTTTAAATCAAAATTATCAATTGCTTTCATTAAGCCAATGCAACCTACCTGAAATAAATCATCCGCCTGTTCACCACGATATGCATAGCGACCGACAATGCTGAGCACTAACCGTAGATTGCAAAATACCAATTGCTCACGAACAACCAATTCCCCTTGCTGTAATCGGATAAATAAATCCTTCATTTCATCTGGCTTTAGTACTGGTAATGTTGATGTATCTACACCACATAATTCCACTTTTGTACGCATACAACTTCACCTTCCGAACTTGATTGTCTTTTGTCTTTTCAATCATTTTGTCCGAATTGTCCATTGCTATGCGCGCCAAAATTAACCATCTTATGCAATTGGTTCGTTTAAATATTCCCGTAAATCTAAAATGATTTTTTTCTCTAATCTAGAGATATATGATTGCGATATGCCTAAATGATCTGCTACTTCCTTTTGCGTCATTTCGTCTTTCCCGTTTAATCCAAAACGGCATTCCATAATGTATTTTTCTCTTGGAGTTAGTTGATTAATGGCATTGAACATGTGCTGACGTTCAATTTTACGTTCTACGTCTAATGTAATAATATGTTCCTCAGTACCTAGTATGTCTGATAGTAATAATTCATTGCCATCTGCATCAGCATTTAACGGCTCATCAAAGGAAACTTCGCCTTTCATACGGCTCGTCTTACGTAGATGCATTAAAATTTCATTTTCAATACAGCGTGATGCATATGTGGCTAATTTTATATTTTTATCTAAATTAAATGTTTCAATTGCCTTAATAAGCCCAATTGAACCTATGCTAATTAAATCCTCTATCGGTGTGCTAGTATTATCAAAACGTCTTGCAATATAAACGACTAAACGTAAATTTCTTTCAATTAACATATCTCTGGCATGCAAGTCACCATTCATAAAGGCTTCGACTACGACAACTTCTTCTTCTCTAGTTAATGGAATAGGCAATGAATCATGTCCCCCTATATAGTATGTCCCTTTTTTTCTTCTAAAGTAGCTCAGTATGTTTAAAATTATCGATTGAATTTTTTTAAGCAATATCGATCCTCCCTTATTAATTCGTTAGGACAAACACATGTGCAATCATTTGGGCATTTTGCGGAAAGCGCGCATCATTTTTCGTAAAAACAACATAGTGGTTTGAATACGCTTTATCGCCAACACTAATCGAGGCACGGAAAGCTGGTACAAGTACTGTGCCTTTTTGTACCGTGGTAATCGGAACTATACGTATTCGTTTTTGTACTTCTTTTGAAAACATTGTCAATGAGTAAGGCTCCTGTTCGTTCCATGCAAGCAAACATTTGTTAAACTCCTCGGATAACATAGATTGCACGGTTTTAAATGAAATAAAATGTACGGGTGCTTGACTAAAAGGTTCCGTGCATTCATTCCCTGTATCGATATACGTTAATAGCTCTAATTGCATATCCAGTAATTCAACTTTACTAGTTGTCACATAACGACTTTGTGCAACTTGCTGCAATTTTTGAAACCAGCCTTTTCTCATTACTGTCAAACTAATACATACTATGCCGAAACATATAAAAATATATGCGAAAAATGGAGATGCAAGCAAAAATGGCTGTAATGCTGTTAATAATCCACCAGCGAGCAAAGTAGCAATCAATATCCACTTGCCTTGCTCATAAAATATTTTCCATTTAAATGAAAAAGCAATACCTAATAGTAAGATGAAACTTACAAGTAACATAAAGATGTTTCCCATAAATAACACAGCAATCATCGCACTACAAAAGGCTGCTAAAATTAATCTCCAAATTGGAATGATGGCGTTAGTCATAGTTGCTGTAAATTTTAGTAATACGAGATTCATTAAAAAGTTCATTAAAAGAATCCATTCTGCATACATGTATTGTCCTCCTAAAACAAGATTATCAAAGCAAATGCGAGATTTTTGTCTAACCGTTGCAGTAAAACCCAATAATCGTATGACATAGTATTACTTCATTCAAAAGCATTCGACAAAAAAAGCTAGCTTAACGTTTCCATTTCGAAACGTTAAACTAGCTTTTATATTGTATATTGGATTGATAATTAGCGATTGCGACGATTACGTAAAAACGTCGGAATATCCAGCGCATCATCCTGTTGATAGTTTGTTTGCTGTTGTTGTTGCTGCTGTTGACGCGGCGCTTCCTGTTGTACCGGTTCTTGCATACGTGAAGGTTGCTGTTGTGTCGCAGCTTGTTGGCGCGCTCCAATTGACGGACGCACAGGCTGTGGTTTTTGGACAATAAAGTCGTCAGAGAACCCTGTTGCGATTACAGTAACAATTATTTCATCATTTAAGTTGTCATTAATAACAGAACCGAAAATCATATTAACCTCTTCATCTGAAGCTAATTGTACGATATCTGCTGCTTCCTGAACTTCAAATAAACTTAAGTTCGTACCACCTGTGATGTTCATAATAACGCCTTTTGCTCCATCGATCGATGTTTCAAGCAATGGAGAAGAAATGGCCTTTTTCGCTGCTTCTACTGCACGGTTTTCACCAGCAGCAATACCAATACCCATCAATGCCGAACCTTTATCAGACATGATTGTTTTCACGTCAGCAAAGTCCAGGTTGATTAAACCAGGTGTAGCGATTAAATCCGAAATACCTTGTACACCTTGACGCAATACATTGTCCGCCTCACGGAAGGCTTCCAGCATCGGTGTTGATTTATCAACAATTTGTAATAATTTATCGTTTGGTATCACGATTAATGTATCAACGGCTTCCTTCATAGAAGTAATCCCGCCAATAGCCTGAGTTTGACGTTTACGGCCTTCAAATGTGAATGGACGTGTTACAACACCTACTGTTAATGCACCTAAATCACGTGCAATAGAAGCGATTACTGGTGCTGCACCTGTACCTGTACCTCCGCCCATTCCAGCAGTTACGAATACCATATCTGCTCCGCGCAATACTTCTTCCAGCTGCTCACGGCTTTCTTCAGCGGCTTTTTTTCCTACTTCCGGATTGGCACCTGCGCCAAGTCCTCGCGTTAATTTTCCGCCAATCTGTAATTTATATTCTGCTTTTGATAGATTTAAAGCTTGTGCATCTGTATTAACAGCAATAAAATCTACACCTTGTACACCATGCTCTATCATGCGGTTGACAGCATTGTTACCGCCCCCACCAACGCCGATTACTTTAATAACGGCTAATTGGTCCATATCCGTTTCGAATTCTAACATACACTTCTCCTCCTAATTATTCACGTCATTCATTTTCGTATTAATCGAAAAATTTGTTTAATAGGTTTTTTGCGCGATCAATCACACTTACTTTATTTGCGCTTTCTACTCTCTCCGGCCCATTTGCTTGTTTTTTAGAAGGAGTTGATTGAGTAGGATAAGGTGCTACATATGAAGAAGGGTCTACCGGCTCACTTCTTCCGTAAAAATCGTCTTCTGCATTTGCGTATCGTATTAAACCAACCGAAGTTGTAAAGGCCGGTTCACGAACACCGATATAATCAGGCGTATAAATACGAACTCGCGTCAGCATAATTTGACGTGCCAGTTGGGCAATGCCCTCCAGCTGTGCTACTCCACCAGAAATCACTATACCACCAGGTAAATCCTGTACACCCATTCGAGCTAATTCATCTAAAACTAATTCAAATAACTCTTCTAAACGTACACCGATAATTTCCGAGATATAGCGTTGGCTATATTGATCTGTTGTATCTGTTCCAACAACAGGTACATCAAATAGTTGCTCATCTGAAGCATCATCATAAAAAGCATGTCCATACTGCTTTTTAATTTTTTCAGCTTGTTCAGTAGGTGTTTTTAGTACAATCGATAAATCTTTTGTAATATGATCTCCACCGACTGGTATAACTGCCGTATTCTTCAGTAAACCATCCTGGAATACAGCAACCGTTGTGGAGCCGCCACCTAAATCTATATAAGCCGTTCCTTGGTTTTTCTCGTCTTCCGTTAGCGCAAAGTTTCCTGCTGCCAATGGTTGTAAATAAATTTCACGAATTTGCAAACCTGCACGTTCTACACATCTTAATACATTATGTACAAGCGTCTTTGAGGTTGTAATCATCGTTGCATCCATCTCTAAGCGAATACCAATCATTCCGCGCGGGTCCTTAATTTCATCCAAGTTATCTACTATAAATTGTTTAGGAATTAAGTTTACTAGCTCTCGCTCTGGTGGAATCGACATAACTTGTGCAGAGTCAATTACCCGTGCCAAATCATCATCCGTAATTTCACGGTCTTCACCATTTACCGCCACTACTCCCTTTACAGGCTGTAAAATGGTTTGATTTGCTGGTACACCGAGCACTACTTCCTCTATTTTTATACCAGTCATTCGTTCTGCTTGGTCCACAGCTTTTTTTATCGATTGTACAGTTGCATCTATATCAACAATTGCACCTTTTCTTATACCAGTTGATTTCACATGACCTACACCAATTACGTGCAATTGATCATCGTTCATTTCTCCGATTAGGACCTTTATAGAAGAGGATCCAATATCGAGCGAGACATATATTTCTTGATGATTCAACTTCTGCACCTCCTTCGATTACTCCTATAGTTTATTCTATTGTAAATTTACATGATTGTCTAAGTAAAACGATAAATTGTAATGATATTTTAACGTGATTGTTATGAGTTTTCCTACTTATTATGTTTTCTATTTTCAAATTTTGTCAAAATCAGCCTGCGAATTACCGCAATATTTTGAAATAGTCGTACTCCAAAGGCAAAAATTGCAGCTAAATACAAATCTACACCTATATGAACGCCTAAAAAAGCCAATCCTGCTGCTAAAATTATATTAAAGAAAAACCCTGAAATAAATACTTTATCGTCATATACTTGTTGTAGTTGTGCGCGAATTCCGCCGACCATCGTATCGAGAGCAGCTAGTACAGCAATTGATAAATAGTTTTCATAGACAGATGGAATTTGAATATCTGTTAAAATACCCAATACCACACCAAATATAAGTCCTAAAAGTGGTAACCACATATTCGCATCCCCTTCTATTTCTCAGTTAAATAATTACTTTTTTGTACGGTTACGACTGAGTTTATTCGTACATTTTTTTCTGCTTCATGAATTGTCAATACAAGATTGTCGATGTAGAATTCATCCTGAAAAGAAGAAGCCAATAAATGATTCTTTAACTTTTCAGCTTGCTCATAAGTGGGTGTTATCACATTTATTTCTATATTAGTTTCCCCTATCGGCTCACTATTTATAGTTGTTTGTCCGTTAATATCACGAATGGCGGTATTATAGGTCAACCTTTTGTCATCAATTTCAATTGCATGTGCATTACTACGGTATAAATCGTTAACAAGGCGAATTAATAATTCAGGGGATACAGGCTTGATTTCATAACCAAAGTCTATTAGCTCCTGTGAAGGTTCGACGCTCAATGTCAAACCTGGTCCGCTTATTGGTAAAATACCTGCACGCTCTTTTAAATTATTTACTGTTTGTTCTAATAAAATTTCAGGATTATTAAATTCCTTATCTTCGTATTTACTTACTGTTTCAGACAGGTCGCTAATTGCTGTCAGAAGCTCTGAATGCCGCTCCTGTTCCACTGAAAGTTGTTGACGTATTTCCCATATATCTACTGTGTTACGTTCAGCCGGGCTTTGAACAGTGTTGTATTGCACCGCCAGCATAAAGCCAATGATGAACGAGATCATCGTAATATTACGGTACATTTTTTTCGTCATCATCTTCCCTCCGATATTATGCCTTACTCATCGCTGATAGTTTTCATTTCTATTAAGTCGCTTTTTTCTACAGTCACGACAATTTGTTCATTGATCAACTGGTCAAATACCCCACCTGACAATTCCAATGAGGAGACTAACACCTCTTGGTTACCTACTGCTTCTACTACAAATGGTGCTGGATACTGTTGCCCATCGACCGTAATAACCGGTCCGTTACAAATAATATACGAATTCGGTTTTAACCGCTGTCCGTTTATTGATATGGCCTCAGCCCCAGCAATTTTCAGCTCATTTAATAATTTAAATATGTGACTTTCGTGAACAATATACTCATTTGGATTCGTTGTATTGGAATTATAATCACCATCTCGAAGCGTAACTTTAATGCCTTGTCCTACTCCAGCCGATAACCCTAATAATAATCGTAATTGTTCTGCATCCTGCCGATTTTGTTCATATTGAGCCTCATTAGAGGAAAATTGCTTTTCATATGCACGAATTTTATCTTCCAATTGCGCAAGTTCCTCTGCCAACTCTTTGTTGCGTTCCTTTTTTGCAATTAAATCTTCCCTATATTGATTTTCTTGCTCAAATTGTGGAGAGGCAGAACTTAGCGTACGCTTGTCCTTTGATAAATTATAAGAAAAACCGATTATAAAACCGGTTATTATACATACTATTAGTAAAGCAATATATTTACGAGACAACAATATTGATTTTTTCTTAGGTTGTTTTTTGTTGTTGTTTTCGCTATTCATCATTTTCTACTTCCAGTTGCCCCCCTTCTTCGACCTCCGCACTGCCTTCATCATTTAGATCCAGGTTTTCTGAATCCTTGTCAACTAAAGAATATTCATCTGAAAAAGGTCTGTAGTAAGAACCAACTTCAATATCTACAACCCCTTTTTCAAATGCTTCCTCATTTTCGATTTGGGCAACGATTGACGGATAGTAATTGAGCTTTTCGGCTAGAGTATTCGCATCTGCCCGAACTTCATAACCATCATTCATATAAAGCGTTATCGAATAGGGATCGGCTTCGGAAGGGTTTGCATTGATTTGAGATATAAGTGACAATACCTCAGGCTTCAATTTTGCAAGCTCCTTTAATAACTTTTTCCGTAAAGACTCATCTTCAAATTTCAAAAAAATTGGCGCATCGATTGGAACAATTGCATTGGGTTCATTAAAAACAACCCCATTATCAAGCATGGGGTAAAATTCCCCATCCTTTGATATATAGGCAACTTTTTGCCATTCCTCGACAGTGATTTCAACTTCATTTAAAAACTTCCGTCGTACCTCTACAGACTTTACCCATTCATGCTGAGCAATCTTTTGCTGCACATCCGGAATTTTAAATCCCCATAAGGAATCATCAATATTTAGATTCGTCTGTTCAATATAAAATGTGTCTTCTTTAAGTTGTGCACCCTTTATATTGATTTTTTTAATATCACTATAAGGTAATTGAAAATAAAGAAGTATCATGATGACGAAAAGAAATACCGTAACTAATGCAAGAAATTTTAAATTTGTACGGCGTCTTCTACGTTTTTTCATAGTAGGTACGCGCTCTGTAATATCGATTATCTTTTCCATCATCTGTCTACTCCTTTCTTTTATCATTTGAAAGATTCAAAATGAGCGCTACGGTAACCCATATTACGACTAACGAAGTCCCCCCATAGCTTATAAATGGCAATGTTACACCTGTTACGGGTAATAAATTAATGACAACCCCGATATTAAGACCTGCCTGGACAGCAATCATCGTTGTTAATCCGCATATTGCATAAAAGTGAAAAACATGATCACACTGTAAAGCCAATCGATAACCAAATACTAAAAAGCACGCAAAAATAAGCAGTAGTCCCATTCCACCAACAAGTCCGATTTCTTCTAAAATAATTGCGAAAATAAAATCATTCTGCGGTTCTGGTAAATATAAATACTTTTGTCTGCTTTTTAATAAGCCATGTCCAAATAATCCTGCGGGACCTATTGCAAATAAGGATTGTACTGCCTGGAATCCACTACCCAAAGGATCGGCCCATGGATTGATAAATGCTTCAATACGTTTTAGCCGGTATGGGGCGGCAATGATTAACCCGACCAATCCAGCCATTCCTAGACTTATTAGAACGACATATAGGCGTAACGGATATTGAGCAATAAAAAATACAATTAAAACGACGACGACTAAAATGAATACAGCACCAAAATCCGGTTGTAGCATAATAAGAGCGGATGGAATCATTAAAATCATAAAATGTTTCCATTGAACAATTCGTTCATACGATTTCCGCTGTGATAACAATGCGCTAATATAAATAATTGTGGTCACTTTGGCGATTTCAGCAGGTTGAACAGTTAATGGACCTATGCCAATCCAGCTTTGTGAGCCATTTCTAACGATTCCGATACCAGGAATCATTACTGCAACAAGTAACACTAACGAGACAATATAGAGCATACCCCATATTTTTTGACTTCTTAATAATTCCCAATTCATCATTGCTATGCAAATAAATAGCGCAATAATAAAATAAATGGCCTGCTTTTGGTAAAATGGGGTTTGTCCAGTATAGTGAACATTACCCCAATATGTACCAGCAGAAAAAATAAAGACTATACCTATAATCGACAAAACGATTGCACTTATAAAAAAATATTGTTGTAACTTTTGCGACAGTGTAACTATCCTTTCTTATGAAAGTTTCATAACACGATCAATAAATAA
Organism: Solibacillus sp. FSL W8-0372; assembly: GCF_037969735.1. Lineage (NCBI taxonomy): Bacteria > Bacillati > Bacillota > Bacilli > Caryophanales > Caryophanaceae > Solibacillus > Solibacillus sp. FSL W8-0372. The sequence goes on along the minus strand of NZ_CP150204.1, from coordinate 864,999 downwards.
GTCGCCACGAATTTCAAAGCTCGCATGTTGATCCCAACTTGCACATGCAGGTGACAATAAAATGATGTCACCTTCCTCAGATATTTTTGCCCCGTAACCGACTGCATCCTCTACATCAATTGCACGTACGATATTTGTAATGCCACATGACTTTGCAAATTCAATTAAGCGAAGTGCAGTTTCCCCAAATGCGACAACTGCTTTTACGCGTGTCATTTCCTTACGAAGCTCTTCAAATGAATGCCCACGATCCAATCCACCGGCCAACAAAACAATTGGACTGTTAAAGGCTGCTAAAGCGCTTTTTGTTGCGAGTACATTCGTTGCCTTTGAATCATTATAAATTTTTCGCCCTTGCCATTCTCGTACAAATTGTGTACGGTGGCGAACACCTGCAAAGGTTGCAAGTACTTCCTGAATCGCTTCAATCGGACAGTTTTGCAGCTTAGCGGCCGCAACGGCACATAAAATATTTTCTAAATTATGATCACCGGGTAATACAATTTGTTCACGACTTAATATCGCTTCTCCGTACCAGTAAATATTTTTTTCATCTGCACTAATGCCATGATCTGATCGGCCTTTTGTAGTGAAAGGTATTAGTTGAGCTTTTGACTTACTTGTATATTCAGCAACAATTTGCTGATCCGCATTATAAATAAAATAGTCATCGCTCGTTTGATTGCGTGTTACACCAAATTTAGCTTCTGCATATTCCTCAAATGTCCCATGATAATCTAAATGGGCTTCATAAAGATTTGTTAAAATGGCAATGTGTGGTCGGAAAGTACGTGTACCCATTAATTGGAACGAGGATAATTCAGTTACAATAACTTCATCCTCACTTGCTTCTGCTGCAACGCCACAAGCCACAGTTCCGATATTCCCGGCAATTAACGGCTTTAACTGACCAGCTTTTAACATTTCATAAAGTAAAGTCGTTGTCGTCGTTTTACCATTTGAACCCGTAATACCGATGAAAGGTGCTTCACTTACTAAATAAGCAAGTTCCATTTCTGTAATGACTGGCAAACCCTTTTCAATAGCATCTGCAATAATCGGGTTTGTATAGGGAATACCTGGATTTTTAACGACAAGTTCAAACCCTTCATCCAACAAATCCTCTGGATGCCGTCCGCAAATCACCGTAATTCCTTTTGATAATAGCTCTTGCGCCTCGGGATTTGCATCAAATGGTTTTGCATCATTTACTGTTACAAATGCTCCTAATTGATGAAGTAGCTCAGCTGCCGCAACTCCACTTTTTGCTAAACCTAACACTAGTACTTTTTTTGATTGCAATCCTTCATACTCCCTCATAATAACGCCTCCGCTAAAACTGCTATAAGTGCTACGACACAACCAGTCGACCAAAATACAATAACTACTTTCCATTCAGACCATCCTGATAATTCAAAATGATGATGAATAGGACTCATTTTAAAAATACGTTTTTTACGAAGTTTATAACTTCCTACCTGTAAAATAACCGACAATGTTTCAATGACGAATACAAGACCGATTAATAATAACAACAGCTCTTGCTTTACTAAAACAGAAATCATTGCCAATGCACCACCAAGCGCAAGAGATCCTGTATCACCCATAAATACTTTTGCCGGGTTTGCATTGAAAATTAAAAAGCCAAGTAGAGCACCTGTTACAGCAAATGCAAATAGCGCAATATCGGCCTGCTCATTAAACAGTGCAATCACACCGAATGCTGCAAACGCGATGGAAGCCGTACCTGATACAAGTCCGTCTAAGCCATCTGTTAGATTGACTGCATTTGAAAACCCTACTAACCAAAAAATTAAGAAACCTACATACAAGATTCCTAAGTCTATGGATATATCTGTATATGGAATACCTACAGATGTGTCAAAAGATCCTAAACGTAACAGTAAGAATGCTGCGATCGCAATTGCGATTTGGCCAATTAACTTTTGTAGTGAAGTTAATCCTAAATTACGTTTAAAAATAACTTTTAATCCATCATCCAAAAAGCCAATTACCCCAAATCCAACTAAAACAAGTAATAGTACAACCGTTTGTGTTGTAAATAAGTCAAAAATTATTGCGACAACAATTGTCGAAATTATAATAGCTAATAAGAAAATTAATCCACCCATTGTAGGTGTCCCAGCTTTTTTCATATGGGATTGAGGTCCTTCTTCTCGTATGCTTTGCCCGAACTTCAATCTTCGTAAAAGCGGTATACCCATTGGTGCTAAAATGACCGTCAATAAAAATGATGAAAAAAGTATGGTCAATGTTGTTGATAATGTCATAATATATCTCCTTTAAAACTTCTGTCTGGATATGATGGATCGTTTGATTTTTCAACGGTTTGTATCTGATATGTTATTGTGAAAAAACAACCCTCACTATAATAGTTGTTTTAGATGAATTTTAAAAGGCTGAAATCCAATTTAATTTCCTAAATATAAATGAACAATGTCGGTTTGAAGAATCTGGCTATCAGGCGGTGGAACTTGCTCGATTATTTCATTTCCTTCTCCATGCCATTGAATTCTATAAGGATACAAATTCGGTATAACCTTTTCCTTTGTCAACCCAACAAAATTTGGTATGCGCTCTGTCAATTCATCGCCCCAAACGTAGTTTCGTTCTATTTGATTCTCTTGCTTTTCTATATTGTACAGTGGTGCCGCGTCTTCGATAATACGCCCGACAATCGGTGCAGCAATTACACTACCAAACTGCAATGAACTTTTCGGGTTATCTACCGCTACATAAACAATAATTTCCGGATCATTCGCAGGTGCAAAACCGATGAAAGAAACGATATAATCTCCATCCTTATAACGGCCATTTTCAACCTTTTGGGCAGTCCCAGTTTTTCCTGCAATACGTAATCCATCCCGGAAAGCTTGACGACCGGAACCTTTCGCTACAACTAGCTCTAAAGCATGACGAACTTTCTCCGAGGTTTCCTCACTAACTACCTGTGCTTTCACTTCAGGTTTCTGCTCCATAATCACTTCATTGGTATTTCCATCCAAAATTTTCGCTACAGTATATGGTTTATATAGTGTGCCGCCATTAACAGCTGCTGCAACAGCCTGCATTTGTTGGATTGGCGTTACGGAAACACCTTGACCAAAGGACGTAGTAGCGTGCTCTACCGGACCAAATGCCTCTTTTGAAAACAGTATTCCTGAAGATTCTCCTGCTATATTAGAACCTGTTTTTTTACCAAATCCAAATCGATGGATATAATCGAGTAATTTATCCGAGCCGATTCGTTGACCAAGCTCGACAAATCCAGGGTTACAGGAGTTTTGGACAACTTCGTAAAACGTTTGGTCTTTATGTCCCTCACGTTTCCAGCAGCGTAAACGTGCTCCTTCAACCATCGTATAGCCTGCGTCATGAAAATGGTCATGTTCCATATCTACAACGCCTTCTTCAATAGCCGCACTTAGAGTAATGATTTTAAATGTTGAACCTGGCTCATACGACATAAATACTGGAAGATTACGATTGTATATACTTGGATCCACTTCCGAAAACTTGGTTGGATCATACGTCGGGAAAGAAGCAAGTGCCAGTATTTCCCCACTGTTCGGATTCATGGCAATAGCCAGCGCCTGATCAGCATCGTATTCCACCATTGCCTGCGACAATTCCCGTTCAACAATCTTTTGGAGCTTTAAATCAATTGTCAGCTGGATTGTTGCTCCATCCTTACCGTTTTTCCATTCATCATCTACATGTTCTAACGTATTTCCTTTTGCATCAGTAAATAATCGAATTGCTGCATTCGAGCTTTTTAATAATTCATTATATTCGTATTCAATTCCTGCTAGCCCTTGATTATCAACACCTGTAAAACCTAAAAAACGCGCCAATAAGTTCCCATGCGGATAGGACCTCACATAATCAACTCCACTGTACAAGCCTGGAATTTGCATTTGTTGGATTGCCACTGCTTGATCATATGAAATATTTTTTGCTTCTGGTGCTATTTTCACTAAAGAAATACGTTGCTCTAATCTTTTTAAAATTTTGGCACGATCTTTGTTCAGCACTTTAGAAATGGCATCTGCTACATATTCTTTATCTTCGTTTTGCGATGGCATGAAGTACAACGTTGGCGCTAATTCATTCGAAACGATGACTTCTTCGTTTCGATCGGTAATTTTCCCTCGCTCCGCATGGAATGGAATTTCCCGGTCCCAATTCTCTTTCGCCATTGTCGAAAGCTTATCGTACTGAATCACTTGAACGGACACTAACTTAACAAAAATCGCCACGCCGTATACTACTAGTGCGATGGCGATCCATGTTAAGCGTTTTTTTGATTTCGTTGTTACCCACTTCATATTATGACACCTCACCTAAAATAGCGTATGTTATAAATGAAGTTTGTATTCAACTCTCTCTAATCTTGTGGAAGTTCTTCTTCAATTTCTTCGTCTACCATTTCCATATCTTCTGCTGGTGGTGTCGAATGTTTCTCTTCAGGTGTTTTAAGCTTTACTACGATTGGTGCATCGTCAACAATTACTGTCCCTTGGGATATACTCTGACTTTCTACATACCCTTCACCGACAATTTCAATCGGCAGTTTTGACAATGATTTATAGACAAGTAGATTACGTAAAGACCAACTTTCAAATGAAGGTACCGTTATGTCGCCATTTGTTTTTAAAAATACAATACTTCCTTTTGTTAACGAAGTATCGGCAGCCGGAAACTGTTCTGAGATTTCTCCCCCTTGACCGATTAATACCGGTTGTAGCCCTTCTGCCTGTAGTTTGGTCATTACCGAGTCAGTTTGTTGTCCTATATAATTCTCAATTTTGCTCGTTTGCACTTCAGCTACGTCTGCTGGATTTATATTCATGTATTTCAAACTATTTAATATCACAGAGTTAAATACTTGGGATACAGGATCAGAACCGATTTCTGTATCTGCAAGTTTGGGTTTCGCTACGGATATAAACATAACTAGCTCCGGGTCTTCCATAGGTGCCATTCCTAAAAATGAATAAAGGAATTCATTTTTCCCCCAGTCATAACCTACACCACTTGCTTTAGGCATTTGCGCTGTTCCCGTTTTTCCGGCTACTTTATAACCTTCAATTTGGAAACGTTTCGCATTACCTGCTTCCCCATAAACAGTAGAAGCTAAAAGCTCCCTTGCTTTTTTTGCTGTATCTGCAGAAATGGGTTGTCCTTTTTTTGTAGGCTCAGAATCTACTACAATCTCACCTGTATTTGGATTTACTATTTTATCAATGACATATGGTTGCATCATTTCACCGTTATTCGCAATTGCAGTTATTCCTTGAATTAACTGAATTGGAGTAACTGTAGAGCCTTGTCCAAATGTTGTTGTATACTTTTCCAAAGGATAACGGGAGTTAATAATTCCACTTGCTTCATTTGGAAGGTCAATACCCGTTTTTTGTCCGAAGCCAAATTCCTTAATATAGCTCTCGTACGTTTCCCATCCCATAATATCAAGCAAATTTGTCATTGCTGTATTTGATGAGCGTTGAAAGCCTACCAAATAGGAGATTTTCCCCCATCCATACCGATTGTGGTCACGGATAGTATCTTTATAAACTTTATACTGGCCCGACTGGTATTCGGCATTCGGGTACCAATTTCCAGAATCGATTGCTGCTGCAACCGTAAATGCTTTAAAAGTAGAACCTGGCTCAATCGTGTTTTCTATCACATCGTTCAGCCAGTTGCCATCCAATCCTTCACGTGTATCCGGGTTAAATGTTGGCCGTTGTGACATTGCCAATATCTCTCCTGTTTTAGGATTTGCAACGACAGCAACCATTGACTGGGGTTTGTACTGATCATTTACACGGGACATCGCCTCATCCAAAAAATTTTGAATGGTTTTATCGATTGTCAAATAAATGTCATTACCATCTTGTGCATCCTGTATAATTTTATCGCTATTTGGCAATAAATAATTACGAGCATCTCGTTGGTATGACAATTTACCATCTTTACCTGTTAACTGCTCATTATAAATAGATTCAAGCCCCATTTTGCCTACGACAGAGGAATTTCCATTATCATCCGTTTCGCGCAATGCAAAACCGATTAGATGGGATGCGAAGGCACCGTTCGGATAATAGCGCTTTTTGTCGCTATATAAAATAATCCCAGGTAATTTAAGTTCTTCAATTTTCTTTTTTACTTCATGACTGATTCCACGTCCGGCAAGTCCAAATTCAACTTGATATGTGTTTGCTCCAGACTTTGGAGTTAGTCTAGCCAATATTTTTTCTTCATCCATCGGGATAAACTGGGCTAACAATTTGGCTGTTTCCGCCTTATCTACAACATGGCGAGGGTTATTTTTATTTTCTGTTGCAGATTCATTAATCACGGCAACAAGTCGATAACTTAGTGTATCTTCAGCAATTACATTTCCATTGCGATCTAGGATTTTCCCACGGTCTGCCGATAGTACATAACCCGTCTCGTACCTTGCTAAAGCTTCAGCTTCCAACTCATGCCCTTTCACTACCCCTGTAGCCTGTATCGAAACGAAGCGCCAATATAATAGTAAAAAGAGCCCCCCAAAGATTAAAAACATTAGAAAGGCTCCATACTGGTAACGAAATCTTCTCTTTTTCATTCCCCCGGCACTACCTTCACATTTTTCTCATTAAGTGTTAATCCGAGTTCTTTCGCTTTTTCCCAAATACGTTGATGAGTGGAGCGTTCACTTACTTGTACTTTTAAATCAGTATTATTGTTATTTACCTCTGCTATGTCTCGTTCAATTGATTGGATTTCCATACTAAGTGTTTGGATTTCTCCTTGAGTATGTAATATGGAAACAGCGAAAGATGCTACTATGACTGTAAAGATTACGAACAAAAACTTTTCCTGAACAGAAAAAAACTTTAATTTAGGCTTTTTTCTTACGACAGGTTGTCTTTGTTCTTGCTGCTGATGTTGAGGTAGTTCTGGCTGCTGTTGAACATAAACTTGCCTAGCTCTTAATGCCATTTATTACCCACGTCCTTTGTCGTTAATTTTTTCAGCGATGCGCAATTTTGCTGAACGTGAACGATTATTCGCAGCTAACTCCTCGTCTGTTGGTAGAATCGGCTTTCTCGTCACTAATTTAAGAATAGGTTTCATATGTTCCGGGATAACCGGTAATCCATGAGGTAAATCCGGTAATGATGAAGCCTCTTTAAATAGAGTTTTTGTCAAACGATCTTCTAATGAGTGGAATGTAATGACACTAATACGACCGCCAATTTCCAATAAATCGATTGCATCTACTAATGAATCTTCTGCTGCACCTAACTCATCATTTACAGCAATTCGAATTGCCTGGAAGATTCGTTTTGCGGGATGCCCACCTTTTCGACGTGCTGGAGCTGGAATACCATCTTTAATAAGCTCTACCAATTGTCCTGTCGTTTCAATTGGTGCAATTTCACGAGCTTGTTCAATTTTACGCGCAACTTGTTTTGAAAACTTTTCTTCTCCATACCGGAAAAAAATACGAACTAGATTTTCGTAAGACCATTCATTCACTACATGATATGCACTAATTTCTGCCGTTTGGTCCATACGCATATCAAGTGGCGCGTCATGGTGGTAACTAAATCCTCGTTCTGGTGTATCAAGTTGTGGTGATGAGACACCTAAATCATATAAAATTCCATCTACTTGATGTATATTCAGTTTGTGTAATTCCTCTTTTAAATAGCGGAAATTTGAGTGTACGAATATAACACGATCTAAATAATCGGCTAACCGTACTTTAGCGTTTTCAATGGCTATTGTATCCTGATCAAAACAGATCAAACGGCCGTTTTCTGACAATTGCTGTACAAGGTATTCACTATGTCCTGCACCACCTAATGTGCAGTCTACATAAATACCGTCCGGATTGATGTTCAACCCATCAACAGTTTCTTTCAATAATACAGTTGTATGATCGAACATATTTTAAAGCACCTCTTACTTAGTAGTTAAAAATCAAAACCAATTAAATTCTCTGCTATGTCACCAAAAGATTCAGCAGATTGATCAAAGTATTGCTGCCAAGCATCTTTAGCCCAAATCTCAATTTTACTCGATACTCCTAAAACAACGCATTCTTTTTCAAGATTAGCGTACCCGATTAGTGTAGATGGAATGTTAATTCGGCCTTGCTTGTCCACTTCTACCTCTGTTGCACCCGAAAAGAAAAACCGTGCAAAGGCACGAGCATCCTTTTTCGTCATTGGTAAATCTTTTAATTTTTCTTCGAGTTTTCGCCATTCATCCATAGGATATCCAAAAATACATTGATCTAGCCCACGCGTCAGTACAAAGTGTTCGCCAAGCGATTCTCTAAACTTTGCAGGGACAATCATTCGACCTTTTGCATCAATAGAATGTTGATATTCTCCCATGAACATGCTACTCACCCCACTTTAATAAATAATGTACCACATCCCCCCACTTTCCACCACTTATTTCATTACTTCTAATACCAATAAAAATAAATTAAGTAAATGAGCATATTCTCACACATACGTTCGGTGAAAAAAGTCACAAAAAAAGAGTTATCTTCACATGAGATAACTCTTGTTTCTTATAGGACAATAAGATGATGCTGATCTGAAATACTCATAGGTAGTTCCAATAAATCATCAACCAACGTTTCACCATAGGTATTAAGGAATAAATAAGGGTTATAAAACCGTTCTTGATACTGGTTATTTGGATATAATAAAGCTTGGATAGTTTTGTAGTGTCGGATTTCTGTTTCATGCTTATCAATATTTTGCTTCTCGAGCTTCGTTTTCAAATAATCGAATTGTCTTTCATGGTAATTTTTATTCTTTTCTAATAAATCTTCCCCCTGATAGTTTTCAGTTCGTAAATAATCGGTAAGCTCTTCATATTGACGTTGCAATTGCATCTTCATTTGTTCAATGGAAATGTTGAGTCGGTCATCTTTTAAGCTTTCCACAAATTCTTTCATCTTTTGCTCAGATTTATTTGTAAATACATCCGTTATCGATAGCTCTTTTTGCTTCAACAATGTCTCAACTTGACGAGTAACCAATGTCACACTTAATCTCGGTGCGAAAATCGGCATCTGCAGTTGCAATGTCTCAAAAGCAGGCTTTAATGTTGCCCAGTAGGCTAATTCACCAGGACCACCAACGAAAGCTAATACTGGAAGTGCCATTTCCTGCATTAAAGGACGTGTTACAACATTGTTACTTAAACTTTGAGGAGATTCGCTCGCAATAGCTAACAGCTCCTCTTTCGAGAATTTTACAGAAGCTGCACTGTTTTTGAAGAAGTCTTTTTGGCGTTCCAATAAAAAACGCTCTCCTTCTCTAATGTAAAACAAATTCGCGTTTTGCACCGTCGCTTCAATCGGCTTCGGGTATCCTGCTTGAGCTAGCTTTTGTTCTTGAGCAAAAACACCTTTCGCAATTTGTTCATTTTGCTCCACCAATTGTGCAAAATACATTTTTTCATATTGTCTAAACGGCTCAAATGTAGCATCCAACATTAATAAACCATGCTTTTCAAACAAATCATTCATCAATAATGTGAAAAAGTCAGTAAATGTTTTACTATCATTTGCATGCCGCAACACATTTTTCAGTAAATCCTCTGTATATTGTGTTTCTCCAAAGTCTTTAAAAACATTGACTATAAATTGCTCTAGGGCTTCGCCATTCAATTCAGTCGTAGAAGCCATTTTTTTCAGCTTAGAACGTTCACTATAGCCACGCTTTTTCAATTCTCCATTCACCATTGTGTACGTATGATTTATCTCTTCGATGTCATGATCTTCACCAGCAATCCAAAACATAGGTACGACGGGTGTATTTAAAGCTTTTCGTTGCTGTTCGGCAAGTAAAATGACCGAGATCGCTTTATGAACAGAATAAAGCGGTCCCGTTAATAAGCCTGCTTGCTGACCGCCTACTACAACTACAGCACCTTGCTCCAGTTCATTTAAGTAATGATTTGCTTTTTGCGATAAGCCGTATTGTTCCATATAACTGCGTATCACTTGCGCTAATTCTTTTGAGCGGTACGAACGGTTCTTTAAATATTCGATTCTTTTCTCAAAAGATTCCACATTATATTTGTATTCAAAAAATGAATGTATATTAGCACGTTCCGACCAATAATCTTCCAATAGCTTATTCGTCACGGGGGAATGGATTTGTTCTAGCTGCATGAAAATTCTCCTCTACTTCTCTCTTACTCAATTTTAAAACAATCTTATAAATGCTTTACTCTTCTTTTTGCCATTCACCTACAAGCAAAAAGAGGCAGTAGCACAAATTAATCTATCATCATAAATACCATAACCGAATGGGTAATTCCAACAATCCATATCAGGAAATAGCTGAAGCTGAACAACAGGAAATAAATACGCCAAATTTTCCTTAAAAGTGGCTTTATTTCAATCTCCTTCTTCGTTCGCCAATCAATATATGTAAAAATAATCGCAATAACAAGCACTATAATGAGCATTGGCATCATTACTCCAATATCCCACAGTCCTCTCATCGCAATCGGAATTGAAAAAAATAAAAGGAATGTCGTTATATCCGCTGCTAAGCCAATTGTTCTATTTTTTTTTATTCTAAGCTTACGGCAAACGGCCATTACGGCGATAAAAGCAATGATCGGACATAAAATAATTGTCGCAAACGCGAATTGAAGAAATACGATCACGTTTTTTCACCACTCTCTTCAAACGCTTTCACGAGTAAATAAAGCGTCTGTAAAATAGGCATTTTTTTATTATTTTGCTCTGCTTTTTTTAAGACCGCACCAGTAATTGTATCAATTTCCGTTTTCCGATTAGCCAATCTGTCAGCCAGCATGGAGGAATTGTTTTCCGCCGTCCTTTTACATAGTGCAACAACTTGATCAAATTGGAATGTGCTTTCATATTGCGGAAATGTAAATATTATTTCACTGTATAGACTTTTCAACAACAAAAAAGTACTGTTGTCAGAGATTAATTGGCCATTCTTCACTTTCAAAATTGCGGTCAAGGGATTAATAAAACAATTTAATAACGCTTTTTCCATCAGCATTGCTTCTGCATCACGCTCAAATACGATAGGAAGCTGTGGAGATGAAAGGTTTTCTAAAAAAACAAATTTTTCATTATCACCTTTAGCTACTGCAACTTTCATCACACCATTACCTTTATGTGCAACATGCGTTTCCGAAAGTTTCTGCGCACCAAATTGAACTGAGCAAAACGCAATATTTTGCATTTTCAGTGCAAGCGCTTCATCATAATGAGCCAATCCATTTTGCACAAACAAAACAGGAATGGAGTTTTTTACACCTTCCATACTTGCATACACTTCATTAAGTTGTCCATATTTTACAGCTACGATTATTAAATCCGCTTTATTTGAAACTGCCGAAATATACTTACATTGAATAGTAGTGAAAGATTGATCTAAATTTGTACGTATATATTTAAAATCAGTATTCACCTTTTGTTTTGATGGTTTCCCGACAATATATACATCCATTTTCTTTTCCGTAAAATAACTTGCTAGTAATAAACCAACTGCACCTGCACCTATGATTTCAATTCGCATTTTATTATACCTCAAATTTATTTCGAATTAAAAAGGTCTGCCTTCAAGACAGACCTTCAGCTAACATTATTATACTGGATACACCGGATGTTTTCGATACGGTAAAGCAATTTGTTTTGAATTATAGTAATTAAAGCGTTGAATTAATGTATCGCGCAGTTGATTCGGCGCAACAATATCGTCGATTACCATTTCTGAAGCCAATTTATATAAATCAATTTCTTCTTTGTATTCTTCGATTTTTTGTTTTACAAATTGCACACGCTCTTTTGGATCCTCAATCGCTTCAATTTTATTTGAATAAACAGCATTTACAGCAGCTTCCGGTCCCATTACCGCAATTTGCGCAGTCGGTAATGCAATGACTGCATCAGGTTCGAATGCAGGACCACACATTGCATAAAGACCTGCACCGTAAGCCTTACGAACAATTACTGAAATTTTCGGTACAGTCGCAGAACTCATTGCAGAAATGAATTTCGCACCATGTCGAATAATACCTGCCTTTTCAACTTTCGTACCAATCATAAAGCCTGGTACGTCCGCCAAAAATAAAAGCGGAATCGAAAATGCATCACATAATGTAATAAACTTCGCCGCTTTGTCCGCAGAATCTATAAACAATACGCCACCTTTAACTTTCGGCTGATTTGCAATAATCCCCACTACCTGACCATCTATACGAGCGAGACCGGTAATCAGCTCTGATGCAAATAGTTTTTTTATTTCAAAGAAACTGTTTTCATCTATTAATTGATCGATACAGTCATACATATCGAATGGTGCATTTTGGTTTTCAGGAATAATTTCTTCCAATGTTTTACCGCTTTTCGGAGACTTTGTGTCGTCAACCGGCGGAAACTCTGCGAAGTTTGCAGGGAAATAGCTCACGTAACGTCTTGCTTCGAGTATTGCCTGTTCTTCATTCTCCGCTAATACATCTCCACAGCCACTTACGGTACAATGCATACGCGCTCCACCCATTTCTTCGAGCGAAACCTTTTCACCGATTACCTTTTCAGCCATTCGTGGAGATCCTAAGTACATTGAAGCATTGCCATCCACCATAATAACTATGTCGCAAAAGGCCGGAATATATGCCCCTCCAGCAGCAGATGGACCAAATAAAATACATATTTGAGGGATCATACCACTCATACGTACTTGGTTATGGAAAATACGTCCTGCACCACGGCGTCCCGGAAACATTTCAAGCTGATCTGTAATTCGGGCACCTGCAGAATCAACCAAATAAAGCATTGGAACCTGCATTTTTTCTGCAGTCTCTTGAATACGGATAATTTTTTCAACTGTGCGTGAACCCCATGACCCAGCTTTAATTGTCGAATCATTTGCCATAACACAAACAGTTTGTCCATCAATTTGACCAATCGCTGTTACGACACCATCTGCCGGTAAATCTCCAGCCTCACAATTGGCAAAACGAGCATCTTCTTCATATTTTCCATCGTCAAATAGTTGTTTTAAGCGCTCACGGACAAAAAGTTTGTTAGTTTCTTTTAACTTTTCATGATATTTCTGTTGTCCACCTGCATATATTTCTTCTACTTTTTTCTGTAAATGCTCATTATAAGTAGGCTGTGTCATTATCATTCCTCCGTTGCTTATGCTAGTTCTACTAATACATCATTCTCTTCGACAAAATCTCCTTCAGCTACTACAACTTTCGCCACTGTGCCATCTGATTCTGCATCATGAGCTATTTCCATTTTCATTGATTCTAGAATAATAAGTGTTTGCCCCTTTGTCACACTGTCCCCTTCTTTAACACTTACTTCAAATACCGTACCTGCCATTTGTGCTTTTACTTCCGCCATACTAAAAGGCCCCCTTGTTAGAAGATAATTGCGCGTTATTACGCTATGTTTCTACTTCTATTGTAAGTAGCCTTAAAATTAATTACAATTATTTTCTCGTAAAATAATTTTATTTCTATCTATTGTATCTTTTCCTTCAATTTGTTTTCCCTTTTGTCAAAGTAACTCCTTGCTGAAGCCACTTTGAAATTTTGTCATAATCCGACTGTAGTTCTGAATATTTCATTTCCAGATCGTTATATGCCTCTGTCAGTTCTTCGAAGCTGGATAGGGCTAATTTAAGATGACTGCGCATTAATTGCTTAGGACGCTTTCTGACGCTATTTAACACCTGTCCATACTGCGCACGTAATGTTTTATTCCAACGAAAACCACATGCTTGTTTTGTCCGGTTTAATTGCTGTGCTGCCTCTTCAAACGCTTCTAATTGTGTACGTCCATTCTGTACCGTTTGAATAACAATTTCAGCTAACTTTTCATCATCTGCAATTGTCCATTGATCTTTCCTTCTTTTTTGTTCCACAGTTGCACCACCTCATATTTTTTACTACTATATGCCATGATGAACGAAATAGACTTAAAAACAAAAAAAGTTACGAGAAAAATAGTTTTCATCGTAACCAGGGGAATTGATTGTCATTTCGGGTTGCATGATTCACTCAGGACTCGCTCCCACTCAATTCCAATCTCTTATAAAGTTTTATTTTTTCTTGTTCAAAAAATTCTGTACCGCCTGATGGTGTGCTTCAGACTCCCATAGCTTTGCACATAGTCTGATTTCTTCCATAACACGCTCATACATATTGCGCTCACGCCATTTTCTTAATTCAATTTCTTTATAGGCTTGGTGGACAGAAGGATGGATTTTCGCCATATGTTCGATAAAATCTGCAAGCGCCTGTTCTTTTGTCCCTTCAATATATACTCGCATTGCCCAACCAATATCAAATAATGTTTGTGCATCATACGGCTTTGCATCAACCAACATCTTCAATGCGCGGTCATGGCGTAACCCCCGCTCAAATAAATACGTTCCACCGCCCCATCCCGACGTAATCGCTAAAGAGCCTTGAATGAATCCAGCTTTTGCATGAGAGGCCATTAAGCGAAAATCACATGCTGTCGCAATTTCACAGCCACCCCCTACAGCAGCACCATTTATTAATGCAATTGTCGGAACTGGCAATGTAGCTAAATCATATAAAATCTGCCCCATTTTATTGAGCATACCGAAAGCTTCTTCTTCGGTTTCTAAACTATGGAACTCGGATAAATCCCCACCTGAACAAAATGATTTTTCACCTGCACCCGTGACAACTAGAAAACGTACATCATCGTGATTTTTTATGTATGTAATAACTTCTTTCAATCCATCCATAACAGCATAGTTAATTGCATTTCGTTTTTCTTCACGATTAATCGTAAACGTCATAATTCCGTCTTCATTATGAATTAAGTAATCCATCAGCCCATCCCCTTTTATTTATAATATAGCAGAAAATATATTTTGCTATTTTACAATCTAACATAATAGTAATGGAGCATGAATCGTTTGACAATCTATCCGTGCAAAACCATGAATATATAGAAAAAAGACTAGTTAAGAGCCATGGCCTCTTAACTAGTCTTTATATAGCGTAAATACTGAATTATTTCGCTACTACTTCTTTACCTTTGTATTGTCCGCAAGCTTTGCAAACGCGGTGAGATAATTTAGCTTCTCCACAGTTTGGGCAAGCTACCATACCAGGTACAGATAATTTGAAATGCGTACGACGCTTTCTTTTTGCAGTTTTAGAAGTTCTTCTAAATGGTACAGCCATTGATGGCACCTCCTTACAGATATTTATTCATCTGTTTGATCAAAATACTTAGCTAAAGCAGCCAGTCTTGGATCCAATTTTGGTTCGTCAACTTCCTTAGCTTTTTCTACATCTTCATCCGTTGAATAGGCCCAGCCTTTACCGCCTTGCACTTGTCCTTCGGTATCCTCTTTGAATACTTGCATCGGTACTTCCAGAAGAATTAATTCTTCTAGGACTGGTTTCATATCTACGACGTCTCCAACAACATAATGAATATCGCCTTCGATATCCCCGCGATTTTCTTCATCTACCCAACTGAAAATTTCAACTGTATCGATGTTCACAGGATATTCAACATCTTCCCACGTGCGAGCACATGGAAGCGTCAACGTAGTGCTTACCGTTAATTGACAAGTCATTTGCGATGCACCTAAAGTACAAAGCCCTTTTACATGAACGGGTGAAACGTTACGTATATCTGTGTTACGAGTTTTTACATCATCCAATTGTACATAAGTATCAATCGGCATTCCGTCTTTTCGAAACTTTGATAATTGATGAATTGACCATTTCATTCGTTAATCACCTCGAGACAACACTGTTGATTATATAGCTTACAAAAAAAGATGTCAAGATAATTTCTTGTCACTCTTTTAAAACATGCTTATAATCAAGTTAATTCTAACACAATGCATTATTACATTCATTTATAAATGCGTAATAATGTGAACAAAAATTTATTTTATCGTAAGGAGGAAGTTTATGCAAGCAGTCGGCATTATCGTTGAATATAATCCTTTTCATAACGGGCACTTACATCATGTAAAAGAAGCGAAACGTACAACAAATAGCGACGTTGCCGTTGCAGTGATGAGCGGTCATTTTTTACAGCGAGGCGAACCCGCACTCGTCGATAAATGGCACCGCACAAAAATGGCACTTGCAAGCGGCGTTGATGTTGTCATTGAGCTACCTTATATTTTCAGTACCGCACAGGCCACAGGATTTGCTTCAGGCGCTGTACAACTGTTAGAGGCAATGCAATGTACAACATTGGCATTTGGAAGCGAACAAGGTACCATTGAGCCCTTTCTCAACACTTATCATTTAATAGAAAACAATCGTGCACGCTATAACGAAATTATTAAAGAAAATATTCAACTCGGTAAAAGCTACCCACAAGCACTCTTTATTGCCTACGAACAGCTTAAACAACTTTCCCCAAATGCATACATTGATTTAGGTAAACCGAACAATATTTTAGGGTTTCATTATGTAGAAGCTATAAAGCAACTTAATTGCTCGATGCAGCCTGCTACCGTTCAGCGCATCATAGCTGGCTATCATGACGCCATAGATACGAATCATGAAATTGCAAGTGCCACAGGTATTCGCCAAGCGTTATTCAGTGGACAATCGCTCCAAGAAGTAACGAAATATTTACCTTCCGCCAGCATGGAGCAACTTCAAATTTGGCAGAAAGAACATCAGAATTTTGCCAGCTGGGAAAGCTTTTGGCCTTTAATGAAATATGCTATTTTAAGACATACTCCGCAGCAATTAAAACAGTATGCAGATGTATCAGAAGGGCTTGAAAATTCATTAATTAAATATGCAGCTTCAAGCTCAAATTATATGGATTTCATGAATGCGCTAAAATCAAAGCGCTATACATGGACACGTCTTCAAAGGATGCTTTTGCATATTTATACAGGTATAACGAAAGAGCAACTACATGCCTTTTCAAGCCCTAGCTACATTCGTATATTAGGTATGACAACAAAGGGACAGCAATATATTTCAAGCATTAAGAAATCTGTAACGCTACCACTTATAAGCAGAGTAGCAGCTATTACAGATCCGATATTGTCAATTGATATACGTGCCACACAAATGTACCAATTAGGCATACAGCAATTTTCAAATAAAAAAATAGACGAAGATTATAAAACTCCGCCTATACGCTTGTAGCTATTTTTTTGGTTGTAGGTTATTCAAATAGTTTAAAGCATCATCAATCGTTTTTACAGGAACAATTTTCATGTCTGATTCAATGACTGCTGCTGTTTGAACTGCGACTTCATAATTTGAGGTAATGCTCGGGTTATACTCAAGCATTGCTTCTGTTATGGTATCGTCAGGTGCAAAGAAAATGTCGATTCCTTCTTTATCGGCAGAAACAACCTTTTTCTCAATACCTCCAATTCTTCCAACTGTCCCATCCTCCAACATTTCACCAGTACCTGCAATTTCATAGCCCTTTGTAATATCTTCATCGATTAATTGATTTAACAGCTCTAACGTAAACATTAACCCTGCAGATGGACCACCAATATCTTCTGTTTTTACTGTCACTTTCGGGTCGGTTTTAATGGATTTACTTTCAGAGTAAGTTATCCCGATCCCAACCCGTCCTTCTGAGCCTGGTATTTCTTTTATCTCCAAATTTTGATCAATAAGCTCTCCATCACGTTTTACAACAAGGTGAATCTTATCGCCCTTAACTTTCGGTGTTACAATGGTACGAAACGTCTCTAAGCTATCAATCCGCATATTGTCCACTTCGACAATTTCGTCCCCCGGCTTCAAATGACCGTCTGCTGCACCTTGCGCAAGCACATTTAAAACGTATAACCCTTTATATGTGACTTGATAATCAAGACCAGCTCGGTTGAACGCTACATATGTCGCATTAAATTGCGAATCGGTCATATATTTTAATTGGCGCACAGTGTATTCTTCATCATCTTCTTCTTCCTGACGCACGTCGGTCATTTTAACGACATCATAATAATCTGTTACAGCCGCCATCGCGTAGGAAAGTGGTGTTGCCTGCCCCATCGCTACAGTCGTCATAAAAAATGATCCCTGATCATCCTGGTCGCCATTCTGAATTGCCAGAAAATCACTTACATTATATGTACCACCCGGTTTAGTTATATAAAAATCTAACCTGTAAAAAGATAAGCCCATTAATATTATGAAAAAAATACCGAATGCATATTTCCCTTTACTTTCCATTTTTTAGAACGCCCCCAAATTGTTGAAAGACTAATTCAATCGTTGTCTGCATACAATTAGTGTAGCATTTGAACGAGCGAATGACAAAATATTGAAAAGGATGAAAATTATTTGGACAATCCTTTTATGTATTGCATTAATTAGTTTATTATTATTTTTCCCAGAAATTACTCATGAAGGTGCAGATATTGGCGTCAGCCTATTTATGGAGGCTTTATTCCCATACTTATTACCTTACTTAGTATTAACAAATTGGCTTTTGAAATTAACTCATTCCCACAAAAATATATCTTTTCTTGTATTTTTACAGACGTATGGAATCAGTGCAATAGGGGGATATCCTACAGGTGCGGCGACAATTACGCAACTCGTGAAGCGTAATTCGATTACAAAAAAGCAAGCAGCCTATTTACTCGGAATATGCCATTGTCCAAGCCCTCTTTTTTTATTTGGATTCGTCGGTAGTGACCTATTAAATTCTACTACTCTTAGTTGGCAATATTTACTTCTTTTACATAGCTTTTCATTCATTTTGCTGATCATCGTATATTTAAAAGTCCCTACACTTTCCAATGAAGTTCAAAGAGTACCTAAGGATCCAACCCCTTTTACTACAAGCGTTCGGGAAAGTGCTCCGACTATTTTAATTGTAGCAACAACGATTATTTTTTTTACAACGATTTATCACGTGTTTTTACATAGTGTTGAAGTCGTATTTGATTCAATTCCTGCCTATTTGGAACTTGCAATTGCAAGCTTTCTTGAAATGACAAATGGTTTATTTTTACTTCATCAACATTTGTACGGTGATATGCTGTTGTTTTTTACAGTTGTATTATTAACTACTCAAAGTTTAAGTATTCACTTACAAGTAATCGTCATCGCACGCACTGCCAACATTGCCATACGTCCTTATATTATGATTCGGGTTCTATACAGCATTGTCATTCCACTCTTATTTGCTTTATTTTTTCTATAGAAGAAATTTAGCGGAAATTCCACAAAAAAAAAGCTTTTGCGGAGAATTTTTCTCGTCCGCAAAAGCTTTTATTAGTGATTAAATTTTTCTTTTAATGCTTTATCGACGACAGCTGGTACAAGCTCGCCCACTTTACCACCATACTTTGCTACTTCCTTAACAATGCTGGAACTTAAAAAAGAATATTGGTTCTTTGACATAATAAAGAACGTTTCAATATTTTCATCAAGCACACGGTTCATCGATGTAATTTGCATTTCATACTCAAAATCCGAAACAGCACGCAACCCACGGACGATTGCTTTTGCTTTTTTTTCGCGCGCATAATCAATAAGCAGTCCCGATGAAGTTTCAATTCGAATATTCGGCAAATCCTTTGTCACTTCTGATATTAATGCGGTACGTTCTTCAATCGAAAACAATGGATTCTTTGATGAATTATTCAATACAGCAACATATACAATATCAAATACATCTGCTGCACGACGGATAATGTCAATATGGCCATTTGTTATTGGGTCAAAACTTCCAGGTACTACTGCAATTTTCTCTGTCAAACGACTTCTCCCTCTTCCTCTACATGACGATAAATCGAAATGATTGTGCTGCCATAAACTTCTTGCCTCGCAAGGCTGAAGACCCCATATTTTTCCGGCAATGTCACTTCTGTAGAATGTTCACACATAATGATAGCATCTTCGGCCAATTTCCCGCCTTCTACAAGAGTCTCCACTAAATCATAATATTCTTTTTTATGATAGGGCGGATCCACAAACAAATAGTCAATGACGATATCTCTTTTTAGTAGTGCCTTTACCGCACGCATTGCATCTGTTCTGAAAAGTTCCGTTATCTCTTCATAGCGGCATTTTTTTATATTTTCCTGTAGCACTTGAAAAGCCCGTGCGTCCTTCTCGATAAATATAGCATGCGCAGCCCCGCGACTTAACGTTTCAATCCCAAGACCTCCACTACCTGCAAATAAATCCACCGCAGTACCGCCATTAAAGAATGGTCCTATCATATTAAAAATGGATTCTTTTACTTTATCTGTAGTAGGACGTGTCGTATTTCCCGCAATCGCCTTTAAAGGCATACCTTTTCTGTTTCCTGCAACAACGCGCATGATTTCCACCAAACTTTCTAATAACTAATTTCCAGGTTCCGTAATTGTAAGACGATTACTCGATTTATTTATTTCGACTAAAAATAGGCGCTGTAACCATGACTCTTCAATAAAGTACTGTCCCGCAACTTGTTTAATCGGCAGTGAAACCGTGTTGTATCGTCTTTGGTTGAATACATAGAATCCCGGATCATTTGGGAATCGGAAAGCACGAGTCTCACTCGTAACATAATACCCATTTTCCCCAATACTCACATCATACCCTAAATGTTTTAATAATGAATCTGCAGAATATAGAACTTCAGCATCTTTCAAAATAACCTGAACATCGGATTGTTTTTTTAAGTTCACATAAATTTCTCTTGGGTCATTATATAAAAATGGGTATCGCTTATCCAGTTGGGCATTCATCGTTAAAAACTTTGTGGAAGCTCCTAAAACTTCAGACAATAGGGCATCCAATGATTCCACGTTTAGAGCTTCGCCTTCCATTTCACGTAAACGCTCTCTCCACTCTTCTAACTGTTCATCCGTCATTTGAGCGGTAACTGTCGAAGAGATATATTTCGTTTTTTCACTTCCAAAAATCTCACCAGTTAAAAATGATGCGACCATCTCCTTAAGCCAGTGTGGACTCTCTCCAAAATCATAAGTTGTTTCAAGCTGAGAAATAATGACCTTTTGCTGTACTTTCGCTACGGTAATGTCTGGCAAAAAGAGCATACGGAATCCTTCCATACCATCGATGTTTGTACCGTTAATAACTGCTAAATGCTCTTCACTTAAAAATTTTACATTTTCCAATTTCTCATAAAACGCAGGCTTTAATGGAGTTTTAGAATAGATGGATAAAGCGCCTATCTTATTTTGCAAATCAAATCCGCCATCTTGCCAGAATAGATCTTTAACGGGACCTTCCCCACTGAACATAGAATAGTTGACTAAAGATAGTTTTTGCTCCCCAATTAAAGGTATTCCTGTTACCCACTGACCTTCAATTTCCTGTTCCGTCGTAATATGTATAGTTGAAAACTGAACATTGCCATCTTTTAATGAGGCAAATACATTTTTCATTAACTTTCGCGACTGCAGCCCATTCTCCAATGGAATAACGTAGGAAATAGATTGTGCCCTCGTTTCCCCTTCTTTAAACTTCTTGGAGTCCTCACTTAAGCGTGCACAGCTATGTTCATTTTCTATAAAGCAATTCGGGTTAATCGAGCTTCGCGGCCATTCTATTGTTAGCTCTTCTTTCGGCAAGTTTTTGAAATGTTGCCGAATATCCAAGCTTTCCCCCCGATATACTATTTCAATTTCCTGTGAATAATTGTAGCCTTTATCTACACTCCCAACTTCATCTGAATAAACTTGGAACTGCATAAAAAGCACAGTTCCAATTAATACGGCTAAAAATGAAAAAATACTTACGGCAATTTTCATGTGCCTATCCTCCTGCATCATGATACTATTGTAAAGAAAGGAAGTGCTATAATTGATTCAGCAATTTATCGAACTAGGTCAAGGCTACGGAGATATTTACGAGCTTTGTGAACTAATTAAAACAAATGAGCCTCGATTCCATAACGCGTTCATTTTTACTGCGAACCATGAGGGTGCTACTGTTGCTTCACTTGCCGTTGCATTTAAACCATCAGGTGAAAGCAAATTCATGCCAATTTATATTTGCCGCGAAGGGATTCCCTACAATGAGGAAAAACTTTCGAAGCGAATCCAAATATTTAAACAAACGGTCCAGGAAGCTGGACAGCAGGAAAATATTTTCGAAATTAAACACTCATCTATTTTTTCGGAAAAAAATCAATTTTATCAATACCTAATTGGAATTTTACGATTAAATCATTATATACCACCAATGCAATAAGCCATTATAAACCGATTTTATAATCGTATTCTTTTGCTTTATCTGGCTTTGCATTTTCAAATTCATTTTTTACAAATGGGCGGTACGATTCTACAACGTCTTTCACAAATGGAAGACGTTGTAATTTGTTTTTCAGCGTTTCAATTTCATCTCGATTGCAATAAATTACAACATACTTTAATTTTCTTGAGATGAAATTTACATGTCCATACTTTCTTAGCGACTTCGCGTGCTTTAATTGATGAACGTATATAATTAACCCTTGTCTTTCATTCATGGAAAACTCCCCATTTCTTCTATAAAAAAATTTATATTTAGCCAATTCATACAACAAATTTCTGCAAATTCCCTCTGTTTTTCTACCTTCTTATCCAATAAAAGCATACCAAATGTACAATTTGTTAGCAACAGAGTTTAGACAGTTGCACTTATTTTCCGTTATAATGGAAAATAGTAGCGTGTTATGAACACACTATATTAATCTAAGATTTCAACACCTTATATTTTGCACCTAACTTACAATGAACAATGTACGGTCAGAGGAGGACGAATTTAATGGGAAAGAAAACAAAAGTTGCTTTAGCAATTGCTGCGGCAAGCGCAGCGGCATGGGCAGGAACAAAAGCGATTTCGAAACCACAAAAACGTGAATCAAAAGAAGCATTGCAGTTTGAACGTCCAATAATTATCGCACAACACGGTGGAGCTGGTTTAGCACCTGAACATTCTTTGCTTGCCTTTGATCAAGCTAAAAAAATTGGTGTCGATGGTTTTACAGTCAGTGTCCGTCTTTCAAAAGATGAAGAAATTATTGCTTTTCATGACGAAACGATAGATCGTACAACAAATGGCTCTGGTTTTGTGAAAGACTTTACATTCGAACAATTAAAAGAGTTTAATATTGGTTATAATTTTGAGGATTTAGACGGTTCATTCCCTTATAGGGAACAGCAGGTTACTGCAGTTACGTTACGAGAGTTGTTTGAATCATATCCAGACAAATTGTTTATCGTTAACATTCAGGATAGTCCAGATACGTATGAAGGAAGTTTAATGCCTTCTAAACTATGGCGCTTAATAGAAGAATTAGATATTCAATATCAAATTATCGTTTCCAGCCCTTATAGCGAACAAATTGACCGCTTCAATCTGTATGCACAAAACCGCATCGCACTAGGTGCAGGTGAGGGAGATATTAAAAAGGCAATGACTTCATTTACAAGTCAATTCGGCCATTTATACCATCCGAAAGTTGATTTATTTGTAGTCCCACTTAAACAGGGCGTGTTCAATTTTGATTCACCGCGTTTTGTAAAGTTTTTATCGGAATTAAATGTACCGACAATTTATAGCGATATTGATGATTTAGTGACGATGAACCGCCTGCTTCGTCAAGGCGCAATGGGAATTGTAACAAATCGCCCGGATGTAGCTGAAGTATTAATTCAAAAAATTTCACAGTAATACGCATCTATTCCAGAATAAAACAAAAGCTCCCTAAAAAAACGGGAGCTTTTGTTTTTCTATTGTTAAGCCGAACAAGAACATCCTCCACCTGTGCCACAACCTGTGCCACAAGAAGAACTACTCGCGAAAAAGGGATTGCTTACCGGAACTTTAACTGCTTCTGAAACGGAGTGTCCGATAATCAAGCTGATTTCATCCAGTAGATCTTGAAAATCATTTTCTGCAACCTTTAATGTCGCAATCTGTTCGATCATATCAATCCGACGCTTTTCTGTTCGGATTTTTTTCATAATTGTATTGTAATCAGGATGATATTTGCCAAAGCGCTGTACATCCTCATATTGATCTTTTAAACGTTGAAAGGCCATAATTTGTGCGCTTAATTCTATATCCTCATATACCGCTTGCTTTGCAAGGCGTAAGTTTTCGGCTTGTTTAGAAGAAAGGATCATCGCACTTAATTCATCGACCTCATCTAAAATAAAAACCCAATCAGAAGTCATGAGCATTGTTTATTCCTCCCATCTCATTTTAATCATAACAGAAATGAAAGGAAAATCAATCTTGTTAAACTCGCTTTTCCAATTGTTTTACCATCTCTCGGACAAATGCCTTATCAGAAAAATACTTCTGTTTATCACCGATTTGCTGCGTTTTTTCATGACCTTTTCCTAATAGAACGATTGTATCTCCAGCTTCTGCATAGTTTAGTGCATGCTCAATTGCTTCTTTTCGATTCAATCGCTCAATATAGGATTGTGTGGAAGAGAAGCCTTGCCGAATTTGCTTATTAATAAGCTGTGGACTTTCATCACGCGCATTATCGGTCGTTAAAATAATATAATCCGCATATATAGACGCAATCATTCCCATCTTCGGACGTTTAGCCCGATCCCGGTTTCCTCCACAGCTAAATACAACAATTAATCTGCCTGTCGTATGCTTTTTTAACGTCTGTAAAATCATCTTCATTGCATCAGGGGTATGGGCATAATCCACGATGATTGATATACCTAATTGATTTTCTACCTTTTCAAATCTCCCTTCTGGCAATAGTAGTTTTTGAGCCGCGCTACAAATATCCCCCAAAGGAAAGTCTAATTGATTTACACAGGTAATAGCAGCAAGAACATTACTGCATTGATAGTCCCCTACTAAGGGAATATTCACAATATGCTTTTCTTTTTTATGTTGAATACAGCACGTAGTGGAAGATGGACCATCGACCAGCGTTTGCAGAAAATAATCGACATGGCTCCCTTTCCCAAAGAAAATACGCTTGCCCTTAGTTGCTAAACCGATTGAACGACAAACACTGTCATCACTATTAATAATATTCCTTTTAGCCAATGTTGCTAAAATTTGCTTCGACATTTTATATCTTTCAAAGCTTCCATGGTCTTCAATATGATCTTCCGTTACATTTAAAAAAATACCGATATCAATATCACAATAATCCAATCGATGTTTTTCCAGTCCTATAGAAGATGCTTCTAAAATGACGTACGGAATCTCAAGACGGATTGCTTCACTGAATAAAAAATGGATATTTTTTGCTTGCAGCGTAGTTAATGATTCCATTTCCGGATAGCTTTTTTCTCCATTTATAAAAACACCATTCGTTCCAATTACCATTGTTCTATTATTAAGGAGATTCAAAATTTGCCCTATAAAATGCGTGACAGTTGTTTTGCCATTTGTTCCTGTCACCGCAATTACCTTTAATGCTTCCGCAGGGAAATGATACATTTTTGCACTCGCATAGGCTATAAAGCTTAAACAATTTGGTACCCAAATAATCGGAACTGATAATTCAGACGTATTAAAATACGCTTCATCATCTACAACTACGGCAACGGCCCCTTTTTCCAAAGCACTATCGATAAAAGAAATACCGCTCGATTTATTTCCCTTCCTTGCAATAAAAATATCTCCAGGTAAAATATGGTTGGCGTTA
This sequence comes from Solibacillus sp. FSL W8-0372, assembly GCF_037969735.1. Lineage (NCBI taxonomy): Bacteria > Bacillati > Bacillota > Bacilli > Caryophanales > Caryophanaceae > Solibacillus > Solibacillus sp. FSL W8-0372. The sequence goes on along the minus strand of NZ_CP150204.1, from coordinate 839,312 downwards.
TCTTCCACTCGATTTATTTCCACTCTAATGGAGCCCTTCATAGTGCAAGGCCAATCTTTAATTAATTCTCCAATTTGCACGGTTTCACTCCTTACCATACTTTATGAAGACAATAAAAAAACGCTACAAATGCAGCGTTTAATTTTCAATATTTTATTTTTGCTGAACGTACAGTTGCGTAAAGTAATTCATATAAGCTCCCGAACCAATATGCGTAAATTGGTTATCTATCAATAGTGCCCGGTGCTCTTTGGAGTTTAGCCAGCCGTGTAATACCTCGATTGTATCTTTATAATTTGCCGCAACATTCACTCCATGCTTCTCATATTCCTGCTGTATTTCATTTAATTGCTGTTCAAATGAATATTCTTCATCAACCGTATAAACCTCCATCATCTGTAAAAACATATCCTCGCTGTTTTCACTGGCCAATGAGGAGAGCGTGTCTAACGGCAATAATGCTGGTAAGTCATATTTTATACGAAAGGAATTCGCCAAGTCGGTCAGTTGCCTTCTGTTAGCCAAGTTTATATCAATTTGCATATAGCTTGAAGGAGTACTTGCTTCATAGAGTTCTCCAAAAAACTGCATTTCATAAGGTTTATGCAATACGAGTGTTTCTCCATCCAAAAAGCGCACCCCATGCAATTGTTTTGTGATTCCATCTATATAGAGTTGCGCGTATAGATCTTCATATTTCACTAAAATTCTATTATGTAAATCTTGTTCATTCATTGCGAAAATATACATATTTTCATCAATCTCCACAGTTATCTCCTGGCCAAAAACAGTCGATCGGTAGATTTCATCCAATGTTTGCCCTATTACAAAGGGATTTATAGGAAAGCTCTTATTATTCGTATAAATTTGGTTAACTTTCTCATTCTTTATACTAACCATTAACAGCTCATCCTTTACGTGATAAATCCACCATTCATAGCCAAATTCTGATTGATCAATGCGATTAGGTCGATCATAAGTTTCCAAAATATCTTTTGGTGATCTCCCGATAAATGTGGAAATACCAGTTGTCGGACGCGGTAGATTTTCAATATCTCTCTGTTGTGTTTCTACATCAGCAATCGGTTTTGTTATGACAGGCGGTCCTTCCAATAATTCCGTTTGTGGTGAGTTCCCCTCGGTATAATAGACAATAATTACAAGACATGTCGCTACAATTAATATTTGAAACATCACCTTCATAGAAGTCCCCCCACACACCTTTTTACTTAGTATAATTATACCAATTTTGGTGACGATGACACAATGTTGTCATTGCATCGATTACCATTTTGTTCTATTATTAAATTTGACCATATACTTATGTATGTTAGGCAAAAGGAGGATTACGAAATGTATTTTGAAGACACACAACTCGAAAATGTAAAGGTTGATCAAGAAGTTTTAACGACAGTAATGGGCAAATTCGGTTTAGAGTGCCATGGTGCATGGGATTATGACCGTATGGCATTTGACCGTTGTTATGATGTCCGTGAAGGCCGTTTTTATTTACGTGTTTTTTGTAACGCAGTATCAGGTGATGTAGGTGCTCTTAATGCCACTTTAAACATTAATAAGCCTGCAATCGGAAAATACTATTATCCACACGGCGTTGAATACACAGATGAAGTATTCCCTGGCCATCTTGTAAAAGAATGTGAAAAAGTATTATCAGATGTTCGTAGAGAGCTTGCTGCATACGGTATATAATCCTTTTAAAAAGCTGGCAACTATCCAGCTTTTTTATTTTGAGTTTAAAAGGAAAAAAGTTGGGACAAAACAAAAATACAATTTTTCTCCGTGGAGAAAAATTGTATTTTTTGATGTGTGAAAAATTGGCTTCCGTTCCGAGTATTATTTCTGCGGGACGGTCTTAGCCTGTAGTCTCAGGCATAGATGCTCCTGACCCTTCACTTTTTTAATTAAAAGCCTAAAATAGCTTTGAATACAGACGTTGTTTCTCCGCCTTCATAAATAATATACAACAGAGAATATACAGCCACACCTGTAATAGCTACGAAGAACCAAATAATACTTGTAATCGCACCAATACGGCGATGAAGCTTCAGGTTATTCTTATATCCTGAAAGTAAGCTCGTTATTCCAAACACTGCACCAACTGTTGCTAAAGTGATATGGAATACTAAGAAGAATGTATAATATCCTTTTAGTTCATCTGGACCGCCGAATGCAGTGTTACCAATAAATACTGTACGTGATGCGTAAATTATAAAGAAAATCAAAGCTGATACACCAGCTGCCATCATCACTTTTTTATGTGCTTCTATATTCCTTTTTGCAATTAATACCCAACCAATTGCAACGAGCACCGCACTAATGACGATAAACGCTGTGCTTATTGTCGGTAAAATAGGTACATTCATTTTCAAATCCCCAATCTAAAATAATATATCCAATTTCAATTATTTGTTGCTTCTAAAGTGTACACATAGCTTATCATATTACTGATAGCGTGTTCTATTTTGGAACTCTTTTAAAGCATTTTCAGTAATTTCCTCTGGATTTTTACGTTCCGTATTCCACCATCTACGGAAAATCTTAAATAAAATAACGCCGAAAATAATTTCCTGAATTATTTTCATTAATACACCGCCAACTTGCTGGTCACTTATTAAATCCATATTTGAGAATAACTCCGGACCTGATAATGTAAGCCCTGACAATGTTGTTGAAGGTACACATAATTCCATCGCCTTTAGCCACATATCACTATCGCTATATGTACCATACATTGGACTTGTAGCAAAAATAATAAGAGCACATGCAGGTGTAATTAAAACTGCATTCGATGCAATGTAAGCTAATTTATTCATATTTTTCATTTCATGCTGACCTTCTACATTATTTAATAGTGGCCAATACATAAAAATAGCGGAAATAAATAAAATCGACGTATAAGCTAAATGATAAAATTCATTTAGTTTTATTGTGTCAAAAACAGATGGCAGGTGATAAACCGAAAATAGACCAATAAATACTACTATCGAAACTAATGGTTTAGTGAAAATACGGAAAATTGACCGGAAAACTGGCGCCTCCACGACTACCTTCCAAACCCACCATGGAATTCCTTTTATAAATAAGATCGGCACTAATAATAATAAAAATGCCATTTGCACCATATGCATCGTAAACATGATATGGCCAAGCAAATCAATTGGAGATCCTTTAATAATATAAAAAGAAATAATTCCTAGAACGAAATATATTGCCTCGTTTTTCTTTAATGGTTCACTTTCTTTAAATTTACTTTGCCACTTGACTGTTAGTAAAAAATAAAAAATTGTTATGACTAGTAAGCCTATAATTAAATAGGGACTCCATAATGCTTGAAAACCAAATATACTTATCGGCATATGACCGCTCCTTTAACCTCAGTAATTTCATTATAGATGGCAATTTCTCCAACTTCAATGAAAGAACTATGACAATTGTTTGAATCAAACATATATTTTTAATACTGTTTATAATATAAAATTGCTAAAAATGAGAAAAACGTCCTTAGCTTTCGCTAAGGACGCCTTAAATTAGTAGTTCCCCCACCAAATAATTGTTGTAAACGCTACGAAGAACGTAAACGCGATGAAGGCTGCACTCCAAATAAAGAATTCAATTACGCCAACCATATGAGTTGAGCGATCTTCCAAGTGCATAAAAGCGTACAGTTGCAACACCACTTGTATTCCAGCTAATAATAAAATAATTGGAATAATGAAAGTTGGTGAAAAATCTGCTAGTACAGCAGCAAATGCGATAAATGTTAAGAAAATCATGATCGCAAAGTTTACTACTTGTTTACGCATATGAGCTTTTGAATGAGCTTTATCATATTCATATTGTGCTTGAGTACGTACTTCTACATGAGTTTCGTGTCCCATATTATCCCAACACTCCCATCAGATATACTACTGTAAAGATGAATACCCATACAACGTCAATGAAGTGCCAGTATAAAGAAGCGGCAAAGAACTTCGGTGCATTGTATAAGTTTAATCCGCGACTACTGTTACGGATAATTAATCCTGTAATCCAAACTAAACCAATAACTACGTGAAGCCCGTGCATTCCTACAAGTGTAAAGAATGCAGAAGAGAATGCAGATTGTGTATAACCAAATCCAATATGCACATAGTGGTAGAACTCGTAAATTTCTAGGCAAAGGAACGCTAAACCTAAAAGCACTGTAATTCCCATCCAAGTACGAACACCCGAATAGTTATAATTTTTCATATGGTACATTGCATATACCGATGTCAATGAAGATGTAAGAAGCAGCATCGTCATAATAAACGCTAATGGTAATTCATAAAGATCTTTTGCAAAGTATGTCATACCTGCTGGACCGCTGTCTTTAAGTGCGATATATGTAGCAAATACACTCGCAAATAATACTGTATCCGATGCTAGGAAAATCCAAAGTCCAACTAACTTGTTTTTCCCTTCCAATGTAGCTTGTTCAGGGTGTTTTGGCCAAGTTTGTGGAGTAAATTTTTGATTAATATCCATTACTTGTTACCCCCTTTTTTACCTGTTGCACGGTAATTAGCTAAATCTGCTTCAATACTTTCGATTTCAGCAACCGTTACATGGAATCCTAAATCATCTTTGAATGAACGAATAATCATACATGCAATCGTTAAACCTAATCCACCAATAATTAATGCTAATGAAACTATTGCTGGAGCCCCAGTAGCTGTACCTGCCTGAACTTGATCACCCCATGGGCTATATAACGCACCGAATGCAGCAATCATCGTACCAATTGACATAATAAACGGTAAAATTGAATTGTTTGGCATATGAATTTCACCTAGTGGCTCTGCATAGACCATACCTTCTTTGTTACCTTCTTCTTTTTCAATCCAATAAGGATCAAATCCACGAACAAGTGGAGTTTGTTTAAAGTTATAGAATGGTAGCGGAGTTTCGATTGCCCACTCAAGAGAACGACCATCGCCCCAGTAATCACGACGGTTAACAGGCTCTGATTTGATCGATAATAATACATCGATTACTAATATTATTACCCCGATCCCCATCATAATAGCACCAATTGATGAAATAAAGTTGAATAAATCCCAACCTTGACCACCCATGTACGTGAATACACGACGTGGCATACCCATTAATCCTAAGAAGTGCTGTACGAAGAACGTTAAATGGAAACCAATAAAGAATATCCAGAAAGTAAGTACGCCCAGTTTCGGATTCAATGCACGGTTAAACATAATCGGCCAGTAGAAGTGTGCCGAACCGAATAGTGCTGTTACGATACCACCTACAATTACGTAATGGAAGTGGGCTACGATAAAGTAAGAATCGTGTAATTGGTAGTCAAGCGGTGCAGTTGCCTGCATTACCCCTGTTACCCCACCCGCAACGAATGAAGGGATGAAACCAAGTGCATATAGCATTGGTACTGTAACTTTAATTGAACCGCCCCAAATAGTAAGAATCCAGTTGAATACTTTCATCCCCGTCGGAACAGCGATCGCCATTGTTGCAACAGCGAAGATTGCGTTCGCAGTAGCACCTAAACCAACTGTGAACATGTGGTGGGCCCATACCATGAACCCTAAGAAACCGATTAAGATTGTTGCGAATACCATTGAAGAGTATCCGAATAAACGTTTACGAGCAAACACTGGAATAATTTCAGAGAATAAACCGAATGCTGGTAATACTAAAATGTATACTTCCGGGTGACCGAAAATCCAGAATAAATGCTCCCAAATAATTGTGTTACCACCCATTGTATGATCGAAGAAATTTGCTCCGAACATACGGTCAACTAACATTAAGAATAATCCACCTGTAAGTGGAGGGAAAGCGAATAAGATTAATGAACTTGAAACTAAAGTAGTCCAAGTAAATAGTGGCATACGCATGAACGTCATACCAGGTGCACGCATCGTAATAATCGTTACGATAAAGTTAATACCTGAGATTAACGTACCCGCACCAGAAATTTGTAGACCTAAAATATAGAAATCAATACCATGGCCCGGTGAGTATAAAGATAATGATGCATACGAAGTCCAACCTGCATCAGGTGCTCCACCTAAAAAGAATGACAGGTGAAGGAATACCGCACCAATAAAGAATAACCAAAATCCTAATGAGTTTAAAAACGGGAATGCAACGTCACGCGCACCAATTTGAAGTGGAACAATCGCGTTCATAAATGCAAATATAATAGGTGTTGCTGCTAAAAACAGCATCGTTGTGCCGTGCATTGTTAATAATTCGTTAAATAGGCCTGCAGAAATGAATGTACTTTCTGGGAACATTAATTGAATACGCATAAGTAACGCTTCAAATCCTGCAATTGCGAAGAACAGTGTACCGGCTGCTAAATACATAATCGCGATCTTTTTATGATCGACCGTTGTTAAATAGTCCCATACATGTGCCCCGAAGCCCTTTTTCTGTGTAACAGAGCTCACAACATTAACCTCCTTCAAAGTTTCTCTCTAATTGTGTATAACTACTTTTCTACTGATAGTGTCATTAAATAATCAGCAATTGCTTCTGCTTCTTCAGGGCTAACATTATAAGTTCCAGTCATTGTGTTTCCTGGCTTATAAGGTTCAGGATCTTTAATCCAGTTTGCTGTATTTTCTGCAGTATGCTCTAAGAAACCAGCAACACGGTTACGATCACCGAATGTTGTTAAGTTAGGGCCAAGACCATTACCGGCAACTGCCGATACTGCGTGACATCCTAAACAAGAGTTAGCAAATGTTGCTTCACCAATATCAGATGATTCTCTATCTGCTGTTTGACCTTCTGTTGCTTGCATTGCTGTTACCCAAGCATTAAATGCTTCTGGCTCAAGCGCTTTAACTTTGAAGTCCATTAATGCATGTGAAGGACCACATAATTCAGCACATTTACCGTAGAATACGCCTTCTCCATCATTTAAGCCTGCAGATTCTTTATCAAACTGTAAATAGAATTTGTTAATGCCATCTACGTTTGTATCCATCTTACCGCCTACTGCAGGAATCCAGAACGAGTGCTTTACGTCAGATGCGATTAGGTTGAAGTATACTTTTTCTCCAGTTGGAACTACTAATTCTTGAGCTGTAATAATTCCTTGGTTTGGATACTCAAACTCCCACCAATATAACTTTGCCGTTACATTTACTGTAAGTGCAGTTTTATTACCTTCTTCGTCTACCTCATCCATTGCAGCTACATCTGCAAATTTATAAGTATAGGTTAATGTCGGTACAGCTAAGATTATTAATAGAATAATTGGAATAACTGTCCAGATAACTTCCAATGTGTGGCTACCTTCCACTTGCTTTGGCATATGGTTTTCGCCAACTTTTGTACGGCGGAATTTGAAGAATGCTACTAAATAGATAGCCGATACTACAACTACTACTAATGTCATAATCCAAATAGCTAATATTAAAATATCTAATTGCTCTTTACCGACCGCACCTGCTGGGCGAAGAGTTGAAATATATTCTTCACCACATGCTGAAAGGAATACTGTCATTACTGTTAATAACGAAAATAATCGCCATTTTTTAAGCCCTTTCATCATAGCTTATTAAACCCCTCTTTCTTCATTATATTTTCATGTGTAACTGGGACTGTTTATTATAAGAGTCCCCACATGTCGGCAGCGAATCATGCCATCTTTTACAAAATTTCGCCTACGTATGAGGAAGGTTTTTGTAATTTTGGTTGCACCTTTACCTGCTGTCTTCTTCAATAAGTGAATCTTTCTCACGTCCTATTGGCATGGCGAGAAGCGATTTAGACTATTTAACTTTTAATCTTCTTTTAAGTCTTCACTGGTTTTGATTACCAATTTCAATCTATAAGTGCAAGAAAACTTATTAGAAGCATTATCGTTAAAGCTATAGTGTTACATGCACTATGGTAAATGTGTCCAATATATTACTACTCCTTTCAAATTTGTAAGCATATTCCGCTACCATAACTATATCTAAATTTGTATCGGATTTCTACACGTTTCGAGAAATTTCAAATTTCATCATGTCAAACAGGTCGAAGCGTACAGAAATCTAAAACAACATCTTTATAGTAATGCATTTTCTGCCAATATTTGTGAAGGATAGGAGACGAATTTATGAACAATTTGTGAAAAACTGGATGCGTTTACATTACAATCCTTGATTGAAGTTGTATTTTTAACATTTTTTCGCTATCATCTTAAACTAGAGACGCTCTTTGTAGCGACCTGAAAATTAAAGTAGGTGGGCTCACTATATGCATCATAAATATTATAAGTTTTTAAAATGGTTTGCTGTATTGTCTACACTCGGTATGCTACTCATCCTCCAAGGTGGAGCACTTGTTACAAAGACTGACAGCGGTCTTGGCTGTGGAAGAAACTGGCCTGACTGTAATGGTTCGTTGATTCCTAAAGAAATCACAACAGAAGTATTAATTGAATTTTCACATCGCCTCGTCACTGGATCTGTATCAATTTTCATTTTAATTTTAGTTATTTGGACTTGGCGTGCTCTCGGTCATATTCGTGAAGTAAAATTATTAGGCTTTTTAGCAATGTTCTTCTTAATTCTCCAAGCGTTAATTGGCGCTGCACAAGTTTTATGGGGACAAGGCGACTTTATATTAGCATTGCATTTTGGTATTTCATTAATCTCTTTTGCTGCTGTTCTACTTCTTACTTTAATAGTATTTGAGGTCGACAAAAAATTTGATGCTGACCGCTTACACATGAGCAAGAAATTAAAAATACATACAATATGCGTTACTTTATATTCTTATATCGTTGTATATACTGGGGCTCTAGTGCGCCATACTGATGCAAGCCTTGTATGTCCGGATTGGCCATTCTGCCGTAATGATCAGCCACTTGCATTGCCTTACAATATGTACGAATGGGTACAAATGGGTCACCGTTTTGCGGTTTTACTATTTGTTATTTGGATAGCCTACATTGCCATCCATGTCATTAGAAACTATAAACAGCAACGCGTTATTTACTGGGGCTGGATTATTGCCCTTTCAATTGTTATTTTGCAAGTGATCGCCGGGATGCTAGTAGTACTTTTAAAACTGCAATTGTTTGTATCTTTAATGCATTCTTTATTGATTACCCTATTATTCGGATTATTATGTTATTTAATAATGCTAGTTTCAAGGTCAAAATAGAAAACAGAAATAGATTAGTAGCACCAATCAATTTCAAAACAAAAAGCGCAGCAAATTTGCTGCGCTTTTTATTATTACTCCAATTCTATTAGTAAATCACCTGTTGAAATAGCATCGCCTGCTTTAGCGTATACTTCTTTTACGATACCATCTTTTGGTGCTTGTACTGTCGTCTCCATTTTCATAGCTTCTGTAATCAATAAATGCTCGCCACGTTTAACCGAGCTTCCTTTATTCACCACAACTTTTAATACTGTTCCCGGCATTGTTGCACCTATTTGATTAGGATTAGAAGAATCGGCCTTCAAAGCAATGCTGCCATCTACTTCAACTGTTAAATCCTGTATAACTAGTTCACGGGATTGACCGTTCATTTCAAAATAAAGAACGCGTGTACCATCATGTTGCGGCTCACCGATCGAAACAAGTTTAATAATCAGTGTTTTTCCTTTTTCGATTTCTACTTCGATTTCCTCACCCAACCTTAAACCATATAGGAAAGTTGCTGTATCGAGTACAGAAACATCACCGAATGATTCTACCGCCTGCATATATTGCTCGAACACTTTCGGATACAATGCATATGCAAGTACATCTTGTTTGGATGGTGTACGTTCGAACTTTTCTGTTAACTCCTCCGACAATTTATCAAAATCAACCGGTGGCAATAGCTCTCCTGGTCTTACTGTTATTGGTGTACGATCCTTTAATACAACTTGCTGAATTTCCTTTGGGAATCCTCCATGTGGCTGACCTAAATACCCTTGGAAAAATTCAATTACTGATTCAGGGAAGTCAATCGTTTGCCCACGCTCAACAATATTGTCTTCTGTTAAATCGTTTTGCACCATGAATAAGGCCATATCGCCCACAACTTTTGAAGAAGGCGTTACTTTCACAATATCTCCAAACATTAAATTTACGCGTGAATACATCGATTTCACTTCATCCCAACGGTCACCCAGTCCTACAGCTTTCGCTTGCTGCTGCAAGTTACTATATTGACCACCCGGCATTTCATGGACATAAATTTCAGAATGTGGTGCATTCATGCCACTTTCGAAATCAACGTAGTATTTGCGTACATCTTCCCAATAATATGATAGCTTTTCCAAGCTTTCAATATCGGCTCTTACATTTCGTTCTGAGCCTTTCATCGCATAGTATAAAGAATTGGCACTTGGCTGTGATGTTAAACCAGCCATTGAGCCTAATGCTGTATCTATAATATCTACGCCCGCTTCGATTGCTTTTGCATATAAATAAATTCCGTTCCCGCTCGTATCATGAGTATGCAAATGAATCGGCAGACTTGTAGCCTCTTTAAGCTCTGAAATTAGGCGATATGCCGCTTGTGGTTTAAGTAAGCCTGCCATATCTTTAATTGCTAAAATATGGGCTCCTGTTGCTTCGAGCTCTTTTGCCATATCTTTATAATATTGAACTGTGTATTTTGCACGTGAGTCATCTAAAATGTCTCCAGTATAGCAAATTGCCGCTTCTGCAACTTTTCCGCTATTACGCACTTCATCAATTGCTACTTCCATTCCTTTAATCCAGTTAAGTGAATCGAAAATACGGAAAACATCCACTCCAGAAGTTGCTGACTCCTGAATAAATTCACGGATTAAGTTATCCGGGTAATTCGTATATCCTACCGCATTAGCTCCACGCAATAACATTTGGAATAAAACGTTCGGTACCTTTTTGCGTAACTTTTCCAAGCGGTCCCATGGATTTTCGCTTAAGAAGCGATATGCTACATCAAATGTCGCTCCACCCCACATTTCAAGTGAGAAATAGTTATGCATTAAATGTGATGTTTCATCCGCAATTTCAAGCATATCCTGTGAACGTACTCGTGTAGCAAGTAGTGACTGATGTGCATCACGGAATGTTGTGTCTGTTAAAAGTACATCTTCCTGCTCTTTAATCCATTTTACAAGTCCATCGGCGCCATGCGCATCTAAAATTTGTTTTGTTCCTGATGGTGAAGGAATTAAAATATCCACTTTCGGCTTTTCTGGCTGTACAAATATTGGCTTCGTACGTTTCTCAACACCCGGGAAACCATTTAAAGTAACATTACCAATATAGTTTAATAGTTTTGTTCCACGGTCTTTGCGTTCCGGGAACTCAAACAATTCAGGCGTTGTATCTATAAAGCTCGTATCAAATTCTCCTGATAGGAATTTATTGTGCAATACTACATTGCCTAAAAACGGAATATTTGTCTTAACCCCACGAATACGGAATTCGCGCAAGTTACGGTCCATTTTTGCTGCCGCTTCTTCAAACGTCATTCCCCACGTTGAAATTTTGACCAACAATGAATCGTAGTAAGGTGTTACTACGGCACCTTGGAAACCATTTCCTGCATCTAAACGTACACCAAAACCACCGCTTGAACGATATACCATCAACTTACCTGTATCTGGCATAAAGTTGTTTGCCGGATCTTCTGTTGTTACACGAGATTGTATCGCATATCCGAATAGTGGAATTTTATTTTGAGCAGGTACACCAACCTCCTTCGAGTGAAGGTCACGGCCCTCTGCTACTTTAATTTGAGCATGGACAATATCAATTCCTGTAATCATTTCTGTAATTGTATGTTCGACTTGAATTCTCGGATTTACTTCAATGAAATAAAATTTATCATCCGCCACTAAAAATTCTACAGTACCTGCATTAATATAATTTACATTTTTCATTAATTTAACGGCTGCTTCGCAAATCTCATTGCGCAAATGTACAGAAATTGAATTAGACGGTGCGATTTCAACAACCTTTTGATGACGTCGTTGAATCGAGCAGTCCCGCTCATATAAATGTACAATATTACCGTGTGTATCACCGATAATTTGCACTTCAATATGTTTCGGCTTAATAATAGCCTTTTCTACATATACTTCATCCGAGCCGAACGCTGCTTTTGCTTCTGATTTTGCTCGTTCATATGACGATTGAAGCTCTTCTTTCGAGCTTACTAAACGCATACCACGTCCGCCACCGCCAAGAGCTGCTTTAATCATGATAGGGAAGCCATAATTTTCACTGAATTTCTCCACTTCCTGTAAACTATCTACGGGTCCATCAGTACCTGGGATAACAGGAATATCAGCCAAAATTGCTTGTTCACGTGCTTTTACTTTATCCCCAAACATATCAAGATGTGCAGAAGTAGGACCAATAAATTGAATACCCTCTTCTTCACAACGTCGTGCAAATAAAACATTTTCCGACAAGAAGCCGTACCCCGGATGAATTGCATCGACATTTGCATCTTTAGCAATTTTCAAGATGCTTTCGATATCCAAATATGCATCAATCGGCTTTTTCCCCATACCGACAAGATAAGCTTCATCCGCTTTATAACGGTGATATGAACCACTATCTTCACGTGAATAAATCGCTACCGTTTTAATATGTAATTCATTACATGCTCGTAAAATACGAATGGCTATTTCGCCTCGGTTTGCAACTAGAATCTTTTTAATCGACTTCATTTCTCCTCGTCCCCCAATTACTTTCTTTTTTCCAATTTGTGATGTGTGGAAACATTTATAAGTATCCCCATTGCTATTGAAAGCAATAATATTGAAGTACCGCCATAGCTAATAAAAGGAAGCGTTACTCCGGTTAACGGGATAAGTCCCGATAATCCACCTAAATTAATAAAAGTTTGAAATCCTATCCATGTAGAAATGCCCGCCGCTAACATTCTTGCAAGCGGATCCTTTGTTGACATCGCGATATAGTAACCACGCAAAACGATAAAGCCTAATCCAATTATAACAATTGAAACACCAAAAATCCCTAATTCCTCAGCAATAATCGCCATTATAAAATCTGTTTGAGGTTCCGGTACATACCCTAGCTTTTGAATCGATTGCCCGAGCCCACGTCCTTCCAACCCACCTGCACCGATTGCATAATAACCGTTCACAACATGATACCCCGAGTTGAGCGGATCGCTGAAAGGATCTAAAAAGGAAGTAATACGACCTCTACGACTCGCATTGAAAACCGTATCCCATTTAAATATTAAAATTCCGATTATTCCGACAACACCCAATGCCGATAATAATCCAAAAATTCTGCCGAGCGTTTTTCCCTTAAGACCGCTTGTAATAACAACAACAAGTGCAATGGCGACAATGATGACCAGTGCGCCTAAATCGGTTTCAAAACCAACAACAAGTACGATAAATAGCCACATGCCCAATGGATACGACACATCATCAAATGTTAATAGCTGCATCGAACCACGATTCACACTTTTACGGTAAAATGTCCCCGCAAAGAAAATAATAATAAAGAGTTTGGCAAATTCGGATGGTTGGAAATTCATAAGGCCGAACATGTTAATCCAACTTCTTGAACCGTTAACACTATTGCCGGCAATTATAAGCCATAACTCTAGTATAAACATAACTGCCAGCAAAAATCCTAATATAGATTTATCGGATAACCTTTTATAGGGCATAATGACAGCGACCGTAAATAAAATTAACGATAAAACTATATTAACGAGCTGGCGATTATAATAATGATTAGGGTTTGCTTCATAATGAATAATAGAAACCCAAATACTTGAACTATAAATCATAACCAGTCCAAATAACATTAACAAAATATAAACGAACAACAACCCATAATCAAAATTGCGAAAATAATTTTTAAAATAATGCTTCATGTTATAAACCTCTTCTTTGAAAAAAAAACTCAAACCGCAATGTAGCGTTTGAGTTTTCTTTTATTTGTCTGTATACGCATCATGTAATAAAGAAAGCTCTTTCTCTAAAGAATCGAGAATTCTCTTTCCCTGTTCACGCTCAATTAGCCCGAGCCTTGCAGCAAATTCTATTTCACGCGATAAACCAAACATTTGTGTATCTAATACTTCTTCATATAACGGACAAGACGGCATAGTTAAATTATCCATTTGTACGCGAATTAATCGAGCAATTTTATCTGCATCCGCAGTTAACAACTCTAATGCTTTTTCCTGAAAGGAAGCTTGTGCTTTCGTATCCATGAGGACGCCCCCATCTATGATATTTCTTCGATTCTATCTTAGTAAAGTGTATCTTTTTACATTCAAAAATGCAAGTGTCTTTGTATGTTTTGCATTCAATTCAATTATATTTCTTTCTACCTGGAATAGCGTTATAATAATGAAGGAAAATAGTTTAGGGGGGACTTACAAATGGTCGAAACAATCATTCCTATAAAAGGTGCGGTCAAATTTCAATTGACGTTAGATCCTACCGTATGGATTTTTGATGATCGTAAACTGAATCTGAAAACATATTTTGCTTCGGAAAAAGTTGAAGAAGATAATGAAAAATACTTACGTGACATGGGTGCACACTGGTCACGCGAAATTATGGAAGGTGCTGTATTTCCGCCGACTTTAAAAACAGAGCGTAAATTTGATCGAAAAGGTATGCTTACTGGAACGTTCGGAATGGAAATTAAGCCATTTTTAAATAATGCACAAATTACAGATGGTGCAAACGAAGTCGTTTTCGAATGTACGACAGATGAAGAGTTTGTTTTCCCATTGCAACAGGCTGAAAACTTTATTTTTAAATTTAGCCAGGACGGTAAACCACTCAACGAGGACGGTCCTGTACATGTAATTTTTGCAGATGGTTCGAATGTTGAAAATCCAATAAAAAATGTGCGTGCGATTCGTATTCAATAGGAGGAATTCGTGATGCGTGTAAAATGTGTCATTTGTGATACACTACATGATTTGCCAAACGATCTACCTTTAGCTAAAAAATTGCGAAATCGCCCTATTCATACGTTTATGTGTCCACCATGCTCAGAACGCATAACGGATAATACACAGAAACGGATTGAAACAGGAAATTTCCGTTTCTTCAGAACATCTTCTAAATTTGATGAAGAATTTTAAAGAGTCGGGAACAAAACAAAAAATATCAATTTTCTCTTCATGAGAAAATTGATATTTTTTTATCTTATATAATTAAAATTCAAATGACTGATTGTGGAACTTGAAATCGATAAAGCTTTGCGCATTAATTTTGCTTAACTGGAAGAAATTAGTTACCTCTGTTTTTACCCCTTCAAATACACGTTCTTCATCAACAACATATGCCTCTATCGAAACAGCAATTTCACCAAATTGAGCTTTTAATGCATCTGCAATCTGCTTAGCTGTATCTTCTGAAATATCTTCATCCACCACTAAATGGACTGTCGCTTTTTCGACATTTACTTCTTCCAAAGTCGCTTCTTCTTTCAAGCCATCCTGGAATACATTGGACATAACTAAAATATCTTCTCCCACAATCGGTTGAATCAGTTCGTTAACCTGAATGTTAACATT
The DNA here is from genome assembly GCF_037969735.1 of Solibacillus sp. FSL W8-0372. Lineage (NCBI taxonomy): Bacteria > Bacillati > Bacillota > Bacilli > Caryophanales > Caryophanaceae > Solibacillus > Solibacillus sp. FSL W8-0372. Next base: position 823,765 of record NZ_CP150204.1, on the reverse strand, counting down.
TTCAGCAAAGTATTCGCCAAAATATTCACCGTCTTTTGCTTCAAAATCATATACTGTTTTTGTCGTTTCTGATTGGACGGTAATTTCAAAATCATCACCAATAGCAGGTGCTGTCGATTTGGTTACGACAAATTGATCATTGTAAAGTTCGCTTAGTTCCGCTGCCGCATTATCCTCGTTTTTTGCTGTGAGTACTGCAGGTACGAATATAATGCATGATATAATAACTAGCGCTATAGCGACTGTGATAATCACTTGTTTTTTAGTAAAATTCATTTTTCACTACTCCATTTAATTTATTATCCCCATTAGTGAATTATAGCGTTTTCATTATAGATGATTCAAATAAACGCACTTATAAATAAAGAGGTGTGTTAAATTAACACACCTCAATAAAATATTAGTTAGCCTGCTTTGCTTCTTCTCGTTTTTCGCGCCATAAGCGTGATTTATAAACAATTAAAATCAATGCAGCGACAATTAAACCTTCAATCATTGGTAGGAATAACGCTAGAAAAGTTAATATTATACATCCGAAAAATAGGAACGTATAAATAACGATATTTCTTCCTAATGTTAGTTTTTTTGCAAAGCCTAGTTTATAAACTATTGCCGACATAAGGAACACGAGAATAAATGTTACATAACCAGCCATGTCGTAGTTTGGTAAATTTTGATATAAATAACTTGTAATCCCTGACATACGATTAAAGACATATTCATTTTCACTACTAGATACAGATGCTAGTAATACTAAATTTAAATAGCTACTTAACACAGCCAACATCATTCAACCTTCCTTATTGACGCCAATTAAGCTTCTAACTCAGCGTTCTTTTTCTTTTTAGCAACACGTTCACGTTCACCTTTATCAAGGATCTGTTTACGTAAACGGATTGATTCTGGAGTTACTTCTAAATACTCATCATCACCTAAGTATTCTAATGCTTCTTCAAGTGATAAAATACGAGGCTTTTTAATAACATTCGTTTGGTCTTTGTTCGCCGAACGGATATTTGTTTTTTGTTTTTGTTTTGTAATGTTTACAGTAATATCAGCATCACGTGTATTTTCACCAACGATCATACCTTCGTATACTTCAGTACCTGGCTCAATGAATAATGTACCACGATCTTCTACACCCATCATACCGTAAGTTGTTGCTTTACCGTTTTCCATAGATACTAATACACCTTGGTGACGGCCGCCAACTTTACCTGCTACTACTGGAGCGTAGTGATCGAATGTATGGTTCATCATACCGAAACCTTTTGTGATAGACATGAACTCAGTTGTATAACCGATTAAACCACGTGCTGGAACGTTAAAGATTAAACGAACTTGTCCTGATCCGTTGTTTATCATATCTAACATTTCACCTTTACGAGTACCGATTGATTCAATGATAGAACCTACAGAATCTTCTGGTACGTCGATTTGTACGCGTTCGATTGGCTCAGATTTTACGCCATCGATGTTACGGATGATTACTTGTGGTTTAGATACTTGTAATTCATAACCTTCACGACGCATGTTTTCGATTAAGATCGATAAGTGAAGCTCACCACGACCCGAAACTGTCCATGCATCTGGAGAATCTGTATCTTCTACACGTAAAGATACATCTGTTTGTAATTGTGCAAGTAAACGCTCTTCAATTTTACGAGAAGTTACCCATTTCCCTTCGCGACCTGCGAATGGTGAGTTGTTTACTAAGAATGTCATTTGTAATGTTGGCTCATCAATACGTAATGGTGTTAACGCTTCTTGATGATCAATTGGACAAACTGTTTCACCAACGTTAATATCTTCCATTCCTGATACTGCGATTAAATCACCAGCAATTGCTGTTTCGATTTCTTCACGTTTAAGACCGAAGAAACCAAAGATTTTTGTAACACGGAAGTTTTTCACTGTGCCATCTAATTTCATAAGAGAAACTTGTTGACCTACAGAAATTTTACCGCGGAATACGCGACCGATTCCGATACGGCCAACGAAGTCATTATAGTCAAGTAATGCTACTTGGAATTGTAAAGGCTCGTCCGAGTTATCAATTGGTGCTGGAATTGATTCAATGATTTTCTCGAATAGGCAAGTCATGTTTTCTTCTTGATTTGCTGGGTCTGGATCTAAAGATGCTGTACCATTTACACCAGAAGCATAAACAACTGGGAAATCTAATTGATCTTCATCTGCACCTAGCTCGATTAATAACTCTAATACTTCATCTACTACTTCTAGTGGACGAGCTGAGTCTTTATCTACTTTGTTTACTACAACGATTGGTGTTAAGCGTTGTTCTAACGCTTTCTTTAATACAAAACGTGTTTGAGGCATACAACCCTCATACGCATCGACAACTAAACAAACGCCATCTACCATTTTTAAGATACGTTCTACTTCTCCACCGAAGTCTGCGTGTCCAGGCGTATCAAGGATGTTGATACGAGTACCGTTATAATCTACTGCTGTATTTTTAGCTAAAATTGTAATTCCACGTTCACGCTCTATATCACCAGAGTCCATTGCACGTTCTTCTACACGTTCATTTGAACGGAAAGTACCTGATTGCTTTAATAATTGGTCTACTAACGTTGTTTTACCATGGTCAACGTGAGCAATAATTGCGATATTACGAATATCTTGACGTAAATTTGTCATTATTCCACTCCATATTCTTTTTTCAATTGTTTAACTGTGATATTATAGCACATGAAAGATTAAATGTCTTTTCACAATAATTAATATCATTTTTTAGTCACATATTATAGATGTCCGGAGGCAGGAAATATGAATAAAGCAAAATTTGTCATGTTTATTTATGCATTGGCAGCAATCCTATCAATGATTAGTATCGGATTTGCCTTTTCACTAGTATTTATGACTGGCGATGAGTATGAAACAATTGGTTGGATCGGCGTTGTTGTAGGTATTGTCGTTATGTGCGCAATCTTTGGAATGGCATTTAAAACAAAACGTAAATTTAGAGACCAAGGCTTACTCTAAATGTATAAAACTTCGGTGCGTATACGCACCGAAGTTTTTATTTTTTTTCCTCGATATACTTGTCTAAAATTAATTGATGGATGGTAGGGTTTGCAATTATAAATGTATCCATTGATAAAAAATCGAAATCTTTCCCATTAAAGTTTGTTGCAATAGCTCCTACTTCTTTGGCAATAATGACCCCACCACCAATATCCCACGGCGCCAAACGCATTGAGATATAGGCATCCAGCTTACCGCTCACGACAAAAGCTATTTCCATCGCCGCAGAACCATAAGAACGGGTGCCACGTACTGTTCGGACTAATTCCGTTATTTTCTCATGGTTAATGCGATCATTCGGTGTAACCCAACTTGCATTGATACCAATAACAGCTTGTTCAATTTTTACCGGTTGAAGTTTACGGAGAGGAGAATCGTTATACCATGCACCTACCCCTGAAATAGCATTAAATAAATCTTCGCGCATTACATCAAATATGTAACCTAAAACTCCAATACCATCCACATAAATGCCAATCGTAATCATGAAATGGCGATGTTGCTTAACAAAATTCATCGTGCCGTCAATTGGATCAATAATCCATACGACCCCTTCCAGACTTTCTACTTTTTCGCCCATTCCTTCTTCACCTAAAATACGATGGTCCGGATTAAATGCCTTTATTTTTTCGATAAAAAATAACTCTGTTTCCCGGTCAATATTCGTCACTAAATCATTGGGACTAGATTTTGTTTCGATTTCAATATCGTATGAAAATGCTGCACGGATATTTCGCCCCGCTTCAAAAATAATTTTTTTCGCAAATTCATCTAGCTGTTTTACATCCATCGTTCATCCACCTTCCGACAACCATTGCTATTTTTAATATGTAATATATGGAACTTTTTTTAATAACTTCATTATAACAAAAAATCACTTGCTATCTAACTTTGGCAAGTGATTTTTTATTTTGGAAACATTTTTTTGTTACGCATATACATGTAGACCTTTTAATTCCTCTTGAATTTCTGTTAAACGTTTTTTGGATTTTTCGATTTCAGATTGATTTTTATCATTCATAGCTGCATAAAGTGTTGCTAGCTCATAATCCATTTCCAACATTAAAATCTCTTCATATTGCTTTTCAATATCGACTTTGCGTATAATTTTAATCATCTGTTTCATAAAAATCACTTCCTCATCATATTATTTAAACTTTTCCCTAACTTTTTATAAAAAGGATTTTGGATACCATGACTAATTGCTTATAATAATATCCTCACCATTTGTAAAATATAACGGTGTAAAGTTTCTATTAACAGATTTTTTCCCAAAAAGTTAATAAAATAAACATTAAATCGAAAGGATTTGAAAAATTTGAGTAATGTAAAATGGACTACAGAAGACTTCCAAGTATTTGAAATTGACGGCTTAGATGATCGAATGGAAGCTTTAACAAATATAATCCGCCCAAAATTCCATGAACTTTCGGAAATTTTCACCGGTTATTTCAGTACACAGACAGGAGAAGAATTCTTTGGTCATGTTGCAAAACATGCACGCCGTACTGTTAACCCACCAAAAGATTCATGGGTAGCATTCGCGCCTTATAAGCGTGGCTATAAATCTTTGCCACATTTCCAGATTGGACTGTGGGGTACACATCTTTTCATCGTAGTTGCGGTTATTTATGAAGCACCGCAAAAGCACGAAATGGCACAGCGTTTATTAGCTAATATTAATGTAATTAAAAGCTTATCAAATGACTACGTAATTTCCGGAGACCATATGCAGCCGGATGCCTTCCCTTTAAAAGAAGCACGTGATGAAAAGCTTGAGCAGCTCCTTGTACGTCTGCGGGATGTAAAAAAGGGTGAATTCCTAGTTGGTCGACATATTCCTGCCAATGAGGCTATTCAAATGTCTGCAGAGCATTTTTTACAACTAGCTGAAAAGACATTTGATGAACTTCTCCCAATTTATGAAATCATCAAAGGTAACAATTAACCATTTATTATTAATATGTACAAAAGACTGCTAAACATTCCAATAATCTAAAATAAATTTCAAAAAAAATTCCCAACCTAAAAAAGAGAAATAGCACGATTAAAGTGCCATTTCTCTTTTTTCGTAAGTTAAAACAAACAAACTATGCTCCACCTTAACTTTCTTATTTCATTTTTACAATTTGTCCATCAGCCAGTTCTTTAGCCAGCTTTACAACACGGAATGGTACGTAGGTGCTCGCTTGTTCAAAATCTCGGCAAATTGTCTTTTCTTCCGCTTGTGATGGGACAACTTCTTTAAAGCGTTTATAACGTGCCATTACGATTTCGCGCTTTACGCCTTTTTCGTATGCCATTTCCACTACCTCAAAAAAGCGTACGACATCGACCATTTCCTCTGTAGTCCAATCTGTTGACAATGGGTATGAATATTCCATAAATTATTACCTGCCTTTAATTATTGCTGCCCCCATTTTAAACGGATTTCTTCTGCTTGTACAACCATACGCTGAATTAATTCCTCAACTGTTGGAATATCATTTATTAAACCTGTTACTTGACCTGCCCATCCATATCCATTTGCTGAATCACCATCGTATATAAACTTTTTGTTCGCTTCTCCACTAATATAATTTTTTAAAGCTTCGTAAGTAGGAGAATGCTGTTCGATCCCCAAAATTTGATCTGTAAATTCATTTCGGATTACTCTGGCCGGTGCACCAATCGAACGTTTTATAATTGCCGTATCCGTTTCTTCACTTTCAATTAATGCCTGCTTGTATGCCATGGAAGCATGAACACATTCCTTAGTAGCTATAAAACGTGTTCCCATTTCAATTCCCTCTGCACCGAGTGCATGAGCTGCTATCCACCCTCGACCGTCTCCTATGCCTCCAGAAGCTATGACAGGAATCGATACACTATCCACTACCTGAGGCACCAATACCATCGTTCCTACGTCGTCTCTCCCTAAATGACCGCCACCTTCTTGTCCAACAACCATGACAGCATCCGCTCCGAGCTGCTCTGCTTTTTGTGCTTGACGTTTTGCCGCTACCAATACTAGTTTTTTACAAGATGCATCTTTTAATATATCAAAAATAGGCGCTGGATTGCCTCCTGTAATCGTCACTACAGGTACGTCCATTTCCGCAGCGACTTCTACCATTCTTTCATACCCTTTTCCATGCATACCTATCGCAAAATTTACTCCGAATGGTTTATTTGTCATTTCTTTTACTTTTTTTATTTCTTCCTTTAAAGCATCCGGCGACGATAAACTCATCGCTGTAATTTGCCCTAATGCACCTGCATTAGAAACAGCTGCAGCAAGCTCTGAGTAAGCTAAATATGCCAGTCCACCTTGAATAATCGGATATTGAACCTGTAATAATTCTGTTACCTTTGTATGCCAATTCATAGCCATTCCTCCTAAAATAAGTGTCTTCATTACAAGTATTCGAAATATTTATATAGTCAGCATCTTTAATAGGTGCTATAATTCACTTGTTTTAAAATTACAATATAGTGAGGTGGTACCTGCGTTGTCACAGTTAGAGACTCCTTTGTTTGATGCATTACTCAAGCATCGCAACAGACATCCTATTCAGTTCCATATTCCAGGTCATAAAAAAGGACAGGGAATGGATCCAGCTTACAGAGAATTTGTAGGCGACAACGTTTTATCAATTGATTTAATTAATATTGCTCCACTAGATGATTTACACGCTCCTAAAGGTGTGATTATGCAAGCACAAAACCTTGCTGCCCAAGCCTTTGGGGCTGACCATACATTCTTTTCCGTACAAGGTACTAGTGGCGCCATAATGACGATGATTTTAACTGTCGTCGGTCCAGGCGATAAAATAATAGTACCGCGGAATGTACATAAATCAATTATGTCAGCGATTGTTTTCGCGGGTGCTATCCCAATTTTTATCCATCCTGAAGTAGATAGTGAGCTTGGCATCTCCCATGGTATTTCACCTGAGTCAGTTGAGCGTGCACTATTGAAATATCCGGATGCTAAAGCAGTACTTGTTATTAACCCTACTTATTTTGGTTTTGTAGCAGATTTAAAACGTATTGTTGACATTGTTCACGCGAGAAACATTCCTGTAATTGTAGATGAAGCTCACGGCGTTCATATTAAGTTCCATGATGATTTACCCTTATCGGCAATGCAAGCAGGCGCAGATATGGCTGCAACGAGCACACATAAGTTAGGTGGTTCAATGACAGGTAGTTCAGTATTAAACGTTAGAGAGGGCCTTGTGTCCGCTAAACGTGTACAATCTGTATTTTCAATGTTAACTACTACATCCACTTCCTACCCTATGCTTGCTTCAATTGATACAGCACGTCGTCAATTAGCAGTTAACGGGCAGAATTTGTTGGACGATGCGATTCGTTTGGCACAAGATGCGCGTAAACGCATCAATTCTATCCCGCATCTTCATTGTGTGGGGCGTGAGAAGCTCGGTACATCTGCAACTTACGATATGGATCCATTGAAACTATTAATAAGTGTAAAAGATTTAGGGATTACAGGTCATGTAGCTGAAGAATGGCTTCGAGTAAATGCCAATTTAGAAATCGAACTATCAGATCTATACAATATTCTATGTTTAGTTACGATTGGAGATTCTAAAAAAGAAATAAATTTACTTATCAATGCTCTAACACGTATGTCAAAAGCATTTGAATCAGAAGCTTCTATTACAGAGACAAATGTTCAAATTCCCGAAATCCCTGCGCTTGCCATGTCACCACGGGATGCTTTTTATGCACCAACAGAAAGCATACCGCTTGCACTTTCTGAAGGTTACATTTGTGCTGAGTTTATAATGGTATACCCACCAGGGATTCCTATTTTTATTCCCGGGGAAATCATTACGCAAAGTAATATTGATTTCATTAAGATGAATGTTGAAGCGGGTCTTCCTGTGCAAGGTCCTGAAGATAGTACGTTACAGAATATACGAGTTATAAAAGAGAGAAAAGCAATATATTAATATCATTACAGACGACTAATATGTCGTCTGTTTTTTAAATGAAGTAGATTGAAATGAGCGGTATTATAAATGCCCCTACAACCGCACTGAGCCCCATTGATAATGATCCTATAGATAAATCCTCTTCACTATATTCCTTTAGCTTTGTTAAGCCTACACCATGCGAAGCGCTTCCCATAGCAACTCCTCGGCTAATAGCTGTGTCAATATTAAATACTTTAAATAATATAGGTCCCAAAATAGCACCCGTAAAACCTGCTACCATAACCAACACTGCAGTTAGAGGTGGAATCCCTCCTACAAGTTCGCTTACTTGCATCGCAACTGGTGTCGTCAATGACTTAGGTAAAGAAGTATAGATAAAGGCTTTACTTGATCCAAACAGTAAAAGAAACGCTACAACACTTATAAGACCCGCTAACATTGCCACAATAATGCTAATTATAATTGAGTATTTATATTTGAAAATAATATCCCGTTGATTATAAAGCGGAAAGGCTAATGCTACAACTGCAGGACCGAGCATTTTTGATAGCCATTGACCGCCTTCCATATAAGTTTCGTACGGTATGTTAAAGATCAACAAAACCGCTACCGTAATGCAAGTAACAGTTAGAATAGGTAACAAAAAAGGATTGCCAATTTTCAAGTACAGTTTATTCAGTAAAACGAAAAGTAACACTGTGCTACTTATGATAAAGAGACTTAGCAGAACTTGTGGTAACATGTTCCTCCTCCTTTTTTCGCTTTTCTTTTTCCTCAATAATTCTACTAACTTTCCCTGTAATGACTAACGCGAATATTGTACTTATAATTACCGCCAATATGAGGAGCCCACCAGACACCGTAAGTAATTCCGGATAGTTAATTACTGCTACAGTGGAAGGAATAAAAAATAAGGTTAAAAATGCTAACATAAAACTAGCACCCTTTTGAATGAATTTCACATTCAATATTTTGAAATAAAGTGATAACCATAATAATACAAGTCCAATGATACTTCCCGGTATGATAATTCCAGTTAACGAAACTATGTATTCTCCTATTAAATAAAATAAAATGATGATACCTATTTGAGCGATTGTACGTATAACATCCACTTAAAAACCCCCTTGCACACACTTTCATTGTACGACTATTAGAAATTTCTGTCTATTTCATTCTCTTACTATAATATAAAATATACCATTATTACTTTTGAATATATCCATCCATATAGATAACAAAAAGGCTATGCAGTATTTTCAACTGCATAGCCTTTAATCATTATTATTTAGATACGATGTGGATTGGGTTGCCTAATAATACTTCAGCAGCTTCCATCGTAATTTCACCTAAAGTTGGGTGAGCGTGAATTGTTAATGCTACGTCTTCAGCTGTCATACCAGCTTCGATAGCAAGACCCATTTCAGCGATCATATCAGATGCTCCAGCACCGATGATTTGAGCGCCTACAAGTAAGCCATCTTCTTTACGAGCAACTAATTTCACAAAGCCTTCTGTTTGGTTAAGTGCTAATGCACGACCGTTTGCAGCGAATGGGAATTTAGCAGCTTTCACTTCAAGACCTTCAGCTTTAGCTGTTTCTTCAGAGTATCCTACAGTTGCCATTTCTGGATCTGTGAAGCATACTGCTGGAATTGCTAAGTAGTCAACTACTGATGGTTCACCAGCAATTGCTTCTGCAGCAACTTTACCTTCATAAGAAGCTTTATGAGCAAGTTGTGGACCTGCAACGATATCACCGATTGCAAAGATGTTAGAAACTGAAGTACGACCTTGTTTGTCAACTTCCAATAAACCGCGCTCTGCGAATTTAACTCCTACTTCTTCTAAGCCCATTTCATCAGTATTCGGACGACGACCTACAGTTACTAAAACGTAATCCGCTTCAACTGTTTTCTCTTCGCCACCTGCTTCATAAGTAACTACAACGCCGTTTTCGTTTTCTTCAACGCCTTTAGCAGATGCGTTTACTACAACTTCAACGCCCTTTTTCTTAAGACCTTTTTTAACGATTTGCGTCATTTGTTTTTCGAAACCAGCTAAAATATCTTTTCCGCCTTCGATAATTGTTACTTGAGAACCTAAGTTAGCATAAGCTGAACCAAGCTCAGTTCCGATGTAACCGCCACCGATTACTACTAATTTACCTGGTACTTCAGGGAAAGATAATGCACCAGTTGAGCTTACTACGCGCTTTGTAAATTTGAATGTTGGGATTTCGATTGGACGAGATCCTGTTGCTAAGATTGCATTTTTGAATGTATATGTTTGGGCTTTATCGCCATCGATAACACGTACAGTGTTTGCATCTACGAAATACGCTTCACCTTTTACGATGTCTACTTTATTCCCTTTTAATAAACCTTCAACGCCGCCTACTAATTTTTTAACAACGCTGTCTTTAAATGCTTGTGCTTTAGACCAGTCAAGCTTTACTTCTGATGCAGTAACACCCATATCATCTGAATGTTGTGCATGCTCAAAGCGGTGACCTACTGAAATTAATGCTTTAGATGGGATACAGCCTACGTTTAAACAAACTCCACCTAATGCTCCACGTTCAACGATTGTAACTTTTTGACCTGTTTGTGCTGCACGAATTGCTGCAACATATCCACCAGGGCCAGAACCTACTACAAGAGTATCTAGTTCGATTGGAAAATCTCCTACTACCATTTTTTTACGCCTCCATTAATAATAGTTGCGGCTCACTTAATAAACGTTTTAAATGATTTAAAGCGTTTTGTGCAGTCGCACCATCGATCATACGATGATCAAAGCTCAATGATAATGCTAACACATGTGCTGCTACAATTTCACCATTTTTTATTACTGGTTTCTCTGAAATTCGACCAATTCCTAAAATCGCAACTTCAGGGTGATTGATTACTGGTGTAAACCATTGACCACCTGCAGAACCGATATTTGTAATGGATATTGAAGCACCTTTCATTTCATGAGATGCTAGCTTACCATCACGTGCCTTTACAGCCAGTTCATTAATTTCCTGTGACAGGCCAAAAACTGACTTACGATCAGCATGTTTAATAACCGGAACTAATAAACCTTTTTCTGTATCAGCAGCAATACCAATATTATAGTAATGTTTTTGAATAATTTCCTGTGTTGCGTCATCCAGTGATCGGTTGAATTCAGGATATTTACGCAAAGTCGAGATTAAAGCCTTCACAACGTACGGTAAATACGTCAATTTAACACCTTGCTCTGCTGCAATATCCTTGAATTGCTTACGGTGTGCAACAAGTTCTGTTACATCCACTTCATCCATTAACGTTACGTGCGGAGCCGTATGTTTTGAATGAACCATCGCTTTTGCAATCGCTTTGCGCATACCGCTCATTTTTTCACGTGTTTCAGGGAACTCGCCTTCAAGTGTAACAGGAGCAGCTTGTTTTGTTTCGGCTTGTTTCTCTTCTCCTTGTGGCTGTTGAGTCTCTTTTACTTCTTCTGTTTCAGAAGCCGACTCTTGACCTCCGTTTAGGAAGCTCTCAATGTCTTCTTTTAATACACGGCCATTTTTGCCTGTACCTGAAACTTGCTGAATTTCGACACCTTTTTCACGAGCATACTTGCGAATAGAAGGCATAGCGATAATGCGTTTGCCTGAAGTTTCTGTTTCAGACGGCGATGCAGCTTTTTCTGTTTCAGCAGGGGCTTCTGGCTGAGCAGAATCTGCACTTTTATCTGTTTTAGTTTCTTCTTTTTTCACATCTTGACCAGCCTCAGCAGTGGATTGCACTTGTGCTTCTGTTTTATTCGATTCATTTGATTCGTGGTGGTCATCACCTTTTAATTTTAAATCTTCATAACCTGGTGCATCAAAGCGAATTAGGGCATCTCCAACAATTGCCACTGTACCTTCTTCCACCAAAATTTCTTCAACTGTACCTTCTACGGGTGATGGAATTTCCACGACCGCTTTATCATTTTGAACTTCAGCTAAAATATCATCTTCTTTGACTTGATCGCCAGCTTTAACGAACCACTTGACGATTTCACCTTCATGAATACCTTCTCCGATATCTGGTAATCGAAATGTAAATGCCATAATTTCTCACCCTCAATTCTTAGAATGTTAAAACTTTCTTCGCAGTTTCCATTACGTCTTTATATGTTGGTAACCATACACCCTCTGCTTGAGGGAATGAATAAATCGTATCTGGTGCAGCAACACGTAATACTGGAGCTTCTAATGAAAGAATTGCACGCTCTGTAATTTCTGCTACAACATTTGCTGCAATACCTGCTTGCTTTTGCGCCTCTTGAACGACGATTGCACGACCTGTTTTTTCAACAGAAGCGATAATTGTATCGATATCTAAAGGCTGAATCGTACGTAAATCGATTACTTCTACCGAGTAACCTTCTTTTTCAAGCTCCTCTGCCGCTTTTAAACTTTCGTGAACCATTAAGCCATAAGAAATAATTGAAAGGTCTTTCCCTTCGCGTTTTACATCTGCTTTACCAAGTTCAATTGTGTATGACTCTTCAGGAACTTCTTCACGGAACGAACGGTAAAGTTTTAAATGCTCTAAGAAAATAACTGGGTTATTATCACGAATTGATGCAATTAGTAAACCTTTTGCATCATACGGTGTTGATGGAATTACCACTTTTAAACCTGGTGATTGAGCCATTAAACCTTCTAAAGAATCCGAATGCATTTCCGGTGTATGAACACCACCGCCAAATGGGGAACGAATCGTTACAGGTGCATTATACGTACCACCTGAACGGTATTTCATACGAGCTAATTGACCACTAATTGAGTCCATTACTTCAAAAACGAAGCCGAAAAATTGAATTTCAGGCACTGGACGGTATCCAGTTAACGCTAAACCAATTGCTAAACCACCGATTCCTGATTCTGCAAGTGGCGTATCAAATACACGATCAACGCCAAATTCTTTTTGAAGACCTTCTGTAGCACGGAAAACCCCGCCGTTTACACCAACGTCTTCACCGAATACTAAAACGTTTTCGTCATTTTTTAATTCGCAACGTAATGCATCTGTAATTGCTTGAATCATTGTCATTTGTGCCATGGCTTATTTCGACTCCTTCTCTTTATAAATCGCATACTGTTCTTTTAAGTTTGCTGGCATTTCACCATCATACATATTATCCATTAACTCTGTTACCTTTTGTTTTGGAGCTTTATCGGCTTCTTTAATTGCTTCTTTAATTTCCTCTTTTGCACGCTCTATTACTTCTTCTTCTTTCTTCTCATCCCATAAACCTTTAGCTTCAAGGAATTTACGGAAGCGTACTAATGGATCTTTTGCTGCCCATTCATTATCAGTATCAGTAGTACGATAACGTGTTGGGTCATCTCCTGCCATTGTATGTGGACCATATCGGTAACACATTGTTTCAATAAGTGTTGGACCTTCACCGCGAATTGCACGATCACGAGCGTCCTTAGTCGCTGCATAAACAGCTAACGGATCCATTCCGTCCACTAATATAGATGGAATGCCGGCTGCTATACCTTTTTGCGCGATTGTTTTTGCTGCAGTCTGTAATTCACGTGGTGTTGAAATTGCGAATTGGTTGTTTTGCACGATGAAGATAGCCGGTGATTTGAATGCACCTGCAAAGTTAATCCCTTCATAGAAGTCACCTTGTGAAGAACCACCATCTCCTGTATATGTGATTGCAACTGTTTTTGAACCGCGCTTTTGTAAACCAAGTGCCACACCTGCCGTCTGAATATATTGTGCACCAATAATAATTTGCGGTGCCAATATATTTACCCCTTCCGGAACTTGGTTTCCGATAAAGTGACCGCGACTGAATAGGAATGCTTTCCACAATGGTAAACCATGCATAACAATTTGAGGTACATCACGATAACCAGGCAAAATCCAGTCTTCTTTTTCCAATGCATATTGGGAAGCAAGCTGTGATGCTTCTTGACCAGCAGTAGGTGCGTAGAAGCCTAAGCGCCCTTGTCGGTTTAATGAAATTGAACGTTGATCTAAAATACGGACATAAACCATACGACTCATTAACTCAACTAATTGCTCATCCTTTAAATCCGGCATCGCTGCTTCGTTTACAACTTCACCTTGCTCATTCAATACTTGGAACATTTCGAACTTGCTTTCAATTTCCTGTAACGTTCCAGCTGGATCCAATTGATTCATCATTTTATCTGCCATTGTTTACATCCCCTTTAAACTGTATTAAAAAATTCATTATTTTTACTAGTACAATATAACTCTACCCCGAGTATAATGAATAAAAATCTATCGGTCAATCATTGTTTACCATCTTTATTAAAGATTTTTCATATTTAACTTCAAATTGATACAGTTACATCACCTGTATCACAAAATCTCTTTCGCTGTACTATAATAGAAAACTTTAAAACATTCTATTATTATTCTGTTAATAGTTCTTCAACAATATTTATTCCCTTAATTCGAATTCTTAAATCGGAAATCCCGAAGTTTTTTCTACTTCCCTTATCAAGAGTCGTGTATACTTATTCCAATAAGTTTTTACTGAAAGGAAGTTTCACATGATTTTAATGGAACACATTATTCGTGAGGGCCATCCCACATTACGAACACGCGCAGAGGAGGTTTCCTTTCCGTTGTCTGCGGAAGACCGCAAACTTGCAGAGGATTTGTTGCAGTATTTAATTAATAGCCAAGATCCTGAGATTGCCGAAAAGTATAATCTACGAGGGGGCATTGGCTTGGCTGCTAACCAAGTAAACAGCTTAAAGCGGATGTTTGCCCTACATTTGGAAAACGAAGATGGTGAGTTATTAAGCTTCGTTGCCGTCAACCCTAGAATTGTCAGTCATTCTGTTGAGCAGACTTATATAACGAGCGGCGAAGGATGCCTATCTGTAGATCGCGCTGTTCCAGGCTATGTTCCTCGTTATGCTCGGATCACAGTTAAATTTATGACTGTGGACGGAGAAGAAAAGAAAATGCGTTTATCAGGACTTCCTGCTATCGCCTTTCAACATGAGCTTGACCATTTAAACGGTATCATGTTTTACGATCGAATAAACGAAAAAGACCCATTTGAGGTAATTGAAAATAGCATTCCATTTGGTAGAGATTAATACTAAAAACGCGTGTGAATTAAATATTCACACGCGTCAGACTGTAGACAAACTTGAAGAAATTCAAGTTTGTCTACAGTTTTTTGTTTTAAAATAAAGTTTACCAGTGAATACCATTGATTTCTTCAAATGAATGAACGAAATCAATTTCTTTATTTTATATTAGTTTAAGTTTTTCCATCGCCAGAGCCAGCCCGTCTTCATCTACATGCGCTGTTATCATTGACGCTGCTTCCTTCGCTTTTTTATGACCATTCCCCATTGCGACACTTTGAGGGAATTCCGAAAGCATTTCGATATCATTTAGCCCATCCCCAAAGGTAACGATCTGTTCATCTGAGTAACCGGTATACTCCAGCAATTTTTTTATACCGTTCGCTTTCGATCCCCCTTTTGGCAACATATCGCATGATTGGGGATGCCAACGGACGAATTGCACTTCAGGAAACTGTTGTTCATAAATTGGCTGTTCCTGTTCATTTATAAAAATTAATGTTTGATAGACTGGCGTATGCAAATAATAGTTTGCATCGATTTGCGGGTACGGAAAATAAAGTGTAGCCAGGCTTTGTTCGATACTCTCATAATCACCTGCCGAGGCAATCATTTCTTTTTCATTAAGAAAAACAAATGGATGATTTCTTTGTGAACCGAAGCTTAAAATTTCCGTTAGCGTTTCATTTGCAATTTGATCGGTATAAATAACTTTTCCTTTATAAACAACATATTGTCCATTGAACGTCACATATGTATCAATCTGCAATTCTTCCAATATATCTTTTATCATGAACGGAGCTCGACCTGTTGCAATCGCAATTTCATGACCCTTTTCACGCGCTTTGAAAATCGCTTCTTTTGCAGAATTCGGCAATTTTTTATTAGAATCGTACAGTGTTCCATCTACATCAAAAAATAATAATCTTTTCAACTTAAATTCTCCTTTATTTTCAAAGACCCTTTACAGAAATCTGAATATTTAGTATAATGAGAGCGAGGAGTGATGACCTATGTTAAAACGTCTCAAACAGAAATGGCGGAAACGATTAAAAGGCATCCTCGGTAAAAAATTAATTGCCTAAACACTTCATTGATTGGTGCGCCCTATTTAAGGACGTACCATTTTTTAGTTTTTATTCAATCGTTATGTTCATGTATTTGATGGGCTTTTCTTTATTTTAAAGGACTCCCATGATAATATAAAGGAAATGCATTTTTCTACTTATTAGAAATGCAGTAATAATGTTCGTAATTAAAGGAGAGTAACTATGATTTACAAAGTTTATTATCAAGAAAACATCACTGAGATTCCAGTTCGCGAAAACACAAAAACTCTTTATTTAGAGGCGTCATCTGAACGTGAAGTACGTCACTATTTAAAAGACCGAAATTATAATATCGAGCTTGTTCAACTTCTAGAAGGCAACTATTTAGAATACGAACAAAACAGCCCTAATTTCCGTCTGGAGAACGCTTAATTGTTATGAAATTCGTTAAGAATGATCAAGCGGCTGTATTCGCACTCGGCGGACTGGGCGAAATCGGCAAAAACACATATGCAGTACAATTCCAAGATGAAATCATTTTAATTGACGCAGGTATTAAATTCCCTGAGGACGACTTACTTGGAATTGACTACGTAATTCCAGACTATACGTACTTAGTTCGAAACGTAGACAAAATTAAAGGCTTATTTATCACACATGGCCACGAAGATCATATTGGCGGTATTCCTTATTTACTTCGTCAAGTTAATATCCCTGTTTATGGCGGAAAGCTTGCATTGGGACTGCTTCGCAACAAATTGGAAGAACACGGTTTATTACGTTCTACGAAATTAATCGAATTTAAAGAAGACGATGTTATTAAATTCCGTAAAACAGCCGTAAGCTTCTTCCGTACGACCCATAGTATACCCGATGCATATGGTGTAGTAGTTAAAACACCACCAGGCAATATCGTGCATACAGGGGACTTTAAGTTTGACTTTACTCCAGTTGGAGAGCCTGCAAACTTAACAAAAATGGCCGAAATTGGCCGCGATGGTGTACTTTGTTTACTATCAGATAGTACAAATGCAGAAAAAACTGATTTTACAATGTCTGAACGTACAGTCGGGAAAAGCATTGATGAAATTTTCCGTAAAGTTGATGGTCGTATTATTTTTGCGACATTCGCTTCGAATATTCATCGCCTGCAGCAAGCGACAGATGCAGCTGTAAAATATGGCCGTAAAATTGCCGTTTTCGGACGTTCAATGGATAACGCTATTACTATCGGTCGTGAATTAGGATATATCACTGCACCTAAAGAAACCTTTATTGATGTGCAAAGCTTAAATCGTTTACCTGCAAATGAAGTAATGATTTTATGTACAGGTTCTCAAGGTGAGCCAATGGCAGCTTTATCGCGTATTGCCAACGGAACACATCGTCAAATTCAAATTCAGCCTGGTGATACAGTTGTATTCTCTTCTTCACCAGTACCAGGAAATACGATGAGCGTAAACAAAATTATTAACTTATTATTCCGTGCCGGTGCAGAAGTTATCCACGGTGCATTAAATAATATTCACACTTCTGGTCACGGCTCACAGCAAGAACAAAAACTAATGCTACGTTTAATGAAACCGAAATTCTTTATGCCGATTCATGGTGAATACCGTATGTTAAAAATCCATACTGAATTGGCGGAAGCCTGTGAAGTACCACTGGAAAACTCATTCCTTATGGAAAATGGCGATGTATTGGCATTAAGTGCAAATGAAGCACATGTTGCCGGCCGCATTCCTTCAGGTGATGTGTATATTGACGGCAATGGTATTGGAGATATCGGAAATATTGTACTGCGAGATCGTCGTATCCTTTCTGAGGAAGGTTTAGTTATCGTTGTTGTAAGTGTTGATATGGCGAAAAACAAAATCGTTTCAGGTCCGGATATTATTTCTCGAGGATTTGTTTATATGCGTGAATCAGGCATGATGATTAATGAAGCACAAAAAATGTTGAATTATCATTTAAACAGCACAATTCAGGAAAAAGATACACAATGGAACGATTTGAAAAACGAAATAACGGACGTATTAGGTCCATATTTATACGAAAAAACGAAACGTCGTCCTATGATTTTACCAATTATAATGGAAGTATAATTAAAATTGGTAAAGCCATTTAGGTGATTTTCCATAAAAATACCCGCTTACTTATTGTAGGCGGGTATTTTTATTTTAATTTTTTGTTAAGTATCGGCTACTTTTGAACAACTTTTTTCACAAAACGATTAATGTCTACGTCAGCACCAATCATCAGCAAAACATCCCCTAACTGAATACGCTCTGTCGCTGCTGGAGAAATCATAATTTCATCTCCGCGTGTAATGCCAACAATATTGACACCGTATTTTGCACGAACGTCCAGTTCAATCAATGAATGACCTGCAATCTTTTCATTCGCTTTGATTTCCATAATTGAGTGCTCACTGGAGATTTCCAAATAATCAAGTACACTATTAGACATCATATTATTAGCAATACGAATGCCCATATCCCGTTCTGGATGCACAACAAAATCTGCTCCGATTTTAAGCAATACTTTTTCATGGTAATCATTTTGTGCTTTTACTGTAATTTGTGGAACACCAAGTTCTTTTAAAATAAGGGTTGTTAAAATACTCGATTGGATATCTTCCCCAATTGCGACAATTACATGTTCGAAGTTCCAGAGCCCTAGTGATTTAATTGTTTCTTCCTCTGTCGTATCAGCTACTACTGCTTGAGTGGCAATACGGGCAAATTCATCGACACGTTCACTATCTGTATCAATTGCCATTACATTCGCTCCTTGCTTAACCAACTCGCGTACGATACTTCCTCCAAAGCGCCCTAGCCCTATTACTACAAATTCTTTTTTCATTGTATCTCCTCCGAACATCCAGTTGCCATTCATTTTAACTTATAAAAATGTATATTGTCATTAAATAATACGCTCAATTTTTCCTTGCAGGGATTTAGTCGCTAAAGCTCCAGCATGATAGAAGCGCAATTTCTGTTGTTGATCGAATAAATAGTAAGCTGGTACAATTTTATTTCCAAACCTATCGCTAATGATAAGTTCATTATCTAGGTGAATAGGGTAATTTATACCTAATTCCTTTACTTTTCGCCTTACTAATTCTGAAGAAAAGTCGAGCTCTTCCCTTGGCATATGAATCGCTTGAATATTTAATCGATCATTGAAAATATTACCAATATTATTCAATTTCTCTATGGATTGTTCACATTGCGAACAACTCATGGCCCAAAAATAAATTAATGTCGGCATATCTGATAACTCTTTCATATGTTTTTTATTAATAACTTTTGTAGCCCCGCTTAGCGAAGGCATTATTGTCCGAATTCTCAATCGCATCCTCCTCGCTGTAACATATGTAAAGGAGTTTTTTTCTGTACCGAACAAATGTCCAGTAACTAAACAAATAATATCTTTCATTTCACAAATATACTTGAAAATCCCCGTATATTATGTATAATTATTATTATTTTCGTAAACTAAAAGTTTTGTAATAGTAAACTTCCTTACTGGATGTTTATCATATGTAAACAAATTGGTTATGTATAAGGAGCGTGACTTGATGCAAATCGGGACGAAGATTAAAGCGTTACGCATAAAAAAAGGGCTGACCCAGGAAGAACTTGGAGAGCGCACTGATTTAACGAAAGGCTATATATCTCAATTAGAGCGAGATTTAAACTCACCTTCAATTGAAACATTATTCAACTTATTGGAAGTTCTCGGGTGTTCACCACGGGACTTTTTTGATGATGAACAAAAAAATGAAAAAATTGTATTTACAAAAGATGATCAAACCAGTTTTACTGATCATGATAAAAAGTATGAAATTGAATGGCTCATTCCTACTTCGAATGAAAAAGAGATGGAGCCGGTATTTATTACTCTCCATAAGGATGCAGAATTTAAAGCATTCGAACCATCATTAGCGGAAACTTTCATTTATGTAGTTAAAGGGCGAATCCGTGTTGTTCTCGGAAACGAGGAATATATCGCAAGTGAAGGAAATGCTGTTTATTATGAAGCATCTTCCAACCATCAAATTTTTAATGCGCATAATGGAATAACAAAGTTACTCCTTGTCGCAACTCAATCTTACTTATAAATCAGGAGGCTACTTAAATGAATAACACGATTATTCGCTTTGAAAATGTTACAAAATCATATGATGACGGTACAGTTGTCTTAAAAAATATTAACTTCGAACTAGAACGTGGTAAGTTCTACACATTACTCGGTCCATCCGGATGTGGTAAAACAACTATTTTACGTATTATTGCTGGTTTTACTGACGCATCAACAGGTGATGTATTTTTTAATGGAAAACGTATGAACGATGTTCCGGCAAATGAACGCCAAGTAAATACCGTATTCCAGGATTATGCGCTGTTCCCTCACTTAAATGTGTTTGAAAATGTAGCATTTGGCTTACGTATTAAAAAAGTGAAAGAAGCAGAAATAAATGACCGCGTGCAAGAGGCATTAAAGTTCGTCAATTTAGCAGGCTATGGCACCCGTGAAATTTCAGAAATGTCCGGTGGTCAACGTCAACGTGTCGCTATCGCACGTGCTATCGTTAATGATCCAGAAGTTATTTTATTGGATGAGCCATTATCAGCACTTGATTTAAAATTACGTACAGAAATGCAGTATGAGTTACGTGAATTACAGCAGCGATTGGGCAAAACGTTTATTTTTGTTACACATGACCAGGAAGAAGCTTTGGCAATGAGTGATGAAATTTTTGTTCTTTCTAATGGGGAAATTAAACAATCCGGAACTCCAGTGGATATTTATGATGAGCCAATTAACCGTTTTGTAGCAGACTTTATCGGAGAGTCCAACATTGTAGATGGATTAATGATTGAAGATTACAAAGTGCGATTTGCTGGAAAAGAGTTTGAATGTGTTGACGGTGGGATGAAGCCAAACGAAAAGATTGACGTTGTCATTCGTCCGGAAGATTTGGAAATCACAACACCGGAAAACGGCAAGTTAATTGTTACTGTTGATACTCAATTATTCCGCGGTGTTCATTACGAATTATCAACGTATGATCAGGACGGAAATGAATGGTTAGTCCACTCATTGAAAAAAGCAGATGTTGGAGCTGAAATTGGATTGGACTTTGATCCTGAAGCTATTCACGTTATGAGATTAAATGAGACAGAAGCGGACTTCGACAAACGTTTGGAAGCTTATGGGGACGAAGACTATGAATAAGACAGCAAAAGGCCCGTTAATTCCCTATATTTTTTGGATTTTATTATTCGTTATTGCACCAATTGCGTTAATCGTTTATTATTCTGTTCTTGATTTGAATGGTAACTTCACTTTAACCAACTATGCAAAATTCTTTACACCAGTTTATTTAAAAATGACATTGAGCAGCTTCTGGTATGCATTTCTGATTACGCTATTTACGTTGTTATTTGCCTACCCTACTGCCTACTTATTAACAAAAACGAAACATAAGCAATTATGGCTTATGCTCATTATCATTCCATCTTGGATTAACCTACTCTTAAAAACTTATGCATTCATCGGTATTTTTGGTTTATACGGCCCAATTAATGCAATGATTGAAGTGTTTGGTTTTAATCCAAAGCAAATTTTATTTACAGACTTTAGTTTTGTTTTCGTATCGGTATATATTTTCATTCCATTTATGATAATTCCGATTTTCAATTCTTTAGACAAAATGAATCCATCTTTAATCTATGCCGCACGTGATTTAGGTGCATCCAGCTGGACAACCTTCCGCCGAGTTATTTTCCCATTAACAATTGATGGCGTAAAATCAGGTATTCAGGTTACCTTTATCCCAGCTTTATCTTTATTCATGATCACACGTTTAATTGCCGGAAACCAAGTCATTACTTTAGGTACTGCCATTGAACAACAATTCCTTGTATCTCAAAACTGGGGAATGGGTTCGACAATTGCCGTATTCTTAATTCTATTTATGGTTCTTACAATGTTATTTACTAGACAAAAATCTAAAGGAGGACGCGTTTAATGAAAAAATTATCATCTATGTCGAAAATTTATTTAATTTTCGTATTCGCGGTCCTTTATGCTCCGATATTTTATTTAATTTTTTACTCATTCAATAGTGGTGGCAGTATGAATAATTTCGAATCGTTCACACTGGAGCATTACGCAGCAGTATTTGAGGATTCAAGATTAATCATTATTCTACTTAATACAGTGCTCGTTGCCCTTTTATCAGGCCTGATCGCAACAATAATCGGGACATTGGGCGCTATTGGCATTATTTCAATAAAGGATAAAAAAATGCGTAATACATTGCTTTCATTAAATAATGTCCTTATCGTTTCACCGGATGTTGTAATCGGTGCAAGCTTCCTTATTTTATTTACGATGATTGGTGTAAAGTTAGGGTTTGCCTCTGTACTAGTATCGCATGTTGCATTTAGTGTACCGATTGTAGTGCTCATGGTTTTACCAAAATTGCTTGAAATGAATACTTCATTAATTGATGCCGCAAGAGATTTAGGTGCGACAAAACGTGATGTATTAATGCGTGTTATTTTGCCGTATATATCTCCTGGTATTTTCGCAGGATTTTTTATGGCCTTAACATATTCACTTGATGATTTTGCAGTCACTTTCTTCGTTACAGGTAACGGGTTTAGTACATTGTCGGTGGAAATCTACTCAATGGCCCGCGCCGGAATTTCTTTAACAATCAATGCTATTTCAGGATTGGTATTTGCCGTAACAGTGTTAATCGTTATCGGGTATTACTTCATTAATAAACGTTCAAAATCAATAGCAACGGGGGGACATCAATGAGAGACTTAATTCAAGCAACAGTTGCTATTGTCATTGCCTGTGCCCTTCTGTTTGTAGCAGTGGACCGGATGCAGTCTGCTGGATCTGCTGGAAGCAAGGACACATTAACAGTCTTTAACTGGGGCGAATATATCGATCCAGAGTTAATCGATAAATTTGAAGAAGAAACAGGTATTAAAGTAACATACGAAACATTTGATTCAAATGAAGCGATGTTAACAAAAGTACAGCAAGGAGGCTCTGCATATGATATTGCAGTTCCTTCCGAGTATACAATTGAATCGATGAAGGAAGATGGATTACTCATCCCAATCGACCATAGTTTAGTACCGAATTTACAAAATATCAACGAAGACTTTTTAGATTTACCGTTTGATCCAGCTAATGAGTATTCGATCCCTTATTTCTGGGGAACGGTTGGAGTTGTATATAACCCTAATTTAATTGAAGACCATTTAACATTCGAATCTTGGGATGACCTATGGGATCCTTCACTGGAAAGAAAAATTTTCCTAGTGGATGGATCAAGGGAAGTAATCGGTATGGGGCTTAACTCAATCGGTCACTCCCTTAATGTAAAAGATGATGCATTGCTGCGTGAAGCAACAGACAATTTAATTAAGCTTTCACCAAACATTAAAGCAATCATTGGTGATGAAATTACACCACTTATGATTAATAACGAAGCCGCAGTCGCACTTACCTTCTCAGGCCAAGCTGCTGATATGATGTGGGAAAATGAAGAATTGGAAT
Organism: Solibacillus sp. FSL W8-0372; assembly: GCF_037969735.1. Lineage (NCBI taxonomy): Bacteria > Bacillati > Bacillota > Bacilli > Caryophanales > Caryophanaceae > Solibacillus > Solibacillus sp. FSL W8-0372. The sequence goes on along the minus strand of NZ_CP150204.1, from coordinate 800,006 downwards.
TCGCTGTTCCACAGGAAGGTTCCAACTTATGGTTTGATAATATGGTTATCCCTAAAACTTCAAGAAATATTGAAGGGGCACATAAATTCATTAACTTTATGCTAGATGCAGAAAATGCTGCCCAAAATGCTGACTATGTTGGCTATTCAACACCAAATGAAGCAGCTTGGGAGTTATTGGATGAAGAAGTGGTTAGTGATGAGCGCTTCTACCCTTCACATGATCAACGTGAAAAGTTAGAAGTATATGAAAACCTAGGCCTTGAATGGCTCGGAAAATATAATGAATACTTCTTGGAATTTAAGATGAGTTTTTAATAAAAATTAAGGGCAGCCTTAAAAGTCGATTTTTCTCTGACTTTTCGGCTGTCCTATTTTTATAACTTATGTATAATCCTTCTATCCAGACAATCATTTTCTTCATCCCAAATCATATGAATCTCAAAAGTTCCTGGTTCGAAAAAGTAATCGAAACGAACCTGAATATCTTCCTGCATAGGGTAGTTTTTTGCTTCACTAATTTTCACCCATTCCAATGTTCCTTCATCACAATTTGTGAGCAGTTCCCCTATAAAGTCATCCGTCCAATAATTATAAATAATAAAATGATCTTTTTTTACTTCATTTGTATAATGGGAAATTCCTTTAAATGTTAAGGAAAGTACATCTAGACCTGTCTCCTCTTTTACTTCACGGATTGCTCCTTGTGCAAATCCTTCTGGAAAGTCTACTTTGCCCCCCGGTGGTATGTAGCCTTTAAAATGATCATGCTGACGATTGAGCAATAATACTTTATCGTCTTTTTGTACCATCACTACTGTCCAAAATTTATAATTCATATAAACAACCCCTCTTTAATATAGCTTTATTTTGGCAATATTCTTTTTAACTTTCAATATATAAATTCCTTCAAAGGAATGATGTAATCTATCGTGAAAGTTTGTACAATATGGTATGCTATTGGAAATATATATTTCTACAATCGAAATATTTTAATGGAAGGCTGGCATTATATGACGCAACAATCTAATAAATTGGCACTTTATTTATTAATGTTTAATATGTTTATTACAATGGGTGGGATTGGCATTATTGTCCCTGTTATGCCGGCTTATTTGCAATTATTCGGTGTTGGCGGACAAGTCCTTGGATTTTTAATTGCAGGGTTTGCACTTGCCCAGTTTCTCCTCTCCCCGATTGCAGGGGATTTATCAGATCGACATGGTCGAAAAATGTTTATCATAGGCGGCTTAATTGTCTATGGCTGTGCCCAAATCCTATTTGGACTAGCCACTGAAGTATGGGTACTATTTTTATCACGCTTTTTAAGTGGTGCCGGCGCGGCGTTTATTATGCCTCCTATTATGGCCTTTGTAGCTGATATCACAACCCATGAAGAACGCGGAAAAGGAATGGGCATGATTGGAGCAGCCATGTCTTTAGGCTTTATGATTGGACCAGGTATTGGCGGGTTTTTATCCAATGTAAATTTAACGTTTCCATTTTTCTTAGCTGGGGGTGTTGCATTTATTGCAGCCATTTTATCTGCTATATATTTGCCTAATATAAAAAATACTCAGTCAGTTATAGCGCCAAGGGAAAATTTATCAAAACAGTTAGTTAAATCTGTAAAGACCTCCTATTTCATCTTTTTAATAGTCGTCTTTACATTTAGCTTTGGTATATCAAATTTCCAAGCGACTTTAACGCTATATTTAGATAATAAATTTGGCTACACACCTGGAGAAATAGCGATAATATTAACTGTTGGCGGCTTTGCAGGTGTTGTATTGCAAATGTATGTTGTCAATAAATTATTTAAGCGTTTCGGGGAAGTAAAAGTTATTTTAGTAAACTTGCTGCTGGCTGCAGTGACTATGCTGCTATTTATTTATATTAGTGGTTTCTTCATTATTTTAGTTGTTGCTACCTTATTCTCAATCGCTACAACCTTTATTCGCCCAGCTGTAAATACGCTCATATCCAAGCTTGCTGGCAATGAACAAGGGTTTGCAGCTGGTATGAATAACGCGTACATGAGTCTAGGCAATATGTTTGGACCTGCACTTGCGGGCGTTCTTTTCGATTGGAACCGTGATTCTCCTTATATTTTAGGGGCGATCGTTTTAATTGGCTGCTTCATGCTTGCCTATTTTTGGACAGCAAAAAAAGCTCCGCATTTGCTAAAAGCCTCCTCATAAATTGAAAAAGGGATGACCAGGAAAAGTCCTGGCATCCCTTTTACTTTATTAAACTATTAACGTTGTCGCAAAAATTGCTCTACAAATTGACAATTAAGCGGAATTAATAATTCATCTGGTACCATCTTCGCATGATGAAGACCATATGATGAAGCTGCTCCTGTCCAAAACATTGCACCAGGTATATCCTTTATAAAATAACCAAAGTCCTCACCTGTCATTGCTGCAGGACATTCATATGCAATAGCGCCATCAAATTGTTCGGCAAACTGTAACAGTGCGTTCGCACACTCTGCATCATTGTTTACTTCATAATACATCGAGCCGTAATCAATCGAAACAGTACATTCGAATGCTGCTTCAATACCCGCACAAATCGCCTCAATACGTCTTTTCACTTCTGCCATAGCATCTGCATTCAACGTTCTGATCGTACCTTCCAACCGCGCATTCTCAGCTATTACATTCTGTACTGTGCCGGCTGTCATTTTTCCTACAGTAATAACTGCACTATCCATCGGGTCGACATTACGGCTAATAACTGTTTGAAGCTGCAAAAGTAAATTTGCCGCTGCAATGGTCATATCCCTTGTCTTATGTGGATAGGCTGCATGCCCGCCAATACCTTTTAGATCGATAAATAGCTCTGACGTATTCGCAAACAATAGTCCAGGCTTAGTCGCAATTGTTCCAACAGGATATTCAGGAGCAATATGCAGTGCATATATCTCATTGGCAACAAGCAGTGGTTGTTCTGCTTTTAACCACTCAAGCATCGGTTCTGCTCCCCCTGGTCCTTCCTCAGCCGGCTGAAAATAAATTACGACATTCTGAATTGGAGGCTGTTTGGAGAAGGCTTCAACTAAACCAAGCGCAATTGCCATATGACAATCATGTCCACAAGCATGCATATACCCTTCAAACTCAGACGAAAAGGATAAGCCCGTTTCTTCCTGTACTGGGAGCCCATCAATATCTGTTCGCCAACCGATTAGTTTTGTAGGATTCGTCCCTTTTATATAAACGACTATACCAGTCTTCCAAGTTGTGATTTGCAAATATTGTTGATCCAAGTTTGAAATGAACTGCAATAAATAGCTTTGTGTTTTGAATTCTTTAAACCCTATTTCCGGAATTTTATGTAGGTCCCGTCTTATATCAATGAGATGGCTCATAATAACCTACCTTCTTATAACTGTCTTAAAGAATCAATAATTTCTGTTTTTGATTTAGTTTTTTCATCTAATTTCTTGATTTCACGAGCAGGAACACCTGCCACGACTGTATATGGTTCTACATCTTTAATGACGATTGCACCGGCTGCTACAACTGCACCTTTACCAATACGCACACCTTCTAACACTACGGCGTTTGCACCAATTACTACATCATCTTCCACTACAACCGGTAAAGCACTAGGTGGCTCCACAACACCGGCTAATACTGATCCAGCACCAATATGGCAGTTATCTCCGACTGTTGCGCGACCACCTAATACAACACCCATATCTATCATTGTTTTCGCACCGATTTCAGCACCAATATTAATAATCGCACCCATCATAATAACTGCATTATCCCCAATTGTTACTTGATCACGAATAATAGCACCTGGTTCAATACGTGCGTTTACATGTTTTAAATCTAAAAGTGGTACACCTGAATGACGGCGATCATTTTCTATAACATAATCTTCAATGTTTTGAGCATGCTCTTTTAATGAAGCCTCTATTTCTGACCATTCACCAAATACTACTGCATGATTTCCTTCTCCGAAAACTTTACTTTGTTCACCATATGATAAATCTGCAACACCATTACCCTTCACATATACCTTCACTGGTGTAACCTTTTTTGATTGTGAAATAAAATCAATAATTTGTTGTGCATTTAACTTTTCCATTTGGACACCTCACTGCATGTTAGTATTTTTAACATGACTAATTGTACTAAATTTTCAGCCAAATTAAAACTTTTTTAATTGGTTTCTTTTGAATAATCATAAAGACAACGTGCATGATCTTGTACGACGTCGACAAATGCCTGCACTTGACGGAGTTCAAATGTTGATTCGTAGCCTATAAGCCATGTATCCCGCGTTAAACCTAATCCATCATCCTTCTCTTTATTCGTTAAGGAAATTTTATGGACATTCTCCTCCCCGTTTAACGTAATAGAAGGTAAAATCGCATATCCAATTCCGTTCAATGCCATTTGCTTACATGTTTCGATTTGATCCACGATAATTTGATGCTTTGGATTATAGTTAAAATGACGCTGCCACCATTGCTGAATTTCCTGATAATAGTTTGAATCACTTTTAAACTGAATAAAAGGTCTGTCTGATGTAATAATATCTTCCATATCTTTAATTTCTTTATCTACTAAATACATTGTATCCCGAAATAAGTGAATCTTTTTTCCTTTCCATTCTGATTGACCGCGGACAATACCGATATGCGCTTCTCCATCATAAAGTGCTTTTACAATTTCAGAGCTCCAGCCAGTCATGAGCGAGATTTTCGTATCAGGATATTTTGTTACATAGTCCTTCAACACTTTTGGTAACCAATTTTGCCCTACAATTGAGGCACAGGCAATCTTTAATGTACCATGAACCTTTGAATTCAATGCTTGAATTGTTTCAAAAATATCTTCCCGCTTTATAATCATTTCACTCGAATATTGAATTACAAGCTCTCCTGCAGGCGTCGGTGTCAGCCCTTTTTGGGAACGTATAAAAAGTTGGGCACCCCATTCTTTTTCAATTGACTGTAACCTTTGCGATAAAGCAGGTTGTGTTAAAAAAAGCCGCTCTGCCGCTTTTCGCATGTTTCTCTCTTCTGCCAGTACTTTAATTATTTCGGCTTCCGTAGCTGTCATTGCTATTCTCCCTTTCCGTCTATTCGATTAAAAAATCGACAAAATCCATTTGGACTTTGCCGATTTCCTAATTAAGCGTTATGTTGATAAATATATTTTTTTAATTGTTTTAAAATAATTCTGCGTGTCATTATACCGACAAACGTACCTTCGTCATCGACAACACATAAAAAGGCATGGTTAATGACTAAATCAAGGGCACGTTGGAACGTATCGGAAACTTTTAAATACACTACTTCTTGATTCATTACTTCATCGACACGAATATCGGCCAATTTATCATATTCAATTCGCTCTAGCCCTAAAATCGACTCTGTAATCATTTTTGTACTTAATAATCCTTTTAAGCGATACTTTACGTCCAATACTGGAATGGAAGAATATCCGGTTTTCGTTAATACTAATAATGCATGTTCAGCGCTATTGCCACTTTGTACATGTGCTACCTTCTCAGATGAAATAATAAAGTCTTTAATAGGCATTTCTAGTAAAGCTCTGTTGTTCGTTGAAATCATGACATTCTACTCCTTTTTCCCGCTAATAACAAGTAGCCCATAGTCAATAACCTAAAACCACTACCGTCATTCAAATGTTTTGCCCTATGACAAAACAACTTCTCTCATACTTATAATACCATACCAATCAACTTTATTACTAAGAAAGGTGCCTATTCAAAAAAAGAAAAAGCATAATAAGACGAGTAAAAACGTCTCATTATGCATAAAAGTCAGTATCCTCTTGCCCAGTAATAAAAAATAATGATTCCGGTAAATGCTCCAAAAACAACATAGGATAAAATAATCGGATTAAGCAAAAAAGGATGCTCCTGAATTTCTTCAGGCACTTCTGAATCCCGTTCCTCCCCGCTATCTTCTATATTATGACCAACACGAACCGTCAAATAGTAGCCAATAAAGCTAAGAAGAAACACAACGAAAATCGTTGGATATAGCCACATACCTATCGCCTCCTTCTACGATTAGCAATAGTATGTAGCAATTAATGGCAGACTATACTTTTTAGAATGGATGTTGATTCAGCCATTGACCACCGTCCAATGTAATACATTCACCGTTTAAATAACTTGCTTTATCAGATAACATAAATGTCGCTAAATCCGCAATTTCTTCTGGCGTACCAAGTCGTTTTAATGGTACAGAATTAATTGTACGCTTTGCCTGTTCCTCTGATTCCCATAATTTATCTGCTCCACCTGTACGCTCAATTGGGCCTGGAGCAATTGCATTCACTCGAATACCATATTGCCCTCCCCATTCAACAGCCAGTGTACGCGTCATTGATAATACACCCGCTTTGGCAGCTGCAGAGTGGACAACTCCTGCGCCTGCACCCCAAGCATATGTTGCAACCATATTTAGAATGGAACCTTTAATACCGTTTTCAATCCAGTAACGTCCTACTGCTGATGAACAATAAAATGTACCATTTAAAACAATATCAATAACCGCTTTCCAACCATTTGGCGATAATTTTTCAGCGTGCACAATAAAGTTCCCCGCAGCATTATTGACTAAGCCGTCTACTTGTCCAAATTTTTCAACAGTAAAAGCGACCATTGCCTGGGCATGCTCTGGTTCACGAACATCCATTTGAAATACTTCAACATTGGAACCTAACGCTAATATTTCTTTCTTTGCATTTTCAAGGCGTTCTATATCGCGCCCGGTAATCACAATGTTGGCACCTTCTTTCACGAATTGCTTCGCCATACCAAGCCCCATCCCGCTAGATCCACCTGTAATAATAATTGTCTTATTTTGTAGCATTCCATACATCCCCTTTGCATATAAAATGAACAACCATTCATATTTATATTTTACTACAGTGGAGTGTAAATACCTACTAAAATATAAATAAATTCTGCATCATGCGCCATTCTTCTAGTTTCATACTGTAAATAAACTCGAAGGAATTCGGGATTGCCTACATTCTTTTTAATTAAAATAAAGTTAACTATTGAAAACCGTTGATTTCCATTCCGGGACTGCTTTCCCGGGGCACGGCTCCAGCGATTACTCGTCGTAAAATAAATTTCGCTATTCCCGGTGGAGTCACGGTCCCTCCACTCCAATCAACTTATTCATCGCTTTAAATAAAGTGAGATAGGATATCTACGATGACTAGTAATCATTTTAAATCAATGAACATGAACAACTTATTCCTGCAAAGCATCTAGTAAAAATTAATAAAAAAAAAGACAAAAGGTATCTCGTGACCTTTTGTCGACAATCTGAAACTACTATGAATTTTTTTATCCATAGTAGTTTCACTTTGTTTATTCCTCAACAATCGTACCAAGCGATTCGATTAAAAAGATTTCCTGACTATTAATACGAAGCTCACTATTATGATCTTCTTTATAATGGTAATTACCATTCGAGTCTTGGATTCTCGCCTTTTGGTTATCCTCTATTTGTGTAAGCATAATGCGTTGGATACGTTCTTTAATATCCTCAGAATAAATCGGGAATAGTATTTCTACACGTTTAATCATATTTCTAGTCATCATATCAGCAGAAGATAAATAAATATTATTCTCTCCGTTGTGATGGAACCAGAAAATTCGTGAATGCTCAAGGAATCGCCCTACAATACTCAACACGGTTATATTTTCCGAAATACCGGGAATTCCTGGTCGAATACAGCAAATCCCTCGGATAATAAGTTCGATTTTCACCCCTGCAATTGATGCTTCATACAATTTCATCATTAAATCCTTATCCGTTAATGAATTCATTTTTGCTCGGATAAAGCCATTGCCATGGTGTTTATGTAATGCAATTTCCTTTTCGATTAAATTAAGGAACTCATCGCGGATATCAAAAGGAGCAACGACAATATGATTAAATTTTGGCTTACTCGTATAACCACTTAAATAGTTAAAGAAGTTAGTCGCATCAATGCCGAATTCTTTATTTGATGTGATGATGCCCATATCTGTATAGATTTTCGCTGTTGCATCATTATAATTTCCCGTCCCTAAATGGACGAAACGCTCAATCTTTCCTTGTCGACGACGCACAACAAGTGTGATTTTGGAATGTGTTTTCAAGTTATTCATACCGTAAATAACGAGACAGCCAGCCTGCTCTAGCTGCTTTGCCCAATGTACATTGTTTTCTTCATCAAAGCGGGCCTTAAGTTCCACCAGCACGGTCACTTGCTTACCATTTTCTGCTGCTTGTTTTAACGCTTGTATAATTGGCGAATTTCCGCTAACTCGGTATAACGTTTGCTTAATCGCTAACACACTCGGATCTTCAGCCGCTTCTGAGATAAAGTCGACAATAGGTGCAAACGATTCGAATGGGTGATGGAAAAATAAATCTTGCGTTAATGCTTTTTCATAAATATTTTCATCTGATTGTAGATCTTGGGGTGGCTGTGGAATAAAGCTTTCATATTCTAAATGCTCCCTGCCTACTGATATTACTTTTACAAAGGCAAACATAGCTGTTAGATCAAGTGGTCCATCAATTTTAAAAACATCAGTTTCCTCAATTTCAAACTCATCCAATAAATACTCTAGAACATCGTCATTCATTTCACCATCACGCACTTCCAGCCGTGAGCCAACACCCCATTTACGCTTTTTCAGCTCTTTTTCAATTTCTACTAAAAGATCCTGTGCGCCTTCCTCATGAATCGTTAAATCAGCATTTCTTGTTAAACGAAAAGCTTGAGTCGATTTTACTTTATAACCGAAAAATAAACGGTTTATATTGTTGGATATTACATCCTCCAATAATACGAATACCGTTTCATCCCCCGAAGAAGGTACTTTAATAAAACGATCTAAAACAGATGGAACCTGTACTATTGCCACTCTATCCATATTTTCAGGATCTGGAATGTTATTTTCCAACCGGACAAGTAAGTTGAGCGTACGTCCTAACAAAGTCGGAAATGGACGATAGGCATCGACCGCTACCGGAGTCAAAACCGGGAAAATCGTCTCTTCGAATAATTCATTCACAAAGTTTTTCTGTTCAGGATTCAATAACTTCAAATCGCGAATATGAACATTTTCTTTCGGCAATAATTCATATACTAAATGGCGATAAACTTCAGTTTGACGTCGCACTAATGCTTGTGTACGTTCAGCAATTTTTGCGAGTTGCTCTTTCGGTGTCAATCCTGATTTATTTTCAGGTTTGTGGAATCCTGCACGAATTTGATCTTGCAGTCCAGCTACACGAACCATAAAAAACTCATCCAGATTCGAACTAAATATTGCCAAAAATTTCAATCGCTCTAATAACGGATTGTTCTTATCTTCTGCTTCCTCCAGAACACGCTCATTAAATGCCAGCCAACTCAATTCACGGTTATTATAATATTGTGGTTTCGCAATCTCCTCAAGAATATGAATTCGAGCATTCAGTTCCTCATTATTCTCTTCGAAAAAGGAATCCGCTTCAATATTTCTTGTCATTCCTAATTCCACCCTTCTTCTTTGAATAAAAGTTTCACTTCACTTTTGAAAACACGTTCTAGATGCTTTTTTTGTTTTTCTGCCTGTGCCAATTCGGCAATAGCCCGTTCTGTTGTAATCACCTCTATTTGAAGGTAATCATTTACTTTTTGTATTGAAAGTTTCTTTACAACATTGCGCTTCGTCATATTCAAGGCATAGATGAATTTCAGGATAGCACCAAAATCTCGAAGCTTTTTCAATTCTTCCTTTGAAATCCACGTTTCATATGGTTTGGCGAATCTTGCAAAGTAATCACGGTTTTTATAAGATGCGAGTAACGCAAGCTTCACTCGATCTAAATGGGATAAACCAGCTATAGATTGATTTGAAATTAAATAAAATGTATGCTGACTGGAAGAATCCAGTTCAATATATTCTCCTATCGCATAAACTTTAGCTGATTTTTTCAAGAGCTGTAAATCAGCATCATTGAATTCAAATAATTTTCCTTTACAACATTGTTCATAAAAGTTCTCGGTCAGTTTTTCTAATGTCGCAGCTTCTTCCTCAGAACGCCCATACGCTAAAGCAAGCTGCCTGCCGCTCTCTTCAAAAACATTATACTTATTATACGCTTTGGGATTTCCTTGCAAAACGCGGCTAATAATAAGCCCTTCCCGCAAACCTTTCTTACTGATCTGAAAACTGTCTGTATTTACAACTGACATAAGCGCTATAAATACTTCAAGAGCTGGTACAATCGTATCTGCACGATCTGAAGAGAGTCCATCTAGCTGCATTAACTCATCGTATGATAATGCCGTCAAATAACCACCAAGCTTCTTTAACTCGTTAAGCTTTATTTCGTACTGATGAACACCTGATAATGGGTAGCCTATTTTCTGTTGATGAACTTGCGCAATATTACGGGCACTACCACCAATTGCTATAACCGGCAATTTAGCATCGACAATCCATTTTAAAGAGGAAAATTGTTCCTGCAAAAAAGTACAAAGTTTCTCGCGTTCCTTTTCACTTATGATAGTATTACCTACAAATTTCTGTTTCAATGTAACGGTTCCAAATGGAAAGCTAAATGTTTTTTGAAGCTTTTTATTCGTAAACAAAGTAATTTCTGTAGAACCCCCACCAATATCTATTGTTACAGCAGAAGGGGTATCCATCGAATGTGCTACTGCAACAAAACCATAATAAGCTTCCTCTTCTTCTGATAATATATCTACATTAATGCCCGTCTCTTCTTTCATGCGGTGAATGATTGCCTCATTATTTAACGCTTGGCGTACCGCAGCAGTCGCCGCAGCCTTAACATCTGTCACCTCATAATCTGCCAATATTAATCGAAATGACTTTAACGTTTCTGCCAGTAAATTTATCCCCTCTTCGGACATTTCTTCATTCGGCATAAGATACGTGCGAAGTCGTGCTACTGTCTTTATATTTCCAAACTCTTTTAAGCCTTCATTTTTACTATAGGAATAGAGTACAAGTCGAATTGTATTTGAACCTATATCAATAATTGCTGTTTTTAAATTTTTCATAGGTGCATATCGCCTCCTTTTTCATGTTTCTAATTCATAAGTGGATATAATAATCGAATCACTATACAAAAATAGCCGGAATTACTTTTACAAGTACCCGGCTTTTTCATTATTCTATACATTTTAAAAGGAAGTATCAATTCATTGTATGGTTTTTACAAAATCAGCTTATCCATACGTAAAATTAACTCTGTAATTTCCGGCTTGGAAATTTGGTCTTCTGCTCCTACTTTTTCTCCTTTATGACGTAAATCGTCGGTAATTAGGCTAGAGAAAATAATTACAGGGAGCTTTTGTAAATCCGGATGGGTTTTAATTTTCTTCGTTAAATGATGACCATCCATTTGGGGCATTTCAATATCTGTAACAACCATTTGGACATGCTTTTCAATTTCTTTATCCGCTTTGACTAGTGCTTCCAAATAATCGTATGCATCACGACCATTTTCAAAAAACTCAGTATTAACATAACCTGCTTCATTCATCGTATCGAACAATAGCTTACGCAGCAACGGTGAATCCTCAGCAATTATGACTTTCTTTTCAGTTCGTTCACGCTTACCAAGCTTTTTCACTGCTTCTACGCTGATACTCGATTCAGGATTAATATCCACCATTATTTTTTCAAAGTCTAAAAGTAATATCATTTCATCGTTATGCTTAATAACACCTATTACTTGTGATGTCCCGCCCTGATACATATCAGAAGGCTTTTCGATTTGATCCCACGAAATACGGTGAATTTGCGTAACATTATCTACATGAAATACTACACGTTGTTTATTAAATTCTGCCACAATATACTTTTGCTGTGGATTTCGGTTTTCTGTTGGTATTCCCAACACTTTCAGCATATCAACTACCGGCAACACTTCTCCGCGTAATTGTATAATTCCCTCTACATGTGGATGTGCATGTGGAATAAATGTGACTGGAATTGGTTGAATAATTTCCTTCACTTTAATTACATTAATACCAAATTTATTATTTGCTACTTCAAATTCAACAATTTCAAGTTCATTCGTTCCACTTTCCAGTAAAATCCCTTTTTGATTCTCCAATACATGCCTCTCCTTCCAAACTCCCAGGTTAACAATAACTCTATTGTATCATGCGGCATTTATATCTACTATAAATATTATGTCAAATTACTTACTTATAATATTCAACTAATGCTTGAGTACCGTTATCTCCATATCCTTCATCAAGCAATTGATCATACATTGATTTGGCTAAGGCCAAACCTGGGAGTTGGAGATTCATGCGCTCTGCTTCATCAAGAGCAATCTTCATATCTTTAATTATGTGTTTAATATAAAAACCTGGCTCCAAATCACCCTTAAGTATACGAGGAGCGAGGTTTGATAAGGACCATGAGCCTGCAGCTCCGGCTGTAATCGAGCGAAGAACATCATCCATCGAAAGACCCGCCTTAAGTCCGTAAGCCATCGATTCACATACGCCAATCATTCCTGAGGCAATTGCTATTTGATTGCACATTTTCGTATGTTGCCCATTTCCGGCTTCACCCTGATAAATTATATTTTGACCAAATACTTCGAAAATCGGCTTCATCTTTTCAAATATATTAAAGTCTCCTCCAACCATAAGGGATAGGGTTCCATTTTTTGCGCCAATATCGCCACCCGAAACAGGCGCATCTAAACTATGTAGTCCTTTACTTTTTGCCTCATTATAAATTTTTTTCGCAAACGTTGGTTCAGAAGTAGTCATATCAACAAGAATCGTATCTTCTTTTACAACAGAGAAAATTCCGCCGGTACCAAAATACACTTCTTCAACATCTTTTGGATATCCAACCATCGTAAATATAATATGTTGATCTTTACTAGCCTCTGCGGGTGAAGAGGCCCACGATGCGCCTAATGTAATTAACTCTTCCGCTTTACTTTTTGTTCTTGTATATATCGTAACTTCGTGACCTGCATTGAGTAAATGCTTGACAATGCTTGCTCCCATTACCCCTGTGCCAATGAAGCCAATTTTCTGTGATTTCATATCTATTCCCCTTTAGTATTTTCTTTTATTTTAACAAAACTAGACTAAACTTCAATGTCAGTAATTTCTAAAAATTTAGAATACCATTGAGTATTTTGCAGAAAAACAAAAAAAGAGAGCAGTAGCGTTTGTTCGCTTCTACTCTAAAGGGGGAAATGAGAATGTTGCTGTGTTCAAAGTTATTATTCCCCCATGTTAAAAATTTAAACATAAATTTATAAATTATTTTCATTCGCCGAGTGTATTATTATTTTTGCATTTTGCGATTGATCAAAAGCATTCATTAAGCGATCAACTTGCTTGCTTAACTGAAGGGTAATATCACTTTGTAATCCATTTTCCAAGCCTGATTGAATCATTTGTTTCCGTTTCAATTCAATTTCGATTAGTAGCGCCCTATCCCGCATTGCTCTACCCAATCCTACACCCTCCTCATCATAGTGATTTACCATTATTATACTCGCTTTGTAAGGATCTTACAAAAAAATCATTAGGCATAATTCGACAATAATTATGATCTTGGATTTTCTAAAAATGTGTATTCAACGTCTCCGCCTTGCTTTGCTACCCCGCGGAAATGTTTAAATTGTGGATCTTTTACTAGATGTTCACGGAAATGTAAAAAATCACTCTTCTTAATTAATATAGACTTGACTTCTCCATTTCGTAATTGATCTAGTATTGCTTGATAGTCAGCCATTTAAACACCCTTCCTTCTTCTAATTTTCTTATTATTATCCCATATATTAACCTCCTAATCTAAAAGAAAAAATAAATAAATAATATTAAAATGACAAAATTATTCAAACTAACAGAACTTTATAGTATAATTTCAAACAAACTGTTATTTATTAGTCGATGAAGGGGTTGACTGTGTATGAAAATTGCTGAAGTTGGAAATATAATCGAGTTTAAAGACGGCATAAAAGGTGTCGTTGAAAAGGTGAATGAGAATTCAGTCATTGTAGATATTACAATTACGGATAATTTTCATGATTTAGAAATGGAAGAAAAAACAGTTGTTAATCACAAACGGTATAAAATATTAGCTAATAACGAATAATTTAATGCAAAATACCCTTTTTAACATTGAGATGATGATAAAAGGGGTATTTTTTGTTAACATACGTTAAAGGAGGCTGAATTCATTGAAAAACAAGAAACAAACCATTACTCTCCTTGTGGCATTAGTTTTTATTTTTAGTATGATGTACTTTACATTTTATGAGAGATCCGTTTTTTGGTATTTATACGCGTTTACATTGTTAGTAGGAATTGCGATAAGTTTAGTAGCGGGAAAATTTGAAGATCGTATTCCGACCTGGCAGTATTTGATTTTTGGTATAGGTTATGGAACGATTACATATGGTCTCGTAAAACTCGGCTATATGCTAATGCCTTATATCGATAAAAATGCTGTAAATGAAATTACGAAATTCCTGGATGTATACGGTCCACAAAATATTTTCCATTACCTGCTGTTAATTTTTATAGTTGCAGTTGGAGAAGAAATGTTTTGGCGTGGCTATGTACAACAACAATTAAAACAGTTCACATCACCTTTTTGGGCCGTTATTGTTACTTCTATTTTATTTTCACTTTCACTAGCGCTTAGCGGTTTTATGCCAGGTGCGTTAGCAGCAATTGTTGCAGGTATTTTATGGGGTACACTATACGAATGGAAGAAAAGCTTACCGCTAATTATCGTTTCACATATCGTGTTTGTTTTACTATTATTTTTAGTTTTACCTTTATTCTGATACAATAAAAGCAGAAACTTATCTTTCCAAATTCCGTCTATACATTAAAAGGGGGAGCATTATGAAAAAATCATTAACAGCAATCAGTACAGCACTTATACTTTCTACTGTATTAGCAGCATGTAATACCGACACAGAGGAACCTATTACGAAAGCAGCAAATGAAGAACAGTTAGAAAATGAGCAAGTTCAAAGTGATGAACAGCAAGAAGAACAACAAGAGGAAAATACGGAGTCTGCAGAACCAGCTGAAGAACCGAAAAATGAGCAAGATGTAAAAAAAGAAGAGATTACTACATTAACTTATTCTTCTAATAATCAGCCTTTTACTGAGGAAGTAGTTGAAGCGAAAAGTGAAGAAATGAATTATTCAATTCAACATTTTGAAGATTATACTTTAGTAGCCGAGGAACCTGGTGTTGATCATCTAATTTTTAATAAGGATGACAAACTTTCAATGCAAATTGAAGTTATCAATAAAGAAGAAGCTACTTTTGAGCAAATAAAAGCAACAGCAAAAGAAACAATTTCTGCAATTGCACCGGATAATTTAAAGGAACTAGATTTTTCGACTATTTTAACAGAACGTCCGGAAATTCTGAATATTACGGGATATGAAGGCGTAGTGGACGGAGAAAAAGTGGTAAAAGTAGTACTTGAGCGTTCTAATTTAATTGCCGCTTTAACTATTTACGATACACCACAAGCAGACTTAATGGATGCCTTTATCCAAATGGGTTTAACTATTCACTAAAAGATAAGGGAAGTACACTTAACAAATGTTAAAGGGGGCTGTATCAAAAGTCGATTCGACTTTTGGTACAGCCCCCTTTCTGCTACATCACCAATAATTAATATATTCTATAACTAATAGGATAGATCTTTTATAGACAAACCGAGTTTTTTTAGCAATTCTATTGCTGTTTGTTTTTCTTCTCCTGATAAAGCATCCAGTAACCCATGTAAATTTTGCTCATGCTCAGGAAATAACTTGTCCATGAATTCAGAACCTAAATCGGTAATTTCCGCATATGTTACACGTCGATCGTTTGGACACGAAATCCGAGCCAAAAACTCGCGTTTCTCCAATTTATCAACCACATACGTAATCGAACCACTTGCCAATAAGATTTTTGTCCCTATTTGCTGCAATGGCTGACGTCCTTTATGGTATAAAAGTTCGAGAACTGCGAATTCTGTTGGGTTTAATCCATTTTTTTGTATAAATTGATTCGTCGCTTCATTTATCGCTTTATGTGCTCTTGATAATACAATAAATAATTTCAACGATTGTTTTACTTCCTCTGAAGCCATAAATACCATCCTCTATTTTGAGTAATATGCTTATTATAGCGATGGATTGAAAGTTTTGTCAAAATCACTTTATATTCGCTGAAATTCTACTCTCACCTATTTTGTAGGCATGTATCGGATTCATAAATTCCCTATTACTTTGTGGATTAAATTCAACAATAAAGTTAGTACCTACACCAACCTCACTCTCAATATGAAGGATCGCATTATGCTCTTTTATAACAGACTGAACGAGCAAAAGCCCTAATCCCGAACCATACTCTTTCGTAGTATAGAATGGGTTCAACGCATTTTCCAAGTCCAACGAGTTCATGCCTTTCCCGCTATCTTTAATAGAGAGCTTAATAGAGGAGTCTTTAGAATAGAGTAATTTAACAACAATGTAATTATTGTATTCCACTGATTCAATAGCATTTTTAAGTATATTTATAACCATTTGTTTTAAACGGCTATAATCCCCCATCATTGTATATTCGATTTCTTCATCAAACTCAAATACAATCATCGCATCGGTCGTCAGTGCTGTCGGTTGCATCAGTTGAATAGCTTCATCGACAAGTACTTTCATATCCAGGCTCTTAAACACTTGCTTCTTAGGTTTTGCAATACTTAATAAGTCTACAAGTAAGTCATCCATTCGCTTTAGTTCTGATTCTACAATTTGAAAATAAGGATTTTGCTCCTCATTTAAACTGCTTTTAATCATTTGAATAAATCCTTGGATAGAAGTCATTGGATTGCGGATTTCATGCGCAATTGATGCAATATTTTGACCAATGAAAGATAACGACTGCTGATGCTCAATCTTTTTAAGCAGCATCATTTCTTCTGTCTGATCAATGATTGTTGTTACTAAAAGCCCCAAATTTTCATCTACTTTACTTATGAAATTCAAATAAACCGTTTTCCCGTCAGCGGTTTCCTTTTTTACAAAAAGGCTGGCCATTTCACGATTTGAAATCTTTTTATAGTATTGGACAATAACCGACGATTCATAGTGGCAATCTTCAAATAGATAATCATAACTGCGGTTTTCTATTTGCGCAGGCTTTCTATCCAATAAATGTAAAGCCATTTCGTTCACCGATAATATCTTTCCATCTAACATCGTTAATATTACACCCTGAGCCATTCCATTAATCAAATTCTGGAAAACGATCATATCGTTTTTTTCTTCGAATGAAATAACATTTGAAGGATTTATTTGAATTCGTGTAAAAATCAGCTGCTTCTGCTGAAGATAGTATCCCCAAATCTTGATTGGCATTTTTTGATGATATTTATTTACTAAAAATAAAGTTGTACTAGAAGTTGAATTTTCTATTACGGTGCGTATAAATCGTTCCCATTCGCTATTATTTTTATCAGTGTTACTCCAAAAGTTTGACAGAAGATGCACAGACTTTAAAGTTTCTTCCGCCTTTTTATTGATAAATTCCAAGTTTCCAAGGCGATTAAAGATAATAATTTGCTCACTCGATTCATTAAAAAGCGCTTCTACCATCATAGGCGATTTTCCTTCCAATACATTATTTCCTCCATTTTTTAGAAGTTATAGAATTTTCTGATATATACTTATTATTATTATATTATTCCATATTTGTAATTGTAATAAAATGGGTATATTCTCCCATATTGTTTGAAGCTGTTTACACTGCTACAATAGAGTGTATGAAGAGGAGAATAAAATAATGAAAATCATATTAAGTACACTTAACGCAAAATATATTCATACAAATTTAGCGATTCGCTATTTAAAAGCAGCAGCACTGCCTGAGTTCGATTGTGAGCTTGCTGAATATACAATTAAAGACCCAGCTTTCAACATCGTATCCGACCTTTTCCAAAAGAAACCGGATGTTGTCGGATTCAGCTGTTATATTTGGAATATTAATGAGACGATTGCAGTAATTCGTATGCTAAAAACGGTTTTGCCCAATGTCAAAATTGTATTAGGTGGTCCGGAAGTTTCTTACGATGTCCATGAATGGGTTCGCAAACATGAAGAAATTGACTTCATTATTATGGGTGAAGGTGAAGTTTCATTTAAAGAAATGCTTCGCCACTTCAATGGTGAGATTCCTCTCGACAAAGTACCGGGCATTTGCTATTTAGAAGAAGGCAAATTAAAAATCCATGCACAGCCACCTAAAATCGATTTACGGGAAATTGCTTCCCCTTTCCGATTTGAAGAAGATTTACCTCACCTAGGTAAACGGATTCAATATATTGAAACGAGCCGTGGCTGTCCATTTAGCTGTCAATTTTGCTTATCTTCTATTGAAGTTGGAGTTCGTTATTTCAACCGTGAGAAGATTAAAGAAGATATTCGCTACTTAATGAATAACGGGGCAAAAACGATTAAATTCGTAGACCGTACCTTTAATATTAGTCGTAGCTACGCGATGGAAATGTTTCAGTTTTTAATTGATGAACATCAGCCAGGTGTCGTATTCCAATTCGAAATTACAGCGGACATTATGCGTCCTGAAGTCATCCAATTTTTAAATGACAATGCACCTAAAGGGCTGTTCCGTTTTGAAATCGGTGTCCAGTCAACTAATGATTTGACGAATGACTTGGTAAAACGTCGTCAAAACTTCGAGAAGCTTACTCGTACTGTAACAATGGTAAAGGAAGGCGGCAAAATCGATCAGCATTTGGATTTAATTGCCGGTCTGCCTGAAGAAGACTATGCGTCATTCCGTAAAACATTCAATGATGTATTTGCAATGCGTCCTGAAGAATTACAGCTCGGTTTCCTAAAACTGCTACGTGGAACAGGCTTACGATTGGAAGCAGAAAAATATGGCTACACATATGTTGATATTTCGCCATATGAAATTTTCTCAAATAATGTATTAACTTTTGATGATATTGTCCGTATTAAACATGCGGAAGACGTACTGGAGAAATATTGGAATGCACATCGTATGGACAATACGATTGAATATTTAGTAACAAAAGTATTTGAAACACCATTCGATTTCTTCCAAAGCTTCGGCACATACTGGGAAACAAAAGGCTGGTCACGAATTGGACATCAGCTAGAGGATCTATTCCGCCGCTTACTTGAGTTTCTGCAAACGGTCAATCACGCCGATTTAGAAGTAATTACAAGCCTGATGAAATACGATTTCCTTCAAGGCCAGCAGTTCCAGCCGCGTAAACTATGGTGGGACGACCGCCTTTCAGAGGATGAGATGAAAGATGTCTATGCACGTATTAAAGAAAATCCTTCTCTTGTAGGCGAGGAATTTGAAGCAATGCAAATTACTGAACGCGAATTATTTAAACACTCATTAATTATTCCGTTCCACATCGATTTAGGAAATTACGAAGTCGGTGTACCGCAAAAGAAGACGGGCTATTTATTCACTTACTTCCGCAATGGACAACAGCCTTACTTCAGCACATTCAATTAATCCAAAAACGCTGCAAACTCTTACTATGGAGTGTGCAGCGTTTTTTATAAAGCGAAAACTTATTGCTTATTCGATTTAGAATCATCCGTTTGCTTTTCATGATGTGTATTTTTATATTGTTCTTCTGTTAAATCATTATCTTCACGGAGATCCAAATCATCCGGGTTTAATTCCGGTCCTACCTCTTCTCGCATATTTTGCCGGTCATTCCCTTTCTTTTTTTCCATGCTTATCACCTCCGTTCAACAAATTAACAATTGAGCTATCATCTATTCCACCAAAGTGGTTGAACATAGCTTCAGACAGCCTATTCGTTTTATACCCTAAAAAAGAGGGCATAATTCAAATAAAAGAAAGGAGTGAATTTTTTGAAAATAATTTTGGTGGTTTCAAGTATTATTGTTCCGCTTATTATGGTTTATATAAGAAATAAAATTAGTAAGTCAGCAATTTTATTTAATATATTGGCAGTTATTTTTGTCATCATTTTCGGAAGCATTGCGTCCACTTCCATTTATCAAATCATTATTGACAATGCTGTATTTATGACAAAAATTCATGGTCTATTTTTAAATAAACTTTTTTTAATTTCCGGTGCGTACATTGGTATATTCGTTATTTATCGATTAATGGTTCTTACAATGAAGGAGCGGTAAATTTATTACTGTAATATAAAACATCCATTTTCCAATAGAGGAAAATGGATGTTTTGCTTAAAATTATAATTAGATTGATCTTAGCCAATAATAATTCGCTCTTTAGGGTAATGGTATTTCTTCTTACTGGATGAACCACCAATTGTATAGAGGAATGAAATTAAACCAACCCGGCCTACAAACATGAGTGCCATAATTACCATTTTTCCAAAGGCGGTCAGATCTTCTGTTATGCCAAGAGACATCCCACACGTTCCGAAAGCCGAGGTTATTTCAAAAATGACTTCCATCATTGTCGCACGTGTTTCTGTAATAAATAATACCATCGCCGCCCCCAATACCATTATTATGGCAAAAATTAATACGGCAAAAGAGCGGGAAACATCAATAAGGTGAATTTCACGATTAAATACTTGAATTTCGGACTGTCCACGGGCAAATGCAATTAAAAATAAAATAACTATCGCAAATGTTGTCGTACGAATCCCCCCACCAACAGAACTCGGTGATGCCCCGATAAACATGAGCACACTCATAAAGAGCTGAGTCGCTTCATTAAATGTGGTGACATCATATGTTGTTAAACCTGCAGATCTTGTAGAAATCGAATGGAACATTGCAGAAAATACGGCTTCATGCCACCGCATTCCTTTAAATGACTGAAAGATTTCTATTATAAAAATAACGATAGAACCTAATGCAAATAACGCTACATATGTTACCGTTGTCAGCTTTGTAAATAAACTAAAACGGAATGCAGGATCTTTTTTCAATAAATACGTCTTCACTTCAATTAAAACAGGGAAACCAATTGCCCCTAGGAATATTAAAACCATACAAACAAACTGAACAAAATAGTCATGATGAAACGGCTGTAAACTCATACCGGTAATATCAAACCCGGCATTCGTCGTTGCAGATATTGCCGCGAATATTCCGTTTATTGCCGCTTCTTCCCAAGTTGCAAAATAACGCTTAAAATGAACCGTCAAAATTATTGCACCAGTAAACTCAATCATTAAAAACAATTTTGTAATTTGCCGAATCAACGCTACAACTCCGGACAGATTATATTGGTTATGGTCAATCATTATTAGCTGGCGTTCGCGCATGCCAATTTTTTTCCCAAACAGTAGCCATAGAAAAGTACCAATTGACATTATACCAATGGCTCCAAATTGTAAGATGAGCAAAATCATTGTCAGCCCAAAGCCGCTGTACGTTTCAGCAACAGTAACCGTAGTTAAACCTGTTACACTGACCGCGCTAACAGCTGTAAAAAGGCTGTCTAAATGTGACACGCTTACACCCTCTAGATGAACCCCTGGAATACGTAACAGTAAATATGAAATAAGTATAGCAATAGAATAATATGTGATTAGTATTTGGAAAGGCGTAATACTTCGCCTTTCTAGTTTTTTAAAAGGCATACAAATGGCCTCCCATATATTGTTACATTTTTTCTAGTATAATGAATTCCATTGAAAATGAAAAGAAGATACTTCATTTACAGAAGTATCTCCAAAAAGAATCGTTAACTTGCCTGTTCTTTTTTATTTTTATACACACTTACTAAGTAGCCGCCAATTACAAGGCCAAGCAGTACCGCCCAGAAGATAACTTTCCACGTAGTTGAATGTGGGAAATGCGGGTCGATAATGGCTAAACTCTCATGACCTAATGCTAATACTGCCAATTTTACCCCTACCCACCCTACAATTAGGAATGCTGTCGTTTCCAACGTTGGGTAATTATTTAATAGCTTCACAAACATTTGAGCTGCGAATCGCATAATAACAAGTCCCACAAATCCACCTAGGAACATAACAGCGAATGGACCTGCGTTAATTCCACCAATATGATAGTCACCGATATGCGGCAATGTAATTGCAATGGCTACTGCCGCAAGCATTGAGTCAATGGCAAAAGCAATATCAGCAAGTTCGACTTTTAATACTGTCATCCAGAAGCCTGAACCTTTTCCTTCTTTAATTTCTATACTTTCATCTTGCCTTTTGAAGTGATTATCATATAAATGCTTTATGGAAATGAATAATAAATAAGCGGCACCAAGTGCTTGAATTTCCCAATATTTTGCTAAAAACGTTATTAAAAACAGTGCGATAAAGCGGAACAAGAATGCTCCAAATAATCCGTAAAATAATGCTTTTTTCTGTTGCTCTTTCGGTAAATGTTTTACCATTACCGCCATTACGACTGCATTATCCGCAGCCAAAAGCCCCTCAAGGAAAATTAAAACAAGTAATACCCATGCATATTCTAATAAAATTGCTTCCATGAAAGTTTCCCTCCTAATAATGTACTTGTTGCCAAATATTCAGGCATTTATTATTGATAGTTGAAATAAATACATCTATTTTTGCCAAAAAGAAAAGACCTCTGCCTATAAAAATAGGCAAAGGTCTTGCTAAGCACAATTTATGCTATCACACCCGATGGCTCCTAACCATGTAATGACGAATGTGAAGTAAGTTCAATTAAAAGTAGTGGCCATTACAACAAGCTACTATTTTAATTTCTTATAGCTACTCCCCTTTGACAAATGTCAATGGATATTCAATTCAATTATATAGTTATTCTAACGATATTGTATTGAAAAATCAAATCTTTCTTCCAAAAATCATCAAAACTTTACAAAAAATATTGGTAAATGCCTTATTCCTTCTGTTAATTTAATACTCATTTTAGGAAACGACAGATAAAATTCAATACCGTTTTCTTTAACAAGGACATTTATTTCGACGCTTTCTTGCTACCAACTTATTGTATGATATTCCACTGTCAGATGCTACGCAGTTATAAGTTAAAGAAGCAATTATATGGTTTACAACATTATTTTGTTTCTTTTTCAATTAGGCTATAAATGATCGGTACGATAAATAATGTTAAAATTGTTGAGCTTATTAATCCCCCAATAACGACGATGGCCATTGGTTGATTCATTTCCGTGCCTTCCCCTATTCCCAGTGCTAACGGGACTAAGCCTAAAATTGTCGTTAAAGCTGTCATTAAAATTGGGCGTAGACGGTCTTGAACCCCCACAATAATGGCATCCGTAACGTTTAATCCTTGCTGACGTTTTTGATTAATATAATCAATAAGCACTATTCCGTTATTTACAACAATCCCGACCAATATCAGTATCCCAATAATCGCCGTTACACCTAGTAACGTATTTGTTAAATATAACGAAGCTGCAACACCTATTATCATTAAAGGGACACTAAAAATCATGACAAAAGGAAGCTTAAATGATTCAAATTGAGCGCCCATAACAAGATAAATAAGTATTACTGCAAGAATAATCGCCAAGATCATATCTTGCTTAGCGCTATCGAATAATTCCCGGTCACCGCCAAATGCAATTTTTGTTGTCGTTGGAACTCCTACTTGTTGAATTGCTTCATCTACTTTTTTGGAAATACCACTCAATGATTCTGATGTTTTATATTTCACAAAAATTGCAATAGCCGCGGCTTGATCGGATCTTCGAATGGCCGTCTGCGATTCTTTGATTTCAATGGTTGCCAGTTCCTGCAGTTCTACAAATACACCTGCATTCGTACGAAGCTTCATCTTTTTAAGTGCTTCTATATCTTCTCGAAAAGCTTTACCAAAGCCTGTATACACTCCCAACACTTCACTGTCATCTGCAATAATCTGTGTTGTAAAGGCACCACGAGTCATCATATTAACTGTTTGAGCAATTTGAGAAGGCAGCAATCCATATTGATTTGCTTTATCCCGGTCTACTTCTATTTGAATTTCCTCTTTCACTTCATCCAAATCTGTCGTAACCTCGACTATCGACTCTATTTCCGTAAGCCTTTGCTGAATTTTAGTAACTGTCTCCTTTAAACGCAGCTCATTACTGTCGGTTACTCGGAATGATAATGTATTAGGTGTGGAGCCTGATGAAGAAGAGAGCGAAAAGCTAACTTCTGCCCGTTCCCCAATTTGTTCCTGAACCTGTTTTTCAAATTGCTCAACAAAGTCGAAAATGGAGCGATTACGTTCAGATAGTTCAACGAGCTTAATCGAAATTTCCCCTTCATTTTGCTTACTCGTCTCCCGGGATAAAGATTGCTGATTGCCTCCGATTAAACTTACTACAACATCGACTTCTTCATGTCCCCTTGCCATTTCCTCTATTTCACTAACAATACCTTCTGTCTTTGCAACCGATGCACTATTTGGAAGCTTAACGGATAACGAGACAAACCCCTCATCTGTCGGAGGCAAAAATTCTGTACCTGTTTTGTAAACCCCAAAGCCGGATAAAGCAAGTAATGCTAATGTGATTGATAAAATGAGTGCACGTCTCGTTAATCCCCATTTTATTGCTTTCGTATAATTTCGATAGAGCCACTTGCTTTGTCTCTTTTCAACTGAATTTGCCTGTTTCGCCTGTAAAAAGCGGCTTGCCAGCATTGGAACGACTGTTAAAGCAACCGCGAGTGAAGCAATCAAGCTAAATGAAATGGTCAAAGCAAACTCCATAAAAATTTTACCGATTAGTCCACTTATAAAAATAACAGGTACAAAAACTGCAATGGTAGTAACGGTTGAAGCAGTAATCGCTAAAGCTACTTCTTTTGTACCGTTGATTGCTGCATCTATTGGACTTTCACCGAGTTCTAAATGCCGTTCAATATTTTCAATAACAACTATGGCGTTATCGACAAGCATCCCAATTCCTAAAGCAAGCGCCCCAAGCGTCATAATATTCAACGAAAAGTTTGCAAAGTACATGAGAACAAATGTTACGATTACCGAGAATGGAATTGCAATCCCAATAATAAGCGGACTTTTTATACCAGATAAAAAGAATAGAAGTACAAGCATTGCAAATAAGCCGCCAAAGACTAGAGAGGAGCTAATATTACTAATAGCTAATCGCACATAATCTCCTTGGTCAAATAAAATGGTCGCTTCAATTCCTTTATACTGTGGTTCGTTTAATAAACGATCAAGTTCCTTTTGGAATGTTTCAGAAACACTCGCTGTATTTGCACCAGATTCCTGCAGAACCGAAATCAGAACTGCCGACTGATCGTTTGCACGTGTTATCGTATTTGTTTCCTGCTCTTTTCGTTCTACGGTCGCAATATCCTGAATTTTAAGGGCTTCCCCTGTTAATGGATTTACAGATAATACTATATTCGCTATTTCATCCGGATGAGTAAATAAACTAACTACACGTGTCGTCAATAGCTGATTTTCCTGTGTACTTAATTCTGCACCGGGCATCGAAATATTACTTGCCTGTATGACTTGCATGACGTCCGTTTGCGTTAAATTTTTTTGTTCAAGTTTTTGAGGATCCAGTTCTATTTGGATTTCTTCTACAATTTTTCCTGAAACGGTTACACTTGCTACGCCTTCTGTCCTTTGTAATTCCTGTTCAAGTGACTCCGCTATCTGCCTAATGTCTACATCTTCATCATTTGCTGCCAATGCAAGCTGAATAACCGGAAACTGCGCTGGATCGAATTTCAAAAAGCTAGGTCTCCCGGCATCATCAGGAAGAGGAACTAGATCTATGCGCTGCAATATATCAGTCTGCACTTTATCCATATTTGTTGACCAATTAAACTCTAAAATAATTAGGTTCGAGCTTTCAAGGGATGTCGACTGTACCTTTTTTATACCAGGCAGAGTAGAAAGAGAAGCTTCCAATGGCTTTGTCACTTTCTCATTGACTTCTATGGGACTCGCGCCTGGATAGCTCGTAACAACAACACCAATGGGCGGATTCAAATCGGGTATTAATGTAATCGGGATTTTAAATAGAGAAACAACTCCCAATATTAATACAAAGATCATCGCAACAATCGTAAACACGGGACGTTTAATAGAAAATCTGCTTATATTCATGGATGTTAAATCCTTTCATTTTGTCATCGTATTATTTAAAATTCGTGTAAAGGTTCCTTTTCCCTTTACCATTCAACAATAAAATACTTTCCTAAAATAAAATGTTACAAATTTTCAAACAATATAACTTTGGGGGTTTAACTATGTGTTTAATTGCATTTTCCTATAAAGTTCATCCAAATTATCCGCTTGTTATTATTGCAAATCGTGACGAATTTTATGACCGGCCGACAGCAGCGGCCCATTTTTGGGAGGATAATCCTGCTATATTAGGTGGTCGGGATTTACTTCAACAAGGTAGCTGGATGGGACTTTCGAAAAATGGGCGATTTGCGGCCATTACGAACTATCGCGAGCCAAGCCAGCCAGAAACAACGCTCCTATCACGTGGAGAGATCGTCTCACAGTTCTTACTTTCTACTGAACCAATTGAATCCTTCATTGATTCATTACGGGAAAAAAGGAATCTGTATGGCGGCTACAACGTTTTATTGTTTGATGGGCAGCAAATGCATCATTACAATAACGTATTTGACGAGCACAATAAGATCGAACCAGGTACTTACGGTCTTAGTAATGCTACATTAAATACGACTTGGCCAAAAGTCGAAAAAGCGAAAAATTCATTAATAAACAGTACTCAAAACAAACAATTTGAAGTACAAGATCTTATTTTATTATTATCAGATGATAATATTGCACATGACGAAGTATTGCCAAATACTGGGGTAGGCATTCATTTAGAACGCGCACTCTCAGCACAATTTGTGAAATTACCGAATTATGGAACACGTTGTTCTACAGCAATAATATTTAATAAAAACGAAGATATCCATTTTTTAGAACGCACTTATGATAAAGGTAGCTTTCTATTTGATCGTTCTTTTACTATTAAGCCAAAGAGCTTGGCAGCATCAGACACCCGTCATGATAAATGAAGATAAAAAACCCGGCAAATTTCTTTACTGAGAAATTGCCGGGATATAATAAATGTGCCTATTACAGCAGGCTATAAAGTTTAATTTGTTCGTTCTTTTCAGTGAACCAGCGCATTGCAAATTCATTTTCAAATAAAAATACTTTATTATCAAAACGGTCACGCACTAGCATTGAGCGCTGAGAATGCATTGATTCCTTTACATCTTCCTCATTTTCAATCCAACGTGCGATCTTGCTGCCGATTGGCTCCATCGTTACTTCAACATTGTATTCATTAATCATACGGTGTTGGAAAACTTCAAACTGTAATTGACCTACTGCACCGAGGATGACATCTTCAGTGTGTAAAGTTTTGAAGTATTGGATCGCACCCTCTTGTACTAACTGAAGTACACCTTTTTGGAACTGCTTACCTTTCATAACGTTTTTCGCCGAAACGCGCATAAAAATCTCCGGTGTAAATTGAGGTAACTTCTCAAAGTTAAATCCTTTTTTACTGCCGACCACTGTATCGCCAATCTGATACGTCCCTGTATCATAAAGTCCGATAATATCCCCTGCAACTGCTTCGTTTACAATTTCACGATCATCCGCTAAAAATTGTGTAGACTGCGTTACTTTAAAGGATTTTCCTGTTCGCGCCAACGTCATATTCATCCCACGCTCGAACTTACCGGAAACGATTCGCACGAACGCAATACGGTCACGGTGAGCAGGATTCATGTTTGCTTGAATCTTGAAAATAAACCCTGAAAAATCTTTGTACTCTACAGGATCGATGAATTGCTCATCTTCTGTAATACGTGGCTGTGGAGTTGGTGCAAATTTTAAATACGTATCAAGGAATGTTTGTACCCCGAAATTAGTCAATGCTGACCCAAAAAATACAGGTGTTAATTCCCCACGGCGTATTTTATCTTCCGAGTATTGATTACCCGCTTCATTTAACAATTCGATATCATCCATTGCCTGCGTATAATAAGATGTTACCTTCATTGGATGATCAACCGCTAAGCCGCCCTCTTCATTTAATGGTAAATAGCGATTCGCCTCATCAGTTCTAAACTGCTCAATTCGGTTATTGTATCGATCGTAAATTCCAAGGAATTCTTTCCCCATACCGATTGGCCAATTCATCGGATATGCTGATATACCTAGAACCTCTTCCAGCTCTTCTATAAGCTCTAATGGTTCTTTCCCTTGACGGTCTAATTTATTTATAAATGTAAAAATCGGTATCCCGCGCATTTTACATACTTTAAATAGCTTTAATGTTTGTGCCTCAATACCTTTTGCAGCATCGACTACCATGACAGCAGAGTCTACTGCCATTAAAGTACGGTACGTATCTTCCGAGAAATCCTGGTGACCAGGTGTATCAAGAATGTTTACACGACAGCCTGAATAATCGAATTGCATAACAGAGGATGTAACTGAAATCCCACGTTGCTTTTCGATTTCCATCCAGTCGGATGTTGCGAACTTTCCTGATTTCTTCCCTTTTACTGTACCCGCGTCACGAATTGCACCACCGAATAATAATAGTTTTTCGGTAATCGTCGTTTTACCAGCATCAGGGTGACTGATAATGGCGAATGTTCGACGCGATAATATA
Organism: Solibacillus sp. FSL W8-0372; assembly: GCF_037969735.1. NCBI lineage: Bacteria > Bacillati > Bacillota > Bacilli > Caryophanales > Caryophanaceae > Solibacillus > Solibacillus sp. FSL W8-0372. Next base: position 771,297 of record NZ_CP150204.1, on the reverse strand, counting down.
TCTTGTTCTAAAGTCATTGTTTTCGTCTCCTTTTTCCATACTTTCTTATTTTAAAAGACAACAGTCATTCGTTACAACCTTTTTTACTTTTGAGTTAGTATTTTACGTATTCTTTTCATTATTTTAAATAGGACAAAGCCTATGACAATTGCAATTGCATTTAATAATACATCATCTACATCAATGCTGCGACCGATAAAATATTGTGTACCTTCTATAAATATCGGTATGCTGAATGCGACGATATGCATTTTGCGCCACCCTCTTAGTTTTTTCCATAAAAGCGGTATAAAAAATCCAAATGGAATAAACAGGACAATATTGCCTGCCAAATTATAAAATGCGATATTCGCTAATGGTCCATTTAATTGATCATAATATAAAAGGATCGTTTGTAATGGGGTGAAGTTACTACGGACATAGGCAGTCGATGTATCAAATACAATTTGTCCATTTAAAAAATAAAAATTCGGTATAATCGTTTGCGAAAAGATGCTTACACTATATAGGAAGAATACGAGCATAACAATTTCCCGAGACATATCTTTCTTTTTATTTCTTAAGTATAGTTTTCGGCTAATTATATAAAGAGGAAAACTCAATATACAATACCCAATCATACTCAGTAAGTAGGATTGAATCATTTTTTCTTTTCACCTCCAAAAAAAAACCACCGTTAACGCAATTACGTTAACACGGCGGATTTGAAAAAGATATAGGTTCATCTATACAAATTTTAACTTCCCAGCTTCAATCGCAATTTTGGCATCACTATGCGGGTATTTCGTATTTTCAATGATTTGGTAATCTTCATGACCTTTGCCGGCAAAAATAATAATATCGCCGGGATTTGCTACGCTCACCGCATGTCTAACAGCTTCTGCGCGGTCACCAATACATGCATAGTTATTATGCAGCATCCCTTTTGCTAAATCGCCTGTAATACTATCGTACTCCTCATAGCGTGGATCATCGGTTGTAAGCACAACATAATCTGCAACTGACGCCTTTTCTGCCATCGTTGGACGCTTCGTTTTGTCACGTCCACCACCAGTACCAACGAGGAAAATCAATTTATTTTCCGGTTTTTTATATGGAAGGGCAGCATTGATCGCCTTTTCAATTGCATCTGGAGTATGTGCATAATCAATAAAGATTTGAATTGGTAAATCCGTTTCCACTTTTTCCATGCGTCCTTTTACTGGAGGAAGCATTTCAATCTGTTCAATAATAACTTCAATTGGGAAGCCTCGTGCATAAAACACCGCTGTTGCTGCAAGTACATTGTAAATATTGAATTCACCCAATAAATGCATTGTCACTGGAAATGTACCTTCAGGTGTTTCCATATCAAAATGAGTCATGCCATCTTCATAATTGCAGTTTACTGCCCGGAATATAGCATTGTTTTTTAAACCATAAGTCCATATCGGAAATGGCGTAATTTGTGCATAACGCTCTGACCAGGGATCATCCGCGTTTAATACGACATGCTTGTTCTTTTCCAGATCTTGTCCAAGCTGAGAGAACAACAGGCCTTTTGTGTTGCCGTAATTTTCCATTGTCCCGTGGAAATCCAAATGATCATGCGTCAAATTTGTAAATACCGCGACATCATAATCAACACCCGCTAATCGACCGAGTGCCAAACCATGTGACGAAACTTCCATTACCATCGCACGACAGCCTTCACTTTTAGCACGGAAGATCATCTGCTGGGTATTTAATGAGTCACTTGTTGTATTGGCGGATTCATATAACACACCATTTAAATTAAATCCTATCGTACCGGACAATGCTGACTTTTCTCCAAGCCCAATAAAAATATTGTGGATAATGCCGGATACACTTGTTTTGCCATTAGTCCCTGTTACACCAATCATCATGATATCTTTCGATGGGTAGTCAAAAAACTTCGCTGCTAAAATGCCTAACGTACGTGTCGTATTCTTAACAAGTACTTGTGCAATGTCGCCCTCCAACTCCAATAGACGCTCTGTAACGATAATTGTTGCCCCAGCATCAACAGCCTTCTGTGCATAGTCATGACCATCTACTGTAAAGCCTTTAATGCAAATAAACACACTGTTTGGCTGTACACTGCGAGAATCAATCGCAATATCCGAAATCAGCTTCGGCAATTGTCCTACTATTTTCTTTTGCATGAGTGTACTTAATAGCTCTTCTACATACATTTTTCTTTCCCCCACACTTGCATTATACTTGCGAATCTAAATTTTTCAGTTAAGTTATAGTAATTTCTATGTATTAATCATCATACTGCTCATGGATTGAAATTTCCATGGTTTTCGCTTTACATTAAATACCTTGAACTATTAGAACCACAAAATAACCATTTAATGAAGTGTTCCAAAATGTTCGCATAGTACAATTTTTAATTAATATATCTATCATATCAAAATTCGCCATTTATCGACATCATAAATTACTGTATGATTATAGTTATTATTACTTATCAGAGGTGTTTTATGCAGCAAAATGAAATTCTGAATAAGCGAAATCTGCTTATGGTTATTACTTATGTTTTCTCAACGCTTATTTTTACTACTGTCATTGTTACACAACTGTTCAAGCATCCTTATTCATTTTTAGTTATTAGTATTGGAAGTTGCATTATACTTATTGCTTTGTATTATTTAAAAACGCCTCCAAAAGTGTTTCAAATTATTTTGATTTGTACGTGGCATATGATCGTATTCCTTTTTAACTATCAAAATGTAAGTATATTTTCGTTTTATACTTTTTTCTGGGTTCTAGCGATATTAACAATTTACCGTTCATATATTATTTCAATTATCAATATTAGCCTTGTATTCATTGAAATTTTAATTTTAAATAAATTATCAATGATACCCTATGATAGTTTTAAATCAGAAGATCATCTATTACTTTTAAGCTTTTTAATTGCTGCTTGTATCATGAGTATTGGTCAAAGTTTTTTAATAAAACATATTTGGTTAAAGTTAGAAAAAAATGCGATTGACCGTGAATATTATTTAAACTCCAAGCATGCATATTTACATTTATTTTTTGAACAGGCTAATGATGCAATTGCAGTATTTGATTTGGAGGACCGTGTGATTGCAGTCAATCCAGCATTCGAAAAATTGTATGGCTGGTCTAAGGAGGAAGCATTAGGGCGTGTTTTACCGCTCATCCCTCCGGAAAATGAAAAAGAGTCAAAGAAAAGGAAAGAATATTTGATGCATGGAAAGAAGTTTCATTTACATGAAACAACCGATATGAGAAAGGATGGCACTATTTTCGATGCACAAATCTCATTGTCTCCCATTTTGAGCCCGCACGGCGAAATTATCGGTTCTTCTGTAATTTCACGGGATATTTCATATATTAAGGAGAACGAAAATTTAATTTTGCAATCTGAAAAACTAAAGCTCGTCGGTGAGCTTGCTGCCGGAGTTGCACATGAAATTCGTAATCCGATGACCGTTATATCCGGCTATGTTCAAATGATGAACGAAAATCCTGACTCACCTTACTATGAATATACTAAGCTGATTCAGAGTGAAACGGAACGAATTGAGTTAATTTTATCAGAATTCCTTGTATTATCTAGACCACAGCCTAATCAGTTTATACCTGTTAATTTGGGGGAGGCATTAAATGAAGTAGCTACATTTTTCCAGTATGAGCTTCAGCAAAAGGCTATTTCTCTCAATATTTCGAATGAATATCCGCATACGATTATATTAGGTAATAAAAATCAAATTAAACAAGTATTCATAAATTTATTTAAAAACGCTATTGAGGCAATACCTGAGAATGGAACCATTACATTAGAAGTGTGTGTAGGCGAAGATGGCAAGGATATTTACATTAATATCATCGATACAGGCTGCGGTATACCTTCCCATTTAACAGAACGTATTTTTGAACCTTTTTATACAACGAAAACGAAAGGTACAGGACTTGGAATGATGATTGTTAATAAAATTGTTCAAGATCATAAAGGGACAATTAAAATAAAAAGTCAGCAAAACGTCGGTACAGAAGTTCTATTATCGTTTCCTGTGTTCAGTGAATATTAAAAATGAGAAGGCTGGGTAAAACCAACCTCAAAATTATAAGGAGTTCAAATTTTACAATAGTAAATTTTGAACTCCTTTATTTGTTATCAAGTTATCTACTCCATATCCCCTGCTTGTTGCCCGGGAGTGCTGCTATACCGAAGAATATTCGTTATTTCATAATCGTACGAACAAGCTTAACTTTTTGTTTGTACGGCGGATATAGCAAACTATTTGCAAGTTTATTAGAACGCTGCATAATCGATTTAGGATGTGTAAAGTTCTCGAAGCTGGCCTTTCCATGATACGATTTTACGCCTGAAGGACCAACCCCTCCAAACGGTAAATGAGTATTTCCTACATGTGTGATTACATCATTTATACAGCCTCCGCCAAATGGCAGCTCCTGAAGGAAATAAGCAATTGCCTTTTCATTTTCAGAAAACAGATAGGCACTTAATGGCTTAGGCAATTGGCGTATTTCGTGGATCGCTTTTGGTAATTGCTCATAAGTCAAAATCGGCAAGATTGGTCCAAAAAGTTCATCTTCCATTGATGGACGATCCCACGTTATATTTTCTAAAACTGTTGGCTCCATATATAAATCTTCTCGATCTGTGCGACCGCCGAATGTTACCGTATCACGCTCGTTGTCCAATATATTTTGCAGGCGGTCAAATTGGCGCTCATTGATTACCCGACCATAGTCCGGACTTTGCTGTGGATCATCTCCAAAGAATTCACGTATCGTCTTCTTAAGCAAACGTGTGAATTTTTTAGCAACTGAAGAATGTACTAGCAAATAATCCGGTGCAACACAAGTTTGCCCTGTATTATTAAATTTCCCCCAGACAATTCGCTTTGCTGCCACATCTAAATTAGCGGTTTGATCCACTATGGCAGGGCTCTTACCACCAAGTTCCAATGCAATGGGAGTCAGACGCTCTGCAGCAGCCTTTGCTACTACTTTTCCAACAGCTACACTACCTGTAAAGAAAATATAGTCAAATGGCGCATGAATCAGCGCAGTAACCTCATCCTTTTCACCTTCTACAACACGAACATAATGAGGTGGGAAAACTTCTTCTAAAATTTTCTTTACCATAATGGCTGTATGAACAGCCGTTTCAGATGGCTTAACAATCGCTGTATTGCCTCCGATAATCGCCCCAATCAATGGCTCCATAATTAATTGGAAAGGATAATTAAAAGGCCCAATAATTAATGTAACTCCATACGGTTCACGAACAATGTAACTTTTGGCAGGTTGAAAATGTATTGGTGTTTTCACCAGCTCCGGTTCCATCCAGCCATCTATATTTTTTAAAAAATAAGAAATACTATCATATACAATTCCGATTTCAGTGGAATAAGCTTCAAATTCACTTTTTCTCAAATCTAATGCCAAAGCTTCTATTACTTGTTCCTCATATTTTTTTATTGTTTCTTTTAATAATATGAGTTGCTCTTTACGAAATTCTATATTTTTTGTTGCCCCAGTAAAATAAAAAGAGCGTTGTTCTTCAATCATTTGTTCAACATCTTGTGCAGTGAAGTTCATTTTTTTCATCCTTTCAAAAAGAAATGTATGCATAAATTATAGCTGTTCACACATATTAACTATAGTAATAACTACTACAAAGTTAAATTAAATTCCTTCAAATATTAGCAAGGAAGTTATACAAGGAGGTTAGTTTCAAGAAAAATGTTTATCGAAAAGTTTAAATGGGAATTTCATAAGTAATTATTTAAATCAGACATAAAAACAATCGTACAAGGAGGCTATATAAATGATTATTACTGAAACTTGGTGGGGCGAGATTTTTTCTGGACCATTATCTATTGGATTAAATGAACAAAAGATTACACAGCTAGAGGATGAATCATTTTTATACTTTGACGAATTTGTTGCAACAATTCCTACTGAAGAACAAAATACTTAACCGTAAAAGGACTGTCACATTTGTCAGTCCTTTTTTGCATTTTTCTATGGCATAATGACTATATATAATAGAAATTTGGTCAAAGTCCATAGGAGGTCATCCTTATTTTAAATAAAATACTGAAATTCATGCTAATTTCTTTTCTTATTTTCGTCTGTGTCATTTCAGTACAATATATTATGAAAAAAAACAATTTGGAACATCAAGATTCGATTGAAGAAGCACAAGCTGCCGTTTCTCCAGAACAGTTGAAACTTCAAACAATGCTTGCTATATCTGAAATTGTGCTCCAACAATTTATCGAAAATATTATTCTTAATATTGAAATTACGCCAATGGATGATAAACATAATGTTACCATTTCACTTCAAGCAACTGAATTTTTACATGAAACTACATTGTTAAAAGACAGCTACAATTTATTAAATGAGCTCCAGCATGTAGAAGCTTTAAATGATGTCACTTTGAAATGGTTCAGACCGGTGCAAAATAAAAATACAGAAGTATTCACATTGGCATTTGATGCCGAAACTCTTCAAACAATTAATGAAATCTCATATAAAGATATACCGCAAGTGGCAAAACAATATATAAAACATGCAGCTTTAAACTAAAGAGAGTAGGAACATAATCTCTACTCAATACAAAAAAGAACCTGTGACAAAACTCGCCTCAAAATCAAAAGCCGTTCAAATTTGAACGGCTTTCTTATATGTCTACTTCGTAGCCGTTGTTCTCCGTTACGGCGGGCGCTTTCCTGGGGGCACGGCTCGAGCCTGTAGTCTCTCCCTCGTGCTTGTCCCCTGGGAGTCGCCGCCTTCACTCCGAACAACTAATTTTCCATCTATATCAAGGTAATCTCTGTATAATTCACTCCAACCAATTTTAATAAAGGTTATGTTTATTATACAAATTCCGCTCAATTAAAAAGTTTTCTACTTATGTCCTGACCTTTTTATTTTATTGCTCTCTTTTACCTTCAAACATTTATTTCAAAGAATCATTCATTTCCTGTAATGCGGAGCCTACGCGCTGGACAGCTGTTTTCAGCTCTTCTTTTTGTTTTGCTGTAAAGAAGGAATAGTTCACATAGTCTTCTTTTCCTACTTCATAATAAGCGACAATTTCATTTAATTCTTTCAAAGTCTCTGATGTAGTTTCAGCACTTTCTGTCGAGACGCGGGGAATAAATATCTCCAATAAATCTTCCGCAACTTCTGTCTGTGCTTTGACAGCGTATACTTCATTATTGGCAATGCTTTGTGCAGACAAACGGTTCGTTGCCATCATGTTGAACATCGTTGCAGCTGAAGCTAATACATTATTTTCCGAAACATCCATCGTAGGAAGCTCCGACTGTAATGCTTTCACATTTTCAACAAGTTCATCTACAGCTTCCTCATAGCCTGTAGTTTTCTTCTCTACAAACAATCCATGAGCTAATTTTTGAAAACCTGTTGTTTCCTCTTCTTTTCCTTCTACTACTTCGCCGTTAATTTTCTCGTCAAGTTCCTGGAAATTTGAAGCAATGGGCTGCATTCGCTCATAATACATTGTTACTAATGGATATAACTTTTGTGCTTCTTCCAACTTGCCATCTTTCACATATGTGGCTAGAAGCTCTGTATCTGCTGTGAAGCTGTCCATTTGCCCCATTATCAATGATTTATACTGTTCTGCCTCAGCAGCTACATCTACCTTAACTTCTTGCTGTTCTACAGGTTCTGTTACTGGATTTTCTTCTTTTTTGCCACATGCAGTCAATAACCCTACCGCAACCAAAGCAATCATTATTCTTTTACTGTTTTTCATATTGATTCACCTCTTATTTTTCTAGTTCGACTACCTTTGTATGAACAACAAATCGTTCTTTGTCATCAGGGGATGTCGTACAAGTCGAAAAAGTCACGATTTTATCGGAACTTGCTACTTCGACTGGCATTTTTATTGAAGATTTTTGTTGAATATTTAATAAGAACTGGTCAAAGGTATCATTCGTAAATTGCGTTTCGATATAATAAAAATCTGTTGTCGTTTCATATGCAGCAAATACATGCAAAGCATAGCGTTTTTCATCTGTCTCATAATAAAAAACAGGATGTTCTTCTGCATAAGCTTGCTCGTTAAACTTCGATAAATCACCAAACATCGTACCATTACGTAAAACATGCCCATAAAAAATCGTATGCCGATCTTCCATTACATCATTTCGGAAATCAGCAAAAATACTTCCTCCACGACTTTTTTCATCTAAATAATTATGCTTTAAGTAAAATTCATTATTATCCGTTTGTAATACTGGGTTATTTAATCGGGTATTTTTCAATGTAAGCCATCCGATAATATTTTTATTTTGTCGCTGAAGTTCTTTAAGCTCGCTTTGTTGCACTATTTGCTGTGCCTGTTCCAGCTGTTCGTTCACTTCACTATAGTCTAAATAATAGCGAATCACGATAACTGCACAAACAATCATTACAATGCCGCTTAATGCCTGAATCCATCGCCGCATAATCAGATACTTAACGGCATCATATAGAGTCCCAGCTTTTCATCCTCATGGAACACTGAATTGACACCGTATACTTCCTTAATGACTTCCTTTGTAATGACATTGCGCGGAAGGCCCTCTGCAATGATTTTCCCGGCTTTCATTAAAATAACATGGTCACTGTATCGTATCGCCTGGTTAATATCATGGAGCACCATGACAATCGTCAAACCATACTGTTCATTTAATTGCTTTATAAGCTCCAACAGCTCTAGTTGATAATATATATCCAAATACGTTGTCGGCTCGTCGAGGCATAGTATTTCAGATTGCTGGGCAAGTGCCATCGCAATCCATACACGTTGACGTTCCCCTCCTGATAAGGCAGATAAATCATTTTGGCGTTTACCAAGTAAATTTGTACATTCCAGTGCCCATGTCACAGCCTCTTCATCATCATTCGTTTTCTTTTGGAATAGAGAATTATGCGGCATGCGTCCATACATAACAAGCTTCTCTACAGTTAAATCAGCTGGAATATCATTTTGCTGATAAACAATCGCAAACTTTTTTGCGAATTCTTTCGGTTTATACTCCACTAAATCCTTATTTTCAAGAGTAGCTTTTCCTTTAAGTGGCATCTTATTTCGTGACATCACACTTAATAATGTCGATTTCCCACAACCATTTGGACCAATTATTGTCGTTACTTTCCCTTTCGGAATGACTGTGGATACTTCATTTAAATGCCGCGCCTTGCCATCATGCGAAACGACTACTTGTTTAATTTCCATTTTCGTCACTCTTTTCTAAGTAAAAATATGAGGAACGGACCACCGATAATCGCCATAATTGTCGAAGCCGGCACTTCCATTGGGCTAAACATCGTACGACCTAGGGTATCTGCCAATAGTATAATAAATGCTCCTAATAATGCTGTAAAAGGAATCAGCACTTTATGATCATAACCAACAAGTCGGCGCGCAATATGCGGCACTAAAATCCCAACAAAAGAAATGACCCCTGCTACGACAACCGAAGCTGCCGCCAATAGAACAGCAACAGCGGCTATAACTATTCTTGCAGCCGTTACGTTAAAGCCTACACTTTTCGCAGTTTTATCAGATAGGACGAGAACATTACAGGACGCATATAAAATAATCGCCAAAATAAGTCCGATTGAGCCATAAGTTACGATTAACGATACGTCATCCCAAGTTTTAAACGATAAATTGGATGTAATTGATCCTGATGCAGAAGCACCAAAGGTAATCATTGCTTCTGTAAGACCTGAAAACATTGCATTAATCGCAATCCCGACCAATATTAATTTTAATGGGTTCAATCCTGATTTCCATGAAAGTAAAAAAACGAAGAAACAAGCTAACGCACCACCGATAAATGCCGCGATAGGCGTGAAGAAAAACAGTGTTGGTACGAAGCTAACAATAAAAAGTTTAGTAAATGCAGCCCCAGCGGAAATTCCAATAAATCCTGCATCAGCTAATGGATTTCGCATAATTGCCTGCAATAAAACGCCTGCAACTGATAACGCTGCTCCAGCAAATAATGCAACGATAATTCGTGGAAAGCGCAAATCTTTAATGGCAGCCATATCCGCATTGTCGGGATTAAAAAAATTTGTAATAAACTCAATAAATGACATCTGGATACTCCCAGTTGTCGCGGCATAAATAACGGTAATAATTAATAAAACAGCGACAGCTATAAAGCTGATGATTTTTTTTGTCACAGCAAACACCCTTTATGTAAGGAAACAGCAAAACCTCCCTCAAGGCTTTGCTTTTTCACATTGTTATTGATAGAAAATTTTCTCCAATTGATGAAGTGCATCTGGTACATTCAATGCTGCTGTCGTACCGAATAACTCTTCTTCTAGATCAAATACTTGCCCATTTTTCACTGCATTAAAATGTTTCCAAACATCATTTTCCACAAATTCCTCATCAAACATTTTTATTACCTCATCTGGCATACCGTGAGCTAAACGTAAAATGATATCAGGATTTGAAGAATATAAATATTCAGTGTTAGAAGGCAAATATTCTGCTTCCTGACCGGCCATTACATTTTCTCCGCCGGCTAAACGAACTAAGTCACCCGCGTACGAATTTTCTGTTGCTACTAAATAACTGCCTGGTACACCTAGTAAAATTAAGACACGTGGTTTTTCTTTATCACTTGCAGCTACTTTTACTGCATCAATTTCCGTCTGTAACTCGGCATTTAATAGTTCCGCTTCTTCCACACGATTGTAGCGCTCTCCTAGTACCGTTATTTCTTCCATCATAGCTTCAATACTTGTTAGATCCACAAAATCTACAGGGATTTTTAATTGTTCGAATTTATCCTTTAAATCATATTCCAATGTCGAAACTGACAATACTTCGGTAGGATTTAGGGACTTAATAATTTCTGCGTCTGGATCCATCGCATTTCCGATATCAGGCAGCCCATCAAAACGTGAAGGTAGTTCTTTGATCGTATCCGGAATCGCTACAGCATCAAGGTTTAATCGATCCAGAATTTGCGCGATTACGACTGTACCTGCAATAATGCGATGCTCTTCTTCTACAGCAGACGCTTGGCCTGTACCCGAATTCTCCACCATTGTTTCAGCTTTTTCTGTTTCTTTATCTCCATCGCCACACCCCGCAAGTACAGCAACACTTAATGCGAGTCCGATAAGCCATTTTTTCATTTCTTTTTTCCTCCTAGAGTTTAAACTGAAGTAAACTTTCATCTTCAACATAGATGGAAATTTACTTCAATTTAAGCGTCATCTTACTTACCCTTTCGCAAAAATAGGATTGGGGCTGCGCTAAAAGTAAAACTTTTAACACAACCCTACCTAATATAACTATTTGCTGATGGCTTTTTTAAATTCATTATTCAAACCGTCTGCAGTTCATTTAGTTATTTTTTTAAACCTTCAACAACTGTTAAAGTATTGTTTAAAATTTTAGCCATTTGTGAACGAGTTAATTTGTTTTCTGGATTAAATTTGCCTTCAAACCCAGAAATAATGCCTAATGTATTTAATTCAGAAATTGCTTTTGAAGCTTCCACTTCTTTTGGCATATCAGAGAATTTAGCTGTATCACCAGTTGCAGTATAACCATTTTTCTCTAATAAACGGTAAATCATTAATGCAGCTTGTTTACGAGTCACATCTTGTGCAGGTGCGAATGTAGTAGCTGTTTTACCATTGATGATGCCATAACCATTTAAAGCGTTAATCGCTTTTTTCGCTTCGTCATCATATTTTACGATATCCGTGAATGCTGCTTTTGCTGGTACATCTAATTTTAAGGCACGGTTTAACATTAAAGCGAATTGAGCACGTTTTACGTTATTGCCTGGATTAAAGTTGTCTGCAGCAATGAAAATACCTTTGTTGAATAGGTTAACGATTGCATCTTTGTTACCGTTGTTAGCGATATCTTTAAATGGTGCTGCAACAGGTACTGGTTTCTTTTCACCGAATTGTAATTGTACTTTGTGAACTGAATCATATTTTACACCAGCAGCATCAACTGTTAAATCAACAGTTGCATTATAAATTTCATTAATATCTTTTAATGAGATTGTGTAAATTTGAACTGTATTTTTCCCTACAGTTTCTTCTGATTTCAATGCTACTGTAGCTCCTTCAACATTGAATTCATTTAACCATTGACCTTGTGGGAATGTTACATCAACTTCGTATCCGCCTTCAGTAGAAGTAACCATTACTTCATTTGCTAAATAAGTGCCTTGCATAATTGATTGTTCTTTTGTTCCATCTTTAAATACAGTAACTGGCATTTTTGTTGCTTCAACCGGAGCCGGTGCTGGAGCAGCTTCTGCTTTTGGTAATTCTAAGTTTGCCGTTTCGATAGCAAAACCGAATGGATAAGGTTTATCCATATTCATAGCAGGTACAACAACGTGTACTGATGCTTCATGTAAATCACTGATTGACGGAATTTCAATTATAACTTTCCCATCTTTTGCTTCTACATTTTTACCTGCAATTGTTACATCTGGTACCATTGCTTTAGAATCTTCAGTAATAGTTAACTGTACTGAATATTTTCCATCTTTTACGATTAATTTTGCATCAGGTGAAAAATGGCTTGTAATCGCTTTGTAGTTACCTACTTCATCTTTATAAGCATCCCATTTAATATCATAAGTACCATCTGCTACTGAATCGAATGTTTTGCCTACTTTGAAGATTTTTTCTTCTTTTGCTTCTTCAACTGGTTTAGTTGTTTCAGTTACTTCTTTAATAGTTTTTGCATCTGGAGTTAATGTAACTTTGTAATCTACCGGATCTTTACCAACGAAAGGAATAGTCATATTTAAAGTTACTTCCACTGGCGCATAATCAGCTGTTACTGGAATATTAATATGTTTTTTTCCGTTAAATTCAGCCATTGCTGGTTGACCCGCTACTGTTACGCTATTTACCATACCTAATACTGCGTCTGATAATTCCAGATTAATAAATTGCTGACCATTGCGTTCAACTAATTTCCCTGTAGTTGGGATGAACTGTTGTAAAGATTCAAGGGCATCTACTTTAAAGTCAATCGTCTTTGCTGGTGCAGTAGTAGTTGTTTCACCCGTACGAGTCGTTTCCCCGCCTACTTCAGCAGATACTGCCATTGCTGGTACAATTGCAGATGTTGCTAATAGCGATGCCAAGACCGCTTTTGTTGCTTTTGATTTTTTTACCATTTTCATTTCCTCCAATTTTCTATCTTGTTTTTGTTTGTTTTGTGCGAATAAATACGATCGCCGCTACGATGAATAATATCATCGCCACAAGCGGTAATTCATCGCTCGTCTCCGGATTTTCTACTACCTCTGAATTTTCAGCTTCAGATGCATTTTCTTCATCTGTCTTTGTAGAATCATCTGTATTTTCTTCTGTATTAGCTTGCTCTGCTGATGATTCTGCTTTTTGTGGTTCAGTTGATGGTGCTGGTTTATTTGAAGAAGTATTACTTCCTGACGATGGTGTTGGTGACTCCTTAGTAGATGTCGCTTGTTTTGTTTCCTCTTTTACTGGCTTTACCGGCTCTTTAGGCTCTTCTGCCTTTACTTCTGGTAAACTCGAACTGTTGAATACAAAATCTACACTATAGGCATGGTGATAATCGATATCATCAATATCGATTTTCATGGCGATTGTTACTAAATTTGCATTCGAAACCGGGAATTGAACAGTGCGTTGACCGGCAGATTCATTTGTACTAATCACTTTTGCCCCGCCCGGAGGTTTAAACTCTGTAACCCAGCTACTGTTTTTTATCGTAATCTGCATTGTCATTTTACCGTTATTTACGATTAATTTGGCAGGTTTTAAAAAGTAATCATTTGCCATGGATGCCGAATTGCTGCCAGGCTTATTTACTTGATAGTTCACTTCGTAAGTACCATCTGCAATTGCAGCTAATGAAGCATTTGGCAAAGTAAAAGCTACTAAAAAAAGAACAGATAAAATCATGAAGAAGTTTTTTTTCATACAAATTCTCCTCCTTTTCTTCACAATATGTAATTAACTAATAGAGAATATTTCTCAATGCCATTATATAGCATGCCATAAAAGTGATTGTTTCTCAAATACCAACATTCTCCTTTAGTATAAATTTTTTGCGAAACGATTTAAACTTCATAGAATTGTCGTAATTAATTCTTGAATTTTCATTTCCTTTAGGTATGTGAATAAAAAAAAGATGAAAGTGTATATAACCATTTTCATCCTTTACTTATTTATTGTTTAATACTCAAATTAATCCAGGTCGTGATTTAATCATTGCCCACGGCTCATTATGCAAGAGAAAAAGGCGTATTACTTACTCACTTCTTCTGGATGGAATCCGTCACGTTGCAGATAATTATCATGGGCCCAAATATTGAGTTTTTTCTGTTCGGCCTGTTGTTGAATTTCGAGCAGTTCTTTTTCTAATGTATCGTTCGGTTTATTTACATAACGCACTGCAGCAAGTCCTTCACTTAATAAAACTTCATGCAAGCTGACATTATCCACAAATGCGTATGCTAACAGTCGGTCATAATTATCGGTTTCCGGACCTTTGTCGAATAATAGCTGGACTGAATCCGCCTTTTCCAATAACGCGGTAGTACGTGCCTTCGCTTCTTCAGCATACGGCATCGGTTCGCCTTTATTATAGTTCATTTCTGGTGTATCGATCATAAGGAGGCGTACACGCTCTTTTTCACCATCGATTTCAACATTAAAAGTATCACCATCATTGGCATTTAAAAACTTCACATCAACAAGTTGTTTCCCTGTTTTATCCACTGCCATTTCTGGTGTAATCGTATATGAAATATTTTGTTCTGTAATTACCGGTGAATCTACTTGCTCTGCCTCTTGTTTTGGTTCGCTAAATATTAAATATAAGCCTACTGCTAAAATAATTGTTCCACTCGTAATGAGCGTTTTAATATCTTTTAATTCCATTATTATTGTTTAACTCCTTTTAAATCTCCGTGTTCAACTTCGTGGTTGGCCCTAATTCAACGGGCGGAATATCTGCAAAAGTTTCGCCTTCTTCTTCAAGGTCACGCATCCGATGTGCCAGGCGTGATGCTGCACAAGCCGCAATACTTCCAACTAAATCGTCCAAAAATGTATTAACTGATTCCCCAGCCTTCGTATCAAGCTTTTCAATAATTCCAATCTTTTGCTTATCTAAATGACCAAATGTTGTAACTGCAATACTTCCATACGTAAATACAGAACCCAATGCCAGCGTTTCATCTACACCGAACAGTCCTTCATCTGATTCAATAATAGCCTGAAGCGGGGCAGATAAAAGCCTTTTTTCAGCCAGTTCATCAAGTTCTATACCTACTAATACTGCATGTTGTACTTCACGTTTAGTTAATACACGTTCAACCGATTGAATACAATGTTCTATCGTTAAACCTTCATTATATGGGGATTGCATCGTATAAACGATTTCAGCAATATCTTCAATCGTTACATGGCGACGTTCTAGGGCATCATGTGTAGCTTTTGTCACTTCATCTGAGTGTACACGAATTCTTTTGTTATGCATGAATATATCCTCACCTTTATTTATATTAAGCGCTCATTCACTTGTCTATCTTCTATATTACACCTTTATTTTTCTTTATGATACAATTTTGAATACATCAATCGACAGGGGTGACAACTTTGGAAAAAGGCACAGTAAAAGACATTGCTTTTTTTAGTAAGGCATTAAACGAGGAGTTGGAGCTGTTAATTTATATTCCAGCAAATTATTCTCCACTTTACGAATATAACATCTTAATCGCTTCCGATGGTAAAGATTATTTCCAACTTGGTGGCATACCTCGTTTAGCGGATGAACTAATAGATGGCTATATTATTGAAAATACAATAATCGTCGGTGTTCCATACAAAAATTATGAGGATCGTAAGCGAAAATATACTCCAACAGGTGACCAATTTGAAGCTTATATGCGATTTTTGGCGCATGAACTTGTGCCCTATTTAGACGAAGAGTACTCAACTGCCCAAATAGGAGGCGGGCGTGCACTAATTGGAGATTCCATGGCTGCGACGATTTCATTAATGACTGCAATCCATTATCCGAATATTTTTGGAAAAGCCGTCTTGCAGTCACCTTATGTAGATGAATACGTATTAGAGGCTGTTCGTAGTGCAAATAATATTAATTTTCTTTCGGTGTATCATATTATCGGACTACAAGAAGATAAAGTGACTTTAAAAAACAATACCGTCAAAGATCTCCTGACACCAAACCGTGAACTGCACCAATTGTTAATAAACCATGGAATTGATACCTTTTATGAGGAATTTGAAGGTAATCATACATGGACATATTGGAAGCCAGATTTAAAACGCGCACTAATTGAAATTTTCGGATAATAATGTGTTCTTAAATGTCTATTCATTGTTTTTTCTGTTATACTTATAACAATTGCGCCTCCGGGGTATTTATGTCCACTTTTTAGTTTACTAAAAACTTCTCACGATAGTCGGGCACCTAAAGGCAGATAAAATTTGAATAATTTTCTAGGGGGTAATGAATTTGAAATATGGTATTGTTGCTTTTCCATCTAAGAAAATACAAGATTTAGCGAACACTTATCGCAAACGCTATGACCCACATTATGCGTTAATTACACCTCACATTACTTTGAAAGATGCATTTGATGCGGATGAATCTCAAATGGATCAAATATCCAGTAGTTTACAGCAGGTGGCATCACAATTTGCCCCTTTACAAATTCAC
Source organism: Solibacillus sp. FSL W8-0372 (assembly GCF_037969735.1). NCBI lineage: Bacteria > Bacillati > Bacillota > Bacilli > Caryophanales > Caryophanaceae > Solibacillus > Solibacillus sp. FSL W8-0372. The sequence continues at coordinate 754,511 of NZ_CP150204.1, read as the reverse complement.
GCTTCTCGAATCAGTTCATTTTACCCTACTACAAATACGATCTTTTTCCGAGTTGATCCAACACCGCAATTGGAAAACATCCAAAAAATGATCCAGGAAAAAATCAATTTCGGTGCGCCAAAGCATGTCTTTGTACCGCATATTACAATTGCGCAAAAGTTAAGCGCTTCCGAACATGATGATGTTCACGGTCAGCTACGCATGGTCGGTGTTGATGAAAAAGATGTAATCGATCGTTTCCATTTACTATACCAATTAGAAGATGGCTCATGGACAACTTATGAAACATACAAATTGACTGGAGCTGAGTAATACGTGTTTGAAGTAAAGTTAGTAACAACTGACGAAGACCGTGAACGCGCATATGCTTTACGGAAAGAAGTTTTCGTCAAAGAACAAGGTGTCCCACTAAATTTAGAAATAGATGAATATGATGAAACAGCTACCCACTTTCTTGTAAATGAAGGTGAAAATACAATTGCTACAGCGCGTCTACGTGAAATTGAGCCGAAAGTTGGCAAGGTGGAGCGCGTATGTGTTTTGAATAGCTATCGAGGGAAGCGCCTCGGTGTATTAATTATGGAAGCTGTGGAAGAATATGCGAAAAATGCAGCATTTAAAAAGCTTAAGCTAAATGCTCAAAGCTATGCCGTACCTTTCTATGAAAAGTTGGAGTTCGCTGTAATTTCACCTGAGTTCATGGATGCCGGCATTCCGCATCGTGCCATGGAAAAGAATATTTAGAAGCTGGTCTTATTTTTTTCATAATTGCATGTGAATATAAAAACGATAGCCACCAAGTAAATATTTGCTTGGTGGCTATCTTTGTATAGATGATGCTATAAATTAAGGACGACCTGTATACATATATTTTTTGGATTATTTCTCATCTTGAACTACAGAGAACTTTATTTCATCATTTTTTCAATTTTTGAAAAATCTAATGATTTACCGTCTTGAATGATTGATGCGACGATTTTTTCTTCCAGCTCGCTTGATACCGGTTTATTTGCAAGTTTACTCACTTTTTTGACGATTTTACGAACTTGCTTTTCATCCGAAAAGTCTGCATATGTCAATGCATTAGCAAGATTCATAATTTCATCAAAGTCAACACCTGTTTTACGCTCAATATTTTTGAAAAATGAACGTTCCATTTGAAAATACCTCCTTAAATGATTACGCTACCAACGATAATAAGTAAAATGAATAGTACAACGATTAGTACAAACGTACCGCTATTGTTGCCGCCGCCATAACTTGGAGTTCCATAATCACAACCTTGTTGCCATCCTTGTTGCCAACCTTGTTGTTGTTGCCAACCATATCCGTATCCTGACATACTAAACCCCCCTTTCTATTTTGTAGTGTATGCATACACACAAGAAAAAGGAGGGTATTCGTCTAATCTACTTTGCCTTTTGGTTTAAATATTAATGCTGCAATAAATCCAAAAATAATGGCAGCACTGATTCCCGAGCTCGTCACCTCAAACATGCCTGTCAAAACACCTATCCAACCATGTTTTTCAGCCTCAGCCATCGCCCCATGTGTTAAAGAATTCCCAAAGGAGGTAATGGGTACTGTCGCACCAGCGCCTGCAAAATTAATTAGAGGCTCATATAAGTTAAAGCCGTCTAAAATGGCGCCTGCTACAACTAAAATTGATAATGTGTGACCTGGTGTTAACTTCCCGATATTCATTATTAACTGCCCTATTACACAAATGAAGCCACCTACTACAAATGCCAATAAAAAAGAAAAGCCCATTGTCCTTACCCCATTCCAATTTCGATTGCATGTGCTGTGCACGGAATTGTATCACCCTGCTGAAAAGTAAGCGGGGATAAAAGTGCACCTGTTGCTACTAATAAAACGCGCTTATAGCGGCCTGTTTTAAATTGTTCCATCATATAGCCACTATAAACTGAAGCTGAACAGCCTGGACCACTTGCCCCTGCTAAAAATGATGCATCTTCACCATAAAATTCGGCACCTGCATCACGGAACCTTGATAAATCTTCTTTTTTCACACCGCTTTGCGCGAACATTGCAATTAAAATTTTCAAACCAATCTTACCTAAATCACCTGTCATAATAACATCATAATCTTCCAATTTTTGCGAACGCTTTTTTAGATGCGATTGAATCGTATCAAATGCTGCCGGCGCCATAGCTCCGCCCATATGGTACGGATCTGTTGCTCCATAATCAATCACTTTCCCTACAGTCGCTGCTTCTATATATGGAAGCTTCGGCTCATGTTTACCGATTAATACAAACCCCGCCGCCGTTACGGTCCATTGTGAAGTTGCAGGTTTTTGAGACCCATAGTCAATAGGGTAACGGAATTGTCGTTCAACTGAATTATGTTGACTAGATGCTCCGGCAATTGAAAAATCACTTGCTCCTAGCTCTGTTAACAATGCTGCAATTATCATCGATGAAACAGAAGTGGCACATGCTGAAAAGAGTCCAATAAAAGAAACAGCAAGTTCCCGTGCTGCAAAATTTGTAGGTGTCATTTGATTGACTAAATCGCCACCTAAAAAATAATCGATATCCAAATTATTTAAATTTGATTTTTTTAGTATTATTTGACATGCATCTGAGATGAGCATTGTATTACCTTGCTCATTCGTGGATTTTTGTACCCGTTCATCCTGACTTATCTTATCAAAATATGTTTGGAAAACGCTGCGTTTTTCCAAAGGACCAACAACAGTAGCCGAAGAAAGAATGGCTGGTTTCGATGGAAATACGATTACCATGATGTGACACCTACCGATACTAATATCAATTTAATTAGAGACACGAAAAAAGCCGATACGACGCCGAATAAAATAACCGAACCTGCCAATTTAAACATATTGCCCCCTACACCTAAAACAAGCCCTTCGGATCTATGTTCAATTGCTGCAGAAATTACCGCATTACCAAACCCAGTTACAGGTACAGCACTTCCAGCCCCCGCAAACTGTCCAAGTTTCCGATATTGACCAAACCCCGTCAAAAGCATGGCAAGAAAAACCATTGTAGCCACTGTCGGATTGCCTACAGTCTTTTCCGTAAAATCAAAAAAGATCATGTATAAAAATGAAATTGCTTGTCCTATTGAGCAAATTACCCCTCCCACAACAAAAGCCTTTAAACAGTTTAGGGGTATAGGTACTTTTGGTGTAATTTGATCCTTTAAAGTATTGTATTGTTGCTGTTTCAAATTACGTTTCCTCCTTCGCAAGCTTTTTTAAATGCTTTAATTCTTCCATCATTTTCTTTTGATTCTTTTCTTCCATTAGTTTGGACGATTCCCAAAACATTTTAAAATCGGCCGATACATTTACCGTACTTCCTTCATATTGCTTTTCTAACTTCTTCTGCCAGCGATCTTCAATTTTTTGGCGATTCCACTTTTTTAAAGGCTTTAACTGCATTGCAACAAATATTTCGTTTTCAATTACGACAATATTTACTTGTTCGATATCTGAATCCTTTTCAAAAAGTTTTTCTACTTCATGCTGATGTTGCGTATTGTCTGTTTTTGAATAAGTCATTACTTTCTCACGGTCACCACAACCAGTAAGAATTAAAACTAAACTTATTCCTAAGAGCGCTTTTCGCATAACAGTCCCCCCTTATGTCCATTTTTCTCCGAGTATAGCCTTTCGTATTTTGAATTATTCATTGACGATAAGGAAGTTTCATAAAGCCCGTCATTCGCCCGATTCATTCACAGAACAGGTCATATTTTAGATAGAGTTAAGTTTTAGGAGGTGAAAATTATGGGTTGTGGAAGAGGAAATAGTGATTCAGGCAACCACTCTTCAAAAGGGTGTGTATGTGAAGTTGTTCGCGCAATTTTGGAAATTCAAAATGCTGCAGTACAGGATGATTGCAATAGATGTACAACAAACTGCTTCTTAGAGCCACTTGGAGGAATTGTGAACCCTGCACGTTCAAATGCTGATACACGTGTGTTTACATTATTAAATAAAGATGGCTCACCGTTCTTTGCTACATTCTCTAACGAACCGTCTTCTCCATGTGTATCGATTTATTTCCGTGTAGAGGACATTTTTGATGGCTGCTGCGCAACATTACGTGTTTTAATACCAGAAGATGCAAGTGGAAATCCGGTAGATTTATTAAGTAATTGTGGGTCTAAGATTGATTTCCGTGAAGTATGTAGAGTTACACAGTTCGATGCTTCAGACAGCTGTATTACAGTTGATTTAGATTGCTTCTGCGCTGTTCAATGTATCGATGACGTGGACCTTGGCATTTGTGACTAATTGATCTATAAAAAATGAGGAGCCAAATAAGTGGCTCCTCATTTTAAACCGTATGATGAATCATCACAATTTCATTTGCATGAATCCAGCGCTTTGTCTGGAAACAATTCAATAATACTTGACTGCCATTTATTTTATCAATGGAAGCATGTATTCTTTCACCTGACTGTAAAATAAATAATAACATTCTTGGCTCCTTCACTGGCTTGGCAAAATAATTAAGCTGCCTTGCAACGAGGGAGTTTTCAATTTTTTCAGGGATAGGACGCACATAAATAGACGTACTTTCTTCCTCAATTTCATCAATTTTCTTTTCCTGAATATAACTCGGACTTGCAATAAAAAGTAATGGATGAATTTCCACATTCCACATCCTCTTTTTCATACAATATGCAATAAACTTTCAAATCGTTCCTTATAGAATAAGACCAATAAAGGTAGTAGCCAATCCTAAATAAATTACAATACTCGTGACATCGTTCAATGTCGTAATAAAAGGACCCGATGCAACGGCAGGGTCGACGCCTAGCTTATGCATAATAATCGGAATAAATGACCCGGCTAATGTAGCGACAATAATGGAACAGCAAATTGATGCCCCGACAAGTAAACCTACTATCAAGGTACCTTTCCAAAAGAAAATAATTCCCACTACGATAGCTCCGCTGACCAATCCCATAATGATACCTGTACTTAATTCACGAAGGACAAGCTTGAACTTACTTTTACCTCCGATATCTCCAGTTGCAATACCTCGAATCGCGACTGCTAATGCCTGTGTACCACTATTTCCTGATGTACCGGAAATGAGTGGAATAAACGTGGCAAGTAATGCGACTTTATCAAGCGTTGCTTCAAATATCCCCATTAACCCTGAAGTAAGCATTCCTAGAAACAATAAAATAATTAACCAAGGCAAGCGTTTTCCAGCTGCTCGTATCGGACCTGCATCATTGTCATCCATATCCGAAATACCCGCCAGTTTTGAGTAGTCATCTTCTGCTTCTTCTTCAATAACATCGATAATATCATCGAATGTAATGATACCTTGGAGTTCTCGAGTTTCATTAATAACCGGAATTGCTAAAAAGTCATAGTCCTTCATTAAATTCGCGACATTTTCCTGGTCGTCGGTCACCTTCACAGAAAGGACGCGATCACTCATAATGTCACGAATATATAAATCTCCTTCTGCAACAATTAATTCTCGTAACGTCATGACACCAAGCAGTTTATGGGAACTGTCGACAACAAAAATATAGTAAATGGTTTCGGCAGTCTGTGCTTCTTGACGCAATACGCGCATCGCCTCACGAACAGTAGCACTCTCTAAAACCGAAACATACTCGGTTGTCATTATTGCCCCTGCTGTGTATTCCTCATAGCCTAAAAGCTCATTGATTTCATCAACAGTTTCATCATCCATCATATCTAAGTAATTTTCACGTTGCTCAGTGTTCAGTTCATTTAATATATCTACCGCATTATCGGTATACATAAAACCGAGCATCGCAGCGCCATAGGATGGATCCATTTCATTTAAATAGCTTTCATATTCATCATCTTCAATTTCCATTGACTCTAAAATAATGGCCATTTCCTGAGGAGACAAGTAACGATAAATAACTTGCCGTATATCCGGACCTACCTCTTCGTAAAACTGTGCTTGATCAAATGGATGGAGAACTAAAAAATGCTCACGAAATGCTTCAATATTTTCCTCATCGAGTAGCATTCGCAAAAAGGACTCATCATACTGTACTTCATCATTTCTTTCCTCTATCATGCTTGTCCCCTCCTTTCAATTACTTTATTAATTCTATTATATGCGCTCAATTTCCAATTGCATCAAAATCCAATTATTCATCTTGCACATTCCAATATTGCTATAACAAAGGACTATTTTATTACTAACTTTTTCAGTTCGTCAAGGATAGGAATTGCCTGTATTTATTTACAATATTTAATTGAAGCAGGATTCTGTCCGCCCTTCCAACAGTATATTCCCTTTTTCACCAAAAAATAAAAGACACCAATTGAGTAATTGGCATCTTCTATTAATTAATAAGGTTTAATATTTCAGGCGGGAGATTGCTACAAAATTGCATAGTCTCCTTCGTTAATGGATGTTCAAACTGGATATTCCGGCAATGGAGTGCCTGACGATTTAATAATGTTCGACTTCCTCCGTATAATTCATCTCCCACTAAAGGGTGTCCTATATGAGCCATATGGATTCTTATTTGATGTGTTCTCCCTGTATGGAGCTTAAGGCGAATATGAGTCAAGTTATTTTTACGTGCTATAACCGATACATCCGTATGTGCAAACTGACCATCCGCACGTACTTCACGTTCGATAATACTCGTATCTTTTCGTCCAATCGGTAAAATTATGGACTGTTGATCTTGTTCTACATACCCTTCTACGATTGCTTCATATTCACGATGAATACTTCCGTTTTTTTGCTGGCCACTCATTATATGATGTATATGACGATGTTTCGCAATGACCATCAGCCCTGACGTATCACGGTCGAGTCGTGTAACAATATGCACCGTTGAAGCCAGGTGCTGTTGAACGAAATAGCCATATACATAATTTGCGATGCTGCCGTTTAGGTGTTCTCTGGAAGGAATGGAATTCATAAAAGAAGGCTTGTCCAATACGAGTACTGCTTCATCTTCATATACAATGGCTAAAGGACCTTCTTGTGCAGCCAAACCTTCGCTTACTTCCTCCTGTGGAAAAATAATTGTTACGACATCTCCAATTTTAAGGCTATGCCGTACATTCTTTTCTTCACCATTGACTAAAAGTGTTCCTCCATCAAATTTGATGGCGGTCAAAGCACGCTTCGAAATTCCCCATTGAGCAATCGCATCACGCAATAAGGCATTTTCTATTGAATTAATAAATTGTAATTGAAATCTTTTATCCATATAACCTCATTCTATTCATTTGAGACAAATGAATCATGTACACGTTCCCAAAATGGAAATGGTCGGAAGCGCGCAAAACGCACTTTTTCATTTGCAACATTGAAGGTAATCGACTTTACATCTGTTTCCGTCATGCTTATATGATCGACAGTCATATTGAATTGCTGCTCATGGACTGGCTTTAATACACAATTGTGATGGGCAGGTAATACTAAGGAAGAACCTACAGTACGAAAGACACGATTGTTGATTGATGCCATTTCTGTAAGTTGGAAAGCTTGTAATGTTGGGTGGATAATTGCTCCACCTAAAGCTTTATTGTATGCGGTACTCCCCGATGGTGTCGAAATACACAACCCATCGCCACGGAACCGTTCGAAATGCTCACCATTTAGCTCAACATCCATTACAAGGGTAACGTCCGGTGATTTTATCGTAGCTTCATTCAGAGCCAAATAAGTACTGGAATCCGAATGATGGCGATGTACCTGTACTTCCAACAGCGGATATTCGACTACATTAAATTCCTTTTTAGCAATCGATAATACTAACTTTTCCAGCTCGGAAGGCTTCCAATCGGCATAAAAACCTAAATGCCCTGTATGAATACCAACAAAAGCTGTTTTGTCCAAACGATGCAAATAGCGATGGAATGCATGCAATAAAGTCCCATCACCACCAATGGAAAGAACAATTTCTGGCTCTTCCTCATCAAATTTCAACCCGAAATCGATTAAATAAGATTTTGCGAGCTCCATCAATTCATTTGATTGGTCATCTCTGCGTGATTGAATTGCAAACTTCATTAGCTTTCACGCTCCTCTTTGTCAGTTGACTTATGAATAGCTGTATTAGTTGCTTCTTTTACTTCACTAAAATATGCTTGAGCCTCATGAATTTCACTTTTAATTGAGGACATTTCCTCATCCAGACGAAATGCCGCTTCTGCCGCACTTTGCAATCGATTTTTTATTTCTTCCGGGAAAATTCCCTTATACTTATAGTTTAATGAATGCTCGATAGATGCCCAAAAGTTCATTGCCAATGTACGGATTTGAATTTCGGCCACGACAACAATGCGGCCCTGAATCGTTTCTACAGGATATTCTACAATCATATGATGTGAGCGGTAGCCACTCGGTTTACTATGTGTAATATAATCCTTTTCTTCAATAACCTTCATATCATTACGCTGGCGAATCAATTCCGTAACTGTAGCAATATCGTCAACAAACTGGCACATGATACGAACGCCTGCAATATCCTGCAATTCATTGCCTAAACGCGGATTCGGCTCAAATGGTATCCCTTTATCAAACGATTTATCATATATACTCGCAAGTGGTTTAACACGGCCTGTTACGAATTCAATTGGTGAATTTGCACTCATGATGCCAAATTGCGATCGCATGCCTTTTAATTTAATTTTCAGTTCGTCCACTGCTTGTCGATATGGACTTAAAAATACTTCCCACTGCCCCATTTACAAAGCCCCCCAACTTGAAATAGTACTTTCACGTCACACTATTTCAAAACACGTTGTTTCAAACAATTATACTTCTTGTGCATAAGAAAAACACATTTCACACTTAAATAGCACGAAATGGCACGTTTTTCATTTCAATACATTAAAATTGCTAATCATTCTTTCAAAAAATCGGCAAATTCCTTTTCTACAGCTTCTACAAAGCGGTCTCCATAGTTACTGTTTCCTACTATATTGTACAGTAATCCTTTTAATTCATCGGCAAACTGTATAAGAGGTACCAAGCCATCTTCTACTTTTAAATATGGCTGTTGCCCTGACTTTAACGTTTGTACTAATTGCGACCATACAGCTTGAGGAAAACCAATATAACTATATGCATCGTTTTCTTCTATGATATAAAGAAACGCCTCATTATCCGAATCAACAATCACTTGTCCTACAGGTTGCAATTGGCTAAGTTGTTTCTTTTCATTTAAAATAAAATGGATTTCATTATGTACTGCTTGATATTGACTAACTATATATACATTTCTCAATGAATTGAACTCCTTTTCAATTACGTCTTAATGTTGTATGTTCTAATTTTTCAAACCGGCATGAAATCTTTAAAAATCTATGCCATCCACTACTTGCCTTCACTTCATATTTTACCATAGGACTATCGATTGGTGCAGTTTCGTTTTATTGATTTAAAATAAAAACCTAAACAGTAAAGGAAGATTAAACAATGACCCAGCATATCGAAATAGAATTTAAAAATATTTTAACAAAAGCACAATATGAAGAACTTCTTCAGGCTTTTTCCATCCAGCCCGACCAGATTATTCGTCAAGTTAACCACTACTTCGATACATCTAGCAATCATTTAAAGCAACTCCAAAGTGCACTTAGAATTCGAGAATTCGGGGAAACAATTGAGTGTACATTAAAAGAAAAAACATCAGAACATCAACATTTAGAAACAACCGACTATATAACAAGGGAACAAGCCGATCAAATGCTAGCTGGCAATAGGATTACATTGCCTACTGTAAATGAAAGATTAGAACTTTTTGACATTCCTATGAACACGTTGCAGTGCTACGGATCATTGACAACAGACCGAGTAGAGATACCTTACGAGGGAGGTTTACTTGTGTTCGATCATTCTTTTTATTTGCACTGCGACGATTATGAGGTAGAATATGAGACAAATGATGAAAAGATTGGAAAAATAATTTTTTCCTCATTTTTAGCAAAACATTCAATTGAGCCGCAGCCCGCACAAAAGAAAATTGTGCGATTTATGACGGCATTGAATAATCAGAAAGGCTAGGTGCTGTCATGGATATTTCATCAATGAAGTCATTGTTGGAACTACAGGCAATGCAAAACATCAATACATCACACCAACCAGGCTCGAGTACATTACCATCATCGAACTCGACTTTATTTTCTGATTTAATGAGCGATATATTAAATGGTCAATCCCTTAATGGGCTTGGCGATGTAGGTACCTTAAAGCAATTCACAAATCCAGAACAACAAAATTCAACTACCAATAATTATATCGCTTCATTTTTATTAGAAAATTCAAATAATTCAACGGATTTGGCTGGTTCCCATTACCTCCAAGCAACGAGCGTAACACCAACCAATCTTGAATCATATATGAAAGATTATACGCGTAATAACGATATAAATAATTTCTTTAATGGGGCAGAAAAATATCAAGCAGAAATTGCAGCTGCCGCAAAGAAGTACAATATTCCTGAAAAATTAATTACCGCTGTAATGAAGCAGGAATCAAATTTCAATCCATCCGCTATTAGTGGTGCTGGGGCATCTGGCTTAATGCAACTAATGCCGGCTACTGCAAACTATCTAGGCGTAAAAGACCGCTTTGATCCTGAACAGAATATTATGGGTGGAGCCAAATATTTACGTCAAATGCTGAATCAGTTCGATAACAATATAGAGACAGCTCTTGCCGCATATAATGCAGGTCCAGGAAATGTTAAGAAATATGGAGGAGTCCCTCCTTTCCAAGAAACTCAAAATTATGTCAAAAAAGTAATGAATTATATAAACGTATAGCCCATAAAATGTAATTTATTTGCAAATTGACGTTGGCATTGAACTTTTTAACATGTAAATGTTCCTACTGTAAAATTTTTTAATAAACAATTAAACCTACTATATATATGCATTTCTAGCATATTTTATATGGATGTAAAGAGCCCTTCAAATTTTTTGCAGGGCACTTTATTTGTTAAAACATCATTCCGTTGCTAGAATGAATGTAACGCCTAAATGAAATTTATATTACGGAAACGTCATCCTATTTCATTAATGGGCTAAGAAAGACACAAAGGAGTATAACTAATGAATCGAAATTATACGATTCCTTATGAGGAACTCGGCGCTGAAAAGCTTTCTGAATTAATTAACGCGTTCTACTCTCGAGTGGCGAAGCATCCATTATTAATTCCTATTTTTCCAGATGATTTAACAGAAACAATTCGTAAACAAATACAATTCCAAACGCAGTATCTAGGGGGGCCTAATCTCTTCAGTGAAGAACACGGTCATCCAATGATGCGTGCCCGACATATGCATTTTAAAATTACACCCGATCGTGCCCAGGCATGGCTAGAATGTATGGCAGAAGCGATGGACGAGGTTGGCTTAGACGGTAAATTCCGCGAAGTTTACTATAAGCGTCTCGTAATGACTGCTCACCATATGGTTAACGCCCCAAATGATGAGGAGGGATTTGAGTGAATAATGTCCAACTTTTACAGCAACCTGTTGCACCGTCCACATGTAATAAACCAATTGAGCTTTATATTTTTATTGACCCCCTTTGTGAAAAAGCATTACTTATGCAAATGACTTTGCGTAAGCTTCAAGTAGAATACGGTCATTACTTTACATGTCGATATGTCCTTAGTACGGAACTCTCTGCTTTAAACAGCATTACTAGCCGTATGAAAGGCTGTGTTTCCGGAGCGGAATTGGATATTACACATCCTGCACTACCTTCAATCGCAATTAAAGCCGCTGAACTTCAAGGTAAGCGAGCTGGTTTCCGCTATTTAAACAAAGTACAGGAAATAGCGGTTCTTAATACTCGAAATATTAATTCTCATGCAACATTAATAGAAATTGCACAGCAAGTTAACTTGGATATGGAGGAATTCGTATCTGACTTCGGTTCCAAAGAAGCTGCCCGTGCATTTCAATGTGACTTATACTTAACGCGGGAAATGGAAGTTGATGAAGTACCAAGTATTGTATTTTTCAACGAATGCATTGAAGATGAAGGATTAAAAGTAAGTGGTTCATACAATTACGAAGTCTATGAACATATTTTAGCAGAATTACTTGGTGAAGAATTAACTCGCCAACCCGTCCCTACATTAGATGATTTATTCGATCATTTCAGCATTTTGACGACTGCGGAAGTTGCAGAAATTTATTCAATTAATGAACAGCTTGCCGAACGTGAATTAAAAAAACGGATGCTTCAACAAAAAGTAGAACGTATTATGACTGATGAAATAACACTTTGGCGTGCAAAATAGCACATTCTTTATCATTACACTATTATTTAATTGCCCTTATATATTTATTTTAACCAGCGACGCCTTAAGCGAGCTGGTTTTTTTGTCCTATAAAATAATTAAGTATAATTTCCGGGAAACGCTAATAAAGGCAGGAAAATAGTTATGTAGAATTTTGCATGGATTTAAGGAGAAGTATAAATAAAACAAAAGAGGCGCCTCTATCCTCGAGAGATAGGACGCCTCTTTTTCACAAAGGGGATGGGAGAAATGTTCACGTTCAAACAAAGGGGTGTATGTTTGTTATGTGATTTATTTCACAAATATTACTCTATCACGGAATAATATTTCTTGCAATAATTCTTTTATAATTTCACAAATTCGCCATATAGTAAGCGTTTCCATACTTACAAATTAATCATTGATTCCAAGTATGTTAAAAACGAGTAAATCATTGATATATAGCGCTTTTACACGTATTTATTCGAAAGAAGTTTTCGACTGTTAAAATGCTGATTGGACAGAAAATCCGTTTTCAAAAGCAAAAAACGCACCTGAAACAGATGCGTTTTCACAAACAATTAATTATTTAATAATAACTTTTCTAACTCATCTAACTTTTCTTCAAACACCTTACACGCAAGCGCGATTGGTTCTGGTGACTCCATATCTACACCTGCTGCTTTCAATACTTCAATCGGGAAGTCTGAGCAACCTGCTTTTAGGAAGTTGTTAATATAGCGCTCTACAGCTGGTTCTCCCTCTTCCAATATTTGTTTTGATAAGGCTGTTGCCGCAGATTGACCTGTTGCATATTGGTATACGTAATAGTTGTAATAGAAATGAGGAATACGTGCCCACTCAAGGCCAATTTCTTCATCAACAGTCATCGCATCACCAAAATATTGTTTGTTCAAATCATAGTAGATTGATGTTAGCTTCTCAGCTGTAATCGATTCGCCTTTTGCATCAAGCTCATGAATCATATGCTCAAATTCAGCAAACATCGTCTGACGGAACACTGTGCCGCGGAAACCATCTAGCCATTGATTTAATAAATATATTTTTTTCTTTTCATCATCTAAAGTTTTCATTAAATGATCAAATAGAAGTTCTTCATTGCATGTCGAAGCAACTTCGGCAACGAAAATTGAGTAATCAGAATATTGATACGGTTGGTTTTGACGTGAATAGTAGCTATGCATTGAGTGGCCAAATTCATGTGCCAATGTGTATAAATTGTTCACGTTATTTTGCCAATTCATTAAAACATATGGGTTTGTACCGAATGTACCTGATGAATAGGCACCACTGCGCTTCCCTTTGTTTTCTAAAACGTCAACCCAACGACTATCCAAACCTTTTTGAACAATCTCCTGATATTCCTTACCTAAAGGCGCAAAGCTTTCAACCATTGTTTTCATAGCTTCATCATATGTTACTTCCATTTTCACTTCTTTTACAAGCGGTGTAAATAGATCGTACATATGCAGCTCATCCACGCCTAACACTTGTTTACGCAGTTCCACATAGCGATGTAGTGCTGGTAAATAATCATGGATTGTTGAAATAAGCTGATCATATACTTTTTCAGGAATAAAGTTATTGCTCAATGCTGCATGACGTGCCGAATCGTAATTACGGATTTTTGCATTGGCATTATGTGCCTTCACATTCCCTGCTAAAGTTGTTGCAAATGTATTTTTATATTGACCATATGTTTTGTATACTGCTTTGAAAGCTGATTCTCGTACTTCACGATTGTCACTTTCCAGCATAGTAATGTAATTGCCGTGTGTAATTTGTACTTCTTCCCCATCTTCTCTAATAATTTTAGGGAATTCGATATCGGCATTGTTTAATGCACTAAATGTTTTGCTCGCTGAAGAAGCCACTTCCGACATTTGCGCTAACAGCTCTTCTTTTTCTGCAGATAATACGTGCGGACGGCCTAAGTTAATTTCCTTCAGGCTCTGTTTGTATAAAGCAAGCGGTTCATAGCTTTCCACATAGCTGTTTAGGGTTGCTTCATCCAATGCTAAAATTTCAGGGGTAATAAATGACCATGCAGCTCCGACATTTGTAATAACAGAACGAACGCGACCGTCCAAATCCTGATATTTGCTGTTCGTCGTGTCTTGGTCATGCTTTAAATGAGAATACACATATAATTTGTGCAGACGCTCATATAATGCATCACTAAATTGCAATGTATTGTATAAGCTTTCAGCACTGTCTGCTACTTTCCCTTTAAAATCCGAAGCTTGCTTTGATAATTGGTCTACTTCTTTCAGTTCTGCTTCCCAAGCCTCATCTGACTCGAAAATTGTTGTTAAATCCCAAGTTAAATGCTCCGGTACTTCTTCACGTGTTAAAATTTGCTTAGCCATTCATTTGCCTCCTAATATTCCGAAATTCGAAATTATAAGTCTATTTAATCAATTTCATTACTCAATTGCAACCCATTCGTCGTATAGAGCTTCAAAAAGTTTATTTAAGCTCATACTTTCATGTACTTGCCCAATATTAAGCTCCCTTAATATTTTTAAATACTGTACAACAGCCGCATTCCTCTCGCTAGTTTGTTCCATGCCACTCCATTCAAAAAAATACGGAATAGCCTTTTGGTTCATCGTTTTTGGAGTAAGACTGTGACATTTCATAAAATAAAACAATTGTACTTGCCATTCTAAACAAAAGCTGTCAAAAGCATTTGTATTCATTACTGGAATCCCTAAAAAAATCGGTAAATTAGTGGTCGTTAACCGCAATTCATATAAAGCACGTAAAAATCGATCATTAACCCCTTTTTTACTCAGCAATATACGAGGCCGCAAATATTGGTCGCGGTATTCTCTGAAGCTAATAAGGAACTGACGAAATATTTCCTTCGGGATTTTATCGGGAATGAGGAATGGAAATCGCTGTTGATGTAACGGAAGTATTTTAACAAATGCAAAGTACTGCATTTTATTGATATGAATTAAATTACTCAAATAGTAAAAGTTTTTGCTTTTTACATCATAGGTGAGGAGAAAATATTGATTGTTATACTGTTGGATAAATTGAGCATTGAAATGATTAATTGAAATTTTCAACATTCCTGATGCTTGAAATTTTTCCGGTGTATGCAATAGCCATATTGGTGTAATATTTGCCTTTAAATACCCTTTTGTCCGCTGTAGAAAAAGATCCTGCGAGATCGGGCTGCATTGAAATTCGATGGCATATTGCCTGTCCATTTTAGAAATGAAAATATCGGGTCGTTGACGGAGGAGCGGCAAATAGGGTTCAAGCATTGGTTGCAGCTTGAGCTTTGTAAAATGTTGAAATAGCTGCTGCTTGCCTAATAAATGGGCGGTTGATTCCCGTTCCGAAAATAATGAATCGCAATTACTTTTTTTATAATGTGCAAAGTGAGGAATTTTAATCTGTCCAGCTTTCAGCAAAAGCTCCTCTCTGCACTGGGGACAATAAAACTGCCGCCGTTGCTTTAATTGTTGCAGCTCCCGCTCCGAAAGCTTTGACGTTAAATGAAATAGCTGTTGATTTTCTGTCATTGCGACCAACAATGCCTTCCACTCCTTTTTATCTATCGTAAGCAAATGAAGAACAGCTTTCAACTTATAATAAGTAACTAGTGGGAAAGTGACATTTTCATTAGGTTATGCCTGCAAACAAGTCCAATTATATAGACAAAAAAAGCCACCCAGAATCAGGTGGCTTTAACAACTTGATTATTCAAAATATGTGATGATTGTTTCAAAGCAGTCCTCTGGAATAATTGTCTCCGCGTATTCGTCTAAGCGGTGTCTCGTAACTTTGGAAGCGGATAAATATTCAGTGCATATTGCAACGACATTTTTCGCTTCTTGAATTTCCAGACTTTCTAACTCTACATATAAATAGTAGTAGTCCTCCCATTTATACAGCGCAGATTTAACTCCCAACGGGGCTGCGCGTTTTGCAAGAGGCACTAGCTCATCAATATCTTTAAATCGGAATCGTGCATTTTCAAGCGTCTGCTCTTCATCTTTGGCTGCCTTACCAATTGCATTGAAAATCGATTCTTCCATTTCGTTTAATTGATCTGCTATATGAAGGTCGTCTTCAAAAGTACCAACCATCGATGAAGTTTCGGAATCATTCCCTACAGATGCACGAGTTACAACGACTTCTAACCCACTATCAGAAGCATTAATATGAATCCAAATCGGACCATCTAAGTCGAAATAATCATCTGTATTTACTTCGCCAATGATATCCCAAAAGAGCTCTTCTCCCTTAGCGCGATTGTACCAAATTTCTTCACGCGTATAACCACGGTCTTCGATATCACTATACGTAATAAATAGTTTTAACGTATTTTCATTAATGCGTTCGATGTCCATTAGACCTCAACTCCCTTCACAGTCATTGTATAGAACGTCACTTATATTCCAAAATGCATACAATAAGGCGTTCTATTGCATCGGAACTAAGATACTTAAAAAAATGGGAAGTATCTATAACTCTATTGTATGATGGATTGGATAAAAATGAAAAGAAAAAACATTATTCAGCATAAATTATTTGAATAATTGAAATTGTATTGTACCCATCAGTTTAAATCAAGTATTAAAGAATTCCTTATTAATATGATCTGAAATAAAAAAAAGATGCCACAATTGCACCCTAGGCAACCGTAGCATCATGAGTGTCTTTTATTTAGTTAACCATGCGTTGCGCTTCCTGAAGCTGGTAAGCACGTACTTTACGAGGTAGGAATCGACGGATTTCATCTTCGTTATAGCCGACTTGTAGACGTTTTTCGTCCAATATAATCGGTCGGCGTAAAAGACCTGGATATTCCTGTATTAACTCGTATAATCTTTGCAATGGCAATGTTTCAACATCTACATTCAATTTTTGGAAAATTTTCGATCGCGTTGAAATAATTTCATCGGTACCATCTTCTGTCATTCGTAAAATTTCCTTAATCTCACTAATTGTAAGTGGCTCCGAAAAAATATTGCGCTCTGTATATGGGATATCATGTTCCTCTAACCATGCTTTTGCTTTTCGACATGAAGTACAACTTGGTGAAGTAAATAATGTTACTAACATTGTCTCACTCCTCTCTAATTGATTTCAATTTAACTGATATATGCAGCTTCATTTCATATGGAAGCGTAAATATATAATACTTAGTTTAGAATTAATTTAATTTAAGATTCTGTTCTTATTATACATGAATACGCCATGTTTGAATACACATTGTCAACAAATAATTCAACTACCGTAATAATTTTTATTACATGTTTTTCTCTATTAAGCGCACTTTCTTTATTTTTGTGCTACAACATTTTTGTACCCTTATGCTAATAGATTTAAACTTAAAAGACAGAATGTTTTTTCTCATTTATTCAAATTTAATTGAGAACTAAACTGAGCGTAGATTTGTTGTTTCAAATAATCAGCTTGTTATTTTACTACTATTTCCACTACAATGCATTTTTATTCCTATTTCTTTCAAATAAAACAATTGCTTTCTTTTCAATATTTACGATATAATCACTTTCAAGATTATGAAAAAACGATGACGAAGAGTAGTACATTTAAAGCGAATGCCTAGAGAATCTGTGGTTGGTGCAAACAGATCATTCATTAAATGGAATGGACTTCCGAGTTAGCTTGATGAACGAACTTAAATATAGGTTCCATTAGTTAAGCTCGTTCCCTTCACGTTACGAAGAAGAGTGGCCAATTGAGGCAAGCTGGGTGGTACCGCGGATTTTAACATCATTCGTCCCTTCTATTATTTACTTAATAGAGGACGCATGATGTTTTTTTGTCTAAAAATTACTTCAAGTAATTTTGGAGAAAATCTTATTTACCCATTTTAAGGAGGAATCCCCCAATGAAAACCATCTTTTCAGGCGTACAGCCAACAGGAACAATCACTTTAGGAAACTACATCGGTGCAATTAAACAATTCCCTGCTTTACAGGATGACAATAATGCTATTTATTGCATCGTCGACCAACATGCTATTACCATTCCACAAGATCGATTGGAATTGCGCAAAAATATTCGATCATTGGCAGCGATGTACATTGCATGTGGTATTGATCCTGAAAAATCCATTTTATTTATTCAATCTGAAGTACCTGCGCACGCACAGGCAGGATGGATGCTGCAATGTGTCGCTTCAATCGGTGAATTAGAGCGTATGACACAGTTCAAAGATAAATCAACTGGAAAAGAATCCGTTTCTGCCGCACTTTTAACATACCCGCCGTTAATGGCTGCCGATATTCTTCTTTACAATACGGACATCGTGCCAGTAGGGGAAGATCAAAAGCAACATATCGAGCTGACTCGCGATTTAGCGGAACGTTTTAATAAGCGTTACAATGATGTTTTAACGATTCCTGATATTCAATTACCAAAAGAAGGCGCCCGTATCAAATCATTGCAGGAGCCGACGAAAAAAATGTCAAAATCGGATACAAATACGAAAGCAACAATTCGTCTTTTGGATACACCTAAAGAGATTGAAAAGAAAATCAAATCTGCTGTAACGGATTCTGAGGGAATTGTGAAATTTGACGTTGAAAATAAGCCAGGCGTATCCAATTTGCTTATTATTGAATCTGCCTTATCAGGAGTTTCAATTAAGGATTTAGAAGAAAAATACGAAGGCAAAGGCTACGGCGATTTTAAAGCAGGTGTGGCACAAGCTGTTATCGACCATATTGCACCTATACAAGAGCGCTATTATGCATTAATCGATTCTCCGGAACTAGATCTTATTTTAGATGAAGGAGCTGCTAAAGCGGATGCTATCGCAGCCAAAACGCTTAAGAAAATGGAGAACGCGATGGGATTAGGCCGTAAACGACGCTAACCATTCCGATTACCGCTATTAGAAGCAAATACAGTTCTGCACCATGAAGGATGTACAGCATTACTGCATGCCATGAATAGCCCAATGTCCGATAGTTTAAGTATAAAATCATATTACTAATCGACATTACACAAAGCCCATAAAAAAATAGAAATAGTACGAAGCGTGTCAAAACACCATCCTTTGTACAACTATACGAAAAACGAACGGACGATAGAATTGGTCCGTTCGTTTTTTATATTTTCTATTGCTCTGTGTATTTTTTAAACAATAAACAAGCGTTATGCCCGCCGAATCCTAATGAATTGCTCAGTCCATATTCCACATCAGCTTTTCGTGCTGCATTGGCAACATAGTCCAAGTCACATTCTGGATCAGGGTCATTTAAATTCATCGTCGGAGGTAAAATTCCTTCTTTTAGAGCAAGTACTGTGAAAATCGCTTCAATACCACCTGCTGCTCCTAATAAGTGACCAGTCATACTTTTTGTCGAACTCATTGCCAACTTGTATGCATGATCGCCAAATACCGTTTTTACTGCTTGTGTTTCAAATAAATCGTTGTACGGTGTACTCGTACCGTGTGCATTAATGTATCCTACTTGCTCTGGTGAGACATTCGCATCATCTAACGCCATTTTCATTGCTCGCGCAGCCCCTTCGCCATTTGGAGCGGGAGCTGTAATATGATGGGCATCTCCTGTCGAACCGTAGCCAACTACTTC
Organism: Solibacillus sp. FSL W8-0372; assembly: GCF_037969735.1. Taxonomy (NCBI): domain Bacteria; kingdom Bacillati; phylum Bacillota; class Bacilli; order Caryophanales; family Caryophanaceae; genus Solibacillus; species Solibacillus sp. FSL W8-0372. Next base: position 734,630 of record NZ_CP150204.1, on the reverse strand, counting down.
TCCATAAATTTTCGCGCCACGCGCTTTTGCATGTTCATATTCTTCCAGAATTAATATACCTGCCCCTTCGCCAATAACGAAGCCATCGCGATTTTTATCAAATGGACGTGATGCTGTCGCAGTGTCTGGGTTTAAAGATAATGCAGTGTTTGCACAAAAACCGGCAACCGCCATTGTAACGATTGGTGCTTCCGTTCCTCCTGTAATCATTACATCCGCATCCCCGCGTTCAATTACTTTGAAAGCGTCTCCGATTGAATTTGTCCCTGAAGCACAGGCTGTAACAGAACATGAATTAACTCCTTTTGCTCCCAAATAAATCGATACTTGGCCTGAAGCCATATCAGGAATCATCATTGGTACGAAGAACGGACTTACTCGGCGAACACCGCGCTCTTGGAATGTCAAAAATTGCTGTTCATGTGTTTCCATTCCACCAATTCCCGAGCCAATCCATACGCCAACACGAGGTGCCATTTCTTCTGTAATCGTAAGATTAGCATCTTTTGCAGCCATCATTGAAGCAGCTAGTGCGTAATGAGTAAAGCGATCCATTTTTCGTGCTTCTTTTTTCTCAATGTAATCTTCTATATTAAAATCTTTTACCTCCGCTGCAACAGACACCGGAAATTTAGTCGTATCTACACGCGTTAATGGTCCGATTCCTGATTTTCCTGCTACTACATTGTCCCATGATTGCTCTGCATTGTTTCCTACTGGCGTTACTGCGCCGATTCCTGTTACAACAACTCTTCTTTTCTCCATCATTTAACACCCTTCTCTTTCTTTATTTTCCCCATTTTAATGCGAGTGCCCCCCAAGTAAGCCCTCCACCAAAACCAACTAATACAACGATATCATCGTCCTTTATTTTCCCCTCAGCCAAATCGTCGACAATCGAGATACCGATTGATGCAGCCGATGTATTACCGTATTTCTGAATCGTTTTCGACATTTTTTCTTCCGGTAGTCCTAGACGCTCCCTAGCAGCCTCCATAATGCGGATATTCGCCTGGTGCGGTACTAGGTAATCTACATCTTCCTTCGTTAATCCAGCCTTCTCCAGTACACTGACTGCGGACTCCCCCATTTGACGAACTGCAAACTTAAATACTTCACGACCATTCATCGAAATGTGGTTTTCTGGGTTTAAATATAAATGTTTGCCACCCGTTCCATCCGCCCCAAGTTCATATGCCAATATGCCGCGCCCTTCTGAAACTTTACCAATTACAGCTGCACTTGCACCATCACCAAATAAGACAGCTGTGTTCCGATCTTTCCAATCGGTTATTTTCGATAATTTTTCAACACCTACTACTAATATATATTCATAACTATTACTCTCAATAAATTGTTTTGCTATCGCCGTCCCGTAAATAAAGCCTGAACATGCAGCAGAAATGTCCATTGCACCGCAACCCGATATCCCAAGACGTTCTTGTATTTGGCAGGCTACACTTGGAAAGTTTTGATCTTGAGTAACCGTTGCGACAATGATTAATCCTACTTCATCTGCTGTAATACCGGCGTTTTGAATAGCTTGTTGTGCCGCTTTATAGGCTAAATCTGATGTTTCTTCATTCTCTGCGATATATCGATTTCCAATACCTGTCCGTGAACGAATCCATTCATCCGATGTATCTAAAAATTGTTCAATTTCCGAATTTGTCAAAGCCTTTTTCGGAATATACTTACCCATGCCAACTATACCAGCATTCATATATTATCCCCCTTGTTTTCAAACATATCCAACCCAATCCTTTTGCTGAATAACATAAAATAATCACTAAATATTAGTATCTGGTACTAATTATAAAGTATAAGTATTTCGAAAACAATTAAAATTTATAGAAAAGACAATAGCGATGTTTTTACGGTACGGAATAATCACTTTATGACATCTTGGCGAAAAGTTGTATTCCCCCTTTTATTTTCATGAAGGCTTGTGGTATGATATTGAAGATGTAATTTCAAAATAACGATATAAATAAGTTCAATGAGGTGAAATTGATGCAATATATTATTACTTTCTTTTGGTCATTCCTTTTAGTAACAATGACTAACTATGTAGTAAGTTCTGTATTAGGTGTAAACTTTAATTTCATGAATGGCGTAATCGTATCATTAGTATTCAGCGTATTAGTACTTATTATCGCTGCAATCATTCCAAACGAATCAACTCCAGACATGGAAGCAGAGCAACATTAATAGATGACAAGGGGCTGTCCGGTATTATACTGGACAGCCCCTTGTCATTTAATTTTATTTCGTATAGCAGATTATTTGGACATTCTACTTCTGAGAAATCACCAGTTCATCATTTTCCAGCATAATTTCCAGCACACCACCCGCTGTTACTACTCCTTTTAATAGTTCTCGCGCAACAATTGTTTCCAAGTGGCGCTGAACGAAGCGTTTTAATGGACGTGCACCATATTGAGGATCAATGCCATGTTCTACAATCCAATCCACTACTTCCTTACGTACATGTAACGTAATTTCCTGTTCCGCAACTCTTTCCTGGAGCTGCTTTACATATTTCCAGGCAATTGCATGGAAGTGTTCTTCCGACAATGCATGGAAAATAATAATATCGTCCATTCGATTTAATAACTCCGGCTTAAAGTGCTGACGTAAAGCCGCCTGTACAAGCTTCTCGGAATCATCAGACGCCTCCAGTAAAAATTGTGACCCAATATTAGACGTTAAAATAACAACCGTATTCGTAAAGTTTACTACTCTGCCCTGGCTATCGGTAATTCGACCATCATCCAACAATTGCAGTAAAATATTTGCTACATCTGGATGTGCCTTTTCAATTTCATCTAATAGAACTACTGAATACGGATTACGGCGTACGGCCTCTGTTAGCTGTCCGCCTTCCTCATAACCGACATAACCAGGTGGTGCTCCGACAAGTCGGGATACAGAATGCTTCTCCATATACTCACTCATATCGATGCGGATAAAATGGTCTTCCGAATCAAATAATTGTTCTGCTAATGCTTTTGCCAATTCTGTTTTACCGACACCTGTTGGCCCTAGGAACAGGAAGCTTCCAATTGGCTTATTAGGATCCTTAATACCGGATCGGGCACGCCATACTGCCTCTGCTACATATGTGACTGCATCATCTTGTCCAACAACACGGTCATGTAATGTGTCTTTTAATCGCAATAACTTTTCACGTTCCCCTTCGACAAGCTTCGTTACCGGAATACCTGTCCAGCGGGATATAATTTTTGCAATTTCATCTTCCGTTACTTCTTCACGCAGCATACGATTGCCTTCCGAATCTTTAAGCTGCTTTTCCAATTCTCCAAGCTCTTTCTCCAGTTGTGGAATTATACTGTATTGCAGTTCACTTGCCCGCGCTAAATTGTTGCCGGACACGAACAGTTGATCACGTTCTGCTTCATATTTTTTCAGTTTGTCCTTTTTATCTCGTACAATTTGCAAACCGTTTTTCTCAAGTTCCCATTGTTCTTTCATCGATTGCATTGAAGCTTCTAAAGTATCGATTTCATTCGTAAGGATATCCAGGCGTTTTTTACTCGCATCATCCTTCTCTTTCTTCAATGCTTGTTGTTCAATTTTAAGCTGAGTAAGTCGGCGTGTTAATTGGTCAAGTTCCTGCGGCATTGAATCGATTTCAATTCGAATCATGGCACATGCCTCATCAACTAAATCTATTGCTTTGTCCGGTAAAAAACGGTCTGTAACATAGCGATTGGCTAGTTGTGCTGCTGCAATAATGGCGCGGTCATGAATACGAACACCACGATGATGCTCTTCAAAACGGTCTTTAATACCACGTAGAATGGATACTGTGTCCTCAATAGACGGTTCACGTACTAGAACTTGCTGGAATCGACGTTCCAAAGCAGGATCCTTTTCAATATACATACGATATTCATCCAATGTCGTTGCACCGATACAATGCAATTCCCCGCGCGCAAGCATCGGTTTGAGCATATTTCCTGCGTCCATGGCACCATCACTTTTTCCGGCACCTACAATTGTATGAATTTCATCGATAAATAAAATGATACTTCCATCTGAATCTTTCACTTGCTTTAACACGGATTTCAAACGTTCTTCAAATTGACCACGGTAAGAAGCGCCGGCGATGAGCGCACTCATGTCCAACTCATATAACTGCGCATCCTTTAATCCTTCTGGCACATCCTGTCTTACAATCCGTTGAGCCAAGCCTTCGACAATAGCTGTCTTCCCAACACCTGGTTCGCCAATTAATACAGGGTTATTTTTTGTTTTGCGCGATAAAATCCGGATAACATTGCGAATTTCTTCATCACGTCCAATAACCGGGTCCATCTTGCCATTTTTTACTTGTTCAATTAAATTACGTCCAAATTGCTCTAAAGGCGGACGGTTGTCTTGAGTTTGGTTAAATTGCATATATTGCATCCTCCCGATAGTTTGACCTTTACTGACTAATTTTATTATAGGTCAAAATTAGTCAACTCACAAATTTTTACACTCCCTTTTTAGGTACGTTCTTATATTTTTGTATATTCGATAAAATATACCTTAATAATTAAGTAAAACGAAATAACGACTCATATGTGTGTAACAAATGGCATTTTAGCCTTAATATTTTAGAAAAGCATTTCATTAATAATTATTTGATGTTAAACACATATTTAAACTGGATTCCAATAGAAAAATAAAAAATCACCTTCGACTATCGTTATAGTGAATAATACGGACTTTTTAATCTTAGCCTAAAAAAAAAACGATTATTTTGCTTCTGCAAAATAATCGTTTTAATATTTTTATTAACGGATACCTAAAGCCATTTTTGCATAGCGTGACATATTGTCCTTAGACCATGCCGGTTGCCATACGATATCTACCTTTACCTCTTTTACTTCCGGTAATTCACTTAAAGCTGTCGTTACTTGGTCAACGATTACTGGTGCAAGTGGACAACCCATTGATGTTAATGTCATTGTAACAATCGCTAAGCCCTCTTCTGTTAAATCCACTTCATATACTAAACCTAAGTTGACAATATCGATGCCTAGCTCAGGGTCAATTACGTTTTCCAATGCTCCGTACATGCTGTCTTTCATATCTTGATCAATTGCCATTTTTTTATTTCCCCTTTCGACATAGTGTTATCGTCTATCATAGCAGAACGAATGCTTTATGCCAAACGTTGTGCAATGAAATCCGTCACTTGTAAAATACCATTTCTTGAAACGGCATGTCCTGCTTTTGGCTCTGCGATATATTGAATATTCGCCGCCTTTCCTTCTTTTTCAAGTTGTTCATAAAAAGGGCGACTCATACTAAATGGAACGACCGTATCTTTTTCACCATGCCAAAATATTATTGGCTTGTTTGACCACAATGATTCATGTTTTTCCATATCATATTTGCCGAGCATATCGAACAAAGCACTTTGCTGATCTTCAGATATTGGAAGTTGAACACCCTTTTGCTTCAGTTCCTCAACTTGATGAAGCGCGACCCTCGTGTAGCTCGTTGTCCCCATACAAATACCAGCAGCCTGAATCCACGGATAAATAGTTAAGCAACCCGATGTTACAATGCCACCCATTGACGTTCCAGCAACGCCAATTTTGTCGCCTACCATTTTTTTTAGTTTCAATTCTTCATAAAGCGTATGTACTTCTTCAATCGATTTTAAAACAATTTTCCAAAAGTTATAGTTCATCTGTTCATCCGTTAAATAATCTGACCGTTCTCCATGCATGATTGCATCAGGCAGTATAACTCGGATACCTTTTTGCACAAACTGATACGCATAATGAAGATTATGTTCCTTTGCACTTAAGAACCCATGTAAAAAAATAACGACGGGTGTATGTTCGTCCATCGTTTCATCATACACATGCAATAATGGAATAGATTTCCACAACTCTTGCTTAACAATCATTTTTCTCACCTCGCCTTAACCTTATCAAAACTTCACGATTGTTTCAAAACTTTGACGAATGTTAATTTTTCACGTTACAATAATACCCATGCTAAAGGAGGCTTATTCTCATGAACGAACATTTAATAGTATTGGATTTAGACGGAACATTATTGACGGATGATAAGAAGATTTCCTCCCTTACAAAGGAAACACTGTTTAAGGCAAAGCAAGCGGGACATCAAGTAATGATCGCGACAGGACGTCCTTTCCGGGCTAGTCTTCCCTATTATAAAGAATTGGAGTTAACGACACCTATTGTCAATTTTAACGGTGCACTTATTCACCATCCAAAAAACCCAATGTGGAAAACAATCCATACACCTGTGGATTTAAGTGTAGTCCACGATGTTGTTGAATCAGTCCATAAATATGAATATGATAATTTAATCGCCGAAGTAATGGATGATGTATATCTCCATCGTGAGGATGAAAAAGTACACGAAATGTTTAATATGGGCAGCCCTAATATTTTAATGGGTGATCTCAAGCAGACATTAAAGGAAAATCCGACGAGTTTATTGATTCAGGCAGATGATGTAAATACGCCGATTATCCGCAAACATTTGCAGGATGTGCATGCCGAGCTGATCGAGCATCGACGCTGGGGTGCACCTTTCCCGATTATTGAAATTGTGCATAAAGGGTTAAGTAAAGCAATTGGTATTGACTTCATTTCAAAAGAAATGGGCATCCCACGTGAGCGGATCATTGCATTTGGCGACGAGGACAATGACTTTGAAATGATTGATTATGCCGGAATTGGTGTAGCAATGAGTAATGGAATTGATGATTTAAAAAATATCGCTAATGAAATTACTTTATCTAATAATGAAGATGGTATTGCAAAATTTTTGCATGACCGATTAAAACTGTAGGACACGTTACCGAATTAAGTCCAATTATTAAAAATAGCCCGGAAAAGCGATGTATTCACTTTTCCGGGCTATTTCATTTTATTTTGCTGAATTGGCGCGGCGTTGTTTCCCACGTTTCATAATGACAATCATGAATGCCGTATAAAGTACAACAACTAGTCCAAGTGCCACAATATAAGAAGTATTAATTCCTCGCGCATCGATGACCTGATACACCTCAACCATTTCACGGTCTAAAATGATAGTATAGTTATTATCTTTATTTTCACGAATGATTTCACTATTGAACATCCCACGGATTTCTTTTCCTTCCCCCAGCTCTGCTACCGGGATATGGACACGTTTTGTTTTACTGCTATTGTTAATTACAACTATCCACGTTTCCGTATCAGATTTCCGCTCAAATACGATAAAGCCATCTTCATTTTCAAGCCACTTAAATTCACCATTACGTAATGTCTCTGAATCATTTCGTAAAGATTGAAGCTTTCCAACATAATCTGCCAGTTCTGAATCTGTCTTAAAATTATAGTATTGATGCGCCTCTTCACCGGCAGTACCATTCATTGCAATTTCAGATCCGTATTGAACGACTGGCACACCCGGCAATAATAGTGTGCTTGCAATCGAAATTTTACTGCGTGTTGGAGGGTACATCCCTTCAGCCGTTGCAGCTAAAGTAAAACGGTCAGACCAAATTGTATCGGTCATTGTCAAAACAGGTGTGTCCGATAATGTCTCTTCAATATATGGTTCCAACACTGAAGTATCCAAATCAACATTTTTAAAGGAATTTGTATATTTTGATGCGACATCATTATAGAATTTCGCATCAAAATTCGCATCACTTTCTGCATTTGCAATTACATAGGCACCAGTAGCCTTTAATTGCTCAATCATGCGATTTAAAAATGCTGTATCCACTTGTTCAATATTCGTTAGACGAACGCCATCCAGTCCGTATGTATCCACAAATTGTACAGCACTGTCGATAATTTCGTTTTGTACTTCTTCATTAGTTAAATCCCACTGTATTTTCCCATCATTTGTACTCCCCACAAACCCTTGCTTTTCTGCAAGTTCATGGTTTGGACTAACATCTGTAATAGGGAAATCAGCCATTATTTTCATCTCACGCTTTTGGTATGAACCTACCATTTTCTTAAATTCATCAGCTGTACCAAAACGAGGGTCTAATAGTGTATAGCTTGTCGGCATCGAACCGTCATATTTTTCTGTTGCAAAAACTGAGCCTACTGAAAGCATTGTATAGCCCATATTCGTCACATAATCAATCTTTTTTAAGACACCATCGAAATCTCCACCCGCAAACATTGTCGGGTCTTGGGCATTTACAGTATGATCATCGTTTTTACCTGTTCCATTAAAAAAGCGGTCCACTAAAATGTCATATATACTTTCATCTGCAATTGTACGATTTTCTTCAGCATTTGCTAATGATGCAAATGACAATGAAGTCGAAAGCACTACACCTGCAGTAAGTGCACTAAGCCATTTATTAAATCTCAATTTATTTCCCTCTCTTTCACATACAATCCAACGTCATTTTACCAAAAAACCTATACACGTAGCTATGATAACAAAAGTTATTTGTAGGAAATGCAACAAATACGTGACAAAAATGTGTATGAATTAAAGAATAGCAAATCATATTACCTTTTATACAGGTGGTGGATAAAATAGAGGAGAATGAATGATGGGAAATATAGAGTTGAATAAATTAAAAAGTGTGCAAAAAGTTAAATTCACTTTTTGCACACCATGCTTTTATTAGAAGTTAATACCGATACCCATGCTCATACCTAAGTATAATGTAATTAGTAAAACGATACCGAATAGTACCCAGAACATATTAACAGACTTGCCTTTGTTTTTACGCACTAATACCATTTCCATGAATGCGATTACTAAAATACCAAATAACACTTTCATATCATAGTTCATGCCGCTTTCAGCGATTTTATCACGCCATTCTAAGAATAATGCCAGACCAGTAATGATAACTAAAATATACATTACACGTAAAGTCATGTGAACAGCTGTTAGTTTTTTGCCTGCTAATGCAGCTACAAAAAATAGGATTAATGTGATTGCCCATGCTGTAATGTGCAAGTGTGTTGAACTTGATAAGAAATCCATGTATTTTCCACCTCTTCTATTTATTATCTACACGAAATATCCTACCATGCTAGCATGTATAAATTCAATGGATTCGTCCAAGTAACAATAGAAAAGGTCATAATAAATGAATTATATTAAACAAATCGGTTTGCCAGAGTCCCAATGCCTTCAATCGAAACCTTTACCTCATCACCGGCTTTTAAAAATTTAGGTGGATTCATTGCTTTTCCAACTCCTGCTGGCGTGCCTGTTAAAATAACATCGCCCGGCTCCAGCGTTACAGATTTAGAAATAATCTCAATAATATCCGAGACGGTAAACATCATATCCTTTGTCGAACCGTTTTGACGAACTTCCCCATTCACCTTCGTTACAATTGTTAATGTATGCGGATCTGGAATTTCATCTTTTGTAACTAAATATGGACCCATAGGACAGCTGCCTTCCAAGCTTTTTCCTAGGAAATATTGTTTATGTTTTTCTTGTAAATCACGCGCTGTAATATCATTTGCAATTGTATAGCCAAATACGTAATCATACGCCATTGCTTTAGGAATATTTTTGCCTTGTTTACCGATTACAATCGCCAATTCTCCTTCATAATCAAGAGAATCCGTAAATTCTGCATGAACGGATAATGTCGATTCATCCGACGCAATTGCAGTTGGGGATTTAGTGAATACAACCATATCTTCCGGTGCTTTATCTGCACCCATTTCAACTGCATGGTCATTATAATTCTTGCCGACACACATTATATTTTTCGGTGTACGAGGAACCGGCGACAACCATTCTATATTAGAATATGCTAATTTGAATTTAGCACCATTTTCATGCTTTTGTGCTGCCTCTACTAATTTACGAACTTGCTCAACAAATTCATAGCCGTGTGCTATCCCGTCGATAATTGTTTCTGGAAAGTCTTTTAGTACATTGAGTTGTTTTTGAATTTCGACAACATCCCATACTGCCTCTTCTTTTTTCACTTTAGGGCCAAACTTTACTTGTTCGTTTACTTTAAATGATAACAATTTCATAACGTGGAGCACTCCTTCTGTTTTTTTACATCATACATTAAAAATAAAATTATTGCCTTACTTTTCTGACAAAATAATATTATTCTGTAAAACTAAGCTTTCTTTCTATAAATTTACATAATAATAGGTTTTATTTCCGAGAAGCAAACTTGCCATAAGTTATTTTTTTTAGTAATGCTTCCAGTGGTCCTTGTTTAAATCTTGAAAAATATAGTTCTGCAAATAATACTTGAATGACGAAGATTCCAATTGCCATATAAATACCCATTTGCACATCCACTTTTCCATAAAGACCGAAGCCCCATTTATAAAACAGCACCGTACAAATAACAGATTGCATAATGTAAAGAGTCAGCGACATACGTCCCGCCGTAGCGATTGGAGAGAAAAGCTTCACAACGAACGGTAGCTGCGTTAACAATGTTACAACCGCTATATAGCCGATTGCTAAAATAGGACCGCCAATATAGACTTGTAAATACTCATTACCAATCGTTTGAGCTCCGGCAATCGGCAGGCTTTTCACATACAGTCCGCCAGCCACACCAATTAACGCCAAAACAAACCATAAAACAATTTTTTCTTTTGCCCGTTCGATAAGACGCCATTTTGCAAGAGCAGCACCAAATAACATATAAGGCAAAATGGTAAATAATGAGGACATCCACATAAATATACTCATTTGTATTGCCAAATCATCGAGACGCTGCATAAATGCATCTGTCCAACTACCAATACCATAAGCTGTCACTGCACTTTGAATCGCATCAATATTTACAGATATTGAATCTGTAGATGTTGTAAAAAGGCCAGCCATTGCATACAAACTTAAATTAAATCCATGATATAAAGCATTTACAGCAATTGCTACTAGTAAAAGCCAAATTGCCGGCAGGCGGATAAGTGCAATTAAAAACACACCACAAAATGCATACATTGCTAAAATATCGCCCCACCAAATCAGAATGGCATGGAACATACCAATGCAGAAGATTAGCAAGAGACGTTTCGGAGCAAATTGATAAAAATTAATGCCCCTTTCTTTTGCTTTTACATACTGCATTGCTAAACCATACCCGAAAAGCATAGAAAATAACGGATAAAAACTACTTTGAACATATATATCCAAAAGCTGGTGAAGTACAATATCCTGCACTTCACTAAACCAGCTGCTTAAATCCGCAATATGTGGCATCGGTAAATAAAAGCCAAACATATTTACTAATAGAATGCCGAGCAAACTAAATCCTCGTAAAATATCAAGCGTTGCTATACGCTCATTCGTACCTACTGGGCGAAAATCCACCTTTTATCCCCCTAATCTATTTTCACTTCTAGTCCAATGCTATATAAATACAAAATACGTTCGCTAATTTCGATACGCTTAATAGATTGTACAGCATGCTGATAATAGTTTAATTGAATTTGGTAGGATTTTGTCATTTTTCGTTTAATTTTCTCTAAATCGCCCAAAATCATCTGTTCAATATAATCCGTTTTATAGTCCAGCAGTACCCATTTACCTTCCGCATCTTCAAATATACAGTCGATGACACCTTGTATGATTTGTGCGTCACCGTCTTCATCCTTCAAACTCATCGTAAAAGGAACTTCTCTTAAAATTTCCTTCGCCGTTTTAAAACGTTGTCCTACTTCTGTTCCGAAAAAGGCATATACCTTTTCAGCAGATACCGCGTCCGCTTCCAGTTGTTGAAGTAATTGGCGATCAACAAGGGATTGTATAAATCGTTCTGTTTCTTCAATTGTAGCAAAGCCATGCTGCGGGATATGCTGCATAACAGCATGCACTGCCGTACCTACTTCAGTAGCAGAAAGCTTTCTTTTTTTCTTCTCTTTTAGCATAAAGCTTGGTACTTCTGTTTTTACATAACGTTTTGCTTCGGAATTGTATAAATGCTCCTCTTCCATTTGCTGCAAACTTTCCATACGTTTAAGCTCTGAAACGGACGTTTTGGACTTTTTCGTTACAGCATCTTTGTAAAAATAAGGTGTCGTGAATCGTTCCGTTAGTAGCTGAACGATATCTTCATTTATAACTTCCTCCACTACTTCCTCTTCCGTTAGCTCTACTTCAGTTGCTGCTAAATAGTCACGATTCGGTATTACCGTAATCGACCACTGCGGTGTTGTCGTAGCTTTGCTCGAATACCCATAACTTACAAATAGGAAGTCTTGGTGACGAGCAACAGCTGGTCCAACCCAACTTAAATAACTGTTTGCCTTTGAACGGATATATGCCGGAAGTACGGTTTCTTTCAATTCCTGGTAAAATGTCCATTCTTCTTTTTGCTTTTCCCAATCTTTAATCGAGCCGACTAAAATAAGCCGCTCTTTTGCCCGGGTCATCGCTACATACAATACACGCATTTCCTCAGCTTTCATTTTGGCCAATTTCTTTTCCTTCACATACAAATGTGGAAGAGAAGTAGAAATAATATTCAAGTCTGGATTTACTGATTTAATCGCTAATCCAAAGTCCTGATCAAATATATAGCGGTTCCCTAAATCTTTCGTATTAAATGTACGGCTCATGCCGGCAACGAATACGACCGGATATTCAAGTCCCTTCGACTTATGGATTGTCAGTAAAGTCACAACGTCATCCGCTTCACTTGTGGACTTCGCAACACCTAAATCGTCTCCGCGTGAATGCATACGGTCGATAAAGCGTAAAAATCGGAACAAGCCACGGAACGATGTTTTCTCATAGCTCAGTGCTCGGTCATGAAGTGCACGTAAATTTGCCTGACGTTGCTTCCCGTTGGACATCGCACCGACCATTTCGAAGTAATTTGTATCCAAATAAACTTGCCAAACTAAATCAGCGAGCGCACCGTGACGGCTGAAGTTACGCCACTTGTCGTGCAATGCGAAAAATCTTTCCAGCTTAGCTTCTGTTTCAATCGGCATCTCGCCCTTCGCTTCTTCTTTATACTGTTTTAACGCCTCGTAGAACGGTACTTTCCCATTCACTAGTCGGATTTTCGCCAATTCATTTTCCGTCAGACCAATGAACGGTGCCCGCAGAACAGAGGCGAGCGGAATATCCTGATATGGATTGTCGATTACTTTTAGCGTGTTAATCATAATCATTACTTCCAATGATTCAAAATAGCCGCCATCTGTTTCAGCATAAAGCGGAAGGCCCGCTAATTTAAATTCCTCCGCAAAGGTCGTATACCATGTACGGGAACGCATTAATACGACGATATCCCGATAGCTAACCGAACGCATCGACTTTGTTTTCGGATTGTACACCTGTCCACCATTGTCAACTAAATCGCGGATTCTTTGAATAATGTAGCGTGCTTCTTGCTGGGCTGTACTAATGCTTTCTTCTTCAGCACCTTCATCTTGCCCTGGCACATTTTGCGCCTTCGAGTCACCTTCAAGCAACACAAGTTCAATTGGTACTTGCTGCGCATCATAGCTAGCTCCAAATTTTAATTTTGCCTGCTCATCGTACGCAATTTCTCCGACTTCCTCATCCATAATTTGTTCGAATACATAGTTCGTACCTTCTAGCACTTCGGAGCGACTACGGAAATTGGCGTTTAAATCAATCTTCATTCCTGTATCGGATGGATTCTCTTCAAAGCGCTTATATTTTTCAAGAAATAAGCGCGGCTCTGCAAGTCGAAACGCGTAGATACTTTGCTTCACATCACCAACCATGAACATATTCCCATCCTGCTCTCCTCCGCTTTTCACAAGTTGTAAAATTGTCTCCTGCAAGAAATTCACATCCTGATACTCATCTACAAGTACTTCTTTAAAACGTTTTTGGAAGGTGCGTGCCACATCGGATGGTTGCGGTATTTTGGAATCACTTTGTGGATCCGTTAATATCTCCAAGGCATAATGCTCTAAATCCGAGAAATCCAGTAAGCCGCGCTCTTGTTTGGCTAATTTAAACGCTTCACTATATTCAATTGTCAGCTTTACTAACGTTTCTAAAATAGGCTTTGTTGCCGCCATTTCCTGTACATAGAGCTTTGGATGCCGGGCAAAAAATGTGTCCTTTAATGAATTCAGCATTTCTTTAGCTGTGTCACGGTGATTTTTTGCCACCGCATACGATTCTTTGTCTTCTTCCGTATCTTTTTTCGTCAACGGTTTAATCCGTCCAAATTCAATGGAAGGGATTAACTCATAAGCATGCTCCCACGAACCATTTTCCATTGCATTTAATACATGTGTCACCCCTGTATATTCCGCTGCAAACAATGGCTTGTTTTTTTCTAAAGCGGGCACGATCGAAACAATGTGCAAACCTTTTTCAAGGCGGACTGCAATCTCCTTCAAGCTTGCAATAATAAATGGGCGAACTTCTTGTGCAATCGCTAAATCGTCTATCGGGCTGTTCGGATCAATATCGTATTTTTCCGGTAATGTTTGCAGCCATTCATACGGATTAGGCTGTACGCGTGAAACTTTGTACATTTCCTGCAGTAATAGTTCGATTGCCTGGTCACTTCGGTCTGACGCAAAGCTATCAATCAGTGTATAAAGCTCCTCTTTCGTAAAGAGCGTTTCCATATCACCACGGTACGCTTTTTCAAGCACGTCCATCAGCACATCATCCTGCAATAACGAAGCTTCTTCTGTACTTGCCAGGCGAAAACCAGGGTCTAAATCAATTGTGTATGCATATTCACGGCAAATCGATAAACAAAACGAATGCAATGTGGAAATTTGCGCTTTGTTTAATAAACTTAATTGTCTACGCAGAAAAAGGTTGCTTGGATTTTCAGTAAGAGCTTTTTCAAGTGCTTCTGCCATTCGATTTCGCATTTCTGCAGCAGATGCATTCGTAAAGGTTACAACTAGCAGTTCATCCACATCAATACGTTTTTCTTCCGGCGCTACAATTTTTTGAATAAGCCGCTCGATTAAAACCGCGGTCTTTCCTGAACCAGCGGCTGCAGATACTAAAATATCATGACCGGATGCATAGATGGCTTTCCACTGTACATCCGTCCATTGAATGTCATTCGGCTTCGCTGGAATCGTCATGAACACACACCACCTTTTCAATATTTTTAAATACTTCTTGCTCCGGCTGTTTCTTTATTTCATTAAAGCTATTGCCCGTCTCTGCTTGATCAAATTGGCATACCGCTTTATAGCTGCAAAATGTACAGGCTTTTTGGTTACCTAGGCTATACGGTTTGATTTCTGTATTGCCTTCATAAATTTTATTCCCAGCCTGACGGAATTTATAATGAACAAACTCTTGTAGATTTTCCATTTGTCCTTGTTCGATCACTTTTGAAGAGCGGTTATTAAATTCAGGATCCTCGCCGCTTTTAAATGCAGCCGGAACAATAATGGACGTTTTATTCGGTTCGAGGGATTGATCCATTAGTTGTGCGATTTCTACATCCTTTAACATATAACCACTTAGTTTAAACTTCTCTTGACGTAAATTTTCCACCCGGTCCTGTTCTTCATAATCTTCAGTTGGAATAAGCGGATTGTGTACATGTAAATAGAACATTCCAGCCGCTTGGACAATAATATTTTCCAGCTCTGATAAGTCCTGAATGAATTTACCTTCACGTGCGATAATCGGGATGTTTTTCATCGCCACATCCAAATAAGTTAACAGCTGAAGGGAAATGCCATTATATACTTCAGTAAAATCAAGTTTGCGGCCACTTGATTTGTAATCAATAACACGCAAATATAAATTTTCTGCGTCTTTATAAGCATCAATACGGTCAATTTGACCACGGACATACATTTTGCGGTTATGATCCAATTCAATTTCGAGTGCATCCAATGGATTGTTGTCATCTTGTTCGGTATTTTTGTCATCACGCTTACCGAAAGGCTTTTCATGAGCAATTGCTTTAAACTTAGATAGCTCACTTTGGTTCATAAGAGCATACACCGTACGGGCTACTATTTTCACAAGCTTTGTTTTAATATATTCAAAGCGATGGCTACTTTTTAAAATGCTATAAGAGAAATAATCGACGAGCTTAGAAATAGTATCATTCGCCTTTTTGTAACAATTTACATACGTATTCAATGAAATTGTCGGTTCTTTTTCCGATAAAATTGTCCGAATCGCCTCATGGAATAAATCACCCATTGCAAATGTCTCTAACTTAAATTCTGTACGTTCCTGCAATTTAAGACCGTAAGAAGCAAAATGCGAATACGGACAGCTATAAAAACGTTCAATGCGTGATACGCTTGCCAGGAAGTTTTCCCCATATAATGCCGTAGCAACTTCTTCTGTCAAAGGCTCCGCTTCATTTATTGAATACAATGGTTTCCCCACAATATTGAGCACATTTCTCCATTCGGAATCCCGTTCGTAAAATGCTTTCAACGCAGCCCATTCCTCTGAGAGCGGGCGTCGTTCAATTTGTGATTGCTTCAGCTGTGTCATTAAAAAGCCAATCGACGGCGATGGGTGCTGTAAATAATGGAGTACATTAGCTTTTTGTTGTTCATCCAATGGATCCATCGCTATTTGCCGATGCGGTAATGTACGAACCGTTTCCTCCTGTTGCATTCCCTGATTTTCCACAACCTCGAACATTTTATGCAGTCGGTTAATATAAAGCGACGGAAGCTTACCTTTACTTTCCTCATCTGCATTTGCATACGTAATATATAAATACTGTGTCGACGAGGAAATCGCACGGTAAAATAGAAAGCTCTCCTGAAGCAGCCTACTTTTTATACCTGGCGCCAATTCAACATCAATTTTTTCAAAGGCTTCCCGTTCATCATCAGATAATAATCCCCCTGCATCCATACGCATCGGATAGACACCATCGTTAACACCAATTACAAAAATCGCCTTTTTGTTATCAAAGCGTGCAAAATCAACGGTTGAAACAGTCACCTCATCCAAAGTTGGGGGCACACTTGAAAATTGAAGTGTTTCAAAGCCTTCATCTAATATTTGTGCCACTTCTTCCAACGGCATAATTTTGTCGCCGAACATGAGATCGAATTGCTCTAAAATATGCACCCAGCCATTCCAAGCCTGCTCATGTTCCAGTGATTGATGTAGTGCATTCGTCAGTTCTTCCTGTTCCTGCATTTTTAAAAGCTTTTTATAAATATCCAGTTGTTCCATAAACTCATACAATGCCACTACAATTTCACGGCCTGTCCGTTTACCTTTCAAGCGATTTTGCAATGCTAAAACAGGTTCGCGGATTAAATCCCGGACTGACTTTAAAAGATGTTCATGTTCCAATTCATCTTCTGTCTGTATCGCATTTACTTTTTCCAAAGATTTAAAACGACGATAATGCCAAACTTCTTCGTTTAGCCATCGATCATGGACAATCCCTTTTGCAATGACAAAATTTTCAAGAATGTCGGCTCTGTCTCGCATTGCCATTAAATTCGCTCCATATGGAAAGAACAGATCCGTTTTAATACTCCGGAATATCGGCTCATATTTCCAATTTGTTGTAATAATTTCCAACACAGATCGACTAAATTCAATAAGGGGATGATATAGCATTGCCCGTTTCTCATTTGAGAAAAAAGGGATCTCGTATTGCATAAAGGTCGTACCGATAATTGCCTCATATACATCCGCCTGGCGATACATAATCCCGATATCTTTATAACGCAAACCTTTTTTTAAGATGAGTTGCTTTATTTCCTGGGCAATTCCTTGCACTTCAGCTCGTGGATTTACCCCTTCCAATATTTGCGCATATCCTGTCGATTCAATTGGAGCGTCAATAACTTTATCAAAGCTTCGTTCAATTTGTAGCAAGTCCTGATTTTTTGCTCGGTAATTTACTTCGAGATGAACTCTTGGCTCCTCTTCAATGTCGATTCCCCGTTCAAAACGCAACTTTTGCAGTTCATGCTTTATTTTGTCATATGTCATGGCGGCCCTGTAAAATACGGATCCTTCGAGCATATCAACTTGAGGGTCCTCCAACGGCAGCACAATTGTGACACGCTTTGCATAAATTAAAAGCTCTTTTAATATCGACATTTCCTGTCCATTGAATGAAACAAACCCATCTAAATACACATGGGTATCCCGCAAGCTTTCCATCTTCGGAATGCGTTCAATTAGCATTGGAAAGTAGCCGTCCCCGTCAATATATTCCGTTCCTATGCGCTCATGTAGCTGCTTTAATATTATGTGTAAATCATGCAATTTATGGAGCAGTACTTCACTCGCTCCATTTTCTCTAAGAGAATTAATTAGTGGCTCAATTGTCTCCACATCAATATGGTACTGACTGAATTCTTTTAGAATTTGCTCGACTTCCTTCGTAAAACCACGCTTACCGGCTGCTCGTTTAAATAGTAGAAATTCTTCTTGATGTTCTTCCAAAATACGGCGCAATAACATGCGGTACCCTGTGCCACCAATACGCTCTCGTGCAATACCGCCTTCATTTTGCAGTACATACCATGCCAACCGCTTAAATGTCATAACTTGCGCCCGCATCATGCCTTCAATGTCATAATTCGTCGTCAGTTCATACTCTGTTGTAAATGACATTTGGTCAGGTACTAAAATAAATATTGGATTGGCAAACAAATTTGTTTTTAAATCCTCCACAATCTCGCGGTGAATAAAAGCTGTTTTCCCAGTACCTGCCCGACCCGAAATGACTCGTAATGTCATAATTTCACCTCATTTATCTTTGTTAATCTATTATAATATAAGAATACATGTTCGTACATTAATGGCATTCATAAAACAAAACCTTGTTCATTTACGCAACTGTAAAAAACAAGGTTTAATCATTACATATTATTTATTTCTTCTAAGTTTTTCAATTTCACGCAAGTCGCGCTCTACACGCTTATTTAAGATGCGTTCGATAAGTTTCCCGATACCCCAGATGACCAATACAATCACAATCGATATAATAATCTTTACCGGTGACGCTATAATTTCTCGTAAATCACTACCTAAATAACTAATTAAAAAAATCATAATTGGCTTAGAAATAAAAAGTGTTAAAAAATAATACTTTTTCTTAATATTTGACAGACCGGCCACACTGTTTACAACAACAACCGGTGTGAATGGCAAACATAGCAATACAAATAATGGTGTAAACCCTCTTATATCTACCCAATGGATCAGTTTTTTAACTTGGGTTTGTTCTTTTATGCGACGGAAGATACGATACTTCCCAAACTTTCGAATCATTAAGAAAAACAGATAAGATCCTGCAACCGTCCCAAGCCATGACAGTAGGAAGCCCCAAAACAGTCCGTAGGCAGCTGCATTGGCAACGACGATGACGAATAAAGGTAATATTGGTAAAAAAGATTCTATAAAAGTTAAAAATATACCGAAAAAGGGACCTAATAATTTATATTTTTCTACAACAATTTCTATATTGTCGATAGTCATCCAATCCAACATAACCTTCACTCCTGCCAAAACATAAAATACTCGAAGCATTCAAAATTTTATTTTGATCTTTTTCACTTTTATAGTAACATAAATTATTCTATGTAACCTTAAAAAAAGAACCCCGTGTTCACGGGATTCTTTGCCTTCTATAATCTAGTTCACTACCAAAAGTCCAATTTTATAATTATCATCCCGATGTACAACATGTTGAGCTAAACGCAACTCACCGGCATGATCCAGCACTTCCAGACGACAATGGGCTGCATTAATTTGCAGCGCTTTATATAAATCTTCTTCTGTATAAACATCTTGTCCATTCACACGCTTTATTACTTCTCCTGCCAAGAGGCCCATTTTTTCTGCCGGCGAATTCGGTAAAATCCCTGCAATCATAACACCTCTATCACTACGCATTACAGCATAGCTATTACGGTCTTCGGCACGGCTGTAATAAATCCCTATAACCGTCCGCGAAATTGCTCCTAATGCCAATGCTGCTGCACCTAATACAGGCGAAAAATAGGCAGTTAATCCGACTATCAATACAAATTGACCAATCATGACTATCGAACGCCCCATTTGAGGATAAACGTTCATCGGCAGCTTTTGACGAACCATTTGCTGGAAACCAATTATAAATGGGAAGACAATGAGTGAAAACTGCTCAGCACCCACTGTAAACTGCGGCCAAAATGGAGCAAAACTTTGAATCCCATCACCTGGTATTATTGTAAATACAGGCAATACCCAAAGCTGTTTACTGTAATAACCGATACCGTTTAATCCGCGCTTAGTCGTCTCCATAATAGGAGAGGCAAAACGTCCCCCATAGCGTCGAATCAATATTCCTTCCGCCATTAATAAAAGACCTGTCAATATTGGTACTGTCATGACAAGATTTGTTACTGCATCCGTGCCATTCAATTCAAGCGGACCGATAGAATACGTCCAATTTTGCCATTGCATAATAGCAAGCATACAAAAAGCGATTGCCATTACAATAGCCGGTGACAATAAATGATAAGTATAAATAATTAATGCTACGAGACTTACAACAAAAACAACAGTTAATAATTCGAGTGAGACCGTTAAGCCAATGACAAGACTAAAAACGGAAATAATGACGGAAAGTACAAACCCCATTACTAGCATATTTTTCAACTCGGACCAGCCACCTAATATACGCCTATTGAAGAATCGCCGTTCACGTTTCACTCTGCGGTATCCTAAATAAATTGCAGATATTATAGCGATATACATCAAAGGATTTATAAAAAGTCGGCCAATCCCTTTCAAAATTTCAATTAAAATTGTTTCATCCATTTTCTCACCTACCGTACAATTAATTGTATCAAATCCTATTGATTATGCGTAGTCCCATTTGTACCGATAATAAAATAAAGACGACCTGAAATAAACAATTTCGAGGTCGTCTTACATATACCGATATTCTTTTTTCTTTCTATAAGAGCATCACATTATTACATCATTCCAATTGATGCATTACATAACTAATCGCCATCTGCAATTGCATATCATTTACCTGTGATTGTTTAAATGTTTCAAGCTGTTTCGTTAGTTCTGCGAAGAAAACTTCATCCATATGACGCCCTTCAGGCAAATCTTGTTGTCTTCTAAAGCTTGCTACTTCCTGTGCTGTATCCATATCGAAAAATCCATCGGTACGACTTATAGTAAAGCCCAATTCACTTAAAATCCGCTGACTATAGGCAACTTCTTCACTATACTCCCCTACTTCAAAACGACCTCTCAGTATTTTCGTTTCTACACGGTATAGTGGGTGTTGAGTCACTTCTACATCTGGATCCACACCAACATCATGTACCCAGCGCTTGGACGGTGTAAGCCATTTATTCGTCGATAATTTCACTTCTCCGCCATTTTGTAGATCCCATGTTTGCTGAACAGTCCCTTTCCCAAAACTTGTGACGCCAATAATAACTGCTCGTTTCCAATCTTGCAGCGCACCTGCAAACACTTCACTTGCAGAGGCACTTCCCTCATTTTGTAGAATCGTGACTGGCGTTGATCGTAGCCATTTTGCATAGGGTTCAAACTGTTCAATTTTCTTCGTTTTCAGTGGCTCTGTTACACCATCATGGTTTTGCATATAAGCAAATACGACTTCCTTTTGCTCAAACATGCTCATCATTTGTGCAACACTATGTAAATAGCCACCTGGATTGTCACGCACATCAATGATTAACCCTTCTACATCCTGCTCAATTAATGCATCAAGAGATTTTTGCCATTCATCGGCAGTTTTTTCACCAAACATCGAAATAGTCATGTATCCAATTTTCGTTCCTTCTACTTCAATTACATCTCCTTGCACAGTATCATTTTTCAAGCGTTCCCTTTTTATACTTAGCTTTACATGTTGCTCTAGCTCAGGTCGATACAATACGAGCTCCACACTTTCCCCTTCCTTACCATGCATGAGCTTACGTACTTCCCCCATCGTTTTCCCTTCAAGTCGTACCTCATTGATCTGTACAAGCTCATCCAATGGCCTGATCCCTGCTTTTTCTGCCGGTGAAGATTTAATTGGTGCTACGACGATAAACTTTCCATTCGCTTCTGATAGTTCCAGACCGATTCCAATCCGTTCACTTGCGAGCGTCTGTTTATGTAATGCCGCCTCTTGCTCCGAATAATATGTGCTATATGGGTCATTAATTGCATTGGCCATTCCGCGAAGTGCGCCTTCCACTATTTTTTCGGAATCAATATCATAAACTGACTCGCTCGTTATTAACTTGTGCAGTTCATTCACCACAGCAAAATCTGCCTGTTCAACTTTTGGCTGTGTCTGCATTTTCAATGCCCAATAGACACCTACCCCTATACATAGCAATAAAATAATTAATAAAAAAATCCGACTTTTCCGCACAAATTCTCCTCCGTTCCATAAAATTTATGAAGCGAAAGAAAGATTCATACTTACAAAGACGGATAGAACATGAATTAATTTAATTGTGTCACATTTTCTCGTAATGTATCTAAATCAAGCGGACCTACAATTGTCTTTTGAATTTTCCCCTCTGCATCAATCATAAAGGTTGATGGAAGTGTTAAAAGTTCATATTGGCGGGACACTGTTTCCTCCAATTCCAAAACAATTGGAAATGTTATATCATAGCTTTTCAAAAACTGCTCGACACGTTCAATCTTTTCCCTGTGATACGTAACATTGACACCGACAATTTCAACATTGTCTGTTTCGCGGTATTTCTCATAGTACTTTTGCATATGGGGCATTTCTGCCTCACAGGGTGGACACCAAGTTGCCCAGAAATTAAGTACGACCTTTTTCCCACGTAAATCTGAAAGGGTCACCGGTTCTCCCTGTATATTATATAAAGTAAAATCAGGTGCAAATTGTCCTTTTTCAAGTCCAATTTCCTCCCCTAATTCAATTTCTGTTCCTAATTCCTCACTGCTGATCGCTGTACTTTTATCGAGTTCCTTTTTTATATATGTACTTAGCATCGTAACGACGAGAACTAAAATTATAACGATACCTATATTCTTTTTCATCAACCTCACCTCACTATTTCTTCCTATTAGTACAATATCATACCTTTATGGAATTTATTCAAAATTAAAAGGCAAAACTTTAACAAATAAAGTTTTGCCTTTCATATTTATAATGATATATATCGTAATGGATTTACTGCATTTGAACGGCTGCCATTCCATTCGCCAACATGAATTTCAAAATGTAAATGTGGTCCAGTTGAGTTTCCGGTATTACCTAATCGAGCAATTTGCTGCCCCTTCGAAACAACATCACCAACACTTGAATTAAAGCCGCTTAAATGGGCATATGTTGTCGTGAAAATTTGGCCTTCGATTGAGTGGGTTACCATCACTACATTCCCATAGCCATTCATTGTTCCTGCATAAGAAACAACACCATCAGCTGCTGCAACAACCGGTGTACCGATTGAATTTGCAATATCGATTCCTAAGTGATTTTTACTTCCGATTGGCCCGATATCACGTGAGCCGAAGCCTGAAGTAAATCGCCCAGCTGCTGGTCTTGTCCAAGTACCAGCTGCAACAGTTGGTAAATTTCCAGAGCTTGAAACATTACTGTTATTTTTCTTTTTATTTCTTTTAGCTTCTAAAGCTTTTTGTCGTGCAATTTCAGCTAATCGAGCCTGTTCTTTAAGGAATTTCTCTTCTACTTCTTTACTTAACTCTACTTTATCATCGTATTCTTCTTTTAACGATGTTTTTTGAGCACGTAATTTTGCTTCTTCTTTTTCAAGCTCAGCTACTAATTGATTTTTTTCTCTCTTTTGTTCCTTTAATGACGCCATTAGTTTTTGCAGTTTCGCCTTATTCGCTTCTAAATTCTCTTTTTTCTTTAGTAGCTCTACTTTTTGGACTTCCAGCTTTTCCTGGTCTTCCTTTTGCTCACGCATAATTTGACGGTCAGCATCCATAAGGGTACTTACAGCAGAGAAACGATCAATAAAATCTACAAAACTATTAGCACCTAGGAGTACATCTAAATAACTTACCGTACCACTTGATTGAATTGCACGGGCACGCTCACGCAATAGTTCGTCACGCTTCTTAATTTTATCTTGTAATTCTTTTATTTCATCTTCCAATATCGAAATTTCTTCATTTGCAATTTCGATATCCAATTCGACAACTTCAATTTCTTGATTCTTTGCATTAATCTTTGCCCCAATTTGCTCTAATTGAGAAATAATTTTCTGCTGACGATTTTGATTTGTTTGAATTTCATTTGTTTTTTGTTCGAGTGATTTGTTGAGCATCTTTTTCTCAGCTTCAAGTTGGCTGCGCTCTTTTTTTAGTTCACTTAATGATGCTGCATAAGCTGCCGGCATTTGAATAAATAAAATAAGCGCTAGTAGTACAGCAATGATTTTAAATGAACGCGTTGTTAGCTTCTTCAAAACCTGTTTCCCCCTAAATGCATGAATAGTAGTCGCTCGTTTCGTCTCTCTTTTGTTGATCTTTCAAAGAGCATGATGCAATTTATGTTATATTACACTTTTAAAAACTTACGCACTGACATAAAGCTGCCCCATATACCGATGAACATGCCGATGAATAAAATTAGTCCATTCACCTGCAGCATAAGTGGTGCAACCTCTAATAATTGGAACAACTCGCCTTTTAATCTTGGTGCAAGTAATTCATAAATATTGTAATAAGCAATCGTAACGGCTGTTATAGGAATGATAGATCCAATGATTCCTAGCCACATTCCCTCTAACACAAATGGAATGCGAACAAAAGAATTTGTAGCCCCTACAAGTTTCATAATTTCTATTTCATCTCTACGTGCAGTAATCGTAATGCGAATCGTATTGGAAATTAGGAACATCGCTGTAAACAGCAAACCTAAGATTAACACAAGACCTACATTACGTGCAATTTCTAAGAAGTTAAATAGTTTTTCTACTTTACCTTCACCATATTTCACTTCATATGTGCTTTCAAAGCTTTCAATCTTCTTTGCTACTTCAGCAGTTTTTAATGGATCGACCGCTTTTACGTATAGCACATTATATAATGGATTGTTTTGTTCAAATAAACTTAATTCATCACCAAAGTCTTTAATTAACTTACTTAACTCTTCTTCCTTCGAAGAATATGTAACTTCTTCAACATCTGGTAGATTGTGAATTTCGTCAACTAACTGTTCTTCAGCAAGTTTAGCTTCTGCCTCATCGGGAATAATTTCTATTAATACACGAATTTCAACATCATTTTCTAAATCTGATGCCACTTTGTTTAAATTCATCATAATGGCTGC
Organism: Solibacillus sp. FSL W8-0372; assembly: GCF_037969735.1. NCBI lineage: Bacteria > Bacillati > Bacillota > Bacilli > Caryophanales > Caryophanaceae > Solibacillus > Solibacillus sp. FSL W8-0372. Next base: position 709,381 of record NZ_CP150204.1, on the reverse strand, counting down.
AAATACGCCTACCAATAATAATGTTACTGTTACGGCACTGATGGATGCCAATGTCATCCAACTATTTCGCCCTAATGATTTGAAACTTTCGCGGAAGTGACGTGCAATTGTTCTAGTTTTCATAGCCGTAATCACCTCCGTACTCATCACGGACGATCATTCCGCCTTCAATTGCAATAACGCGTCTACGCACTGTGTTTACAATTTCCCGGTTATGTGTAGCCATTACAATCGTCGTACCTTGGCGATTAATTTCCTCAAAAATATTCATAATCTCCCAAGATGTTTCCGGATCGAGATTCCCTGTAGGCTCGTCCGCAATCATTACTTTCGGACGATTTACGATGGAACGGGCAATCGCCACCCGTTGCTGCTCCCCACCGGAGAGCTCATTTGGTAGCATACGTACTTTATGCTTTAACCCAACAAGTTCAAGCACTTCCATTACTCGTTTGCGGATCACTTTCGGCTGCTCTTCGATTACTTCCATAGCAAACGCTACATTTTCGTATACCGTTAAGCGCGGTAATAATTTAAAGTCCTGAAACACCACCCCGAGCTGACGGCGTAAATGAGGCACACGGTTGTCTTTTAACGTTCTTAAGTTAATCCCGTTAATTAATACATCACCTGAAGTTGGCTTCTCCTCGCGGTACATCAACTTTATAAATGTCGATTTTCCTGCTCCACTCGGTCCTACTACATAAACAAACTCACCTTTTTTTATTTGAACTGTAATCCCGTTCGCCGCAACGACCCCATTAGGATACTTTTTAACTACATTGTTCATTTGAATCATTAACGAAACCACCTAAGTCTTTGTCTTAATTAAATTATAGTCTTAACTATTATAGCACTTTCAATCTATAATTTTATTACATTTTCTTTTCAATGTAGGCTACTATAAGTATATAAAGTATAATGTCGACACTACAACCTTCATTTTATTAAATAAGTTTTGTTTCTTCGTGTGATATAAACATTTTTTATGTTTTCGTAATATATTTGTTAAACTACGAAATTTTATTAATATAATATAAACTTCCCATTATTCAAGTAATTCGACATATAAAATGGAATTCCTTTACATATATTGATGAAATTTGGATTTTTATGAAGTAGGGTTGTTTTAGCGGAACTTTTTATAAGGGTGAGAGACTTAACTTTTTGAGGGTGTTAAAAATCAGAATTACTCCGTCTATTCTTTTTGAACAGACAAAAGGCACTTACTTATATAAGTAAGCACCCCTTCAGTCTTCTATATTATTGCAGTGTATAGCGTACTAATACCGTACCAGTACGTGATTCACCTACTAATTTCAGTAGTTTCGCGCCTTCCAATTCTTTTGTGAAGCGCAGCGATTTTGAAAGGAATTGCTCCTCTTCTTCAGAAAGCTTCACATCGTTCAAGCCAACGTCTGCTTTCCCGAAGTTTGTGAAAATTTGTCCTTCAAGTGCAACCGTTTTTGGTACATAGATTTCTACTGAACCTGCTAAAGCACGGGCTTTAATTTTGTGTGCCTCTGAGCTTGTAGTTGTAATGACAACATGTCCATTTACAGATTCTGCTTCTACTTCCTTTAATTCTCCGTCGATGTAGATGCGTCCATTTGCTGTTTCCACTTCTAAATCGTCGCCTTTTACATGACGTGCTTCTACCGTACCATTGCTCGCTTGCAATTCTGCATGATCGAAAGTTACGTTTTCAAGTCGAACGATACCGTTATACGTACGGGCTTTAATTAATTTTGCATCCATCTGTTCAATCGATATACTACCTGTTAATAATCGGGCGATAAATACATCGTAATGTTTTTCTGGAATAGCAAGTTGCACATTTAACTGTGTAAATTTATTTGCAGATTGAATAAACAATTTATCATTCGTCAATGTCGATAAGTTTTCAGTAACTTGCGAAATTGTTTCTTCCTGTGTACCTTTTTGCGGCGTTTTGCCAAAAATGTTCACTGTCACCAATTCGTCTGTTGCTCTTACTACATCGACTTTACCATTTGCGACCTCTAACTCAATGCTTTTAATATCGGAGATAGGATATGCAAACGTTTTAGTAAATTCTACTTTTTCACCAAAAGGCGTTTCAATATCAAGATCCTTAAATTTCGATAAAGCTGCACCAACCATTCCAGTCATACGTGTGCTGAATTGCGATAAGTCCTGCTTAATATCTCCCATAAACTCGTCCATCTTTTTAGTGAATTCTTTATCGTTGAATGATTTGCCGAAAATATCTTCAAACCCTGTTGTCTTACGCTTCTGTTTTTGTTCTTCAAAAATTGGGTCTGCCTTATGTGGTTCTTCCTTTTGCTTTTCAAAAGTTGGAACTACTGGCTGTGGAGTGGATTCCTTTTGTGACGAAAGCTTTTCGAATAATACAATCGCCTCTTCTGCTGAAATTGTACCGTTTTCAACTAGCTGTAAAATACGTTTACGTTCTTCTTGCATATAAAAATTCCTCCCTCTGCTTCGTATATAGTTATTATACGAGGAGGGAGGAGAAAAAGTTTCGTTTGCGCTCTCAGTTTTTTAATCTATTTGCTTTTTGCTGCGCTAATTTTCGAGGACATACGCTCGCGGTCACGCTCTAAAATAGGCTTTAAATAGCGCCCCGTATAGCTTTCCTTCACTTCCGCAATTTCCTCTGGTGTGCCGGTTGCTAAAATCGTGCCTCCACCTTCGCCACCTTCAGGACCTAGGTCGATAATATAGTCTGCGGTCTTAATTACATCTAAATTATGTTCAATGACAAGGACTGACTCTCCATTTTCAACTAAACGTTGGAGTACGATTAGCAGACGTGAAATATCATCCGCATGTAACCCTGTCGTTGGCTCATCCAAAATATAAAATGACTTTCCGTTTGAACGGCGATGCAATTCAGAAGCCAATTTCACACGTTGTGCTTCCCCGCCGGATAATGTTGTAGCAGGCTGGCCGAGCTTCACATACCCCAGCCCTACATCGACAATCGTCTGTAATTTCCGTTGAATTTTCGGTATGTTCCCGAAAAATTCCAACGCATCCTCAACGGTCATTTCCAAAATATCAGATATATTTTTATCTTTATATTTCACTTCCAACGTTTCGCGATTGTAGCGCTTTCCGTGGCATATTTCACATGGTACGTAAACATCCGGTAAAAAGTGCATCTCGATTTTAATAATGCCATCCCCGCGACAAGCTTCACAACGTCCGCCTTTTACATTGAAAGAAAATCGTCCTTTTTTATAGCCTCGGATTTTCGCTTCATTCGTCATCGCAAATACATCGCGAATATCATCAAATACACCAATGTAGGTTGCCGGGTTTGAACGTGGTGTACGTCCGATTGGTGACTGATCCACATCAATAACCTTCTCCAGCTGCTCCAACCCTTCGATTGATTTGTGTTTGCCAGGCTTTACTTTTGCACGATTTAATTTTGAAGCGAGTGCTTTATATAATATCTCATTTACTAATGTCGATTTGCCTGAGCCAGAAACACCGGTAACTGCAATAAACTGACCTAATGGAATATCGATATTGACGTTTTTCAAGTTATTTTCCGAAGCGCCTTTAATCGTAATTTTTCGGTCATCCGCTTTACGACGTTCAAGCGGCAATGGAATAAATTTCTTACCACTTAAATACTGTCCGGTAATTGATTCTTTATTTTTCATGACTTGCTTCGGTGTCCCTTGCGCAATAATTTGCCCACCATGTACACCAGCACCTGGTCCGATATCAATTAGATGATCCGCTGCCATCATCGTATCTTCATCATGTTCGACAATGATTAATGTATTGCCCAAATCACGCATATTTTCCAGTGTATGAATCAATCTGTCATTATCCCTCTGGTGCAGCCCAATCGATGGCTCATCTAAAATGTAGAGGACCCCTGACAAGCGCGAACCAATCTGGGTTGCCAACCGAATACGCTGTGCTTCTCCACCCGATAATGTTCCTGCCGAACGAGCAAGCGTTAAATAGTTTAACCCTACATCCAATAGGAACTTCAATCGCTCAATTACTTCACGAATAATTAATTTTGCAATTTGACGTTCTTTTTCTGTCAGCTCCACCGAACTAAAGAAATCATACATTTCCTGAATCGAGTGACGCGTCGCTTCAGAAATATTTTGATCTTTAATTTTCACTGCCAGCGTTTCTTTTTTCAGACGATGCCCCTTACATGTAGCACAAGGCTGCTCCGTCATATATTTTTGCATCGATTCGCGCACATAGTCTGAAGAGGACTCGGTAAAACGGCGCTCGATATTGCCGATTACTCCTTCAAACTCCATATTTTTTTTATGCATTCTGCCATAATCATTTGTATATTCAAAAAGGATTTTCTCTTTGCCTGAACCGTATAAAATTTTATCCATTTTTTCCTTTGGAATATCCTTTACCGGTACATCCATTGGAATATCAAAATGCTTGCATACAGATGCCAAAAGCTGCGGATAATAATTCGAAGAAACAGATTCCCATGGGGCAATCGCATTTTCATTCAATGTTAAATCCCAATTATAAATAACCAAATCTAGATCAGCCTTAGCTCTGCTGCCAAGCCCATCACATGTTGGGCATGCACCGAACGGACTGTTGAACGAGAACATGCGCGGCTCAAGTTCACCAATTGAAAAGCCGCATAGAGGACAGGCATGATGTTCACTGAATAACAGCTCCTCATGCTCCATTACATCAACCAATACCCGTCCACCTGCAATTTTCAGAGCTGCTTCAAGGGAATCGCTTAATCGTGATTCAATCCCCTCTTTTAGAACAATACGGTCGACTACTACTTCAATTGTGTGCTTTTTATTTTTATCGAGCTCAATATTGTCATCTAAATCACGAAGTTCCCCATTTAATCGAATGCGGACATAACCTTGCTTTTTCAGATCTTCCAACAGCTTTACATGCGTTCCTTTTTTTCCTTCAATAACAGGGGCAAGTAACTGCATTTTAGTACGCTCTGGATATTCCAGTAAACGATCCACCATTTGCTCGATTGTCTGGGATGTAATTTCTATACCATGTGTCGGGCAATATGGTTTACCGATCCGTGCAAAAAGTAATCGTAAATAATCATAAATTTCCGTAACCGTCCCAACAGTAGAACGCGGGTTACGGCTCGTTGTTTTCTGATCAATGGAAATGGCTGGGGAAAGCCCTTCAATCGTATCGACATCCGGCTTGTCCATTTGCCCTAAAAATTGTCGTGCATAGGCAGACAATGATTCCACATAACGACGTTGCCCTTCAGCATAAATTGTATCGAATGCTAAAGAAGATTTCCCGGATCCTGAAAGACCTGTCACTACGACAATTTTATCGCGGGGAATTGTGACATCAATATTTTTTAAATTATGCGCGCGTGCACCTTGTACGACAATTTCTGTATTTTTCACATTGTTCACCCTTCTGACTTTAATTCAAATATCATGTCACGTAATTCTGCCGCACGTTCAAAGTCTAATCCTTTTGCGGCTTCTTTCATTTCAACTTGCAAAGTTGCAACAAGCTTCTCCAGCTCTTTTTTTGTAAGCTTTTTGCCGCCTGTCACTTTTGTAATGTATGTTTCTTCCTGTTCCGCAGCTTGAGTTGCCCGGATTATTTCAGGAATCTTTTTAATAATAGTCTTTGGTGTAATACCATGCTCTTCGTTGTAAGCCTTTTGTATTTCACGGCGTCGCTTCGTTTCACTGATGGCCTTTGTCATCGAATCCGTCATATTATTGGCATATAAAATAACATGACCATTCGAGTTACGTGCAGCCCGTCCAATTGTTTGAATTAATGAACGCTCTGAACGAAGGAAGCCTTCCTTGTCCGCATCGAGAATTGCGACAAGGGAAACTTCCGGAATATCGAGACCTTCCCGTAATAAGTTAATGCCGATCAGCACATCATAGGTCCCTTTACGAAGTTCACGGATAATTTCGATTCGTTCCAATGTCTTGATTTCCGAGTGCAAGTATTCGACTTTTAAGCTCATTTCTTTTAAATAACTCGATAAATCTTCAGACATTTTTTTAGTTAAAGTTGTAATTAATGTCCGTTCATTACGACGGATACGTTCATGAATTTCATCGATTAAATCATCAATCTGTCCTTCAATAGGACGTACATCGATTGTTGGATCGAGCAGCCCTGTTGGACGAATAATTTGTTCCACCATTTCCGGTGTATGCTCTAACTCGTATGGACCTGGTGTTGCAGATACATAAATTGCCTGGCTAACTTTTGACTGGAACTCATCGAACATTAACGGACGGTTATCAAGTGCAGACGGCAAACGGAAGCCATGCTCAACTAATACGCCTTTACGAGCCTGGTCTCCATTATACATACCACGTACTTGCGGCAAAGTAACATGACTTTCATCAACAACAAGCAAAAAGTCCTTAGGGAAATAATCTAGTAATGTATATGGTGTAGCCCCTGCTTCACGCAATGTTAAATGGCGCGAATAGTTTTCAATGCCTGAGCAGAAGCCCATTTCCTTCATCATTTCCAAATCATAATTTGTACGCTGCTCTAAACGCTGCGCCTCTAGTAAACGGTCTTCCGAGCGTAATATTGCAAGACGCTCCTCCAGTTCCTTTTCAATATTTTCAATGGCGACCTTCATCTTTTCTTCACGGGTAACGAAGTGGGATGCAGGGAAAATGGCAACATGCTGACGGTCTCCCAAAATTTCACCTGTTAATGCATCGACTTCCCGAATCCGATCAACCTCATCACCGAAAAACTCAACACGAATACAATGCTCGTCTCTAGATGCCGGGAAAATTTCCACAACATCCCCACGCACTCGAAACGTACCACGTGTAAAGTTAATATCATTTCGTTCATATTGAATGTCTACCAGCTTGCGCAATAGCTGATTACGCTCGAGTTCCATCCCTGTACGAATGGATACAACCATTTCACGATATTCTTCAGGATTACCGAGACCATATATACAGGATACTGAAGCAATTATAATAACATCATCCCGTTCAAACAAAGCCGTTGTGGCCGAGTGACGTAGCTTATCGATTTCTTCATTAATACTTGAATCCTTTTCAATATACGTATCGGTTTGCGGTACATACGCTTCCGGTTGGAAATAATCATAATAACTTACGAAATATTCAACTGCATTGTCCGGAAAAAACTCCTTGAACTCACTATATAATTGACCTGCAAGTGTTTTATTGTGTGCCATCACGAGCGTTGGCTTATTCACTTCTTTAATTACATTTGAAATTGTAAAGGTTTTACCTGTACCAGTTGCCCCCAGCAATGTCTGATGGCGTTTTCCTTCTTTAATGCCTTGTACAAGCTGTTTAATCGCTTCCGGCTGGTCACCGGCAGGCTTGTAGGCGGACTGTATTTTATAAGTTTCTGTCATTTTCAGCTTGTCCTTTCTGTCGCTTTTCTTATTCTCTATTTTAACATACCCGTTTTTAATTTACGATAAAATTGCGAACATATATTCCCAAAATGCATTAGGATGGATAATTTGCACTTTGGAAAGGGTTATTCGAAAGTCTTCCACACTTATTAGAAAAAATATCCTATTTATTTGAAAATTTTTGTATTTTATTAGATTATTAAATCCTGTTTCTAAAGCAAACTTTTTAAACACACAAAAAAGCCACCTATCATAAGGTGACTTCTTTGTTAAGAAACAGTGATTGCCAATAAATCGTTCAATTCTGTTGTGTAGCATTCAAATGCCTTTTCGTTCTTTTGATCTAGCGATGTATCGATAAGTAATTTTAGTTGTTCGATACGTTGCATACGCTGTAATCGACTAATAAATAAATCTAAATAAATTTCATTCAATAACTTCTCCGCTTGATTTTCAGTGGACTGCTGACCTACCGCTTTTAAAAAGTCTGTATAAGAATAATATTTATCCATCGATATCACCTCGACCTCTTTTTTCCATTATAAAGTAAAACACATTTAATTTGCAATATATTCTGAAAAATTATCATATGACCAAATTTTCAGAATACGGTGTTGATTTTTCCCATTTATTGTATTATTTTAACTGTATAGTGGAAATTTAAGCGGGTAGGGAATGTTAAAGAAAGGGGATCTAATATGACTAGTAATATACCACAAAATTCAAATTATATTATTTCTAATTCAACTTTTTGTTTAAGTTCCTATCAGTATCGGGATAAAATCCATACGATAATATTGGACAAATACGGAAAAGTAACCGCACCTTATAAGCCTTTAAAGCTCGTTCGCAACACATGCAGGTTGCACGGCAGTTCCTATGAAGCGAGCAAATATCAGGCAAGGAAGTTTTTTGGGGAGAATAAACATAAACTGCCGGTTATGGTGGCATACGATTTTGGGGAGCCTTGTGTATTGTTTCCGCTCTTTTCACCGCAATCCCCTCATAATATTTGGATAGCACTAAACCCTGTCATTAATATTAGTGATGCGGGTGATAAAACACGCGTAACTTTTATAGACGGAACAGAGGTTGAGTTCGCTATCCATATGAAATCGTTTAACCAACAATACGTACGTGCTGCCATGTTCTATAAACACCTTATTCTACATCGCCATGCCACGCTGTAACCATCAGCTTTTTGCAAAATATTCCGCAAGAAGCATCTCGCTATGATTACGAAGGCGAATATTCGAATATCTCCTACACTCCATGACTCCATTAAAATAAAAATGATACTCGGTAAACATATCATCCGTTTCGCCTCTTACTAGACGCATCTGATGAAGTTTAAAATAGTCCTTCGTTTCTTTTAAGTCATATTTTACCTTGGTACGTACAGCATTGATTAAATGTAAATATGGATTTTTAAATTTAAACGGGCTTTGTTCTACAATTGAATAATCCTTCTCAAGAATTATTAATAACAACGGCAAATAAATTCCTGCTTCGTAGTACGGAATCGTTTTAGAAGGAATTTGCACCATAAGAAAACCTCCATTATAAGAACGTTTGTTCGTATTTATTTTCACATATTTTTTTATTTTTGACAAGTGGAAAATAATTACCTAGCTTAAATTTTCATTATAATGAAAAGGCTGTGTTAAAAGTCAATTTGACTTTTAACACAGCCTTTCTACGTAATATAATATGGCTTCTACTGTTTGTCAGAGAGGGACATATTAATATGAGATTTTCGAACGTAAATATGCAGTAATGAATAAATCTAAATCTCCGTCCATTACAGCACTGACATTTCCTGTTTCAGCACTTGTACGGTGATCTTTTACCATTGAATATGGGTGGAAAACATATGAACGAATTTGTGAACCCCAACCGATTTCTTTTTGCTCACCACGAATTTCATCCAGCTGAGCCTGCTGCTTTTCAATTTCTAATTGATACAACTTAGACTTTAACATTTTCATCGCAGCATCACGGTTTTTAATTTGTGAACGCTCGGATTGACATTGAACAACAACACCTGATGGAAGATGTGTAATACGAACAGCAGAGTCCGTCGTATTAATATGCTGTCCACCTGCACCTGTCGCACGGTACGTATCGACTTTTAAATCTTCTGTACGGATATCAATCTCAATTTCATCATTAAATTCTGGCATGATGTCACATGATACGAACGATGTGTGACGACGACCAGATGAATCAAACGGAGAAATACGTACTAAACGGTGTACCCCTTTTTCCGCCTTTAAATAACCGTAAGCATTATGTCCGGTAATTTGTAGTGTTACCGATTTAATACCTGCTTCATCACCTGGTAAATAGTCAATTGTAGTTACTTTAAAGCCGCGCTTTTCTGCCCAGCGTGTGTACATACGTAATAGCATTGAACCCCAGTCTTGTGATTCTGTTCCACCCGCTCCTGGGTGTAGTTCTAAAATGGCGTTGTTTTTATCGTATGGTTCTGATAAAAGCATTTGTAGTTCAAAGTCTGCCATTTTCGATTGGAATTCGGCTAGTTCTGTGCCTAGCTCTTCCTGTAATTCTGCATCTGGTTCTTCGCGTAAAAGCTCAAGCGTCATTTCCAGGTTTTCTTGTGTATCAACTAAGTCTTTGAATTCGTTGACAACTGCTTTAATGCCATTGCTTTCGTTAATGATTGCCTGTGCGCCGTTTTGGTCATTCCAAAAGTTTGGTTCAAGCATCATTTCGTCTAATTCCTGAATACGTGCCTCTTTGTTTTCTAAGTCAAAGAGACCCCCTGAAGTCCGCTAGTTTTGTAGCTGTATTTTCGAGTGCATTGCGCACATCTGCTAATTCCATCATATATTTTCCTCCGTAGTTAAAGTGTACAAATGTCATCTTGATATACCGTTGATTTCCGTTGCGGGCGAATGCTTTCCGCGGGCACGGCTCGAGCCTGTAGTCTCGAGCGTCGTGCTGTTCCCGCAGGAGTCCTCGCCCTCCACTTCAATCAACTTGCTTAACACTAAGTACAAATATTTACTTACAACATAATTTTGTAAACAAACTTTATCAAAAAACAAACCGGGTCATTGAGCATAGTTTCAATGACCTCGGTTTTATTGCTTTGTTATTGTCCTACGCCATGGCAGGATTTGTATTTTTTGCCGCTTCCGCATGGGCATGGGTCGTTGCGTCCGATATTTTCGGCTTTACGTGCTGGCATTTTTTTCGGTTTGGCAGCACCCTCTTCTTTCGGGTTTACTGCTTGGCCTTTTGCTACTTCTTCACGTTGCAGGTTGCTGCGGATTTCTGCTTTTAATGCATACTTCGCTACATCTTCACGTACCGCTGCGACCATGTCCTCGAACATTGCGAAGCCTTCTTGCTGGTATTCACGCAATGGATCGTTTTGACCGTATGCACGTAGGTGAATACCTTGTCGTAATTGGTCCATCGCATCAATATGGTCAATCCATTTAGTGTCGATTGAACGAAGTAAAATTACTTTCTCGAATTCGCGCATACGCTCTGGCGTCATCGCTTCTTCTTTTTCGTTATAGCGTTCCGTCACTTTTTCAGAGATGAATGCAATCATTTCCTCAGGAGATTTGTTTTCAAGCTGCTCTTTCGTAATATCGCCCTCATCTAGGAGATTTGCAGCGATATAGTCTACTAATGCATCAATTGTCCAAGCATCTTCTTCCCCTTGTGTATGAAGGGCTACAGCATTTTCAATCGCCTGTGAAATCATTGATTCCACTAAAGCACGCATATTTTCTGAATCAAGTACTTCTTCACGCTCTTTGTAAATTACTTCACGTTGCTGGCGTAGTACATCATCATATTGCAATAGACGTTTACGCGCATCGAAGTTATTTCCTTCAACGCGTTTTTGTGCTGACTCAACTGCTTTTGAAACCATTCCCGATTGGATCGGCTGTGTATCGTCCATACCTAGTCTTGTCATCATCGATTTCATCTTATCAGAACCGAAGCGACGCATTAACTCATCTTCCAAAGAAAGATAGAATTGCGTTACCCCTGGATTCCCTTGACGACCAGAACGACCACGAAGCTGATTATCAATACGGCGTGATTCATGACGCTCTGTACCAATTACAGCCAAACCGCCTACTTCCAATACACCTTCACCCGGTTTAATGTCCGTACCACGACCAGCCATGTTCGTAGCAATCGTTACAGCACCTTTTTGACCGGCATTTAAAATGATTTCCGCTTCACGCTCATGGTTTTTCGCGTTTAATACATTATGCGGTATTTTAAATTTCGTTAAATATTTTGAAATGATTTCTGATGTTTCAATGGCTACTGTACCGACTAATACCGGCTGGCCTGCACGATGACGCTCTGCAATATCTTCCGCAACCGCTCTAAACTTACCTTCCATCGTTGCAAAAATCAGGTCAGGACGGTCATCACGGGCAATTGGTTTATTCGTTGGAATAGCCACAACATTCATATTATAAATATTACGGAATTCCTCTTCCTCTGTTTTCGCTGTACCTGTCATACCCGACAGTTTCTCGTACATACGGAAATAGTTTTGGAACGTAACTGTTGCCATTGTCATTGATTCATTTTGAATATCCAAGCCTTCTTTAGCTTCAATCGCCTGGTGAAGACCATCTGAATAGCGACGACCTTTCATTAAACGACCTGTAAAGCCATCAACGATTACGACTTCGCCCTCTTGTACAACATAGTCGACATCTTTATGCATCGATGCATGTGCTTTTAAGCTTTGGTTAATCGCATGGTTTAAGCGCACATGAGCTAAATCAAATAAGTTGTCAATGCCAAATGCACGCTCAGCCTTTTCAATCCCTTGCTCTGTCAGCGTTACACCTTTTGTCGATTCTTCATAGTTGTAATCCTCTTCTTGTTTTAGCATACGGACGAAGGCATTTGATTGCACATAAAGCTGTGCAGATTTTCCTGCCTGACCCGAAATGATTAACGGTGTTCGAGCTTCATCGATTAAAATCGAGTCAACCTCATCGATTACCGCATAATAGAGTGGTCGCTGTACACGATCTTCTTTATAAAGGACCATATTGTCGCGCAAATAGTCAAAGCCGAGCTCATTGTTCGTCGAATATGTAATATCGGCTGCATAAGCTTCACGCTTTTGTTCTTTTGATAGGCTGTTCAAGTTCAAACCTACTGTTAAGCCTAACCAGTTATACAGCTCGCCCATTTCCGTCGCGTCACGGCTTGCTAAATATTCATTGACTGTAACAACATGTACTCCTTTACCAGTAAGTGCATTTAAATAAACGGACATTGTCGAAGTTAACGTTTTACCTTCACCCGTTTTCATCTCGGCAATATTTCCTTCATTTAATGCAGCCGCCCCCATAATTTGCACACGGAACGGGTACATGCCCAACACACGACGAGATGCTTCACGAATTGTCGCAAATGCCTCTGGTAATAAATTTTCTACTGTCTCGCCATTTTGGTAACGATTTTTGAACTCTTCAGTCTTCGCTTTTAATGCATCATCAGAAAGGCTTTCAAACTGCCCTGCTAATGCTTCTACTTTATCTGCAGTCTTTTCTAAACGCTTTACTTCTTTTTTATTGAAATCAAATAATTTATTTAATATGTTTGCCATCGAATTGGTCACTTCCCAATAATAGTCTCAAATTATATTTTAGCATTATATATAGGGGTGGTGCAAATAGACTGTTGGAAATATGAGTATAGAATAGATCATTTAGGAAGTTCTTAAAACATAGTGTCGCTTAATAACCGTTCATATTAAACATTCACGGCCCTATATAAAAACGGACTACCCATTACAGGCAATCCGTTTGTGCTAGTTCATTTAGTTCGTTTCGATTAAGCCGTACTTTCCGTCATTACGCTTATAGACGATATTTTTACTGTCTGTTTCAGCATCTGTGAAAATAAAGAAATCATGGCCAAGCATGTTCATCTGCAAAATTGCTTCTTCTTGATCCATCGGTTTCAGGTCAAATTGTTTTGTACGAACAATTGTATATTCTTCATCGGATGACTCCGAGTTCGCTTCCAATTGCGATGTCACATTTGCGAAGTATAGTCCTGTACCTTCGCGATCGCGGAATTTACGATTTACTTTCGTTTTATGTTTACGGATTTGACGCTCAAGCTTGTCGACGATCAAATCAACAGCAGCATACATATCATTATGGCGCTCCTCTGCTCGAAGCGTTAAATTCTTCATTGGAATAGTTACTTCTACTTTTGTTTGTTTATCATTATAAACTTTTAGATTGACGTTAGCATTTGCATTTAAATCTTCATTAAAATAACGTTCTACCTTTTCAATTTTTGTCTCCACATAATCTCGAATCGCTGGAGTTACCTCGATATTTTCACCACGAATGTTAAAGTTTAGCATGTGAACTCCTCCTTCATTACGGCTATACTTACTAATTCTACATACTTTAAAAATCTCCTGTTGCTTCTGAAAACTTTTTTCATTTTTCGACATGTAGCTTTAAATATCGATAAGAATAGACAAACTGCCGGGGCACTTTAAATTGGTCCGGAAACGATTACTTTCGGCTAACCTCTTTTTTACGGCGAATTTTCAACTCACTGACGATCAATTCTTCAATGCCTGGCTGGTTCTCAAAAATGAGACCATACTGATATTTTCCACCGTATTTCTTTTTCCATACAATTTCCCCAATTGCCTTTATCAATACTTCGTCTAAAATAAATTCAAGTTCCAGTTGCACCAGATAATTAGTATTTTCACCAATTTCATGAGAAGAAAACATTTTCATGCCATGCGGACTCACATCTATAATTTCGCATGTGTGCTTCGTTTGTTGTTTGCCGTCGATTAAGACAGTATAATTCGCTGCAATCGGCGCACCAAAAGTAAAGCGAAACCCTTCAGTTCTTTTAAATCCCATTTCCCTTCCTCCTTGCCTTCGTTCCTACATCTTCCATACCCACATTATCATGCAAAATACCAGGAACTGTCTATGTGCTTAATTGCTAATTTATAAAAAAGTTTTTTCTTTAAAATCATTACGAAATAACTATAAATCCAGTATAAATCATATTTTTCTCTCCACAAAAAAACACTCACCAAATGATGAGTGAAAAGGGCGGATAACTATAAATATTTTTTCGTGAATTGAAAATTTGCCTGTACCTGCTTATCATTCACGTTACCAATGCTTCCCCATTTACGTGTCAGTAAATAACCGGTCGGCGGCTTACGATAAAATTGCTTGCTTTCCTGTATTAACATAGAAGGAGACTTCCCGACGACTGCCATATGCTCACGCTCAAAAACAACTGTATATAATCTCCCGTTTTCTGCAACGATTGGTACCATGCCCACTGTATTATGATTCACTAGATAAAAATTCAAAATCCGCATATAGTCCTCCTTTACATACAAACTCTATATTAATATGATTTAGTCGACTAAGTAGGGTTCATTTACTTCTGCACATTTCAACACTAGTTTCTCTTCCGGTTTCAAGTAACGACGCTGAATAATAAACTGGTTAAAAAAAGTCTGAGCAAAATAGCTGCTTGCTTTGTTCCATCGTTGAATAAATCTACTTCGTGATACTTTAACTTCGAATTCACGCCCATCACGAAGTATTACTCTAGTTGTCTCAGACGAAGAGGGCACTTTCTCTGCATTTTGAACATGATGTAAAGCGAAATAGTAACACGATTCATTGCGAGTGGATTCGGTTGAAAACCATACATGAGGAAAGAGCGATCTCGGTATAAAAATAGGAGGTACAGAAGTCTTTCCAAGAATTGCTTTTGCTGCTTCCTTTGCTCCTTTTAAACTTGTACCATTTTCTTTCAGTTCTGTATCAATTAATTGCCTAGGTGTTAAATCAACTCGTTCATATCCATTTGAAGTAACAATAATAGTATAAGGGTTGTTAAAATGATCAAATTTAGGTACTAAAGCACATGCATTTAATAGATAATTTTTATACATTTTTTCATACTCCTTTTAAAAATTATAGTTATCAATTGAAAAGAAAAGGAGTATACTAACATTAAGCTGGTATACTCCAGCACGACCGACCTCAAGTGTTTTCTTATCAGGATGAGCACTTGGGGTTTTTAACTTCCTCTTTTCACATGAATCACCACCTCCTTTACCGTAAAGTAAAAAGCCACTCTATTATGTAATTCACAGTAATATAAAAAAATTAAAAGCAGTAATTTTAAAGTATTTTAAATTGGATTTATTTTGTGTATAGGGGGGGCAATATTATCTTTTGAATATTCATGAACGCTAGCTTAAATATGGAAGTTTGTATTTAGAGAATATCGTGGAGTTGCGTTGAAAAAGTTTTCTTAGTAAGTTAGCATCCAAATGATTATATAAATATTAACCGCCTAATCATTTACATTATAGACATAATTACCTATAAATTTCAAGATTTATTTGAATATTATGGAATTTAAAGTTTACAAAATGAAATATAAAAAAGAGCGTCTCCTAGGAGTACACTCTCACATTTTAGTATCCATTTGCTTGTTAATACGATTGATACCCGCACCAAGTTTACCGCGCATGCCGCCTGTGCTGAATGAAACATATCGGTGAAAGTAATCTTGAATATCAGTTTAATTAACAAAAATTTAATTGAATATTCAACGATACGCTACAGTCTATTAAATATCTTTATATTATAAGAAAAAACCGCTATTAAAAGAATTTAGTCTTTTTAATAACGGTTCGATTTATTTATGATAATTATACTTGTCCTACAGTACCATATTGCTGTTGACGAGTAATTTTGATAACTTCTTTCCATGTGTCGCGGAATTCTGTTACTAGACCCTCTACTTCTTCGATAATTGCTGCATCATTTTGAACGTTTGCTTCCGTCAAGCGACGATTCATATATTCATAGAGTGGTAGCATTTGTTTCGAAATTTCGATGTCCATGTTAAGTGTAGACATAAATTCCCCAATAATTGCTTGCGAACGCTGAATATTATAGTTACGCGCTTCTATATTTTTATCAGCAATTGCCTGCTTCGCTTTATTTAAAAACTTTAAGCACCCGTTATATAACATTAATGTCAGTTCACCAGGGGAAGCAGTTGTCATACTGTTTTGTTTGTATGCGTTGAAAGCATTTGTTTGTGTTGTCAATGTTGACACTCCTTTTACAGCTATTCGTATTAATTCTTTTTATCATAATAGCGGCCATCCATAACTTGGACATTCGCATATGGATTCATATATTGTTGCTCATGCTTTTTTGCATTTTGTAAATCTTTTAAATCGGTTTGTACTACTTTCATGACTTTATTTAAACGCTCGCGTATGCCTTTATCTAACTCAGCAAGCATGGCGTGGGATTTCTGCTGCATATCGACTTTAAAACCGTCCTGTTGCATCTTTCCCATGATGATACCACGCTCATCTAGTAAGATATTTGTTTTTTCAATATAAGTATCTCTCAGTTCTTCTTCGGGAAGGACTGCCAAATGCTGATAAAGCTTTGCAGAAACTTGTAGTAATTGCTGTATATTTTCCATAGAACTCACCACCGACTATTAACCTTGCATGAACATTGAAGACTGTTGATTTGCTTTATTGATAGCTGTCTCCATCGCTGTGAATTGTTTCCAGTAGCGGGCTTCGATATTTTTCAATTTATTTTGCCATGTATCAATTCGCTTCTCGTTATCAATTAAGCTTTTACCAATTGCATATTGCGCGTCAGTCATTGTAGAACGACCCGCTTTTTTCTCTATATTGACTTCTAATGATTTCATTGATTCACGTAGTTTTTCAAGATATCCACGAGTATCTGTACCGCCATGAGCGGGATCTGATTTTTGCCCACCACTATTTTTAAATAATCTCTCTACTGCATCTGAATCTTCCTCAATGGCTTTTCTTAACTTCGCTTCATCAATTTCAAGTGTTCCGCCATCATTATAGTTCTTAGAAGTAGTGATTCCGATATTAAATAATGTATTAAATTTTGAGCCATCTAAGCCCGGATTCGACTGGTAAATAAGTGAGCGCATATTCGATAAGCCATTACGCACTACCGAATCATTGCGAAGTAAACCACTTTTTGCTTTTTCTTCCCATAGCTTAATTTCATTTTCATCCATATCTTTTTTCTGCTCGGCTGTCAGCGGCGTATAATCACGATATTTCGTTTCTTTTGTTTGGTCATTTAAATCTTTAATTAGACCATTATAAGTCGTAACGAATTCTTTAATTTTATTCATCATATCGTCTACGTTTGTAGTGGATGTCATTGTTACCGGTTGAGCTGATGGTGCTGCATTCACTAAATCATCATTAACTGTACCGTCCCCATTGAGTAATCCTGCGTTTTGAGCATCTGCTTTAGCCGTTGTTAAAGAACTTTCTGCATTTGCCAATCGTGCATCTGCCGCAATATCTTCAGCTTTGGCAGTATGATAAGCATTACGTAATTGGTTTTGGTCTGCCAAATTTTTAAATGCTGTTTGCTCAGTTGCAGATAAGCCATTCCAAATTGTTTGTTGTTCCTCTGTTAATGAGGAAACTTTTGAAGGATCTGCAAACACTTCTAAAATTTTTGCATCCCCCAATCTATTGTATTGAGATTTTAATTCCTCGGACTGCGCTTTTGCCACATATTCATTCAATGTATTCACATCTAAATTTTGTAGTGAAGCAAGCGTTTCTTTATCCAATGCCTTTAAAGCTGACTTTAGTTCATCAGAGAAATATTCATTTTCATCTATAGATGTACGAATTGCACTTAATTCGGTTGTTTCATCGATTGTTAAGCCTTTTAAAGCTGTAATAGCATCACCCGATAAATCCTTTAATTTTGAG
Organism: Solibacillus sp. FSL W8-0372; assembly: GCF_037969735.1. NCBI lineage: Bacteria > Bacillati > Bacillota > Bacilli > Caryophanales > Caryophanaceae > Solibacillus > Solibacillus sp. FSL W8-0372. The sequence continues at coordinate 691,121 of NZ_CP150204.1, read as the reverse complement.
CCGCCAAATGAAACATAATTTGCCTGTACTTTAAAATGACTAAATTCATTTTCCGAAGTATTGTAGACTGTTGACAATTTTTCCGCAGAAAACGCTTTTAGTTTTGTTTTCGATTCATCCGATAAACTACTTGCATCTATCGCAGCCATAACATCTTCTTTACTATTGGAGCTTGCCAATTTAATTGTTTCAAATTCTTCAGCCGTCAGGTTTTTCCAGTCTGAAGTAGTTAGTTTACGGTATTCTGCTTGTTCTGTTAATGATAATGTATTTCCAAATGCTGCATTGTATATATTGTTATGTGTGCTCGTATAGTTTGGTGTATCACTTGTACCATTTCCATAATAGGCAGAAAGCGCATTTGCGAGAGCTATAGCTTTGTTTGCTTCATTTTCTGTCGCTAATTGCATTTCCTTTTGTGCCGATTTATATTTGTCGGCAATTGTTTGAGTGGAATTGAACGTCTCTTTTAATGTAACGTTATATCCTGAAAGATTAAAGGTATTAGAAGATCGCTCTGTCGCTATGCCGTTTACTTGGAAAATCGCATTTTTTCCATCTGTTGTTTGAAATTTATCGATTAAATTACCTTGCTCATCTTTTTGCTGAAAAAAACCTAAACTTGTGAACACGTCTCTTCCATTCACAACTTCAATTTCTTCCCCAGCTTTGTTATCCCCGGAATTTTTAGCTGTAAATGAGAAACGACCATTTTCAAATACAGCTGATACTCCCGCATTACTCGCATTTACCTTACTCACAAATTGATTAACCGTCATACCATCAGTGATTTCAATTTTCGTTGCTTCAGAAGGCATTGTCCCATCAGCTTTAATTGCCTTCAATTCGATTGTTTTAGTTCCAGTACCAATTAAGTCACTCATTTTTGTTGACCCAACTGCACTTACTTGATTTCCTACAGCCCGTGCTGAAGTTGCTAATTGTGAAACCCCTTCAATCGAAAGTGAACCTGTTGCTGATCCTGTTGCTGTCGCACTAACAAGATTAGAATTTGAAGTCGAAGCCGTTTTAGAATTTAAGGATTTTAATACTAAATTATCTGCAATATACGTATCAAAAGTTTTTAATTTTGTATTTACACCACGATAAGCATCGCGTTGCCATTCATAGGTTTGTTTCTTTTGTGTCAATTTATTTAAAGGTATCCGTTCAGCATTCATTAATTTTTCTACTAAAGCATCGATATCCATACCAGATGCTAATCCACCAACTCGCGTAACCATAATTATTTCCTCCTCAGTTTACTACTTAAATTTTTTCGTCAACAACCATACCAAGCATTTTTTGCATTTCATAAAAAGCGTCCAGTAATTTTTTCGGAGGAATTTCCTTCACAACTTCCTCCGTATCACGATTCACAACCGTCACATAATAGCGTTCCAGTCCTTCGTGGAACATAAATTTAGAAGTACTGTTATTTACATCCAGCATCTCATTCATCTTATTAACAGCCTCTTGGACTTTTGCCTTCGTTTCATCACCATTTTTTAGTTGCATCATCGGCTCTACTACAACTGTTTCTTTTCTAGCAGTATTGTCGCTCACTTGCTTTTCTAGTGCTTCATTAGTAACGTTACTTGTTAAGTTAGCTTTGTTCGTTACAGTTGTTTCGATATTAGCATTTCCTGAAATACGCATATTTCCATCCTCCTTGGATTCATTAAATGCATTGTTAGTTTTAATATCGGACAAAAAAAAAAGAATTTCAGTTTTTGTCTCTATCAAAAGTTCAATTTGTTCTTGCTAAAAGTAAAAGCTTTTTGATTTTACAAAGCCCCCTCATACAAGGTTAATGAAATTAAAATTACATAAATATGTTACTTCAAGTCAAATAAAACGAAGCGTACTCTCAACTTCACTCAATTTTTAGACACACCTAACAATTGGGTGCAACAATTGTTATATAGATACAATCTAATATAATTGTCTATTGTTTATAAATAGATTAATCCATTTTAATATCATGGCTCATCTGCTTTCTAAAGCCTATACATCCATCAAATACACCGCAGTAACAAAAGCCAGACTCTACTTTTCCTCGCTTATCTTAGAATAAGGTATTGTGTTAAGTTAATGGTAAAACTTCATTTGACAATTATGTACACCAAATATGCGTAAGTACCAGTTAGCTTGAATGATGTGCTTATATACCATTATTTAAATGCTACAGCTTGGAGTAGGAGGCGATAGTTAGGATTTTGAAACGTGGCTGTTTTTATGATTAAACCGAATGTTACAGGGATGATTGTTACCTGTCTACTGCCATAAAAATGGCACCTCCTTAAGTAGATACTCTCAGAAGTGCCATGTCATTCTTAAGCTTTATATGAATACGGTTGTACACTTAGTCCCCTAACAAGTTAAAAAAAGAAATTGAGAAGTATAAATTGTTATTATAATGGCATAGTGGCAAGTAAAAAACGAACTCATACCAACAAATAAGCTATAGTAACTTTAAGGAGCCACTCTCTTTATAGGTCTATATAACCAGTCCCCCCCTTTTATCTATACCACAATCATTCACTGATGCTATTGTAGTAACGCGAATTCATAATTATTATATCTAATTAACTAAATACTAATTAACTAAATTTGTAATTTACTTGCTCTTTTAATTACCAAATCACAATAATCCTTTAACTTTTCTTCATATTGTTTTGTCACATTGGTTAGATTTTTTTTATCCAATAAAACTGCCTCGTAATGTTCTAAATCAATTAAGGTATTATCTGTTACATTTTCTTTTGTCTTAAACCTGAAAATATGTTCTGAATCTGTTATAGCTACTAAATATGGTTGTTTGGGATGTAACGTTTCTGTTAGTGCATACTCCCGACCTTCACCACCAAAATCTTTTAAAACTCTACCTTCTTGAGGATTAACATTCACTCCAACAATATTAGCCATCGTTGGGAAAATATCAACAATTGAACTTAATTCTTGACTAATTTGGGGCTTGATATTGCCACCAGCAAGCATAAATGGAACTTTTCTTTTAGGTTCATGTAAAAGGTACTCATCCTCTTTTAAATATGTTTGACCATGATCAGAAATTAAAGAGACTAAAATATTTTCCATCCCAAACGTGTTTTCCAAATAATTAAATAAATTAGACAAGTGGAGATCAACTCTTTTTAATTCTACATCATATTTTTTAATTTTATTAATATCATATTTTGAAAGTACTGATGTCGGACCAAGATTTTTCTTTTGTCTATATTCAGCAGGTAAATTGACTTGAGTCATTAAATCATTATTAATTTCATCCGCAACATCGTGTAAGTCCATTAAACTAACCCATAAAAAATGATTGTTATTTTTAAATGTTTCTAAATGTTCAATTGCCTCAGTAACAACCTCTCCTGCCCAAAATCCACCTGAAGATGTTTGATATACTATACGATCCATACCTTGCAAATAACCATATGTAGGTGTTACTCTCCAATCATTATTAACTTGAGCTGTTAAATAGCCTTGCTCCTTAAAATCTTCTGTAAATAATCTATTATATCGATTTAGCTCAAAATGATTTGTAGGATGGTATAAACCATGATTAATTGTTGTTTTACCAGTATAAATAGCTGATACACTTGGTAAGGTCCAGTCTCCTGATGTATAGCAATTGTTATTAATGTAACCTCTAGAGAAAAAATTATATGTATTTGGCATTAACTCCGATAAGTTCTTTTCAATTGCTGTATTTGCAAGTCCATCAACAAAAATCGACAAGACAACTTGCGTACTTTTTTTCTCAGGTTTTAAATCAATTGGGTTTCCAATAAAAAATGGTTTTTCTGAATATATTTTATAGGAACCAGGATCTGTAAATGTATAATAATTATACTGATTATTAGCTAAAGTATCTTTTGGAAAAGATAGTTTACCATTAGGCCCTTCCACTTTTATCTCATCATAGTCTTTAAATAATGCTACCGGTAATGTTGTTCTATTTGTAACCCTAAAACTATATGAGTCTGCTATTACTCCAGGCATAATTTCATTTTTAAAAAAATAACGGCTTTCATTATTTACATTCGTTATATGCATCGCTTTATACATTTCTGTAAAATAAAGCTCCCCCTCTCGATTCTCCACAGTTCTTTTCACTAGGCTCTCATTGAAACGATTTAGAGGATAGATTCGCTCATCACCCTCTTTCATAATTTCTTCAGCTAGTTTTAAGTGATCTAATAATTCTTGAATTGGAACCTTTGGATTCTGTTTTAAATCATTTATTAACACGTTCAATTGATGGGCAATTTCTTTTTTATTTTCTTCAGATACAGCAATGCGAGCACATATTGCAAATAACTTTAAGCTTTCAAAAAATTCTCCTATTACACTTTTTAGAGTAGCTAAATTATATGTAATCTCGAATGAAAAAGGAATTTTTTCCATTGCCTCTTCCAATAATTTTATTCCCGATGCATAATCACCCTTTAGATATAAATAATTTGAATATAAAGAATAATACATTTCATTATGGATTTTAAATTCGTCCAATTTTAATTTTGCTTCCTTTATTAAGCCATCATTTAATAAAGATTTAACTCCTTCTACTTGATTTTTATAATTTGTGATATGGTTACTTGTTAGCATACTTCTTTCTCCTAAACATTTTTCTTTTTTTCAACAGTTATACGCGCTAAATACGGGTCTTCATTTTTATAAATTGAAAATCCTTGCCCTTTAGTAAAGTTTTTTATAGAAAATCCTTTTCCTAAAAGCTTTAATAATAATTTATCTGTTTCTACATATCTTCTATAATGATTATTATAAACTTTATCTAACACTTCATCTTCTTTCGTTCTAAATTCAGATACAAATATAAATGGTGTTTCAATGTTTGAACATAAATTCTCTAAAATAATATCTTCAACTTCTTCAGGAATTGCATGTAGAAAGAATCTAGTATAAATTAAAAGTTGCTTTTTACTTTCTTTTGTCTTTTCATTAAAAGATTCTAATAATTGTGCAACATTATTTTGATCACTTAAATCTGCACAGTGAAAACTTATACTATTCTTTATTAGGTTATCTATCTTACTATTATTGATTTTTGTAACTTCCTCGGAACCATCTATTCCAATAGTTTCAAAACCATTTTTAGCAAAATAAAAGCTATCTTTCCCTGTACCACACCCCAAATCTATAACCATAAATTGTGATTGCATCCCAGAAAATTCCCTCAAAATATACTCACTGAATGTTGAAGCTTCACTTAAACCTGTATCTTTTTTATAAAAAGTATCCCAATAATTCTTATTTATATAACTCACATTTTTCCTCCTAATTAATTACATATGCCTTTAAAATCCCATATAACTTTTGTATTCAACACTAATTTTCTATTTAACTTTCATCTTAAATATAGCTCACAAACTAATAAGTCTATTTCTGTATCTACATCGACCGACTTTTCGTTCCCCATAATATACCCAATTGTACCTTCCACAATAAATGAACCAAATCGTTGTACTTCTTCTACTTTCCCAACATAAACAGCTCCATTTAAAGCATAAGCTTTTGGTAAATCTTGACGTCGTGTAACAAGCTCACCTTGTGGTATTAATGGACTCATCTTTCCCTCATTCAAGTTGTACATCCAATAAGGTGACTTATCTGGTTCTGTAACCGATACACAAAAATCGGCATCATTCATTAGCAATTTTTCAATACTTCCATCAATATCTTCTACTGTACGTAACGGAGAAGTAGGCTGCAACAGTACAACATAATCATATCCTGGACATTGTTCGATTGCATGAAGAACAGGTGCAATTCCCGGCGTATCATCCTGCGATAGTTCTAGTGGACGTTTAAACGGAACTTCACAGCCATACTGTTTGGCCACCTCAATAATTTCATCATCTTCAGATGAGAGAATTAGTTTGTCAATATAGCGTGATTTTTTCGCCTCATTAATAGTCCATGCAATTAATGGTTTACCTGCTAGGTCTCGAATATTTTTTCTTGGTACCCCTTTTGAACCACCACGAGCTGGAATGATTGCCAAAATTTTAGGTTTCATAAGACATCTCCTTAACTTTTTCATTTGCACGTTCAAAATCATCCACTCGCCCTATATCCAGCCAATACTCATGTATTGGGAAAACAGACGTCTTTTTGCCATGCTCAATCAGCTTTTCAAACAGTGTTGGCATATCGTAAAACGTATCGGTCGGGATATAATCAAAAACTTCTGGGCTTAGTACATAAATCCCTGCATTTACAAAGCTCCTATGAACTGGCTTTTCCTTAATAGTCAATAAATCAGTGCCAGCCGTCTCAATCACGCCATAAGGAATTTGAAATTCATATTCTCTGACACACATTGTCGCAATCGCTTGCTGCTCATTGTGGAACTGCATTAACTGGTTAAAATTCACTTGAGTTAATAAATCACCATTCATGACAAAAAAGGGCACGGTTGGTCGATTTTCAAGTAATGAAAGTGCTCCAGCTGTGCCCATGCGTTTTTCTTCTTCCACATATTCAATCGTCACACCAAATTCTTCACCAGCTTGGAAATAACTTTGGATCACTTCTTTTTTATAATTCACCGAAAAGATAAAGTTTGTATAGCCATATTGTTTAAAACCGTCGACAATCGTCTCTACAATTGGTTTATTTCCAACCTTTAGCATTGGCTTTGGAACATCATTTGTAAGTGGACGTAATCTTGTGCCTAATCCACCAAGCATTAAAATCACTTGATTCTCATTAAGAGGCGCTTCTAATTTATCAATAAATAAAATGTCAATTACTTGATTCGCCTTATTAATAATAGGTAGCTGCTTTAGTTTTTTGGCATTCATTAATCTCTTGTATTCGCTAGATTTCCAACCATTATTGGCACTTATTGGATAATCATTCATAATCGCGGTAATCGGTACATCCAGCCCTTCCCCACGCAAGATACCACGTCTGATATCACCATCTGTTACTGTTCCAAGTAGTCGGTAATTATCATCTACTACGACAGCAAATTGTAAGGACGTTTGATCAATGGTTTTCATTGTTTCAACTAGCGTTTGATGTTCCGTTACTACGATTTTTCTCCAATTATTCAATTGATTACACTTCCTTTGCTGGGACACCATATGCCTTTGTATGATTTTTCATATTTTTTACTACAACAGAACCCGCACCGATTAGACAACTTTCTCCAATATGAATTCCTTGAATAATCGTTGTGCCAGTTCCTATATGCGTACTATTCCCAATTCGAACGTCACCTGAGATTTTTGTTCCTGGTGCAATATGTACATGTGCCCCGATTATGCCATCATGATCAATCATTGCACCTGTGTTTATAATCGTATTATCGGCTATAACAGTAGCGGTTTGAATAATTGCACCGGACATAAGTTGTACACCTTCTCCTAAAATTGCAGAAGGAGCAATGTTTGTGGCAGAATGAATAACGGATTTAAAGCAATAACCTTTTTCTTTAAATTCTTTAAATAGTACTTCACGGAATGATGCAGGTTTTAGCATTCCAATTCCTAATACTAACTCAATTTCCTTCGGATTATAATTGTGAATGACTTGATCTGTACCTAAATAGTTCAATCCAAACCGATTTGTTTCTTCAGTAGGAGCGGTGAAGCCAAGTATCATTTCCCCCTGTGCAATTAACGTTTCAGTTAAAACAGCCGCATGTCCACCATTACCAATAACTATTAGCGACTTATTCATTAATAAGTTCATCCTGCTCATATGATTTTTCAGCCTGTTTGCCAAGATATGCCCAATAGTTCGAAGGAGCAATTCCACTTCCTGGACGTTTTACAGTTAAATTTTCTGCAGTAAATGGCTTTCCTTTTTCAATAGCCATTCTAGCTACTAAACTCTTTCTCGCCGGAATTCGATTTTTCAATTCAATAGCTGATGGCACTTTATGACCATTACCTAATGCTTGTTCGACCTCTCGAATTTGCTTTACCATTTGTTTCAATTCTTGAGGCTCTAAAGATGCAACATGATCCGGCCCCTCTAAAGTTTTATCTAATGTAAAATGCTTTTCAATAACCTTTGCACCTAATGCAACCGCTGCTGTTGGAACCGCTATTCCTTCGGAATGATCAGATAAACCAATTGATACTCGGAACTCCTGTTGCAATGTTGCCATGGCATGTAAGTTAATCGTATCAAATGGGGCAGGATATTCTGTCGTGCAGTGTAGAATCGTTACATATTGTTGAAGTAATCGTTTTGCCTGTTGTGTTGTATAAAAAGCTGCCACTTGCTCCATCTCCGTCTTATTCGCTAAACCAAATGCAATATAGCTAAGTGCCTCATGAATATCGTCGATTGTTGCCATTCCCGTAGACAAAATAATCGGCTTTTTTTTCTTTGCAATCGCATAAATAAATGGGGAGTTCGTCAATTCACCTGATGGGATTTTTGCCGTGTTAATCTGTAAATCATCGAATAAAAAATCGACACTTTCATAATCAAAAGGTGTCGATAAAAATTCTATTCCTTTGTCCACGCAATATTGTCGAAGTGCAGTAAATTCTTCAAATGTCAGCTCTAGCTTTTTCAACATGTGAAATTGCGATGTAGATTCCTTCAAGTTTTCGATTTGATAATCCGCTTGCTTGGCATTTTTCGTAACCAGATTCTCAGCTTTAAACGTTTGAAACTTTACAGCATCTGCTCCAGCTTCTTTTGCTATATCAACAAGCTGTTTCGCCATGTCAGAAGAACCATTATGATTGACGCCTGCTTCTGCGATGATATAAGTCATAGATCATAAAACTCCTTTTGAACTTTATAGTTTGAAATAGATTTTAATTGTTCATAAATTTTATTGGCTGTAAGACCCTCACCAAATAGTTTCTCATACATTATCTCATTGGTTAATGCATAATCAATAGCAGATTTAATAGATTTAATTGACAAATCACAATCAATTACCGAAGCCGGTCGCTCTCTTCCTTTTTGTCGATCCCCGCAATTGATTGTAGGTGTTTTTAAATAAGGTACTTCAATTAAACCACTTGATGAATTGCCAATAACCAACGCTGCAGCCTTCACAGCACTTAAATATCTCACTTGCCCAAGGGAATCATATAATCGTGTGTTCTCTTTATTTGCAAAAACATATTCTTGGAGTTGCTCATTAATTTCTCTGCCACCATTATCAGCATTCGATTTAGTAAAAACAAAATGGTAATCATACTGATAACTCGCTAAAGCTTCCAATAAAATATTTATCCCTATAAAATCGCCATTTGTTTCTGGATGATATGTAATTAAAAAGAAAGGTTTATCTTCATTGATAGTTAACTCTTTATAAATTGTTGATCGGTCCATTAAATTTAATTGCAACGTATGATCAATTCCAATTGCCCCCACATTAAAAACCCGCTCTGGAAACTCACCTAATTGAATGACACGTTTTCGATGTCCTTCGGTACTTGTAAAATGCCAAGTAGCCATTTTTGTAATCGAATGACGAATTGCATCATCATAGGCACCAAAAGTGCATTCACCGCCATGAATATGTGCAATTGGGATTTGCATGATTAATGCCGTTTGTGCGGCAGCTAACATTTCAAAGCGATCTCCTAATATAATGATTAACTCAGGATTTAACCGCTTGTAGGCATCTGCAAACCCAATTGTTGCAAGGCCAATTGATTTTACAACAGCCGTTGACGTATCTGCTGATAACAGCATTTCAACCTTTTCATTAATTTGAAAGCCATCTGCTTCTATTTGCTTATAGGTTAAACCAAATTCATACGACAAATGCATTCCTGTAGCAATTAATTGTAGCTCAAACTCACTGTCTTCTTGAATTAGCTTCATAACATTCGAAAGCAGACCATATTCCGCTCTCGTGCCCGTTACTACACAAATTTTACGTTTCATTTATTTCACCTCTAGCGGCGTACTCGCTATATTTACAAGCCGTCTTTGCAAATCATTCGTCACAGCTAAATCCATAATTGGACAATGTTTATACATTTCTAACTCATGCATTGGCTGCCAAATCGGACGGCTCATTATACCTTGCTCATTTAAAAACGTTAACACTTCATCTCGATTTAACGAATCTGCTAATTTCAATGTTTGTAGCCAATAGTTACTATTACTATGTGCTGGCTCTGTAAATATTGTTACGCTATCTAAATGAGCTACAAGTTCTTCATATTTATTAGCTAATGCTTTTTTCTGAACTAAAAACTGCTCTAATTTTTCTAATTGTGCATAACCAATCGCGGCATTAATATTAGGCATACGATAATTATAACCAATTTCATCATGTGCATATTCCCACTTATGGGGCACCTTTGCTGTTGTTGTTAAATGCTTAGCATAATCAGCAAGTGTTTCATCATCGGTTAAAATCGCACCGCCACCGCCAGTTGTAATGATTTTATTGCCATTAAAGCTCATGGCATTGATTTTACCAAAACTACCTGTATGCTTGCCTTTATAATAAGTACCTAAAGATTCGGCTGCATCCTCAATTAATACTATATGATATTTTTCAGCTATAGCAATAAGCTCATCCAAATGCACAGCATGACCAAACGTATGCATCGGTACTAACGCTTTAATGCGGCGATTCGTATTTTTATTAAATAACTCATTATTTCGCACTTCTGAGATTTCAGATAAATAAGCTTCTAATTTAAACGGATCGATACCTAATGTTTCCTCATGTACATCGACAAAATGAGGTATGGCATTACAGTAAGACACTGCATTTGCTGTAGCAATAAAAGTAAGCGACGGCATCAGCACTTCGTCATCTGCCTCTACCCCCGCTACCTTTAATGCAATATGCAGTGCTGCTGTACCGTTTACAACGGCAACTGCACGCTTTACACCCACAAATTTCGCTAAGGCCTCTTCGAAACGAGTGACATATGCACCTACTGACGACACCCAGCCAGATTTCACACAGTCAGTTACATATTCTAGCTCTTTTTCGTTAAATGTTGGTTCGTGTAAAGGAACAAAGTCTTTACCATATATTCCTTTGACTTCTTCTACAAATTGCATCCATTGTTTATTCATATGTTATATACATCTGCCTTATATTGAGTTAGATTTTTTGGATTCGTAAACCACTCAATTGTTTCCCCTAAGCCCCGACGGAATCCTTCTTTTCCTCCGTATCGTGGCTCCCAACCAAGCAGTTCCTTCGCCTTTTTATTTTCAGCCCAAAGACGCTCTACTTCACTCTTATCTGGACGTAAGCGCTGTTCATCCGTTTCAATTCTTAAATTTACACCCATTATATCGGCAATCATTTCAGCAGTTTCACCAATAGTGACTTCATAGTTTGAGCCAATGTTAATAACTTCTCCATTCGACTTATCAGAATTCATAACAGAAATAAATCCTTGAACCGTATCTTTTACATAGTTAAAATCACGCGTCGGGCTAATTGCACCTAGCTTAATTGTATCCATCCCATTCGCTAATTGACTAATAATCGTTGGAATAACTGCACGTGCAGATTGTCTAGGACCATAAGTATTAAACGGACGTATAATAGTTACCGGTGTGTCAAATGAGCGATAAAAGGATAACGCCATTTGGTCGGCACCAATTTTTGATGCTGAGTAAGGCGATTGCCCTTGTAATGGATGGTCTTCATCAATCGGAACATAAAGTGCTGTTCCATAAACCTCACTTGTAGATGTATGGACCACTTTTTCAACACCTAACTCACGTGCCGCCTGTACGATATTTAATGTACCATTAATGTTAGTATCTACATAGGTTGCTGGCGAATGATACGAATATGGAATCGCAATAAGGGCTGCTAAATTTAACACATGCGTACAGTCCTTCATTGCCTCTTTTACACCATAAGGATCACGAATATCTCCTGTGAATACATCCAGCTGTGATTTAATTTCTTGAGATACATGGTCTAACCAGCCCCAGGAGTTAAAAGAATTGTAATAGCAAAACGCACGTACATCATGTCCATCACGTATTAATTGTTCTGTTAAGTGGGAGCCAATAAAACCATCGGCCCCAGTGACTAAAATTTTCAATTGTATTCACTTCCTAATTACACTATTGAGATAAATTTATAAATTTTATTTTTTTACAATACTCTAATATTTCGTATTCAAAAATATCTGCAACTAAATAAAAATCATTTTTCTCAATAGCACTATTAACTTCTTCTAAATAAGGTAGTATTTCATTTAATGAGATATTCACTTCATCATTATCATTTTTCAATATTTTTGTTGCGCTTTCAAGCCAAATTAAACCTTCAGAAAAATTTTTAATTACTTCTAAAGCTTGTTCTACTTCTTTGTTTCTTAAACTAGTATAAATATACTCGATTCCTTTTGGTAGTGTACTCAAATATTCATTGTAACTCTCAACTAATTCTAATACTTCACTCATTATTATCTCCCTTTTCTTCCCTTAAAATAGTTAGTGATTCTTTTAAAAACTGTTCCGAAAAAGCAACTACATCAGATAAACCCTTATATAATGCCATATTTAAATTACATATTCTTTCAAACTGTTGAATTTCTGTTTCATTTTGAACTTCTTTATATAAACTTAATATATTTTTTACAAGTGGCTGAGTAATATGACTTAACAATACTTCTTCACATACTTTTTCAATTTTTTTATCAATTTTATTTAATTTATTTACTGCACTATTAGGAAATATTCCCTTCTTTTTTACTTCCTTTACTAAATAAATTGCATTGTTTATATCTAACTTTAATTTCTCCAATCTTTTTAAATGTTCACACCAAATATTATCTAATTTATTCAGCGAACTTTGTTCATTAGAAAAAATTATAGAATTTTTTGTATTCGCTTTATCAACAAATTCTTTAATAAAATTATCAAATGAAATTTGTTTTATACCATTTATTCGGGCTCCTCCTTCAGTACAGTTATAAATAGGGGCCGCATGGTTAGATAGTTTTATTAATTCCTCAAAATTATTTTTCATAAATAAAAGCGGATAACTAGTTTTTACTTTATCTCCATAATAGCCATCTACCTCTATTAAATTATCTTCATCTTTAGTATTCTTTACATATTTATTAGCTGCTGAGTGACTTAAATTATTAGTATAAGCCAAATCTTGTCCAATAAAGGCTATCGGTCCAGAGGTTATGTATTGGGCAATTGTAAATGTAAAGTTCGCTACTGAAATCCCACCGTTAACAATTGGTACACACTTTCCAAACTCTTCTTCAAGGAACCCTTGAAAATTTCCATCTCCGTTAGCTAAAAAAGGAACCCTATTGGCTTTATATTCTTTTTGGATTTTATATTTACTCATTAAACAATATAATAATGTTGCAGTAGTTTTTATATCTTTAAAATGACCATAATTTGCTTCCGAACCGTCAACCGTAACAATATAATCCGGATCTATCCCACCTTTAATTAATGGATTAATAGTAGAACCCGCACATAAAATGATTACTTTATCTTTGATTTCTTTAAGTTTTCCCAATTGCTTATCTAAAGATGGCCCACTTGAAGCAATAATTACTGGACTATTATATTTTTTTTCTAATACACTTAGCGAAGAGTCCTGTAAAACATAAATTAAGTTTTTCCAATAATTTTCCTGCCATTCATACGAATACAGTTGAACCGTATTAATATCAGCAGCATTATAAACTTGACTAGTTTTAACTATTTCTAATAACTCTTTATAAGCAATTGGAGCAATCTTATCATAATTTGGGCTACATATTACCTTTATTTCTTTTATTTTATTAACTAATCCTTTTGTAATTCTATTTTTTATATCACTAATATTTGTATGTAATATACTTTCATCATTTACTAACTCTTCTATCGGTTCAACTATAATAAAATCATCTACCGGAAGTTTTTCTTTCAATATATTTGCTATATAACCGACTCCATATCCAAATAAAATATGAAGATAATTTTCCTTATACTCTTTTTCAACAAATTGTTCTGCTTCTCTAATAGGATTATATTTACTGTGTAACAAAAAACCGTTGACTTCTATAATTTCATGCCCACTTTTTGAAATTGTCTTATTTATTATATATTCATTCATTTTCACACCTCTTCATTATTATCGTCAAACTTTCAAAAACATAAAGAAAAGCGTTTGGGAAATTCCCAAACGCTTTAACTTATTAAAGATTAACCTAATAATTGTAATACGCCTTGCGGTTGTTGGTTCGCTTGCGCTAACATAGATTGAGCAGCTTGCATTAAAATATTGTTCTTCGTGAAGCCCATCATTTCTTTCGCCATATCTGTATCACGGATACGAGATTCAGCAGCTGTTAAGTTTTCACTAGAAGCACCTAAGTTATTAATAGTGTGCTCTAGGCGGTTTTGCCAAGCACCAAGTTTCGAACGTTGCTCAGAAACTGATTCTAATGCATCATTAATTTTTGTAATCGCTGAATCAGCTTTTGCTTGTGTTGAAATTTTAGCATTATCACCAGTTAAAGCTAATGCATTTTTACCCATTGAACCAATTTCAACATCTAAACTTTGAGTTGCGTTAGCACCGATGTGAATTTTTTTACTAGAATAAGAACCGTCTAATACTTTCATGTTGTTGAACTCAGTATTTCCTGCAATTCGATCAATTTCTTCTACTAATTGATCAACCTCTGCTTGTAATTTTGCACGGTCTTTATCTTCGTTTGTATCAGTTGCAGCTTGCACAGCTAATTCACGCATACGTTGTAAGATCGCGTGAGTCTCGTTTAATGCACCCTCAGCAGTTTGGATTAAAGAAATACCATCTTGAGCGTTCTTTTGAGCCATGTCCAAACCACGGATTTGTCCGCGCATTTTTTCAGAGATTGCTAAACCAGCAGCGTCATCGCCAGCACGGTTGATTTTGTAACCAGAAGATAATTTCTCTAGGTTTTTAGACGCTTGAGCGTTGTTGAAACCAAGGTTACGGTGTGTGTTTAAAGCTGAAATGTTATGTTGAATTCTCATTTGGAATTCCTCCTTGAATTGTTTTTATATGACCCACATCCTTGTGGGAAAGCTTAGCATTGGCTAGTACCTCTGCCTTACATAATATATATCGTAACTAGTTTGAAATGTTTAATAGTTTTTAAATAAATTATTTTTTATTTTTCTAAGAAGTGACCATTTGGACAAAAATTATAATTGAAAAGGTCCTAAAAAATCCTTATAACAGAAAAATATATTTATTTCATAATAAGACTTCTACATTTAATTCTTCAATCTAAACTGCTTCAACACATTCACCGAAGTAGCCAACGCCTCTTTATTCTGCTGCTGAATCGCTTCAAACACTTCCGAACGATGTACCTTAACAGACTTTGGAGCAACAATCCCCAACTTTACTTGGTCCCCATCAACGGAAATAACTTTCACTTCAATTTGGTCGCCAATCATAATTGTTTCGCCTTTTTTTCGTGTTAAGACTAACATTTATTTTCCACTTCCTTTAGCTATAGCGATTTCATAACGCAATGGGTACTTTTCGCTATCCTGTAGGACAATTTGTTTGCCCAGCTTTTGTTTCGTATTAATGATAATTGGTGCAAGTAAATTTATAGTAGATTCCGAGAAGTTTTCTTTTAATGTAATGACTGTATATGTAGCTACTTCACATTCTTTTTCTAACTGTAACTGCTCTTTATCTTCTTCACTTAAATCAAAGGCATAATCGGATTTGAAGGCGAATGGATACCCTACAACAAAGCCAATTTGCTCGTCTTCAGTCGATTGTAATAAGGCAATAGGTAAATCAGCATCTAGCCCTAAAAGGATGTATTTCGTATATTGTTGAAAACCTGGTAAACCGTTTTCAAAGGTAATAATTTCAGATTGGTTTATTTCTACTTCACCTAAAAATTTTGTTTGAATGTTCATTGATTCCGCTCCTTTTAGCCGATAACGTCAATTTGCACATCTGGTCTAACCATCATTTTGCCACTTACTTTTCCATAAGTGAAGTCCATTTGTGGCTTGTTCACCTTTACGTCAATTTTCGGTGCATTGCGTTCGATATTTACGTCTGTTGTTCCCGGTGTAATATTTACTTTCACTGAGCCAATCGACGGAATAAATTTAATATTGTAAGGACCTGGACGTTCTGGGCCATGATTTTGCTTGGAGATGTTTTGGATTATAGCACGGCCTTGATCCTTTCCAGCACTCATCATGATTTGACGACCTTCACCCATTCGTCTGGACATTCCCTTCAACATTTCTTGCCTTCCCATTTGTGCATATTCTTTAATAAATTCACCAACTGGTTTCGACCCTAAATCTCGCCACATTTGATCCATATTAATATCTAGCTTGGCGTTTGTTGTATTAATTTGGACTGTTGCAGCAGGTTGTGAAATTTTCAAATCTGCTGGTCGCTGTCTAATTTGTTGAAATGGCTTTGTTATTCTGTAATCCATTTGTATATCAGTTGTCGAAATTTGAATTTGTGGAAATCGCATTATAAGGTCTCCCTTCTGTTAACAAAAGCGCTTGGAGCATGTCCAAACGCTTTGAAAGTATTATAAATTTAAAACAGTATGCGTTTGTCGCTTCACTTTCGTCCAAAACCTTGTTAATTTTATTTAACGAATAAAATCTACTAGGGTCTGTTGTATTATCTTAGCTCCAACAGATAAAGACGCTTGGTGGATAGATTCAGCCGTTACCATTTCTGTAATTGTTTTTGCATAATCTGTATCTTCATTTAATGACATTTGCTTTGTTACATTGACTTCCTGCATCTGAAGTCGACTTTCCATTAATTCAACACGATTTTGCTTTGCACCAACTTCTGCTCGCTTCACTAATACTTTTTCATTTAGTGAGTCTAGGCCCGGAATAGCTGGATTTCCTCCCGCTATTAAGTCAACCCCTAGTGCGTTTCCAATATCTGTACCTGTTGTCGTATTATCTTTTAAAAGGTTTTCCAGTCCTGTCATAAATGTGTTTATTTCTTTAAACAGTCCAACACCTTCAGTATTGATTTGCATCTTGATTCCGTCAAAAACATTAATATCAATTGATTTTTCTGTTGCTACTAAAGGTGCGTTAGGGACAGCTATTCTATCAGGAACTGGAGTAAACTTTGGATTAATTGCATCATTTACAAATAGGGGATCGTTTGTATGGGTTCCCGAGAAGATATAGTTTTCTCCAACCTTTGTATTCCCCAAATCTTGAAGATGCTGTCTGATTTGACTAATTTCCTCATTAATTTTTTGACGATCCTCAGGTGTATTTGTATCATTTGCCGCTTGAATGATTAGCTCTTTCACACGGATTAGTGATGTTCCTACTTGGTCGAGAGCTTCATCAGTACCATCCAACCAGGTATTAGCTTGGTTCAAATTTCGTTGATATTGCTGATTTTTATCTAAATCAACACGGTATCCCATTCCTTTTACCGCAACTACTGGATCATCAGACGGGCGATTAATAATACTACCCGAATTTAATTGTTCTTGATACTTCGCCATTTTATTATAGCTATTATTTAAGTTACGAAGCATATTACTAGAGAGCATCGATTGTGTTACGCGCATCGTATTATTCCCTTCTTCCTAGCATGTTTTATATTATAAACCTACGCGGCCCATGCCGTTTATAATCTTGTCCAATGTTTCGTCGATCACAGTAATCATACGTGCATTCGCATTGTATGCTTGCTGGAATGTAATCATATTTGTCATTTCTTCATCCAGCGACACCGAGTTATGAGATGCACGATTGTTTTCGATTTGTAGATGTAACGTTGTTGAATTGTATTCATTTGTTACTGCTTGCTTTCCTTTTACACCAAGTTCTCCTATTAGTGATTTGTAATAAGATTGGAATGTGCCACCTTGTAAATTACCTAAAACAGCTGATTGCAATGCGGAAAGGCCGAGTATGTTTTTATTGTTACCTTCTTCTATTTTAAACATTAGTAATCCTGTTACAGGATCCACAGCTTGGGTATTGGTAGTTTGATCAATTATTGGTTCTAACCCACCTGCTGCGGCAACTTGTTTTGGATCAGTAATTGCCACCTGCATGTCTCTTGCAGTTGTTCCACCAAAAAAGTTAACTCCTTGTAGTCCTGTAAGATCTACCCCACCTGAGTGGACTGAATTAAATTGATCAATGATTTCTTTTGCCAATCCATCAATTTTTTTCATCATTTCAGGGTAAGTCCCTTGCACATTTTTAGCTGCATCTTCATAACCATAAGCATCGATTAATGCAGCTAATCTGCCTTTACTTGGTTCAAGAGCATTATGACTCACGTTCTTTTCATTACGTGGGTAAAGAAATTCCGGAACACTATAGTTTTGATCATAATCCGCATGATTCGGATCTTTAGCATTTGGATTATACGCTGGATTTATAGATTTAATAGGTACACTTGTCATCACAATATGAGAAAACGGTGAATAGCCTGCTGTTTGTGAATTGTCCACGTCACCATCGATTTCCTTATAAACGATATTACCTGCACCATCAAGAATCGGATTGCCTGTAGCATCTAGATCTGGTCCTACCGATGACAAACTCCCAAACTCTCTCCCTCGCACTAAATCAATTGAATTACCACTCGCATCTTTATACGTTATTGTCATACTTCCTTCAGCGATTGCTAGTGCATTACCGCCTGATTTTTCCAAAGATATAGAAACAGGAATAATATCGTTTAATTGATCGACTAAAACATCACGCGTATCGTAAAGATCATTTGGCATATATCCATTTGGCTCTACTGTTTGAATTTGCTTATTAATATCTGCAATTTGCTTCAGTAAGCTATTTACTTGATCCGTTACAACATTAATCTCATTCCCAATATTCCCTTGAATTTGCTTCAGCTGGGTATCCATATAGTTGAACGAATCAGCTAATGATTGTCCTTTTGAAATCATTACTTTACGAGCTGCTGTATCTTTAGGGTCGTCAATAACATCCTCCATCGACTTCCAAAATTCCGTAAACGCTTTGTTAATCCCAAACTCTGAAGGCTCGGCCATAATATCTTCCATCTGCGAAATTGACTTTGTTGTCGATTGCCAATAACCCAATTTATTCGTTTCTTGACGGTATTGTCGGTCCACGAATTCATCCCGAATCCGCTGAACAGAGCTTGCCTGCACCCCTGTTCCGATATGCCCAGCTGTTTTCCCGGTATTTAAGCCAGTACCTGGAAATCCTGGTGTTGTCTCCATATTAACTCGTTGACGAGAATAGCCTATTGTATTGGCATTTGAAATATTATGTCCTGTTGTATAAAGTGCTGATTGCTGTGTGTATAGGCCACGCTTACTTGCCTCAAGTCCCATAAATGTTGAACGCATTGTAGGACCTCCCTTTTAAGTATGTTTTTTAGTATTTATTAGAAAAACAGTGGTGTGTTATAAAAACGAACATTGCCTTTGTCTATGTCGGTTTTTTATCAAAAAACGCATGTATCGCTCCCGCTGCATGCGGAAGCTTACATGCGATTAGGCTTTAAATTCATTGAACGATCGTTTTGTAATTTCTGAATTCCCACGTATTTCAGCTCCGGAATAGTTGAACTGTTCTGTACGCTGTGGGCGCATCGCATCTAATGTGACGTTAATAAATTGTAGCGAATTAAGCACCATTTTTTGATTTAAGTCATTTTGCATTTTCAGCTGATTAAGTAAGGTAACTAAACGCTCGCGTACACTTACTAATGCTTCTTTTACTTCACTGTTTTCAGCAGCATTGATTACATCGGCAACAGACGGTGTGTCAGTGAGAGCAATTCCTTTTGCTCGGAGGTAATCCGTTACCATCGACTGACGCTGTTGCTCAAGTGTATTAATTGCCGCTACATGTGCCTGTTCATTTTTTATGAGCTGATCAAGCTTTTCCATATCACCTTGCTTAATGTACTCCGTTTTCGCAAGCGCTAGCTCAAGTAGACTTTTATGCATTTTCTCTAGCTTTTCCAACGTGGCGACGATATTGGCAATTGACATGTATTTAAGCGCTCCTTATTTCTATTTTTTTGATTAACCGCGGTAAAATTTGAGCATATCCTCTGCAACTTTTTTCGCGTCTACTTTGTAATTTCCTGAATCAATATCTTCTTTAATTTGTTTCACACGCTCTGCACGTTCATTGGCATATGTTGAAGATGCCTGCATTTCTTTTGCTTTTGATGATATTTCAATATGATCTGCAAAAGTTTTTGGAGTCTCTGCGTTTTTCACCGGACGAGCCTGCTTATTATAAGTATTGATCGCCTGAACATTAATAGGATTAATTTTCATTTTATAGACCTCCCTTTCATTAAAAGCATTGTCTGTTCTTTATTTCGACTACTTCATTGAATTGTTTATGCTTTATTCGAAAAAACACTACGAATGTATTAAAGTTATAAGCTTATTTTATGAAAAATAAAAACGAAGTCCTATTGAAACGACTTCGTTTTAAGACATTATTTTTTGTCTGAAAGATATGTGGTGCGGTCACGGCGTTTAATATCATTGCGAAACTCTTGGGCTGCTTCAAATGTGCGTAATTCTGATTTCATTTCACCTTGACACTTTTCACATAGTTTACCTTTGTTTGTTAAATGACCACAATTATCACATGGATAGCCTAGACTTGGGAATACGGCTGGGTGTAAACGACCTTTTCTCACCCATTTATATAACATTTCACGTTCGACCCCAGTCGCTTCTATAATCCGGTCTACATTCGCTGCTCGGTTTTCACGCTTACGTAAAAAGCGATAGACGATTTGGTACATATCCTCTTCCTTTTGCGCACAGTTATGGCATACCTCTCTTAAGCCTGTATAATTGAAAAACGAATCACACATAGGGCAATTCCTTAATTCCGCCATAGTTCTCCTCCTATTTCTTTCAACACTCTCTTTATTCATTATACATATTGCTCTGTCATTTTTAATGACAACTTTCCAAACTCTTTTAAAGGTAGTCATTGTTAGCCATGGATCAGTGTCAAGCCTTCCACCGTTTTTGCGCCAGCTTGCAGTAACGCCCTTTTCGCATGGTTTAAAGTTGTACCTGTCGTATAAATATCGTCCATTAAGAGTAAAGTTTGATCTTTTATTGCCTTTGCATTCACAACTTCAAAGAGCTGTGGTGTCTGCAATCTCTGCTCTCTTGTTTTTAACGCTTGCTGCTCATTTGAAAGCTTCTTTAAATGGTGAGCAAAGGGAATATTGGCTGCTTTGAGTAATTCATCAATGTGGGAAAATGTTCTTATTTTTAAATTTTCCGGATGCATTGGAATCGGGATAATAATCCGTTTCTCATTTTTGAGTTGTTCATGGAGAATTCGGTTGAATGCATGAGCAAGAACAATATCATGCAGAAATTTATACCGGTGCAAGTAATCTTTCATCGCTTCATTATAATGGTATAAAGACACAACTCCTTCTTCCTGTTGCTGTTCGATTCGATGAAAGCGTTGTTCACAACGGGGGCAAATTGTCTGGGTTAATGTATTTCTGAGAAGCTCTCCCCATCCAAAACTTTGGTTTAGTTCACGTTCACAAAGTAAGCAATGCTGAATGGGTTTATTCATAATGATTCATCTCCAGTATTTTCTTGCGCGCCTGATCCATTTCCATCGTAATGCCATGATGGAAAAATACAATATCACCTGATGGATACTTCACATTCCGTCCGACTCTCCCGCTAATTTGAATCAGTGCACTGGAGGTGAAAACTGGATTTTCCGATCCAACGACTGCTACTTGTACATTTTTTATCGTAATTCCGCGCTCTAATATCGTTGTCGTCAATAAACCTTTCCTTTCTTCATTGCGCAATTGTAATACTTTTTCTTTTCGGTCATGGTCTTCTGAATGGACACTTTCAATTGTAGGGTCGATTTCCTGAAATAGGGGTGTCGCTTGTTCCATTAATTCAATCGTCGAGAAAAAAATTAGGAATGGCTGATGATTTTGAAGCCGTTGTTCTACCCATCCTTTGAGTTTTTGAGGGATTTGTTGTTTGTGAAATGCTTTTTCATAATTCCAAAGTGCCTGATACCGTGGGACAGGTAGTAAATGTCCATGAAATCTTCGTGCGATAAAGGAGTAACCCCATTTTTCATTTCTTTGCTGAATGAGTAGTTTTGTTGAAGGGGTGGCGGTCACAAAGGCGATTGGTGCGTCAGCTTTTTTCGCTTTCATTACTGCACGCTGCAATGCTTCATCATATGTGTAAGGAAATGCATCGGCTTCGTCCACAATCATCACGTCAAATGCATTTTCAAATCGGTAAAGCTGATGTGTCGTTGCAAGTATTAACTGCGCAAATTGTGTGTCATTTTGTGCCCCGCCATATAGTGCATGAATCGTAATATTTTGAAAGACTTGCTGGAAGCGTGGATAAAGCTCTAGCACTACATCCGTTCTCGGTGTTGCTACACAAACTCTTTTTCCTGCTTTAAGTGATGCGTAAATGGGAGCGAAAAGGATTTCTGTTTTGCCAGCGCCGCATACTGCGAAAATAAGATGGTTGCGGTTATGCTGTATGCTTGTCGTGAGTTCGTTTGAGGCTTTTTGCTGATGAGCCGTGAGTTTTCCCGTCCAAGTAAATTCAACATGGGATTTCTGAATTCGAGAGCGGGGCTGCTCATTTTTCCAAATTATCAGTTCATCACAGCTACACATGCGCCCCATTGTAATGCAATGCCGGCAATAATGACACGTTTTCTCGCATTTAGCACAGTGAAAGGAAATAAATTTTTGCCGTTGTTCATTTATACAACGCCTGCATTTTAGTTTGGGCTTTGTAGTAACAGCAGGAGTGATTTCAAAATATCCCCGTTTAATATAAGATTCGATTTTAGCTTGTGGAAATGGGGTGTTGCGACGCGACCAAATTCGACCAGTGAAGAAATTCTCGATCGCAGGTTCCGGGATGAACCCATAGTAGAGGGTAGGTTTTTGTGAGTTGGATGCGGCGGTGGAATTGGAGTTTGCATTGGGACGGAATAATCGGTAATGCTTTTTAATAATTGGTGTAGGTGTTGTGGACATAGTTTTCGCTCCTTTACGGATTATTTTGTATGAAATTTTCAAATATCTATTGACCGGGTTTCTTTTCGTGTTGCTGTTTCTACTTTTCTCTATTCGAGTTCTACTATCTGCTCAAAAGCTTCCCCTTTTCTTAGTTCAGGTTCCACTTTCTGAAGGATATTTTCTAATATCAAATGCTAGGGCTACTTTTCAAGATCTAGTTTCTACCTTCCCCTGCTTACGTTCTACTTTCAGCTCAGAAGTTGCTACTTCTCTAAGCTCGGGTTCTACTTCCTAAATGAAGTTTTCTAATATCTAGTACCCAGGTTACTTTTCGTGCAGTAGTTTCTCATTTTCCTTGTTCATGTTCCACTTTCGGCTCAAAAGCTTCTACTTCTCTAGACTCAGGTTCTACTTTCTGAATGAAGTTTCTAATTTCAAATGTCGGGGTTACTCTTCGCTCCGCAGTTTCTACTTTTCCTTGTTCACGTTCTACTTTCGGCTCAAAAGCTTCTACTTTTCTAGACTCAGGTTCTACTTTCTAAATGCTATTTTCTAATATCTAGTGCCCAGGTTACTTTTCACCCGCAGGTTCTACTTTCCTCTGTTTACGTTCTACTTTCTGCTCAACAGCTTCTACTTCTTTGAGATCAGGTTCCACTTTCTTAATGAAGTTTTCTAATATCAAATGCACGGGTTACTTTTCACCCTGCAGTTTCTACTTTTCCCTGTTCACGTTCTACTTTCTGCTCAACAGCTTCTACTTCTCTTCGCTCAGTTTCTACTTTCTAAATAAAGTTTTCTAATATCTAATGCCTAGGTTACTTTTCTAAGCCCAGGTTCTACTTGCCGCCTCAAATTCTCCTCCAAATAAAAAAACAGCCACTCTACCAATAAATTAGTAGTGACTGTTTGTGCATAGTTTCATTACTTTTTCATCCAACCGATTGCAATAGCACCTTCACCTAAGTGTGTGCCGATTACCGGACCGAAATAGCTAAGCGTGAAATCGACTGTTGGATAAGCATCCGCTAGTGTGCCCATCCATTCGCGAGCTTCATCTTCACAGTTGGCATGAATAACTACTGCTTGAAGTGCACCATGCTTTTCTACTGCTGATGCTAATTGCTCTTCTACACGGCGTATTGCTTTTTTGCGTGTACGAATTTTTTCGAATGGGACAATTACTTTGTTCTCAAATGTTAATATTGGTTTTACTTGCAGTAAGCCACCAATTAATGCCGCTGCTGCCGATAGTCGACCGCCGCGTTGCAGATGCTGTAAATCGTCGACGATAATGTATTCATCCATCGTATGTTTCAATTCATTTAAGTGAGCAATGATCTGTTCCCCTGATGCACCTTCCAAAGCTAGTTTAGCAGCTTCCTTCACGTACATTCCTTGCAAATATGCCGCAACTTCCGAATCAAATGCGTAAATTTTCGTTCCTTCCACCATACCGCTTGCTTGTACAGCGCCTTGGAAAGTTCCGCTAATGCCGCTTGATAAATGGATAGTTACTATCTCATCATATTCTTTTCCTATTGTTTCAAAAAGCTCAACGAATTTTCCGACTGATGGCTGTGTTGTTTTAGGGAATTCTTTAGCACCACGCACTCGGTCATAAAACTCAGAAGCTGTAATATCAATTTCTTCATCATAAAACGTTCCTTCAATATTAACACTCAATGGAATCATATGAATATTGTACGTTTTTCGTTCTTCAAGTGTTAAATAGGCTGTACTATCTGTCACAATTGCTGTTTTCATTGCTCTCCCACTCTCCTATGTTCACTAGTTTACATGAACTCTATGTAATTGTGAACGAAAAAATGCCTTTTCTGAAGAGAACTTCCCTGTTTCATCGCATTTTTGTTATATGAAAAAAACATCTCGGCGATCATTTTCGCAAGATGTTTCTTCATGTATATATAAAATTTATTATTCACTGCCAATATAATAAATGCTTGATACTTTCCAGCCGTCTTCTTTCATAAATACAGTTACTTGACGACCAACCCCGGAAAGCTCAGCACCTGTTTTTATCTCTTTTGTTTCAGTCTTTAAATTGGAAAACACCTGTGCCTCTTCTTCACTGTAGTTTACAATTGTTATATCTTCTGCTGTACGCTTTACATCATATTGATTAAATACTGCGGATACGGCTTGGATATCTTCCTCATAATTGAAGCCTTTAGCATTTTTTGAAATAATATTTTTATAACGTTCTAAATCCTTTTCATTAAAGGCTTTTATATATTCATCAAAAGCAGATATAATATTCTTTTTTTCTTCCTCAGGAACTCCGGTAGCTTCCTGAATTGAATCACCTAAAATTTCAAAACCAACCGTACCTTCATCGATCGTTTTTTGCAATTTTTCCGGTGATGCGTCTTTTTCGTCCCCACAAGCTGCAAGTACAAATATCGACAGGACAGCTATTAACCACTTTTTCATATTTTCACAAACCTCCCGCAAAATATTTTAGCATACTACTATCTAAAATTCGATGTCCCGAACATTCTCTTAAGCATCTATAACACATATAGACGAAAGTTGTTCACAGATGTTTCTTATATTGGTGATAATCGAAGTAAATATAGCTGGGAAAATTAGCAAAACTATGAGCTTTATTAACGCAACGTACCAAATATTATTGCAAATAAAAAAACAGAGCTACCAAATTGGCTCTCTGTTTTATCATTACATAATTTTATCGAACCTCTACCCAGCCGTTTTTAATTGCTGTTACAACGGCTTGTGTACGGTCATTTACATTCATTTTTTGTAAAATGCTTGATACATGGTTTTTAACCGTTTTTTCCGAGATGAAAAGCGTCTCACCAATTGTACGGTTTGATTGACCATCTGTAAGTAATTGAAGCACTTCACATTCACGCTTTGTTAATAAGTGGAATGGACGGCGAATTTCTGTTTGGTGGAAATTCCCTTTATTTTCGTGCTCAGATAAGCGGCGGAATTCCGCTACCAAGTTTTTCGTTACTTTAGGATGCAAGTATGAACCACCATTTGAAACGACTTTAATCGCTTCCACGATTTCATCGGCATCCATCTCTTTTAGCATATAGCCTAAAGCACCTGATTTTAAAGCATGTGTTACATATGATTCGTCATCGTGAATTGATAACACCATTACTTTTGCATCCGGGTATTCTGCGATTAAGTCAGCTGTCGCTTCTACACCATTTTTGCCAGGCATATTAATATCCATTAATACTACATCAGGCTGATTTCTTTCATATAGATTTACTACATCTGCTCCATCATCACCTTCAGCAACAACCTCAAATGTATCTTCAAAATCTAAAATTCGTTTTACCCCTTCACGGAATAGTTGATGATCATCAACAATAATAATTTTCGTCATAAAAAAACCCCCTGGACACTATTTAATATATCTCTTCATTTTTTGATGGTAATGGAATTTTCATTAAAATGGTAGAACCTTTACCAATATTACTACTAATTTTTATAGAGCCTTTTAATAAATCAATTCTTTCTTTCATTCCTATAATACCAAATGCTCCCTGTCGAACATTTTCCGTATCAAACCCGGATCCGTTATCTTTCACGACAACATTTATTTCGGCTTCCAACCACTCAATTTTAACAATAATCTGAGTAGATTTTCCGTGTTTTATTGCATTATTTACACTTTCCTGCACTAAACGGAAAATCGCCACCTCATAATTAGAAGGAATTCTGCGCTCACTATTGTACGAGATGAATTGAATTTCCGTAGTCGGATTGTATTCCATCAGTGTAGATAAGTACTTTTTTAGTGTCGGGCCAATCCCTAAATCATCAAGTGCCATTGGACGTAAATCATAAATAATGCGTCGTACTTCAGATAATGCATTACGAACACTGACTTTTAAATCATTTATTTCGTTTAATGCAGCCTCTACGCCCTTTTCTCGGTATGTACGGTCAATCAGATTCGAGCGCATGAGTACATTTGCCATCATTTGTGCTGGCCCATCATGAATTTCCCGAGACAGACGCTTTCGTTCTTCTTCTTGAGCAGCAATTATCCGTATACCAAAGTCTTGCTTTATTTTTGCTTGTTCCAGCGCTGCCCCTACGTTTTTTAGATCGGTTGTTAAAAAATTTATAACAACATTTACTTGATTGACAATATGGTCCGCTCTTTCAATCGTATCATAAAGTGTACGCAATCGTCTTTCTAAATCGTCTCGCTTATCTCTAAGTTGTTTTTCACGTTCACGGCAAATGGTAACTTCTAATTGGAGCTTGCTTGTATTTTCATAAGCCTCACGAATTTGTTGTTCGGAATGTTCATTAAAATTTCTGCTCACAACAACTAACCGTTGTCTAGATAATTGCAATTTTCTTTCTAAGTTATCACTCTCATCGATGATAATCTTTATTTCTTGACGAACAATCTCTAATTCTTGTTGCATATCTTCGAAGCTTCTTCGACTTTGTTCACTTATTATAAATATATCATCTTTGGAATTTGTAATAGTTTCTAACATTCGATTAAATATTACATCCAGCGAGGCAACATCTATTTGATTATTTTCAAGCACTTTTTCCCCACCTTACTTCCCAAGAATGCGAACTGCTCTATCTTTTTATTATATTTACTACTATTATAGTACATACATATTATAGCATTATTCAAATATTTTTTAAGTTAAATTATGACCACAAATTAAAGACACTCATGGTAAA
This sequence comes from Solibacillus sp. FSL W8-0372, assembly GCF_037969735.1. NCBI lineage: Bacteria > Bacillati > Bacillota > Bacilli > Caryophanales > Caryophanaceae > Solibacillus > Solibacillus sp. FSL W8-0372. Next base: position 663,385 of record NZ_CP150204.1, on the reverse strand, counting down.
ATAAGGAGAATATATAATGATAAATAACTATTTAACCGTAAAAGATTACGGAGAATCGGAAATAATCATATCAAAATCACGTTTTTTGACATATGTCAATCGTGCAGAGACAGAAGAGGAAGCTCTGCTTTTTATAGAAAAAATTAAAAAAATGCATGCCGGAGCTACTCATAACTGCTCTTGCTATCTGGTGGGTGAGCACGATCAAATTCAAAAAGCGAATGATGATGGGGAACCAAGTGGCACTGCAGGCGTTCCTATGTTAGAAGTTTTAAAAAAACAAGGTTTAAAAGATACGGTTGTTGTCGTAACCCGCTATTTCGGTGGCATAAAACTTGGTGGAGGCGGCTTAATCCGCGCCTATGGTAAAGCTACGACTGAAGGGATAGCCGCTGCCCAGGTTGTCGAGCGTAAATTGCATTATTTGATGAAAATTGGGATTGATTATGGATTTTTGGGGAAAATAGAAAATGAGATTCGTAGTTCGCACTATATGTTACAAGACATACTCTATGCAGAAAATGTTGAAGTTTGTGTGCACGTTCTAAAAGAGGAAGAACAGATTTTCACCGATTGGATAACGGAATTGACGAACGGGCAGGCAACAATAACAAATGAGGACGCACTGTTTATTGAGTTTTCTAAGGAGTAACGATGCTTCTGCTACTAAAGTATATATCGTTACTTTACGACAAAAGTAGATTGTAGTATATTAGATTAGATTGAAAACACTTATAATACTCGTTCTAATATAGTAACCTATCCCTAACCTAGAGGAGAATATTTATGAAAACAAGGCAAAATAAAAAGAAGGGCTCGTCGAAAATCAAAATGTTTTTCAAAGTTACGATGCTCCTTACCTTATCACTTGCAATATGTGCAAGCGCCTACGCTGTTTATTTAACAAAACAGGCTGAACATGCTGCAGATAACGCATATGAAGTGATAGAAGACCGGAAAATTTCAGAAAATCGCGAAGTAAAAGTCGAGCCGGCACAAGACAATGTTTCTATTTTAATCCTGGGTGTCGATGATAGTGAAAAGCGTGGTCAAGGCGCTGATAGCTCTCGTACAGATGCACTTTTGCTTGCCACTCTAAACAATAAAACTAAAACAGTTAAGTTAGTTAGTATTCCACGTGATTCCTACGTATACATTCCGCATATTGGAGGCAAGGATAAAATTAACCATGCCCATGCTCGTGGTGGTACACTTGCTTCTATTGAAACAGTGGAAGAATTATTCGATATTCCAATTGACTATTATGTACGTATGAACTTTAACGCCTTTATCGACATTGTTGATGCATTGGGTGGTATTGAAGCAGAAGTACCATATGCAATGCTCGAAAAAGATGAATTTGACCGGAATACGGTAAACTTACAACCAGGTTTACAGTCTTTAGATGGTCGAGAAGCACTTGCACTAGCCCGAACACGTAAGCAGGATAATGATATCGAACGCGGAAAACGCCAGCAGGAAATCATTAAAGCAATCGCTACTAAAGCTTCGTCATTTACATCAATAACAAAATACGATGATATCATTTCAGCAGTTGGCAACAATATGAAAACAGACATGACATTCACTGAAATGAAATCTTTCTTCAGCTACTTAACAAACGGTATGCCTCGTATTGATACACTAACGCTAGAAGGATATGACGATATGTCAACCGGTGTATACTACTACAAATTAGATGAAGAGGCACTGACCGAAGTAAGCCATATTTTGCAAAGTCATCTAGGAGTAAACCCTGAATCTACTAATATATCAGGTACCAGCTCCGAAACGAATTCTGCATATACAACAAAATCAAATACAGATACACAATAATCAGCCAATCTCCGTTCATTCGGAGATTGGTTTTTTTATACCAATGCCACAAAATGAACTATTCCCCAAATAAAAAACAAGTAAACAGCAATCAGCCATTTACTTGTTTCGATCTTTTCATTTATTGAATATTCGTACCAGGTTGAGCAACGGTTTATAGTTTTTGCCGGCAAGACCGATAATTTCTACAAATATTTCAATTGCCACTAAAATAACAGCAATCAGTAAAATCGCGCCCCATACTTTTGCCATTGAGAAAATTACGGCTGCGAGACCAAACATAGCTGCCATCGCATAAATAATCATTACTGTTTGAGAATGAGAGAAACCTACATCCAATAAACGGTGATGTAAATGTGATTTGTCCGGGTCTGACCACTTTTTACCATTACGTAAACGACGTACAATGGCAAAGAATGTATCAGAAATTGGAACACCTAGCATAATCACAGGAATAACGAATGAAATAACTGCTACATTTTTAAAGCCTAAAAGAGCTAGTACAGAAATCATAAATCCTAAAAACAGTGCCCCGGTATCTCCCATGAAAATTTTAGCAGGATGAAAATTGAAAAACAGAAAACCGATTGTCGCTGCAGCTAAAATGGCTGCCATTGCAATAACGATACCATTCCCCATAATCATCGCCATAACCGCCAATGTAATTAAGGCAATTGTCGATACACCTGCAGCAAGTCCATCTAATCCATCGATTAAATTAATTGCATTCGTAATGCCGACAATCCAAATAATAGTAAATGGAATACCTAACCAACCAAATTCTAGTTCTCCACCAAATGGTAAGTTAATATTTTCAATTTGAATGCCACCAACAAATACAACGATACAAGCTGCAATAATTTGACCAAGCAATTTAGCCTTTGCGGAAATCTCTCGCATATCATCCACAATACCTGTAATCACAATAATTGTCGCAGCAATTAAGATCGCATATAAGTAATTACTTTGAAAGTCCGTAACAAATTTTAAAAGTAAAATTCCAATCATAAACGCACCAAAAATTGCTAAGCCACCCAGTCTCGGCATAATGCGAGCATGCACTTTACGATAGTTTGGGGCATCTACAGCTCCAAGGCGAAAAGCCAATCGCTTCACAAGCGGAGTTAGTATAATTGCAGCAATAAAAGCTACGATTAAAGACACGTAAATCATGTCTCTCCTCCTTAATTTTTGTAGGGTCAAAACAATACGATTAATCGTAGCGTTTAAATTTCATAAAACTCTACATTATTTTTCATGATTAGTATAGCATGATTACTTCATAAAATATAGATATATTTCCTACCACTATATTTTCGTTTATTTACCATTAATTTCATAACTATGTTTTATATGGTTACATTAATAAGATAAATAGAGGAAGGAATTTCGTTATTGACCTAAAAAAGAGCTACATCATTCAAATAACAGTAATGTCTTCCCTTATTTTGTTTATTAGAAAAGCAACTCTATGTATGGTGATGAGTCTTTTATATAACAAATAATTTGTATAAAAATAGATCATTATTAAAAAAGACATTACTCTTTATCGTATAAATTTCCATATTATTTCTCTTATTCCTATCAATCCCCTTTAGTTCGGTAGTCTTTTTCAGCAAAATTTGATAAAATAATTGAGTGTCTACTATATTAAAGTAGCCAATTTTAAAGGAGAGTAAAATAATGTTCTCAATTTTCAAACGCAGTAAAGAGCAAACTAGTGCTCGAGAGCTAAAAAAATACTACAAAACTGTAGAGCAAATTAATAAACTCGAAGCCATATATAGTCCAATGTCAGACGACGAGCTTCGAAATATGACATTTACATTTAAAGAACGTTTAGAAAACGGTGAGCAGCTTAATGACATTATCCCTGATGCATTTGCTGTTGTCCGTGAAGCTTCCAAACGTGTATTAAACATGCGCCATTTCGATGTTCAGTTGATTGGTGGTCTTGTATTAACAGAAGGTAATATTGCCGAAATGCCAACAGGCGAAGGTAAAACATTAGTTGCTTCCCTTCCTTCCTACGTACGTGCATTAGAAGGCAAAGGGGTTCACGTTATTACAGTAAATGATTACTTAGCAAAACGTGACTTCGAATTAATCGGACAAATCCACCGTTTCCTTGGTTTAACAGTTGGTCTGAACGTACCGATGATGGAACCGACAGCTAAAAAAGAAGCGTATAACGCGGATATTACATATGGTGTCGGAACGGAATTTGGTTTCGATTACTTACGTGATAACATGGCTCACACTATTGGCGACAAAGTTCAGCGTCCATACCACTTCGCTATTATTGATGAGGTGGACTCTGTTTTAATCGACGAAGCGAAAACACCGTTGATTATTGCGGGTAAAATGGGAGCCAATGAAGAATTGCACCGTATTGCTGCTATGCTTGCCAAACGTTTCAAGCCTGAAGAAGATTATGATTTTGACGATGAGACGAAAGCAACTTCTTTAACAGATCAAGGTATTGAAAAAGTTGAAGCTGCATTCGGTATCGACAATTTGTATGATTTAGATCATCAAACTTTATACCATTACGTTATTCAGGCAGTTCGTGCGCACGTTATGTTTGAGCTTGATGTCGATTACATCGTACGTGACGACAAAATTGAGCTAGTAGATATGTTCACAGGTCGTATCATGGAAGGTCGTTCACTTTCAGATGGCTTACACCAAGCAATCGAAGCAAAAGAAGGCGTAACGATCACTGAAGAAAACAAAGCACAGGCACAAGTTACAATTCAAAACTACTTCCGTATGTACCCGAAATTATCAGGGATGACTGGTACTGCGAAAACGCAAGAAAAAGAGATATTGGAAGTTTACGGTATGCGCGTTATTCAAATTCCAACGAATCGTCCGCGCCGCCGTGTTGACCAACCCGATCTCGTATTTGAAAAGATTGAGCAAAAATACGAATACGTGGCCCAGGAAGCATTACGCCGCCATGAAAAAGGTCAACCGGTATTAATCGGAACTACCTCTATTTTACAATCCGAAAAAGTCGCAAGTTACTTAAAGAAATACGGGTTGGATTTCCAATTATTAAATGCGAAAACAGTCGAGCAAGAGGTTGAATTAATCTCAGAGGCAGGCCAAAAAAGCCGTATTACAGTTGCCACTAACATGGCCGGTCGTGGTACGGATATCGTATTGGGAGATGGCGTTGAAGAGCTTGGCGGTCTGTTTGTTATCGGAACAGAAAAGCACGAAAGCCGTCGTGTTGACAACCAGTTACGCGGACGTTCCGGTCGTCAAGGAGACTTAGGTGAAAGTCAATTTATCCTATCCCTTGAAGACGATATGTTCAAGCGTTTCGCAAAAGATGATGTAGAAAAATTCCGCAAAAAAATGACTACTAACGACATTGGTGTCGTGCAGAATAAAGAAGTAACAGAGTTGATCGAACGTACACAACGTATCGTTGAAGGTGCACATTTCTCTATGCGTGAATACAACTTAAAGCTTGATGATGTGATTAATGATCAGCGTCGAATTGTCTATGATTTACGCGATAAAGTATTAAAGAATGAAGATATAATTCCTTTACTAATTCGAATGATGTATGAAACAGTGGACTTTGCAGTTCGTGAAAATGCCCCAGAAGATAAGGATGTTATTGAATGGGATTTCGATAAAATGGAGAAAACAGTAAACTCTCTATTTATTGAACCTGTCATAGTAAATCGCGATGAAACAAAAGTGAAAAATTTACTTGATGCAATGGATCCTCCTGTAAAACAGTTAAAGGCTGTAATCGAAAGCTTTGAGGAAAACGAACAAATTATGTCAGTTATTCCAAAGGTAATGCTAAGCTATATCGATCATATGTGGGTGAAACATTTAGAGCAAATGGCGCATTTAAAAGAAGGTATTGGCTTACGTCATTACCAACAAGAAGACCCAATGAGAATTTACCAACGCGAAGGGCTAGAACTATTTGGTAAAAACTATCAGGAGCTTCGTCGTACAATTGTGGAAGAACTTGTTGCATTTATGAAAAATATTACGATGAATGTGGAGGAATAACAGAATGGGTTTATTCGATTTATTTAAAAAAGGTGACAAAGTAGGTAAAGATAGTGCTGTTGATTCATCATCAGTCGTAGAAACATCTGGTAAAGCTTCTAAAAAAGATGAAAATCGTGATGTCATTACAAAATTATCTTTCCATCCTGAATGGGATGTACCGCAAGAACAAAAATATGTATTTAATTTCTTAGCAAATGATTTAGCACCATTAAAACCAAATCAATTATCATTATCGGCAATTAATATTGAGCCTTCTATGTCTAACGGTTCATGGAATGTAAAAGCATTTTTCCGTTCTTCATTATCCGAAGCAATTGAATTAGGCGATATTGAATTATTAATTTTAGATAAAGATGACAACCGTCTAGCTTCACACTATTTTGACTTCAAAGAGCTAGGCGTAATTCCGGCAGAAAGTGCACGTCCATGGATTTTCAATTTCCCTGCTTCTTCCATTTCAGCAGACGAAGTACCAGAAGAAGGCTGGAAGATTTCATTCAACTTATTATCATTGCGTGGTCATCAATTAGACTTGGATGATACATGGAAAAAACAATTACCAAAGGATCAGCAAGAAAAGCTTGCAGAAATCGTAAAAACTTTACCGAAATTAGGAAAAACAGAAGTTAACTTTACAGGATTACAAGCTAAGATGAACAATGACGGTAGCTTACATGCATCTATCTTTATCCGTAATGGTCATGATAAAGCGATTAATCTGGAACAATTACCACTTGAAATTATGGATGCCCGTAATGTTGTTGTAGCAAAAGGCTCATTCAAATTAGAACCTGTCTTATCTGTACAGCCGAATACGACAAAGCCTTGGACATTTATTTTCCCGAAAGAATTAGTTACTGTTAAAGGAATTGATCTTTCCCGCTGGACAGCCCGTGTACCACAATAGAAATTAATTATCATACACAGCATTCGGAATTTATATTCTCTTCCGAATGCTGTGTTTTCTTTTGTGTGTGAGGATTTAATAGACAATATATATGTCGCAGAAAATTTTATGAGATCGCTTGTTATTAGCCGCATTCTTTTGATAAGTAGAAACTTTTTTGCCGAATGTTGAAACTCCGCCCTGAAATGGAGAAGCTCTGCCTCCTTATGTAGAACACTTCACTTCAAAAGTAGAACGACCACTTTTATTGTCCTCCTTCATTTGAAAAGTAGAAACTTTTTTGCCGAATGTTGAAACTCCTCCCTGAAATGTAGAAACTCTTCCTCCTTATGTAGAACACTTCACTTCAAAAGTAGAACGACCACTTTTATTGTCTTCCTTTATTTGAATAGTAGAAACTTTTTTGCCGAATGTTGAAACTTCGCCCTGAAATGTAGAACATCGAACATCGTCTACTCCTATAAGAGAACCTAAAACTCAAATTAAAAAATCCCCCACTCTAGTAAAAGAGTGAGAGATCTATATATGCAGTATGTAGTAGTGTGTATAAGCTATGTATTATTCTGCTTCTGGCGTGTTATCAACATCTGAATCATCTTCTGTAGCTGCTGCAATTGCTTCTGCTGTAGAGAAGTTAGCCACGCGTTTTGCGCCTACATATTTATTACCCCAGTAATATTTGTCGTTAATACTTGTTTTAATAACACCCTTGCTTGTCGATGCATGGATAAATTTACCTGATCCAATATAAATCCCTACATGAGAGACACGTTTACCAGATGTATTGAAAAATACTAAATCCCCCGGCTCCAATTCACTTTTCTTTACTGAAGTTCCTTGATTGTACATATCTGAAGATGTACGTTCTAGGGAAGTAATACCCAGTTCTTTAAATACGTGACGTACATAGCCTGAGCAATCAAAACCTTTTGCTGATGTACCGCCATATGAATAACGTACCCCTATATACTTAGAAGAGATTTCTTTCAGCTCTTCAACGGAGTAAGCTGATTCCGCAGAAGCTTCGTTTTCATTCAATGGTGTGAAGAAAATGACGAAGGCTGCTGCCAAAGTTAGTACCGAATTGCGTATTAATTTAAAGTAATCCATCGTGTTCCCCCAACATCAATTAATTTTCTGAAAACTTAACTGATATCAGATTAACATGATATTACAGAATATAACATTACAGTTCTGTAACAATAAGGTTACATATACCCTATTTTGTCATTCTTTAAACTCATAATAAAAACCTATTTATAATAGAGGTTTAGAACTATATTACTGGAAAAAAGAAGCTATTCCTTTGTAATAATTACCTTAAAGCGACCTCTATGTTGTAATAAATGTAACATTAAGGTTCGGTTATGTAATAGAAAAAGAACTAGTAAACGACATACTACGTGTATTTATTAGTTCTTTTTCTAAATTATTTTAAATTATTTAGTCGTTTATAAGCAACAAAGCGTTCTGACCAGTATTTTTCATTAACATTTGAAATCGTGATTCCTTTAGAACCAGCATGTATAAATTCATCATTCCCCAAATAAATCCCCATATGAGAAATAGTCGGAATAAAGGTGTTTTTGAAAAACACTAAATCTCCTGGCACCGGTTGCGCTACCTTCGTTGTATCCTGCTCGAAATACATAAGACTACTTTTACGATCCATTTGAATACCTACTGAATTGAATACAAAGTTTACGAAGCCACTGCAGTCAAAACCTTCAATAGTTGTCCCGCCATATTTATAAGGGGTACCTATTGTTCCATTTGCAATAGCAATGGCATGAGTATATAAAGCTTCCGTCTGATGCGAAACAGTACCAGGTAAGGCAAGTTCCCTGCTTAATTGCTTCTCAATCACTTCATCTGCGGTTTGTTTAAAGTTAATTTCGGCTTCGACGTTCGCGGCAGTCGGTGCTTCAACAGCTTGATCCTTTTTAGCTTGTGTGCCAATTGCAAGCTTTTGTCCGACTTTGATGGCATCAGAATTCAAGTTATTCCATTGCTTTAAACTTACAATCGATACGTTATACTTTTTAGCAATATTTGTTAAATTATCACCTTTAGCTACTGTATGAAAATGAGCGCTTTCTGGCACTTTCACCTTTTCTTCTACAACAGAAATTGCTTTAACTTTACTTATTCCGGTTGTAGTAACAGTATTCTTAATAGGAGCTACTACTAGTTTTTGTGCTATGTAAATCCGATCTTCAGTTAGTTTATTCCATTGCTTCAGCTGATGTATTGTCGTGTTGTGGGCTTTCGCAATTTTTGTTAATGTATCCCCCTTTTTTACCGAATAAGAAGGTGCGGCTTCTACAGTTGGCGTTACTAGTAAGGCTGTCGAAAATACTATTCCCGTTAGCATTACCTTCCATTTAATATTCATTTGGAAAACTCCTCCTTCTACTATGAAACTCCTAATCAAATCTATTTTACTTAATTTACAATAGAGGAAACAACATGCCAATAGATAGAACAACAATAAAAATATTAACAAATTATGAATATTATTATACTTCATTACCTATTAAGTGTTAATTGAATTTTGTCCAAATTGCGTAAATTATGGTACAGGGTAAATTTACCTTGCTCGTTATACTTGTTTTTTACTATTTTTATGATAGAATTAATTTCTGTGAAAAGATTTAAATTTTTAGAAAGTTTTGTATTTTCAAATTAAAAGGAGTTCAGTCAACATGAGTAACAAGACAAGTTTTATTCGTGATAATATCGCGGTAGGTTTTATGTTATTTGCGCTTTTCCTAGGTGCAGGTAATATCATATTCCCGCCCCAATTAGGTCAAATGGCAGGGGAAAATATACTAATATCTATGATTGGATTTTTAATAACAGGAGTAGGGCTACCTCTTTTAGGTATAATTGCCGTTGCAAAAAATGGCGGTGATTTGGAAGTATTAGCAGGTCGTATTAATCCATATTTCGGAATCATCTTTACTTCTATTATTTATTTATCTATTGGACCATTCTTTGCGATTCCGCGAACAGGTGCCGTATCATATTCAATCGGGGTTGCACCGTTTTTATCTGATACAATGCAGGAAAGCTGGGTCCCATTATTTATTACAACTATCTTATTTTTCGGATTAACATTCTACTTAGCATACAATCCGACAAAAATAGTCGATCGTGTAGGGAAAATTTTAACACCGGCTCTTTTAATCGTTATTTGTTTCCTTGCGATTAAAGCGATTATTACTCCAATGGGTGAGATTGGTGAGTCACAAGGCGCATATATAAATAATGCTTTCGGTGAATCATTCATACAAGGCTATTTAACGATGGATGTACTTGCCTCATTAGTATTTGGTATTGTAATCATTCAATCTTTAGTAGCTCGAGGAGTAACTGAAAAAGCACAACAAATTAAAATCACTGTCTTTGCAGGCATTGTCGCTGCACTTGGGTTAGCCTTTGTATATGTATCATTAGGATATATCGGAGTGACGAGTACTTCAGCTATTGGCTTCCATAAAGATGGCGGAACTATTATCTCATTAGCTGCACAACAACTTTACGGTCAAGCAGGTAATATTATTTTATCGGCAGTCATCATTTTAGCGTGTTTAACAACATCAGTTGGTTTGTTATCGGCAAATGCGACTTTCTTCCATAAAATTTTCCCTAAAGTTTCTTATCAAGTGTATTTAGTTATTTTTGCGCTATTCAGTTTCGGTGTTTCAAACTTTGGCCTAGAAGATTTAATTAACTTATCATTACCAGTATTAGTAGCGATTTATCCGTTTGCCATTGTGCTTATGTTATTCGCACTATTCGGTAACTTATTTAACCATGCACCAAGCGTTTATGGCATGGCATTAATATTTACAGGAATTGTTGCGATTTATGATGGCATAAAACAAGCTGGTTTTGAAATTGAAGCCTATGATAATTTCCTATCAATATTCCCATTATACGAGCAAGGTATCGCATGGGTTGTCCCAGCATTGGTCGGCGGGGTTATCGGCTACATTATGTACTTAGTAAAACGAAAATAAGTGTGATGATAAAGAGGGTACGTTAAAAGAGGAAACTTTTAATGTACCCTCTTTAACTATGGCGTATAATAGAAATAACAATAATATGGAAGTTATTCTATTCCCATTATTCCACAAAAATAAATTAATGAGGTGGACTCATGATAAAAAAGCATTTGTCAGCACTGCTATTTTTCATTTTGTGCTTAACAATTCCATTTACTGTGCTTTCTGCTCCTCTGGAGGAAGCAAAGCAAATCGTGAAGGAAAACTATGTCGGCACAATCAATGGTGATATCAACCGCGCAACAAGTATCGAGCAACTAATGAATATGCTCGACCCATATTCAACCTACTTTACCATAGAGGAATTTGAAGAATTCATTAATGGCGTTGAGCTTACTTCAGTCGGAATAGGCGTAGTCATTGAAAAAGTAGAAAAAGGTATTTTAATTACCGAGGTTATTGAGGGAGGCAGTGCAAAAAGTGCTGGCTTAAAAGTAGGTGACATTATTACTGAAGTCGATGGCGTGTCTACTCCCCCCCTTACAATCGATCAAGCCTCTTCCCGTATTAAAGGAGCGGAAAAAACTACAGTCTCTTTAACGTTATTACGTGAAGATGGTACCACTTTAAAAAAGAATTTAACACGTAAAGCTTTTTCAATGCCAAATGTAGAGACGAAGATTTTATATGGAAACACCGGCTATATTTCCTTAAACTCATTTTCAAATGATACTGCCAGCTTAGTAACAAAAGCGATTCGTGATTTGAAAAATAAAGGAGCCAAAACGTTTATATTTGATTTACAAAATAATGGTGGGGGTTATGTGACCGCAGCAGAGCAGCTCATTGGAATGTTCCCCAATGCTATCTATGCTTACAAAATTACCGAAGCTACCGGAACTTCCAATGTCCGTTCTATTAAACAGTCCAGTACATTCCCACCTGATACGAAGTTACTCATAAATAAATTTAGTGCCAGCTCATCGGAAATGACAGCAGCCGCACTTTTGGATCAAAAGTCCGCAATATTATATGGGCAAACAACGTATGGAAAAGGCTCAATGCAGGGGTTTTATGAACTTGAAGATGGCAGCTTCCTAAAATTAACGGTTGGCCATTTCTACGGTCCAAATGGTACGAAAATTAACGAGGTTGGAGTAAAACCGAATATACAAACTGTGAGTAATCCACTCTTCAAAGCTCATTACGATACAATTGCATCTAACTTAAACAATTATAAAGAAATAACATCCTTAAAAAACGTACCATTAAATAAAACATTTAAAATCAACTTTTCTGATAATCTTGCTAAATCAATTGATACGACATCAATAGACTTAGTTGAACTTGGCGGGAACATTGTTGAAACATCCTATAAAGTATCAGGGCGACAGCTTCTAGTCACACCCAAAAATGAGTTAACAGCCGGAAAAGAGTATACCTTAATTATTCATCCAAAAGTTAAAGGAGAAAAAGGCAATAAATTAAAAACAGGTATTTACTTGCATGTTACAACAAAATAAAAGAAAAGAGACGATTCGAATTTAGTTACGAATCGTCTCTTATATTTATTGATGAACTAAGCTTTTCTCATTTGAAAAATAAATCATACTAATATCTTGGGCTAATTGCTCTGGATTTGTTTTATTCGTTAATAAGTTTGTTAGTGTTAAACGTTCCATCGACCCGATCAAACTTTCTGCTAGAACTGTCGCATTAACCTGTTTCGCTACTGAATACTCATTTAAATTATTGTTAATGACATTTTCTAATTTCGAAACAAGCATTTGCTTTACAGCCGTAGATTGCTCTGCATCATAAAATCCGATTTTCGTTAAGTTAGGATTTTTCATGAAATAGTCAAACATCTTTTTTAAATTTTTTTGAATAATGTCTGTTGCATAGTTTTCATTAGTTACATCATTTGATGCGTCGGAAAATAGTTCAACTAATTCATTTTGGAACTGTTCATTTAAATCATTAAATAATGTTTCTTTACTTTGGAAATATAAATAAAATGTAGGCTGCGTTAAATTTGCTGCTTTTACTATGTCACTTATTTTCGTTTGATGATAACCGTATGTAGAAAATAACTCAATTGCCTTTTCTAGTAATAGCTTTTTGCTTTTTTCACCGCTTGAATTTACACGACGTCCTCTTGCCATACCTCTCCACCCTTATCTCTATTTTAGATGATTAGTACATCATATAATTAATTCCAATTATTCCAAATACAATTATATATTAATTTTTTCTTAAAATAAAGGTATCTGTCATAAATATAAGATATCATTGCATATTATGCAGTCTATTAACATTACTTTTGAATATTTTAATTGTTAGCAATCCGTAAATTGTCCTGCAAAGTAAAAAGTTTGGCTTTATAAAGGACTTATTTCGCCATTAAATTCCTTTACCGACAAAAAAGCGCATCCTCATTCGGATACGCCTTTCTTTATTTTTTCCTGGAAATTTTCGCTTTTACTTTCTCTGCAATTTGCTGAAGCTCCTGTATTTTGAAGACAAAAAGTATTATGAAATAACTAATTGAAGCAATTACAAATGTGAGTATAATATGCATCCACTTTTGATCAATTACAATCCATTCGGCAATCGCCCAGTTAACCGCAATAAACACTAATCCAATTGCTGCCAGTTTTATGAACTGACCAATATTCTTGTTTACAAGCTTTAATTGGTACTTACTATGTAAAACAATAATAAGTAGCAGGAAGTTCACGATTGCACTGACTAATGTACCTAGTGCTACTGCATTTGCACCTAAAGCATCAATCGTAGCTAATACAACTGCGATATTCACACCGAATACTGTTAAAATACTAAAGATCATCGGTAGTACAGAGTTACCCTTTGCATAATAGAAACGTGTAATATACGTATTCGCGGCCAGGAAGAACATCGTTGTACTGAATACTTGCAGTAATGGTGCTGTAATTGCTGTAGATTCAGATCCGAATTTATTATATTCAAATACTATCCGGATAATTCCCTCTGCCTGGAAGTAGAAGAACACGGAAACAGGTAGAACAAGTATGTATAGTAAGCGCATTCCACGAACGTAAAGTGCTTTTACAGACTCTGTATCCCCTTCTCCCTCTTTTCTACTGAGTAACGGGAAAATTACCGTCGTTACAGCGGTCATTAAGATTGCCTGTGGGAACTGTGACATTTTGGTTGCATAGTTCATTGCAGACCGAACCCCTTCTTCAAGCATTGCTGAAAAGAAACTCTGGATTAGTATATAAACCTGGGCTGTGGCACCACCAAGTAAAATAGGTAATGCTACTTTCCATAGCATTTTTTGATCTTCTGCCCCTTTTAAGCTCGGCTTAAATGACATTTCCTTCACATTGCGTACACCATATACTAAGAACAGGAACATACAAACGGCACCAACCAATGCACCGATACCCATTCCAATTGGTCCCATCATAATAGATAATACAACCGATACGATTAAAAATGAGCCATTATATATAAGTACAGAAAATGCCGATAAATGGTAGCGGCCCTGTACATTTAAAATACCACTCATCCAAGTCGATAACACGAGCATAATCGTTGATGGCATCATCCAAAAGTACAGAGAGCGCAGTATTTCATATTCTGCTTCGTCTTTCACATGGAAAAACTGCATTAATATCGGATCTGCCAAAACCAAAAACAAAATGACAACAAGCGTAATGGTAATGAGTATCGTTGTAAATGTACGACGAATATATTCCGTAATACTTGACGTAGTTTTATGGTAAACCGATATAAATGCAGTCGTAAACGCCCCGCCAATTACTAAATACAAAAAGTTAGGGATCGTATAAGCATTAACAATACTATCCGAATATAGCGTTGTTCCGAATGCGGTTGCGATATATGTCTCCCGGGCAAAGCCAACTAACCTAGCTATTATATTAATAACAGCTACTGCCCCTATTATTTTTAAAATTCCTTTCAACGCTTATCACAATCCTTTATTTAATTACAGTTACTTTATTTGGCATGTGTTGTGTAGAGCTCTTTTAGACGAGTAATAATTTCTTTAGCATCATGAAGTTCAAGCAGTTCGTTCACTCGTGATTCATTTACTTGCATACCTTCTTTTACTGCATTTTCAAGTGCGAGCTGTAGCAGAATCTCATCTTTAGGTGGGACTAATACGCCAGCACCATCTGCCAACATGTAATGCAAGCCTCCGACATCAGATGCAATTACAGGTGTCCCACTGCTCATCGCCTCTAACGCTACTAATCCAAGCCCCTCAATATAGGAAGGAAGGACAAAAACGTCCGCTGCCTGGAAATACCGGGCTAATTCATGCTGTGGCATTGGCTCAATAAAATGAATGTCGGCATTACCTTGTGCAAGTTCCTTCACTTTACTTGTAAAATTCGCATCCTTTGTCGATCCTACACAGTAAAGCGCTGATTGGCCAGGTGCGCTTTCAGTAACTTTATTGAAGGCTTGTATAAGTTCTGCGACACCTTTTTCTCGAATAATATTGCCCACAAACAGAAAGTTCGTTTTTTCCGGATTCAATCCGAGCTGTACAGCAGTCTGTTTTTTATCTTCTGTTTTTTTGAAAACATTACGGTCAATACCCATACTCATAACCGTAATTTTATCGTTAGGGACATTGAAGCTCTTTTCAATTGTTGCCGCAAGCTCTTCCCCAACCGCAATGACATGGTCAGCCGATTGCAGAATTTTCTCAGTAAACTGGCGAATTTGCCCACCCTTTTTGGCCATTTTATTAATATCTCCGCCATGAGCTGTTACGATATAAGGAATATTGTAGCGTTTTTTTAAATAATAGCTAAACAGTCCGCTCGGAAAGACATAGTGACTATGTGTGAGCGAAATTTCTCGCTTATTAGCGCGGAAAGTACGCATAACATTTCGCGCCCATTTCGCATATTTAAACAATACATTTTTCTTTCCTGTTGCCGGATTCGTATTAACAGCTAGTAATGTTTCGATACCTTCTTGTTCAAGTTGCTCAACCTGATTTTTCACAAAAATGCCGTAAGCTAAATGCTCCTTTGATGGATACATATTGCTAATGACTAAAACTTTTTTCATGATCTTTTAGCACCTTCTTTTAAAAGCCGCTCTCCTAATGCTGATTTTTCTTTAAATGATGCATTTGTACGAGTAGCTAATTTTTGTGCACCGTTCCAATCTAAAGCCATATCGTTAAAAAGCATTGCAAATTTATCGTCTGATTTATGAAGTTCTTCGATTGGTAAAGAATAATTTCCTAGCCCTGCCATTTGTAAAAAGTCATTTACTTTCACATGGTATGATACACCAATAATCGGCGTTTTTGCATCTGTTGCTAAAATCAGTGAGTGCAGTCGTGTACCGATTAATACATCGAATGTAGCTGTAAGATCTAAAATGCGTTGGGGCGGTAAATTTTCATCAATGATTTTTGTGTTTTGTGCATGCTTCATTTTAGCCTGAATATCTTTAGTTACGTCAGCATCTTGTGGATATTTCGTTGCAAAAAACGTAACTTCAACTTGCTGCTCTTCAATTAAACGGTCTAGGTTTTTCGCCATGCCATCAATATAGTTTTCGTATTTTTTCTCATCGCCTGTTGGCCAGTACGAAGCATTATAATAAGGTACCGCTGTCACACCTACTGATTTTGGTTTTTCACTATAATTTGAACGTTCTACTTCTAAACTAAATGCCGGGTCCCCAATTACAGGCACATCCCGTTTTACCCCGATGGATTTTAAAAGTGTTTGCGATTGCGGGTCGCGCACAGAAATATTTTGGGCATGCTTTGCCATGTAGCGTATAAACCATTTCCCCAAACCAGTATTAAGTGGACCAGCTCCACAGCCATATACAACATAAGGTACATTGTTATTATGGGCCATCATCGCATATGAGCCGTATAATGGGGCTTCACGTTTATAAAGATCCATTAAAATACCACCGCCGCCAATAACGACGAAATCGAGATTTTTTACCACTTTAGAATTCTCTTTATATGTTTTAGCGAACGTTTTTACCGCATTTCCATTTTTGTAATATAACGGAGCACTTTGGACACTATAACGTTCTGCTGTTTGTTTCGGATTATTGCTAAACACCGTTATATTTTGTGTATCTATTTGAAATACCTTTTGCAGTTGGCGAATGATACTTAATAAAATCGCCTCATCCCCATTGTTATCATTTCCGTAATTTCCGACAATTCCAATTTTCATCTATACAATCATCCTTTGAATCAAGCATTTATGTATGCCTGGTTTATTTCATTTTCATTTGAAAAAAGGGGGTGCAAAACTAACTTAGGAACCCCCTTCCACTTAATAAATTATATTTTAAGTATAGCATAATGTTCGTTTGAAACGATATTCCCGAAAGTGAGATTACTTTATTCAATACGAAAAAATGTGTTTTTTCATTTAAATGACGGTTTGTATTTAGTATTGGTTGCGACCTGGTGATTTCAGTCGTTTTTTCTTGGAAAATAGTCTATTTAACCCTATTTGCAGGAAAGTTAATTTTGATATAAATTGCAGTTAGGGGTGAGAAATTGCATAAATCAGAAAACTACTATTATATGGAGGCTCTTGTTTCTAGGTTATTAGCAGATGATGTAGATTTCATTAAAGTACAGGAGAAGTATTATCGAATTCTAGCTGGCATATCAGGAGAAGAAAAATTACATCGTGTATTAGCAGATTATCATTTTAAAGATGATGCAACAATTCTTTATAATTTTGAATGTGTAAATGAGAAGGGTTTTTCCCATGAAATTGATGCCATTGTTTTAACGACTAGATTTCTCCTCATTATCGAGGTAAAACAAATATCAGGTACATTATTTTATAAACCACTTTTCCATGAATTTGCCCGACTAACTGAGGAGGGTGTCTTAGAAAATTTTCCGAATCCGTTTGACCAAGCTTTTCGTCATCAGCTCTTTCTCTCTCATCAGCTTTCAAAATGGTCGATTCAGTTACCCGTTTTATATATTGTTGTTAATGCTAATATTCGAACAAAATTAGACCAATCCTTAAATAACTCGCCCATCATTCATTTAAGTGGAATGCCTCTGTTTCTAGAAAAATTATATGCAAATCATCATGAAACATCGGTAGATTTAGAGCATTTAAAAAATAAATTAAAGTCTTTATCTTGCCGGCTTCCCCCTAAGATGAAAGTGGAGAGTCATCGTTTACGTAAAGGAGTACTTTGCGTAAAATGCCAATTTCAAAATGTCATGTATTATCACTTTGGGTTGTGGATTTGCTCACAATGCGGCGAAAAGAATAAGGATGCAATATATCTGGCATTGCATCAATACCGGATTTTAATTAACGATCGTATTACAAATCGGGAATTAAGAGATTTTGTAGGGATTGAAAGCAAAGCTGTCGCTTCCAAACTTCTTAAAAGATTGAAGTTAAAGCAATTAGGTAGTGGACGAGGTGTTTATTACTTGATCCCTGATGATATTTTAGAGCGTAGGATTTGATGAGGTAGTAATGAAGATATTTATTTTTTTGCAGGGGTTTTTACCTAGAATTTTGCTTTCTTCGTATCGGGTTCTACTTTTCAGCTCATGCTTTCTACTTTTTATCAGCGAGGTTCTACTTCCGGCGTACTAGGATCTACTTTTGCCAAGGGACGTTCTACTTTTTAAACGGCATTTGCTAATACTCTCGCCGGCCTCTACTTTTCAGCTGATACTTTCTATTTTTTACTGAAAAGGTTCTACTTCCGGTGTACATGGTTCTACTTTCGTCACGGAGCGTTCTACTTTTTAAACGGCATTTGCTAATACTCTCGCTGGGTTCTACTTTTCAGCTGATACTTTCTACTTTTTACTGAAAAGGTTCTACTTCCGGTGTACATGGTTCTACTTTCGCCACGGAGCGTTCTACTTTTTAAACGGCATTTGCTAATACTCTCGCTGGGTTCTAATTTTCAGCTGATACTTTCTACTTTTTACTGAAAAGGTTCTACTTCCGGTGTACATGGTTCTACTTTCGCCACGGAGCGTTCTACTTTTTAAACGGCATTTGCTAATACTCTCGCTGGGTTCTACTTTTCAGCTGATACTTTCTACTTTTTACTGAAAAGGTTCTACTTCCGGTGTACATGGTTCTACTTTCGCCACGGAGCGTTCTACTTTTTAAACGGCATTTGCTAATACTCTCGCCGGCCTCTACTTTTTAGCTGATACTTTCTACTTTTTACTGAAAAAGTTCTACTTCCGGTGTGCTAGGATCTACTTTTGCCAAGGGACATTCTACTTTTCAAACGACATTCCCAAATACTTACAACCTGTTCAAATTAACTTAATTTTGCCCACCTTATTTATTAATATAAATCTCCATTCAATATTCCTTCGCTTTAACTTCATTTCACTTGTTCCTCCCTCTCTCCCCACTCTCCTCTGTTTCCCCCAAAAAAAGCCTTTGTAAAAGCTGCGATTCCTCGCTGCAGCTTTACAAAGGCTCTCGAATATTTATTGCTGTGTGATTGTGCGGTATAAGAATAAACTGAAGTGCATACGTGATACTTCTACACCCGGTTTGAATGTATTGTCTTCATAACCCGTTGTAATCTCATTTGCCGCTAACGTATGAATATAATCATACGCCCAATGCTTTGTGCTTACATCTTTGAATTTGGCAGCAGTTGTACCTGTTAAGCCATATGCTTCAACAAGAATTTTTGACATTTGTGCACGAGTCAAAGGTTTACCTGGCTCGAACTTGCCATCACCTGTACCACTCATAATACCTGCTTGGACAATAGCAGCAACTGCACCATAATATGTGTTGTTCGTTGATAAATCGCTAAATCCAGGGTTCGCAACATCTTTTGTTGATAAACCTAAGGCACGCGTTAACAGAACAGCCGCCTGACCACGATTTAAAGCTAATTCCGGTTTAAATGTTCCATCCGGATAACCACTGATTAATTTATTTTCAACTAAATATGATATTTCAGTTTTATATCGATTGTTTACTGAAATATCTTTAAACAATGCCTTTTCTGCTGCCTTTACAACGATTTCTTTAGAAACGGATTTCGTTCCTAATGTTGCCGTTACACGGGCAGTACCTTCTTTACCATTTGATTTGAATACGCCCGAACTAAATACTGAACCAATATCTCCATCTATTGACCATTGAATTTGTGAATCATTATAAATTAACGGTTCATTATTTGCCCCAGTAACATTTGCTTTTAACTGAATTGATGCATTTGGTGCAACCGGTCCTGTTATACCTGAAATGGAAAGTCCGGCTGGTGCATCCACTACATTAAAGCTAATCGATTGAACAGCACCTTGATTCGATACAGTTAATCGTTCAGATCCTGGAGAAACTGCTGTATAGCTTAAGCCATTTACTGAAACTGTATTATTTTGTGGCGTAATCGTAAAATCACTTGCATTCATCGGTAGTGGATTGTAATACTCATCCAACACATAATTTGGTGTAAGTTTTACTGTTGCTCCCACTAATAATGTGCCAACTTTATCACGAGTTACTTGGATATGTTTTGGAGCATTTGTTGTTGGTGCTGTACTAATCGCTTCAATGATTGCAGAAACGCGACGTTGTGTGCCTCCAGACGGTGTATTCGCTAATACTACTGTATTACTTCCATATTTACGTATACCCATCGTTGTTGAGCCACCACCATCTAAATTGATGGCACGATCAAATCCAAGACTTACTAAATAATCTGCAAACTGCGTTAATGTCATCCCAGCACTTGAACTAACACGTCCATCTACTGTAATTAAGTGTACCTTCTTCTTGTCTTTACTAATTGCAATCGCTGTACGTGGCGCAGTTTCTCTTGCACGTGAACTTGATTCATTCATTGTTACATTTTTCTTGCCGTCTAGTACTAGTAATGGACCACTCGCCATCATAAACTGAGCATCCATCCAGCGGTTATCGATTGAGAAATTTACTGAAATTTCATCACCAATCTTAATACCTCTGTATTTATCGCCCCAATTCGAGCCATTAAATGAAAGTACAAAACCGTTACGGGGAATTTTTGCCTTCGCTTCATCATCATAGCCGCGAATTGCTGTTACTTTCCCAGTTAACGTTTGACCAAACTTCGTTGCACCAATTGTATTGCCTGTTTCCACAATAAATTCCATTCCTTTACCACCATTTGGTGTCATGGAACTATGGTTTTGTGGTGTATAAATAACCGCTTCATTATCTCCGCGTTTAACGTTCAGACCATTTACTTCATTTGTCTCACCATTGTATGTAACGTTAATTTTGCTGTTGTAGTATGCAATTTCACCATTACCATCCTTCGTAATACCGAAAGCAATCGGCTGACTTACATAATTGGAGCTTGAGCTAGATATAACGCTTGGTGTTACGATTGTGTTATATTGAGAAATCAAATATAAAGGATAGCCATCACCCATATTATAGAAGTTGGAATTGATAGCACCAACTACTCTGTTCCCTTCCTTTGAACGATTATTCGCATGTTGCGTTGTCGTCATCAGAGTATTAATAGGGTTTGGTAAACCTAAACCAATTTTAGTAAAAGAATTAGCTAAATCTACTTCTAAGTGATTTACTATATTCGTTTTTGATCCTTTATGTGTATAGTTTGAATATTTTACCCCTGGCGATAGCGGATACGAGTCATTTGTCGATTGTGCTGCGCTAGCAAATTGTGGTGTACTGAAAATTAATGCAAACACCATTAACATTGCTAAAATTAAGGATTTTTTTGTTTTCATAATATGTGCTTCCTGTGTAATTTGAAGCAAGTCACCTTCCTCTCTTTTTACCTATATCTTACCTTAACAAATTTTTGCCAAAGAAACTATTAATCTTTTGTTACATTTTACAAAAAATCATACTTTTCAACATAAAATTACATGTTTTAAGAAAAATTAGTAGAAATCAAAAAAGAACTACCTTACAAGAGGTAGTTCCATTCATATTATTCTGCTTTTTGTTTTTCATAATCGCAAAGTTTGAGCATTGGGTACATCGTGCGCATGCTTGCAAATATACCAAAGAGAATAAAGTAAAAGAGCACATATACTTTTAATTCCCAAATATTATAGAAGAAACCTGCTACACCTGTTGCAAACCATAGCCCAAATAAATATTGACCGAACACCGTTTTACGTTCCTTCCAGTACATCCATACCATTGCCAGTAGGAAGCCTGCAAATAGAAGCACACCTACCGCGCCAGTTTCTGCAATAACTTGGATGTATTGGTTATCAGAGTAGAAGTTCTTGCCGCCATAAATATCTGAACGAATTCCGTATTCTTCATATATTGGTGAATCATACGATAACGTTGCAGAGCCACCGAATGTACCAAAGCCCGCACCTGTAATAGGGTAATCTTTTAATACTTCAATTCCCTTTTTAATATAGAACATTCGACCGCTTTCCTGCATTAACTCCAGTGTGTCATCTGAAAACGTTTCAGTGAAGCGGTTACTGATTCCGCCTGAAATTTCATCTGGTGCTACTGTGTTTTCTACACCTAAGTTCTGTAAAAATGTAACGCCCCAGTTGACTGGTAAATAAATTAATACAATGGATACGATCAACGTAACGCCTATCTTCTTCAATAACTGCCAATTGCGTGCAATTAACATAAAGAAAAGGACGAATACGAACGCTGCGATCCAAGTACCACGAGATAATGTCAGTAATAGCATACCAAAGAATGCCACTTGCGCGATACGTAGACTCCATTTAAATTCAGTATCTTTATATACCCAACGCAGGAAAAATACCGCGCTGATTGCAAAGAACATGACTAAAGCCAATGAGTTTGGATTGTTAAGCATTCCATATATACGCACAAAGTTAGTAGATGAAAGGATCTTTTGAGTCCAAACTTCTGGCATTAATAATTGGCGCATCGATAATTTTTCGACGATACCTTGCACAAAAATGATGGCACCTGAAAATACAGTCACCCAAGCAAGTTTTACAAGGAAATTTTTCGGCAATTCACTTCGGCTAATAATATAATACAACAAATACATTACGCCGAATGTACGTAATTGGAACACAATCGCTCCAAGTGATACACCGTTTTTATAACCGATAACCGCCCCAAAAATTAAAAAGGCAAAAAAGAAATATTCAAATGGTTTAAAGTGGAACCATGTTTTAAATTTCTTTGTATTCAACAGGAACATTCGTAACAATACTACAATCGTTATTAAATCTCCTATTAGTTTAAGTCCAGGGTTTAGTTCAATAAAAAGTGTACGGAAAATTACGTACGGTACTAAGATCACTAAACTTTGAAATGGCTTGAAAAATGCAAATAGTACAAAGAATATAGCAGTACTGATTTGTGCTATAGCTGGTGGTAGCAGTGTTGCCGCACAAAGTACAATCATTGCTCCCAAGATTTCGAGCCACTCATTTTTATTCATTTTGACAGAAATGTCCTTCATAGATGTCCCAAACCCTTTCTTATATGTAGTTCCCTATTTAGATGAGTTTTGCTCATGTGGATTAAGACGAACTTAAGTATAATATGGTTACAATTATAATACAATGTTCATACAAAACACATATTAATATTATAGGAATGCCGTTTTAAAAGAATAAAGTTTAATAGAAGCTTGCTGATATATTCGGTATTTTTGTGAAGGCGCCACCACGAGGAGCTTGCGCTATTGTTAAACTAAGTTATTTACCAAATTTCTGAGCAATATTCATATTTGCTCATTATCTCCATAAGATGTATATAACACTAGTTTGGAGGTCATAGCATTGCAAAATAATAACCGCAAAAAAAATACTGAAGCAATTCCGGAGAACTCACCAGTCCTTCAGGCAGCTTCACTTGAGGTTATAGCAGGTTTATTAGCTACGCTTTCTGAAGGGATTTCTACGTTTGCGACTGCACTTGCTATACAAGAAGCACAGCAACTGACAATTAATAATACGAACAATAACGTGGATATAAAAGGTATTCAAGAACAGCTAAATTATTTAACTAAAGAAGTAAAAAAAATTTCCAAGGCTTTAAATATATAAAGTTTCTTGTTTCATATGTAAGTCACCAGTTATTTGAATCGTATCCTCCACACTTTGTCTCCAAATCTCCCATTTACTTCTACACACCTTTTATTGTTAAGCTTAATCTCCTTCATTTACCAAGTAGGTTTAGCATATAGCTTCATATTGTTAAATCTACTTCAGTTTTCTCTATCACACTTCCGTAAAACCATTTTTTTACAATTATATTACAAACGAATAAAGAATTACTATTTTTCTATTATTCACTCTCATAAATTGTTAAAATAACCAATAGGGAAAGGAGCGTGAATATGTGTTTAAAAAAATAATTGGACTAGCACTCGCTTTTGTCGTAGCTTTGTCTTTTACAACACAGTCAACATCTCATGCAAATGATATAAAAGGCCATCAAATGGTGAATGAATTAACATATTGGTCAAATCTAGGTGTTATACGACCTGACAGTAAAGGTAACTATAACCCGAACCGCGCTGTTACGCGTGGCGAATTCGCTTCATATATAACGCGTGCACTTCAGTTACCAGCTTCTTCTACATATACTTTTAAAGATTTAAAAGCTGGCAATGAACTTACACTTGATATTCAGGCTGCTGCGGGGGCAAATATTTTAAGTGGTTATCCGGATGGCACATTCCGTCCAAATGAAAAGATTACACGTCAGCATATGGCAGGCTTTTTACAAAAAGCGCTGCGCTATTCTAACGTGCCGCTTGATGGACAACCTTTAACGTTTAAAGACAATAACAAAATCAGCGACCAATTTAAGCCTGCTGTCGCTACAAATGTTTATTACAATATTATCCGTGGATCACATACAAACAAAGGTGTGTTTTTTGACCCACAAGGAAATGCAACAATCGGTCATGCTGCTGCTTTTTTATTCCGAATGAACAGCACTATTCAAAATTTTGCTGTAAAAGAGGATGACAATAATTCAGGTCCAGTTGTAACACCACCTGCTCCAAATCCTAATGTTTATTATGTAGGTAAAATTTCAAAGGGTGTCATTGATAAAAATCCTCCTGTTTACTTTAACTATGAGCAAGCAGAAGCAGCATTAAATAGTTCTGGTTCAAACCTTATATTAAAAGGCGACAAAATTATTAAAATGTCTGCAGGTATTGCTTCTGCAACTGCAACTACAGTAACGGTTTATTCAGACCAAAAATTTACGAAGTCATTATCATATGCTACGAAAGGGTCTCAATTTAAATATTTTGGAAGCAATGATCAATATGCAATCGTTCAATTAGCTGATACAAAAGGCTATGTGAAAATCGATGAAGTAGCATTAACACCGACAAGCTTAATTAAAGGACAAGATTTCTATTTTGTTGAAGGCGGTTACTTAACACATCGTACGTATAATCATAGTTCACAAAAATATAATTGGGATTATGTTATTAGTGAAGCACCTGCGTTTATGCAGCGTGGCGCACAATATTACAGCCAAGATGGTGTAAACTTCTATTCAGATGTATTCTTAACGAAAAAAATAGGGACACATTATCCTTACTTCCAATTCCAATCTATTCGTCAGCCTTCCAACTATACTGCTGAAGAGTTAGATAATATGATTATGACATTATTACTGGAACGTCAGGCAATTCCAACTTCTCCTCAATACGCCAAAGCACCGATTGAATCTCGTTTAATCGGTATGGGTAAATTGTTGAAACAGGTAGAAGCACAATATAATGTTAATGCTTTATTTATTTTAGCGGCATCAATGCACGAAGGTGATTACGGGGTAAGTAAAAATGCCTTAACGAAAAATAACATTTTCGGTATAAAAGTTTTTGATACTGATCCTACATTAGGTGAAACTTATGCATCACGTGATGATAGTGTAATGGCCTTTATTAATCGCTATGTGAACTTAAATTATGCACCACAGTCAGGCGGCTATGCAAAAGGAGCAGCACCTGGTAATAAAACGTCGGGTATGAATGTTCACTACGCATCTGATCCTTTCTGGGGCAGTAAAATTGCCGGTCATATGTACCGTATGGACAACCGATTCGGCAAAAAGGATTACAAACAAGCTAAATTAGCATTTGTGTCATATGAAAACGGTCATTTAGTAAACGTCCGTACAGAACCATCAACAAATTCACCAGTTCACTTCACTTATAAAGCAAAATATGTAGGGGAAACAGGCGTGTTTGGTTACCCAGTTGCAATCGTCGAAGAAGCGAAGGGTACAGACGGCTATGTATGGTACAAGATTCTTTCTGATAATAACCCGCCTGCTAAACACGGTTGGGTACGCTCCGATTTAGTTCAGCTTATTCCAGAAAATTAACTTAAAAATCCAGCACTTCGGTTTTAATCGGGGTGCTGGTTTTTTTGTATATAAACTGATATTCGCCACTTCACAACCTTTAATAGACAAAAATTAAAAGATAATCGCCATTTACCTTCACTTAATATCCACTTTCAAATACATATTAGACATTTTCAGGGAAATATTCGCCACTTTTATTTTATAATGTCCACTTACCAAATTTAATCGCCACTTCAACATAAAAAATCCAAGCTCCTCCCCTTATTAAAGAAAGAAACTTGGATTTTAAAAACTATTTCGTATAATATTCGACAATGCCATTATAAATAGATTGAGCAAAAATTTCGATGTACTCATCAGATACTAATTTATTGTAATCTTCACTATTTGTTAAGAAACCGAGTTCTACTAATACAGCGGGCATAACTTGTCCTTTAATAACTACATAATCTGCACGCTTCACACCGCGATTATACATTTTAGCATTTTTGACAATTTCATTATTAATGGCTGTTGCTAATGCAAAATCTTCTTTTTCATTTGCATTAGACGTCACACTGTAAAATGTTTCTGTCCCTTTTGCCGTTTCTTTTGAAGCTGCATTTGCATGTAGACTGATGAAAATCTCACCGTTTTCATTTTTCGCATATTTAACACGCTCTTCTAAGCTCGGGAACGTATCACCTATACGAGTCATTTTTACCGTTGCGCCGTCTTTTTCAAGCTTTTGCTTAACTAGGTTGGCAACTTTTAAAACGATTTCCTTTTCACGTGCATTCTTTTTAACTGCTCCAGGGTCTTTTCCGCCATGTCCAGGGTCAAGCACGATAATGCGATCCTTCACAGCCGGACCTGTTTGATTGAGTAGCTGTAAATATGTTTTATTAATATAACCATTAATACCGTTATACGTTATTTCAGCCCAATTTCCTGATAATGAATGTACTTCCACAAGTGTGCCTCGTTTAATTTGACCAAGCGAACGAGATGTACCTAACGCTGACTCCCGAATATGTAATGCATCAACTGTCGCTTTGCCAATTGTATTCGTTAATAGCTGTTGTGGAGGTGTCAGTGGCTTTTCCGGCTGACTATTTTCTGCTCCACCTTCAGCAGGTGGTTCAGGCGTATTTTGTTCCTCTTCCACTACTGTAGTTGGAGGTTCCACTGTCGGGTTGTCTTCTACTACAGGTGGTACCACAACTTCTTCTACCGGCAAAGTATCCTGTGTTTGTGAAATGCGGACATAACCTGGTAAACCATTGACTAATGTGACATACCAATTACCAACCGTTCCATAAACGGCAATTACTTCTTTATCTGCTATGGAACTAACAATATCAGAACTAACATCACGCTTTTGGTAGACTTGAATATCATTTAGTGCGTAAACATTTTTTTGAACTTTATTGATTAACTGTCCTGATTCATCAGTGAAATCAACATAATCTTTATAAACATAGGCATAACGCCCCTCGTATGAAACTTTCAGCCAACCATCCTGTTGTACTTCAAAAACTTTAAATGGTGTGCCTGTGTTTACTTTTGTTAAAACGTTTGAGGCATTTGCAGAAGAAGCAGATAATCGTACATTCAGGTTATCAACTTTAGCTTTAGCAGAAGCAATCGCAGCCGAAGCATCAGGTACGCTAACTCCTTGAACTGGCAAAGGTAACCGATACTTTTCTGACGATGCACGTGCGATAAATGATGCAAACTGTGCACGTGTTACTGAATTTTTAGGATTATACTTTTCTGCATCTACTGTAATTCCATTAAAATAAATAGCCGCTACATATGGATAATAGCTGTATGTCGGACTAATATCTTTAAATGGCACTTCCAGCTTACCTGTTTCGTTAGTATTTAATTTAAAAGCAATCGCTAAAACTTTACTCATTTCTTCACGTGTTAAAGGTGTATTCGGTGCAAATTTCCCTTTTGATTGCTCTGAGAAAAATCCTAATTTTACAGCACTTTCTACATATCCTGAAAGCTCCGTTCCTACTGTCACATCAGAAAACGAAGAATTTTGTACAGTTAGTGGTTTGTTCTTCGTTGCAACAACGACCATTTTTGCCGCTTGTCCACGCGTTACATGTGCATTTGGCTTGTACAGGGTTTTCCCATTTTCAGTGTACCCCTTGATGACACCTGCATTTACTAAATAAGAAATCTCTCCGTATGCCCCGTTTGTAGAAGGGACATCGGCAAAGCTTGTGCTGGCATTTGCCATATTTAATGGGAACATTGACATGAAGATGATTGTCACCGTCATGATGAAACTGCGCATAGACAATGTATAAATCCTCCCTTCTATTAGATAATTATCATTTTACCAAATAATTCATAAAATTAATATGCAGTAAAGTTAGTAAATTGATATTTTTCTATTTTATAGAAATTAATTAGAGGTGAGTACTTCTACATTGGAAAGAGAAGTTCTACATTTCGAGCGGATGGGTATACTTTCCTAATCAAATTTTCTACTTTAGTCAAAATAGTCTCTACTTTCTATCTGAGAAGTTCTAATAAAGTACATGCCTTCTACTTTTGTCGCAAACTGTTCCACATTAGCAACAAAAAATTCTACTTTCTCAGCGTTCTGTTCTACTTTGCTTGCGCATGCTTCCACTTTTCCCATCAAACATTCTATTTCCCACTCAATAAAAAGGAAGCACAAACAATTTCTGTTTGTGCTTCCCATAGGTAGTACTTCCCTGCAAGGTATATCTATTGATATATGTAGAAGTTACTGAATCTTATTATTAAATTATTGTAAACGGTTAATGAAAGCCGTTAAATGTTTTAACATTACATTATCGTTCGTACCGAAAGTGCCATCACCTTTACCATTTGTGATGCCGTTTGATGCTAAAATCGAAATGTCGTTATGTGCCCAATGTGATGCTGGGACATCTGTAAACTTTAAATTGTCTGATGCCATTTTTAGATCAAATGCTTTTACTAATACTTTTGCCATTTGAGCTCGTGTTAATGGTGAACCTGCATTGAATTTGCCGTTTTCGTCACCTGTGAAAATGCCTAGTTTATAAAGTGCTGTTGCTGCACCTGCATATTTTGAAGATGATTTAATATCCGTAAATGGTGAATTTGTATCAGATGTATCTAAACCTAAAGTTTCTGCTAATTGAATCGCTACTTCACCACGTGAGGCATAAACAGTGAAATCGATTGCTGAGTTCTTTACTTCCTCTTTTTCAATTGAAGATGCTGCTGCGACAACTTTTTCACTTTCGCCAAAGCTCGCTACTCGTTTAGCGCCAACATATCTTTTCGCCCAATAAGAAGACGTTATATTAGCTTCCGTTACGCCTGTGCTTGTACCAGCATGGATAAACTTGTTACCACCTAATGAAATACCCACGTGTGATACTCCGCCGCTTGTATTGAAAAATACTAAGTCGCCTGGTTGTAAATCAGATTTTGAAACGGCTTTCCCTTGTTTATATTGAGCAGCTGCTGTACGACTTAAATCATGTCCTAATTGACTGAACACTAATTTAGTGAAACCAGAACAATCTAACCCGCGTGCTGTTGTTCCTCCATAAACGTATGGTACACCGATATATTTAGAAGCTGTTGCTGTTAATTCTGAAGCTGATGATGCTTGTACTGTATTTGAACCCGTCCCTACACCTGAAAAAATCATGAAAGTTGCAAAGATCGGTAATAAAATTTTCTTTTTCACTTAACTTGAAACTCCCTTCAAATAGGCCTCGATACTATATTCGAGGTATAACATAACAGAAAACTTTTTTGTTCATGTTTATTTAACCTAATAACAGGGTAACATATATTGTTGTGATGTTATTTTTCACTTGTGTAACAGTTATAGTATTTTTGATATAAAAACAAAAAACACGAAATCCCTGCGTTTAAGCGAGGATTTCGTGTTTTAAATAGAAATTAACTTATCATTAAACTCTCATTGTAATATTACTGTAATGTAGAGCACTAGAATTTACCATATTATTTACTAGAAAAATGCTGAACTACATAATATTTACCATTTTTATCTTTTTCAATACCGATTCCCATATGAGTATACGTACTTTTTAAAATATTTTCCCGATGTTTCGGTGAAGCCATCCATGCAGCAACGGTCGTTTCAGGTGTTTTGAAATTACGGGCTATATTTTCACCATAGCTTGTATATTCATAGTCAAACAATGTTGCCAAATCCCATGGATTCCCGTAAAACTTTGAATAATGTTCGAAGTAGTTACGTTTTACCATGTCCTTTGCTTTTATAATGGCAAGTTGTGTCAACTTCAAATCTTGATTGACTGCTGAATATCCCTCATTTTTACGTTCCTTATTAACTAAATCCAATATTTTCTTCTCCCATTGCTTATGGTGATTAACTGTATCGATATAGTCTTTCTGTAAAAGGTCATAAACTATTTCTAAGTTTTGGACCTTTTGTCTAAATTCCATACCGCGCTTTGTTAATGCAGCTACATGTGCACGGGTTACAAATTCATTTGGCTCAAATTTGGTAGCTGTCTTCCCCTTTACAATCTCTACATCCTCCAATGATTCAATATAGTCCTTTGCCCAATAGCCTTTAGGTAAATCTTTGAATTTCGTTTTATTTTTTGAATCAACTTCAACTGCATAGGCAAGGGCAATCATTTTTGAAATATGTGCGCGCTTTAACGGTTCTTCAGGATTAAATTTGCTTTCATTTTGAATGATCCCTAATTCGGCCAATTTAGTAATTTCCTTATAATATAAATGATTGCTTGGTACGTCGCTAAAGTTTGGGACAAAATCAGTTGTCAAATCTATCCCCATAGTTCGCGCTATTATACTAGCCGCTTCTGCACGAGTGGTCATACTATTCGGCTTGAAGGTGCCATCTGCAAATCCTTCCATAAAGCCTTTTCCTGCTAGTTCATAAATTATCGGTGCTGCCCAATAACTACTTTTTACATCAGTAAATTTTGGAGCCGTTTGTGCATAAGACGTTGGAGTTTGCATTTGAAATAGACAAGCAATAATAAACCCCGTTGCTAAAAATCGTTTCAACCCAAAAAAGCCCCCTTAATCTGTCATTTCTTACTATTATACTATGATAAATTTGCAAGCTTCACAATTATTCGCACTGCCATTATCTTTTACTTTCTTACTTTTCTTCCTTAAAGAACAAAAAAATATACCTTTTACGAATAACGCAAAAGGTATTGTAACACTTTTTTATATTATCAATTTTTCAAAAGATTACAAGTAAAAAATTCCATCTATTAAGATAATTCTCTTACAGTCCTAAATCAAAAATAGCCGCCTGTAGTTTGTTGTAATTTTTCACTAATGCTTTTTGATTTACTGTTAAGCGTTCGTAAGCTGTTTTTGCTGATTTTGCTCTTGAAGCATATGTTCTTAACGTTGAATCCAAATCATCTATTTGCTTTATGACACGTTGTGCTGCCTTTAAATCTCTTTCAGCTTGCTGCAGATCCGAATAGTTTAATACTTGACGCTTCGATCCAGAAGGAAGAGCTTTATATGCAGCCAATGCTTCCGTTACATCTGTTTCGAAGTTACTTGATGTTGAATTTAATGACGCAATAATTGTCGTCACTTTTTGTACTTCAGTCATATCAAGTACGGCCTGCTGTAATTTATAGTAATTTGTAACTTTTAGTTTTTCTTCTTCCGATAATCGGTCATACGCCAGCTTTGCCGCTTCCATATTTCCTTGGAAGTACTTATCATTCGGCTTCAAGCCTGCAATTAATGTGTATACGTGAATGACATTAGATAAATTTGAATACTGGTCCATGTTAGTAACGTATTGCTTTTGTTTGTCATCCAATTTTTTTAAAGCATTATTAACCGTGTTGAATTGACGGCTTAAATCATTTCTTGGATTGCTTAAACCATCAATTGCCTTAATTGCCGCTTCAATCGGCTTAATATACTTCTCTTGCTCTTTTAGTTCGGATTCTAGAGTAACACCTTTTTTGTTTGCAGAATTTAACGATTTAAAGGCTTCGCGCGCTTCTTTTATTTTCGAAATAAATTCATTTGGTGGTACTGTATTCAAAGCTCGAATCATCGCATCTACTTTAGCGCCACCTTCTACATTTAGTTCATGCTCCTGCAATGTCGCTAAATTTGATATTTTTGCCACTAAGTTCGCTGGCAATACATTAAATAAAGCTCTTGCCGCTTGTGTTTCCTCAACAAATGTTTTGCTTGACGGTTTAATCGAGTTAATCGCATTCATTACTTTAAATATTGAAGTGAAATCGCCTAAAAACTGCTCTGTATTTAATAACAATGCACGCTCAGATATCGACAATTTTTCATAAGCTTTACCAGCCGCATTATATTTTGATATAAAGGTACGCGCATTAGATGGGTCTAAAGCTAAAATATCTGAATCCAATTTTAAAACAGGCTTCACTGCACGTTCGCGAGTTGTTAAATCTTTATAGTTCATAACGAGCTTTTGATCTGATTTTGATAAACTGTCATAACCATTGCGCGCATCGATTAACTTTTGAATATAGTTTTCTGCTGTTGGAATTGCGATATCGATTAAAGCCATTACTTCTTTTGCATTTGAAACACCCAATTCAGCTGTCGCAAGTTTTGTTATATTGTGTACTAACTCTTGCTCTGTTGGTGACAATAAAGCATATTCTGCGCGTATCGCGGCTACATCTATTTCATATGTTTTAGAGCCTACACGTAATTTTTCAATACGGTCAATTAAGTTTGCTGCTTTTAAAATATTTTTCAGCTTTGAATCATAGTTAAATACATCTCTCTTTTGCTTGTCCGTTAAACGATCATAAGCTTTTTGAGCAGCCGAAACCTTATTTGAGTATGAGCGATCTGTGTGAACAGGAAGTTTATTGATTTGCTCAATCACTCGTAAGGACGCTTTATAATCACGCTCTAAGTCTGTTAGCAGCTTTGCATTACTTACATTGCGTTTTGCTGTCGAATCAAGCCCCTTATACAAAGTAGATACTTCTGCTAAATCTGTTATAAATCCTTCCCCAGACTTCGTTTGTAAAGCATCAATTCTTTGCTCAATTGTAGAAGCAGATGTGACTACCGCTTGGAATTCTGTTAGTTTCTGACCATAGTCAGTATGAAGCTTTGTTTTAATGATATCTAAATTCGTTGTTGGATCTGTAGGTACTGTATATCCTTTCAATAATTCATCGAATTTATTTTTAGCAGTTGATAATTTTTCTTTGAAATCTTTTGCTGTTGGACGGATTGCATCGATTTCTTGCATTAATTTTGCTATTGGTAATAACTCTTCTAGTTTTGCATAGTTGTAGACAATCGCTTTCATCGGTGCTGTTAATTTATTGTAAGACGTTTCAACTGTAGTTGTTTTACGAGCAAAGTCTTTGGCTTTTACATCAATTGCATCGATTGCTTTAATTGTATCTAGGGCAACCTTGTTTGCTCGCTCTAACTCAGTTAATGTTTTTATATTTTTTACTAAGCGTTTGCCGTTTGATGATAGAGAATTATATGTTTCACGTATTGTAAAAATTTGTTGTAAATCAATAGAAGTCGCATTTTTTAACGTTAGAATATCGGCATCCAATTTAACAGCTAATGCTTGCTCATCTTTTAGTGCTTGTAAGTGAGTCTTCAAAAAACCGTGAAGCTTTTCGATATATTTTGCATCATCTAATGGAATTGCACTTTTAATTGTATCCCAATCGTTCAATGTATTTTGTGCTGTAAGTAAATCATCCGCATATGTTGCGCTTGTTACTTTTAATTTTGCTACCTGATCAGCAATATTAGCAATTGGCATTAACGCTTCGAGACGTGCTCGGTTTGTGATAAGTTTTTGTTCGTTTGTTTCAGGTTTTCCGTGTTCTGCTATAACTTTCGAATATGATGACTCAGCAGAACGTACTTTCGTTACAAAGCTTGTTACACTCGATAACTTCTTCGTATCCGCTAAATTTTTGTCATCCAGATTCAGGAGGATATCTGTTTTAATACCCTCAATTAATTTTATAACGTTTGCTGCAGTTGAAGAAGATTTTTCCCATGAAGTGAGTAATTCCAATGCTTCTTTTAATACATATTTCCGCTCGGTTGGAGATAAATCGTTGTAAGCTTTTCTAGCATCAGTGACAGCCGTTGTTGCATTTTCTACTTTTATAGCAGTAATTTTACCTTCTACTGCTATTGCTTTTTCTATTGACGTTTGCATTTCTATTATTTTATCAGCATTCGTAATAAAATCTTTTTCAACAGTCGAAAGCTCTTCATAAACCTTCACCACGTTTGGTAAATCCAAGCGTAGTATATCTGAGTTAGATGCAAGTTTAGATAAACGTGTAATTTCAGTGACTATTTTTAGAGCATTGTTGTAACTCTCCATGTCCTCATAGTTGGTAACTAACGCTTTTTGGAGTGCAGACAATTTCTCATATTCCGTAACAATCGCAGTTACTTTTGAGTTAAATGTTGTCGCAGTTGGAGGATTTACTTTAATAGCCTCTATTTTATCTTCTACAGATTTGGCTTTTGTAATATCTAATTCTGCATCCTTAATAAACTGCTCGATTCCTACTGTGTCCTTAACTATTTGAATTTTTAAGGTTTCTTTAAATATCTCTGTATCCGGGATTTCACTAAATGCTTTTCGTGCAATTTCAACAGCGCTCACATACGTATCCTTTATTATTATGTTTGCCTGTGAAGCAATAATTATTGGCGTAATTGAATCCTTCATAAAGGAATCGATCTTTTCTACATCTTCTTTTTTATCGTCTAATTTTTCAATCAATTCTCGAGTAACAAATTGTTCAATAAATTTGCCCTCTCCATTACCATCGTAATATTTAAGGGTAGAAAGAAAATCAGTAGAAGTAAGAACAGCTTCAGAGGCTGCCGTACTTAAATCTGTTGATAATTTATTTAATTTATCCTTTAAATCTTGAAGTTCTACTAAAGCTTGATTTGTATCTGAAACTAAATTCTTGTTTTTTGTTGTTAATTTGCCTACTAAATTAGATAAAGATACGGCATCTTTTCTAGCCTCTATAAAACCTTCTAAATACTTAATTTTAGTATCAATTAATTTAACATTAGAATCACCTAAAATAGTTCTTTCGTCATCAGACATCGTATTAAATTTAGTTCTCTCCACTTTAATACCCTGTTCAATCTGTTCAATATTGTCACTTGGTAATCCTTCATTTGCTACCTTAAAACTATTTAATAATTCCTCTGCAGTAATAGAAGCTACAACATTAAATGGTGTTGAAGTTTCACTTGCCTGTACTTCCCCAGCTTGTGCGACGATTGCCGGTGTGATTAGTAGACCTGCCATTAATCCCATTTTCAAATTTTTTTTCATCGTGTAATCCCTTCCTTTTCAGGTATTTCTCCGATACTCGTTCATAATCCTAGTATAACTATCGGCAAATTTTCACATTTTTTTAGTTAATATTGATGGAACGAGGGGGTGAGGAAAAGGGTCTTTTGGTAAGAAATTATAAGATGATATTATATTCGACATTTGGTTTGCTTTATTCGCCAAAGGTACACACTTAATAGTCAACTTGACTTACATATTCGTCAATCCGGCTTTCTTAATCGCCACTCTGCATGATATAATCGTCAATTTACCATTTAATAGACAAATTTAATTTTTATTCGCCACTTCCTCAAGTATAATCGCCACTTTTAGCGAATAACGTCTTCCAGATTTTAATTTATAAACCAAAAAACACCTATCCAATTAAGAATAGGTGTTCCTTCATTATAATGCGTCTGTATATAATTGGCCTGCTGGTAGATAGTCGGACATTCCGATTTCCTCAAGACCATTTTTGATTTTCATCGTATAGCCATATTGATTAACCGATAAATAATTTGCTTTTGAAATAATCATTTCTTCATATAATGGTAATTGCGATGGATCCACATCTTTCCAGTATTTATATGAGTTAATTAAGTCTTCAAGCGTTAAATGTTGATAATCATCGCCTGCAAATTCGCCTTTCGCATTGACACGGTACCAAATATCACCATTTGCACGGATCCATTTATTTTTCTCGATCTGTAATGCACGGCTAACTGCTGTTGCGGCTTCTAAATATTTTGTATCTTGGAATTCCTGATAAGCTAATAATAAAATATTCATTCCACCAAGTAAATGGTTCATGGAAGCATGTGTTGTTACTTGCTGATTAACCGGGAAGTAATCCGAAATATAATAGGCATTGCTATTAATATTTATAACATGTCCTGCCGCTTTACGAGATGCTAAAAGGTCAGCGTAATTGCGTAACGGTTCTTTATAATTAGGGATATTAAACTCTGCACCAGAATTATAATAGAATAACGCAATTTGCTCATTGAAACGAGTGTCGATAAATGGTGCTGTTATATCGTACAAGTTCTTTAAATACGTACTTGTTACTTCTGTCTTCCAATAAGGTGCATCACCTTTAAATTTATCTAAGCTGATAAATGAGTTTTTCACTACGTTCGCAAAATAACGATCGCCTTGTTCTTTAAATAATACAAGGGCTCGATCCTCTTTCACTAGTAGTAGATTACGTCCAAAACCTTGATATGATTTTGGCATTGGCTCTGTTGTTGTAGCCATTTTATTGAATGGACCTTCTGCAGTATACCAGCTGTTACGCTTTTTATAGTTTAGAGCTGTTTCAAGCATCCAACCATTCATATTTTCATCCGTTTTAAATAATCGTTCGTTTGAATCCATATACCACGTATCAACAATATCATTTCCATTTGATGTTAACGTATAGAAGCTAAATAGCTCTTCACCTAACAACGCGTAAGAATATGCCTCATATTCTGATTGCAGGTCACGCATATAGCTTGTACCGCCTGTATCTTTATAGCTTTGTGTCAACTGTTTTGAGCGATAAGCTTGTCCTACCATTCGATCTGTTGCCAGCTTTTCATTCGACATAATCCGCATAAGACCTGTAGGGTATGATGATGAATCATAGCCAAATACATCATTTGCATTTTTCGAAATCGGGAAACGATCATAACGGTATAAACGATAATTCGTTACATTTGACGCTTTATGGAATAAATCCACTGTTAATTTTGAGCTGCCTTTATTAGTTAAAGTAGTAAATACAAAGTCATCACCGTTTTCCAGTGCACGGATTGTCACCTTTACAGTTGCGCCTTGATTGCCGACTGCATAATTATAAATCGTATCTTTCGCAACACCGTAAGTTTCAGTCGTTGTTCCTTTAAATGCAATCGGTGCTGTTGAACGAAGATAAAGAGGATTTGTATCAGATGTTACTTGCACAAAATTCATTTCTGTACGATTGATTTTAAAAGTCTTTGAAACATCCGCTGCTTGTACTGTATATTCATTTTTAGTAATTTTATTAGTTGCAACTAGTGCCCGGTGAAGCATCACAGAAAATGTCACACGATTTACAGTCGCTTTCGGATCATACGTACCGTCTTCACGACCTGTAGTAATACCATGCTGAGCAAGGATTTTTACATTTTCACGATGTGATTCACTAATTTTGTTCCAGTCTTTGAATGTTAATGTTGCTCCAGTATCTTTTAAGTCAAATGCCCGTACTAAAGTAGTTGCCATCTGTTCACGAGTTAATGCATCTGATACACCGAAGCGACCATCCGGTTTACCACCGAAAATACCTGCATTATATGTAGAGAATACCCCTTGTAAAAAACTCGATTTATTACTAACATCCGAAAACTTATTTTGATATTTTGCGTCAGGAAGCTTTAGTGCGCCTTTAAAAAGATTTGCTGCCTGGCCACGGTTAATATTTAAGTTTGGACGGAATTCTGCATCCGGATAACCGCCGATAACACCCATTTCAACAAGTTGCATTACTTCATTTTTTGCCCAAAAGCTATTTGGAACGTCTGCAAGTTTTTGCTTAACCGTTAAATGAGAGCCTGCTTGTTGCGCTTTAGCTGGTTGCTCTGTTGTATTGTTTTGCTCTGTATCTGCTGTTGATTGCTCTGTACTTTCAGAAGCGTCCTGTTCTTCCGTTATTGCTGGTTTTTCAGGTGTTGTTGCTTCAGGCTGAGCCAGTGTAGGACTGTTCAATTGTTCAGGCTGTACTTCAGTGGAACTTGATGTCGCATCTTTTTCAGCCGTCACTGTATCCTGTTGCTCGACAGTATTTTCAACGGAGCTTGTCGTTTGATTTGTAGTAGTTTGTGGAATTTGTACTGTTGGATTTTCAGCTTCGACTGTTCCTTCTACGTTTGCATAAGTTGCACCTGGTAATGCAGTAGAGAAAAATAACAGCGAGGCTAACAGTGCTGATTTAATTTTTGACATTAGAACGAATTCCCTCCTTTTTTTCAATAACGTTATAAATTATACCGAATATTCCCTGTTATTTCATTGAATAATACAATTTTTAATAGAATAGTAATATTTCATTTAAAGTGTAGCATGAAGGCTAGTATAGTGCGATGGTAATAGTTGAATCAGTTGCTATGTTTTGCTTAGTTTGAAAAGAGCAGTGACTAATAACCGAGGCAATTTCTACTTTTCGAAGTAATGATTCTACTTTCCTCTTTAATGTGTCACCTTTTCTCCGTTAAAGTTCCACTTTGTACACGTAACTTTCTACTTCTCATCAAAGAGTTTCTACTTTTGCCCGGCTTTATTGATAATATTCATCAAAAATACACTTGAGTCTACTTTCTCTCAAGTGTATATTTTCAAAATCTATTCAACACTAATAACCGTTAAGTCATCTGATTTAGCCTCAATTGCGTTATATAAAAATGTTGCCAATTGCCCGCGCGTCAGTTTCATATTCGGGCTAAAAGTAGTGGCTGTCGTACCTTTTGTAATTCCGTAATCTACTAACGTTTGAATATACTGTTTTGTCGCTTCATCAGTAAGTTTATTGACATCCGTAAATTTCGTTTTCGTCTGAGTAGATTGTTGTAATTCAAAGCCTATCGTTAACATTTTCGCTAACTGGGCACGTGTTAAAGTCACATTTGGTCTAAATTCATCACCATATCCATTGACGATCCCTGCTTTTGATAATGCTGTTACTGCATCATAGTATTTGCTTGATGAAGGAACATCCTTGAATAAAGTTTTCTGATCAGCAATTCCCCTTAGCCCTAGCGCATTTGCTAAAAATAGGGCTGCTTCTCCACGCGTCGCCGGTTTTCCCGGTTCATAGGTAGTTGCTGTCATACCCATAATAATTCCATTATTATATAAGTTTAAAATAGCTTTTGCATGCGAATTTGA
Source organism: Solibacillus sp. FSL W8-0372 (assembly GCF_037969735.1). Taxonomy (NCBI): domain Bacteria; kingdom Bacillati; phylum Bacillota; class Bacilli; order Caryophanales; family Caryophanaceae; genus Solibacillus; species Solibacillus sp. FSL W8-0372. The sequence goes on along the minus strand of NZ_CP150204.1, from coordinate 623,938 downwards.
TTCTTTCACATCAGTAAAGGGATTTTTAGTAGACGCTTCAGCAGACAATCCCGTTAACGGAATAATTGTAGCAACTACGAGAGCCAGAGTAATAATGGATGTGTAAAATATTCTTTTCATCTCTATTATTTCCTTTCTATTAAAGCATTAGCGCAATTATACAATACATTTCCCTGTAAATGTATATTGTACTTTCGTTACTTCTCCCAATGCAGTAACAAATTAGCTGGTACAAAAAAGAAAAACCAATTTACTATTGAGAAAATTGGTTTTTACGTGTAGAACTTTATCCTATTCTTTATAAAAATTAATTATTTACTAAAGATGTTTGTATATTAAAAGTATCAACTAACGAATTACCCGCTTCATCTTTTACAGTGTCCACCCCAGCACCTTTTTTAACAGTTACGGTTGTACCTGCTGTAAAGTTATCCGTTAATGTAACCGTTACTTTATTGCCTGTTGTTGATGAAACTACTGATTCAATGCCGATTGCTGTACCTGAAGCATTCTCAACTACAAATGAATCCGTACCCAGTCCGCTTATATTTTCGCTAAATGTCAGTTCAATTTGGTTGGCTGATAGGAATGTTGCTGCATTTAGTACTGGTCGAATATTTTCTTTTAAACTCACTTCTGCTGTTAAATTTGGTTGTGATGCAACTGAATCTTTCGCCTTCACACCACTAATAAGTAAATTACGTGGACCTGTTGACGTTGTTTCATTAGGTGCCAGTGTTAAAGTGACTGTATTTAATGCCCCACTTGATACTTGCGCATGCGTAACTCTAGCATTTGGGATAGAATAATTGCTTGCTATAGCTGCTGTATTCGCATCAAGATCGTGATTAAACACTAATCTTACTTGATCGTTAGTTAATGTTGGATCTGTCGTTGATGTTGTGACAGCTGGTGTTTCTAATATATTATTATTATTTGCATAATCTGTTGTACGTTGGAAAGTCACAGCCTTATTTCCAGCATTGACACCATATGCACTTTTCAATTCTGTAAATGATAATGTTACATTATAAGTAGCATTATCGGCATCGCCAGCGCCTAATAAATCGTCTAACTTCACACGTAATACTGATCGATTATTATTATCTCTATATGCAAGGTTTGTTGCTGTTCCGTTGAAGGTATGTGTAACGCCGCCTTTTACGTAGTTACCTGAAGCGGTTACACGTGATGCTGCAATTAAACTTACATCCCTATTCAATGTAATATCCAAATATTCGAAGTTTCCATCTCTTGCTACTGTTGTAGCTGCTACTTCCGGAGCAGCACTATCGATTGTAAATGAATGTGTATTGGCAAATGTATTCGTTTCCCCTGAAATATCCGTAATTGTTCTCCCAGGAGCTGTTCCAATATTGTATACGCCATTCAAATCAGATGTGGCAGTAATCGTAAATGATCGATTGTCACCAGGAACCTCATCAATAGCAGTAATAGGATTAATAGAAGTACCTAACCGTAATTCTAAATCTGCAATTGCTGGCTTACGAATGCGCTCTGAAAATGTCAGTTTGAACGTTCTAGGCCCTGTTTGTGAAATGCTTGTAAGTGTCGGCTTCACACCATCAGCCCCACCCATTGTAAAACTAGTAGTTAATGGATTTGGTGAACTAAAATTCCCTGCAATATCGCGTAAACCTGCAAATGTTACAGTAATCGGCGTATTAGCAGCCAGTGGTTGTCCATTTACCATAGCATTTGATAAATCAAAATCTGCATACCAGTTTCCTGTTCCAATGTCTCCAGTGATACCCGTTACATTCGTTCCATTTGCCAGTCTAAATGTAATACTACTATTACTAAATGAACGTAATGGTTCCGAGAATGTGACGCGGACTGTTTTGGCATCCCTATTGACTGTGCTTATTAGTGTAGGTGCAACCGTATCTGTTCCGAAGTTGATAATTTCATCATATGGCGTTACCGATGTACCTGCTGTATTTTTTACATCTTTTACTTTTACGACATAGCGACCTGATAATGCTGCCACTCCATTTGATGAAATTGTTAAGGTACGACCATCCTCACTTAATTGTCCCTGTGTGAATGATATTGAATTTGAGTTATCCACACCCGTTATAGTGATGTAGTTCGCTATTTGTGCTTGTGTTAAGTTAGCTGGGAGATTTACTCTTTGGTTAAATTTAATTTCTACTTGACCGCCATTTAGCGATTTTGCTGAAGCCACTTTCACTTCTGTCACGGTATACGTAACTTTTGCTGTATAATCTTTCCCATCAATTTTAAACGAAACAGTTGTTTCCTCATTTTCAGGAAGGTTATTTTCCAACGTAACATTATGCTCAGAATTATCACTTAATGTTACTTTTAATGTATTGGCTCCTGTTACTTCCGCAGTTTTCACTGTCAAGTTTGCTTTGTAAGTTACAGTGGCTGTATATTTTTTTCCTGCAATATCAAAAGTAACGATTGTCTCCTTACCTTCCTCTAGAGCCGTATCCAATTTCACTGTATGAACAGTATCATCTTCAAGCGTAACTCTTAATGTCGAGGCATCTACTACTTCTACTGCTTTGAAATTTGATTCTGGTGCTTCTACTTGCAGCAATTTAAATAAGAATGATGAAAACTGACCGCGTGTAGTGGAGCCTTTTGGATTAAAGTTTGGTACCCCTGTCACATTATAGTAATCCAATACTCTTATGGCTGAGCGAGCCTCTGCTTTCGCTGCATTATAATCGACAACATCTTCTTTGAAATTTTGCTTCTGTACATGACCTACATAGTCAAAACCATTAATGTTTGTATAGGCACGCACTAAAACAACTGCCATATTTTCACGTGTAATAGAATCGTTTGGTAGTAATCTGCCGTTACTTCCATTGAATACACCATTATCTTTCACTAATGCAGCGTACTGTAAAAGCTCATCCTGTGATGTGCTGCGTAAATCGGTAAAACGCATATTTGTTTTATAGTCAGCGGGTACCTTATAACCTTGTGATACTAAGTATTTACCTAATAATTTCACCACGTCTGATCTAGTTAATGTACGATTAGGCTTAAATGTCCCGTCCGGGTATCCTGAAATAATTCCTTGACTGACAAGGGACTCAATGGCTAATTCATGTGTATTTCCTGCTGTATCGGAAAAACTGGCAGCACTTACTGCAGGAACAATTGCTGAGGCAACTAAAGTGGCCGTTGCGGCTGATGCTACAAATTTTCGGTACTTTTTCTTCATAGTAATTAACCTCCTAGTAATCTAACACAGTAAAATTACTGTAATTTTCCTAAAACGCTTACAAAGTATGCGATTCCACTAATTGTTAGAAAATAAACTATTTTTAAATAAGTTAATTCAAAAGTATTATAAAACAAGAAAAAGAGCATATCTATTGAAATAGATATGCTCCAAATATTAGAAGTTTATATTTTGAGGAACCGTAAACTGTATTGGTGAGAGATTTAATTTATTATTCGAAATGTCACTGATAGTCGATGTTGCTGTTTGCGTAACTTCTACTATTTGATTTGCTGTTAAGGCCTGTGCTAGACGTATGGAAACCTGATTGCTTGACTGTCCTGTCATATATACTTGCGCTATTGGGGCTACAGTTCCATTTACCTTCACTTCAAACGAGTTATTTAATGCATTTTTCACTGCTTCATTAAATGTCAGTGTAATTGTATCAAAGCCCGAAACATTTGTATTTAAATATTGCGGTGCGATATTTTCCTTCAAGTAAACAAGTACTGTTTGCGGATCCATCGACACAATAGAATTTAAAGCCCGTAAGTTACTAACCGTTAAATTTGTACCGCGGTCATAAATAATATCGCCCTCTTTAAGTGTTAAATACACTTTATATGGCTCATTATGATTGACGATTGCTCGCTGAATCGTCACACCGTCTAACGCATAGTTTTGTAGATTTGATGCTGATACACCATCCACATGTGTAGAAAATGTAAGGACAATGGTTTTATTGTCAATACTTGATCCCTGTCTTGCATTATACGCAGTTTCAACACTTAATAAAGAAAGTTTTTCTTCTGTTTGTGCAAAGTCCGCGCCTCGCGTAAAGTTTACTTGGTATGCAGGGTTTACCGCCTGCCCATACTCACTCATCACACCTGTAAATGTAGCGCCTACCGAATATGTGTATCCTGCATTTGTTGTAACTCCCGTTAGCGTACTTAAACGTACACGGACAACTTTATCATTAGTAGCTGATTTTTCCAGCTGTCCTACTAAAGGCGCAGCGAGCGGATACGTATAGCCATTCAAAATATAGCTGCCTGTTAGATTTACTTGAGCGAATGCCGCTGTCTCTACATTTCGGTCAAATGCAAATTCCAAATACTCAATACCTTTATCTTTCACTACATTTGTACTTACAATAGAAGGAACTGTCGTATCCGCTACAAAGTTATATGCCGTTGAAAATACATTCACTTCACCGGACAAATCTGTAATATAACGTCCAGGTGTTGTCGAAATAGTTGTATAGCCATTTAAAGAGCCATTTGTAGTTACAATAAATGATTTGGAATCTTCTTTATCTATAACGACACTTGAAATCCCTGGAGAATACGTATTTTGGACAATTGAAATATCTGCAGGTACGATAGTACGGATCTCTTCTGAGAAAGTCAGCTTAAATTTTTTTGCTCCTAATTGTGTAACATTCACTAAATTCGGTACAACGCCGTCTTTATCCCCTTTTGAGATGTACGTTGTTAATGGATTTGGCGAAGATAAATTATTTGCAATATCAACGATTGTCCCAAATGTAACCGTAATTGAAGTACCTGGTGCCAAAAGCTGACCGCGGGCTGTAGCTGCAGATAAATCATAAATAACTTCCGTTGCATTTTTTTCAATTGTACCCTGAATTCCGGAAACAACTGAGCCATCCGCTAATTTAAACTGTGTAACGCCAATCGGATTTGTAACCGGCTCTGTAAAAATTACTTTTACTTTAGTTGCAGCGACATTTTCCACTTTCAATACTGCTGGAGCTGTTTTATCCGCTACAAATGTCGCAATATCATCATATTTATTGAGCTTTTTCGCTGTTGCTGATTCTATCCCATCAACTACTACACGATAGCGACCTTCCATCCCTGTTGTCGCATTAATTGTTACTGTTAATGTACGCTTATCTTCACTTAGTTGTCCTTTTAATAATTGTACTTGTCCAAGGCGATCAATACCTGTTACTGCTACAAGCTTATTAATAGCCGCTGTATTTAACTCTGTCCCTAGCTTTACCGGCTGATTAAACGCTATAGCAATTTGCCCACCGTTCGGATTTGTAACAGAAGAGATTTTTAAATCCGGTACTTCAAATTTTACCTTTGTCGTAAAACTTTGTTCCCCTACTTCAAAAGTTACTTCAGTTTCAACATTTTCTACTAATGGCGTTTTTAACGTTACAATATAAGCTTTGTCATCTGATAATACAACACGCAGTTTATCCGCTGCCTGTACCTCTACTGTCTTAATCGTTAATACCGGCTTTTCTGGCTCTGGTTGAGGTACTTCTACTAACAACATGTTATATAGGAAAGAAGCAAACTGACCACGCTTTGTCGGGTCTTTCGGGTTATATGTTGATTGTTTCGTGACACCATGATAAGCAAGCGTTTTGATCGACTCCTGATGCTCATCTGATGTACGTGATAAATCACTAATATTTGATCTATATTCCGAATCAAGCATTGGCGTTACATAGTCATATTCATTAATAACTTTAAAAGCACGCACTAAAACAGTTGCCATTTGGTCACGACGCAACTGATCACGGTGCATAAGCGCACCATTACTCCCCTGGAATACACCGACATCCTTTACTAATGCCGCATACTGTAGAAGTTCATCCTGAGATTTTGCCGTTAAGTCGGTAAAGCGCATTTTCGTTTTGTAATCTTCCGGTACCTTATGACCTAATGAAACTAAATATTTCCCTAAAAGCTTTACCACATCTGAACGCGTTAAATTTTGATTAGGCTTAAACGTACCATCCGGATAGCCACCAATGATCCCTTGTTCCGCCAATGAAGTAATCGCATTTTCATGACCGCTTCCTTTAATATCTGAAAATGATGCTGCACTAGCTACTGGAACAATTGCAGTAGATGCTAGAACAACAGCTGTTGCTGATGCTAGAAATCTAGTATTTTTTTTCATATGTAATTCCTCCAATTTTATAAGTTTATAGTTTTATATATGTAATAACTTTATTTGATTATGACTAACTTCAGATATTACTAGATTTGAATTATCCAAATAAACTGTTTGATCTTTATCGATTAAAGCAAACTCTACGACAACTACTTCTTCATATTTCCAATTTTTAAAGAGTGATATTACTTCTTTACAATGAATTTCTAGAACATTCATTTTTGATTGAAAATAACCTTGAACTTCCAGTAAGAGCCCATTTATTTTCAATTGACTAAAAAAATGCATACTAATCCCTCCATAGTAAATATTGTATAGAATTATACTATATTTTACAAATTTTCTCACAAAAAAAAAGCTCCCTCTATTAAAAATAGAGGAAGCCGAAAATCGAAACTGCTAATATTACTTAGCTTTTACTTCGATATTTAATTTTTGAGCGTTAGCGCGTGCGCCTTTATCTGTAACAGATGCGTTACCGATAACTTTTACAGCTACAGTATCTACTAATGAGAAGTTAATTGCATCAGATAAAGTTACACGGATTGTGTTTTCTTTACCAGCTACTGGAGTTGCATTTGCTAATGTAGTACGAGAAGCTTGACCATCAACGATTAATGAGAAGTCAGAAGCGAATGTACCGCCGAATTGAACAGCTTCATTATATGTTAATTCGATTGTTTGGTTATCTACGATTACTGCAGAAGTTAATTCTGGAGCTTTTGTATCTTGTACAGCAATTGTTTGCTCATAAGCTTTAACTGTTTTAGTGCCAGCTAAGTTTTGAACGTTTGATACTTTCATTACAGCTGTGTTGTTATCAGCAGTAATTGTACCTTCAGCTAATGTGATTGTCGCTACACGGTTGTTGTCAGAAATTGTAATTGTAGCACCAGTTAATGCTTTACCATCTAATGTGTAGTTAGCTAAATCAGTTGCAGAACCTGCTACTGCGCCACCTTTTACTGCTTCTGGGAAAGTAACTTTAATTGTGTCAGCAGAAGTTGTATCGAATGAGCCTGCAGCCATTACAAATTCAGTTGAAGTTTTAGCAGTACCAAAGTCAAATGTCATGTTGAATGCATCTGATTTGTTAGCAGCTAAAGCTAAATCAGTTACTAAGTCTTTGTTGAATGTTACAGCTAGTTTACCTTCAACTAATACTGGAGTAGCAAATTTGAATGATACTTTCTTAGAACCTTTTTCAACTGAACCAGTTAAAGAGTTTAATGTAGAATCTACTTTACCTTCAGCGTTAACAACAGTTGCAATTGTACCGAAGTTAATACCAGATTTAGCAGCTAATGCTTCGTTGAATTCTACAACGATTTCTTCTACTTTACCATCTTCATCAACAATGATGTCATAGCCAGTTGCTACTGGTTTAACAGCGTCTTTTGTTAATGTAACAGATTTTGTAGTAGCAGCAAATTTGTTACCTAAAGCATCAGTCATTGTACCGCCTAATACTACAGTGAAAGTACGTGAATCTTTGTTAGCAAAGATTGTGTTGTCGTCTAATTCTACTAAGAATTGTTTGTTGTCAGATTTTTCTACAACTGTTGCAGTATCACTTGTTACAGCACCTAATAATTCGTCTTTAACAATACCGTTAACTAATGCAGCTTTTACAGAATCAACGTTCATTGCTTTGTCGAAAGTTACTAAAATAGCGTTGTCGCCAGCAGCTTCGATTGTTGCTGTTGGAGCTACAGTATCTACAGTTACTTCAAATGCTTTTGAAGCTTTAACTGATTTGTTACCAGCAGTATCTACTACATTGAATAATTCAACAGTGTGAGATTTACCAGCTTCAACTGTAACGCCTTCTAAAGTAACAGTTTTGCCTTCAACAGTAATTTTGTTAGAAGCTACATCAGTACCATTGATTTTCGCAGCACCGATTGAAGCTTTTTCAGATAAAGTTACTACTACAGTTTCTGTAGCTTTACCTTTTGTTACAGCTTTAACTGAAACGATTGATGGAGCTACTTCATCTTTGTAAGTTACTACAGATACGTATTTAGCAGTTTTTACTAAACGATCTTTAGCAGTACGGATAGGTTCTACTACTACAGCAGCATCTTTAACATTAATTGCTGATTGAGAAGTTAATGTTAATGTTTTACCGTCTTCAGATAAATTAGCTGTATCTAAAGTTGTACCTTGGATAGATACTTTGTTGTTAATATCAGATTTTAATACTGCTTCGCTGAATTTAACTTCAACAGTTACGCCGTCAACGATGTTAACTGACATTACTTTTGGAGCTTCAACTTTGAAAGTTACTGTAGCAGTATATTCTTTACCGTCGATTGTGAAAGTTACTTTAGTTGCTTCGTTAGCTTCTAAAGCTTTTTCTAATGCAACTACATGAGTAGAATCATCAGATAAAGTAACGTTTAAAGTTTTAGCATCTACTGCTACTGCTTCTTTAACAGTTAACTCAACAGAAGTGTTGATTGTTTTGTTTAAGAATGATGCGAATTGGCCACGAGTTACTGTATTTTTAGGGTTGAAGTTTTCAACTACAGAAATACCTAAGTCACGTAATGATTGGATAGCTTCACGAGCTTCTGCTTTAGCAGTAGCTAAGTCAGCAACTTTAACGTCTTCGATTTTAGTAGCTAATTCTACTAAAGAAGTTTCGTTGATTGCTTTGAAAGCGCGGTCTAAAACTAGAGCCATATTTTCACGAGTGATTTTGCCACCTGCATTTAATGCACCGTTAGAACCGTTGAATACGCCAGTGTCAGCTACTAATGCAGCATACTTTACTAATTCTTGGTCTTTAGCATCTACAGCTACGTCAGTGAAACGAGCTTTAGTTGCGAAGTCAGCTGGGATTTCAAAACCTTGTTTTTCTACCCATTTACCTAACATTTTAACAACTTGGCCACGAGTTAATTCTTGACCAGGCTTGAATGTACCATCTTCAAATCCTTTAATGATACCCGCTTCAACTAATGCTTCAATGTTTACAGCGTGTGAGTTAGTTTCAGCAACGTCCTTGAATGATGCAGCAGAAGCTACAGGAACGATTGCAGATGCTACTAGAGTAGCTGTAGCAGCAGCTGCTACGAATTTAGTATATTTCTTTGGTTGGTTAGCCATAGAATGATTTCCTCCAATAAAAACAAATTTTTATCATTTACTTACTTTGTGTCTCGTATATTACGATAACATTTTTAAGTATATTAGTAAGAAAATTTAATGTCAATGCTATTTTGTTAAATATCAACAAAACCTTACAAACACTGTTAAATTCAATGTTTAATTATCTGAACTTTCTAGTATTATTATTTACCAATAATTATTTTACATGGGAATAATTAGTTTTATAATATAATATCTATCCCTTTAAAATTTCGTTTCACATTATATTATTGACATTTTTTTGACTTTATAAAGTATTTAATTGGTAAAACTGGTATATATGTTTCCTATTAAAAAGCGAAAAAGCCGCCTCTATGTAAGAGACCGCTTCACCATAAAACAAACCATTAACTTTTAATTTTTCTTTTGTAAAATAAATATGCCCCACCAAATACGCTTAATACTAATGCTAATACAATTAGAATCATACTCCATGATACAGCGTTTTCTTCCTTAGTCATCTCCGCATTTACTCCCTTAGTAGCTGCTGATGCAATGAGCGGTTCTTCGGTTTGATCTACCTCAACTTCCCCTGCATTTTGCTGCTCAGCGATTAAGCTTTGCAATAGCGGTAATGTATTTTCATAAACTTGATACTTTTTAGTATCGATTAAATCAAGATTTGAAATAGTATCAATATATACCCATTCCATTCCGGATTTAAATGGAAGGCGCTTGAACACGACATAACCTTCCTGCAATTGTTCACCTGCAATTAACATTTGTTCGTTTGATTCTGTTACGGTTACATCAATAGGCATTTGATAATCAGCAAATCCAAGTACATCATATGTATTTTCGAACTGATCTACACTTAATAACTGTCGGTAAACATATGTGTCAGATGGTCCCTCATCCCCCTCTACAGGAAACTGGTACACCTTTTCATTGAGAAATCTATCCTTATCCAAAGCCAATGCATTAAATTCATCGGTATTAATAGTTGCTCCATAAAAATCCCCAATAATATTTTCGATTAGTGACCGATCAATATATTGTATATTTGGCTGTAGAGAGTCCACGTTACCTTTAGTGAATTGGCTAGCTCCATAACCTGGCAAACCATATTTCATTCCTTCTTCTACATTTTTTATCATTGTATATGCATTGCGCGAAACAGCCTTTTCATAAGGCATTTCTAGGAATACTGATTGGGCAAGCTTTAATTTCAGCGTTTCTATTTCTCCGGATAGCATTTCGGTCTTCTTCAATGAAGTCGCATTAGATGCTAAATTCAGCAATTCATTTTTTGCCCGGTTTAAATCAAACGTATATTTATCCGAAAGCGATGCTGAATTATAATCATCACTGTAGATTATTTTTGTACCCTTAGCCTTTTCGTACTTCGCAAAAAATTCCTTATACTCTTTTTCTGAAACTTCCACTGTTTTACCACCATTTGATAAGTGGAATTTTTCTAAATAGACCGTTTCATCATATTCATTCTTTTTTTCTCCGCCATAGAAATCTTTTGAGGTTACCTGTTCATGTGTAAAGGTAAGCTCTGAAAGTTTTCCATTGCTTGATTGCACGACAAAATAAGTATGCATATATGTATTAGCAACTATTTCGTATGAACTTTCCCCTTCACTAGCTTCATAATAATCCGTTTTTGCCTGATCATTTAATTCCGATAATTTAAGTTTCTTTTCGGAGTTTGTCTGTGCATGATGAAATAAATAATAATCTGTCGTATCTTTCAATACGGTTAAACCATGTTTTAAGTTTTTTTGATATATGACTGAATTGCCACTGTATATCTTTTCAATATATTGTCCTTTTGAAGGATCCGCATCAACAATGATATATAAATCTTCTATACCATCTTGTGTAAAATCATTCACTAATGCATAAACGAGATTCTCTGTCCCCTCAAGCAATTTATAATATATCGAGTAAATGGAAAGTAAGTCTTCTGCAAATGGCGTTATGGCTTCATTCCGCACCCAGCCAACCCGACCATTATATTCAACTTTCGACCAACTATCCTCCTGACGTATTAGCTTCACTCGACCACCCTGTTTCAATACCGCTACCTTCATACCATCCGGATTTGCTGTAGCTGTCATGTTGGTCCCTTGCTCAGCAGAAATAATGGCAAACTTCACTTCCTCTGCACCTACATCGCCTGCAAACCCAATCCCACCGAATAAAACTATAATAAATAGCATAAAGCTTTTTTTCATTAAAATTTACCACTCATTCCTTTAATATCCTTACGAAGTAATTTTAACAAAAATAGGGTTACTAAATGTGGATAATTTATGTTTATTTATAAATCGGCAGTGATAATTGCCTACAGGTATAATTTTGTATATACATATTAATTCATTTTCTTAACTAGAAAGTCTTATAATGGATTTAGCCCTCTAGGGACTGTAAATAAATGTGTTATTTCCTTTAACTTGGGGTACTTATCATATGTTATTAAAATTATTGAGGTGAATTTATGTACGAGTTCAAATTTTGGCAGCAGCTTTCTCACCCCTCACAGCTAATACATAACCTGGAAAGTAGCGAAGATCATAAACTTAAAGGGTATTTAACAAGTGTTTGGGTAATTTTTGGCTTTACGTTACTTTTCTTTATTGTACGTAACTTTTGGGGGATGAACACTGCGGATTTAACCGCTCTACTTGTAAATGGTGAAGATCATTTATATAGTTTTGCCCGCATGATGTCTTTATTTGGGGCCATTTTAGCAGGCATATTATTTTTTGTTTTCCATTATTATGTCATTACATACGTGATTTACTTACTTACGAAAATTCCTTTTCGTTGGATTCAAAAGGTACAACTTTATACGTTATTTTTCATTGTCCTTGAGAAAGCTCTGACAATCATCATTTTTGCAGTTGCAGGTTTTTCTACTCCATTCACATTGTTCTCATTGGCTCCGGCTATGGCATACGTGTATTATCAAGATTATTTATTGTTTTTCCTAAACCAATTAACAATCGCAACGATTATTACAGTATGGATACAATACATATTTTTATCGAATTGGGTTGAGCGTCCAAAAGTATTACTTATAAAATTAATATTGATTCAAGTTATATTTGCCTTGCTTGTTGCGTTATATAGCATTCTTCCTGTTTTAACTTGGATTGAAGGGTGGCTTGGTCTGTAATGCTTATTACAAAAAAAGTAAAATTCTTTAGTATACTCGCCCTGTTCTTTGTATCGATCAATGGCTATTTACTATTAAAGGACAACGATATTATTTTAAAGAAATACTATATTAATAATGTGCAATTTGCCGTAGCGGAAAATCATGAAAAAGTTTTTGAAACCGAGGCAGTAGTATCATCTAAATATGAACATTTCATCGCAGCACCTGTCCAGTCTATTAGCGAAGTGCTAGTATCAGAAGGCCAAAGCATTAGTGCACTAAGTGAACTCGCGATTTATAAGCCCGAAGAAGCCGAACGTGAAGTAGCGCGACTTCAAACTGACCGGGAAGCTTATGCAAATGAATTAGCTGAATTAGAGAGAATTGTTTCCGATTTACAGTATGAAAGCGGTAGTTCTACACCAAGTACAGCTACAGATTCAACAACACTTGGTGATAATGAAAACTGGAATATTAACTTAACACTAGAGCTTGGAATCGAGCAGAATACACCAACTGCAGAAGGCATCGCAGTTATCCAGCGCTCCATTGCTGAAACCGAGCGCCAGCTTAGTATATTAGATAGTATGATTTCCCAATTAAGCAGTAATAACTCTCTAACCTCTCCAGTTGACGGTGTTGTAAAAGAGATTGTACTCGAGGGCGATTCTATTACCTTTAAAATTCAGTCACAAGAAAAGAAAGTTGTGGCCTATGTAACATATAAAGACTGGCAGGAAATCGAAATAGGACAATCTGCTACAATTTCTTTTGATGGTAAGGAAGAGACTAACGTTGAAGGTCATATATTGGAAAAGCAGCAAATCCCAGCACGAAATTCAATAGCATTTGACGAAATGATCAAAAAGAAAAAGATCAATCGTGATGAGACGGTCTATGAAGTTAGTATTGAACCTACTGATTTGTTATTAGAAAAGCCTATAGGTACTCTAGCTACAGCAAAAATTACAACAATAGAAGCTAATGATAGTTTCCAAGTACGAGATCATTGGCTTGTCCAATATAAGGCGGACAATACAGAAAATCTGATCTATGCAGTTGGGGACGATGGAAGAACGAAGCTTGAGCCTGTCGATGTCATATTTAAGCATAAAGCAGAAATCAAGCAAAAGGATTTTATGTATGAAGAATCGGTTGAGGAAAACTCTGAAGAGACTAAGATACCTGCTGAACCGCGTATTCAAACTGTTCAACTAAAAGATCCAGACGAAAAAGAAGATGAGCCTACTAATCACGATTTGGAAGATACAGCCGTCTTCACAGCACCTATTGCTTCAAATCAGATTTTTATAGACGGAGATGAAAAAAACCTGTTTGCTCCGACATTCAGACCATATCCATTGCAGAAATTTGACTGGGACTATGTAGATGTCACGTGGAGAGAAACGTTATGGTATTTAATAAAATAGCGAGTGTTTGAGAATAAAGCAAGCGGGTAAAGTCAGAAATAAATAATGACTCCCGCTCTTTTTTGTAAACATAACCACTCACGAAAATAAATAGAAATAAAAAGGAGTAGAAACGAATGACAAAAAGAATGACAAAAACTTTCCTGGCCGCTACTTTCTTCGCTTGTGCATTATTCATAGCCAGCGATGACGCTTCTGCCAAAAAGACATTTTATGATGTAGAAAATAGCCGAAATTCCCACACAGAAGCTATTCAATATTTAAATAACCTTAACGTTTATGACTATAAATCCGGCAATCAGTTTAACTTTAGCCGCCCGGTTTCACGAGCAGAAGCATCGAAAATTCTTCATACAATATTATCAAATGATTCAAATTTAGCTATTCCGAAAATACGCTCTTATAATAATCAATTAAAGGATTTAATAAATTCAACCACTTTCTCTAAAGAAATTATTTGGGCATATGAAGCAGGTATTTTTGACGGCGATGAATACGGCAACTTCAATCCCGATCAGGCAGTAAAACGTTCACATCTATCAAAAATTTTAGTAGAAAGCTTTAAACTAAAAGGAAAAGATACTTATAGTTTTAGAGATGTTTCAAAATCTAGCTGGTATTACGACTATGTCAATATTTTGGCAAGTCTCGGTATTACAACAGGTAATGAATCGAATCGTTTTTTACCGAACAATAATGTAACGAGTGCGCAAATGGCTACTTTTTTATATCGTACACTAAACTATAAAAATACTGGACAAGTAGGTGGAAACACCCCTCCCCCACCAGCTGCAGAAAAACCTGATACAGCCACAACAACTTACAATAGTGAATATGACTTTGCCTGGAAACAGACTGGCAAGAATATAGATTTCGAGCTAGAGGGCGTTGATAACAATAAAATTGTCGCGCGATATATGACGAAAGAAGGAAAAAGCTTCTTCGGTGCCCAGGATTTAAAAATAGGAACCGCTACTGCAACGCAAGTAAAGGCAAAATACGGAACAAAAAATGCATCAGTACTTCGCGGAAACGTTAACTATAATACCGCATCGTCCAATGAATACAATTTCTATTTGATTGATGATTATTATGTGACATTTTTCTATGATTTGCATAAAAAGAATGTAATCCGTTCGATTTTATATGTACACAAAGATTATGAAGTGAAAAAGGATGGCTTCTACGGAAATATTTCCGATACGCAAAAGCATTCCGAGCAACTAATGGTCGAGCTCATGAACCAAGCACGTGCTGCTGAAGGCGTTCAGCCATTAACCCATTCACCGCAATGGGCCGCCATTGCCCGAAAACATAGTAAAGATATGATTGATAACAATTATTTCTCCCATACGAGTCTTTCAGGGGCCTCTCCTTATGACCGCATGCTTAGCGGTGGGATGAGTAAAGCCGAGCTTAGAACATGGGGCGAAAATATTTCATATGGCCACTATAATGTAATTTACGCACATGAAGGCTTTATGAACAGTAAAGGACATCGTGACAACCTGTTACAATCTCGTTTCAACAATGCGATTGTAGGCTTGGAGTATAGTAGTAAGAAGGCACCTTACTTTACGATTAATTTTTATTAGATAATAAGTAATGAAAACACATTTCGCCTCATAAAAGCGTAATGTGTTTTCATGTTTTAAATGTTCTAGTACCGTTTCATTAACAAGGGAATTAGTCCATCCACCAGTCAAATTGTTCATACCACTTTAATAGATTTTCATCATGCGCATACATTATTTTCTCTAATGGAAAAAGCTCTTCATGTATTTCACGCATTAGTAATTTTATATCGATTTTGTTGTTAGAGTGATAATACAATTCAGTTAATGCTAAGAGAATATGTTTATATTCATCATATAAAGGAATCGTATAAAGAGCTATATCAAGAGAATCAGCTGGTTTTATTTGAGGTAATCTTGACCATAGTTCAATTATTAATGGGTTAATAATATCCGTTTCATGTGGAATTGAGCTTCTCAAGTAATTGGTTGTTTTATGAAAAATATAATTATAAAGTTGAACAGCGTCATTATTTCTTTCCTTAGCTACTAACCATTCAGAAGCCATAGCCCCAACCATATATAAGTGAATTATTTGCTTATCCTTTTTATAAGTTGCATTCTTTGGTATACTCCACCCCTCTGAAATATGATTTATCCGATTCACTGCAAGTTTCAAACTTTCCAATGGTATATCCTGTTGTGTTAATATTCCTGCTGAAAGCCATAAAAATTGATAATCATCTAAATCCTTTTGAAGATTATAAGACCAAAAGAGTTCATCGTTCTCGATCATGGTTAAATATGCTTCCCAAAGCTTCTTACTATTTTTCGAATCAGGTACCTCAAAGTGCAGTAGCATTCCGACTAAAAGAGAAGTGTGTGTTTGTTTACTAATAAAAAACTCAATAGAATCATTCAAATGGGTTGATAGATGCTCTATACAGGCCTTCCTTATATCTAAATTTTTTTTCTGTAGAGGAAGAGTTTCTATTTGAATACTACTAAGTATAATTTGTACAATTTCAGTGAGTAATTCATTATTTATAACCGACAACTCTTTTAAAAATTGCTGAATATTTATTTCTTCGTTAGTCTCAAAATATTCATTTATTAGTAATGTTGCGAGCAATTTTATTTCTTCTTTACTTTTTTCACGATGATTAAGTCGGGAATACTCGAAAAGAATGATTAAACCCTCTTTCAAATCCTCAAATTGATTTCTTAATTGTACTGATTCATTTGATTTAAGGTCAGAGTATGTTTCAACTTCCAGTCCTAAAGAATTTAAAACACGTAAAGCCATTGACGCTGATAACTTCGACCAGAACTCAACTGGATAATTCATCAGATATTTACTTCTCTCACTCTTTTTTTGTATCTATCCCGTTGATTATTACTGTTATGGAATTGCCAGTCTTCTGAAATCATATAAATCCTCCAAGCATAAATAATCTATTTATTTGACTCATCACCATAAAACGGAGTTGCTTTTCCAATAAATTTTCACTTGATTGGTGGGCTACGGTAAGACAGCGCTAAAGCCACGTGATACATGTCTTTATCACTGCCTTTATTGCCGTTTGCGAGGCCCACCAATCTCCAAATTTTGCCCTCGTTATAAAGTGAAGTAAAAAATACCTAATTAAGCCGCTTGCGCTATCGCGAGGCGGTATTTTGTCATCCCCAACTTACGTTAATGAATCATTCGATTTACTTTTAATTTAATTTTTAACACAATATTATTTTGTCCTCATAAATTAACTGCTTATACGTATCAAATAATTTCACATTAACTTCTTTTACTATGTATGGTAATTTAATATGCATCTTATTTTCTAGAATCACTTTTTTTATTCGAAAGCCTTGACCAGAAATGCGAATATCCGTAATTTCAATTTCCCCGTCAATAATTGTTTTTCCCATTCTTTCGTAAAATGAGAGAATAACTGATGCTTCTTTTGGAATTCCTATTATTTTTATCATCCTTAAGTAGGGGTTTGGAAGTGCCATTAGCATTGCACCAAAGTATTCTTTATAAATAGACAAATTAAAACCGAGGTATTTTTCAGTCAAAGTATCTACCTTAAAAATGTCTTGCGCATTTAATTGACTTGATATTATTTGTTTGTCATCAAGAGTTGCCCATACCCGAAATGCAACAGATCTTTTCGGTAATATATATTCCAAATGCGTGCTTGGATATTTTGTTACTTTTGTTAAAATAGGATTTATTTTTTCAATTGAATCTATTGTTAAATTATCTTGTGAATTACTTGGAGATCTTTGCGAAATTTTAGGATTAAGAAAATAGGTCAACCCATCTTCCGGGTTATTTTTAAACTCTCTACTCATATAAAGTGTTCGATGTTGATCAAGTTTAAAATATACAAAGGGTACACTTTCCCCATTTTTTCTCATTGATTCAATTGGAAGTGAGTATTGCTGTTCAAATGGACAAAGTTCTACAATAGAGAAGACATTATAGTATTTATCTTCTATTCGATGATGCATCCATAATGTTGTTATTTCTGTT
Organism: Solibacillus sp. FSL W8-0372; assembly: GCF_037969735.1. Lineage (NCBI taxonomy): Bacteria > Bacillati > Bacillota > Bacilli > Caryophanales > Caryophanaceae > Solibacillus > Solibacillus sp. FSL W8-0372. Next base: position 606,018 of record NZ_CP150204.1, on the reverse strand, counting down.
CTTGAATATTCTTGAATCAACGATTTTATATGTAAACCCATAACAATCCTCCCCTATATTTCTAGTATTCACTTTGCGCCATTGCATTATTTTAGCATCTATTTACCTATTTAAATTAAATGTCCACTATAATAGACTTTTTTATTATTTAAATAAAAAAAGTAGAATTTCTCACCATTGTTAATGGATAGAAATTCTACTTTTCAAGAATTATTTTTTTGTTATCTGAAAGGCAATCTCTAAGTTTTTATTCGTCTTTTTTTCAACTTGAAAATTTAATTTTTCTAAAAGTGCAATACACTGTTTTTGTTTATTACTCATATTGAAATATCCTAAATATGTTATAACCTTTTCTAAATCTTCTGTAGCTCGCTTTTTATTTGTAACTATTTCAAGAACTTCACGGAAATATATCCGCATCGTTTGAAAGTACATATCATTTTGCAACACTTCGTCCATTTCCTCATACTCTTTATAATATTTTTCAGCCACTCGGAAATTCGATTCTAGTATATTTTTATTAATAATATTTAAAAGAAGCATTGCGTATTCATTCCGGTATCTTCTTAATATACGGAAGTTTGTTATTATGTCTTTACTACGCTTAAACACAATATCAATCAAATCTTGTGAGAAGTAATTAATTGAATTGGAAAATAACATAATTTCATAATAACCCCATGAATCACAATTCATTAAATAATTACTTAATTGTTCGAAATCTTCGGATGGTGATTCGTTTTTTAGTATACGCAGCATATTTTCTACCATAATTTTATAATGGTAATACTTAATATTATTTGTTCTCTTATACTCTTCGCTTAATTTATTTATTAACAATATTAATCCTTCGATATCTTTTTTGTAATATACAGAAGCGATATCGGTAAACAAATGAAATTCAACACTTTCTTTTTGTGTATGAAGAACATAAAACTCGTCTAGTGAAATATTTAAACGATCCAATAAGATGAAAAACTTGCTTACCGTTGTATCACTCTCACCTTTCTCAAAATTGCTGCGAGCTTGGCGAGATAAAAGGTCCGTATAAAGCGATTGAGAAGGTATTTTTTTGGCTAGTCTTAATCGCTTGATTGTCTCACCAATATTATTCATTTCCATCCCTTTACACCTCTTGTCTAACAATTATTTACAATAATTATACCATGAAATTAAATACTATAATATAATATAATTGAAAATATATGGTATTAAAGGATAAACATTTAGGAAATAGAAAAAACCAGTTTCTTTTCCTGAATTTCTAGGAAGATACTGGTTTTCTGAATTAAATTCTAGTCTTTTAAATCACTATTTTAACCGTTTCAATAATTGTTCTTTTTCTTTACCATTCGGCAACTCACGTACTATTTTCATTGCTAAATTACGATTTGTCTCTGATTTTTTCTTCTCATAATTTGCGACACGTGTTTTTGCTTTTGCCATATTATTATTTACGGTTTTTTTAATTTTCAATTCGAGCTTTGAACGTTCCTTATCATCAAATACAGCTTTTATGGAATTTTCAGCATTTATATAATTTTTCAATGTCTGTTTTTTCTCATATGCAGAAATTTTAGCTGTTGCTTGCTTTACTGCAGTTTGTACTTGCTTCTTCATTTTTTCCATTAGCTCAGATTTGACAGACGAATCCGGTAAGCTATTAATTGAAAATAGAGCATAATCATAATGTTTTTTGGTTGGTTGCTTTTCATATTGTGCTAAGCCATCAATCGCTTTTTTGGCAAACTGTTGCAACCCCTCATTTAATGCCGCTTCAAGCTCCTGCTTCGGCTTTAGCGAAGGCAACTTTTTTAATTCGGTCTCCGCTTTTTTATAATTATAATTTGTTTTATTTCTGTTAAATACATTTACAGCATTAGTAGCCGGCTCAAATAATCTAGCAATAGTAGCGTCTAGTTGCTTTTGCTTGTGGAGCTTTATATCAACTGACACTACTCCTTCTAAAAGGCCGATTAATTGATTATATTTCTGCTCAGTAGGAGTTCTAACAAAGTCCGCTAATATTTGATCGATTTGCGAAATGATTGTTTGTTGCGATTTATTCCAGTCATTTTTTAATGCTAACTTTTCTATTGTATTAGGCATTGTTTCGATTTTACTTATCGTAGATGTTGCCGATAAGTCACTATTTAACATCTCACTCATCATCATACTATTTGGCATTTTAAATTTCGGTAGCCCATACCCATATAATGAATCATATCCAACTTCCCCTAAATCTTCTGCAATATAACGTAACCCATCACGTAATTCTGTCGCTGTTGCATAAGGATATTGCTCCATTAACAGTGCAAGCACCCCTGTAATATGAGGTGTTGCCATTGAAGTTCCGTTATATGTTGCATATTGCCCATTTAAATATGTACTGTAAATCTCTTCACCTGGTGCAGCAAAGTCATTTGTATTCCCTGTCCCACTAAATGAAGAACGTTTGAATTGTCGATTAATCGAGGCTACAGATATTACTTCATCATGACGCGCCGGGTAATTAATTGTATTTCCCGTTCCGCTGTCATTCCCTTCATTACCGCTTGCAGCTACAATCATAATGCCGTGGTCAGCCGCCTTTTTTACTCCTTCATGAAGAGATTTTGCATATTCTAAATCACCAAAACTTAAATTAATGATATGCATCTTGTTTTCAATTGCCCAGTCAATTGCTTTTAAGACATCGGCTACATCGCCTTTGCCATCTTTTCCAATTGCTTTTAAAGCATAAACTTCAGCATTTGGTGCAATTCCAGCTACACCAATTCCATTGTGCTTCCCAACAATAATACCCGCAACATGAGTACCGTGCCCGTGATCATCCTCATAACTATTTCCGACAAAGGAAGCCCCTCCTACAACTGTAAGGTCTGAATGGTTTGCAACTCCAGAATCGATAATTGCTATCTTTACCCCTTTACCAGTAAACCCAGCATTCCACCCATTCTGGACATCCATCGCTTTTAAATTCCAACGTTCCAATTCAGTAGATGATATGTTTGCTACTTTAAACTGATTTTGAATAGAAAAGGATTTATTTTCTTCATAAAATACAATATGTTTATTACTTATTAATTCTTGTAATACATCTTTAGAAATATTAATTTCCAGCAAAGGAAGCTGACTATATTCCTTAACGACCGAATCCGATTGTTGTATAATGAGCTTCTTATCATGCTCTGTTTCATATTTCACAATAATATTTGTTTGCTGTTCCGAAGCAGCCTCCCCACTAGATACCGGTGTTAATATCATCATTCCTAAAAGCATAATAATTCCCAAAAAAACTTTCTTCATACCTTCCACCTCTTACTTAATAAGTATAGATTACCTATATATAACATACCATATTAATCAAAAAAACCCAGCCTCTACTTTATAACTTTTAGAGACTGGGAACTATATTAATATTTTAATCTTTTATTAAAATTGATATCCATTACTTAAATTCAATTTCCTCTGCTGAAGCTCCTTTTGTATACGTAATGTTCGCTCCTGCAGGTAAATTGCGAATTTCTTTTACATTTTTTCCTTCAATAATAATTTTCCCTATTGGCGTTCCTTTAAAATCAATAATTGCCTTCCCTTTTTTCGGACTGATTGTGACTGTTTTGTCCGCAAATCCTACTCCGTGGAATTCTGCATATTGACTAAATACTGCAACTCCATTTTTAATATCCGTATTCTTCCCTAAAGTGAGAGAAATACTTGGACGATTCATGATTAACTTACCTGTTTTGTAGTTTTGATAGCTATAGATATCTTCAGGTACGATTGGTGCTGGTGTCTCTTCTTTTCCTGCCTTTAAGTCTATTTGCACTAATACTGGATCATGGTCAGATGCACGACCCTGCGCTTCTGTAAAGTTCGCATTAATATGAATCAAATCAATCTCCGTCACATTAGCAAGATTATTCGATACTAAAATATGATCCAGCACTTGGTTGTTCCCTTGGAAATAGTAAGTGAAACGATCTTCCTCCGGAGCTTTATCCACCATATTCGTTAAAATATTACCCTTTAATGTTTCAAGAGCCGGTGTGAATTCAAAGTCATTCATATCACCTGCTACGACAACATTTAAATCTGGATCTTTTGCAAGCCCTTCATTGATAAAATCATTGATTGCCTGTGCAAGCTCAAGGCGTTCTGGTACAGACCCTAAAACTGGTGGCTGTGTTGGTCCCCAAAGTGAATCATCCCCGCCTTTAGAGTTTAAATGTGCTCCAATCACGATAATTCGTTCTTCTTGGAATTCAAATTCTGCTGCAATTGGTTTACGTGTATCTTCAAATTTTGATGGATCGACAAAACCTGGATTCAATGTCAGGCTTCCATCTGCTGTCCATGAGTTTACTTGATTACCCGTTCCTTTTACACCTTCCACAAGTGATACACGTGTTGGGTTGTATAAGTAACCTACACGAATATTGCCGCCTGGTGCACCGCCAACTGTGTTGTTAATTGGCGTAACGTCAGTCCAATCATAAGAAGGACCACCTGCAGCTATAATTGCGTTAATTAAACGCATATAACTTTCCGATGCATCTGCATTGCCTGAATCAATTTGACCATCATTATCTTGTACTTCCACTAATGTGATAATATCTGGTGACTTCATATTATGCACAAAGCTTGAGGCAATTTTTCTTACTTTTTCATCTGGCGTATTGGCACTATTATTCGAGAAATTCTCGATATTATAAGCTGCGACATTCAGCTTGTCTGCTACTGGCTCGAGATGTGTTACTTCTTGCTGGATATTTGCCTTTGTTACTTCCGGGAATATTTTATTCGTATTTAGTCGGTAGCCATCCGAGAAATTTTCTACAAATCCAATCAGTTCTTCATTAAAACGATCGCCTGATTCATAATTTTTACCTGCTACCCCTTCAAGCATAATTTTCTCCGGGTTGTAATCATCGGCAGCAATATTTAAACCACCATTTACGTTAAATGTGTTATTTGTTGTACTTGGTACGACGATCGGAGAATCATTATTGTAGATTGGTCCAATTACTCTCGCGTCAGGGAACGATACACGCATGTACTCGAGTGATTCCCAGAAATCAATCCCGTCTTCCTGTGGATCAAAAATTGCAAAACTATCATTGTCGATAATTTTGTTCGGAGGGAATAAATCCTCTCCTATTACAAGAGGTTCTGGCATTACTGTATTACCTGTTTTTGTAATTGTTGTTGCTGAAATTTGCGTATCTTTTAAACGCGTATTTCCACCTACTTCAATTACATCTCCTGAAACTTCCACAATGTCTCCAACTGCCACATTATGTGCTGATTTATTTACTTTAATCGCTGTTGACTTTACGCCATCGAAAGCCGACTCATCTTCTTGCATAATAAAGCTCGATGAATCAATAACAAAAGTTATGACCCCTTCTACATCATTTACGGAAAAACCTAGATACGGGGATGTATGACCCGCCCCTTGAATATCGCTAATTGTGGCATTCTCAATATCAATAATTTCGTAAACAAACGTTGCAATGGCACTGTTTGTTAAGCCTTCTTTCACTGCAATCGCTTTAATCGTCATCGGATTATTAACGGTAATTTCACCTGTGTACTTTGTATTTGCTGTAGTTGGCGTTGAGCCATCCACTGTGTAATAAATTGTTGCACCTTCTGTAATTGTAGAAAGCGTTACATTGGTACCCGCTGTTACTCCCCCAATATGAGAAGCTTGAATGTCCTGAACTTTTGTTGTATCTTCAATGATTTGAATCGGAAGAAGCTGATGATTTGTAAATTGCCCAACGATTCCCGTAATTTCACCGTACGTTTTACCTGTAACCAAACCTGAATTTCTTGTTTTATCATAAATAGCGAATGTACCAGCCGTGTCTGTTCCTGTGAAATTTTGGCCTGATCCAGTAATCGCTACATTTTTTATCGTTACAAGTTTTGATTCATTTTCTTCTGCAATGCCTGCACTTGTCACAATATGTGGCTGTGGTACTGCCGATAAAATTGGTGTGCCTACGAGCTTAATATTAGTTAATTGTTTTAATCCACTGTACTCGGCCACTTTGCCTTGAACCGTTACAAGGTCTCCCACCTTAGCAGAAAGACTATCAACAGGGTAAATTGCAATAGCTGCCCCATCTTCATCTTGAATATGGGCAGTAGCTGTTTCGAGCTTTGCTGTCACAATACCTGATACAGTTACTACTTCCCCGATTGCAGCTTTACGTGCATCACCAATAGAAATAATTTCTACATCTGGAGGATCGGTTGGCTCAACAGGCTCAGTTGGATTATCTCCCACAAAACTTATGGCAGATAAAGATTTTATACCTGCATGGTTGCCAAAGTATTTTTCCAACGAGCCAGTTAATTTAATTTTAGCCCCTAAATTACTTGGGTTCGATTTTAAACCAAATTCTGCTCTAAATGTAGAAGGTGAAGATGGTAATTGAATATAAAGCATCTTCGCCACATCGGTTTCACCAGGTGTTTGTGCTATCGCAATATTCGTATCGCTTTCTGCTTCTACCACATAAGATGTTTCACTTTTGGCAAACCCTACTATATAACCCTCTACTGTAACATTTGGCTTAACAGCTGTTGCATCAAACAAACTGATAGCTTCATCAACACCAATGGCCTCTGTCGTTTCCGCATTAACAACTGCCAGATGAGGTAAAATCATCGATATAACAAGTAAAAATGATAATGCAATTTTAGAAATGAAATGATTAAATCCTGTTTTTTTCATTCTTTAAGCTCCTTATCTTGTTTTATAGTTTGCTAAAAACTCTTCATATTACTACAAAGGTTACATATCCTCTCCTTTATTACACTATTCTTATAAATTACTATAGTTAACGAATATATTTTAACAGGAAAATGTTAAATAAATTGTAAGTTAATATGAATTTTTAGAATTATAATAAAAATATATATTTGATACTATTATCCTTCTAAATAATGCATTACTTAATACCTTCTATTAGCTTAAAAATTTATGTAATTTGAACGGTCAGCTTTATCGAGCAAATTGACAATGTAAATTTTATTGTAAATTAATAAAATTTCTATAATCGGTTAATCTATAGAGTGAAAAGGTGAAGTCATATTCATGATTGGCTTTTTCAAAACTTAATGAAGGTTGAGGTATCAAATATGAGCAAAAATTCTAACAAAATTATTGTTAAGAAGGCACGTACTGTAAATAAGTTACAAGTAAATCAGCAGCTACGTCAAAAGTTCCTGCATGAAGAATTTGGTTCTGAATTACATCCCGATTCAGCAAATCCTCTTGCAGAAAAGCAAAGATCTACTGAAGAAAATCAACCTGTCAGTGAACGCACAGCTTGGAACTAGTTTATATTTGAATACATTCAACACATTAACGAGATGGAATCAAGGTGTATGTGCCTTGGTTTCTTTTCTTTTTGTAGAGGCGGATGCCCTTGAGCAGGTTTCTACATACTTCTTGAAATCTTCTATATTGCTGGCGATTCGTTCTACTTTTCCTTTTATATTTTCTACTTCTATAAATAAAAGGTTAACTTTATTCAGAAAATGTTCTACTTTTCATTAGAAACGCCCACTTTTGGGTAATTAGTAATCAGTAATTCAGCACTAAATATACTATACATATCAGATGAATTTACTAGACATTTGTGTTAAAGTAAAATTTATACAGAGATAGTAAAAAAATAGTAGTGAAAAGGAGCTTGAGAAAATGAGAACTATTCCATATTTAGTAGATGGCGACTGGTTAGAAGCACGTTTAAAAGATCCTAACTTGCGCTTAATCGATGCCTCTACTTTTTTAAAAATTCCAGAAGGCCAAGGTTTCCCAGAATTATGGTCTGGTTTTGAAGCCTATCAAGAAGAACATATCCCGGGAGCTGCTTATGCTGATTTACTGAAAGATTTCACTAATCATGAAGGCGCGGCACCATTTACAATTGCAACCCGAGAACAATTTCTAAAAGCAGTGGAACCATTAGGAATTACCAATGAAACATATGTAGTAATCTATGACCGTGGACCATTAGTAAATGTTGATATATTAGCATCGGATTGGTCAGCACGGTTACGCTGGCAGTTAAAATATGAAGGCTTTGATAATGTAGCTGTACTAGACGGTGGATTCCGTAAATGGAAGCTCGATGGACGCCCTACAGAATCCGGTATTTCGGAATATGTACCTGCACCATTTTCTGGAGAACGCCGTGAACATTTAATTGTTTCAAAAGAAGAGGTAAAGGCTGCTTTAGGTGATGAAAACACAGTATTAATCAATAGTTTGTCAGAGGCAGATTTCCGCGGTGAAACAACAACATACCCGCGCCCTGGTCATATCCCTGGAAGCAAGCATGCCTTTTTCGGAGCTCATTCTAATCCGGAAACTCGTTTACTTAATGATGATGCTATATTACGCGCGACTTTTGAAAAGTTAGGCGCACTTGATCCAAACAAAAAAGTCATTACTTACTGTGGTGGCGGAATTGCCGCGACATGGAATGCATTATTGTTGAATAAATTGGGGCAAGAAAATGTGGCTGTGTATGATGGGTCTTTAAATGAATGGGCTAGTGATGAGAGTTGTCCGTTGGTGATGGGGTAATTGAGAATTTCTCTTAAGTAAACAGTCCATAATTACAGGCTTTAAGAGCAGTAAAAATAAAGATTCAAACCCTATAAAAATACTAGCTCAATACATTTAGTAGATGCCAAGTGTATTAAAAATCATGAACACTAAAAGTATTGTTCCTATAGAGCTTTATATATCAACAACAATTACTGAAGATGAGAAAGTGTTATTCACTTTGAATGTTACGATAGTTATAAATAGAACCCCTTCCATAACAGTGGAGGGGTTCTATTTTTGGTATTATAAATAATCTCTGATATTTGGTATATATAGTACTTTTTTCAAGTACTTATAATTTTTTATTCTAAAGATGATGGCACAGTTAAAGTATATTCAACACTACCTAAAACATTTGAATTTCCTTCTAATTCTTCCTTATTAGCAAATTTATTATTTATATCTTTACGTGCCTTACCATACATTGTAACCGTAACTTTATATTCCCCTGGTATAACATCTGGTTTTAAAGTTCCAGTTAAATTAATTTTAACTATCGCATTTGCTTCAAAATTCACACCTGCAATGTTTGAATGTAATCCATAGTATAATGTGCCTTCTTCATTTATTAAATCTGTTCCATCCGCATAAATTTTAGTACCTTTATGCGTTATTGAATTTACGCCAAAGTCTCCACCTATACGTCCTGTGGAATTTTGAGAGTATTCTTGTACATTGGTACTTCCATCTGTTTGGATGTTAAAAGTCTCAAATATTTTGGCAAATTCAACTGGCTTATTATCACTATCAGTCAATGAAACTGAATAGAAAGCACCATCTGTTGTATAAATAAATTGTGATGTCTCCCACTCTTGTACCTTATAATCAATACCTTTAATACCATTAGATCCTAATGGATTATTTACTGTTTGAACAGTAAATTGATTAGTTTCATTTTGTCCAACTTTAAAGACCTTTTCATTTTGTGTTAAATTTACACTGCTATTCTCGCCTTATTAATCCTTTTCAGATATTTTATAACGAGCCTACACCGTACAGGCGACTTTCATCGCATACGGCGTGCCATCAGCATTCCACAATAAATACTGACTAGATTTCTTCGCTCCTACTGGTTTTATCCTTCTCATATGTTACCATACAAGTCCAATCGGCCAGCAATCTTCACTACTACAAACCTGCTGCCATTCTTTATATGTCTTAAAGACGACCATCCCTCGATATAAAGAACTTCAAACGTTCCATTAAGATGCTCCCTTAATTTAATTTCCTTAGGTTTCCACTTTGCATTCTAGAAGAACGACTGATTTAACAGTCAATTTTTTCAGCCACCTCGTCATCATTTCAGATTACGGGACTTGTACAAAACCCCTAGCGTAGCTTTTATATCGTACAAGCTTACTTCTTAGTGCTTTAAATAATGGATTCGTTGTCCTAACCATAGAAACCTTTTAAAGAGCTCCGCCTCAGAAATGCCTGAGTACGACTTCACCTGACTTCACCCCTTCAGCATGGTCGTGCTTCACTGGATGCAGGAGGATTAAGCTCATGTGATATGACTGTTTCACATGGGTTGGTATTACACCAACCTATACACCTTAATAGTTATCACTTCTTTAGTGACACACTTTTCGCCTCTTTATTGCTTATAGTGTAACGTTTCGTTTTGTTTTCTTAAGGGGTTACATCTAGTTTAATCGTAGGTATTTTATATTCATTACCTGTTACCCCTATTAAAGTTGTCAAGCTTGTTCCATCTTCAGATTTCAGAATAAATGTTACTGTACCTGCCACCCCTGCAGTTCCATTATTTCCTAAAGGTTTAATTATTAATTGTTTTCCTTCATCTGAACTCGCTATTGTCCCATATTTTACTTCCTCACCATCACCAAACTTCATAAATACTTCTGTACCATTTGGTAATTCAACTGCCTTATCAAAAGTTGCCACAATTTCAGTTGTTACAGAACCTTTAGTAACTTTTAGCGTTACTTCGCTCGAATCATTTGTAGTTGCTTGAACATCCTTATCGTTAACTTTTGCAATTAAGTTAGTTAAGATTGGGGCATCTTCTGCGTTCATAGAATTTTTATAGTATTGCGTTTGATTAATTTTAATAGTTGTATTTGTTGACCAAGAAGGAACATTTTTTACTGTTCCTTGACCATTTAATAACCATATTGTCGGTTGACCATACACTTCAGTTACATTAATTACATCTCCAGTTACGGTTAACTCTGAAGAACGTAAACCTCCAGCTGTTCCTTTCGATACCTCAATTCCACCGAATTCGTTTCCTGAAACGGTTGTAATACCAGTCAATTCAACTTCTGATCCGTTTACAAGAATACCACCATCTGCACCTGATGCAGTAATATCATTTAGGACAACATTCTCTGCATTATATACTTGAATGCCGTATACACCTTGCCATGAATTAGCACCATTCATTTCAACTGATAAATTACTGATTTTTACGTCATCAGCTAGCACTAGAATTCCTTGACGCTTTCCGTTTTCTAATGTGTTTAATGCTGAAGTAAATTGCAATTTATTACCTATGCCATTAATTGTTACTGCACGGTTTACAATGATTGCCTCTGAAATGTCTGAAATATCATTTGTAATATCAATAGTTACTATATTTTCATCTGCTAATGCTATTTTTAAATCTTCATATGTTTTGACTACTGCCACATCTGGAGTTGATGGACCTGTTACTGGAGAAAATGTAACAGTTACTTTCAACTCTTCAGTATCTGCTATATCGCCATCTTTTGATACCGTAAACACCACTTTAGCTGCATCCGTTGTTGTGGCTGCTGTATATGATTTAACCGTTACGCTATAACCTACTGTTACTTGTTTTTGTGCTTCCGCTGCTAATTCCGCTTTCACTTGTTCTTCGCTAGCATCTTCTAATACAGTTACAACTATATCTTTAATCTTTGCCGCTTCAATTTCTGCTGTTTCAGTTACCACCGGCGTTATATTTACAGTTACTTCCAACTCTTCAGTATCTGCTATATCGCCATCTTTTGATACCGTAAACACCACTTTAGCTGCATCCGTTGTTGTGGCTGCTGTATATGATTTAACCGTTACGCTATAACCTACTGTTACTTGTTTTTGTGCTTCCGCTGCTAATTCCGCTTTCACTTGTTCTTCGCTAGCATCTTCTAATACAGTTACAACTATATCTTTAATCTTTGCCGCTTCAATTTCTGCTGTTTCAGTTACCACCGGCGTTATATTTACAGTTACTTCCAACTCTTCAGTATCTGCTATATCGCCATCTTTTGATACCGTAAACACCACTTTAGCTGCATCCGTTGTTGTGGCTGCTGTATATGATTTAACCGTTACGCTATAACCTACTGTTACTTGTTTTTGTGCTTCCGCTGCTAATTCCGCTTTCACTTGTTCTTCGCTAGCATCTTCTAATACAGTTACAACTATATCTTTAATCTTTGCCGCTTCAATTTCTGCAGTATCTGCTGACGTAGTATCATCTGTTGGATCTGTTGGATCTGTTGGATCTGTTGGATCTGTTGGATCTGTTGGATCTGTTGGATCTGTTGAGTATCTGCTGACGTAGTATCATCTGTTGGATCTGTTGGATCTGTTGGATCTGTTGGATCTGTTGGATCTGTTGGATCTGTTGGATCTGTTGGATCTGTTGGATCTGTTGGATTTACTGGTGTCGGTGTTGCCCCACCTGTATTACCACCTGTCGAGCCGCCACCACCAGCTCCTGAACCGCCTGTTCCTGGTAATCCAGTACTTGGCGTAGTTCCCACAATAACATTCACAATTTGCGACGCTATTGCTGCATAATTTGAAACAATTCCTGCAGCTGTTGAACCGGCTGGAACAGTTAATTCATTGATTTTTAAATCAGTACCAACTGTAATTTTTGCTGTTGGGTTAGTAACTGCTAATTTCTCAATAGTACCTGTAATCTGTAATGCAAGTTCTACCGCTGACGTTAATAATAATTGAGCGATATTTGCATTACCTGACAATTCAAGTTTTGCTGTCGATTCAACTACAACTTTTGTAACCGTTCCATCAATGTTCATTACAGTAACTGTGGCAGCAACTGTAATTTCAGTAATGATAGAATCCGATTCAATAGCAGTATCATTACGTTTCACATGAATTTTACCTGCCTTTGAATTTTTAAGTTTTACTTTCGGACCTTTTTCCCCATCATTTGCAAACTTGTTATCTAATGAAGCCACTTTACCAACAATTGCATCATCTACGATTAAGTCACCATTTACCGTAGTACCGTTTAGTTCTACAGAATTTTCAACATTTGTTGTTACAGTAGCGTTTCCTGTTACTGTTAAACCAGACACAGATACATAGTCTGCATTAATTGTTAATGCATCAATCGTCGTATTTGCAGAGAAAGTTACTAATTTATCTGCTGTTCCTGCGTTATTTAATGTAAGAGAATTTACATTAGTTAAAACGCCATCTTTAACTGTTGCTACAATAGTTGCACCAATTAATGCTTCTTTGTTTCCTTCAGTAAAGATTGATTTTACAGAATCACTGTATGAATAAGTAGCGCCGTTCGCATCAATACCAGCTGTTGTATATTCTGCTACTTTGAATGTTACGCTTTGAGTTGTTTCCGGAGTTGCTTGAGCTACAGCTTCAGCACGTGTAATAAATGCTGCCATTTGTCCACGTGTAACACTTGAAGAACCGTCAAATTTCGTAGCTGTTTTACCAGTTGTTACGTTATTATCATATAAAGCAGCGATTGCTTCTTTATAATCAGCACGTACGTCAGTGAAAGGCAATGCATCAGCATATGTAGATTTTAAATTTAATGCGTTCGCAATAATTTTTGCAACGTGGTTACGTTGGATGTTTGCCCCTTGGCGGAAAGTACCATCTTCATAACCATCGATAATGCCAGCTTGCTTTAATGCAGCGATTGCTCCGTAATATTGATGTGATGTTGGAATATCTTTGAAGTTAGGATTGATTACATTAGTCGTGTCTAAACCTAGTACACCTGCAATAATTTTTGCTGCTTGACCACGTGTCAAGTTTTGTCCAGGTTTGAAAGTCCCATCTTGATAACCATTAATGATGCCACGATCACTTAAACTTTTAATCGCTTCTGAGAATTGATGTGATGATGGTACATCCTTAAATGTGCTTGCCTCAGGTGCGATTGGAGCAGCTACTGCTACAATTGAAGCGGCAACCGCTGCTGCTGTTGTTGCTTTTACGAATTTCGATTTTTCTCTTTTCTTCATACCTAATACCTCCTATAAATCATTTTATAGTCGTTTATGACTAAATCACATTATATTACTTTAGATACAAATTTTTATAAATGTCTATAATAGTTGACTTCGTGTTAATTACAAGGGATTAATTAATTGTAAAAAAAATAACATTTAAACAAGTGATTAAGTTTAATATCAACCTAAGACAGAAGATAAGTAAAAAAATTTATAAACCTCAAATAAGGTAAGGTAAACAATAATAGTAGGATGCGTAATGCATTAACCATTCTCTCGTTATACAAAAAACTGCGTGAATCCTTAATATTAGGATCACGCAGTTTCTATTATTATTAGTTAATGCTTACTTCAAGCTCTTTTGTTACACCATTTACATCACGGAAACGAATTATTACTTTAGTTACATCCGTCTCAATTAAGTTTGCAAATCTTGTTTTGTTAAATGTGACATTAATTATTCCTTGTTGAGAAGTTGTTACAGCAATGCTATCCGCACTTGTAATTGTTACTGTATCTGCAGTTGTACCAGTAATTAACTCAATTGAGTCAATTGTCGTTAAATGCGTAATTTCTGTGTTTGTAAACGCAATATTCACTGTGTCCGCTGTAGTCGTAATTACACCTGCCGTATCATTCGTAGTATTTTCTGGAGTTTCTGTTTCTTCTCCTGGGTTACCTGTGTTTCCTTCTGAATCCTCACTGTTTTCTGGGTTATCCGTATTATCTTCAGGATTTTCAGTGTCTTCACCTGGGAATTCATCTTGTGGTTCACGTGGCTCTGATAAAGTATTAACCGGACGAACTTCTACGTTTTCACCATTATTCGTTACAACTAAATCAAATACATTCCAATAAATTTCTGTGCCTTCACCTTCTGGTACTTCGAAAATATGGGCTGGAGCTGTCGCATTCCCTAAGAACACTTGAACTTTTGCGCCAGATGTACGTAATGTATTGCTACCATAGAAATGATGTACATAGAAACGGTATTCTCCGTCTAATAATTGACGAATTGTTGTCGTTTCTGGACCGTAAGAATCTACATCATCCCAATCCAAATCAGCATAAACAATTCCATTTGAAGTTGTACGCTTCTCCCCGTAATAAATATGGAATTTCTCGCCATCTATTGTTGGTCCCTCTAAATGTGAATCTAAATCTCTTGGATCCTTGTCCCAAGAAAGCATAATTTTAATTTCTTGTGAAGCGGCTGCACGGATAGCTGTTTCATGTTGATCCGTTAAAAATACATCCGCTGAAGCATTTGCAATCATGTAAGATGTTACATAACCAGGTGCTGAGAATTCCCCAGTATAAACACCTGCCGGTAAATTAATCGAATAGTAACCGTACGCATCTGTAGTTGCAGTTGCTACTACCTCACCTTGTGTTGTACCTGAACCTGCTCGGAATTTAATCGATAAGTTTGGAATACCAACATATTGAATATCTGTAATACGACCTGCAAACCCTGTTTTTACTTCGTATGAAGAAGCTAAATCAACCCCAGTTACTTTAGCATTTTTAGAAGTCACTTTTACTTCAACAGTTTTCCCAGCATTTTCAGCTACATTAAGTGGTGTAAACGTAATACGCTGTTTATTAGCATCATATTCTAAACCTTGTAATACCACTTCATTGCCATCAATGTATGCTTTCACTTCAAAATCAGACATCGTTAAGCCAGCAATAAAGTTTGTTAATTGTAACGAAATTGCATTTTGTGAAGCTAATGCCGATGTTAATGTTGCCGTTACATTAGGATCAGAATAGCTCTCCGTAATCGTTTCACCTGCAACCGTTACTGCATTGTATCCTCGATTAATGTCTAATACTAAGTTTTGTGGACGTTGAGATAGTGTAGAACCTTCTGCGTTAATGTGAGCTTGTTGAATAACGCCCGTACCTAATACTTCTGCTGCTGCATTTAATACTAAAGTACGAATATCCGTTTGTTCACTTAAATTAATACGAACATTTGTAGCTCGTGAGTTAATTGTTTCAAATACACCCGTTAATTCAACTTGGAAGCCTTCACCAGCTGTTTGCATTGCTTCAGAAACTGTGATGTCTTCAAAGCCAGAAGAACCTTCAGCTAAATTATGCTCGACTACTAAAGTTGGTGTTTCTAATTGTACTTCATATACTTGTGTGCTACCTTGTGCAACAATACGAACCGCACCTGTATTTTTATTTACAATTACTGTCGCTAATACTGAATCGGTAAAGTAAATACTGTTTTTACCGCCGCCTTTAACAATTGTTTGGCCAGTTACATTAACTCCTTTTAAATGAACATCTCCCTCTCCAATCCCTTCACCTAAAATAAGGTTTCCGTTAATTGTAACGTTTTGTAAGTTTACATTCGCTGTATTAATGAATAAGTCACCATTAATTACTTGATTGCCCGTTGATGGACCGTATGTACCGGCAGAAGAAATTGTAGAGCCTGAAATTTGTTCTACGCGATTATCATTTGATGTCGGAATGTATACTGAGTTCGAGCCAGAAGTTGTCGGTGCTTCTACCTTAACTCCATCAGACGTTACGATTTGAGTGATGTTAGATTTAATCGAGTCATAATTTTTAATAACATCAACCGCATTAACATCTACTGGTAATATAAGTTTATCAATTTTTGTATTCGCACCTAATGTAATGTTTGAATCTTTTCCAAGAACATTTAATGTTTTAATTGTTCCTTCGATATTAATTGAAACTTCTCCAGCTTTTACCACTGTTAATGTGTCAACAGTTGCTGTACCAGCTACCGTTGTTTCATTACGGTTTACTTCAATTGTAGGAGCAGTAACCTGGTCTAACGTAATCGTAGAACCTTTTGTACTATTTGCTACAATTGCACCTAAAGATGCTACTGGTGAAGCTTTAATAGGATCAATAACTAATTTACCTTGAATTATAGCATTTGATATTTTAACAGATGCACTCTTTAGTATTACATTACCTGTAATGGTAGCTTGACCTAAATCTAATACTGCCGGTGCTTCTTCAGAGCTAGCTGCTTCAATGGATAAAGACTTCACTTCTACGATCTCATTATTTTTTACAACTGCTGTTATTTGTGCACCTTTTAAAGCGGCTGTATTTGATTCGGTGAAAATTGCTTGTGTTGCTGAAGTTACTTTTAATTCACCTGTTGAAGTTTTAATAGTATTTCCTGTCACTTCATCAATCGTGAAGGTTGCTTCTTCAGTAGCCTGTACATTTTCTGCACGTACCACAAAAGTCGCTAATTGACCGCGCGTTACATTAGAGGCACCATCAAATGTAGTGGCTGTTTTACCAGTCGTTACTTTGTTTTCATATAATGCTGCAATATATTGTGCATAATCTTTACGAATATCTGTAAATGGTGTAGTACCTTCTAATGTCACTAACTTAAATCCATTCGCAATCATTTTCGCCATATGGTTACGTAAAATTGGTTCACCTTGACGGAATGTTTGATCTTCATATCCACTAATAATCCCAGCATTCGCTAAAGCTGCAATCGAACTGTAATATTGATGAGTTTTCGGAATATCTTTAAAACCTGGATTTGTTACGTTTACTGTATCTAATCCTAAAGCACCAGCTAAAATTTTTGCTGCTTGACCACGTGTAACCTCAGCATTCGGACGGAAAGTACCATCTGCAAAACCTTGGATAATTCCACGTTGTTGTAGATTTAAAATATCATTGTAAAAATAATCAGTCGTCTTTAAATCTTTAAAACTCGCCTCAGCAGTTGCCGGAGCCACTACGGCAACACCAGAAGCTACAAGCGCTGCTGCAAGTGTTGCATTGAAATACTTTTTCTTAGTCATTGTCTCATTTCTCCTTTTTCTCAGTAATATATTTAAAGGTTAATATGCGGATAAAATAATGAATTCACCACCTAAAAACCTAGATTAATTATAAGTAAAAATAAATATTTATATCCATAATTTTCAATATTAAAAGGTAATATGATATATAACAGTAGAAATAGGATGAAATTGAGAGGTATTAAGCGATAGAAGAAATTAAATATTTCATTTACATCTATGTATTATTTTTTATAATATTAGCCTCATGATAATCAGCCAAAAAATAATTCAGTAAATATGAAGTTTTCGGGTATATTTTACTGTTATTAATTTAATGAATGCAAAAAGTGTAACCGTCAACCCAAATTGAACATTTTTTGCTCATTAAGGATGAACACTTTTTATTCGTTAAAAATCTTTTGCTGATGTTTTAAACGATGACTTTCGTTGTTCATATGAATAACCTCGACTCGATGTAACAGCCGATCCAAAATAGCTGTCATCATTCCCTGATTGTCCACTAATTCTGTCCATTCTTCTGGACTTCGATTCGATGTTAAAATGAGTGAACTTTGCTCGTACAGCTGGTGCACGAGTTGAAAGAATAACGTTGCTTCGCGTTGATCTAAAGCCATATACATCACATCATCTATAATAATTAAATCTGACGCCCGCAAACGTTTTAATTGGATTTGTGAGCGATGCGTAAACTCCTCCGTTTTCAGTAACTGAATTAGTTCACCCATTGTAATAAAATAGACTTGAAAGCCTCCTTGTATTGCCTCAATGCCTAAGCCTACGGCCAGTAATGTTTTACCTGCACCAGGTGGTCCTAAAAGAATTAAATTATAACTTTGTTCTAACCATTGAAACTCTTGCAGCTGCTTCATTTGACGCTCTGTAATCGCTGTTTGTTCTTCTAGTTGAAACATATGCAAGGGTTTATGATAAGGAAATCGCGCCCAAGCCAAGCGTTTCTCTATGCTCTTTTCTTCACGTCTTCTAAGCTCTAATGTTGTTAATTCCTCAAGGAATTCTAAATAAGTCCATGATACTTGTTCAGCTTGACGGAGAAGCTCAGGGAGCCCCTCAGCCGTTTCTGCTAAACGTAATTGTTTAAAAGCTTGTTGAATATCTACCACACTTTTGCTCATTTTATTTACCTCCCATACGATGAATGTATTCTTTTAAATCTCTCGTTTGAACAGCTATTTTTAGAGATTCTTTTGATTCTTTTACAACAGTTGTGGGTTGCTCTGGTTCGATTTTTGTCCGCTTAAAATAGGCAACAACGTCTCGAAACTCATTTGCACTATATAACTTTTCTTGAATACATTTATCAATCGCTGCTGGAATCCATTCTGGACTCTCTTTCGCAACCTTTTGGAACAGTAATAATTGATCTCTACGATAACGACCGTATGTATGGCAAACATCTTCAATATATTGCTCAGCATCTTCATAAGGAAATAATGTAAGCACTTTTCGTTGTAATTGATCGAGCGATGTGGAGCGATCACGTCCATGATTTAAATTTTTTATAAGTTTTCCTTTTTCTAAACTAATTGTGTGTTCCGCAAGAATTTCTCCAGTATGCGGTGCTAAAATTTTTAGTTTCTGCCCTTGGGGCACTAAATGTATGATTGGATATTTCGTATAAGTCCCCAATGGAACCGAATATCGATTTGATGCGTACCGAACTGTATTGTCCTTGTTCACATTCCTTGTTATAATTTCTGTATGGTTGCTTTCTATTATAGAAAGCGGTGTAGAGACTTTTCTTAAGTGTTGCTTTTCCAGGAGAAACACTTCGAAAGGTCTTTTTTTTGTTGTATTGTGCACTTTATAATTACCTGTACGTTCTAACCATTTCAAAGACCGATGGTTCCAATCTTCAAGTGTTGTATAGATGCGATTTTTAGCGAAATTATACTTAATGTATTTTACAACGTTTTCTATTTTCCCTTTAGACTCAGGGTCTGCTTTTCGACAGAGGTATACTTTAAACTTACGGTCTTTGACATACTGCTGAAAATCCTTCGTTAAAATGAGATCGCCGGCATTTTCACTTACCGCAATTAAATTATCTTGATCATAAACAATTTCATCTGTCACACCTTCGTAAAACTGAAAAGCCTTTTCATGGCAACCAATGGTGTCCCTTGTTGTAAAAGGACGATCTAACCAAAGGACATATTTATGACGAGAATGTGCTAAAACAAAGGCGATAAAATATAATTTTACTTCTTTGCCATCTGTTGTTTTTTGAATCGTTTGTCCCCAATCTACCTGTAATTGTTTGCCTGGTGGTTGTTCAATTACCGCTTCGTATTCTCGAGGTTCGTCTATCTTTTCAATTTGATAAATCTCACGTATTTCATTTACATAGCGTCTTACAGTACTTTCTCCAACATTAATTGATGGAAACTGCTCCTGCAGCCAATCTAAAATTTGTGCACCCGTTAAACTAGGATACTCACGTAACCAATTCACAATCCAATCCCGGTATTCATCTAGCTTTTTCTTTCGACCAGTATGACTAAATTCAATTACTGCATCTTCAAATGACATATCTAAATATTTATACACAGTATTACGTGAAATTTTAAGTCGTTTAGCAATCTGTGCAATTCTTAAACGACGTTTTCGTAATTGATGGATTTCAATATGTAACACAAGCTTCTCCTCCATTGGGACAGCCTCCTTATAAACTGATATTTCCAGTTTACAGGAAACTATTATTTAGATGAAAAGTGTTCATTTGAAATGAGCAAAAACTGTTAAGTTTATTTTAGCGGTTACAAAAAGGCATAGCTTATTAAAAAGCTACGCCTTTATACTTATCAGTAGTTATACTAAAATGCTTTCTTTTAGTAACGCTAGGAATTTGTTTGCTCGTGTTCCTGGATCTGTAGTGCCATCTTATATTGCTGCCATTCTTGTTAAATAATAATTATACTTACTTTTAAACTCTTCTATTATATTCCTACTTTATTCAAAACTTAAAGTGACTTTATATAATAACTTTAAGTAAGCTAATTACTTTATTGATAAATTTTTTTCAAAATTCCAAGCATCTTTACACATATCTTCTAAATTACGTTTAGCAGACCATTTCAACTCTTTTTTTGCTTTTGATACGTCCGCATAACTAGAAGCAATATCCCCCAATCTACGTTCGACTACTTTGTAAGGAATTCTTAAATGATTGATACGTTCAAAAGTGTGAATAATTTCCAAAACACTTGTTCCAAGTCCTGTACCTAAGTTATAGACATGCAAACCAGGAGTTATATGTGTGAATGCTGCAACATGTCCTTCTGCTAAATCCATTACATGAATATAATCACGAACTCCAGTACCGTCCTGGGTAGGATAATCATCTCCAAATACTTTTAGCTCTTTTAACTTCCCTTTTGCTACTTGAGTAATATAAGGCATTAAATTATTAGGTACGCCATTAGGTAATTCACCAATCTCACCACTTGGATGAGCACCAATTGGATTGAAATAACGAAGTAAAGTCACTTCGAATTCTTTATTAACCTGTACAAAATCAGTCAAAATCCGTTCACACATAGTCTTTGTTTCACCATATGGATTTGTTGTAGGAAGTAATGGCATCGTTTCATCAAATGGGACTTGATTATCTCCATAAACTGTAGCCGATGAACTAAAAACCAATTTCTTAACCCCATACTTTTTACATGCATTTGCAATATTAATTGTACTTAATAAATTATTACGATAATATTTTAAAGGCTCTGTAACCGATTCACCTACTGATTTGTAGCCTGCAAAATGTATAACTCCCTTAAAATCATAACTTTCAAACAATCTATTCAATGATACTTCATCAGCTACATCTATTTGATAAAAAGGAATTTTCACTTTCGTGATATTTTCTATTGCATGTAAAACTTCTTTCTTACTATTACTTAAATTATCTGCAATTACTACTTTAAAATCTTGTTCTACTAATGCCACAACAGTATGAGATCCAATAAACCCTAGACCACCAGTTACTAATATACTCATCAAAAATTTTCTCCTTTTGCAAGCTCCAATATTTTACGTTTAAATATTAATTATAACAAGTTACTTGGAATTTATATGTATACACAGACAATAATTAGATATATTTATTATGACATAGAGAAAGGTAAACCAACCTGCAATATTTACAAGCTGGTCTTCAATAATACTTATTTGAATCTTAAAGTATTCTTAATAACTTTAATTACCCGTTCTTGCTCTTCCTCTGTCATTTTCGTATCAGAAGGTAAGCAAAGACCAGTTTCAAATAATCGTTCACTAACTATATCATTATCTATATGTGCATAAAAGTCACACCCTTCAAATAAGGGTTGCAAATGGAGTGGCTTCCAGATTGGACGAGCTTCAATATTTTCAGAATCCAATGCATCAATTAATTCATTTGGCGTTATAGAAATTTTTGCTGGGTCCAGCAACATTGTTGATAGCCACCGATTTGAAAAGGTACCTTCCAGTTCCGGCATCATAATGAGACCTTCGTACTTCTGAAACTCATCTGAATAACGAGTAAAAATTGCACGTTTTTGAGCAATACGTTCATCTAACACTTCCATTTGACCGCGCCCAATTCCCGCAACAATATTACTCATGCGATAATTATAACCAACGACACTGTGCTGATAATGCTTGGCTGCATCCCGGGCTTGAGTAGCTAGAAAACGCGAACGAGAAATCAATGATTCATCTTCTGAAACAAGCATTCCTCCACCTGAAGTAGTAATAATTTTATTACCATTGAATGAATATATACCAAATTTGCCGAAAGTCCCACTAGCTTTCCCTTTATAGATAGAGCCTAAAGATTCTGCAGCATCTTCTACTATTGGAACACCATATTGCTTACAAATTGCCATTAACTCGTCCATTTTAGCACTTTGTCCATATAAATTTACAATAATAACAGCTTTCGGCATGGTTTTTTTTTGATATGCGACTTCAAACGCTTTTGTTAAAGCTTGTGGAGACATATTCCATGTATCCGGTTCAGAATCAATAAATATAGGTTCTGCGCCTAAATATAAAATCGGATTCGCACTCGCAATAAAAGTTAGTGTAGAACAAAACACTATATCTCCTGTCTTAATACCTAAAAGATCTAGAGCAAGATGAATCGCACCAGTACCGGAGGTCGTTGCCGAGGCTGCCTTACTTTTCACATACATTGCTAGTTCATGCTCAAATCCATTGACATTCGCTCCTAATGGGGCAATCCAGTTAGTATCAAATGCTTCTTGAATATATTTTTGCTCTCCCCCCCCCATATGTGGAGATGATAATAAAATACGATTTGTCATTTAATAACTCCTTCTTTCTTTATGACAGTTGTTGGCACACCTGCAACAGTTACCATTTCTGGAATGTTTCGAATAACTGCACTCCCAGCTCCAACGACGCTCCATTTCCCTATTTCCACTTGTGGATTCACAGAAGTTTTAGCTCCTATTTGAGTACCTGTTCCCACTTCAACTCCCCCGGTTAATACCGCTCCTGGAGAAATATGTACAAAATCATTAATATTGCAATCATGTTCGATAATACTTGATGTATTTAAAATAACATGCTGACCTATCATACTATTAGCATTAATTACAACATTCGGCATAATCACTGTACCAACACCTATAGAAGAAGACGGACTGATTACTGCGGAAGGATGCTTAATAATTCCATACCAATCTTCTGATAATGCCAGCCTTTCTTCTATCTGACTACGAATTAAATTATGACCAATTGAAATAATAACTTTTGTCTCTTCACTTAATAGTTCTTCAACCATAGAAATTGGACCTTTTAAATATGGACCTTCTTGAAATTTCGTATTATATTTATCATCAAGTTTTGCTACTACACAATTTCCGTTTGCAACTATGCAGTCTTCAATTACTTTTGCATGTCCACTGTCTCCGATTAGTATATATTTTGTCATAGTCTAATCCTCCGTTCGGGTACCTGTAAACTTCTGCATCGTCGCTTGACCTTGTTGTGAAATTCCTTCTCTTTCAAAAACCTTTTTCACCGTTAGTAACAATATTTTTAAATCTAACCGCAAAGATTGATTTTCTACATACCAAACATCAAACTCGAATTTTTCCTCCCATGTTATAGAATTTCGACCATTAACCTGTGCCCACCCAGTAATTCCTGGGCGCACCTCATGACGGCGTGCTTGTTTTTCATTATAAAGCGGCAAATATTCTACAAGCAGCGGTCTTGGCCCCACAAAACTCATATCACCCTTTAAAACATTCCATAATTGCGGCAACTCGTCTAAACTCAATTTCCGCATTAATTTTCCAAAAGGTGTTAAACGTTTTGCATCTGGTAACAATTCACCTTGTGGATTCCTTATGTCTGTCATAGTTCGAAATTTGTATACATAGAAAATTTGCCCATTCATACCCGGACGAGGTTGCTTAAACAATACAGGAGCACCAATCTTACATCGTACAAATAATGCAACCAATGCAATTACTGGCCATAATATAAGCAATATAATAAAACTCACTATAAAATCTATTAATCTTTTCATTATTAACACCATTTTCGATTCTAAGACTTAACCTTCATTTATTGATAATACCTTATCGTACATAATCTAACCAAATTTCCCATCTATCGTTGCATAATCATTTTTATTGAACTAATAAAACCTAGATGTATGTGGAATACTTTCGTCTATAACAATTTTTCATATATCTCTATATATTCCATTAATACATTTTCTAATAAATATGGCTTAACTAATTCTTTGGCTTGTCCACCAAGCTCTCTTCTTAATTCTTTCGATTCTATCAGTTGTTCAAATGCAGTCACAAGCGCTTCCTCATCTCCATGGTTCACTACATAACCATTCTTTCCATCTGAAATTAAGTCACGTAAACCTCGCGTATTCGTTACAACACAAGGTAACCCTTCAACCATAGCCTCCATAATACTTTTAGGTAACCCTTCACGATGAGACAATAACGTAACCATGTCTGATATTTGCAATAAAGAGGCTACATCTCGACGGTAACCTAAAAAATAGACATCATCCAAATTTTCTGCTTCAACAAACCTTTCTAGTTGTTTAGCTAACTCACCTGTCCCAATAATGCAAAGAGCTATTTGTGGGCATCGCTTTTTCAAACGATTCCAATTGCGAAGCAAAAATTGATGATTTTTATTTAAATTTAATTCTGCTACAAAGGAAATCATTACATGTTCTTCTGTTAACCCAATTTTTTCTCTTAAGTTCTTTTTTTCTTCTTCACTCAACCTCACAGAATTAGATTCAACACCAACTCCGTGGACAAATGACAATTTATGATTTGGTAATAACCTATTGGCATTGACATAATCTTCTTTATTAATCGTTATAAGATGGTCAGTCCACTTCGCTGCAATCTTTTCCACCGTGTAATAAATAAGCCAATTTCGCTTTGGCGCACCTTTAAAAAAATGAAACCCATGTGCTGTATAAACAATCTTGCCGTACTTAGCTACCTGAAAAGCCCTTCGGGTCAATAGAGCAGCAACAGGAGTATGAACGTGAACCAACTCAAATTTCATTTCACTAAACAGCTTCTTTAATTGTTTATATGCATAAATATTATCTTTACTTATTGGGCTTCTACTAAATACTATATCTATACAATGTACATTTAATGCTTCCAACTCTTCACGAACCTTAATATCTTCGCCCGCTCCAACATATACTTCATAGCCATTACGTTGAAAATATTGTATATATGGAAGATGGAAGGCAGTTAAATGGCGGTAGACAGAAGCGACAAATAAAATATTTTTCCCCATGAAGCACCTTCTTCTTAATCAATATGTTTGCCCTTTTTTCCTCTCAAGTCAATATTCAAAGTCGTTTATTTTTCAGATCGAAATTCCATCAAGTAGATGTCAATGACTTAAATGCTAATGAAAGAGCTCGTTCTTAGTCTTAATCGATAATCTTAAGACAGTCATTAATACATATACTGGATTTAAAATTTAAATTTATTATCAAATTCAATGCTTAAATTGAAGTACTGGTTCTTAAATCTGTACAACAGTATTCAGACTACGGAAACATAGTTAAAATATTTATTTTCTATTAAATACTAAGCATTTTCCACTTTTAATTTTTTCCTTCGGAGGATTTTATAGATAAAATAGGGTAACGCTCCTATTAATAATGGTCTTAATATTTGAATATAATAGATTGGTGAAATTTCAAGTAATCTAAACCCTTTATATTTCACTATACTTTCA
Organism: Solibacillus sp. FSL W8-0372; assembly: GCF_037969735.1. Classification (NCBI taxonomy): domain Bacteria; kingdom Bacillati; phylum Bacillota; class Bacilli; order Caryophanales; family Caryophanaceae; genus Solibacillus; species Solibacillus sp. FSL W8-0372. Next base: position 580,039 of record NZ_CP150204.1, on the reverse strand, counting down.
TTCAATCTATATTTAAATTTCCGTCGATTAAAAGCTTCTCTATTGTCATACATGGTATATAAAACTTCCTCTAAATTAATCCCTCTAAACCCTTTACTATATACTCTAAACCATAATTCATAATCTTCGACTCTTAATGCATAAGCTTTTTCTGAATATCCATTTACTTTCTCAAAGACGGTATTTCTTAGCATTATAGTAGCGTGACAAAACGGTGTGCCTTTAATAAAATTTTTTTTTGTTGGTGACATCACTACTTGAGACCTACCCCAAACTCCTTCTTCATCCATATATTCCATATTTGTTCCTACCAAGGAAATTTCAGGATTCATTTCCAAGTAGTTAACTTGTTTTTCTAATCTATCACTTTTAGAATAATCATCTAAGTCATGACGTGCTATATATGTACCTGTTACATAATTAAGACATTTATTTAATGATTTATTTAAACCCAAATTTCTTTCATTTTTTAAAATCAAAAATTTATCTGGATATTTTTTTTTATAAGTATTCAAAATCTCTAAAGTTTTATCATTAGACCCATCATCACAGATAATAAATTCCCAATTTTTATAGCTTTGATCTAATATAGAATTAATACTTTTTTCTAATGTTTTCTCAACATTATATGCACCAGAAATAATTGAGACTTTACACATCATTATCACCCCAATTGAAAATTCTTCTATAAAATCTCCCAAAATTTGTACGAATTTTGGTTTTTTTACTTAACCATGACCCATTAAAATGGTGAATTGAATAAGTATTTTTTGTTGATTTTAATATACCTGTCTTATAATCTTTAGCACAAAAATATTCAAATGGATATATTGTCAAGTCTTGCGATTCATAAACTCTTTTTGGGTTAGAATTTTCGATATCCTTATATATCTGCTTCGTAATTTGAGTAATTATAACTGTATTAGTTAAATGACCATTTGAATCATAAAAACTTTTATTTGTATAGTAATCTAGAAGCTCTTTTATCCATAAATGGCCTTTTTCCGCTCCCAAAGTACCTGTAACATATGAATCATCAGATTCCCTACCAGTAAAAGCTTTTAGTCCCAATAAATTATTTAGAGATTTTTTAACTTCTACGTCTGTATCTAAATATATTCCCCCATAATTATATAAAACATATAACCTAACATAATCAGATACAAATGCATATTTCTTTGCCTCGTAAGCCTCTTTAACAAATTGATTTGATTTTATATCAAAGTTACTTTCATTCCACTCGATTAACTCATATTCCGGTAAATATTTCTTCCAAGATTCTATGCAATCTTTCATTAATTGTGGATATTCGTTACCTCCGAACCAACAATAATGAATCTTTTTCGGTATCATATTTTACCTCCTTTACTGAATTTTCCTTTTAAAAAACGAACTATAAAATCAACTTCCCTATTTTTGAACAATATACTCAGAAAGATGTATATAAATAACCCAATACTAGATATTAATATAAAAGTAATTTCATTATATTTAAAATACGTTTTATATAATATTTTTAAAGGAAGAAAAGTAATTATACTAACTATTATAGTTTTATATAGAAGTGAAATTAATTCATAAGGTTTAATTCTAATCTTAATTTTCCTCAAACTTCTAAACATTAATATAAATGCTACAATACTTGCTAAACTTGTTGATAATGCTAAACCTTTCAAACCTAAATAATGGGATAAAATAAAATTCAACAGAATACTTACCAACATTGAAATTGCCGTATTTACCATGGGTGTAATTGTATCATTTAAACTAAAAAAAACTCGACTTAATATTTCTCTCATACATAATGCAAAGACTCCAATTACATAAAAAGACAAAATTTCAGCTGTCATAATAACATTTTCAAACGTAAATTCTCCTCTTCCAAAAAGTAGAGAAATAATTTCTTTTGAAAATAACAAAATAAACAAACTGATTGGAATCACAAAGTACATTACTAAGGAAATTGATTCTAACAAAGTATTCTTAAATTTTTTTAGATCCTCTTCAATAGCCTGTATACTGAATTGAGAATAGTAAAAGTTAGCAATTGTTAAAGCAAAGACTGTAAATATAAAACTGTTTACTGTTCCAGCATAATTTAGAGCTGATATACCACCAATAGATATTGTGGATGCCAATGATCTGTCTATTAATGAATTTAATTCATTTGCCGACACTCCAATTAAAACTGGCAATGAGAGCTTTATCATTTTTTCTATATTTTCGTCAAAGGAAAGATTTATTTGAAATTTAAATTTTTGTTTCTTTAAACTTGGAAACATAATTAACATCTGAAAAAAATAACCGCTTAAAATTCCTAAAGGTAAAACAAGTAAATTATTTGTATAGAAACTAATAATAATACTTAAAATAATGCATATATTTAAAGGTATTCCTAAAATACTAATTATAAAAAATTTTTTTCTAACCTGTAAAAAACCTTGAAAAACAAAGGTAAAACCTAAAAAATACAAAGAAAAAATAGTTATTCTTGTAAAATTCACCGCAAGATTTAAGGTCTCTTTATTAAATCCAATCGCAAATAATTTTACAATATGTGGTGTGAATATAAATAAAATCACAACTAGTATTGAAATTATAATGAATAAGTAATTTAATACTTTATTTGTAAATGCAATACCTTCTGTAAAAGATTTTTTAATAAATACTTCAGTAAGTAATGGTAAAAATGAAACTAAGATTCCCGTACCTACTATGGCAAATAAAAAAGCAGGGATTGTAGTAGATATAAAATAAACATCACTAATATCTGTTATTCCATAATATTTTGCTAAGATTATTTCACGTACAAAACCTAGCAACTTTGAAAGTATTGTTAATAGAATCATTATTAAGGCTATTTTTTTCATATTTATAATCTCTCAATACATTATTTATTTTTATCCTTTAAATCCAATTGGTTCAAAATTAATAGTACCATTATTATTGGTACATATATTACTAATAAATTATAAAATGTATATCCAGAGAATAACACTACTAAGAATGGTAATATAGAATTGAGATAAACATATTTTTGGTTGAAACTTTCTATAATTTTTAGAATTAACCCCATAACTATACTGTATAATAATAGCCCTACAATTCCACCATTAATTATCGCTTCTGTGATACCACTTAAAGTTACCCCCCAATTTATATCACTTATTGATAATACTCTCCAAGTTGATTCATAATAATTCCCCATATTAAATACAAACCATGTTTCAGTAGAATATCCTTTGAAATAGGCTATACTTCTAGGTATAAAGGTGAACAAAGTATATATATATCCTTCAAAGGTATTATCCATAAATTTGTTAGTAAGAAAACCAGTATTATCAATAGCCATCCAGAAAGTCCAATTTCTGTCAATATCACCTTTTAATATTTCGATAGCTGCATTTACTATATTCAAATTTAAATTCTGTAAATTTGTTTTCAGGGTTGTAGCATAATATGAACAAATAATTAATGCACCAGAAAACCCATATAAAAGTATCTTAAAATTTCGGCTCTTAAAAAAATAATAAAATATAGGTAAGAGTGGAATTAGTATTAAATCCGTTCTTTGTCCTCTTGAAAATGCTACTATTAATGCTATAAATGTAAATAAGAAAATTGATATAAAGTTTTTTAAAGACTTGTCTCCATTAATAAATTTTATCCAAAAATATGTACTGTATCCTATTGGTAAAAGTAATATAATCGAAAATGGACCTAAAACTGATATTTTTGATCTTAAAATATTGTTATTTGAAATATTTTCAATCCCTATCGATAATATATTATTAATAGCAAATAAAAAAGAAAATAAAACTAAAAATATCAGTATATAGTTTAATAGTCTTAAAAATAAACTATTAAATTTTAAATTAAAATTTATTCTATAACTTAATTTATAGAATATATAAATTATCAAATTTGATAAAATTAAAATTAACCATCCTTTTAATTTTACTTCTAGCGAAAAATTATATTTAAATTCAAAATTGAAAATTTCAATTATTGAATATGGAAGTACAAAGAAAAATATTTGACCTAAAATATACCAAGAATATAGATTTATAGATTTTTTATTTTTTAAATTACTAATAAAAAAATAGCTACCAAAAAGTATTAATATTAAATACAAAAAAAGTATAATTATCTCTCCAATCTTTTATTCAATTTCAAAGCTTAAAAAAAGCTGAGTTGTTAAAATACCTATTCGAGAGAAAATCCAAAATAAGTTAATACAAATCATATGTTCTAAAAGATACTAGTAATGCTTTCTAAAAAAATACGCCTAAAATTTATACTAGTAAAGGGATTTATAAGATATTTAAGAAAGAGTTGTGAATCACTTAATTTTGGCTATTAACTGGGGAGAAAAATTTCCCTGTTTATACAAGTGATACTGAGAAATTATTTTGTAATGCATGAAGAATGGCGCGCATTATCTTCTCCCACGATGATGCGCAGAAATTCTATCATTCTCCAAATAAAAATGTTTGGTGTCATAGACAACCTGTGAACTAATAGCTCTTGTTTTTATGTAAATAAGTATTAACAATCAACATTTAACAAGGCAAACAATCTCTTTATCCGACAACAAGCTTTCGAGAGCTATCCTAAACTTTGTATAAAGGAATTATTCTGCACTACTAACTTTAATTCTATTATTCGCTATATCAATTAATAAAGACTTCATCCCTTCGATGGGTTCGTTCTTGATTTGCCTTAAAAGTTCATTCAGTTCCTGCTGTGATAAAGTATTCGCTTTACCAATATGGATTTTGGGATACACATGCTGTTGTTGTATTTCTTCTGGGTTAAGCAACTCTTCAAACATCTTCTCACCTGGACGAATTCCAGAAAATTTTATTTCAACATCTTCTTCTGTGTAACCTGAAAGTTTAATTAAATTATTTGCTAAATCTACAATTTTTACAGGTTCCCCCATGTCCAACACAAAAACTTCTCCTCCATTAGCAAGAGCTCCTGCTTGTAAAACCAATCTACTTGCTTCTGGAATGGTCATAAAATATCTTGTCATTTCTGGATGTGTTACCGTTATTGGACCCCCTGCAGCAATCTGTTGTTTAAATAATGGAACTACACTTCCTCTAGAACCCAAAACATTACCAAAACGAACCGCAGCAAAAATAGTATTACTTCTTGTAGCTAACTCCTGTATTACCATTTCTGCTACTCGTTTAGTTGCACCCATTACGTTTGGTGGATTAACAGCCTTATCCGTGGAGACTAGCACAAAATTTTTTACATTAAACTTATGTGCTGCCTCCGCTACGTTTTCTGTACCAAAAACATTATTTTTCACGGCTTCTCTAGGATTGTATTCCATCAAAGGTACATGCTTATGTGCAGCAGCATGATAAATGACGTCAGGTTTATAATTTCCTATAATCTCAAAAATCCGCTTTCGATCCTGAATATCCGCAATAATCGGAATTACTTCAATACCTTTTCCAACTTTTTGTGTAAGTTCATAATGAATGGTGTAAATAGAGTTTTCACCATGGCCCAGTAAAAGTAGCTTTTTAGGTTGGAACTTCATAACTTGCCGGCAAATTTCGGAGCCGATTGAACCCCCGGCACCAGTTACTAAAATAACTTTATCTGTTAGCTTTTCAGAGATAGCAATCATATCAAGCTTTACTTCTTCACGACCTAATAAATCATTAATATCTACATCTCGCATTTCGTTAACAGATACTTTCCCAGTCATTACATCTTCAATTTTTGGCATAATTTTAATTTTCACATCTGCTGTTTTACATTTATCATATATCGTTTTTATACCTGTTTTTGAAAGCGATGGTATCGCAATAATAATCTCATCAATTTGTTTTTCTTCTACTATTTTTACAATGTCACCTATTGTTCCCCATACAGGTAAACCCATTATATTTAAATACTTTTTATTGACATCATCATCAACAAATCCAACTGCCTGGATATCTTTTTCGCTTCTATTTTGAAGGTTTTTTGCAAGCATTGAGCCACCTTGTCCTGCTCCGACAATTAATACACGTTTTATATCATGTGGGTTTTTGAAAGATTCCTTGTCGTTTAACAACCTAAGCAAAAATCTAGAACCACCAATCATTATAATGTGAAGCATCCATGTAACTGCCAGTACGCGAAAATAAATATCATTGTTAATAAATTGCTGTAACATACTTGCTGTCCCTACAGAAATAGTAACTGCATAAGCGATTGTCAATAATTCACGAACAGAGGCAACGCTCCATACTCTTGTATACAGCTTAAAGAAATATGCTGCGATATGATGGCTTATTAATAAAGTAATCGCACTCAATACAATAACTTTATTAGAATATACGTTTAACGTTGGATGAAGTAGCCAATAGCTCATAAAAATAGCAGAGAGTACAATACATGAGTCCATTATAAAAAATATGATATACCTTAGCTTATAACTCATTTTTGATCCCTCTTTCCCATTATTTTTTGGCTAATACTTTCCATGAAGAACGGAAAAATACTAATCCTATACCAATCAATAATCCTAAGACTAAACCAATTGTTAAAATTAAAAATTTATTTGGAGATATTGAATCTTCATTTAAAGTCGGATCAATAATTACACGAATAAATGGATCAGTTTTAAAACTATCTAATTCTGTTTTTACAGTTTGATATTTAGTTAATACCTCTGTATACTCTGCCGACTTAGTATCTATTTGCGCTTTTAGCTGTAATAATTCATTTTGTATAGTCCCCGTTACATTTGATAATGCATTTGATTGTTCTGTTGTTAAATTCAATAAAAATTGTGAAGACGTTATTGTTTGCAATATTAGTACTTCTGGTAGCTTATTCTTTGTAATTACACTATTATAATTTGACATTAGTTCTTCAATTTCATTTGATAAACTATTAGATTCGTTTAAATATGTTTTCTCTAATTGATTTAGTGTTTCCTTAATGGAGGTACTAACTTCATTTTTGGTTTTATCCATTAGAAGCTGCAAATGTTTTTGTGCATCTTCTGGGTTTGTTTCCGTATATTTCATTTCCACTAAATTTGTGTCCAACTGATTAATAACCGTTAAATTATCTTTATTAAAATCCTCTAAACCATTTGCTTGGAAATACTTTTTATTTTGTTCAACATTTTGCATTCGATGCATGTATACTGTAGGTGTAAATTCATTTGAAACAAAATTTGACATAATCCCTGCATCCTGTACACCACTTGAAATTTGCACAATAGCTTTAGACTCATATTGTTCTTCTAACAGAAACCAACTCACAATACTTGAAATTATCATAGCAATAATTGTACAAAGTACTATAATCCACTTACCTTTTAATAAAATATTTAATATTTCACGAAATTCAATTGTATCTTCCATCTGTATTCTCCTTATTCTCAAATTGTCCTATCGAAATCAACATACCCATAATAATAAATACAAATGCCGAAGTCGCAGGTAATGAATCATTAAACATAGCTTGTGCAAAATATGCTAAAGCGGTAATAGCTATAATAAAATTCGACCACTTTTTTGTAAAAATTAGGTTAACTGTTTTAAGTACAATTATAGATAATAAAATTATAAATGCACAAAAGCCTGCTATTCCAAAACCATGTAGTATTCCGACAAATTCATTGTGCGGTTTATCTATGATTGTGTTTTCATCCCACATTCCTGCGCGTGAATCAATATTGTAATGAGGAAAATTGTATACTAATGAATCCTTTCCGTAACCTAAAAAAAGACGATCTTGCACTAACTTTATCGTCTTATCCCAAATATAAACACGTCCTGATCCAGCAGCAGTTTCACGATTAGGTAAAATCGGTAGATCGAAATGATTCTCACTTGCAAAAGCAACATTATTATTCTTAATAATTGTTGAAGAGTCTTCTAAAAAAGGATTTTTATCTATAAAGAAACCAAATGACTCATTCCATATACGTAAATCTTTTTCAGCTAAAGAATAGAATACAGGTGCTGAAATAACCAGGAAAATACTTAAAGCAATTAATCCACGCTTTTTATTTTCTAGTTGGAATATAACCAATAAAATCAAGGGAAACAAGAGAGCCACTGTTAAAAATCCACTTGTAGAGATAGACATAAACATAATTGAAATAGAGACACTTGCTGTAATAATTCCTACAAACATTACAACCCATCTCTTCGAAGTAACTGCCCATGCCAAATACATAATCGTCATCATAGCAAACATACCACTCATATAGTTCCACTGGTTAAGTGTACCTATCAATGCAGAGCCTTCTGAAATACTTGCTCCTTCAGGTAAAAACAACGAAACAAAACCTTGCACCCGTGTGTTATTAATTAATAAATCCTTTCCTAGGAAATTCATTGTAATTATATAAAGGTTTATGTATACAAAAGGAATCATTGTATACATAATATAAGAAACTACTTCTTTTGGATATTTAATATTTATCGCTATAAACATTAAAGCTATATAACAAAGCCAGCTAACCGCACCCTCTGACCGGTTATGTTGCCCTGTTAATGCAATTGTAATATTTGGAGAAGCTATAGTTGAAACTACTATTGCTACTACAAATATACCAAGTACATAGTTTAAATATGTTTTTCGAATCGTTCCACCCATAAATAAGATTTTAGCTAAAAGCATCGTGCCTGTAATAATCGTTATCACTAGCACAAACAAGGCTTTATAATGTGTAAATAAATCTCCTTTTACGCCTGATGAAAGTAGCTCTACATTCGATATTAAAGGGCTGATTACTTCTTCTACTTTTGCCATTACGATTAATGGCATAAGACCGATTAATAATAATAATAATCGAAAAATCCATTTATCTATTGTGGCACGGGACTGAATATTTTCAGTTTCGTCACTAAATTTTTCGGTTTTGTGAAGTTCTTCATAAAATGAAGTCATTTTAATTTACCTTCCTTATTACATATTCTCTATTTGAGTTAACAATTCTGTCACACGTTCTTGATAGGTAGGATAAGATTCTGGTATCCAACCCCATTCACGGCATTTTTCGAGAACAATTTTAGAATCTCCAAAGCGTTCAGCAAATAACAGTACCTCTCCGAATTGCAACATGAACATTGGATCCTCTACTTTATGGGGATTAATATCCATTGTCTTTTGAAGTAAAATAACAGATTGTTTATAATCACCATTATTGGCTTTAATTAACCCCCCCAAATAATTGACGATTTCAGAATTTGGTTGGCGTAATAGTAAATCATCAATTAATTCCCCTGCGGCTGGATAATTCCCCTCGTTATATAGTTGACTCGCTTGTTGATAAAGCGTATCATCTATTAAAAACTCTTCGTCCTGTTTACTTCCTAGAACTTTTGCCGTAATAAAACCAATGATAATAAAAGCAACAAACCCTAATAATATATATTTTCTTCTCGATTCTGTAAATTGCATTGCTCACAATCCTTTATGTATTGACTTTTGAATAACATTTACATTATACACTATCATTCACTCTTTTTCCTTATAATTCCCTATATTTATAATTTAAACTAGAATTCAGATTACCTAACATAAGTGTATTTTAAATTAATTCAATGCATTTAATAAATTCTAAATCGTAATATTGGATTAGATTTTTTAAGTTATAAGACCCAATTTAAAAATGATTTAGCTGATAAAAAGTTATCACAGGGCCATTACCCCCATTACAAAAAAGAATACATACTAAATATTGGGATTAAAATTAAAAAGCAGAATTGCATACGCAATTCTGCTTTTTATACTAGTATTATATTAATCCTAGCATTTTAACGTAAAAATATTATTGTGCTCTGAATACGTTTCTACCGTTAGCATTTGTTTCATAAACAAAGTTGTAAACTTTACCTTTGTAAGAAATAGATACTGTTTCTCCAACAGATACAGGGTCAGCACCAAAGCCTACATATAGAACTTTGTTGTTAGCAGCGTCAGTAGTGATTGTACCACGTGTACCACCTGTTTTAGTTGCTTCAATACTTGTAGCTGCTACAGCTTCAGTAAATGTTAATGTAATTGACGCAGCATCTCTAGAAGTAGGATTAGTTTCAGTAGTTTGTACTACATCCGAAATCGTGAAGTAAGAAGTACTTGCACCTGATAAGAATGTTGCTGTTTTAGTAACAGATGTTAAACCAGATAAACCAGTGTTCGTTGGTGTTGCAGTAACACGAACATCTGAACCGTTAGATTTTAAGTAGATAGAAACCTCAGTTTGCCCAGCAACTACAGTACGGTTTAAGATTGTTTTTGAAGTATAAGCAGGAATTACAACAGCTGCTCCATTTTCTACAACAGGGTTACCAGCTGCATCTACTAATTCAACTGCTTGTGCACCTGCACGTACTGTAAATTGTACTGGTGTATCTGAGCCGTATGAACGAGCTTTACCATTTTGATCAGATAATTGGTAAGCAAACTCTGCAATAGTGTCACTTCCAAATGTTGTAACTTCTTTATCATCTTCATTTGTAACTACTAATTCACTTCTGTAATCAGCAGCTCTTGTAGTACGGAAGTAAGTAATTTCACCAGTAACTTGTAAATCTTTAGCATCTAATTTACCTTGTTCAGAACCTGTACCTGTACCATTATCAATAAATACGATAGGCGTTACGAATGCATCTGCATCAGGGTGTGAAACTGTAAATTTAGCAACTCCGTCTTTATCAGTAACAATACGGAATGTTACTGAGTCAGTAGTTGTTGTGTTTACACGATCACCATTAACATCATATACACGTACTTCATTACGCTCTGTTGTTGTTTCATTTTTAAATGTTACTAAAAGTTCTGCATTCGCTAATGCTTTACCTTCTCTATTCTTAAGTGTTGCAACATAGTCGCGTCCACCTGTTTGAACATCATTTAAGTTAATAGAAGCTGTTTGGTTACCTTCAGCTTTAATTGATAAATCAAATACTGATTCTTTAGCAAAAGTTACAGTTGAACCTACAGCTTGTAGAGCAGTAGCATCATACTTAGCGTTTGTACCAGGGTTGTTAACGAAAGCAATTGGAGTTACCGCTGCGTCATCACCAGTTAATACTAAGTTTGCTTTACCTGTAGCGTCTAATTTAAGAACACCAACAGCGTATCCGCCAGTTGTATATTCATAAGCAAATTTTGCAGTACCTGAATCACCAGTTGTGTTTAAACCTAAGAATTCAACTCCACGAACAGCTTTCTCAGGAGCAACATTGATGTTCTCTTTGAATGCCACATATACTGTTTCGTTAGCCTCACCAGTAATTTGGTAAACTTTTTGCTCACCATTAGCTAAAGTTGTTCCTTCAGTAACATCTTTAATTGCTAATGTTGCATCCCAGTAAACTTTTGCAGCCGCTTTTAATGCAGGTTTGCCAGTTGCATATGCATTAACAGTGTCTGTTACACCTTGTGAACGAGTATAAGTATAAGTTGCTACACCATTTTCGTCAGTCTTAACAGTTTCTGTAATTTGAGGAACGATAGTTGTATCGTTAGCTAATTTTTCATGGAAGATATCAAACTTCACAGGAATGTTTGTTGCTGATTCCCCTTCTGCTACAGTTACTTTAGCTTTTAAAGTTACTGTTACACCGTAAGTACCTTGGATTGAAGATTCTTCAAACGCGATTGCAGTTGGTAATACTGCTGAAACTGTTTCATCTTCTTGACCAGCAGCTGTGTAATCAGCAGTGATTGTTTTGTGTAAGAATGATGCGAATTGACCACGAGTTGTGTTACCTTTTGGGTTGAACGCTGGTGCAGCTGGGTTTGTAATGTCATAGAAGTCTAATACAGAAATAGCTGTACGAGCTTCTGCTTTAGCTTGGTTTAAGTCAGTTACATCACCTTTGAAGTCTTGAGAAGCAACGAATTCTTCTAAGCTAACATTGTATACAGTGTTAACTGTACGTACTAAAGTGATAGCCATGTTTTCACGAGTGATTGGGTCACCAGCTAAAAGGTTACCGTTAGATCCAACGAATACGCCTGCTTCTTTAACTACAGAAGCATATTTTAATAATTCTTCGTTAGTTTTTGTAGTTAAGTCAGCGAATGCTGGACGAGTTTTGTAGTCAGCAGCAGCTTCATAACCTTTAGTTTCTAAAAACTTACCTAATAATTTAACTACGTCAGAACGAGTTAATTCTTTGTTAGGCTTGAATGTGCCATCTTGGTAACCAGAGATGATACCGTCACTTACTAATGCAGTGATCGCTTCCTCGTGTGTGTTACCTGAAATGTCCGATAATGATGCAGCAGATGCAACTGGTACGATTGCAGATGCTACTAATGTAGCTGTCGCAGCTGTTGCTACGAATTTTTTGTATTTCTTTGGTTGGTTAGCCATTGAAAAATTTCCTCCTCATAAGTGAAAATAATAATTTTAGTTACCCACACGAAAAATGTGCAGAAAAACTAACTACACATAAATTCTAGTAGTATACATTTACTATGTCAATCTTTTTTTACCAATAAACCCACAAATCACCTGTTTATATTAGGTAGAAGATATATAACAGCAAATATATTCAGATAACTTAAAATTTCTTTAATTATGACACACATATACTCACAAAGACAACATTTTCTTTCACAATTAATCAATAAACCTATTTCAATATAGTGATTTTATTTGTAAATTTTAGGTTTTCATAACTTAATAAGGTATTATAATGGTTATATAATACAGTAATACCAAGGTTTTAAACGGAATTATCACATTACAAAAATTACTAAAATATTACTTTTATAATATAATGATTATTTATGTGAACATATTTTTTACTACCTAGCTAGTATATTAATCCTGCAAATTTATAGAACCAATTCGATAAATTTCGACAAAAATAAAAAAAGAAAAAGGCTTTAGCATATAGATGCTAAAGCCTTTTTCTCGGGCTACCAACCGTTTTTTTCCTTGCAGGGAAAAGTATAAATTTAACTATATATTGTAGAGGAAATCTTACTACTGAATTTAGTGTAACACTTACATTACAAATACACAATCAAATATTACAAACATTACACTATTTTTTTTCCATTACTTGTTCCTTTTAGAATTCCGTGCCACTTCCAGCAAGAATAAAGGAAGCGCTACTTGACGTTTAATCCGATGTGGTTCTTTCATTAAACGATAAAACCACTCCATACCCACTTTTTGGAACGCTTCTGGTGCACGCTTCACATTTCCTGCAAGCACATCAAATGACCCACCTACCCCTTGATAAATTGTTGGGTGAAGTTGGTCTCTATTTGCGTTAATCCAATTTTCCTGCTTCGGTGATCCCATTGCAACAAATAATAAATCAGGCTTTGCTTCATTAATCTTAGCTAGTACCTTTTGATTATCCTTTTCATATCCATCCTGTGTACCAGCAATTTGAATCGTTGGGTAAAGCTCTTTTAACTTCTCTGCTGCTTTATCAGCAACACCTGGCTTTCCGCCGTATAAAAAAATCGGCTTTCCTCGTTTTGCTGATTCTTCACATAGACGGAGCATCATATCTACACCAGTAACACGTGATGTGATTTGTCCCTTTTGTATTTTGGAGGCTAAAATGACACCGATGCCATCTGGAATTTGAAATTCAGCATTATTGAGAAGTGTTTTTAATGCTGGATCTTCTTTTGCTTTTATAATTTTTTCTGGGTTAATGGCCACAATTAATGATTTTTGCTCTTTTTCGATCTGATCGAATACAATTGGCAACAAATCATCATAGCTTTCGGTATTCACTTGTATGCCGAGTACAGTTTCTTTCATTTCACTCTTCCTTTCTCAATATTGCTTCTATAAAAACAGCAGGCAGTACGTTTTATACGCACTGCCGAATTTACTTTATTAGTTCTTCGCATCTCCTAGTAAGTGGAACTGGAAGCCTGCTTTTTCCCACACTTCGCGGTTTAAGCAGTTTTTCGTATCAAATACGATTTTGCTTTTTGCATTTAACGTTGCAGGATCAAGCTCACGGAATTCTTTATGATCTGTTAGGAATACTAAAATATCCGACTGCTCCAATGCTTCCTGCATGCTTTGTGTTTGTGTTTCATGCTTATTTTGCTTAATATGCGGGTCATGTGACACAACTGTTAAGCCAAGTTTTTGCAATTCATCAATAACAATTGTTGATGGGCTTTCACGCATATCATCTACATTTCCTTTGAATGCTAAACCGAAAGCGCCTACTGTTGCACCAGCAATACCATTTTTATTTAAAATAGCTTGTGTTTTTTGTGCAGTGAAGCTTGGCATAGAGTCATTTGTATTACGGGAAAGGTGAATAATTTGGGCTTGTTCGCCACCTAATTCCACTAGGAACCATGGATCTACTGCGATACAGTGACCACCTACACCTGGACCTGGGAAATGGACGTTTACACGTGGATGGTAGTTTGCAAATTTAATTGCTTCCCAAATATTCACGTCTAATTTCTCTGCCATTTTCGCTAATTCATTGGCAAACGCAATGTTTACATCACGGTAAGTGTTTTCCATAACTTTTACTAATTCTGCTGTCGTAGCGTCTGTTAAATGGATTTCGCCTTTTACAAATGTTTCGTATAGCTCCTTTGTAAGCTCAGCTGATTTTTGAGAAATCCCGCCAACAATACGATCATTGTTAACTAGCTCTTCAAAAATACGTCCTGGAATAACACGCTCTGGAGAATGGGATACAAATAGTTCTGTCCCAATTTCAAGACCAGATTTCACTAATTCCGGCAACATTACATTTTCAACAGTTTTTGGAGGAACTGTTGATTCTAATATTACTAAATCGCCTTTTTTCACGAAAGGTACGATTGAAGCCGTTGCCTGACGAACATATTCTAAATTCGCTGTATTGTCCGGATTAATCGGTGACGGTACCGCGACAATGTACACATCTGAAGTTACCGGTGTTGTAGATGCAGTTAAAAAGCCTTCATCTACTGCCTTATTCAGGCGCTCCTGCAAGCCATTCTCCTCGATATGTAATTGTTTCTCCTGAATACTTTTCACAGCTGCTGGATTCACATCAACACCGTGTACCTTTACGCCGTGATTTGCAAACATTACCGCCGTTGGTAAGCCGATATATCCTAACCCAACGACACAGATTGATTTTGTCATGATCGTTTCTCCCTTTCACTTTCAAAAAAGCTATATCTCATTGTTTGATTATTGTTTATTTTGTTCCGCGCATTTCGCCCGCATTCAATTTTATACGGTTTTTAGATCCGCTTTATATATGTAACGAAATTATTAATCGAATGGTTGCAGTTTAATGCTTAGAAAAATAGTCCTGCCTTACAGTATACAACTTTCTATACGCTGTGTGAAATAGTTTTTATTTTTTGTTGAAGTAGCATATTTAATAAGGAGAGCGTTCAGTATAAATCCGCATTTTATTATAAACTTCCCCTTTTGGGAGGTATTATACGGACTGTTGTGAATTGGGGTAGACCAACATTCCACTTTTTGTAGTAACTTTAATGATTTTTTCACAACCAACTTTATTCGCCGCTATTTTCTTCTTATTCGCCACTTTCGAATCGATAATCGACTATTCTCATGTGATATTAGACACTCGGCAAAAAATAATGTCCACTTCTCCATTGATATTCGTCAATCAGAAATATTTTAGACACTTTTAAGTTTTAATCGTCACTCGCATCCGCATATTCGCCACCCTTTGCAATTACTTCTCCGTTAGCTACTGCACAAAACTTTATTCGCCACAATATTTGATTTATTCGTCACTTCAGAACTGATAATCGCCTACTCCAATGTGATATTAGACACTTAGCAATAAATAATATCCACTTCTCCCTTGATATTCGTAAATCAGGAATATTTTAGACACTTTTAAGATTTAATCGTCACTCACATCCGCATATTCGCCACTTTTAACTAATAGCGATTCACCTGCCATTCACTTCCCCCACATTCAAAAAGAAAAAACCCCATTAGCTACACTAAGCTAACAGGATTTAATATTGATGTTGGTCGATCACGATGCATAGCCTCCAGTTAATTTTGCTTTCTCTGCCATTAGGTCATGGAATAATGCTTCGTTGCGTGCTTCTAGGGCATCATCGATTAAGCGTGTTAAATTATGCTCTTCTAAGTTACGCACAATACTTTCAACCTCTTCATTAAATTGGTACTGCTTTTCACTATCCGTAGGTCTTACTTGATTGGACACTTCCTCGATAAGAGGCATTAAATATTCATGTACGTTAGATACAAGTAAAAGTTGATAAAGTGGAAGACGTACAAATCGATTACCGCGCTGGAAGACAAATACTTCTGATAAATTTTCAACTTGCATTGAATTTAAATCAATAATCATTTCTTTGCCCTCGATCGGAATGAAGTGGAAAATTTCCTCTTCTTTTGTGATTGAAAAATATTGATAAGCAAAAACTAAGCGTAATTTTGTACCTGTCATTTTTGTATAGAATGGCTTCATAAATTGAACTTGAATCATTGGAATTCCTCCTTTATTTTAATTTTCACGCAATTTATTCGAGTCCTAAGACCTAATTTCAATTATCATATGGATTGTTTCACCGAAAAGTTCCTGCTGCTTTACTCATTTCTTATAGTTTCCCCATACTTTCTTTTTTTCAAACTTCCTAAACTTAACATTCCTATAAAAAATTTATTCTGTACTATTCAAATTACCGCTTTGTAGTAATTCGTATTATAATGGAAGGAACGACTTTTTTAACTTCTTACAGGAAAACCCTTTTTTTAGGTTATTGACGTATACAGACCGCTCCTCCCATCGGGTGGCAAGATCGCTGTAAATTTTAACCTGTTTTTTGCGGAAGTTAAAGCCTCCAACATTCAAGTAAGGATTCTTTGCGCTATCGAACAGCAAATCCGAACAAATAACACGAGGCGTAATTGATAATTAGGAGGGGAAACCCGTTTTGAGTTTAACGTTTTCTGAAATTGCTCATGCTCATAAAGATTTTATTCAACATACATTACAAACTTTTGAAGATCAGCTTCACCCTTCAGCAGATGAAGATGCAGAATTGGTGACTCGCGCTATGTTTTCTATTCGCAATCAGGCAATCAAGCCGCCACATTATTCTACATTCACTCAAATCCTCGTATGCCAAATACAGGATGTGAATACTGCTGAAGTGACAATTAATTTCCCCCATAAGGAAATTAGCTGTAGTTGCCCTAAAAAGGAGCTGTGCAGGCATCAGCTCGCAACTATTTTAAAGCTATCGCAATACTTTATTTCCTTACAGCAATGGCTTACCAATTGGCGTTCTAAAAAATCAATTCCTTTGCATTCACTGGCAGCAACACGAAGCCCGGAAAACTGGCAAAGGATGGCCGACGAAATACTGAATTATGCGGTAAAAGGTCCCCAGCCGATTGAGCCGTATGCAATGTCTGCACTAAGCGAAAGTATTCGTTCTAAAATTCAGCGTCATCGTCCGTATGAGCAGGAATGGCAAGAGCTATACCAATTGTTTATGGACGTTGCCATTTTGAAGCATTTTCTTTTGCATGCGGTTAAAACAAAAACAGATATGGAACATCATTATTTTCAATTCTTTTTGGAAAATACATTAAGCCGCATTCAACGTTCGATTGATGTATTAAGTAAAACGACACGCTTATTTGCTACAGAACCGTTTTATGATGCCTTGCAACAAAGTGTACGAGACATTCTCTTTATTGAAAAGGGAGCAAAATCATTCCGCCTGGCACTGTATTTGCAATTTTGGACGAAACTCTTTGATGAAAAGAAACGCATTACAAACGAATTAACACTTTTGGAACAAAGCTCTGATATCGAAACGGATTTGGATTTAGATGTAGTATTGGCGATTTTCTATATTTTATTAGGTTCTACATCACCTTTGGAGCGTGTAACGGAAATATTGGATGAAGATAATGTAGAAAGCTTTATAGAAGTCGCACAATACGCTCTTCATAAAGGACATGTCGATGAAGCAGCGATTATATTGAAAAAGGCGCTTCCTTTATTACAGACGTTTGTACAGGACAATTTGCTCCCAATTCGTCGTCAGAAATTTACACGTAAGCTAGATAAATTATATGGGCAAATTTCGTTAACTGAAGAAGAAGAGCTGGCATTATACGCTTCTTTTGGACGATATGGCATTGAGTCGTTTTCCAATTATTTATTGCGCCACAATCGCTTGGATGAATGGGTCGCTCTGCATCAGCTTTATAAGTCCTCCATTCCTTATTTGGAGCAATGTGGCTTAAAGGATGTTGTTACGCAATCTCCCGAAACTGCGCTTCCTCTTTATCATTACTATGCGATGGAGGAAATTCAGCAAAAGTCACGTCAAAACTATAAACAAGCCGTACGAATTTGGCGTGCCATGAAAAACGCTTCCAAAAAAGCCGGAAAGCTCGACTATTTCACATCATATATCGAGGCCGTACAGCAACAATTCAAGCGTTTGCGTGCGCTACAAGAAGAAATGAACAAAAGCAACTTACTCGGATAAGTTATGTATTTTGCTAATAGGAGGTGACATTGCGTTTTTAGCGCAAATACTATGCATTATTTATTTAATACAAAGCTACCCTTTTTAAAAGTATTTCGCATTAAGCTTACGGAGTTACGTCCTGGTTACTTCCGCGCTACTGCGTACAATAAAAATGACTTAATTTTACCGACAGCCAACTGGATTCCGTCGCTATTTTTTAAGTTTGAACAAAATTTCTATGGATTAAGCACTTCGTTGGAAGAACGTGATTTAATCCTATCAGCAGCTCAATTGCTCGATGTTCTATCACCTGCTAACCGTCATCCATTTTTGGACTTTGCTGCTTATGACGAAGAAACCGCTGAGTACTTTAAGACATTGCAAACGACTTTACCACTATGGAACGCTCCAACACTTTGGCAACAGGCAACAGTGACAGCAGATGATTTTGCTTTTCCAAATGACCTATTACAATATGCGGTTGAACAAAAATTGATGGACGCAGGATTAACTAAGGAAGATACATTGGCACTCATTCCTTTTTTCCAAAATGGTGGTTGGCCGATGCAAACTTCACATGTTTTTGACGGTGTTAAAATGGCACTACGCTTAAGCGAACCAGAAGAAAATGAAGAAAACTGGGTTTTAGAAACCGTCCTTATTAGCCCCAGTTCCGTTAAACATTGGACACCTGCTTCGTCAAAACGCAAACTTCTAATTGAAGAGGCATTGCCGAAAAAATGGAGTACGATTGCAAATAACATTGAAGAGATACAAAAGCAAATAATTGATTTAATTCAATTAAATGCGGAAAGTACGCACTTTATTCATACCCAATTCAATGATCTTGAAGTTCGTGATTTTCTGCGTCAGGAACTAGCCAAATTACAAGCATTAGGTTTTGAAGTAATTTTACCTGCATGGCTTAAAGAATTAAGGCAATCTAAAATGCGCGTACGAGTAAGTGCAAATAACCAATCCGCTCGAAGTGTGGCAGGTCTTGACGATATATTGACATTCAAATGGCAGTTTTCGATGAATGGCGAAGAAATTTCAGCTGAGGCTTTCCAAAAACTTGTGGACGAAAAACGGGAATTTGTTCGTGTCGGTACAGAATGGTTCCGAATCGATGCAGAATGGCTCAATGAAATGCGTGAACTGATGGAACAGGCGAAAGAAGAAAATTGGACAGTACGCGATTTACTGTTCCGTGAACTCCCTGAAACGCTGACTGCGCCTTTGGAAGATGAAGGAGATTCAGATGCCGAGCGTGATGACCCATTATTCGCATTTGAAATGCAGCAATCGCTTCAATCTTATATTAACCAGCTGCAAAATAAAAAAGGATTACCAAAAGTCAAAGTGCCAGCTAAGCTCCATGCTGAATTACGTCCATATCAACAGGAAGGTTTTGAATGGCTCGTCTTTATGCGTGACCAAAAATTCGGAGCCTGTTTAGCAGATGATATGGGGCTTGGTAAGACTGTACAGCTTATTACGTACATGTTGCATACCGTATCTGTGCTTCAAATAGATAAACCGACATTAATTGTATGCCCAACATCTGTTGTCGGAAACTGGCAAAAAGAGCTGACTCGCTTTGCTCCTGATTTAGAAGTGTATACACATTATGGTCCTCGTCGTCTAAAAGGGGATGACTTAACAAGCTATGTAGCGTCGCAACGTCCTCATGTCATTCTTTCGACATATGGAACAGTTACTCAGGATTCGGATGATTTACAGCAAATTGATTGGTCGACAATCGCTTTGGATGAAGCGCAAAACATTAAAAATATGCAAACATTGCAATCCCGTGCGATTCGTAAATTAAAGGGCGACCATCATATCGCGCTAACTGGAACACCTGTTGAAAACCGCCTTTCAGAGCTTTGGGCCATTTTTGATTTTATCCATAAAGGTTACTTAGGTAGTTTTACGAGGTTTGCGGATAATTTTATTACGCCAATTGAACGCGATGAATCAGAAACTCATAAACGCGTTTTACGGATGAAAATTCGTCCGTTTTTACTACGTCGTTCAAAACGCGATCCAGATCTTCAGTTAAACTTACCGGAAAAGCAAGAATCACATGAGTTTTGTGCACTTACACCTGAGCAAGCTGCACATTATGAAGGATATATTCAAGATACACTTGCATCACTTGAACAACTGACAGGTTTTGAGAAAAAAGGGCGTATTTTAAAAATGCTCAATAAATTAAAACAGCTATGTAATCACCCTGCGTTATTCTTAAAAGAGCCATTTGATAGTGCCAATAGTATGGTCAAACGTTCAGTAAAGCTAAAGCGTATTATTGAAATGACAAAGGAAATTATTGATAATGGTGAGCAATGTTTAATTTTCACTCAGTACATCGGAATGGGTAATTTAATCCAGCATTGCTTAACAGAGCTTTATGATGTGGATGTACCGTTCCTGACCGGGAGCATGCCAAAACAACAGCGCGACAATTTAGTCGAACAGTTTCAGGCAGGTGAATTCCCTGTATTTTTACTTTCGCTTAAAGCGGGCGGTACCGGGCTCAACTTAACTGCAGCTACACATGTACTCCATGCCGATCGATGGTGGAATCCAGCAGTTGAGAACCAGGCGACAGACCGGGCTTATCGAATCGGGCAAACACAGTTTGTCCAGGTGCATAAGTTTGTTACGATTGGAACAATTGAGGAGAAAATCGATAAAATGATTGCAATGAAATCTACACTGTCCGAAGAATTAATACAATCGAGCAAATGGCTGACTGAGCTTGATGATTCAGAACTAATGGATTTACTCGTTCTCGATACCGGTAATTTAAAATAATAAAAAGAGTCTACTTTTACGCCATGAAGTAGACTCTTTTTTATGCTTACTTCACTACTTATATTCAGTTGTTATAGGATTGTGAGAAAGAATGTACTACTGTGCGGTCAAACAGTAGATTAAAGCTATTCACCTCCGCTATAGGAATTTACTTTTAGGAGAGTACACAATAATTTAAAGTGTTTTTACGAGTTTGCTGTCATGTTCGGGTAGTACGAAATCTGCTGAAATAGAGGGGGATGATGCAAGTATTTCTGCTTCACCAGGGGTTTTTAATGCATAAAATTGGACTTCCTCCGCATTCACTTCCATCGTATACACCTTTTGGTTATCACGATTTGTATAAGTTCTTGACTGTATACGTCCTTTAATACCGATGAGCGAGCCCTTTCCACAATACTTCGTGATTACTTCGGCTATTTTCCCCCATGCAATACATTGTACGAAATCCGCATCGACCTTCCCTTCACTATTTTTATATGGGCGGTTAATAGCGACTGCAAAACTTGTCTGCACACGCCCTTCCGATAATTGTCTGAGTACAGCATCTTTCGTCGTTCGTCCAACAAGTCCAACATGATTCATTCTTTGACCTCCCTTCTTTCGGAACTAGCTTTATCATAGCCGACATGATTCTTTTTTGGCAAAACGGCAAAATGACAATTTCAAGCCATATGAGCTTCGAAAAAATTAATTTAACCTCCTTGGTTACAGACGGATTTTCAGGTAAATGCTAATAAACAGTAGCTTGAAAGCATTAATTTAAGTATGCTGATTCTTACAGTTTCGCATTTTTTATATGTTATACTTTTACAAAAGACAATTGAGGGGGATTTAATAATTGAAGACATTTAAAATGCTTGGTTTCGATTTATTACTTTCGAATGAAATTAAAAAGATCCCTTTAATTGATGGGATTATTATTAACCAGGAAAACAGCCATCAAATGTGGATTTTAGAACTTTTTACAGAAGATACATACTATGATTTTTTCCAAAACTATATCACATCCGGCGAAGCAATTGATGCACGTGCCATTATCTCTCTTCCTGACAATGAACCCGCACCATTCGCTGTTGTCGTGCATTCCATTACAAAATTGGACGATAAAATTTCAGTACTTATAAAAGGTCGGTTAAAAGCACAGCGTAAAAAGTACGCAGAGCTATTATTAGGAAAGCTGCTTGAGGATGGTTTACGTAACGATGAACTTCTTGAGGCATTTGAACAAGGAATGCGTAATCGTCCTTCATTAAAAGATAAAAAGTGAAAGTACAGTAATTGATACTGTGCTTTTTTTGTAGAATTGAATATTTAATATGAGCAGATATGGTGAAAAAAGCAATTTACTTTAGCAAACGATTTGAAATTGAAATTTTGGTGTAATTTGTAAATGAATTTCACACATCGTATATTTATGGTGGAGGTGAAATCAGTGCAAAAATCAAGGCATTACCTTTATACAGAAACCTTAATAAAACGAATTTTACCAGATGACTATGAGGTGAGTTCAATTCAGCAGGAGTTTTATCGGTTGGAGGCGGGATTATCGGGTGAAGTGAAGCTAAAGCAAGCTCTTTCTGACTATTTTTTTAAAACGGAATATCACATTATTTATAATTTCGAATGTATAAATGAAAATGGCTTCTCGCACCAAATTGATGCGATTTTAATTACTCCATTCTTTGTTTTGATATTTGAAGTAAAGCAACTATCCGGCGCATTATTCTACAAACCTGGACAGCATGAATTTTTCCGCATCCATAACGACAAGCGTGAAAATTTCCGGAATCCGCTTGATCAAGTATACCGCCACCAACTATTTTTGGAACAATGTTTGCGGAAATGGCAAATCAATATTCCTGTTTATTTTGCTGTCGTCATTGCAAATTTCCAGGCAACCTTGGATGCATCATTGGACAAATTCCCTATTTTTCATATTAGCGGTGTTCCTAGTTTTATCGAAAATCTATACTGCACTACATCTAAAACAAATGCTAATATTGATGTTATTTTTGCAAAGCTTAATCAACTTTATAACCCTCTTCCTCCACGCCGTTTCATAAGCCCGAATCGACTTCGTAAAGGTGTCCTCTGTAAACAGTGTAATTTTGAAAATACTATGTATTATCATTATGGTTTATTTATTTGTAATTTCTGTAATTTGAAAAGCCGTTCTGCCCTTTTCGAAACATTCTATCACTACCGTACTTTAATTAGCGAAAAAATTACTAATCAACAGTTCCGCGAGTTTTTTGGAATTCAAAGTATCCAAGCTGCTTCAAAGCTTTTAGTACGACTCGGCCTCGAGCGCCATGGTACGAAAAAAGGTACTTATTATATTATTCCCGAAGACATTTTACAATGGGAAGAAAGAAGACCGCGAAAAGCACGCATTAAGTAACTTTAGCGGATGAAGATTATAATAAAAAAATGGCATATTTTCTATTTGACGATTATCATCGCTGAAGTGGCGAATATCCGATGCTAGGTGACGAATACCTCAGTCCAATTGACGATTATCGATTCATAAGTGACGATTATCTTGATCAAAGTGACGATTTTTTTCTATTTGACGATTACTGAGGCTGAAGTGGCGAATATCTGATGCTATGTGACGAATACCTCAGTACATTTGACGATTATCAATTCATGAGTGACGATTATCTTGATCAAAGTGCTGATTTTTTCTATTTGACGATCACTGAGGCTGAAGTGGCGAATACCTCAGTACATTTGACGATTATCGATTCAGAAGTGACGAATAACTTGATCAAAGTGACGATTTTTTTCTATTTGACGATTATCATCGCTGAAATGGCGAATATCCGATGCTGAGTGACGAATACCTCAGTTCATTTGACGATTATCTTGATCAAAGTGACGATTTTTTTCTATTTGACGATTACTGAAGCTGAAGTGACGAATATCCGATGCTAGGTGACGAATACCTCAGTACATTTGATGATTATCAATTCATAAGTGACGAATAACTTGATCAAAGTGGCGGTATTTTTTCTATTTGACGATTATCATCGCTGAAGTGGCGAATATATAATGCTAAGTGACGATTATGACAGAAGACTTGACGATTATCGATTCAAAAGTGACGAATAACTTGATCAAATTGACGAACAACCCCAAAAAGCTCACTCGGAACCAAAAAAACCAGCGTCCTAATTGAACGCTGGTTTCCTTTTATTAACGGTTGTCTATCTTGTCTTTATCATCGCGGTCTTTTTTATCCTCAATGATATCTTCTTGGTTAACGGATGGTGCACCTGGTGCAGTTACGCCGTTATCACCATTTGGACCGCTTGAGCCATTCGGTACATTGGTATTGTTGTCCATTGTACTTTCATTTGTTTGCCCGTTTTGGCCATTTGCATTTGGATCAACCGTGTCAACCGTATCATCAATGACGTCACGTGTATCATCCATTACATCATTGACACCATTTTTAACATCCCCCGCAGGAGTATTGCCGTTTTGAGCGTTGTCGTCGTTGTTACATGCCGCTAAAAATAACGCCGAACCAAGTGAAAGTGCTAACAAAAATGATTTTCGCATAAAAAAATCCCTCCTCTCCGTATGCATTCATTGCTCAATCACATCATGTCCTCATGTGATCGTACATAGATTGCCCGGGAAAAGAAGGATCTATCCTACAAAAAAAGTGTGGTTATTTTAATTTATCTTTTAAAAGCTGTTCAACATAAGCGGCTTCTGCTTTGCAGTCAAATTTGAAATTTGTTCCTAATTTTTTCTGCAATTGAGCAATGTCTTTCTTTTGCTTTTCTGTTGGCTCTTCATTTAAAATTTTTGCAATGACCTCATCCATTTTCTTTGCAATTTCTTCATGGAATTCTGTGCTAAGCAAAATGTCTGCCGGTATTTTATCAATCCAAGCTGCATTTTCCTTAAAATAATTTTGCCAGCTTGCCATGAAGTCTTCCATTGAAAACTTTTCTTCATCCCAGCCAATGCTTGCTAAATAAGCTTCAAACGACGTCGATATTGATCGTGTAATGCTAATTTTTACGCCTGAAGACAGTTGTTTATACATCTATTTTAAAACCTCCTACGTTTAAAGCCGAACTTCGCTCATTATATATGAGTGTTTGAAACTTCCATAAAAAGGGGTAACTTACAATAATCTCACTCTTTGTAATATTTGGTAACTTTTTGTGAAAAGATGTCGGATAATATCTTTAACCTTTATATTTTATAATCTTTATGTTATAAATGCAAATCGCTTACTTTGGCTGTTCTGGTCCAATAGCAAACAGAATTTCACATTCACATACGAGCTCGCCGTCAACCGTTGCAGTTCCTCGGCCTTTACCCATTTGTCCACGCAATTTTATAAATTCGACTTCCAACTTTAATTGATCGCCCGGTACAACTTGGCGTTTAAAGCGACAATTATCTATACCTGTTAGGAAAACAAGTCTCCCTTTATATTGTGGTGCATTTAATAGAGCAACACCGCCAACTTGAGCCAATGCCTCGACAATTAAAACCCCTGGCATAACCGGATAGCCCGGAAAATGACCATTAAAAAATTCTTCATTTATCGAAACGTTTTTTAAACCTAGTGCACGCTTTCCTTCTTCTATTTCCAGAATACGATCTACTAATAAAAACGGATAGCGGTGTGGTAATATATTTTGAATTTGTTCTGAGTTTAACAAAATAATCCCCCTCATTACTCTATAATATTATGTATATAAATGTTCCCAAATATGTATGGCTCATTAAAACAACGAAAGGATGGAAGAAAAGCGCATATTTCCTTGCTGCTTTTGTTCCGCATATACTTTTTCGTTGCAAAGGGATTGCTCGGTAATGATCTTCCCGACAATCCCTACTCTTTCCCATTTATAATATTGAGAAGATGCTGCCATGTATCGCCTTTTAAAACATCTGATGTCGCGCCATCCCCTATAATACTATAGCCAACAATTAGCCCTGCAATTGTTGCGATGCCAAAGACAAGGATGACAACTATTATACGCAGCCAAATGGGAATTAGACGAAGTCGGACCCAGCGAGTAGGCTGATCCGTATTGGGCTCAGAAGCTTCTTTTAAGCTACGTCTCGTCTTTTTTGCTGGAGACGCTTGTTCTACAACTCGTCTATCTAACTCTTTTGTCATAAATTTTCTCCCCTAGAAATACTGCTTAGCGAATGCCGTTAATTAGTCCAAGCATTTGGTCTGCAATAGTTACTGCACGTGTATTAAATTGATATGAGCGTTGTGCCTGAATCAGATTGGTCATTTCTTGCGATAAATCTACATTCGACATTTCAAGCGCACCTTTTTGAATACCTACTTGACGATTCGCTCCCTGTAAATCCGTTAGCACTTGCGCTTGTGTAAATCCAAGCTCATCTAAGTTTTCCGGTAACCCAATATATGTCCCACCCTGTAATTTTTCCATTACTTGTGGTTTTTGCAATGATGAAATACCTAATTGAAACGTTAAGGTTGTACCATTCTCATAGTTCGCAACTAAAGTACCATCTGAATTCATCGTGAATTGTGTCACATCATCTGGGAAAGTAATCGGTTGACCGTTTGCATCTGCTACTTGGTATCCGTCACTGTTCACAAGTGTCACAATTCCAGCTTCTGTAGGAGATACGTAAAAGCTACCATTACGTGTGTATGCAGTACGCACTTCACCTGCATCATTTTGCATCAATACATTAAAGTATTGATTTTTCGTTGTTAAAGCAAAATCCAAATCACGTTCTGTTAATTGGATTGAACCCTGTGCCTGGTTTGATTGAATTTGACCAATTTGTGCCCCAACACCATAACGAATGCCTACTGGCGTATCCCTTACAGTACGGTCATATTCATCGTTTTTAAACTGTTGATAAAGCATTTCAGAAAAATTTGCCTGCTGCGCTTTATAACCATGCGTATTACTATTTGCAATATTTGAACTGATTGTATCTAGTTGCTGTTGAACTTGTGACAATGTGTTTGTCGCAGTCATCATTGTACGTAACATTTTCTAGTACCTCCTTAATTATACGAAACTTCGACGGTTAATGAAAATCATTTGCCATTTCCTTATTTAGTTAACGCGCCCAATTTCGTTTACGGCTTTCTCCATGCTCTTATCATATGCCTGCAGCACTTTTTGATTTGCTTCAAATGCGCGATATGCGGTTAAAAGGTCTGTCATTGCTTTTGATGCATCGACATTTGAACCTTCTAAATACTGTTGTTGCATTGAAAACTGAACATTTGCCTGGCCGTATGCTGAAGGTAAATCGACACCATCCAATGTCGTAAATAAACCATTCTCTTGTTTCATAAGTACATCTGGATTTTCAGAAAATGCGACACCTAATGTGCCAACCTGTACATCATTTTCGTCAAAAATTGCACCATCTGCACTAATACGAATATTGTCGTTTGAAAATTGCAGACGCTCGCCATTCGAATCTAATACAAATAGTCCTTGAGGATTTACTAGATTCCCTTGTCCGTCCATCGTAAAGTTCCCGTTACGTGTATAGCTTTCTACACCATTTTCATTTTCCAGACGGAAAAATATTTGAGCAGAATTGCCTGAAGCCTCGTCAATTGGTAACGAACTATTTATTAATGCTACATCTGTCGTTAGGCCTGTAGAGTAAATTTGGCCTTGCGCTTGATTAGGCATTGTTTCTTGTAAATATACGCCAGCATTTAACGCGCCCACTGGATTTAGCTTTTTTAATGCAAAGCCCTTTTCGGTAGGGATTGTTGTCGAATTTACTGCAGACATTAACATATCCGGAAAAGAACGAATTGTCGTTTGGTCTGATTTGAAGCCAGGTGTATTAGCATTGGCCATATTATTTGTCAGAATTTCTGTTTTACGTTGTTGTGCAACCATTCCTGTAGCTACTGTATAAAAACCTTTAAACACCCTTTTCACCTCTAATTATGTTTGTATTTATAATTTATCGGTAAAATTTAAAGAATTATTAGTAATTTAACTTATTTATTTACCGCACGATCAATATTGTCTAGCATAATTCCAGTTCCAATTGCGACACAATCCATTGGGTTTTCCGCAACAAATACAGGTACTTTCAGCTCTTCAATTAACAGCTGGTCAATCCCGTGCAATAATGCACCACCGCCTGTTAAAATAACACCTCGATCGATAATATCTGCCGATAATTCCGGTGGCGTTTTTTCCAGTACATCTTTCGCTGCCTGAACAATCATCCCAATCGATTCTCGCAATGCTTGCTCAATCTCTTCTGAATTGATCTCGATTACTCTTGGTAAGCCAGTAACCATATCTCGACCGCGAATTTCCATTGTGTCTTTTCGTCCACCAGGGAAAACTGTACCGATTGTTGTTTTAATATTTTCTGCTGTGCGTTCACCGATTAACAGCTTGTATTCTTTCTTTATGTATTGCAAAATATCATTATCGAATACATCCCCTGCGACTTTTATAGATTCGCTTGTTACAATATCCCCCATAGATAGCACCGCAACATCCGTTGTACCTCCACCGATATCAACGACCATATTGCCACTAGGCTGGAAAATATCCATTCCTGCTCCGATTGCTGCAACTTTAGGTTCTTCTTCCAAGTATACTTTTTTGCCGCCTGATTTTTCTGCAGCCTCACGAATAGCTTTTTGCTCAACGGAAGTAATATTAGTTGGACAGCATATTAAAATACGTGGCTTTGACATAAAACCTTTTAAGTCCAATTTATTAATAAAATGCTTTAGCATTGCTTCTGTTACATCAAAATCAGCAATTACTCCATCTTTTAATGGACGAATTGCAACGATGTTTCCAGGTGTACGTCCTACCATTTGACGTGCTTCTTCACCGACTGCCAGTACTTTATTTGTCTTTTTATCAATCGCTACTACAGATGGCTCATTTAAAACAATCCCTTTACCTTTTAGGTGAATGAGTACATTTGCAGTACCTAAATCTATCCCAATATCTTTAGAAAACATGTTTTGTAATTCTCCTTCCGACCTTTTCAACATGCATACGAATCTTTATATCTGTATCTTAGTTATTTTATCATATACAATACTTAATTACATCAATATTATGGGAAGGTTTTTCCTTTATAATGGATTTTAATGGAATAATTCTGGAGTTATAATCACTTAAAAAAGCATTTAGTTGCTATAAAAACAGCCTAAATGCTTTTTTCTTGTTGCTTTGATATCCATTTTTTACGTGTTGCTTCACCACCGCGTAAATGGCGAATTGATTTGTTGTAGGATAATACCTGTTGTACTTGTAGCGCAAGTGGTTCATTCACTTGTTTTAGGCGCTCTGTCAAATCTTTGTGTACAGTACTTTTAGAAAATCCCGTCATTTTCGCGAGTGCACGCACGGTTACCCCTGTCTCTACCAACAGTTCACCCAATCGAACGCAGCGTTGCCGAATATGTTCGTGCACGTCCTCTCCCTCTCTATCTCAATTCTAAAAAGCCTTGCTTTCTTAATATTTCACCTTATGTGAGTTGGCTCTTATTTATTCGAGTTAGAATGAAGGAATCGATGAGATCTTGCTAAAAACATTTCCGTATCTATCCATTTTGTCAGGAAATCAAAAGGATAAATATTTGTTCGGGTTCACTAATACCCCATTTTCAACAACTTCGAAATGTAAATGGATACCTGCTGTAGGATTCCATTCATTTTCTTGGGAAGTAGCGATTGGCTCTCCTTGAGAAACTTTATCTCCTTGTTTTACAAGAATATCTGCCACTGAGTTATAGCGCGTTTGCATACCGTTTGGAT
The DNA here is from genome assembly GCF_037969735.1 of Solibacillus sp. FSL W8-0372. Classification (NCBI taxonomy): domain Bacteria; kingdom Bacillati; phylum Bacillota; class Bacilli; order Caryophanales; family Caryophanaceae; genus Solibacillus; species Solibacillus sp. FSL W8-0372. Next base: position 549,929 of record NZ_CP150204.1, on the reverse strand, counting down.
GCGTTAGGGTAATCATATTGCCCGTAAATGAATCCATCTTAACCTCAGTCACTTCACCGCTCATTGCAGCTACTACTTCAAAAGGCTCGCTATTAATCGCAATTGATACCCCAGTTGATGTTGTAAACACTTGATTAAATACTAGTAATGCATTTTCTCGTGTTGCTTCATCTTTTGTCACATCATAAAAATCTTGTAAAATTGTTACTTCACTTAAGTATTGTTCTTTAAATGGATACTTTAATGTTTCCTGAGCTGTAGAAGTTGGAATAATTGTTTCTTCCACTGGTGCAGTTACTTCAGTTAATAATTCTTTTTCTTCCTGACTTTCGTATAAAGCGGTAAAACTAAAAATTACAGCCACAATCATTAATGCCATACTACTGTACGCTACCGGCCAAAACCACTTTTTTTGTGTAAATGGTTTCTGAGAAGGCTTTTGTTTAACTTCTCTCATGTTCATCACCTCAAGTGAAAGTGTAGACAGGAGTTTCAAAAGTTAAACATTATTTTTTACAATAATTTATCAATTTTAAGGTAGTATTTGGATAATAATGCGCAAGTATTTGTTCAGCTGCTGTTCCACTATGTGCCATCGCATTGGCCCCATACTGGCTCATACCTACCCCATGCCCGTACCCATAGGTCGTAATTGAAATACCGGTAGCTGTAGCTGACCATGTAAAACTGCTGGATTTTAAATTTAAAAGTGTTCTGATTTCTCGTCCTGACCAGATTTTTTTCCCAATTTTTATCTGCTCTATACGTTTAGAATCATTGAGCTGAATTTTAGCGTTTTGTAATTCGGATTTCGTGAATTTCTGTTGAAGCATTTTATTTAGTTGCTCAAATGTGTAGTGCGTTTCTTCAGGGTCGACTTTTTCAGGTGAAGTGGTAGTTTTTAAGTATGGAATGGAATTACCGCTATAATTTTTGGCGGATTCTGTTTGTTGATAGGACGCAGCATGAAACATTGCGGTAATTAGTTCATCATTGTAGGTGAGGATTTGATTGGCTGTTTGCTGAACGGCTTCTGTTAGTTTTTGTTCATATTCTGCAAAGGTAGTTTGCCATTTTTGTTCACGTAAATTTTGATCATTGTATACTTGGTGTGCGGTCGTTGTAAGAATTGGTTTTGCTCCATAGTCTGTCTGCTTCAATACGTATGTGCGTGCAGCAATAGCCTGAGCTTTCAAAGCTTCTAAATGGAAGCTTGCCGGCATCTCTCCTGCAAGTACACCGATTAAATAGTCTTCAATTGGTATTGTTTCATTGTTTGCAGTTATAAGTAATGGACATGACGCTGTTTCTGTTATTGGATCAGCTGAAGTAATATTTGGTTTTTTAGTCTTAAAAGTAAGAGGGATTAAAAATAACAAAACACAAATGATAAAATAAATTATAATTTTTTTCATGAGACAGTATATGAGAAGGTTGGAGGATTATGAGTTGGATTATTTAAGAGAAAATGTGGTATGAACATTCTACTTTATATTGTCATTATCTGTTTTTCGGGACATATATTTTACTGAATAGGAATTTTCGTTGATTCCTATATAAACTCTCTATTATTTATAAAATCTCCCGAAAATTAAAAAGCATTCCGAAAACTTTACTAGTCCTCGAAATGCCTTAAACTATTTATTTTTATACTGATACGATTGTTTCCTGTAAGATTTCTTCTTCTGTATCAATACGCTCAATATGGGCACCTAGAGAAGCCAATTTTTTGTGGAAATCAACATACCCTCGGTCTAAATGGTGTAATTTTGTTACTCGTGTTATACCTTCCGACACTAACCCAGTTAATATAAGTGCTGCTGCTGCGCGTAAATCTGTAGCTGAAACTTCAGCTCCCTGAAGATTTTTTCCACCTTCAATAAATACAGAGCGTCCTTCGATCTTTGCATCTGCATTCATTCGACGGAATTCTTCAACATGCATGAAACGGTTTTCAAAAACTGTCTCCGTAATGATGCTTGTTCCGTTCGCTGTTAACATTAAGGCCATCATTTGTGATTGCATATCGGTAGGGAATCCTGGATGTGGCATAGTTTTGATATCCACCGCTTTTAAGGGGTCATTTGAACGTACGCGTACGCCTTCATCTTCCTCAATAACTTCAACGCCCATTTCGCGCATTTTCGCGATTAATGCCGTCATATGCTCAGGTACTGCATTTTCGATAAGTACATCACCACGTGTAATTGCTGCTGCTACCATAAATGTTCCTGCTTCAATACGATCTGGAATAATGTAATGCTCGCAACCTTTTAGTTCCTTAACACCCTCGATGCGTATAGTATCTGTACCGGCACCGATAACACGACCACCCATTGCGTTAATAAAGTTTGCTAAGTCTACTATCTCAGGTTCTTTTGCAGCATTTTCAATAATCGTTGTACCTTTTGCAAGTGCTGCTGCAGTCATGATATTTTCTGTAGCGCCAACACTTGGGAAGTCTAAATAGATTTCTGCGCCTTTTAATTCATCTTTCACCTTTGCTTCCACATAACCATGTCCAAAGGAGATTTCAGCACCCATTGCCTCAAAGCCTTTTAAATGAAGTTCAATAGGACGAGAGCCAATAGCACATCCACCAGGTAATGCAACACGTGCATAGCCGTTACGTGCCAAAAGCGATCCCATTACTAAAATCGATGCTCGCATTTTACTAACAAACTCAAATTGTGCTTCACTTGATAGTTTCATAGAGGCATCTATAATCATTTCATTATTCTCAGCATTAAACTCTACAATTGCATTTAAACTTTTTAATACTTCACCAATCGTTCTAACATCTGCTAGGTTCGGTACGTCTTTAATCATATTTTTATTTTTAGAAGCTAATAGAGAAGCAGCTAAAATTGGTAATACGGCATTTTTTGCACCTTCAACACGTACTGTACCTTTTAGAGTCTGACCCCCAGTAACAATAATTCTCTCCACAATTCGTCCCTCCGAATTCAATTCTCATATAATAAATGGATAAGTTCAATTTAATAATAATTATTTTAAACTTCATTTGACTTCAATTTTACACACAAAAATCATACTACATTTATTGGCACTGTATTTCAAGCACCCAAATTACTATTTTAAGCTAATTTTTCTGAAAAGGCTATTAAATTATAATACGCAGTGCAACTATTTAATGTGAATAGACAAATTTCCACAAATAAGTACCACCATCTACTAACTACCCAAAACCTGTATATTCGCAAACGTCTATATTTCCTAGGAAATTTTATTTCTTGGAGTGAAAAACAAACAATTATTGCTCCCTGCAAGAAATAAAATGGTCACATCCCCTTTAACCGAAAATATAAGGGATAGTTTTAGACCAATCCAAAAAATTTAAAAAGAAGTCTGCTACAGCTGAGCCGATTGCAATACTCACAAATATATAGAATAGCTGGATCTGAAACGTTTTCCCTTTTTTAAATAATTGTTCAATACGTAAGCCCTGTAATGCATAAAGAGCCATTCCTATAAATATAATATATGCTAAAACATTAATGATTGCCTGTTGACCAGCTTCAACAAATAAATCCATTTTTCTCCACTCCTTTTATACAACGAAAATATGTTTTGTGCAATATTATGACGAATCCTACTTTCAACTTTTTTTGTTACTCGAAAATATGTTACACCCAAAAAAAGCGGGCAGAGAGACCTCTGCCCGCGTATCATCAAATTTAGATGTTACCCTCATGAACGTTGATACGATTCATCGCACGATTTAAAGCTAGTTCCGCACGTTTGAAATCGATGTCATCTTGTTTCTTTTGAAGGCGACCTTCAGCACGCGCTAAAGCTTCTTTAGCACGTGCAATATCGATTGAAGCAGCAACTTCAGCAGAAGGAGCCAAAATCGAAATTTTATCAGGACGAACTTCAATGAAACCACCGCTAATCGCTGCAACTTCTGTCGTGCCATCTGCTTTTTTAAGCTTCACTGCACTAATAGCAAGTGGAGCAACCATAGGAATATGGCCAGCTAAGACACCGATTTCACCTGAAGTCGTTTTAGCGATTACCATCGTAACCTCTGAATCGTATACTGAGCCGTCGGGAGTGACAATATTGACTGTAACTGTCTTCATATTTTTTCCTCCTCGTCAGCTAATTAAACTTGTACGCCCATTTCTTTAGCTTTCGCTACTACTTCATCAATTGAACCAACTAAACGGAAAGCATCTTCTGGTAAGTGATCCCATTTGCCATCAAGGATTTCCTTGAATGAACGAACAGTTTCTTTAACAGGTACATAAGAACCTTTTTGACCAGTGAATTGCTCCGCTACGTGGAAGTTTTGAGATAAGAAGAACTGGATACGACGAGCACGTTCTACAGTTTGTTTATCTTCATCAGATAACTCATCCATACCTAAGATAGCAATGATATCTTGTAACTCACGGTAACGTTGGATTGTACGTTGAACACCAGTTGCGATTGCATAGTGTTCTGGTCCAACGATTTCCGGTGATAATGCACGAGAAGTCGAAGCTAGTGGGTCTACCGCTGGATAGATACCCATCTCAGATAATTTACGCTCAAGGTTAGTTGTTGCATCTAAGTGGGCGAATGTTGTAGCCGGAGCCGGGTCAGTATAGTCATCGGCTGGTACGTAAATCGCTTGGATAGAAGTTACAGAACCTTTTGTAGTAGATGTGATACGCTCTTGTAATTTACCCATTTCTGTAGCAAGTGTTGGTTGGTAACCTACCGCTGAAGGCATACGACCTAATAGGGCAGAAACCTCAGAACCTGCTTGTGTGAAACGGAAAATGTTGTCGATGAATAAAAGTACGTCTGCACCTTGCTCATCACGGAAGAATTCAGCCATTGTTAAACCAGTTAAAGCTACGCGCATACGTGCTCCAGGTGGCTCATTCATTTGACCGAATACCATTGCAGTTTGTTTGATTACGCCTGAATCTGTCATTTCGAAGAATAAGTCGTTACCCTCACGAGTACGCTCACCTACACCTGCGAATACAGAGATACCTGCGTGTTCTTGTGCGATGTTGTTGATTAATTCTTGGATTAATACTGTTTTACCTACACCGGCACCACCGAATAGACCGATTTTACCACCTTTGATGTATGGTGCTAATAAGTCTACTACTTTGATACCTGTTTCAAGGATTTCTACAGTAGTTGATAATTCATCGAATGTTGGAGCTTCGCGGTGAATTGAATCACGACGAACGTCTGCAGGAATTTCTTCACCTAAATCGATAACTTCACCAAGTACGTTAAATACGCGACCTAATGTAGCATCACCAACTGGTACTGAGATCGGTGCTCCTGTGTTTGTTACTTCTGCTCCACGTTGTAAACCATCAGTAGATGACATGGCAATTGTACGAACAGAATCGTCACCTAAGTGAAGCGCTACTTCTAATGCAAGAGTAGTCGGAGCTTCGTTAGGACGTTCAATTTTAACTGTTAATGCGTTATAAATATCTGGTAATTGACCATTAGCAAACTTTACGTCTACTACTGGACCCATTACTTGAAGAACGTGTCCGTTGTTCATTACTTTGTACCCTCCTATCGTATTCTTATACGACGTTGGTGAATGCGCCTATTCTAAGGCAGCAGCTCCACCAACGATTTCTGTAATTTCTTGTGTAATCGCCGCTTGACGTGCACGGTTATATTGTAGAGAAAGGTCTGCAATAAGATCGTTTGCATTGTCTGTAGCGTTTTTCATGGCTGTCATACGTGCTGAATGTTCACTCGCTTTTCCATCTAATATAGCGCCATAAATTAAGCTTTCCGCATATTGTGGAAGTAATACTTCTAAAATGGCTTCACCTGATGGCTCAAATTCATAAGCAGCATCGCTTGATGAAGGTGCAATATCAGTTAAAGGAAGAACTTTTTTCACAGTCACTTCGTTTTGAATAGCAGATACGAAGTGATTGTAGTACATATAAAGTTCATCATACGTACCGTCAATGAACATACCAACAGCATTACGAGCGATTTCTTTAATATCAGCAAATGATGGTTGGTCTGGAAGACCGATAACATCTGCGATAACATTGTGTCCACGCTTTACAAAGTAATCACGAACAACACGACCTACTGCTAAGATTACATACTCATCTGTAGAGTTGTGACGTTTAATAATAGTGTTTTGAACCTCACGTAAAATGCTTGAGTTGTAAGCACCTGCTAACCCGCTATCAGAACCGATAACTAAGTAAGCTGTTTTCTTAACAGGACGAGACGTTAACATTGGATGTCCACTATCTTTAGTACCTGCTGCGATTGCGCCTACTACCTCTTGAATTTTCTCCATATATGGAACGTAAGCCTTAGCGTTTTGCTCTGCACGGCGCAACTTTGAAGAAGAAACCATTTGCATTGCTTTAGTAATTTGTTTCGTAGACTTTGTAGAGTTAATACGACCTTTAATTTCGCGTAAGTTTACCACTGGTATTTCACCACCTTTTGATTTTTATCAAGCTCTTATTAAAAAAGAGTTGTCCAGTTTTTCACGCTTTATAAACATGCGTGAAAAACCGTTCAATTCTTACTTACTCAGATTTAGCGAAAGTCTTTTTGAATGCGTTAATTGCTTCAACATACTCTGCATCTGGAGCAAGTTCTTTAGTTGTACGAACATGATCTAAAACATTTGTGTGGTTTGTATCTAACCAGCTTAAGAATTCGTTTTCAAAACGAACGATATCTTGTACTGGAATATCATCTAAGTGACCTTTAGTTAATGCATAAAGGATCGCAACTTGTTTTTCAACTTTAAGTGGTTTGTTTAAGTCTTGTTTTAACACTTCAACTGTACGTTTACCACGCTCTAATTTACCAAGCGTAATTGGGTCTAAGTTAGATCCGAACTGAGCGAATGACTCTAATTCACGGAACGCTGCTAAGTCAAGACGTAATGTACCTGCTACTTTTTTCATCGCCTTGATTTGTGCAGAACCACCTACACGTGATACTGATAAACCAGCGTTGATCGCAGGACGTACACCTGAGTTGAATAAGTCAGATTGTAAGAAGATTTGACCATCTGTAATAGAGATTACGTTTGTTGGGATATATGCAGAGATATCGCCCGCTTGCGTTTCTACGAATGGAAGCGCTGTAATCGAACCATTTTTGTAAGTTTCGTTTAACTTCGCAGCACGCTCAAGTAGACGGCTGTGTAAGTAGAATACGTCACCAGGGTAAGCTTCACGACCTGGAGGACGGCGTAGAAGAAGTGAAAGTTCACGGTATGCTGATGCTTGTTTAGTTAAGTCATCATACACGATTAATACGTGCTTACCATCTAACATGAATTCTTCTGCCATAGAAATACCTGCAAATGGAGCAAGGTATAATAATGGAGCTGGTTGTGATGCAGAAGCTGTTACAACGATTGTGTAATCTAATGCACCGTGCTTACGGAAAGTTTCAACTACGTTACGTACAGTTGATTCCTTTTGTCCGATTGCTACGTAGATACAAATCATATCTTCGCCTTGTTGGTTTAAAATTGTATCGATTGCTACAGATGTTTTACCAACTTGACGGTCACCGATGATTAACTCACGTTGACCACGACCGATTGGAACTAAAGCGTCAATCGCTTTAATACCTGTTTGTAATGGCTCATGTACTGATTTACGTGCCATTACACCGAAAGCAGGACTTTCGATTGGACGAGATTTTGTTGTGTTGATTGGACCTAATCCATCCACTGGCATACCAAGTGGGTTTACAACACGGCCAATTAGTGCTTCACCAACTGGTACTTCCATAATACGACCTGTACGACGAACCTCATCGCCTTCTTTGATGCCTAGGTAGTCTCCTAAAATTACGATACCAACGTTACCTTCTTCTAGGTTTTGTGCCATACCCATAACACCGTTTGAGAACTCTAAAAGCTCTCCAGCCATGGCGTTGTCGAGGCCATGAGCACGAGCGATACCGTCACCAACAGTGATAACTGTACCTACTTCGCTTACTTTTAATTCCGATTGATAACCTTCAATCTGCTGTTTAATCAGACTGCTGATTTCTTCAGCTTTGATGCCCATGTATGTTCACCTCTCACATTTCTTAAGATTTAGCCAACTAATACTCGTTTTAAGTCCTCTAGCTTAGAAGCTACAGTGCTGTCGAAAATATAGTTGCCGATTTGAACGCGTACGCCACCAATTAATGACGCATCGATAATGTTTGTAATGTTCAGTTGCTCTTTGCCGACTAACTTACTGAAAGCAGCAGAAATTTCTGCTCTCTCCCCTGCCGTTAACTCGCGCGTAGAGTAAACTTTTGCATCTGCAGAGCCTTGAGCAGCTGCTGCTAATGCTTGATACTGTTCTGCTACAGCTGATAATTCGTTTAAACGTTTCTTTTCGATTAAGAATTGAACCATGTTAATTACGATTGGCTGTGCACCAGTTAAAACTTGTGCAATCAGTTCTTTCTTACGGTCAGTAGAAATTTTAGGAGCAGATAGTAATGCTATAAACTCATCGTTTAAAGCCATTACTTTTGTAAGTTCCTGCAAATCTGCACTTACTTCAGTAAGAACGTTTTGTTTAATTGCTAATTCATACGTTGCTTGAGCATAGCGATTTGCTACAGTCGATTGACTCATTTCGCTTCGCCTGCCTTCGCAATCGTTTCTTTAATTAATGCGCTGTTATCAGCTTCGGAAATTTCTTTCCCAAGAACTTTAGACGCAGCAAGTACTGATAATGAAACGACTTCTTCACGTACAGCAGCGATTGCTTTTTCTTTCTCTGCTTCGATATCACGAACAGCAGATTCTTTTAAACGGTTCGCTTCAGCGCGTGCAGCGACAACGATCTCTTCGCGTGTTGCTTCGCCTTGCTTTTTAGCACCTTCAATAATTGATTGCGCTTCCGTACGAGCTTCTTTAAGAAGGCTCTTTTGTTCTTCTAATAGTGCTTGTGTTTCTTTTTTGGCTTTTTCAGCCGCGTCGATACCGTTTGCAACTAACTCTTCACGTTCGCGCATAATACCCATTAAAGGACCCCAAGCGAACTTTTTAAGAAGTGCCATTAATCCTAAGAAAATCACTAATGTTGCGATAGCGTCTCCTAAGTTAAGGCCAGTAGCACCTGCACCTAGTACAAGATAATCTAAAAACACGATTGTTTCACTCCCTTCAAGAGCTTGAATAGAAATCTATATTTTGTATTACTTTTTATTCATTTTAAAATTTGTAAAAAAAGGGTACTCCTTTTTTATACAAAACTAATGGCGAAGGGTTTCAAAAGAATTCTACTTCGCCACTGGGTTTAAAATAATCTTAATGAAGACTATTGGTTCATTACGATGAATGCGATTACTACTGCGATGATCGGTAATGCTTCTACTAACGCTACCCCGATGAACATTGTAGTTTGAAGAACGCCACGTGCTTCTGGTTGACGAGCGATACCTTCTACTGTTTTTGAAACGATAAGACCGTTACCAATACCTGCACCTAGTGCTGCTAAACCGATTGCGATTGCTGCTGCTAATAAACCTACTGAACCTACCATTGATAATATCCTCCTTGGATGTGTTGTTTTTTTTTTTTTCAAATTGCCGCGCTACAATGAATGCGGAAATTTATAATTAATGGTCTGCACTCACTTTGTGAGCCATATAAACCATTGTTAACATAACGAAAATGAAAGCTTGGATAAACCCGATGAAAATTGAGAATCCCATCCATGCCATCATTGGTACGATTGCACCGAAGAAACCAAACACACTTGAAACTGCTAAACCAGTTAGCAACGTTAGTAAAATCTCACCGGCGTAAATGTTACCGTAAAGACGTAGACCAAGAGTTAGCGTATTTGCGAACTCCTCGATAATTTTTAACGGGAACATAAATGACATTGGTTGGACGAATGTTTTAGCATAACCACCTGTACCTTGCATTTTCACGCCGTAATAATGTGTTAATACTAGAATCATCGACGCTAATGTCATTGTAACGACTGGATCGGCTGTTGGTGATTTCCACCATAAATCACTGCCATACAAAATACCACCCATTGGTAAACCAAGTAAGTTGGATACGGCAATGAACATGATTAATGTAATACCTAGAATGTGGAAGCGACCGCCTGTTTTCCAGTCCATGTTACTCTTAATAATATTTTTCACGAAATCCATAATCCATTCCATGAAGTTTTGCATACCAGTCGGTTTTAATGCGAGTCTTCTTGTAGATACAACTGCGATTAAAAATACGATGGCTGCTGCTGCTAAAAGAGTTAACACTGTAGATAAGTTGAAAGTAAGCGTCATAAAGCCTAAATCCAAGTGGAGCTCTGGAGCTGTATGATCCATTTTTGCATTCACCTCTCTTTCAAATGCACCTTAGTGGCTTTTTGTTTGATGTACGATTCTTTCTACTACTAAAAAGATGTACGGAATCATCAGCCCAATGACCGTGCTTATTAAATGAAAATATTGTGGCAACGATATTGCGATTGCGACTGCGGCAACACCTGATCCAAAGCGAAGCGCTGTACCGATAGATGCTACTTTTGTCCCTTCACTAATGGAACGGTCAAATTTTTCCATACGTCGAACTAATATCCAAAAGTTATACGTACCAAAGAACGCACCCAGGGCTATACCAGCAAATACAGAATCATATGGCGAAAATCCCCAGCCTAACGCACAAACAACAAGCAAAAAAAAGAACGCTTTCTTCTGCATTGTAAAAATGTGATGCAAATTTAGCATTGGCAATTAATCTCCTGAAACTTTTTCGAGTAAAGAAAGTGTTCATCGACCATTAAATGAATTAAAATCGTAGTGAATGCACTACAAAATTAGAGGCCGTTACAAGTACTAAATAATTTTTACTATAGACAAATCACATAGTAAACATTCATTTCATACTTCTAAATGTCTCTTAATCTTCACGGACTTAATCCAGACGCAACGTTGCAAATTGACGAATTTCGTTTCAACCGTCAATCTAGTAGAAACTTGATATAACAAGTGTTTCAACGTCTTCAGACTAAACGAAACCCTTATCATTCTTACCCTTTGTAAGCATACAATAGGGGGTTTTTGATGTCAATTAGTAATGGTGAAAAACTTCACACAGTTAAATTCCTTGTCAAATTGTTGACAAATTTGTGTATTCTTGTTCATAATTATTCTCTGCTTTTTTTCACTAAAGCTAAAATTCGCTATTTCATGCATTTTTTCCATTCCCACTTAATATGAAGCATCATAGAAAAAATTTTTTAGCAATAATAGCGAATTTTGCTATTGACAAAATAGAAATAAGTGTAATCTCCTATTTTTCCCTCTTAAATGTTAAAATTATTGCGCTAGGATAAGTTTATCTAGTTTCTGCATTTTTAATTATATCTTCCAATAGTTGCTTTTGTGCGAACTTTAACAATGCTTCCACGATACGAGCAGATGCAAATCCATCACCATATGGGTTCGATGCATGAGCCATCGCTTCGTATGCTTTATTATTTGTTAATAGTTCTTTCGCCATTGAGTAAATAACTTCCTCATCTGTACCAGCAAGCTTTAATGTACCAGCCGCAATACCTTCCGGACGTTCAGTCGTATCGCGTAATACGAGCACTGGCTTCCCTAACGATGGCGCCTCTTCCTGTACTCCACCTGAATCAGTTAAAATCATATACGAACGGGCTGCAAAGTTATGGAAATCAAACACTTCCAATGGTTCAATTAAGTGAACTCTCGGGTTGTCACCTAAAATTTCATTTGCAACTTCTCGTACTGCCGGATTCATATGCACTGGATACACCACTTGAATATCTTTATGTTCATTTAATAAACGCATAATAGCACGGAACATATTGCGCATTGGATTACCTAAATTTTCACGACGATGTGCCGTCAGTAAAATCATTCGGTCTGTCCCTATCTTTTCAAGTACTGGGTGGGTATAGTTTTCGCTAACAGTAGTTTTCAGCGCATCTATCGCCGTATTACCTGTCACGAAAATTGATTCATCCAATTTATTTTCTTTTAGTAGATTTGCTCTTGATTGTTCTGTAGGAGCAAAATGCAAATCCGCCATTACACCCGTTAACTGTCGATTCATCTCTTCTGGATAAGGCGAGTATTTTTGCCCTGTACGTAAACCTGCCTCTACATGACCAATTGCAATCTGATTATAAAAAGCAGCTAAACTTCCGACAAATGTTGTCGCAGTATCTCCATGAACTAATACAATATCCGGCTTTGCCTCTTTCATTACGCGGTCAAGACCAAGTAATGCATTTGTCGCTACATCGACTAATGTTTGGCGATCCTTCATTATATTTAAATCATAATTTGGTGTTATATCGAACGTTTCCAATACTTGATCAAGCATTTGACGGTGTTGCGCTGTCACAGTTACGATGGATTCAATTTCCCCTGGATGCTTTTCTAACTCCAACACAAGTGGTGCCATTTTAATTGCTTCTGGACGCGTCCCAAAAATCGTCATAACTTTAAATTTTTTCGTCATCATTCTTCTCCTTGTCTAATCTAGAGTATTAATTATTGCATTGATCCAGCAGGTGTTTCAAACACTGCCGATTCAAGATAAAACGCCCGTTACTTGTGTACGGGCGTTTGTTGTTTTCATTATTTTGTACCGAATAAACGATCCCCAGCATCACCTAAACCTGGTACGATATAGCCGTGGTCGTCTAGTTTTTCATCTAAAGATGCAATGTAAATATCTACATCCGGGTGTAATTTTTGAATTTCTTCTACACCTTCTGGAGCAGCAATTAAGCACATAAACTTAATGCTTTTAGCGCCACGTTTTTTCAGTGAGTTGATTGCTTCAACAGCTGAACCACCTGTTGCTAACATTGGGTCGACAATAATAAAGTCACGCTCTTCAACATCAGCTGGAAGTTTTGCATAATATTCTACAGGCTTTAGCGTCTCTGGGTCACGGTAAAGACCAATATGTCCTACTTTTGCAGCAGGAATTAGCTTTAATACTCCATCTACCATTCCGATACCTGCACGTAAAATTGGTACAATCGCAATTTTCTTACCTGACAGTACTTTTGCCTTTGCTTTTGTAACAGGTGTTTCCACTTCAATTTCTTCAAGTGGTAAATCACGTGTAATTTCAAAAGCCATCAATGTTGCGACTTCATCTACTAGCTCGCGGAATTCTTTTGTCCCAGTATCTTTATCTCGAATATAAGTTAACTTATGCTGAATTAATGGGTGGTCAAATACGTATACTTTACTCACATTGACATCTCCTTACTGTTGTTTATCTAAGTTAGTATAACAGAAAATAAAGTTAACGAAAACTCTCACAGGAATGTTTTGAAAAACGTCTTATTTTGTATAGTAGAGTTTATATTTCACAATAATTAAAATGGATATATTTATCACTAAAATAGCTAGTATATGTCCACTCTCTCTTTCAGCTAGCTTTATCCTTAACTTGCCCTCCATATAAAAAAATACCCTTCTTAATATTTGCATGCAGAACATAATAAAAGCCTTTCTAACTACAAATGCGTAGTTGGAAAGGCTGAAATTTAATTAAGCATATAATGGGTATTTCGCTGTTAAAGCTTCTACACGTTTAAGAGCTTCTTCTTTTACTGCAGCGTCTTCATGATTTTTAAGAACAGATGCTATGATTTTGCCTACTTCAATAACATCCTCTTCTTTAAAGCCACGAGATGTTACAGCAGCTGTACCTACACGAATTCCAGAAGTTACAAATGGAGATTCAGTATCGAATGGAATTGTATTTTTATTTGTTGTAATCGCTACTTCATCTAATACATGCTCCGCAACTTTACCTGTTAAACCTAAAGATTTTACATTTAATAGAAGTAAGTGGTTATCTGTACCACCTGATACGATTTCAACGCCTTCTTCCATTAAAGATTTAGCTAATGCTGCTGCATTAAGTTTAATTTGTTTTGCGTACTCTTTAAATTCTGGTTGTAATGCTTCACCGAATGATACTGCTTTTGCAGCGATGACATGCATTAATGGACCACCTTGAATACCTGGGAAAACTGATTTATTTAATTCTTTTTCCCATTTCGCATCATTTGTTAAAATCATACCGCCACGAGGACCACGTAACGTTTTATGTGTTGTTGTTGTTACGAAATCTGCGTATGGTACTGGGTTTTGATGTTCACCCGCAGCAACTAGACCAGCAATATGTGCCATATCTACCATGAAGTATGCGCCTACTTCATCAGCAATTTCTCGGAATTTTGCGAAGTCAATTTCACGAGGGTAAGCTGAAGCACCTGCAACAATTAACTTTGGCTTAGATTCCAACGCTTTTTGTCTTACATCTTCATAGTCGATAACATTTGTATCTTCAGTTACACCGTACTCTACGAAATTATATAAAATACCAGAGAAGTTAACTGGAGAACCATGCGTTAAGTGACCACCGTGAGATAAGTTCATGCCTAATACTGTATCACCCGGTTTTAAAACTGTATGGTAAACTGCCATGTTTGCTTGTGCACCTGAGTGAGGCTGTACGTTAACATATGTAGCACCGAATAATTCTTTTGCACGGTCGCGCGCAATATTTTCAACTACGTCTACGTGCTCGCATCCCCCATAGTAACGTTTCCCAGGATAGCCTTCTGCATACTTATTTGTAAGGTATGAGCCTTGTGCTTCCATTACAGCTTCCGATACGAAGTTTTCTGAAGCGATTAACTCAATGTTCGTGTTTTGACGTTTTTTCTCTAAAAGAATTGCGTCTAAAATTGCTTTGTCTTGTCCAGCTAAGTTTTCAAATGCCATTATAAAAATCCCCCTAAATTTTGTTCCGAACAAATCGGAGTTTCCAATTCAAAATGATGTATGTAACGTTAAAGCGTTACTTATATTGCGCACGTTCTCCACCGATAAGTTTTGGACGTGTTGTCGCTAATGTAATGACAGCATTACCTAAACGTTTAACAGATGTCCGAATAGGTACCGCTACGGCCTTTAAATGCATGCCGATTAAAGTTTGACCGATATCAATCCCATAGTGTGCCTGAATTGATTCCACAACAACAGGTTCAGTCATTTGTGAAAAAGCATAGGCGGACATGGAGCCACCCGCTGTACGCACTGGAATGACTGAAACTGGTTCTAAGTGATACTTTTTAGCCACAGCTGACTCAAGCGTTAAAGCTCGATTAATATGTTCGCAGCCCTGAAAAACTAAATAGATATTGTTTCTTTGTGCGAATTTTGAGAATTCTTCATATAAAACTTCTGCAACATTGAGTGCGCCGGCTGTACCAATCTTTTCGCCCATTACTTCCGACGTGGAACAGCCAACGACAAAAAGCTGATCTTCGGTAAACTTCACTTGTTGCTCAAATTCAATTAATGCTTGTTTTAAATCATTTTGCAAATCGTGTAAGTCCGTCATTAGATCACTCCTTGTTACCCTTCAATTTCTGAAATCTTTTCTACGCGGCGAATATGACGTCCACCTTCGAATTCAGTATTCAACCAAGTTTCAACAATTTCTCTAGCCAATCCTGGTCCAATTACACGCTCGCCCATCGCCAATACATTGGAATCATTATGACAGCGTGTTGCTTTCGCAGAAAATACGTCATGTACAAGTGCACAGCGGATGCCTTTAAACTTATTGGCAGCAATCGAAATACCAATACCTGTGCCGCAAATTAGTATTCCACGGTCGAACTCACCTGCTGCTACACGTTCTGCTACGGGACGAGCATAGTCTGGATAGTCTACAGAATCATTCGTTTGTGGACCAAAATCTTCATAACTTATCGACATTTCGTCCAATAGTGACATAATTTCTTTTCTTAAATTATTTCCACCGTGGTCTGATGAAATCGCAATTTTCATAAAGGTACCTCCTACCTCTTTTTTACTCAATTATATTCAACATCAGTGTACCATTTATTACATCAAAATGACACGTGTTTTCCTCAGAAGTTTCGCATTATCAGTTCAAAACACGAATATTCAACCTATAACATTATTATATTGTTATTTTTTTGGACAATTCGCTTTAAAAGTTTACATAAAAAAGATCACCCTTATCAGAGTGACTTTTTCCAATTATTGTATGGATAATAAATAATCTGCTACTGCTTCTTCTTCACCTGCTGCAGTTCCTGCTGGCATTGCGCCTTTACCATTTTCTAAAATATCGATAATTTCCTCTTTAGATAATGAGATGTTAGTTAAGTCCGGTCCCATTGCCCCTGATAAATCTCCCCCGTGACAGCCGATACAGCTGGCATTCACTACTTTTTCCCCTTCTGAAACATCTGACGTAGCTGAGTCATTTGATTCGGTTGATTCAGTAGGTGTTGAATTTGTAGTGTCCGTATCTGTTTCTTCTGCATCCCCACATGCAGCTAAACCAGCTACTACTACACCCATTAATAACCAGTATTTGAGCTTTTTCAAAACGATCCCTCCAGGATTAATTTTTATACGTAATATTCCGTACATACCCTATTCATTTCAACATGAAACGACAAACCCCTTTTATAATGCACATAGAGTCATAATTTTGACAAATAGAAACCCCTTATAAAATTGGATTTTGTCCAAGTCTATAAAGGGTATTGACAATCTATTGATTGCGGTCGAATTGCTGAATCATTCGATATAGCTCAGCAGATTGCTGTTTTAGATCGCTCGCCAATGCTTCTACTTGCTTAATAGCATGCGCTTGTTCTGAAGAAGCAGCACTTACTTCCTGCGCACTTGCGGATGTTTGTTCAGCAATTGCGGCTACTTCTTGTGATTGATGCGATGTATGCTCGATATTTTTCATTTGCTGTTCAACCAATTGAGAGATTTGAACAACATCATCTGCCATTTCATACACTGATTTCGTCATACCTTCAACGGCTGTTGTCGTTTCAGATACACGCGAAGACTCGTTGGCAGCAAATGAAACTTGTTCGTTCATTTGTTTTACTACAATAGATACATTTTGTTGCATCGTCTGAATTAATTTTGTAATTCCTTGAACCGCGTTAGCACTTTCATCGGCTAAACCACGTACTTCTTCTGCTACTACCGCAAAGCCTTTACCGTGCTCGCCTGCTCGTGCTGCTTCAATTGAGGCATTTAATGCAAGTAAATTTGTTTGACCCGCAATATCTCCAACTAAGCCGATAATTCGTTCAATTTGCTCTGCATTTTTTTCTAATTCGCGAATATTAACTAATGAATTTTCATTATCCGCCGCAATTTTTTGAATACTATTTACGACTCCGTGAATCGCATCTGTAGTTGACGTTAAATTTGATAAAAGATCTTTCGAACGACTAGCTGTATGTAATGCTTTATTGTTTACTTCAGATGCTAGTGTACGTACTTCTTCAATAGCTTCTACTGTTTCCTGAATCGCAACTGCAGAAGATTCAGCTCCTAATGAAATTTGACTGATATTGCTCGTAATTTGCTCTGCATTATTTGTTACAGATATACTTTCATCTGAAAGCTTTCGAATAGTTTCATCTGTAGTTTTATAATTCCCCTCAATGCCATTAACCATTTTGCGCAAATTAACGACCATCGCCTGAAATGCCTCAGCTACAGTCCGGATTTCATCATTTGTTTTCGGCATGTCGACATCTTTTCCAATTTTACCCTCAGCTACCTGATTGGCACTGCTCTCTAATCGCTGTAATGGACGTACAATTACTAAACTAAACACAGCTGCCAATGCACAAGACCAAAAGATTCCTAATACATATGTAATAATTTGAAACATGCTCGTACTAGTATTTTCGAAAAACATCGGACGTAAATATTCGATAAATACAAAACTACATGTATATGTAATAAGCGCTAATATCCCGACAAATAATACGAGCTTCCGACGTAAACTAAATGATTTTTTCTGTGAATCCATGTTAAATTTTTCCCTCCAACTGTAATTTGGTCTCTAGTTTATTAATCGCTTCGTTTAGTTGGTCATATGTCTGCTCATATATTTGCAGGTTGCCTCCAAATGGATCTTGAATATCCGGTCCACCCTCCATCGCTACATATTCTTTTAACGTAAACGTTTTATGTGCAGCTTCTTCAACAAGATTAATGACCATTTCTTTATGTGCCGTCGTCATAGTTAAAATCAAGTCTGCCCACTGTGCATCGTTCTTTGTAAATTGCGAAGAATGATGGGGTTGAAAAATATCCTTTTGCAATAATATTTCTTCGGCATTTCGGGACATCCCATTTCCCTCGTAGGCATAAATACCCGCAGAACGTACATTTATATTCTCATAATTTTTAGCTTTTAAAATTGCTTCTGCCATAGGACTTCTACATGTGTTTCCTGTACAAATAAAGTAAATATTTATCTTCCTCACACCCTCTAATCTACCATTTTAATAACATAATACTCATTACAATCAGTAATAATCCAGCAATTTTCTTTAATGCGTTATTTCTCAAAATAGTAGTTTTTTGCGCTACTACTAAAGCTGCATAAGACAATAAGAATGTGGATAACCCTGCACTGATAATAAAAACATATTTTTCTAAATTTAGCATACCAAAAGATAGGCTAACTGAAAAGGTATCAATGCTCGCAAATATGGCAATAATCGGTAAAGATATGGCAGGGAAACTTTCATCTTTTTTTGACAGCAGTAATTGCAAACCTACAAAGAATAGTAATATTGTAGAAAGGCTTGTTGCCCAGTTATTTAAATACACGGCTATCCATTCCCCAAAACGGTATCCTATTAACGGGAAAATCATATGTAATAATGCCGTCCATAACGCTAATAACCACTTAGCTTTAACATTTGTAGCAATTAAATAAAGTGCAACGACATCAAACGACATTAATATCCCAGCAACCACTTCCTGCATTTTTTCCCCTCTTCCTCTATGCGCTGTTGTAATTTATGCTTTTCCAATTAAAATTATCCTACAGATTTACACACAACAAAAAAAACCACATCTACAAAATTTGCAGAATGTGGTCATAAAGATTATTTAAGGGAAAACCAATTGCCGCCAGCTGCTTTTTCCAGGCGGTTCATAATTGCTGTCCCTACCCCGGATTTTGTTGTAGCCGTTGCTAAAATAATTGTTGCATCTGTTTTATCACAAGCGCGCAAAGCATCATACAAAGTTGCACTCATCTGTTCAAGATTATGCGCTTCGCCAAAGGAAAAATAGTAGTCTACTTTTATATCTTTAAAGCTTTCTGGAGCCAATAGAGCAACTTTATGCTCAGATTTTAATTGTTTTATTGCATTTTCAATTGTTTCTTTATTTGCATCTATTAAATAAACAGGTGCATTTGGTGCATAATGGATATATTTCATCCCTGGTGCTTTCGGTGTCGACTCAATTTTTTGTTGTTCAATGCTTGGCTCATCTACCGGACCGATTACTGCTTCTAGCATTTCTTTCGTTACTCCACCTGGACGTAAAATAACAGGGGTATTTAACGTAACATCGAGTACGGTTGATTCTACACCGATCCCTGTCATTCCCCCATCTAAAATGCATGGGATAATACCCTGTAAATCTTCGAAAACATGATCCGCTTTTGTCGGGCTTGGCTTCCCACTGCGATTTGCACTTGGCGCAGCTAATGGTGCTTTTAAAGTTTGCAGCAGTTTGAGAGCAACCGGATGATTAGGCATACGGATGCCAACTGTATCTAAACCCGCTGTTACGCTCGGTGCCAATATATTTGGTTTTGCATGCATAACAATTGTGAGTGGACCTGGCCAAAAAGCCTCCATGCATAATTTAGCAACTTCAGGAATATATGATGTATAGAGGGATACTTCTTCCGCAGTTCCAATATGTACAATAAGCGGATTATCGGAAGGACGACCTTTTGCATCGAATATTTTTTTCACTGCTTTCTCGTCTGTTGCCACTGCACCCAGCCCGTAAACTGTTTCGGTAGGAAATGCAACAACTTCCCCCTTTTTCAACAAATCCACAG
Organism: Solibacillus sp. FSL W8-0372; assembly: GCF_037969735.1. Classification (NCBI taxonomy): domain Bacteria; kingdom Bacillati; phylum Bacillota; class Bacilli; order Caryophanales; family Caryophanaceae; genus Solibacillus; species Solibacillus sp. FSL W8-0372. Next base: position 529,954 of record NZ_CP150204.1, on the reverse strand, counting down.
CTTGTGTATAATTTTCTGAATTATCCACAAAATAATCCACAGTTAATTGTAAAGTTCGCATCATTTCATCCCCCTATCTATAAGTATTTCAAAAGATTATCCACAATTTGTTAATAACTAACAGTTACCTGTGTATATTCTTTTATTTTCTGTTGATTACTTTTTTGTTTATTTTTCTTCCACCATTCAGAAATATAAAATGTTGGTCGTTCAGTTTTCGCTGGTTCATCTTTTTTACAAAGCGTTGGAAATACTGCACAGAACCAATTTTCTCCGCGTCCTTGTCCAATAACAAAATTGACAGAATAATATTTATTTTGTGGATAAAACTGCCCTAAATACCATTTTGGCGGCATTAAGTTATCCCCAAATTTATATGAAACTTTTAATTGTGGGTAAGTTTTCTGAATTTCTTGATAAATCTTTTCCACACTGTGGATATCTTCCGAAAAATCTGATGTTTCCTGCATATAACCTTGAATTGTTTCTACGACCTCATACTTTACCAATTGATCAGCTTTTGTTGAGCTATTTGCAATTACACGGATTTTTAACTGCTCATCGCTTAGCGCCTGCCCTTCACGTACCCCCTCTACAAAATCAGGTACTATACAAGCTGCACTATATATAAACAACACACTTATTAGTAATTTAGCAACCGCTAAAAATAGATTGGATTCATTTTTAATATCGTAATCATGTAACATTTTCATTCCCCCTTGCAAAACATTGTTTACAAGGAATCTAGTTTTTATTCACTAATCTCACAAAAAATAATTCGATCTTTTTTATTTATATCTTTAACTATTGTTACATCAGCATTTGGGAAGCTCTTTTTGAAAAATCCAGCTACAGCTTCTCCCTGGGTATAGCCAATTTCAAGTCCGATTAAGGCAGGTGTATTCATAATCGCCGGTAAATTTTCTGCTAGTTTACGATAAAGCAACAGTCCATTTTCCTCGGCAAACAATGCACTATGTGGTTCATGTGCTACGACTACATCCGACATGTCCTTCATTTCATCAAACGCGATATAAGGCGGATTAGATAATACGATATCCCATTTTTCATTGGCAATCGGTGTTGTTAAATCACCTTGCTTAAATGTAATTTGTGCGTGGAGTTGCTCTGCATTTTTCTTCGCTTTTTCCAATGCGGCTTCCGAAATATCCGTTGCTGTTACATCAAGATTCGGGCATTCTTTTTTCATCGTAATAGCGATTGCTCCACTACCTGTTCCGATATCCGCAAATTTAAGTTCTTTTTTTTCACCGAATAGCTTTTGTATCCGCTCTATTGTCCCAACGATCAATTCTTCCGTTTCAGGACGTGGAATTAAAACCGACTCATCCACATTGAAAGTTCTTCCATAAAATTCTTCTATACCTGTAATGTATTGTATAGGGCGTCCTTTAATATGTTCCTGCAAATAAGCGTCAAATTGCTGATGATGTTGAACTGCGAACGGCTCATGCATTTTCATCATCAAGCCTGAATAATTTGTCTGTAAAATATGCTGCAATAGTAATCTTGCGGCATTTCCTTCGCGACCGTTTTCCTCTAAAAAAGAAGAAGCCCCATTCAGGGCCTCAAAAATAGTTTTATGCATCTTCATTTAAGTTGGCTAAGCGTGTTGCTTGCTCATCTAAAATAAGTGCATCAATGATTTCATCCAACTTACCTTCAACAATTTGATCAAGTTTTTGAATCGTTAAGCCAATTCGGTGATCTGTTACACGGTTTTGTGGATAGTTGTAAGTACGGATACGTTCAGAACGGTCGCCTGTTCCTACTGCTGTCTTACGTGTTGCATCGATTTCAGCCTGTGCTTCTTGACGGTGTTTATCCGCTACACGCGCTACTAAAATTTTCATCGCTTTTTCTCGGTTTTTAATTTGTGAACGCTCATCCTGCATCGAAACGACAACCCCAGTTGGTAAGTGGGTCATACGTACAGCGGACATAGTTGTATTTACTGACTGACCACCTGCACCTGATGAAGCGAATGTATCAACGCGAATATCCTTTTCATGGATTTCCACATCTTCTACATGTACTTCCGGTAAACACGCAACTGTTGCAGTTGATGTATGAATACGGCCTTGTGATTCCGTAGCCGGAACACGTTGAACACGGTGTGCACCGTTTTCATATTTGAATTTTGAATAAGCACCTTGACCGTTAATCATCAAGATTACTTCTTTATAGCCACCTGCCGGATTTGGCGTTGCTTCCATAATATCCACTTTCCAGCCTTGTGTTTCTGCATAACGTGTATACATACGGAACAAGTCACCAGCAAAAATATTCGCCTCGTCACCGCCAGCAGCACCGCGGATCTCCATAATTACGTTTTTCGAATCGTTCGGGTCTTTTGGAATTAATAAAATACGCAGACGTTCTTCCAAATCGGGAACTTGTTTATTTAAGTCGTTAAACTCTTCCTTCATCATTTCAAGCATTTCTGCATCTTTTTCAATTTCCATTAATTCGCGTGTATCAGCTAGTTGCTCTTTTACTGATTTGTATTCACGATATACGTCTACCATTTCCTGAATATCGGATTGCTCTTTTGAATACTCACGTAATTTGTTCGAATCACTTACGATATCTGGATCGCTCAGTAATTCATTTAATCTTTCATATCGGTCCTCAACCGCCTGTAAACGATCAAACATTTGTATTTCACCTCTAAAAGTTATTTTATTTTATTTCCTCACATTACCATGTGTTGATTTCCATTCCGGGTCGGACGCTTTCCGCGGGCACGAGGCCAATACGATGTTGGTCACAAAAGCGTCGCCACAGGACGTGGCGTTCTTAGCTTTTGTTCCTTTTGCTCTACCTCGTGCTCCTGCGATTACTCGTCGCAAATAGCCATTTGCTATTCCCGCAGGAGTCGCCTCCCCTCCATTCCAATCAACGGTCTTTAACATCTAGTTTTATTATCTTCATCTTTAATGAAGCATCAAATTAATTTCTCGAGTTACGTTAAAATGCACCTTTACTAGTATAAAGAAATTTCACGGTTGTTGCTACCTCTACGGCGAACTTTATTCATATCATTTATACTTTGCATAAATACATTTAGGATTCCAGTTTTCTTTGAAATATATACTATATGCCTGAAGTTATAAAGGTGGGTTTGAATGACATTTACGACAAACGGGATAATAACTATCATTACCCCCAATTTGGATTTGATCACCTGTACGAACGGGTTTTTTATTTTCATCTACTCTTAAATTCATCGTCGCCTTTTTATGGCAGAACCAGCAAATTGTTTTCATTTCTTCAATTTTGTCAGCATAAATCGTCATGTAACGGCTACCTTCAAACAGTTCGTTCTGGAAATCATTTTTTAAGCCGAATCCCATAACCGGTATATTCAACTCATCGACAATTTGAGTCAATTGAAGAACATGCTCTTTTGATAAAAATTGAACTTCATCAACGAGTACACAGTATAATTTCCCTTCATGATCTTTAACGATCTCATAAATATTTGTATCATTAAAAACGGCAATTGCCGGGCGTTTTAAACCAATTCGGCTTGATACCACTCCTACTTCATCACGTGTATCAATGCCTGATGTAAATATAAGAACTGATTTATTTTGTTCTTCATAATTGTGAGCAACTTTTAAAATTTCAATTGATTTCCCGCTGTTCATTGCACCATGTTTATAAAATAATTGAGCCATTATAATTCCTCGTTTCTCCACGTAATTACAGACAAAAGAGCATGGGACAAAACGAAAAATATCTATTTTTTCAAAGAAAAAATAGATATTTTTCTGTTTCTGCCAGAATTGATTTCCGTTACAGGGACGCTTTCCGGGGGCACGGCCTGAGCCTGTAGTCTCAGGCGTCGCGCTATTCCCCCAGGAGTCGCCCCTTCACTTCAATCAATTCATATAATATCAATTTCTACATAAGAGTATTTTCCTTTTACAAAGAAATTTCTACTTATGTCCCAGCCTCTTTACTTTTTATTTTTCTTCTTTTATCTTAGCTATTTTTTCACGATTCGTCTATTGCAAACGATGCTGTACTTTAAGAAAACTTGTGTGAAAGACTTCTAATATAACTAAATTTTTGCTAATATAATTTTATTTTTTCTAATAAAACTCGTGTCTTCTAATAAAGTATGTATATTTTCTAATATACGTTTTCCGTTTTCGAATATACTTTTCATGCTTTCTAATAACCATTAAAAGTATTCTAATAACTTCACAATATGATCTAATATAATTATTTTGCTTAATATAAAAATCAAAAACCCATCTCCAACAACGTGGAGATGGGTTAAGGTATTATTTCATACCATATTTTTTGTTGAACTTATCAACACGTCCGTCAGCAGAAGCGAACTTTTGACGACCTGTATAGAATGGGTGACATTCGTTACAGAACTCGATTGAGATCTTTTCTTTAACTGAACCTGTTTCAAAAGAATTACCACAAGAGCAAGTTACTGTTGCTACTTTGTAATCTGGGTGGATACCTTGTTTCATATTCGTTTTCTCCTCTCGCCCTGAACCATCCGGAACAGAGTATTTTCGAACTGCACCTTACATAGCCCGAATATGTCACTACATACGTAATGTGTGGAGGTCAGCTATATATGTGCACGTTTCATACTTAAAGAATTATAGCAACAATTAAAATAGGTTGCAACTATTTTTGATTATTTTATGAAAAGCATTGGAATACAATTCGTTACCTTCACATGAAGATTGATTTCCATTCCGGGTCGGACGCTTTCCGCGGGCACGGCTCGAGCCTATAGTCTCTCCCTCGCGCTATTCCCGCTGGAGTCGCCTCCCCTCCATTCCAATCAACTTTCCTAAAATAGCTTATAATCTTTCAGCAATTACTTGATGAAAGATTACAATAACCCTTTACCGTTCGTTGCTTTTTTCATATCCGTATCAAGCTTCTCGAAAAATTCTTCATTTGATTTCGTTGTGCGTATTTTGCGTAAAAACTTCTCGCCGAAATCATGAGAGTCACTAAATGTTTTACGGATTGCCCATAACTTATCCAACTGATCTTTCGGAATAAGAAGCTCTTCTTTACGCGTACCTGAACGGCGAATATCTAGTGCCGGGAAGATACGGCGCTCTGCCAAGCTGCGGTCTAAGTGTAATTCCAAGTTACCCGTCCCTTTAAACTCCTCGTAAATCACTTCATCCATACGGCTACCTGTATCGATAAGAGCAGTCGCCAAAATTGTTAAACTACCACCCTCTTCAATATTACGAGCCGAACCGAAGAAACGTTTTGGACGATGGAATGCAGCTGGGTCAATACCACCTGAAAGTGTACGGCCACTTGGCGGAATAACTAAGTTGTAAGCACGTGCTAAACGCGTAATGGAGTCCATTAAAATAATGACATCACGCTTATGTTCTACTAAACGACGTGCACGTTCTAGTACGATTTCCGCTACTTTCACATGATTTTCCGGCACTTCATCAAAAGTAGAAGAAACAACATCAGCGTTTACTGAGCGCTCGATATCTGTTACTTCCTCTGGACGCTCATCAATTAATAATACGATAAGTTCCGCTTCCGGATGATTTGTCGTAATTGCATTGGCAATTTCTTTTAATAAAGAGGTTTTACCTGCTTTTGGCGGTGCCACAATTAACCCACGTTGACCAAACCCAACAGGAGCTACTAAATCCATAATTCGTGTTGAAAGTTTTGTAGGTACTGTTTCCAATTTAATATGACGGTCCGGGTAAAGTGGCGTTAATGCAGGGAAATGCACTCGCTCTTTAGCTACTTCCGGATCTTCGCCATTTACTGCATCAACTTGCAATAGTCCATAATAGCGTTCGTTTTCTTTTGGAGGACGAACTTTTCCAGATACTTTATCTCCATTTCGTAAATCAAAACGGCGAATTTGCGAAGCTGAAATGTAAATGTCCTCTTTCGAAGGGGAATAGTTAATCGGGCGTAAAAATCCGAAGCCATCTGTAGGAATGATTTCTAAAACACCTTCCATGAAAAAGAAGCCTTCCTGTTCAGAGCGTGATTTTAAAATCGCAAAAATAAGTTCCTTTTTATTTAGCTTACTAGCATTCATAACTTTAAATTGCTTCGCTAAAGCATATAATTCTTTTAATGTCATGCTTTCTAATTGAGCAATGGTTAATGCTGTCATAGGTTTTCTCCAGTCTATTAATTTTTTGGGCTTTTACATATAGAAAATTTAGGAATGCGCGTTGGAAGAAGATTCACTTATTTGAAAGATGCCCGGCTATTATACCGGGCATTAATTATATAATATCGTAAATTAAATGAAAATGGGTTTTTCTATGTTAATTACAATATATGAGAAGTTAGAGTTGACCGTACTTTGGCTTTTTGGCAATACTGTGGCGCCCTTCGATAAAGCGTACTGTACCGGATTTTGCGCGCATTACAACCGAATGTGTCAGTGCATAGGAACCTTTATATTGAACACCACGTAAAAGTTCTGAGTCAGTAACAGCAGTCGCTGCAAAAATTGCATCGTCGCCCTTAACTAAATCATCCATCATTAATACTTTATCTACGTCGATGCCCATTTTTTTGCAACGTTCTAGTTGTTCTTCATCTTCCGGAACTAGTTTAGCTTGGAAATCGCCACCTAAACATTTTAATGCTACTGCTGCGATAACACCTTCCGGAGCGCCACCCATACCAAACATAATGTCGATACCTGTTTCGTCAAAAGCTGTATTAATTGCAGCCGCTACATCGCCATCTTGAATAAATTTAATACGAGCACCTGTTTCACGAATTTCATCAACAATATGCTGATGACGCTCACGATCTAAAAGTGTTGCTACAACATCAGAAATATCTTTATTTTTTGCCTTAGCTACTTGCAGTAGGTTATAAGTAACAGAGGCATTAATATCAACTTTACCTGCTGCTTCTGGACCTACTGCAATTTTATCCATATACATATCCGGTGCGTTTAAAAGATTTCCACGGTCTGCAATAGCCAGTACTGTCATCGCGCCATTTGTACCTTTTGCTACGATATTCGTACCTTCTAATGGATCCACTGCGATATCAACTTCAGGTCCGCCATTTCGAAGCCCTAATTCTTCACCGATATAAAGCATCGGTGCTTCATCCATTTCTCCTTCACCAATTACAACTGTCGCATGCATTGGGATTGTATCAAACATAACACGCATCGCTGTTGTTGCTGCGTCATCTGCTTCATTTTTAAGTCCGCGTCCCATCCATTTCGCTGATGCAATCGCTGCTGCTTCTGTTACACGTACTACTTCCATTGATAAACTACGTTCCATTTTGTGTTTGCCTCCTGTAATCGGGTAAAGCCGATTTTAACAGCATTAAAAACCGCTGTTTTGAAATTGTATAATTAACTTAACATTATTTTCAAATTTAATTTTAACATATTCTAAAGGTGCACGAATTTGCGCATCAATTATGGCAAATTTTATGCTTTATTATTCGTTTTAATGACTGATGACTCTTTGCGGATATTCGCACCTAACGCACATAATTTTTCAATTAACGAACTATACCCGCGTTCGATATGATGAATCTCATGGATTTCTGTCTCACCTTTTGCAATTAAACCGGCTAAAACCAATGCCGCACCTGCACGTAGGTCAGTTGCTGTTACAGCCGATCCTTCTAAAGAAACGGGTCCTTGTATAATTGCGGTATTCCCTTCTACTCGTGCCTTTGCACTCATGCGACTTAATTCATCGATATGTTTGAAGCGTGCTGAATAAATTGTGTCCGTTATCATTGAAGCGCCTTCTGCTTGGGTCATTAATACCGATAATGGCTGCTGTACATCAGTTGGAAACCCTGGATATACAAGAGTTTTAACATCAACTGCCTGTAAATTCGTTTGTTTTGGAATGTACAAACTTTCTTCGTTTTCTTCCACGATTACGCCCATTTCCCGAAGCTTCGCTGTCACTGCCTCTAAATGTAGTGGAATAACATTGTCGATTACTACGCCATCACCAATCGCCGCTGCCATTATCATAAATGTTGCAGCTTCAATTCGATCCGGAATAATCGTATGCTTCGTTCCTTTTAACTCATCGACACCTTCAATACGTATAACACTTGTACCAGCACCTTTAATATTTGCGCCCATATTTGTCAAAAGTGTCGCAACATCAATAATTTCAGGCTCTTTAGCAGCGTTTTCAATAGTTGTTTTACCTTTTGCCCGCACTGCTGCCAGCATTATATTAATTGTTGCACCTACACTTGCCACGTCTAAATAGATTTTTGCGCCGATCAGTTCATCTGCACGCAAATAAATTGCACCGTGCTCATTCGTCACTTTTGCACCTAAAGCTTCAAATCCTTTAATATGCTGATCAATTGGACGCGGACCTAAAAAACAGCCTCCTGGCAAACCAATTACGGCTTGCTTAAAACGTCCTAACATAGCACCCATCATATAGTAGGATGCCCGTAATTTTTTTACATTGCCATTCGGCAGAGGCATTGCTACCATTTTCGACGGGTCGATTGTCATCTTCCCATCTTCAAATGTTACTTCCCCACCGATTTCTTCAAGTAGTGCTTTTAATGTCCACGCATCCGAAATCTCGGGAATTCCTCCAATTGTAACGGAAGAATCCGCCAAAATTGATGCAGGAATTAAAGCAACTGCACTATTTTTTGCACCACTAACAGTAATTTTCCCTTTTAGTCGACGTCCGCCTTGAATTTTAAATACATCCATTTTGTGTTCTCCCTTATAATTGGACAAATTTCACAATGAACCAGATTGCTGTGAAGTATTCTTATTATTTCCCTTCACGCTTTGCCCAATCCGCTAAAAATCCTTCAATTCCTTTGGCTGTTAATGGATGGTTAAACAGTTGCTGTAAAACTTTGTATGGTGTAGTTGCAATATGTGCACCTGCCAATGCAGCTTGCGTAATATGTTGTGGATGACGAATAGAAGCAGCAATTATTTCAGTATCAATCTCATGGATTGCAAACATTTCTGCAATTTCACGAATTAATTCAACACCGTCTTGACCAATATCATCTAAACGTCCTAAAAATGGAGATACATATGATGCGCCTGCACGAGCGGCCATTAATGCTTGGTTTGCAGAGAAAATTAATGTCACATTTGTTTTAATCCCTTTTTCAGAGAAGTGTTTACATGCTTTTAAACCATCTGGAGTCATCGGCAGTTTTACAGTAATGTTTGGGTGAATTGCCGCTAATTCTTCCCCTTCACGAATCATGCCTTCAGCATCTAAAGAGATTACTTCACCAGACACCGATCCGTTTACTAATTCCGCGATTTCACGTAAGCGATCGTGGAAATTTACACCTGATTCTTTCGCTACTAATGAAGGGTTCGTTGTTACACCTGAAAGAATACCCCAAGAGTATGCTTCTTTAATCTCGTCAAAGTTTGCTGTATCAATAAAAAATTTCATTTATATGTCCTCCGATTTATGTGTACTTAGAAAAACACATCCCGCCCAGTTGTGAACGAGATGCTTGAAGTTGAAAACAAGTGTTCACAAAGAAATGTGCTCTACTTTGCGCATTTCTTTTGTGGAATCATTTATTTGTTAAGCTTTCCCCGAGCTACCGAATTCACGCATTTTTCCGATAACTGTCGCTTTAATCGCTTCTCGAGCCGGCCCTAAATATTTTCGTGGGTCATATGTTTTCTTGTCGCCATCCAAAAATTCACGGATCACTTTAGTCGCCGCGATTTGGTTTTCTGTATTTACGTTAATTTTAGCTGTACCTAACGAGATAGAACGTTGAATATCCTTTGTTGGTATTCCAGTACCACCATGTAAAACTAAAGGTACATCCGTTAGTGTAGAGATTTCTTCCATTTCAGTGAATCCTAAGTTTGGCTCCCCTTTATAAGGACCGTGTACTGAACCTAGTGCTGGTGCAAGGCAATCTATTCTTGTAGCTTCCACTAAAGCTTGGCACTCTTGTGGGTTAGCATACATAATACCACCGATAACACCATCTTCCTCGCCACCTACTGTACCCAATTCAGCTTCTACAGAAACACCTTTTGCATGAGCATATTCAACAACAGATTTTGTTGTTTCTATATTTTCTTCGAATGGATGATGTGAAGCGTCAATCATTACAGAAGTAAAGCCAGCATCGATTGCTTCTTTACATTTATCGAAGCTCGAACCATGGTCTAAATGAATGGCAACTGGAACTGTTGTTTTATAGCTTTCCATTAAGCCCTCAACCATTTTTACAACAGCAATGAATCCGCCCATATATTTACCGGCACCTTCTGACACACCTAAAATTACCGGTGATTTTTCTTCTTCTGCTGCCTGTAGAATAGCTTGTGTCCACTCTAAGTTGTTAATATTGAACTGACCTACTGCATAACTTTCTGCTTTTGCTTTAATTAACATTTCTTTCATTGAAACTAACGGCATTATTAAAATCCTCCTCGAAGATACATAAATAGTTTGCTACTAGAAAAACATAGTTTGTGCAATATGCTTTTTTTAAGTATTTTTTCTATTGTCAATTCTATGCAAATTTAAAAGAATTGATATAAACAATCAGATTAATCATAACAAAAACAGACAGTATGCGCTACTGCCTGCTCACCGGTTAATTTATATTTTTTCGTGGATTGTTAATATTTTTTTGACCTCATCACGTATTTCAAATATATTGAATGGCTTAGAGAAGTACTTTGTCACGCCGAGTTCTGTTGCGGTATCAATCATATGCTGTTCAACGTACGCTGTCATCATTATTACCGGTAAATCTGGATTTTCACTTTTTAAATGAGCTAAAATCTCCAATCCATCCATTCCAGGAATTTTCATATCCAGTAAAACGCAATCTATTGCATTTTCCTTTGCTATTTTTAATGCATCGTAACCATTTGCAGCCAGATGTGTAATAAATCCTTCTTTTTTAAATAATTCATCTAACAGCAGCCTTATCCCTCTTTGATCATCTACGATTAATATATCCCTCATAGTCATTCCCCATTTACGATAATGATTTTATATTACTAAATTCAATTTTTATCTTTATTTTCCTTCTTTTACAATAAGTATATATGATTTTGCTTTTTCTTGAGCACAATTTTATAATAGCTTTGAGGTGGAATTATGTCTAAAATTTTAACTACTCAATTAACAGGGCTATTTCAGCGCATTCAACAGTCCGAAGAAGAACCGATTGAGGAAACAGCCCGTTTATTGGCACAGGCGGCAATCGGACAAGGAACTATTTACTTTGCTTCTTTTGGTGAAATGGAAGCTGTCGCAATCCATGCAGAGCTTGGCGCAAATCCTTTTGCAAAGTTTGCCCGTTATACGGATGAGGTAGAGTTGCTGCCAGCCGATCGTCTCATTATTTTTACGCAGCATGCAACGGATGAACAAGCGTTAAAGCTCGCGCAAAAACTACATGATGACTTTATTCCCTTTGCAGCTGTCGCAAGTGAGGTTGCTGAGACCGGCAATAAATTAAGCGAGCTTGCCTATACGTATATTTCATTAAAAGTACGCGGGGGAATTTTACCCCATCCAACAAAGCTTGGTGAGCGAATTGTATTTCCTCATTTAATGGCTGCTTTATATATTTATGAAGCAATTAAAATGGAATTTGATGAAATGCTGGTCGATGATGAAGAAGATGACGAAGAGGAGTCTATTTCTCCATTTGCTTAATTCGCAAACGATTCTTATTACGTTTCAATACGTAATAGGGGTCGTTTTTTATACGGACTTTCAGTTTCCCCAAAATAAAAGCGTGCCCCATTTAAAATAGGACACGCTTCTGAAGCATTATTTTCGGTTGTTAAACGCAGCTCCAACAAACTCACGGAATAGTGGCTGTGGGCGTTGTGGGCGAGAAATTAATTCTGGGTGGAATTGACCTGCCACAAAGAATTTTTTCTCTGGTAATTCAATAATTTCTACTAACTTATTATCGGGTGATACGCCTGAGAATACCAAACCTTCCGCTTCCATTGCTTCACGGAATTCATTGTTGAACTCGTAGCGGTGACGGTGACGCTCATACACTAATTCTTCACCATTGTATGCAGCGCGTGCGCGTGATCCTTCTTTTAATTTACATGGATATAGTCCAAGACGTAACGTACCGCCTAAATCGATCTCCTCAGATTGATCTGGCAGGAAGTCAATGATTGGGTACTTCGTGTTTTTATCTAATTCTGTTGAATGTGCACCATCTAATCCCATTACATTACGCGCAAATTCAACAGTAGCCATTTGCATACCTAAACAAATACCGAAGAATGGAATGTCATTTTCACGTGCATAGCGAATGGATTCGATTTTACCTTCAACACCACGGTCGCCGAAACCACCTGGTACTAAAATACCGTCTGCTTGTCCTAATAATTGCTCCACGTTTTCAGCTGTAATATTCTCAGCATTAATCCAGTCAATTTCGATATCCGAATTGTAAACATAACCTGCATGCTTTAATGCTTCTACTACTGAAATATACGCATCCTGAAGCTCTACATATTTACCGACTAATGCGATACGTGTTTTATGTTCTAAGTTTTTCACTAAATGTACAAGGTCTTTCCAATCTTCCATATTTGCCTGTGGTGCGCTAATGCGGAAATGGTCAAGAACGATTTGGTCGAATCCTTGTGCATGTAAGTTTAATGGTACTTCATATAAATGTTCGGCATCACGCGATTCGATAATATCAGAAGATTGCACGTCACAGAATAGCGCAATTTTCTCTTTCATATCCTGAGGTACCGGCTGTTCAGTACGTAAAACGATAATGTTTGGCTGAATACCTAATGAACGCAACTCTTTTACAGAGTGCTGTGTTGGCTTTGTCTTCATTTCTCCTGCTGCTGCGATGTAAGGCATTAATGTACAGTGGATATACATGACATTTTCATGACCTAGATCACGACGCATTTGACGAATTGCTTCAAGGAAAGAAAGGGATTCGAAGTCACCTACTGTACCGCCAATTTCCGTAATTACCACATCCGCCGAAGTTTCACGGCCTGCACGTTGAATACGGTCTTTAATTTCATTTGTTACATGAGGAATTACTTGAACTGTGCCACCGTTGTAGTCACCACGGCGCTCTTTATTCAATACAGACTGATATACTTTACCAGAAGTTACTGTTGAGTGTTTTCCTAAATTAATATCAATGAAACGCTCATAGTGTCCTAAGTCTAAATCCGCCTCTGCGCCATCATCAGTAACGAAAACTTCACCGTGCTGGTAAGGGCTCATTGTACCTGGATCGATGTTTAAATACGGATCAAACTTTTGGATTGTTACTTCCAATCCACGGTTTTTTAATAAACGACCTAAAGAAGCAGCTACAATTCCTTTACCAAGAGATGATACTACCCCACCTGTTACGAATATATACTTTGTCATATAATAAATTCCTCCTTCTTTCTAAAACAAATTAGAAAAACACCCGGTTACTTGCTTGAAGCAAGTGAATGTTTTTCTAATATACATATAAAAAAATAAAAAACGCTCCTCCTGCATCAGTTTGCAGGGGGAGCGTATTACTTATACGGTCAATCTCCTTTTTAAAGGAGCCCAAGTAAAAGATTATACGTAACTGAAAAAGAAGTCAAGCACTTTCAATTTTTCAATTGAAACACTACTTATTTTAAATCTTCTTCCTCTTCCAGCTCTTCATCCAATTCCTCTTCGTCGTCATCCTCGATAATAAATGTATCATCTTCATCGATCAGCTCTTCATCGATGTCGGCGTCGATTTCCTCGATGTCTTCTTCTACAAAGTCAATGTCTTCTTCCACTTCATCTTCATCGTCTTCGTCGTCTACGAATTCATCATAATCTTCCTCGAATAATACATCCTCTTCTTCAAGGTCAAGTACTTCTTCATCTTCGTCATCCGCGACTTTAGCTTTCTTTTTACGCGTCTTAATAGTCGGTGCAGTTTCTTCTTCGATTGTTTCTACTTTATACCATTCACGTAATCCCCAACCATTTTCCTGGTTTAATAAGAAACGACCTTCTACATTTAAGTCTGTATAAAATTGCACTAAACGAGATTTCAAGTTTTCATCGGAAATTCCATTTAATTCTTGGATACCTTTTAATAATTCATTTAAAGGCATTGCTTGTTTTTTTTCTTCTAGTAGTGCGTATGCTAAGTCGATTAATGACTCTTCTGCTAATTGTTCATCTGTCATACCACGAAAGTTCAAATCGTGCACGTCCTTTCTTATCTTACATATCTATTTATCCAGAGGCACTATGTTCATTCAACCACACTCAAACACCAGCCGAATGAAGATAAGCATAATACCCATTATATACAAACATGCCATCACTATGCTAGTTTCATTTCTTGTTTTTTAAATTTGTTGCTTTTTTATATGCTACATAAAATAAAATGAATGATAATATCAGCAAAGGGACTGCTGCTAATTGCTGATTGTATAAAAAGAAGGTTGCGATCAGGCATGCTAATATCAAAATGTAATGTAAATATTGCTGCACAATGCCGCACCTTCTTCCTTTAAAATATCATGTGTTTACTAGTATAACGAAATTTACTGTCCACGTGGTATGCCAAATTAATTTATTTGCAATTTTTGCAAAATATTAGTGATTTTTTGCTTTTTCTATTACATATTGCGTCGGTATTGACCGCCAACTTCATAAAGTGCTTGTGTAATTTGCCCTAAGCTTGCTACTTTTACAGTTTCCATAAGCTCTTCGAAAATATTGCCACCCGTTTTTGCAACTTCCTTTAACTTATTAAGTGCTTCAGCACAAATATCCGCATTTGCACCTTTAAAACTTTCTAAATTAGCAATTTGTAAATCCTTTTCTTCTTTTGAGGCACGTGCAATCTCCATATTATTGATCGTATCCTCAGAAGGCGGATTTGGATTTAGGTACGTATTTACCCCAATAATCGGCAGTTGCCCTGAATGCTTTAAATGCTCGTAATACATTGATTCTTCCTGAATTTTTCCGCGCTGATACTGTGTTTCCATCGCACCGAGCACACCACCGCGGTCATTCATGCGATCAAATTCCTCAAGCACTGCCTGCTCCACCAATTGTGTAAGCTCCTCGATAATGAAAGCGCCTTGTAAAGGGTTCTCATTTTTCGATAAACCATGCTCTTTTGTAATAATCATTTGAATCGCCATTGCACGACGAACCGATTCTTCTGTCGGGGTAGTTATAGCCTCATCATATGCATTTGTATGCAATGAATTACAGTTATCCTGTAACGCCATTAATGCCTGTAATGTTGTACGAATATCATTAAAATCGATTTCTTGTGCGTGCAGGCTGCGACCCGATGTTTGGATATGATACTTCAGCTTTTGTGAGCGTTCATTTGCCCCATACTTTTCACGCATAACGACTGCCCAAATACGGCGGGCTACACGGCCGATCACTGTATATTCAGGGTCCAGACCATTCGAGAAGAAGAAACTTAAGTTTGGTGCAAAATCGTCAATGTTCATACCACGACTTAAATAGTATTCCACATACGTAAAGCCATTTGCGAGTGTAAATGCCAGCTGTGAAATTGGATTTGCTCCTGCTTCGGCAATATGATAACCCGAAATCGAAACAGAATAGTAATTGCGGACTTTATGATCGATGAAATATTGTTGAATATCCCCCATCATACGAAGTGCAAATTCTGTAGAGAAGATGCATGTGTTTTGCCCTTGATCTTCTTTTAATATATCCGCTTGTACAGTACCGCGTACAACTTGCAATGTTTGTTCTCTTGTTTCCGTAAACTCTTCCATAGTTAATGTACGACCAAGCTCTTGTTCGTGCTTACGTACTTGTTGATCTATTGCTGTATTCATAAACATCGCCAAAATAATCGGTGCCGGTCCATTTATAGTCATCGAAACGGACGTTGAAGGTGCACATAAATCAAAGCCTGCATAAAGCTTCTTCATATCTTCAAGTGTACATATACTTACTCCTGATTCACCAACCTTCCCGTAAATATCCGGGCGTGTATGAGGGTCCTCCCCATATAGTGTTACTGAGTCAAATGCAGTTGATAGGCGCTTTGCATCATCATCCTTCGATAAATAATGGAACCTTTTATTTGTACGTTCTGGTGTTCCTTCGCCAGCAAATTGACGTTTCGGATCTTCTCCTTCTCGTTTGAACGGAAACACGCCTGCTGTATAAGGGAATTCCCCTGGTACATTTTCTTTATACACCCAGCGTAAAATTTCACCGTAATCTTTATAGCCCGGTAATGCTACTTTTGGGATTTTTAAGCCGGCCAAAGACTCTGTTCGTAAAATGGTTTTAATTTCTTTATCGCGTACTTTAGTAATTAGCTCATCACCCGCATACGCTTCTTTTAATGTTTGCCAATTTTTTAGAATACGCTTTGATTCTGCTGTTAGTTCATTTTGTACCCCTTCCAATAAAGAATTAATCGACAAAATCAATGCTGTTTCACTTTCGTTCAGCAATGCTTTTGTTCCTTCGAGCTGATACCATTTTGTTGCGAGGTTTACCTGTTGTTCTGCATGCTTATGATAGTTACGTACTGTTTCTGATATTTCGCGTAAATAGTAGCGGCGATCATTTGGGATGACAATGTTTTGCTTTTGGGTTTTCACAAATTGCTCATAGGAAGTTTCCCAATTGTAGCCGAACTTTTCGTTGATTTTGGATACGAGTGCAGCAAACAATGAATTCGTTCCTAAATCGTTAAATTGTGAAGCGATTGTCCCGAATACCGGCATTTTTTCAATTGGCTCTTCCCATAGCTCACGTGAACGCTGGAATTGTTTTTGCACTTGGCGTAGTGCATCTTCTGAGCCTTTTCGCTCGAATTTATTGATTGCGATTAAGTCGGCAAAATCTATCATATCAATTTTTTCGAGCTGTGTTGGCGCACCAAACTCACTTGTCATTACATACATTGAAAGATCTGTATATTTTGTGATTTCTGCGTCCCCTTGCCCAATACCGCTTGTTTCGACAAGAATTAAGTCAAATCCTGCTGCTCGTACTACATCGAGTACATCGCCAATTGAGCTTGATAATTCTGTATGCGAGCCACGTGTTGCCAAACTACGCATATAAACCCTATTATTAAAGATGGCATTCATACGAATACGGTCACCAAGCAATGCACCGCCTGTTTTTTGCTTCGTTGGATCGACTGATATAATAGCGAGCTTTTTATCCGGAAACTCTTGCAGGAAACGGCGGATTAATTCATCCGTTAATGAAGATTTCCCTGCGCCACCAGTACCGGTAATTCCAATAACTGGTGTGTTTAAGTTCTTGCTACGTACAAGCTGCAGCATATTTTGAATCTCTTCTCCATCACCATTTTCGGCAGCTGTTATTAAATTCGCCAAAACTTCCGGTGTATCTGTCGAAAGCTTTTCTAAAAGCTCTTTATAACTCCCTTTTAATGTAGAAAAGTCCGCGCCTTCTAGCTTTTTATTAATCATTCCTTGTAAGCCTAATTGACGACCATCCTCCGGCGAGAAAATGCCGGCAATCCCATACTCATGGAGCTCTTTAATTTCACGTGGTAAAATAACTCCCCCACCACCGCCAAAAATCTTAATATGCGGGGCACCTTTTTCACGAAGTAGGTCATACATATATTTAAAATATTCCATATGTCCACCTTGGTATGATGATATCGCTATCCCTTGTGCGTCTTCCTGTATAGCAGCGTTAACAACTTCCTCTACTGAACGGTTGTGACCTAAGTGAATTACTTCTGCACCACTTGATTGTAAAATTCGGCGCATAATATTAATCGAAGCATCATGACCATCAAAAAGACTAGATGCTGTAACGAAACGAATATGATTTTTTGGTTTGTATACTTCAATTTTCCCCATTTTATTACCCCTTTGTTATAGTGAAATAATGAAAAAACACCATACAAAGCACACTTCCTAAAATAGTTGCTCTACATGGCGTTTTTCCTTTCTTATTTTTCAAACTGCATAATGCCTTGTAAAAACATTGTTGTTTGCAATTCAATATATTCTTCAATTGTATAGCGTTTTTGTAACGCCCATTTACGGAAAGCCCAACTTTGCCCCTGAACGACAATTTGATGCGCCGCCAAATAGATGGCATCGTTTGATAACGATAAATTACCAGAGTCGACACAATCTTTTAGTATACGCTCAAAAATCGCGACCATTTCAATCTCCTTGTCGAGAATATAATGCATTGCTTCTTTCGGCAGTGACTTCGTTTCCTGATACATAATCGTAAACTCTTCAGGCATTTTATCAATGAGCAAATAATATTGACGGATTGCTTTTTCCAAACTTGCCACTGAACCTATTTCAGAAGGAAATTCCAATAAACATTCCGTCACTTCATTGAAGATATTGTCACATACTAAAAATAAAACATCTTCCTTAGTCCGAATATATTCATACAATGTCCCAATTGAAAATCCGGCAGCCTTTGCAAGTTCTCGTGTTGTTGCACGGTGGAAGCCTTTTTCCTTAAAGAGCTTCACGCCTGCATCGATAATTTGCTGGCGACGCTCTATAATTTTATTTTCATCCTTTATTGACGATCGTACGTGCAGCTTATCATTGTTCGCCATACACTATTTCGTAATCATACGCGAAATTACGAGGCGTTGAATCTCTTGTGTGCCCTCATAAATTTGCGTAATTTTCGCATCACGCATATAACGCTCTACCGGATAGTCTTTTGTATAGCCGTAGCCACCAAAAACCTGAACAGCTTCTGTCGTTACTTTCATCGCTGTATCTCCCGCAAGCAGCTTCGCCATTGCCGATGCTTTTCCGTATGGTAAATCGTTTGATTCCAACCATGCTGCTTGGTACGTCAATAAACGTGAAGCTTCAATTTCTGTTGCCATATCTGCAAGTTTAAACGAGATACCTTGATTTGCTGTAATCGGTTTTCCGAATTGGACACGCTCTTTTGCATAGTCAACCGCTGCGTCCAATGCGCCTTGTGCAATTCCTACTGCCTGTGCAGCAATCCCGTTACGTCCACCATCAAGTGTTTTCATGGCAATTTTAAAGCCTTCTCCTTCTTCACCTAACATATTTTCTTTCGGCACACGGCAATTATCAAAAATAATTTCAGTTGTAGGAGATGAACGAATTCCTAGTTTTCTTTCCTTCTTGCCTACTGAGAAGCCTGGGAAATCCGCTTCAACGATAAAGGCAGTTGTACCGTTTTTCGCCTCTGGATCTGTTACTGCAAACACGACATAAATATCTGCGATTCCACCATTTGTTATAAAGATTTTTGAGCCATTTAAAATGTAGTCATCGCCGTCTTTTACCGCATATGTTTTCATCCCGCCAGCATCTGAACCTGATGCCGGCTCTGTTAAGCCGTAAGCACCGATTTTCTTGCCTTCAGCCATTGGTCGAAGATATTTTTGTTTTTGCTCTTCATTTCCGAATTTAAAAATTGGCCATCCTGCAAGTGATGTGTGTGCAGACAATGTTACCCCTGTTGATGCACATACTCGTGATAGCTCTTCTACTGCGATACAGTACGCTAAGTAGTCAAAGCCTGCTCCGCCGTATTCTTCCGGCCATGGAATACCCGTTAAACCTAGCTCTGCCATTTTGTCAAAAATGCCGCGGTCAAATTCTTCATGCTCATCGCGGTGTTCCGCTGTTGGTGCTACTTCATTGATTGCAAAGTCGCGAATCATTTCGCGTAGTTGTTGGTGTTCTTCTGATAATTGAAAGTTCATATCCCCATATCCCCTTTAAATTTAGATTACCTGTTAATTTCCGTTACGGTTACGCTTCCCACGGTTTTAAGCATTTGTTCCTCTTTACTTGCGACCACCGAGAAGCAACCTTAACTACATATCAAAAATGCCTATCCAATCACATGCTTACTAATAACAATGCGTTGGATTTCGCTTGTGCCTTCATAAATTTGCGTAACTTTTGCGTCACGGAAATAGCGTTCTACTGGATAGTCTTCTGTATAGCCATAGCCACCGAAAATTTGTACTGCTTCAATTGCCGTGTCCATCGCTGTTTGTGAAGCAAATAATTTGGCCATTGACGCTTCCTTACCGCATGATAATCCTTCACTTCGTAAGTTTGCAGCACGGTAAACGAGTAGCTTTGCCGCTTCAACTGCAGTCGCCATATCGGCAAGCTTAAAACCAACACCTTGCTGCTGGGCTATCGGTTTTCCAAATTGAATGCGCTCTTTTGCATAATTCGTCGCAGCTTCCAACGCAGCTTCGGCAATGCCTAAGCTTTGGGCTGCAATACCAATCCGACCTACATCTAAATTGGCCATTGCAATTTTAAAGCCTTCCCCTTCCTGCCCTAAAAGATTTTTGGCAGGAATACGCATGTTTTCGAATGTTAGCTGTACTGTTCTAGAGCCATGCAGTCCCATTTTGCGTTCATCTTTGCCGATAATTAGGCCTGGTGTATTCTTTTCTACAATAAATGCTGAAATACCGCGTGATCCCGCTTCAGGATTTGTAGAAGCAAAAACGATATATACATCGGCTTCCCCGCCATTAGTTATGAATACTTTTGCACCATCCAGTACATAATGCTCTCCATCTCGGATTGCCCGTGTTTTTAAAGACGCTGCATCACTTCCTGCACTTGGTTCTGTTAAACAAAAGGCCCCAATATATTCACCACTTGCAAGCTTCGGTACATATTGTTTCTTTTGTTCATCATTGCCGAAATACAAAATCGGATTTGTGCCAACAGACGTATGGACTGATAAAATCACACCCATTACTGCACTCACTTTCGATAGCTCATTGATGGCAATAATATAGGAAGTAAAGTCCATTTCCGCCCCACCGTATTCAGCAGGTGCTGTAATGCCCATTAGGCCGAGCTCCCCCATTTTTGTTAGTAAATGCCTGGGGAATTCACCCGCTTCCATTTGCTCGATAAATGGCTCGATTTCAGTTTTGGCAAAATCACGAACCATGTTACGCATCATTATCTGCTCATCAGTAAATTGTAGATTCATAGGAGTCCCTCAGCTTTCGTATATGTAGAAACCTCGGCCGCTCTTTTTGCCTAACCAGCCGGCTGCCACATATTTGCGTAATAATGGACAAGGGCGATACTTACTATCACCAAGTCCTTCGTGTAAAATTTCCATAATCGATAAACATGTATCCAGCCCAATAAAATCAGCTAATGTGAGTGGACCCATCGGATGATTCATCCCCATCTTCATCACATCATCAATCGCTTCTTTCGTTGCTACCCCTTCATATAAGGCATAAATCGCCTCATTAATCATAGGCAATAAAATACGATTTGAAATAAAGCCTGGGAAATCATTTACTTCTACACCTGTTTTACCAAGTTGCTTTGTCATGTCGGCAACCATTTCATATACTGCATCTGTTGTTGCAAGACCTCGAATAATTTCCACAAGCTTCATGACAGGTACAGGATTCATAAAGTGCATGCCAATAACCTGCTCCGGACGCTTAGTAACTGCTGCAATTTCTGTAATTGGCAAACTTGAAGTATTCGTTGCCAAAATCGCATGTTTTGGTGCAATTTCATCAAGCTGTTTAAAAATTGATTGTTTAATATCCATATTTTCAACGGCCGCTTCAATAATAATATCGGCGTTTTTTGCATCTTCAATGGTCAAAGATTTTGTAATGCGTGCTAATATAGCTGATTTTTCCTCTTCTGTTTTACGACCTTTTTCTACATCACGTGTCAGGTTTTTCGTAATGTTATTTAAACCACGTTCGAAAAACTCATCCTTCATATCATTTAAAATGACTTCATAGCCTGCTTGTGCACAAACTTGTGCGATCCCGGAGCCCATTTGTCCTGCACCGATGACCATAACTTTTTGAATCGTCATTTATTTCATCCCCTTAGTTTGTTACTTCGATTAAAACTGCGTCCCCTTGACCACCGCCTGAACAAATTGCCGCAATCCCTAAACCACCGCCACGACGCTTTAATTCGTAAGCGAGTGTTAAAATGATACGGGCACCACTTGCTCCAATCGGATGACCTAATGCAACTGCGCCACCATTGACATTCACTTTATTCTCATCTAATCCGCTAATTTGATTGCTTACTAGCGCAACTGCTGCAAATGCTTCATTAATTTCGATTAAGTCAATGTCTGCCAATGTTTTACCTGACTTTTTAAGTAACTCATTTATTACAAGTCCCGGTGTTTGAGGGAAGTCTTCCGGCGCTACGCCCACTTCTGCATGTGCTAGGATTGTTGCAAGTGGCTGGCGGTTTTCCTGTCTTGCCTTTTCTTCACTCATAAGTATTAATGCACAAGCCCCATCATTCACACCCGGTGCATTTCCGGCTGTAATGGATCCATCGCTACTGAATGCCGACTTTAATTTTGCAAGCGTTTCCACTGTTGTCCCTAAGCGTGGTGCTTCATCCGATTCAATGTGGAGCGGCTCACCTTTTCTTTGTGGAATTTCTACAGGTACAATTTCCTCAGCAAATTTGCCTGATTCAATTGCTGCAAGCGCTTTTTCATGGCTACGTGCTGCCCATTCATCCTGCTGTTCACGGGATACCTCAAACTTGCTCGCTGTTTCATTTCCGTAAATGCCCATATGCACTTGTTTTGGATGAAATGCACATGACAAACCATCATAAATCATTCCATCTACTAAACTCGCATCGCCCATACGTAAGCCGAATCTCCCTTTCGGCATATAGTACGGTGCATTTGACATCGACTCCATTCCACCTGCAACGATTACATCTTCTTCTCCTAAACGTATAAGTTGATCGGCAAGTGTGACACTGCGCATTCCTGATGCACAAACTTTATTAATCGTTTCTGTTTTCACATTCCATGGTATACCGGCTTTATTTGCTGCCTGTCGTGAAGGAATTTGCCCCTGACCTGCCTGCAAAACTGTCCCGATAATCACTTCATCTACAGCTTCTGCTGCTACATTTGCTTTTGCCAATGCCTCTTTAATTGCAATTCCACCTAAATCACTCGCTGTTAATGAACTTAAACCACCGCCCAATTTACCGAATGGTGTTCGTGCTCCGTCTAAAATGACTGTTTTCGACAATCCATACACCCCTTTGTTTGAATCTGCTGATCTTGCAAAATCCTAAGTAGAATTTTGCCTTTTTCCATACCTTTAAGTAACCCCTTACTTAATATCCCTTTGTTTAAATCACTTTTTTAGTTGTTCGACTGAACGCTCGCTCAATCAATATTTAGAAAAAAATGAGAGTAATAGCTACTCCCATTTTTTCACTTAATTTCATTGTATTAAATAGTATTCTAAACTGCAACAATTATTCAAATATACTGACTTTAAATATTATTCTCTTTAATTCTTATTTTCTTTATCTTGTTCGCTATTTTCCTCTAAAGGAGTATTCACCGAATTTTCATCCGTTGCGACTTGCTGTTCTTCTGTAATTGATGATTGTTCCACAGGTGGTGCTTCTTTTTCAACTTCTACAAGTTCTGTTTCCTGCACTTTTTCGATAGTCGGTTCTTCAAAAACTTCCACTGGTGCTAAAACAATTTCTTCTTCAATTTCTTCTACTTGCTCTTTTTGTACTTGAACTTTTTCCGGTGTACCGAATACTGCTCGCTCTAAAATTTCCGCAATATCAAATGTTCCAACCGTTTCTTCCACTTCTTTTGCTTTCGTACCATCTGAAAGCATTGTTAAACAGTACGGACATCCTGATGAAATTACAGAAGCCTGTGTTGCCAGAGCCTGCTCTGTACGTGCTACGTTAATACGGTTTCCGACATGTTCTTCCATCCACATTAAGCCACCACCAGCACCACAGCACATACCGTCTTGACGATTACGTGTCATTTCAACCAGCTTAACACCTGCTATGCCTTTTAAAATTTCACGTGGTGGATCATATACATCATTGTAACGACCTAAATAACATGAATCATGGAATACAATCGTTTCATCCACACGATAGTCCATTGTTAGACGACCTTCTTGGATTAAATCGTATAAAAGTTCTGTATGGTGAAGTACTTCACCTTTCCAGCCGAAATCCTGATATTCATTTTTGAAAATATTGTATGCGTGCGGGTCAATTGTAACAATTTTCGTTACACCATTTTTTTCAAATTCATCAATATTTGCTGTTGCCAGCTCTTGGAACAGGAATTCATTTCCTAAACGACGTGGTGTATCACCAGAGTTCTTTTCCTTGTTACCTAAAATTGCGAACTTAACCCCAGCCTTATTCATTAATTTAGCGAATGCTAATGCAATTTTTTGTGAGCGGTTGTCAAATGAACCCATTGAACCTACCCAGAATAAATATTCCATTTCTTCGCCTGATTTTTTAAGCTCTTTAACTGTTGGAACATGAACAGATTCGTCCAACTCTCTCCAGTTTTCTTTTTCTTTACGGTTTAAGCCCCATGGATTACCTTGGCGTTCGATATTTGTCATCGCTCGCTGTGCATCCGGGTTTACTTTACCTTCTGTCATTGTTAGGTAACGGCGTAAATCAATAATTTTATCCACGTGCTCATTCATTACTGGACATTGATCTTCACAGTTACGACATGTCGTACAAGCCCAAATCTCCTCTTCTGTAATAACATCGCCAATTAATGATGGGCTATAAATATCTTCAATTACCGCGCCTTCAGCACCAGCTGCCATCGCTAATTGGTTCCCTTGTGTATTATTGAAGAAAGAAAATGGTACCCATGGCTTTTTCTTTAATTCAACTGCTCCTGTAAATGTTAAGTGATCACGTAATTTTACAAGTAAATCCATCGGAGACAGCATTTTCCCTGTACCTGTTGCCGGACACATATTCGTACAGCGCCCACATTCTACACAGGAATATAAATCGAGCATTTGCTTTTGCGTGAAGTCATGGATTTTACCAACACCGAGCGGCGGCATACTTTCCTCGTCTTCCGCTTCTTCCAAAGCAGCAAAATCGATTGGACGTAATGTACCCATACGTTCCTGACGATTAAAATAAACGTTTAAAATCGACGTGATTAAGTGGAAATGCTTACCTTGTGGAATATAAACAAGGAATGCTAATAGCGCTAATAAATGCGCCCACCACATTACAAAGAACATTACAGCAGCAATTGTTGGGTTCATCCATTGGAATACCCATGCAATAGCTGAGGCAACAGGTTCAGAGCCTGTTAAGCCATGATCATGCCAAATTAAATAAAAACCGTTACCAAATAGTGTAGCAAACATTAAAATTGCTAAAAACATGTATACTAAACCGTTTTTAAATCCTTGCTTTAAACGAGCAAGCTTCTCCATATAACGACGGTAAAATGCGACTGCAACTGCGATTAAAATCGTTAGTACGACAAGCTCCTGTGTAAATGTAAATACTGGGTATAAGCCCCCTAATGGCAAATGTGAACCTGGTGCCAGCCCTTTCCAGATCAGGTCAATTGCTCCGAACTGAACCATTAAAAACCCGTAGAAAAACAGAACGTGTACAAGTCCCATCTTTTTGTCTTTTAATAATTTTGATTGACCAAATACTTTCTCAATAATATCTTCCATACGCTCAGAAAATTTTTGATTGAACTCCTCTTTACGGCCAAGCTGAATGTAGTCATAGCGTGTTTTCAATAAGTATGCAAATAACCCTAATGCATAAAGTAGCACAGCAATGAATGCAATCCAGTTAATAATTAAAAATGTATTCATACTTTTCCCCCCTGGAATACTAAGTTTCCGAACCCCTTTGTTCCTATAAACTATATTACCCTATTAATCTATAACCTCATTGTAGTTATGAATGAGCATTCAGTCAACAGATTTCATCATTAATTCTGAAAATTAAATCAAAATATAAAAAATGCTAGATTGACAATTTATTTGTCTAAGCTAGCATTTTACTACTTTATTTAAAGACGTCACCACTGCGAATATATTCAACATCCGGGATGGATAAGCGATAATTCACTACCCGTGCTGCAGCAAATAGATAATCCGATAAACGATTTAAATATTTTTGTACAACAGGTGAAACATCTTCAATTTCTTTCATTAACGATACAGTTTGTCGTTCTGCGCGACGGGCTATCGTGCGAGCAATATGCAATGTGGCAGCAGCAGGTGCGCCTCCTGGTAATATGAAACGTTTTAATGGAGGTGCTTCTTCAGATAATAGGTCAATCCGATTTTCTAGAACTGCAATAGGTTCCTCTGCTAATTTATAGTGACGTTCCTTCATTACATTGGCCAAATCGCCGCCGCCATCGAACAATTCATGTTGGATAGCTGTTAAATCTTCAATAATATCCTGAAATTTACTTGAATCGAGTTCCGATACTGCTTTACCGATAAATGAATTTAATTCATCAATTGTTCCGTATGCCTCTACACGTAGATGATCTTTATCAACACGCCCTCCAATAATGCTGGTCTTCCCTTTATCGCCTGTCTTTGTGTATAATTTCATCAAATTTCATCCTTTCGATTTAGCGTTGCATTAAAGAATTGTATGATCTTTATACTTTTTTATTGCGGACACAGTAACTTCGAAAACTGCTCTACCGATTAATTTTCCGACTTCAGTAATTGGTCCTGCATACGGCATTTCTTCACCTTGCTGGGTCGCGGCGATTAATAAGCTGTCCGTTGCGGTACTAGTTGCCGTTGTGTTTGTTAAAGGGTCTTTAATTTGTTGGTCTGCCATTGCTTTTGTTTTCGCTTCTGTTGCCGTAATCATAGCTTGGATAAATGCTTCATCCGTTAGTTTACCATTAATAAAAACCCATGTATTAATAGTCCCGATATGCGGCTCATCTTCGCGTAAATAAGCCTTTGTGACATCAACACCATTTCCTACCCCTGCTGTTACCATAACACTAATTTCAACATTATCTTTTGAAAAATGCTGAATGGCTGCACATTTCGTTTTCACAGCTGTTAACATAACAACCGTATTTGTTGGTGAAAAGTGATTTATTTGTAAAAATTGTTCTGTTTCTTCTTTCACATTGTATATATCATATTCCGGTGCAATCGCACGGTTTAAAAATGTATCATACCAGCCTATTCCCGCATTATGTACTGCCGAAGAAATAACTTTTAATGGGGATGGAGAAATGTACTTAACATATTCATCTGTTATTTTGAAATTATTTTTATTTATAGTCGATTGTTTTTGTTCTAATTCATTTGTTGGCATCATTGTTATTTGTGGCTTTGGCAGTTCAGGATGTGGATAAGTCACCACACGCGCCTGGTAGACATCGGCAATTTGATCTTGCATGATGACTTCATGTGGCTCCCCAAAAGCACGTATTTCCCCATTTTCAATTAAAAGCAGTTCATCACAATATAGCGACGCCAAATTAATGTCATGAAAAATTGATACAACCGTTAATCCATTAAGTTCTACTTGCATTCGAATCATGTCCAAAATTTGCTTCTGGTGAGCAATGTCCAAATGATTTGTCGGCTCATCCAAAAGAAGCAGCTCCGAATCCTGTGCTAGTGCCTGTGCAATAAATACACGCTGTTGCTCACCACCAGAAAGAAACTCCAGATGTCGATTTCTGTAATGCGAAACCCCGGTGCTTTCCATTGCACGATTTACAAGGTTTTCATCTTCCTTTGACCATGTGGAAAAAAAGCCACTTTGGTGTGGATATCTGCCCAGTGAAACAGCGTCGTATACACTGTTCGTAAATACACTGGCGTTTAATTGAGGAAGAACAGCCATCTTTTTTGCCAACTGTTTAATATCGTAGCTATTAATCGGGCGATCTTCAATTATGATTTCCCCCCGTGTAGGTTTTAAAACGCCACTGATCATTTTTAATAATGTCGATTTCCCACTACCGTTTGGACCAAGAATCCCGAGGATTTTACCTTTTTCCACGTGAAACGTCATATTTTTCACAATCTGTTTTCCGTCATAACCACCTGACAATTCGTTCACTTTTAACACTATGCAACAACCTTTCTACGTTGCTTAAAGAAAATATAGGCAAATACCGGTGCACCAATAAACGAAGTAATTACGCCAATTGGGAGTTCTACAGGTGAGATGATCGTCCGTGATACTAAGTCGCAAATGACGAGTAGACTCGCACCATTTAAAAAGGATAATGTCAGTAAATGTCGATGATCGGCTCCGACTAATAGACGAATCATGTGCGGCACAACTAAACCGACAAAACCAATCGTACCGGAAGCAGCTACAGCAGATCCCGTTAAGATGGAGCCACCTGCTAAAATCATATATTTACTGCGCTTCACATTTACCCCTAAATATTGAGCACGTTCCTCTCCATATATCATTGCATTCAGCTCACGGCGGTTGAACCATATAATACTCGTACCGATAATCATGAATGGTAAAATCATATTTACATATGACCAGCCACGCATCGATACACTACCAAGCAGCCAACCAATAATTGCTCTAAGCTCTTCCCCCGTTAAAGCAACCATTAATGAGATACATGAACCTAAAAACGAGCTAAATATAATTCCTGTTAAGATTAACGTTTCCATTTTCATAGAACGATCCACAAGTCGCGCAAATGTTAATACTATGACCATTGTACATGCGGCACCTGCCATACTGAATACTGGTAATGTAAATGCACCAAGAAACGGAATCGATATACCTAAAAAAATTGTCATAACGGCTCCGACTGATGCACCTGATGAAATCCCTAGCGTATAAGGATCGGCCAATGGATTTTTTAATAGCCCCTGGAAAGCCGCCCCTGCAATCGCCAGTGATGCACCAACGATTGCGGCTAAAATTACCCGTGGCATTCGAATTTTCCACAGTATACTGTAAGCTATCGGATCTGTCGTTTTATCCCATAATGTCGAAAGGGGGATATTAACCGTTCCAAATGATACTCCGATCCACAAGCTGCAAAGAAGCAATGCAATGGAAGTAGCATAAGCATATATATATTTTCTATTCTTTAAATACATCTGGATAAATTGCCTCACCTAGTGATTCAATACCTTCTACAATACGTGGACCTTGGCGACTCGTCGTATCCCCATCTACGACATGAACATTGCCATTTTTAATTGCATCCATTTCGTTATAGGCAGAGTTATTTACGATGCTTTCATAGTCGTTTTCATATGTTACAATCACTTCGTCTGGATTACTATCAACAAATTGCTCAGAGCTATACATCGGCCATCCAAGCTCTTGTACTGCATTTTCTACATTTAACACTTCTAGCATTTCATTAATAAATGTTTCTTGTCCTGCTGCATATAAGTCCGGCTCTGTGCCCACTACGATAAACACAGATTTTTCTTCTAAATCAGCCACTTTAACTTCAATGTCTTGAATTCCTTTTTGAATGGATGCAATCATCTCTGTTGCCTCCGCGGTTTTCCCTGTTAATTGCCCAATTTGTTCAATAGTCGTATATGTTTCTTCAAATGTTGTAGTATTTTTCACTACAAATACAGGAATGCCCACTGATTCAAGCTGCGCAATACCTTCTTCGTTAAAGCTATAAAGACCTGATTCATGAGCTACTACTAGATCTGGCTGCAATGCAATCAATTGTTCCAAGTTAAATTCCATCCCACCGACTTTTTCTTTTGTCTGAGCTTCTTCCGGGTAATTATCATTATCGGATACTCCAATAATTTGTTCATTTAAGCCTAAGCCAAATAATATTTCTGTATTCGATGGAATAAGGGAAATAATGCGTTCAGGAGCTTTTTCCACTGTCACTTCTTTGTTTAAAGCATCCGTTACCGTTATAGGGAACTGTGCTTGTTCCTCAACCATGTCTTTCGATTGTTGAGCTGAATCTTTTTCTACTGCTGTTTCTTCAACCCCACAGCCTGCAAGAAGCATAATTGAAATAATTCCTGTTGAAGAAAGTCGCTGCCAAGTTTTCATATGTAATTAATTCCTCCTAAAATTGTTCTAACTTGTTATTTTACACAAAAATAAAAAGCCTCCTACATACTAGGAAGCTTTATGAAAGCAAATAAATTCAAATAAAAAATTCATTCACCACATCCTATCCGCGTAGGTATTAATCGGGCATTATAAAGGCAGGTCTCCTGGCTTATGCATTAACGTTTATGAGCTGCCTTCCCGAAAATTTCAGTGGCATATAGCTCCAAACTAGCAATTACAGTGGCGGGACCGCATCGGATTTGAACCGATTTCCCTTTTACTTCTTACTTTAATTAGATATAGTAAGAACCTTTATAGTACATATTTAATTAATATTTTTATTATAGCGGATATTTCACTTAATGTATGCAAAATTACCAAAGTTTCAGATAATTTGTTTATAATTCAGTTTCTGCGTAGTAAATAACACAGATCATTCTTTTGTTTTTAAATTGTTTTCAATTGCTGTCTCTGCTAAACGCTTAATTGTAATGTCATCCATTGGTGGATTGTGTAAGCCTGCACGTACATCACGGTAATAGCGTTGAAGTGGGTTGGACCGTTGAAGACTCTTTGCGCCAACTAAACGCATCGCTTTATCAACGACTTCAATCGCTGTATTTGCCACAACATGTTTAGCAATATTGATTTCGTTAACTAAGGTCGCCTTCTTCGTCGGGTCATCATACAGTCTTGCTACCCCATAAATAGTAAAACGAGCTTTTGTTAATGCTAAATCCATTTCTCCGATGAGCGTTTGAACATTCGGCAATTGTGCAATTGTCCCTTGAATACTATTTGGTGAATGGCTATTCGCAAAATCAACCGCATAATCACGTGCTGCCTGTGCAATCCCTAAATAAGTCGCCGGGATAAGCAGTAACCAGCCGTTTAACTTAAAACCTGTTGTATAGTTTGGGATTTCCACTAAGTTCGTCTGATCAATGCGTACATTGTCGAGCACTAAATCATCGCTTCCCGTACCGCGCATTGATGCCACATCCCACGTGTTTTCGACCAATACTCCTTCAGCTGTTTTCGGAACAAGGAAAAACCCTAACTGATCCACATCTTCAATCCATGCAGATACTAAAAAATAATCGAGATCCGGTGCACCGCTCGTATAGTTTTTACGCCCGTTAATTATATAATGTTCGCCATCACGTTTTGCGGAAGTCGCCGGACGCCCACCACGCACTGGACTTCCCATCGCAAACTCACTTACTGCACGATTTACTGTCGCACCATTTGCAATTTCTCCACCAAACCAATCAAGCTTTTGAGGATTCCAGTAACGGTTTTCAAAAATCTCGCCTACATTTTGAATTGTCCACGAAACTGCCAACCCCGTACTTCCGCAATAGCTTGCCAATGTTTCATGTAGTAAAAGCGCATCATATACGGTGAAGCCATCTCCACCGTATTCCTTTGGCAACGTTATTTTTGTATAGCCAATTTCGCGTAGCTTTTGGAAATTTTCAAATGGAAATGTCGCTTGCTCATCTGTTTGTTGTGCCAATTGCTTTATACTCTCTGAAATTGTTTCGAGCTTTTCCAACCATTGTCGCTGCTCGTCCGTTTCAATAAATAATTCCTTGCTCATGGAAAGCACCACCCTTGTCTGTTGTCTTACGTAGTTATTTCTTCAAATTAATAGTACGTTTCGGGAATTTACAAGTCAATAGATATCCCTAGTTTCTTTGTAGGGATTCACTCACTTAATAAATAAGGGAGGGATTTCCAGTTTAAAGTGGAACGGTGGTAGGAGAAAGGCGAAAATATTCACGCTAATGTAGAACGTTTCGATCCAAAAGGAGATCCTTTACAACAAAAGGTAGAACGGCTCAGCTAAAAAGTAGAAACATCGCATTTTCAATGAAAAAACACCCTATTTTCCGTTAATAGAAAATAGAGTGTCGTGAAATTTTGTATTACATTTTCTCTGGTGCACTTACGCCGATTAATTTCAACGCATTTGCTAAAGTTGTTTTTACTGCTGTAATTAACGCTAAACGCGCTGCAGTTAACTCTTTGTTATCTTGGTTTAATACTTTTTCAGCATTGTAGAAGCTATGGAATGCTGCTGCTAAGTCTTGAATATAGTTTGCGATTCTGTGCGGTGTACGGTGTTTCGCTGCATCTGCCACGATTTGTGGGAATGCGCCGACCTTTTTCAGAACATCTTCTTCTTTTTCTGCTACAAGTAAGTTCAGGTTTTCTAATGATGCTTCAAAACCTTGCTCGCTTGCTGCACGTAAAATTGATGAGATACGTGCATGTGCATACTGCGCATAATACACTGGGTTTTCATTAGATTGTGATACTGCTAAGTCTAAATCGAAATCCATGTGTGAATCACCTGCAGTTTTTACGAAGAAATAACGTACTGCATCCAAGCCTACTTCTTCTACTAATTCACGCATAGTTACGGCGTTACCTGTACGCTTACTCATTTTGAACTTCTCACCGTTTTTGTAAAGCTGAACCATTTGAATTACTTCAACTTCCAATGTTTCACGCTCGTAGCCAAGTGCTTCAATCGCTGCTTTCATACGTGGGATATAACCGTGGTGATCAGCACCCCAAATATTGATTAATTTATCAAATCCGCGACGTAATTTATCTTCATGGTAAGCAATATCTGGTGTTAAATATGTGAATGAACCGTCGTTTTTAATTAATACGCGGTCTTTGTCATCGCCAAATGTAGTTGAACGGAACCAAGTTGCTCCATCTTCATCAAATACGTGTCCATTTGCCTTTAGTTTCTCTAGAGCAACATCGATTTTGCCGTTTTCATATAATGAAGTTTCAGAATACCAAACGTCAAATTCAACACGGAAGTTTTTCAGATCGTTTTGTAATTTTGCCAACTCTAGCTTCAAACCGTGCTCACGGAAAAATTTAAAACGTTCTTCTTCTGATTTATCTAAAATTGCAGCACCGAATTCTTCAGTTAACTTCCCTGCAATATCAATAATATCTTGTCCGTGGTAGCCATCTTCCGGCATCTCGGCATCCATACCTAAAGCTTGTTTATAGCGTGCTTCCAATGAGTAAGCTAAGTTGTTGATTTGGTTACCTGCATCGTTAATATAGTATTCACGAGATACATCAAAACCGGCAAAATCCATAACGTTACATAAAGAATCCCCTACAGAAGCACCGCGGGCATGTCCTAAGTGTAAGTCCCCAGTTGGGTTCGCTGATACGAACTCGACTTGTACTTTTTCCCCAGCTCCAGCAGTAGAACGACCGTAATTTTCACCTTGTTCGAATGCTGCTTTTACTACACCTGCTAAGAAGTCTTTACGAACTGTAATGTTTAGGAAGCCAGGACCTGCGATTTCGATTTTTTCGATATCTGTCCCTTCTGTTTTTACATTCTCTAAAATGCTTTCTGCAATGGCACGCGGTGGCTTTTTCGCCAATTTAGTTAATTGCATCGCTACGTTTGTAGCAAAATCACCGTTTGCTTTGTCTTTTGGTGTTTCCAGGTGAATATTTAGTTCTGTGCCAGCTTCGACTAAGCCTGCCTGATTGATCGCTGCTTTTAAAGCGTCTTTAATCGATTGCTGTAATTGTTCTACTGCATTCATGAATATACCTCCGTAAATTGAATTTCCAATGTGTATTGTCCGACAGAATTGCCGCCTATTATAAGATCATATTGCGTTTTAAAACGCCCTGATACTTTTTCGCTTTGTGTTACTTCAATGGATAACTGATGCGTATCGGTAACGATTGGCAATGATCCGAATGGACTTTCATAATGTCCATTTTCCCGTAAGCCCAGATTTAAAGGAAGACGCATGTTGACACCACCGCTTCGCATTATAAAGGCTTTCGCTTCATCTAGCTTTATCGTCGTTTGAATTCGTGTCTCTTCCTGAACTTCTTCATAGCGTAAATAATGATTTGCGCCTTTTTCTACACAGTTGCCTTCTAGCCACATTTCATATTTTTCAAGCTCGCCCTCGGTAGGAATGATGGAGGAAATTAGCTTAATTTTGACTGTTTTCCCATTCTCGTTCGCCACAGCAGTCAGCTCCTATGCATATATTTCTATAACCTTTTTATTATAGGATAAGTTCCTCTCTTTAAGCAACATCGAACTTAAACTTTGCCTTAGTACTTTTATCATCTAGTTTTGAGTATTTTTCCGTTATTTAAATCATTTTTATAGTATTTTGGGTAGAAAAGAGTAATGATTATTTTATAAAGGAGTTAATTATGTTTATCGAAATATTATCTTATTTTTGTATATTATTTACGTTTACACTTTTAATTTATTGGCCATTTATTAATTATTTTAAAATTACACCATTGATTAATCGATCAATTCCATATGTGACAGGTATAAAATTTGGCGTGACGGGGCTTATTTTAACTTATTCTGCAATACATCTTGTTGATGGCGTATTGGTAAATTCCCAGTTTATTTCCGTTCTGTTTAGTGGATTATTAGGTGGACCTTTTGCGATATTAATTAGCGGCCTAATTATAGGGATTGGTCGATTTTTCCTGTCAGAAATATCGATGGCTTCTACTATTTTTAACTACAATTTTATTTTACTAGTATTGGTGCTATTTCTAATTACACGAAGGTATGCAATGACCGCTAAAACAGTATTCATATATTTTTGGTTATGTTTGATTGAAACGATATTGATTTCTTTTATCGGACTTTGCTTTATTAGTAAGGGATTCGGATTCCTCCTGTTATATGGTTTATTTACTATTTTCGCATTTTACTTTATTTTCATCGTAATTCATCATGTAAAACGTACGAATGATACTGTACAGGAAACTACTTATTTGCGAAAAATTGATTATTTAACACAGTTGCCTAATACAGCAGAATTAGAGAAGTGTCTTCAACAACTTGTTAAGAAAAACGGTGTATTCAGTTTATTATTGGTAGATATTCGGGATTTTAAAATGATTAATTCCCGATACGGATTTTCAACAGGCGATTTAATTATTAAGCAGTTGGCTTTTCAGCTAAAAGAGTATGCAGCTAAAAATGATGCATTTGTTGCCCGGTTAGGCGGCGAGGAGTTTGCCATTATTTTAAGGGATATCCCTCCAGCTCTAGCGATTTTTGAGGCGGATAATTTAATAAAGACTATAGCCCAACAGCCTTTTAATGAAATAGGAAAAGAGGAAATTTATATATCCGTTACGATTGGATTAAGCTCTTATCCGGATAATGGCCCAAATTCACATAGTATGATTGAAAATTTAATTAGAGCTTCTCAACATGCCAAATCGAATCTAACATCAGGCTACTTTCATGCAAACAACTTAAAGTAAATACTTAAAAAGCGAGCGACAAAATTTCGTCGCTCGCTTTATTTTTCTTTTTATTTCACCCAACCTAAAATCATTTCGCGAATTAACTTTGCTGCTGTGTTTACTGTTATTTCTGAATGGTCGTAAATCGGTGCCACTTCTACAAGGTCAAAGCCGACAACATTAACTTCAGCGTGCGCGATTTCATGAATCGATGCTAAAAGTTCTTTTGGTGTAATGCCACCTGCATCTACAGTACCTGTGCCTGGAGCATGTGCCGGGTCCAATACATCAATATCAATTGTCACGTAAACATTGCGCCCTTTTAATGTTGGCAGGATTTGCTTTAAAGGCTCGAGTACTTCGAATAATGAAATGTGCATCCCGTTTTCCTTTGCCCACTGCAATTCTTCCTTTAAGCCTGAACGAATTCCGAATGAATAGACATTTTCAGGTCCGATTGTATCCGCAATTTTACGAATTGGCGTTGCATGTGAATACTGTTCACCTTCATAATCGGTACGCAAATCTGTATGCGCATCAAAATGAATAATTGCTAAATCATCATACTTTTCGTATACCGCTTCCATTACTGGCAATGATACTAAGTGTTCGCCACCCATGCCAACTGGAACTTTGTTGTCTGCCAATACTTTACGAACAAATGTCTTAATTTCCGCCAAAGATTTTTCCGGATTACCGAATGGCAACGGAATGTCTCCCGCGTCAAAAAATGGAACATCCGCTAATTCGCGGTCTAAGTAAAAACTGTATTCTTCCAAACCGACTGATACTTCACGGATTCTAGCTGGCCCAAAACGTTGACCTGGACGATAGCTTACTGTCCAATCCATTGGCATGCCGTAAAGAACTGCCTTACTTTCTTCGTAATTTTGGTGGCTTTTAATAAACATATTGCCAGCATAAGTTTCATCAAATCTCATTTACGATCACCTACATCCTTCTCTATTTTAAATTATCAATTATAAATCAATTTGTTCTCAATTTCGTATGCATAGCGACCGGTGATTTTGCTCATACTAAATCTAACAAATGAAACTTTTGATCGCTATTTTCGTATAATTAAGTACAACTGACAAAATTCGACATTGTGAATACGTATAGTCATAGCAGTATTAATGCTTATTTCCATTTAATGTGCTACGACAAAAGTATAGTTGTTTTCATTGAAAGTGCAATAGAATTTTTATAACTTTTCATAAATGACTGAAAATTTTTTGCTTACTATAAAAAAGAAATGAGGTGGAAAAACTTGAAAAGACAGCAATATAAAAAACGAAAAAGCCGTAAAAGATTTATAAAAAAAGTAGGACTCGTTACTATTGCCCTTTTATGTTTTTTCGCTGTAACGTTCCTTTCATTGCGTATATATGCACAAGTTGCCGGAGCACCACCACTTACTGTTCCGAAAGCTTCGATCTTTTTGGATAGCAACAATAATAAAATTGGCGATTATTTTACCGAGGAGCGTCGCTATTGGACAGAATTGGATGATATTTCACCTTATTTAATTGACGCTACTGTAGCCGTGGAAGATAAAGACTTCTTTGACCATAGTGGTTTTGACTATTCCCGAATTGCCGGTGCCGTTTTAGCAGATATTAAAGCGGGAGGTAAAGTCCAAGGAGCTAGTACACTCACTCAGCAATATGCGCGTAACCTTTATTTAACTCATGAAAAAACATGGACCCGAAAAATAAATGAAGCCTTATTTGCCTATCGTTTAGAATTATTTTACTCAAAAGAGGAAATTTTAGAAGGCTATTTAAATACGGTTTACTACGGACATGGAATGTATGGTGTAGAAGCAGCGAGCCGTTATTTTTATGACAAATCAGCAAAGGATTTAACATTAGCCGAAGCTTCTATGCTTGCCGGTGTTCCAAAAGGGCCGACGTATTATTCGCCACTAAATGATTTAAAAAAGGCGACAAATCGTCAGCAAGTTATTTTACGATTAATGGCTGATCAAGGAAAGATTACAGAAGATGAAAAAACACGTGCTACGTCTGAACAAGTTGTACTTAAAAGTGATCAATGGATTGCGTCAAAGTCGATAGCACCTTACTTTTTGGATGTTGTTAGGGAAGAAGCGACTGACATATTAAAATCCAAAAACCTTAGTATTAATGAAGGTGGATGGACGATTCAAACAACATTGAACCAGGCGCATCAGCGTGCAGCTGAAAATGCGATTGAAAAGAATATGCCTAATAGTGATTTACAAGTTGGTTTAGTCAGTATGGATGCGTACACTGGCTATGTAACAGCTCTTGTAGGAGGACGTGATTATGGTGTAAGCCCCTTTAATCGGGTCTCATTGGGAAATCGTCAACCCGGCTCCGCCATCAAGCCGATTTTATACGCAGCGGCTCTTGAAAAGAATTTTACCCCAATGTCGTTTTTGGATGTTAGTGAGACAACATTCACTTATGATAGTGGGCGAGCAACTTATACACCACAAAACGTCAATAATAAGTTTGCAGATCATGCCATTTCCTTAGCCCAAGCATTAGCTATTTCCGACAATATTTATGCAGTAAAGACATTGGAAGGGATCGGCTACCGTTCCTTCCGAGATATTCAAAAACGCTTTGGACTTCAATATTCTGAAAAAGATATCCCATCCATTGCTTTGGGAACCGCTGAAAATTCGCTGTATGATTTAACAAATGCATATAACATACTTGCAGCTGGTGGAGAAAAGAGAAAACCGGTTACCGTATTATCGATTACTGATGCAAAAGGGAAAGTTGTTTATAAATATAAAAAACCGGAGAAAGAACAAGTAATTTCTGAACAGGATGCTTTTGTTCTCACACAAATGATGACAGGAATATTCGATCCTGTATTCAGTGATTACTCTCCTGCAACCGGCCTATCTTTACGCTCTAGAATGTCCCACACGTATGCAGCAAAATCGGGGACGACAAATAGTGATCAATGGATGATTGGCTTTACACCTAGCTTAACTGCCGGTGTATGGAATGGCTATGACCAAGGGAAAACACTATCTGTGCAGGCAGATATGGCAGCTTCCAAACAAGTGTGGATCGATTTTATGGAAACCGCCCTTGATGGAAAAGCAAACGAAACTTTTAAAATGCCAAGTGGCGTCGAGCCTGTTACGGTTGATATTCTAAGTGGTAATTTAGCCGATGCCTCCTGTCCGAACCAGCGTGTCGTTTATATGAAAACGGCAGATATCCCAACGGAATCATGTGGAACATTCGATTTCTTCGATACTGATACATGGGGTAATTTCTTCGAAACATTACCATTTGAAGCATTTAAAGGTTTTTGGGACTAAAAATTAAAAAAGCTCTTTCGTTTCCGGTTCTAGTCCGTAAAACGAAAGAGCTTTTCTATTGTGGTTAACGAAAGGATGAGAATCATGGGGCATTCGGCTTGGGAATGTTCAAATGCCGCTTAATACTCATCACTATTCATTTTCCACGTGTCCTAGCCTACTACTTTGCAAGCTTTAAAATCAGTTTACTTTCTTTTGGAAGCAGTTTCAACCACCGATTAGTATGTTCTTTAAATGTCACATATTGTTCACCGGATGAATTCATTTTCCCAAAAAATAATTGACTGATTATAAATTTATTTGTGTCTTATATTTACCCTATAAGTAGTTTTACGCTAAATCATTTGCTAATTTTTCATCGCTATTGTTCCACATTTCTTCATTGTGGCTTTTCAGGAAGTCTGCCAATATTTTTTTCGATGGTGCATCCATATGGTCAACGATGATATGGCGCTTCATAGATTTATCCATTCTATTTACATGATCCGCCAATATTTTGTAGCCGCGGCGCTTTTCACGGTTCACAACCATTTCACATGCAGTTACGCCTGCAAAGTAGGCACCGGATTCCTTATGGTCAATCGTCACCCATACTAACCAGTAATTCTTCCCGCCTGCAGAGTCTTCACGGTTCGTTGTAAATTTAATGCCACGCTCTACTTCACTTTTTGCATGCATTGCACCTATATCAACAATCGCCGTTCCTTCTGCGACATCGACAATGACTGGCGACACATTTTCCAGAGAAAGTGAGCCAATGCCAAAACCTTTATGCCCATCGGTTGGATCATTTTTAATAATCGTAAAACCCATTTTTGGTTTAGATTTTTCTTCATTTGCCATTGTAAATACCTCCAAATACGCTAATATAAATACTATACACTATATCTTAACTAGGAGGCGACTATATGCCAATCGTTACAATTAAAATGGTTGAGGGGCGTACAGAAGAACAAAAGCGAGCGCTTGTAGAAGAAGTGACACAAGCTGTTTCAAAAACAGTTGACGCACCAGTAGAAAATGTATCCATTATCATCGAAGAAATGTCTAAAAACCACTTTGCAAAAGGTGGCGTGCGATACAGCGACAATTAATTTGTCCTATATTTCAGTTGACTACGCAGTACACAATGAACATTGCAGTACAAAAGGGATGAATCTGTAAATGATTCACCCCCTTTTTTATATATGCTCAATTAGTTTCTGTATTTCCTGACGTAAAGTTTCCGGAATGTTCTCGTCATCGAATAACTCTTCCGGGTAATAAACTTTATGATCCACTTTTATACGGCCGGCAATTGCTTCAACTATTTGACTTTCCTCTGATAGCTCACACTGCCCACCGTCTTGCATAAGTAAGTATATCGGCTTTTTTGTCCCTTCAATTCCAGGTCGATAAAAGTCATATGGTAAATCGGATGTGGAATCATGTACTAAATAATAATCAGGGTCCATACCCGCCTCTAAAAATAGACGGCGCAGCTCTGCATAAACTTCAGGTTGCTTGAATGGGTTGAGATTTGTATATTGGAACAATTTCCGATTAACGAACCTTCTACATAAATCACGTAAAATCAGGTCCTCTTCCTTCATCCAAAATTGGAAGTATGCGAGCATAATACTTTCATCTAATGCAATATAATCTTCTAGCGTGACATCACCTTTGAAAAAAGCAATAAAAGGCGTTGGCTCATATTTAAACACATAATTACTAGCACATAACACTTTTACCCGCTTTAAAATATTATTGAGTACAACTTCCGCACTCCGTGATACAGGGTGGAAGTAAATTTGCAAATACATTTGGTAACGGCTCATAATATAATGCTCTACTGCATGCATTCCACTTTCTTTTATAACTACGCCATTTTCGCGGGGGCGCATAACACGCATAATACGTTCCATATCAAAATGACCGTAGCTAACGCCTGTATAATAAGCATCACGCTGTAAATAATCCATTCGGTCGGCGTCAATTTGACTTGAAATTAAGCTGACAACCAATTCATTCGGATATGTTTTTTCTATCACTTGGGCGACTTTCTCAGGGAAGTCCTGTGAAACCCTGCGCAGTACTGCATTTACTTCAGTCTCCCCTAGTAGAATTTGACGCGTAAAATATTCATGATCGGTCTCAAATACATTTTCAAAGGCATGGGAAAACGGGCCGTGCCCTAAATCATGCAAGAGCGCTGCACATAAAACAAGTAACCTCTCAGATTCGTCCCATTCTTTTCTTCCTCTGAATACGTCATCTACAATACGGCGTACAATTTCGTACACTCCTAGTGAGTGATTAAAACGGCTATGTTCCGCTCCGTGGAATACTAAATATGTGGTACCTAGCTGTTTAATACGACGCAGTCTTTGAAATTCTCTTGTTTTTATTAAATCCCAAATCACTTGATCCCTAACATGAATATAACGATGGACAGGGTCTTTAAAAACTTTTTCCTCTTGCAGTTTTGTTTTTGCGTATGTCGTCAACATAGCCGACCTCCTTATCCCTTTTCCTTATTATAAGTGAGTTCTCAGTGAAAAAGAAATGAATCCATTAGGCAAAGGTATTATTGCCTTAAATTATTTAAATTCTTTATAAATTATTTTCATCTGCAAAACCCTTATAAACGCGAAAAGGACCTATTCTGAAAATTATTTCAGGACTGGTCCTTACGTCGTTACTTTTTTAGTTTGTCGAGTACCTTTACCATTAACTCCTCTTCAGTTAATGCGGCAACCGGACGATTATTTACAAATGTAAATGTTTTTTTGCGGCCTGGACCACAGTATGAATGACAGCCAATTTCAATCGTTGCTTCTGGATCAATTTCTTTTAATTTTGGAATTAACGTCTTTAAATTAACGGCCTGACATTCATCGCAAACGTGAAATAAGTTTGCCATAGTGTCAACACCTTTCTCTTAGCTATTTTAACCTATTCTTTATTGTATCGCATATTGCTTATTCCATTCAAGTATATACTAGCAATTCCGTCAAAGGTCTGATAGGAATATATTTCTCATTATTCTATCAACAATTTACGATATAGTGAATAAATGTTTTCCTCTTTGGACATGATAGATTTACAACAACAAAACTATCAAAAGATCAGGGGGAGTTTTAAATGACAAAAACAAGACAAGATGCGTGGGTAAAAGAGAATGATGAGTTATTAGCAGAAGCTGTTTTGCGCCATGTTAAAGAAGGAAGCACACAGCTTAATGCTTTTGAAGAGGCTGGTGATTTACTGAACCGAACAGCTGCAGCGTGTGGTTTCCGCTGGAATGCAGTAGTACGACGCATTTACGAGGAAGATTTAGCACAGGCGAAAAAGGAACGAAAAGAGCGTATGCGTATGATGAATACAGCAACAAAGCGCAGAACAACGCCTTTATACTTAATGCCTTCAAATGAAAATCAGCCGACTTCCATTCCACTATCGGCATTATCATTGGATATCGTTATTGCATATTTAGTAAAGTTGCAACATACGAACTCAAATGAGCAAGATTTAGTGAAGTGGCGTAAATTAACATCACTGTTAACAGAACAAAAGAATCAGCTTGAACAACAATTGGCTGCACTTCAAAAAGAAAATAAAGCAATTAAAGAAGATTACGAGCAATTTGTATCTATTATGAATCGCGCTAGAAGACTTGTGGCACTAGAAGATTCAGAGCCGAATGCACCAACATTCAAAATGGAGCGAAACGGCAACTTAATTTCACAATCATCATTAAATGATTCAGGCGAAGCGCTATATTAGCACCTCGCCTTTTTTTATTTATTTAACATTGATTCATTGCGTTTCAATACGCGTTGTAAATAATATTCATATAGTTTCAGTTCACTTTGCTGCAATGGTTTTTCATTTAACTGTCCATTCCATTGAGCTAATAATTTTCGGAGGCGCTCATTCACTTGGGACACAGTGATGTCTTGTCCTGTCAGTTGCTGTAATGAGGCCATAACGTCCGGTTTAATGTCCGGATATTGAAATTTCGTTTCCTCACCTTTTAGACCTGCCCCGTAAAATTGCTTAATCAGCTCTGCTCGCTCACTTCCGCTACCCTCTACACATAAGTAGATTTGTACAGCAATTCCATTTTTCATACGGCGCTGTGATATTCCGGCAAACTTTTTACCATCGATACTTAAATCATATGAACCTGGACAATACGAGCCAACAATTTCATATGCTTCTATTTTAGTTGCGACTTCCGGAAAAAGCTTTCGAATCAATTCAACCATCATTTCAAAGGCATTGTTAATACTAAGAGGTTTGTCTTCCCCTATGACAATGGAAATGTTCAGCACTCCCCCGTCCAGTACAACAGCTAACCCTCCTGAATTCCGGACAATCGGTTCATGACCGTGAAAAATTAATGTTTGCATGCCTTCTTCTATATGCGGTAATCGGTGATCCTGAATGCCTAACACTACTGAATCATCATGCACCCATGTACGAATTGTGGCATCTGACATGTGCTGTCCAACAAGATGGCAAAGTGTGTCATCCATCGCAAATGACTCTAAAGGTGAGCGTTTGTTTGCACTAATCGATTGATCAATGAATCGCCACTTCGTTTGTTTTAAAATTTCGTTCATACATATACTCCTAGCTTAATTTCTCTTCACTTTAGCATACCTCAATTCAAAGTGATGTCAAATTGGTGAAAATATCGATTATGCAGGGTTGAAATGATTTTTTTTTATTGATTTATGCTACACTAACTGTGAATCATTTTCATTTACAAGGAGTGTTTAAGCACATGAATGAAGCAGCAATTACTTTAGATGGCTGGTATGCATTACATGATTTCCGTTCGATTGATTGGGCATCATGGAAATTAGTTTCAGCTGAAGAACGCGAAGCCGCTACGAAAGAATTTATCGCATTTTTAGAAGACTTAAATAAAGATACAGGTTCGAATGCTTTCTACTCTATTATTGGTCAAAAAGCAGATTTCATGATGATGACATTACGCGAAACACCGGAA
Organism: Solibacillus sp. FSL W8-0372; assembly: GCF_037969735.1. NCBI lineage: Bacteria > Bacillati > Bacillota > Bacilli > Caryophanales > Caryophanaceae > Solibacillus > Solibacillus sp. FSL W8-0372. The sequence continues at coordinate 486,388 of NZ_CP150204.1, read as the reverse complement.
GAGCTAGGAGAAATCGAAACAAAATTTGCTAAATTGGCAATTGCAGATTTCACTATTCCAACCTATTCTTACGTTTCGATTGTAGAATTATCAAACTACCTAGCTGGTAAGTCGGATGAAGATCCATACCAAAACCCACATGTACGTGCGCGTTTATATCCTGAATTGCCAAAATCAAAATATGTTTGCTTCTATCCAATGGATAAAAAGCGCGATGGCAATGACAACTGGTACATGCTTTCAATGGAAGATCGTAAAAAACTGATGTATGACCACGGTCTAATCGGACGCAGCTATGCAGGTAAAATCAAACAAATCATCACTGGTTCAGTTGGATTGGACGATCATGAGTGGGGCGTTACATTATTCTCTGATGATATGCTTCAATTCAAAAAAATCGTTTACGAAATGCGCTTTGATGAAGTATCAGCCCGCTATGGCGAGTTTGGTGAGTTCCTTGTAGGTAACTTATTAGACAATGAAAAACTGGAAAAATTATTAGCGATTTAATACTCATATACCCGTTCAACCTCTTGATATTTGGTTTATCCATTCATTCGAGTTGCTGAACGGGTTTATTTATGACCTCAAGTTAACGAGAAAATTTTTATTAAACACTTTTCTCTTATCTATCATCAATCGTCCCCACTTATTCACCACTCCCCTATACATAATCGACATTTTATAATGCATATTCGCCACCATCCCCATGAAACGGAAAAAAGATGATTCGATTAGTTCGACTCACCTCAGATCGTCGACAAAAGTCTCGAGAGACCTTTTGTCTTTTTATTATAAATTTTTACTAGATGCTTGCAGGAATAGTTGTTCATGTTCATTGATTTGAATTGATTACTAGTCATCGTAGATATCGTATCTCACTTTATTTAAAGCGATGAATAAGTTGATTGGAGTGGAGGGACCGTGACTCCACCGGGAATCGCACGCGCGGAAGATCCACTAAATTGTGCCTGCCGCCCTTGGCACAATTTAGTTAGCTGGAGCCGTGCCCGGGGAAAGCATCGGTCCCGGAACGGAAATCAACGGTTTTCATTAGTTAACTTTATTTTAATAAAAAAGACTGTAGGCAATCTCGAATTTCTTCGAGTTTGTCTACAGTCTGAGATGAGTCGATTAGTTCGACTCACCTTCAGTATGATCATCCTGTAATTTTAAAATAATAATAATGGTATTAATGAACAAACCCGTTACGATGAGAAGGATTAGTAAATACCAATGAATCGGTTGTTCATAGAATATCGCAACTGCATAGGACAAAAATGCACTAATTATTATCCCTAACCATATACCTATTTTCATGAGGTTCCACTCCCGCGATTTTCATTAACAATGGGCAACAATCTTCTATTTATGTAATTTATATTACCCATTTCATTAAAATTTATTACATCTCCCCAAATAAATTACTCTATAGTATGTTAGGTATTCAAAAAATAACACTGTATCGGTGTTCAACTTTTTTTTTATGCATATACTAAAACGAAAAAGGAGGTTACTTAGAACGCCTATAGTTCAAACAAAAGATAATCTTCCTGTTCGATTAAGACGCTACAAAAGGTTATTCAGTTGACCTGCCTAGTAGTATGGACAATAGCGTAGTAGTCACATATTGAATCTGAGTGTGATGAGTATCGGCAACTGCAACTTGTCTAGCGGTAAACTAAATTTATTTAATGAAAGGATGCAAAATTGACTTATTACTGGACGTCTCCAATGCAACAAATGAACCCTTCGGCGGTTACAATGCCTTCGACTATGCAAGGGGTAGGCTTTCCACGAGAGGAATCCTATATTGAAAATATTCTACGGTTAAATCGTGGGAAACCAGGTACGTTTTATTTTTCATTTGATAATGCGGTAGCTGGCAGCAATACGCGTGCTGTTCGCGGTGTTGTCGAAGCAGCAGGACGCGACCATGTTATTTTACGTGATTTAAAGAATAACCATCGCTTCTTGTTCCCGATGATTTACTTTGATTATGCTGAATTTGATGAGGAATTAAGCTACTTTACACAAACACCTTAATAGGCGGTAAGTCTTTTAAGGTGCATGAAAAAGCAAGGTGCCTTCACAAAGCACCTTGCTTTTTATATTTACACTTTAAATTGCTGTATTTCCTGTTGTAGGTTTTGGGCATTGTCACTTAATGTAGCTGCCACTGCATTGACTTGCTGCATCGTTGCCGTTTGTTCTTCCACGGCTGCTGCTATCATTTCGAGGTGGCTACTCGATTCGTTTGAGCCATTGGCAATTTCATTTACCGAAGCAGTTACTTGTTCTGCACTTGCCGAAAGCTGTTCCGATGTAGCTGAAATTTCTTCTATTTGCATAGACATTTCGGTTACTGCATCCACAATCGATGTAAATGATTGTCCTGCATTTGTAATGATATTCACTCCGTCGTTTACAGATATTAAAGAATCCGATACAGCACGCTCGACATTTTCTGTATCTGCTTTAATTTCAAGTGTTAAGTTGACGATTGAATTGGCTGAGTTTTTCGATTGCTCCGCCAGCTTACGTACTTCATCCGCTACAACTGCAAATCCTTTTCCGTGCTCCCCTGCCCGTGCTGCTTCAATGGCAGCATTTAATGCAAGCAGATTCGTTTGATCTGTAATTGCCGTAATAATTTGCGAGATATTATTGATTTCCTCTGTTTGTTGGGCAAGCTTTTGCACTAAATCATTAACTGAATTTGTAGAGGAACTAATAATTTTCATTTGCTGTTGTGCATCATGAATAATTTGACCACCATTTCTCGCTGTTTGTGTCGCATCAACAGAATTGCCATGTAATTTTTGAGTCGCTTCTGCAATTCGCTGTACTCCGGCTGCTGTCTCTTCCATTGCACGAGCACTTTCGTTCGAAGCATGTGCAGAGATTTGAGATCTTTCTGCGGTATGACTAACACGTGTCGTCACATCTTCTGTTGTTGCCGTAATTTCTTCTGTACTCGCTGAAAGTTCTTGCGCAGCAGCACTTACTTGCTCTGAATTCATTTGCATATTTTTAATAAGGTTCGCTAAATTGCTTTTCATCAAATTGAAGGATTTACTTAGCTGACCGATTTCGTCAGTTGTTTTCACAACAAAATCCTGCTGTGATAAGTCTCCTGATGCAATAATATTCGCTTCTTTTACTATGTTCTTTAACGGTGATGTAATTGTTTTACGAATAAATAACATCACAAGTACAGCTATAAATATACTAATTGCCAAGGCAATACTTGCAACCGTTTGAGAAAAGGAAATTGAATTGGCGGCTTTTGTACTAATCACTTCAAGCTGCTGCTCCTGATATGAAACAATCTGATTTGTCACATCAAACATGCCGTTACTTGCCACATGAAGCTTCGTATTAATAAATCCATTTGCCAGTATTTGGTCTCCGCGATTATATGCATCGACCATATCTAGGTAACCATTGTTAAAATCATCTCGGAACTTCTTTACTTGCTCCATATATTCCTGCATTGTATTACTTACAACCAATGATTCCAAATAATCAATTTCCGTGTCCAATAATTCATTGTACTGCTTAAAGTTATCGAAAGATTCCTCTTTGCCGTCCAACACGATGGCACGTGCATACATCCCTTGCATTCCTATATTCAGGCGGATTTGATCGACCGAACGGATTTGTTCAACACGATGGTTTAGTGCTTCATCCATATCGCCCTGAATTTTATTTAAACTAATAAAGTTAAGAACTACAGTAATCGTAATTAAAACAATCATTAAAATGAAAGCAGAATTTAACTTTTTCCCAACACTCATTTTGATATCCCTTCCTTCTGTCAATCATTCTCTAGAAAGTCCAATGCAGCCTGTCCTAAAACTTTTGCGGCAATCAGCATGGCTCTTTCATCAAAATTAAATTTGGCATGATGATGTGGGTAAACCGTTTCCCACTGTGGATCTTTGGCTCCAGTAAAGAAAAATGTGCCTGGAATATGCTGCATATAATAGCCATAATCCTCACCAATCATAAACGGAGGACACTCCGTCACCTTTTCTACTCCACTTGTTTGCTCTGCTACTTTTGCTATAAACTTTGTTTGTTCTTCATGGTTAACAACAGGTGGATATCCATCAAAATATTCATAACTATACGTAGCGTGCATTCCTAAACAAGTTGCTTTTAACAATAATTCGATTTCTTCTTTTATTTGCCTGCGGACCTGTTCATCTAGAGCACGTACTGTCCCTTGTATTTTCACTGTATCGGCGATGACATTAAACGGATTGATTGCTTCAAACTGACCAATTGTCACAACCCCCGATTGCAGCGGTGCGATCCGGCGGGAAATAATCGTCTGTACTTGCGTAACAAAGTGGGCTCCTACGACTATTGCATCCACCGAATGCTGTGGCTCTGCGCCATGTCCGCCCTTACCTTGAATTACAATTTCAAATCGGTCTGCTGCTGCCATAATTGCCCCATCTTTTACAAGCACTTCTCCTAATGGGGTTGGTGCCCATAAATGTGTCCCAAAAATAACGTCCACACCGTCTAGGCAGCCATCTTCAATCATGGCCAATGCACCACCAGGAGCTAACTCCTCTGCATGCTGATGAATAAAAACAATATTACCGGACAATTGATCCTGCATACCGACCAATACTTTTGCTAAAACGAGTAATGTTGCCGTATGACCGTCGTGACCACACGCATGCATTACACCATCGTTTTTAGATTTATAAGGCACATCATTTAATTCCTGAATAGCCAATGCATCAAAATCCGCACGTAAAGCAACCGTTTTTCCTGGCTTGGTACCTCTTAGTGTGGCTACAACTCCACGTCCCCCTACATACTCGCGCACTTCTAATCCAAGCTCACGATGAAAATTTGCAATATATGCGGGTGTATGTACTTCCTCATGCGATACTTCAGGATGCTCATGTAAATAGCGACGTATAATCACCATTTCTTCAAAATGATCTTCCAGCTTTAATAATAATTGGTTCATTTTCCTTACCCCTTTACTAACCTACTTTATAACTATACAATAAATTCAAACAATTTAGATAAAAGATTTATTTTTCCTAGTAAAATAATAAAAAAAGCATATACTACCATTTTTAGGAGTATATGCTTTCTATTTACCTATGACTTTTTTACTACTGATATTATAACCATTATCCAACCAATTAAAAATAGGACACCACCGATAGGAGTAATAGCTCCCAATATGCCGATTCCTGTTAAAGCTAATAGCATTAGACTTCCTGCAAAAATGACGATTCCTGCATTAAAACAAATCATTGCTATTTTCAATTGCTTTACTTCACCTAAAATAGCCTTTGACATTAATATACCGACTAATATGAGTGCTGTTGCATGGAACATTTGATATTGTATGGCTGTATCCCATATTCCTGTACTGTAGTCATCTAGCATATCTTCCAGTGCATGTGCTGCGAATGCGCCTAATGCAACTGCTAAAAAGCCATGAATCGCTCCTGATATTATTGAACCTTTCATTATCTTACCTCTTTCTTTTATATATTCAACGATTCCCTATTTAGTAATAACAATTAAAAATCAAAAAGTGAATCCCCATTTGCATCCTCTTCCTCGAGCTTTTGCGACGGAATTGCAACAGGCTGTGTATATACAGGTGAGGAAACAGTCGTACTAACAAGATTTGTAGCCGGGAGCTTTGTAGAGTTTATTTTTTCGTCCAATACGACATCACACAATGCACGAATAGCCGTGAGCTTTTCACGAGCCCGTTGCTCCGTTGTCGCATGAGTAGCTTCTGCGGTCAACTTTTCAATTTGTTTGATGATTGTTTCATACGTGATCATCTCCCATTGTCCCCTCCTCTATTTTTCGGCACAAACTTTAAGCAATCCATTCCCGATGACTGTTTTACAACGAGAGATGGTAGCTGCTTCGTTTTAAAACCATAAGCCGTACACCCGCGCGGATTATTTTGATCCCATGTCACACGGAAAAAATGACATTTAAAGCAATCAACTTTCATTTGCCGCTCCCTCTCTTTCTATCATTACTTTACCATGCTTCACAGTAAAAGTTTAGATTGTTTAGAACCATTCTCATCTAAACACCAATTTATGGGCTTTTCACCTATCGACTGAAGTGCTTCATTTGTTTTTGAGTAGGGTCTGCTTCCAAAAAATCCACGATGGGCACTTAATGGGCTTGGGTGAGGTGCCTGGAGAATAATATGCTTATCGGAAATTCGTTCAATTAAAATCCGTTTACTTTGCGCTGGCTTTCCCCATAATAAAAAGACGATTGGTTGAACGCGCTCTGCAAGTTTTTCTATAACTGCATTAGTAAACTGTTCCCATCCTTGTCCTTTATGAGAATTCGCTTTTCCTGCCTGGACAGTTAATACAGTATTCAGCAATAAAACACCTTGTTTTGCCCAAGATGTTAAGTCTCCATGCTCAGGTATTTCGCAGCCCATGTCCTGCTGTAACTCTTTCATCATATTTCTTAAGCTTGGTGGCAATTTTTGACCTTGTTCGACCGAAAAACTAAGTCCATGCGCCTGATTGGGACCATGATATGGATCTTGTCCTAAAATGACTACTTTAACCGAATCATAATCTGTCAGCATAAAGGCATTTAAAATATGTTCTTTTTTTGGATAAACAGTTTCCAACTCATACTGCGTGGATAAAAAACTTTGCAGGTTTTTATAATAAGACTGCTGCACTTGTGCTGCCAAAATTTCCTTCCAACTATTAGTTAATTGTTCAATCATAGTTTCACCTCACCTCAAACGGTATTGAAATTTATAGAGAAGTTCAAGTAATTTCTTCTGACCTTAAAGTTTTTTCTTTTTCTGGCTATTTTTATATAGTCAGATAAGCGCTATACTAAGCATTATTATTATTCGAATATTCACTTTAAGGAGATATGTTTTATGACACTAAAAAAAACTTTAACAATTGCAGGTTCTGACACTTCCGCAGGTGCAGGGATGCAGGCAGATTTAAAAGCTTTCCAGGAACATGGTACTTACGGAATGGTCGCATTAACAGTAGTCGTAACAATGGATCCTATAACTTGGAGCCATACTGTGACACCATTGCCGACAGACCTTTTGCAAAAACAAATCGATACAGCCCTTTCTACAGGAGTAGATGCAATTAAAACAGGAATGCTTTCTACAGAAGAGATTATACAAATGGCATCACAGGCCATTCAATCTTCAAGAACGGATAAAGTAGTTATCGATCCAGTAATGGTATGTAAAGGCGATGACGAAGTATTAAATCCTGGCAATACAACAGCTATGGTTAATTATCTATTACCTCATGCTACAGTTGTTACACCTAACCTTTTTGAAGCAGGTCAACTGGCTGGAACAGGTACACCAAAATCAATTGAGGAAATGCAGGCTGCCGCAGTAAAAATACATGAGCTTGGGGCAAAAAATGTTGTCATTAAAGGCGGAAAAGCATTAGTACATGATAAAGCGGTTGATTTATTTTATAATGGACAGGAATTCAAATTACTTGAATCCGAAAAAGTCACTTCAACTTATAATCATGGGGCAGGCTGTACATTTGCAGCTAGTATTTGTGCCAATTTAGCAAATGGTCTTTCTGTTGAAGAATCCGTAATAGAAGCGAAGGAATTCGTTTCGGCTGCAATTAAACATGGCTGGGCTTTAAACGACCATGTCGGTCCAGTTATGCATGGTGCTAAACCCCGATTTGGCGCACCGAAAGTAACGGTCACAACGATCCCTAACTACATTAATGCATAAAATATACTAAGTCGCACAGGAATTCGCTTCTTGTGTGACTTTTTCTTTTCATACTCCACAAAATTTGACTATACTATTAACAGATAGATTCGAAAGGAGTTAATAAGAGTGATGAAGGAAGTAAATACTAACGAGCTCCAGGAATTACTTAATTCTTTTGCGAACAAAGACGTTTTTATTCATCTAGAAACTACGAATGGCTCTTATGCAACACACTATAATGAAAACTTTTTCAATGCAGGGGCGTTTATCCGCAATGTACAATTACGTTATGAATTAGGGAAAGTTGTAGGAGATGCCCCGCACCGTGTTGGCTTGAAAATGCCACATGGTTGGGTATATGCACAAGGAATTACACATTTTGAATTAGACGATCAAGGTCGCTTATTAATGGCTGGAATTGATAATACAGGAAAGCTAGCGATTGCGTTGGAAATTAGCGAATCGCCATTTGCTTATTAAGGAGGTTGCTTACATGACATTACAAGAAGAACGCCATGTTTTGGTCGTTTACCCTCACCCAGATGATGAAGCCTTTTCGGTTGCAGGTACATTACGCTTATATCACAATATGGGAGTTCCTGTTACATATGCTTGTTTAACATTAGGGGAAATGGGCCGGAATCTAGGAAACCCTCCGTTCGCCACTCGTGAATCATTACCGGAAATACGTAGAAAAGAACTGATTGCTGCTTGTGAAGCAATGGGTATAGAAGATTTACGTATGATGGGTTTACGTGATAAAACGGTGGAATTTGAAGATGATGAAAAGATGATCAAACTCGTAACCGATTTAATTGTGGAACTTAATCCTTCTTTAATTTTCACATTTTTACCTGGTTTTGCAGTGCACCCTGATCATGAAGCAACTGGTCGTGCAGTAGTAGAGGCCGTTCGTCGAATTGATAAGCAATATCGTCCTCGTATTTTAGCATGCGCTTTTGCCAACGATACAGTCGAGAAAAATGGAGAGCCCGATGTAACAATAGATATTAGCTCTGTCAAAGAAGACAAATTAAAGGCGTTAAAAGCCCATATTTCCCAAACGGGCTGGATGTTGCAAGAAACAGAAAAACGTATCGATGAAGGTGAAGTTTTATCGGACAGCTGGTTAAATACTGAAAAATTTTATAATGTTACATTTAACGATTAATTCTTTCTATATTCTTAAAAGGTATTGAATTTACATCAAAAATAATCAAAATAAAAAGCGTCGCAAATTTTGTTTTGCGACGCTTTATTGTCTATCTGGAATTAGAAATAGTTCCCCTACTCTTCTACATAAGGAATAGTCAATGGACCAATTGGTAATATTGCAATAGAATAGTTTGGACCATATTTCTCCTTCAATTGCTCCAGTAATACTTCAATATCTTCTACATAATTTAACATACTATTCTCAACTTGCTCTCGTGTTAATGTTGAATATAAATGAACATCCGCCCATACTTGGATTACAGCTTGTTTTTGAACTTGCCATTGATCAAACTTTTTAAAATTTTCATCATTAATCATGTCAAGCAGTTCTTGTGGGGTTTTTCTCATTTGCAATATTTCTGCATAATTTCCGTGGTTAGGTAAACCATCTATACACTCTGCAGCACAAATAATCGTACCACCTTCTTTTACAATTTTTTGTGCGGCACTCATACCTTTAACCGCTTGATATAAATTTTGGTCTAATGGATAACCAGAATTCGATGTAATAACTACATCAAATCGATCTTCGCATTTCACCATCGTATGTTCTTTTACATATGCACAGCCTAAATCATGAGCTTCAATTAATTCTCCTGCAAATACATTTGTAATTTTCTTTTCGCGATTTAATGTAACATTTAACATAAAATGGGGTTTACACATACCATTAATTTCACGTGTCATATCTTGCAATGGATTATCAATCATATTTCCCCATGTAGCTAAAGGATGTCCAATCATTTTTGCATTATGAAATGTCATAATTGTTTCAATACCGGCAATACCAGGCATTATTCCTTTTGGTCCTCCAGAAAATCCAGCAAAAAAGTGTGGCTCTATAAATCCTGTTACAATTCGAAAATCTGCTTCTACATATTCAGAATTCAGCCAAACATCACAGCCAAATCTGCTTGTTCCAACTTTTGTTTGAGTAGATTTATCATGACAACTATTATTGATAATCCGAATATTTTTGACAATATCTTCACCCAACATTTGAATAAATTCTTCTTCCGTTTGATCACGATGTGTCCCCGTACCATTTATAATAACAAAATTCTCTTTTGGGACATGGGGTAGCGCATTAATAATCGCAGGAACGATTTTTTCATTTGGTGTAGGACGTGTAATATCACTTATAACAATTGCAACTTTGTCTGTTTCTTTTACGATTTCATGAATCGGTGAAGTACCAATAGGGTTTAATAACGCTTCGTTCAATGCCCCCATCTCATCATCCATACCGTTAATGCTTTTTGGTTCTAAAACGACAGAATGGTCAGGTACATTAATTTTTAATTCTCCTTTTCCATACAATAAAGACACTTCCATTGTATTTCCCCCTCTATGCATTCACTTGTGGAAGCTGGTTTTGTGTTTGAAATTTTTCAATTGCTTTTACAAGTGGAATAATGATTAATAATTGAATTAGAATTCCTGGTAAAGCTATTATAAATGCGGCTTGAATAAACATTTGGAAACCAAAATCGAAATTTGAGAATCCATATAAAATAGCGGCTGCAACTCCGTATACTATTCTTCCTATTAGCATCGAAACTAAAAGACTAACATATGGGTTTAACTTCAAGTTTTTATATGTGTAACCAGCTACAAAACCATAAGTAGCCAATTCAAACATCATACTAAGACCTACAGGGAAAATAATTGGCATGCCCGAAATTAAAAAGGCAACAAATGGAGTAAGCATTCCTGCTAGTAAACCATATTTTTTACCACATATAAAACCACATAGTAAAATCGGAATATGCATCGGTAATAAAACAGCTCCTGGAGTACCGATTGGTATAACCTTAACAATTTGTGCCAAAACGATGGCTATCGCAATAAACAATGATGTATATACTAAATAACGTACCTTCAATTATTTCACTCTCCCATTTGGTTTAAATATTCAAAATATCTGTCCTCCAAAGGAATCCATTCTTGAATATATTTTTCTACTATTTGAGGTGTATTTCTCTTTTTAAGTCTAGTCATTTGTTCTGACTTTGTAATTTCTAAAATTAACGCATAATCTATATATTTTTGTAGTGTTGGATGTAACGCATATACACCTTCTAATAGCAAAACTGTACTTTGCTGTCCTTCTTTTTCTTCATAGGTTTTTGTTTGACAATTAAACGCTCTGTAATGGGAAAATTCACGATTTTTAAAAGGAATGCAAATCTCTTCTTCCACTCGTTTATAATCCACATTTCCGCCTATTTCAGCTAACCTTTCTGGCGTTTTCATATTCATTGGCAGGAAGAAATGATCCATCGGTATCATAACTATATTGAATTTTTCTTTTAATTTTTGAGCCAACGTGGTTTTTCCGCTTGTTGCTGGACCATCTATCGCTATAATAACGGGTTCATTTTTTTCTAGTGATTGCTGAATTATAAATTCTATATCCTTTATTTTTTCCATTAATACATCCTCCAATTTTTTATAAAAACATAATATTTTGTATTTTTAGAATCTTACTATTATACTTTACTAATATACCAATTAAAATAAAATTTAACAGAAATTAATAGTCTGACTAATTTATTGAGGTGCAAATATGTTAACAAAGGTTTTAGCTGAAGCTATCGTTAATGAAACTTCAAAAGTACTTTCATTAAACGTTAATATAATGGATTTGGAAGGAATTATAATCGCTTCTAAAAATCCTTCTAGAATTTCTCAATTTCATGAAGGTGCTTTAATGGTCCTTAAAAAGAAAAAAGTTATTAAAATTTTTAAAGAGGATACTCAAAAATACCAAGGAACACAGGAAGGCATTAATATTCCAATTGAATTTAATAACGAAATTGTTGGTGCAATTGGAATCACTGGCAACCCTAATGAAATTGAAGAAATTTCCAATATAGTAAAAATGCTTGCTGAATTATTATTAAAGCAAGCACATATAACTTCTGCAAATGAATTTAAAAATATTCAACAATCCTTAATTATTGAAGAGCTACTGCAACCTTCCATAAATATCGTAAATTTAAAACGCCTTCTTTTTAATTTGGATATATCTGTAGAGAACAAATATTTAATTTCGGTTATGGAAACTAATAATCATTTTGAAACAAATACAAAGGAATATTTTATTTTCATGAATGATTTAGTTACTCGGGCCACATTACATAAAAAAATGTCCATTAGTCGCTATTTATTAGTGTTCGATCTTTTCAAACAACCAATGGAAACAGTAATCAACGATTTCAAAAATTTTATCAATCTTAGTAAAAACATTAAAATTGTTTATACGGCCCCTATAGATAATATTACAAATTTAAAATTTGCTTATGAGGAATGTGAATTACTTTTAAATTTAAATATAGAAAGCAACATTATTAATTATCAAAATCATCTACTAGAAGGGATGCTTGCACAAATTCCATTGAATGCTGCAAAAAAATTTTTACATAATCCAAATTATCAATTTATCCTTGATAATGAAGAATTGCTCTCTACTTTTATAAACTCAAATTTAAATGTTACTATTGCAGCTAAAGCATTATTCATTCATCCCAATACATTAAAATATCGATTAAATAAAATTCAGAAAGAATCTCTCCTTAATCCTCGTAATATTAACGATATTATTACAATCAAATTTATTATTTGGCTAAATCAATTTACATTTCAGCAAAATAAATTATGAGTAAAATAGCAAATGGCTGTAGCATATTGGATGATACAGCCTAATAGCTTTATTTTGTTACACTTTTATCTAAGCCAGGGTACTCATCCGTACCAATAATACCTCTCTTTCTTTGATACCTATCTACTAAAATTACTGCTAATGGACACAGAATGGATGTAGTAATAGTTGAAATCGAAATCTGTGCAGTTGCAATAGGTACTATCGCTTCAATTTTTGCATATTCAGCTGCACTCATCGCGCCTGAAGAAACTGCGACAGCGGCTGCAGCTAAAATGGCTGCTGGAGTTGCTGCTGCATTACCTGCTGTTGAAGCTTCTGCAAACGGTGCAATATAACTTTTTTCTTTGAAAAGTTTAAATACTAAGGCACCTGTTACTGAAGTAACACCGAATGTTAAAAATGCTAAAACTAAACCGCCTGCAAGCACTTCCGGATTAAAGAAATTTGATAAGTTCATACCAGCTCCTAATGAAAAAGCAAAGAAGGGTATTAAAATAGATTCTCCTGGTTTTAAAAAATCACGCATTTTTGGATCTAAATTTCCTAACAGCATACCGATACCAATTGGTAATAATACCGCAACAAACGAAATTACCGGGAATGCTGTTCCTAACATACCTAGCGAAACTAAAGTTAGAAATGGACCATCGTTAATTGCTAGAATAGATAAACCCCCTACATCAGAGCGGTTACCATATTGTCCAGTTAAAGCTGCGTACATACCACTATTACTATTTGTCATACCTGCAATAATAGCTAGCGTTGAAAGCCCAAGAATACCAGTCCATGGGTCAAACATCATCCCAAACAGCATCCCTACTCCAAGCCCACCAAAATATTTAGTTCCGGTTAAAAGGACGCCTTTTTTTAAGGATCTTCCTCCAACTTTTAAATTCATTTGACTCCCTACGATGAATAAGAATAAGGCGATCAGAACTAATGCGCTATCTTTAAATAAATATTGTGAAAATCCGCCAATTCTTAAAAATTCATAATAGCCGTCACTTGTCGGAGCAGTACCTAAAGCTTTTAAAATATTCATTACAAACGGAATATGCAATTGATCAATTGTATTTAATGTAGCCCCTAATAATAGTGGTATCACCATCATCCCACCAGGTACTTTTTCAATCGTATCCTTGATATTCAATATAAAAACCCCCTATTAATTTTTTATTTCGTTGTAAAAAAATGTCCTAACGACTTGCTCAGTTGTTGAAACCAATAACTCCCCTGCATGTAACATGGCCTCTTCTAAGTTCATTGGACAATTAATGATGCTATTTACACTGACAACCCCATGCTCATATAAACTTTCAAATCCTTTACCTATGGATCCGGCTATTATAATTGTCGGTACATTTTTTGATTTTGCCCTTTGCGCTACTCCAAGTGGTGTTTTTCCATACACTGTTTGGCTATCAACTTTTCCTTCACCAGTAATCACTAAATGTGCATCATTTAAATACTCATTTAATTTAATAAAATCTAAGACGACATCTACACCTCTTTGAAATTCAACAGGGAAAAATGCTTGAAATGCTCCACCAATTCCACCTGCGGCACCTGCACCTGCTTTTTCATGAAGTGTAATACTTGTTGTTTCCTCAATCATATTTGCCCAGTGCATTAGATTTTCATCTAAAATTATGACCTCTTCTTTTGTCGCCCCTTTTTGAGGTCCGAAAACGTGGGAAGCCCCAGTAGGACCAATTAATGGGTTTTGGACATCTGAAGCTATTAAAAACTTACATTCTTTAATTCTTTGATCGAAATGGGATAAATTAATATAGTGAATATTATTTAATTCACCCCCTCCAAATTTTATTTCCTCTCCCTTTTGATTTTGTAGCTTCATTCCTAATGCTTGTAACATGCCAGCCCCGCCATCATTTGTTGCGGAACCACCCAATCCAATAACGAATGACTTATACCCTTCATCTAATGCATGCTTTATAAGTTCTCCTGTTCCATAAGTTGTTGTAGTTAATGGAGATAATTGGCCATTTGGGACTAGGTGTAATCCAGAAGCAGTTGCCATTTCAATTACACATGTTATTCCATCACCTAACACTCCGTAAGATGCATTCACCTGATTTCCTAATGGTCCTGTCACTGATAAGCTTTTTTTTGTACCTCCAGTCGCCGCAACCAAAGTATCCATCGTACCTTCTCCACCATCTCCTACTGGAAGCTTTATAGTTTTAACATCTCTAAAAGCCTGTTTTATTCCCATTTCTATGTAATTTGATACTTCAACGGCACTTAGGCTCCCCTTAAAGGAGTCCGGCGCTATAATAATGTTCATTATTACCCTCCTAATTTGTAAACGCTTCCAACTAACTGAATTATAAGTTTATTTATTGGGTACTTCTATATTAATAGTGACAAAAAAAATCCTCTTTTCGCTTATAAATTTATTAAATCTAACAAAACTTACTATTTTACATCCTAAGAGTTCTAAAAATAAAAACCCAGGAGAATTTTTTAGACTGTATGTTGTTACATCAATTTGGTTTTAATTCCATTGCATAGGGTAAAGATAAACCCCTCCTACTCAACATATATTTCTGAAAATTTAATCTTTACGCAAAACAGTAGACAAATGAATATTCAAGATTTATAGTGTATAAATATTCAACTAACAAATTAAAGAGGTTATATATATGACAAAGAAATTTTCTTTTTATACGTGGTTTCTTTTTATAGCGTTTTCTGTACTTGGTGTGTTTATTTTTATTACTCCGATTGGAACAGATGATGGCATAAAAGTACCGATTGCTATTCTTGCTAATTTTTTGGCAGGTAAAGTCGAACCATTTATTCATTGGTTCGCATTCATTGTGTTTGTAATTGCTGCTGCGGGTTCTGTAGCAATGCAATTCATTCCACAAAAAGGTTCTCGTACATTAGCGGATTCTTTATTCCGTGTTAACTGGTTCTGGACAATTATGCGTGTGCTTGCAGTTATTTTCGCAAGTATGTATGTTTTCCAAATTGGGCCTGAGAGTCTGACAAGTGATGTAACAACAGGTGTGCTGCTTGATCCTGCTGTTGGACTTGTAACATTCATGTTTGTATTATTCCTTTTTGCCGGATTATTACTACCATTATTGACGGATTTCGGTTTACTTGAATTTTTCGGGTCTATGATGGTAAAAATTATGCGTCCCCTATTCAAAATTCCTGGTCGATCAGCAATTGACAGCTTAGCTTCATGGGTTGGTGACGGGACAATTGGTGTCTTACTGACGAGCAAGCAATATGAAGACAAAAATTATACGGGACGTGAAGCCGCAACAATCGCCACAACGTTTTCTGTCGTTTCGATTACATTCTGCCTAGTCGTTGTTGAAACAATTGGTATTGGGGATTACTTCCTTGAATTTTATGCTTCTGTAATCATCTGTGGTTTAATTTTAGCGTTTATTATGCCACGTATTTACCCGCTTAAACAAAAGGCGGATACGTTAATTGACGGTAGTGAAGTACCTGCCAATCGTGAAGATGTACAAGAAGGCTTTAATGTATTTTCATACGGCTTACACAATGCATTAAATAAAGCGAATTCAAATCGCAGCTTAGGCAAAATGGTGAAGAACGGGTTTGTGAATGTATTGGAAATGTGGTTTGCGGTAACACCTATTATTATGGCATTTGCAACAATTGCATTAGTTTTAGCTGAATTTACAAGCTTCTTCCGTATTTTAGGAATGCCGTTTGAACCAATTTTAGCGCTTCTTCAAATTCCAGAAGCAGGTGAAGCCGCACAAACAATGATTGTCGGTTTTGCTGATATGCTATTACCATCAATTTTAGGCGCAGGTATTGAATCGGAAATGACGCGTTTCTTCATTGCAACGGTATCCGTTACGCAATTGATTTACATGTCGGAAGTCGGTGGATTAATATTAGGTACGAAGCTTCCATTAAAGCTTTGGGATTTATTCATTATCTTCCTAATCCGTACAATTATTTCGATTCCAATTATTGCTGCAATTGCACATTTACTATTCTAAATCGAACAAAAAATAAAGGGCTGCCGAAATATCAGATTTCCCTCTGACATTTCGAGCAGCCCTTTTTATATTTTATTTTGTGCTTGTGAATCCACCGTCGATACGAATGACTTCCCCATTAATATATTCTGCTTTTGATGTTAATAAGAATGTTACGAGCTCCGCCACTTCCTCAGGTGTCCCTAAGCGTTTTTGTGGGATTCCACTTGTTGCATTTTCCTTCATTTGTGGGTTTGCTTCAAAGAATGATTTTACCATTGGTGTTTCGGTCGGTCCTGGTGCAATGGCATTGACACGTAATCCGTCCTTTGCGTACTCTGCTACCATACTTTTCGTTAAGCCAATTATGCCATGTTTCGTTGCTGAGTACGTGACAACGGAGTCTTGACCTATGACACCAGCACTAGAAGCTGTATTCACGATTGAACCGCCACCATTTTTTAGCATCACTTCCGCTACATAACGTACCCCGTATAATGCACCTAACAAATTGATGCCAACAATCTGTTCAATTTCTTCGATTGTTGTATCTAAATAGTATTTCCCGCTTCCCGAAATACCCGCATTATTGAAGAAGTAATCGAAAGAACCGAATTTCTCCATTGTTTGGTCTACATATTTTTTTACTTCCTCTGCTTTCGAAACATCTGCTTTTATAAAAATAGCATCAACGCCAAGTGCTTTTACTTTTTCGACGGTTTCATTTCCGCCTTTTTCGCTTACATCCACTACTGCAATATTTATACCTTCTTGGGCCATACGGATAGCTGTCGATTGACCTAATCCGCTTCCCCCACCTGTAATAATAGCTGTTTTAGTCATATTTAATTCCTCCTAGATATGTTCTTGGAACTTGTAAAAAATTGATTTACTATAAAACAAAATTCCACTGCCATAGCATTGTATTTTTTACCCCTTCACTTCTTTACATAAACAATAAAACGGTAAATACGGGTTCTGACAATTCTTCATAAGGCTATCCGATTTGCTAAACAGATATGCAACTTTCTTTATTAAGGTAGTATGAAATAAATTACTTTCTTCAATAAAACGCTTTCATTATGAATAATTTAAGAACTTTCTAAATTTACTGACTTTTTAGGTCTCATAAGCACAAATTTATGATAGAATGATGTAATCTTTAAACTGATTACGGAGGTCACATGAAAATGGAAGTTGCTCAACCTAAAACAATTGCAGTTGAAAATGTATTGATTGCCCATCATTTTTTAAAAGATGTAGTCGTGCATACCCCGCTGCAATTAAATGAATATTTATCCGAAAAGTATGGTGCAAAAATTTATTTTAAGCGTGAAGACCTACAGCATGTTCGGTCCTTTAAATTACGCGGTGCCTATTATAAAATTAAGAAAATCGAAAATGAGGCACGTGCTTCAGGTGTCGTATGTGCAAGCGCCGGGAATCATGCACAAGGTGTCGCTTATGCCTGTGCAAAGCTTGAAATTCAAGCAACCATTTTCATGCCAAAAACAACACCAAAACAAAAGATCGATCAGGTTCGTATGTTTGGCCGGAACTTTGTTGAAATTGTGTTAGCCGGTGATACATTCGATGACTCAGCGGAAAGCGCAGTAGCTTATTGTGAAGAAGAGAACCGTATTTTCATCCACCCATTTGATGATGTTGACGTCATGGCGGGTCAAGGAACTGTAGCCGTCGAAATTATGAATGATATCGAGGAACCGATTGACTATATTTTCGGCAGCATAGGTGGGGGCGGTTTAATGTCCGGCGTATCCGCCTACATTAAAAACTTATCACCTACAAGTAAAATCATTGGGGTAGAGCCTGCCGGTGCAGCAAGTATGAAGTCTGCCTTTGAAAATAAGGAGCCTATTGCTCTCGACTGGATTGATAAATTTGTCGATGGTGCTGCTGTTAAATGTGTCGGGCAGGAAACGTATGAAGTATGTAAGCATTATTTGGACGATATTATTACTGTTCCAGAAGGAAAAGTGTGTACTACGATTTTAGACTTATATAATAAGCATGCAATTATTGCCGAACCAGCTGGAGCTTTGTCAGTTGCAGCTCTTGATTTTTATGCGGAACAAATCAGGGGGAAATCCGTTGTTATCATTATTTCAGGTGGAAATAACGACATCGGACGGATGCAGGAAATTAAAGAACGCTCGCTTATTTACGAAGGACTATTACATTACTTCATCGTTAGCTTCCCACAACGTTCCGGGGCGCTAAGACAATTTTTGGCCGAAGTGCTTGGGCCGAATGATGATATTACAACTTTTGAATATACGAAGAAAAACAATAAAGAGAGTGGTCCGGCATTAGTAGGGATTGAACTTGCCCACCCTGATGACCGCGCCGGTTTAATCGAGCGCATGTTGGCCAATGGTTTTGAATATAAAGAGGTTAATAAGGACAGTACATTGTTTGCACTTCTTGTGTAATCCCGGACAAAAATCTCCTTTATTCCATCTATAAAAAAATCCCGGCAGTCATTCTAACAATGACTGCCGGGATTTTATTTTAGCCTAATAGCGCGCGATCTGAATTCATTTTTTCTCCGCGGATATGCTCGAATTCGGTCATTAAATCTGGAATCGTTAGTGCCGGTTTTCGGTCTTCCCCTACCTCCAGGATAATCTGCCCTTTGTCCATCATAATTAAGCGATTACCTAAATCCAACGCCTGCTGCATATTATGCGTAACCATCAGCGTTGTCAGCTTACTTTCCTCCACCAATTCTTTCGTCAGCTTTGTAATAAGCTCTGCACGTGATGGGTCCAGTGCTGCTGTATGTTCATCGAGCAGCAAAATGGAAGGCTTCGTAAAGGTCGCCATTAATAGACTTAATGCTTGGCGTTCACCACCTGATAATAGACCTACCTTTGCATTTAGGCGATTTTCCAAATTCAGGTGTAATTTTTCTAATGAGGATTTGAAAAATTCACGGCGTTTTTTATCTACACCGAATCGAAGTGTGCGTTTGGCATTTCTTGAATAGGCAATCGCCAAATTTTCTTCAATCGTCATTGTAGGTGCTGTACCAGCCATTGGATCCTGGAACACACGGCCAATATGTACCGCCCGCTTATGTTCAGGTAAACGTGTTAAATCATTGCCATTAATAATGACAGATCCAAAGTCGGGTGTTAGGGCACCGGAAATCATATTCATCATTGTCGATTTCCCTGCACCGTTACTTCCAATTATGGTAACAAAATCACCAGGCGCTAAGTGCAAATTAATATTATCCAATGCAATTTTCTCATCGGGTGTTCCTTCGTTAAACACTTTATTGATACTATCCAATTTAAGCAAGGCCATTCCCTCCCTGCTCAACTTTTAAATTTGCCTTTTGTAGTGCCATTCGTTCTTCCAAACGTTTTGCCTTACGTTTCTTTTCTTTATACTTGTTAACGATTTGCGGAATTACTAATGCCAAAATAACGATAAATGCTGTAATTAATTTCATATCACCTGAATCCAGCCATTTTACACGCAACGCTAAAGCGTAAATCATACGGTAAATTATTGCCCCGGCAATAACAGCGAAGGTTACACGGACAATCGACTTCGTACCGAAAATTGCTTCCCCGATAATAACAGAGGCCAATCCGACAACAATCATCCCGATACCTAATCCAACATCCGCAAATTTTGTATATTGCGCAATTAATGCTCCTGACAGTGCAACCATACCGTTTGAAATACCTAACCCTAAAATAACTAATGAATCAGTATTTGCCGAAAAACTGCGAATCATCCGTTTGTTGTCCCCTGTAGCACGAATCGCCAAACCGACTTCCGTTTTTAAGAACCAGTCAACGATAAGCTTAATAATAATCGTCACAACGAGCATAAAGGCTAAAATACCCCAAGTTGTTGGCACCGTTGCCAGACCCATTGACTTTAAGGCATTTGAGATGACTGAATCAATGCCTAAACTTGCCCAAAAATTACCGAACACTGTAAAAATTGTTTCTGAATTTAACAGTGGGATATTTGGTCTTGTTACACCCGTATCGGAGCTTAATCCCATAATGCGAAGATTAATAGAATAAAGCGCGATCATCATTAAAATCCCTGCAAGCAGCGGATTGATTTTCCCTTTAGTGTGTAAAATTCCTGTCATACATCCAGCAATAAATCCAGCAACTGTTGCGACCAATGTTGCGAGTATCGGATTATAGCCAAGTACAATCATCATTGCGGCCGTACCTGCACCCGTTACAAAGCTTCCATCAACCGTTAAATCCGGAAAATCCAGCACTCGGAATGTTAAATAAACACCCAGTGCCATAATTGCATAGATGATTCCTTGCTCTACCGACCCAAACAAAGCTGTAAACATCTCGAATCATCTCCTATAATTTTTATCCATTGAACCTTTAGAGCTTATGAGCACCCATTAAAAAGTAGTTAAACGTTAATTCGCGCTAGGACCTTCTAGAATATTAGCCTTGATCTCATTACGATGACTTTAGGCAGACCTTCCTTAAGGGCACAAGCGCGAATATTTATTCCTGGCTATTTACCAGCATTCAAATTATTGTACTTCTGCTTCCCACTCAGGTTTAACTTCTAAGCCTAAATTTTCTGCAGTTTCTTTATTGATGACTAATTTTAAGTTTGCTGGGTATGCTGCCGGAATTTCAGAAGGAGATTTCCCTTCCAATAAAATTTGAGCTGCCATTTGCCCTGCTTCATAACCGATATCGTAGTAATTGAAACCGTATGCTGCTAATCCACCACGTGCTACAGAATCCAACTCACCAACGATTAATGGTAATTTGTTTGCATTTGCTACATCGATAACTGATTCTAATGCATTTACAACTGTGTTATCTGTAATGATGTAATACGCTTCTACTTTACCTAATAATGATTCTGTTGCTTGTTTTACTTCCGCTGATGTTGAAGCAGATGCTTCTACAATTGTAATACCTTCTTTTGCTGCTAATTCTTTAGCAGTTGAAATTTGGGCTACTGAATTTTGCTCTCCAGCGTTATAAACCATCCCTACATTTTTTACACCAAGTTCTTTTAAAAATGCCATTGTTTTTGGCATTGTCTCCGGATGTAAATCAATTGTTCCAGTAACGTTTGCCCCTGGAGTTGCCATTGATTCGATTAATTCCGCACCTACCGCATCGGTTACCGATGTGAAGATAATTGGAATATCAGCAGTTGCACCTTTTGCCGCTTGGGCAGATGGTGTTGAGTTTGCAAAAATCAAATCTACATTATCGCTTACTAATTGTTGTGCGATTGACATGTTAGCACTGTTATCTCCATTAGCTGATTTATCCACATACTCTGCTTTAATCCCTGCGTCTTCAATCGCCTTTTTGAATCCTTCTTTTGCAGCATCTAATGATGGGTGCTCTACGATTTGAGTTGTTCCGATTTTAAATGTTTTTGCTTCATCAGTTTGTGCAGACTCTGTTCCTCCGTCACTAGCTGTAGCATTAGTAGCAGTATCTTTCTCTTCTCCACCGCATGCTGCTAAAAGTAAAAGAAGCCCAAATACTAAAAAGGAAAGCTTCGTTAATTTACGTGTCATATAATTTATCCCCCTATTATTCTCTGTCACTTTAAAGCGACGAACTTCATTTGGATGAAGTGTGAATTAAAATTATATTACCTCTTCATTTTCAGATAGTCAATAAGATTTAGAATGTTCAGATATTAAATTAATTCACTACATATCTCTTCATGATAATTTCGCGCTTTAAACCACTGAATTATATATGCATTATTCATAATTTTATCATTTGTCAATTTATTGAACTTTGAAGGGGATTTAGTTCTATAATTCTTTACTTTCTTTTTCAATATTGCTATGATTGCAGTTGCTTTGCGTGGTTCGTAACCATCCCACGTTAAAAAACTAGGAGGAATTTAATATGAAAGTAAAGTTTCTTGCAACGAGTGCAATTATTGCAGCATTATATATTGCAATTACTATGCTAGTTGCCCCGATTAGTTTTGGACAAGTACAGTTCCGTATTGCCGAAATATTTAATCATCTAATCGCCTTCAACCCTCGTTTTATGTTAGGTGTTGTATTGGGTGTATTTTTTTCAAATTTCCTTATGTCATCGGTCGGTCCAATTGACCTAATTTTTGGCGTAGGACATACTATTCTTACACTTGGGATTTTTATTTTCATCTGTAAGTTTGTAAAAAACATTTGGGCACGTTTAGTTATTAATACGACACTCTTTACGTTTACAATGTTTATCATTGCGGCACAGCTTAACCTAGTGTTGGACTTTCCGTTTTGGGAGACATGGTTATTTGTAGCATTTGGGGAGTTTGTAGTTTTAGCGGTTGGTGCACCTATTATGTACACTTTAAATAAACGACTTGATTTCAAAAAATTGATCTAACATATATCGTTTCACCCACTGGTCATTAGCCGGTGGGTTTTTTGTTAAGTTTTTTTAGAATTGTTTGACATTTTTATTTTCAGTGTTAGAATAAGCATATTCAAAATATTACATTACGGTAGCAGGTTGCGGGAGCGCGACCACCGTTTCAGTTGAGAAGAGTTTAGTTGAGTAAATTGTTGAATAAGAAGAGTAGCATTTTCCATTTTGTGCAGAGAGCGTATGGTTGGTGAAAATACGTCAAAAGGTAAATGTGAATGGGCCTTATGAAAGCTGCCGGCATTAGTCGGCGGACGGTACCCTGCCGTTATCAGGTTTAAGTGGAGGCTATTTTATAGCTTCAATCGAGGTGGCAACGCGGTGCAGATCGTCCTCAGCAAAAGTTTATTCTTTTGCTGGGGACTTTTTTTATTCCCAAAATTAAAAGGAGTGTGTCGAATGGCAATTCAACAACGTTTTCGTACATCAATGAAAAAAGTGAACGGTGATCTACTGACACCAATCTCCATTTTCCAACGTTTAAAGGGCGAACGAAAATTTCTTTTAGAAAGCTCATCCAAATATGAGGGTAATGGACGCTACTCCTTCATCGGCGTCAATCCAAGAAAAACCTATAGCGGCAACGGACAGCAGCTTATTGATAAATCGCATCTATCCAATAGAGAGTACACATATGACGGTGAGCTTATTCAATTGATTAAACAAGTAATGCCGCGCATATCATCACATACCGAATATCCTTTTACGGGCGGGGGGATCGGCTATATTCATGCATTGCAAAAACCATTGCCTGAACTGCAGTTTCATGTTTACGATACACTCGTTATTTTCGATCATTTAACAGACGAGATTGCTGTTTTCCATACGAATATTGAAGCCGAGCAGGAGGAGCCAAATATTGATGTACTGATTGAGCAGTTGTTTACAAGCACAACACCAGAAGAAACATCGTATACCCTAAATCATGTCGAAAAAGAACGAAACGGTCATTATGCCGCACAATTTAGCGGCGATGCCCTTTCACTTTATCGAAAAATGCGAATTGATTATGCTGCACCATATATGTATTATGTCGAATTTGATGATTGCACTTTACTTGGAACATCACAGGCAAACTTTATGCAAGTACGGGACGGATCTATTTCAGTTACAAATGAAGCATTGCCAATTGAACCATTTAGTGTGGAAAATTCAGTGCAGAAATTGGCGACAACAACACAAGGCTCACTGAACCCAACGTTGCATGCGATTGATGTAGTAAAGGAGCTTCTGCCGGCACAAGGATTAATCGGCTATATTGGCTTTAACGGGCAAGTCGATTTCACGACACCCGATAATACGATAACGATTCAGGGAAATGTTGCACATCTTCACACAGAAACGAGTGAGGATGCCCCATTCCACTCACTATTGAAAGGATGAGTATGTATGTCTTTAACTCCTTACATTGAACAAATCGAGCGAAAAGAACATTTAGTTTTTAAAGAGATGCAGCAGGCTGCACAACTCATTTTTAATGAGCAGACACCGAAAGAACAGATAGCTGCCTTTTTAACAGCGATGAGTATCAAAGGCGAAACAGCACATGAAGTTGCCGGACTCGCTTCTGTCATGAAATCACATGCCGTCTCTGTTGATGCACCAGAAGGTATTTATATCGATAATTGTGGTACAGGTGGCGATGGCCTCCAAAGCTTCAATATTAGTACGACCGCCGCTTTCGTGTTAGCTGGCGGGGGCATTTTAGTCGCGAAGCATGGTAACCGGAAAGTGTCGAGTGCTTCAGGCAGCTCGGATGTTTTAGAAGCACTTGGCATTACCCTACTCCCGGATACGGCACAGACGATAGATTTATTGAAACAGCACGGAATTGCCTTTTTACATGCACCAAACATGCATCCAAAGCTAAAGCGAATCGGCGAAGTTCGACAATCACTTGGAAAGCCGACAATCTTTAATTTAGTCGGACCTTTAACAAATCCTGTACCTTTGAAAACTCAATTCGTTGGTATTAACCGCCCTAACTTTACTACGGATTATGCTGAAGTGCTGCACATGCTCGGTCGTGAGCGCGCGATTGTCGTATCGGGTGCACAAGGAATGGATGAGGCATCATTGGACGGTGAGAATACATTCGTCCTTTTAGACCACGGTGATATTATTCCGTTTAAGCTTCGTGCGGAAGATGTAGGCTTAACTGCAAAGCCATTATCGGCTATCCGTGGTGGCACCCCTGCTGAAAACGCAGTAATTATGCGCGATTTATTAAAAGGAAAGCAAAGTGTATATTTCGACACAGTCGTGTTAAATGCCGGCATTGGGTTCTTTGCATATGGCTTAGCGAGCACGATGAAAGAAGGTATCGACATGGCAAAGGACAGCATCCTGTCGGGTCGTGCATATGAAAAGCTAGAAAGTGTTGTTGCCTATAACAAAAAAGTGATGCAGGAGGAAACGATTATATGACTATTTTAGACCGAATTATAGCGCAAAAAGAGCTTGAATTACCTGCTTTACTTGCATCAGCACCAAACTTCCCAACAATTGATAAGGTACGCCCCTCTTTGTATGAAACATTAATTACCGCCAGTAAGTTGCAAGTCATTTCTGAAATGAAACGCGCCTCACCATCAAAAGGTGATATTGCGACACACATCGACCCTGTTGAACAGGCTAGACAGTATGAGGAAGCCGGTGCTGCCTGCATTTCCGTTTTAACAGAGCAGGCATTTTTTAAAGGCAGTTTCGAAGATTTACATGCGGTAGCAAATGCGGTGAATATTCCGGTGTTATGCAAAGACTTCATGATTCATGAAGTACAGATTGACTACGCAAAGGCTGCAGGCGCCTCGGTCATACTATTGATCGTGGCAGCATTGACGGATGAACAATTAAAGGCACTATACACATATGCAACCGAAAAACAGCTCGAAGTCCTTGTAGAAGTACACGATACGGAGGAGTTACAGCGTGCACTCAATATTGGCGCGAAAATTATCGGAGTTAATAATCGTAACTTAAAGACATTTGAAGTTTCCTTAACAACTACCGCTGAAATTGCCCAGCATCTTCCCCCTTCTTCCATTGCGTTTATTAGCGAAAGTGGCATTTGGAACGCAGAAGATGCACAGTTTGTGGCGAATGCAGGCGCAAAAGGAGTTTTAGTTGGCGAATCATTAATGGTGAGCGGAAACGTCAAGAATTCCCTTAAAGCACTACAAATCGACATCATAGCGAAGGTTGGCGAAAAGAGATGACTAAAGTAAAAATTTGCGGATTGAAAGAAATCGAACATGTCGAAGCTGCGGTAAAAGCTGGAGCGGATTTTATCGGGTTTATGTTTGCGCCCAGTAAACGACGCATTACAGTAGAGGAAGCAACCGAGCTGGCAAAGAGTATTCCAAGTACGATAAAAAAGGTTGGAGTTTTTGTAAATGAAAAGAACGATGTCATTCGACAAATTGCCGATCAAGTCGGACTCGACTATATCCAGTATCACGGAGATGAAACGCAGGAGGAAATACAGGAAATCGGTCTGCCAGCTATTAAGGCATTTTCGATTCGTGGGGAAGAAGACGTTAAGCGAGCAGCAACATATGATGTCGACTACTATTTATTCGATGCGCCAGGTACGAACTTCCGCGGAGGTAGTGGAGAATCATTTGACTGGATGCTTTTGGATAAAGTAAATATTCCGATGGAAAAGGTCATTTTAGCAGGTGGATTAAATGAAGAAAATGTAGGACTGGCGATTATGCTTGTCGAGCCATTTGCGGTAGATGTTTCAAGTGGTGTAGAGGTAGATGGTCGAAAAAGTTCGACAGCGATTACGAATTTTATTGAAATAGCAAAAGGAGAGTTGATTTTATGACGACGACTGTAAAAGGGCGCTTTGGACGATTTGGCGGTCAATTCGTGCCCGAGACATTGATGACTTCACTTGAGGAATTAGAGCTTGCATATGAGGAAGCAAAAAAGGACCCTTCTTTCAAGGAAGAACTTGACTATTATTTAAAGCAATATGTCGGACGGGAAACTCCCCTTTATTTTGCTGAGCGTTTAACGAAAAAAGTCGGCGGTGCAAAAATCTATCTAAAACGCGAAGATTTAAATCATACTGGCGCTCATAAAATAAATAATGCGATCGGCCAAGCACTTTTAGCAAAACGTATGGGGAAGAAGAAAATTGTTGCTGAAACTGGTGCAGGTCAGCATGGAGTCGCAACGGCAACTGCGTGTGCATTGCTTGATATGGAATGTATCGTTTATATGGGGGCAGAAGATGTACGCCGTCAGCAACTGAACGTTTTCCGTATGGAGCTGCTCGGAACAAAAGTTATTGCGGTAGAAAAAGGTTCCGCAACATTAAAAGATGCGGTTAATGAAGCATTGCGTCACTGGGTCACTCATATTGAAGATACGCATTACATTTTAGGTTCGGCACTTGGCCCGCACCCCTTCCCTACAATTGTCCGTGATTTCCAACGTGTTATTGGGGATGAAACACGTACCCAAATTTTACAGCAGGAAGGACGTTTACCCGATACGATCATCGCTTGTATTGGCGGTGGTAGTAATGCGATTGGAATGTTCTATCCGTTTGTGGAAGATCAAAATGTTGCATTATACGGGGTTGAAGCTGCAGGTTCCGGTGTAGATACAGATAAACATGCCGCAGCAATTCATGTCGGGAAAACAGGCGTCCTGCACGGTGCTTTCATGTATTTACTGCAAGACAAAGATGGTTTTGTACAAGAAGCACATTCTATTTCAGCAGGGCTCGATTATCCAGGTGTTGGTCCTGAGCATTGTCATTTACATGAAACAGGCCGTGCATCCTACCCTTCTGTTACAGATGAACAGGCACTTGAAGGTGTGAAGCTGTTATGTGAAACGGAAGGAATTTTACCGGCATTGGAAAGCGCGCATGCCGTTTACTATGCAAGTCAATTTGCCAAAGACCGTCCTGCTGATGAAATTGTTGTCGTGTGCTTATCAGGACGCGGAGACAAAGATGTGCACACATTAATGGATAAACTTGGAGGTGGCGTGAAATGACATTGCAAAAACAGCTTGAAAACGTATTAGCTGCAGGGGATAAAGCATTTGTTCCTTATATAATGGCAGGCGATGGCGGGCTTGAAACGTTAAAACCTACTATATTAAAGCTTCAGCAAATCGGAGTTTCCGCAATTGAAGTCGGAATTCCATTTACAGATCCTGTAGCAGATGGACCAACAATTGAACAAGCCGGCGAACGTGCACTTGCACACGGTGTGACATTGAAAAAGGTGCTGGATGAACTGCAAAGCTTTGCACAGGAAATCCGTATTCCTCTTGTTGTCATGACTTACTTAAATCCGATTTTAGCTTATGGAATTGAAGCATTTGCAGAGGATGCAAAACGTGGTGGTGTTCAAGGACTGATTGTACCGGATATGCCTTACGAAGAAAGTGCTTTATTGCATGACGCTTTAAAAGAAAACGGCATTGCGCTTGTTCAGCTCGTGTCATTAATGAGCCCTCCTGAACGTATTAAGAAATTAGCCACTGCAAGTGAAGGCTTCGTTTATGCCGTTACGGTAAACGGTATTACTGGTGAACGTGCAAGCTTTGCTACAGAACTTGCCGGGCACTTTGCAAACTTGAAAGCAGCGAGCAATATTCCGGTGTTAGCAGGATTCGGGATTTCAACAACCGAACATGTGAAGAGTTTTGGTGAGATTGCAGATGGCGTAATTGTCGGCAGTAAAATTGTCACTGCCTTAGTTGAGCAAGACTGGGCAACGATTGAAGCGCTAGTGCAAGCGACGAAAAAAGCTACGATAAATTAGTCTACTTTCTCTTTCCTTCCTGTGGTATCGTTTACTTATTAAGTAGTAGCGGATGGAGGCCAATGAATGAGTGTAAAGGATTTTTTTGCTGGGGTATTTTTCATCGCACTTGCAGGTTATTTTACGTATGCTTTAGTCGACAACATGTCATTACTCTTTATTGAGAGTACGACCGTTTGGCAATATTTTGTTGCATTCTTTCGTGTAGCGCTTATTATTTTCCTTTTCAACTTAGGACTTTCCTTAATGAAACGTTTTTTCACAGGTGGAAAAACAACAAAAAATGGGGACGCTCGGTAATTCGATGCGGTCCCATTTTTTTGGCAATTCTATATTATACTTGGAGCTGTGGATAAATTTCATTTACATTTTCACGCAGCTTCGCCTTTAAAAACTTCCCTACAGAGGTTTTCGGAATTTCTGTTAAGAAGACGATATCATCTGGTAGCCACCATTTGGCAAATTGCCCTTCCAAAAATGCAATTAATTCTTCTTTTGTAGCGGTTGCTTCCTCTTTTAATACGACACATGCCAGTGGCCGCTCCTGCCATCTCGCGTGTGGGATAGCAATTACTGCCGCTTCAAATACAGCTTCATGCGACATAAGCGCATTTTCCAAATCAACCGATGAGATCCATTCGCCGCCTGATTTAATTAAATCTTTTGTGCGGTCTGTTATTTTAATGAAACCCTCCTTTGAACGGACTGCTATATCGCCCGTGTAAAGCCATCCGTCTGAAAATGCTTCCGCTGTGCGCTCATCTTTATAATATTCAGCTGCAATCCAAGGTCCGCGTAAACGTAGCTCCCCCATCGTTTCGCTGTCCCAAGGTACTTCACCGTTTTCGTTTACGATGCTCGATTCAATTCCCGGAACTGTTAGCCCCTGCATTGCGCGTGTTTCAATTTTTTTATCTAACGGCCAGTCATCCATATGTGACATATCACGTGACATCGAAACAATCGGTGAAGTTTCCGTCATACCGTACACCACAATATAATTGACGCCCATTTCTTCATATTTCTTAATAAGTCCTTTTGGCGAAGCTGATCCCCCGCAGAAAATGGCCTGTAATGACGATAAATCACGCGCCTTCTTTTCTAGCTCCTGTATTGCGCCAAGCCAGATTGTCGGTACTCCTGCTGTTTTCGTCACACTATATTGCTCGATGAAATCTAAAATTAAAGCTGGTGTAAATTGTGGGCCGATTAACACTTGCGTCGCCCCAACATTTACTGCTGCAAATGGCATTCCCCATGCATTTACATGGAACATCGGGACAATCGGCAAAATCGTGTCACGCTCCGAAATCCCCATCGTATCCACCATTGAGATGGACATACTATGCAGCACGAGTGAACGATGTGTATAGACAACTCCTTTTGGATTGCCTGTTGTCGCACTTGTATAACACATACTTGCCGGTTCATTTTCATCCAAATCTTCCGGGAACTCGAAGCTGTCTTCTGCTTCTTCAAGCAGTGCTTCATACGATAAGACGTTTGGTAAAGTTGTGTTTGGCAAGTCTCCATCTGCCATTATGATGTAATGCTGCACTGTTTTTAATTCGTGCTGCACTTCTTCAATTAACGACACTAAATCTTCGTCTATTAAAATAATTTTATCTTCTGCATGATTAATAATGTACGCAATATGTTCCGGTGATAGGCGAATATTGACCATATGCAATATTGCACCTGAACATGGAACTGCAAAGTATGCTTCTAAATGGCGGTGTTGATTCCAGGCAAATGACGCAATTTTATCGCCGCGTTCCATGCCTAACTTTGTTAATGCGTGCGCCAGCTTTCTTGTGCGCTTTACCCATTGCCCGTATGTAAGGCGGTGAACCTTATTCTCACTTGTACGTGATATTATTTCCTTGTGTGCATAATACGTTTCTGCACGCTTGATCATATCTGTTAGAACGAGTGGTGTTTGCATCATCATAGTTTGTTTCCCCCTTGTATTAAGCGTTTCTTTTATTGGCAAATCCCCATCCCCAATAGTCGCCTCCCAATTTATCCCACAATATCATTCTAATATAATATACTGAAAAATGAAAATATTTTGTTAATAATGGCACTTTTTGCTTATTATGGTTTGTTAATTTCAGTTGAGATTAGGCGATTGTGAGGGAACTGAGAAGTGAAGTGAGGGGTTTTTAAAAAAACAAGAAACTCATCTACAATAAAAAGCGAGTGAAACTGCTTTTCAACAATTTCACTCGCCAACATTATTTTAAATTGCGTTTTGTGCTAATCGTACTTTTAGTTTTTCCAGCATATCGACCGTCATTTTTTCCAAATCGTAGCTTGCTTTAAAGCCCCATTCTTCAATAGCAGCTGATGAATCAATAGCATTTGGCCAGCTGTCTGCAATTGCCTGACGTATCGGATCTACATCATAATCCATTGTGAAGCTTGGAATATGCTTTTGAATTTCCGCTGCAATTTGCGACGGCTCGAAGCTCATCGCTGATATATTAAACGCATTACGGTGTATAAGCTTTGCCGGGTCTGCTTCCATTAAATCAACAATTGCCTGCAGTGCATCCGGCATATACATCATATCCATAAAAGTACCTTCTGCAATATAAGATGTGTAGCGACCTTCCGCAATCGCCTTATAATAAATATCTACCGCATAATCCGTCGTTCCCCCACCTGGTGGCGTTACATAAGAAATTAATCCTGGGAATCGGACTCCGCGCGTATCCAGTCTATAGCGTGTATAGTAATAATCACATAATAATTCGCCCGCTACCTTGTTTACTCCGTACATTGTAGTTGGACGCTGTAATGTATCTTGTGGTGTATTGTCCTTTGGCGTAGAAGGACCGAATGCGCCAATTGAGCTTGGCGTGAAAAACTGCATATCGAGCTCACGTGCTACTTCAAGTGCATTCATTAAACCGCCCATATTTAAATTCCATGCGAAAACTGGATTTTTTTCTGCTGTTGCTGATAGTAGTGCAGCCATATGAATCATCGTATCTGCGCCAAAATCATGTGCGAGCGCATGCATGCGTTTCCCATCTGTTACATCCAATACTTCAAATGGACCTTCATGCTGATCAATTTTTCGAATATCTGTTGCCAATACATTGTCAACGCCATACGTATGACGTAATTTTTCTACTAATTCCGAACCAATTTGACCTAAAGCACCGGTCACCATAATTTTTTTCACGATGAAGCCTCCCTATCCTTTAAAAGATGAATCCACCCCTAAATATTGCTGAACTCTATCTATTATTTCTTATTCATTAAAACAATTGTCTTTGTGGAAAGTACAATAATCCACAGCGAAAACTTGATGTTCAAAGATTTCCATGAAATTGATTATAGGGTGTTCTTTTGTAAAAAACAATATTTTTTGAATATTCTTTTTCAGCGATACATTTGTACGTGTACAAAATCCGAATGGCGAATGCCCGCTAGATAGATATAGTGGGAATTTTATTCATCCAATATGGCTTCATAAATATTGTGAAATAGAATTTTTTGGTTGTCTGTTAGCTTCACATATTGTTCGTGTACATTTACTTTTTGAATAATACCTGTAATTGTGTAAATGCCTGTTTGCTCCCATACCTTCAATTGGATGGGGCTAGCTTCTGAATAGGCTCTCTGTAAATTTATATTAATTTGCTCCAACTGAGCTTCATCCAATTCAGGCTGCATCACCAGCGAGTCCTCTTCCTGCCATTCACGCAATAACTTTACATGCTCGGGTAACATCATCGCGGTCCATTTAATCACACCTCTATCTTTGTTCATCGCGTTCACTCCCTTATTGTTTATGTCCGCCTACTAATGTCGACCGTGCAAGTGCTGTACCCGCTTCTGTATAGGAAACTGCACGTAATAAGGCAGTCGTTCCGTATTTTGTACGTAAACGGTCCATTGTTTCCCCGAGCTTACGGTTGCGCCACCTCTTCTCATCAAATAAGCTGAGCTGCATTGAATATTCACTTTCGATATTACTTAATGTAATCGTAATTTTGCGTGCTGGGCGTTCTGCATAAAATTCGTCGAGTAATTGTTTGCATACTTCAAAAATCTTCAATGTATCATTTGTCGGCTCATCAATTGTGCGCGAACGATGGAATCCACCTCCGAAAGCATCTTTACTATAGCTAAGTCCCAATGATATCGTTCGTCCGGTTTTCTTTGCTTCCCTTGCATGCCTTGCTACGTCTTCGCACATTTCAAGCAGTACGACTAAAATTTCCTTTCGGCTGCGGTAATCACGCATGAGCATTTGCCCTTTTCCGAAGCTGATTTGCCCCTGCATGATTGGTGCACCAACAGTCGAGTGATCGATTCCCCATGCATGATAATAGAGCTGATTACCCAACACTCCAAAGCGTTTTTCCAGTAGGGATAAATCGGTATGCGCTAAATCATAAACAGAGTAAATACCCATATGATTCAGCGTTTTTTCTGTACGACCACCAATTCCCCACATTGTGGATAGCGGCATTATCGGCCATAATTTTTCCGCTACATCATTATATGTCCATTTCGCAAATCCCGTTTTCTTTGCTTCAATATCCAGCGCCAGCTTTGCCATAAGCATATTTGGTCCAAAACCGACTGCACATGGAATGTCAAATTGGTTGTAAATAAGTTGTTGAATATACTGCGCTGTTTCTTCAGGAGTTCCCCATAACTTTTCTGTGCCGGTCAAATCGATAAAGCTTTCATCAACGCTATATACATGAATGGCCTCTTTTGGAACGAAATTATTGAACAAACGTGTAATTTCCATCGACATACGAATAAAGAGTGACATTCGTGGCTCAAATAGGCGAATATCCGGATGTGGCGGGATTTCAAACAAACGTGATCCGGTGCGAATATTAAAACGCTTTTTCATTGGTGGCGATGCAGCAAGTACAACGCTTCCCTTTTGCTGAAAATTCCCGACAATGGCAATTGGCACTTCCATTACATTTAAGTTTTCTAACGATGCGATACAGCTCGCATAAAAGCTGCGCATATCAATACATATAATCGAGCGTTCTGGTGCATTTTCATACATGAAGCTCATCTCCTTAAAGAGAACATTTGTTCTTATATTAAAATGAGACATGTGAGATGGCAAGTGGTAAGTAATGGGGAACTTTGCACAAAGGATTATTTTTTCGTCAGATATTTTATGTTATTCACCTAATTTGTGCTCTTTTTAGACAATCTATTGGATATTATAGTCTTTTTAAGGGCGGGGAAATTTTATTCGCCTCTTCTTTATTCTTATTCGTCAACTGTAGTGACTTAATCGTCAACTTCAAAAACTTAATCGTCAATCGGTTTTACATATTCGTCACTTAAGCACGGATAATCGTCACTTTCACTTTTATAGACAGCTTGATTTTTTATTCGCCACTTAATACAACTTAATCTCCACTCTCTATTTTGAAATATAAAAAAGCGTACCCATATCTACCAGGTACGCTTCAAAAATTTATTCTTTTATCACTTTCTCATAAAGACCCGGACGGCGATCCTCGTAAACCGGGATTCGTCCGCGCACTTCCTCGACATTCGAAAAATCAACATCAATAATCGCCAGCTCCTCATCTTCTGCACCTGTCCAAAGAACCTCTCCCCATGGACCGATAATCATCGATTGCCCGTTGAAATTTTCCACTTT
The DNA here is from genome assembly GCF_037969735.1 of Solibacillus sp. FSL W8-0372. Classification (NCBI taxonomy): domain Bacteria; kingdom Bacillati; phylum Bacillota; class Bacilli; order Caryophanales; family Caryophanaceae; genus Solibacillus; species Solibacillus sp. FSL W8-0372. The sequence goes on along the minus strand of NZ_CP150204.1, from coordinate 451,852 downwards.
GCGTGCAATGCGATTTACCGCCACGACGAAGCACTGATTTTCAATGGCACGGGCCTGCAATAAAATTTTCCAATGATCGATACGTGGCGTTGGCCATTGTGCGGGGACAAATAATACCTTTGCACCATCCAATGCATGAGTGCGTAACCATTCCGGGAAACGAATATCATAACAAATGACACCACCAGCTTCCAGCTCCCCTAATGCAAAGCGGTTCATCTCATTACCTGACTCCAAATACAAATGCTCATCCATTAAACGGAATAAATGTACTTTACTATACTCGCCGACCAATTCCCCATCACGATTATATGTGTACATTGTATTATAAAACTTGTCGTCACGTTTTACCGATACGGAACCACCGACAATATGTATCGCCAATTCCTTTGCTAGCCCGCTTAAAAATACTTTTGTACGCTCTCCGTTAACATCAGAAAGCTCATCTAATTTTTCAAGTGCATAACCAGTATTCCACATTTCCGGTAATACGATGATTTCTGCACCACCTGCTGCCGCTTCACGAATGAACTTTTCCGCACGCTCATAGTTTTCATCTACTTTTCCAAAACCTACATTTAATTGAATACAGCCGATTTTCATAAATAGACACCGCCTTTAAATAATTTTCCTACAATATCGTTTTCACATACTTGCCTTCTATTGTAACATTCTACTTTGAGTTATCAAAATCTTCGCTTTACTTAAACCTAGAAAAGTACTAAGATTAATTTTAATATTTTTAAAGGGTGATGAATAATGGAATTCTCAAAAAAACTACAGCAGCTTCCTCCACAATTTTTTGCAGCGCTTGTGAATAAGGTGAATGCAGCAATGGCAGAAGGTCGCGATGTCATTAATTTAGGTCAAGGAAATCCAGATCAGCCAACACCGGCACATATTGTTGAAGCATTGCAGATGGCGGCAACTGATCCGCAAACACATAAATATTCCCCGTTTCGCGGCATTGCGGAATTAAAACAGGCAGCAGCCGACTTTTATAAACGTGAATATAATGTGGATATTGATCCGCATACAGAGGTTGCGATACTTGGTGGGACAAAGGTAGGTTTAGTCGAACTTCCGCTTGCGCTATTAAACCCTGGAGACTATATGCTTCTTCCAGACCCAGGTTATCCTGATTATTTGTCGGGAGTAGCACTTGCAGATGTTAAATTCGATACAATGCCACTAAAAACAGAACATCAGTTTTTGCCGGACTATAGTGCCCTGGCAGATGAAGTAAAGCAGCGCGCCAAGCTTATGTATTTAAATTATCCGAACAACCCTACTGGCGGTATCGCCACAAAAGAATTTTTCGAGCAAACCGTTCAGATGGCGAAGGAAAACCGTATCGCTGTTGCACATGACTTTGCATATGGTGCCATTGGTTTTGATGGAGAGCGTCCGCCAAGCTTTTTGCAGGCTCCTGGTGCGAAGGAGGTTGGCATTGAGCTTTATACTTTGTCGAAGTCCTATAATATGGCGGGGTGGCGTATTGGATTTGCTGTAGGAAATGCGCAAATAGTAGAAGCAATTAATATTATTCAAGACCATCTCTTTTGCAGTCAGTTCCCTGCAATTCAGCATGCCGCAGCCCTGGCACTGAATGAAGAACAAACTTGCGTGGAAGAACTGCGGGATTTATATGAACGACGACGAAATGTCCTTTTGGAAGAAACTCAAAAAATCGGCTGGCATATTACTGCACCTAAAGGCTCGTTTTTTGCCTGGCTTCCAGTCCCTGCACCGTATACGAGCGAGCAATTTGCCGACCTTTTACTGGAAAAAGCAGATATTGCTGTTGCTGCGGGAAATGGATTTGGTGAGTATGGTGAAGGTTATATTCGTGTCGGGCTACTCGTGGATGAAGAGCGGTTGCGCGAAGCCATCCAACGTATTGCGAAGCTTGAGCTCTTTACAGAAATGCTGTCAAAATAACCAAGCTTGGTCATTTAAAAATGTCAAAATTGAATTACAAAGAAGAAGCGGGAAATTTATTCGCCAAATGAAAATTGTATTATCCACTTAATTAACGATAATCGCCATTTAGATAAGCTTATTCGCCAACTTCACTCGGATAATCGCCACCCCTTACTTAATAGACACTTTCTTCTGGGTATTCGCCATTTCCACAAAAAGCCCGGCACTATGTGTAAATAGTGCCGGGCTTTTATTTTACTTAATCACTTCTAACTCACGGCCAACTTTCTCGTAAATCGCCAATGCTTCATCCAGCATTTCTTTCGTATGTGCTGCTGTTGGCATATTGCGTACACGACCTGTTCCTTTTTGGACTGTTGGGAACACGATTGCTTTTGCGTAAACGCCTTCCTCAAGCAAACGCTTTGAAAACTGCTGCGTCAGCTTTTCTTCACCAATAATACATGGTGTAATCGGTGTTTCGGATTCTCCAATATTAAAGCCTAGTTTTGCTAAGCCGTCTTTTAAATATTGACCGTTTTCCCAAAGCTTGTCATGCAGCTCTGTAGATTCCATAATCATTTCCACTGCGCGTGTAATTGCAGCTACATCCCCTGGTGGTAAAGCGGTAGAGAATAAAAATGGACGAGAACGGACCTTTAGCCAATCAATCAAGTTTTTCTTCCCTGCTACATAACCGCCAACAACACCAATTGCCTTTGATAATGTACCGATTTGGAAGTCAATTTCGTTTTGCAGACCGAAATGCTTCACTGTTCCTGCACCTTTACCTGTAACGCCTGAACCGTGTGCATCATCTACATACGTAATTAGGTCAAACTCTTTTGCGATTTCTACGATTTCAGGAAGCTTTGCAATATCGCCATCCATCGAGAATACACCATCTGTAATGACCATTACTTTATTGTAAAGACCTGATTCCTTTGCATCTTTTGCCTTTGCGCGTAAATCATCCATATCTGCATGGGCAAACGGAATAATTTTTGCCTTTGATAAACGGCAGCCATCAATTATCGAAGCATGGTTTAATGCATCCGATAAAATCGCATCATTTTTATCCATTACAGCGGAAATTGCCGCCATATTACAATTGAAGCCTGATTGATAGCTAATTGCTGCTTCTGTACCTTTAAATTTCGCTAATGTTTCTTCAAGTTTTACGTGTAAATCAAGTGTGCCATTAATTGTACGAACAGCACCAGCACCGACACCGTAAGTAGCTATTGTATCTTGTGCAATCTTCTTCAGCTCATCATTTGTTGCCAAGCCTAAATAGTTGTTTGATGATAAGTTAATCAACTGTTTGCCTGCTACTTGAATAATCGGGCCGTTTGCACCTTCTACCGGATCGATTTCATTGTATAAACCTTGTGCTTGTAATGCCAATAAATTTTCATCTAAAAAGGTATTTAATACGTTTGACATGCGCGTTCATCCTTTCGATTTCTATCTCCACTTTATTTTAGCATATAGGGAAATTTTTTTATGTAAGTGGCTCTCCTATTATTTCCTCAAGCTTTCTTCTAAAGAAAAAGAGCGATGGCTGAATGACATAGCCGGTGCCGAGCGCTAAAATAACCGTCCCTACACCAACAGGTCCACCAAGTAACCAGCCTGCACTTGTTGCAAATACTTCCATAATCATACGTCCTGTTTTGACAGAATAGCCTTTACTCGCAATGATCATCATAATCGTATCACGAGGCCCTTCACCTAAATTTGGTGCAATATAAAGTGCACAACCAATACTCATGATAAAAAATCCTGCCGTAAAATAGGCGAACTCAAACAAAAATATATTTGCCACAGGTAATAGCCAGTTGAAAAAATCAATAAACGAACCAATCAACAGCATATTTAAAATTGTCGCCCGCTTCGGAATCCGCTTTAAATAAAGAGATGTCGCGATAATAATAAAAAGCCCTGTCAAAATAGACCACGAACCAATCGTTAGTCCAACCTGCTTATACATGCCTATATGAAAAACATCCCATGGACCTGTCCCGATCACATTACCTTTAATCGTCATCGTTATACCCAGAGCCATAATAATTTGCCCTATAAAAAAACTTCCCCATTGCCATTTAAATTTCTTCGACACAACAATCCTTCTTTCTATTTCACGGCAATCACTGCATAATGACCGTTTGTTGCCTTTACTAAATCTGTCGGTGCAAGCTTAATTTGCATCCCTATTTTGCCTGCACTCACAATGATATAATCAAGTGCTGCAGCGGCTTGGTCGATAAATGTTGGAAACGGCTTTTTCATACCAATTGGCGAACAGCCTCCGCGCACATATCCTGTTAAGCCAAGCAACTCTTTCACTGGAATCATTTCAACTTTCTTTTCCCCTACTACTTTTGCAGCTGCTTTTAAATTGAGTTCAGCGTCGACTGGGATGACGAAAACGAAGTATTTCCCCTTACCGGCAGTGGCAATTAATGTTTTATATACCATTTCCACAGGCTGACCAATTTTACTTGCCACAGTGATGCCATCAACCGCTCCCCCATTTTCTGTTGTATATTCAAAAATCTCGTGTGCAATTTTTTGCTGCTCAATTAAACGAATTGCATTTGTTTTGGCCTGTTTCTTCGCCAACGAAAACACTCCTTTTTATCTTATACATCTCGGCATAATTGCGTCTGGATCCGGCTTTAAAATCGCCGGATGCTGCCCGGTCAGCAGTTATTTATTTTTAGGCGGCTTAACTTCTTTTTATGAGAGCATTTAAACATAATAAAAAAGAAGCAAACTTTGAAAATAGTATATCATTGAATGCACTATTAAGGGGCTTTCACAAATTAAAAATAAAAACCCCCTCTAGTAGTTCCACTAAAGAGAGCTTGTTGTTATGCAATTTGGGAGAAAATCGGTTCATCTATTGAACGATAACCGTTATTTACCATCGCAATATGCGAATTATACTTTTGTGTAGCGGTATTGAATGAACGCTGAAATAACAGCTTATCCAGGTCATTTAACGTTTGCTCGTCTGGATTACGTGCCAAATCCTTTTGGAATTTCTTAGGCATAACAAAAGATACATCTACGTTCTCCAAAGGATTGAATTCCTTAGGTTGATTTTTGCTTTCCCCGACTGGTAGGTGCGAACTTGTGCGTGCTGCTACATCCGTGTCGTGCAATTCTTTTTCCGTTTTACCAGAAAGTAAATGTTCAAGTGCTTCAAGCAGTGGATTTTTACTTGTATCTGTATATTTTGCATGCTTCTTATAAATTTCACTTGCCTCTTTGCGCTGTAGTGATCGTTTTCTATCTTCTAATGCGAGGTTGGATCCTTGGACAATGCTAGAAATTTTCACCTGTTTTCACCTCTCTTGTAGTTTCCCGAATAAAATTTATTTAAATATACCAATATAGTTAAGAAATAAATAGAGAATATTCACACAATATCCACATTCAGAACTTTCATACTAAAGCCCACCTCTTCCATTTACCTATAAATTGATATTTATATAAAAGTACCCAATACCTAGAGGAAAAAACATTCCCTAGCATTATCCCTATCCTTTTTAATAAAATAAGAATGTGTTAAAAGTCAATTCGGCTTTTAACACATTCTTATTTAGTAACCGTTGAAATTCACAAATTCTCCAACAGGTTTACGATATCCGCGGGCGCGTACTTTATCTACACTTTTTCCAATCGTAATCATCATGATCGGCTCCAAATGATTTGGAATATTGAATACTTTCCTTAATTCATCCACATTATGTACATGCATTGGACATGTATCAAAGCCATAATGTTTTGCGCTTAGCATAAATAACATGGCGTGAAGACCCGCATTTAATGACAATTCCAAATCCAGTGCACCTTGTTTCCCCTTTAAACCATCACTATAGTTTTTGATGGTACTAATTGTTGTTTCATAGTCCACTTCATCCATCATTTTCAGCATTTTTAATGGGCTATAAATTTTCTCAACATCCGGTCTTTCAATACTATTTTTATTGCCCATTACAATGACAACGCCGCTTGCTGTATGAATTTTATATTGGTTGTAGCTTAGCTCCCTAACCTTCTCTTTCTTCTCCTTATCCGTAATGACTAAGTAATTTGTAAATTGTAAATTATACGCACTCGGTGCTGTTTTAGTAAGTTCAAATATTTTTCTAAAGTCTTCTTCAGTCATCTGTTCATTTTCAAGAAAATTCATTGCGGAGTGGCGAGATTTTACTAATTCTTCAAAGTTCATATTTTTTACCTCTTCCCGTGAAATTTTATCTCTAATTAAAATATCTTTATTTCGAGATAAATTTACCACACTTTGAATTTAACTGTCAATAATTACATTTATAAATATTGCACCTAAATTTTTAAGGTCTACATTTTGTAAAAGCGGTTAAACTATTTGGCAGGCTATTTTTACTTCAAATTAAGGAGATGGAAAATGAGTTTGGATAATAAAGTAGTGATCGTAACAGGGGCAGCAGGCGGTATCGGGAAAGAGGTTGTAAGAAAATTAATTGGGCTACAGGCAAAAGTTGTGTTAGTTGATTTAAATGAAGATGCAATCAAAGCAGTTCAAACAGAGCTTTCTCTTACTGTAGATAACAGCTTAATCGTAAAAGCCGATGTATCCAAAGAGGACGATGTGAAGAACTATGTGGACCAAACTATTTCGAAATTTGGACGCATCGATGGTTTTGTAAATAATGCAGGTGTAGAGGGTCCAGCAAAGCCTCTTGAGGACATTACAGAAAAAGAGTTTGATTTCGTTTATAGCATTAATGTAAAGGGTGTTCTTTTCGGTTTAAAATATGTATTGCCCGTAATGAAAGGGCAAAAATACGGTTCTATAGTAAATACATCATCTGTAGCAGGCTTAATTGGTTCCCCAAGTATGGCACTATACAATTCCTCTAAACATGCCGTAATGGGGCTTAATAAGGTGGCGGCTCTAGAGGCAGCGGCATTCAATGTTCGTGTAAATACCGTGAATCCGGGTGTCATCAATACACAAATGATGCGTAAAATCGAAGCAAATGTTGCCCCAGGCGCAGCGGAGGCCGCTCAAGCTGCATACAATGATGCCGTACCGATGAAGCGCTACGGTGAGCCAGAAGAGGTAGCAAATGTCATTGTCTTTTTGCTTTCCGATGAGGCTTCTTATGTAAGTTCTTCTTCATTTACAATAGACGGTGCTTTATACAATATTTAACTTTAACTAAAGGAAACCGAAACTCAAAAGAGCTTATCTTTTGGGTTTTTTTACATATTAAAAAAAGCGTATCAATAAGGATCTATTGATATGCTAAATTGGATTTATTTAAAATCTGAAAAGGTTAAGCATTGCACCAACCTGCCTCATCGTATTTACTCCATTTGTAATAGTTCCAACGTGACCCATCATTGTATTTAAATTATCTGTTAGCCCTCCAAATCGTGAGCCAGGTGCCTGGGAATTAGGATTAAACTGTTGCTGGCCTTGCCTTGGATCAATTGGATACGGAGAGTAAAAGGAATCCCTAGGTCTTGCAAATTCATTTGGTCCAGGGTAACCCATACGTTGTCTACCCATTTGAGGAGGGCCGAATTGTTGGCCAGCTGGTGGTGGATATCCCATTCTAGGGTCCTGTCTAAAAAATACCACATTATTCACCTCCCTACTATTACGAACTCTAATCTAATATATGTTCGTGATTTTTTGTAACTTAGACATTAATACTTTATTTTTTTACAATAACGTATCCCGAGGGCAATATTATGTAAGTGCTTTTGTTATCCCCTCTTACTTAAAGTGCAGTGCTTCGTCACCATAAACAATTAGGTCGCATATTGATAAAAAAAGATGATGGGAGTAGTGACATGAGTAAATTTGAACCTGAAAGGCTTACTGTTGAATATAGAAATGGTGTAACAGCTCAAGAGCCAATTATTCCAAGGCATCACACATTAACGCACTCCGATTTTACGGGACAATTATTTTTGACCATTGGGACACAGTTTGCCTGGGACAAAGTTAATAAGGAGTTGAGAGATGAAGTATTAGGACAGTGGATAATGAATGGTAATTCCCTAATCTACAATGTATATATTTATATAGATCAAAAAGAGCATGATGTAGAAGCAGCAATACGCCGAAACGGCATTTTCAGGCGGGAATTACCGCTTGCATTGACAGCAATCCGTTATGGGGATCGATTTTTATTCGGCATATACCCAGTGTTGGATTATGCAGTAATAATGGTAAACTTTATATCCTCTTATCCACCACTATATAAACAGGAGTATTGGGGAACTTTTAGTAACTTTTCGAGCTAAATATTTGGTTATACCTTGAAACCAAAACTTCCCCCTTTCTCCTAAAATACTTGACGCAATTCAATCTGCCCTTCTCCATGTCCTTGCGGGTCGGGCATCCGCATTGCCCACTCGATCGCTTCTTCCTTCGACTTCACCTCAATCAATATAAACCCAGCAACCAGTTCATTCGTTTCAGTAAAAGGACCTTCCATAACAACCGGCATTTCCCCTGGAACGGGAAATGAAATGCGCAGACCATTTGAACTCGGATGAAGTCCTTTCGCCATTACTCTTACACCCGCCTGCACTAATTCCTCGTTGTACTTGTCCATCGCTTCCATAAGCTCTGAGCTCGGAAGATTCCCTTTTTCCGAATTACTTGAAGCTTTTACAATTAACATAAATAGTATAAAAATCCACCCCTCTCTCTATTATTTGTAAAATTATAACAAAATTAAATCTAATTTTATACTTAAAATAAGTGTAGTTGGTTTAGAATTCTTTACCTGATTGTTTTTTAGTCAATGTCACACTTTTTTAGTATTTGTCTGTTGAATAAAGGAAATAATATTAATATATAATGTCGTCATTTCTTGAGGTGTTTTATCTAAATCATTTTGAACCCATTGTTCGATTAATCCTAAAAAGGCAGATGTGATAAACGATAAAAAATATTCCATTGGGACCTCTAACGTAGCTTTGAAACTTTCGTTTTTCTCTAAATTGAGACGTACCTTTTCTGAAAATGCCGCCCTGAATCGAAGGTGAAAACCCGCTCTACCATGATCACTTAGAAAAATTTTAAGTAAAGGGGATTGTATTTTAATAGCACTGAATAAAGTAGCCGCTAATTGCTCCTGCTCTTTTTCAAACGTATGTGTAGATGAATAGTTCGATTGCAATTCATCAATACGATTACCTAGATCCGCAAATAACTGCTGTTCTATTTGATCCAATAAATCAAATTTATCTATAAAGTGTAAATAAAATGTTCCGCGATTAATTTGTGCTTGTTTTGCAATATCGCCTACGGTAATAGATTCAAAAGTTTTATTCTCTAAAATTTTTATAAATGACGTTTGAATAAGCTCTTTTGTTTTTCGATTTTTTTCTTTATAGATACTCAAAAAAACACCCCTCCATACAAAATTGAACAATCTGTTCATTTTGTTGATTGCTTTGCACTTTTCTCGATTATAAAATAAACAGGTACCACTAAACAACATGTTCAAAATTGAGAAAGGAAGATTTCCATTGAAATTATTTAAAGAAAAATTAGCCTGGGCCGCTCCCATTGCCGTTATATTAATAATTGCTCTATTTTCGGTAAACTTATTCGCACAAGGAGATCCACAAGTAAAAAATCTGCCGGTTGCACTAATTGTAAATGATGAAGGTGAACATGTAGAGTCTGTGAAAGCAGCTGTAGCGCAAATGAGTCAAGGTGTTGATGGCGCAGAACCAATGCTTGCTTTTACAGATGAAAAACTGGAGGATATTGAAGCATTATTTAATGAAAAACAATATTATGCAGCATTAGTTATTCCTGAAGGCTATAACGTTGACGTGCAAAATACATTGGCTAATAATAGTGCCGCGACATTGGAAATTTATCTTAACCAAGGCTTTAACATGACAGGTGCCAACGTCGCTAAAACAGCATTAAATGGTTTAATTACACAGTTAAGCAATCAATACTCAGCAAATTTTATAGCACAAATGGGTGACCAGCAAATTGATGCTGAAAAAGCTGCTGTGCTAGTGCATCCGATTGTAGCGAATGAACAGATATTTAACCCAATTACTTCAGCTACAGCTAATGGCAGTGCACCAACTTTATTGGCAGTACCTGCTTGGGTAGGGGCGCTAATTGGTGGTTTCGTATTATTTTTATCCACATCCATCATTTTGAAAAGAGATAATTTAACTCGTAAACAAGTAGTACGATTAATGGGTGAACAAGTATTATTCGGTGTTATTATTGCCCTCTTCTCAGGGTTTACTGTAGCCACATTGGCTTACATCGCTGGTATTAATATGCCTGGCTACTTCCTAGTTGCTTTCTTTGTATCATTTGCAGCATTCTGTTTCTTCTTATTAGTAACTGCAATTACTGCATGGATCGGGAAACCTGCTATTACATTATTCATGGTAGTCATGCTTCTAGGTATGGGTGTACTAATGACACCACAGGAAATGCTTCCAAGCTTCTTTGTAAACTTCATTCGCCCTTGGGTACCGATTCGCTTTGCTTCTGAAGGATTGCGCGAAATCTTCTACTTCGGCAGCGGCTTTTACACAGGTGCTTCCTTCAATACTATTTTAGGAATTGGGATTACAGGTTTGTTAATTTTCATTCTATCTATTTTCAAACCGGTAAAAGCGCAGAAATAAAAACCAAAACCGCTATTTTGCATTTATTGCAAAATAGCGGTTTTTATCTCTACTTATCATTTATCAATTTAAAGGCATGTTGGCTAAAAATTACTGACATAAGAAAAATTCACTTATTAATGATACGATACTAACCAATAAATAAAAGTGCGGATTTCAATTAACTTAATTCTATCTGTAACACTAATGTGTAAATTATAATCGCCAAATTCCAATATGAATATTACTGTAGAATAATGATGTATAAAATACTAGAGGTAACCTATTTATTTAGAGGATAGTTAGGGGAAATGATATAAATTACTCTTTTAGCTCTCCATTTCGTAATTACACTGAATCCCTTTTTTGTTCAGGTTGTATAAAACGCTGTGTTTTATACCATTTGACTTCTTGTTTTAATAACACCCTCTTTGCTTCGAGGAAAACGGCCTGCACTACTAGAAGGATCCATAATTGCGAATAAGTAAAATACATTAATAACACAATAAGAAAGTTTTTGGTGGTAAGCTGTTTCTTCTCCATACTTAAAGCCAAACAAACTTCCGTCACAAAAAGAAGAAATCCGATAATCAGTAATGCATAGGAAACAATTCCAATTGATAACTTCAAATCATGTACCAAATTAACGACAAATATAATGTGAGAAATCATAGCTCCGCCAAAAAAAAGAAAATACGTAAATAAGAAATATGCTATATCGATAACTATTTTTTTATTTTTTAATTTATGAATTTGGAATAGATATTTTAAAATAACATATATGTTTCCTCTGGCCCATCTTGTTCTTTGGCGCCACCATACGCGAATATTTTCTGGTTCCTGTTCCCAAGTAACAGCTTCCGGGAAAAAACGGATATAAAAACCCAGATTATAGACCCTGATGCTTAATTCCGTATCTTCCGATAAAGCTTTTTCATCCCACCCTCCAAGCTCCTCCAAAATGGACCTACGGATCGCAAAGTTCGTTCCAGGAATCGTTGTCATTCTGAACCAAAACCAGCGTCCAGCTTGAGCTAGCCATTGAAACGTTAAAGTTTCGATGTTTATTAGTCGTGTTAATAAATTTTTATTTGCATTTACTACACGAAATTTACCTACCATAGCCCCTGCTTCTTTATCTTTCAATAATCCCAACGCCAAATTACGTATAGCCGCTGGTTCAGGAGTATTGTCGGCATCATATACAACGATAATTTCTCCACTAGAATGTTTGAGCCCTTGATTTAATGCGCCTGATTTCCCTTTTCCTGCATGCGGAGGCTTCGTATGGACGGCGTGGATATAAGAATATTCCTTTGCATACCTGTCAATAATGGCACCAGTTTGGTCACTCGAATTATCGTTAATAATAAACACTTCGAGTTTTTCTTTTGGATAATCGAGCCTAATCATTGATTGAATCGTATCTTCAATGACTATCTCTTCATTATGAGCAGGTATGAGAATACTTACCTTTGGATATTCTTCCAGTGGAATGTTAAATCTCCTCTTAAAGTCTTTATATTTTAGTGAGTGGAAATACCCCCCTAACATTAGGAAGGCATGGTAAAATAGCATAGTCCAAATCAAAAAAATAGAAATATAGATGAATAAATTTGCTATTACGGTCACCCTTCTATCTGTTTATTTCTCATTATTAAGCGGAAGGTAAAAACAATAAACATACAAACTGCAGCACCTCCTATAACAACCATTATCCAAGCTGCAAAACGAACAAATTGGCTTAGATAATAAAGGGGTGCTTCCATAGAAGAAGAGACAATTTTTAAACGGTTAAAATCTTTAATGATTTCACCATTCACAGTATGAATAGAAACATTTTTGCCCTTTACCCATACATCCATTTCTTTTAGATCGATCCAGGAAACATTCGGTAATTTATCTAGCTCATCCAGTAATTCCTTAAACCCTTCTGCCCCTAGATAAGGATGATAAAAGGCAGCTAATATCCCGTCTCGAGATAATCTAATTCTTCCTGTATTATCCATCATTTTTTGAACAGCTTGCTCTACACCTGGCTTAATATATCCCATTGTTTCAGGAAGTAGCTTCATTCCATGCAAAAATGTAGGGGAAGTGATATATGGAGAGGTGTCCATTATTTCCCAATCTTTATCACTGAGCTGTACCTGACCTACATAAGTAGAGAAATACTCAGATAATATTTCGTAACCATATTGGGACATAGTATAATGCGGAGCTTCAAAAGCCAATGGATATAAACCATATTTAGCTAACTCATCGATTCCTTGATTTATTTTTGTTTCTATATACTCTCTTTCATATGCTTTTAAATTATTAATGTAATTCAAATAATCTTCTTTTGAAGAAAAATCCTTTTCTTCTTTTAATGTATATTCCTGATTTTCGGGGAAATATATCGGCGAGTTGTTCTCTACATCCCAAAACTCAAATCCCTCGCCTGTCTCAGAAGCTCTAAATTGATGTGTATATCCATGGAGTACAATACTTCCCCCATCCTTCTGTATCTGTTTTAGAACTTTCAGCAATTCCGGCGAATCAGCAAAGGTACTTCTCTTTCCCGTAATCTGGTTTGTGTAAATCGGTATTACAGCAACCATATAGGGTATATCCTTTTCCTTTAACATGCTAGCTATTTCTTGAAGTGGTTTAGGGTTCACTAAGGGGTGGACATCTTCTAATCGGATATAACCAGGGGATATTTCCTCATGTTCAATTTTGAACACATCGTGGAGAGCTTCAGCAAATAGTGTGGCTTGACTCGAATCAACGGTGTCAAATGCATAATAGTAATTTCCATTTCCCTTTACCATTACCGGATAGTGCACATCCCCTTCCTTCATACGTCCATTAATCAGAATCTCAGAGCCTTCGTAAACTTTAATTTCGACAATATACATTTTAGTAATATCCAATAATTTATCTGAACTCTTCATAGAAATTTGATCGATGGTAACCTCATGTTTTGGATCAATAAACGAAAATTGATTTCCTATCTTTTCTGAGTTATAACCAATTGCTACAATCGTACCTTCATATTCATCAAATAATGTATTAAATTTGACTGGTAGCTGCGTTGAGTATTGACCAAAATAAAATAGATGTGTCGCTGAAGATAAATCGCTTTTCTCTACATCGTCACTGCTTATAAATCGAATATTGGATGTGAAGTGACCGATTAATAAATCTAAATAGCGCTGCTCCTCATTCATTTTTCCGTCCATTGTTGTATATATAACTAGTACTTCCGGCTCTTTAGCCTCCTTGGCAGCTTCCACTGAAACATTTGGTAATATAGTACAGAGAGTGATACAAATAATGAAAATCAATATCTTTTGTCGACCCATAGTCCTTACCTGCATTTACATACTCCTTTACACTGTCCCTTTAACAGTCATTTATCAGTAATGAACAAAATCATTTAAAATTTGGCATCTTCCTTTATAAAATATACTCCTTCTCAAAAAATACACCGATGGGTTTATCAACATGATAAAATTACATTATTCTTGCTTCTATAGAACTATACCGAAAAAGTGAAAATAAATTATAAATGTTTTTAAAGAGAAAAAAAAAGGCTGATAACCACATTCAACGTGGTTTCAACCTTTTATCATTAAGTTATTAAGAGTATATAATGACCGAACAGCGACCGGCCCTATGGAACTATAGTGACAGCATATCTATTTTCTTTTATTTATCATTAGTAATTTTGAAGAAAGTGCTTCTTAATCACTTCTTCTGTTGGTAATCCTAAAGGAGAGAAGCTAATTTCATTGGGATCCTGGCCAAGTGTAATAGCCCACCAATAAATCCCTTCCGCTTTCGGCTTCCAAGTATTGTATGTTGCTTCATAATAATTAACTTGTGCCTTAGGGTCAAAAGTACCATCAGGGAAACTCCATGAGTAAGGGGTACGATATGCACCGTCAATAGGGTGGATTCCAACTTCAGTTACGATAATGGATTGTTGCCACAACACTTCTTCCAACTGATTGATTTGGTTCTTCCATTCTTCCTCCAGCATATTTGTCGTAGCTCCATTTGGTAAATCTAACGGGAAATATGCATCAACCCCAACCTGATCAAGTAATTTAACAAACTCAAGAGAAGGAATTTCTGAAACTGTATCATAGTTAAAGGAATACAATAGCTCTCCCTTGTAAACCCCACGTACACTTTCAATAAGTTCTGTCCATCTATCCTGATATTTATTTTGCATTGAGTTCAGTTCCGTCCCAATATTTAATGATTTTGCATTAGTCGTCTCAGCCAAAGTAGCGTATGTGAGTATTAATGCTTGATAGCTGTCAAACCAAGAATCCGGGTCTGTCGGTTTTATCTGCCCTCTCCACATATTTGAGGATAGAAAAACTTGTTCATCCATGATGGGTCTAATCATGACACTGAGCTCAGACGCATGTGCAAATTCTATGATTTTTCGAAGTTCTTGAATCGTCGGTGTATAAGCCTGACTTACAGTTACCTCATTTGCTTGCGAATCTGATTGATAAAAAGGGAAATTTATTGCCACACTGTTAATCCCCAAGTTTCTTAAACGATTAAATACATTTCTAGTCTCAGCCATATCTGGATGACCATAAATCAGTATATTCATACCAGCCTGAAATTCATCACTACTGTATTTTAATTGCGGTCTCTCTTCATTTCTTTCAGATCCCTTCAACGGTAAATCTTCCATTTCTGAAGTCTCCTTTATAGAAAGTTTTGAATCCTCATCAACTTCTTGCTTCGAAAATCTTTCCTTCCCTAAGAAGATGCCCAATAATAGAAGTAGTGTAACAAATAAAGTCCCGATAATTAGCTTCTTATTTAACATAATTCACACCTCGTAAATACTACGATTAAATCAGATATACAACCTACACTCGACGGAAATAAAAAAACAGAATTCCCCTGTTCTTCATTCTCTTATTATTCCCTACTGTTCTGCAAAAAATACCCTTTCTCAACTGCTAATGTATGCTACAGATAAAAACCCTATTCGTGTGGAAAGCCCCTCCCAAAAAGTGTCTTTCTAATTTTTAATTTCAAATTCTTTAAATAAAAAAAACGCAAGAACATTGTCACTTCCACTGACTTCATGTTCTTGCGTTTAGTTATTTAAAATAATTAGTTAAAAAGATGATTAATCGTCAAATTTCATACCTTTTAATAAGTCCGCAAATGCATTATTAATCGGCTCTGCTTCTTTTTCTTGCGCTTTTAAATACTTTTGGACACTGCGTTTGTCCACTTTGCCGCCGCCTTCTTTTTTTCGGCGCGCTTCAAAGGCAGACAATTTTTCACGATATCCGCATTTACATACGAAAATTTGGCCATCGCCTTGTCCATGCAATTCAAGCTTTTTCTTACATTGAGGACAACGGGCATTCGTTACGCGGGAGACATTTTTACGGTGACCGCATTCACGGTCCTGGCATACGAGCATTTTGCCTTTCTTCCCGTTCACTTCTAGCATCGGTTTCCCGCAGTCCGGACAGGATTTTGTTGAAATATTATCGTGCTTGAATTTTTTGTCGCTCTTTTTTATGTCCGAAACGATCGCTTTTGTATGTTGTTTCATTTCATTAATGAATATATCTTTTTTCAACTTACCGTTAGCAATTTGTTCAAGCTTTTGCTCCCACTCAGCTGTCGTTTCAGGAGATTTCAACTCGTTTGGCACTAAGTCCAATAACTGGCGGCCTTTTGACGTAATGTGAATATCTTTCCCACGCTTTTCAATAAGGAAGGAATTAAATAATTTATCAATAATATCAGCACGAGTTGCAACAGTACCTAACCCACCTGTTGATTTTAATGTATCGGCAAGCTTTTTATTTTGTGTATTCATATATTTTGACGGATTTTCCATCGCTGTTAGTATTGTAGCCTCTGTGAAACGGGCTGGTGGTTTCGTTTGCCCGGAAGTTTGAGCTAGTAAATTAACCTGCAGTACTTGTCCTTTTTCGAGACGTGGTAACAATTGCTCCTTCACGTCTTCATTTGAATCTTCATCGTCAAATCGATTTGAGTAAACTTCTTTCCATCCAGCAGATAGCACCGTTTTACCGCGCGCAATAAACTTCTCCTTACCGATAAGGGCCTGCACTGTCAATTGCTCATATTCATGTGCCGGGAAAAGAACAGCCAGAAAACGCTTAACGACTAAATCATAAATTTTACGCTCTTTATCCGTAAAATTCGCAAAATTAACGTATTCTTCAGTTGGAATGATGGCGTGATGATCTGAAACTTTGCTGTCATCTACAAAAGATTTATTTGCTTTAATTGGTTTCGTTAATACTTTATTTGCCAATGTACGATATTCACCTACGATACATGCTTTTAGACGCTCTGATAAAGTACCTACAATATCAGAAGATAGATAGCGAGAATCTGTACGTGGATATGTTAGCACTTTATGTGATTCATACAACTTTTGCATAATATTTAGCGTTTCTTTTGCGGAATAGCCAAATAGTTTATTCGCATCACGCTGTAATTCTGTTAAATCATAAAGCCCGGGAGAAAATGTTTTTTTCGGCTTTCGTTCCACATCGATTACTTTTGCATCCTGCTTGTCCAGTTCATTAACTATCGAATCAATCTTTTCCTTATTAAAGCTGCGTGAATTTCCAGTAGCATCTTGCCACGTTAATTTTAATTCCTTCGTTTGTGCCTCGATACCGTAGTATGTTTGAGCTTTAAAGTGCTTTATTTCATCCTCACGTGCCGCTACCATTGCGACCACGGGAGTTTGTACGCGTCCTGTGTTTAATTGTGCATTAAATTTCGTCGATAATGCACGACTCGCATTCAGCCCAATATACCAGTCGGCCTCACTTCGGGCAACTGCTGCATGATATAAATTTTCATACGCTTTGCCTGGCTTTAAATTCGCAAAGCCTTCTTTAATTGCTTTATCAGTAACAGAAGAAATCCAAAGACGTTTAATCGGCTTATTCACTTTTGCACGGTCTATAATCCAACGTGCGACAAGCTCTCCTTCACGTCCCGCATCTGTTGCGATAATGATTTCATTGACATCACTACGTGTCAGCTGTGATTTCACTGCATTATATTGCTTACTCGTCTGTTTAATAGTCGTTAATTTCAAACGTTCCGGAAGCATCGGTAAATCTTCTAGCTTCCATTGCTTATATTTTTCATCATAGCTTTCGGGATCTGCCAGTGTCACTAAATGGCCTAGCGCCCAAGTTACAATGTATTTATCCCCTTCCAAAAAGCCATTTCCTTTTTTATGACACTTCAGCACATTTGCAATATCTCGTGCTACTGAAGGTTTCTCTGCCAATACTAAACTTTTAGCCATCGTACACAATCCTTTCATACCTCTTTAACCCAACTATACCATACATTAATTAAGCCTTGGCGTAATTGTGTCCAACGTTTGTGGGACTACATGTTTAGCAATTCCAATCTTTAAATTATGTAAAATATATCAAGACAATTCTTCAATTAATTTCCTTTTAATTAAAATTATTGTAAAAAAAGCCTATATTTTTAATAAATACGCAAAATTTTAATCATTCCTTTAAAATTTAAGTGGTAAAATAAGATTATTTCCGATATAATTTAATCGTTCTTTCCCTTCATTTGTATGAAAAATCAAAAATTTCACCCCTTTACGAGAAAAATTAGTAGACAGTTGGATAATCTTGTTATATAATAAGGTTAATTAAATTGCTTAAGCTGTTTACGATTAATTCACATATTAAAAAAGTGAACGTGTACGCTCCCTTTTTTAATGTGTGAATTTTTTTATACATTTAGCAATTCAATAATTAATTTTTTTGGAGGTTTTCTCTCATGCAACAAGGTACAGTAAAATGGTTTAACTCAGAAAAAGGTTTCGGTTTCATCGAAGTTGAAGGCGGTAACGATGTATTCGTACACTTCTCAGCTATCCAAGGCGAAGGTTTCAAAACTTTAGACGAAGGTCAAAAAGTTGAATTCGACGTTGAAGAAGGTAACCGTGGCCCACAAGCTACTAACGTAACTAAACTTTAATTTTAACGATTTAAGTATATAGTTAGTTGCAAGAAGCATACTCACACTGAGTATGCTTCTTTTTTTATAGTTTCATAATGAACGAATAAAGAAGTTTGTCCTTTAAACATGCCACTTTCCTTCTGCTTTAAAATTTCAACATCAAAAAGGGCTTCCCGAAGTAAATTCAGAAAGCCCCGTATACTATAAATCTTTTGTACGTTTATTAAACAGTACTACCGATATTGCGATAACACCTGCTGTCCATGCAGTGATAATGCTAAATGCACCTATTAACTCAGTGAATGCTGCATTTGCCTGTGACAGCTCTGCCAATCGGATTAATTGTGTACTCGGTAAAACTTCGACAATTTTGTATAATAGATGATCTTCTCCTAAAGCTAATGCCAATGGACCGAATGTAAAAATAATCATTACTGGTAGAACAGCTAAAGAAGCTTCCATAATGGACTTTGTAAATAATCCGCAAATTGTTCCTAACGCCAAGTAGAAAGCTGTCGAAAGCACTAAAGCAAGTGCAATTACTATAATTTGCTCAGGTACAAACCCTACTAAATAGCAAGATACGGCTAAAATGATGGCTGTCATTAAAAATACTAGTAAGCTTTTGCCAAATAATATATCAAATGTTGAAGCCGGTGACATCATCAAACCACGTAGCGTATTCCTTTCTTTCTCTTCAGCAATCAGACATGCCTGAACATACGTAGTTACCATTGAAAGTGTTATATTCAGAGGCAAAAAGTACATCTCAATGGAGTTAGAACCCATTCGTCCATAAAAAAGTGCTAAAACTAACGGCATCAATACAACAGATGATATTACATAATTACGGGAAAACTCTTTATAGTCCTTCATGAAAATGGCTTGAATACGTTTTACTGAAATGTTCATTATAAATCACTCCCTGTTATTTGTACGAAAATATCGCCTAATGTTGGTTCATTGGAATACATACGTGACACACGCTTTGCCTTCATCCACTCCATTAATTGCACCGCACCCTGTTCGCCATTATAGACAACATGATTTTCTCCATTTTCCAGTTCCACTGTAAATGAGTGGTCGCTATATTTTTTCTTTAGAGCAAGTGGTGTATCAATTTCTCGAATTTCGCCTTTATGTAGGAAGGCAACACGATTACATAGCGATTCTGCTTCTTCCATATTGTGTGTTGTTAAAAAGATGGTCGTACCTAACTCATTTAATTTACGAAGCCCGTTATAAATATGCTGGGCATTTACTGGATCGAGTGCAGATGTAGGTTCATCTAGAAACAGCAATGGCGGTTTATGCATAATTGTGCGGGCTAGAACAACACGCTGCATCATCCCTTTGGAAAGCTGATTAACTTTCTTTTTACGATCCTTCTGCAAATTCACGAATGCCAATGCTTCTTCTATTGTACTTTTAGGCAAATTGTATAATTGACTGTACAGTAATAAATTTTCTTCAATAGAGAGACGTTGGTATAGCCCACTATTGTCTGACAAAATCCCAAACTTCGATTTATTGTGCCCTTTATTCATTTCACTGGCTGGTTGTCCAAAAACGGATACTTGACCACCTGTATGTGTTAACTGTGCTGTCAGTATTTTAATAGTTGTTGTTTTCCCTGAGCCGCTTGGACCAAGAAAGCCGAAAATTTCTCCTTTACGAATGGAAAAGGAAACATTTTTTAATGCCTCTTCTTTTCCGTACTTCATTTGTAGATTTTGCACCTCAATAATTGCTGTCATTTTATTTCCTCCCTTGAAATCGTTGATACCATTAATTTAAAGGAAGGACGCATTCACCGCATTATAATATCGGTGAATTGTCGCTTTATAGGGTTGTTTGGTGTTATAAATCGATGAGTGGTGCAAACTATTTCCCAGGAAATCTTTTATATTCCGACAATTTCTTTTAGCTCCGAAAGCTTTGTTCTTGAAAGAGGCACCTCTAATTTCCCTGTACCTTGCAGTGATAGACTATAGCTATTGCGCGTCCATGAGATTATTTCCCTTACTTTTTGCAAATTGACGATATATGAGCGGTGACAACGGAAAAAACCGAAATGATGCAGTCGTTTTTCCAGTTCACTCAATGTTAATGTACATGGATATGCTTCTCCCGCTACATAAACAAACACTTCCCCTTCGACACTTTCAATATAGTCAATTTCAGGTGGATTAAATAGAATGATCTTTTCATTTTTTTTCGTCGGAATCTTTTCGATTTTCAACTGAATCGTTTCAATCGGGCCTTGTCCTTGTTCCTGTTGCTCTTCTTTAACGTCCATTTTATGTAAGCCTTCTTCATCCAGCCTTAATATTTCGCCTTCCGAATTAATTAAATGCTCTAAATTATTCGATAGTAATACTATTTTTTTGCCTGCAAGTTGAAGTTGTATAATTAAATGCATTAGAACTTTACGTTCAACTTGTTGTAAATTTTGAAAGGGTTCAATTAATACAATTGCTTCCTTCCGCTGTACATAAGCCTTTAAAAAGTTAAGCAATTGGCGTTCACCAGAAGTTAATTCATTTACACGGATTTTTTTTAATTGTTCTAAGCCAAATGCCTTCATAAGGGCCTCAACAGAATCGTTCATATTATGTAATTTTAAATAAAACTGAAATGTTTCCTCTACAGTTAATCGCTCGTAATGCCCTTCTTCATGTGCATGAACGTAAACTTTAGGCATTTTCAATAGTTGCAGCTTTAAAAGATTCATTTTTGTTACGTCTGTATAAATATTGACTAAAGGTTTTTCTGTACATAATTCCACTGCAGGTAAAAGTACTTCCCCAAACTCTTCAATTACTTCAATAGTTAATTTCAATATCGTACACCTCGTTCAAATGGGTATTTTATAAAACATTATACTACTATTTTACAAATTTCCTATAAATGGTTTATATAAAAAAGCTATTGCTTGAATGAATCAAACAATAGCTTCAAAGTATGAATTTACAAAATTTCCCCTAATCGTTTAATGCCTTCCTCAATAATTTCTGGGGTAGCGTTTGTATAGTTAAGGCGCATCGTATTTACTTCCTTTTTCGATGTGTAAAATGGATTGCCCGGTACAAAGGCCACTTTTTGATCCATTGCTTCATGGAATTTTTCAAGGGCATTTACCCCTTCTGGCAACGTTACCCAAATAAACATGCCGCCTTCAGGTTTTGTATAGGAAACGTATGGCGGGAAATATTTTTCCATTGCGGTCAACATCGCATCTGATTGTTCCTTATAGAGAGCAATTATTTTTTCAACATGCTTCTCATAGGTATTATTCGTTAAATAATGATGTAACGTGTATTGCACAAAAATGTTCGTATGCAAATCCGATGCTTGCTTTGCCGTTTCAACATGACTTAAAAATTCATGGTTTTTCGTAAGCATATAGCCTAGGCGCATACCTGGTGCAACTGTTTTTGAAAAAGAACCTAATAGGACGCTATTTTCCATCTTACCTGCTACAATGTATGGTAAATGCTCACCTGTAAAACGCAACTCGCCATATGGATCGTCCTCAATGAAAATGATATCTTCATTTTTCACCGCTTCATAAACTTCTGCACGGCGCTCCTGTGTATAAGTTAAACCGGTTGGATTTTGAAAATTTGGTACTGTATAAACCATTTTAATATTCGGCTTTTTCAGTGCTTCTTTCAATTCCGCTACATTTATACCTTCCGTTTCTAAAGTGACACCGTGGAACGTCGGTTCGCGCAATGTAAATGCCTGAATTGCCCCTAAGTATCCCGGCTCTTCTATAATAACGCCATCGCCCTTATTTAAAAGTACTTTTGAAATCAGCTCTAATGCCTGCTGTGATCCAGTTGTAATAAGCACATCATCAGCTGTATAATCCAGATCCGGCTGCTTTTTGTTATATTTTTCTGCAATATACTGACGTAGTGGTAAATACCCTTGAGTCGTGGAATATTGGAAAACCTTCGCACCACTTTCATCAATCGCATGATTAACGGATTCTTTCAACTGCCCTATTGGAAATGAAATCGGATTTGGCAATCCCCCGGCGAACGAAATGACATCCGCTGAGTCCGTTACTTTTAAAATGTTTCGGATAAATGATGATGGTGTGTTTAAAATACTATCAGAATACTGCATTGATGTTTCTCTTCTTTCACTTCGAATTTTCAAAATTTTAGCACTTTTCTATTCAATATGCAATAGGTAAGTATCAAATTAGAAAATGCATAACTCTTGCTAGTTTATTTATGACATGGATGTGTCAGTTACACCATTTTTGTTTTTCTTCCTACTAAAAAATAATAAAGTGGAATACAGATTAAAATAAGCGGAATCATGGATGCAAATATCATACGGTAAGTTGTATGCGGCTCTACCATCCCTAGAATAAACGGTCCAATACCTAAACCTAAATCATATAAAATAAAGTAAGTTGATGTAGCTAAACCAAAACGATGTGGTTCAGTCACTTTAACAGCAATTGTTTGGGCAATTGAATTAAAGTTCCCATAACCAAGTCCTATCAAGGCAGCAGCAACAAGTAACATCCAGCTAGCTGAAGCTTGACTAAATAACAGCATACCGACTGCAAAAATAACGAGACATGGGTACACAATAATGTTTGGTCCACGTAAATCCATTAATTTCCCTGTGTAAGGACGTGAAAATATAATGATAAAGGCATATGCTAAAAAGAAGTAGCTTGAAGCTTCTACTAAATTGATTTCCCTTGCATAAAACGTTAAAAATGACATAACACCTGAATAGGCAAAACCGATTAGTAATGCAACAAAGGAAATCGGCAATGCTTTCGGTTCGATAAATTTTTCAAGTAATGATAATTTTTTTGATTGATGCTCTGAATTAGTATTCTTTTGAATTATTGATACTTTAACAAATAATGAGGCAATTAATAAAAGTAGTGATAATACTGTATTTGTATAGAAAATTACATCAAAGCCATTTTCAAGTCTCATCATAAACATCCCTACAAAGGGCCCTATTGCTGTTGCCAAAACAGCACTTAAGCTAAAGTAGCCAATTCCCTCTCCCTTACGTGTTGCAGGTAAAATCGTGGCAACAATTGTCCCTGTTGCTGTACCAATTGTGCCGACTGCGACCCCTTGTAATAAACGGATTACCAATAAATACGAAACCCCCCACTCAAATAAATAAAGGGTTGTCGTAATAAAAAATACAATTAAACCAGTCAACAGTATTTTTTGCGAACCGCTATTTCCAATCAATCGTCCTGCTCCTAATCGACCCATTAATGTTCCTATAATGAAGATACTCGATACAAGACCTGCAATACTTGTTGATACATGATACGTTTCGACTGCATAGCTAGAGATTGTTACCATCAACAGAAAGAATATTAAAATAGACATAAAATTAATGATTGATACAACAATAAAATCCTTTGTCCAAATAGGTTCTTTTACTTCATTCATGTTAATCCTTCTTTCAATAATTGTTCCATATCATTTAAGGCTTGCTGAAATTTCTTTTGTTGTTCTTCCGTTAATGTACTTAATAACCGCTGTTGCAGTAATTTAATTTCCGGAAAAATGATTCCATACAAATCTTCTCCGCTTTCTGTCAAACTCAAATATTTTTCACGCTTGTCCTCCCCGTATTTTATTTGGATTAGTCCACGCTGGGTTAACGTTTTGACATTTGCTGATACAGTTGGTTTTTCCACATCCCAGTATTTTGCTATTTGACTTGTTGTCGTTAAACCATGTTCCATTAAATAATGTAAAAGCGACCAGTTAGCATTCGATAATTCGTGTGGAGCCAATATAGTAGTTAAATGTGTAGTATAACGTTTATGAAAACGATGTATTTGTAAAAAGAATGTCATGTCACTTCTTCACCTCCGAAATTAGTTAGTTAGACTAACTAATTAAATAAAAGTTTGCATGCTTTGTCAATATGCAATATATTAAAGCCCCTAAAAAGAAAAGCACGTTCCGAAATGCCCTTTCGAAACG
The DNA here is from genome assembly GCF_037969735.1 of Solibacillus sp. FSL W8-0372. Taxonomy (NCBI): domain Bacteria; kingdom Bacillati; phylum Bacillota; class Bacilli; order Caryophanales; family Caryophanaceae; genus Solibacillus; species Solibacillus sp. FSL W8-0372. Next base: position 427,244 of record NZ_CP150204.1, on the reverse strand, counting down.
CGCCTCACTTAACTAATAGAAAATTAACAATAAAGTACCAACTAAGAAACAGTAATAAGCGAAATAATGCAACTTACCATTTTTCATGATTCCCATAAACCAACGCATAGCAAAGTATGTCATAAATAACGTTGCAAGGAACGTTACTGTGTAGGGAATGGCTAAGTCCATTTTATTTGGCTCATCTAAGAAATCCGAATAGCCTAATACTACTCCACCTAAACTTACCGGAATATACAGCATGAATGAGAATCGTAAAGCTGTCTCTTGGTTCATACCAACTGCAATGGCAGATATAATTGTCGCACCTGATCGGCTAATACCCGGTGTTAATGCAACCGCTTGCCCTAAGCCAACTAAAAACGCATCTTTAGTTGTTAGATCTCCGTCACGTTTTGTACCACGCAAATTACGAATTAGCCATAAGGCAATCCCTGTAACAAATAACATGATGGCAATGATTGTCATGCTTACATTATCTGCAATTACATCACTAAGCAATACACCTAAGACACCGGCTGGAATAGAGCCGATTATAACGTATATCGCAAAGTTAAAGTCTGCACGGTACCTAGCATCACGTGTTTTAATAAACAGTAAAAATCCAGTAAGCAATCGAATAATATCTTCACGAAAAATGAACATAATAGCGATTAATGATGCAGTATTCGTTAAAATGGCGAACATAAAACCTTGCTCACCCATCCCTAAAATTTCACTGGCAATCATTACATGACCACTGGATGAAACTGGAATTGGTTCTGTTAAACCTTGCACCAATCCGATAATAAAGTGCTTTAAAACTAAAATCAAATCAAAGTTTTCCATTTGTATCTCCTAAAAAATGTTGTTATCTTCTGTTAGACGAAAAAGTACGCCTAAATGTTCTCCTCTTTACGATAATACTGTTCGCCAATGTCTGCAAGGGCTTTTGGTAAAGTTCCACCTGTCACAAAAAATAATTGGCGTGTAGCACGCGAAGCCATTGTATAAAGTAAATAAGCATCCATCTTTTCGGTATAGACCCCAGCATTCGCATCCGCTACAACCACTGTCGTAAATTCAAATCCCTTCGCCATATAGCCCGGCATAATTAAAATGCCCTTCATATATACCTTTTGCTCCTCCGTTACGAGCTGCAATTGTGGTACGAGTGGCTTTAATTCATGATATAACTGCTCACAGGCTAACTTATTTTTGCATAATATGACAAAGCTGTCCTGCTCTTTAAATTGTACTTTTACGAGTTGGGCAAGCGTATCAGTTACAGTCACAGTCTCAATAACTTGCGGCTTCTCCCCTGATACACCGAGCGATTGTGTCGTCGTATTGTTCAATATGGCACTCATAAAATCGGTAATCTCATTTGTTGAGCGATAGGATTTATTCAGCTCGACTACTTTGAAATGCTTTGCCAATGGACCAGCCAGTGAATCCTTCATTTGTGGATGCACGAGTTGATTTTTGTCGCCCAGCAATGTGTAATGGGCTTTCGGATGCATCGCTTTAATTGTTAAGAGCTGTAAATAAGAATAATCCTGAATTTCATCAATAACGATATGTTTGATTGTATTATTGGCATACAAGCCTTTGACAATTGCCTGCAAGTACATAATTGGCGCTAAATCTTCATAATACAATATGCGATTTTTTAATGTTTCAGTAGTTGCCTCTTGAATCGCCTGCATAAATAAATCATCTTTTTCGAATCCGAGTGAATTAATATACATTTTATTGATGTTAACGAAACCGAGTTGCTGAATTGTACTTTCTAGCTTTCCATATCTTTTTTGCAGCTTTTCATTTACTTGTTGTTCAATTTCCTTATCCGTTCCGATGTAAGCATTAACAGCCTTTAGCTCCTTCGTCAATACTTTACGGTCCTTCGATTTTTGCTGCGCCACTTTTTCCAATAGAACATTTCGGATTTTTTTCAGGCGAAAATCAATGTCCAGTGCACCGTATTTCTCATAAAACAATTCGGTTAGTTTTTTTGCAGAAACGAATAATTTCCCTTCTACCTTTAAGTTATAAAATGGCATGCCCGTCTTTTTTATGCTTGCAATATAATTGAGCAGTTGTTTTACATAATTATGCGACCCCTTAAATGCATAATGTTCACGCCCTTCATCGGTCGCAAGTTGCAGCCGCTCAATATTTTCGTAGCTTGTTTCCGCTTTGTAATGAGTTAATTTTAAATCGCGTAATAAACGATAATATGTTGTATGCTTTACATTTTCTTCACCGAGCTCCGGCAAAACATTTGAAATATAATCATTAAACAAATCCGATGGAGAAATGAGTAAAATGCTGCGCGCATTCATTGTCTGACGGTATTCATAAAGCAAAAAGGCAATTCGCTGCATTGCTACTGACGTCTTCCCACTACCCGGTGGTCCTAGTACAATGAGGTTGTCTTTATTTGAAGAACGAATGACGATATTTTGGTCACTTTGGATTGTAGCAACGATCGACTTCATCTTTTCCTTTGCGGTATCAGATAAAAGGCTTTGTAGTACTTCATCTCCTACGTAAATATCCGCATCCAATACCTGCAGTAACTCATCATATTTTACTTTGTATTGGCGGCGTCCTTGAATCGTTACAGAAATATATTCACCGTCCGGAATTTGATAGCGTGCCTGTCCAACTTTGTTTTCATAAAAAAGACTCGAAATCGGTGCACGCCAATCATAAATTAGAACATCATCCGTTTCTGGCTCCCTAAAAGTCGATAGGCCAATATATAAATGCTCGCGCTCACCTTGTTCATTTTCGAGTGATATGCGTCCGAAATAAGGACTTTTATATAAAATTTGCATCTTGGCAAGTTGTTCACTTTGCTGTACATATTCGCGTTCTCGTAATTGCATCGTCTGTAGCATTTGTGAAAACTGGATGGCACTTTCCCCTGAAATATCATTAAACTCCGAAGAGGCTTGTGTACGTTCCTCGACAATGTCGCCTTTTTGCTTTTTTAAATGGTTTGTCTGCACTTCGATTTGTTGTTTTAACAGCGCACTAATTTGTTTTAAATGCGCCTCTTCCTTTTGCCAAATCGTTTGTTCCATCTTCTGTTCGCCTCCAAATGCTCCAAAAGTAAAAATTTTACTTACTTATTTCCAGATGAATATTCATGCTACAACAAAATCACATGAGATTCAATCTGAAGGATGCATTATTTTCCATTATTTAGTATCCAACTAAAGATGATATACCCAATACAGCAGATAACAAGTTAAACAAAAAAGTGAAGCATCCATTTGCGGGACGCTTCACTTTATTTTACTGAATATCTACTGGCTGCTTTGACAATGTTTTTGTCATTTCACAATATTGAACGAATACTCGTGCCAATTCACGAAGACGGTTGTGCACATCTTCATCGGTAATTTTATTATCCTTATCAAAGTGATCAGCATGCGTATATACATAGTTTGGTGTAACTAGGCATCGGAAATAGTCCAAAATCGGACGTAATTGGTTTTCTAATACTAAATGGTGCTGATACGTACCGCCATTACCAATAATCGCTGCTGGCTTGTAGCGCATTGCTTTTGGTGGAATCATATCAAACGCATTTTTCAATACGCCAGGAATAGATGCCTGAAAGATCGGTGAAGCAAAAATATAAGCATCAGCTTCTTCAAATTTTTGAATCATCATTTTCATATCGTCATTAAGCGGACTGCCGTCTAAAATTTGATGCTTTAGTTTTGAGAAATATAATATCTCCAGCTCCAGTGAAGGGTTAAAAGCTTCGATATATTGTTGAACTTGCTCCAAAAGAACGCCGGTTTTACGGCCAAATATGGTGCCGTCGACAAGTAATATTTTCATAATTGTTCCTCCATGTAACTCGTTGTACTCATATTGTATCAGAATAACTTATTTTGATAATAGGTAGTTGCTTAGGATAGATCAATTTCAGTCTTTTGTCTGACATTGTTATGTCGGAATAGAAATGCTATTTTTCTTTGTCCGCTTCCTTTAATTTACTGCGATCCATTTCTGTATCTTTATCTGCAGGTGTTAGCTCTTCTTCATTGAATTTCTTCCAATTAAAGGTTACTTCCTCGTCTACAAATGAGTCTTTTTCTACATTCATCGGCATTTCCAATTCCAAAAGCTCATCTGATAAATAAATCGATACTTTTTCCTTTTTACCATGCAGCGCGATGACTTTCATAGCTTTAGCAATTTGCTTTGCAGGGATTGAGCGTACCTTTTTCATCGGACCTACTAATAAGGGATTAAGTACCTTTAATACCTTTTCTCCCACCGTCTCCCCTAACCGAAACTCCGGACGGTTTCCTGTTATTAATGAGGGGCGCACAATGGATAATTTCGGGAAATCCATATTAATCAATTCCCTCTCTAAATTCCCTTTTACCCGACTATAATATGCGAACGCTTTTTCGTTTGCACCCATTGCCGAAATAACGATAAAATGACCGACTCCCTTATTTTTAGCAAGTGCGGCAACTGTCAATGGATATTCAAAATCAACCTTTTCAAACTGCTCTTTTGACCCTGCCTTTTTCATCGTTGTTCCTAAGCAGCAAAACACTTCATGCGCAAACTCAAAATCACACTCATCAATTTGATCAAATTCACAAATTTTTACATCTAATTTTGGATGGGAAAAATCAAGCGGTCTTCTCGAAAGGACATTTACTGCCGCGTATTCATCACTTTCACACAGTAGCTTAACGAGTGCAGACCCAACTAATCCTGTTGCACCTACAACTAAAGCTGAACGCATTACTTTCATATCTTTCCTCTTTTCTACGATTTAATGTATGTACTCTCTCATTCATAATTTCGGTTATTCCACCATATTTTATAGAGATAGTGGAAAGGATGGGATATACGTGCAAAAAAGAAAAATTATCTGGATTATCGAGCATTGTGATATTAAAGGGACGTATCCTTTTGAACGTGCGGTAACATTAGCAAATTTATTGCAGGATGAGAGTGTCATTCTATTCGTTAAAACTACTAACCAGCAGCTCATTGATAAATTGGCCCAAACAGGCTTAAATATTATTCTTTTCGAACGTTTTACTGAGCTTAAAAAGAAAATTCGTGAAATTGAACCGCATTTAATTATTCATGACGGAAAAGATACTCTAGTAGAACAAGTTGAAATGATTAGACCATTTTGCTCTACGATTGTTCACTTTGATGATTTTGGAGTGGGCGCACAGCTGATAGACTGCCACCTTGTCGCTCTGTTTGGCGAATCTCATGAAGATTCCCATGTACACGAACTTGCGGGCAGCTATGCATTTGCCGTCTCACCGAACTTGGAGAAAGTTGCATATGAAATTCTCGAAACACCTGACAGCTCTATAAAAGGCGAACTCCCGCACATTGTTGTCGCCTTTGAAGATGGAGATAACAATAATTTAACATACCGTACATTGCGCCACCTAACACAATTGCACATCCCGTTGAAAATTTCCGTTGCCATTGACGATGATTATAAACATGACTTGGATAGTTTAAAATTAATGGCTTTGAGCCGGAAAAATACAGTCATTGTCCAAAAGTCCGATGCACTTCTTCAGTTAATGCCACAAGCGGACTTAATTATTTGCAATGCCAACTATACACCATATAAAGTTGCAGCAGCCGGTATTCCTTGCATTACAACCGCTCAACATGATAATGAACTAAATTATGCTTTTACGCGTGAAATGAATGGCTTTATCCATATCGGTTTAGGCCGGAAAATGAAACAATCAATTATTCAAAATGCGGTAATGGAGCTTTTACTTCATGAACAACGTCGCGAACGAGCTGTCCGTAAACAACGCAACCTTGAAATTTTGACAAATAATGAGATATTAAAAAATTTACTGTTGGATTTAGCCTATGCCCGCCACAATATGGCACACATTTAAGTATTGGTAATTGTAGTCTGCACCTTTCGGGTATATATTAATGTATTTCTTATATAGATTCCGCAAAAAATTAAGGTTTCTTATCCTCCATATTAGAATGCATTATGTTACAATATGAAAAGATAAATTTTCGTTCGTAAAGGAGCAATTATCGATGTTAACAAAAGATCAGCTGCAGCAGCAAATCGCCGAATTAAAGATGGATTACATTAATCTTCAAGGCGATATGGAAAAGCTTGAATCAGTAGGCCATCCAGACTCAGTCAATCAAGCGCTCGTACGTCTTGAAAATATGGAAGCACGGCTAGCAGAACTAAACAAACAGCTCGCAGCACTTTAATGTTGCGGGTTTTTTAATTGATAAATTTTTTTATAAAGAAGAATATAGTTGATTGGAGTGTAGGCGGCGACTCCTGGGGGAATAGCGAAATTTATTTTGCGACGAAAGCGAAGCGGCAGGAGCACTGATACCTGAGACTACAGGGGAACAAAAGCTAAGTACGCCACGTCCTGTGGCAACGCTTTTGTGACCGACTTCATGTCGGCCTCACGCCCCCGGAAAGCGTCCGCCGAAACGGAAATCAACGTTATTAGTAGGAAACACTAAAACACTCGGAGGATTATATATGGCAATTTTAACTGTTGAAAAGTTAGGTCACTCATTTGGTGACCGTACATTATTTAAAGATGTATCGTTCCGTCTTGTAGAAGGCGATCATATTGGTTTAGTAGGTGCAAATGGTGTTGGGAAATCGACATTAATGAGCATTATTACAGGTCAGGCAATTCACGATGAAGGAAAAGTAGAATGGCTACCTGGCACACATTACGGTTATTTAGATCAGCATACGGTTTTAACGGCTGGTCGTTCGATGCGCGATGCATTGCGTGATGCGTTTTTACCGCTGTACAAAAAAGAAGCTCGCTTAAATGAGATTTCAGCTGAGCTTGCAGAACCAGATGCAGATTATGACAAACTTTTAGAAGAAATGTCTGAAATACAAGATGCACTTGATGCCGGTGATTTCTATACATTAGATATGAAAATTGATGATATTGCACGTGGTTTAGGATTAGATGCAATTGGTCTTGACCGCGATGTTGCGGCATTATCAGGTGGTCAACGTACAAAAGTATTGCTTGCCAAGCTTTTACTGGAAAAGCCAAAAGTACTTTTACTGGATGAGCCGACGAACTATCTGGATGAAGAACATGTAACTTGGTTAAAAAATTACTTAAAAAATTATCCGTATGCTTTCCTTTTAATTTCACATGATACGGAATTCATGAATGATGTAGTCGATGTCATTTTACATTTGGAATTTGCAAAAATGACGCGTTATACGGCAACATATGAAAAATTTATTGAGCTTGCAGAAATTAATAAACGCCAGCATATTGATGCATATGAAAAACAGCAGGAATTTATTAAGCAACAGGAAGATTTCATTGCCCGTAATAAGGCACGTTATTCAACAAGTGGCCGTGCGAAATCACGTGCGAAACAATTGGATCGTATGGAGCGTATTGATCGTCCAGAAACTGCTGTTAAACCTGAATTCAGCTTTAAAGAAGCACGTACACCTGGCCGTTACGTAGTTGAAGCGGAAAACTTAGTTATTGGCTATGATAAAGAAAAGCCGTTACTGCCACCTCTTACATTCCAAATTGAGCGCGGCGAAAAGATTGCACTAGTCGGCATGAACGGTGTCGGGAAATCGACTCTATTAAAAACAATGCTAGGAAAAGTCCAACCGTTGGACGGGAAAGTCATTTTAGGCGATTATTTAGAGCCATCTTACTTTGAACAGGAAGTAAAGGCTGATAAAATTACACCGATTGATGATGTATGGAATGCCTTCCCTTCTATGGAACAGGCACAAGTCCGTGCAGCATTGGCACGCGCTGGTCTAAAAACTGATCATATTACTCGCCCACTGAATTCACTTTCTGGTGGTGAGCAGGCAAAAGTACGTCTTTGCAAGCTGATGATGGACCAAACAAACTGGTTAATCTTTGACGAACCGACAAACCACTTAGATGTTGATGCAAAAGAAGAACTAAAACGTGCGATGAAAGAATTTAAAGGCACAATCGTTCTTGTATCGCATGAGCCTGAGTTTTATGAAGGCTTAGCAACAAAGGTATGGAATGTACAAGACTGGTTCACTACGCGTGAAACGAAGGAATTAAACGAATTTAAATAAATTGGTGGAGCAGTATACTCTTTTTATGGAGTGTACTGCTTTTTGTTTTTTATTTTAATTTGAATATTTTAAGTTCTTTTTAGAAAAAGTGGGGAATATATTAGAAATTCGAGGATTTATTTCTTCTATATTATTAATCTCCTTCTCTCTTAGTTTCTTTACAAAACTGTAATATAAAAGTTGAAACTTTTTTTTACACGAATACGTATATTTTATTAGAAGAATGGGTATACAGATAAAGGTAAACATATAAAAAAACCAGTTGCATTATAAGTAGCTTACTGGTAAGATATTATTATAAATAAATGTCTTACAACTAAGCTATCACCAAATTATTGATTATGGGAAAGCGAGGAAAATTATTATGACAGTAACAATCTATACACAATCAAGCTGTTCCTCATCACGAAAAGCATTAAAATGGTTAAATGAAAATAACATTGCTTATACGGAAAAGAGAACAACTTCTCAACCTTTAACATTAGCAGAATTTAAACATATTTTAAGTATGACAGAAGACGGTACAGATGAAATTATTGCAACAAACTCGAATGATTTCAAAAACCTTGATATTGATATTGATCAGTTATCCATTCAGGAACTGTACAATTTGATTCAACATCATCCACGCATGCTGCGTAGCCCTATTTTACTTGATGAAAAACGCATTCAAATCGGCTATAACGAAATGGACATTCGTCGTTTCATTCCACGAAAAGTGCGAGCATTTGAATTAAATGCCCTTCAAAAATTAGCCGTAGAATAGCGATAACATTTGGAGTTGACACTTAAATGAATGAGCATAAACGCGAGCAATTATCCGACCTTTTTGAAAAGATGACATCGTTAGAACGCAAAATTGCCAATCAATGGAATAGTCAAAATCAGCTAGGCTTTTCAAAATCACATATTTTAATACTAGCTTACTTACATACAGACGGACCAAAGCGTCCTTCTGCCATTGCCGAGAAGCTAAAAGTGACTACAGGCGGTGTAACGGTTTTGACGACGAAGCTTATTAAAGCTGGACTAATTGAAAAAACTCAAAATGAAGCGGATCGCCGCGCTTCGCAAATTCATATTACAGAAGCAGGAATCGAAATACTCGAACGCTCTCGCCAGCAAGTAGATAATCTTTTTGAAAATCTGTTTGGTATGTTAACAGAAGATGAAATTAAAACTTTAACAGCTATCTTTGAAAAATGTGCGAAATTTTAAACCACGGGAGCTTTCACTGCTCCCGTGGTTTTTTAGTTTAGATCGGGAATCAGGTGAACGTGCTTTAATTTTATCCGTCATTTTTTGTGAGTTATTCGCCATACTTGCTTCTATATTCGCCAACTGAGCTATCATAATCGTCTATACCAATGTCATAATATCCACTTTTAGAATTTTATTAGCTACTTCCACATATATTCGCCACTTAATTTTTTAATCGCCCTTTTACACAACTTATTCGCCATTATAAAGGGCAATTTAACATAAAAAAGCTACAGCAACTTTTTGCCATAGCTTTCGTCCTAAAAATTATTAAGCTAATACTGCTTCTGCGACACCATTGTCGGATAGTAATATTTCTTTTAAGCGTGCTTTTGCGCGGAATAAACGTGATTTCACAGTACCAATTGAAACTTTCATCAGATCAGAAATTTCAGCTAATGAAAATTGGTCCACATAGAAATACCATAATGTTTTTTGATAAATATTATCAAGCTGGCTCATTTTTTCCTGTACAATTTTCGTGATTTCTGTTTTTTCTACAATTTCTTCTGTCGTAAAATCATTGTTGGGAACCAAATCTAAAATTGGTACGTCTAATTGTTCAGGTTGATTCATCATGTATTTACTGCGACGAACATTTTTACGATAGCGGTCGCGGAATGTATTCATCGTAATCGTTGTCAGCCAAGCTTTCACATGGTCTACTTTTGCTACTGATTCTTCATAGCGAACAACTTTTACCCACACTTCCTGCATCAAATCTTCTGCTTCATTTTGATTGCGAGTTAGTTTTAAACAAAGGTGATAAATGTAACGGTTATACTCATCATAGATATTTGTTAGTAATTCATTCATTTTTTTATCCTCCGATAGAATGTATTTTATATAAGGTCAATTTATGTGCAATTTTATAAATATCCATTATGCATCGGCATAATTTGGTATGACCTTATTGTGCCAAATAAAATACTTACGCTCTATCGGATTGGCTTTCAATTACCTTACAATGCTGTAAGAATCGAAGAAATCATTTGAACTGTATAATCTTCTATGTAACTCCCTCACTACATCGCTTTCACTATCCCCCTTTTCTTACAAAGTCTCCATCATATACGAAATAAGCTCCATTACTTTTTTATAATCCTTTTCAAAGTTCGGCTGTATCGTACTAATTTGTGCAAGATTGCGTTCCTTTAAGTAGGCACTGTCACCATGGAGCAAAAAGCCATTTAGTTCACATGTTTGCATAATGTGAGGCATTTTTTCATGTTGCCACGATGCAATCATCGGATACATCGCCTTTACAGGTAACCCTGAGCTTTTTATTAGATCCATCCGTTTGTTCAATACAGTATAGCGTTCTGGGTAAGCTTTTAACGCATCGCTTACTGCCTTAATATAAAAATGCGGTAACGTAAACGGAATTTGTCTTTCAATATAATAAGGTAAATTTAAATAAAGAGGCGCATCACTCGCACACGGCAATTCTCTACAAAAGACGAAAGCCAGACCTGCTATCGTTCCAAGTGCCTTGCCACTAACTGCTGTCGCATAATGCAACCCATCCATCGAAAAAGGCAGCGCAGCAAATGAGCTAATACAATCTGCACAAAGCTTTACCCTATATTTTTTTACCAGCTCTAAAAGAGGCTCGAGTGGATTTAATAGGCTATTGGATGTCTCGCCATGGACGAAAACAATATAGTGGTAGTTACCTTGCTGTAAAGCCGACTCAATTTGCGGCATATCAAATTTATTACCCCACCCAAAGTCCAGGCACTCGACATGTAACCCCCACTGCTTTGCCTGATTTTTTAGGCGATTGCCGAATTCCCCATTTACTAAAATAAGCCCCTGCTCCTGAGGAAATTCACTTTTCAACTGACCGAGCATTGCTTCGTTAGCTAGCGTTCCTGTACCAATTAGCGGAATGACATAATTGGCATGCGCCAGCTCACATAGCTGCTGCTTCATATCCTGCAGTTCCTGATTAAATTTATTGGAACGATGCGAAATGGTTGCTGGTGCAATCGAATGTTCAAGCGCAACCGGACCTGGATAAAACACAATATTTTGCTCACGCAGTCGTTCACGAAATACTTCACTATCTTTTCGGGTTAATACCATGGGCAAATAGCTTGCCTCTTGTGTACCTACTGCTGGCGCAAACTGTTTAAATCCCATTTGTGTATATAGCTTTTCTTCTCTTACTGTCCCTGAAATGACACAAGCAGTATAGCCCACATCATAATAATAACGATAAATGGCAGTGGCAAGCTTTGTAAACACACGCCCATTACGATGTGCCTTTTTCACAGCAAGCAACCGGATTTCACATAAATATTTGCAAACTTCAGGGTCTAAGTAATTTTCTACATTTCCAATTTTTTGGTCAATTGAAAATGGTCTTTTGTCTCGAAATGCAGCCATTCCAACTATTTCGGTGTTCTTATAAACAATGAGGTAAACATTTTCATGATGAAATTTATCAATAAGATGCTTGGAAGGATTGGGCTGATGCTGTGGTATTTCTTCTACAAACGTTTCATAATTTAATGCAGCAATCGCCTCAAATTCTTTTTCCGTTGTAGCAATTTTACTCCAATACATTCGGCTTCACTCTTTCTATAATGCTGTGTCTTTGCTTCCAAATAACAAGTAGAAGTGCAATGGATACGATAAACCCTACTTCTATATAAATGCCTGTAACAATTCCATATACGATAAAGCCCCCACACATACTAAGCGTTGCACTTTTCGTAATGCCCAGACATATTAAAAATCCAGCTAAAAACGATAAAAATATTAAAGGAGAAAAAGCGAGCATTGCACCGATAACAGTTGCGACACCTTTTCCACCTTTCCCGCTATTCCAAAATGGATACAAGTGACCAAGCACGACGGCTAGAATTGCCACTGCAATTGTCAGCTCAGGTAACTCAAGAACACGCCCTGCAACTACAACGGCCACACCCTTTAGCCCATCACCAATTGCAACAATGACAAAAGCTGATTTGCCAAGTGTTCTTCCCGCATTCCGCGCCCCTAAATTCCCACTGTTTTGCTCGTGTAATTTGACTCCCCTAATCTTTGCGACAACTGCCGCTATTAAAATTGTCCCAAGTAAATAACTCGCTATAATAAAGAGCATTATATGATCCCCTCTTTTGCCTGGCTAACTTGCCATGCTTTATTCACAAGTTAACAAACCATCTTCCTTATACTCAAAGGTTACCGTTTTTTGCTGTTGTTCAAAATCTTCAAAACATATATCAATTGTTTCCATGTTTTTATTGTGTGTTTGGGTAATACTTATAAAGGCTATGCCCGTACCGGCAATAATTGCACCGATTGAACCTGCCAGAATTTTTTGCTTCCATTTACTCATCTATTTTCACTCCCATATAATACATTTGTTCAGGTATTTTCTTCCCTTTTATTAAAAAAAACTATTATACTACTAATATCTATTGCCATTTACAAGGAGTAATGTATGAAAAAAATTGGAATTCCCCTAGGCATTGTTTTTATCATTTTACTATTCATTGGGATTATTTGTATAGCAATTGCCGCAGAGGTTGGAGTTTTATTACTCGTCGGCATTGAATTTAAACATTGGAAATACCTAGTTGGATTCATCGTTTTATACGGTATCATTGAGTTTGCACTTGTGATGCTGTCCGATGTCCTCATTGAATTAAAATCTGAGCAACTTCACCGTTTCCATCAATATTTTGCACATTTGCTTATATCTTTTACGCTTTTAATGACGATTTCAATATTAATGGAATCTATTTATCTTCCTATGTACGGTGGCATAATCTTTGCAATTACAACTGCTACCCTCTATTTACTGTTTGATTCCGGCTCAAAAAAAGAGCGGATAGAAAGCTGAATTTTATAGGTTGTATGCTATACTTATTTCTATAATCGAAATATAAGGAGGCACTCTTTAATGAGTCACTTACAAACTTTAGATGCTTATTTCACAGAGCATCGCGAACGTCATTTATCAGAGTTAAACGAATTTTTACGCATTCCAAGTATTTCTGCTTTATCTGAACATAAAGACGATATGACAAATGCAGCAAACTGGTTGGCAGATCACTTAAAATCATTAAACATCGAAAATGTATCTGTTGATGAAACAGCCGGTCACCCTGTTGTGTACGGGGAGTGGCTGCATGCAGAGGGCAAACCGACTATTCTGTTTTATGGTCACTACGATGTACAACCAGTAGATCCGCTTCACTTATGGGAAACACCTCCTTTTGAGCCGGCAATCCGTGATAATAAGCTTTTTGCACGTGGTTCTTCAGATGATAAAGGACAAGTGTTTATGCACTTAAAAATGATTGAAGCGTTATTTGCAACAGAAGGCACATTGCCAGTCAATGTAAAATTCATCTATGAAGGTGAAGAAGAAATCGGTAGTCCGTCCCTTCCGCAATATACGGAAGACAACAAGGCAAAATTAGCAGCAGATTTAATCGTCATTTCCGATACGGGTCTTTATGCTAAAGGGAAACCGGCAGTATGCTATGGCTTACGTGGGTTAACGGGGGTTCAAATAGATGTGCGCGGAGCAAAAGGCGACTTGCATTCAGGTCTATATGGTGGCGGCGTTCAAAACGCAATTCACGCATTGACTGAAATTCTGGCGTCATTCCGTGATGAGCATGGAACAATTCAAGTAGATGGTTTCTATGATAAAGTGTTGCCATTAACTGATGAAGAGCGTCAGGCGTATCGTGACCTGAACTTTGACGAAACTGCTTTAAAAGAAGAAGTAGGTGTGCAGGAGCTATTCGGTGAAGCGGGCTATACTTATTTAGAACAAACTTGGGCACGTCCTACATTGGAAATCAACGGCGTGTTCGGTGGTTTCTCCGGTGAAGGGATTAAAACAGTTTTGCCTGCTGAGGCTGGCGCAAAAATTACTTGCCGCTTAGTACCAGATCAGGACCCTGAAGAAATTGTAGCATTATTAAAAGCACATATCGAAAAGCATAAGCCTGTTGGTGTAGAAGTAACGATTTCTGAATTCGATAAAGGAAAGCCTTACATTACACCATTTGATCACCCAGTGATCCAAGCAGCTGGCCGTTCTTATGAAAAAGTATACAACGTACCGACAGCTTATACACGTGGTGGTGGCTCGATTCCAATCGTTGCAGCATTCGATGAAATTTTGGAATTGCCGGTTGTGTTAATGGGCTTCGGTCTTTCAAGTGAAAATTTCCATGCACCGAATGAGCACTTCCATTTGGAAAACTTCGACCAAGGTTTACGCGTACTTGGTGATTACATGTTTGAAGTTGCTAACATTAAACTATAATAACGATCTCACTAAAAATAAAAAAACTCCGATGCACACTACTGCACCGGAGTTTTTTGTTTCCGTACGAGACCATATAAAAATAGGGGGTTTTATATGTTGTCGAAGTCGTATACGAAAAAATTTGAGTAAAATAGCATATTAGATTAGAGTGCAAATTAACTTCCAAGCAATTCGCCTCGCTTGTTGATTCCATCATAACATTTCCATTTTCCGAAAAAAATATGACCAATGCGTTTGACATATAATCATCACAACTTCTGTTCACAATTTCTTAACAAGCGATAATCCTTAACAAAAAAAAGCGCACCAAAAGTCGAAACTTCCGGTACGCTTTTCTATTTAAAGTACATTTAAAATCATGCCGACCGATGCATAAATGAAAACTGTTCCAAAAACAGCCATCATATGGAATAGCGAGTAGCCGAACATAATATTAGCCCACTTTTTCTCTTCTTGCTTCTTTGATGCCGTAATACTCATACATAGCCAAATGACACTTAGAACAAGCGAAACGATTGTTAACCCTAAGCTAAGCGGGTAAAACAGAAAGCTTGATAAACATAACAACACTAAATAAATATTTGACTGAATATAAGTGCGTTTCTCTCCCTTTGCTACAGGGAGCATCGGGATATTCGCTGCGGCATAATCTTCTTTTTTACGAATGGCAATAGCATAAAAATGTGGCATTTGCCAAATCACCATAATTAAGAAAAGAGCCCATGCTGCTGGGTGCCAAATATCCGGAGCTACAGCTGCCCACCCGATTAACGGTGGCATGGCGCCTGAAATACTCCCTACTTCTGTATTCCAAATGGTACGGCGTTTCGTCCACATTGTATATGGCACAACATAGAAAAATACACCTAAAAATCCTAATAAAGCCGCTAATGGTGAAGCTAAATATAGCGCCACACACCCTAGTATTAATAAAATCGTCGCAACAATCAGTACTACCTTTGCTGATAGCTCTCCAGTAACTGTTGGACGTGTTTTTGTTCGGGGCATAATTTGATCAATGTCTCGGTCATATACGTTATTATACGCACCTGCTGCAGCAATGACTGCTGCAGAACCAAGAATTGCAAAAATAATAGCTGGAATATGTTCAATAAAATTTAATTCATATGTGTATAGGGCAAGCATTAATGCCGCGATCATCGGAATTAAGTTTGATTTAATAATGCCAGTCTTCACAGCTTGCGCCCACAATTGTCGATTCGATTGCGTTTGCATATTTCCTAATCCTACTTCCTAATTAATCACTTTCTCTAGTATAACCCAAATGGGTCATAAAGGGTTAATATCCAGGCTTTTTTTCTCATTTTTTCATAGAATACTCTGAGATAATGTAGACACAATTACATTGCCAATTAACTCAATTCCTTTTCTCTCTCGCGATAAATCCATTTAATCAGCGGCAAAATACAGAGGAAAATAAAGAGCAAACGAAAGAGTTGGAATACTGTTACGACTGAAATATCCGCTTTTACAGCTGCAGCAAGCAAGCCCATTTGGTCAAGTCCTCCAGGTGCTGTACTTAAAAAACTCGTTGCAAAGCTTAAGTTTAAAAATTCAGCGATCAGCAGGCTAGTGCCATAGGTAAGTACAATCATCGCAATAGTACTCAATACTCCCCCGGCCAGAACTTTTGCAGGTAAACGCAAAGTTGATGGTTTTAACAATAAGCCGATATATGCACCAATCAATAGCTGTGCTATATGAAGAACATCACTCGGCATTGTCGGTGTATCAATACTAAATAACTTCAAAGCAATCACAACGATAATTGGAGTCAAAAAATGTGCAACAGGCAGCTTTAACCTTTTACCGATTGGCACAAGTGCAGCGGACAAAATAATGAGCAGAACTACTTGCCAAACATCCAAAGTAAGCGGAATTGAAGCCCCTCCTACGACATTGCCGGATACTAAAAATGGGATAAGCAGCACAACGCCCAATACACGCACTATATGAAAATAAGTGACCGCTGTTAAATTAACATCCCCTTCTTCTTCCGCAAACAATACGAGTTGCGACAATCCTCCAGGTACATTTGCAGCAACTGCTGTCTTAAAAGTAAGTCCTGTCGTACGAGAAATACCCCATGCAATTCCTAAACAAAATAAAAACAGCAAAACATTCACAATAACCATGAATAACATTAACGACTGAAAATCGGAAAACAAAGCAAAATCAAACTGCTGGCCAATTGCGACTCCAACGATAATGAGCCCCGTATTTCGTAAAGTGGCCGGCCACCGAAGACGGTCTTTTATAAAAAACTGTGCAATCAGTACAGAAAAAATAGGACCGATCAGCCATGGAATCGGTAAAGAGAGGGCTGAAAATAAAAGTGCACCGATTAGTGCAATGATAAATGCAAGAAACATAACGCCCCTCCTCTTTCATTAGTAGTTTGTTTTATTTTAGCTGAAACTATTTCGTAAAGCGAACAAGTAGGGTGTATTAACAGAAAATGTTAAAATTTATTTTTACAATAATTAGGTGTTCCACCCACCTTTTATGCTACAAAAAACAAAAAATAGGTATTTTAATAGTATTATTGATAAATTTTTTAAAAAGAATTTTTATCATTACAAATTTATATTTATACATCATTTTTTATTGTTAAATCTTGTTATATAATAAACATAAATTATAATACTATAGAGTTAAACCAACAATCCACTCAATTAATAGACGCTATAATCCCTTCTGTATCAGAACATAACAATACTACCCTAAATTAAAGAAATATACATTTTCGTTTTGTAAATATAGTTATGAAGTTATTTCTGTAAGCCTTTTCATTTGTAACTTCTCTTTTGCAGATGCATAATCAAATTATAAAGTTAATAAACTTTAAATCGAGTGATAGAGGTGTAGTTAAATGATCTATGCAAATCCTAATACTGCTGGTGCAGTAGTTAACTTTAAAGAAAAATACGAGAACTTTATCGGTGGCGAATGGGTAGCGCCTGTAAAAGGACAATACTTAGATGTAAAATCTCCTGTAACTGGTAAAGTATTTACATCAGTTGCTCGTTCAACTGAAGAAGATATTGAATTAGCATTAGACGCAGCACATGCAGCTAAAGGTGCCTGGGCACAAACTTCTGTTGCATACCGCGCGAATATTTTAAATAAAATTGCAGACCGCATTGAAGAAAACTTAGAAAAAATCGCTGTTGCTGAAACTTGGGACAACGGTAAAGCAGTACGCGAAACGTTAAACGCTGATATTCCTTTAGTAGTGGATCACTTCCGTTACTTTGCTGGTGCGATTCGTGCACAACAAGGTGGAATTTCTGAAATCGATAACGATACAGTAGCATACCACTTCCACGAGCCAATCGGTGTTGTAGGTCAAATTATTCCTTGGAACTTCCCATTATTAATGGCTTCTTGGAAAATCGCTCCTGCATTAGCGGCTGGTAACGTAATCGTAATGAAGCCTGCTGAGCAAACACCTGCTTCAATCATGGTATTAATCGAATTAATCCAAGATTTATTACCAAAAGGTGTATTCAACGTTGTAAATGGTTTAGGTATTGAAGTTGGTAAACCACTTGCTACGAACCCACGCATCAACAAAGTGGCGTTCACTGGTTCTACTGGTGTTGGTCGCTTAATTATGCAATATGCTACAGAGAACATTATCCCTGTAACATTAGAGCTTGGCGGTAAATCACCGAACATCTTCTTCCCAGATGTAATGGATCAAGACGATGAGTATTTAGATAAAGCAATCGAAGGTTTAGTAATGTTCGCATTAAACTCAGGCGAAATTTGTACTTGTCCTTCACGTGCATTAGTTCACGAATCAATCTATGATAAATTCATGGAACGTGTATTAGAACGCGTTAAAGCAATCAAAATCGGTAACCCGTTAGATACAGAAGTTATGATGGGTGCTCAAGCTTCAAACGAGCAATTACAAAAAATCTTATCTTACATCGAAATCGGTAAAGAAGAAGGCGCTGAGTTACTAATCGGCGGCTACCAAAACCAATTAGATGCTGACCAAGAAGGCGGCTACTATGTGGCACCAACAGTATTCAAAGGTCACAACAAAATGCGTATCTTCCAAGAAGAGATCTTTGGCCCAGTTCTTTCTGTAACAACTTTCTCTACTTTCGAAGAAGCTTTAGAAATCGCTAATGATACTGAATTCGGTTTAGGTGCTGGTGTATGGTCTCGTAACATGGATACAGCTTACCGCGCTGTTCGTGGTATCCAAGCTGGTCGTGTTTGGACAAACACTTACCACCAATACCCTGCACACGCTGCATTCGGCGGATATAAAAAATCAGGTATCGGTCGCGAAAACCACTTAATGATGTTAGACCACTACCAACAAACAAAATGTATGTTAGTAAGCTACAACAAAAACGCTCAAGGTTTCTTCTAAGCCGAAGCGATATGAGGGATGTGCTAATGTAGCACATCCCTTTTTTAAATACTTAAAATGAGGTTGCTGTGGGCTGTAAGGAAGCTGAAGGCGGCTTATCGAAGCAGGTCCGCTCTGCTGCGTTGCGGGGCATGCTTTTCTGGGGGCGTGGCTCCAAAGCTTTTTTAAAAGCTTTGCGACGAGTAACCGCAGGAGCAACGTGGATTTTCCGCGCACGCTGATCCCCTAGAAGTCAGCCCCTCCACTCCGCGCCGCTCTGTTTTGGCAGTGAGTTGTTGTCTCAACCTCCCACAGCATTATTCACAGAAAAGAGGTCATCTATATGGAAAAGCTAATCGCTACTGCAAAAGCTATGGATGTAATCGAACGGTTAAAGGTTAAACACGGTAACTTAGTATTTGAACAGTCTTCCGGGTGCTGTGATGGCACGGTGCCGATATGTTTCCAATCGGACGGTCATTATATTAGCAGTCAGCTTGTACTCATCGGGGAAATTGCAGGTGTTCCCTATTACATCGATAAGCAGCAGGCGGAGTATTTAAAGCATATGCAAATTGTTGTTGATGTAATGGAAGGACGCGGTGCTTCGTTTTCATTGGAAAGCGCGGAAGGCTTTGCTTTTTTAATGAAGTCAAAGGTAATGAAATAATTGTAAAACGCCACCCAGTAGCTTATATAAAGCTTCTGAATGGCGTTTTTTATTAGGCTAAAACTGGGGGATAAATTGGGATAGACAATGTCACCAATGCCACACTTAATAATAATAGCGATAATTTAACGTTTTTCTTCATATTCCTCGTCTCCTTTATAATTAAATGAATTGGATTGCTTTTTCAAACTTCTTTTCCTGTCGGTAGTACTCACCCAATAAATAAGAAAATTGCTGATGGATTACTTTAAATTCTTCATTATTTGCTGTAAACGGAATTAACCTCCCTTCTAAAAAACCCATTGCTTTCTTTTCTTCTCCTTTGAGCAAATATAAATAAAAAGAAGCAAATAAATTAAAACTTAGTTTTTTCATCTTTTTTGCTTCGTCCTTTAAAATAGTAAAGGTTTTCAGGCTCTCTTCCCCTTGGTTAAGGCGATATTGTGTAAAGCCTAAATTGTATAAACAAAATAAATAGTTATCGCTGTTCTTTTCCATTAAAGAAGCACTTTTTTCAAAGTAAACTAATGCACTTTCATATTCTCCTCTAATTTGATACAAATCCCCTAAGTTATGATAGATAGCAGGCAGTAGCTGCTGTTGCTGCAAAAGTTCTACATTCCTCAATAGATGTTCATAGATTTCGATTGCTTCATGAAATACTTTTCCTTGAGAATAATAAAGCGCCAACGACATGGATGTATAAATAATTCTTTTAAAATTAAACTGGTCCTTATAAAATTGAAGGGCTTTTCTCCCGTAAATAATTGCCTGGCTTGTCTCTTCCAGCCGCCCCTTTATTAAGGAGAAATGATAATAAAACTCCCCTTCCAGCGACCCTAGTTCCGGATGTATGTAGAGAATTTGAGTAAGTTCTGCAGCTGCTTCAGCATACTTCCCTCTTGTTATTAAAACTAATGCATAATAGTATGAATGTAAATATTTCTCATGTTGGGAAAAATTCTGGCGGTGGGCATTTAGCCACTTTAACTGGTCTTCTGCCAATTTATATTCATTTACAAACACATAATAACGCAATTTATAAAGCTCATATAAATAAATACATTCCGTAAAACCGATAATTTCTTCGTATTTTTTTAATTCCCTAACTATTTCTATCGCTTTTTCATTCTCTAAGTAGTTTATATGTTTTTGTAAATCATTCAGTAATTTAATAATATTCTGCTCGCTGATTTCTACATCATGTATATTAATATTCAACCGTTCCAGCAACAGACGAATTGTCTCGCTGTTTGCTTCCTTATTATTGTTCTCGATTTTGCTTAAATGGGGAATTGAGCAAATCCCCGCTGCCACCTCATTTTGTGTCATTCCCAGCTTTGTACGATAGTACTTAATTAATGATCCAACTTTCATACAAATAAACGCTCCTTTCAAATAGCTAGGTATTTTATCCAGTATACTTAAATTTTTCCCAATAATCAAAAAAATGAAAATATGATAGATTCAAATAGTAATCTTATCACTCATATGGAAAAGGGGTCAGGACAAAATGAAAAAAGTTAAAAGTACATTATTAGGTCTTTTGATGGCAGGAGCATTAGTAAGTCCCGTGCAGGCCACAACACTGAATACCGAAGATAGCTCGGCAAACAACGTCGGTCAGGAAAAATTCCGCGTATACGTTGAAGCGAATAACCAATCGGCAAAAGCCTCAGCAAAAGCACAGTATTCTGCTCGCTGGGAGTTAACAGACAACGGCTTTTCTACTGAAATGAATGAAAAACAGTTCCAGGCGTTACAGAAAAATAAAAATATCACAGTTACAAAAGTTCCTGTCGTTAAATTAGATACAATTAACCTGGAAGAGGATTATACATTAGAAAATAAAGAACCGGATGCGTCGATTTATGCTAGAGCTTCCCAGCAAGTACCGTGGGGCATTAAAGCAATTTACAACAACAACTCGTTAACATCAACGTCTGGCGGTAGCGGCATTAATATCGCCGTACTGGATACGGGTGTCAATACATCTCACCGCGACCTTGCTAATAATGTGGAACAGTGTAAAGACTTTACGACTGCAACACCACTTGTAAACAATAGCTGTACTGACAGAAACGGGCATGGCACACACGTTGCCGGTTCAGCATTAGCTAATGGAGGAAGCGATAGAGGCGGTGTTTACGGTGTTGCACCAGATGCCGATCTTTGGGCTTACAAAGTATTAACAGACAGCGGTTCTGGATATTCGGATGATATTGCTGCAGCAATCCGACACGCAGCAGATCAAGCAACTTCTACTCGCACTAAAACAATCATTAATATGTCACTAGGTTCTTCAGCCAATAACAGCCTTATCTCAAGTGCTGTCAACTATGCATACAGTAAAGGTGTTCTAGTTATTGCTGCAGCCGGTAATTCAGGCTATTCGCAAGGGTCAATTGGTTATCCAGGAGCATTACCGAATGCAGTTGCAGTTGCTGCTCTGGAAAATGTACAACAAAACGGGACGTACCGTGTAGCTGACTACTCATCTCGTGGATATGCCTCAACAGCAGGTGATTATGTAATCCAGCAAGGAGATATTGAAATTTCAGCTCCAGGTTCGGCAATATATTCTACATGGCATAATGGCGGTTATAACACAATTAGCGGCACATCAATGGCTTCTCCTCATGTTTCAGGTTTAGCAGCAAAAATTTGGGCTCAAAATCCATCATGGTCTCACACGCAACTGCGCTCTAACTTACAAACAAGAGCAAAGGCTGTAGACATTAAAGGTGGTCACGGTGCCTCTACTGGTGATGACTATGCTTCAGGATTCGGTTTCGCCCGCGTTCAGTAATTAATAGAAATATAAATTAAGTTTATTAACAATAGTAGCCAAACCGAGACCATAGTTTTGGTTGGGCTGCTATTTTTTATCGTTTTAAATGAAACTATTTGATATAACATAGAGGATGTACATACTTGATTACTTTACATAAAAAAACACCAATTCCACATCTAGGCAGATGTAAAATTAGTGTTTCAAAAATTAATAACTCTAAGTAATATTCTTTACTTTTTCTAAGTATTAAGTGAATCTTTGGCAAGTCGATATTTACTGTAGAAACCTTAGAATACATCGATACCTATTAACCATACATCTAATGCTGTAACTAATGACATTAAAATTTCCATCTCAATCCCCCCTTTCACTTAAAAATATTACTATATTTTGAAAAAAAGTAGTAATATTATTCGTATACGAATAGGAGGTAGTTTATGTTTTTATCAAATGCAGTCCGTGATGTACGTTTATTAAAAGGAATGACTCAACGGGACGTTAGCGAGGGAATTATTTCTCAAGGTACATATTCAAAGTTTGAAAAAGGAACTGCAGATATCCCTACCCAAGCGCTAATCGGTATCTTGAATAATCTTAATATCGATTTGGAGGAAGTACTCTTTATCGCAAACGGCTATAGCTATACAGAAGAAGAAAAACTGTACCGCGAGTTTTTTAGATTTTCTGTTACAAATACTAAATCATTGGAAGAGTTCATTGATAAGTGTGAAAAATATTTGGAAGTAAGAAACGAATCAACAATTGCTTTCCTTCATCAAATTTCAAAGTTTTTATTAGAAGCTTTTCGAAATGAGGATATATATTTCAACAAATCTCAGGCGCTTCACTTTTTAGATTTCTTTTCGAACAAAGAACAACTATTTATAAAGGACTTATATATAATAAACGCTATTTTCTTCCTTTTCCCGGTAGAAGTCGCCCATTTAACGATTGAATATGTAGAGAAATCCCTTAAAAAATATAAGGACTTCCAATCAATTAACCGGATAGAAGTTAATTTCAGACTGAATTATAGCTTAATGTTAATAAAGGATAAATTAGAAGATAAAGCTTTGCAGCAACTTGATCTGCTTATACCTAAAGTAAAAAGTTTTAAAATGCATTATCAAATGGCTATCGTCTATATACGCAAAGGAATTTGCCTACATAATTTAAATCAAAAAGAAGAAGGTGCCGACTATATCCAGCGGGGGTTATTAATATTGGAAACTATCGAAGAACATGAATTATATAGTCACATGCAAAAGGAAATTAGTAAGTATCAATCAAGTAACAAATGAATAAACAATAATGAGACTACACCCGGAAAGTGTTAAAAGCCGATTCACACTATTTTTTTAGTATAAATCGGCTTTTGTAATGGAAAAATCAATACATTCCCACAAAATTATTAATTTTCAAAAGCAACTTTGATATAAATCCAATCCTATGTGCCACTAATTTAAAACCCTCCGCTTCTTTTCTTTAAAAAGCATTACGATAATAATTAATGCACAAAAACTGCTTACACAAGCTAAAAAAGCCCCTGCATGTAAATAACTCGTTTGATCTAAAATATATCCAAATAGTGGCGGGATAATAAAAACACCTACAGAAGCAAACGTCACGCTATATCCACTCGCTGAGCCACTTAACATTTTCGGAACACTTTCAACAGCTAAGTTCATCCAAATACCATTAAATCCGGATAGCGAAAAGCCGATTGTTGCAATGATTATTACTAACAGCAGACGATCTTGCACTATATGTAAACCATATAAACCGGATGGTATCCAAACTGCGATTATTAATAGTACCACCCAGCGGTTGCTGCGTAAAAGCTTGTCACTAATTATTCCCCATAAAACGCGACCAAGTGCGCCGAAAATTTCAGAGCAAGCAAGCGCTAAACCAGCTAAATAAACGGCCCATACCTTTACCTCTATCAAATATAATAGAAGATACGTATTAAACGTAACTTGTATACCCATTAAAATGAGCGCAACTAAAGTTGAAAAAAATAGCGGCGTTGAACTCATTAATTTTTTCATCTGGGAAATTAATGACACTTCTGTAGCACTATGTGAACGGAAGGTTTCCTCGTACGGTTTTAGTAACATATATACGGATATGCCAATTAACAATAATAAAATGGATGCCATCGCAACTGTTTGCTGCCAGCCGATATATTCTGCAATGGCGATTAATACAATACTTGATAAAGCAGAGCCTAGCGTAATGGACATTTGTTTTACGCCCATCGGCAATGCTATTTTTTGCATAGGATATAGCTGGACGAGCATTTTATTCGTTACAGGATGCATTCCCCCATAACCAAGCCCTGCCATCATAATGAAAAGCAACGCTATAAAGTAATTACCATCAATTGTTGCGAGTAACAGAAAACCACTACCGACAATGGACATCAATAACAGCATCAGACGATTGGTTGCCACTTTATCAGCGATAAACCCCATTGGCAATGTCGCTAAAAACTGTCCAACGAATAACGCGGTTGGAAGAAAGCCAATTTGAAGGTTGGTCAGCATAAAACTTTCTCCAATATAAGCGGCAAATGGATTTAGGCTTCGTCCCACAAACGCAGTAAATAGCTGAGAAACAATAATAAGCCAAACGAGCCACCTTACTTGTTTCATATTAGAACCCTAGGAATCTGGGAATAACTAAAACTAAATCCGGAATATACGTAATAATGAATAATACGATAACAGATACTATAATGAATGGGAAAACAGCCTTTACTAGTCGTTCAAACTTAATATCTGCCATCGATGATACGATGAATAATCCTGTACCTACCGGCGGTGTTAACAAACCTAGCGTCAAGTTAATACAAATAATAACTCCGAAGTGTACTGGATCAATTTGAAGCGCGTGTACGAGCGGCATCAATACAGGTACTAAAATAACAAGTGCTGCAATACCATCGATTAACATACCGACAACTATTAATAAAACGTTAACTAATAGTAAAAATACCCACGGACTTTCTGTAAAGCTTAAAATTAAGTCGGCCATTAGCTGTGGAATTTGCTCAAACGCTATCATCCAACCAAAAATGTTGGCCATTATAATTAAAAATGTCACTGTCGCAGTATTTGTTACTGTATTTACTAGCATTTTTGGAAACTTTTTAATATCTAGCTCTCGGTAAACAAATAATCCAATGATAATGGCTAAAAAACAGGCAACAGCTGCTGATTCTGTCGCTGTAAAAATACCGCGTAATATCCCTACCACTACAATTAAGGGAATCAGTAATGCCGGTAACGTCTTAAGTATCCCCTGAAAAATCTCTTTGAAAGAACTGCGTTTACTTTTTGGGAAGTTATGTTTGTATCCCATATATGCAATCATTCCCATGAATGCACCCCCATACAAAATCCCCGGTAAAATCCCTGCCATGAACATTGCACCAATCGATGTGCTCGACAATGTTCCATAAATAATGAAAATCATACTCGGTGGAATAATCGGTGCGATAATGGATGAAGCTAGCGTAATTGCGCCTGCAAACTCACGCTTATAGCCCTCTTTTTCCATTTGAGGCACCATAACTTTACTCATCATTGCAGCTTGGGCATTGGCAGAGCCCAAAATAGACGCTAGGAACATATTTGCTACGACCGTTACATACGCTAATCCCCCGCGAAAATGCCCTAAAATTAACTTTGCAAAGTTAACTAGCCTTGTCGTAATACCGCCCTCATTCATAATTTCACCCATTAACATGAACAATGGAATTGCTAATAAACCAAAATTTTCGAGCCCCGAAAACATGCGGAGCGGTGTCGATTCCAAGAGTAAAGCCTGCCCGTTGATTAAAAAGTAAATAACTGTCGTAATCCCCAAAACTAAAGAAATTGGAATACCTAAAATTAATAAAATGACAAATACAGCAATCGTTATAAATGTCATACTAACTCATCTCCAATCTCTTCTTGTTGGGATTTTTCTTCATTTTTAAATAAACGAATTAGACGTGCAACAATGTGAATCGTGGCAAATAAAATGCCTATCGGTACCGCACTGTATGGAAGCCACATTGGCATACCAAGGGACGTAGACTTTTGAAGCATCGTTGAAGGTAACATAAGCCATTTGACGGAATATACAAAAATAATGATTAAAAAAGCTAACATAATCACATCTTGGACAATTTTTAAAATCCTTTGCTTATTCTCTGATAACGCATCGAGTAAAAAAGTAACTGCGGCTTGTGTACCGTACTTCAAGCCCCAGCTACCTCCTATGAATGAAAACCAAATGAATAAGTAAATCGAAACTTCTGTTGCCCAAGGGAGTGGATCAGATAATACGTAGCGGAAAAATACAGCTGTTACCATGATAACCGTTAAAATTGCCATTAAAACGCCCATGATAACTTCCTCTACTTTTGTAACAATATTACTGAGCTTCGTCATCCTGCACCCTCCTAATCGCTGTTCGAATACTATATTTGATTAACGGTTTGCTTCAATGAATTGCTTAATTAAGTCTGACTGACCTCCGTACTCACTATCGAATGCTTCAATTTGTTGCTTAAATACAGTTGGATCTAAGTCATATACTTCCATACCTTGACCTTCAAGCTCTTTGCGGAAATCCTCTTCCTGACCAGAACGCGTTGTTACTGCGTAATCACTGGCTACCTTCCAAGCTTGTGTCACAGCATCTTGTGCATCTTTTGAAAGAGCATTGAATTTTTTGTCATTTGTTAAAATTGTTGAAGGCCACACCATGTGATTCGTTACTGCTACATATTTTGCTATTTCAGCATACTTATTTGTAATAGTTGCGTCTAAGTCCATGTCCATCCCATCAATTACGCCTGTTTGTAACGCTGAATAAACTTCCGTTAATGATAATGATTCTGGCGCTGCACCTGCATTACGGTAGAATGACTGTAACGCTGGACTTGGTGTTACACGTAATTTTAAGCCGTTTAGATCATCTGTAGAGTTGATTTTTACGTCCTTTGTTACAATCGTACGTTGACCTGCAAATAAGTACGTTAAACCTTTAAGACCCGTACCCTCTACTTTTTTCAACACTTGCTGTCCTAAGTCTGATTGCGCTGCCGTATTCGCTTCTTCTAATGTATCGAATAAATATGGTGCAAACCATGCCGCCATTTCTGGTGTACGAGATGTTAAATAGGCTGCTGTAATCATCGCCATATCAACTGACCCTGCTTCTACTTGCTGAACCATGTCTGCCTCAGAACCTAATTGACTCGCTGGGTAAATTTCAACTGACATTTTGCCGCCTGTAATCGTCTCCAACTCTTCTTTGAATTTCTCAGAAGCCTGATGCCACATATGATCCGTTGGTGTAATATGTGCTAATTTAAATGTTACTTCTGGATACTCGCCTGTCCCTGCTGAAGCGCTATCCTCCGCCGTTTCTTTATCATTATTACACGCCGCCAAAACTAGAAGTAACATAAGCATTACTGCAAAACTTATAAGCTTTTTCATGAAATTGCCTCCCCTTTTATCCTTTTTTATGATACTAGATCTTCTTCTCACTCTGATTTCTTTATCGGATCGGTAACTGCTAGACAATCGTTATTCATTAATAATGGCTCGTTCCTTTTTTGCATTGCAATAAAATCCCTGTTATTGGCACGCATTGATACCTAGCATTCCATGTTACTTCACATTAATTGTTAAGCTGCCCAGTACACCATAATCGGCTGTTACTGTATCACCAGATTTCACAGCCACCGCATCAGTCATCGCACCAGCCAACACAAGTTCACCCGGCTGAATACCACGCCCTTCTTTGCTCAACAGATTCAGTAACTCAATCACCGAATTAATCGGATGCTCTAAAATGGCTGCACCAGTTCCTTCATATTTCAGCTCGTTATTGTAATACACATTCACTTTTATTTGTGCCCAATCAGTTGTGGTTGGTGCATATGGCTGACTGCCCAACAAAAATTTTGTGGATGAGGCATTATCTGCAATTACATCCATTAAAGAAAAGGAAAAGTTTTCGTAGCGACTATCAATAACTTCCAGCGCTAAATACACATATTCCACTGCCGACCATACTTCGTAAGGCATCAAGTTTTCTCCCGCAATCGGTTTTTTAAATGTAAACGCGACTTCCGGTTCGATGCGTGGATGAATGTGATCTGCTGCTGTAATTTCATTGTGGTTCATCAGCATATTATTCGTTAAACGCCCGTAAATCGTTGAATCCACACCAACTTGAAGTTGCTTCGCTTTACTCGTTAACCCCATCTTCCAGCCAATAAATGAATTACTTGCTGAAATTGATTTTTCGATACTAAGGCGTTGAATTTCATACGCTTCCTCGAATGTTAATGCCGGGTTACTAATCGTAATTTTTTCGATTGCTTTTTTTTCTGATTGTGCAGTAGCAATACGCTCTACATATTCATAAATTGTACTCACGATATACTCACCCTTTTTTCCGCCATTTGTTGTGCTACTTCAATAATCATATCTTCCTGTCCACCTACTACTTTACGCTTCCCAAGCTCTACTAAAATATCACGGGCATCCACCCCGAATTTCTCTGCGGCAACGACAGCATGACGTAAAAAGCTTGAATAGACGCCGGCATAGCCCATAATAAAGCTGCCACTCGTAATATCCTGGGGGGCTGGCAAAATATTAGTGCGCACATCATCTGCCAAGTCGAGCATTTTGTAAAGATCAATGCCTGTTTCATAACCTAAGCGGTCTAATACACCAACTAAGACTTCTGTTTGCGTATTTCCTGCCCCTGCACCTAGACAGCAAACACTACCATCAATACGAGTTGCACCAGCCTCAACAGCTGCTAGAGTGTTCGCAACGGCTAATGATAAGTTATTGTGTGCATGAAAGCCGATGTCTACTGACAAATAAGCCTTTAACAAACTAATACGTGCCGTCACATCACTTGGCAGCATTGCACCTGCAGAGTCAGTTACATAAACAGCATCTGCCCCATATGCTTCCATTAGCTTTGCCTGTTCCAAAACAACTTCCGGCGGAGCACTATGGGCCATCATTAAAAATCCCACTACCTCCATGCCCATCGCTTTAGCTGTTTCAATATGCTGCTTTGATACATCCGCCTCTGTGACATGTGTTGCTACACGTACCATACGGGCACCTGCATCATATGCCTTTTTTAAGTCTTCAATCGTACCAATTCCCGGTAAAAGTAAAACAGCAATTGTTGAATTACCGGCCTCTTCTACCGCGACTTTGACCAGTTCTATGTCATATACCTTTGAAAAGCCATACTGTAAAGAGGAGCCCCCTAAGCCATCGCCGTGAGTCACTTCAATATAAGGAACCCCGGCTGCGCTTAGTTGTCTTGTTACACTGCGCACCTGTTCTTTTGTAAATTGGTGTCCTACAACATGGCTGCCGTCACGTAACGCTACTTCTGTTATCCATAACTTTTTCATGATATATGCACCCCTTCTTGCTGGAGCTGTTGCGCAATCATTTCAGCGACTTTCAAACCTGCAGCTGTCATAATATCCAGGTTACCGGCGTACACCGGCAGATAATCTCCTAGCCCTTCCACTTCTAAAAACACCTTTACTTCGCGTCCATCCACCAAAGGCTCCATCTTCAAACGGTAGCCTGGTACATATTCGTTGACTGCCTGCACTATTTCTTCAATCGATTGCTTAATTTGCAATGGATGGATTGCCTCTTCCTCTAATAAACAAGAAACGGTATCACGCATAAGCATTGGTGGCTCTGCGGGATTTAAAATAATGATTGCTTTTCCTTGTTTTGCACCGCCAACTTGCTCAATGGCACGCGCTGTTGTTTCTGTAAATTCATCAATGTTAGCTCGAGTTCCTGGACCAGCGCTTTTTGAGGCTATTGTGGCAACGATTTCTGCATAGGCAACATTTTGTATACGTTGAATTGCATATACAATCGGTATAGTCGCCTGTCCACCGCACGTAATCATATTTACAACTGGCTGATTGATATGCTTGTGTAAATTAACAGCCGGTACAACAAATGGCCCGATTGCTGCCGGTGTTAGGTCAATAATACGTTTTCCTAGCGGCACCAATGCATTAACATGCGTTTGATGTACTTTTGCTGAAGTAGCATCAAATAAAATATCCGCTAGCTCAGGTTGCTGCAAAAATCCTTCAATACCGTTTGAAATCGTGTGTATCCCAACGTCTTGCGCACTCTTTAATCCATCAGATGTTGGATCAATACCGATTAACACCGACATTTCCAAAGAATCCGAGCGCATAACCTTTTTCATAAGATCCGTACCGATGTTGCCGGAACCTATAATTCCTACCTTCACCTTTTTCATAGAACCTCCTATTAAACACAGCTTAATTGAATTTTCCCGAGCGTTTCACCAAAGTCCGCTGTAAATTCGTCCCCTGGGCTTGCATCAAGTGCAGCGGATAGAGCACCCGATAAAATTACTTCGCCTTTTTTCACTCCAATATTAAAATCAGCTAAACGATTTACGAGCCATACAACACATGCGGCAGGATTGCCTAAAACATCTGTCCCTTTTCCGCTATTGACCAATACACCATTTTTATAAAAATTCATTTCTACAGCAGGTAGGTCAATTTCCTCAATTGGCTTCTTTATATCCCCTAACACATATTTCGCTGAAGACGCGTTATCCGCTATCGTATCTAGCAACTTAATTTTCCAGTCTTTAATGCGACTATCAACGATTTCAAGACTCGCAACGATATAATCGGTTGCTGCAAGTACTTGTTCCAACGTAACATTCGGACCAATTAAGTCCTCCTTCATGACAAACGCAATTTCAGCTTCTACTCGTGGTTTAATACACTCACTGCAATCGAGGACATTATTTGTTATAGCCATCGACGCCAGTAAATGACCATAATCTGGTTCATCTACATTTAGCAGTTGCTGCATCGCGCGTGAGGTTAAGCCAATTTTCTTGCCTGTAATATTGTCGCCGGCATTTACTTTACGATGTATTTGCTCAAGCTGTATTGAATAGGCATCCTTCAAACTTAAACTGTCGATTTGTTCCGTCAAGGGTGCAATACCTTGACGCATTTTTTCTGCCTGCGAAATTCTACTTGACCATTCAATTAAATTTACACTCACCATGGGTCACCTGCTTTTATAATTTGATTGTTACGTTCGATTGCTCACAGTAAAATTCGAAGCTATGTGCGCCGCCTTCACGCCCAATTCCACTTTGCTTCATACCGCCAAACGGTGTACGTAAATCCCGTAAATACCATGTATTCACCCATACAATTCCCGATTCGATTTGCCCAGCAACACGGTGTGCACGCCGTAAATCATTCGTCCAAATTGTCGCCCCTAAGCCGTACGTTGTATCATTCGCATAACCAATTACTTCTTCTTCTGAATCAAATGGCAATACCGTAACGACTGGACCAAAAATTTCTTCTTTGACACACCGTGAATGTTCATCCAATCCAACAATAATTGTCGGTTCGATAAAGTAGCCCTTTTCCATATGGGCCGGTCGCTTTCCGCCTGTTAAAATTGTGCCGCCCTCTTCTTTCGCAATATCAATATAGTGCATGACTTTTTCGTAATGTTCCTTCCCTACTAATGAACCGATATTCGTCTTAGCGTCAAATGGATCTCCGACAACCAGCTCTTTCGTACGGGCTACAAATTTCCGCAAAAATTCATCCATGATGGAACGTTCTACGTATATGCGTGATGCACATAAGCATACTTGCCCTTGATTACGGAAGCTTGAATGCAGTGTCGTTTCCACTACTTCTTCAATATCTGAATCTGCAAAAATGATGGCAGGGTTTTTGCCGCCAAGCTCAAATGAAACTTTCTTTAACGTTGGAGCAGCTGCCTTCATAATTGTTGTTCCTGTACGCGTTTCCCCGGTAAAGGTTATCGCATCCACTAATGGGTGCTCTGATAAAAACGCCCCGGCAGAATCTTTTCCGAAACCATGTACAACATTGACAACGCCATCCGGCACGCCAGCTTCCTTACAAATTTCCGCTAGCCTCGTTGCAGTCATCGGTGTTAGCTCCGCAGGTTTCATAACGGCTGTACTCCCTGCAGCTAAACATGGGGCAAGCTTCCACGTTAATAATAAGAGCGGCAAGTTCCAAGGGTTAATCATTGCCACTACTCCTACCGGTCGCGTTACTGTATAATGCAGTGCAATATTGTCCTGGTTATACGCTTCGTTTCCTAACGAAGTCATATAATCTGCGAAAAAGTGGAAGTTATGTGCCGCGCGTTTAATATCCATTTCCATCGCTAATTCATAAGGCTTTCCTGTATCAAGCGCTTCAAGCATTGCAAACTCTTCTACATTTTCTAAAATAAGATCGCCAATCTTGCGAATAATTTGTGAGCGTTGTTTTACTGTATAGGTAGACCATTCGCCTTTTACGGCTGCCTTTGCTGCTTTCACCGCAAAATCAACTTCATCTTGCGTTGCCTCTGCTACCCAGCCGATTATTTCCTCTGTTGCTGGATTAATGTTTAAAAATTTTCGATCTTCAGTTGCTTCCACATAATGACCGTTAATAAAATTACGGCAATCGATGCCTTTTATCTTTACTTGTTGCATATTTTCCTACACCTCTGTGCAGGATTCACCTCGCTTTACGTCGATGTATAAAATAAGGCAACCTTAAAGAAGATAAAGCTATTACTTCCTTAAAGCTGCCGCACGTGCTGTTATTCTTCTACTTCAACAATCATCTCGATTTCGATCGCTGTATTATTCGGCAACTGTGCCATTCCCACCGCTGAACGCGCATGTTTTCCCTTTTCACCAAATACTTCAACAAGTAAATCCGATGCCCCATTCATAACTTTTGGCTGCTGTGTAAAATCAGGAGCAGAATTAACCATCCCCAAAATTTTTACAATGCGTTTCACCTTCGACAATTCTCCTAATTCATGCTTCAGCACTGTAATTAAGTTAATCATCGATTGGCGTGACGCTGCATAGCCCTCTTCAACTGTTAAATCCTCACCAAGCTTACCGTGATATTGATCAACACCTTGACCTGATGTGAAAAGTAAATTTCCCGTACGCACACAGCCTACATAATTCCCAACTGCCGAACGTGGTTTACCTAGCTCAATGCCGAGCTTCTCCAATTGTGATTCTGGCGTTTGTGTATCATTCATTATTTACTCACACCAATCTTTGCTAAATTTAAAAACTGACGGGCATTTTCGCCAAGGACAGCATTCTTCACTTCGTCTGAAAGCTGCAGCGATTCATCGATGACTTTACCTGGATTGATCTCACGTAGTAGGAATGGATAATCAGAGCCCATAATAATTTTGTCAGGACCAAAGCGCTCTAACAAAAAGGCAAAATTGTCTTTGTCATATACGAGCGAATCAAAGTAAAACTTTTTGGCATAATAGCTTGGTGGGTACTCTGTTAGACGCAAATGCGGCCAGACATCCCAACCTTGATCTAAGCGGGGTAAAATATATGCAAATGACCCACCTCCATGTGCAAAGCACACTTTGAGGTTCGGATATTTTTCCATCACACCACTCCAAATTAAACTTGCAGCGGCAAGTGCCGTCTCACTTGGCATGCCTACTGTGTACATAAAGTTATGGCGTGGTGTACGATCTTTTGCCATCGTTTCCCAAGGATGAATAAAAAGTGGCATTTCCAACTCTTCAGCCGCTTGGAAGAATGGCAGCAAATAGTCTGCATCTAAGTTTTCTCCATTGACGTTTGTTCCAATTTCAATACCGGCTAACCCAAGCTCCTTACAGCGGTGCATTTCTGCAATCGCTGCCTCCGCATCCTGCATTGGTACAGTACCTAACCCAGCAAAATGCGCTGGATATTCCTTAACTATGTTAGCGATAAAATCATTTTGAAATTGTGCCATTTCCAATGCCTGCTCAACCGGTGCCCAGTACGAAAAAGTAACAGGTACAGGTGATATTACTTGCATATCGACGCCTTCTTTTTCCATATCCTCTATTCGCTTTTTCGGATCCCACACTTGGTCTGTTACTTCCCGAAACAGATTACCGCTTACCATTATGTCCGCTCCACAAGAGCATTTTTGTTCCATTATTGGCCATCTATCGTTATCGTATTTCTCCGCAAAATTAGGTAAATTTAATGGGTAAATGTGCGTGTGGAAGTCGATTCTCATACTTGCCATTCCTCAACTTTTTCTGACATCACGTGACCGCATTTATCGCACGTACGTAATTCTTCCGAGCCATTGAACTTCGCAATTCCTTCTGCAATCTGTGGTCCGATATTTGTTACTTGCAGCGTTACGCGGTGTACTTCGTGATCGCATTTTTCACATAGCCATACTAAGTCCTCTAGTTCGCCTTCTTGACGTTTATATTCAATTACGATGCCGTATGTGTCAGCTACGCGGTGTGGAGAGTGTGGTACGCTTCCTGGTAAAACAAACATTTCACCCTCTTTTACTTCGATTACTTCACGTTTGTTTTCATCGTTAATAATTTCAACATAGCAAGAGCCTTTTACTTGGTAGAAAATTTCGTCTGAAGGGCTTACGTGGAATTCACGACGTGCGTTTGGACCGCCAACTAACATCACCAAAAACTGGGAATCATTCCAAAGTACTGTATTATTTACTGGTGGCTTTAGTAAATCTTTGTTTTCCTCTATGATTTTCCAAATGTTTTGAGACCGTGCTTGCATTTTGCTTACTTCAGTAAAATTATTCATTGTAAAACCTCCTATTTTTTTGTGCTATGCGCGTTTACAGTTTTCTATTAAATAGAAATTAAGCTATCACGCTAGCATTTAAATTGTTATATAGCCAATCTCCCGCGAAATGGCCTGCGCAGAGCGGATAACCTCATTTAAAATAAGCTGATAATTATGTTCCTGAACGTAATTGATATCGCATACGAAGTTTAGTGCAGCAATAACTTGCCCACTATAGCTTTTAATTGGGGCGGCAATTCCAAATGTCCCTGTTTCATTTTCACCCTTGCTAACAGCAAAGCCCTGTTTATAAATCTCTTTTAGCTCAACCTTCAAATCAGCAATATCAGTTATCGTATTTTCCGTAAACTTTTCCATACCATGATGCTCAACCGCCTTCACAAAAGATGGGTTATAGGCAAGCAGCACCTTACCGATACTTGTGGCATGAGCAGGGAATCTTGTTACACCGATATATGTCGGCAATACATCTGAATGGGGTGAAACACTTTTAAATATGAATCGAACTTGGCCGTTATCGAACATCCCAACATGAACACTGCCTTTATAGCGATTTACAAGACTTGCCGCAATTGGTGCAACCTTTTCATTCATCTCCTGCTGATACATGACTTTATTACTCCACTCTAAAATACGCCAGCCGAGTCGATATTTACGGTCTTTATCTTGCATTAGTATATTTTCCTTGCACATCGTCTTTAAAAAATGATGTGCAGAGCTAACAGGAAGACCTAACATTTCTGCAATTTGTTTGTTTGACAAAGCTGACTCACTTTCAAAGAATAAATCAATAATTTGTGCCATTTTACTTACAGAAGCGATCATTCCTATTACCTCCTGATTAGTTTATTTGTGGCTCTTTTATTGTGTCTTCCTTCGTTAAAATTGCTTCAGCTAGATCAAGTGCATTTTCCTTTTTGTACTTATTGTAGAAAATTGCACGCTTACGAATTGGATCTCCAGTGTAATAACGCTCATATTGTAGTGCGCGCATCCCAAACGCCTCTCCACATAAATCCCAGGCTAGCTTGAAAATTTTCATACGTGCCTCTGCGTCGATACCTGCACGACCACCATAATGGCGATCAATCGTTGGACGGAGCTCATCACTTAAGAAGTCTGCCTCTGTTGGCATCATAAGTAATCCCCCTGCTCCAATTGTCTGCATTACTTCGATTGTGCGTGGGTACATGTCTGGCATCATACCGCGAATTGTTTCCAGTACGACTGGGTTTAATCGTGCCTCTCCGTATTCGGTAATTGTATATTCATGCTCTGCTGTACGCAGTAGTGAACGAATAACCTCTGTATTTTGAATTAACTCCCCTAAATCCCGTTGCACATGTAAATATTGGTCTGCTCCGATTGAATCTGCAACTTTACATGCAACTTCCACCGCAAATTTCAGCTTAATATAGCCACGTACACCCGATTGATGTGCTGGTTGTTCAGCGATACCTGTCATAGGATACAGCAAGTTTGCTGCCTCAACATTGTTGTAAAGGAATACTTTATCCCAAGGTACAAGTACATCTTCGAATACCAGTAATGCATCCATTTCTTCATATCTGGATGCAAGTGGATGATCGAATGTCGAACGTGTCCCATCTTGCACTGGCTCTCGGCAAATAATTTTCAGCCCTTTTACATCAACCGGTACAGCAAACGCCAGCGCATAACGCTCATCGCCAGGCGCAAAACCCGGGAAGGAATAAACAATCACTTCATCTGTCAACGCCGCTAATGTCGCCAGCATTTTTGCCCCGCGTACAATAATTCCTTCAGGTCGTTCCTCTACAACACCAAGATGCGTAAATTTATCAGCTTGTTCATGTGAATTTTTACTTCGGTCATTTTGAGGATTGACAATCGCATGTGTTAAGAAAATATCGTTATCTCGTAAATGCTTATAGTAGTTTTCGATATTCGTTGCCCAGTCCTCATTATATTTGCGTAAAAACCAAGAGTTTTGAGCCAATGATGTTACAACTGTATTTAAAAAATCCGGTGTACGACCCATTAATCCAAAAGTTTGACGTGCCACCACCTCAAACGCCTTACTACGCTTCATAATATCCTCATAATTATGTGGCATTAAAAAGGATGTCGCCATACGCTCTCCCGTTTCCTCGCACACTACGGTTAAATCATCCTGATATACGGGATCATGCTGCATATCATACAACTTTGCAATTTCCTGTGCAGGTTGTTTAAAGTATGGTTCATCCAAAATATTTTCTACGATCTTCCCGTTTAACCAAACTTCTGGCTTGCGTGACTTTAATGCTTCAATATATTGTGCTCCAGTACGAATCCCCACCATATACACTCCCTTTATATTTATTGCACTTCCTGGCTTTTATACATTGCTGTCGTTCCCATCCTGCCTTCAAAGAATGTTAATGAATCACCGTCTTGACGTTCAAATTTTGTAACCTCTCCAATAAAAAGCACATGATCGCCAGCATCGTATTGTTGCCATTGTTTGCATTTAAAGTAGCTCGAAACACCGATAATGCTTGGCGAATCCCCTTCCTTATTCCAAGGAATATCCAGTCCCTCCTGAGGACGCCCCGCAAACTGCCATGCAATCGCCTCTTGATCATCCGCCAACACATTGATCGTGAAAGGTTTATTTTGTAACTGTTTATATGAATTTGCTTTTTTATCAATCGATACAAGTGCAAGTGGTGGCTCTAAAGACACCGATGTAAATGAATTCACCGTAATTCCATTAATCCCATCTTCATCAAACCAAGTCACAACTGTTACACCTGTCGGAAATTTTCCAAAAGCCTGTCTTAATAATTTTCCGTCCATAATAAAAACCCCCTCTCAAATTATTAATCTCATATTAACAAGATGAATATAGTGGTTATACCGAGAAATTTCACAATATGGAATTATCTTAATTTTTTTAATATTCTTTATACTTTTAATTCTTCTTTCGTTAATTACAGTTAATAATCCTCCATTTCCATTTACTCAATTGAGGAATAAATTTTTCTATATTAACTTTGTAATTCATCACAAAAAGCACCAATGCCTTTCTCATTAGGCATTTGGTGCTTTAAAATTGATCAACTCAAAAAAGGGATATCCTAATTCCGGATATCCCTTTCATAATAATTATTATAACTCACAAGCCCAACCATCTTTATCCCCGTCTCTTGCTGCTGCATAAGCAGGGTGAGATGAGCTGACACCAGAAGGGTAATATTTACGCATTTCTGTACAGTTTTTAAATGAAGTTGGTGCTCCCGGAATAACATAAGTACCTGAGCTTACATCACCTGTTGGTTTCGTAGGCGTTGTTGGTGTTGTTATCGGTACAATGAATTCTTTTGCATTAATCGAATACGTTTGACCACTTGTTGTAGCAACAATTGTACCTGCCTCAGCTGTTGCATAAGCTTTTGTACCGATTGTTTTAATATTTGCCATCACTTCTTTATGTGGATGTCCATAGCTGTTGTCTTTTGCGTAGCTTAAAACAATTGCTTCAGGCTTAACCTTTTGTAAAAATGACAGTGAGCTACTTGTACTAGATCCATGATGACCCGCTTTTAATACCGTTGCCGACACATTATATGCCTTTGAGATTTGTGCCTCTACTTCAGTGTCAGCATCACCCATTAATAAAAATGATACATTTTTATACGTAAGCTTCAATACAATGGATGCATCGTTTGTGCTACTTGTCTTTGCATCGACTGCTAATACTTGTGTTTTAACTTCACTATCTAAATTAATGGTTTCCCCTACAGTTGGTTCCTTATAGCGGATATTTTTGCTTAAAACGGTTTCCAGTAATTTCTCATACGTTACTGTTGTATGGGATTTACCACTGTTGATAAACTCCCCTACCTGAAACGCTTGAATGACTGCATTTAACCCGCCGATATGATCTGCATCAGGATGGGTTGCGACAATGTAATCGAGCTTCTTCACATTTTGTGCTTTTAAGTACGAAACAACTGTATTGCCATAATCCTTTGTCCCGGCATCTATAAGCATTGTTTTACCATTTGGCGCCTGAATGAATATCGAATCCCCTTGTCCTACATCTAAAAAGTGGACTTTCATTTTTTTTGATGAATTTAGGTTTTCCTGATACTTCACTGCTCGTGCTAAAAAGGCAGAAATATGCGCACGCGTTAAGTTATTGGCCGGCTTAAACGTACCATCTTCATAACCGGTTGTAATTTTTGCTGCTGCTAATTGGCTCACGGCTTCATATGCAGTATGACCTTTTTTTACGTCTTTGAAAGTTTTCGTACCGTTTGGCAGATCGAATGCACGTGCAATAAACGCCGCCATATGTCCACGCGTTACTTTTGTTGTCGGCTTAAACGTACCATCTGTATAACCGTTGATGATCCCTGCTTCCACAGCAGATTGTATATAGCCACTATTGGCATGTGATTTTGGAATATCTTTAAATTTCGTGGCACGTTTTGTACCATCCAGTCCGACAGCTTTTGCTACCATGACTGCTACTTCCTCACGCGTCACAATATCCTTCACACCATACGCTTTTTTGTCGGCAGAAATAATACCTTTATTTAATAAATAAGCTATATCATTATAGTTACTATGCTTTGGAGGTACATCTGTAAAGACCTGCTCTGCCTGTGCAGTAGTTGCTGGGAAAGACATTGATATTATAAGAATCAATGTTAGTAATGCACTAAATATTTTATTCATTTTTTAACCTCCTGCTATTTATTATAAATTTTTTAGAATAGAAAGGAAGTTATTTTCAAATAATATATAAGGTTATTTAATACCATTCGCGGATATTTAACCCTTACTTTATAGAAGGCTTCCAATATTGGAGGAGAAACTTTAATGAGTCGAATCTTAAGATGTTAAAATGAATTTATTTTCCGATTATTGTTTATAGTATGGATTGGCAACATATATGTTATGTTTCAATAAAATTTTATTTTTTCATTTTTTGTCTTTTGTTTTGTACCCAAAAAATTAGTAGCAATTGCATCGTATTCCTGATAAAAATAAAAAAGCATGCAGCCTATGCTACATGCTTTAAAATGACCCGTACGGGATTCGAACCCGTGTTACCGCCGTGAAAGGGCGGTGTCTTAACCACTTGACCAACGGGCCTATTTGGCTCCGAAGGCAGGACTCGAACCTGCGACCTGCCGGTTAACAGCCGGATGCTCTACCAACTGAGCTACTTCGGAATAATGAATTATTTGGTGGGCCTAAATGGACTCGAACCATCGACCTCACGCTTATCAGGCGTGCGCTCTAACCAGCTGAGCTATAGGCCCTTATTAAAAAACTGGAGCGGGTGATCGGAATCGAACCGACAACATCAGCTTGGAAGGCTGAGGTTTTACCACTAAACTACACCCGCATAAATGGTGGGTTTGGACGGAATCGAACCGCCGACACTTAGAGCTTCAATCTAATGCTCTACCAACTGAGCTACAAACCCACAAATGGCGGTCCCGACCGGGATCGAACCGGCGATCTCCTGCGTGACAGGCAGGCATGTTAACCGCTACACCACGGGACCATTTGGTTGCGGGGACAGGACTTGAACCTGTGACCTTCGGGTTATGAGCCCGACGAGCTACCACTGCTCCACCCCGCGACAATATTATTTCTTCTCTTGTTTAAATATGTATTAATACCATATAGATAAAATGGAGGAGGTAGAGGGATTCGAACCCCCGCGCGGTGTTATCCGCCTGTCGGTTTTCAAGACCGATCCCTTCAGCCGGACTTGGGTATACCTCCGAAATAATTAGATGAATCTATAAATTCATAAGATGGCTACCGAGGGAGTCGAACCCACGACCTTTCGGGTATGAACCGAATGCTCTAGCCAGCTGAGCTAGGTAGCCATAAGTATTATTTTATCTTAATTTTAATGTGGTTATTCATTGCTGATATTCTCAAGCAAGCTACATTAATATATATATGGCGCGCCCGGCAGGAGTCGAACCCACAACCTTCTGATCCGTAGTCAGACGCTCTATCCAATTGAGCTACGGGCGCTTATTATTAAAGATGGTGCCGAGGGCCGGAATCGAACCGGCACGGTGATCACTCACCGCAGGATTTTAAGTCCTGTGCGTCTGCCAGTTCCGCCACCCCGGCATTTATAATATAGAAGTAATAACTACTTCAGTAATAAGCTATACATAGGATATTTTTATTCTGACAGTATATAGTTTATAAAAAAACTGGTGAGCCATGAAGGACTCGAACCTTCGACCCTCTGATTAAAAGTCAGATGCTCTACCAACTGAGCTAATGGCTCTTGCATAAAATGGTGGAGGATGACGGGCTCGAACCGCCGACCCCCTGCTTGTAAGGCAGGTGCTCTCCCAGCTGAGCTAATCCTCCAAAAAAAATAAGCGAAGCGATGTCCTACTCTCGCAGGGGGAAGCCCCCAACTACCATCGGCGCTAAAGAGCTTAACTTCCGTGTTCGGTATGGGAACGGGTGTGACCTCTTTGCCATCATCACTTCACTATTGAAAGAATTTCATTCTTTCAAAACTGGATAAACGTTTCATTGAGTTGTGCAATAAAATGTGGTTAAGTCCTCGACCGATTAGTATTCGTCAGCTACATGCGTCACCGCACTTCCACCTCGAACCTATCTACCTGATCGTCTTTCAGGGGTCTTACTTACTTGCGTAATGGGAAATCTCATCTTGAGGGGGGCTTCATGCTTAGATGCTTTCAGCACTTATCCCGTCCACACATAGCTACCCAGCGATGCCTTTGGCAAGACAACTGGTACACCAGCGGTGTGTCCATCCCGGTCCTCTCGTACTAAGGACAGCTCCTCTCAAATTTCCTACGCCCACGACGGATAGGGACCGAACTGTCTCACGACGTTCTGAACCCAGCTCGCGTACCGCTTTAATGGGCGAACAGCCCAACCCTTGGGACCGACTACAGCCCCAGGATGCGATGAGCCGACATCGAGGTGCCAAACCTCCCCGTCGATGTGGACTCTTGGGGGAGATAAGCCTGTTATCCCCGGGGTAGCTTTTATCCGTTGAGCGATGGCCCTTCCATGCGGAACCACCGGATCACTAAGCCCGTCTTTCGACCCTGCTCGACTTGTAGGTCTCGCAGTCAAGCTCCCTTATGCCTTTACACTCTTCGAATGATTTCCAACCATTCTGAGGGAACCTTTGGGCGCCTCCGTTACTCTTTAGGAGGCGACCGCCCCAGTCAAACTGTCCGCCTGACACTGTCTCCTACCCCGCTAAGGGGCATGGGTTAGAAGTTCAATACAACCAGGGTAGTATCCCACCGACGCCTCCTCCGAAGCTGGCGCTCCGGGATCTCTGGCTCCTACCTATCCTGTACAAGTTGTACCAAAATTCAATATCAGGCTACAGTAAAGCTCCACGGGGTCTTTCCGTCCTGTCGCGGGTAACCTGCATCTTCACAGGTACTATAATTTCACCGAGTCTCTCGTTGAGACAGTGCCCAGATCGTTACGCCTTTCGTGCGGGTCGGAACTTACCCGACAAGGAATTTCGCTACCTTAGGACCGTTATAGTTACGGCCGCCGTTTACTGGGGCTTCAATTCACAGCTTCGCTTGCGCTAACCGCTCCTCTTAACCTTCCAGCACCGGGCAGGCGTCAGCCCCTATACGTCACCTTACGGTTTTGCAGAGACCTGTGTTTTTGCTAAACAGTCGCCTGGGCCTATTCACTGCG
Organism: Solibacillus sp. FSL W8-0372; assembly: GCF_037969735.1. Classification (NCBI taxonomy): domain Bacteria; kingdom Bacillati; phylum Bacillota; class Bacilli; order Caryophanales; family Caryophanaceae; genus Solibacillus; species Solibacillus sp. FSL W8-0372. The sequence continues at coordinate 384,246 of NZ_CP150204.1, read as the reverse complement.
GCTTCTCTAGGCTATGCACCCAAAGAAGCACCCCTTCTCCCGAAGTTACGGGGTCATTTTGCCGAGTTCCTTAACGAGAGTTCTCTCGCACACCTTAGGATTCTCTCCTCGACTACCTGTGTCGGTTTGCGGTACGGGCACCTCTCACCTCGATAGAGGCTTTTCTTGGCAGTGTGAAATCAGGAACTTCGCTCTAAAGAGCTCGTCATCACAGCTCAACGTTATAGTATGCGGATTTGCCTACATACACGCCTTACTGCTTGAACACGCGCAACCAACGGCGTGCTTACCCTATCCTACTGCGTCCCCCCATTTCTCAAACGGTGAGGAGGTGGTACAGGAATATCAACCTGTTGTCCATCGCCTACGCCTATCGGCCTCGGCTTAGGTCCCGACTAACCCTGAGCGGACGAGCCTTCCTCAGGAAACCTTAGTCATACGGTGCATGGGATTCTCACCCATGTTTCGCTACTCATACCGGCATTCTCACTTCTAATCGCTCCACCAGTCCTTCCGGTCTGACTTCAACGCTATTAGAACGCTCTCCTACCACGCATACTCAAAGTATGCATCCACAGCTTCGGTGAATCGTTTAGCCCCGATACATTTTCGGCGCAGCGTCACTCGACCAGTGAGCTATTACGCACTCTTTAAATGATGGCTGCTTCTAAGCCAACATCCTGGTTGTCTAAGCAACGCCACATCCTTTTCCACTTAACGATTACTTGGGGACCTTAGCTGGTGGTCTGGGCTGTTTCCCTCTTGACTACGGATCTTATCACTCGCAGTCTGACTCCCGTGTATAAATATCCGGCATTCGGAGTTTGTCTGAATTCGGTAAAGCGAGATGCCCCCCTAGTCCAAACAGTGCTCTACCTCCGGTATTCTCAATCACGAGGCTAGCCCTAAAGCTATTTCGGAGAGAACCAGCTATCTCCAGGTTCGATTGGAATTTCTCCGCTACCCACACCTCATCCCCGCACTTTTCAACGTGCGTGGGTTCGGGCCTCCAGTGAGTGTTACCTCACCTTCACCCTGGACATGGGTAGATCACCTGGTTTCGGGTCTACGACCACGTACTAATTCGCCCTATTCAGACTCGCTTTCGCTGCGGCTCCGTCTTCTCAACTTAACCTCGCACGTAATCGTAACTCGCCGGTTCATTCTACAAAAGGCACGCTATCACCCATTAACGGGCTCTAACTACTTGTAGGCACACGGTTTCAGGATCTATTTCACTCCCCTTCCGGGGTGCTTTTCACCTTTCCCTCACGGTACTGGTTCACTATCGGTCACTAGGTAGTATTTAGCCTTGGGAGATGGTCCTCCCGGATTCCGACGGAATTTCACGTGTTCCGCCGTACTCAGGATACACTCTGGAGGGAATGAACTTTTGACTACAGGGCTTTTACCTTGTTTCGCGGACCTTTCCAAGTCGCTTCGTCTAATTCATTCTTTTGTAACTCCGTATAGAGTGTCCTACAACCCCAAAGAGCAAGCTCTTTGGTTTGGGCTCTTCCCGTTTCGCTCGCCGCTACTCAGGGAATCGAATTTTCTTTCTGTTCCTGCAGGTACTTAGATGTTTCAGTTCCCTGCGTCTGTCCTCATCACGCTATGTATTCACGTGTAGATACTATCCGATTAAAGATAGTGGGTTCCCCCATTCGGAAATCCCCGGATCAAAGCTTACTTACAGCTCCCCGAGGCATATCGGTGTTAGTGCCGTCCTTCATCGACTCCTAGTGCCAAGGCATCCACCGTGCGCCCTTATTAACTTAACCAAAAGTTAACACTTAGATAAAATCTAAGATTTAAGTTTACACGTCAATTGCTTGACTTGTTACATTTCTATAAAATAGAAATTTGTTTTATTGCTATCAATGTCGTTTTATCCAGTTTTCAAAGAACGAAATGCGGTTCAATCATACAAGATGAATTAAACCAACAAGGTTTTGAAGTATCTCATTCAATTAAGAATGAACCTTCAAAACTGAACAGCAAACGTTAATGTTTCATTCCCCAAGGGAATGATTCCGAAATAATCCTTAGAAAGGAGGTGATCCAGCCGCACCTTCCGATACGGCTACCTTGTTACGACTTCACCCCAATCATCTATCCCACCTTCGGCGGCTGGCTCCATAAAGGTTACCTCACCGACTTCGGGTGTTACAAACTCTCGTGGTGTGACGGGCGGTGTGTACAAGGCCCGGGAACGTATTCACCGCGGCATGCTGATCCGCGATTACTAGCGATTCCGGCTTCATGTAGGCGAGTTGCAGCCTACAATCCGAACTGAGAACGATTTTATCGGATTAGCTCCCCCTCGCGGGTTGGCAACCGTTTGTATCGTCCATTGTAGCACGTGTGTAGCCCAGGTCATAAGGGGCATGATGATTTGACGTCATCCCCACCTTCCTCCGGTTTATCACCGGCAGTCTCCTTAGAGTGCCCAACTAAATGATGGCAACTAAGAATAAGGGTTGCGCTCGTTGCGGGACTTAACCCAACATCTCACGACACGAGCTGACGACAACCATGCACCACCTGTCACCGTTGCCCCCGAAGGGGAAACTATGTCTCCATAGTGGTCACCGGGATGTCAAGACCTGGTAAGGTTCTTCGCGTTGCTTCGAATTAAACCACATGCTCCACCGCTTGTGCGGGCCCCCGTCAATTCCTTTGAGTTTCAGTCTTGCGACCGTACTCCCCAGGCGGAGTGCTTAATGCGTTAGCTGCAGCACTGAGGGGCGGAAACCCCCCAACACTTAGCACTCATCGTTTACGGCGTGGACTACCAGGGTATCTAATCCTGTTTGCTCCCCACGCTTTCGCGCCTCAGTGTCAGTTACAGACCAGACAGTCGCCTTCGCCACTGGTGTTCCTCCAAATCTCTACGCATTTCACCGCTACACTTGGAATTCCACTATCCTCTTCTGCACTCAAGTTCCCCAGTTTCCAATGACCCTCCCCGGTTGAGCCGGGGGCTTTCACATCAGACTTAAGGAACCACCTGCGCGCGCTTTACGCCCAATAATTCCGGACAACGCTTGCCACCTACGTATTACCGCGGCTGCTGGCACGTAGTTAGCCGTGGCTTTCTAACAAGGTACCGTCAAGGTAGCGCCAGTTACTACGCTACTTGTTCTTCCCTTGCAACAGAGTTTTACGAACCGAAATCCTTCTTCACTCACGCGGCGTTGCTCCATCAGACTTTCGTCCATTGTGGAAGATTCCCTACTGCTGCCTCCCGTAGGAGTCTGGGCCGTGTCTCAGTCCCAGTGTGGCCGATCACCCTCTCAGGTCGGCTACGCATCGTTGCCTTGGTGAGCCGTTACCTCACCAACTAGCTAATGCGCCGCGGGTCCATCTTATAGTGACAGCCGAAACCGTCTTTCAACTTTCAAACATGTGTTTAAAAGTATTATTCGGTATTAGCCCCGGTTTCCCGGAGTTATCCCAATCTATAAGGTAGGTTACCCACGTGTTACTCACCCGTCCGCCGCTAAATCAGAGAGAAGCAAGCTTCTCTCATCATCCGCTCGACTTGCATGTATTAGGCACGCCGCCAGCGTTCGTCCTGAGCCAGGATCAAACTCTCCATAAAAGTAGTTTGAAAGCTCATTTGCTTTGCTAGCGATTCAACTTAATTAAAAGTTAAAATCTATTGTTTGCTTCATTTAAGAAGCTTGTTTCATTAACGTTGCTTGTTCAGTTTTCAAGGTTCATTTTGTTCGTTTGTCGCGTTTTCTCTCGGCGACTTGTATAACTATACACGCCATTTAAATAAACGTCAACACTTTTCGAAAAGTTTTTTTCTCTTTTTTTATTCTTTCTTTTCTCTTCTTATTATATACACGTAAAAATAAATTTTTAAATACCGTTCCCTCTCCCCTAAAGTGAGGGAAATCCGGTTGGTAACTTAGTTGTTATCAGAAATTCAAACACATTATTCAAAAGTGAGATGTCTTTTTTATCTTTTCAATAACTAGTAGGATTGCTGTTAGTGTTGTTACATTCGTAACTGGATTGAGAGAGGCAACGATTCATATAAATCCGAGTAAAAGCAATTTCCATGATCGTTAATGAAAGAAGTGAGGGAGCATTTAGAAAATGATAATTCTTTTTCAATGCAAATTTCTAGTTAATAACACAAATCACCAAAATCGAGATAGGGCTTATTTATATATAAGTGCCATTTATAAGCCCCTACTCTTATGGCACATATTTCAAAATATGTTGTATATTGATTTTGGTAATCAGGAGAAACTATCCTCCTTAAAAACCCGTAAGACTATCTAATGGTGTATCCTGCCCGTTTACTTTCACATTTATCGTGTCAAACTCTGCATCACCACGATTGAGTTTATATACATACATTTTCAACTCATTATTTTTTTGACCCGTGCTATCCAGTTTTACGTTTAATATGTTATCAACTACTTCAAGGTCCGCGGTAACATCATCAGTAGAATGAAAAATAATATAGCTGGCGTTCTTATCAATATTATTAATCCATTGAAGCTGATAGTCAGGGTTTATATTTTCTTGTACTTTATTAGGAATGTTTTGAATTTCAGTAATACTCAATTCCGATGAATTACAAGCTGTTAATATAAATGTAAATAATATTAAACAACATAATTTTTTCATTTCAATTCTCTCCCCTCTTTTGGTCTTACGTTTATTATTCAATTATTATCTTGAGGCCTTCTTGTGCCCAATTAAATACCATATATAAACAAAAGTATATACTATCGGATAAGTGAACTGTTATTTTAAACCTTATTAACCTCTACTAAATACTCATAAACAAGCTATAATTAGGTTATTAATTAAGAATGGAATGATTAATTTTGAAAAAACAAGTACATGTCGTTGGTGCTATTATCGAAAACGATAAACAGGAAATTTACTGTGCACAACGTAGCCCTCAAATGTCATTACCAAACTATTGGGAGTTTCCAGGTGGAAAGATTGAGAAAGATGAAACACCACAGCAAGCATTAAAACGCGAGATTTCAGAAGAATTTACTTGTGAAATTGCTGTAGGTGATAAAGTTGAAGACACTACTTATGATTACGGTACGTTTATCGTTCGTCTTGAAACATATATGGCAAAAATCGTTAATGGATCCCCCGTTGCTTTAGAGCATTCAGATACGAAGTGGGTAAAGCGTTCATCACTCAATGAACTAGATTTTGCACCTGCAGATATTCCAGCCGTTGAAAAGTTATTAAAATAAGTATTTAAAGGTGGTGCTTTTATGGAGCAGTTAGTTAAAAAAATTGAAGCCTCTTTACATAAAGGGTTTATCGATCAAACAAAGGCCGTCTCCTCACAGTTTAAACCGAAATTATTATCCAATAAAGCACATGAAAATGTCCTTTCATCTCTTTTACAAGAAATGAAAACATGTAAAACGTTCACCTTTTCTGTGGCATTCATTACTGAAGGTGGATTAGCGACAATAAAAACAATGCTGTATGACCTTCAGAAAAAAGGTATTCGTGGACGCATATTAACTTCTACCTTTTTAAGCTTTAATCAGCCAAAAATGTTTAAAGAACTTCTCAAATTAACAAATGTAGAAGTTCGCGTTACCGATGTGAAAGGTTTCCACTCAAAAGGCTATATTTTCGAGCATGATCAGCATTATTCTTTAATCGTTGGAAGCTCTAACTTAACGGATAGTGCATTGAAAGCCAATTTTGAATGGAATGTTTATTTAACTTCCCTTGAAAATGGTGAAGTCATTAACCATTTTAAAAATCAATTTGAACAGCAATGGAATAGCGCGATCCCATTAAGCGAAGAATGGGTTGCACAATACCAAATCAATTATGAGAAGCCCGAATTTAATAATAAAGTAGCCTCTCCATCTTTATATGTAACGAATCCATTAAAAGAGAGTTTAAAAATACAGCCTAATAAAATGCAAGTAGCCGCGCTTGAGCAGTTAAAGCTCCTTCGCCAAAGTGGTGCGAACCGTGGCCTCATCATTTCAGCAACTGGGACAGGAAAAACTTATTTATCTGCGTTTGACGTTCGAAATGCTGCACCTAAACGCATGCTATTTATCGTGCACCGTGAACAAATTTTGAAAAAAGCGATGCAAGATTTTCGCAATATTTTATTAGGTGACCCGCAAGATTATGGAATTTTATCAGGCAACAAAAAAGATTTAAATGCCCGTTATTTATTTGCTACCGTACAAACAATATCAAGGGACCCTTATTTGCAACAATTTGCTAAAGATCATTTTGACTATATTTTAATTGATGAAGTTCATCGAGCAGGTGCGGAATCGTATTTAAAAATTATGAATTACTTTGAACCTCAATTTTTATTAGGGATGACGGCAACACCGGAACGTACAGACAACTTCAATATTTATGAACTATTTGATTATAATGTGGCTTATGAAATTCGCCTTCAAGCAGCATTAGAAGAAGATATGCTCTGCCCCTTCCACTATTTCGGTGTGACGGACTATGAACTTGATGGTGAACTCATCGATGAAACAGCAGATTTACAAAAGTTAGTTCATCGTGAACGAATTGACCATATTATTGAAAAAATTTCTTATTACGGATTTTCTGGGGATCGCGTTCGCGGATTAATGTTTTGCAGTACGAAGGAAGAAGCTCGTACCCTATCAAACCTACTGAATATGCGTGGATACAAAACGACTGCATTGACTGGTGATCACTCTCAAGAAGAACGTGAAGAAGCGATTGCTAAATTAGAAAATGGTGAGCTGGAATATATTTTAACTGTAGATATTTTTAACGAAGGGATTGATATTCCCTTCATTAACCAAATTGTAATGCTTCGCCAAACACAATCTAGCATCATTTTCATTCAGCAGCTTGGTCGAGGATTACGGAAACATAATGTGAAGGAATATGTAACGATCATTGATTTTATCGGCAACTACAAAAATAACTATTTAATTCCGATTGCCCTATCTGGTGATAAGTCGATGAACAAAGATAACGTTCGTCGCAACACGGTAAATACGGATTACATTCAAGGGGTTTCAACGATTAACTTTGAAGAGATTGCGAAGAAGCAAATTTTTGATGCGATAAATAATGCGAATTTATCGACATTAAAAATGTTAAGAGATAGCTATTCTGAGCTTAAAAATCGGATTGGACGTATTCCTATGCTTAAAGATTTTATTGAACAAAATTCTTTAGATCCCGAAGTCATTATTAGCTATACTCCTACCTATTATGACTTTTTAATGAAGATGAAAGAAGATATCCCTTCAATTACCGATTATGAAAAATCCGTTCTATCTTTCATTGGAAAGGACCTTTTATCAGGGAAGAGAATACATGAAATTTTATTGTTGCAACTTCTTTTAGAAGAAGAATCTATTTCAGAAAAAAGCTATCTTTCAGCATTGCAATCTCGAAATGCTTATATTCATAAAGGTACAATTGAAGGCATTGAAAATGTGTTTTCTTTAAACTTTTTCGTAGAAGCTGACAATAAAAAATTCGGAAATAAACCTTTAATTATAAAATCGAATTCACGCTATATGTTTAATGAAGAATTGCAACTTTCACTTCGAGACGAAAATTTCAAACAGTACTTCATTGATTTACTTGAATGTGCCTTAATGAAAAATAAACAATTTAATAATCATGAACCCTTTAAACTATATGAAAAATACTCCCGCCGTGAAGTATGCCGCCTACTAGATTGGGAAAAGAACGAGGAAGGTACATTAAATGGTGGTCGTCCGAAAAACGGTGATTTTCCTATTTTCGTAAATTATCATAAAAATGATGAGAACGATCTTGAAACAAACTATATGGATGAATTTTTATCAGATGATACATTTAAATGGTGTTCAACAAAAAATCGATATATTGATAAATCAAAGGAAATGCAAATCCTTATTCACTCTGTTGAAAATGGGACAAACGTTTATCTGTTTGTAAAAAAAGACAATGGTGAAGGTAAAGATTTCTATTACCTTGGTCGATGTGCTGTGAATCCAAGTTCTGCAAAACCAGAAAGAATTTTAGATAAAGGAAAATATTATCCTGTTGTTACAATGGAAATGGCGCTCGAACAACCAATCCAGTATGACATCTACCACTATTTAGTAGAGGAATAAAATAAAGCAAGGTGTAACCTAATTTTTGGTCACACCTTGCTTTTTCTATTGGTTTATTCTTTGCCTCTAAATATCTCCCGCTTATGCCACTTGAAATATTTCTTATTCTCTTCTACTCTTGCAACGTGCATTTTCTCATGAATCCCGTATTTCACATAATCCATTCGTTCAATTTCAGAGGAAATATGGATTTTTCCTGTTCCATCAAATGCGATATAGCCTTGGTCATATAACGCATCATGGTTATGACATAGTAGAATACCGTTGTATGGATCAAGTCGCTCATCATTTGTTGCATCTTTCCATGGTTTTGAATGGCTTGCGCGTAATAATCCAGGTAACGAGATACCGCATAGCGCACATTGATTGTCCCATAATGGCATCAGTTGCTTTCTAAATTTTTGCTGACCTTTACGGATTTTCACCTTTGCTTCCGCTTCTGTTTCAATTAATACAGGTGCCAGCGTATTGCGTTCTTTTTGTGCTATTAGGCCAATCGCAAATTCCAGCTGCTCCTCATTTTCTTCATAAATATTTGTATCACTCATAAGCTCCAGCAGCTTGATTGCTAGCATTTCATTACAAGGATATAAAAAACCTTGGTTACCGTCACCATTATGTTGGAATGGCGAATATTTAACTGGGAGTAAAGGCACGATTTCATTAAAATGTTCTTTTATCGAAATTGGGAAGTGAAGTTCCTCATAAATTGCGGGAAATTGGTGCCCCATCTCACCTGATTGATCAAAAGGATTCACACCTTCCCCGCAATCTTCCCGAGCGGTACTGATTGCGACGATTTCCCCTTTGACACAGTGAAAAATCGCATCGCCTTTCTTTACTTCCTTCATCCGCTCCCAAGAATGTGGTGTTTGTCCACTATTATCTAAAATTGAGCACCATACGACCTGCTTTTCCTTTGCCTCATCGTATGTACGCCCTTGCATTACAATATAAAAATTCATACGTACACCTTCAATTCTTTTCCTATAAGTGTATCATTTCTAATTTCCTATTAATAAATAACTTGCCTAAAAACATTCTCTTTATAAACCATTATTTCGCCTCTCGAAAAATTCCCAAGAAATGTTATAATCCATTTAACCAAAACTATTACAACATGTTGCACTCGGTTTAGGAGTTGTGAACAGAAAGGACTTAAAATGTTAGCAAGATTTTTTACATACTACAAGCCGCACAAACGATTGTTTATCATTGATTTCTCTTCTGCGGTCTTTGTAGCTATTTTGGAATTACTGTTTCCGTTGGCGGTAAAATGGTTTATCGATGACCTCCTCCCGACAAATGATTGGGGCATGATTACTAAAATTAGTGCCCTTCTTTTACTGACGTATATAGTAAGTACGGTGATGAACTATATCGTCAACTATTTAGGGCATAAGCTCGGAGTCAATATCGAAACCGATATGCGTCAGCAGCTGTTCAACCATGTACAGCGCCAGCCGTATACATTTTTCGATAACATGAAGACTGGTCATTTAATGAGCCGGATTACAAATGACTTATTTGATATTGGAGAGTTTGCGCATCATGGTCCGGAAGATTTATTCATTGCGATGATGACCTTTATTGGGGCATTTACGATTATGTTCAATATTAATGCAACACTCGCGACGATTATTTTGTTTTTCGTACCGCTTTTGATTGCCGTAATGTATTGGAGCAATACTCGTATGAAAAAGGGCTGGAGCGTTATGTACAGTGAAATAGCGAACGTCAATGGCCGTGTGGAAGATAGCTTCTCAGGTATTCGGGTTGTGAAATCATTTACAAATGAAGAATTTGAAACAACTCGCTTTAAAGATCAAAACGCATTATTTCGTAAAGCGAAAATCTATGCCTACAAAGTAATGGCAGGTACGCATTCAAGCATTTACTTTTTAACGCGTCTCCTTACTTTACTCGTACTTGTTGTGGGTGCTTGGCTTTCATTTAATGACAACCTTACAGCCGGTGAGTTTGCGAGCTTCATTTTATTTACGAATGTTCTAATTAAGCCAATCGACAAAATTAGCGCCCTACTGGAAATGTATCCAAAAGGAATGGCCGGTTTTAAACGGTTCTGTGATTTGCTGGACCAGGAACCAACAATTGTTGATAGTCCAAACGCAATTGCTGTTGAACATTTAGACGGTAATATCGAATTTAAAAATGTAAGCTTTAAGTATGCGGACAGTAAGCAAGTTTTAAACGACCTATCCTTTAAAGTGGAAGCTGGCAAAACGGTTGCGTTCGTAGGGCCATCTGGTTCAGGGAAAACGACGATAAGTGCGCTTATTCCCCGTTTTTACGATATTACGGATGGGGCAATTACAATCGACGGATACGATATTCGTGATTTGACGCAGCAATCACTTCGCAGGCAAATTGGTACTGTTCAACAAGATGTGTTTTTATTTACAGGAACTATTAGGGAAAATGTAGAATATGGTAAACTAGGTGCGAGTTTTGAGGAAATTAAAGCTGCCGTTGAACAGGCAAATTTACTGGAGTTCATCGAAAACTTACCAGATGGCTTTAATACAGAGATTGGTGAACGTGGTTTGAAATTATCAGGTGGACAAAAACAACGTCTTGCCATCGCACGTATGTTCTTGAAAAACCCGCCGATTTTAATTTTAGATGAGGCAACGTCTGCGCTTGATACAGCAACAGAGCGTATTATCCAACAGTCATTAAATGATTTAGCGAAAAACCGTACAACATTAATTATTGCTCACCGTTTAGCTACGATCCGTGATGCAGATTATATTTTCGTTGTAACACCAAATGGCATTGAAGAACAAGGGACGTATGAAGAGCTTGTCGCAAAAGGCGGCATTTTCGCAGGACTTCATCATGCTTAGAAATTTTCAGGTGAATGATTTAGGTCATTCACCTTTTTAAAAAAAATAGAAAGGTAGGTATCCTTATGAGCATTCCGATTATTGATTTACACTGTGATGCATTGTTACGCATGCAAAAGAACGGATATAACTTTCATAATTCCCCTAACCTGGATGTGAATTATGAAAAATTAGTTGAAGGTCATGTGATAGCACAAGCGTTTGCTATTTATGTTGATTCTGAGCTTTCGCTTGTAGAAAAACGCGCAACTGCGATCAAGCAGATTGAGTACTTTCGTAATGAGGTATTACGCGAAGGTGTAGTACATATTAAAAAATGGGCAGATTTCGAAACACTTCAACCTGGACAAATCGGGGCATTTTTAACAATTGAAGGTGTTGATTTTTTCGGTGGAGACCTTAAAATTTGGCATCCATTTCATCAGCTAGGCGTATTATCAATTGGACTCACTTGGAACTACCCTAACGAAGCAGCAGATGGAGCACATAGCCATTATGGGCATGGCGTAACACCGTTTGGTAAAGAGATTATTAAACTTAACAATCAGCATAAAGTTTTCACTGATGTTTCTCATCTGAATGAACAAAGCTTTTGGGATGTTATAGAGCAGGCGGACTATGTCATTGCCACCCATTCGAATGCGAAAACTGTATGTGATCATGTTCGCAATTTAAACGACGCCCAAATACGGGCGATGATTGAAAAAAATGCGCCCATTCATATCGTGTTATATCCTGAATTTATAAACGGGACAAATCGTGCGAGTATGGGGGACGTAATTCGTCACATCGATTATATTTGCTCGCTTGGTGGAAAAGAATTAATTGGTTTAGGCTCAGATTTTGATGGAATCGATTATAAAGTTGAAGGACTTGAACATGCAGGGATGTATCAAAACTTTATTAATGAACTTCTCAAATATTATAGTGAAGAGCAAGTACGAGGCTTTGCTTATGCCAATTTTATAAATCATTTACCTAAATAGTTTTTAACCCTGCTTCCATGTAGGGTTATTTTTTTTTGACGTGTTATACTTAGGAAAGTTTAGTTGAAGGGACGGATTTAATGAACGGCAAAAATCGCAGCGATGTATACCCTGGTCTGGAAGTTGATATCGTATTAAAAAAGGACCAGCGTACAGGGACGACAACACGGGGCGTAGTAAAGGATTTATTGACGAACTCTAGCTCACATCCACACGGCATAAAAGTCCGCTTAACAGATGGACAAATCGGCCGTGTATGTCAAACATATCCGAAGTAAGTTAAAGCGCAAAAAGCTTCTAAACTTTTTGCGCTTTCTTTTTTATTATAATTTTTCTTCAAATACAGCCTCTGTCTTCTCCCTTACTTCCTCTATTGTCACATCTTCTTGAAGCTCAACTAGTTGCATCTTACCATCAGTAAAATCAAATACAGCTAAATCTGTAATTAGACGGTGAACAACAGCTTTACCGGTTAACGGTAATGTACATTCACGCTTCACTTTGGACTCGCCGTATTTATTTGTATGCTCCATAATGACGATTACTTTTTTGGCGCCAACTACTAAATCCATCGCGCCCCCCATTCCCTTTACGACTTTTCCGGGGATCATCCAATTCGCTAGATCCCCCTGCACCGACACTTCCATTCCACCAAGGATCGCCAAATCAATATGCCCTCCACGAATCATCGCAAAGCTTTCTGCACTATCGAAGAATGATGCACCAGCCCTTGCTGTTACAGTTTCCTTTCCTGCATTGATTAAATCCGCATCAACTTCCTCTTCTGTCGGATAAGGCCCAATTCCAAGAAGCCCGTTTTCGGACTGTAGCATTACATTAAACTGTGGAGGAATTTCATTCGCAATGAGTGTTGGCATACCGATGCCTAAATTGACATACATACCATCTTCAATTTCCTTTACAGCACGGCGAATAATCTTTAAGCGTGCATCCATTATGCTTCCCCCTTTACAGTGCGGCGTTCTATCCGTTTTTCAAAGGATTCGCTGTGCACAATATGCTGCACGTAAATGCCTGGTAAATGAATTTCATCAGGATCAAGCTCGCCAACTTCTACAAGCTCCTCCACTTCCACTATCGTAACTTTTCCGGCTGTTGCACAGAGCGGGTTGAAGTTGCGTGAAGTTTTACGAAATACTAAATTCCCAGAGCGATCGGCTTTCCATGCTTTCACAAGTGCAAAGTCTCCTGTAATCGCTCGCTCGAGTAAATACATTTTACCATCAAATTCTTTTGTATCTTTTCCTTCCGCAATCGGCGTTCCAACACCTGTTGCAGTATAAAATGCCGGAATGCCTGCACCACCTGCCCGGATACGTTCAGCCAGGGTTCCTTGTGGTGTTAGCTCTACTTCAAGCTCACCATTTAAATATTGCTGTTCGAATGTTTTATTTTCTCCTACATATGAAGCAATGATTTTCGTAATCTGCTTGTCTTGTAACAGGATGCCAAGCCCAAAATCATCGACACCGCAATTATTACTGACAACCGTTAAATTCTTTGTCCCTTTATTCTTCAATGCTTGGATTAAATTTTCTGGGATACCACATAAACCGAAGCCACCCACCAATAAAACAGCCCCATCTTCTATATGTTGTATCGCCTGTTGTACAGAAGCTACTACTTTATTCATCATTCTCGTCCCCTTTCACATCCATACAAAATATTCTACAAAACTACAAATTTCCCTCTAAAGGTCATAATTTACATTAACTAAATTTAAAAGGAGCCACAACTGCTTACATGTCAGTTGGGCTCTCTCCGTTACTTTTTATGTGGTCCTTGATAAATACTTAGTTCTTTTGTGTGTGGGTCACGAACGTAGCGTTGGTTGTCCTGCAAAGGAATTGTATCTGGATCTTCTACTTCATCTCCACGTCCAAATTCTCCTGCTACTTCGCTATTCGGAGGCAAAGGTTCATACTTTTTCTTTTGCTCTTCAAACGGAATCGGTCTTTCCTCTTCAATATCCCAGCGAATTAAATTCGAAGGATTTGAGCGGTTCGTAATCCAATTATCTAGTGTATGTCCATCCCAACCCTCTTCCTCAAATGGGTCACTGCCTGTTATGAGGACTTTACCCCCATCATTTATAATCTTTTCATATTCTAGACGTTCATTTTCCGGTAAGTTTAGGCGACGTAATTTTTCCTCGATCGGTGTTTCTTTCGTAAACATTGTTTTGAGTATACTACGAACGCCATTTGTTGTAATAAGTGAAATTTGCTGGTGACGAGCAATGGAATGGAACTCGTCCACATCTTTAGTTAATACGTAAACATGGGTTCTATCTATCTCCTCGCCCGGTTCGCCGCCACGTAATTCTTGGAGTTTCTCTAGCAATTCCCCTTTAGTATAGGCGACATCAATCGACTGTTTTGGTTCATTAAACATTTGCATCCCTCCATTAATTCTTCTTACTGCCCTTTTCCCCTTCTACATTACACAAAACCTATTTTGAAATAGCAATCGCCTATAACAATGTAAAAAAAGAGCCGCCAGTATTATTTTTGGCGACTTCTTTTTCATTAAATTTTATATTCTTTTACGATTTGATTCAGCTGATCTGCGAGTTCGGCTAACTGTTCTGTTGTCTCTGCAACGTTATTCATCGTTGCACTCGTTTCAATAACCGTAGCAGTCGTTTCTTCCACACTTGCTGTTGTTTCCTCAGTAATAGCGGAAATTTCCTGCATAGATTGATTAATCTCTTGTCCTTTATTACTCATTGTTTGTAATTGCCCAAGGACTTGTTTTGTAAATGCATCCATTTGTAAAACAGATTGTTCAATTTCCTTAAAAGTATCAGCAGTATTTGAAAGCTGATCTGTACCCGTTTCGATTGTCGTAAATCCTTGCTGTAGTGAGCTGCTTAACTCATTTGAACCATGTTGAATCGTTGTGACAATCGCGGAAATTTCTGTCACTGATTTTGCCACTTGTTCAGCAAGCTTCCGTACTTCCTCTGCTACAACGGCAAATCCTTTTCCATGTTCCCCAGCCCGCGCTGCTTCAATAGAGGCATTTAGTGCTAGTAAGTTCGTTTGATTAGCTACATCTTCAATTATATTTACAAAAGATGTGATTTTTCCAACACGCTCACCTAATTCCTCCATTTTATGAATTGCCGTATCCATAATGTTGTGGATTTCCTGCATTTGTCCATTGGAAGTTTGCATCATTTTTGTTCCTTCCGATGAAAGTAAAAGCACATTACCGGAAACTGATTCGAGCCTTGTCCCTTGTTCTGCCGTTTCCTTTAAATCGTTTGAAAACTTATTAACAGCCTCATAGACTTCGGTAATTTCATTTGTTTGCAATTCGATGCCACGTGATAATGTTTCCATTGTTTCAGCAATGGCCTGAGACCCTGTCGACACATCACTTGTTGACAGAGCGAGCATAGCACTTTTTGAATTTACACTGCTTGATGCTTTCGAAACTTCACCAATCATTCTATGTAGATTTTCCTGCATTATTTTCATATCTGTCATTAGCTGGCCGATTTCATCTTGACGGTTATGCGCTTCCATTCGTTGTGTTAAATCACCTTCACTTAATACATGCAGAAGTTTAGATGTATGTATGATGGGCTTTGTTAATGTGCGACTGTAAGTTAGCGCAACGATTATTGCTAGTATAATAGTGATTATTAAGATGACGGCACCACCATTTATCATCGAGAACATAGCAGATTGCGTCTTTCCAATATTTTGGGTTAAATGGATGCCTCCGATAACAGTAGTTGCTGTAGGATCTTGCAAAGGTAAAAAGCTCTCAATCACTTTTTTATCTTGATCTTTTATTTGGCTAGCTTCTCCATTTAAAACAGCAGAAATTGCATTACCTGTTAGTTTACTCCCGATATTTTCCTTTTCAGATGCTTCAAAAATCTCTCCATTTGCATCTATCAGCTGCAGCTTTGCATTTGGAAATAAGCTTTGAACACTTGTCACAAATTCATTTCCAACCCCAATTTGTAATGTACCGATTGTTCGTCCATTCCATTCAATTGGTGCAAAGGCTCTAACTGCCAAACCGCTTGTACCATATTCAAACCCACTATATGTATTTCCTTGCAGGGCACCTTGAATAGCGACAATTTCGGATTTATCATCTCCGTAAGCAGATGGATTATGGCCTCTTACATGCACTGCTCCTTTTTCATCGCCAATTTCAAAAATGGCTAGCTTATGCTGTGCACTAAGTTTATTAAATAATGCTTCACCACCGGATTTTATTAAGGTGCGGTCTTCCTCTAAAAGTAGTTGCTGTATTTCTGGATCTTTCGCATAGAGCTCAACTAAATATTGTAAATCAGATGCTGTCTGTTCAAAATACTTCGTTACAGAATGTTCCATTTCATTTTGTTGAGAATATTGCACTTCTTCAAAACTATTAAATGCTGCAAAGTAATTGTAACTAACTGTAGCAAAAACGGGGATAATGCCAACTAATAAAAATATTAATATTAGTCGCGTTTTTAAACTTTTATAGCGCATAGTTGCTCCTTCTTAAACACCTGTTTATTTTTTCCTCATATAATTTTATTATGTATTTATCTCGATTTCAAACTAATTTTTGTGTTTAAGAGAAAAAAGTTTTCAAAGCAAGGGATGCCATGCTACAAACCCTGAAATAGGGGGAAATCACTCATATAATTAATGAAATCTCTTAACGAACAAAAAAATGCACGGGAAAATATTGATTTCCTCATGCATTCTCATACGATTAAATTTCGAACTCTGTCACAAAATCCGTAAGCTCTTTACGCACTCTTGCTTTTGGCAGTTCATCAAAATAGCCGAACTGGAACATTGAAATTACTCGTTCATGTGGTTGAGCTTTTAATGCTTCACGGAATTTCGGATTATCTAAGAATCCAGGTGTTTTCCAGCATGTACCGATGCCTTTTTCCCATGCTAGCAGCTGTACGTTTTGTAAATAGCAAGAAGCCGCTGCGTAATCTTCCAGGCGTTCTTTTTGACGAACATCCTCCGTCACTAATACAAATGCGTAAGCACCCGCTAATGTGAACTTTTTCATTTGAGTAGCAAGAGCCTCTTCTGAAAGTTCTTCCCATTTTGGGATAGCTAGATTTCTTAGTAATTCATGTACTTTTGGAAGTTGCTCGCCCGCGCCTACCACTATACGCCAAGGCTGACGGTTGCCGTGATTTGGCGCCCATTTTGCTTCATCTAAAATCCCCAACACTGCTTCCTTTTCAACTTGCTGTCCGTTAAATAGTTTAATTGACCGACGTTGTAATACTGCATCTCTTACTGATAATGTCATCGACAAAACCCCCTTCTGTTACTAATACTACCTTATCATGAAATTTCAACATTTAACATATGTTAGAAGGTTGCTTTACAACGTAAACTCATCCTCAATATGAAAGAAATAGTAAGTCATTTGTGGTGTATAGGCTGTGGAGTCCTCATAAGAATATTCCCGGTCGGCACTGTTCGACGTATGGGCATTTACATATGGAATACCTCCCTCAATTCGCGTAACAATTGTACTATGATCAATTCTTCCATCCCCCTGGAAATCATAAAAAATGACATCCCCTAGCTGTAACTGTTCAACTGAATTTACTCTTGTTGCCCGGAGTCCACGCTTTGACGTTTCCAAATACCAACGTAGTGAATGAGCAACAGACCAGCTATAGCTCCAGCGCTCATTTAAACCAATCATCCACCAGCCTTCCCCACGATTCGGTGCTCCGCGCATCGGCGCCCCTCCAGCATATAAACATTGTGAAATAAAATTTGTACAGTCATCCTGAAATCTAGGAAACTCAGGATTAAAGCTATCCCACCATTTATTGGCATAGGCCACTGCAGCCTCTCGATTATAGTATGAAACCAACTTTTTTCTCCTTTTTTCACAACCTATGTCGAATTTCTCCTTTTTATGTACTTTATATGAATGTAGAGTGAAAATACCCTGTTTTTGTAATTGTTTGATACAATTATTTTAACTGTATTATGTTCATTTGATTTTTAAAGATAGTTTAAGGGGGAATATAGATGAAGCAACACGCAGAAAGGGAAATCGTCCTTCCAACGGTTCTATGCGATAAAAAAGGGAATCTGAATCCGGAGGCAATCGGCTATGCACGAACACCCATTATCGATTGCAATCTTTCCGGTCATTTTATGCGCAAGAAAAAATGGAATTATTGGTGTGTCTTTGGTGAGGAAATTTTGTTTTCCGCTACGATTAGTCACTTAGATTATGCTGCGGTGTGCTTCGTCTATTTTCTCGAGTATGAAACACAGCGCTATTTCGAAAAAACAATTTTAATTCCACTTGGGGCAAATGTAAAAATGCCTGAAAAAGCGTTGGAAACTATCCAATATAAAAATAGCGAAGTCTCTATTGAAATGGCGTACTTGAACAATGAAACTCATTTAACGGTCAATGCACCAGATTTTGATGGAGAGTCATTACATGCTGAGCTAAAGATTGAGCATCCAAAAAATGATGAGTCCCTTAATGTAGTTATTCCATGGAATCGTAAAACATTTCAATTTACAGCAAAACATCATACCTTACCGGCTACTGGTGTCGTACATATTGGCAATCGCCGCTTTACCTTTACTCCTGAAGAAAGCTTTGCGGTGCTGGATTATGGACGTGGAATATGGCCTCGTGAAGCAACATGGAATTGGGGAATGGCCTCACAGCGCGTAAGAGGTCAACGAATTGGCTTAAACTTTGGCGGGAAGTGGACAGACGGTACGGGCATGACGGAAAATGCCGTTTTTGTCGATGGAAGAATGACAAAAATACATGAAGATGTATTATTTCACTATGACCGTACCGATTTTATGAAGCCATGGACTGTAAAATCCAAATTCAGCGGACAGGTCAATTTAATGTTTACACCTTTTTTTGAACGAGTAGCCGAAACTAATGCGAAGGTCATTGTTTCCTCTGTCCACCAAATGGTAGGCTATTATGAAGGATTTATTCAGCTCGAAGACGGCACAACTTTACAAATCCAGCAAATGCTTGGCTGTATTGAAGAGCATGTCGCGAAGTGGTGAAGATAAAGATACGGGTAATAGGTCTTTTTTGACTATTATCCTTTTTTACTGGCTGACTTTAGGTAAATTAATAGCTTTAATTTAATTTATCGAGAGTATTAGATATTTCCTCAATCAATTCTTTGTGAATGTATAGGTCTCCTAAAATAAAGACAATTAGGAATAAAAGATATAAGCCCAAATATAATCTCGGTTTTTTAGAAAATATTATAAAGAAGATGCATGATAAATAAAATGTCAGGAAGATTATAGTAACCATCCATAATTGATATGCTTTGTTAATCGGTAATATAATCAATAATGCTTTAGCGGCATTAGAATTATCTTGCACATTGTATATCACATGATTTACTTCTTTATTTAAATATCCTTCTTCAATTGTTAACACCGAATTTTCTTCATCAAAGTAATACGTATAGCCAGTCAAATTAAAGTCTGTTTTTTGTATAAAGATTAATAATATTGCTATTAAAAATATATAAACAACTACCGGTAATAGTCTTTTATTAAATTTAGAAATAGCTATCCCTTCCTTTATAAATTGGACTGAATAAAAGAAATGAGCATGTCATTAAACTCCTCGAAGTTGTCATAATTTGCATTATGAGAAGCATTTGAGATAATTTTCATTGGATATCCCGTCTTTTCTGACCAGCTATTATTATATTTTCTAACATAGCCGGTATTGTCGTATTCACCATAAGTAATGAGAACAGGACATTTAAATTGAACTTCATCTTCTATCTTCAGAAACTCACCATAAACCGCACTCGCTGCTTTTAACATATCTTTTTTCCCTAAAATGCTTAATGTTTTGTACATATTCCCTCTTGCTTCTTTAGTTAGCGAACTTGCTTTTGTGCTTGCTTTACAGTAGTAGCTATAAGGGTACAGCTTTGCAATGGTCGAATAGTGTTTAATCCAAAACAGTTCTGACTTTTTATAATAAACTTTACCAAAAGGTGTTGTGCCTATTCCTATGAACCCTATTACTTTATCTGCATATTCCTGAACGAAGGATTGTGCAATAAAACCTCCTGCTGACTGCCCCACTAAAATTATTTTTTCTATATTCTCCTGATTGAGTATAGATAACAGTTCTTTATTTACATTTGCGTAGGTGAATTTATCGTAGGGTCTCGATTTTCCGTGCAAAGGGAAATCCCAAGTGATCAGTTTATATTCATCAGCCAAATACTCAACTTGTTTATCAAAAAGAGTGTGATCTGCTGTTAACCCATGGCAAAAGACAATAGCATATTTCTGGTGGGAAACTACCTCATTCGTCCAGTAATAGACGGTTCCCCTAGAGGATTGGATAGATTTCTCAATCATTAAATATCCCTCCTGATTGGAAACTTAGTGAATTCATTACAAAAGGCTACCCTTTTCCATCCCTTCCATCAATTTTTTCTACTTGCGAAGTCCAAATTCTATAAATATATTTACCGTTTTCTTCTACTTTATCTTTATGCACTATAAGCTGTAGATTTAAATGATCTGCCCATTGCGGAAGCAGTTCGGTTAAAAAATCAATTACTTTTTCATCGGGCGTTGCATAACCAACATTTTGTTCTCTAAATAAATAAAGCGAAATGTCCGTATACAAGGAGTGTGTCCATTCATACACTTCCATCTCAGAATCAAAAATCCTCTTATCTTCTGAATATTGCCCATTCACCCACTGAATTCCCATAAAATCATGCCTCCTTACTATTAAAAAAACTATACCCCTTCTTCGTTAAGAGTACTGTTTACATCTCCTAGGGTTGTAATGTTTTAGCTTCTATCAAAAAAGACGATTTAATTATATTTTTAAGGCATTTCAGGTAAAATTAAACTATTATTTTTTTGGAGGACATTATGAACACGAAGGATTTAAACGAAAATTTTTACTCGAAAAGAGCACTTGTTGGTACAGCCAACCATTGTATATGTGGTGATTGTGTTTTATACACGGAGCAAATTATGCTTAATGTTGAACTTATCGAATTTTTACATAGTAAAGGTCTTGATCCACGTAAAGCGGATGAAGTCTGGGCGTACCTTGAAAAAGATGAGTATAAGTATTACACCGTTGATTTTTTCCAAGTGTATGCAGATAAAGAAGAGTCACATACTTTCGGCAATGCAAAAGTTACAATTCAGGAAAATATTTATGCTGAAAAAGAAACACCTCGATACAGTTGTACAGTCGATGTCGTTTTTAAAATATAGCGGTGAATTCCTCTCTTCTTTTGCTCTTAAAAATCTATATAAAAAGGGTGATTACTTTCATCTAGGCAGCATTCGATTCTTTGTCGAAAATTTCCGTATTCCACCAGTTTTAAGGCCTCTTCAATTGGAAAAAAATCTACTTCTAAGCTTTCGGTAGAAGTCGTACATTGTCCTCCGATAGGCTTTGCTAGAAAGAGCGTGTTACAGATTGACCTTTTTACATTTTGAAAAATTCCGCAAAACTTTATTATTTCAACATCTATACCCGTTTCCTCTTTTGTCTCCCTAATAGCAGCTTCTTTTATCGATTCACCTTCTTCTACTTGACCTCCTGGCATCTCCCAACCTCTTAAAGGTCCTTTGATTAGCAGAATTTCGTTTTGATCATTAAGAACAATTGTTGCTGCTGAAACGATATGTTTCGGGGGTGTATAGATTTTCGTTGTACTTTGTTCCATTAAAAACCCTCCTTCTTTATTTCGATTATTAAATAAACCTCACTTCAAATAATACCATTATATGGTTTTTATTAGTTTGAAATATTTCGGTAACTCCTAAGTATTATTAGTGCCTTAAATATCATGACTTCCTATTCTCCCCGAGATTCCATACATCTCCTTGAATATACACGTCGTATTTTGATAAGATAATTATCTGACAATGTTACAGATTCTCAAAAAAAAGTAAAACCTAATCTTTACGCTGTGCAATGAAGTGTAATTGATTGACGATAGGGGGAACGACATGACGGTAAATGAAGAGTTCAAACAAGAACAGCAGCGGCTGCATGATACAGTTCATTATATGGACCAGATTTTGCATAGTTCGAAAAGAGATATCGAAACAGCACAGGAAAATATACGCTCTGCAATGACCAATGTGGAATACTTGGATTCGAGTGACAGCTTCTTAAATATTTTAATGAATACTCGCTTTTTCGAATTGGCCCGCAACCAAAAAGAAGGCTTGGAGGCGATTCGCCAAAGACCATATTTTGCGAGAATCCACTTCCAGCGTGAGCAGGAAAATGAGGAATTTCTTTATATCGGAAAAACTTCCCTCTTCCACAGCGAGACACATGAACCTATTATTGTCGACTGGCGTTCCCCTGTTGCAAATGTCTATTATGACGGACGGTTAGGTGAGATTACTTATGATGTTCGCGGTGAAGAACTTACGGGACATTTATTTGCAAAGCGACAATATAAAATTGAAAATGCAAAGCTCCTCGACTACCGGGACGTCGACTTAACAACGAATGACGAGTTGTTGCAAGAGGCACTAGAAGGTAAAGCAGATGTTCGCTTAACCGAAATCGTCTCCACCATACAAAAAGAACAAAACGAAATTATTCGAGCCCATCTACGTCAACCGATTCTCGTACAAGGAGCAGCAGGGTCAGGAAAAACAACAATTGCCCTGCACCGGATTTCATATTTCCTCTATACGATGGGTGACCATTTCAATCCCGAACAACTCATGATTTTAGCACCAAACCGTTTATTCATTGACTATATTGCAGACGTTCTCCCTGAGCTAGGTGTCGATAAAATATGTCAAACAACTTATGCTCAATATGTACTTGATGCCATTAATCTTAAGTTGAAGCTCCAAAATCCAAATGACCAGCTCGAACAGCTAATTGCCAATCCATCCTCCACACATGAAGGCTGGATGATTCCGAAAATGAAAGGCAGTCCCTTTTATGAGTTGATGATGAATCGCTATTTGCAGCATTACGAAGCCAAGTTAGCCGCTTTATTTGATGATGTATTTATTGAAAAATACCGGATAATGAAAGGCGACCATTTGCGAAAGCTGTTCTTAGTAGAATTTCATTATATGCCTGTTGAAAAACGGCTCGAGCGCATTAAAAAGGTTATTCAGACCGAAGTAAAACGGAAAACAACTGCTGTATTTACTACATTGAATACACGCTATGAAGACGCGATTGGCCGTGCACTCAATGGTATGCGAGATGCAGAAAAGCGCCGTCATACTGTAACAAAACTAATCGACGAACGTGATGATCGCATTCCGAAAATTAAACAGGAAGCAAAAACTGTCGCATCTTCTTATATGAGAAAATTCCAGAAGGCAAAAATCAAGCAACTATATCGAACATTCCTTACAAGCCGTGAATTATTATTTGAACTGGCTCCCGAATGGTCCATCGAAGAAACAGAGTTATTTTTAGAGGCACACCAAAAAGAGCAATGGGCACTTGAAGATTTAGCAGCCCTTTTATTTTTACATGCGAAAATTAAAGGGATTGAGGATAAATGGAAAATGCGGGTCGTCTTTATTGATGAAGTACAGGATTATAGCTACTTCCAGCTCGCTGCTTTAAGGGCGGGACTTGAAACGGATATGTTCACGATGGTTGGCGATTTAGCGCAGGGTATCCATAGCTATAGATCTCTTACAGAATGGCAGCCGGTCCTTGAGCTTTTCCCTCGCGCAACCTATGCTACCCTTCAAAAAAGCTACCGTACGACAATTGAAATTATGGAAGTTGCCAATGAAATTTTAATGCAGATGGATGAGGACTTACCGCTCGTTGAACCCGTTGTCCGTCATGGGAAAAAGCCTGAGTTTATCACAGCGGATACCTTTGATGACAACACCATTAAAGATGTGCTGGCAAAAATTCGTGAAAACCGTCATCAATCCATTGCACTCATATGCAAAACAACAGATGAAGCTGTTCAATTGGTTAAACTGCTTGAAAACTCGGATATCCCTGCACAGTTGCTTGACGAAAACTCGGCAATCGATCAGCAAAAGCTTCTAGTCATCCCAAGTCATTTAGCAAAGGGATTAGAGTTTGATGCAGTTATTCTCACGTCATTTGACACACCGTATTATGACAACCCGCTCGATCGGAAGCTTTTATATGTAGCGTTAACCCGTGCCATGCATGAACTTTATTTGATTGGTCCTTCGAAAGAGGCTTTTTTAATGAAGCCAATTAGTGCAAATATATCGGGAGAAAAGCGTATTTAACAACGGAAATAACAGCTTAATTAGTACAAGTTAACGCTTAGAAATCTGAGCGTTTTTTTGGCGAAATATTTTACTTTCCTTATTGAACTATAGTCCAAACTACTTCATACCTTATTCTTTAATTCTAATGATATCTCCTCTTCAAATAGGATTTTTGGAAAGGGTTGTAGAATTATATTCTTTATTGAAAGAAAAGCAAATCATCTTAGTTACTAGTTGTTCAGATAAATAATAGGGGTGATGAAATGGGTGTTATAGTTATTGCTTTAATTTTCTTATATGGTTTTATTTTGTTCAGAAATGGTATCGCTTTAAATAATGTAACGATTGAATTTACCATCTTATACGTAGCATGCTCATTGACCATCCTTTTATTTTGGAAAGCACGAAAAGGGATTTCTAAAAAGATTGGCATTGTTATTTGTGCCTTGTTGATTATACAAACAGGGCTTATTAGTTATTATGCATATGATAGACATTCGGATCGATTAATAAATGAACAGCATCGCTTGTTAGTCATTTTAGGGAGTTCCACTGACTATCAAAAATTAAACTTGAGTTATCACGATATTGAAAAAATAAATATAGTTGGAGATGCGAAGCAAGGTAATTTTCATCACCCATTGGATTATATAATTGAACTAAAAGTTAAAAATGAAAATAAAATTTATCAATTTCAATGTAAAGGACAAGGACCTTGGTGCGAGGAAATGGGATTAAACTAACTGCTCAGTTAGTTGGAGAACATAGCCTTACTATAGATTTCCCATCTCTTTCTAATATCTAATTAGCAAGTATTGTAACAACGGAATTAACGAAGGCACATAAATTTATGCGATGCTACTGATTCCTGTGCTAATTGCGTTTGTCTATATATAGCTCGTGAAGCAACAACGAAAACAAGGACACAATTCATATAGAAATGTGTCCCTGAACATTATTTTTTATATTGTTTTCTCCCTAATAACCGAAGCATCCAGTTTGCTCATCTTTTCATCCAATATAAATATAATAATCAACCTGTGACGACTTCATAAATCCGGCTTTTTCATATACGCGGAGTGCACCCATATTTTCAATCTCTACATCAAGTAAAATAGTTTTATCACCTGAACGGATTGCATAGTCCTTCACGAAGTTTAAAATTTGCGTACCAACGCCTTGGCGCTGTTTCTTCGGTGATACTGCAAACGCAGTAATCCATTGCACTTCCCCTTCTTTACGGGTTGTCACAGTTCCAACTACTTCCCCATCCATTTCGGCTGTCCACATTACTAAGCCTTCTGTCGTCGTATTAAACTCAATTAACTCCAATGATTCTTCACGCATATCGCCAAAAGCATCACTAAAAATTGAAATGAGCGCTTCCGTATCTTTTTGCATGAAAGGACGTAAAGTCACCGCCCCTTTATTCTCTATAACTTCCGCATGTGCCTCTAAAGTTGCCTCAGAAAAACTGTATAAATACCCATTTTGCTCTAAAAACTCTTTTCCGTATTTAGAACCTTCCATTACAAGAGCAAGCTCCCCTTCACTTTTTCGTACCGCCATTCCTTCTTTTAGCACATTTAAAATGGCGGTTCCAATTCCAAGCTGACGGTACATTGGGGCAACTAGCATCGACCATTCATACGTATTTAAGCCCATTAGATCCACAGCAGTTCCTGCCCCAACTAATAGATTTTTTTTATCATCATATACTAGTACATAAAACCCGCGTGTTTCATAACTTTTAGCAATTGTTAAATTCATTACCTGATTTAATAGGATGCCATCACAAACAGCGGCTGTTTTACATAAGTTTTGTACTTCTTCATATGTTTCTTGATCTAAAGGAAACGACACGGTAATTGCCGATAAATTCATTCTTTCTACTCCAATTCTATCTTCTATAATGTTTCTATTTTAGTAAAGCTCACGTAGTTACGCAACAATAGCGCGCAATTATCAATTTTAAACTGACTTACAAAATTATTCTCTTATTTTTCCTCTTATTTATACCATGATGATAAGAGTACGACATTCTATTGATGCCAAATATAAGAAATATGTATAATTTTAACTATCCTTCTTATAAAATTGAGGTATAATAATCCTATTAAACGCTTATATATAAATATAAAAGATTTTTTTTAATGACCAATGGATGTTGCCTCATTATAATTATAGTAATAATTTATTAAATAAGGAGATTTAAAGTATGATAAACGAGCAAACCCTTTCTACTAATATTGAACCAATACTAGTTACTCCCTTCCCTTCTTTTATACTTCTACCAAATGGAACAATTGTTAAAGGAAATTTTCATCATTTTGACTACTCAGAAGACGAGACTAAAGAACTAAAAGAAAACCCTGTTTACAACACTCTTTTTTCAGAAGTAAGTAACGAGATAGTGGAGTCCATCTTAACAAGTACTGTAGCTTTATGCTTACACCATATTCCAATATTGATGAAGGGTGAGGCTTCCAAAATATGTACAGTTTATACAAAACCTATCCTCTTCGAAAATAAGGAAGCTATTTTCATTTTATGTGTTCCTAATGAAGAAATGCGTTTAGTAGATGACGAAATGCAACATTTAATCGATTTAAAGAGTGGGATTCAGCAATCCTTTATGACTGTGACACTCGATCAAGATGGTTTTATCATACAAACCAACCAGCAGTTTTTAAAGGCAAGCCATTGGACACCAAAGCGGGTTCTCGGCAAAACGTTTTGGCAGCTATTCCCAAATAATGGCGATTCCGAAAAGGTCGCTTTGGAAATTTGGAAAACAGTACAAAGTGGGCAAATCTGGCAAGGTGATGTAGAAAAGGTGACAAAGGACGACGAACATTATTGGGTTCATTTAACCGCCATTCCCATGCTTGGACCTGCACCAGAGCTAAATCAATATTTCCTTATCGAACGAAACATTACAAAGGAAAAAGCGATTCAGTTCCAGCTCGAAAAAATCGCCTATATCGATACTGAAACAGGATTAATGAATGTGCACCGCCTTGCACAAGTAATCGATGAAATGATTCAGGAAGATCGTCACTTTTCATTTGTTTACTTAAGCATCGATAAATTCTATACCATTAAAGATCTGCATGATGATTGTGCAGAGAAATCACTTATCATGGAATTCACAAAGCGACTGAAAATGTATTTCCAAGATAGTACAATGGCCCGCATTAACGAAAACGATTTTGTTGTGATAACACCTCTGCCTGAATGGTTTACACAAGGCTTCCTGAGTTATTTGCAGCAAAACCCAATATACAATGGAAATGTTGCTGTTCCCCTTTCCGTAAGCGGTGGCATTACTCGCTACCCTGAAGATCAATTGACATTTACACATCTGATGAAGGCATCATTGGCTTCCATTACGTCTGTACGTAATGCTGGTGGTGACCGAATTGTTTCCTTGTCAAAATCTTCACATGTTACATTGAATCGTAACTCAATCATAGAAAAGCGGTTATTACTGGCATTGGATCAGAAAAATTTACATGTTCTTTACCAGCCACAGCTCGATGTAAAAACCGGGAAATTTACAGGAGTGGAAGCTTTAGTTCGCTGGGATGATGAGGAAATTGGTGTTGTCTCTCCTGATGAATTAATTCCAATAGCAGAGGAAACAGGCCTAATTAATAATATCGGTTCATTTATGCTCGAAAAGGCATGTGAGCAAGCCGTTCTTTGGAAAAAGGCTGGTCATAATATTAAAGTAAGTATTAACTCTTCTGTCCGTGAGTTCCGTGACAAAAACATGGCAAAATCAATTTTAGCTACTCTTGAACGTACAGGTTGCCCTGCTAATTTACTGCAAATCGAAATTACCGAGAAATTTGCATTGGAAGCAGAAGCTGAAACTAGCATCATTAAACAGATGCGCACGCTTGAGAACGAAGGAATTGTTTTTGCATTAGATGACTTTGGTACGGGCTACGGCTCATTCCGTTATATGCAGCTATTGCCGATTTCCATTTTGAAAATCGATCAAACTTTCATCCGCTCACTGAAGTTTGAAAAAACGCAGCAGCTTGTAAATGGCATGGTTCAGCTTGGCAAATCGATGAATTTAACAGTCGTTGCAGAAGGTGTAGAAACAGAAGAACAAAAAGATTTCCTAACAAATATTGGCTGCGATATTTTACAAGGATACTTTATTAGTAAACCAAGCTCTTCTAATGGCATTTCATCTTTACTTGTATAGCAATAATAAAGAAGCTCGTAAGGCTACTGTAAAACAGTGCATTACGAGCTTCTTTTTTTCGATTTCATAAAGGATTGCATTGAAGTCTTCCCCTGGCTCAATAGTCGGAAAATAATTTGCATAAATACTTCTGCGAAAACAAGTCCCATCGCGATGGCTCCTGAGATCATAAATGCCCGCATCCCATTTTGCAGACCCATAATATAATCGAGTTCCATAACGTTACGCATTGTATTGTAGGCTATTCCTCCAGGCACAAGCGGAATAATTCCTGAAACACTAAAAATAATCATGGGCATTCTAAATTTGCGCGCAAAGAAATACGCTACTAATGACACAACAAATGCCCCTAAAAACGAGGCTTGTACCTCATCGACTCCGATTTCAATCATGACGTAATAGATTGCCCAACCAACTGCACCGACAAAGCCACATGCTGGAATTGTTTTTGTAGGCGCATTAAAAATGACACCAAAGCACGCTGTTGCAACGAAACTAATAACGATTTGAATAAGAACACTATCCAACATCCAGCTTTCCTCCTATTCCAATATTGCAAAGTTTACTGACAGTCAAAGTTTTAGAAGGACAGAACAAGTGCAATTCCTGAGCCAATCGCAAACGCTGTTAAAAAAGCTTCGGCTCCCTTTGCCATCCCTGCTGTAAAATGCCCAGCCATCATATCTCGTACCGCATTTGTAATGAGCAAACCAGGAACAAGTGGCATAACTGAGCCAATAATAATTTTATCGATTTCTGTACCATATCCATAATAGACTGCAAAAGATGCCACAACACCAATAGCCACCGCAGCAAGAAATTCCGAGAAAAATTTTACGCGCGTCATATTATGAATGATGGTAACGATATATAAACCTAACCCTCCTGCAATAAAAGCAGCTGGAATGTCACTTACAGTCCCCTTAAACAGCAGTAAAAAGGCACCGCTCGCTATACTCGCAGCAAGGACCTGAATGGCTATTGGAAGGAAATAATTCGTTTTTTCTATTTTCTTCAATTCTTCATATGCTTGTTCAATTGATATAAGGTGGGATGTAAGCTTACGCGAAACATTATTGACAAGAGCAATTCGGTGTAAGTCCGTAATTCTTGTTGGAATCGATGTAATTCGAGTAGGTTGCGTTTTACCAAGAGAAAAAATAATTCCTGTTGGCGTTACGTAGCTTTGTGCATCCATCATGTTTTGAGAACGGGCCATACGTAGCATCGTGTCTTCCACTCGATACGTTTCCGCACCACTTTCAATCATGATACGGCCTGCAAGTAAAAAGCAGTCTATTGCCATTTCAGTATGTTCATTATCCATACGATGGACCTCCTTCCACTTCTTAGCTCATATTACTTGAAGCACCATTAAAATAACAGCCTTTTTTCATACAATATATGCTACTATGATAGTGTATTTTCTAAAATGATTAATAAATTTAATATATTTTTTATAGCTTTACTTAGATGTCTATTTTTAATAGAAAGGAACCGAAGTACATCATGTCAAACCCTTACAGAAAACGCCGCGGTCCTTGGATTGATTTAACCCTTATTAGCTCTATCATTATACTGGGAGCTATTACTGTCTATTTAACAGTTTTGAGTGATAACCCACTTTTCCCGAGTAGTGAGGAGACATCTGCAAAAGAGCACGATTCTACTACAAGCGTAGAGCCATCAACTTTTCCTGGTGTAAAGATTGTCACAGACATTTCGAATGATGATAAGATCCCTTTCGTAATTCAATATCCACTTACAGAATACAAAACGTTCAATCAAGCGGTCACTACGTATATCGAAGAATCGAAAGAATATTACATAAGCATGATGCGTCTACAGCAAAATGAAAAACAATTATCCGGCGAACTAAATATTAGCCTTGATACTTTTGAGTATGACCATTACTACTCCTTCGTATTAACAAATAAGACAATTTTAAATGCAGTAGAGCAACAGACAACAATCACAACATTTTTAATTGACAATGAAACCGGTGAATTATTCGATATTCGTACACTCCTGAATGAAGATCTAAAAAGTTTAGAAACCTTTGCTGCACATGTTCAATCTGAAATGGTAAAGAACACAACCTATAAAGATTATATTAAGGAAAAAGAGCTTGCTTCTGCGACTCAACCGAAATGGCGATTATTTAAGCGCTTTGCATTAAAGGGAGATTCCCTCATTATTTACTTTAATGAAGGAGAAGTGACAGAACTTGAAGCAGGAATGCCAACAGTGGAAATGTCTCTATCATTCATTAACCCACTTTTAGCCTCAGATTTCCAAATTGAGATGCAGGCAGAGGAAACAATTATTCCGAAAAATGATAAGAACCCTTCAAAAAAACGAATTGCCCTTACGTTTGATGATGGACCACACCCAGAAGTAACGAAACAGATTTTAGAACTCTTAGAAAAATATGATGCAAAGGCAACTTTCTTCATGCTTGGCAGCCGTGTTCAATATTATCCTGGATTGGTACGTAAAGTGCGTCAAGCTGGTCATGAAATTGGTAACCATTCGTGGACACACGGTGTTTTAACGAAAATGTCTCCATCGGAAATTCAAAAAGAGTATGAATCTACAGAACAGGCCATTAAAAGTGCGATTAGTGAAAACTCAACTGTATTCCGTCCGCCATATGGAGCGGTTAATGATGAAGTACGTAAGCTTATCCCATGTAAAACGGTTAACTGGACAATTGATACCCTCGATTGGAAACACCGTGACTCAGAAAAACTTCTGCCAATGCTAAAAGATGGATTACATAACAATGCGATTGTATTAATGCATGATATCCACCAATCAACTGCAGACGGATTGGAGCCAGTACTCGCTTATTTACAAGATGAGGGCTACGAGTTTTTAACTGTTACTGAAATTTTGAAGTATCACTAGAATATGACGAAAGGGCCTGGGACAAAACGAAAACTATCTATTTTTTAAAAGAAAAAATAGATAGTTTTCTGCTTCTACCAGAATTAATTTCCGTTACGGGGACGCTTTCCGGGGGCACGGCCTGAGCCTGTAGTCTCAGGCGTCGTGCTGTTCCCCCAGGAGTCGCCCCTTCACTTCAATCAATTCATATAATATCAATTTCTTAATAAGAGTATTTCCCTTTTACAAAGAAATTTCTACTTATGTCCCAGCCTCTTTTTTATTGAAATGCCTTTACTACAATACCTTGCTGCTCCAATTTCGTACGGGTCAGCTGGGCAAATTGTACGGCATGCTCCCCGTCCCCATGCACACAAATACTATGTGCTTGAAGTGGGAATTTCGTATTCTGAACGGAAGTGACTGTTCCTTCCTTTATCATCTCTATTATTTGGGCGACAGCCCTTTTTTCGTCTGTAATAAGAGCATTCGATTCGTTGCGCTTTGTAAGCGTGCCATCTTGCTGATACGTCCGATCCGCAAATACTTCGTGCACAGTTTTCAGGCCAATTTTTTCTCCTGCATTCGTTAATTCACTTGAGGCTAATCCATATAAAATTAACTTAGGCGAAATATCATATACCGCTTGTGCAATGGCTTTTGCTATATCTTCTTGTACCGCCGCCATATTATAAAGCGCTCCATGAGGTTTAACATGTTGCATTTTTACGTTTGTAGTTGTTAAAAATCCTTGCAGTGCACCGATTTGGTATACAACGATGTCATACGCCTCTTGAGGAGAAATCTTCATCTCCCTGCGCCCGAAGCCGTTTAAATCAGGTAGTCCCGGATGTGCACCGATTTGCACATTGTTTTTTACCGCCAGCTCCACCGTTTCGCGCATGACAGTTGGATCTCCTGCGTGAAATCCGCATGCGATATTGGCTGACGTTATATAACGTAGTATTTCCTCTTGTTCTCCCAACTTATATCTTCCAAAGCTCTCGCCTAAATCACAATTTATATCAATCGTATACATAGCCTCTCCCCCAACAACTATCAGAATGTTATGCTATTATCATGCCATACATAATCATTCATTCCAATAATGAGGTGAAAATACATGCCGGTTCTGCAATTTAGGCAACTAAGCGACAACGCACTATTTGTTCAATTTAGTACGACGATTAATGAACAAGCACACCACCAAATTCAGCAAGCTATGATAACTATCCAACAGCACCCTTTTCCCGGTTTTATCGAGCTTGTGCCGAGCTATACGAATCTTTGTATTTATTATGATCCGTTTATAGTTAGAAAATCTTTACAACCTAACTCATTAAAAACGAGCTCAACAAAAGTACAAAACTATATTGAAAACTTACTTACTAATCAAGACATTTCATCTCAAGAAATGGGCCGGCTAATAGATATTCCAGTTATTTACGGTGGTGAATATGGTCCTGACTTAAACGATGTTGCACATGTTAATGGATTAACACCGGAACAAGTGATAGATATACATACCGCTAAACAGTATCTTGTCTATATGGTTGGCTTTGCACCTGGATTCCCGTTTTTGGGCGGGATGGATAAACGAATCGCAACACCTCGTCATTCCACTCCAAGATTACAAATCGCGGCTGGTTCAGTAGGGATTGCCGGAGAACAAACAGGCATTTATCCGCTTGCAACACCAGGCGGTTGGCAAATTATCGGTCGAACGATGACGCCATTATTTTTACCTGACAAAAACCCTCCTACATTATTACGAGCAGGTGACCGTGTTCGATTTGTAGCCATAAAGGAGGTCATTTCATGCTAAAAGTTATAAAACCAGGAATTTTTTCTACAATTCAAGATGAAGGGCGAACTGGCCATCAACAATATGGGATTATTGCAAGTGGTGTAATGGATTCAGTTGCCTACCGGATCGGCAATGCGCTGTTAAAACAATCCGATAAAGCCGCCATTGAAATGACATTAAATGGCGGGTCATTCGAATTTAAAAAAGCTACAGCATTTGTTTTAACAGGGGGAATGATGCACGCAACACTTAATAATCAGCTAGTTCCCATGTATAAAGTCATTTCTGCTAAAGCAGGTGACGTATTAACATGTGGGACAATATTAAATGGTGCAAGAAGCTATTTCTGTATTGCAGGTGGATTTTTAGTCGATGAAATACTCGGTAGTCGAAGCACCTATTTAAAAGCGCAGTTTGGCGGTTATAAAGGACGAGCACTGCAACCGGGCGATGAGATTCCTTATGAGGAAACGCGAGTAAAATATGCTGCATATCAAGTAAATACAAAGACCTTCTACGAAAAAGCACCTATTCGTATACTACCAGGAACCGAGTGGCAGCAATTTAGCCGTGGTATGCAAACTAGCTTTATTAATCAATCTTATACAATTTCAAATAAATCCGACCGTATGGGCTATCAATTAGACTCCCACAAGTCCATATCTCTTGAAAAGCCATTTCAATTACTTTCCGAAGCCGTCACATTCGGTACGATCCAATTACCTCCAAGTGGACACCCGATTCTATTAATGGCAGATCGGCAAACAACAGGAGGCTACCCGAAAATTGCACAAGTAATTACCGCTGATTTACATCGTTTAGCGCAGCTCACTCCCCAACAGACACTACTTTTCCAGCTTGTATCACTTGAACAGGCCGAAGAAGCTTATTTTGAACTGGAACAGCAATTACGCTTGCTCGAAGCCGTTCTGAAATAGAAAAAACCTCGTACAAGAAGAGCCCTACTTTTACGAGGTGGAATTTTCCCTATAATTCTTGTCTTAGTGCCTGCATTACTTCGATTTTCGTTGCTTTTCGAGCTGGTCTTAATCCTGATATCATCGCAACACCGATACTAATTGTTGCGGCAATCACTACTAACTGCCATGGAATAGCAGAAAATTGGATATTGCCAAAGTTTTCTTCACCTGTTGCTGCCTCTAAAACAATCGGCAGTAAAAGATTAGATGCAAAGCTTACTAGGTAGGAAATTGCAATGGCTATAACTGTTCCGATAACACCTATAAATGTACTTTCCATTAAAAATAGTCGCTGAATCAGTTTTGGACTCGCTCCAATTGCCTTTAGTACACCAATTTCCCTTGTACGCTCTGTTACCGCCATTGTCATTGTATTGAATATACCGATTGATGCAATTAGTACTGCAATCGTCCCAACAAATACCAGACCTGCCTTTAACACTAAGAAAAAGACATTTAAGTCCTCAAGTTGTTCGGTAACCGAGTATACACCGTAGCCTTTCCCACGTAAATCTTCCAAGATTGGTTTCACGTATTCTAAGCTTTTTGCATAAATATCATAGCGTTCAAAAAATAATTGGTAATCAGCCGGGTTCTCATCAATTACTTGCTTAAAGCTATTTTCAAGAACTGTACGTTGCTCGTCCATCATATAAATTCTATTTTCAATTGCCCATTCATATGTAGGCTTTGGCATCACACCAACAATCGTATATGTCATACGATCTGAAAGCTTGTTCGGATCATCATACGACCTTATCGCAATTTCAATCTCCTTACCGATTAATGAGCTCTTATAGCCTTCTTCTTCTCCATTATAATAAGTACCCTCTGTTTTAGCCGCTTTTTCTTTTTCCTCAATCAATTTGCGGTCTGCCTCATTCAATAACGTTTGACCAAAATGATAGCCGACAACAATTTCATTTTCATTTTTCGGGTATGTGCCTTCTGCTAACGGCTTTGCTATAGAAGCATAATCAGTGAAATTCGTTAATCGTAAACCAGAAATTGTATCCCGGTCTTCAAAAAAGCTTTTCACCTCTGCATCTATTGTCGTTGTTTTTAAAACAGTCTGTACATTTTCTACTGCTTCAATTTCTGCTACTTCCTCTTCCGAAAACTGTGCTTCCCCACCCATAACTTCAATTTTTGTGACGCTTTCACTCGATAAAATTTCTTCCTCCATTGAAGCTTGCAACCCAAATCCGATCGAAGCAAGTACGATTAGAAATGCGCAGCCCATTGTAGCGGCAAGCACCGTCATAAATACGCGTAATTTGTTCTTCTTAATATGCTGCATGACAAAGTCTACTTGATCTTTAAATAACACGGTGATTACCCTCCTTTACTAACTTGCCATCATGCATGCGGAAGCGTTTATCAGCAATCATTGCAACTTCCTCGTCATGTGTAATAATAATAAATGTCAAATCAAGTTCTCGATTTAACTGCTGAATAAGCATCAAAATATCTTGCTCCGTTTCCGAATCGAGGCTCCCTGTAGGTTCGTCCGCCAATAATATTGGGGCATTTGTTACAAGTGCCCGTGCTATACTAACACGCTGCTGTTGCCCCCCTGATAATTCATTTGGGTAATGATCCGTTACTTCCGTCAAACCAACCTTCTGCATAATAACTTCAACACGTTTTCTACGCGCTGAAACATTCATCCCTTTTAATTTTAAAGGCAATTCTATATTTTCAAATGCCGTTAAGCTTGGCATCAGTTGAAAGTTTTGAAATATAAAGCCGTAATTTTCTAAACGAAACTTAGCGCTCGCAGCTTCATTAAATCCCGCGATTTCCTGTGCATTAACGACAATCGAACCATGCTCTGGCTTCATAAAACCTGCTAATATTTGCAGTAAAGTAGATTTTCCAGAACCACTCTTCCCTACGATTGCTACAATCTCACCGCGCTTTACATCAAAGGATACATCCCTCAGTACGGGTACTGTTTTTTCCTTCCCTTTTTTACCGATTGAAAATGTATGTTGTAAGTTATTCACTTTAATCATCATTGTTCACTCCTTTTCCTATACATTTATTGTAAACGGTAAATCTTAATATTTAGAAAGGCTAAAAGTGAAGAAATTCTTAAGAAAAAAGATAAGTACAATAAGTTGCGATTTTCCTTTGGCGGGAGCCGCATAGTAGCAGTAAAGGATAGGAAACTTGTCACTTCATTAGTTCTTTCAAATAAAAAACCGCAAGCACATATTCTCCTGTGTGCCTACGGTTAATTTACTGTTAAAACCCTACTGTTTGCTGCTTTTCAAACGTTTTCCCATTGAAACTTGTTACCTTGGATGGCGACACTGTAAACAATTGATCGTCTACATATAACAATCGTTGTACTACATTATAATAATCTTCATATTGTTCACCTGGACGTGCCTTTTCCATCATGTCAGCTACAAGTTCAATTCCTGAAGCCGTTACTTTATAAATGTGCGCACCTGTTCCTTCATATTTTAATCGGTCTTCCTCTTCTGTCGGTGAGTAAAGTGTTACAGGGAATCCATAATAGTTTTGGCGTGGATCTCTGAATAACGCTTTGTGATCGTGTTGAACAGGAGAATATGTGCCGCGTCCTCCAATCACTAACGCTTGTTTTTCTTTTGGATTATTGAAATCTGTTACATCAAACAAGCTCAGTTTCATACCTTTCGTTAAGATAATCGGCTCTTTAGAACCCTCTTCCATTCGAACTTCCGTATCATAGCCAATTCCCAGTAAATGATTTTCATCAATCGGATGCAAGTAATTACTGAAACCTGGAATTTTCAGCTCCCCTAATACTTTTGGAGCTTTCGGATTTCCTGTATCAATGACAAACAGCGGATCAGTTTCTCTAAATGTTACTAAATACGCTTTATCGCCCATAAAACGAGCAGAGTAAATACGTTCACCCTTTGCTAAATCCTTGACTGCCCCAACCTGCTTCATATTTTTATCTAAAATAAATAAATGATTTTTCGAATTTGCTGCAGTTCCCCAGGCATTGCCTTCTGTCGTGGCAATACGGAAGTGACCATCATGCTCATCCATTGAAAATTGATTTAATATAGAACCTGTTACTTTTCCTTGTGCCTCCATTTTTAAAGCTGTTTTATTTACTGAAATTTTATAGATTGTCGTTTCATTATTTTGTGGTGCTGGCATGATATTGGAGACGGCTGTATCTGCGGTTTCAATTTCCGGCCAGAAACCGTAATGATTCATAGACGCAATATAGATCGCATTTTCGGACATATACATTTGACCGCTGCTTCCTAGAAAGCTCTCTGTTTTCCATTCATTTGACTTCACATTGCTGACATCGATTGCCGAAACGATCAAATAATTCGGCTCATTGCTTTCCGGTAAAAGACGGATTTTATCGATTGGCATAATTGTTTCCTTTTTACCATCATACGTAGACGGACGCAATTCAACATTCGGTGTCTCTTGAAGCAGCCAGTAGTTCGGTGTAAGACTCGACACTACATATAAATAGTTTCCGGATTTGCGAATATTTAATATACCACCATCATGACCTACTTCACGTACTAATGTTGCGTTTTTAGCATCGGTCACATCATAAAACGCTACTGTTGATACGGATTTCCCATCATACGGTTCCTTTTGTGTCTGAACATAAGACGAGTATCCAACTATTAATGTTTTATCATGTATCATTAGATGATTCGGATAAATATCTTTACCAACAGTTATACGCTTCACCACTTTTAAATCTTTCGTATCGACAATTGCTACCTTGTTATCAATAATCGTGTAAATATATCGACCGTCTGTAACCGTAATGTCCCCTTCATCAATACCTTCTACTTGATTATTTGTAGTAGAATGACTCGGACCCCCGCTACTTTTTGCACTATTATCCATCGACATAGCGGATTCCTCTTTTGCCATATCATTTGTTACCATATCGTTAAATCGATTCGACAATGAATTTTCTGCCGCTAAAAATGCGCGAAAATAATCTTTTAAATCTTCTGTTGAAACAATATTTTTCACTTTCTTAACGACTACAAGTGTCACAGACTGTTCCTGCTGCAATTTAGTTTTCTTTGCAAAGGCATCTTTTTTGATTTGAAGTGTGTATTTCCCTAAATTTAACCCATCTACAGATAAAATTTCCCCGTTGCTATTAATCGAAAGTTTAGCCTTTGTAGCCTTCTCGTTTTCATCTAATACAACGATAGAACCATCCGTTAAACTCTCTTTCGTAATTGGTTGCTTCAATGTAATCGAATACGTTTCCCCTTTAAATGAAATACCTGTTGCCTGCACTTCTGTGTTTTTAGTAAAGAAAAAATAGCCAAATACTAAAATTGCGACAAGTGAAGTAATTAATCCCATTCCAAAAAGCTTGCCATTTTTCATAAAAACCCTCCTTTTCCATTCTTTTGTATTTAATTAGACTTGGAAATAACGGAAAGGTTACAGAACAAATAAAAATTTTTACACATATCTTTACAAACAAACAAGCCACCGCTTTGATCAAAATATAATCAAAGCGGTGGCTTGTTTTCTCCAATAGAAAATAACCCTCTTTATTTAAAGGAAGGGCTAAGCTCACTCCATACATCAAATTTATTACCATCCGGATCAAAAAAAGTAAAATTCCGGCCAGCATGTCCTCTGTCTTCAATTTCTCCAACGTTTATTTCACTTTGCTTAAAATCTTTGTGTAATGCTTCTAATGCCTTTATTCCATCGACTTCAAATGTTAACGAAAAACGCTCACTCCCGTAAATATCCAAGAAATTGGAGCTTTGGCCTTCAAGGGACTTTACAAGAAAGATACTTTGATTGGCCAAGTTTAAAATAGCTTTGTCCTCATCTTTGTAGCTTAACTCTGCTTCTAGTTTTTTTACATACCAATCAGCAGCAAGGTCTACATTCGTTACTGGAATATATGTTGTACCTATTCTTAGTAATTTCTCACTCATTTTTATCTCCTTTCAGCTTTTAAAAGCCTTTATTTACAGACTCCCAATGGATTGCCATCCGGATCATAAAAAGTGAAAAATCTAGTGGATCCTTCCCCTCCAATTGAATTCACCTTTACACCTTTGGTCAGAAGAGTCTTATGGGCTTCTTCTATATCTGTAGGAATAAAATTATAGTATTTGCCTACCCCAAACTTGTTCTCCGGGAACTTCATTGGTACATGATTCAAGGTCTTCACTAAACATACTACCGTTTGGGACTCTTCTCCGATTTGCATGACAGCTGCCTCTTCTTCAATGTAAATTATTTTAAATCCCAGTACTTCTTCATACCATTTAGCCGAAATAGCTGGGTCTTTTACAGGGATAAAAACACCTTCCATTCCCTTAAAAATGGGGATAGTCATCTAATCAACTCCTTGTTATTGTTCCTAGCAATCTGTATTTAAAATTCATAAATTTCTTTAATCACACTTTTTAATACATCAATTGAAGTAACGGGGTCATTCTCATATTGCAAACCATGATTTACATTAGGGAATAGTGTGGAAACAATGTTCGTATTTTGAACTATTTGCTCATATCTTTCTGCATTATAATGCTGATCGTTGTCACCGATAAAACACAATCCTCTGTTTTCTGCTTTTACCATCGCCTCAAAAACATCTTCCCTTTTAATAAGCGGAGTTAGCCAAACTGCTTTTGCATCTTTAAAAATATTTCTTTTTAACTCAGATGACATAGCAATCGTTCCTAAAGATTTGCCGATCAGACAAAAGGATTCATACGATTCATCATTTAAAACATGATCGATAACTACCCTTACATCATGCTTAATCGCATCACTAATTTCATCGATACTGAAATTATCATAGAATTTGTCATTATAAGAGTAATTGACTTGTAACACATCGGAGGATGTATTTAAAAACACTCCAGTCGAATAATGAAAGAGAGGAGCTTGCGTGCTATATCCAGCTCCAGGAAGCATGATTACTAAATTTTTTGAATCCTCATTGGTGCTTAATAAAGTGTAGGGAATTTTCATTTCCTTATATCCCACTACTGAATCCGTTTTTACTTTAAACATAGAAATGCCTCCTATTCTTCATAAATTTATAAGTCACTTGGTTCACTCGCATTTCTTTCTACATTAACTATCCACGAAATAATAGTAGTGCTATCTCGTACTCCCTTTTCTTCAATCTCCTTTAATAAATTCTGCACGGAATCTTGATGGGATTTGGCGTTATCAAATACCTTCATAATTTCGGTAGCGTTATGGAAATTACCATCAGGGCATTCCGTTAAACCATCTGTTGTAAGAAAAAGATGGTTCTTTCCTTTTCTTAATTCCCGACGCCCCGTACTATAGCATGGTACATCTAGTTCAAAGGTGTTTACTTGTCCTATCCATTCATAGAAATTTCTTTGGTTCAAAAGATATTGATCCATCTTAGCCAATTCGGGGTGAAACAGATGAAGGATACAATCTCCAACTGAAAACCACCAAACATACTTGTCTTTTCTTAAAACGATAAGACACGCAGTTTCCCCTTGGATCTCTCGACAACTCGCTAGAAAAAGTGGATTTTGAAAAATATGTACTATGTATTTGTCCATTTGATTAAAAGATTCTCGTAATGGCATGTTAAAAATAGTCGTTAAATTTTGTTCTTCCTCTGTAATAGTATTTTTGACAAGTTCGGCGCTCTCTGCTGAATTATGTGCATCGAGGAGCACTACAAATTCCCAATCCTGTTCTTCATCTGACCAAACGATACAGCCATCCTCGTTTTTATATTGACCTGCCGATGAATTACCACCAAAACGACCGATTGTTAAGTTGTTGACTTGCTCAATATGTAGTGTATCTACAAAATGATTTTCACTCCCCACCCAGCTAAATTTATACAATTGCACCCCCCCTTTATTCTTTTTAGATCCACAATTTTTAAATGGAAAACTAATCATGAACTAAACTTTTACTAAAACCTATATTTCTTCCTATATATCCCAATTTTTTATAAAAATCAGGAGACTTTTCGCCACATCGAATGCTAGGAATTAAATTTGCAATTCGCTCATTAAAGCGTGTGTATTGTCTTCACTATCTTTAAAGAAAGCCATCCATGTTTCTGTATGTTCCATTTTTGCAACAATGTGTGGCTCGTCGTTAAAGAAAACTGCTTTTCCAATCAATTCTTTATAAGCTTCTTTTATATCTTCTACCTGAAAGTAGATAACAGAACTTGAATTTGCAAATTCCTCTTTTTCAGGGATAGATAGAAGAAGCCTTTGCCCACTACATTCAAAGAATGCCATACTATCTGTACTAAAAAGTAATGGTAATCCTAATTTATCTTTATAAAACGCAATTGCGTTCTCCATATTTTTTATTGGCACCCCAATCTGCCCAATTTTTTGAATCATATTTGCTTCCATCCTTACTTCCCCTATTCATCAATTTAAGTAATTATAAACTAAACAATCCTTTATCCATTTATTTCGGGATGAAGGCTGCTATAACCTCTTAAAACAAGAAATCTTTATTTAACATGAAAAAACTAATATTCCTTTTCCTGGTAAATTAAGCACCAAAAAAAGAGGCATCCTCGTTAAAGGATACCTCTTCTTTATTATTACATCATTAAAATTAAAGTTTTACGATGTTTGTAGCTTGTGGGCCACGTTGACCGTCTTCGATTTCAAATTCAACTTTTTGACCTTCGTCTAAAGATTTGAAACCGTCGCCTTGGATTGCTGAGAAGTGAGCGAATACGTCGTTTCCGCCTTCAACTTCGATAAATCCAAAACCTTTTTCTGCGTTAAACCATTTTACTGTACCTTGTGTCATTTAAATGACCTCCATTATTCGTATTAATAAGATCATAATTCCTCAAAAAAGAAAAAAATTCACATATTACAAAAAGTATTAAATAAAACACGAATACTCTTTGTAATAGGTGAATTTATTAATGTATTGTAATCCGTCTTATTAACCATAGTATATAACAAATAATTAGTAATGTCCAGTCCAGTGTTTTTAAAGTGATTATTCTACCCCGTATTACTCTTAACATTTAATGTTCTTTATCAAAAAGAGACCATAACGTGATGGTCTCTTTAGCTATGCACTAGTTTGATTACATACTACCTCTTTAAACTATCAGTAAAATTTTTCATTTCAATTTTTATTAACTTCCCGATCATTCAATGGTTGAACAGGTCGATGATTATCCGGGAAAATGCGCTGGAATGCTTGTATCTGTTCTTTTGACATTTCAATTGGCTGTTCAAAAACGTTCCATTTTACCTCTTCTGTACAAGGAGGTGTCGTTAAGGACCCTGCATAATGGAAAGATATTTGATTTTCAGGCAACAAAGCCTGTAAATCAATTAGATAGTCTTCCGTATCTGCTTCTTCCGTTTTTTCAGCCGGTAATTCATTCCAAAGAGCTGCCATTATTTCATTTTCCTTTCCTTCTTGAATCATCAATCCAAGGACAGCTAGGTTTCCATTCTTATCACTATGTACTAAATGCAGCTCCATCTCATAACTTTGACCATTAAACTGATGCTCACTTGGCGTATGGAAATGGAATTGTAAAAGCTTATATTCATTTCCCTCAACAATCATGCTGTTATTTTCTGTTGTAGCATTAGCCTGTACGGTATGACCGTTGTTTATCAGTGTAAAATTGGTTGGCTCATAGTTAATCTGATTTTCTGTTAATTTTTTATCTACTTTCACTTGGGAAAATTCCAGATTAATCGGTGATTGTTCTTCTCCGTTAACACACGCTAAGTTTTCATCGTTTAGTTCACCCCAGTATTCAGGACCTGTAACATCATCATAAGACCATTCCATTTGTTCAGTACTAGCTTTTTCATCTTCTTTTGGTTCAATAGTTTCTGTAGATTGTTCAGCACACGCTGCAAGAGACAAGTTTAAAAATACAGCTAAAGATAAATATCCGAGTTTTTTCATTAATAAAACCTCCTTTTTTAATACATTATCTAGATTACTAAAAATCTGATGATGAATCGCAGAAATATACTTAAAATTAGAAATTCAGTTAATAAATACTACTACTTTATCCATATAAAGCATCATAAAGAATTTAATATTCAATCATTTTATAATACATTTTGTGCATACACTTAAAGTTTTATTTAAAAAAGGTAAAATAATATTGAAAACACTAAAACATTAAAAGATATGAGGGATTACTATGAACGCATATTTTCTATTGGCAGTTGCCATTGTTAGTGAAGTATTTGGAAGTACAATGCTTAAAGCGTCAAGCGGCTTCAAAAAATTATTCCCTGTCATTGGAATAGCTATTGGTTATGCCATCGCTTTTTATGCTTTATCGTTATCGCTGAAGACACTTCCACTTGGTTTGGCATATGCGATCTGGTCTGGAGTGGGGACAGCTTTAACTGCATTAATAGGAATTATCGTTTTTAAAGAGGGCTGGAACAGCAAAAAGCTTTTAGGGTTAGGGTTAATTATTGGAGGCGTTGTTATTTTAAATATTGGCTAACCTACTATCTTGAAGAAGAGAGGAAAAAAAATATGAAAGCATACTTTTTATTAACAATATCAATAATTTGTGAGGTATTCGCTACAACGATGCTAAAAATATCAGATGGTTTCACACTACCTTTACCTTCAGCTGCAGTAGTTCTAGGTTATGGACTTTCATTCTTTTTCCTTGGATTAACTTTGAAAACTTTACCGTTAAGTTTGGCTTACGCTATTTGGGCTGGAGTAGGAACCTTATTAACGCTCTTTGTAAGTGTAGTATTATGGGATGAAGTTCTAAGTATCCTTAAAGTAACAGGCATATTATTAATTATAGGCGGGGTTGTAGTACTAAATTCTGCAACCAATAACAAAGCGGCAGAACCTACAAACTAAGGTACAGCCGCTTT
Organism: Solibacillus sp. FSL W8-0372; assembly: GCF_037969735.1. Lineage (NCBI taxonomy): Bacteria > Bacillati > Bacillota > Bacilli > Caryophanales > Caryophanaceae > Solibacillus > Solibacillus sp. FSL W8-0372. The sequence goes on along the minus strand of NZ_CP150204.1, from coordinate 340,177 downwards.
AAAAGCACATTTATAATATTTTCATATAAACCCCTATTATCACCATCCCTATCATAGTCCAAAGTAAAACTTTAAACGCTGACGATTTGATTAATGCAGGGAATAAAATTTCCGATACAGTAACCATAAAAATGATTCCTAAAGTTAAGCCTATTAAGATCGTGTTGATTGACTGGTGTACAAATCCTAAAAAATCACCAATAAAGATACCTAGTGCAACTGGTATCGATACAATAAAGGTAATTAAAAATACAATAAAAAGATTCATTCGCTTTCCTGCCAAAATCAAGGGGGTAAACAAAATAATACCTTCGGGGATACTATGAAATAACAGTGTTTGCAACAATGCCATTGTAAAATCAGAACTTTGATTTGCCCCTAAAATAATTCCCATTGGTATATTGTGAATCGATAGACTGAATATTAATAATAAACTTGCACGAATATACAAATTATCTTTTTCAATATTTTTTTCACTTTCGTTACTATGTAAAGTATTATGCAATACTGCAAAAATAATGATTCCGATTGTAAACCCTAAAAGCGTACTTGCCCAGCCTCCTAATTCAACTGCTTCCGGAAAAATTTCAAAACTAATTAAGCCAAAGATAATACCTGCACAGATCCCGTAAAAAATATCTACTCTCTGATGCAGTCCTTTGAAAAGCCAAGCTATTAGACCACCAATAAATAAGCCTAAAAAGGTACATAAAAAACCTAATAACCACATGCCGTATTATCACCTTTCCATCAGTATAATAAGTGGTATGGTTTATCAGGGTGATTTATGAAAAATCCTTAAAATAAATACTTATTCATAATAAAAAAGCGAATCCTCTATGGAAACGCTCTTTCAAAAAATAAAAATTATGCAATCAGACTTCGGCATGCTTCTGCACATTTAAAACAAGCCTCTGCACATTTTTGACAGTGTTCATGATGGTGATTTTTACACTCATTACCGCATGCTTCACAAATTTGTGCACATACTTGGGCCAGTTCAGAAATAAATGGCGTTCCTCTACTGATTGCCTGTTCAAAGTAAGCACAAATATCTGCACACTCTCTATCAAGACGAATACAGCCTACCCTCATTTTTACATCTTCTTCTTTTAAACAAGCATCATAACAATGATTGCAAGCAGCCATGCATTCATGAAGTGCCTCTATTACTGACTGATAATGTTCATGTGTCATTTAATTTGCCTCCTTTAACTTATTATTTACTCTGATACCCCTCCATTGCATCCTAAAACATACTCATTAATTTATATCACCTAAATAAGTTGCAGCTCTCTCCCCGTTAAAATAAGAAATCAACTGGGGTCTCATTGCTTGCGGGTATAATTTAAAATTCAGTAATTCCTTAATTGGTATCCATTCTGTACCTGATTGTCCAGTGTCGGGGTTGCTTCCGTTATCAAAGCTATCCTGATGTACACGACATAAAAACATAAATTCCGTTTGCTGCGCATGAGCATGTTTAGCAAAGAATTCATGGTTTTTTCCAATGTATTCACGTACAAAAATCAACTCTCCAATTTCCACTTTGGTACCTATCTCTTCCATGCACTCTCTTTCTAATGCTTGATGCAGATTTTCACCATGTTCTTGACCACCGCCCGGTAATGTATAGTATGTACTATTATTTTCCTGTAATTTTATAGCTAATAACTTTCCGTTCTTTACGATAACTGCTTTTGCTGAATTTCTTATTCTCATTTCATTCTTTCCCCCTTACAAATATTTTTTTAGGCTCTTATTTTCCATCCAAAATTGTGGTTACTACTTCTTTTTACTATATTTAACATTAACAAAAAAAGCGAAAGGTTCATAAACCCTTTCGCTCCACTCTATTATTCAAACGGCCAGCTAGGCAGCATACAGCGCAGTTTTTTATCGTTGCGTTTCCCGAGTACATAATCAGCTTGCATAATTGTATGAATTTCCCGCGTTCCCTCATATATAACAGGAGCTTTTGAATTTCGTAAATAGCGCGCTACTGGATACTCATCGGAATAACCATATGCCCCATGAATTTGTACAGCGTCATCTGCAGCTTTATTTGCAAAATCACATGCTTGCCATTTTGCTAAAGAAGTCTCACGGGTATTGCGAACACCTTTGTTTTTCAGCTCCCCTACACGGTATACAAGAAGTTTACTCATTTCATAGCCCGCTTCCATCTTTGCAAGCATTTGACCGACTAACTGATGCCCACCGATTGGCTTCCCAAAAGTTTCACGTTCCTTACAATACTTCACACTGGCCTCGATACAAGCTTGAATTAGACCAACCGCACCGGCTGCTACGGTAAAACGTCCATTATCAAGGGCGGACATGGCAATTTTAAAGCCTTCCCCTTCTTCACCTAGTAAATTATCGATCGGAATTTTTACATCGTCAAAAAACAGCTCGCCAGTATTGCCTGCCCGGATTCCGTACTTTCCTTTAATCGCCTTTGAGCTAAAGCCAGCCCATTCCCGTTCCACAATAAAAGCGGAAATACCGTGATGCGCCTTTTCCTTGTCTGTATAGGCAAAAACGATGAAGTGATCCGCAATATCACATAACGAAATCCATGTTTTTTGCCCATTCAAAATATAATAGTCTCCGTCTCGTTTGGCAAAGGAGTTCATCGCAGCCACATCAGATCCTGCACCAGGTTCTGTTAAGCCAAATGCACCAATTTTCTCACCCTTTGCCTGAGGTGTTAAGTATTTTTCCTTTTGGGCATCTGTACCCCATTGCATAAGCGTCATGCTGTTGAGACCTGTATGCACAGAAACAGCTGTACGAAAAGCTGTATCCCCACGCTCCAGCTCTTCACATACTATCGCAAGCGAGTTATAATCCATTCCAGCCCCGCCGTATTTTTCGGGAATACAGACTCCCATTAGCCCAATTTCGGCTAGGCGCTTCCATACTTTAGGATCAAATCCACCCTTCATATCCCACTCTGCAATATATGGGATGATTTCAGTGTCGACAAATTGCCGCACTGTTTTACGTAAAAGTGTTTGCTCTTCAGTAAACTCGAAGTTCATAAAATCACTCCTACCATTTAACAATCATTGATGAACGATGTGATGTCTCTCTAATGTCGACACCACGCTTTGCCATTTCCTTAATGAATTCACGACCCGGTACTACTGATTCCGGAGCAATTACACCACGCTCGGTAATCATCCCATTGCCAACCATTTGCGCTACGACTGAAATTGTATTGGCTGTCGCACGTGCCATTGCCGTTACATTTTTCTCTAAATCTTTGCGTACTACCATTTCATACTCGTACGTAATTTGTTCTTCTGACTTTTCCCCTGAAATAATCGCACGCAACAATACAGCGTCCGTTTTCTTGCCTAAATCCAATTTTTTCTTCAATACTTCTTTAGTTACTTCCCGAACATTTACTTCCTGCCCGCTAGCTTCTACTATATTGTTTTTATCTAGGAAACCTAACTCAGCTAGTAATTTGAACTTTTCAGCATGGCCTTTATAGCGGATTGTTTTGTATTCTAATGTTTTTACATCCGGGAAAGTTTTGTATAAAGTCGAAATTCCCCCCGATGTATAAAACGCCTCTAGTACACCAAATTCATCAAAGTAAATCGGCTCAATGCCTGTTAAAGATTCTACCTCGGCTAAAATGCCTTTTTGAATCATTTTAGATGGCTCTGTATAGTGGTCGAATACACCATCCAAAGAAAATACACGAGTATAATGCAGCGGTGGCTTCGGCTCTGTTGGAATGCCACCTACGTATAATTTGATTGAGTCAACCGTATCAAGCTTCGTTGCACCATATCCTGCTAGAATATTTACCATGCCAGGTGCTACTCCTAAATCTGGAATAATTGTTACACCTTTTTCAGCAGCCAAATTATTTAGCTGAAAAATTGATTCAGTAATGCCGCCTATATGACCGCCTAAATCAACCGAATGAACCCCTACATCAATTGCAGCTTTTGCTACGCGTTCATTGAATGTATAGAACAATGCATTAATAACTACATTTCCACGTCCCATTACTTCACGTAAATCTTCATCACAGTCTGCATCTAGCTGTACAACCTCTACTTTTTTTGTATTTAAAGTATCGACGAATTCCTTCGCGTTTTCGATTGATAAATCTGCTAAATATACTGTTTCTACTTCTTTACTATCGACTAAATCGCGTGCAATTTCTTTCCCCATCAAACCAGCACCAAGCACTACTACTTTCATGTAAACATCCCCTTTTTTTGTATGTCAATTATGCCTCGGCACAATTGCGTCCTGTGACATCCTCCGAAAGCTATCTCATTCAGGAACTGCTTGAATGAAGATAAAGTAATCTAAGATAATTCGCACTAGGCGAAAGATCATGCGTTATCGATTTGAGCGCGTTGCAACTTCCCACTGTAATCAACGTAAATGCTCTTCCATTCCGTATAGACATCAAGAGCTGCTTGCCCTGAATCGCGATGTCCATTTCCAGTACCTTTTGTACCTCCAAACGGTAAATGGATTTCAGCTCCTGTTGTCCCAGCATTTACATACACAATACCTGTATCAAGTAATTGCTGTGCTTTGAAGATTTTATTTACATCCTGTGAGAATATTGAGCTTGATAAGCCAAACTTCACATTGTTGTTTACTTCAATTGCTTCTTCTAAACTACTTACTTCAATAATGCTAACGACAGGACCAAATATCTCCTCCTGTGCCAATATACTCGTTGACTCCACATCGGTGAAAATCGTAGGTGCATAATAGTAGCCCCTTGCCAAGTCACCGTCTGTTAATATCTCTCCACCTATAAGTAAGTTTGCACCTTGCTGCTTGCCTATTTGGACATAATGGTTAATTTTTTCGAGTGCTGCCTTATTAATGACTGGCCCTATTTTGATTGTTGGATTCAGTCCGTCTCCAATTGTCAGCTGCTTAGTTGCTTCCACAAGACGTTTCTCCAACTCCTGTTTTACATCTTTATGCACGATAACTCGGCTACATGCTGTACAACGTTGACCGGCCGTGCCAAACGCACTCCATAAAATGCCTTCCAATGCTAAATCTAAGTTTGCATCATCCATCACGATGACTGCATTTTTCCCGCCCATTTCAAGCGATACTTTTTTCAAATGTTTTCCGCCAAGCTCCGCTACTTTGCTACCTGTTGTTGTAGATCCCGTAAAGGAAATAATGCGTATGTCCGGATGCTCAACCATTGCAGTACCGACTGTAGGTCCAGAGCCAAATACTACGTTTACAACGCCTGGCGGTAACCCGACCTCTTCAAAGATTTTAGCTAATTCGTATGCCATAAAAGGCGTTTCGTTTGAAGGCTTCCATACAACTGTATTGCCTGCTATAAGAGCTGGGAAAGCCTTCCATGTTGCAATCGCAATAGGGAAATTCCATGGTGTAATAAGCCCTGCTACCCCAATTGGTGCACGTACACTCATCGCAAATTTATTTGGCAACTCCGAAGGAACAGTTTCACCAAACAAACGTCTCCCTTCCGCTGCCATATATAGCGCCATATCAATACCTTCCTGTACTTCGCCACGTGCTTCTTCGATTACTTTACCCATCTCTTTTGTCAGCGTTTGTGCCAGATGTTCTTTTTTCTCTTTTAATTTAAATGCAATTTCATATAAATAATCGGCACGTTTTGGTGCTGGGACAAGTGCCCACTCTTTTTGTGCCTCTTTCGCTTTTTGTGCAGCTAATTCGACTTGAAATTTTGTCGAAAGTGGTATTGTTCCTAACTGTTCACCATTTGCAGGATTTATCACAGACATTGTTTGCAATGAAGTATCTTCCATCCATTCTCCACCAATAAAATTTAACAGTTTCATTACCCCACCTCACAAATTCTAGTTTTCTCTTATATCATTCGACATTTTCTACTTTATCCCCTTTTTTTCTACGCAATAATATACATAAAATTCTGACAAATACCGAGTAAATTGAGGGGAAATAAGGAAATACTCAATCCCGGTAAATATTAATTTGCTTAAATATTTGCCAAATATATTTCCGTTACTTTGAAACTTTTGAAATTTATAAGCGTATGTATGTTGTATATAAATTTTGTTTATTAAGGGGATATGTATATGAAAAACCACGAAATTGATTATGTATTACATGGAGACGACATGCAGTTTGTAGAAGTAGAGCTCGACCCTCAGGAAACGGTTGTGGCTGAAGCAGGAAGTTTAATGATGATGGAAGATCAGATTCAAATGGAAACTGTATTTGGTGATGGATCTGCAAACCAAGGTTCTGGTCTGATGGGGAAATTACTAGGTGCAGGAAAACGATTAATTACAGGCGAAAGTTTGTTCATGACGATGTTTACGAACAATGGCTCCGGTAAACGTAAAGTTTATTTCGCCTCACCATATCCAGGTAAAATTATTCCTATGGATTTAAGCCAATTAGACGGCAAAATTATTTGTCAAAAGGATGCATTTTTAGCTGCAGCAAAAGGTGTTTCAGTAGGCGTAGAATTTCAGCGGAAATTAGGAACTGGATTCTTCGGTGGAGAAGGCTTCATCATGCAGAAACTTGAAGGAGATGGGATGGCTTTCGTCCATGCGGGCGGAACGATTTATGAACGCAAACTTCAGCCAGGCGAAACATTGCGTATTGATACAGGGTGTTTAGTTGCGATGACACAAGACGTCCGTTACGATATCGAAATGGTACGCGGTATTAAAACAGCGCTTTTCGGTGGAGAAGGTTTATTCTTCGCCACACTATCTGGACCAGGAACAGTCTGGGTGCAGTCATTGCCATTTAGCCGTTTAGCTAGCCGCGTGTTCGCAGCTGCACCGGTTTCTCAAGGCGGTGGCGGTAAAGATGCTGGTGAAGGCGGCATCGGCGGATTATTTGATATGTTTAATAAATAGCTTAAACAAGGCATGTTCTGAACCCTCTTTCAGAATATGCCTCATTTTGATTTAAAATGTTTGCATCGTTTCTTCTCATTTACTCATTTCAAAATATCCCACTGGCGAATGGCTTCCTTTACTTCCGATTTTACATTGCTTAAATCGGCTATAATCGCCATTACAATTCGACAAAAAGACGCCAAATTACTACAAATATTTGACGTCTACGATTTCACTATATAGATAGAATAAAAATTAAAATTAAAGCCAATACAATTCGATATACTGCAAAGGGTGTGAGCTTTACCTTGGAAATCAGCTTCAGGAAGAACTTTATCGAAATAAGGGCAAATATAAATGCGCTTATAAAGCCTACTGCATAAAAAGAAAAGTGATCGGCATTAATTTGGTCCCAGTTTTTCACAAGTGACAAACCGCTCGCCCCTGCCATTATCGGTACCGCCATAATGAATGTAAAATCTGCAGCTGTTTTATGATCTAGTCCAAGTAAAACGCCTCCTGAAATAGTCGATCCCGAACGCGAAAACCCTGGCCAAAGCGACAAACATTGAATAACCCCAATTTTGAAGGCTTTACTGTAAGATATATTGTCTAAAGAAGTAATTGAAGGTTTTCTAGGTCCAAATTTATCAGCAATAATCATAAATACAGCTCCGATTATCAGCCCAATAATTACTGTTTTAATGCTGAATAAGTTTTCGTCTATAAAATCTTCAAATAATAGACCAAAAACTCCTGCTGGAATAATACCGATCAGCACATGCCCTAAATTAAACCGGGTCGATTGCTGCCCTTCCATTTTATATAGTCCGACTAAGCTCAATAACCGTTTCCACATTACAAAAACGACTGCCAATATTGATCCTAGCTGTATAACTATTTTAAAAGTATTGGCAGACCCCGAACCTAAAAACTCCTTCGTCTGCAGCCACATATCATCAACAATAATCATATGTCCTGTTGAAGAAACTGGTGCAAACTCGGTCATCCCTTCCACAAATCCTAAGATTAAAGCTTTTAATAGCTCTATCCATTCCATATACTTGCTCCTTTTGCAAACGTTATTCGCTAAATTTCACATCAATTACCCAGAGTTCGGATTGACTGCCTAAACGTGTAGGAGGTCCCCAGAAGCCAAAGCCGCTTGAGACAAGCGCATGCATTTGTTCCTTTTGACGATGGCCATAATCCAATTCAAAGATTCGTTCTGTTATGAAATGATTTGGCCACATCTGTCCTCGATGGGTATGTCCAGATACGTGAAAATCTACACCTAAATTAGCCGGCTCATCCAAATCCATTGGCGTATGATTCATAACAAACCAAGGAAGTTCCTGATTTTCTGGCTGTAGCTCATTTAATGCCAACCTTTTCTTATTTGTTAAATCTTCACGTCCTGTTAAATAAAAACGATTATCCACTAAAATTGTTTCATCCATTAAAATACGAACATTCGATTCAGTCATTGCTTGTTTAAATTCAGGAATTTCATTGCCATAATACTCATGATTTCCCGGTACTCCATAAACACCATATGTTGCCTGAAGGTTTTTCATCACTTCCCCCATGCCTTTATTAATAAAGCGCTGAGGACTGTCATCAACAAGATCTCCCGGTAATAGCACTAAGTCCGGTTTTTGTTCGTTGGAGAGCTTAACAAACTTTTCTAAATGCCCTGTCCCGGATAACAGACCGAGGTGGAAATCTGATGCCATAACAATACGCATATCTTCTCCAGGCTTATTTATCTCGATAGTAGCATTCCGTACTACTGGAGAGTATGCAAAATATGTACCCGCAATTAATAAAATGACTAGTAAACCAACAACACCTGTTCCAACCATTTTCGTCGAAAGCGGTGAAAACTTAATTATCAGATTAGCTATAATACAGAGAATCAGCCCATACTGCAAAAAGAACATCCAATAACTACCTAGTACTGTTAAAGGCGTCAGTAATGGGTGGAGCTTTCCTATAAAATAACCATAGGAAATGAGAAATAAAAATGTCCAATAAACAATTGGCCAGCGGAATTGCTGAATGGACAGTAGCCATGCCCTTAAATTCCAGCCGAGATAAAACGTAATGCCACTATATATTGCTATCGCCAAGATGCCGAATAATATTCGCATTATACTTAAACCCCTCACATATTTAATGTTGCTATTTTACTACATTTCAACATTTTGACGTTAATAAAGAAGATTATTTGTAAAAAATTTATTTCAGATCATGCTTATTTCTAATAGATTTAGTCATCTTCAATATCCCTTTAATATGCTTTTATATCCATACTATTATAACCCAACTATTTCTCCTACAGGAAAAAACTGCAGCAAGGGTCATCCCCTTACTGCAGTTTCTTCTGCTTATTTTTCTGTACGAACACTCACTGTTACTTTAAAAAGATCTCCGTCTACTGCTATTTCCAATTGCCCACCATGAAGATCAACAATGGACTGTGCAATCGCAAGGCCTAGCCCAGAGCCTTCTGTATGACGCGACGTATCTGCACGTTTAAAGCGTTCAATTAATTGTGATGCCTCTTCATATAGCTCATACTTTGCAACATTTTTAACCGCTAACTCTGCGTTTCCGTCAACTAATTTTAAGTTCACATAAACACGCGTGCCTTCTAATGAATACTTACGAGCATTGACGATTAAATTATCGATTACTCGCCACCATTTCTGCCCATCTACATAAGCATATATTGGTTGCTCTGAAATATTTACTCGTAAATCTAAATTTGCCGCCGCGAAATCTTCCCCATGCTCACCAGCCGCCTGCTGCAACAGTTGGGCTAAATCGATGCGCTGCTTGGAGATTTCTATATTGCCACTCGCCATTTTCGATACTTCAAACAAATCTTCTATCAATGTTTTTAAACGATTCGATTTTGCATCTAAAATCCCAATATACTTAGTGCGTTCTTCCTCGCTAATCGATGGATTTTTCAGTAAATCCGTATACGTAATAATTGACGTTAACGGTGTACGCAAATCATGACTTACATTTGTTATTAGTTCTGTTTTCATTTGTTCACTTTTAGCCTGCTCATTCAGACTAGTACGAACGCCTTCACGCAGCCCGTTTAAATTTTGTGCATGTTTCGCTAAAGGAGATTTCCCCTTCACTTTCAGGTCTTTTGTTAAACGGCCGTTTGCCATATCTTCTGTATGCTTCATAATACGGTTTAGGTAGCCCATACGACGCATGAAAATATAAAGTGTTGGCATGAAGAATACTACAAATAAGAACATATAAAACAGGAAAACTCCTGCGTCTGCTGTTGCCATCACAACTGCAAGTCCAAACCCTCCGAGGAACACTACAAATAGTAATATTAGTGACTGCATCCCTACAGAGCGATTATCAAACATTGATTTTGCAGCGTCTACTACTTGCGATGTAAAAGTGTGAGGCCAAATTTTTTCTAAATTTCGCTCGTTCTTCAAACTTTCAGCTATCGAAACTATTATAAATATGACTGCGGTAATAAATACAAAACTGATGATCCCAGTTATGAATAAATCAATAATATGACTGTAATTACCGGTTATATATACTTGTAATCGAATAGATCTTATAAACATCTCATTCGTTATAATCGCGAAGTAAGCAACAATAACCATTGCTACAATTCGGATATCAATCGGTAAGCGTTCAAATTGATCACGCAGTGGGAATTTCCGGTTGAAGTCCTCCCGATTTGGTTCTAAATAAGTCATTAATAATACAAAGCTAATAATTCCTGCAAGAACCATTCCATAATATATATATTTCGTAATAGTAAATGCTTTCTGGTCTGTTCCTAAATACGAGTTATCAAACCAAGATTTTGGAACCGTTACAACACCCGAAATACTTTGTAAATCCCTGTCAATCGTATAACTATCTCGAATAATCCCTAGATTATCATGGTCAGAAAAATGAATCGTATAATTACTATTGAAATCTTTTCCTACATTATTAAACGTATTCTCAAAAACCGATTGCTCATCAACATCGCCATTCCGGTAAACTTCTCCCGTTTTTTCATCTGTGAATTCGTAAGCGAAGTGACTATATTGACTTAATGTATTTTTTCTTTCGCTGTTAATGTTTTTCAGCTCTTCTTGTATCGCTTTTTTCTTTATTGCGATTATTTTGGCCTTAACATAAGCATCGTCTTCGAAATTTTTCCTAATATCCTCTATTTTTGCATCACGCTCTTGCTCAAGTGCTTCAATAACATCCGCGTCTTGTGCTTCCTCTATATCACCTTTATATTGCTCTTTAATATTTTGAATTTGCTCTGCCAGGGAACCGTAATGTGTACGGTAACTATGCATTTCTTCTTCCGAAACGGTTAAGGCTCCTTCAAAATCTTGTTCTGTTGGTACATTAAATAAGTTTTGTGAAAGCTCGGATACTAATCGTTCCGAATCACGCTTAAAATCTTGTGATTCATTAAATGTCTTCCCAAAATAATTACTACCACTTGTAAAAATTAGAATGACTGCGGTCGCCACCACAAATATAAGAAAAAGTTGGAGGTAAATTTTATTGTTCTTCATTCGTTATTCCTCCTAATGGAATGAACATCTACCCTTCATGCAGCAAATGCTCCTTTTTATATTGATAAAAAATATAAAAACTGTCTAACTAACGGGACAAACCGCCCTGTAAAATAATTAAAAAAATACGTTCCGAGATAATAAAATCCAACTACCGCGCTCATTGCCCCAATCCAAGTAAAAACCTTACTTTTCAATTTTATAACCTAGACCCCATACAACTTTTAAATAGCGGGGATTTTTAGGATCGGCTTCAATTTTTTCACGGATTTTACGGATATGGACTGCTACAATATTTTCAGCGTTATATGCAGGTTCATTCCAAACCATTTCATAAATTTCGCCAATCGAAAAAACACGTCCTGCATTTTTTAATAATAGTTCGGTAATTTTATACTCGGTCGGTGTTAGTTTGACAGGCTCCCCGTCAACTCTTACTTCCCTTGCTGCCGCATCAAGTTCAAGTCCTTCGACTAGCGGAGTTGATTCCCCAAGCCCAAGTGTTCCGAAATTGACATAGCGTCGAAGCTGGGATTTTACACGTGCTAACAATTCTAGCGGGTGGAAAGGTTTTGTAATATAATCATCCGCACCAACTGAAAGACCGTGAATTTTATCTGTCTGTTCCGCCTTTGCGCTGAGCATAATAATCGGAATATTACGCTCTGCACGAATTTTAAACGTTGCGGTGATCCCATCCATATTCGGCATCATCACGTCCAAGATTATACAGTGCACTTCGTTTTGCTTCAGCAACTCAATTGCCTCATTCCCATCTGCAGCCTTTAACACCCGATATCCTTCATTTTTCAAATAAATTTCTATGCCGTCCCGTATGTCCTGATCGTCATCAGTCACGAGCACCGTCAGCTGATCCATCCTGCTCACCTCACAACTTTTTCTTATAACTTTATAATAAATGGAACTTCTTAACATCTACCTACTCAAAATCTGAAGAATTTCTTAAGATTTCTTTCATTAAAAGTGATTCTACTTTCGATAAAGTATCGGCTAATAAAAATAACGGATTCTACTTTATTCGTGATACGTTCTACATTCACTGCTAAAGGTTCTACTTTTCATTTAAAAGAATCTACTTTCCGTCCGGAACTTTCTACTTTCGGCACAGCATCGGCTAATAAAATTATGGGGTCTAGGATTTATCCAAAATACCAAATCTTTTCAAAAAAAAAGCTACCTCCTATGAAGCAGCTTTTTTTGCACCTATTGTTAATACTACAATTCCACCTAATAATAAACCAACGCCAATCCAAGCTACAAATGTTAAATGCTCGCCAACTAAAAATACGCCAAGTAATGCTGCTGTTAAAGGTTCAGCCAAACTTAATGTCACTGCAGCGGACGAGCTGATTTTCTTTAATCCGCCCAAAAATAATATGTACGCCAAACTCGTTGCAGCAAGCGCCATAAATAGCATTGCCCAAAGATTCACGCCTTCTGTTACCCAACTGAAACCATCCTTCACTGCCAATGGCAATAAAAATAATGCGCAAAGTGTAAAGGTCATCGCAACCGCTGGTAACGTTTCCTCGCGTTTCATCAACTGCTTACTTACATTCGTATACAGGGCAAACATGAAGCCCGCTGCCAGTGCCAATGCAATTCCAACAGGGTTTATCGTTGTATCTCCCTGATTCATAAACAACAGTAAGCAGCCGACAATCGCCAACACGGTGGCAACTGCCCAGACAAGTGTTGGGCGTACTTTCCAAAAGACCCATTCAATTATTCCTGCAAATACCGGTGAACTTCCTATTGTCACAACTGTCCCTACCGCCACACCTGTAAAACGGACAGATGTGAAAAATAAGCTTTGGAATAAAGCAATTGCAATCGCAGCCAGAATAGTCCACTTCCATGACCATTGACGAAACGAAATTTTTCGCATGAGGATAACTGCGATTAGTAAAACTCCCCCGCCAATTGCCGAACGAATACCAGCAACTGCGAATGAGGAAATACCTTCTGTTAAAAATGTTTGTGTCGTACCGACTGTGCCCCAAAGCATCGCAGCCAATAAAACAAATATGTACGGTAAAATATTCACTATTACACCCCGCTTTTATAACCATTATGCTATCATACGTTGAACAGCCAATCGAGATGAACTTTATCTAAATTATATTTATAATAGAGTTAACCCAAAATTAAAAGGAGGCATCATGATGTATAAATCAGTGGAACAAACTGCAAATGATATAGGCATGTCGGAGCACCAGATTCTACAGTACATTTATGCTGGTCGTATTAAAGCAGTGCATGATGGTGAAAACTTTTTAATTAACAGTGCACAATTTGAAACGTACCATCAGCAACTTGAGCGAATTAAAGAAGAAATCGAAATTTGGAAAAACACTCCTATCCCAGAAGATGTGGATATTAAGGATGAGGACTAAAGAAAATTGCAAAATCTACTCTTCGAAGAAGGCGTGATAATATAGTCACGCCTTTTTGTGATTTAATTTATCTAATTCTAAGAAGCTCACTTAACCAATTTATGTTAATATTAAGTATTATTTACATAAAGTAACCATGTGGAATTCTAATTTACATTTAAAAAGCTCTAGAGGGAGGATTGTAATGAGAACGTTTTTATTAGGAACAATATGCTTTGCAGGTATACTGAGCGGGTGCACTCAATCAAATACAGATCAGACTAAAGAGATAAATGAGTTAAAAAAACAAATGGAACAGATATCACTAGAAAATGAGGCTCTCATAAAACAAGCAAACAGTGATTATTCAACTATTTCAGTAAAAAATATCGAAAAATATCCTCAGACTCTTTATAAGAAAAAAAGCTTAGATATCGATGAAGATGGTGAAGAGGAAATTATTGAATTGTACGTAAATGCAGGAAAAATGGAAAATGGTTTATTCGCTTGGGACGATGGCCAGAACTGGTTGTTAGTAGTGAAGGATGGTGAAAATTCTTATCCGCTATTTGATGATTATATTCAACTAGGCTCCCTGGATTTTAGTACCGCAACTTTTGATGGAAAGCCGGGAATTGTGATGCATATGACGCAGCACGCTAGTATAATTATCCAAAAATTCACTTACGATCAAAAGGTAAAGGGATTTCAAAAGGAAACCTTTTATAAAAAAGAGAATATGAACGATTATTATAATCAACCCGCTTCCTATGCTCTTTTTAAAGACGCTTATGAACTTATGGAAATAGCCTTTGAGAAAACGGTCCCAATACAAGAAGCCAGTGAAAATACCCTTCAGGATTCTCAGGAGAGATGGTATATCATAGAGCCGGTCTTACAGGAAATTAGAAATACTCAACATCTGTTCGAGCTAGCCTTTACCCTGAATCCTGAACTAAATGTTTCTTTAAACGGTCCCATTACCTTCCTTAACGAAATGATTATCGACTCACCAACAGCCGTTCAAGTGGATCAGTTAAAAACGATTTATAGGATGATAAAAGAGAGTGAGATACAAGAGTTAATTATAGAAGAAAACAATCAACTACACCCATCTGTTAGAGACCTGTTTCAAAAATTTGATTCTACCCTTAATGTACAGCAGAGTTCGTAACAGCAACCTAAAGACACCATTGTTTCTAAAGAGGAACAATGGTGTCTTATACTTCATGGATAATATTTAATTCATTAAGTGAGATAGCTTCTCTCTTGTTAAATTGTTACTGTAAAACCTGCCCGTTTGCCAATAATCTCCGCATAATCTTCTACCATAACGCTTGCTGTCGGATACATACCTGCTCCTGGTCCGATTACGGATAATGTGCCGATATAGTCTGTTTCCATCGTTACGGCATTAAAGACATCATCCACCGGATAAAGTGGATGTTCATTATTTACTAATAGCGGTGCAACTTTTGCATGAATTGTACCATCTTCCAGCTTTTCAACTTCTGCCACATGACGGTAGCGTAGCCCTTGCGCTTTCGCATCGGCTACTTGCTCTGCTGATATTGTATCAATGCCAATCACATCTACATCTGCCCAGTTTGGTTGTTCTCCAAATGCTAAGCTTGATAAAATCATCAGCTTTTTAAAGGCATCTTGACCCGAAATATCATTAAATGGATCTGCTTCTGCATAGCCTAATTGCTGCGCCTCTTTTAGCGCCTGATCAAAACTCCAGCCCTCTGCACGCATTTTAGTTAAGATGTAGTTTGTCGTTCCATTTAAAATTCCCTGTACACATCTAACTTCATTTACAAGCAGAATGTTTTTCATCGTTTTTATAATAGGCACACCACCTGCTACGGTTGCCTCAAAGCCGATAAATACACCATTTAACTTTGCTAATGCTTCGAGTTCTTCGCCCCGTTTCGCAAGCATCACTTTATTCGCTGTAATGACATGGCATTTCGCCTCAACAGCACGTTTTAAGTATGTGAATGCAGGTTCTTCATTTACAATCGCTTCAAATACTACTTGCAGGTCACTCTCCGCCAGTACGTCATCCATTGACTCTGTCATTAAATGCTTTGTTCCCGGTACACGCTCACGGCTTGCATCGGTTACTAAAATCTTCGCGACCTCCAGTTCTACCCCCAGCTTTTCGCGAAGCTCCTGCCTCTTCTCATTTAAAATATGGTAAATTCCCTGACCTACTGTGCCAAATCCTAAGATCGCTGCCTTGATTGTTGCCATTGCCTTTCTCCTCCAAATTCTTAACACATATATATTGACGAATAATTCAAATAATTTATCTTAAAGAAATTCTATCCTATATAATACATGAAAACAAGGAGAATCTCTCCTAGAAGGACATTTGTTTACTGTAAACGGTCAAATTTCATTTAAATTCTATTGTTTAATAGCTAAATCGGGTAAACAAAAACACTAGCAGAAATTCTCCGGCTAGTGTTTAAAGTTATTTTATACTGCTACATTTACAGAATTATATACGCGTAAACGATGCGCATTTAAAATTTTTGTCATAACAAGTTCTTCTTTTACGGAGTAGTTTGGCACCGCATATGGGCGTTGCACTAACTGGAACTCACCATATTTTAAAAACCATTCGCGTGCTGGAGTTAAAATATGCGCACTTCCATGAACGTTATACTCCTCAGCAACTTCCTTTATGACATAGCCTGTTGTTTCCAGATTGTGAGTTTGTTCCGAGAAAGCACTATGCCCAAAAACCTTTTGCCACATGACATTTACATCCGCTAAAATTTGCTGAATTGCACAAGCATTTACATATTCCTTTACTTCGTTTAATTCATAAATAATGTAGGCTGCTACATTTTGTGCACTGTATACTTTCCCCATGTCGAACAACTCCTTTTCCTTCAATAATGCTGCAACATTATTTCAAATATTTTGGTTGGTAGTTTTATTATTCCAATTGTATTACTAGGTATTAACTTTGTCAATAAAACTTATATAATTAGTAGGAATTAATTTTCTAAAAATTGCTTAGCTTCTCGAATGGGAAAAGCTAAGCTTTTTTTAAGTTTTATACGTTTGTCTCTGCGCCTACTTCAGCCGCAACTTTCGCTAATGCCTGTTCTAAATCCGCGATAATATCTTCTGCTGCTTCTAACCCGATCGATAAGCGAATGAGCTCTTCCGATACGCCGGCAGTTTTTAATTCTTCAGCAGATAACTGTTGGTGCGTTGTGCTCGCAGGATGGATAATTAATGAACGAGCATCCCCAACGTTTGCTACATGCGAGAATAATTCCACGTTATCAATTACTTGGCGCCCTGCTTCACGTCCACCTTTAATGCCGAACGTAATGATTGATCCGAAGCCGTTTTTCAAATATTTTTTCGCCAAATCATGTGTCTCAAAATCTTCAAAACCGTTGTAATTTACGTATTCCACAAATGGGTGGTTTCTTAAATACTCGGCAACTTTTTGTGTGTTTTCATTGTGACGGACAATACGCAAATGAAGCGTTTCTAGTCCTTGTAGGAAATTAAATGCCGCGTCAGCAGATAATGTTGGACCAAAATCACGCAATAGTTGAACACGAAGCTTTGTCGCAAATGCAGCGCCTGCTGTGTCAATTCCGTAGCGTAGACCATGGTAAGAAGTATCCGGTTCTGTAAATCCTGGATGTCTTCCTTGTGTCCAGTCAAACTTTCCAGCATCAACGACAATCCCACCGATCGTCGTTCCATGACCGCCAATCCATTTTGTTGCAGAATGAATGACAACATCCGCGCCGAATTCAATCGGATTACTTCCATATGGGGAAGCAAATGTGCTGTCTATTAATAACGGAAGACCATTGTCATGAGCGATGTTTGCTACTGCTTCAATATCGAGTACTTTCAAGCTTGGATTTCCGATTATTTCAGCGAAGATCGCCTTCGTTTTATCAGTAATCGCCGCTTGGAAGTTTGCAGGATCTGATTCATCCACAAATTTTACTGTAATGCCGTAGCGAGGCAATGTAGTTGCGAATAAATTGTATGTTCCTCCGTACAGAGAACCAGCAGCAACAATTTCATCTCCTGCACCGGCTACATTTAAAATGGAGAATGCCACTGCTGCTGCGCCAGATGAAAGCCCTACTGCAGCTGTGCCCCCCTCAAGTAAAGCAACCCGTTCTTCAAATGCCCCCACTGTAGGATTCATAATACGAGAATAAATATTGCCAGTTTCCTGTAATGCAAATAGACGTTGCGCATGAGCAGTGTCATTGAATGCATAGGCAGTTGTACGATATACAGGAACTGCAATCGCCCCCGTTACAGGATCTGGCTTTTGCCCCCCGTGCAATAATAAAGTTTCTGGTCTTAAATTCGTCACTCTAATAACCTCCTAAAATTATTCGATGGTGAAATCGGTGTTTTTGAGGAGGATTTTTTAAATGAAAAAAACCCTCTTCAGTTAAGAAGAGGGTTGCGCATGAGCAAGTTTGCCTCCTCTTATCTTTCAAAATGATTGTCCATTTTGTAGGATTTAGCACCTTAGTCAGTTCATCACTTACTGGTTGCCGGGCATCTCAGGGCCTATTCCCTCCGCCGCTCTTGATAAGAGATATGTGATTTATGTTCCATCGTTGATTCTCAGTATAAAGCAGAGTAATTCTATAAGTCAACCGAAAAATTAAAATTTTCTGATTTTAAATTAATTCATAAAAATATTTTATCTTCCCACACTAAAATTATTATACTATTCTATACAATTTCTGCTTAAAACAAAATTTTTCTCAATATATTTATTCACCAAATATTAACATGTATCATTTTTTGGAAGTGCTATAATCATAATTGTTAAGGGATTTCCCTTGCAATTGGAAATAAAGAATATATTTTACTTTTAGAAGAATGGGTATATTTTGTCTTATTAATTTATTATTTAACTAAAACTTTAAACGAAGTGAGGCGTTAAGTATGGCAACAGAAGCGACAAGTAAACGAAATTTAAAACCATTATGGATAGTTTTAGCGTTTGCAGCACTCATTACCATTGTTTTACTTCCAAATAGTGGTGGAGATCTTCCCGTTGTTGGACAACGAGCATTAGCTATTTTAGCATTTGCCGTTATATTATGGGTAACCGAAGCGGTAGCCTATCCGGTTAGTTCTGCAATGATATTAGCTGCCATCGCTGTTTTATTAGGTTTGGCTCCGAGTATGGAAGATCCTTCCGTACAAATGGGCACTAAAGAAGCGTTAAAATTAGCGTTAGGTGGATTTAGTAGTTCCTCGGTTGCGTTAGTCGGGGCTGCATTATTTTTAGCAGCTGCCATGCAAATAACGAACCTTCATAAGCGTATTGCACTGTGGGTTTTATCATTAGTTGGAACAAAAACGAAAGCATTAGTAGTAGGGGCTATTTTAGTAGCAATTGTATTAGCTTTTGTTGTACCAAGCGCGACTGCTCGTGCTGGTGCAGTTGTCCCTATTCTATTAGGGGTTGTTGCGGCTTTTGGATTATCTAAAGAAAGTAGACTTGCAGCGTTGTTAGTTATTACCGCTACCCAAGCTGTTTCAATTTGGAATGTGGGGATTAAAACTGCTGCAGCGCAAAACTTAGTAGCACTTGGTTTTATTAACTCTGAATTTGGAGTCGATATTTCTTGGGGCAAGTGGTTTATGTATGCCGCGCCGTTTTCAGTCATCATGTCCTTCGTATTATTCTTTGTTATGATTAAATTAATCAAACCCGAAACGGATAATATAGCTGGCGGAAAAGAAATTATCCGTAAGCAATTGCAAGATCTTGGTCCTTTAAAACACAAAGAAATTACTTTAATCATCACTTCTGTTTTACTATTATTCTTCTGGTCAACAGAAGGAAAATTGCATCCATTTGATACGACAACGATTACCATTTTAGCTATTGCCTTTTTATTGACACCTAAACTTGGAGTATTTAATTGGAAAGAAGCTTCTAGCCGTATTGACTGGGGTACATTGATTGTTTTTGCAGTCGGTATTTCACTTGGAACGACTCTTTTGGGTACAAAAGGTGCAGCCTGGCTGTCTAATACGATTTTCGGCTCACTTGGCTTAGAGACGATGCCTATTATAGCTACCATAGCATTAGTTACTGTTTTCAATATTGTCATTCATTTAGGTTTTGCATCTGCGACAAGCTTGGCTTCTGCCTTGATTCCCGTATTTATCGCATTGGCCATTAGTTTACCGATGCCTTTAGAAAATCAAATTGGTTTTGTACTAATCCAGCAATTTGTTATTTGCTTCGGATTCCTATTACCAGTAAGCGCACCGCAAAACATGCTTGCTTACGGTACAGGCGCATTTACAACAAAGGATTTTTTGAAGTCAGGTATTCCGCTAACAATCGTTGGTTATATTTTAATACTTCTTCTAAGTGCAACGTACTGGAAATGGATTGGACTATTATAATCGACTTCAAGTAAAAAATTGACTAGAATAAGCTTAAAGGATCATTCCTTTAAGCTTTTTCTATTACATACAAAGGGAGATGTTCATGTGGAAACGAGAGAATTGTTACGTAGTCACTCATCTGTTCGTAAATATACAGGTGAAGTAATTTCAAAAGATACAGTCATTGATTTAATTGAGACTGCTCAAATGGCAGCAAGCTCGCACTTTGTCCAAGCATATAGTGTTATATGGGTAACGGATGATGAAAAGAAAGCAAAACTAGGTGAGCTATCCAAAAACGAATTCCAATTCCAAACAGCTGGTGCCTCATTTTTATTTTGCGTAGACTTCAAGCGATTACAAGCGGCTGGCCAAAAGCATGATGTTAACATTGTCACAGACTCAGCAGAAAACGTGCTTGTAGGTGTTGCAGACGTTTCACTATTTGCTCAAAACTTCGTTGTGGCAGCAGAAGCAATGGGCTATGGTATTTGCTATATTGGCGGTGCACGTACAAATCCAAAGGAAATCAGCGATCTGTTCAACTTGCCGGAAAATGTATTTCCGCTATTCGCTATGACAATCGGGACACCTACAAAACGAAACGAAACAAAACCGCGTTTACCAGTAGATGCCGTGTTGCATGAAAAC
The DNA here is from genome assembly GCF_037969735.1 of Solibacillus sp. FSL W8-0372. Classification (NCBI taxonomy): domain Bacteria; kingdom Bacillati; phylum Bacillota; class Bacilli; order Caryophanales; family Caryophanaceae; genus Solibacillus; species Solibacillus sp. FSL W8-0372. Next base: position 319,237 of record NZ_CP150204.1, on the reverse strand, counting down.
AGCTACAACGTTGAAAAGTATGACGCTCTTCTAGATGAATACGATGCAACGATGGAAAGCTACTATGCAAGCCGTTCTTCTAATCAAAAAATGGCTACATGGACAAAGCAAATGGCAGACTTTTTAATCGAACAAAAGCGGCCTCATATGAAAGATTTCCTAGCTTCTAAAGGATTTAACTGGAAATAAAGGAATATCTAAAGAGGCTGGGATAAAATGAAAAACATCTATTTTTCCAAAGAAAAAATAGATGTTTTTCTGCTTCTGCCAGAATTGATTTCCGTTACGGGGACGCTTTCAGGGGGCACGGCCTTACACGATCGTCTCAGGCGTCGGTGCTCCTGCGGTTACTCGTCGCAAAATAAATTTTGCTGTTCCCCCAGGAGTCGCCCCTTCACTCCAATCAATTCATATAATATCAATTCCTTAATAAGAATATTTCCCTTATACAAAGAAATTTCTACTTTTGTCCCAGCCCCTTTTTATTTTTCTCCAACGTTATCACTGGATCCTATTATACTAGAGGAATTTTTGATGTTAGTTCTTTCTATATAAGAATAATGGTAATTAATTTTATTGCTGTAGTTAATTCGATCTTTAATACCTAAGATTTTTTTATTATGTTTTGTTAAAATATTGTTACAGCAGTAGTAAAAGGGAGGAATTAAAATGACCCCTAGTTTTGTAGCAAAATCCTTGGAACGTCAACATTTAAAAACAGTGCGCAAACATTTGTTGCAAATAATCGATATTAACACTGCACTAAGAGATGTCCACAATCATATTGCATCACATATTAATAAAGAAAAATATGAAGCAATCACTGCTTATGTCAATCAATATATTTCCTATACACATATTTGGCAGATTAAGTTTGTTTGCAATTTGGAAGATCCGGAAGTGGCGCTATTGCAAATTTTCCACTTACATTACATTCTCGAACGCGAACAAGCAGAGAAATTTGCGAAAGAGCGTGCAATTTTAAAAGAACAACACGATAAATTCCTTTCAATTACACTTTATTCAGATAATCATATTGAAGAACGCTATAAAAAAATGATGCAGTTTATTCAAGAGTATTAGAAATAGTAGGTTTTCAAAAAACAAGTTCACCTAAAAATAAAGGAGCGATGCCGAAATTACGGCATGCTCCTTTATTTTTATTATAGTCCTACAATCTGCAGTGCTTTTACAGGTTGGAAATCTTCCCCTGTTTTTGAATATGTCAGCACTACTTTATCGCCTTCCTGCAAGTAGATTGCAAAAGGTGCTGTTTCTGAACTTACAATGAAGTTTTCCCCTGTTGTCGTTAAGAATGTCACAATGGTGAAATCTCCTACACGCTCTTTATAAACACGGACAACTTCTGATGCCAGCTGTGCTTCCTCAGCGTTCGAAGAGCCATCCACCGTACTTCCACCTCTGCTGAGTGCGGTTTTATATAGTCTTAGCGCTTCATTAGGTGTCGTACCGAACGCTGAAATTTCCGGATTAGCCGCGGAAACGATGAAATAGTTTTGTAAAAAGCCATTTGCATCTAAAACAGCCGATAGCCAGCTAGCTTCTCCGTAAAAGTTATAAAGAATCGGCATTTCACCGTTCCATTCTTTTTCGATGAATTTTTTCTCAATTATATCGAGAGCTCCTCGCGAATCCATGTAGGACTCTTCCAAATTCCCTGTATAATAAGTTGCTTCACCTGAACTTGCATGCGTCAATGCATAGCCAAGCATTGAATCAACACCCTCTTTAGGACTAGTAAAATCAGTGAAATAATACATTTCTCCATCTTCCATAAAGATTGGGCTTACATTTGCTTCTATACCTTCATCACTCGGCAATTTTACATCCTTTTTACCGACAAGACTATTCCAAAAACCATGCACATAGTTTCCGTAGTAACTGTTCTGCAAGCTTACTGTCTCTGGAGATACTGCGCCATCAATAAATTCTGGAACGTCTGCTGTTGCAATCCTTTCAGATTGACCTGTTTTTGCATCGACAAGCACAATGCCTTTTACGTCAAAGCCGTTACGCGCAGAAATAAATTCCCCGAATGATCGAATGTAATAAGGATGACCATCTTCGTCGATTTCCAATTGTGGGTCACCATAAAAAATCAACGTAGGATAATTTAATCGAATGTGGCGTTCCAGATTTTTATTGAAGTACGCCGATGGAACATAGCTCATCTCCGATTTAATAAATTTCGGATTATCACTGGAATCCGTCGCACTCATTGTGAAATAGCCTGGTGTCGTTTTTCCATTAAACCATTTAAAGACACCGGAAAATTCCACAGGTGCGATATACACATACTTATCATTTACTTTTTGAATTTGTAAGCTTCCTAATTCATAGTAGCTTGTGTTTGGTACTTGACCAAATGCTTTTTTCATTTTGTTTCTGACGAATTGCGGTGGCACACTTGCCGGTGTTTTCGTCTCATCAAACGGCGAAATTTCAGTTTGCTCTTTCATTTGTGCAGATTCAAATTTCTCATCAGCGTTAAAAAAAGGCGCGCTTACTAAATAACCTATTCCGATGATTCCAACAAGCACGATTGCTGATTTTATTTTTTGTTCAACACCGACTGCAAATATTGCGCCTGCAATCGCCACTACGGGTAATACATATAAAAATATTGTCCAGCTTAGATCAATTTTAGATATATAAACCGTTAAAAATACTGAAATAAAACTTATAACAAATGTTGTGATCGCTAGTATGGAGAATGTTTTTGTTGATAGTTCATCATTTTTAACTTTTTTTGTTAGCGGTACTAAAAGTAATGTTATTAAAAGTGAACCAATTGCCGTTATTAGCAATAACTGTCCCATATTACTCACCTCTCTCTGTACTCTTTACGAATAAGCAAAAAAAAAGATTCATAAACATTAAGAAAAATCCCATTACAGCAATAAAAAAGCTAAATATTGCATTTTTCTTTGGTAAATTATTCAATAAATAGTTTTATATACTATAATACGAGTATAGTGCTTAATTATGATCATTACAGAAATTTCTACTTGTTCTGCCCTTTTTAATATTATTTTAGGAGGTAAATGGATGGCACGTAAAATACTAATTATTTTGTTCTTTGGTCTTGGTCTATATTATGTTTTTCTTTTTCAGACGATTGATAGTTCGTTAAAGATGGTATTTAAACTGTTGCCAATGATTTTATTAATCGCGCTCGCCTATTTAACAAAAGTTCCTGTTAAATCCAATTATTATTGGCTTATATTAATTGGATTAATCTTCTGTGCGATTGGTGATTATACATTGCAATGGTTCATCATCGGGCTGAGCTTTTTCCTAACGGGGCATATTTTTTATATTTTTGCCTTCCGTTCTACGAATAAAGCAACAACACCGCTTTATGTGAAGATTATTTTAGGTTTATATGGAGTTACCATGATGGTTTGGATTGCGGGGAGTCTTTTCCAAAAAGGTGATACGGTTTTGGCCATTGCGGTAACGGCATATATTTTAGTCATTTTGACAATGGGTTGGACTTCGTTTCGTACAGGAAGTGTCTTTGCAATTATCGGGGCAGCCTTATTTATTGCGTCCGATTCCATTTTGGCAATCAACCGTTTTATGTTTGAAGTTGCCTATGCACATGAGCTCATCATGTTCACTTATTATGCTGCACAGTTTTTCTTAATGCTCAGCATTGCTCAATACTTCAAAATTAGTTCAAAAACCGAAATAAAGAGTGTACAATAAAAGCAATATGTATATAGGGGGTCTTTTTCATATGAAAGAAAAAGTAATTGAACGTTTAGTACGCTATGTAAAAATCGATACACAATCAGATTTCAACTCAGACACAACACCTTCTACGATGAAGCAGTTTGATTTATTAAATGTATTAAAGGACGAATTAGCGGAGATTGGCTTAACAGAGATTACATTAGATGAAAACGGCTACCTTTTCGCAACATTGGAATCAAACACAGATAAAGAAGTTCCGACACTTGGCTTTTTAGCACATGTTGATACAACATCTGACTATACAGGGACAAATGTACAGCCACAGCGTATCGACAACTATGACGGTGAAGCAATTACATTGAAAAATGGCTTGGTGATGGCACCAGACTACTTCCCGAATTTAAAAAACTATGTAGGTCAAACATTAATTACGACAGATGGAAATACATTACTAGGTGCAGATGATAAAGCCGGCATCGCAGAAATTATAACGGCGATGGAATACTTAGTTAACAACCCTGAAATTAAGCACGGTAAAATTCGTGTTGCCTTTACACCTGACGAAGAAATCGGGCGCGGTCCACATAACTTCGATGTGGAAAAATTTGGTGCAGATTATGCCTATACAATGGACGGTGGACCATTAGGAGAATTACAATACGAAAGCTTTAATGCTGCTGGTGTAAAAGTAACGACGCGTGGTACAAACATCCATCCAGGATCAGCAAAAAATAAAATGGTCAACTCGATTACAATGGCCATTGAGTTCCAAAACGAAATGCCTAAAGATGCTGTTCCTGAAAAAACAGACGGTTACGAAGGCTTTATTCATTTAATGCACTTTAATGGTGGCATTGAAGAATCATCGATGTCATATATTATCCGTGACCATGATCGCGCAAAATTCGAAGAGAAAAAAGCGTATATGGCAAAGGTTGGGCAAGAGATGCAAGCAAAGTACGGAAAAGAGGCAATCACTGTAGCAATTGAAGATCAATATTACAATATGGGCGAAAAAATTGAGCCTGTTATGGAAATTGTCGATATCGTAAAAGATGCTTTTGCTAAATTTGATATTACTCCAATTGTAGAACCAATTCGTGGCGGTACAGACGGTTCGCAGCTATCATACATGGGCTTGCCAACTCCAAATATTTTTGCAGGCGGAGAGAATATGCACGGAAAATATGAATTCGTATCAGCGGAAACGATGGAAAAGGCTACAGAAGTCATTATTGAAATCGTTCAGCTGTTTGAACAACGCAACTAAAATTAATGGAGCGACTGAACTCGCTCCATTTTTTTACATACTTAATAGACGGAAAATTATAACTATTTAGGTGGTGTGAAATGAAGGAGATATTCATTGGCATTTTAGCTTCATTATTTTTTGCTGTTACGTTTATTTTAAACCGTTCTATGGAACTGGAGGGAGGCAGCTGGCTTTGGAGCTCTTCCCTTCGTTACTTCTTTATGGTTCCCTTTTTAATAGCAATCGTCGCTATTCGGGGGAAAAATGGATTTCGGATTTTATCAAATGAAATGAAGGAAAGCCCCGTTGCATGGGTTGGATGGAGCTTTATAGGCTTTGTACTATTTTATGCCCCTCTTACATTTGCTGCTGCGTATGGACCTGGGTGGCTCGTATCGGGTACATGGCAATTTACCATTGTAGCTGGTCTACTTCTTGCACCACTTTTCCTTTCCACCATTGACGGAAAGAAAGTTCGGGCGAAAATACCACTGATATCATTAAGTATTTCGGGCATTATTTTAATCGGTATTTTTATGATACAAATTCCACAAGCACAAACTGTTTCAGCGAAAAGTCTACTTCTTGGAACAATTCCTGTCATTATAGCTGCCTTTGCTTATCCACTCGGCAATCGAAAAATGATGGCACTTTGCGGCGGAAGAGTTGATCCATTCCAACGTGTGCTCGGTATGACAATTGCTTCTTTACCAATTTGGGTACTACTCGCAGTTTATGCTTTCTTTACAGTTGGTTTACCATCTGCCAGTCAACTATACCAATCACTTCTTGTGGCGGTATCATCCGGCGTAATTGCCACTGTATTATTCTTTATCGCTACTGACCGCGTACGACATGATCAAGGGAAACTTGCCGCTGTAGAAGCAACCCAATCCATCCAAGTTCTCTTTGTGGTGATGGGTGAAATGATGTTACTTAATGCCCCGTTACCAAAGCCACTCGCTTTAGCAGGTTTAGCTGTCATCATCATTGGATTGCTCATTCATAGTTATCATACAGTACTAGTAAATAGAAAAAGACTACAGCTGAAAAACGAAAATGGGTAGCGACAGTTTTTGTCACTACCCATTTTTTATAATCCCCATTGCCATACGCCTGTCTGATCTTTATACATTTTAAATACATATTCCCCAACCCCTTCACGACCATATTGGTAGCGAATTTCTACTTCTGTGTCGGATAGATACGTAACACTGCGGTAAGACGCCTCTAAAAACAGCTCCCCTAAGCGATTTGCATGCGGAAATGCACTATCTTGGGCGGACAATCTTTCACTTATTGTTCCTTCTCCAAAAATCTGGTCATATAAATATAAATCGAAATATTGGTCCGGTGTATAGTCATTTGACAACTCAAAATAAATGGAATCCGTCTTATTTTGCTGAGCCAACCCTACTACTTCCCCATAAATTTTATGCACAGCCGTAATCGTTCCTGCCTGCAAAGTATTTTCAGCTGGGAAATGATTTACTAAAAAATATTCCCGTGCGTTCAATAATTGGTCATAGCCGCCTGCAATCGTATTGCCGTTATCCTCATACAATGCCATTAGTTCCGATTGGACAGGCTTCCCATTCACTGTTAGCTTGCCGTTCTGCAAAACGACCCGGTCTCCCGGCACAGCGATCACTTCATAGTAGGCATTTTCATAAATAGGCAAATGACTGCTCGTATTTGTCATCGTTCGAACAATATCGCCTGCTTTATATACGACCTCATCAAATAAATTAGATTGTCGTTCAATAACCGTATGATAAAGTTCCTCTTTCCCTGCAATTGAAAAGGAATCCTTATCGATATATTGTAAATCTGTTAATTCTTCAAGCACTGGTAGCTGTGCGAAAGCATCATAATCAATGGTTGATAGTTGTTTCGATTTTTGAAGGGTTGCGATTTGCGCCAAATCATCAAGCGGATCATAAGGGACGCCCCGCCCTTCATTTGCTGAATTTTGGGTAAAAGGAGCTGCTGTCATAAATAGGAATACCGCAACCGCTGCAACAGCTGCTGTCACTACTTGTACATGCCATGAACGCTTTGTTTTTGGTGTCGTTAAATCTTCTTTCACACGCTGTTTTATTCTGCTTTCCTGCAAGTTTGTATCACCCATCATGTCATCCAGCTGCTTTTTAAATGGATCCATGCATCATCCCTCCATTTCCTCTTCGTTAAAAAACTCTTTTAATTGCTGCTTTGCTCGACGCAGACGCGTTTTCACCGTATTTTCATTAAGTTCCAAAAATAATGCAATTTCCGCAATCGACTGCTCGTTATAATAATATAAAATGAGTGGCTCACGGTATTTCAGTGGTAGCTGGAATAACTTTTGTTCGAGAGAAGCGAGCTGCTGTTTTTGTATGATTTCTTCATCCGCACCCTTTGTCTGTGCAAAAACCGTATCAAAGAAAACATCCTTTTTATGTTTCCACGAGCGTAAATAGTCTTTTGCCCGGTTGGCAGTCATTTTAGTTAAATACGTTTTCAACGATGATTCGTTGCGAAATTGATCGCTCTTTTGGTAGTATGTCACAAATACTTCTTGTACGATATCCTCTGCGGTAGCCCAATTTTTCACGTACAAATATGCGATGCGCACTAAATAGCGCGTATGCTCATCTAATATGGCGTCAAAATCTTTCATATTAGCTATTAACACCTTCTATCTTTCTATTTCAGAACACCCCCTTTACATAGGAAGTGAACTGCTCATATGTTTTGTTTTCCGTTACCCCAAAACGGTTTACTTCATAATTTGATTGCTCCATATTTGCATAGCCTTCATTTGTCGTAAAGCCGATTAATAGCCCTACTTCCTTCATCGCTATAATCATCTTTTCATTATAATGACCGAATGGATATGCTAACGATGTCGCATGTTTAAGCGTTGCAACATTTCGTTTTAAGTCCGCTGCAATTTCAGAAGCCGACAGTTCAAGTGCTACACCAAGCCCTGTTTCACTATTGAGGCGATGCAAACCATCTGTATGAGCCTCATAATAAAATACATCTGCTAATTGTTCCATCTCATATTCCGTAAAAAACTGAAGTGGTCCTTCACTATTAAAAACCTGCTCGCCTTCATAACGATTCGTTCGAGAGGAGATAATATGCTGTACTGCTGTAAACCCATGTTTCTTTAAAATTGGGTAGGCATATTCCTTCGTCGATAGCAGACCATCATCAAAAGTAATTAGTACCGAATTGGTTGAAAGAATTTGGCGACCTTCCAAATAATCGTAAAGCTGTGCTGTTGTAATTGTTTCAAATTGCTCATCGGCCAAAAAGACCATTTGCTGCTCAAATGATTCAACCGAGACAGTACTCACCTCTGTCACCATCTCTTCTTTCGGTAAAATATGATGATACACTAAAACCGGAATACCTTCATCTATTTCAACTGATTGACTATGTATATAACCCGCACGCTCGCCAATTTTTACAATAAACCAATCCCCTATTTCTCCCACTATCGGAAAGCGAAATCCTTGTGCAAGCTGAAGCATAACCGTGCTATCAAAGCTTGTTTCTTCATAGACAGCCACTCTTTCGTCTGCCTTGATTGAACCTGTCACCTCTTTATTGACTAATGCTTGAATTTCTCGTTTTTCAACGGTTGCACTTCCCTTTTTTATAAAGGCTGTTATTTTACCGAACCGCAATTCATAAAAAAGCTCATCTTCACTTGCAATGGCAAAAGATGCACCTGGCTGTACAGTTCCAATTTCAACAAGAGCCTCCCCTTTCATATAAATTGGCTGTGCTTCTTCTATAAGAAGAACTTTTTCAAACAAATGTGTCGCTTGTTCAATTTGGAAGTCATTATCCACTTGAACAACCTCGTTTTCGTTAGCGACAACCCTTTCAATATTTTGACCAAAACTTTTATATTGAATTGCTATCAATAATACACAAGCAGCAAATACCCCTACAGTAATAACCTTTTTCATAATTTCCTCCGTTAGCTTTTCTTTTAAAGCAACGTACAGACGGAAAAATTCAAAATTAGTTTCAAAAGTTTTTATTTTTTTTTGCAACAAAAATACCCGTATCAATTTGCTGATACGGGTAACGGGTCTTCCAAAAAGGAAGTAAACTAGATGAAAATAAAGGGTGAAAAACTCAGAGTCTGACACACTGTCAAACTTACATTCTAAATGAGGGGGTTTAGAATAATATTTTCTGAGCTAACTAGCTCCTGGAGAAAGCGGTTAGCTCAGACTTATTTGTACTGTATTACAAATAAAATCTTGCTACATTTATAATGATAATGATTATCACTATCATTGTCAATATAATTCAAAAAATTTTTAAGTATTTCTAATAGAACGACGGTATTGGAACTGTTTCCATTGAAAATGAATAAAGCAACCTACACAAAACCCTAAAATCGCAACAAATGATGCTACTGCCACCATTATTGTAAAACTATAGGCTACGATTGGAAGTTGGAATACAAATCCTAGTAATCCCCCTGCTAAACAAATACTAGCAATCGTCGAATTAAACTTTTGCTGAGCAACATCTTCAGGAATATAGGATTTTAAATCTTTCGTTAAAAATGACCTGGCTATTCGCATAATCGGATTAAATCCAGTAAAGATTCCAAGTAAATTCGCTATTAAAGGAATTGCTAAAAGCCAGTATTGTCCCGTCACCCATGTAAATATGACAGATAGAAAAATAGTCCATTGATTTAATCGAACTAACGGTCTTGGAATAGAAATAGGTTCCATCTTAAAACCAACCTTTCTTATATGTTTAGTTTATAGTAGCGTTTTTCCACTCGTTTGTGAAGAGAAATGTTATAGTAAAGGTAAACAATTTTTAAGAAAAGGTGATTGGAATGCCTGCACTTTCATATGATCAAGTTCGACAATTAAATTCTTACAGTATTTTTACAGAGGAACCAGACCGTCCATTATTTACATTGGCCAATTTACATAAAGATTTTTATTTAACCGACTTTCGTAATTTAATGATGGGGATAACAAATGCTGCAACAGAAACTGCGGCCATTTCCCACTTTGGTCGTCGCTATGGCATGTTTGTGGCAATGCAGTTTTATATGCTGACAACTTACGATGAGATCTGGGATGGCAAGCCTGAAAATTTAAGATTTGCGATTGTTCAGGAGTATGGGATTCACACACTTGGTATGTATATTAATCCGAATGATTTCCGCTATGTGGAAGATGATGAACGCGAGCGTGTAATTACCGATATTTTATATAAAGCGTCGGTCATTATTGGTCAGTTACGTAAAACGACGACAATTTCGCCACTAATTTTATGGGAGAATATTTTCGGCTATATGCTTTGGCACTACCATACATTGCTCGAAAACCCGGCACTGGCAGACCGCGCCTTTGAGGATTTGGAATTGCTTGAAGGGAAAGAGGTTTGGCGCTACTTCTCAGATAAATCATTGTTTTTAAAATACACAGGTGGAAAAAGTCCATCTGCACTAATTAATCAGCCAGTTAGAAAAAGCTGTTGCTTCTCGAAGGATATTCCTGGCTTAATGGCTTGTGGATTCTGTCCGATAAAATAATAGATAATTTAAGTGTCGTTCAATAACGGCACTTTTTTAATTTAAGGGTGTCGGAGCGTAGATGTTTTCTAATAAGTGAATTGCTTTTTCTAATAAAATCTGAAAAGTTCTAATAAATTTCTGAGTTGCTAATAAACTTTGCCTATGTGCTAATAAAGTGGTCAAAAGTTCAAATAAATACAAAGTACTTTCTAATAAACATTCCAAGTTTTCTAATATCCGCTTCAACTTTTCTAATATCCACTACCCCCCCGCTTCTTCCAAACAAAAAACGATGCTACACTTCATAGCATCGCTTCAACTCATTATTCATTTGCGCAATTTTTTAACGTCATGGCTATTACTTTTACTCCATCAATTAATGCCTTTTCATCAAACGACATTTTCGGGTGATGAAGACCAGGTCCAAGATTTGCACCGACCCCAATCATCGTTGCCTTCAATTGTGGATTTTTTATCGTATAAAAATGGAAATCATCGCTGCCCGGTGTTACGACTGCTTCTGCTAAACTTTGTTGTCCCAATGCTTCGATAATTGAGCGCTCCGCTAAAGCAGCCGCTTCCTTTGATACTTCCGCGCCCGGTGTGACATCTAACCAGTCAGAAGCAACATCAATATCGAACATCTCTGCAATTTGCTTTAAACCTTTTTCCACATAGTTTTGCACTTTTGTTAGGACTTCATTTTTTTGAGCACGTACATCAATCGAAAAGCTTGCATTGCCCGGAATAATATTCACACTTCCACCATCCGCTACAATCTTCGTTAACTTAGCGGAATACACTTCAAATGGGTCAATATGAATATTTTTCAACATGTGCTGAATCGCTACAATTACATCTATTGCATTTTTCCCTTGATGTGGTCGAGCACCATGTGCATCAATTCCAGTAATTGTTCCTGATAAAAATGCAGCAGCCCCATGATAAATGGCCGGAGCAACTTTCCCTAAAGGGAGCTCTTCCATTGGACGTAAATGCACGCCAAATAAATGTGTTACATCTTCTATAACACCGCGCTCAATCATTGCTAACGCTCCACCACCTGTTTCTTCAGCCGGTTGGAAAATAAATCGTATTTTCTTCTTTAACGATTCATTTTTTAATGCATAGAGCGCCCCCAAAACGATTGAGATATTTGCATCATGTCCACAAGAATGGTTCGCCTGCATCACGCCGTCTACTTCTTGCCAAAGTGCATCAATATCTGCACGAACCGCGACTGTCTCGTCACCTTGCCCAATTTCTGCGACAAGCCCTGTCACATCGTCAAACCTTTTATAGTTTACGCCCATCTCATCTAATATTTCAGCTATTTTAGCTGTCGTATTAACTTCCTTCCAGCTTATTTCAGGATTTGCATGGAAATACTGAAACCAATCAAAAATCATTTGCTCCGTTGAATCTACTGCTAACATGAAACGCACCTCGAATATTATTTAGTATCCCTATTATACAGTACAATATTTATAATCTACATTATTACTGCCCAATAAAATGAAACTTCAACTGCCAAAGTCTCAATGCTCGCGTAAAATTAAAAAGGTATCTATCCTAATTGCTTAATTGGATAGACACCGGTAAGTTCTGAAAAAATTATGCATATCAAAAATTATATTATAGGCTTGAGAAAAATCCATTTGGGTATTGAGTACGCTCTTCATTTTCCAACACCTCTTGCTGCTCCGTTGATTCGAAGTCCATCTCTTCATCGAACAAGTATGTCTCAAGCATTGATTTTAAAATTGTTGTCATCCACATCCACCTCTTTTTAATTATTAGAATTTTTAGTTAATTTAAATAATATAATGGATTTTTTATAAAATCAACTATTATTAGCTGTATATGCATAAATAGTATTAAATCCATCTTATTTTGAGATAAATTAAAAGAGCGCCTGAATTTAATATTCAAACGCTCTTCCGTATTTTAAGAAACCGCTATTTTTGATGTTGTTTTTTTATTCCTTGTCATCCATTGAATAATAAACATAATTACAAAGACAGCTAAACCTAATGTATCTGTCATTGACTCTGGGTAAATCATTGCTAGACCCGCAGCTAATAAAACAATACGTTCAATCCAATTTACCGAACGATACCAATAACCGATAACCCCAACACCTATTGCGATCATACCCATTAATGCCGTAAATACTACCCAACCAATTTGCCAGATTGTTACATCAATCATTAGCAATGCCGGTGAGAAGATGATCATATATGGAATAATGAAGGCAGCAATTGCCAGTTTAGCCGAGTTTACACCTGTACGAATCGGATCTCCACCTGATATACCCGATGCTGCAAAGGCGGCGAGCGCGACTGGTGGTGTTATATCTGCAATAATACCGAAATAAAATACAAAGAAGTGTGCTGATAATACAACAATAATTGGTGCTGCACTTGCTGGTACATCTGGCGCCAATAACGCAATAATTGCCGGAGCAGCGATTGTTGATGTAATTACATAGTTTGCTGTCGTAGGTGCACCCATACCTAAAATTAATGATGCAATCATTACGAAGAACAATGTAATAATAATACTACCACCTGCCAGTTTAACTAAACTGTTTGCAAGAGATAGTCCTAAACCAGTTTTTACAACAACCCCTACAATAATTCCGGCACATGCCGTTGCTGCTGCTACTGCTAATGCTGAACGTGCACCATCAACCAGCCCGTCAATGATTTCCTTAAAGCCGAACTTCACATCAGGATTAATAAAACCTACAATGATACATGCTAAGATCCCATAAAGGGCAGCGTGAATTACCGGTATGCCTGACATCATCAGTACAATAATTAACACGATTGGAACTAATAAATAAATTTTCTTTAATACATGCGAGCGGTCCGGCATTTCATCATCCGTCAGACCACGTAAACCTAATCGCTTCGCTTCAAAGTGCGTCATAATCCAGATCCCTGCAAAATATAGTAATGCCGGAATTGCAGCTGCTTTGGCGATATCCCAATACGTTATTCCACGTCCAATAAACTCAACCATTAAGAACGCGGCTGCTCCCATAATCGGAGGCATCAATTGACCACCAGTGGATGCTGAAGCCTCTACAGCACCTGCGAAGTTTTTATTATAACCAAGACGTTTCATCATAGGGATTGTATAAGAACCTGAAGTTACTACGTTGGCTACAGAGCTCCCTGAAATTGTTCCTTGTAATGCAGATGAAAAAATCGCTACTTTAGCTGGACCACCTACTAATTTACCTGCGAGTGAAATAGCTAAATCATTAAAATATTCCCCTACACCTGTTTTAACAAGAAATGCACCGAATAACAGGAAAGCAAAAATGAATGTAGAAGATACTGCTAGCGGTGTACCTAAAATACCATCTGTCGAGAAGTACATTAAGTTAACAATGCTATCTAAGCTTTGTCCGCGATGTGCCATAAAGTCCGGCATGTACTGACCATAAAATGCATAAAGTAAAAACAGCCCGGCGATAATGGCGATTGGTAATCCTACCGCTCGACGTGCCCCTTCCAACACAATAATAATTGCTAAAAGCCCCACAACGAAATCTAATGTTTCCAACTTCCCTAAACTTTGAACAAGTCGGTCATAATTCAACACCCAGTAACTTCCAACAAAAATAGCTATAGCTGCTAAAATATAATCATAAAATGGAATGGAGCGTTTTGATAGCTTACGACTTGCCGGGAATAGTAAAAATACAAAAGTTAAAGCAAATCCTATGTGCACTGTACGCTGAATCTGAGCTGGAAACTGTCCGAATATGGCTGTGTACAATTGGAACAGTGTAAATGCCAGTAAACCAAAATAGATGAAATGCTTCATAATATTTTGCGGGTTACGCTGATTCGATTCTATATCGTATTTCTCCAGTAACTCCTGCTGCTGTTTTAGCGTAAGCGCTTCGTTTAATTCCTCTGAAGTTCCTGCCATTTTTTTATCAGTCATTTAATTCGACTCCTTTCATTTTGTCATATAAAGACAAGTTTTTCACTTTTATCAAATAGGATTTCCCACGTACTAATTGCTCCTTTAAAGGTATAATTCTACCTTTATGCTGGAGATCCAATTTATAGTCGACATCCCCAATATGTAGCGTAAATTCTTTTAATTTTGCGTCCATATATTTAAGGGTATAGACGCCATTTTCATAGTGAAGCGTTTGCCCTTCCTCCGCATAACTTGGCATACCGATAGCCACATCCGAATATTCCATTGAGAGTAATTGAAGATTGTTGGTAGGAAGCACTTCATAACTTTCTATCACATCAGTTAAATGAATGGAATGCGTAAAGACGAGTTGAAATGTATCTTCGTTTTTTAACGGCAAAAAAAACTGCTCCGGTTGTTCAGTTTTAGTCTCCGTAAAAGTGATACTACGCTCAAAAGGAATAAAAAAAAGCGCACTAACGGATAAAGCAAGGATTATTAATAACCACTTTTTCATCTGGATCCCCCGCTTAAAAAGACACCCTTGCACTAATAAGGTATAGATATAAAAGACCTCTGAAGCATTTTTTTGCAACAGAGGCCCTTGTTTCTTGTTACTACTTAACTTCATCAAAGTATCGTTGTGCACCTGGGTGAACTTCAATACCGATTCCGTCTAAGCCTGTTTCAGCTTTAATGAATTCGCCTTTAGCATGACCAATTTTATCCGTGTTGTCATAAATAGCTTTCGTCATGGCATATACTAAATCTTCTGGCAGGTCTTTTTGAACCGCTAACATCGCACCTACTGATACAGCTGGGACATCAGATTCCAAACCATATGTGCCTGAAGGGATCTTATCCACTGCGTAGTATGGGTATTTCGCGATTAATTCTTCTGCTTTATCTGCTTCAACCGGTATAATAGTTACACCATTTGTTGCATTTAACGCTTCTACAGCACCAGTTGGGTAACCAGCTGTAATGAATGCTGCATCAATTTGACCTGATTGAATACCATCAGTTGATTCACCGAAGTCTAAATTTTGCGCTTGAATATCGTCTTTAATTGATAAACCGTGGATTTCTAATAATTGCTCAGCGTTTGCATAAGTACCTGAACCTGGTGCACCTACAGAAACTTTTTTACCTTTTAAGTCTGCAAAAGTTTTAATACCTGAATCAGCTAATGTTACTAATTGAACTGTCTCTGGATATAAAGCACCTAATGCTACTACAGAGTCGATTTTTTGCCCTTCAAACATTAAAGTACCTTGTGTTGCATAGTATGCGATATCTGTTTGAACGAAGGCAATTTCTCCCTTGCCATCAGCTAACGCCGTCATATTTGCAGCAGAAGCCTGTGATACTTCCGCAGTTGTTTTTACCCCAGTATCAGTTGTGATTAAGTCCGCAAACGTACCACCTAATGGATAGTAAGTCCCTTGCGTACCACCTGTTAAAATACTTAAAAATTTAACATCACCATAATCCGCTTCCGTTGCTGCATCACCTGAGTTGGACTCAGTATCAGTTGTAGATGTGTCTTCATCATCACTGCCACAAGCAGCTAGCACTAACATAAATACACTTAGTACTAATACGAATAGCATATTTTTAGATTTGAACATAAAATTTCCCCCTTTACACCTAATATGGATACATTTTACATAGAATAATATTCAAAAGTCAATTAATATTTCAAAAGTCTCATTTTTCAAATAATTATATTATTCTAATAAAACCGTCAAAATGCTGTGAAATGTAGTTTTTCACTAAAGAGATATTTATGAATAAGTTATTTGATATTTATATTTGATAAATTTTATTCCATAAAAAAATATCATGTACGGAATGCACATGATATATCTTAATATGGTTATTTATTCGACGACACCGCAAACTATACGGGCTCCCGAATTACCGGATGGATCTGTTTTATAGTCATCTGCTTTTTCATGAATAACGACAGACGTGCCATCTTCATCAAATAAAGAATTTTTCTCGCCTTTTTTTAATGTGAAGTCAGCCGTTATAAAGTTTAAATGTACTTCACCTGATTCATCCGCAGTTATATTCGGTAAGTCACCAACATGTGGCCCTGAAGGATTCTCCACCCCATGCTTTTTATCAGTTGGATTAAAGTGTGC
Source organism: Solibacillus sp. FSL W8-0372 (assembly GCF_037969735.1). Taxonomy (NCBI): domain Bacteria; kingdom Bacillati; phylum Bacillota; class Bacilli; order Caryophanales; family Caryophanaceae; genus Solibacillus; species Solibacillus sp. FSL W8-0372. The sequence goes on along the minus strand of NZ_CP150204.1, from coordinate 302,616 downwards.
TCCCGCTGATTCAAATTTAGGAGGGTCACATTTACCAAACTCATGTAAATGGATTCCGTGGTCACCTGGAGGCAAACTATTTAGAATAGCTGTTAGTTCCACTCCTTTAGTTGTCTCCGTAAAAACAATTTCACCAACCAGCTTTTCATTCGTATCATACATAATTGCCTTTGCCGACAATGCTTCAGGTGCACTTACAGGAATCTTTTCTTTTTGAAAGAAGTTACATCCTCCTAACATGAATACACTTAAAAATAAGATTATAATTCGCACAATATCTCCTCCTTGAAGCTAGTATTTCAAAAAAGGAGGGTAAATATACAAAAAGCCACCCAAAAGTGAGTGGCTCATTCAGTATTAATCTAAAACTTTTATCGTTACTGTACGACGTCCCCATTCATAGGCACTGTTTAGATTTGGGATGAATACATCGATTTTATTGCCTTTAATTGCTCCACCTGTATCAGCAGCAATGGCCTCTCCATAACCTTCCACCCAAACTTTTGTACCTAATGGAATAATGCGGGGATCCACCGCAATTACTTTTAAATGAGGGTTGGCACGTAAGTTTGTCCCATTTGCGGTTGTGCCCGAACAGCCCTCACAATATGCAGTATATGCTGTTGCTTCAACAGTCATCCTTTTTCCTTCACTAGGTGCTTCACCTGAATATGTCGTCGTCTCTATTTCTGGCGGTGTCCAATTGGCTTCTCCTGATGCACTTTTAACTTCACTAGCGGCCACTTCCTCTTCCACAGGTCCGGAAACAGCGATTGTATCACCCGCATAAATCATATTTGAATTGAGACCATTCCATTCCTGTAATTGGTCCACCGTAACATCATTTTCTAATGCTATTCTATATAATGTATCCCCTTGTTCAATTGTATATAGGGGATCTTCTATTGTAACATCCATTGTATCACCAACATATATTACATCATTCGGGTAATTATTAATTTCTTTTAAAGCTGCGACGGACGTCTCGAATTGTTGACTAATACTATAAAGCGTATCATCCGATTCAATTGTGTAGGCAGCTGCTTCATTTGTAAAAACTCCACTTGAAGCAATTACTCCAGCCAATAAAAATACTAATAGTTTTTTATGTCTCAAATCTTCTTTCCCTCCAAATTCTTAGCAACTAAATTTACTCATTTTCACCCTGCTCCAAATTTACCGCAAATACATTGCAATTTTATGTCGCTTCCATGAACCCTCCATTACAAGCATATTTCAGAGCTTTTGGATAATTATTACTAATATTGAAGGGAATTATACATAGAGTTATCATTTTTTTGCGGAGTAACAACAAAGTTAGATATAGAAGTTGCCATTTTGTTTGCAGGCATGTTACAAATACTACATTCAACTCAACATTTTTCAATTTCGTCGATAATAAAGAAAAGGAGGGATTACTTTGGAAATTAGCTCTATGATGGCAGCTCAAGTTGCATCTTTACAGCAAACAGTGCAATTAAGCATTCTTGACAAAGCAATGAATATGGGGACAGCCACTGCTGTTCAAATGATGGAAACACTACCCCAATCTCAGACAGTTCCAGCAGCCCATCCTTATAAAGGACAATCGATTGACGTCCAAGTTTAGGCTAAAAAGAAAAACGCTCTTGAACTTTTTCAATGAGCGCTTTTTCTATTTCCTTGTCATATTAATATATTTTTACAAATCTTTTCTCAGCTTTACTCTGTTAACGTCATGTTAAAGTTTAATTAATTACTTTTATAAATTCACTTTTCGGGTATAACTAATAGTACAGTAAAGGTATCAACTTAAAGGAGTGATTCTTATAGGTATCCATACATTTTTTACAAGTTTAAATGATTTAGAACGCATCATTCGTTGTCCCGGTCGATTTAAATTTGAAGAGCATAACGTGGCGGCACATTCATGGAAGGTATCTCAGTATGCGATGTTTTTTGCAACTTTAGAGGAACGCGCAGGGAGTAAAATTGATTGGAAATCTTTATACGAAAAAACAATCAATCATGATTTCGCTGAAGTATTTATTGGAGATATAAAGACACCGGTCAAACATGCGAGTGTCGAGCTAAAACAAATGCTTGCCCATGTCGAAGAAAAAATGATGGAAAAGTTTATTCTAGAAGAAATACCACCTGATTTGCAGGATGTATTTTTTGATCGAATGAAAGAAGGTAAAGATCAGACGATTGAAGGTCGTTTACTTGAATTCTCTGATAAGCTTGATCAGTTTTATGAGTCATTTTCAGAACTTAAGCGTGGAAACACCGATAAGGAATTTGTCTATATGTATGAAAGTGCGTTAAGTAAGCTCCTATTAATCAATTTACCGGTATCTGTTGCATACTTCCGCAATGAAATTTTATCAGATGTTGTGACGGAAAAAACGGTGATTGATATTGCTTTATTAACAGAAAATATTCTACAACAACATAACGACTAACGACAGAAGGCTTCCGAAATATAAGGAAGGCTTTTTTTTTTTTGCCTCATCACGCGAATTGCGTAACGAGATAATTAGAGGAACGAATTTCACTTATTTCAAAAATAAAATAAAAAATAGTAAAAATAAGGGAAGGAATTTCCGTTATTGACCTTAAAAACATTAAAATTATGAATTTTATTCGTTCATCACCGTAAGTTAAGAATGACAAAATTGCCGCCTCGCGATAGCGCAAGCGGCTTGATTAGGTGTTTTTTACTTCACTTTATAACGAGGGCAAAATTTTGGGATTGGTGGGCCTCGCAAACGGCAATAAAGGCAGTGCTAAAGACACGTATCACGTGGCTTTAGCGCTGTCTTGCCGCAGCCCACCAATCAAAGTGAAATTTTATTAGAAAAGCAACCCCATGTTATGGCGATGAGCTTTTTTTTTCCTTTTTTGTAACGAATTCTATTTTGAAGGTACTATAATAATAAACATCATTTTGTGAGGTGAACTGAGTGGATGCGCTAGAACAGATATATCGGGAGCTGCAACCGAAAATATACGCTTATTTTTATATTAAAACATCCAATTCAGCCATCGCTGAAGATCTTACACAGGATGTTTTTTACGAAGCAGCAAAATCGATCCATACATATCGCGGTGAAGCGGCACTATCGACATGGCTTTTTCATATTGCAAATAATTTGTTAAAAAAGCATTACCGCAAAAAAAGTTATGAAAAGAGCTTAGCATCCAAAATGGAGGCACAACCGTCGATTACATTATTTACTACCGAGCAACTCATCGAATTAAAAGATGAATCAAAACGGCTCCTGTCAAAGATTGAACAGCTCGGTCCTCCATTTAAGGATATTGTATTGCTTCGAATTATTGGTGAACTAAGTTTTAAAGAAATTGGTGAACTGCTGGAGCTAAGCGAAAACTATGTACGTGTTAACTTTCATCGGCAAAAAATTAAGCTACAACGAGAGGAGGAATTGTTATGAATTCATGTAAAATTACTGAGGATTTGTTGCCTTTATATGAAGAAAATCTTGTCCAGCCTGAAACAAAACAATGGATTGAGCAACATTTAGCCAGTTGCCCAAGTTGCCAAAAGCTAACTTCCGCCACAATGGAAGAATTACCGGCTCTACCTTCACCTAAAAAGGCTGCTTCAAAAATGATTAAGCACGCACATTTAAAACTTACGATTTATCAGTTATTGTTCGTTATTCTTTCTTTTGTCTTTGCTATAAACACTTCATTGTTAAATGAAAGCTTCACATTTATTTTGTCTTATTTTATTTTAGGGATTGTAACATTTTACTTTTATCGTCATACAATTCTCACGCTATTGTTGGCATTCGTACCTGTATTTATTTGGTCAATTTATACAACAATTGATTCTTTCGGCTCCTATTCGAATTGGTATGCTGACCAAATCATTTACCACGCCTCTACCCTTTCACTTTTATGGGAAATTACTTTGGGTGGTCTATTTACCGCTTTTATTCACACGATCTTTACTGTTCTGGGAATTATCGTTGTCAAACTACTTATTCAAGCTTTTAACAAGGAGGATTCGATATGAAAAAGTGGCTTTCAATTCTATTGGCCCTCGTTATTACAGGTTCCGTACTGTTCGGTTATAACGAATTTAACGGCAATTTCATTTCAAAACAAATTGCTAAATCTACGATAAAGGCATACTTAACCGAATATTATCCAAATACCAGTTTTCGTGTAGAAAAAGGCTCCTATAATTTTAAATTTAATACCTATGATTTTGATGTAACTTTCAATGAAGAACCTAATTATTGGAACTATACATTTGAAGTAGGGCCTAAATATGTACCAAATACGATTGAGGCTAAGATGATGCATTATGATTCAAGGGATGAAACAAAATCGAATGACTGGAGCGATCAAGGTTCACAATATGTAAAAAACTTATTAGAAACATTTCCGGTTGGTAACATATTTTACTCTATCGATGTACCGAATCAATTTTCGCAAACGAAGTGGACTCCAACTGTAAATGTTATCGTTCCACCTTCGATTACAATGGAGTTTCCTTTATATAAAGGTGAAACAAAAGAAGAATTTATAAAAATTGTTCAAGAAATTCAATCTGTGTTGGACGCAGATGATATTAAGTATGATACTGTTTTTATTTATATGGATGAACAAATTGATAACCGTGACGGCAAAAAAGAGGGCTATGCATCCCTTTACTATGAAAGAAAGTACAATATAGAGTTTCAGGCGAATGTGCCAGTTACAATAGATGATATTCATTAAAACGGTTCAAAACATTTGACTTTTTTTGTCGAACGTACTTTCTTGCACATAGCAGAAAGTTGTTATATTATATGAATAAGGCTACGTTGTACGTACGAATATTAAGTTTTAACCTTTATACTTATACAGGGAGTTTTACATCGATGTTGGAATGGCGTGCCTGGACTCTTTTGACTTCAGGATAGACAGGATAGCATTTGCGAACACCCACTTTGAGGAGTGGTGGTTTAAAACTTTCTATAATAACTACGGCAATGTGGCTGCTTACATAAGTAGCGTCATATCAAGGTTTATACAGCATCTTAACCAAATTGGTTGAGGTGCTTTTTTCATTTTTATTTATCTAGCGTATCATCCTCGATTAAATTGTAAAAATCCATGTGTTCAGAATAAAAAGCCACACCCGATTGGATGTGACTTCGAATATTACTTTACTTCTTCTATAGAAACAATGTGGTTTGTAAATATTAGTTCTGATTGTTCTTCTTTTCCATCATTTAACACGAATCTTATATAACCAGAATGAAAGTGACCGTCATCCTTTAAATACATTTCTTCAAATTCCTCAAGACTGGCTTTCATCTCTATCTTTTCTCCGTTACTTAAACGTAAAATTAAACTCATAACTATACCTCCATTCATACTAATCATAATTCAAATGGAAATTATTGTCACTACTATATCTTGAATAATAAAAAGCCGTTATCAAATAATTCACTTCAAGCATATTCGCATTAATTGTAAATATGCTTTTTTGTTTTCTTAACATGAAATAGGGTAAATATTTACAATTGATGTTCGTCTATGACAAAATTTATGAAATCACACCATTTTGGAGGAATCGATATGAAGCAAATTTTATGTATTGGTGAATTATTAATCGATTTTTTTACAACTCAAACCGAGCAATCAATAATAGAAGCAACTACCTTTGAAAAACAAGCAGGTGGAGCTCCTGCCAATGTTGCAGCTGCTATCGCAAAACTCGGTGGTCAAGCGTATTTTTGCGGAAAAGTGGGTGACGATGCATTTGGTCACTTTCTGAAACAAACATTGGAGCATGCAGGTGTTCATACAGACCAGCTTATTTTTGATTCAACTGCACCTACTACTTTAGCTTTCGTATCCAGACAAGCCAGTGGTGAGCGGGATTTCATCTTTAATCGAGGTGCCGATGAGTTGCTTTGCATTGAAGACCTCAATCTCCAACATTTAATGTCCATTAATATGATCCATTTCGGTTCAGCAACTGCTCTTTTAAGTGAACCTTTTAGCAGAACTTACGAACAATTAATGCAAACTTTATTATTACAAAATCATTTTATTTCATTCGATCCAAATTACCGTGCTGACTTGTGGAAGCACGATACTGAACAGTTTATTCAAAAATGCGAACCGTTTCTCGAGGCAGCTCACTTCATTAAAATGAGTGACGAAGAATTAATGTTATTGTCTCGGGCAGAGAGCTTTGAACAAGCAATTGAATGGCTGAGTCAGTTTAGCGACAAAACAATTGCCATTACACAAGGAGCTGACGGGACAGTACTCGTTCAAAACGGAAAGATAACAACTGTACCACCAAATAGGGTAAATTGTATCGATTCAACAGGGGCTGGTGATGCTTTTGTTGGTGCCGTTTTATATGAGCTAAGTAAACGTGATGAAACGAACCTTTTTTTTAATGAGTGGGTGAATATTATTGAATTTGCCAACTTTGTTGCTTCAAAAGTTTGTGAAAAAGTCGGTGCAATTGATGCGCTTTTAGCATTAGAAGACTTACAACAATAAAGAAAAAGAAGGTATGCTAAGGAAAAAATTTTTAGCATACCTTCTATTTATCAGCTAATTAGGCAGTATAATTTCTACTTTTGTCCCCTTACCTAACTCGCTCTTTATATTAAATTGCCCTTTATGCCGTTTTACAATTTCCGTGACAATCGCCAACCCAAGACCACTGCTTTGGCTTGAACGTGATGGGTCAACTCGGTAAAAACGTTCCTTTACCTTTTCCAGTGCTTCCTCAGGAATTCCAATCCCGTAATCCTGTATAACAACGATTATGTCATCGTCTTTTTTACTGCAGGTTACAATAATTTTCCCCTTATCTTCACTGTATCGAATCGCATTTGACAGTAAGTTATCCCATACTTGCTCAAATAATTGCTCATCAGCAAATACTTCAATTGGTTCCAGCTCATATACAAGCTCCATTTGCTTATCATCGAGCTTCCAGCGCTTTGAAAACAGACGTTCCTTTAATTGTTTATCCAACGAATAGCGCTTTTTTTCAATCGGCAGGTTTTTCTGGTCCAATGAGCTCAATAGCAGCAACTGCTTTGTCAATGCTGAAAGTCGCTTCGTTTCCTGCTCAATGATTTCCAAATACTGCACGCGTTCCTCTTCAGTATTCTCCGCATCTTTCAAAACATTTGCGTACCCTTGAATATTAAGTAACGGCGATTGAAAATCATGCGATACATTATTTATAAAATCTTTTTTAATCTGATCGTTTTCCGCTAAACGATTGGCCATCTTTTGGAACTGTGTTGCAAGTTGACCGAGTTCATCGTTCCGATCAATTTGCAAATAAATATCATAATCTTCCTGTGCAATTTGCTCAGTTGCCTCTTGCAGCTGTTTTAACGGCCTTACAAGCTGACGTGCGAGCAAAATCATTGTCAAAAGAATGACAACAGCCGTAATAATAATAAAGCTGACGAGTAATAAATGCATTTCTGAAAAGAGCGTTGCGTTAGCTGGCCGAATGAAAAATGCATAATTTTCATTATTAAAGCTAAAGGCCACCCCAACTGTATTTTGAATATCATTCGCAAAATGATCCATAAATAAAGAAGATCCTTTATACTCCTGAATACCGTGATAATCATTATCGGAACCAATAATATTCAGCATGTCATCGTTTAACTCAACCTTGTTGAAATTATTGCCATACAATGACACATTTCCTGACTGATTAACTACTGCAATTTGATAACCAAGCTTGGCAACCGACTCAAAATAGGCTTCATAGCTGTCTCTCGGCATTGTCGTTATAATATTTTTTACTTCCTGTGCTACTTCATAATTTTTGGCATCCGTATTCGGCCGAATTTGAGATTGATAAATTTGACCAATCAACAACATAGACATCGTAATACTTACAACGATAACTGCCAATGTCACTACAATATATTGCTTATACAATGTTTTCATTTTAATTCCTCTATCTTATAGCCAATGCCTCGTACTGTTTGAATTTTTACGCGTGCATTCACTTCTTCCAATCGACTTCGTAAACGTTTTATATGGGTTGTCAGCGTGAAGTCGTCCCCATCATAATCATAGCCCCATACTTGCTCCATCAGCTGATCACGCGTAAACACCACTTCCGGCCTCGTAGTTAAAATGCTTAGCAGTTCAAATTCCTTTAAAGGTAATAATAATACTTGCTCCCCTACTTTAACTTCAAATGTTTGGCGGTCAATCAGCATATTGGAAATTTTTGTTTGACTGCGTTCAAGTTTTTGAAAACGACGTAAAATTGCACGTACTCTAAATAAAAGTTCCTTAGGTTCGAATGGCTTTACCATATAGTCATCCGCCCCAGCCAAAAAACCTTTTTCCTTATCTTCCAGTGTAGTTTTAGCGGTTAACATTAATACCGGAACACCGACTTCAGTTAAGCGCTTCGTTAAAGAAATACCGTCCATTTTCGGCATCATGACATCTACAATAGCCAAATCCACTAATTCCTGCTGCAAAATAGTCATTGCCTCTAATCCATTACTCGCAAACAACGCTTCATAGCCTTCTTTTTTCAGATGAATACCGATTAATTTCCGTATAAATGCATCGTCATCTACAACTAAAATCCGCATTAAGTTCACCGCCTTCTTATACTAAAAAGAGACACCGAATTACTCGATGCCCCCCTTCTATCTAATACGCCTTACTTTTTGTCTTTTTCGAACGTTAAGATCAGCATTGGTAATAGCATACCACGTACTAGGAACGTATCAATAATAATCCCTACAGATACGATAAAGCCAAAGACGAACAAATCAGCAATCGGCATTGTCATTAACGCCGCAAAAGTTGCTGCTAAAATAATACCTGCTGAAGAAATTACACCACCCGTATTACGGATCGCAATTTCAAGCGCCTCTTTCACATTCATACGCTTGCGCTCTTCAATGAATCGGGATACTAAAATAATGTTGTAATCGATTCCTAAAGCAACCAGGAATATGAATGCATAAATAGGTACACGTGTACTGATGGCGTCATAGCCGAATAATACATCAACTAGGAAGATTCCTAATCCTAGTGCAGATAAGTAAGACACTAAAATTGTTGCCATCATATAAATTGGCATCTTCCAAGATTTAGTTAATACAAATAGCAGTACTAATATTAATATTGTCTCCAAAATTACAATTTTAATGATATCACTGTTATTTACATTGCGTTCATCCACTAATTTTGCTGTCGTACCTGCAAAATACAATTCTCCATCAATGCCTGCTTCAGCTAAATAATCTGCGCTTTTTTCACGCATTTCTTCCAGCTTATCAATCGCTTCAGGTGAATATGGGCTTACATCAAACGCCATTGATAACTTTAATTTTGTGTCATCTTCTGATACAGCAGATGTGCGTACAGACGCAATCGCTTCATCTGACATTAAGGTATCGGCTAATGCCTGCTTTTGCTCCTCTGTTAATGCTTGTTCACTTTCAACTAGCAGTGAAGTTGGTGCAAGTTCCCCTTTATCAAACCGTGATTCAACTATTTCATAGCCGACACGTGATGGCAATTCTTCTGGGAATGATTTAACCGTATCATACTCGTATTCCAAGTTAAGTACGTTAAACGAAGTAATTAACATAAAAATTAAAACTAATCCGCCTGAAAGATAAGGTTTGTTTACAACAAACTTCGCAATCGGTCCCCAAATACCATGTTTTACTTCTTTTGCTTCACCGTATTTCGGAACTTTTGGCCAGAATGCTTTACGTCCAAATAGGGCAAATAATGCTGGCACTAATGTAATCGATCCAAGCATGATTACAAATACAGCAGTACCAAATATTGGTGCGAAGTTTTGATAATCACGGAAGTCCGCGAAGAATAAAACAAGCATTGCTGCAAGCACTGTTCCACCTGCAAAGAATACCGGCTCACCAGTTGCACGCATTGCGTATTTCATCGCTTCATATTTGTTTTCATAATGATTTAATTCTTCACGGTAACGTGAGAATACGAATAAAGAATAATCGATTACAGCGGCAAATAATAAAATACTCATAATCGAAGTTGTAGAATTATTGATTTCTAAACCAGCTGCACCCATTAAAGCAACCGACTGATTTACTACTTGATAAACAATTACCGTTGCAAGTAATGGAATAATAGCTAATAGTGGCGAACGGTAAATAATAATTAATAAAACTAAAATAATACCGATTGTCGCAAATAACAGTTGTAAGTCTGCTTGTTCAAATAGCTTTACTGTATCTCCGGCAATCCCCGCAGGACCTGTAATATAAAACTGTGTATCTCCTGTTTTTTCAGCTGCTTCATTTCCGATTTCAGATGCAAAATCGTTAATTTCCGCATAATCAGCATTACCAAGACCTTTTTCCAACGTCATTGGCACGATCATAGTCGTTTTGTCTTCAGACGTGAAGCCTGCCAATGCTTGCGGTGGTAAATTCGAGATGTCGATAATTTGATCGATACCTTCAATATCTTCCGCAATCATTGCATTTAAGATTTCTTTCACACTGTCTACATTAATTTCCCCGTCTTCATTATGGAAAACTAGTATACCTGGTGTCCCTTCATCGTTCGGGAAATACTCGCTTAATTTATTTTCAGCGATAATTGACTGCGCATCATCCGGAAGCGACTGGAAATTTGACACTTTGTATTCACTTAGCATTGGACCGGCGCTTAAACCGATCATAAGCACAAGCCAAACAATAAGCGTAATCCAAGCTCCGCGTTTCGTTGATACCCAATCTGTTATTGGATTTAATAGCTTGTTCATTATAATCCTCCTTTTTTCACACTTCTGCATTGTAAAGCAACTATATGAACTCTATATAAACTCATTTGAATTTATCCTTGGTTCGGAAGGTATTAAAAAGACCGAAATGTTGAATTAACAGCATTCCGGTCTTTTTAATATCTTGTATTTAGTTAGCTTAGACAATATTTTGTTCCTTTATAAAAATATAATTAACAAGCTGCTTTTTGTCGATTTTCCCTACGGCTGTTTTCGGTAATTCCTGGAGAAAATGAATTTGCTTTGGGACTTTGTAATTGGCCAATTGTTCTTTACAATACTGGAAAAGCTGATGCTGAAGGTTCTCTGAGGGATTTTCTGCAATTATAAATGCCACAACACATTCGCCCCATTTTTCACTCGGAATGCCAATAACCGATACTTCCTGCACTGCTTCATGGGCAATTAGGCATTGCTCGACTTCCTGAGGGTATACATTTTCCCCGCCTGATATTATCATTTCCTTTTTCCGACCTACGATATAATAATCGCCGTCTTTATCCACTTTCGCCAAATCCCCTGTTTTTAACCAGCCTTCATCAAAAGTATTAGTCGTTGCTTCTTTATTATTCCAATACTGTTTAAAAACATGACTGCCTTTTAAATATAGTTCACCTACTTCACCTTGTGCACATAACTTTCCTGCTCTATCCACAATTTTCACTTCATTAAAAAGCATACTTTTTCCGATGGCGCCCTTTTTCTTCATCGCGACTTCTGCATCAATGAAAAAGTTATTCGGTCCCGCTTCTGTTAAACCATACCCCTCTTTAAATAACAGCCCTTTTCTTTGAAAACTTTCATAGATTGGCTTTGGACAAGGTGCCCCTCCCGATAAAAATACTCTTACCGTAGGAAAGTCGGATTTTTTAAAGTATTCAGTTTCTATCATCAGCTGATACATTGTCGGCACAAATAACGAAACAGTTGTTTTATAATCATCCACCGCACGAATCGCTTTTTCCGGATCAAATTTTTGACCGATTATAACCGTTCCGCCAGCCAGTAGAATCGGTAATGCAAGTGCATTAATGCCACCAGTATGAAAAAGGGGCATATAATTTAACGTACAATCTTTGTCATTTAACCCCCAGCTAACGACCGTATTCATCGCATTCACAGTAACCGTTTCATACGAGAGGACAACACCTTTTGGTTTTCCTGTTGTTCCTCCTGTATAAATTATCATCCACGGCAGTTGCGGATCATCATGCCATCTGTATGTAGAAGGCTCAACTAACTCCGAGCCGCCGCATGTTAGAAACTTTGCTGGCAAAAGATGTTCTGCCCGTTCACTATGCACATCATCAGCAATGAGTAAAGCCGGCGTGCAATCGGATAAAACCGCCTGTAATTCTGGTATAGATAACTTCGTATTTAATGGTACATAGATTAATTCGTTTAATCGGCAAGCAATTAAAATAGCAAAACTTTCAATCGAATTTTCCATTAATGTTGCAACCCGGTCCCCCTGCTGCAACTGCTGTTTGGAAAATTTATTGCTCCACCACCCTGCATGCTGCATCAGCTCTTTATATGTCCACGCTTCACCCGTTTCAATTTGAATTAAGGCTGTTTTATCGGGTGATTGGGACGCTCGTTTTGCAATCCAAAAGTCTAGCTGTTGCATAAGCCATCCCACCTTCTACATCATAATGCCGCCATCAACTTGCAGAACATGACCTGTAATATAACTTGCCTCATCTGAAGCTAAAAATAAATATGCATTTGCGATATCCTCTGGTTTTCCTAAACGCTGCAAGCTTGTAATACCCTCCATTTGCTGCAACACCTTTTCAGGCATTTTTTCTACCATCGGTGTCGCTGTAAATCCAGGAGCTACAGCATTTACATTGATTCCTTTACGCCCAAGCTCCTTCGCCCATGTTTTCGTCATCCCGATAATTGCTGCTTTCGTTGCAGCATAGTTTGTTTGACCAAAATTACCGTAAACGCCACTTACGGATGAAGTACTGATAATCTTGCCTGACCCTTGTGCAATCATATGCGGCGCTACCGCCTGTGTGCAGTAATAAACGCCATTCAAGTTAATTTGAATTACTTTATCAAAGTCCTCTTCACTCATCTTTACAAGGGTTGCGTCACGCGTAATCCCCGCATTATTCACCAATATATCGATTGTGCCAAAATGCGCAACAACTTGTTCGACCATTTGCTTTACTTCAGCCAATTTGGAAACATCCACTGCAAAAAAGGCAACGTTCTCGCCTAAATCTGCTGCTAATTTTTCTCCCTGTTCTTTGTCGTAATCAACAACAGCCACTTTTGCTCCTTCTTCCAAAAAACGTTTTACGGCTGCATAGCCAATTCCCCCTGCACCGCCTGTAATAATTGCTACTTTATTTTCTAAACGCATTTTCCACGACCCCTTTTACGATAAAATAAATGTTTCAATTGCATCTTTTGTTTCACCTAAACTATCGACTAAAGGTGAATGTCCGCAGTTTGCAAGTTTCATGATTTGAGCACGGCCATCAAAATCTTCAATAATTTCATTTGTCATTGCTTCAATTACTACAAAATCGCGATCACCGTATAAAATGAATATTGGAATTTGAATATCTTTAACTCGATTCCTTCCTTTAGACACTTCGTTATCGATCGCACTTATATTGAATGTATTTAATGCATGGTACACATCTGCCAAATTGCGCTGTGTCAGCATATCGTCTACATATTGTTCATAGCGTGCCTCATCCGGTTGATTATGTGTATAAATCGCACTGTTCCAAATAAACTTTAGACCGTCACGATTTTTCGTATCATACATTTGTTGCATCGGTATTGTTTTGATAGGATCCTGTTCAATTTGTTCAATCGTCGCTAAACGATTTGAAAAATCAGGCGTACCATCCTTATTTGAGCCATAAAACGGATAACCACGTGTAGATCCTGAAGCGAATAACACAAGCTTTTTACTGTAATCCGGGTAATCCGCACAAAACTGCATGGCTACATTACCACCTGTTGACCAGCCAATGATTGTAAAGTCCTTCAACCGAAGTGAATCAACGAAAAGCTTGATATCATCGCTAAAATCTTTGATTGACGTAATTCTTTCATTGTAGGTTGATTCCCCAAAGCCGCGCATATCCACCGCATAAATCGTGAAGCGTTCATCCATTGATTCCATCAGTAAATCCCAATGCTTTGAACTCGTCATATTGCCATGCACTAATAAAACAAGTTCATCGCCACCTTCACGCTTACGATACGACAATGTTTCACCATTTGATAATTCCACTTTCGCTAAAACGTCGAGCTTATTCATATTAAGCACCCCACTTCACTGTAATAGCACCCCATGCATAGCCTATGCCTGCACTAACTAATGAAACAATTTGACCCTCTTGAAGCTTTCCTTCTTTTCGAGCCAGATAAAGTGATAAAATTTGATCGATTTGCCCGATATGACCGTAATGTGACAAATAGATTGAATTCCCCTCTGAAAGACCAAGCTCGTTTAGTACATAATCATGTGCGGACTTTTTCATATGAAGCATCGCAACATAATCTAAATTTTCTTCACTATATCCACTTTTCTGCAACGATTGGCGAATTACCTTTAAAAAATTGCTTAAGGACTTTTGCTCCAACCGAAGTTTCATCCCTTCCGGATCAAGTACATCCAATATAAAGCGCCCTGCTTGAAGGTGCTCAATTGTTAGCGGCTCCTTTGTACCGCCTACTGGGACCACAACATCCTCTGAGAAGGAGCCATCTGTAATAAGGGCTGCTTCAAATACTTCATGACCGCCCGCATTTTTTTGCAAAATTATTGCACCTGCACCTGCGCCTAAATTGAACATAAAGCGGGTCCGCTCATTTTCATAATCGATGAAATCGTGGTTACGATACCCTCCAGATAACAGCACTGTCTTAATGGAATCATCCGATAGCATTAAGCTTTTTGCTACTTTCATCGCCATAATGGCCGTGCCGCAACGAAGCTGTACATCAAAAGCCCATGCATTTACTGCGCCTATTTCTTCTTGAATTTTTATGGCAGCTGTCCATAAAGGGTACTCTTTATGCTCTTCCCCAATATAGATCACAACATCAATCTCTTTAGCATCCACTTGCGCTTCGGCGATCGCTTCCTTTGCTGCTTTCACACTCATTTCAACTGGATGATCGTTCGGTCCGGCTACGACTTTTTCAATAATGCCCATCTTCGTTTCAACAATTGCTACTGGAATATTTGCTTTTTCTGCAATTTTGGCACCTGTCATTCTTCCTTCAGGTAAATACATTCCTAATCCAGTTATTCCAATCATCGCTGTATCTCCTTTTCACGAAGCTTTACAGGTGCCTTTGTTTTTTGCCCTTTTTTCAGTTTCCATTCATAGTAGCGCATTGAAACTGTACCTACGATGCCTCGAGGGAAGAATATCACAGCTAAAATGTATAAAATACCGAAGAAAATAATCCATCGTTCAAAAATTGGATAATCTCTTGCAAGACCTGATAAGTAATGTTGGGCAAATTCAATAACGCCTGCACCAATAATCGGTCCAATTAATGTCCCAACACCGCCAATAATTGTCATCATCAGGGCATCCAGCGTAATATCCATCGTCATAACACTCGTATTTACGAACCGTAATGAAATGGCGTAAAGCGACCCTGCCAAACTTGCCACTGCACCCGCTATTACAGAAGCAATAATTTTATAACCTAGTGTTTTATAGCCTAATGAACGAGTACGTGGTTCATTTTCACGAATCGCTACAAGCACTTTTCCAAACGGAGATGCAACAATACGTTTCAGTAAAATGAAAACTACAACTAAACAAATAAGCACAAGAAAGTAAAAGTAAATACGCTCGCGAAACAATTCGGGTGCGCGGAATGTAAATCCATCATTCCCTTTTGTTACCGTGCGCCATTTTTCAGCTAACACTAAAAACAAACCCGAAATGGCTAGTGTAAACATTGCATAAAAGTGACTTTTCAAACGGAGCGTCAATGCGCCGCTTATTACACTAATAATTGCGGATAACACGATTCCGACTACAATTGAAGCAGCAAAGATCCCGATTGACGGACCGAAATCACTCAGCATAATCGCCGTCGTATAGGCGCCAATTCCAAAAAACATTGCATGACCGAATGAAATGATACCCGTGTAACCTAGTAAAATATCGTAACTCATTGCGAGTATCGCAAAAATACAAAACTGTGTTAATAAAATCGTCATTGTACGAGAATCCAATACAAATGGTAATACGGCCATGACCCCGACAACTATTGCGTACACAATATTCACTTTAGATAATAATAATGGCTGTTTAATCATCGAATCACCCCTTCGCAACCGTAAATAAGCCTTGTGGACGGAAAATTAGTACACTTGCCATTAAAATCATATTGACTGCAACGGATAGAAACGGCACATAGTACGCCATGAAACTTCCGGCAAGCCCTACTAAAATTGCTGCCATTAACGAACCTTGGAAGCTCCCCATTCCGCCGATGACTACAACGATAAATCCTAAAATCGCGTATTCCATTCCCATTTCCGCATACACAACCCCCGAATACGGAGCCATCAGCATTCCACCTAAAGCTGCCAATGCCGCACCGCACATAAACACAAGTAAAAATACGCGCTTAATGTTAATACCTAATGCCTGTGTCATTTCCCGATTCATAACACCAGCCCGAACAACCAATCCGATTTTCGTTCGATTTAAAATGAAATACAGAACACCAAATAAAGCAAAACCAACAACGATAATGAAAATCCGGTATTTAATAATCGTTAAATCACCAATTTGCCAGCTGCCTGCCAAGTAAGAAGGAACTTTAACAGGTACACCGTTTGGACCGAACACAACTTTAATCATTTCCTGGAGCACGAGCATAAATCCGAGTGTAATTAAAATTTGCTGTACGTGATTTCCGTAAACTGGCTTAATAATAAGTTTTTCTGTAATAAATCCAAGAACAAGACCTGTGAGAATCGCAACAACAATTCCGACTATAAAACTGTTACTCCATAAATAGGTGAACACCCCTGTATAGGCTCCCCATACGAACAGTCCGCCGTGCGCAAAGTTCAGTACATCCATTAATCCGAAAATGAGCGTTAATCCAGCTGCCAGTAAGAAAATAAGCATGCCTGTCGCTAGTCCATTTATCGTTAAACTAATTATTAGTTCCATCCGCTTCCCCTCCTTATCCGATTCCTAAATATTTACGCTTAAGCTGTTCGTCTTCGATTAAACCTTGCATTTCCCCTGATTGCACAGTCCGCCCGTCGTCAATTAATGTGAATGTATCACCAATTTTGCTGGCCATCATGAAGTTCTGTTCAACTAGCACAATTGAGGTATGCTTTTTCATTTCAGTTATTGCTTCCATTACTTTCTCGATAACAATTGGCGCAAGGCCTTTGGATGGTTCATCGATTAAAAGCAGCTTGCTGTCATTGACAAACGCTCTTGCCATCGCAAGCATTTGCTTTTGACCACCCGATAAATTGCCTCCTTGCTTTTTCCAGAACTTTTTTAAATCCGGGAATAACTCTAAAATGTACGCTTGCTTTTGCATTGTCGCATCCGTTTCTTTTCGGATCGCAACTTTCATGTTTTCCTCTACTGTCAGCTGTCCGAAAATCCCTTGATCCTCAGGCACATAGCCAATTCCACTGTTTGCAATATCATAAGGCGCCATTTTTGTAATATCTTTCCCATCGAACTGAATCGTACCTTTTGACGCCGGTGTTAAGCCCATAATCGTGCGAAGCGTCGTCGTTTTCCCAGCGCCATTCCGCCCTAGTAAAACTGAAACTTCTCCTGCTTTCGCTTCAAAATTGATGCCTTGCAAAATATGATATTGTGAAATAAACGTTTCCACACGCTCTAACGTTAAAATATTACTCATATGCAAGGCCTCCTAAATACGCTTGTTGTACCGTTTCATTGTTCATAATCTCTTCAGGTGTTCCATCAGCTAATAGCGCCCCGTTGAACAGCACCATAATTGAATCGGATAAATCGATAATCATATCCATTTTGTGCTCAATTAATAAGATGGTCTTATCACCACGCTCCTTAATGGAACGAATCACATCCAATATTGCAGGTACTTCCTCCAGTGACATGCCCGCTGTCGGCTCATCCAATAGTAAAATTTCAGTATCAAGTGCCAGTAACATTCCGATTTCCAGTTTTCTTTTTTCACCATGGGAAAGCTGATTCGCCACTTGATGCATTTTGTCGGTTAATAGCACTTGTTCCAAAATCTCAACCGCTTCATTCGTAATCTCTTTATATTTCAGAAAGTGGTTGAGCATGTGAAAGCGCACTTTCCGCTTCGACTGAACGGCAAGGCGTACATTTTCCAGTACCGTTAAATTCGGAAACACATTCGTAATTTGAAATGAACGCCCGATACCTAAACGAGTTCGTTCAACAGAAGACTTTTTATGAAGTGATAACCCTTTAAAAAACACATCGCCTTCAGTTGGCTCCAGTTCACCACTGATTAAATTAAAGAAAGTTGTTTTTCCTGCACCATTCGGACCAATAATGGATTTAAAATGCTTTGGTGCCATTTCAAAGTTAATATTATCTACCGCTTTATGCTCACCAAACTTAATCGATAAATTGCTCGTTTTTATAATCGGTTCCATCATCTCACCCTCTCATATTGATTTACATTGCGGGTCGGACGCTTTCCAGGGGCCAGGCTCGAGCCTGTAGTCTCTCGCTTCTGCTGGTCCCTAGGAGTCGCCTCCCCTCCATTCCAATCAACTCATTTTCATAAACCTTTCCATTTCGTATAAACGCCATGGAAACCTTTATAACAAAAGGCTGTCTTGAAAGTTCAACACTTTTTAGACAGCCTCACTTATTTACTAATTTAAAATAGGAGGTTCCGTTTCTTCTGGTAGTAGTTCACGTATTAATACCGGTACTGGATAATCAAATTCCGCCACCTTTTCAAGTCGGATGGCATACATCGTTTGTAATGCCTGGTGGTCTTCTTTACGGAATGTCATCGTTCCTTTTGGTGTCTCGAATGACATACCTTCCATTAATGGAATAAGTGCATTTCCATCGGCATCACCACCTGATTTTTTCAATGCTTCTACAATGGCAACCGCCGCTGTAAATCCGCCTGGTGTGAACAAATCCGGTACCTCTCCGTTGAATCTTGCTTTATGCTCTTCTACTAACCAATCATTTACTTCATTGTTTGGTAATGTATGGTGATATACCGAGAATCCTTCCATCCCTACTAAAGGCTCCATAAATTGAAGCGCAATAATATCTGGTGCTCCAGTTGAAATTTTAATCCCTTTTTCCTGTAGCTTTAGATCTGCAATCTGGTTCCATGGAGAGTTAGCCCCTGCCCATACAACAAATAGAAACTCTGGTTTTGCTTCGATAATTTTTTGTAAATTGGATGTGAAGTCAGTTGCTGCTGGATCTGCATATTCTTCCAATACGATGTCAGCTCCTAATTTTTCAGCTGCCGCTTTAAATGCCGATACCCCATCCCAACCGAATGAATAGTCAGGTGCGAACGTTGCGATTTTAACACCTTCACCTGCAATTGCTGCTGCAGCTGCATAAGCATCTTGGGATGAATTACGTGCTGTTCTGAAAATGTAAGGGTTAAACTCTGAACCTGTAATACTATCTGCTACTGCTGGTTCAACAATCATAATCTTTTCGTACTCTTCTGCTAGTGGAAGTACTGCCAATGTGTCACCTGAACTTGATGAACCGACTAAAAAATCAACAGCGTCATCTTCCAATAGTTTCGTTGCCTTTTGCACCGCTACTTCCGGTTTTGTTTCTGTATCTTCCCAAACGACTTCAATTTTACGTCCTTCCACTTCCATCGTGCCGTCTGTTGCATATTCAAGACCTAGTTCAAAGCCGTTTCTCGTTTGCTTACCGTACGATTCAAGTGCTCCTGTCAACGATGCAAGTACACCAACTTTAATCGGATCCGATGAAGCAGCTGCTTCTTTTGCACCGCTTTCACCTTGCTCAGCTGAAGTATTTGTAGTTGATGAATCATTACTGTCTGCTGAATCACTGTTACATGCAACTAATAAGAAAACCGATAACACCGCAAAAATTAACCATAAACGCTTTTTCATTCAATGTCCCTCCCAGCAATATTTTCAGCATAGCTATCTGCTTAATCGTAATGTAACATCGCCAAGTTACAAATGAGTTACATTCAATAAATGGGATGGGGATAAAGGGGAATTCCGGAGAGAAGTTGAGACGCTTGGACACTATGCCATTGCTCGACTGAACAGATATCCAATTCACAGCGAATTGTTCTAATAAAAGTTGATATCTTCTAATAAAAATTAATTTGTTCTAATATAATTTCGATTTTCTAATATATAGTTTGGTTGTGCTAATATCGCTTTGCATTGTTCTAAAATCGGTTCTCAATCTTCTAATACCGCTCTGACTTTTTCTAATAAACTGCTCAACTGTGCTAATAAAACTACGGCAACACTTTTTCCCACCAATTGCCGAACCATTTCTTCTAATCTCACACTAAATTCCTCTAATAACCGGCTCGTTTGTTCTAGTAAAACGCTCTTCACGCTCCCCCCTAATCCCATGAAATAAAAAAAGCTATGTCGAATTATATTTCAACATAGCTCTCAATCTATTTACATTTTTAATACAAGTTCGTACAATTGCTCGGTCGGGTCCATCGGTGTAATTTTGTATTGTTCATCAAGTACATATACACAGCGCTCATACTGTTTTAGTGCTTCCCTACGATTCCCAAGATAATAATGGGCAAGCATTAACAACCGGTACCCCTCTTCATGACCGTCATCCAGTGCAATAATGCGCTCTGCCCAACGAATGACTTTATCAAATTGCTGTAGCCGGACATAGTTTTGTGCGACACGCTCCAGAATTTTCAGTATTTGCTCATTGTAATGCGCTTGAATCGATTCAATCCACTCACGTTCAATATCGGAACAAAATTGACCATCCACCAGCCTCATTGCAAGTTTTAGCCATTCATTTGAAAGCTTGGCTGTTTTTTCTTCCATTCCGCGTTGTGCATAATACGTAAAATGTGCTACATCACTTTGAATCCAGCGATCCTCAAGCTTATATAAATGCTGACGTCGCGTTATAAAGTAACTTTCCTCCCGAGCAGACCTTGCTGGCTCCAAAGCTTTTAGCATCGCATTAAAAACTACTTTAAAATCACGTTGCATCGCTTCTTCATCCTGCTGCCAAATCGCTTCGCAAATTTGCTGACGCGACACGAACTGCTCACGGTGTATATATAAATATAAAAACAGTTCTTTCGCTTTCATTCGCTTCCATTCTTTATCGTGAATAACATGATATTCACGACGAATCTGAATAGGGCCGAACAATGTCAGTGATAGCTCTGTACTCGGTGCATCCTGTATTTTCAATTGATTAAATACGGGCACGTCATGCTGTAGCTGTTTAGCGAGCTGAACAAAAAGAATTAAATGTTGTGGTCCAAAAAGGGTTTTCTTCTCAATAAAAAAAGGAAAGTCATTCATACATAATTTCCAAAATAGCTGATAGTGTTTGGATGCTTGGTTCTCATCCACTTTTGAGAAACAGTATGCAAGCCAAAAGGAACAGACCATTTGTCCATACGTATCTTCACTGCGTTCATAATAGAATAAAGCTTGTTTTGCCGTATCGATTGCCTCTTCAAAATGGTCGTTTTCGGCCAACACTTTCGTTAATGCCGTCAGTAATAATGCAGACATCCAAAAATCCTGCACTTTATTCGTTTCCCTTAAACCGATTTGGGCATGGCGTTTCGCCTCAATAACATTATTGCGGTAATATAAAATGAGACCCATATAACACTCGGCTGTAATGCGCTTAACATGTATTTGATTTAATAGCTCCAGTGTCTCATCAAAACATGCTTTTGCCCGTTCGAAATCTTTCATTTCCATATTTAACAGTGCAAGCCCTTTACGTAGCTTTGTAAGTGCAAGCGTATATGGCATATCAACGAGCCCTTCTTTTCCACCTTCAATAATTCGGCTATAGGCCTGTACATTTTCTCCCATTAATATATCGATTAAAACGAGGAGTAAATCTGTCGTACGATGTGCTTCTTCCCATTGAAAGGGTTTTGATATTCGTGCATTTAACAACTCTTTTGCTTTTTCCAATTGACCATGCCGTAAATAAAGACGCGCATCAATATTGTTAATGCTTAACTGTAGATTTTGAGAATTACTCCATCGAAGAGCCTCCCCTGCTTTCCCTAAATTAATGAGATTTTCAGTATAAAGGCTATTAATAAGATGACGTTCTGTATCACTGAGTTTTACTTCATTTAATAATGCGATAGCTTGCTGCAAATGGTGTTCTGCAAAAACTGGCTGTAGGGTGTCCAAATAAATATTGGCAAGGCCAAATTGTGAGCGCATTAAAAATAATTGATCTTGCTGCAATTGAGCTTTTATAAAACATTCATTGTACGCATTTTTCGCCTTCTCATATTGTGCACGGTACCGCTGACATTCCCCTTCATAATAGAGAAGCTGATACGGCTTTTGATCGAGTGAAAAGTCTTTCAACCTTTCCAATAGAAATTCGAATTGACCGGCTTCAATAAATTGAGGAGCGAAATGCAGTAATAATTGGATATAATAATGCTGATTTTTTAGTTGTTTAGCATGTGTGACCGCGAGTACTCCTAAGTTTTGGAGAGCATAATACTCGGCAGCCTGTTCATGAAACTCCTCATATAGGTCCGAGTAGTATTCACTCAACCGTTGCTGCAGGAATTGTTGGAACAATGCATGAAAACGGTATTTTGTTCCTCCTGCTAACGGCGTAATAAACGCAAGCTCGTCTAATTTCGGCTTAACTTGTTCAATCCATTCCAGCCCATATAGCTCCGTAATGACATCAAGCGATATAACTTGATGAATACCAAGCTTTAAAAGCTGAAGCTGAAGTTGCTCGTCTAACTTGTCGAACACTTCTGCAGATAGGTAGTCAAAAAAATTCCCGACCGTTCCTTCTGCAATATCAATAAGCTTTTCCTGACTATACTTAGCCTTATAGCCAAGCAGCATAATTGCCATTGCCCAGCCTTCTGTCATTTGCATAATAAATTCACACTGTTCATCGGTTAATTGACGCTCAAAGAAAGCTTCAAATAAATATTGGACATCATCTTCAGTAAAAATAAACTCCTGCTCTAAACATTCTATTAACTGATTATTCATTCGAAGCGTTAACAAACAGCTCCACTCCGGCATTTTCCTCGTCGCCACTATAATATGGAGATTGCTAGGTAAATATTGAAGTATTTGATTCATGACGTAATTAATTTGAAACACATGCGATACATGGTGATAGTCGTCCAGCACGATTAAAAATGGTTCTTTAATATCGTGCAGCTCATTGGCAATTTGCTTTGAAAGCTGCAATAACTCTTCCATGTTATGAAACTTTACTGTTACATCCCACCCTTTTAGCTTTTCGCCAAATGAAGGGAAATGCTGTTGGATACTAAAAATAAAATGGCGTAAAAACGGAAATATCGAATCATCATCTGGTGTTATTTGATACCAGGCGCATTTAGTTTTTTGATCATTTATAAATTGACTAATAAGCGATGTTTTTCCATACCCTGCGCTACTATGTAAAATGGTACATTTTGCATGTGGCCAATCTGAAAGCTTCTTCATTAATTTTGCTCTTCTTAAATAGTTATTCGCCGGTGTCGGAGGTATAAGTTTCGAGACAAAAATATGTTGCTCCATGCTTCCCACCCCATTTACAGTTAATTACAAATATATTAACACAAAGCAGATAATTATTCTGTTAAATACAGATTTTTTACATATACTTAACCCCTACTAATAAGTTTATTACTATAGTGGGCTTAATATTAAAGATGTTTAGGAAAAAGACTGTTTCCCCGGTTTAAGCTAGAATATTTTATCCCAGATCATTAATATAATAAGTAAAGATGCAGCAACCGTCATAAAGCTGATTAGAATATAACCAATAATACGAATTGGTTTTGGCATTTGCTTCATATTATAGGAACTCGGTGTACCTATATGTTTTTGATAATGCTCATCTACATCGTTGAATGGTTTTTTCTCCATTTCCTTCACTCCATTCCTTTTTCTATATATACATTTTTCTGGAAGAGAAAGTTTCAAAATACACGCGTTTTTAAATGTATGAAAATATGCATGAAAATATCTTATAAAACATATTATTATAAGGTATGAAAGCGGAAACAAACGCTAAAAATATATAATTACCAACGATTTATGAACATTCATTCAATAAAAAAGAGGTAAATTACACTTTACTTAATTTTCTGAATATTGTATAGTTATAAAAAGGAGCTGATAATATGATTAACTACACTTATTTAGCTACAGATGACAATGACGTTTCTTACTTATTCGAAGACAACAGTGATTTCTTCGATTTAGACAGCTTTGATGACAATGATATTTAAAGAACATTCATACGACTTGGATTGTAATAAAACGAAAAAGGATGTGGCGGATTAATAATTACCCGCTACATCCTTTTTCATTTTACATATTGGATCAACCATTCATCTTGCTGCTTTTTCATAGAAATGCCGATAAAGCCTTGTTGTATAAGCTGTTGCTGAGCATTTGTCTCATTCATTGAAACATAACGTTCTTCAGCCCATTGACGGTCTACTTCCGACAGCTTCTTCATAAATACATAGCGCAATTTTCCACCGTATTTCAGCTTTAATGCTGCTATATGCATATTTTGAGAGAACTTGTCTTTCATGCTCGCGATATTACCCGGCATCACCGTTGCACAGACAACATTATATTTTGCCAGATTTACTTGTTGCATAATAATGTTTGCCATTGTCCGTTGTAATCCATAGCCCCGATATTGCGGGTGTACATTTGATATTTCTTGGTACAGCACTTTTTTCAGTTCATCTTCTGTTTGTAAACCGATATCATACCCTAAATGCTCCTCATCAATAACCGGTTCAAGTAAAGCTCGAAATGCAATTAATTTCTCTTTAACGAAAACACCAATCATTAGGCCATTTCCTTTTAATATAAAGCCCAATTCTCCTTCGTCAAGTGGCTGTAAAATCGCTTTATCCGGCAATGCGTCTACGACTTCCTGCTGCAGGTTCATTAACTGCGGTATATGGGATTCATTCAGTAAATTAACGGTGAACTCATCATTCCCTAAAAATCCTGTCGCAATCATTATTGCACCACACATTTTTCACGTGTTAGTTCGGCCAAAACTGTTTCATCCACATCAACACCTAAACCCGAGCGTTCGTTTAACTGAATGAACGGTACATTATATTGAAGGTTCCCGATATCTTTAGAAAACTTTAATGGTCCTGTTAACTCAACACTTGTAAACACCTTATTTGAAAATGCTACATGGAATCCCGCTGCTGATCCGACAGAAGATTCGACCATGGAACCGATTTGGCATTCAATACCCGCCATTTCCGCCATATGCGCAAGCTTCATCGCAGGATACATCCCGCCACACTTCATTAATTTTATATTTACTTTATCCGCAGCACGTTTTGCTATGATTTCCCGCATTTCACGGACACCGCGTAAACCTTCATCAATCATGACTGGAATCGATGTTTTCGATTTAATTTCAACCATGCCATCAATATCATCGGCACGAACCGGCTGCTCTAGCCAGTCAATACTTAAATGCTCAAGCTCGCGTACTGCCTGCATCGTCGTTGAGCTATTTACCCAACCTTGGTTGACGTCGACTCGAATTGCAATGTCGTTTCCGATTCTTTCACGTACCGCTTTAATACGCGCAACGTCGCTTGCTACATCTCGGCCAACCTTCATTTTGAATGAGCTATACCCTTCTGCCACACGCTCTGCTGCTTCATTCGCCATCTTTTCTGGGGTACCGATACTTAGCACATGCGTAATAGGGAACTTTTCATAATAGCGGCCACCTGTTAATTGATACGCTGGCACACCGAGCTTTTTCCCTACAAGATCGAAGCATGCAATATCAATAGCTGCCTTTGCTGCTGGTGCACTATAAATCAGTGCATCCATTTTGGCATGGACCTTTTCAAAGTTCATCGGATTTTCCCCGATCATTGCAGGAGCTAATGTATGCTTTAAAACGGCAAACGTGCCTTCCAGTGTTTCGCCTGTAACATGCTCATCCGGCACGGCTTCTCCCCAGCCCACTAACCCACATTCTGTTGTCATCTTTACAATGATTGATGGCATATTTGGATATGTACCGTAGCTTACGATAAATGGTTCAATTAATGGTAATTCAATATTAAATAATTCAATGTTTTTAATTTTTAACATTTGTTTTCCTCCCATATATAGCTACGCTCGAAATGAATGAAATTAAAGGGGACGCTTAATCGTGAATTGCTCTCCAATTTTCGCATAATCATTTCCAGCTAAACGACTTATAGCAGCTAGTTCTTGTGAATCGATCCGACCATCTTCATATATACTTTCTTCTATATGATAATATACAACTTTACCTATAATCAGGTCACACCCTGGGTTATTTTCTTCTCCACCAAGCTCCAGTGCGGTTTCTAATTCGCATTCAAAACGTACTTTGGCCTCTTTTACTCCTGGAACACCGATTTTTGTACTTCCAACCAATGTCAGCCCAGTCATTTCCACTTCACTTTCCTCTGGAGGTAAGCTCGCTGCCGTTTCATTTACCTTTTCAACATTTTCCGTATCGACTATATGTACAACAAATTGACGATTGGCAAGAATATTTCTTGCCGTATCCTTCATTTCCCCTTGCTTGCGCTGAACACTTACGGAAATCATCGGAGGATTTGAAGATACAATATTAAAAAAGCTAAACGGTGCAGCATTGACCACACCTTCTGCTGATACCGATGTTACAAAGGCAATTGGCCTAGGAATTATGGAACCAATCAAAAACTTATAATTTTCTCGCTCTGATAATTGTTTTGGATCTATTTTTCGCATAAAATTTCGCCTCTTTTCTTATCACTATTTGACTTTAGAGGAACAGTTCGTGACTCGTCAAATAATTTTATTTCTATTCAAAATTAGTATGAGTATTTTTATACAAACTCATTTTCAGCATTATTCTGCTCCATTATTCAGTAAATTAATGTAAAAAAGCACCGTGAAATCGGTAAAGGCACCGTTTCCTTTAGAAATTTATTTCTTTTTTAATCCAAAATCTGCAGCGAAACGTACTGAATTTTATCTTTTTCAAACTGTTATAAACAGTTGCATAATTAATAACAACCGCAAGAAAAAAAGCTATTTATTTTAACACCACTTCTCTAAAACGTTGATTTATCAATGCATAAAGCTATCGGGTGTTTCCCGATTGTGTATTAGTCACTGTTATATTATAAATTCCAAAAATCTTTTGCCTATCACCATTAAAACATATAGTAGAATTTTGATGCATAAGTTAGCTAATTTAGTTGTTAAATTAGAAAATTCATTAACTTACAATATTATCCTTATTTCGAAACCTATTAGTAAATATCACTATCCTACACCTAACAAACCTTGATTTATCAAGGTTATAATGCGTTTTTTTACAGTAAAAAATTATTGCATCAAGTACGATTTTGCTACCGAAAAGAGAAATATATGTTTTTTCAAGATAATTTTATTTTATATATTTCACTTGCACAAAATAATAAATTAATGTTAAGTTTATGTACATGAACGTTCAAACATTTGACACATCTACTTTAAGTAGAAAATTATCGTAAAATCGATATTTTAATAGGTGTTAGGGGGAATTTATATGAAAAAAAATCGTTGGTTAATTGCTGCATCTGCCATTGCTATCCACCTTTCAATTGGTGGTGCGTATGCATATAGTGTGTATAAAAATCCAATCGCAACAGAACTTGGTTGGGATGCATCACAAATTACTATTGCTTTTACAATTATGATGGGACTTGCTGGTTTTGCTGCAGCATTATTTGGTAGCACAGTAGAAAAGTTAGGACCTAGAAAAGCAGCGATGGTTGCCGCAGTACTATTCGGTTTAGGACAAGGTGGCGCAGGTATTGCGATCGCTATGGATTCAGTTGTTTTATATTGGCTAACTTACGGGTTACTAAGTGGTCTCGGGATGGGGATTGGTTATATTGCACCGGTATCGACGCTTGTTAAATGGTTCCCTAATCGTCGCGGTTTAGCGACAGGGATGGCTGTTTTAGGATTTGGATCTGGTGCGTTAATTACCGCGCCAGTTGCTGCAAACTTAATGCAGGCTGTAGGGATATCAAATACGTATTATATTTTAGGGATTAGTTATTTTCTATTAATGATTGCCGGAGCACTTTATATTGCACCACCTAAAACAGGTGATGTAGAAGATATGGTTGCTTCAGGAAAAGCAAAATCACAGGAAATTGCACAAATGTCTGCTCGTGAAGCGGTTCGTACAAAGCAATTCTGGATGCTTTGGTCTATGCACTTAATCAACGTAACTTCTGGTTTAATGATGATTTCAGTAGCCTCTCCAATGGCACAGGAAATTGCCGGGCTGTCAGTAGCAGCTGCTGCAACTATGGTTGGTTTAATGGGTCTATTTAATGGTGGTGGTCGCTTACTTTGGGCGGCTGGATCAGATTATATCGGACGCTCTAATGTGTTTGTAATTTTCTTCACGATTCAGTTAATTGCCTTTATTACATTACCGTTTACGACAAACGCTATTCTATTACAAGTATTCATATTCTTAGTAGTTAGTTGTTATGGCGGTGGTTTCTCGAACTTACCGGCATTCGCGAGTGACTTATTCGGTACGAAGCAACTTGGGGTTATTCATGGCTATTTATTAACTACATGGTCACTTGGTGGTATTTTTGGTCCGATTATCGTTTCAACAATTCACGAAGCGACAAACAGTTATATTCCAGTATTTTATCTATTCAGCTTCTTAATCGCTATTTCATTAGGTATTTCTTTACTATTACGTTCAGATTTAAACAAATTGAAAAAACAGCGTGTAAAAGAAGAAGAAAAAAGCAAAAACAAAGGGAAACAGGGAGCAGCCGCTCATTCATAAGGGGTTTTAATAGAGATGATTCGGAAGTCACAAACTTTCGAGTCATCTTTTTTTCATGGTATGATTATTTCAATAAAACTCGAGCGAGGGATGAAATTGCTTTTTACAATTACGCTTTATTTACATATTTTAAGTGTCATCGTTGCTACCGGTCCGCTGTTCGCGATTTTCCCGATATTAAAACGTATGGAAAAGGCACAGACGCAAGATCTTTCTAGCTTTATTACGGCTCTTCAAGGTTTGCTGAGAGCTGTGGCAAACGGAGGCCATTTCATTGTGCCTACCGGTTTAGTTTTAATTTATTTTAGTGGGTGGTCCTGGACATCTCCCTGGCTTATTGTAACGTATATCGTTATGGGCTTTTCTTTATATTTTATGGCTCTTGCTTTTAAGCCTGCCCTGAATTTTGCCAAAAGTGCACAGTTTGAAAAAGAACAATTTATTCATATGATGAAAAGCGCTACCTGGAAATATATCTTTTTAATGGGATTCTTTCTTTGGCTTATGGTCGCAAAACCTGACTTTTGGTGATATAGTCGGGTTTTTTCTCGTTTCTACGGGTATTACCTCTATTAATTTTGAAAATAAGAGTGGTACAATCACTATAAGAGATGCTTTTTTAGGGAGGGATTTTCATAAATCATCAACATTTAAGTGTAATTTTAGGGGGAATTCTATTTTTAGCTGTTGCTATGGGTATTAGCCGCTTTGCGTTCACGCCGATTTTACCATTCATGCGTGTCGATGAAAATTTATCCTTTACACAAGGCGGCTGGCTCGCTTCAAGCAACTATATTGGCTACTTTATTGGAGCATTGTGGGCCGGGTTTATTTATAAATCGAAAAAGAACTTTCTATTATTAAATGTTGTCATGAATGTCACTTCGATTCTTTTAATGGGATTAGTAGATTCATACATCATTTGGATCGTGTTACGCTTTATTGCTGGCTTAACGAGCGGGTTTATCTTTGTCCTGACATTAAGCATCGTGATGGATTATTTAGCAGCGCATTTACTAACGCGCTGGAGTGGTTATTTATTTAGTGGAATCGGTATTGGCATTGCATTATCAGGATTTTTAGTACCATTCTTTGAAGCAAGTTTCCGCTGGCAAGGTTCTTGGCTTGGGCTCGGTTTGTTATCCGCATTGTTTTTAGCGACGACACTATTTTTATGGCGTCATTTACAAGTTCTTAATCATGTAAAGGCACCAAAATCTGAGGATAGCAATATTTGGAGAGGCTTCATGCCATGGCTGATTATTGCATATGGCTTAGAAGGATTGGGTTATATTATCACAGGGACTTTTCTTGTGGACATTATATATAATATCGAGGCCCTTAGCGCATATGCAGGTTATAGTTGGGTATTGGCTGGACTGGCTGCCATTCCATCTGCACCGATTTGGATGAAATTGATGTCCCGTTATTCAACGATTTCTATGCTGGCTTTAGCGTATGCGATGCAAATAATCGGCATCCTGCTTCCTGTGCTGTCACAATCCGTGTGGAGCGTATTGTTGTCGGCCATTTCATTTGGTTTTACATTTGTCGGACTCGTTACTATGTCAACAGCATACGCAAGACAGTTATATCCAAAGCAAAGTGCCTACGTTGTTTCCATACTGACAACCTTTTATGCGATCGGACAAATAATCGGCCCTGTTATTGCGGGTCGTTTGGAAACTTATTTCCTCACATATAAAGCTCCCCTCCTTTTTGCCGGAGGAACAGTCACATTAGCTCTTATAATATTACTGGCCGGGTATTTTTATAGTAGGAAAAAGCCTATCCACGTTGGTAATGAAATGATGCAACCCTAATTTTATAAGAAATGAAGTGAGATGAAATAGTGAAACGTACTCCCATATTTTATATTTCGATGTTATTCGTATTGATTGTATTAAGCGGATGCAGTCAAAATGCTGACTCAAAAGCAGATATATTTCAATACAAAGATTCCTATGTAGGTGACAACAGTGCGGTTGGAAATATTGTGAATCAATTAAACTACAGCAATGAATTAAAACAAATTTCCCTTCATACGAAAGAACAACCATATGGCATTACTTTGGAATATAACGATATAACTGCAGATAAAGAAATAAAGGAAACTGTTATAGCGAATGCCACGTATCTTTTTGCTTTAATCCAAAATGTAGATTGGATTGCATTCAAATTTCCGGCTAATGAATTCACTGTAACCAAAACTGAAATTCAACATTGGTACAATAATAAACTGGACGGCTTTGAAAATGAAGAAGACTTAAAGAATCTAATAAAAGAACATCTAAATTCTGAGGACTCCGTAAATCAATTTTTTAGTAAGTAATCAATTCTCTTAATAGGAAAGTTTAAATCTGAAGACTTAAGTTTGTCTTCAGATTTTTTATAGCTTCATTTACCTTTAAGCTTCCCCCTTCCTGCTAATTTACCCAACCCAACTTTAATGCTACGATACCGTTAATAACGTATTTCGGAGGCTATTATGGAAGAAAAACTTTACTCAATTGGAGAAGTATCGAAATTGGCAAATATATCAATACAAACACTCCGTTACTATGATCAGATCGGTTTATTCAAACCTTCCCACGTCGATCCTAAAACAAATTACCGGTACTATAAAGATGCACAACTATACTATTTGGACATTATTAAATCACTGAAATATATCGGAGTTTCTTTAGAAGAGATTAAAGCGGCACAAGCCTTTACCCCAGCAGAGTTATTATCTTTTTTACAGCAGCAGGAAAATGTAATTGAAAAACAGATTAATCGTATGTATGAAATTAAGCAATCTTTATATAAAACGAAAAAACAGATGGAGGAACAGCTCGCAATTGATATGCTTGATACGGTTTATTTTAAAAATGAGGAAACAAATCGGATTTTATCGATCCATACAAATGAGCTAACACCTTACTATATACCGAACACATACTACAGCTCACTAATCAAAACGCTGGAAGTTGAAAATAGTCTGTTGAGTAATCGATACGGATGCATTTATCCTTATCAGCCATATAATAGCTTGGATGAGCTGCATTATAGTCATATCTTTACCCCACTTATTACAGACAGGTATATTACACACTTAACAACTGATATGGAAGTTAAAACAATTCCTGCAGGTCGTTATGTATGTATTGCATTTATCTTTGAACCAGGCACATACTTAACGCATTACCAAAAGTTATATCAATATATAGAAGAAAACCGAATAGAGATAGTACCCATCGTTTATGAAATTTTTATGCCTATAAATTACTCTCCTAATAAAGCAGACGAATTTATTGTTGAATTAAAAATAAAACTGAAGTGAATAGTTTTTTACAATAATTTAAATCTGAATTATTGACTCTATAGCTACTATAGGGTTTATGTTAGAAAGTGCGGATTATATTTCTACAGTCATTTTCAACTAAATAAGGAGCAACAAATATGAGAGAATATAAAGTAACGTTAGGGCTACTGTTATTAAACTTATTCATCGCTTTTTTAGGAATCGGTTTAGTTATTCCAGTACTTCCAACATTAATGAATGAATTGCAAATAAGCGGAACCGTTGTCGGATATTTAACTGCAGCATTTGCTATTGCACAACTTATTGTTTCACCCCTCGCTGGTAAAGCGGTTGATAAATACGGACGTAAAATAATGATCGTCCTAGGTCTATTTATTTTCGGTATTTCGGAATTTTTATTCGGGTTAGGTAAAACAATCGAAGTATTATTTATATCCCGTGTATTAGGCGGTATTAGTGCGGCATTTATTATGCCTGCTGTTACAGCTTTTATCGCAGATATTACTACGATGGAAACTCGCCCGAAAGCACTTGGCTATATGAGTGCAGCGATTAGTACAGGATTTATTATCGGCCCTGGTATTGGCGGATTTTTAGCGGATTTCGGTACACGTGTGCCGTTCTACTTTGCGGGAGCGCTCGGTACAACTGCGGCCATTCTGTCGATTATTTTACTGCGCGAACCAGAGCGCAATGAAGAAAATAATGAAAATGTGCCAAATCAAACATCTGGATTTAAACGTGTTTTGGAGCCGATGTACTTAATTGCCTTTATATTAATTTTTGTCGCATCATTTGGACTTGCGGCATTTGAATCGTTCTTTAGCCTGTTCGTTGATCACAAATTTGGCTTTACCCCTACAGATATCGCCATCATCATTACAGGTGGCGCAATTGTTGGAGCGGTGGCACAAGTAGCTTTGTTTGACCGTTTAGCCCAAAAATGGGGCGAAATTAAACTCATTCGCTATAGCTTAATTTTATCGGGCGTTTTAGTATTTTTAATGACGGTTGTCAGCTCATACTTTGCGATTTTACTTGTTACTTGTATCGTATTTGTCGGATTTGATTTATTCCGCCCTGCTGTAACAAGCTATTTATCAAAAATTGCTGGCAATGAGCAAGGTTTCGTTGGTGGGATGAACTCGATGTTTACGAGTTTGGCGAATATTTTCGGCCCTATTTTAGGCGGCATGTTATTTGATATTGATGTTAACTATCCATATTACTTTGCAACGGTTGTCATCTTCTTCGGTATTCTGTTAACATTAATTTGGAAGAAACCTGCATCGTATATGTAGATTTTTCGTCTTATGTAATTGATTTCTCTGTTATAAAAGTAAATTTGCTTAAGGAGGATTTCATCATGACAACAAAATCAGAACAACTTATTTCAACTACTGAAAAATTCGGAGCACACAATTATCACCCGCTGCCAATCGTCATCGAAAAAGCAGAAGGCGCTTGGGTGACAGACCCTGAAGGCAATCGCTACCTAGATATGCTTTCGGCGTATTCAGCGTTAAACCAAGGACATCGCCACCCTAAAATTATTCAAGCCTTAAAGGATCAGGCAGATGCGGTAACACTAACTTCCCGTGCTTTCCATAGTGCGACATTAGGGGAATGGTACGAGAAAGTGTGCAAGCTCACAGATAAGAATATGGTACTCCCTATGAATACTGGTGCTGAGGCGGTTGAAACAGCGATTAAAATGGCTCGTCGTTGGGGTTATGAAGTAAAAGAGATCCCTGTAAATCAAGCCAAAATTATTGGTTGTGACGGCAATTTCCACGGCCGTACGATGGGTGCTGTATCGTTATCATCTGAAGCGGAATATAAACGCGGTTTCGGTCCTATGCTAGAAGGTTTTACTTTAGTTCCATACGGCGATATTGAAGCTTTAGAAGCTGCCATTACTCCCGATACAGTAGCATTTATTATAGAACCGATACAAGGTGAAGCTGGCATTATCATCCCGACAGAAGGCTATTTAAAAGCTGCCTATGAATTATGCAAAGCAAACAATGTTCTGTTTATTGCAGATGAAATTCAAACTGGCTTATCACGTACAGGAAAACTTTTTGCCTGCGAATGGGAAAACGTTATTCCAGATGTATATATTTTAGGTAAAGCGCTGGGCGGCGGTGTTTATCCGATTTCTGCAGTCGTTGCTAATGATGATATTCTTGGCGTATTCAATCCAGGCTCGCACGGCTCGACATTCGGTGGAAATCCATTAGCATGTGCGGTTTCCATAGCTGCAATTGATGTTCTGTTGGATGAAAAATTGACAGAGCGTTCACTTGAGTTGGGCAATTACTTTAAAAAGCAACTACAGACGATCGACAATGCTGTGATAAAGGAAGTGCGCGGTCGTGGACTTTTCATTGGCTTGGAGCTTCATGAATCGGCTCGTCCGTATTGCGAAAAGCTTGCAGAACGTAAAGTACTATGCAAAGAAACTCATGACACAGTGATCCGCTTTGCCCCACCTTTAATTATTTCAAAAGAGGATTTAGACTGGGCCATCGAGCAAATTAAAGCAGTTTTTAGTGAATAAATAAATTTTAAGAGGCTGGGACATAAGTAGAAATTTCTTTGTATAAGGAAAATACTCTTATTAAGAAATGATGAATATTATATGAATTGATTGTAGTGAAGGGGCGACTCCTGAGGGAACAGCACGACGCCTGAGACTACAGGCTCAGGCCGTGCCCCCGGAAAGCGTCCCCGTAACGGAAATCAATTCTGGCAGAAGCAGAAAAATATCTATTTTTTCTTTGAAAAAATAGATATTTTTCGTTTTGTCCCAGGCTCCATTTTTTATCTTAAGGAGCGATTTATGATGAAATCCATTTATATTACCGGCTACCGTCCGCATGAGCTTGGTATTTTTAACGATAAGCATCCAGGTGTCCCTATTATTAAATCAGCACTGCAAAACCAATTACGTATCCTTATAGAGGATGGATTGGAGTGGGTTGTGATTAGTGGACAGCCAGGTGTTGAAACATGGGCGGCAGAAGTTGTACTAGAGCTAAAAAATGAATATTCCACACTCAAATACTCCATTATAACGCCCTTCTTAGAACAAGAGAAAAACTGGAATGAGCATAAACAAGCGGCCTATATGAATATAGTAAATAATGCCGACTTCGTAACAAGTGTGACGAAGCGTCCATACGAAGCACCATGGCAGTTTATTGAAAAAGATAAATTCATCATTGCTAATACGGATGCGACATTGCTAGTTTATGATGAGGAAAACGAAGGCTCCCCTAAATATGTGCTCCGACTCATTGAAAAGTATAAGGAACAGCATGATGAATATGAATTGTTCATGATCAATGCGTACGATTTACAAATGGTAGCAGAGGAAATGCAGCAAGGAGATAATTGGTAAAGATTCTGTTAATTTTTCCAATTAAGTAAATATTCAGATTATAAATCACCTTTTTGCGGTATAATATATTAAATGAACTTATATATCGAATAACAAGGAGGCCACATTATGAATCAATTATCGATGATTAACGAAACAACACCAGTAAATATTCCGCACCATACGTATAAGCGCGAATGTCGCTATACGAGAGGTATTAATATTCCCCTTGCAGATATAGAGAAGATATTAAGTGAATTAGATAATGAGGCACACATCTATTTTGAATTCCATAATATTGCGAAAGAAATTAAGCAAGGGACGTTATTGAACGGCTATGCGGGCCTCGCAAGTACTATATCAGACTATTATAAGCGTGAAAAAAATATGGAAATTCCAGAATTAACGAACGGTCGGGATTTTTATGTAAAAATTGTTTAACTATTTATAAGGAGCTGACTTATAAGTGTATAACACAAATAGCGACGTCTAAAGCATCGATGCAGGTTGATGCCTTGGACGTTGTTTTACATATTTTATTTGAATTAAATAATTTTTCTAAAAATTAACGATGCAATCTATTGACTTTCTAATTGATAAAGATTATCATTATCATTGTAAGGCAGACAAATTAGTTGTAGCATATTTTCGATACTGTTCCCCCCAGTTCAGATTCGAAACTCATTAATCACTTTACTCATATTTTGAAAAGATCTTTATCTTTTCTCCTGAAAGAATGGCAAATCCCCTCACACGATTTGCCATTTTTTCATCTAAATTTGGGTATACATATATTAAAGGAGATGATTTAATTGGAATTCCGTATTGAAAAAGACACTTTAGGTGAAATCCGTGTACCGGCAGATAAAATTTGGGGTGCACAAACACAGCGTAGTAAAGAAAACTTCCAAATTGGGACTGAGAGAATGCCCATCGAAGTTATCCGCGCGATGACGATCTTAAAGAAGGCAGCCGCACTCGCAAATAATAAATTAGGCAAGCTGTCTGATGTAAAAACAAAAGCAATTGTCGAAGCAGCAGACGAAATTCTGACAGGTAAATGGGATGACCACTTCCCTCTTGTTGTTTGGCAGACAGGTAGCGGTACACAGACGAACATGAATGTAAACGAAACAATCGCCTACCTAGCAAACGAAAAGTTAGCTGCAAGTGGTTCTGAAGAAAAAATTCATCCGAACGATGATGTAAATAAATCGCAAAGTTCAAATGATACATTCCCTACTGCACTGCATATTGCTGCAGTTGAAATTGTTGAAAGTTATTTAATGCCGAGACTTAAACTTCTACAGGCAACTTTAAAAGAAAAAGCAATCGCATTCAACGACATTATTAAAATTGGCCGTACCCACTTACAGGATGCCACACCTTTAACACTTGGGCAGGAAATCGGTGGCTGGCACCATATGCTGATAAAATGTGAAAAAATGATTATGGTTAATACACAATTTATGAAGGAGTTGGCAATTGGAGGCACAGCGGTAGGAACAGGGATAAATGCTCACCCGGAATTTGGGGCACATGCTGCAGCTCAAATCAGCAAGTTAACAGGTATTCATTTTACATCCGCTGAAAACAAATTCCATGCACTGACAAGCCATGATGAAATCGTAACAGCTCACGGTGCGCTAAAAGCATTGGCTGCAGATTTAATGAAAATCGCAAATGATGTTCGCTGGCTGGCAAGTGGTCCACGTTCTGGTATCGGTGAAATTACGATTCCGGAAAACGAACCAGGTTCTTCGATCATGCCAGGTAAAGTAAACCCAACGCAAAGTGAAGCGATGACAATGGTCGTGACTCAAGTTGTCGGTAATGATGCAACAATTGCCTTTGCCGCATCACAAGGTAATTTTGAGCTGAATGTATTTAAACCGGTTATTATTTATAACTTCCTACAGTCAGCGCGCTTATTGGCAGATTCAATGAAATCATTTAACGATAACTGTGCAATTGGCATCGAGCCGAACATGGAAGTATTGGAATCAAACTTGAAAAATTCTTTAATGCTTGTCACGGCATTAAACCCGTATATCGGTTATGAAAATGCAGCTAAAATTGCGAAAACGGCTCATAAAGAAGGTACAACCTTAAAAGAAGCCGCGATTGCGACGGGTCTTTTAACTGAGGAAGAATTTGACCGTTATGTTGATCCAAAAACGATGATTTACCCAAATGCTGAATAATTTTTAAATATCCAACTCAACCTTCCAACATGTCTAGTCAATTACTCTTTACAGGTAATAAACTAATGTTGAGGAGGTTGATTTTTATTGAAAAAATTCGAGTTTATAAAGGATGGTTATGAAATAGTCATCAATATTCTCGTGAATATACAGAACGAAAATACTAAATATGTTGAAGCAGATGCCTATTATAAAGACTTTGGCAAATACCGCATATTAGTTTTAGCAGATTCCGTGGAAAAAGCAGTAGAAGTGGCAACATATGAACTACTGACGAATCACCCATTTGAGAAAGTTATTATAGATTATTAAGTCATAATTAAAGGGATGCTTCGTATCAGAGCACCCCTTCTTTTAATTTATAGCAGCAAATTTAAATACATATCAATAATTTGCTCTCCGTAAAAATACACAATGATTGCGGCAAGTGCAATGGATGGTCCAAATGGAACCGGTGTTTTACGCCCTTTACCCTGCACTTTTAAAATAATAAGCCCTACAATCGATCCAATAACGGACGCTAAAAATAACGTTAACAGCGTATTATAAGTTCCTAGCACAAGACCGATTAGTAAAAATAGCTTAATATCTCCGCCACCCATACCGCCTTTTGAGATGATGGCGATTAATAATAACAGCGAAAAACCAAGCACCGCCCCAACAATACTATCCCACCACGGATCCAGCGGGGAAAGGATT
Organism: Solibacillus sp. FSL W8-0372; assembly: GCF_037969735.1. NCBI lineage: Bacteria > Bacillati > Bacillota > Bacilli > Caryophanales > Caryophanaceae > Solibacillus > Solibacillus sp. FSL W8-0372. The sequence continues at coordinate 264,098 of NZ_CP150204.1, read as the reverse complement.
CTTCCTACAATTAATAAAGGCAGGAAAAAAAGTAAAATTTTATCCGGAATGAGCATGTACGCAATATCGGAAACATTAATAATAACCAATAAGGAAATGAATAGGAGCGCTACTGCGAGCTCCCATGTAATACCAAGTTGCCATGTAGCAAATGCGAATAATAGACCTGTTATTAGCTCCGTAAATGCATAAATTGGTGATACTTTTACCCCACAAGTTCTACATTTCCCTCGCAAAAATAAATAGGAAAAAACAGGTATGAGTTCAAAAGCGCGTAAACGTCGATTACAATTCACACAATGAGATGGCGGTGTTACAATCGATTCCTTTTTCGGTACACGTAAACCGACTACATTATAAAAAGAACCGAACACTAGCCCGAATATTCCTGCGAAAATTGTATACATTATTTCCATGTTCAACGCTCCTTACTAGTCCTTGCTATATATTAAATGGTTGATTTCCATTCCGGGTCGGAAGCTTTCCGCGGGCATTGTATTAAACACCTTACTCATAGTAGAATGTTGTGATTTGTATATTGGCTGTTACGATTTCTGATGCTTCTTCTGTAAATTGTTCTTCTTCACCTGGAAGGGCAAAGTCAATAATATCGATTCGCATCACACGGTCTTTCATTTCTATTTCTTTTATAAACTGTAGCAAGCTTACATCATTTGGTGACGACACATTAATATTAAATGTAACTAACTTTAATGAAGGCGGTAATGATTCCACAGCTATGGTTGAAACCGGTAATTCTTCTGGTACATCTGTTTCTTCCGTTGAATCATTAGCTTCCATTTCAGTAGACTCTGTTTGTTCCACTGGTTCCGATCCATCTTCTGTTGCTTGCCCTTCTTCTGTTTCAGAGCTAGCCATTGGATCCTGTAAGCCTGAGCTCGATACGAGAGCATCATAGTTGTTAAAGTCGATACTTTGAATACGTGAGCCTGTTAAGTATTCAATTTCCTCAATTGAAAGAATCAGCGCATCGATTTCTCGGTTAGCCGGCACTTTTTTTCTTAATGTAAATTCATTTGTACTAGTTTGAGCTAGCTGTGAATGGTGAGTTGCAATCGTTTGTTCTAATGTAGAAATTTCCGTTTTTATATTCGTCATTTCATTTTGGAGCGCCTGTTCTTCATCCTGCTTGGGCTTAACGACATAGTAGTAAACGGCAAATAACAGCGCCATCGCTAAAGCAATCACTAATAAAAGCGTCCCATTTTTACTGCTTGAGAAGGAATTCACTACTCGTCACCTCCTGCAGCTACATATAATTGATCGATTAATAACATAATCTCTACGCTATACCGTGGTACTTCACTAAATTGTTGCTCTGCACTTAATTCTTCTCCAACAGGATTAACATCAAAATTTTGAATTGTGCCTAGTTGAACATCATTGAAATAAGGGCTTTTTTCAAGATTACTCACATATGTTGATATTGCATTTAATGTTTCAAAATCTACCGTAACTTGTACCCCTATTTCAGAAAATACATAAGAACGCAAATATGTATTTAAAGGTAATAAATTTCGTGTTTCTGTAATAACCGGAGAAACTGGAAATGATACTCTTTTCACAAAAGCGACTGATTCTTCTAATGATCCCTGGTTCATCGTTTCAAATGAGGCAACTTCCGCACTCAATTGATCGCGCGTTAAAATTAATGAATCCCGCTCTGGTATGGAGCTGGCAATTTCACTTTTCGCACTGAAAAATGTCCAAGCCATAAGTCCAAGCGTTACCAATGATAAAATTCCGACTAAATAGAATGCAAAATTTAAACTAGCCTCGCCCCTTTCTATTTTGGGCATGAGGTTAATATCTGGAATCATTCGTTAACCTCCTTTAGAGCAAGGCCCAACAAGGTCGCATGCTTTGCTTTGCAATTGGGAAATTGAGCTTCAATAACAGCATCATCTACAATGCTTATCGGTGTCGGTAAATTGTCTCGTAATAGTGCTTCGATAAGATGTAATAATGGGTGATCCCCCATCACAATAATTTCATCGACAACTTTTTCCCCTTTGTGGAGCGAGAATTTAAAGAAGTTCATCATGCGGTCAATTTCCATTACTTGGTCTGTTGTTGCTCTACGGAAATCATCCAAGTCTCCTGTATAACGAAACTCAACCTCTCCCGCATCAAAAGCTTCGTGCTGCCATTTATCCCAATCAGCATCAATTGTTTGGAAGCGTAAAAACTCAACTTCTCCATTTGAATAAATGCAAATCGACAGCTCGTTAATCGACCAATCCGTCACTAAGTATGTACGATTCGTTTCAATAAATTCAATTTCCTCGAGCAAGCGTAAATTACATAAAGCCCGAATATCGGCTACTTGAGGATTTAAATGATTGTCTAATAAAAGACCAACCATCTTTCCAACTTCATCAGGAGGCGCAGCAAACAATACCGCTTTCCCATCGCCTTCCACTGAATCGTGAACATCAATAAGTGGTTCTTGGAACGGTAAATGAATAGAGTTCCCAAGCTCCATTTGCACGAATTCTTTTAACTTCTTGCCGCTTACATCAGCAGGGTGCTCGAATGTCTTTAATAATACAGAAGTGTCCGGTACAAGAAAGCGGACATTCTGTTTTTTTCCACCCCAGTCCGGGACATTTTCTTTTATCAAATCATATATCGCCATCTCGTCCATAATCGAGCCTTCTTGTACGGCATTCCTCGGTAATGGAGTTTCATAAATAACGGGTTGATCAAGTGATGCCCCTTTGGAGACAAGCGCCCGGATCACGTAGTCATTTACGAGGATAGATACATGCGATTTTCTTTTCATTTTGAACATATAGGGACCCTCCCCTTAATACTTTGCCTCTATTGCAGGGCAAGCTCAACTTCAAAGCTATTATACTAGCGAAATCATCACCCAATGGAACACCCAAACGCTGTTGGGTTGGGTGTTCTTTGGGGGGTGATTATGGTGTTGTTGTTGTTGTACCTACTGCATAGTTAGCATCTATAGTACTACCCTTTTTAGTATCTTTATTAATATTATCAATAGTTGATAGAGTAGAGCCTGTTGCCGTCCCAGAGAAGGTTACACTGAAAGCACCAATAACATTTGGCACAGTTGCAGTTAGTGCTCTCGGATTTGTAGGTGTTACCGTTGATTGAGCTACATTAGGGATTTTACCTGAAGAATCTAAGTATTTACCAGAAATTAATTCAGGAACCGTTACAGCAGTAGTTTTGCCTGGGTTATCAGTATAGTATAGATTTGCTGCGTTAATAACATTAATTGCATCTGCTTTCACCGCATTATAACGTGAATTTTCAATAATATTGCCAATCGCTGGAATAGCAATCGCTGCGACAATCCCTAAGATAACGATTACCGCTAAAAGCTCAACTAAAGATAAACCTTTTTCATTTTTAATACGTTTTTTTAATATGTTAAACATATTAAATCCTCCTTTAGATTCTATTATATATTTTGTTTATTTTTGCACTGACGCTTTGTCTCCGCTTAGATGCCCCCTTGCAAAACGTCTATTTCCTTTTACATATTTTCGTAAAGACTAAACATCGGTAAGAAAATTGCTGCTACGATAATACCAACTGCACCCGCTAATACGACAATCATTAAAGGTTCAATAAGAGACTTCAATGTATCTACCGTTCTCTCAACCTCCTCTTCATAAAAGTCTGCAATTTTCTCAAGCATATAATCAAGTGAGCCTGTGGACTCTCCAATTCTCGTCATGCTCGTCACCATCGGCGGGAATATCCAGCTTTTTTCAAAGGGTTCTGTTAATGTACTTCCTTTTTCAAGGCTTGCTCGTGCATCTAATACTACTTTTCCTACAACCGGATTACCGGAAACTTTTTGGGAAATTGTTAATGCCTGTAAAATAGGTACCGCACTACTAAATAATGAAGATAAATTACGTGTTAATCTAGCTATTGCTGTTTTTTGTAAGAGTGGTCCGAATATTGGCATCTTTAGTAGCATATAATGTACAGTGTAATGAAATTGCTCATTTTTCCTGTATAGGTGTTGGAAGACAACCACACCTATGACAACAGCACCAATTGGTAACCACCAATATTGTCTTAACCATTCTCCTAACGCTACTGTTAATACAGTTAGCATAGGAAGCTCTGCATCCATCGACTCAAACGATTCGACAAATGTAGGTACAATAAAAATCAACATGAAAAATACGACAACAACGATTAATACTAATAACATTGCAGGGTAAGTTAATGTAGACTGTACTTTTTTAATTAACCGAAACGACTTTTCATATGAATTTGCTAATCGTTCTAATGTGTCATCGATATTCCCCGTCGCTTCACCTGATTTCATCATATTGACGAATAGCTCAGGAAAAACTTTTGGATGCTTTTGAACTGCATCCGAAAAAGGGATACCTGCACGTACATCTTCTTCGACCTTCTCCAAAGCTTTTTTCAAAGGCTTACTTGTCGCTTGCTTTGCCAAAATGTTCGTTGCCTCAACAAGTGAAACACCTGCACGGATTAATGTCGCAAACTGACGGCAGTAAATTACAAAATCCTGCGTTTTAATTTTTCCGCTTCCAAGGTTAATATCCATGTGCAATAAACTTTTCGACTCTTCTATTTCACGAGGATTAATCCCCTTTTCTCGAAGCTTCGTAATTGCTATTGCCTTATTTGCCGCGTCAATCGTTCCTTTTTGTGTGACTCCCATCTTTGTTCGCCCTACATATTTAAATACGGTCAACTGTAATCACCTACATTCAAGTAAGGACGTACTTCTTCCAACGAAACTTTACCGGAAGAAACCAGTGCCTGTATTGATGTTTCCAATGTATGCATTCCTAGTGCTCGGCTTGTTTGCATGACACTTGGTATTTGATGTATTTTTTCATTTCGGATTAAGTTCGTTACAGCCGGAACACTGACTAAAATTTCAGTTGCTGCAACACGTCCTTCTTTATCTTTACGAATGAACAACCGCTGAGAAATAATACCCTGTAATACATTCGCTAATTGGATACGAATTTGCCCTTGCTGATGTGGTGGGAAAACATCGATAATTCGGTCAATTGTTGTCGGTGCACTTGATGTATGGAGCGTGCCGAACACTAAATGCCCTGTTTCCGCTGCAGTAATTGCTGTGGAAATTGTCTCTAAATCTCGCATCTCACCGACTAGGATAATATCCGGATCTTGGCGAAGTGATGCACGCAATCCGTTTGCAAAAGAACCTGTATCAACACCGATTTCACGTTGATTAACGATCGATTTTTTATGCGAATGTAAATACTCAATTGGATCTTCAAGTGTAATAATGTGCTTAGATTTTGTTTCATTAATATAATCAATCATCGCCGCTAATGTAGTAGACTTCCCTGAACCTGTTGGACCTGTTACTAAAATAAGTCCTTGGGGTTTTTCCGCTAAGTCATACAATACTTTTGGCATATTTAATGACTCGATTGTTGGGATTTTACTCGAAATTAAACGGGCGGCAATCGCTCCTGCGTTTCGTTGGTGAAACGTATTTACACGGAAACGACACGAACCTTCCAAAGAATAGTTAAAGTCTGTTTCGCCCTTCTCCTCAAATTCTGCCACTTTATAGTCTGGCAATATATCTCGTACCATTTCTGTAACCATTTCTTCAGTAACGATATTATCACCATATTGCTTCAATTGACCATTTACACGGTATACAGGAGGGATACCAATTGTTACATGTAAATCAGATGCTTTTTCGTCATATGCATGCTGCAATAAGTCTTGAATTTTCAGTGCCATCTTGCATCCCCTCCTTACTCAATCGTTGCAACACGTAATACTTCTTCAGTAGTCGTGACACCATTTATAACTTTCAACAGACCATCTTGCAATAATGTATAGTAGCCTGCTGTTTTCATATAATCTCCAATTTCATATCCGCTTGCACGATTTAAAATTAAATCCTTTAGCTCCCGATCAATCGGTAATAACTCATGAATGGCAAGTCGTCCACGGTAACCGGTATTTCCGCAAGCCGAACAGCCGCGACCTTTTCGCACCTTTTCAATGCTGAATCCATTATTTGCGAAGATTTCTTTTTCCCTACTCGTAGGCTCAACTTCGGTACTACAATCTCGACAAATTTGACGTACAAGCCGCTGCGCTAAAATTCCCACAAGAGAAGATGAAATCAAGAATGGCTCGATGCCCATATCCTGCAATCGGGAAACCGATTCGATTGCACTATTTGTATGCAATGTACTTAATACAAGGTGACCTGTCAGTGAGGCACGAATCGAAATCTGTGCTGTTTCTAAGTCTCGAATTTCCCCAATCATAATGATGTCCGGGTCTTGACGTAGAATCGAACGTAAACCAGCTGCAAATGTTAACCCGACTTCTTCCTTCACCTGAATTTGATTTACACCGTTTAGCTGATACTCGACCGGATCTTCAACTGTAATGATATTAACTTCCTCATCATTTAGATTCGAAAGTGCTGCATATAATGTAGATGATTTACCCGAACCGGTTGGACCTGTTATTAGTACAATTCCATTTGGTTGTTCAATCATCTTTTTAAACAATGCTTCATTTTTTTCAGTAAAACCTAAGTGTGCAATATCTGTTGCAGCATTGCTTACATCCAAAATACGCATAACGATTTTTTCGCCGTATACAGTCGGCAATGTAGAAAGTCGAATATCAATACTTTTAAACTCGATATTAACTTTAATTCGGCCATCTTGTGGAATACGGTTTTCCGTAATATTCAATCCACCTATAATTTTTACACGAGCCGTCATCATATTTTGCATATGTTTTGGGAGTGATCGTTCCGTCCTTAACACACCATCGACACGGTAGCGCACTTTAAATTCCGTTTCCTGTGGATCAAAGTGAATATCCGATGCACGTTGAGCTACTCCATTGGCAATAATCTGATTGACTAAACGAACAATCGGCGAATCTTCATCAGTAATCTCTTGCTGGACCTCAGTTGTATTTGCTGCCATTTCGGATAATGCTGCGTCCATCGAAGCCTGCAAATCATAGTATTTTGTGATTGTTCGGTATAAATCGTCTTTTGCTGCAATACTCGTTTCGATTTGACAGCCTGTCGCCATCCGAACTTCTTCAATCGCAAAATAATCCATTGGGTCAGACATCGCTATTAATAGCTTATTTCTATCGCGACGTACTGGCATAATATTGGCACGTTTTGCTAGCTCTCTCGGTACAAGCTGTAATAGTTCTGGATCTATCGCATACTTATTCAATGTAATATGAGGAATTCCTAACTGGAACTCTAGTACCTCAATTAACTGTTGTTCGGTAAGAACATTTTCCTTAATTAGAAAGTCTCCCAGCTTTTCATCACGGCTTTTATTTTGTAACGCGTAATTCAGCTGATGATCATTAATTACCCCAGCTTCTACCAATAAGTCCCCTAAACGTTTTCTCGCATTTGCCTTCATGCTGATTTCCTCCTGTTCTACGGAGTTATTAAATTTCCACCTTTATCGTAATAGCTGCCTGGTGGTAGATTATCTTCTGACCCATCTTGATTTTGTGATTCACTACTTGATTCATTGAAATTTGTGTTTTGTGGATTATTAATAGGTGGATTTCCTCCACTACCAACTTCATCCGGGAAGCCGTCACCATCTAAATCGATTGAATCATTTGGCTCGTTATTCACATCAACCGCTGAACCTTGTAATTCTGGTTGCTGAAACGATTTAACAATGACACGGTTTACCGGTGGATAATAATCACGGCTCACAAGTTGCTGCTCCCCAAATACTGTTCGATAAACCGAAACACGCAATCCCCCTACACCTTCTTGCAATTGCTCTGTTTGTCCAATTGCCAAGTCCTCCGAGTAGCGCGTAATCGTACGTGGTTGAATTTCCTCATCATTCGACACGGATACAGAAACCTCAGTTTCTTTAGCAGGTGTATATACTTCTGTCTGCAGCTTCCCTTCATCCATTGAAAGCTTTAAGACAACTGGTTTGGTTGATGTATTAATAAACTTTAAATCCTCATTAGCAAAAGCATCCACTTTAGCTTCTAAACCAGGTTTTAAATATGTAGGAATTTCATTTTGTGAATGACGTTCCAGGATTTCTCCATTAATATTGAGAGCCGCGTTATAAATAGTTGATGCGATAAAATTAATTGCCTCTCGGTTCGCTAAATTAATAGTTTCCCCTACCTTTTCTAGCATTGAAAATTGTATTTGCGAATCAATTACCGTGTCGTTCAATGCATCGACAAGTTCATTAATACCCATTGCAGATTCTGGCACAGTTTCGACTGAAAGCGATATCCTATCTGTTTCAAGTATTGATAAATCATTTACAACAGCTTCAACTTCGTCTGTTTTTAAATAAGAAGCATTCAATTCTACTCTTTCATAAGTAGAATCTGTATCCCATGTCGATATATTGCTAATTTCATTTTTAACAATTTCACTTGGAAGGATATTTAATGGTAGGTGAACAGTAGTCTCATCTGCCCAAATTGCATACCATGGTTTGCGGTAATTATCCTCAAAGCTATTAACTGTACTTTCAATATCAAATTGGAACGTGGAAGAGCTAACTTCAATGGAAGTCCCTCCATCTGAAACAATTAAATTTTGGGTATACCAATCATTTACCGCAATCTTTAATGCACCTTTTAATTCCTCACCCTTCAAACCATCCACATTCATTCCACCAATAGTAGAACCTCCTGAATTATCAGTTGTGGGTGTATTAGAACTTGCTATAAAATGTGGAACCCAAAAAGCTAGCAGTGTTGCTATTAACATTAAAAGTGCAATTGACCTAAAGACTATTTTCATATATTCACCCCACTAAATTCCTTTTATATCATACTTCTATAAATTTGAATTATTTCTAAACTATTAATTATTCTCTCTATAATAAATAAAATTTAGGTTATACTAAGTCCAAGTAACTAATTACCCGGCTAATTGTAACCGAAAATATTTAAGTTTTACCATATTTAAACTTTATGTTATTATCTATCATAATACACAATAGATTACTTTTTGACTATATAATTTATAATATTACAAAAAAATTTTTATTTTTAATCTATATTACCCACCAACATTCGATAAAATCGGGGATATTTCGCTATATTTCTACATTTTTCGTGAAACACATTCTATTTTTGGTGGTAATATGTAATATAATGGAAAAATTTATAAGGAGGGATTAATTTGAATGTCCTACAAAAAGAAAACGGTTTTTCTTTAATAGAGGTAGTAGCATCTATTGTAATTATTACTATAATTCTTCTTACTTTTTCTCAGTTATTCATTCAATCAAATAAAACAGCTGCATATAACAATGAAAAACTCGTATTAATTAATCTTGCAGACGGACAGCTTGAACGAATACAAGCCCTTTCTTTCAGCAACATTACTGAATTAAGAGGATATATTTCATCAACGAACAACATACCTATTCAGCTCAATAATAAGGAATATATGGTAAAAATTGAAGAAACAAATTATAAAGTTAACGGTAACCAAAAACAAAGTTTTAGTGATTATAATTTAGTTCATCTCTCAGTATCTGTATCAATAAATAATTCGAAAAGTGTGGCGGAAGGTTATGTCAAAATTAAGTAATAATAAAGGTATGACACTAGTAGAACTACTAGTCGTCTTAGTTCTTTCATCAGTTATTATAATTGCTACAACTAGTTTAATAATTTCTGCTTCAAAAAATAATAATCGAATAATTCAAGAAACTAAAATTAGAGATGAAGCGGATTACTTAATGAGCTTAATCATGAGAGAGTTTTATACAATTAAAAAAAGCAATATCGTAGAGGATATGGAAAAAGATCCACTTAAATCCTATATAAAATACACAGTAGATTATGATAACAAATTTGAAGGGACTCCTAACACATGTGATCCAGCAGGTATAACCCCCCGTAAGTGTATAGTATTGTCAGGTTTTATAAGGGAGGGTAACCAAGTTTTAATGTACATTAAAGGGAAATCAGTCAATACAATGGATCCTTCTCTAAAAATCACAGAGAACTCTGCTATTAATATACCAACAGTATCTGGAACACTAAAAAATAGTTCTCCCTCATATCAAATCAAGCTAGAACTAGAAAATACCAGAAAAGAAACAGCTAACAATAAAATATCCTTTGAAAACGAAATTACAATTATTAATAATTAGGAGGAAAAAACGATGCAAATTAATAATGAAAAAGGTTATACATTATTGTTTACTTTTGCTGCTATTATTATATTTTCTATTCTAGGTCTATCACTATTCCTTTTAACATCTAATGGCCTTTCTCGAAATGAGGTCAGACAAAATACATCTCAGTCTTATGATTTAGCAGAAAAAGGAGTTAATTACTTCAGCGAAATGCTTAATGCAGAATTAGATAGAAAAACAGAAGAAATAAAGAAAATCACTAACTCAAATACAAAGATAAATACAGTAAAAAATCAGTTTAATACTTTTGCCAATACTTATGCTTGTAAAGGTTTAAATTCAATTGATTCACCTAGCACAAATTATCCAGTTGATAAATTCAAAATAATTACAAGTGATCTTGGTACAACAAAAATATGTATCTCAAAAATCGAAGCAGGTCCTTCTAATGAATATTCACGTTTAATAACTTTTAAGAGCATAGGTATAGTAAAAGGAATGACAAAAGAAACCGTTTTAAATGCACAATCAGAAGTAGGTTACAGTTATGTACCTGAATCTTTAAATTATGCCGTATCAACGAATGATGGCGGAAATTTATATATGTTTGGTGGTATACAAGTTGAAGGAAATATTAAAGCCTCTAAAGATATTTATGTTTCCAATAAAGCATTTTGGTCCAGTACGAATAACCCTAAATGGGTTCAGTCGGTCTTACCTCGTGTAAAATCTGTTGATAATTTTACACAACCTAAAGTATTTTCCCGAAATATTTACCGTATTTCTGATACGTCTTCAAATCCGTTAACGCCTAGTTCTGCAATCACTAAGGATAATCCATCTATACCAAAAACTAAAATTATAGATAATAACATTCATACAGCTTTCCATAATCTTACTGATGAGCCAACACCTTTTTTAGCTGGACCTAAAGAAGATGGTTCTATTATAAATGTTTCGAACATTGTTAGTACAATTTCTAGCGTCCCAAATAATGGTAAATATAAAAATATACAAATAAAAAAACATAATGGTGATTTTATTGGTGCAACAAAGACCAATAAAGATTCCTTCACAAGTAAACATACAACGCCCTCCAATAATGCAACCTATGTTTCAGGGAAAATGAGCGTTGGTCGGTATGCTTTAAGTGGAAATTATAGCAATGATACGAGTAAATATTATGACTTTGAATTAAACGGAAACTATTATGTAGAAAAGGACTTGGTTATTAGTGGAGCTAAACTTAAAGGAAATGCAGTTATTTATGTTAAAGGCTCAGTTGATATTGAATTCAGCACAATAAATGCCGGTAAAAATGAAAAGAATAATACTATTTTCATTTTTGCAGAAAAACCAATTGAAATTCATAATATATCTGTAAATTCTTCACCTGGCATTGAGAGTAATCCTGAATCAACAGGAGATGGAAGTGTTATTAATGGCTTTTTCTATACAAATAGCAACTTTTTAATGTATGGAGTTGGTTCGAATACACGTATAACAGGTGGAATATCTGCTAAACATACCACATTTACAGCTTTACGCGGACATGGTGTGGATGAGTTAAGGAAAAATCGTTCCGATAATACACCGCCAACTGATTCTTCGTGTATAGGGAATCAATGCTCATGTGAAAAAAATAGTGAAGAAGATCGAGAAGGGTCTTATCTAAATCAATTTGAGATGCTAGATAAAACTGCATTAAATGAAAAATTAGACGAGTTAAAATTAGAAAGAAGTGGTAGGTCGCCAACTTATGATGAAACTAATTTAAATAATTTAATTTCACTTCTTAATAACCCCTATGGTGGTAAGTCTAGAAGTGCTTCTAACACCGATATCCAAAAAAATAGGTGGGTGAAAAAATATTTTATACTCTTCTTTCCCTATTGGGAACTCGAGACTATTAACATTGGCCATGTAACAAGAAAAGATACTATAAAGGAAATCTCATTTAATACAAGTTCGCTTTTAAAAACTGTATCACAAATTAGAAATGCTAATTCATCTAATAAAGATTTAAATATTTATTTAAGTCTGATTCAAATCATTTACGGTAACGGAGTTGAAGATTCTAAAGACCAATGCCTAACAGACCGTGAACAAAATGATAAGGGTAACCCAAACAACAATCAAAATAGTTCTAACGTTGGTGGCTATAATTACACTTCTAGGCTAACCATTATATACGATAATGAATTAATTAAGCGGTATACCGAGACAAACGCAATAGAAGTAGATAATGCAGAAATAACTGTAATTCCAACCAATATAAAAGATTTAACAATTCAGTAGTTCAATATTAGATAATCAAACGCCTAATTACTCAGTGTGACTAGGCGTTTTACAATAAGATTTGAATATGCCGTCCTGAAAATAAAAATAATGGAGCTCATATACGAAGCTATATCTTTGATTAACAAGGTAGCTAGAGAATATTTTTTATGTAAAGCTACTAACTTATAATTTCTACGCAAAAAAATCACCCACCTTAACTAAATAAATAGTCAAAGTAGGCGACAACGTTCTAATTCTAATGAGAATGTGGGGTACTCATCAAAACCATTTATTTAATTTACTTCCCCTACATGCATCGGATCCCGACGCTTCGGCCCAATCATATTAAACAACACATTCAAGAAGATCGCCGTAACCGACCCCGCAACAATCCCGTTCGATGTCAAGATCGACATCCAAGAAGGCAAGTTCTCAAAAATTCCTGGTACTGTAGCAACACCAATCCCTAAACCAACTCCAAGTGCTGCGACCATTGCGTTTTCCATTGACTTTTGGATTTCCGGTGCAAGCATTTTCACACCTTGTGTAATTACCATACCGAACATCGCCAACATCGCGGCACCAAGTACTGGTGTCGGGATGATTGTTGTTAATGCCGCAAGTTTTGGAAGGAAACCAAGTGCTACAAGCATACCGCCTGTAATGTAAATGACTTTGCGGTCGCGTACGCCTGACATTTGGATTAGTCCTACGTTTTGTGAGAATGTTGTGTACGGGAAGGCATTGAAAATACCACCGATAATCGATGCTAGGCCTTCTGCACGGTACCCTTTTGATAAATCTTTTGAAGTTAAATCTTTTTTAGTAATATCACTTAAAGCATAGTACACACCTGTTGATTCTACTAATGACACCATTGCTACTAATGTCATTGTTAAAATAGCAGAAGCATTGAATGTCGGTGTTGCTAAGTAAAATGGCTGCATAATGTGTAACCAAGAAGCATCGGCAACTGGTGCGAAATCGACTTTGCCCATGAAAATACCGATAATTGTTCCTGACACCATTCCTAGTAAAATCGCAATGGCACGAACGAAACCAACTGTGAATCTATAAATCACTAAAATGATTAGTAACGTAATAAATGCTAAGGCTACGTTTGAACCTGAGGCAAAGTCAGCTGCCCCTTGTCCGCCACCCATATTATTAATCGCTACCGGGATTAAGCTGATTCCGATAATCGTTACAACTGAACCTGTTACAACTGGCGGGAAAAACGGAATTAATTTACCGAAAAGACCACCGATTAATACGATGATAATACCTGAGGCGATAATCGCTCCGTATACATCCCCTAAGCCGCCGCCTGAACCAATTGCGATAATTGGACTTACTGCTGTAAATGTACATCCAAGTACAACGGGTAATCCAATTCCGATAACCTTCCCTTTCCAAACTTGCAGAAGTGTTGCCACACCGCACATGAAAATATCGATTGCTACTAAATATGTCATTTGTGCCGGACTGAAACCTAATGCCCCACCGATAATTAACGGTACTAAAATTGCTCCTGCATACATAGCCAGCAGATGCTGAATACCAAGCATCGTTGCTTTTGTGTTATTCATAAAAAGTTTTCCTCCAATTATAGATGCACTCTTAATATGTTAATTACATGATTTGAACTGTAGTATTTTAATGCTTAATCGTAGAATTCTACTTTGCCATTTGCCAGCGACTTAATATTTGCTAAAGATTCAATGCGTAATCCTTGTTCACGTAATGCTTTACCACCCTGTTGGAAGCCTTTTTCGATTACAATACCTGCACCAATAATTGTTGCTCCTGCTTGATTTACAATATCAATTAACCCTTTTAGCGCTTCGCCATTTGCTAAAAAATCGTCAATAATAACGACATTGTCATCAGCTGTTATGAACTTCTGTGATACCGAGATTTCGTTTGTCTCGTTTTTTGTAAAAGAATGTACTTTTGATGTGTACAAATTATCCGTTAACGTAAGTGATTTACGTTTACGAGCAAATACTACCGGAGCACCAAGCGTTAAACCTAAAAATGTCGCTGGAGCAATTCCTGATGATTCAATTGTTAGTACTTTCGTGATGATTTGATCAGAATAACGTTTGGCAAATTCATCACCAATTTCTTTCATTAAAAACGGGTCAATTTGGTGGTTTAGAAATGAATCTACTTTAAGTACTACGTCTGAAAGAACTTCGCCTTCTTTTTCAATTTTTTCTTTTAAAAGTTTCATATACAATTCCCCCTCTATTTTTGGATAAAAAAAATCGGCAGACCTGCTCCCTACAATGAGTGGAGCAAGACTTCCGAATACAGTTCAAAAGTAATAACAAATGAGGTGCACAAATAAAATATTGGACGGGTCATTCGTTAACATGCTTCACTCATAGTCGATTCATTTACGGTAAATCGGTAGAAACTTGCAAGCCTTATCCTTGCGATTATATGAGTAAAGTTATTAAGTTTAATATTGAATGTCCCAATTATAATCATGTAAATCTTATATTGCAATAATCTCATAAAAGTAAAACTATTCTTATTTTTCGGAAATTTGAACAAAAAAGCGATAATATCGAAGTGAATGTTCGGCTTTAGGCTTTTACCAATAAATTCTTAGCTAAATTTCCTTTAAATTGTTCGAAATTTTTCCCCTTAGACCCAAAATAGCTCATACTACGAGTGACAAAAACGAGGGCCTTCTTTCCGTTCCCATAAGTCACTTCAGCAATTGCACCCATTTCCTCCAGAACTTGCACCTTCATCTCATCTTCATTGAAAATAACAATATTGTCTGCATATAGCGTTTTAAATTGATTGAACGTAGCTGACCCTTGCAAAATAATGATTTCCGGCTGAAACTCTTCTATTACTTCTTTGAAAACTGTTTGCCCGCGTTCAAAATTAGCGGCATCTTCTTTTTTTGTACTTTTTGCATGATCCATAGATTCTATTTGATACGTATTTAAAGAAGTATAAATAAGCGATTCGTTATATTGCTTTTTTAGCCATGCCTCAAATTGTAAAGAACCTTTAAATTCACGAGGGGCTCCCTTTATTTCACTCAAATAAAGCTCTTTTAAAAGTTCTCTATTTAATAATGACTCTGCAAAAGTCTGCTCACTTCTATCTTCTACTTTAAAAAAGGGTACGGCATTTGTGCTGACTAGGAAAATTCGTGATTTGTAGGGATTTCCATTTGTTAAAAACGGACGAAATGCTACAGTTTTTCCATCTTCGCCCATTAACCATTGATGCATTTTCTTATATAAACCTGTTGAGATAGGCATTCCTAACACTTCCTTATAAGTATAGAGATTTTTCATTTCTTCTATAATACCATTCCTTCCTTTTAAAGTATAAAAGGAAGGCTAAAGGGCATTTCATAATTGAGAGCAAAGTTATTTTATTCACTACATTTGTGATAATAGACACTCAAATACATATATTCGCCCCCTTCATGGTTATTTTAGACACTTGGCTTTACTTAATAGACACTCTCCTTTAGATATTAGCCACTTTGCAAGACTTAATGTCCCAATTCAGTTTCACTCCACAAAAAAAACGCAATGAAAGCTGATGCTCACATTACGTTTTAATTACTATTTATTTGATAAGTCACAGTCCATTAAAGGGACAATTTTTGTTTTATGTTTTACTTTATAGAAAATCCATAATGAAGCAAATAACGGTAAGCCGATATATGAAACGACTACTCCGTACCAGTCAATTGTCCCGCCCATAAAGGCCATATAGTTTTGACCAAGTACGACAATCATACATAGGGCAAACGCAAATAGCGGACCGAATGGGAAGAATTTCGATACATACGGTAAATCGCTCAATGACTTCCCTTGTGCGACATATGCACGACGGAAGCGGTAATGACTGATTGCAATACCGAGCCAAGCGATAAAGCCGGACATCCCTGAAGCGTTTAATAACCAAATATATACGACACCATCGCCAAAGAATGAAGCTAAAAATGCGAGCGATCCTACTGCCAATGTAGCAAGAAGTGCATACATTGGAATGCCGCGCGTCGTTACTTTCATAAACAGTTTCGGTGCTTTTCCGTCTACTGCTAATTGATAAAGCATACGACTTGCTGCATAAAGACCTGAGTTCCCTGCAGAAAGCATTGCTGTTAAAATAATCGCATTCATAACAGATGCTGCAAATGCGACACCTAAGTTTTCAAATACTAATGTAAATGGGCTTGTTGCAATATCTTCTGATAAAAGGCGTGAATCTGTATACGGAATAAGTAGTCCGATTGCACCGATCGCGAAAATGTAAAACAGCAAAATACGCCAGAATACTGAACGTACAGCTTTTGGAATGTTTTTGCCTGGATCATCTGTTTCCCCAGCTGTTACCCCTAGCATTTCCGTCCCTTGGAATGAGAAACCAGCTGCCAGGAAAATACCGAATAGTGCAAGGAAACCGCCATTAAACGGAGCATCTCCTGCAAAGAAATTCGTGAAGCCGACCGGATCATTCCCGCCTAAAATGCCGAAAATCATTAAAAAGCTGACAATGATAAATACAATAACTGTTGCGACTTTAATCATCGCAAACCAATATTCTGCTTCACCAAACGCTTTTACAGATAATAAGTTAAATGTTAATACGACCGCGATAAATAAAAGCGTCCATACAAGTGACGAGCTGTCCGGAAACCAGTATTTCATAATTAATGAAACAGCCGCAATTTCCGCTGCAATTGTAATTGCCCAGTTGTACCAATAGTTCCAACCAAGCGCAAATCCTAATGCTGGGTCTACAAATTTCGTTGCATACGTACTAAACGAACCGGATGTCGGCATATAAGCTGCCATTTCACCTAATGACGTCATTAGGAAATACACCATAACCCCGATTAATGCATATGCGAGCAATG
This sequence comes from Solibacillus sp. FSL W8-0372, assembly GCF_037969735.1. Classification (NCBI taxonomy): domain Bacteria; kingdom Bacillati; phylum Bacillota; class Bacilli; order Caryophanales; family Caryophanaceae; genus Solibacillus; species Solibacillus sp. FSL W8-0372. The sequence continues at coordinate 246,731 of NZ_CP150204.1, read as the reverse complement.
CCCCGCCAGGACCTGCCTGTGCAATGGCACCACCTGATGCTAAAAATAGCCCTGTACCAATCGTTCCGCCTAACGAAATCATTGTAACATGGCGGCTTTTTAATCCTCTTTTTAACTCGTTTTTATTACCGAGCTGATCTATTTTAATTTCACTCACGATTATAAAACTCCCTTTTTGTTTTGTTTGGTGAAGTGTAAAAAGAAAAACCACCACAAGTTTTTGTGATGGTTATAATTACACCTCATCAAACTTGAAAGATAGCTCAACACATGCTTACACATGTGACAGTTCTGTTCCTTATCGGAGACAGCCCCAGCGTTATATTTAAGAAGAAAAATAACACTTCGGCAATCATTCCTTTCATAAAGCTTCACAGATTCTTCTCAATCTCCGCTATACTAATTTTAATGATTGCGACCTCTACCCCATACATTTACATGAGGTAATTACTTTAATTGAAATAATGATTATTAGTCTAACATAATATTTTTTTGATAGCAACGCGTTACTATTTTTCTGTTTTTTAAGATTATTCTAACTATTTAATTGGCGTTGTTGCAGGAAAAGGAGCCTTATTGATGAATGAACAAAAAATAAACCAAAATAGCAAAAAAATACTATCGAATAAACCACTTCTCTTTTTTATGGTAGCTGTATTCCTATTCGCTACTACTTTACGTACACCGATTACTGTAGTAGGTCCTATTATTTCCTTTATCCGGGATGGCCTCGGCATTTCAAACGTGTTGGCAGGATTTTTAACAACTATTCCATTAGTCGCGTTTGCTATTGTTTCACCATTTGCACCGCGCATCGCACGTAAATGGGGAATGGAATGGACTTTATTTTATTCAGTTATTTTACTTTGTACCGGAGTCTTACTACGTTCAGTAGGTGAAACAGCACTTCTAATTGGAGGAACAATTCTTATAGGGATTGCCATCGCTTTTGGGAATGTTCTTATTCCGAGTTACTTCAAATGGAAATTCCCGCTGCATATCGGCTTGTTAACTGGGGTGTATTCCGTATCGATGAATATTTCTTCCGGACTTGCTGCCGGCTTTAGTTTTCCGATTGCCACAAATGCAGGCTGGCAAATAGCTTTAGGCTTTTCGATTGTTTTAGGTGTTCTGACATTAGCTATATGGATACCGATTTTGCGAACGCCTAAAGTGGACTTGCATATGTCCGCATCACAGACAATGAAAACCCAAATGTGGAAATCACCGCTCGCCTGGGCTGTTGCAGGCGCAATGGGCTTCCAGTCATTCTTATTCTACTGCTCCTCTGCATGGTTGCCGGAAATTTTTATAAGCCAAGGTTTGGATGCTACCGCGGCTGGTTGGATGGTGTCTGTTATGCAATTTGCGCAAATTCCGATGACGTTTGTTATTCCAATTATCGCAGGGAAGCTCATTTCACAGCGTCCGATCGTCATTTTCTTTACGATTTGTTATTTAATTGGCTTTACGGGTGTTTTGATGGAATGGACAAGCCTCGCGATATTATGGATGATCTTTTTAGGTTTTGCAGGCGGTGCTTCATTCGGTTTAGTATTGATGCTGTTTTCACTGCGTACAGAAACTGCATACGATGCAGCGGAGCTCTCCGGCTTTGCGCAATCAATCGGCTATTTAGTTGCAGCAGTCGGACCTGTTCTATTCGGTTATGTACATGATTTGACGAATAGTTGGTTCATGCCGCTACTGTTATTTATTTTAATTTCAGTTTTATTATTCTTTGCTTCATTTATAAGCGCAAAGAATCAAACAGTCTAACCAAACATACGTACCCTTTTATGCTATAATAAAAGTGAGTAAATAAAAGGAGTACTGAACTATTGCGTAAAAAACGAAAACGAAATAAAAAACGGCTGCCGATTATACCGTTATTTTTCATTGCATTAGCTGCTGCAGTTGGTTTTAATGTAACCAAAACTTTAGAAGGTATGGGTATAGGAATTATCACTTATTTTGTACTCTATATTGGTTTTATAATTTGGCTGAAAACACGAAAAATAAGAAAGTTACGGAAGTCCGGTATTCGGGAAGTCGACCAAATGAGCGGTGAAGATTTTGAAAAATTTTTAGGTGAACTATTTAAACGCCGCGGCTTTAAAGTGCGCTATACCGCAACGAGTGGTGATTACGGGGCGGATCTCATTTTGAAGGATGGGAAAGACATCATTGCTGTGCAGGCAAAACGCTATTCCAGTACGGTCGGTGTAAAGGCTGTCCAGGAGATTATCGGTGCGGTGAAAATGTATGAGGCAACAGAAGCATGGGTTGTAACGAACAGCCATTTTACCCGGCAGGCCGAAAAACTTGCAGATATTAATGATGTTTATTTAATCGATCGTGATGAATTAATTCAAATCATCTTAAATAAAAGATAAAAGGGTTTTGTTCAGAGTTAATTTGATTTTGAACATAACCCTTTTTTGTGGTGCCTCCCCGTTAATATGGTTGCAATTGATAAAAGTAATTTGGCTTTTTGATTGTATTAGCAATCGGCTCGTGATAAATGTCCGTTGTTGCCGGTGATAATGGTGGGATAAGCCATACCCAGTTTCCTGTTACATCACGGCCGTTTGTTTTTTCTTGCTGGCTGAAAAGTTGAAACTGCTGTGCTGCTGTATGGTGATCAACTATACTCACTCCGGCATTTTTATAAGAATGAAGTACCGCGACATTTAATTCCACGAGTGCACGGTCTTTCCAAAGAGTAGCATTTAGTGATGTATCCAACCCCATTGCCTCAGTAATTTTTGGCAGGAAATTATATCGGTACTTATCGGCCAAATTGCGAGCACCGATTTCTGTCCCCATATACCAGCCATTGAACGGTGCAGCTTGGTAGTCTTCTCCTGCAATGTTAAAACGCATGCTTGAAATGATTGGGACTGCATACCACTGCATGTTTAATTTTGAAAAATCATAGTCGGGATGCGTAATGGGCACTTCAAGCACGATCTCTTTAGGCAAATCATAGTAAATCGGCTCACGGTTATCTACTTGAAGGACAAGCGGCAATACATCATAATTTGCCCGCGTACCTTGCCATCCAAGACCTTCGCAGATTTTCGTGAATTCTACAGACGTGGAATCCCCAATAATCCCTTCCTCTGTTTCATACCCTGCATAGCGAATGAGCTGATGATTCCAAATCCGTACACGGTTCGGGTCAAATAAAGTAATGGCTGGCCGAATTTTGCCGTTGTTTGTGGCAAATACAATATGGTTCACAAGTGCTTCGTATATTTCATCCTCATTTAGCAATTGACGCTGATCAAAAACGGTTAAGCTATTCCAAAATAGCCGACCGATACATTTATTGCTGTTGCGCCATGCAACTCGCGCACCATAAGTAAGTTCCTCGGTAGTTAAAACAAACGCCGGATGCTTTGCTTCTTCTATACGTAACTTCAGCCAGTCATCCGATTGCTTCGTTTCTTGTTTATATAAAGTGAGAAATTCAATTCTTTCTTGTAATTCCTTCGTTGTCGTTATCATCGTTTCATCTCCCTATTCCTTCATTTTGGCGCTTAAAATCAGGAAACTCAACGAAACAACAGCTGATTAAAACATGTATTTTTCATACATGACTAAAAGTGTTCATAAACAGAGGAAATAAAAAGATATGCACATTTTTATGCATACCTTGTCTCTTACTTCTTCCATTTGTCGCTCGCCTTGAAATTATAAACGGGGGTCACATGCTTTTGAATTGATACGGTTTCACCGATTTGCTCCACGATTTCCTGCATTGGTTTGTATGCCATTGGTGCTTCATCCAATGTTTCCTCACTGACAGAGGTTGTCCAAATACCTTTCATCGTTTCCTTGAAATTATCCATTGATAGATTTTTCATCGCCGCTGTTCTTGAATAAATACGACCTGCTCCATGTGGGGCGGATTCATTCCAATCAGCATTGCCTTTACCGATACAAATTAACGAACCATCTCGCATATTCATTGGGATGACAAGCTTTTCATCCTTTGCAGCACGCACAGCCCCTTTACGCAAAATCATTGCATCGGTATCTATATAATTGTGTACAGAATCAAACTGCTCTGCAAACTCCCACTTCATATGATTAGCAATCGTTTTTGCAATTTGAATACGGTTTTCGTGTGCAAAACGCTGTGCCAATTTCATGTCGGCAATGTAATCATCGAATTGATCCCCAACCAAATAAGCTAAATCTTTTGGGACAAAGGGGTTTTCCTTCTTATACGCCTCTATCATTTTTTGAATTTCTTTTTCCTGTCCTACTTCTTTTAAAGCTTTAATTTTTTCTGTTAAATCTTCACGCTGTAACGATTCAAATGCGCGCTTTTGATGCCATTTTGCTACTTTCGCCCCGACATAACGAGAACCTGTGTGAATTAGTAAATAATAGATACCTTCATCATCTTTTGCCAGCTCAATAAAGTGATTGCCACCGCCTAATGTGCCAAGGGATCGGTTCGTATAGTCATTTTGTAAGCCGCGTGCGGTAAAATTTTCGTTTGCAAAAAGCTCGTGACTTTCTGGCGTATCATCATGAATTTCATTGCCACTTGGAACGAAACGTCTAATCGTTGCATCGAGCTTGTTAAAGTCCACTGCTCCTGAACCAATTTCAGAAACAAGTACACCACATCCAACATCTACCCCGACCAAATTCGGTACAACATGTTCCTTCAGCTGTATCGTTGTACCGATCACACAACCTTTACCTGCATGATAATCAGGCATAATGCGTACTTTCGTTCCTTCCATAAACGATTGATTGACAAGCTCATTAATTTGTAGGATCGCTGTTTCCTGTGGTGTATTCGTATATATTTTTGCGTTCGTAAATTTCCCGGTCACTTCGATCAATTCTGTTCACGCCTTTCCTTTTTTAACATCAGTAGAGCAAATAATATAAGTGTAAGTAGCATATAAATTCCGATTAACATGAGCGGTGACCTCTGTACAATGAAACCGAATGCGACTTCAGATTGTAATACGAAATCATCCGGCGCAAATTGAGGCCGATATAAAAAAGTTTGAATGATACCAAAAATCAGTTGAGCTAGCGTATAAAGAATAAATAGAAGAAGCGCACCTAGTGATGCGAACATAAATTTACGTTTCAAGACCTCACCCCCTTTTTATGAAACAATTGGTAGTATTTACGTGCTGAGAGAGGAATAAGTTTCGTTAAACTTTAATGGCAAGGAAAATTTTACCTGTTTATTTTATTCGAAGTAATTGAGCGATATTAGAAGGTTCGGATCACATTTTAGCAGTTCTAGCACTGATATTAGAAAGTTCCAGAGGGTTTTTAGCAACTATGAAGCATATATTAGAAAGCATAGCTGATCCCAGCATAAAGTTTGGAATACTCAATTATACCCTTGCCAATAAACCCACTATTCTTATAGACTTTATAAAAAGGGGCGGGTAAATTTGAATATTGATCATATTGAGTCTTTTATATACGTAGTGGAGTACAAAAGTGTCCATAAAGCTGCGAATGTATTGTTTCTTTCACAACCTACTATTTCAGCACGTATCAAATCACTTGAAGAAAGTCTAAATGTGAAATTGTTTATTCGTTCTGGACGTAGTTTAAGCTTATCAAAAGAAGGAAAGCACTTTTTACCTTATGCCCGAGAAATTGTTTCACTTTACCGTAAAAGCCAAATTGAAATTCAGAAGCTTTAACTTTTAAACATCATTTCTTAAATGGTGTTTTTTTATTGGCCTCAAAATCCCTCCATCCCTCTGTATGTTCCTATTTACTGATAGGATTTTTCTATCAGTACCCCCTTGTATTAATTGTCTGAATAATGTTACGATTCATTCATCAAATACAAGTAATTCAATAGGAATTAAAGGAGATGGCGTCATGGTGAAGAAACAAGTACATTTCGGTGCAATGATACATGGTGTAGGAGGCCATATTTCAAGCTGGCGGCATCCTGAAGTAAATCCAAAGCAAAGTGTTGACCTACAATTTTATACTCAACAAGCTCAAATTGCAGAAAAAGGAAAGTTTGATGTTGTCTTTATTGCAGATGGGCTATTCATAAATGATAAATCAATTCCACATTTCTTAAATCGTTTTGAACCGGTAACTATTTTATCGGCGCTTGCTGCAGTTACAAATCATGTTGGTTTAGTTGGAACAATTTCAACGTCTTATAGTGAACCTTTCAATGTAGCCCGACAGCTTGCATCACTTGATTTAATTAGTAATGGTCGTGCTGGCTGGAATGTAGTTACTACCCCACTTGAAAGTACGGCATTAAATTTCAATAAAAAAATTGAAGATCATCCATCACATCCTGAGCGCTATGAGATTGCCAAAGAATATTTGGATGTTGTAAAAGGGCTCTGGGATTCTTGGGAAGATGATGCTTTTATTGCAGATATTGAGAAGGATTTGTTTTTCGATAAAGATAAACTTCATGTGCTTGATTATAAAGGAAAATACTTCAACGTTCGTGGTCCATTAAATATTCAGCGTTCAATCCAAGGTCAACCTGTTATTTTCCAAGCAGGTTCATCTCCTGCAGGAATTGAGCTTGCAGCACGTGATGCCGATGCAGTATTTTCAGCGCCAAAATCACTTGAAGAAAGTCAGCAATTCAAACAAAAACTATTAGAAGCTTCTTTAAAGGCAGAGCGTACTTCGGAGCTGAAACTGTTCCCGGGCATCTCCCCGATTATTGGAGATACTGCCATAGAGGCGGAAAAGCGTTATTGGGAAGTTGCCGAGCTTGTATCCGATGAAAAAGCACTTGCCTATTTAGGTCGCTATTTTGATCATCACGACTTCAGTAAATATGATATTGATGCCCCGTTCCCTGAACTTGGTGACCTAGGACGAAACAGTTTCCAGGCGTTTACGGATCGCATTAAGCAATACGCAAAAGAAGAACAACTAACATTGCGTGAAGTCGCGCTTCGTGAGGCAACACCGCGCTCGAATTTCATTGGTACACCTGAGCATATTGCAGATGAGATCATTCGCTGGATTGATGCAGATGCAGCAGATGGCTTTATTATTACAACGGTTGCACCACATACATTGGAGGATTTTGTGGAAAAAGTTGTACCTATTCTTCAGGAAAAAGGTTATTACCGTGAAGACTATCCTGCTTCGACTTTACGTGAGAACTTAGGGTTACCAATTAAAGAAAACCGTTATTCGAAGCAGCTTATTAAATAACTAAGGAGGAGCCACCAAATGATCAAGCTAGAAAATATTCATAAAAGCTTTGGCAAAATGGACGTTTTAAAAGGGATTGACCTTGAAGTAAACAAAGGGGATATTATTTCAATTCTAGGTCCAAGTGGCTCAGGAAAAACAACGTTACTTCGCTGTATCAACTTTTTAGAAAAAGCAAATGAAGGAACAATCGTCATTGATAATTTATCTCTCAATGTAAAAACTGCATCGAAAAAGGACATTATTGCATTGCGAAAAAAGACAGCGATGGTTTTCCAGAGCTACAACTTATTTCAGCATAAAACGGTTTTGCAAAATATAACGGAAGGCTTGCTTGTTGTTCAAAAGAAGCCTGTGAAGGAAGCAAAAGAAATCGCACTGGAATTATTAAAAAAAGTAGGTCTTGAACATAAAGCCGATGCTTATCCAAGCGAATTATCAGGGGGGCAACAACAGCGTGTCGGTATTGCGAGAGCATTGGCGTTAAATCCTGAAGTTATATTATTCGATGAGCCGACATCTGCGTTAGATCCAGAGTTAGTCGGTGAAGTTTTAGATGTGATTCGAAAAATTTCAAAATCCGGTATTACGATGATTATCGTGACGCATGAAATGAATTTTGCTCGTGAAGTATCAAATCGCATTGTGTTTATGGATGGTGGGGTCGTTTTAGAAGAAGCAGAACCACACATTATTTTTAATACACCAAAGCATGATCGGACAAAACAATTTTTAAAACGGTTAACGCCAGAGCTTACATTTGATATTTAAGGAGAGAAAAAAATGGGTTATCAACTATCTATTTTAGATCAGGCTCCTGTTATAGAAGACGCTTCAAACGCGCTAACCCTTCAACGAACAGTAGAGCTTGCTCAGCTTGCAGAACAGCTTGGGTATAAACGATTTTGGGTTTCTGAACATCATCATTCACATGAAGTGGCGAGTTCCTCTCCAGAAGTGCTCGTCAGCTATATTCTTGCTAAAACAAATAAAATTCGGGTAGGTTCTGGTGGTGTAATGCTTTCCCACTATAGCCCTTATAAAGTGGCCGAGAACTTTCAAGTTTTAACGAACTTGGCGGGAGATCGCGTGGACCTCGGTGTTGGGAAAGCACCAGGTGGACTTCCTTTAGCTACGGCAGCTTTACAATATGGCGTATCTGAAGCAAGTAACGATTTCAATGAACGTCTACGCTTACTAAAAGGCTTTATTGAAAACAACCTTCCTGAGAATGATCCTTTTGCAAAGCTGGAAGTAACACCAACTAGTGAAGTCGCGCCAGAGATCATTTTACTAGGCGGTAGTGTTTCAAGTGCCGAGTACGCTGGTCGATTAGGCTTCACATACGTATTTGCGCAATTTATTAATAGCGATAAACAAGTGCTCATTAACGCAATTGCCGCCTATAAAGAGCATGCTCCAAACGGGAAATTCGGCGTCGCATTTGCTGTTATTGCAGCGAAGGATGAGGCAACTGCATACGCTTATGCAGAAGGTCACGAAATTTATAAAGTTCATTTAGCAAGTGGCCGTACACTCACACTTCATACAAAAGAAGCTGCAGAAGAATTCGGACAGCAATCCGGGGAATCGTATGAGGTCAAACGGTATGAAGCAAATATTTTAAGTGGTACACCCGAACAAATTAAAGAAACACTCGATCAATATTATGCATTAGGTGTAACGGAATTCATTTTCCATACACCGATTAAAAATCACGAAGCCCGTCGCACATCTTATGAGCTACTTAGTCCAAAACATTTGCTTGCGGCAGTAACGGTATAAACAGGAGGAAAAAGAAATGACACAAGTAATTGTTTGGTCTAAAGATGGTTGTTCTTATTGTGATGAAGTAAAAACGTATTTACAGCAAAAGCAAATTGACTATCGCGTAGTCGATGTAACAAATAATGATTCCTACCGCGATATTTTAGATATTAAATATGGAATTCGCTATGTACCGGTTGTTGAAATCGGTCAGGATAATTCATATGTAGGGGTTACAGAGCTTGGAATTGAGCATTTAGAAAAAGCATTAAAAGCATATGAAGAGGTGAAAGCATAATGAAAAAACGATTACTATCAGCCATTTTATTGGCCGGAGCATTACTATCAGCATGTGGCAGTGATTCGGATGTGGCTTCAACGAATGCAAATAACAATGATGATGCGAAGAAGGTTGTTATTGGTACTGGGTCTCAGTTTATTAATATTTGTTTTTATGATGAGGATGGCAATTTAACAGGATATGATATCGAGTTATTAAAGGAAATCGATCAGCGCCTGCCACAATATGAATTTGATTTTGAAGTAATGGATTTCTCGAATTTACTCCTTAGTTTAGAGACGAAGAAAATTGATGTAATCGCACATAATATGGCCAAAAACCCTGAGCGTGAGGAAAAGTTCCTATTCAATTCACAGCCCTATAATGCAGTACCTACTCATGTCGTTGTTAATGAAAAAAATACTGACATTCAATCAATTGATGATTTAAATGGGAAAACAGTTGGTCTTGCACCAACAAGTAATGCGGCACTCTTTGTTGAAGATTACGTAGAGAAAAATAACATGGATACTAAGCTAACGTATATTACTTCAACTCCGGATATATTAAATCAATTAAAAACAGATCGTATTCAGGCAATTTTCCAGTTCCCATTCTCAGTGGAAATCTTTAACCGTGAATCGGATGCACAATTAAAATTAGTTGGTGAGCCGTTAATTTTCTCGGAAATCTTCTTCATGCTAAATAAGCAAGATGAACAATTAGCTGCAGATATCGATGAAGTATTAGTCGAGTTGATTGACGATGGAACTGTTAAGGAATTAAGTGAAAAATGGCTTGGTGCTGATTTCTCAGTGGAACTATAAAAAGGAGGTAATGATGAATGTCGGACTTTTTCGATATCGGCTATGTATTTGAAGCCATTCCAAAACTGCTAAGCTTTTTACACATAACAATCGAAATATTAGTGCTATCGATTTTCTTTGGGCTTATTCTGGGCATCATCATTGCCGTTCCACGCCTTTATAAAATCCCTGTTCTTAAACAAATCGCTACACTTTATATTTCATTTATTCGTGGAACACCAATTTTAATTCAACTATTTTTAATCTTTTATGGATTACCAGTTCTCGTCGGCATGATTGGAATTGATATTACACGAATGGATGCTTTCATCTTTGTCGTTATTACATACACACTCAGCAATGCAGCGGCTTTTGCAGAAATATTCCGGGCAGCAATTCAATCCGTTGATTATGGGCAAGCGGAGGCGGCTCAATCCATTGGAATGACAGGTTGGCAAACTTTCTCGCGTATTGTGTTTCCTCAAGCATTACGCGTCGCTTTCCCGAATATCGCGAGTACTTCTATTAGCTCGTTAAAAGATACGTCCCTCGCCTTTTCAATCGGCGTTATGGATATGATGGGACGAGGCGATACACTCATTACAGCTACGATGAATGCACTCGAAGTATATGTAGCACTCGCTATTATTTATTATGTTATTGTGTTGCTGCTTGAGTATGGCTATAAATTTATTGAACGTTATTTAAATCGCTATCTTGTAAAAGAGGCTATATAGGGGGAATACGATGCAGCTGGATTTCAATTTTATTATGTATGCGCTAAAAGAATTGAGCAAAGTCATTCCTTTTACGTTATTTTTAGCCTTCACCCCGATCATTTTAGGGTTTGTAATTGGCCTAATCGTTGCCTTTATTCGAATGAGTGATTTAAAAATTTTAAAAGCATGTGCAAACTTTTATGTCTCCTTTTACCGTGGGACTCCAGTGATTATGCATATTTTCATTATTTATTTCGGATTTACAAATTTGGCCCAGGAAGTGCTCAACATTTCCCTAAATGGCATCCCTCTCTATGTTTTCGTTCTAATCGCACTCACTTTAAACGCAGGTGCCTTTTTATCGGAAATTATTCGTAGCGGTATTTTAAGTGTTTCAAAAGGTCAGGTTGAAGCGGCCCAATCGATTGGCATGACGATGAGCCAAGTATTTAGACGCATCATTTTCCCGCAAGCGCTTGTTGCGGCGATTCCTAATTTAACGAATATTAGCACTGCCTTTTTACATGCCACATCGATTGCTTTTTTAATTTCCGTGACTGAAATCACAGGTACAGCCAATATTATTGCAGCGAGTAATTTGAAATTTTTAGAAGCTTTTATCGCGGCCGCGGTTATTTATTGGGTGATTTCCATTTTAATTGAAATTGTTTCTGCAAGAATAGAGAAGAAAGTGACAAAACATATTCGAAGTGGCGTTATACACAATACATGAAATGAAGCGTTCCTATTTTGGGCGCTTTTTTTATTTAGAAGAAATTCAGCGATATTAGAAGTTGCAGAGAATTTTTTAGAAGTTGGAGCGCCTATATTAGCAGGTTTAAGAGGCTTTTTAGAAACTCCGCTGACTTTCTAGAAAACCAAAACTGCTTCGGCTCAACCGAGACAAAATAACCGAATTCCCGCTCAACTATGAGAGGAAACTCGGTCAATTTTCATTTCAAATGCACAAATCTCGATACCATCATCGTTAAAAACGCATACGCTCCAGCTTTGACTGTCTGTAACTCACTTGTATCCCGATGTGGATCTAAACAGACGAAGTCCATACCGTGGACGATCTCGTATTTCCCTACTTCGTGCAGCAAATCAAATAGCTCATCTGTGCGCATACCACCTGGTGTTGAAGCAGGAACTCCAGGTGCATACGCAATATCGAGTACGTCCATATCGACTGTCACGTAGACAAGATCTACTTTTTCAGCAAGCTGCTGCATGACATCGGCTATGACCGCAGCCGCGCCTTGACGCCGGAAATCCTTCAATGTAATTCTGTTTACACCGTAATGATCAGCAGCACGGATGAGGCTTGGGGCATTGTAAAAGCCGTGTAATCCTATATTGTAAACATCCTCACCACGCACAACACCCCCATCAAGCAGCTGGCGGATCGGTGTACCATTTGTAGGGCCATCCGAATCCGTTGCACGCAAGTCAAGATGTGTATCAAATTGCAAAATGCCAACACGTTTCCCCGAAACTTTTGCAAATGCTCGGACAATCGGTGCTGTAATCGAGTGATCGCCACCGATTTGTACGTAAAAGCTATTAGGATTTCCTTTCAGTACATACGTCATTGCCTGTTCAATATTTTCATGACACTGCAAAATATTTGTCCCGTGCAATTTTACATCGCCTAGATCGGCAACACGGAGCGCTCGGAAATCAACGTTTTCATCAATGGAATACGTCGTAAAATAATTCCAGCTTTTACGGAAATACTCCGGATACTCCGAAGCTGCTGAAGCACTAATCGAAGAACGGGATAAAGGAACACCAGTTATGACTACATCAAAGTCATCTGAACATACCCCATAGCTTGGTTCGATCCAGTCCTTGACCTTCATATCTTCATGCTCGATACGGTTCCAAGTAGTCGCTGGGCTTACTAATAACGAATTCACAACAGGCTGCCACCTTTCACCACGACTTTTCCTGCTTTAATAACGGTATCCGTATGATTCATACCATAGAAATATTGAAGCTGCTTATAGTTCGGTACGTCTAAAATCAGGACATCCGCCTGTTTTCCTTTTTCAAGCGTCCCTACACTATCTGCTCGATTAATGGCATGGGCTGCGTTAATAGTCGTCGCGCAGAGCACTTCTTCCATCGTCATTCCCATATTCATGCATGCCAGGTTCTGAATAAATGGCAGACTAATGGTCGGCGACGAACCTGGGTTAAAGTCTGTGGAAATTGCTACCGGGACTCCGCTGTCTACCATTAGGCGCCCTCTTGCATAAGGTGCACGTAAGAAAAAGGCTGTTCCCGGCAATAGTACTGCGATTGTTCCTGCCTTTGCCATTGCTTCAATTCCTTCATCAGATGCAACAAGTAAATGTTCCGCTGAAATGGCGCCTACTTCTGCAGCAAGCTCGGCTCCTTCATATGGTTCGATTTCATCTGCGTGAATTTTTGGTGTCAGTCCATATGCTTTACCTGCCTCTAAAATCAGACGAGACTGTGCTGGCGTGAATACACCTTTCTCGCAAAATACATCATTAAATTCAGCAAGTCCAAGCTCCGCCACTTTTGGAATCATTTGCTCAATAATAATTTTTACAAATTCATCCTCTTTGCCTTTATATTCTTTTGGAACGGCATGTGCACCCATAAATGTTGAAATAACATCTACTTCATGCTCTTCCTGTAATTTTTTTACTACATACAGCTGCTTCAGTTCAGTTTCCAAGTCTAGACCGTAGCCTGATTTTGCTTCCACAGTCGTAATACCATAACGTAAAAAATCATTTAAATGCTGATACGTTTTCTCATATAGTTCATCAAAGGCTGCTTCCCGCGTTTTTGTTGTTGTGTAATGAATACCGCCCCCTGCATTCATAATGTCCATATAGGACTTGCCGGCAAGGCGCATATTGAGTTCATGCTCCCTAGTTCCGCCATGCACTAAATGCGTATGGCAATCAACAAAGCCGGGCATGACAATTTTGCCGCGCGCATCAATGACATCTGCGTTATTCACTAAATGCGGAAACTCATTTTTAATCTCTTCAAGAGGGGCAATCATCGCAATACGATTGTCCTCAATTAGAATGCTCACTTCTTTTTTTAAGCCCAGTTCACTCATCTGCTCACGGCGGCGAGGCAGTTTTACCTCGCTCGCCATCGTTAATACTTCATTTGCATTGTTTATTAAAATAGCCAAAGTTCATCATCCTTTAAGCATCGGCATGTTAATACCTTTTTCTTTTGCTGTGCGAATTGCAATGTCATAACCTGCATCGGCGTGACGTACAACACCCATTCCCGGGTCTGAAATAAGCACGCGGTTAATTTTATCTGCTGCCAACTGTGTTCCGTCTGCTACTAATACTTGACCTGAATGCTGTGAATAGCCCATACCTACGCCTCCGCCATGATGTAAGCTTACCCAGCTTGCACCACCTGCTGTATTGACTAAGGCATTTAGCAATGGCCAGTCGGATACTGCATCTGATCCGTCCTTCATACCTTCTGTTTCGCGGTTCGGCGATGCAACAGAGCCTGAATCTAAATGGTCACGGCCAAATACGATTGGTGCTTTTAATTCACCGTTAGCCACCATTTCGTTAACACGTAATGCAAAGCGGTGGCGATCTCCATAGCCTAACCAGCAAATTCGTGCCGGTAAGCCCTGCCACTTCACCATTTTTTGCGCCATATCAATCCAGTTTACTAATGCTGTGTCTTCTGCAAACATTTCCTTTGCCAAAGCATCTGTTTTATAAATATCCTCCGGGTCACCTGAAAGTGCTGCCCATCGGAATGGTCCTTTTCCTTCGCAGAATAACGGGCGAATATAGGCTGGTACAAATCCTGGGAAATCAAATGCATTTTCTACACCCATTTCCTTTGCATAGGCACGGATATTATTACCGTAGTCGAATGTCTCAGCACCCGCTTGTTGGAATTCAAGCATTGTCCGTACATGCTCTGCCATTGTTTCTTTTGCACGGCGCTCATATGTTTTGACGTCTGATTTACGTAACTGCAGCGCTTCAGCTAAAGTCATGCCATTTGGAACATAGCCATTCACTGGGTCATGCGCAGACGTTTGATCTGTTACAAAATCCGGAATGATGCCACGATTTAGTAATTCACGGTTCACGTCCGCACAGTTTCCTACTAATCCGATTGATGCAGGCTCGTTTGCAGCAGTTAATTTGTTCACCAGCTCCATTGCTTCATCCACTGACTCCACAAGGTAATCACAGTAGCCTTCGTTTATTTTTCGCTCGATACGTGCACGGTCTACCTCAACAACTAAAATAACCGCACCCGCCATTTTTCCTGCTAGTGGCTGGGCACCACTCATGCCGCCCATACCTCCAGTTAATATCCACTTACCACGAAGGTCAGCTGTTCCAAACTTCTTTTTTCCCGCTTCAACGAAACTTAAATACGTTCCCTGTAAAATCCCCTGTGCCCCGATATAAATCCATGAACCGGCTGTCATCTGCCCGTACATCATTAAATTGCGTTCTTCTAATTCATAAAAGTGGTCCCAATTTGCCCATCCAGGCACTAAGTTGGAATTCGCAATTAGTACACGCGGTGCATTTTCATGTGTTTTGAAAACGGCAACTGGTTTACCTGACTGTACAATCATCGTCTCGTCATTTTCCAGTTCTTTTAAAGTCGCAATTAGTTTATCGTAGCTTTCCCAATCACGCGCAGCCTTTCCGATGCCTCCGTATACTACAAGCTCATCCGGATTTTCTGCTACTTCAGGATCTAAATTGTTCATAAGCATGCGCATTGCCGCTTCTTGTGTCCACCCTTTACATGAAAGTTCCGAGCCACGTGGTGCGCGAATATTTGTTTTGAATACCATAAAAAATCGCTCCCTTTATTTTTAATATTATTTAGAAGAAGAAAAATGCTATTGGTGTTACTAAAATTAGTGTTAATACAACTCGCTCAAACCAAATAATGATCATTTGGCGAATTGTTAGCGGAATGTCTGTTGATAAAATAACTGGAATTACCGCTGAGAAGAATAAAATCGCCGAAATCGATACAACTGCTACAATAAATTTCGTTATCATTGCAGCTTCTGTAACAATCATTGCCGGTAAAAACATTTCAGCAATTGATAATGACAATGCTTTAGCCGTCAGCATCGGATCCGGAATTTGCAGTAAATACGTAAATGGTGCAAAGATGTATGCCAGCCAGTCAAATAACGGTGTATAAATCGCCAGTACCATACCTAATAAACCGATTGATAAAATCGAAGGTATGACGCCCATTGCCATGATAAAACCTTCTTTTAAATGGAGATAGAGGTTTTTAAGTAAAGATGGATTCTGCTTTGCTGCTTCAACCGCTTCGGTCCACGCCACTTGAAGACGATCCTTCTTTACGATTTTTTCAGGCTGAGGTGTAGACCCCTCGTAATACTCATCTTTAATTTTATTTAGTGGATAAATCCGCGCTGTAATAGCTGTTACAACGAACGTCACGACTAATGTCACCCAGAAAAATAAGTTCCAGTATTCCATTAAATCCAATGTTTTTGCCACTATGATCATAAATGTAGCCGATACCGTTGAGAACCCTGTTGCAATAATAGCCGATTCCCTCGCTGTATACTTTCCTTCTTTATAAACACGGTTCGTCAAAATTAAGCCAACTGAATAGCTACCAACAAACGAAGCTACCGCATCAACCGCTGATCGACCAGGTGTTTTAAAAACGGGCTTCATGATTGGTTGCATGAGCACCCCTATAAATTCAAGCAAGCCATAGCAAACGAGTAATGCTAAAAAAATTGATCCAATCGGAATGACTAACCCAACTGGCTTAATTAGTTTTTCTAATAAAAATGGACCGATATCCGGATTAAATAACCATGCCGGACCAAACCCAAAAATAAGCATGACACCTGCAACTAACCCGCCTATTTTAAAAATCGATAACACCATATTCACTTTTGATGTTTTCCATTTTTTCGTTACAAACGGATAAAACGCACCGAGCACTAAAAGAATCAATACATATCCATTCACCAGTGCAGGAGCATATGCAATAAATGCGCTAACTACGTGGTCGACCAATATCGATGATTTCCCATTCCATTCAAATGACACGAAAAAGCTAAAAATACCGATTAGACTGCAAATAATCATTTTAGTAAAAATGCCTAATTCAAACCCATTTGATTTTGGTATTTCCTGTTCTTGTTGATACTTTGTCATTTCACCACCCCTTTGTTATACAAACTATAAATCTCTTTATATTCTGAATAAATAGAATAAAAAACTACATTATAGTAAAATTTAAATAAAATAAAATTAATTTAACTTAAAAATAGAAATTTTATAAGAAATAGAATTTAAGTGAGGTGATTCTTCAATGAAAATTTTAATTGTAGAACGGGATTTGGAAGAAATTAAAGGAATTGAATGGTATTTAAAAAACTATTTTATGAGCGATGTAGAAGTAATCCGAATGATGGATAGCAGTAAAATAATGGCGGATTTTCAGCGTATCCAGCCGGATGTACTTTTAATGGAAATGGAGCTAGCTTCATTTTCTGTCGAACAGTTTTTGCGTAAACAGTCGATTCCTATTATCGGTGTCACAGCTGAGCCTATTTTTCAGCAAGCAATGAAAGCCATCCGCTTAAAGGCCCTTGATCTCTTTGTGAAGCCAATTCCATTGGAGCAGCTAAAGTCTACCCTTCTGCAAGTTTCTTTACCAAGGCAAACTGCAGTTACGGACAGTCCCCTTCCAATCGAGACACCATTGTATTCGGATTTATATTTAAATAAGCCGGATATTTTCCCGTTAAAAGGGCGAGGGTTCTTTTTAATCGAGTGTGCCGACTATGACCACAATTTAATGCTTTACGAGTGGCTGATTGAATTGCCTATTTTTCAGAATCTTACTGCCCTTCCTTTACAAAAGCGGGTTATTTGCATTGCTGAAACGGATGATTTTGCTATGCTATTGAAGCAACTTAGAATTATGAGCCAGGAGTGGGAGAAATTCAGTGGAGATACGCTGAATATTGCTGTTTATGATGGTGACGAAACAACCCTTTTAACAATGTACCAGGCATGTAAAAAAACATTAACCCAGCGTTTTTATAAAGGGTACTCCCATATTTTCAGAAGCACGCAAACGCTTTATGTGAAAAGGCTTGAACCGCTTCTGACACCAGAAGAGCAGCATCTGTGGATTACCAGTCTTGAAAATGGGGATTTAAAAGCAATCAAAGCTTTTTTATATAAACTCACACATCCCTCATCCTATTATCACCAGGATGATGTCCGTATTCATTTAACGAGTATTTTAGCGCAAATTCGCCGATTTATGATGAAATACCATCTTCAACAGCAAGCAAAATTGGAAGAACAATATCGTGCATTGTTCCATTTTATTTTAGAACACCCGATTTTATATGCAATTGTGCAGGAATTTATTTTGTTTACGCAGCTATTAATCGAGGCACGAAAAAATATGCAGCAGCAACAGATTGCAGATTATACGGAAATCGCCGTTGAAATGATCGAACGCGATTATAGAAACCCTGAACTCACATTACAAGTTGTTGCAAATGAGTTAAATATAAGTGCCAACTACTTAAGCAATATATTCTCAAAAAAGCGAGGTATCCCGTTTCGAAAGTTTATGCAGCAGCACCGAATCCAACAGGCTGAGAAATTATTAATAGAGACTAACGTGGAGATCGGGACAGTTGCAGAAATGGTCGGCTTCACGGACAGTAATTACTTCACAAAAGTATTTCGTGAATACTATCAGTTAACCCCCTACCGCTATCGGGTACAGGTGAGGAAAACGGGTGGGTCAAAACACGACATATGAAATTATTAAAACGTTAAAAAAATACCTGTGCCCTCGGTTCAAGAGATCTAGGTATTTTTTTCTCTATTTTAAACGGATGTTGTAGAGCGAGTCAGCTAATATCCCTACCAGAAAATAAACGGGAAGAAATTTTTTCGATAAAAGCAATTCGCTCAAATTCAGCTCTCCTTTCCTTTAAAATTAATTTCTTATATTAATTAAAAAGCACCCAATTGTTATGTTGCCATCAATTGGGTGCCATGTGTTGTTATACGGGCTGATTTCCTCCTAAAATGGAAACAGCAACGGTACCGCAATCATCATGATGATAAACATGATGACCTGTAACGGAACACCGATTTTGACGAAATCCATGAATTTATAGCCACCCGCTGTTAATACAAGCGAGTTTGTCGGAGATGCAATCGGTGTCGCAAACGCCATACTAGCAGCAGTTGCTACCCCAATCATAAATGTATACGGGTTCGCATCCATAGCAAGTGCTGCAGTGATGGCAATCGGCGAAAACAGTACCGCTGTTGCTGTATTACTAACAAATTGTCCGAAAACAACTGTCAGTAAATAAATCCCCATCAATACACCATATGGTCCGAAATCACCTAGCACACTGATAATTCCTTCTGCAAGAATCGTCATTCCGCCTGTTTTCTCAAGTGCTGTCGCCATCGGAAGCATTGCCGCTACGAGCACAATACTTTCGAAGTTCATTTTACTGTAAGCATCATCCATATTACGCAGACAACCTGTAATAATCATAAGAACGGCCCCGATTAATACAGCAATTACCGCGTCAAACACTTCAAACACCATCAATCCGATCATCAGCAGCATGATGATACCGGCAATCGGTGCCTTTCCGTTTGCGGCAATTGCTCCTGCCTGCTCACGTGGCTGCCCAACTATAACAACATCATGCGTTTCGCGGGATAGGAGTTCAATTTCATCCCAAGTCCCCTGCACTAAAATCGCATCCCCGAACCGCAGCTTTTGATCCGCCATATTGTTAAGTAAGTAGTCACCCTTCCGATTAATACCTAAAATATTTAAATTATACTTTTCACGGAAACCGATTTTACTTACTGTTTCCCCGATTAAACGAGATTGCGGCGTCAATAAAACTTCGGCTACTCCTATTTTTTTTGAAACGAGATCTTCAGCATTGTCTTCGATAGGCTGGATAGTTAATGCAAAATCATGAGCAAAACGTCCAACATCATCCGCCATACCTTGTACATATAGCTCATCGCCAGCATGTATTACGCTTGTCGGACCCGCTAGCTCTTGATAAGTCATCGGGCGTAAATTAATGCCTTCTTGTACAGCACCCCGCTTAATTTTCATAATGTAAATATGGTACGTTGCAGGGAGCTTTAAATCGATTAGTTTTTGTTCCAAAATTGTCGACTGTTCGCTTACTACGACCCGGAATAATTTATCATGTAGATCATATTCATGAGCAATTTTCTGTGGAGATAATTTATACCCTGCACTTGATTGCGAACGGTTATTTTCATTTGGCAGCAATCTATTGCGAACGAGAACTAAATAAACAATAACGGTAATTGTCGCGATAATGCCAATTGGTGTAATTGTGAAGAAGCCTAGCTTTTCAAATCCGTGGTCCACAAGTGTTTGGGAAGCTATTAAATTGGTCGGCGAAGCAATGAGCGTCATTAGCCCTGACATACTTGCTATATAGGAAAGCGGCATTAAAAACTTCGATGGACTCACCTTGATGCTAATCGCAATCGATACGACAATTGGTAGCATGAGTGCCACTGTACCTGTATTACTCATAAATGCTCCTACAATTGCTACAATGATAAGCAACAATATAAAGAGACGAAGTTCACTATCACCGGACCATTTCAAAAGAAGGTTCCCCGCCATTCCTGCAAGACCCGTTCTTAAAATCCCTGCCCCTACAACAAATAGTCCTGCAATCATAATTACTACAGAATTTGAAAACCCTGCAAGTGCTTCAGCCGGAGTTAAAATATTTAAAATAACAAATGACAATAGCGCCATCATTGCTACTAGATCCGCACGAATTCTATTTGTTGTAAATAAAAGGATTGTAACTGCCAAAATAATAAATGTTAACGTGAGTTGCATGACCTTTTCCTTTCCAATTGTACTATCACCCATTATATAAGAAAAAAACTAACAACCACCCTCAATTTTGTCATTAAAGTGAAATCACGCCAATATTGACGAGAATTATGATGCAATTTTTGTCATTTTTTTCTATAAGTACGTTATAATTTAAGTATAGATTTATAGTGTGAATTTTCAAATAAAGTGGGTCTGCACCTTCTTATAGATAATTAATATTTTAATATAAAGATTCCTTAAAAAGAATTATTATAATCTAGTAGAAATTATGATTTACATTTGTTATATTATAAAAGAAGCAGTTTTCAAATTCATTTTAGGGGGAACTACACATGACAAACGAACGTTTAACAACAATTACTGGTGCTCCAGTAGTATCTAACGATGATTCACAAACAGCTGGTCGTCGTGGTCCAATTTTATTACAAGACGTATTTCTAATTGAGAAATTAGCAAACTTTAACCGTGAAGTAATTCCTGAGCGTCGTATGCACGCAAAAGGTTCTGGTGCATTCGGTACATTCACTGTAACTCATGACATCACAAAATATACAAAAGCAAAAATTTTCTCTGAAGTTGGTAAGAAAACAGAAATGTTCGCACGTTTCTCAACTGTAGCAGGTGAGCGTGGTGCGGCTGATGCTGAACGTGATATTCGCGGTTTTGCATTAAAATTCTACACTGAAGAAGGTAACTGGGATATGGTTGGTAACAACACGCCTGTATTCTTCTTCCGTGATCCATTACATTTCCCGGATTTAAACCACGTTGTTAAGCGTGATCCAAAAACAAACATGCACAACGGTAACTCTAACTGGGATTTCTGGACTTCATTACCAGAAGCATTACACCAAGTAACAATCGTAATGTCTGACCGTGGTATTCCAAACGGTTACCGCAAAATGCACGGATTCGGTTCTCATACTTACTCAATGATTAACGAAGCTGGTGAACGCGTATACGTGAAATTCCACTTCCGTTCTCAACAAGGTATCGAAAACTTAACAGGTGCAGAAGCTGCTGAAATTATCGGTAAAGACCGTGAATCTTCACAACGTGATCTATTCGAGTCAATCGAAAAAGGCGATTTCCCGAAATGGAAAATGTACATCCAAGTGATGACTGAAGAGCAAGCACGTAACTCTAAGGACAACCCTTTCGACTTAACAAAAGTTTGGTACAAATCTGAGTACCCACTTATTGAAGTTGGAGAATTCGAATTAAACCGTAACCCTGAAAACTACTTCGCTGATGTTGAGCAAGCAGCATTCGCTCCATCAAACGTAGTACCTGGTATTTCATTCTCACCAGACCGTATGTTACAAGCGCGTTTATTCGCATACCAAGATGCAACTCGTTACCGTTTAGGCGTTAACCATCACCAAATTCCAGTAAACACACCAAAATGTCCATTCATGGTTTACCACCGCGATGGCGTAGGTCGTGCTGATGGAAACCGTGGTGCAGCTATTACTTACTATCCAAATAGCTATGGTGCATTACAAGGTCAATCACAATACAAAGATCCTGCATTAGCTCTTGATGGTCCAGCTGACATCTACGACTTCCGTGAAGATGACAACAACTACTTCGAGCAACCAGGTAAGTTATTCCGTCTTCAAACACCTGAACAGCAACAACGTCTATTCGAAACAACTGCTGCTGAAATGAACGGTGTTGAAGAATTCATCAAACGTCGTCACATTTTACACTGCTACTTAGCTGATCCAGCTTACGGTGAAGGTGTAGCGAAGGCAATGGGTCTTTCTTTAGACGGTATGGACCTTTCAAACCCATACGTTCAGACTGTTAATTCTTAAGCTATTCCAAGAGCGTTATTGATATCCAAACTATAATCGCTTACAGCCGCAAGTATCCCCTCAGATACTTGCGGTTTTTTTTATACTGCTTTAGTTATTAGAAGTTTTTTTGATTTATTAGAAGCTTTGAGGGTGATTTTAGCACTTCCGACGGGGATATTAGCACCTAAGGCATTCATTTTAGAAGACTTGAATGATATATTAGAAAGTTCCAATTTTATTAGCACTTCTTTCATTTTATTAGAACATTCAGGCCATATTTTAGAACATCCATCCCTTGCACAACGCATAAAAAAATCCATGAAAAGAAATCTCTTTCCATGGACAATGTTATACAAATAAAATTGTTGATATATAAATAACAACGGTTACCGTTAAACAGCTAATAATGGTTGAAAATAAAACTGTCTGCGCCGCTGTTGCCGATTCAATATCATACTCCAGTGCTAAGCTGGAACTGTTTCGGGATGTCGGAAATGCACTGGCGATAAAGAGTGACTGTGCAACAACACCGTCTAAGCCTAATGTAAAAATAATGAGCAATGCTACGGCTGGACCGATGACCAACCTTGTAAAGCAGCTGACAAAAATTGTTTTATTGAACATTGTACGCATTTCAATCGTCGAAAGCTGTGCACCTAGTGTGATGAGGGCCACTGCTACAAAGCCGTCTGCAATATGTTCGAGCGGGATGCTAAACGTCTCTGGGATTGGTACACTAAAATAATTCAATGCAGCACCTAGTATAAGTGCATGTACTATGGGCATTTTCAAAAAGTCCCGTACAATTGCCAAGCCTGACTTCGTGGAAGAGATTAGATTATACAGTCCGTAAGTGTACGTCGTCATATTTTGAAAAATAACAAGAATAACTTGTATTGCTACACCGATTGGCTGTGTCGCAAAAATCATCTGGGCAACCGGAATACCGTAGTTGCCTGAGTTAATAAGAACCACACTGTTTTTGAAAACAGCTGACTCCTTTTTATCAAGTTTTAATAGCTTTGCCAGTAGCTGACTAAGCAGCATTTGTGAACCTATAAATAAAATAATAAAAATCGTAATTTGCCCGAGGACACTCATTTCAATAGAAGTTTCATATATATTGATAAAAACTGCTGCGGGCATGAAGCAATATGTAATAAGGTGCGATAATGCCTTTAAGTTAAATTGAAATTTGCGCTGTAAGATAGCGCCGATAACGAGCAATACTAAAATAGGTGCCACAATCTTGAAGAAAATCATTGATAAATAGACCATGAGAGCACTCCTTCTGCGTCTAGTTACTTTAGTATTTTATTATAGCTTATTTTTATGAAGATAGGTCAAGACGCAATTAAACTCCTATAAAAAACGTCCCTAATTTAACTGAATAAATTAGAGACGTTTCTTTTTTATAAGTAATCAATCGCGCTTAATGCTTTATAAAATAGCTCGGCAAATTCACCGCGTGAAAGTGTTTGCGTTGGATTGAATGCACCCGTTCCATCCACTACACCGAACAGCTCTAAAATAGCAATGCTTTGACGTGCTTCCAATGTTAAGTTTGCTATATCACGATAGTTTGATGTTAGTTCATTATACACCTTTGATAAATCTTGATTTAAATAGCGGTACATGTTTGCGATGATTATTGCAGCTTCCTGCTTTGTTACCGTCGCAGTTGGGCTAAAGCGTGAAGAGGTTGCTCCGCTCATGATTCCTGCCTCTAATAAGCCTTGTGCATGTTTTAAGTGCTGTGCATTTTCTAAATCCATATATTTTGATTTTGAGTTACTCGATAAGTCTATTGCTGAAGCAATCATTGTCATAACATCCAGTTTGTTTACTTGTTTGTAGCTTTGTACAAGACGGTTTGTCGTATTGAATGTAATACCGCGCTTGGCCAATTCACGAATTGCATTTCCTTGGGTATTGTTTTGAATGTCTGTGTAACGAATATCACCTGTAGTCACCTTAAAAGTGCCGCCTGACGTTGTACGAATGATAAAGTTTGAGCCATCCACTTTAAATGATGCAGGAGATGAACCAGTTGTTGTAACGCGCTCAATAATTTGAGACGTATTCCCCTTTAATGTACTCATCGGAACATGAATTTCTACATAGCTGGAGAAGTTTTTTACGTTATTGCCTTCTGTAAATTGAATGTTTAATTGGTTATTTACAATATTTAAAGCTACCCCCATTGCCGCAGTAGCAGATTGAATTTCAGATGTCGGTATAACGATATCAACATCCCCAGCTTTTAAGCGCATATTGCGATCAGCTATATTTTTCACTTGTGTTGATGTAATTTGCGTTGTATAGCGCCCATTTTGATATGTCATTGTCTCATATTGTGACCAACTCGCCGTCTTTGGAACCGACGTTGCAACGGAACTTGGTATTTGTGTCGAATCATCCGGAATGTAGAGTGGGTCATGTTTTGGCTTTTCGACCACAATCGCACCTGGCTTAACTGCATTCACATAATCTGGATAATATGTGTATACAAGTTCAATATATTGCGGGTCATTCCACATCGTTTCAAGGCGTACAAGTTTTTCTAGCGTTGTGACATGTCTTTTCGCCTCTGCAGATAAATTATTATAAAGCGAACGCGCCTTTGCAATTTCCGCCGTCGACGAGTTGCGAGTAACTGTATCCATATGTAAATCAAACGCATTGGCATCCAGCTTAGCCTGCTTCACAACTGTATTTTGATAAATTACATAGTTTTCTGCATCGATTAATATATGCAAGTTTGTGACAAGTGACTTTGCAAGATCACTTAGCGCATTGTACGCCATACGAATACTTTTAATTTGTGCTTCTGTATATTTTGATTTGTCGATACGGTTGATGCGGTCCATTACAGTTTTTGCTTCTTTTTCGGCTTGTTCTGTTTGGGTTGCAAGTAAGGACTCGAAATAAACTAAGTTTTGTAAAATAAGCTCATATACTAACTTCTTAGCTTCTTCAGTTAACGCTTCGTAAGCAGCCCGGGCAGCTTTAATCTCTGCAGAAGTCGATTCATTATTTAGAACCTGAATCATTTCAATTACTTTTTCGGCGGCGGCTTTGTTTGTAAGTTCTACTTCTAAATCCTCTAAAGTGGATAAAAGGATATCAAGCTTGCCGTAATTATTAATTTTGCTTTGTTGCTCCTGTGAAAGATGATTATAAGCTTCCCGAACCTTTTCAATGTCATCTTTAGTGGATTGGCTATTTAAAGCTTCAATTGCTTTGTTCACATCATCAATGGCTTTTTGGAAAGCTGCTTCGTCTTTTGATACCTTTTCCCATAAAGCAATTAAGGCTTCTTTGTTATTTACAAGGTTCTTAGCCTCTGCTGTCAGTGCTTGATAATCCTGATAAACAGCTTGCACTTCCATATAGGAAGACTGTTCAGTTAATTCATTAATTTTATTAATAACTGTCTGGGCATCTGCAGCATACCCCTCTTCCATTATTCGTGCTTCTTGTTCAACTAAATTTTTTAGTTGTTCGGTAAAGAACTTCTCAATTCGGATATCTAATTCTAGTAATTCCGTATATCGTTGTCTTATTTCTTGAATAGCTACCGTCATAGATTCGTTATGAAGATCTGCCATCTCCTTTAATAGTGGTTGACCGAGCGTTGTAGCTAAATCTTTTAATTTACGGTATTCAAATAATTTCTCTCTAACCTCTGCCGATAATAAAGCAAGTACTTGTTCAACTGTAATATTTAATTGTGTAGCCACTACACTAACTGAATCTGCAGAAGTTATTTGACTGATCAAACTGTCTAATGAACCCATATTAGCAAGGT
Source organism: Solibacillus sp. FSL W8-0372 (assembly GCF_037969735.1). Lineage (NCBI taxonomy): Bacteria > Bacillati > Bacillota > Bacilli > Caryophanales > Caryophanaceae > Solibacillus > Solibacillus sp. FSL W8-0372. The sequence continues at coordinate 220,368 of NZ_CP150204.1, read as the reverse complement.
CAAGATTTGTTATTGACGATATTAATGATTTTAATGTTGCGTCTTCAGAAAGCCCGTTTAAACGGTTTATAAGCGTTGTTAATTTATTTATATTTTCTACTGAAATAACGGCTTTTTGAGATTGCTTCATTTCATCATAGATTTTTTGTGCTTCTCGTACCTTTTTAACCAAATCTTCAGTTACCGGCTCGGAAGTCGTAAGATCATCCATTAATTGATTAAAGCGCTCGATTTGATTATTCATAGATTGCATTAAAGCTAATTTATCTCTAACTATATTTCCATCTGCGCTGCTCATGAGGTGTTTTTGACTGATTAAAAGCTCATCGTACTGGATTTGAATATCCTTCATACTTGTTAGAAAGTCTGTGGCACTTTCATCTATTATTTTTACTGCATGAATGAAATCCTGTGCTTCTCGACGAAGTTCCTCTGTGCGTTGACGGTACGTTTCAATATCGCCTAATCCGATTTCATTACGAATCGACGGCAAATAACTATTATATTTCTTTAAAAAATCCTCAACAAATACAATAAAATCCGGAATTTGTTCAAAAGGATCTCCATTTTTGACGCTTTCCACTTTCTCATCTAAGTCTTTTTTCAGTTGACGGGCCGCCTCTACTTTTTTCACTGCCTCTTGCAGTATAGGGTAGTTATAAACAGCCGTTTTATTATCAAGTCTGTTATATGCACTTAAGGCATCATCCACGTCTTTTACGTAATCTGCATCCATTTCATCCAAAGCATTAATAATATTTACAATAGCAGAAGTACTTACATCACCAGCTATAACTTCCTCAATTTTTTTCAATTCCATGTAATTTGATACTAATGATTGCTGTGTTTTTGTTAACTCCATATAATGTTGGCGGGCAACCATTACAGCATTTTTAAACGAAGGTGTTGTTTGATTTGCTGTATCTACCAATTTTTGAATTTCATTAATAACTTTATTGGCTTTCTCTTCGTTTAAATCATTCATACGTGCCAATGGTAAGAAGCCAGGAGTGCCCTCTACTGGGGTATAAGTTAAAATATTTGTGCCTAACTTAATCGACTGCAACTGTTCCTTCAACACTAATTCAGGTTCTTTTGATGAACCAAGATCATAACGATATAGATACTTTCCTTGACTATCATTTATAAAGTAAAGGTATTTTCCTACAGTTTCAATATTTGCAGAATCACCAGAAGTTTGCTCGTAATATACGATGCGACCTGTCCCTGTTGTAGCATCTATCCGATCAATAGCTAATGGCGTTGCTGTAAGTGAAGCTAAATCTAATTGATAAATTTCACCAGATGCATGCGCATTAGGATAATAAATATGTGTACTTGATTGTGCTTGGTTATCAATTGTTTTGAAGTGATTGTATGTATTAGACGCAATTGTTAACCCGTCTGCTCCATTTGCAATACGACGCTCATTGGGTGTGTATGTTAAAAAATAGCGATATTGAATAAGCTTGTCACTTTTTATTGCTGTATCGTTACTTCCTGCATCTAGGTGATACCATTGGGTACCGATTTTCACCACATTCCATGAACGGTATTCACCATTTACAATTCCATATACATACTTAACATCAATGGAAGGCACCTGCTTTAATAACGTGTACATCCATAAAGCATATGCATGGGAAGATAAACCGCTTGTCGGAATTAAATGATGATTTCCCTCTACATAATTTGTATTATGGACTACGTAATCATGAATAATTTTAATTTTAGCAACGTCATTTGATGTTGCCTCTACCTTCGTTTTAATATCATCATATTTAGCTTTTGCAGCATTCAGATTCTTTGGTAGATTATTTGTAATAGTATCGTAATAGTTTAAAGAGAACTCTAATTTAACAGAAGTTATTACATCATCTGCCTTCGTTTCGGTCGCTTTCACTTGCATATTATTAAAGAGACCATATATTTCTGTTACATCAAATGTCGCTGTATCATTGGATGTTGTAGTCACAGTTTTTTGAGTATTTAAACTGTCCGTCAACTCCGCCATTACCTGCTCTATTGAAATTTTATATGATGTAATTTCTTGACCTGTATACATTACTGTAAAACCTTTATTAAATTTAGACATTTCAATAAGAATTTGTTTTTTTAAATCTTCTTCATTATTGATTAAGAATAATTCGGTACTTGACTGAGTTAAAGTAGCTGAGCTACCAGTAAAAATATTTTGTATGTCAAACGTTTGTGTAATCGTTACTTCTTCCGCTTGTACTTCCCCTGCCACAACAACACTCGCTGGAATGGCAACCAACGCTGCTAGTATTTTTTTCGATTTCATATATGACACTTCTCCTTCTCGCCTCTATTTATGTATAAAAATCTATTACTTTTTATATCGGTTCATATACCATATTTTAGAACAAAAATAGGTAACATATCATAAAATATAGGATATTTACTATTGTGTAGCTAGATTCCATAAATAGTCATGCCATACCTTTTTCATAATTTATCAATTTGCACGAACTGAAGAGACATGCTACAGTCAAATTAATCCAATTTCTAAGGAGGGTACCTTTTATGAAGCTTTTTTTAAATGCATTTTTTTTGATGGCTGGGATTATTATTTGCTTTGCGTTCCCATCACAAACTGAAGCAAAGCAAGTGTTTAAAGATGTTCCAACTGACCATTACGCGTATGATGCAATTAAATGGGCGTATGACTTTAATATAGTAAACGGCTATGCAAACGGTACCTTCCGTCCAAATCAGCCTGTCACTGAGCAGCAGTTTGCAAGTATTTTAGTTAGTTATTTTGATTTAGAGCCCGTGTCAGATGAGCTTCAAAAATATACGCCTAACGAAATTCCGTCTGATGGAAATTACAATACACTTGCTGCCTATGGGGTACCGTTAAATGGTTATTTCCAAAATATTATTCGAGGTGCTGCAGTAAAGCGTGGAACTGTTGCACAGGCAATTGCTTATGTAGCAGATGGCCAAACAACATTAAATAATTCTATACAATTTCTGCTCAACCATGATATTTCGAATGGGCAAAACCCCAAGTATGAACAAATCAACTTGCAACGTTTTTTCGGAGCATCGAATAATTTAACACGTGCTCAACTCGTTTCCCTATTCTACAAAATGCAAAGTAAAAACTTTTTTTATCGTTCACAATTAGCAGAAGAGCGCTATGCTAATATAGGGTCAACTCCCCTCTATAAAATGGCTAATGAAGCAAGGGACATGCTCGACCGTTCGTTACAAAGTGGACGAAACTGGTCTCCTGTAACAAATAAAAAACCGAAGAAAACGTGGGATGGAGAATATACGTACTTTTATACGTATGGAAAAGGTGATTTAAATTCCCTAGGACGTGTGCTCACAATTTCAAATAGTACGAAGGAGAATTTTAACGTAACCTACTATACATTTAATGGCTGGTCCTCTGGAACGATTGAAGGTACGGCAACTCTCACATCTGAAACGAAAGCAAGAATGACCAAAACAGGTGAGGGAGAACGGTGCGTTATTGAATTTGAACTCGGATTGAATAACTCCATTAAAACAACAGAGTTTTATTGTGAAGCAGGTCGTGAACGAGGTACAGATTATAACGGCACTCTTACAATGGAAAAATAAAATGGGAGCAGCCTGAAATTCCTTTCTGGCGCTCCCATTTAGTATCAATCATTCTTTAATTGAAAAATCCATTGCTCCTCTTGCCAATGACGTTCAATTATTCCACGCTCCTGTGCAAGCAATGTTAAGCCTATTACTTCAGAGATAATAAAGATAAAGTGCTTTGCAAAACGGGGACCGTAAATTGCTTCCCCAATAGCCTGTGCCGTTTGATGACCTTCACTTATTTTCTTTACGAGCTTTTGCAGTTTATATTCCGTCTTACTTAAACTCTTCTCAATGACATCATCTAAATTTTGAAAAACGGCTTCGTGCCCAGCAAAAACATACTGAATAGAAGAGTGCCTTACTTTTTCAATTGATTCAATATATTGCATTAACGGATTTATTATAATTCCTGCTTCGTCATGATCAATTAACGCATTTGTCATCCCGGAAGCCAATAAGAAATCCCCCGCAAATAGCCAACCGTTTTCTTTATCCAATAACCCAATAGAATCAGGTGAATGCCCTGGAACAGCTATTACGTGCAGCCCTCCAATTTGCTGTCCCTCTTCTAGTTGAAGAATAGCTGACTGCAAAATTACTTTTTCTTTATTGCGAAGGGTGTTTTCCATTTTAGTCAACCGTTCAACTGCAAAATCCGTTACCCCATACTGTTTATATAATTCTTGGTAAAAAGTAAGCTTCTGCTGTAAATATTCTCCTTCACATTTTAAACGTGTAATGGCAATTTGACTGGCATATATAGGAATCGAGTATTCCTTTGTAAGCTTATTAACCAGTCCTGTATGGTCTTCATGAAAATGAGTAAGTATAATCCGTTTAATTTGTTTCATTTCAATCCTATAGTCACTTAATTTCTGGTAAAAAAACTGTTCAAATTCTTCCCCTTTAATGCCTGCATCTATGAGTGTATATTCGTTTCTATTCTGATATATATAACAGTTAATGCTACCCAAACTACTATAATTCACTGGAAATATAATGGGATATACTGTTTTTCCACTAGCTTCTATAATTCCATCCATATGTATCTTCTCCCTACTTAAATGTGTTAGTAACTTATTAGTGCCCGCTGTTTCTATCAGGTTTGTTAAAAGCTAAATAAGAGAAAAATTTCCGGTTATTTCTAGAATGGATCTCATTTGAGGAAGAAATAAAGGCGATTTTTGCTGTTATACAAGGTTTTTTATTTGGGTAAACCGAAATCCTCCGTTTATTTAGGCTGTTTTTTACGTCCAATTTGGATTAAGCGCAATTTTCCCGTCTATTTTGTGCTTTTTATAATGAAATTTCTTTTAAAATATAAATCCATTCTATAGTATAAACGCATTTTTACACTACTTGAAAACCTATCCTTTTTATGAATGCAAAAAACACATTGCAAAATTGCAATGTGTTTTTATCGTGCATATATGACCCGTACGGGATTCGAACCCGTGTTACCGCCGTGAAAGGGCGGTGTCTTAACCACTTGACCAACGGGCCTATGGCTCCGAAGGCAGGACTCGAACCTGCGACCTGCCGGTTAACAGCCGGATGCTCTACCAACTGAGCTACTTCGGAATAATACTATGGTGGGCCTAAATGGACTCGAACCATCGACCTCACGCTTATCAGGCGTGCGCTCTAACCAGCTGAGCTATAGGCCCATAGTATGGTGGGTTTGGACGGAATCGAACCGCCGACACTTAGAGCTTCAATCTAATGCTCTACCAACTGAGCTACAAACCCATAAAAAAAAATGGCGGTCCCGACCGGGATCGAACCGGCGATCTCCTGCGTGACAGGCAGGCATGTTAACCGCTACACCACGGGACCAACATCATTAAGTAAAAAAATATTAAAATGGAGGAGGTAGAGGGATTCGAACCCCCGCGCGGTGTTACCCGCCTGTCGGTTTTCAAGACCGATCCCTTCAGCCAGACTTGGGTATACCTCCAAAGGAAAATTATAAAAATAAATGGTGGAGCCTAGCGGGATCGAACCGCTGACCTCCTGCGTGCAAGGCAGGCGCTCTCCCAGCTGAGCTAAGGCCCCATAAGAATGGTCGGAATGACAGGATTCGAACCTACGACCCCTTGGTCCCAAACCAAGTGCTCTACCAAGCTGAGCTACATTCCGAATATGTCATTAAATAATATATATGGCGCGCCCGGCAGGAGTCGAACCCACAACCTTCTGATCCGTAGTCAGACGCTCTATCCAATTGAGCTACGGGCGCGCATTATTTACTTTATTAAAAAATAGAGATGGTGCCGAGGGCCGGAATCGAACCGGCACGGTGATCACTCACCGCAGGATTTTAAGTCCTGTGCGTCTGCCAGTTCCGCCACCCCGGCATTTTTGGAGCGGAAGACGAGGTTCGAACTCGCGACCCCCACCTTGGCAAGGTGGTGTTCTACCACTGAACTACTTCCGCAAAATGCATAAGATATTTTAATTCTGACAGTATATGTAATTTATTTAAAAACTGGTGAGCCATGAAGGACTCGAACCTTCGACCCTCTGATTAAAAGTCAGATGCTCTACCAACTGAGCTAATGGCTCTCTAAATGGTGCCGGCGAAAGGAGTCGAACCCTCGACCTACTGATTACAAGTCAGTTGCTCTACCAACTGAGCTACACCGGCATTTAGAAATGGTGGAGGATGACGGGCTCGAACCGCCGACCCTCTGCTTGTAAGGCAGATGCTCTCCCAGCTGAGCTAATCCTCCATTTTATTCTAGCGAAGCGACGTCCTACTCTCACAGGGGGAAGCCCCCAACTACCATCGGCGCTAAAGAGCTTAACTTCCGTGTTCGGTATGGGAACGGGTGTGACCTCTTTGCCATCATCACTTCACTATAAGGCTTCTTACGAAACCTGTAGAAAGAATCATTCTTTCAAAACTGGATAAACGTTTCATTGAATTGTGCAATAAAATGTGGTTAAGTCCTCGACCGATTAGTATTCGTCAGCTACATGCGTCACCGCACTTCCACCTCGAACCTATCTACCTGATCGTCTTTCAGGGGTCTTACTTACTTGCGTAATGGGAAATCTCATCTTGAGGGGGGCTTCATGCTTAGATGCTTTCAGCACTTATCCCGTCCACACATAGCTACCCAGCGATGCCTTTGGCAAGACAACTGGTACACCAGCGGTGTGTCCATCCCGGTCCTCTCGTACTAAGGACAGCTCCTCTCAAATTTCCTACGCCCACGACGGATAGGGACCGAACTGTCTCACGACGTTCTGAACCCAGCTCGCGTACCGCTTTAATGGGCGAACAGCCCAACCCTTGGGACCGACTACAGCCCCAGGATGCGATGAGCCGACATCGAGGTGCCAAACCTCCCCGTCGATGTGGACTCTTGGGGGAGATAAGCCTGTTATCCCCGGGGTAGCTTTTATCCGTTGAGCGATGGCCCTTCCATGCGGAACCACCGGATCACTAAGCCCGTCTTTCGACCCTGCTCGACTTGTAGGTCTCGCAGTCAAGCTCCCTTATGCCTTTACACTCTTCGAATGATTTCCAACCATTCTGAGGGAACCTTTGGGCGCCTCCGTTACTCTTTAGGAGGCGACCGCCCCAGTCAAACTGTCCGCCTGACACTGTCTCCTACCCCGCTAAGGGGCATGGGTTAGAAGTTCAATACAACCAGGGTAGTATCCCACCGACGCCTCCTCCGAAGCTGGCGCTCCGGGATCTCTGGCTCCTACCTATCCTGTACAAGTTGTACCAAAATTCAATATCAGGCTACAGTAAAGCTCCACGGGGTCTTTCCGTCCTGTCGCGGGTAACCTGCATCTTCACAGGTACTATAATTTCACCGAGTCTCTCGTTGAGACAGTGCCCAGATCGTTACGCCTTTCGTGCGGGTCGGAACTTACCCGACAAGGAATTTCGCTACCTTAGGACCGTTATAGTTACGGCCGCCGTTTACTGGGGCTTCAATTCACAGCTTCGCTTGCGCTAACCGCTCCTCTTAACCTTCCAGCACCGGGCAGGCGTCAGCCCCTATACGTCACCTTACGGTTTTGCAGAGACCTGTGTTTTTGCTAAACAGTCGCCTGGGCCTATTCACTGCGGCTTCTCTAGGCTATGCACCCAAAGAAGCACCCCTTCTCCCGAAGTTACGGGGTCATTTTGCCGAGTTCCTTAACGAGAGTTCTCTCGCACACCTTAGGATTCTCTCCTCGACTACCTGTGTCGGTTTGCGGTACGGGCACCTCTCACCTCGATAGAGGCTTTTCTTGGCAGTGTG